>NZ_JAHYCA010000003.1 GCF_019430905.1 Billgrantia antri | reverse complement strand
GCCGAACTCAGCAGTGAAACCGCTCAGCGCCGATGGTAGTGTGGGGTCTCCCCATGCGAGAGTAGGTCATCGTCAGGCATCTCTTCAGAAACCCCGGCCAACTGGTCGGGGTTTCGCCGTTTAAGGGACCGAAAATGGCCCCTGATCACCGGCGGGACGACCCGGTGGTGTGCTGCCAACCCGGGGACGGCCTCGGACCTTCAGAAGGAAATCACAATGGCCTGGGTGATACTGGTCGTTGCCGGTCTTCTCGAAGTGGCGTGGGCGTTGGGCCTGAAGGCGTCACATGGCTTTACCCGCCCGCTGCCGAGCCTATTCACTATTCTGGCGATGGTGGCGAGCTTTTATCTGTTGGCACAGGCAATGAAGGTTCTCCCCGTGGGTACTGCCTACGCCATCTGGGTGGGGGTTGGTGCGCTAGGTACGGTCATGCTGGGCATACTGATCTATGGCGATAGTGCCTCGCCGCTGCGGCTGATCAGCCTGGTGCTTATCCTTGCCGGCCTGGTGGGCTTGAAGCTGGCCGCCTAGCGGGCAGTGAAGAAAGTTTCTACAGGGCGAAAAGCCCCAGACTAGAGGCGATTAGCGGATGGCCGACAGCGAAAGCCAGTGCTGGTACCATGCGTCATCAACGAATCCTTGAGAGAACGCCAATGGCTAGCCTGGCAGACCGTGTGGTGCCCGATCAGCTGCTTTTCTACTGTCGCCCAGGTTTCGAAGCCGATGTTGCGACCGAGGTGGCTGAGCGGGTCGAGCGACTTGGCTGGCAGGGTAGGGCTGAGTTCATCGAACAGGGTGGATTCGCCTGTTTCGTCGTGGACGATGAAAGGCCGGCCAACGAACTGCATCGTCAGCTGAAGTTCGAGCAGCTCGTCTTTGCCCGTCAAAGCCTGGTCGCGTTGGCGCCCATGGGATTGAATCGTGACGACAGGATGTCTCCCATCCTGGCCCAGGTAATGACCAGCGGATGGAGTTTCGAGTCGATCTGGCACGAAACGCCCGATACCAACGAAGGTAAGGCGCTGGCGGGGCTGATCAAGGCGCTGACGCGCCCGCTCGAGTCAGCGCTGCGAAAGCGGGGTGCCCTGCGTCGCAAGGCCGGTGGGCGCCGCTTGCATCTGTTCTGGATGGACGGTGACTTCGTGCAGCTGGGGATGAGCTTTCCGGGAAACCGAAGCGAATTGCCCGGCGGTATTCGCCGGCTGCGCTTCCCTTCGGCCGCGCCCAGTCGCTCGACGCTGAAGCTCGAGGAGGCCTGGCATGAGTTCATACCGCGCGATGAATGGAGCGTGCGCTTGGCAGAGGGCATGCAGGCGGCGGATCTGGGAGCGGCTCCGGGTGGGTGGACCTGGCAGTTGGTTGCCCGGGGCATGCATGTCTTCGCTATCGACAATGGCCCCATGAAGGGCGATCTGATGGCCACGGGCATGGTCGAGCACCTGCGAGAAGATGGCTTCGTCTGGGAGCCGCCGTATCGATTGGATTGGCTGGTATGCGATATCGTCGACAAGCCGGCTCGTGTGACGGCGATGGTACAGCGCTGGCTGATCCGCCGCTGGTGTCGGGAAGCGGTTTTCAACCTGAAGTTGCCGATGAAGCGACGCTGGGAGGAAGTCGATCGCTGCCTGGTTCTGCTGGGCGAAGCATTAGAGAATGCCGGCATTCGCACCGAGCTGCGATGCCGACACCTCTATCATGACCGCGAAGAGGTCACGGTGCATGTCAGGCTACTGGATTGACTCGAGGCGCTCTGGAGTGGAGCCGGGTCAGTAAGCGGGTTCGTAGATACGTATGGTCTCGTCTTCAGTCAGCAGCGGCAGGATAAGCTGCATGGCACGTGCACGCTCCTCGCTGGTGTACCATGCGTTCCATGCATCCAAGTTGCGCCATTTGACGATCACCAGGCGTCGATCGCTGTGGCCACGTTCGACCAGTGTTTCACCGCCGATGAACCCCCTGGCCCCGAGAGAGTAACGCATGGCCTCGCGTGCGGCTTCCTCGTATTCCTCCTCCAGGCCAGGCATGATACGACGTTCAATGATGATCTTGATCATTTGGTAGTTCCCCACGACGAGGTCGATCGATGACGAATACCGCCGACTCCCAGCCCGACTTCAGCGTTCAGGTCGAGCTGGACACGACCGGTCTCTATTGCCCGGAACCCATCATGCTCATGCATAACAAGGTGCGTGACATGAAGGCCGGGGAAGTCCTCAAGGTGGTTGCCACGGATCCAGCAACCACCCGTGACGTACCCAAGTTCTGCAGTTTCCTGGGCCATGAGCTGCTTTCACAGCAGGAATCGGATGGACACTACCTCTACTTTATCCGTTTAGGCTAATGTCAGGCCAGTCCAGTAGCCGTGTGTCGCTGGCTTAGTCGCTGGCTTCTTGTGCGGCGCTGGGTACGACCATCAGAGCCAAGGCCTCGAGCGTGCCGGGGTCCTGCTCGCGAATCCGGTTGGCAATGCTGCGCTGGAAAAAGTAGACCATTCGGTGACGGCTCTTGCCCGGGTAGAGGCAGGCATCGCCCGGTAGAATCGGAGTGCTCTCGATGAGAGACTCGTCTGCCAGTAGGGCTTCCACGTTGCCGTCGCTGTAAAGGCGCCAGCCGAATACCTGCTTCAGCTGCCAGGGGCGGCTATCGTCGTCGATGCACAGGGCGTGGGTGCCCTGGTTGTCGGGAATCTGCTGAATCAGCGTGATGTCGCTTGTCTCTTCATAATCGAAATAGGCTGCAGCGTGCTCCAGCTCGCATGCCTTATGTGGGGGAGGGAATTCCAGCAGTTCCTCGGTCTCGGGGTCGCGATAGCCAACGAAGCAGCCATGCTCTGCGTCGTCGAGCTGATGACAGGGGGTCAAGGTTTCCATCCAAGGCACAAGGCCCACGACATCGCCATCCTCGCGCAGCCCCCAGGCCAGTATGGGCATGCCATAAAGGGAGTCGGGGTCCGAGGCCAGGCTGTAGACCATCTCGAGGCCATCGAGCTCCGGGGAGAGGCGTACCAGGCGCCGCTTGGCCTGGTACTTCTGGCGCATCGTTTCCAGGTCGATGACCCGGGCAGGGCGGGGCGACATTGTCATACCCATGTTCCTCCCTCCAGATTCTGCATGGGCCGAGCGGAAAGGTCACGGCTGCGGCTAGGCTGACGGGATCGACTCCTACCTCGTATGGATCACCAATATCACAGAGTCGCTGTGCAAGTTAAGTCCGGCGACGCCTTTTCATGAACATTGCTCTACCAGGGCATGCCAATGCTGACGATGCTCACGGCGTGCCTGGCGCAGGGCTGGCAAGGGAGCTTCGGGATTTTCCAGAGAGAGCCAGCGTTGCAGGTACTCGGCGACGGCATCGGGCGGGGTGATGTGGCTCGCGAGCAGTTGGTCGATGGCTGCCAGCCAGCGGGTAGCAAGCGTCTCAAGCTGATCCAGCCATTCGTGGGCCGGTGTGTCGGTCAATCGTCGATGCAGTTCCTGAGGCGATGCGGCAAGCGCTTGGCAGGTATCGTTGCGGGCGAGGCTGCTGGTCAAAAGCTCGGTTGCCTCCACCAATCGCTGCTCGGCTAGCAGCAGTGCACGCAGCAGCTCAGCCGTGAGTGGCCGATGCTGCAGCGACTTGAGATGGCCCTCCAGCGTAGCCGACTCAGGATGCCAGTCGGGATTGAACTGGTTGAGCGTGGCCTGATGTAGCCAGGCCACGGCATCGAACTGTGCTGCAATGCCGCGGGAGTCACCAGGTGCCAGTGGTGAGCTGGCACGGGAGAAGTGGCGTACCCACTCATCTGAGTCGAAAAGGCTGTTCCAGCTCACTTTCGGTAGCTGCTCGGTCTTGGTTCGTAGGAGTTGTTCGAGCCGTTCACGGTCGGGCTCGGCAAGCGTGCCAGGGATGTCGCCATGCCAGCAGGCATATAGCCGGCGCCAGAGTTCGAGCTCGTAGATCCAGCGCTGGCTGGGTGGCGCCACGCGTCCGAGCTGATTGTTGCGCGCGGCAATCAACGAGGTGATGCGGCACTCACGCAGGGCATAGACATTCAGTAGGCTCTCGCGGGTTTCAGCGACCTCTCGAAGGCGCTCGTTGCGATCGGGGAAGGCGCCAATATTCTCAGGAGGGTTTCTCTCGGGTTCGGGTTGACCCAAGGCGCGGGCCAGTGCCTGCTGGTATTCCACCAGCCTGGCCGCACCTTCGTCCTCGCCGCCGCATCCGCTCAACAGCAAGAGGATCAGCACGCGAACGAGGCTGCCCCTCGCTTCAATCCTGCGGAATGTCCAGCCTGCCATTCGCGACTCCCCAGGCCTTGCGCTGCAGACGTACGCCGAGCAGGACCGCCGCCACGGTGAGTCCGGCGATCAGGCCAATCCAATAGCCATGCACTCCCAGGGGGCCTACCAAGCCTGCCAGCCCTCGGGTACCCAGCCAGTGACCGCCACCCAAGCCCACCACCCAGTAGGCAAGCAGAGTGATCAGCATGATGACCCGCGTGTCCTTGTAGCCTCTCAGAGCGCCGGCCAGGTTGACTTGTAGCGAATCGGAAATCTGGTAGAGCATGGCCAGCAGAATCAGCGATAGGGCGAGGCGCTGCACGGTCGTATCGTGAGTGTAGAGGGCCATGACCGGCTCTGCCGTGAACCACAGCAAGGTGCTATTGAGCAGGGCGATCAGCACCGATACCAGCACGCCGTTCCAGGCCACCATGCGCGCCCGCTCGGCCTTGCCCTGTCCGAGTGTGTTACCGACCCTGACGGTCAGCGCCATGCTCAGTGCCAGTGGCAGCATGAACAGGATCGAGGTGTAGTTCAGGGCCACCTGATGCGCTGCCACCGTCACTTCACCCAGGCTGGCAATAAATAGCGAGATGAGCGTGAACAGCGTGACTTCGACGAAGATCGCCACGCCGATGGGGACGCCTACGTAAAGCAGTTCGCCGATCAGCGTCCAGCGCGGAGGCGTGGGCGAGTGCCACAGAGAGACGCTGCCGTAGGCGCGCGAGCGGCGGGTGTAGAGGATCATGGCCAGGCACATGGTCCACATGGAGAGTGCTGTGGCGATACCGCAGCCCAGTGCCCCCAAGGCCGGCAGGGCATGCAGCCAGCCCGGCAAGGCGTCGCCAAACAGCTGGACCAACCCGTCGCCGCCGTAGATCAGGATGAAGTTGCTGGGAACGTTGACGCCAAGCCCCACCAGGCTGATCCAGAGCGACGGTCGGGTATGGTTCATGCCGTCGGAGAAGGCTCGCAACGCCTGGAACAGGGCAACGCCCGGCATGCCGAAGGCAACGGCGGCGAGGTAGGCCGATGAGCGTCTGGCAACTTCGGGAGGAACCTCCATGAGGCGGAAGATGGGGGTCACCGTGAGCCATAGCAAC
Organism: Billgrantia antri; assembly: GCF_019430905.1. Taxonomy (GTDB): domain Bacteria; phylum Pseudomonadota; class Gammaproteobacteria; order Pseudomonadales; family Halomonadaceae; genus Halomonas; species Halomonas antri. The sequence goes on along the minus strand of NZ_JAHYCA010000003.1, from coordinate 733,901 downwards.
GCTGCCGACGCTAGCCCCAGTGCCAGCGCGACCCAGAGCGCCTGGTGAACGTTGGGTCGGATTCGCTCGGTGGCACCGCCTCCCAGTAGATGAGCGACGATAGGCGTCAGCCCCATCAGTGTGCCGGTCATGAACAGCATCAGCGGCAGCCATAGGCTGGAGCCGACGGACACGGCCGCCAGGTCGGTGGCGCTGACACGGCCCGTCATCATCACGTCGGTGACGCTCATGCCGGCTTGGGCCAGCTGGGCGCCGCAGATCGGCAGGGTCAGCCGCAGCAGGGGCCGCGTTTCCGTGCGGCTGACGCTCAGCAGGTCGGTGAAGAACGTTGCCAAGGGAGTGCTCCGTGCATGTCAGGACCTTGGCCGCATGCCAAGGAAACCGAATATGTTAGCAATTCCCGGTGAATTTCGCTGCGCAACCGACTCGCCTATACTGGTGGCCCCTTCGTCATGCATGGAGAACTCGTGACGCATCGCCTCGATGACGTGATCGCCCTGTTCGACGGCCTGTTCTTACCACGCTTCAATACTCGGTTGGTACGTGGTGGCGACGAGCCGCTCTACCTGCCTGCCGACGATCGTGTTCCCTGGCATCGGGTGATCTTTGCGCGAGGCTTCTACGCGAGCGCCTTGCACGAGATCAGCCATTGGTGCATCGCCGGTGAGCAGCGGCGCCTGCAGGAGGATTACGGCTACTGGTATCTGCCCGACGGGCGAAGCGCAGAGCAGCAACGCCGCTTCGAGCAGGCCGAAGTGGCGCCCCAGGCACTGGAGATGCTCTTCTCGCGCGCTTGCAGGCTACGCTTTCATGTCAGCGTCGACAACCTGGGTGGTGAGGTCGAGGTCGACCGCGAGGCCTTCCGTGACCGCGTTGCGCAACGCGCGGCCCGCTACGAGCGGGAGGGGCTGCCATGTCGGGCAGCCGCATTCCGCGCTGCGCTGCAAGCCTTCTACCAACGGGGCGAGCCCATGCAGAGCGCGCTGTCAGAAGGGCTGCGTGTGCTCGATCAGCTGCGCTCGCGAGCTTCCCACGCCGCTCTGCCGAGCTGAAGCAGCGGGATCAACGCCGGCATCGTCTGCTGCGCCGGGTAGGCGACGCCGATGGTCTGGCGAATTTCGAGCTCGGCAAGGGGGCGGCTCTGCACGTCCGGGTGAGCGAGGATCTCGGGCCAGGCCGGCACCAGCGAGGCGCCGACTCCGGCCGCCACCAGCCCCAGGGTATATTCGATGGTGCGCAGACGCGCTCGTACCTGGCAGCGCACGCCGGCATCGCTGAGCGCCGTGGCCAACTGCTGCATGGCAGCGCATGGATGGCGCCAGATGAACGGCAGTCCGTCGAGGTCGGCCAGCGAGACAGTGCCCTGCAGGCCCAGCGGGTGCCCGCTGGGCAGCGCGAGACGATAGCTGTCGTGCCAGATCGGCTGGAAGGCTTCGCCGGGCGACAGGTCCTGTTCGCCGATGATGCGTGCGTCGCAGCGCTCCTCAGGATTGACCAGGGTCAGGGCCAGGTTGTCGCCCTGGCCGATGTACTCCTTGAGCAGGGCGGTCATGCGGCTAGCGCCTAGCGAGCGCATCAGGCCCAGGCGCACCGGCATTGCGGGTGCCGGCGTGCGAAACAGGCGGCTGATTGCATCGAGATCCTCGCTGACCTGGCGGGCCAAGGGATAGAGCCGGTGTCCCTCTTCGGTTGGCGTGATGCCGCGACGGTGGCGCTCGAACAGCGGCGTGCCCAGGCGCTCTTCCAGCTGCACCAGCGCGGTCGAGATGGAGGGTTGCGCCACGTGGCAGCGCCGGGCGGCGGCGCTGATCGAACCGCCCTCGTAGGCGGCGATGAAGTAGCGCAGACTTCGTACATCCATAAGATATGCCTATATCTGGGGCAGGATATCGATATTATCGCTTTATCTGCCGGGCACGCTAGGCTGTAGCCATCACCTTGGCAGCCCCGGGAGCCTGCACCGTGCTCGAACCCCTTCCTCAGGAGCAGCGATTTTACGCTGCGCTACACAGCGGCGACTGGCCCGCACCACAAAGGGAATGGCAGCTCGACGAGGTCGGGCTCAGTCCCTCCGGTCTGGCCGAGTTGTTCGAAACCCAACTGATGAGTCGTCATCTGGACCTGCACGCCCGACGCCTGCAGGCGCGCGGCGAGGCCTTCTACACCATCGGTAGCGCGGGTCACGAAGGCAACGCCGCCATTGCGCGCGCCTTTCGTACCACCGATCCTGCGTTCCTGCACTATCGCGACGCGGCCTTCCTGATCCAGCGCAGCCGTGCGGTGCCAGGTCAGACGCCGCTGTGGGACCTGCTATTGAGCTTCGCCGCCTCGGCGGAGGATCCGATCTCCGGCGGTCGGCACAAGGTGCTGGGCTCGAAGACGCTGCACATCCCGCCCCAGACCAGCACCATCGCCTCGCACCTGCCCAAGGCCGTGGGTGCGAGCTACAGCTTCGGCCTGTGGCGACGACTGGGAGGTGGGGGCGAGTGGCCCGCCGACAGCGTGACGATCTGCAGTTTCGGCGACGCTTCGTTCAATCACTCCACCGCCCAGGGGGCGCTCAACGCTGCCGGATGGGCCGCCTACCAAGGGGCGCCGATGCCCTTGGTAATGGTGTGCGAGGACAACGGTATCGGCATTTCCACGCCCACGCCGAATGGCTGGATCGAAGCCAGCATGCGTTCGCGCCCCGGCTTCCACTACCTCGCCTGCGACGGTCTCGACCTGCTCGATACCTGGCGGGCGGCCAGAGAAGCCGAGCGCATCGCGCGGCGCCGCAAGCAGCCGGTCTTCCTTCACATGCGCTGCGTGCGGCTATACGGCCATGCCGGCTCCGATGCTCAGCAGGCCTATATGACGCCTGCCCGGATCAAGGCCGACGAGGCGCGCGATCCGCTACTGGTCACGGCCGGTCTGCTTCAGCGCCACGGGGTGCTCGATGCCGCCGCCATCGAAGCACTCTACCGCTCGGTGGCCGAGCGGGTTGCGCAGGTTGCCGAGGAGGCGATTTGCCGGCCCAAGCTGGAGACGGCCGCTCAGGTCATGGCCAGCATCGTGCCGCCGCCAAGGCCGGAGCGTGTGCGGCCCTGGCAGGGCGAGGTGGACGCTACCCCGGCGCCCATGGCCAAGTTGCTCAACCAGGCGCTGCAGCGCTCGATGACTCGCTACCCGCATCTGGTGATGGCAGGCGAGGACATCGGTCGCAAGGGCGGCGTGTATGGTGTTACCCAGCGGCTGCAGGCGCAGTTCGGGCCGCATCGGGTGATCGATACCCTGCTCGACGAGCAGAGCATCCTCGGGCTTGGCATCGGTCTGGGCCAGAGCGGCCTGGTGCCGATCCTCGAAATCCAGTTCCTGGCCTACCTGCACAACGCCGAAGATCAGCTGCGTGGCGAGGCGGCCACGCTCAGCTTCTTCTCCAACGGCCAGTACACCAATCCCATGGTGGTGCGCATCGCCGGTCTCGGCTACCAGAAGGGCTTCGGTGGGCATTTCCACAACGACAACGCCATCGCCGTGCTGCGCGATATCCCCGGACTGCTGGTGGCCTGCCCATCGAATGCTGCCGACGCCGTGGGCTTGCTACAGGAGGCCGTGCGCCTGGCCGACGAGGAACAGCGGGTGGTGGTAGTGCTCGAACCGATCGCGCTCTACCACACCCGCGACCTGTTCGAGGAGGGCGACCAGCAGTGGTGTTTTACCGATCCCGGGCCCGAGCATCGATTGGGTGTGGGCGAGCCTGGTGCATGGGGCGAGGGCCGTGAGCTTGCCATCGTCACCTACGGTAACGGTGTCTATCTGTCGCGCCAGGCTGCCGCCAGGTTGGAAGCCGACGGCGTGGCGCTGCGCATCGTCGATCTGCGCTGGCTGACCGCCATCGATCATGACGCCGTGCATCGCCTGGTCGCCGACTGCGCCCAGATACTGATCGTCGATGAGTGTCGGCGCAGCGGTTCGCCCAGCGAGGAGCTGATCGCGGGCCTGGTGGAGCGCGGTATGGCGAGCGACAGGCTGCACCGGCTGACGGCTGAGGACAGCTTCATTCCCCTGGGGCGGGCAGCCACGGTCACGTTGCCCTCGGTGCAGGCGATCGTGGCACAGGGGCGACGCCTCGTGGCGTCAAGGCAGCATGGTGAGGTGGCCGCTAACGCGGTAGGCACGGGCAAGGTCACGGCAGGGAGTGGCGAGGCATGAGTCGCAGCGACAGCATGGTGAACGGCGCATCGGAGCGCGAGCGCTTATTGATCGTCTGTCCCGGTCGGGGCACCTACAACGCCGCGGAGTGGGGCACCCTGAACCGGCTGGCGGGGGGCAGCGAGTGGCTGACACGCTTCGATGCCATGCGCCGCGAGGCCGATCTGCCGACGCTCTCCGAGTTGGACGGCGAGATACCTTTTCGCCAGAGCCTGCAGGGTCGGGGCGAGCATGCCTCGCCGCTGATCTATGCCTGCGCCTGGGCCGACCTGCTGTCGATCGATCGTGAGCGCTACGATATCGTGGCGGTCACCGGCAACTCCATGGGCTGGTACATCGCCCTGGCGGCGGCCGGCGCCCTGGGGCCCGACGAGACGCTGCACCTGATCGGCACCATGGGATGGCTGATGCAGGAGAGCCTGGCCGGCGGCCAGGTCCTCTACCCTTGGGTCGATGACGCCTGGCGGCCGGACTGGGCGCTGCGCAAGGAGCTGCTGGCATTGATCGAGCAGATTCACGGCATCGCGGGTGCCGAGCTCTATCTCTCGATCGAGCTCGGCGGCATGCTGGTCTTCGGCGGCAATGAAACGGGGCTCTCGCGCCTGACCGAGCGGTTGCCGGCACGCGAGCGTTTCCCGCTGCGGTTGCACCAGCACGCCGCCTTCCATACACCCCTTCAGGAGGGAGTGAAGCGCGAGGCGCGCCGGCGGCTTGGCGCCGGGCCGTTCCGCGCTCCCGAGGTGCCGATGATCGATGGCCGCGGCCATATCTGGACGCCCTGGAGCACCGATCCCCAGGCGCTGTGGGACTACACCCTGGGCGAACAGCTGGTCGAGCCCTACGATTTCACCGCGGCAGTGAAGGTTGGTGTGCGGGAGTTCGCGCCGGACCGCATCGTGATTCCCGGCCCGGGAGCGACCCTGGGTGGGGCCACGGCTCAAGCCCTGATCCAGCTCGGCTGGCAGGGTTGGAGCGACAAGGCTGCTTTTCAGTCCGGCCAGCAGCAGGAGCCACGCCTGCTATGCATGGGCATTGCAGAGCAACGTGACCGGCTGCTGCCGGCGCAGGCAGCATCAGCCCTCGGCTAGTCGCTGGTGCAGATGCAGCATCACCTCGACCTCATGCTCGGGCCGTAGTGGCTCGAGCCCCATCTCGCCGAACAGCTCGTTGCGTGCCCGGCTCCATTCGCCGACGGAAAGCTCGGGATAGAGACTGTCGGCGGGAGCCAGCTCGACGAAAGGATCGATGCCGTAGGTGTCGAACAAGCGCGCCAGGGCGGCTTCATCGCCGCTGATACCCGCAGTGAACAGCGTGGCATTGAAGTGATCGCTCTCGAGCTCACGGATCACGTCCAGTGGACTCGCGCCGAAACTGTGTAGCTCCTCCAGACTGTAGCCATTGAGCTCGTTATATTCGTCGTCGAGCCAGTCATTGTCGGGCTGTATCAGGGTGTGCTTGATACGCCCGTCGGGTAGCACCCAGGCAATGGCCAGCGGCAGGTCGCTATCGTCGCCGGTCTCCACGGCAATGAATCCGGGTATTTCGGCCATATTACGACTCCTGTTAGTCACGGCCTGTCTCCTGGGCTTCGCGAGCCTCGTTCAGGCGAAAAAAGCGGTGTGCGGTATTGCTGGTGGTGCGGGCCAGTTCCGCTTCGTCAGTGTCTCGCCAGTGGGCGATCTCGCGCACGATCCACGGCAGCAGGGCGGGCTCGTTGCGTCTGCCCTTGAGTCTGGCAGGTAAATCGCGCGGCAGTAGGTAGGGGCAATCGGTTTCCACCATCAGACGCGCGAGGGGGATCTCCTTCACCAGTTCGCGCAGGTGGTGGCCACGGCGCTCGTCGCAGATCCACCCCGTCAGACCGATGTGCAAGTCCAGGTCGAGATAGCCGTAAAGAGTGTCGCGGTCGGCGGTAAAACAGTGCACCACGGCATCGGCGATATCGTCGCGCCAGACCCGCAGCATTTCGCGCATGCGTGGTCCGGCGTCGCGTTCGTGCAGGAACAGCGGCTTGCCGCTCTCCGCGGCAAGCCCCAACTGGGCCTCGAAGGCACGCTCCTGCTCGGCCGGCGTGGAGAAGTTGCGGTTGAAGTCGAGACCGCACTCACCCACGGCCACCACCTCGGGGCGTTTATGCAACTCCCGCATGGCAGCGGCCAGAGAGGTGTCCCAATCGCTGGCGTCGTGGGGGTGTACGCCTGCCGTGGCGTGTAGTCCAGGATAGCGCTGGGCCAGTGCTATGGCCTGTTCGGCATGGGCGTGGTCGGTGCCGGTCACGACCAACGTCGTGACGTTGGCGGCTCGCGAACGCTGCACGACCGCTTCGAGATCGCGGGCGAAGCTGTCGTGGGTCAGGTTGGCGCCGATGTCCACCAGTGGGGCTGGCGAACGAAAGCGCAGTGCCTCGGGCAGAAAGTCGTCGAAGGCGGCGTCGGTATCAGCCAATGGGGAGCGCTCCTTTGCAGCTTTCGCGCATTGTAACCAAAGCCACGGCGGGCCAGCCATGCGTTACACTAGCCGCCTTGATGAACGATGAGGTGAGCGTGTGACCCTGCTACGTCTGGAAGGCCTGCAACTGGCCTATGGTACCCATGTGCTGCTCGATGGCGCCGACCTGGTGCTGGAGAAGGGCGAACGTCTGGCGCTGGTCGGGCGCAACGGTACCGGCAAGTCGACTCTGCTCAAGCTGGTGGCAGGGGAGATCCTGCCCGACGACGGCAGCATCTGGCGCGCGCCGGGGCTGAAGATCGGCGTGCTGGAGCAGGACCTGCCTTCCGCATCGGGGGAAACCATCTTCGATGTGGTGGCCCAGGGACTGCCCCAGGCCGGCGAACTACTGGCCGAGTACCATCACCTGGTGCAGGCCGCCGATCCCGACATGAAGCGCATGGCGACCCTGCAGAGCCGTCTGGAAGCCATCGATGGCTGGTCCTTCCATCAGCGCATCGACGTGGTGCTGACCCGGCTGGGCCTGCCCGCCGACGATCTGATGAGCTCGCTTTCCGGTGGCTGGCGGCGGCGCGTGGCACTGGCCCGGGCGTTGGTCGCCGAGCCCGATCTGCTGCTGCTCGACGAGCCTACCAACCACCTGGATCTCGACACCATCGCCTGGCTCGAGGAACAGCTGCTCGACTTCAACGGGGCGGTGCTGTTCATCACCCATGACCGGGCCTTCCTGTCGAAACTGGCCACCACCATCCTCGAGCTCGATCGCGGGCGGCTGGGGCGCTATCCCGGGGATTACGCCAAGTATCAGCAGCAGAAGGCGCATGAGCTCGAGGTCGAGGCGCGGGAGAACGCCGAGTTCGACAAGAAGCTGGCCCAGGAGGAAGCCTGGATTCGCCAGGGCATCAAGGCGCGTCGTACACGCAACGAAGGTCGGGTTAGAGCGCTGGAGCAGCTGCGGCGCGAACGCAGCCAGCGGCGCGAGGTGCAGGGCCGCGCCAGCTTCGGCATCGACAGCGGCGAGCGCAGCGGCAAGCGGGTGGTCGAGCTCGTCGGTGTGACCCACCGCTTCGGCGACGACACCATCGTTCGCGACCTGTCACTCGAGATCCAACGCGGCGACCGCATCGGCCTGATCGGACGCAACGGTGCCGGCAAGACCACCCTGCTCAAGATCCTGCTCGGCGAGCTCGAGCCCAGCGAGGGTACGGTAAGGCTGGGCACCAATATCAAGGTGGCCTACTTCGACCAGCTGCGCGCCGGCCTGGAGCCGGAGAAGAGCGTCTACGACAACGTCGCCCAAGGCAGCGACAGGGTCAGCGTGGGCGGCAAGGACAAGCACGTCATCAGTTATCTGCAGGATTTCCTGTTCACCCCGGAGCGGGCGCGCCAACCGGTCAAGGCACTCTCCGGCGGCGAGTCCAACCGTCTGCTGCTGGCCAAGCTGTTCACCCAGCCGGCCAACGTACTGGTGCTCGACGAGCCGACCAACGATCTCGACGTCGAGACCCTGGAGCTGCTCGAGGAGCTGCTGCTCGATTTCGACGGCACCCTGCTGCTGGTCTCCCACGACCGGGCCTTCATGGACAACGTGGTAACCGGCGTGCTGGCCTTCGAAGGCGACGGTGTGGTGCGGGAGTATGTAGGCGGTTACAGCGACTGGGTGCGCCAGGGCGGCAAGCTGCCGCCGGCGCCGTGGGAGGGGGCGGCGCTTCAGCAGGTGGAACCCACGGCGAAGTCGATGGAGAAGGCGCCCGCCAGCCCGGCACCCTCAGCGCCGCCGGCCAAGAAGCCCGCCAAGCTCTCCTACAAGCTGCAGCGCGAGCTCGACGCGCTGCCGGCCGAGATCGAGCGGCTCGAGGCCGAGGTGGCGGAGTACGAAGCCAAGGTGGGCGATCCGGCGTTCTATCAGCAGGAGGCGGGGACGGTGGCCGAGGTGCTGCAGGCCATGAGCGACAAGCAGGCCGAACTCGATGCCGCCATGGAGCGGTGGATGGAGTTGGAGGCCATGGCAGCGGGAGAGTAAGGTGCTCCCCACTTCCCTGTGGGTCGTCGAGCGCAGGAGTTTAACAGGGTTTCCGCTACTCGGCGCTTTCGCCCTTCTTGCCCACGCGTACGGCGAGTACGTCGCACTGGGCGCCGTGCAGCACGCCGGTGGAGGTGGAGCCGAGCAGCAGGGCGAAGCCGTGCCGGCCGTGTGAGCCGACCACGATCAGGTCGACGCCGTTTTCCTGGGCGAAACGGTGGATCTCGGTGTCGGGCATGCCGACCAGCACGTGCTGGTTTTCCTTGGCCACGTGCGGATCGGCGATCTCGGCCAAGCGCTGCTTGGCATGTTCGTCCAACTGATCCTGAATGCTGGTGAGATCCATCGGGATGTCGCCGCCATAGGCGAAACCCAGCGGTTCCAGCGTATGCATGATCGAGAGCTTGGCCTGGTTGCGCTCGGCGATCTGCAAGGCTCTTTCTAGCACCTTGTGGGAATCCTTGGTCAGGTCGACGGCGACCAGGATATGACGATATTCATTGCTCATGGCAGGGCTCCTGCGTAACGGCATGTGATCGATATGCCTTCACTCTAGGACGGCTGATGAATCAAGACAACGACTTGCGTCAAGAATCAGGAGAAAGCGGATGGTCTGGCTAGTCATTCTTGCGGCAATGCTGTTGATGATCTCCCCAGTGATGTGGCTCAAGCCCAGCCCCCGTCAACGCCGCATCGTGCCGCTGCGCAATGCGGCGGCCAAGGCGGGGGTCAGAGTGGTGCTGGAAAAGCCGCCGCTGCACGGTATCGAAACCGCCATGCCGGGTTACCGTTGGAGTTATCCCGCTGCCGCACCGGGGCCGCACTTCCTGCTGGTGCGGGCCAGCGAAGCCAGCGACCTGCTCAAGCCCTGTGTGGCCGACTGGCGCTGGCGGATCGAGCCGCTCCGGTCCCTGCCTCAAGCGGCGCGCGAGCCGCTCGAAGCGCTGCTGACTCGCCTGCCACAGGATGCCCTTGTGATCGAATCCAACGAGAGCGCCATCACCCTATGGTGGTGGGAGTCGCAGACGGCGGAACGCTTCACCACCTATCTCGACGACTTTCGCCGGCTGCGCGATGCCTTGGCTGGACGTGCCGATCGAGGCGGAGTCAAACCTGACTTCGGTGCCGGCGCGACCGGCGACTGAGCGTTCAGCCCTCGCTTTCTCTGGCCTGGATGGCCAGACCGTTGTTCTCGATATGCTCGAGCAGGGCGTCGAGCTGGCGGATATCCGCTTCGCTGAGCCCTTCCAGCATCTCGCGCCGTGCCTGGGTTACCACCTCGTCGATCTGCTCGAGTAGCGGATCTGCTGCTGCGGTCAGGAATACCCGCTTGGTGCGGCGGTCCTGCTCGCAGGGGCAGCGCTCGATCAGCCCCTGCTCCGATAGCTGGTCGAGCGTACGTACCAGGGAAGGTGCCTCCACGCCAATCGCCCGTGCCAGATCGCACTGGGGCTGCCCATCGCCGAGCCGCCATAGGTGATATAGCGTGATCCAGCGCGTTTGCGTCAGGCCCAACGGAGCCAGGCGACGATCGATGATGGCGCGCCACAGGCGAGGCAGGCGTGACAGTCGGAAGCCGATGTTCTGGTGCATGGGACTCCGCTTAATCGTTGAATTTGTCGAATTGTCCGGACCCCGTGCGTGTAATGCAACTTGTCTCGTCAAGTAACCGTGCCTCGGTGCGTCGATAATGGCATCCATGCCCTGGTCCCCCATTCACTTCGGTACTTATCCGGCTGGCGGCGATGAGACAGTTCGCTTACGGGACGCTAGTGCAGCGCCCCGACCGGGACGTGCCTGCACCCAATGCGCACAAAGCGTCTTCGGGGGCTTGACGCGCCGCCCGGAGTGCACCAAGCTTCCGTAATCAAACGGCCGTATGAAACTGGCACTCCTCCAACGTCAACCTCTGTGTGGAGATTCGTGGATGATCTATCAAGGCAACGCCATCACGGTGGCACGCGGTACCGGGAACGGGGGCGAAGACATCGCCATGCTCACCTTCGATCTGAAGGGGGAGTCCATCAACAAGCTGTCCAGTGCCGTCGTTGCCGAGCTGGACGAGGCCGTACAGGCCATTCGCGCCGAGAACGGCCTGAAGGGGCTGGTGATCGGCAGCGGCAAGGAGGCCTTCATCGTCGGGGCCGACATCACCGAATTCCACGGCATCTTCGAGAAGGGCGAAGCGTACCTGGTCGAGATGAACCTCAAGGTGCATGAGATCTTCAATGCCATCGAGGATTTGCCGTTCCCCACGGTGACTGCCATCAACGGTCTGGCGCTGGGTGGCGGGTGCGAGGTGACGCTGACCACCGATTTCCGCGTCATGGGGGATAAGGCCAAGATCGGCTTGCCTGAGACCAAGCTCGGCATTCTTCCCGGCTGGGGGGGCTGCGTGCGCCTGCCACGCCTGATCGGCTCCGACAATGCCGTGGAGTGGATCGCTGGCGGCGGCGAGAACCGTGCCGATGCCGCTCTCAAGGTAGGCGCAGTGGATGCCGTGGTGCCGAACGAGCAGCTCGAGGCGGCGGCACTGGACATCCTCGCGCGAGCCAACGCCGGTGAACTCGATTACCAGGCACGCCGTGCCGAGAAGACCGGGCCGCTCAAGCTAAACGCCATCGAGCAGATGATGGCCTTCGAAACTGCCAAGGGCTATGTGGCCGGCAAGGCCGGGCCGCACTACCCCGCACCGATCGAAGCGATCAAGGTGATCCAGAAGGGCGCCGGTGAGGAGCGCGCCCGTGCCCAGGCCATCGAGGCCAAGGCTTTCGCCAAGTTGGCGATGACCGATGTCTGCTACAACCTGGTGGGGCTGTTCCTCAACGACCAGGTGGTCAAGAAGAAGGCCGGCAAGTACGAGAAGCAGGCCAAGGCGGTCAAGCAGACGGCAGTGCTGGGGGCCGGCATCATGGGTGGCGGTATTGCCTATCAGAGCGCCTCCAAGGGTACGCCGATCCTGATGAAGGACATCAAGGAGGAGGCCATCGAGCTGGGCCTGAAGGAGTCGCGAAAGCTGTTCGCTAAGCAGGTGGAACGCGGCAAGCTCTCCACCGGGCAGATGGCGGAGAAGCTGACCCTGATCCGTCCCACGCTCTCCTACGGTGACTTCGGCCATGTCGACCTGGTGGTCGAGGCGGTGGTCGAGAATCCCAAGGTCAAGGATGCGGTGCTGACCGAGGTGGAAGGCCTGGTGAGCGAGGACACGATTCTCACCTCCAATACCTCGACCATCTCGATCACCCGCCTGGCTCAGAACCTCAAGCGCCCCGAGAACTTCTGCGGCATGCACTTCTTCAACCCGGTGCACCGCATGCCGCTGGTCGAGGTCATTCGCGGCGAGAAGACCGGCGACGCTGCCGTGGCGGCTACCGTGGCCTACGCCCGCGCCATGGGCAAGACGCCGATCGTGGTCAACGACTGCCCCGGCTTCCTGGTCAATCGCGTGCTCTTCCCCTATTTCGGCGGCTTCAGCCTGCTGGTCGAGCAGGGCGCCGACTTCCAGCGCGTCGACAAGGTGATGGAGAAGTTCGGTTGGCCCATGGGTCCCGCCTACTTGCTCGACGTGGTCGGCATGGACACCGCCGTGCACGCCAACGAAGTGATGGCGGAAGGCTTCCCCGACCGCATGGCGCGCGACGCCAAGTCCGCGATCCAGGTGATGGTCGAGAACGAGCGCCTGGGGCAGAAGAACGCCAAGGGTTTCTACGCGTACGAGGAAGACAAGAAGGGCAAGCCGAAAAAGGTCAGCGACGAGCAAGCCCATGCGCTGGTCAAGCAGGTCGTCCAGCAGGAGAAGGAGTTCTCCGACGAGGACATCATCGCCCGCATGATGGTGCCGTTGTGCCTGGAGACCGTGCGCTGTCTGGAAGACGGCATCGTCGAGACGCCGGCCGAAGCCGACATGGCGCTGATCTACGGTATCGGTTTCCCGCCGTTCCGCGGTGGTGCGTTGCGCTACATCGATGCCATGGGCGTGGCCGAGTTCGTCAAGCTGGCAGACGGGCTGGCTGAGGAGCTGGGACCACTCTACGCCCCCACTGACAAGCTGCGCCGGATGGCCGAGTCTGGCGAGCGCTTCTATTCCACCCAGGCCCAAGGCTGAATCCACCACGAGCAGGAGGTGAGTTGAAATGAGTTTGAATCCGAGAGATATCGTGGTGGTCGACGGCGTCCGCACTGCCATGGCCAAGGCCAAGAACGGTGCCTTTCGTCACGTGCGCGCCGAGAATCTTTCCGCTGCGGTGATGCAGGCGCTGTTCGATCGTAACGCCGGCCTTGACCCGGCCGAAGTCGACGACGTGATCTGGGGCTGCGTCAACCAGACCCTCGAGCAGTCGATGAACATCGCCCGCAACGCGGCGATCATGACCGGCATCCCGCGTACGGTGCCGGCCCAGACGGTCAACCGTCTGTGCGGTTCCTCGATGACCGCACTGCACATTGCTGCGGCCAACATCAAGGCCGGCATGGGCGACTTCTATGTCATCGGCGGTGTGGAGCACATGGAGCACGTGCCCATGACCCATGGTGTCGATGTCAACCCGGCGGCCAGCAAGTATGCCGCCAAGGCGGCGATGATGATGGGCCTCACCGCCGAGCTGCTGGGCAAGATGCACGGCGTGACCCGCGAAGAGCAGGACAAGTTCGGCGTACGCTCGCACCAGCGCGCCTACGCAGCGAACCAGAAAGGCTATTTCGACAACGAGATCGTCGGCGTAGAAGGACACGACGAGCGAGGCTTCCGTACGCTTTTCAAGCACGACGAGGTGGTGCGTATCGACGCCAGCCTCGAGGATATGGCCAAGCTCAAGCCGGTGTTCGATCCTCGCAGCGGTACCGTTTCGGCCGGTACCTCCTCGGCGCTCTCCGTAGGGGCCTCGGCCATGGCCATCATGAGCTACGAGCGTGCGCGTGCTCTGGGCCTCGAGCCGATGGCACGGGTACTCTCCACCGGGGTGGCGGGCTGCGATGCCTCGATCATGGGCTACGGCCCGGTGCCGGCCTCCAAGAAGGCGCTCAAGGCGGCGGGCTTGTCGTCGGAGGACATCCAGACCGTCGAGCTCAACGAGGCTTTCGCCGCTCAGGCGATCCCGGTGCTCAAGGATCTGGGCTTCCTCGATGCCATGGACGAGAAAGTCAACCTCAATGGCGGCGCTATCGCCCTGGGTCACCCGCTGGGCTGTTCCGGCGCGCGTATCTGCACCACGCTGCTCAACGTGATGCGCCAGCAGGATACCGCCTTGGGGCTCGCCACCATGTGTATCGGCATGGGACAGGGGGTGGCGACGGTTTTCGAGCGATTGAAATAAGCGCTCAAGCAGGCGCCTGCCATAGCCAGCGGCCTCGCCCTTTCAGGGGCGGGGCCGTTTTATGCGTTGACGCCCAAATCGTCGAACAATAAGATGCATTTGTTATGCATCTTTTTAAAATCATTATGAGGGTGTCTCCATGGGCCTCAAGAATCTGTTCAAGAAAGACAAGGCGGAAGACAAGCAAGCCGTCCAGGCTTTTGAGCCTGAAGCGACAACAACGGCGGCTGCGGACACCAACTCAGGTGAAACCGTCAGCACCGAGGCAAAGAAGAAGGCGAAGCATGGGGAGCCAGGAGTCTGCTGCGGATCATGCAGCAACTGATACCCGGCCGATAATCGTAGCCAAACGAAAAGCAGCGGGTAAGCCCTGCAAGGGATATCCGCTCTTTTCCAACTCTCGGATGTTCCAAGCCTGGCCGGTGCTAGAGCACGCCCGCCTCGAGCCCGGCCGCCAGGTATAGGCCTAGCTCCTCCACTTGAGTTACGAACCTATCCTGCCACTCCCCACGCAGGATCAGCGGCTCCTGTACCCAACGCCAGCGCAGCCCGGTGACGATGCTCTCCACCGCCCGGCACGTACCCGTACCGTCATGGCCGGCGCGGACGTAAAGCGCGCAGGGCAGCCCCTGCTTCTCCTCCAGTACCGCGTAGTAGCTGCGATCGAAAAAATCCTTGAGCGCACCGCTCATGTAGCCGAGGTTCTCGGTGGTCCCGAGCAGGATGGCGTCGCTTGCCCGAATGTCCTCGGGGCCGGCTTCCAGAGGAGCCTTGACCACGACCTCGACCGCCTCGATATCGGCATGCCTGGCACCGCGCGTCGCGGCGTCTCGTAGCGCTCGGGTATTGAGTGAAGGCGCATGGGCCACGATCAGCAATTGTTTCATGTTTGACAGTCTACAGGCTTTTTCCGACGCTGTTTCGGCACCTTCCGGTTTTCAACAGACAGGAGGAATCCAGGCCATGGCCTTTGCACTTTCGAACATGCAACTGGAGAGTTCCGCCTTTCAGGCGCATGGGAGCATCCCTACCCGACATACCGGCGAGGGCGAAGACATCTCACCGGCACTGAGCTGGAGCGGGGCTCCCGAGGGAACCAAGGGCTATGCCATCATCTGCCACGACCCCGATGCCCCCCTGGTTCAGCACGGCAGCTATGGCTTCGTGCATTGGCTGCTCTACAACCTGCCTGCATCCACCACGACTCTGGCCGAAGGCAGCAGCGACGGCAAGAGCGGCAAGAACGATTTCGGCAAGCTGGGCTACGGGGGGCCGATGCCGCCTGAGGGACACGGTGTGCATCACTACTATTTTTGGGTGCTGGCGCTCGACAAGCCGACCGATCTACCCGAGGGACTCGGGCTCGGGGAAATGCTCAAGCAGCTCGAACCCCATCTGCTCGGCATGAACCGGCTGATCGGCACGTACCGTCGTGGCTGACATGGTGGCATAGCGTTCATGGCAGTCACGGAGGATTGCGATGTTCGATTGGCTCAACCAGCACGGAGAGACCATCTCCGTGCTGACCGATATCGGCACTCTGCTGATCTGGCTGGTCTACGCCCAGCTGCTCTATTTCGGCTTCCGTCGCCAGCGTCGTCCGCGCCTGTTGATCAACCGCGGCAGAAAAAAGGACATCGATGCATTGTGCATCATCAGCAACATGAGCGCCGAGCCGGTTTTCATCCAGCACATCGTCGCCGAGCTGGAGACCTCACAAGGCGTCATTCGTCTAGACGTGACCGATCGCACGGAGAGCTACAGCGACGGAGACGAGCATCGGCAGGAGGATGATTCGGCAGCCACAACGAATCCATCGCCCATCGTGCGCGACGGTTCGCACCAGGGGCCATTGGGATCGGGCGACTTCGTGCATATAGATAGCTTCGGTGCCCTGACTCGGCGCCTGGCCCACGATGGGGGGATCGAGATGGCGGGATACCGGCCGCTGAATGACGTCGTGTTCCGTGCTTTGACCGTCCGCCTCATCTGTGTCTACGGCTCGGAGGATCTGCCGGTCGGTGCCGAGCGGCGCTTCGAATTCATCAACGAGCAGCCGGGCTGCGGCCTGGTGCCGGCCACCTGGGATACCAAGCGCCTCTCCTCGCCCTGGCAGCGGCGGCGACTGTGCCGCGAGATTACTCAGTGGAACCGCAAGAATGATCTCACTACTGCCGGTGAATCAGAGGGTTGAGTGACGGGGAAAGCGCCTTTTCCAATCGGTGATTACGGTTAATTTTCGTTGCGCAATAGGCCGATACAAAGTCGTTTTGCATGCAAAGGTTTCCAGGTCTAAGTTGGGTTACTACCAGTTGGATGACTGGCGTTTCGCTTGGATTCAAGGAGGAGCATGCGATGAAACATGATGTACAGGATCTGTTCCCTACGCGACTGGAACGCAAGCTCGGCATGTTCGAGCGTATCGACCCCGTGGTGTATTCAGAGGGGGCAGAGCGTGCCGATGGACCACTGAGCGAGGACCAGGTTCGCGAATACGAGGAGAAAGGGTTTCTGTCGTTCGAAGGTTTCTTCGACCGGGAAGAGATGGAGGCCTTCATTCGGGAATTGCGTGAGTACGAAGAGGACGAGGACCTCAAGCTGTCGGAGGGCACCATCCTGGAGCCGGGGCGTGAGGAGATTCGCTCCATCTTCGGTATCCACGAGATCTCCGAACGCTTCAGTCGCTTGACGCGCGATCCGCGGCTTTTGGCCATGGTCGAGCAGCTTCTCGGTGGGGGAGTGTACATCCACCAATCGCGTATCAACTACAAGCCGGGCTTCAAGGGCAAGGGCTTCGACTGGCATTCCGACTTCGAGACCTGGCACAGCGAGGACGGCATGCCCCGCATGCGTTCGCTGAGCTGTTCGATCGTGCTGACCGACAACGGCGAGTACAACGGCCCGCTGATGCTGATCCCCGGCTCGCACCAGTATTTCGTGCCCTGCGTGGGACGTACTCCGACCGACAACTACAAGGAATCCCTCAAGAGTCAGGATGTCGGGGTACCCGACAATGCCAGCCTGCGCGAGCTGATGCTGAAAGGAGAAATCGAGGCACCCAAGGGGCCTGCAGGCACCCTGGTGATGTTCGAATGCAATACCATGCACGGCTCCAATACCAATATGTCGTGCTGGCCGCGCAGTAACCTTTTCTTCGTTTACAACAGTGTCGACAACGGGTTGCTGAATCCCTTCTGTGGAAATCGCCCGCGCCCCGAGTTTTTGGCCAACCGTACGGACTGGAATCCGCTCGAGCCGATTGGGTGAGAGGCCGGCAGGCGATGCATCTGGGCTTGCTCGCTTGGTGCACCTGCCGGTGAGTTGCGTCAGCGCCTGCTGCTTCGGGGTCTGACGCTTCAGCGCCGTGCCTGCACCCGCAGGCGTACATAGTCGGCCGTCCAGTTGCCGTAGCCGTCGCGCAGGCTCGGTGCCAACAGCGACTCAGCATCGGCCAGTATCGCCTCGCGAAGGTCTTCGTCGAGACCGTACAGGAAAGGGTTGGCGAAGGTGGCGAGCCAGCCGGCTATCCCGGTCGGCAGGCTTGTCGGACGTGGTATCAGCTCGATGGCATCGACTTTGAACCCCGCCGCCTCCAGGGATTCCCGGTACTCTTCCGGAGTGGGGAAGAACCAGGGGAAGCGGGCTTTGCCGCTGATGCCTCGCGCCTGGAGTGCCGCCAATATGGCGGTGCAGATTGCCGCCACGTTGCCGTGTCCGCCAAATTCAGCGACGAAGCGCCCGCCCGGCTTGAGGGCGCGATAGATGCCTGCCACGACGGATTCGTGATTCAGCATCCAGTGCAGGGCGGCATTACTGAACACCGCATCGAATTCGCGCTCGAAGGGCAGGTGATGCGCGTCCAGAACGCGGGCATCGAGCCCGCGGGACCGGGCTGCCTCGATCATGTCGTGTGAAGCGTCCACGCCGACTACGGTTGCCCCGGATTTCGCCAGCCGCTCGGTGAGAGTGCCGTCGCCGCATCCCAGGTCGAGTATGCGCTCCCCGGGGCGAGGGGCGAGCAGTCTGGCCACCGTATCGCCCAGCTCGGCGACGAAATCGGCGTTGTGCGCATAGGCAGCGGCGTTCCATTGCTGGCCCGGGGCGTTGTACGAGGCGTCATTCATGGCGGTGCTCCAGGGGTGAGGCGCGTCAGGTCTTTGTCTATCAGAATACTCCAAACCGAGCCAAACCATCGTGTTCCTTGCAAGTAGGCGGGGTCATCTCATCGCCGGTATCTCGCCGCGGGCCGCCAGTTCCTGAGGCAGCAGGGCGGCATAGATCAAGGCGTGCACCGGCGTCTCCACGCCAACCGAGCGCCCCAGACGCACCACGGCGCCATTCTGAGACTCCAGCTCGGAAGGTTCGCCGGCGAGGATGTTGCGCTGCATGGAAGAGGTGCTCTCGGCCGGTATTGCGTCGATGAACTGCATGGCGCGGGCGACGGCATCGGAGGGAAAAACGACACCATGGCCGCGGGCCACCTGGTCGATCTCCTCGAGCATGGCTTGAATTAGGCTGCGCGTCTCCGGCACCTGACGCGTGACGCCGATGGGTGCCCTGCTAATGCTGCCGATTCCGCTCATGGCGCAGATGAAAAGAAATTTGCTCCATTGGGCGACGCGAATATCGTCGGGAATCTCGGCGCTGACGCCACGCGCCTTGTCGAAGGCGGCCTTGAGTCGTGCGGTCCTGGCACTGCTGTGATTGTCTCGTTCGCCAAAGCGCACGAAAGGATCCACGCCGGCATGACGTATCCTGCCTGGCGCTTCCCGCCAGGCCAGGATGCCGCACAAGCCGTCGAGAACTGGTGCATCACCCAAAACCTCGGCCAGAATATCGGCGGCTTCGACGCCGTTCTCCAGGGGCAGCACCAGGGTGTCGGGTCCGACCAGGGGCCGGATCGATTCAGCCGCCTCGCGCACCTGCCACGCCTTGACGGCCACGATGACGCAATCCACCTCGCCGACGCCGGCGGGGTCGTCCGTGGCCTGGACCCGGGGTAGCGTCACGTCTCCCTTGATGCTGCGCACGTGCAGCCCCTGGTTCAGCATGGCGGCGAGGTGTTCCCCGCGGGCAATGAACGTGACCTCTTCACCCGCTTCGGCCAGGCGGGCGCCGAAGTAGCCACCGACACCGCCGCTACCCATGATGGCGAATTTCATGCTGCCTCCTGTCGATTCAGTCTCGTTTCTCGGAGCATAGCGGCAAGATGGACGGCGTGTGTGCCTCTCCTGCTGCCGAGGGGCGCGACGGGCTCCATGGCTCGCCTGCGACAAGCTTGCTGCAGGTCATGACGGGCGTCATTGTGCTGCCCAGCACGGTGGAAATGCGGCAGACTGAAGTCAACCGTCCTCGTGGAAGATATCCGCCGTATGAGCCGAGTTCAGCCGCCATCAACGAGCAGTGCCCCGCCCATGGATGACGCCGGGTTGCCCCTCGCGCTGTGTCGCGTGGCCATCGACACGTACCGTGAAAACGTCGCCTACCTGCACCGCGAGTGCGACCTGTATCGCGCCGAGGGCTTCCAGGCGCTGTCGAAGGTGGAAGTCCGTGCCAATGGCCGGCGCATTCTGGCGTCACTGAATGTGGTCGATGACGTTGCCATCGTCGGCCACACCCAGCTGGGTCTCTCGGAGGATGCCTTCTCGCTGTTGGGTGTCGAAGAGGGGCACGCCGTCAGCGTGTCGCAGGCGGAGCCGCCCGCATCGATTCCGGCTCTGCATCGCAAGATCGCTGGTGAGCGTCTGTCGCGCAGGGACTTCCGCGAGATCATCCAGGACATCGCCGAACTGCGCTATTCGAAGATCGAACTGACGGCTTTCGTCATGGCCTGCGAGCTCGGCGAGCTCGACCGAGAAGAGATCTTCTACCTCAGCGATGCCATGGGGCAGGTGGGGCGACGGCTCGATTGGCACGAACATCCCGTGGTCGACAAGCACTGCATCGGCGGGATACCCGGCAATCGTACCTCCATGCTGGTGGTGCCCATCGTGGCGGCACACGGTCTGCTATGTCCCAAGACCTCGTCGCGCGCGATCACTTCACCTTCGGGCACTGCCGATACCATGGAGGTGCTGGCCAAGGTCGAGGTACCCTTCGATGAATTGGGTGAGTTGGTGCGTACTCACCGTGGCTGCGTGGCCTGGGGCGGCACCAGTGAACTATCACCGGCCGATGACGTGTTGATCTCGGTGGAGCGGCCGCTCTCCATCGATTCGCCGGGGCAGATGGTCGCCTCCATTCTGTCGAAGAAGGTCGCAGCCGGCTCGACGCACCTGTTGCTCGACATTCCCATCGGACCGCATGCCAAGGTGCGTTCCATGCCGGAAGCCCGCCGCTTGCGCAAACTGTTCGAGTTCGTGGCCGGTCGCATGGGGCTGGTGCTAGACGTGGTGATCACCGATGGCAGCCAACCCGTCGGTCGGGGTATCGGCCCAGTACTGGAAGCGCGTGACGTGATGCGAGTGCTCACCAACCACCCCGAGGCGCCCATGGACCTGCGTCAGAAGTCATTGCGCCTGGCGGGGCGGATGCTGGAGTTCGACCCCGACATTCGCGGCGGGGATGGCTTCGGTATTGCCCGTGACATCCTGGACTCCGGCCGGGCCCTGGAGAAGATGCAGGCCATCATTCGGGCTCAGGGGGAGAAGCCTTTCGACCTCGACAACCCCGAACTGGCGCCGCATCGGTTCGAGGTGCTGGCACCTCGGGGAGGGGTCGTCACTGCCATCGACAATCTTCGGCTGGCACGAATTGCCCGTCTGGCCGGGGCGCCCAAGGCCAAGGGGGCCGGCGTCGATCTACTGGCACAGATCGGCGACCGGGTCGTACAGGGCCAGCCGCTCTACCGGGTCCATGCTGCCTTTCGTAGCGAACGCGGCTTCGCCCATCAGTGCAGCGAACGTGACAGCGGCTACAGTATCGGTCAGCCGGACGAAATCAACCGCTTGAATGTGGAGTTCTGATGCACGCAGCCCTGCTCTATTTCGACGAGGAGTCCAGGCCTGCCGAACGCCTGGCCTCGGTGACCGGTATCGAAGCTCATGTGGTCGGCTGCCACCGCTTTCCCGACGAGGAGTTGTGCCTGCGCCTGCCTGATATCGACCTGCCTGCTTGCCTGGTCATCTATCGCAGCCTGGATCGCCCCAACGACAAGCTGGTCGAGCTGATGTTGCTGGCGCGCCACGCACGTGAGCGCGGCGTCGAGCGCTTGGTGCTGGCGGCGCCCTACCTTGCCTACATGCGCCAGGATACGGTTTTTCATCCCGGCGAGCTGGTCAGCCAGCGCCTGGTCGGGGGCTTTCTCGCCGAGCTGTTCGACGCCGTGATTACCGTCGATCCACATCTGCACCGTATCGAGCGTCTCGAGCAGGCGATTCCCGTGCGTCATGCCGTTGCCCTCTCCGGTGCTGCGCCGTTGGCCGCGACGATCGCCGAGCGGCGCAGCGATGCCCTGCTGCTGGGCCCCGATGCGGAATCGTTGCAGTGGGTGGAGAGCGCAGCCAGCATCGCCGGGCTCGCGTATGCCACCTGTACCAAGGAGCGCCATGGCGATCGTGACGTCGACATTACGCTGCCCGACCTGACCATTGCCGGCCGACGCATCGTGCTGCTGGACGACGTCGCCAGTTCCGGCCGCACTCTGGCGCGAGCCGCCGAGCGGGTGCTCGCCGCCGGCGCGGCCAGCGTGGACGTAGCGGTGACCCATGCGCTGTTTGCCGGCGATGCCCTTCAGGTCATTCGCCAGGCCGGCGTGGGGGAAATATGGAGCACCGACACCATTGCCCATGAGAGCAATGTCGCCTACATGGCATCTGTCCTGGCCCAGGCGCTGGAGCAGGTGCTTGGAGAAGTAGCGGGTGGGGGCTAGCCAAACGGCGCCGGAAGACGTAAAACGCGGCGCAACGCTAGCCAACCCGGGAGGGGACATGCGAGTTGCAAGAACGTTCAGTACGTTGATTCTGCTATTGAGCCTGATCGGCTGTGCCGGACGGTCGGCGCCGGTGGCCGAGCAGGCCGCTTCCGGGCCGTTGCGTGACGAGCCCGAGACGGTCACGCCGGCTGAACCGT
Source organism: Billgrantia antri (assembly GCF_019430905.1). GTDB lineage: Bacteria > Pseudomonadota > Gammaproteobacteria > Pseudomonadales > Halomonadaceae > Halomonas > Halomonas antri. The sequence continues at coordinate 711,854 of NZ_JAHYCA010000003.1, read as the reverse complement.
CGGCGCCGCTCGTGGCCACCACGCGTCACGATCGCTTCTGGGTGCCCCCACTCTTTGCCTCGGAAGAGGACGAGGTGCATTACTACATCAGCCGCCTGGCCGACAGGGGGTTCATCGATGTCTACGGCGGCGGGGAGCACCCGAGGGTCTGGTACATAGCGGCGGAGCGCCTGGGCCAGATCGGTGAGCCTGCGATCCCGCTGCTGGTGGCGCTGCTCGATACCCGTGACGAGTACGAGCTGATGCTGGCACTCTATGCGCTGCAGCTGGCCACCCAGGACCCGCGCTCGATGGCCCGAACCGGCGGCGATTACGTTCGCCTTACCACGACGCTCGATGCGAGCGCTAACGCGGAGAACCGCGAAATAGCACGGCAGTGGTGGGCACGTCATGGCCACTATTGGCAGTGAGGCCAGCCAGACAGGGATGGGGTGTCGTGTCGTCGTCAACCCGAGCGGGAGGATGCCGGGTGGCGCGTCGGCAGGCAGGCGGGCAGGGCATCGCGCAGCGAGCGCGGCAGGATGTCGAGGTCGGCGAAGGTACCCACGCCCGCGCCAACCGTATTGTCCTGGGACATCATGGTGACCTGATCCCGGGTCAGCGGTGGCCCGGGTAGCGGCGAAGCCAGCAGAGCGGCGAGCTGCCACAACACGAACGGGACAGGCAGCAGCAAGCGCTCGCGCTCCAGGTGGGCCATGATCAGCTCCAGGATTTCCCGGTAGCTCAGAATATCCAGGCCGCCCAATTCGAATAGCCGCCGCTCGGATGGGGCAGCGCCCATCAGCCTCACGATCGCTCTTGCCACATCCACCACGTGTACCGGTTGGAGATGCGTCTCGCCGCGCCCGAAGAGCGGGATGACGGGAAGCCGGGTCAAGTCTGCCAAGCGCTTCAGGAAGGCATCCCCGGGGCCGAACATCACGCTCGGTCGCAGGATGACTGCCTTGGGGTACGCATCGATAACGGCCGACTCGCCGCGCCCCCGTGCCCGGACGTAGCGCGAGCGCGACGAGGGGTCAGCCCCTATGCCGGAGAGCTGGACGAAGATTCGCACACCCTGTGCCCGCGCCACGCGGGCCAGACGTGCGGCCCCTTTCACATGCACCTGCTCGAAGCTCATCTGGCGACGCTCGACGTAGAGGCTCACGGCGTTGACCGCGCCGACCGCCCCTTCGAGGGCACGGCTCACGTCGCTCTCGCTGTGGATATCGATGCTCATCGGCTCCACAGGATCACCAGCTTCGGCCCAATCCGGCAGCACAGGACGGCGTGCCGCGATGCGAACGGCATGGCCCGCATCGAACAGCTCATGCACCACGTGACGACCCAGAAAGCCGGTTCCGCCGAATACGGTGATGAGGGCTTTCGCCATGTTGTCTCCTGGTTGCAAGGGGGAGGCGGGCGCGAGCGGCTGTCGCCGGGACTCAGTGCGTGGGCAAGGGAAGGGACCCGTTTTCCTTGACGGTGCGTATGGCGAAGCTGCTGTCCACCGTGTCGACCATCTCCAACTGGCGGAAGTGTCGCAGCCACCCTTCGAAGGCGTCCATGTCGGCGACGATAACCTGCAGCAGATAATCGAAGTGACCGGAGACGCTATGGCACTGGACCACCTCCGGCATGTCATTCATGCGCTCCTCGAATGCCTCCACCCGCTCCTGACGATGCCGGTCGAGGCGTACCTGCACAAAGGTCGTAACCGTCAGGCCGAGCCGGCTCTTGTCCAGTTCTGCCCGATAGCGCTTGATCAGCCCCGCCTGCTCGAGCCGGCGAATGCGGCGCGCGCAAGGCGAAGGCGAGAGGCTCACGAGCTCTGCCAGCTCGGCAGTGGTCAGACGGGCGTCCTGCTGGAGGGCTTCGAGCAGCATGCGGTCGATGCGGTCGAATTTGAGATTGCGCATGGGGTGCCTCGTCAATGTGGCGTTCAGGGGTTCCTTGGCCGGTACCGCTAACCATCAATGCAAGTCTGGCGAATCTGGCCCGTACTCGCCAGTTCACGAGCCTGTATGCGGCTGGTGCGAATCACTTCCTGCCGGGAGGTGGCGAGGCCATCGCGTCTCCAAGCGTTGAGGGAGGTTGAGGTCGTCCTCGTGCTATGTTGTTTACACTTCGAGGAATTCGCGCTTTGGGCTTGGTTGACGCTATCGGGGCAGGGAGGGGGCATGGCTGATCCGAGCAATATTCTGCATGCGTGGCGTGCCGTGGAGCGACGGTGGCAATCCTGTCCGCTCGTGCTGCGCCATGGCGGTCAGATCTTCGTGCTGGTGGCACTGCTGATGGCGGGTACCGCGCTTGTGCATGTCACCGGCGGTACCCAATACGCCTATCCCTACCTGATGCTGATACCCGTGCTGCTGGCGGGGACCTGGTATACCTGGGGCGGCTCCCTGCTCGTCGCGCTGACAGCCGGCCTGCTGATGGCGGCAATCCCGCTATCGGTGGAGACCGGCGAGCCTCAGGCGACCCTCAACTGGATGATTCACCTAGGTCTGTACTTGGTTATCGGCGGCTTTGCCGGAGGGTTGTTCGAGCGCCTGAGGCAGAGCTATCACAATGCCGAATTGGCATCGCGCACCGATCCTCGCGCCGGGCTTCCCAACGATATTGCACTGGAAGCGGACCTGGCACGCTGGCTGAAGCGAACGCCGCGCCAGGATGGGCGTGGCATCGGAGTGGTTCTGGTGCGCGTCGATGACATCAGCGAAATCATGGAAGCCTTGGGGGCGGATGCTGCCGATGAGCTGATGGTGGCGATCAGCGGACGGATGGCCCAACTGGGGCCCAATCTCCAGGGCTGTTATCGTGTCAGCGGCGCCGAGCTGGTCCTGCTGTTTTGGCCGGTCGGGCTCAAGGAGCTGGGGCGGCTCGCGCATCAGGTGGTGGAGCTGGGCGAGGACAATCTGGTGGCGCTTGGCGTGCCCCTGCGTGCTCAGTTGGTGTTGGGCAGTTCGCTGCAGGGCGCCGAGAACGCTACCCCCGGCAGCTTGATCCGCGAGGCGAGAATCGCCATGCTGGCTGCCTCCGAGAAGCATCGTGTGCATTGCCATTACCAGCCCTCCTTCGCTCGCCGTAGCCTCCAGAACATCCGGCTCATCGCTCGAGTGCGGCGCGGCCTGGCGCAGGGCGAGTTCGAGCTTCACTACCAGCCCAAGCTGCATCTGGCGAGCGGGCGGGTCAGTGGCTTCGAGGGACTCATTCGCTGGCGTGACGAGCGTGGTGCTCTGATCGCCCCCGGCATGTTCATGCCGAAGGTCGAAAACACTACCCTGATCGCCCCGGTGACCCGGTTCGTCATGAAGGAGGCGTGCCGATTCGCTCGGCGCCATGGCGGCAAGGTCAGCATCAACTTCTCGGTGCGTAACCTGATGGACGATGACCTGCTGGAGGAACTCAACCGGCTCGTCGAGGAGACCGGAATCCATCCCTCGCAGCTCGAAGTGGAAGTGACCGAGAGTGCTCTGGTGCTCGATCTCTTTGCCGCCAAGCAGGCGCTGGAGCGTCTTCGCGGCTACGGCATTCAGATCAGTATCGATGACTTCGGCACCGGCTTCTCCTCTTTCGAGTATCTGCGCCACCTGCCCATCACAGGCCTCAAGATCGATCGTGCCTTCGTCGAAGGGCTCGAGAAGGATGAGCGGGCTCGTAAGCTGATGGCCTGCCTGATCGATGTGGGGCACGCACTCGATCTGGAAGTTACTGCCGAGGGCGTCGAGACCCAGGGCCAGCATCGCATTCTCGTGGAGCTGGGCTGCGATCAGGCCCAGGGGTTCCTCTACTCCAAGGCACTCCCAGTCGAAGAGCTCTTGGCCTGGCACCACGAGCGCGAGCAGCTCATGCGTCAAGCGGAGGCTCTCACTTCTCAGCGGGCCTCCTCCAGCGTGCTGCCGCGTTGAACGTGCTGCCGTTCTTTTTCTCTCCTGATGCTGCATCCGGGCGGATCCGATGAGACATTGGCCTGGCATGTAAATGAGAATGATTGGGTTTAATGGCGTGAACGGTGCCGAACGTGTCGCCATCTTGACGTTTGCACGCTTGCTGACGCTCTGAGGCCTTCACATCGGATCCATACAGGACTAAAATGGTCCCAAATGGAGCGCAGGGCCTTCGCCTCGTGTCCGTGCCAATCAGGAGTCAGGCATGCTGAAGCTTTCTCGGCTGACAGACTACGCCGCTGTGATCCTGGCGCAGATCGCCCGGCATCCCGAACAGCCCCATGCGGCGGCGGAGTTGGCCGAGACCGTGCAACTGCCGCATCCCACGGTCAGCAAGACCCTCAAGATGCTGGTCAAGGCGGGGCTGCTGGAGTCGCGTCGTGGCGCCCAGGGTGGCTACTCCCTGGCGCGCCCGGCATCACGGATCACCGCCATCGATATCATCACGGCTATCGAGGGGCCGGTGGCAATGACGGAGTGCAGCCACGCCGAAGGTGATTGCGATCTGCTGGCGACCTGTGGCGTCTCCGACAACTGGCAGCGCGTGTCGCTGGCGGTGCGTACCCTGCTCGACAGCGTGACCCTGGCGCACCTGGCCGACACCACGCCGATCAAGCTGCCGGTGCAGCTACCCATACAGAGTGTGAGCCTGGCCGCCGACACGGCCTGAGCCACCGAAACGGATACATGACCCGAGGCGAGTTCGCTCGCCGGCCCAACCGCCCGGGAGGGGAGAGACCATGGCAAGTGAGGAAATGGAACAGCTTGTCCGCCGCGAATACAAAGAAGGATTCGTGACGGACATCGAGAGCGATACGGTACCGCCGGGGCTCGACGAGAGTGTGATCGCCTTCATTTCCAACAAGAAGGGCGAGCCCGAGTGGATGCTCGAATGGCGCCTGAAGGCTTACCATCAATGGCTCAAGATGACGTCGCCTTCCTGGGCGCATCTTGACTATCCGCCCATCGACTACCAGGCGATCTCGTACTACAGCGCGCCCAAGCGTCCCGAGGATCGCCCCCAGAGCCTCGACGAGGTCGATCCCAAGCTGCTCGAGACCTACGAGAAGCTGGGCATTCCGCTGCACGAGCGGGCCGCCTTGGCCGGCGTTGCGGTGGACGCGGTGTTCGACTCCGTGTCGGTGACCACTACCTTCAAGGAGAAGCTGCACGAGGCGGGCGTGATCTTCTGCTCGATCTCCGAGGCGATCCGCGACTACCCGGAGTTGATCAAGCAGTACCTGGGTACGGTGGTGCCTGTAGCAGATAACTACTTCGCCGCGCTGAACTCGGCGGTGTTCACTGATGGCTCCTTCGTCTTCGTGCCCAAGGGCGTGACCTGTCCGATGGAGCTCTCGACCTATTTCCGTATCAACGCCGCCAACACCGGCCAGTTCGAGCGCACCCTGATCATCTGCGAGGAGGGTGCCCAGGTCTCCTACCTCGAGGGCTGCACCGCACCGATGCGTGACGAGAACCAGCTACACGCGGCGGTGGTCGAGCTGGTGGCGCTGGATGACGCCTACATCAAGTACTCCACAGTGCAGAACTGGTACCCCGGCGACGAGGACGGCAAGGGCGGCATATACAACTTCGTGACCAAGCGCGGCGACTGCCGCGGCGACCGCTCGCGCATCAGCTGGACCCAGGTCGAGACCGGCTCCGCCATCACCTGGAAGTACCCCTCCTGCGTGCTGCGCGGGAAGGACAGCATCGGCGAGTTCTACTCGGTGGCGGTCACCAACGGCCGCCAGCAGGCCGATACCGGCACCAAGATGATCCACATCGGTGAGGGCACGCGCTCCTACATCGTCTCCAAGGGTATCTCCGCCGGCCGCAGCAACCAGTCCTATCGCGGGCTGGTCAAGATCGGGCCGCGGGCCAAGGGGGCGCGCAACTTCACCCAGTGCGACTCGCTGCTGATCGGCGACCAGTGCGGTGCTCACACCTTCCCGTACCAGGAGATCGGCAACAGCACGGCAACCATCGAGCATGAAGCGACTACCTCCAAGATCGGCGAGGATCAGCTGTTCTACTGCCAGAGCCGCGGTATCTCCGAGGAGGATGCGGTGAGCATGATCGTCAACGGCTTCTGCAAGGATGTGTTCCAGGAGCTGCCGATGGAGTTTGCCGTGGAGGCCGAGGCTCTCCTTAACGTCACCCTGGAAGGCGCTGTTGGGTGAGGAAACGGCTGCGCGACGCCTGGACGGCGTTGAGCGCGGATTCGAGAATGCTCATTTACAGCCGTAAACTCCGCTTCTCTCTTCCGCGCTCGCCTTGTCCAGACGCCGCTCGCTCGTTTCGCTGGGCTGGATGAATTATTTTCCGGGTCGCTCATGCGGCTCGCCAGAATCAAAAGGTATTCAAGATGCTCGAAGTCAAGGATCTGCACGTCAAGGTGGAAGGCAAGGAAATTCTCAAGGGCCTTTCCCTGACTATCAACGCCGGGGAAGTGCACGCCATCATGGGCCCCAACGGGGCCGGCAAGTCGACGCTGTCGGCGGTGATCGCGGGCAAGGACGGCTACGAGGTGACCAAGGGCTCGATCACCTTCGAGGGCCGCGACGTGCTGGAAATGGAGGTCGAGGAGCGCGCCCAGGCGGGCCTGCTGCTGGGCTTCCAGTACCCGGTGGAGATCCCCGGGGTGAAGAACATCTACCTGCTCAAGGCGGCGCTCAACGCCCAGCGCGAGGCTCGCGGCGAGGGCGAGATTCCGGCGCCGGAGTTCATGAAGCTGGTCAAGGAAAAGCTGGCGCAGATGAAGATGGACGCCAGCTTCCTGCAGCGTGCCGTCAACGAGGGCTTCTCCGGCGGCGAGAAGAAGCGCAACGAGATCCTGCAGATGCTGGTACTTCAGCCCAAGCTCGCCATGCTCGACGAGATCGACTCCGGCCTCGATATCGACGCCATGCGCGTGGTGGCCGATGGCGTCAACTCGCTGCGCGACGAGAAGCGCGCCATTCTGCTGGTGACCCACTACCAGCGCCTGCTCGACTACATCGTGCCCGACCGGGTGCACGTGCTGGTCGATGGCCGCATTGCCAAGAGCGGCGACGCCGAGCTGGCCCGTGAGCTGGAATCCCGCGGCTACGACTGGGTCGTGGAGGAGTCCGCTGCATGAGCGATGTCGAACGGCAATCAAGCGAGGTGAAGGCCTTTCTCGACCGGCTTGCGGAGCGTAACGTAAACCGCGGGCAAGAGCCGACCTGGATCGCCGCGCGGCGCCAGGCCGGGGCGGCCCGCTTCGAGGCGCTCGGCTTTCCCACCCGCCGCGACGAGGCGTGGAAGTACACCGACGTGCGCGCGATCGCTCGCGGTGACTTCGTGCTGACCGACAGCGCCGAGTTTTCGCCGGCCTCGGCGGCGGCGTTGACACTGCCCATTGAAGCCTACCGCCTGACCTTCGTCGATGGCATCTTCTCGCCGGCGCTCTCCGACCTGGCCGAGCTTCCCCGCGGCGTGGCCGTGCTGCCGTTGTCCCAGGCTCTGGCTGAGAACCACGAGGCCGTGGGAGGCCCGCTGGGCCGGCTGACGGGGGTCGAGTTCTCGCCGTTCTCGGCGCTGAATACCGCCTTCGTGGAAGAAGGCGCGGTGGTGCGCCTGGCGCCGGGCAGCGTGGTGGAGAAGCCCATCGTGGTGCAGTTCCTCTCTCGCGCCAACGCCCAGCCGGTGATGAGCCATCCGCGCATTCTGGTCGAGGCCGGCTCCCGTAGCCAGGCCACGCTGATCGAGCATCATGTCGGCGAAAGCGAGGCGGCCAACTTCACCAACCTGGTGGCCGAGCTGATGCTCGACCGTGGGGCGATCCTGACCCACTACAAGCTGCAGGAGTCGCCGCTTGCCGACTTGCACGTGGCCAGCATCCACGTCGAGCAGAATCGCGACAGCCGCTACACCTCGTTCAACCTGAACCTGGGCGGTGGGCTGGTGCGCAACGACCTGATCAGCGAGCTCAACGGCGAAGGGGCGGAGGCCAACTTCTACGGGCTGTTCTACGGTCAGGGGCGGCAGCACATCGACAACCATACCCTGGCCAACCACAACGCCCCGCGTACCTTCTCCAACGAGAACTACAAGGGCATCCTCGACGACCGTGCCCGCGGCGTGTTCAACGGCAAGGTGGTAGTCAAGCGCGACAGCCAGAAGATCGAAGGCTCCCAGAGCAACGCCAACCTGCTGCTCTCCGACCGGGCCGAGATCGATGCCAAGCCGGAACTCGAGATCTACGCCGACGACGTCAAGTGCTCCCACGGCACCACCACAGGCCAGCTCGACGAGGAAGCGGTCTACGCCCTGCGTACCCGCGGTATCGACGAGCAAACGGCGCGTGGTCTGTTGACCCTGGCCTTCGCCGGTGAGGTGATGGAGCAGGTCGAGCTGGATGCCGTGGCCGAGCGGGTCGAGCTGGCGGTGGCCGGCAAGCTGCCGGAGCGTTTCAACCTGGCCGGGCTGGTGGAAGCCGCCATGGCCCTGCACGACGAGTAATCAAGGAGAGAGCGATGAATCACCTGGCCACAGAACGAGCGCTCAGCGCACCGGCCTACGACGTGGCCGGGATTCGCGCCCAGTTTCCGATACTCGAGCGGCAGGTGCATGGTCATCCGCTGATCTATTTCGACAATGCCGCCACCAGCCAGACGCCGCTGGCGGTGATCGATACTTTCCGCGACTACTTCAGCCGCTACAACGCCAATATCCACCGCGGCCTGCATACCCTAGCCGACGAGGCGACGGCAGCCTACGAAGCGACCCGCGAGACGGTACGCGGCTTTCTCAATGCGGCCGACCGGCGCGAGATCGTCTTCACCCGCGGCACCACCGAGGCGATCAATTTGGTGGCCAACAGCTGGGGCCGGGCCAACCTCATGGCCGGTGACGAGGTTCTGGTCTCGCTGCTCGAACACCACTCCAACATCGTGCCGTGGCAGCTGTTGGCCAGCCAGCTCGGTATCAGGGTCAAGGTGATTCCGGTGGACGCGCGCGGCGTGCTCGATCTCGATGCCTACCGCGCACTGTTCACCGAGCGCACCAAGCTCGTGGCCGTGAATCACGTCTCCAACGCCTTCGGTACCGTCAACCCGGTGGGCGAGATGGCGGCCATTGCTCACCAGCACGGCGCCCTGATCCTGGTCGACGGTGCCCAGGCGGTGCCGCACCAGACGGTGGACGTGCGCGAGATCGACGCCGATTTCTACGCCTTTTCGGGTCATAAGGTCTATGGCCCGACGGGGGCAGGCGCGCTCTACGCCAGGGCCGAGCTGCTCGAGGCGATGCCGCCGTGGCAGGGCGGCGGCGAGATGATCAGTAGCGTCTCCTTCGACGTGCCGACCACCTTTGCCGACGTTCCCCACAAGTTCGAGGCGGGCACGCCGGCCATCGCCGAGGTGATTGCGCTAGGCGTGGCGCTGGACTGGGTAAGCGGCGTGGGACTCGACGCCATCGGCGCCTGGGAGGCAGGGCTGCTGGAAAGGGCGACGGCGGAGGTATCGCGTATCGACGGGTTGCGTATCCTCGGCACTGCGCCGAACAAGGCCGGCGTACTCTCATTTGTCGTCGACGGCGCTCACTCGCAGGATATCGCCTTGCTGATCGATCAACTCGGCGTGGCCATTCGCACCGGCAACCACTGTGCGCAGCCCCTGCTGGCGCACTTCGGCGTGACGGCGACCTGTCGGGCCTCGTTTGCCGCCTACAACACGCTGGAGGAGGTCGACGCTTTTGCAGCGGCCTTGGAACGCGTCATTGGCATGGTGCGCTGACATGTCCAGTATCGAGCAGATTGCCAGCCTGCAGAAAGGACAGTCGTTGCCGCTGCAGCGTGACGTAGATGCCATCTCGATCCCCTTCGGCAAAACCGTAACGCTCGCCGAGGACAGTGTGGTCAGCGTAATGCAGGCCAAGGGAAGTTCGGTCAGCGTCGGTTACGAGGGGCGTCTCTACCTGATCGAGGGCAGCAACCTCGATGCCCTGGGGCTCGAGCCACTGCCGCGACCGACCCTGCCCGAGGATGCCACCGACGACGAGATCGAGCAGTTCGTCTGGGATCAGCTGCGTACCTGCTTCGACCCGGAGATCCCAGTCAATATCGTCGACCTGGGCCTGGTCTACGGCTGTCGCATCGAGCGGTTGATCAGCGGCGAGCGCATCGTCACCATCCGCATGACCTTGACCGCGCCCGGCTGCGGCATGGGGGACGTGATTGCCGCCGACGCCCGCAACAAGATCCTCGGTGCTCCCCAAATCAGCCGCGTGCACACCGAAATCGTCTTCGATCCGCCCTGGAGCCGTGAGATGATGAGCGACGAGGCGAAGCTGGAACTCGGCATGTTCTAGCCGCTGGGCTCCAGCCGCTCGTCTGGCGGTGGCGGGGCTTCGTGTTTCCTTGTCCGGTGACGGTGAATGCAGGCGCTGCTGTGGAAAACCTTCAAGCTTCTTCTGATGTCGCTCGGCGCACTGCTGCTGCTGGCGCTGCTGCTGTTAGTCGGCGCCAACCTCTGGGTGCTGGCGCAGACCCACGACCGTATCGAACACGAATTGCCGCTGTGCGGCCCCGAGCAGGTGGGGATCGTCTTCGGCACTTCGCACTGGACCCGCAGTGGCGTGCGCAATCCCCATTTCGATGCGCGCATCAATGCCGCCTCTCGCCTGATGAGGTTGAACCGGGTCGAGCATCTGCTGCTCTCCGGCGATAACCGCACCCGCCAGTACAACGAGCCCATCACCATGTGGCGTGACCTGCGTGCCCAGTACGTGCGCGACGAGGACATGACCCTCGATTATGCCGGCTTCAGCACCTTCGATACCCTGGTGCGGGCGCGGGACGTGTTCGGTGTCGATCGGGTGCTGCTGGTCACGCAGTCTTGGCATCTGCCGCGTGCGCTGTTCATTGCCGATGCGATCGGCCTCGAGGCGTACGGTTGCAGCGCGCCGTCGCGCCCGGTGGCTGGCGTGTGGCGACTGCAGGCGCGGGAGTGGCTGGCACGGGCGGCCACCGTGGGAGACCTCTATCTCTGGGAACGAGAGCCCTACTTCCTGGGGCCGCTCGAACCGCTTGAGATCGCTCCGCCGGTCTGGCGTCAATTGCTCGACAGGGAGTCGCAGTGGGAGGAAGCGCCGGCGACACCCTGAGTGCTCGACCGCGACTCAGCGGCGACGCGACTTTTGCTGCCGGTAGAGTTCGCGAATCAGGGCGCGGCAGTCTTTCCAGCACTGCTCGACGATCGGCTCGAGCGGATTAGGCAGCGGGTGGGTGTAGAGCGTGGCGAGCGCCTGCATCAGGACGCGCTCCTGCTCCAGCAGCTCACCGATGACCACCTGGCTCTCGTTGCCGACGAAGCTCTTCAGGCGACTCCAGAGCCACATGTAATCGTCACGCTCGACGTCGGCATCGCGCGGAAGCAGCTTGAGGTGCTGCCTGGCCAGCTCTTGCAGCTTGTGCATTGTCTGGGCGCGGGCTTCATAGTGAGGCTTGAGCGTTTCGCGCAGGGAAGGGCGCAGGCGCTCGAGGTTGTCCTGAAAATAATCGATGCTGTCAGCCAGCGCTTCCAGAACGCTGTCCATCGCCACTTGGCGATTGTCGAGAAACATGAGCGGTCACCTCCTCCGGTGACGCAGATTGTGGCGGGGGAAACACTGTTTTGCTACCCCCGCGAGTAAAATAAGTACTCTTTCTACAAATTCCTGCGCTTTTCTCAAATTACCCCTTGGGCTTAGGCGGCGCCTTGCGCGAGGCGGTGGCATTCTTTTCGATGTGCTCGATGATCAGGCCGGCGATATCCTTGCCGGTCGCGGTCTCGATACCCTGAAGCCCCGGTGAAGAGTTGACCTCCATGATCACCGGACCATGGTTGGAGCGCAGCAGGTCGACACCGGCCACCCTGAGGCCCATGGCCTTGGCAGCGCGGATGGCCGTGGAGCGCTCTTCCGGGGTGATACGGATCAGGCTGGCCGTGCCGCCGCGGTGGAGGTTGGAGCGAAATTCGCCCTCCGCTGCCTGCCGCTTCATCGAGGCGACCACCTTGTCACCGATCACGAAGCAGCGGATATCGGCACCGCGGGCCTCCTTGATGTACTCCTGCACCATGATGTTGGCCTTCATGCCCATGAAGGCCTGAATGACCGATTCGGCCGCCTGGTTGGTTTCGGCCAGCACCACGCCGATGCCCTGGGTGCCCTCCAGCAGCTTGATCACCAGCGGCGCGCCCTTGACCATGGTGATCAGATCGGGGATGTCGTCCGGTGAATGGGCGAAGCCTGTGATCGGCAGGCCCAGCCCCTTGCGCGACAGCAGCTGCAGCGAGCGCAGCTTGTCACGCGAGCGGGTGATGGCGACCGAGTCGTTGAGCACGTAGGTACCCATCATTTCGAACTGGCGCAGCACGGCGCAGCCGTAGAAGGTCACCGAGGCGCCGATGCGAGGCACTACCGCATCGAAGCGCTCGATCTCCTCGCCTTTATAGTGAATCGAGGGATGGTGCGCGGCGATGCTCATGTAGCAGCGCAGGGTATCGATCACCCGTACCTTGTGGCCACGCTGTTCGGCGGCCTCGACCAGGCGTCGCGTGGAGTAGAGATTGCGATTGCGGGACAGCAGCGCGATATGCATCGTGGGCTCCGGGACGGTAGGGCCGGTGGTCAGGGTTCGCCATGCAGGAAGGTGACGCCGGGCGCCACCAGAAGGCGTCGCAGTGCACGGCGGCCGAGCAGCATGGGGTAGCGCATGTCACTGCGATCGGCCAGGGTCAGTTCCACCATTACTTCCAGCTCTCCCAACTGCATCGGGGTGCGAATCACGTAGCGCCACTCCTTCTGGCCGTTGGAGCTGGTTACGCGCCGGCGATCGTGCAGGTGGGTGCGGTAGACGTGGGGGGGCGACTCCAACCCTCCGCTACGGGTGGTGAAGCTGACCCAGAGATGGCCCTCCTGTTCGAAGATCTCGATATCCTCGGCATGCAGTGCCGAGGTGTAGGCCCCAGTGTCGATCTTGGCGCAGACGGTCATGCCGATGTTAGGCAGGGTGACCATCTCGAGGCGGCCAATCACGGCCTTGGGAATATAGGGCAGTTCCTTCATGACATGGTTTCCGGCTTTCCTTCTTCGTTGGCCCTGGCTCATGGAACCGGGCGCGTTGCCCTGGCTCATTGCTCCAGGCTTGCCAGGCGACGACCGATGGCGGAGTCCTGCCGTGCCTCACGCAGGCTCATCAGCACGGGCAGGCGCAGCCGCGGTATCAGCGCCAGGTCGCGGGCCAGACTGGCAAAATCCGCCTTCGGCTGGGCGGCCAGGCGCTCCAGGAAGCGAGGCAGGCGCTCGCCGTCCTCCAGATGCTCCCAGCCACGTGCGGCAATCGCCGCCAGCAGGTCGGGGCCGCAGGCTGCCGGGTCGGACAGCAATTCATCGAACCATGCCCCGGCGATCGTTTCGTCGGCACCGCCCACGGCCCGCACGCAGGCACACAAGGTTTCCAGTCGGCCCGCGGCGGCGGCCTGTTCGCCCCGGCCACGCAGCGCCAAGCCTAGCGAATCGGGCACGCCGACATGCTCTAGACAGTAGCACAGTGAATGCAGCACTTCGTCGGGCAGGGTAGGAAGTGTCGAGGCCAGTTGGCGAGCGGCCTCGCTATCCAAACGTACGGCGAAGTCGGCCAGCCCCTGCAGTCCCAGGAACTGCCAGTCCACCTGCTGCTGGCCGCTGAGATAGGCCTCCACCGGCTCCAGGTGGGAGCTGGCGGGCTTGCCGGTGTCGTGAGTGGCACGAGCATGCAGCATGGCCTGGAAGGGCAGCGATGGCGTGAAGGCCAGAGGGTTGTCGTGCATCAGGTTGTCGATGTCGCCGCTCTCCGGGTCTTGGCGGCCTGCTCGTTCGACGTTATGTCCCAATGTCACGAGCAGCCGCTGCAGGAAGGCATCGCGAGGAGCGGGGACCAGTTGACCCTGTTCGTCCAGCGGCAAGGCCAGAAACCAGATCAGCGGGTCGGTGAGGTCACCGAGGCGAAAGACGATGCCCAGGCGAGCCTGACCCTGCCAGGGAAGCGGCCAGGGGCTGGCAGCGACTTCCAGGCTTGCCAGGGTGCCTAGCGGGCACGGTTCGACCCGCCGGCCCATGTGGTAAAGGCGGACGTCGGCACCGGTGCGCTCGAAGAATTCATGAAGGGTGTGGATCGGCTGCATAGGGGCTCCCTTTTGAGCGTGCACTCTACCGTGACCGCCGGGGAGTTGTCAGCCACTTGTCCTGCGTGGCAGCGCTCGCGATTGGTCAAGAATTGAGCATGCCTGGCAAAGCCACGGCTTGTCTGCTACCGGGCCGGGTTTCCAAAGCTTATCCACAGCCTCTTGCAGTGAATCTGTGCATGATCCCAGGCTGCCCGGCTACGCTATGGCAGTCATGCATCATTTCAATGAAGCGCCAAGCGTCAAGCTCTCCTTGTTTTGGTAGAATCGAATAAAAGCAAGGTTTTCTATTGCAGTTTCGCATTAAGGGAGGTGGACCATGTCGCCACGTATCATTACTGCAGCGGTTCTTTCCAGTGCTCTTGCTTTCGTCAACATTGCCCAGGCCGAAGACGATGTGCTCAGGGTGGGAATGTCCGGAAGCTACTTTCCTTTTACGTTTGTCGAGCAGGATACGCTCAAGGGCTTCGAGGTGGATGTCATGCGCGCCCTGGGAGAGGAGATGGGCGTCGAGATCGAATTCGAGACTGCCAATTTCTCGGGGTTGTTCGGCATGCTCGAGTCGGGACGCATCGACACCATCGCCAACCAGATCACGATTACCGAAGAGCGCGAGGCGAAGTACCTCTTCACCGAACCATACGTCTATGACGGCGCACAGGTCGTCGTCAGGGAAGGCAACGAGGAGATCGAAGGCGTGGAAGACCTGAAGGGCAAGCGGGTTGCCGTCAACCTCGGCTCGAACTACGAGCAGCTGCTGCGCGAACTGCCCTACGCCGACGACATCGATATCCGCACCTATGACAGTAACATTGAGCAGGATACCGCCCTGGGACGCGTCGACGCCTTCGTCATGGATCGCGTCAGCGCCAGCCAGGTGATCAAGGAGAAACCCCTGCCGCTGCAGCTTGCCGGCGAGCCGTTCTCGAGCATTCGCAACGCGCTGCCTTTCCGCGACACCGAAGCGGACCGGGCGCTGCGGGATCGAGTCGACGAGGCGCTTGCCACCTTGCGCGATGACGGGACCCTGGCATCCATCTCGGAGCGCTGGTTCGGTACCGACATCACGCGCCCGTGATCCGCTGAGTGCCTGCCATGCGCGTACTCGATCTCGACTACATGCTGGGGCTGATCCCCATCCTGCTGCGCTATCTGCCGTTGACGCTGCAGATGGCAGCGGCAGGCATGGCGTTCGCCCTGGTGCTATCCTGCGGTCTGGCGGTGATCCGCGTGCTGAAGATTCCGGGGCTGAACGCAGCGACGATGCTGTTCATCTCTTTCTTTCGCGGCACGCCACTGCTGGTGCAGCTGTTCCTGTTCTACTATGGCTTGCCGCAGCTGCTGGCTTTCCTGACCCACATCAACGGCATTACCGCCACCATCATGGGGCTGACGCTGCACTTCTCGGCCTACATGGCCGAGTCGATACGCGCCGCCATCGTCGGGGTCGATCGCAGCCAGACCGAAGCCGCCCTGTCGATAGGCATGACCAATGGGCAACTGATGCGTCGTATCGTGCTGCCCCAGGCCACTCGCGTGGCCGTTCCCACGCTGATGAACTACTTCATCGACATGATCAAGGCGACTTCCCTGGCGTTCACCCTGGGCGTCACGGAATTGATGGGGGCGACGCAGAAAGAGGCGGCCGGCAGCTTTCTCTACTTCGAGGCCTTCATCACCGTGGCAGTGATGTACTGGATCATCGTCGAGCTGCTGGCCTGGTTTCAGAGGTGGCTGGAAACACGACTCAACAGGGCATATCGCAGATGATCAAGATCAGCCATCTCGTCAAGCGATTCGGCAACGCAACCGTGCTCGACGGTATCGATCTCGACATCGAACAGGGCGAGATCATCGTAGTGATCGGCCCCTCGGGAACCGGCAAGTCCACCCTATTGCGCTGTCTCAACTTTCTCGAGCGGCCAGATGCCGGTCGCCTGATCATCGGCGACCTGGACGTCGACGTTACCCGGGCCAGCCGTGCCGAGGTACTGGCCGCGCGACGGCGCACGGCGTTCGTCTTCCAGAACTATGCCTTGTTCGCCAACAAGACCGCGCTCGAGAACATTGCCGAAGGATTGATCGTGGTCAACCGCTGGCCGAAAGCCAAGGCGCATGCTCGCGCCCGGGAGATCCTCCAGCGCATCGGTCTGGCCGACAAGGCGGACGCCTATCCGGCGTCGTTATCCGGCGGTCAGCAGCAGCGGGTCGGCATCGGTCGCGCCATGGCCGCACAGGCCGAGGTGATCCTGTTCGACGAGCCGACCTCATCGCTCGATCCCGAGTGGGTCGAAGAGGTGCTCGCGCTGATGAAGCAGCTGGCCCGGGAGCGCCAGACCATGCTGGTAGTAACGCACGAGATGGGGTTCGCCCGGGACGTGGCGGATCGCGTGGTGTTCATGGATGGGGGGCGCATCGTCGAGCAAGGTCCTCCTGCGCAGCTGTTCAACGCTCCTCGTGATCCGCGTACGCGCGACTTCCTGCGCAAGATTCTGGCCGGCCAGCCCGCGTGACCGGGCGGCGGATGGGACGATGAGCGAAGTGTGCGATAATGCATGGTATGTCCAACAGGAGATGTCATGACCGTACATGAAGAGCTCGACGTCGCCCTGCGCCGGCTCGAGGCCACCATGAAGGCCACCAACATGTGGCGCATGAGCGTGCCGGAGCCAGCGGCCTACGAGAGCCAGCAGCCGTTCTGCATCGATACCATGGCCTTGCCCCAGTGGTTGCGCTTCGTGTTCATAGCTCGTCTCGATGCGCTGATCGAGGCCGAAGCACCGATGCCGGAGAAGTGCGATGTAGCGCCCGTGGTCGACACCTACCTGGCCCAGCAGGGCGCGCGAGCCACGGATCGACTGCTGCTTTGCAAGGCGGTGGAAGAGATAGATCGCCTGATCACGGATAACTGATCCGGCCAGGCCAGCGAAGACGAAAGCCAGATGCCGTTCTATTTCGCTTACGGTAGCAACATGAATGTCGCCAGGGTCGAGGCGCGCATCGGTGCGACACGTCGCGCCATGGCGGGCGTATTGCACGACCATGTGCTGCGCTTCGACAAGGCGTCACGGGTGGCCGGCATCGCCCATGCCAACGTGGTGCCGACAGCGGGAGAGAGGGTGGAGGGCGCGCTGTTCGAACTGCTCGAGCCTGCCCAGATCGAGCGCATGGATCCCTTCGAGGGTTATCCGCACGAGTACCAGCGCCACCGCTTGCCCATCGTTACCGCTGAGGGAGCGATCGAGGCGTGGGTCTACATCGCAGCCCCCGGCACTACCGCCCAGGCGCTCAAGCCGGCGCGAGAGTACCTGGATCATCTGCTGGCCGGAGAGCCGTTTCTCAGTTCCGACTACCATCGTCGCCTGGCTCGGGTCGAATCGATCAGCGGTCTCGAAGAGCGTCAGCTTTCGCTGCTCGGTCTGTCTCGGCACTCACCGCGCTGAGGCGCTCCTGCGCTATGCTCTGGGTGGCCGGAAACATACGAGGCCCACTCTTCGGTGGGCCTCGCAGCGTCAGTCATCGCTCAGAATCGGTAGCTGATGCCAGCCATGAAGACCCAAGGGTCGATATTGACCGTGCCGAGGTCGGCACCATCAAGACTGGCGTCGGTATCGATATCGACGTACCAGGCGGCAGCGTTTACGCCCCAGCTATCATCGAGACGCACGTCGATGCCGAGCTGGCCAGCCAGGCCCCAGGAACTGTCCAGCTCAAGGTCGCCCAGTTCGGTCGATTCATCGAAGAAGTGGGTATAGTTGAGTCCGATACCGGCGTAGGGCTGGATCTGGTTGTCGGTGCCGCCCAGCGGGTAGTACTGCAGGGTCAGAGTAGGGGGAAGGTGCTTGGTTGAAGCGGCCTCGACGCCATTGAGCTGGATGTCGTGCTTGAACGGCAGTGCCGCCAGCAGCTCGACGCCGAGCTTGTCATGGAACAGGTAAGCCAGGGTAAAGCCCAGGTTGGTGTCACTATCGACCTCAACGTCGATGGCATCATTGGCCAGGCTGCCGTTGTCGCTCTTGGGATCGACATGGGCGACGCCCACGCGGGTAATGAAATCGCCCTGGTTATAGGCGAGCGCCTGGCTGCTTGCGAGAAGGGCAGTGGCTGTCAGGCCTGCGCCTAAGAGAGTAGGGAGTGAAGGCTTATGCATGGGTCGACTCCTGTCGTTTGCAGAGGGGCAGCCTGAGCTGCTTACGAAACGAAGCCAGTCTACTCAGTGCCTGGCGGCAGGTTATTGACCCACGACAATAGTTGTTTCTGAAACTAAAGAGGTATTTTGGATGTTGCTTATGCGGCAAAAGCGGACAGTCAGGGGTGGCAAACGAAGAACGCCGGGCAAGTCGCCCGGCGTTTGCGCACTGACGCGTTGCCAGCTACGCAAGGCTCAGAAGCGGTAGGTCACGCCGCCGCCCACTGTTACGGGGTCGACTTTGACTTCAGTCTCGCTGCCACCCGCTGAGATGTCAGAGTGCACTTCGGCATAATTGGCGAAGCCATTCAGCATCAGATTATCCGTGATGGCGAGATCGATCCCGACTTGGCCGGCAGCGCCATAGCTATTGTCAGCGTTGATGCCATCCGGCTCGCCGGAGAAGCGGGTGTAGTTCACCCCGGCACCCACGTACGGCTGCACTTTGGAATCCAGCCCGCCCAGCGGGTAGTAGTTCACCAGCAGATTGACTGGCATGCGGTCGATGGTGCCGGCACCGGCGCCATCAAGCGCGAGATCGTGCTCGATCTTTTCGGAGCTGTTCAGTTCGATGCCGATCTTGTCATGGAACAGGTAGCCGGCACCGAAAGTGAAACCGTTGGAATCATCGATGGAAAGGTCCTGCCCGGCGACTTGGCCATTATCGGAACTCGGCTCGGACTTGGCGAAACCGCCACGCACGAAGACATCGCCGGCGCCATAGGCCAGGACCGCCTGGCTGGCGAACAGGGAGCCGGCAGCAAGGGCAACCACGGGAATCAGACGAATCGGTTTCATAAAGCGTTTCCTCCAGGTTTTCAGCTGGCCGGAGTTCCGGCGAGATTGGACACTGAGGAGTATAAGAACGGTGTTTCTAAAAGTCCTGTTTAATTTTGTTATCGGCCATATAGCGCTGATTGATTGATGCAATCCCAGGGTTGCCTAATTTCGCCGTCTTGAATATGACAAACAATGTGCAGAGAGGTGTATAACTATTGCTGTGGCGCAACATGGCGCAGGGGGAGACGAAGGGCTAAGTCTTGTGTAAGCGCATTAAAGGAGAAGGCAAGATGCGAACAGAGGTTCAGGGTCGTCCGATGTGGCTTCCGCTGGCCGCCATGCTGGTAGCTGCTGCATTGGCGCTATGGTTGCTGATGCGTCCCGAGCTGCTCAGCGGGCTGCCGATGTTCCTGCGCATGCCTGCCATCGGGCTGGGGGTTTGGGCACTGGGCGCAGCCTTCATGCAGCCGCTGGGGCTCGAGTTCCGCCGCCACTGGCTGAGGTGTGCGACTGCTCCACCGGTGAGCCTGGTGGCGCTGGCGACCTTTGCTCTGTTGGTGGTGATACGCGCGTTCTGGTTGGCCTGAACGACAACGAGAAAGCCGCCCGCAGGCGGCTTTCTCGGTGCATTTTAGTGCCGAGCGGTTACGCTTCTTCGAAGGTATCGAAGTCGGCGGTTACGCGCAGGTCCGGCTCCTCGGTGGCCAGGCTCGCCACCACGATGGCGATATAGGCGAGGATGACGCCAGGCACGATCTCGTAGAGGTCGAAGATGCCGCCGGACAGCTCGGCCCAGACCACCACGGTGACGCCGCCGACCACGATGCCGGCCAGCGCCCCCCACTTGTTCATGCGGCGCCAGTAGAGCGACATGATCAGCGCCGGGCCGAAGGCCGCACCGAAGCCGGCCCAGGCGTAGGCTACCAGGTCGAGCACGGTGGCATCGGGGTTGAGCGCCAGCAGGTAGGCGATGACTGCAATGGCGACCACGGCCAGTCGCCCGATCCACACCAGCTCGGTCTGACTGGCATCCTTACGGAAGATTGCCTTGTAGAAGTCATCGGTCAGTGCCGAGGAGGAGACCAGCAGCTGCGAATCGGCGGTGGACATGATCGCGGCCAAGATGGCAGCAAGCAGGATGCCGGCGATCACCGGGTGGAAAATCAGGTTGACCATGATCATGAACACGGTCTCGCCGTCGGCCAGGTCACGCTGCACGAAGCCCACCCCGAGCAGGCCTACGGCGACCGAACTGACCAGGCCGATGGCAGTCCAGGTCACCGCGATGCGGCGGGCGGCGGGGATATCCCGATCGCTGCGAATGGCGGCGAAGCGTGCCAGGATGTGCGGTTGGCCGAAGTAACCCAAGCCCCAGGCCAGCGAGCTGACGATGCCCATGAAGGTTAGCGCTTCGCCGGTGGAGGCGTCGCGGAACCAAGCGAGCATGGACTCGCTCTCCGCGGCGAGTGCGGCGCCGGCGCCGCTGGTGCCGCCCAGGTCGCTGAAGGCGATGATCGGTACGATGGCCAGTGCCGCCGCCATCATCAGACCCTGGATCAGGTCGGTCCAGGAGACCGCCAGGAAGCCACCGATGAAGGTGTAGGAGATGATGGTCAGAGTGCCGATCGTGACGGCTACGGTATAGTCGAGACCGAAAACCGTCTCGAACAGTCGACCGCCAGCGACCAGGCCGGAGCTGGTGTAGAAGAGGAAGAACATCAGAATGAACACCGCCGAGATGACTCGCAGCAGCTGTGAGTTGTCGCGGAAGCGGTTGGCAAAGTATTCGGGCAGGGTCAGGGCGTCGCTGACCTTGAAGCTGTACAGGCGCAGACGGCGCGCCACGATCAGCCAGTTGAGCCAGGTGCCGACCAGCAGGCCGATGGCGATCCAACTCGCCGAAATGCCACTGACATAGGCAGCGCCGGGCAGGCCGAGCAGCAGCCAGCCCGACATGTCCGAAGCGCCGGCGGAGATCGCCGAAGTCCAGGGGCCGAGCGAGCGGCCGCCGAGGATGTAGTCGGAGAGATTGGTGGTGCGCTTGTAGGCAATGATACCGATGCCCAGCATCACTAGGAGGTACACCGCGAAGGTGAAGCCGATAGCCATGTTGTTTTCAACCATTTGGGGATTCCTTCAATGTTCTTGTGTTGCCAGACGAGCCTTGTCACTCGTCTCCCAGCGCAAGCAGTGACGCATTGCCGCCCAGTGCGGCGGTATTGACGGTCACGGTCTTTTCCGTGGCGAAACGCAGCAGGTAGTGCGGCCCGCCTGCCTTGGGTCCGGTGCCGGAAAGTCCCTGGCCGCCGAACGGCTGAACGCCTACGACGGCGCCGATGATATTCCGGTTTATGTACACGTTTCCAACGCGAATCTTCTGTGCAACGAGCTGTGCGAACGATTCATTACGGCTATGAACGCCGAATGTCAGCCCGTAACCCTTGGCGTTGATCGACTCCAGCACCTGCTCGATCTCGCTGGCCTTGTACCGCACCACGTGCAGCACCGGGCCGAACTGTTCCCGCTCGAGGGCGTCGATGGAATCGATGCTGAAGGCGACCGGCGGCACGAAGGTGCCATGGGCGGTATGGGCCGAATCCAGGCGGGTTTCGGCCAGCAGGCGTCCCTCGCTCTTGAGCTTCTCGATGTGGGCCAGCAGGTTCTTGCGCGCATCCTCGTCGATCACTGGGCCCACGTCGGTACCCAGGTCGCGAGGGTCGCCCACGTGGAGCTCGTCCATGGCGCCGCGCAGGATCTCGATGACACGGTCGGCCACGTCGTCCTGCAGGTAGAGCACGCGTAGCGCGCTGCAGCGCTGGCCGGCGCTCTGGTAGGCAGACTGGATCACGTCGGCGACGACCTGCTCCGGCAGGGCGGTGGAATCGACGATCAGCGCGTTCATGCCGCCGGTCTCGGCGACCAGGGCGGGCAGCGGGGCGTTTTCGCGGGCGGCCAGGGCGCGGTTGATGATCTGGGCGGTATCGGTACCGCCGGTGAAGGCAACGCCGGTGATGCGCGGGTCCGAGGTGAGCACGCTGCCCACGGTGGGGCCGTCGCCCGGCAGCAGCTGTACCACGTCACGTGGCATGCCGGCTTCATGGAGCAGTTCGACCACGCGATGCGCGACGATGGATGTCTGCTCGGCGGGCTTGGCCAGCACGCTGTTGCCGGACACGGCTGCTGCCACCATCTGGCCGCAGAAGATCGCCACGGGGAAATTCCACGGGCTGATAGCGGCGAACACGCCCTTGCCGCTCAGCATCAGGCGGTTCGACTCGCCGGTGGGGCCGGGCAGCTCGAGCGGCTCGCCGAATTGCTCCTCGGCACGCATGGCGTAGTAACGGCAGAAGTCCACGGCTTCACGAATCTCGTCGACGCCATCGGTGAGCAGCTTGCCGCCCTCGCGGGAACACAGCGTCATCAACTCGGCCAGATTCTCTTCCATCAGGTCGCCCAGGCGGCGAATGATGGCGGCGCGCTCGGCGACCGGCGTGGCTTCCCAGCGCGGGAATGCGGCCCAGGCGGCATCTACCGCGCGGGCGGCCTGGTCGCGGCTGGTCCACTGCACGCTGCCGACCCGTTGGCGGCGATCGTAGGGGCTGAACACCTCATGCACGTTGGCCGGGTCGGGTTCCACATCGAAGGCCAAGAGGGGGCGTACGTCGTAGCTGCGCTCCATGAAGTCCGACATGGCCTTCATCAGCGGTTCATAATGGCTGCGCACGTTGAGGTTGACTCCCCTTGAGTTGCGTCGTTTTTCGCCGTAGATATCCTTGGGCATCGGTATCCGCGGGTTGGAGAAGGTGCGGTATTGGCCCAGCGTCTCCACCGGATGCACGCACAGCGTTTCCACCGGCACCTTGGGGTCGACCAACTGGTGCACGAACGAGGAATTGGCGCCGTTCTCCAGCAACCGGCGCACCAGATAGGGCAGCAGGTCCTTGTGTGCGCCCACCGGTGCATAGATGCGGCAGTAGGTGCCCTTGGGCGCACGCTTGAGGGCCGCATCGTAGAGTGCCTCGCCCATGCCGTGCAGACGCTGAAACTCGAAGGGGCGGGTGGCCTCGTCGGCCATCTCCAGAATGGTGCTGATGGTATGAGCGTTATGGGTGGCGAACTGCGGGAAGATGCGGCCTCGAGTCTGGTCGGACAGCAGGAAGCGGGCGCAGACCAGATAGGCCACGTCGGTGCACGCCTTACGGGTATAGACTGGGTAGCCCTCGACGCCGAGTTGCTGAGACTCCTTGATTTCGCTGTCCCAGTACGCTCCCTTGACCAGGCGCACGGGAATCTCGTCACCCTGGCTCTCGGCCAGGCGATTGAGGTAGTGCAGCACCGGCAGGGCGCGTTTGGAGTAGGCCTGGACCACCAGCCCGAAGTGGCCCCAGCCCTTGCAGGCATCGCTTTCATAGACGGCGCGGAACACCTCCAGCGACAGCTCCAGGCGATCCACCTCCTCGGCGTCGATGGTCAGCGCCACGTTGCGCTCGCGGGCCATGACCACCAGTTCGCGCACGCTGCCCGCTAGTTCGCGCAGGACCTGCTCGCGACGGCCGAACTCGTAGCGTGGGTGCAGTGCCGAGAGCTTGATCGATACGGAAGGCGCCGGGGTACGTGCAGTGAGCTTGGTGCTGGTCAGGCCGACCCGCTGGATGGCATTGGCGTAGTCGTCGAAGTAGCGCTTGGCGTCGGCCCGCGTGCGTGCCGCTTCGCCCAGCATGTCGTAGGAGTAGGTGTAGCCCTTGTCGAACAGCGGGCGGGAGCGCTTCAAGGCCTCGTCGATGTCACGGCCAAGCACGAACTGCTTGCCCATGATCTTCATCGCCTCGTACATGGCGCGACGGATCACCGGCTCACCCATGCGATTGACCATGCGGTTGATGAAGCCCGAGGGCTTGCCGTCGCGCGGCTTGTCGAGGGTGACCACGTGACCGGTCATCAGCAGCCCCCAGGTGGAGGCGTTGACCAGCCAGGAATCGCTCTGACCGACATGGGCCTTCCAGTCGGCGGGGCCGAGCTTGTCCTCGATCAGGGCGTCGGCAGTGGCCGTATCCGGAATGCGCAGCATGGCTTCGGCCAGGCACATCAGCATCAGGCCTTCATGGGTGTCGAGGCTGTACTGCTGCAGAAGCTGGTCGATCGTGTCGACCGCCGTGTCCATCTCGCGCACCTCGCGGACCAGCTCGGCGGTCTTGCCTGCAATGCGCCGGCAGTCCTCGTTATCGGCGCTGAGTACATCGACCAGTTCCTTGACGAAGGTTTCTTCATCCACCACGTAGTGTTCGCTGATACGCGAGAACAGGCTATCGAGATCCTGCTGCCAGGTGGCAGCATTCAGCATGGTTTCGGCATTGAGCATAGGAGTCCCCCGGGTATTCACCCGTTCCAGAACGGCAAAACGCCATGTGCGTGGCGCTCCGCCCGAACATGGGTGTGTCTCCCTTGACTGTAGGGCCGGTTGAGCGGTGCTGCTTGTCAAAAACCGGGAAGGATTTATGAATTTCGCGGCAGATTGCCGCAGAGCCATTGAAATTTAGACTTAAGTCGTATGTCGTAGACGGTTTGTGGCTTCGAGGGCGGAGCGCTCTAGAACGGCGCGACGGAGTTGGCTCGGCGGGCAGCCGAACGTGCTGCGAAAGGCGTGCGTCAAGGCGCTCTGGTGGGCAAAGCCGGTATTCACGGCGATCTGCGACAGCGGCATACGACTCTCCTCGAGCAACCGGCGTGCCGCTTCCAGGCGCCGGCGACGCACGTACTGCCACGGAGAGAGCCCAGTTTGCTCGCGGAAGCGGCTGCGAAAATGGGCCTCGCTGAGGCATGCCTGGGCGGCCAGGTCGGCCACGGCGATGGGGCAGGCCAGGTGTCGGTCGATGTAGCGGTCGAGCTTGGCCAGATCCAGGCGGCGAACGCCGGGAGGGGAAGCCGTTCCGCCGAGCCTGGCATGCAGGCAACCGAGGAAGGTGGCGGCCAGGCGGTCGTTTTGAGCGGCGCTCAGGCCTTCCTCGCCGTTCCCCTGCTCGAGCAGCAGGAATTCGAGATAGTGCTTGAGCGGAGTATCCAGGGCGAAGAAACGCGGCGCATCGAAGAGGCGCGAAAGTTCGTGGTGGTAGCCGGTGAGCGAGGGCGCATCGGCAGGCAGGTCGAGAATCAACTGGCGGTTTTCGCCCTGACCGACATAGTAGTGCACATGATTGGCGGGCACGATGCAGCCGGAGAAGGCGGAAATCGCACCGCCGAGGCCTTCGATCTCGAATTCGGCCCGACCCTGCAGGCCGATGACGATCTGATGAAAGTCATGCGCGTGATGCTGGGTGGCGGTATCGAGCGGAATCTGGCGTATGACGCTGGACATGGGGCCTCCCGCCTATGGCTAACACTTGGGAGCTTACCATACTCGAAGCGCCATCAACGCTTCGCTTGATGGTGCTGACGTTCTCTCAGGCGCTTGTGGGAGGCCAGGTGATGGCGCAGTGCGGCCAGTTCCTCGCGTCCGGTCTTGTCGAGCAGGGGCTTGCCTTGGGCGACCTGCCAGGGGCGGCCATGCTCCTGCATCAGGCGCTGGGCCCGGCGCCTCACACCGTCGAGGTAATCGTCGTGGCGGATCGGATAGTTGATCACGATATTCCACTCGTTCTCGCCGACCTGGCTCGCTAATGCCTTGTCGAACAACTCGAGCAGCTGCTCTGGTTCGGTGCGATAGCGTGGCGTACGCGAGAACAGCAGAATCAGCACCATGCCGCCGATGACGAACAGGCAAACGGCAAAGATGAGCAGGAAGAGTGCCATGAAAGCCACGCTGGGAAAGGCGAGCCGGCTGGCGCAACGGCGGCTGCGGGATCTGGAGCGGGTGAAGGGAATCGAACCCTCGTCTTAAGCTTGGGAAGCTTCTGCTCTACCATTGAGCTACACCCGCGCGCGGATTCGATAGTAAAACCAAGGGCTTGGGCTTGGCAAGTCGCGCCGGGAAAATCCTTTGCTTCGCCCGCTAAGTGCTTGTTTTCCCCCGAAGACAAAAAAATTAACGAACAGTGGCGAACTTTTGTACTTGGTGCTGTCATAACAGGTACAGGCAACAGCGCGATGGCAGTCGCTAACACTGTTGCTCTGGCTCGCAGTTTCGATCTTGCCGCCCATGATCCCCTCATGGGCGGTTTTTTATGTGTGCCAATACCGCGAGCTACCACGACGAGGAGCGAGCTCCATCGGTGGGCTCGCTCGTTCTCCAAAGGATGCCGGCTGCCCGGCTGCGCCGGGCGAGTGAGGTGTCAGTGGTGTCGCATGCGCAGGATGGCCGTCAGGACGTCGCGACGGGTCACGATGCCGCACAGGCGGCCCTGTTCGGTTACCGGATAGACCTTGGGCTTCTGTCCGAGCATTTCCTGGGCCAGGTCGGTGATGCTCTTGGTTGGGGAAACGGACAGGACTTCGTTCCGCATCAACTCCCTCACTAGAGGTGCCTCGTCGTTGAGATAGGCGCTCTGGAGCAGTTTGCCCAGTACATCCTGCTCGGAGATGAAGCCGATCAGCTGGTCGTGCTCGTCGACGACCGGCACGCCCGGCAGGCGGTGGAGTGCCAGCCCTTCGGCCAGGGTCGTGATCGACATGTTGCCGGTGACCCGATAGCAATCACGGGACATGATTTCGCGAACGATGGTAGGGGCCCTCTGGGGCATGGCGCATCTCCTTGTTCCGAACGCTCTCGGCGGGACACTTTCAGCATAGTCGAGTCGGCCCAAACATAAGGAGGGGCTTCAACACCTGGCCAACGCTCGTATCGCTGGTACCGCGGCAGTGGAACACGATCAGGCTGGGCGGGCTCCAAAGCATAGGAACTGGGCTAGTTTTATTCTCGGGCCCGGCGAATCGGGCGCCACGATCAAAGCAGGAGGTGGTGATGGACGCGCGCGAATACCTGGCAAGAAAGGGGCTTGATGGTCGCCGGGACGAGGAGCGTCCCAACACCCTGGAAGAGAAGGCGTGGGAGCGTGCGCGCCAAGCCGGCGGGCATCAGCCTCGGGCCGGCACCCCCTATGATTGGGAGGACTGGCAGCGCTATCACGAGGAGCTGGCCGAGGGGGCGGAAACCATCGAGCAGAAGATCGATCACGAGGCGCATGAGCCGTCTCGTGAATCGATGCGAATGCAGCGTCAGGCGGATGCGGCAGTAGAGCAGTATGTGCCCCCGGCAACGGCGGGGCCGGTTACCGGTCAGGCACGCAGCGCAGAACCAGCTTCGCCGCCAGCCTGGCAGGAGTCTGCGGCGCTGCGTATCGTCTACCAGACTCTCGCCGTGCTGTTGCCGCCCCTGGCCGTTGGCCTGGCGCAAGGTGGCTGGCGGCGTGTGATCGTTAGCGTGCTTCTCACGCTGCTGGGCTGGGTGCCGGGGTGTCTTTATGCCTGGGCATGGTTGCGGCGTGTGATGGGGTGAGGCTCGTGTCCCTCGGCCGGCCCGGTCAGCGTCATACCCGATGGCGCTTCAAGGTAGGCTCTTTCGCAACCGAATGGGAGTGTCGAAAGTGCAAGTGCGTAGGGGCGCTGCCGTGATACTCGCGGGCGGATTATTGTCTGTACGTTATCGAAATTAGACTATGGTATAAGTGCTTTTTCGAACATGAGCATTGCTGCTCAATGCGCTCTAGGCTAGTCTCGCTATCGTAATTCGAACATTTCGGGTTCGTTTTCGATCACTGGCGAACATGAGGGCAATCACTCTTCATGCCCTTGTCACCGCCTCAGTGATGACGAATCAACAAGAACAACAGGCGAGACCCATGTCCCACTCCCTTCGATCATGGCACGACCGTCTTGCCGGCCGTCTCGAGATCTGGCCGCTCTACCCAACGACTCGATAACGACGACAAAGAGCTCAGCATGTCATTGATACTGGAAAATATCGACCATGTGGTCAATGGGGCCACGCACATCGAGGGCGTCAATCTCGAGCTGGCACCCGGCTCCTTCAACGTCCTGCTGGGACGTACATTGGCCGGCAAGACCACGCTTATGCGAATCATGGCCGGTCTCGAGGTGCCTACTCGAGGCAGAGTGCTGATGCATGGCACCGACGTGACGGGCACCTCAGTGCGCAGGCGCAACGTTTCGATGGTCTACCAGCAGTTCATCAATTACCCAAACTTCACGGTCTACGACAACATCGCCTCGCCGCTGAAGCTGGCGCGAGTGTCGCAGGAGGAGATACGTCGGCGGGTCCACGAGACGGCCAGCATGCTGCATATCGAGCATCTCCTGAATCGCTACCCTGCGGAACTCTCCGGCGGTCAGCAACAGCGCACCGCCATGGGCCGGGCGCTGGTCAAGGATGCCGACCTGATCCTTTTCGATGAACCACTGGTCAACCTCGACTACAAGCTGCGCGAAGAATTTCGCGAAGAGCTGCGCGAGCTGTTCAAGGCTCGCAACTGCATTGCCGTGTATGCCACCACCGAGCCCAACGAAGCGCTGGCATTGGGTGGACACACCGCAGTGCTTCACGAGGGGCGCCTGCTGCAGTACGGCCCCACTGAGGAGGTCTATCACCGTCCTCGTGATGTGCTCACCGCCGAAATGTTCTCCGAACCTCCCATCAATGTAGTAGCGGCTACGGTGTCGGAGGCCGAAGTGACCTTCGACCGCAGCGTGCATTTTCCGCTCAATCAGGATCTGGCGGGGCTGGCGCCCGGCCAGTATCAGTTCGGCGTGCGTGCTTCGCATATCGGGCTCACGCCTCAGGCGGAAGACGACCTCGAGATAGAGGTGACGGTCGACATTGCCGAGATCAGTGGCGCCGAGACCTTTCTTCACGTGCACAACGAATCCTTCCACCTGGTGCTGCATCTTCCCGGCGTGCATGCGTTCGGCGTCGACCAGCGCATCAAAGTCTACTTTCCCACCCACAAGATCTATGCCTTCGACCGGCATGGCAATGTCGTGCACATTCCGGCACGGCCAGGAGCGCATTGATGGCCCAGATCACGCTCAAGTCGCTGGCGCACAGTTATTCGCCCAACCCCTCGGGCCCCGAGGACTATGCCATTCGCGAGATGGAGCACGTGTGGCACCAGGGCGGGGCCTATGCCTTGCTAGGCCCCTCCGGCTGCGGCAAGTCGACGCTGCTCAACATCATCTCAGGCCTGTTGACGCCTTCGAACGGGCAGGTGCTGTTCGATGAGCAGATCATGAACGAGCTGCCGCCCGAAGAGCGCAACATTGCCCAGGTGTTCCAGTTCCCGGTGGTCTACGACACCATGACCGTGTACGACAACCTGGCCTTTCCGCTGCGTAACGTGGGCACGCCCGAGGCCAAGGTGAACGAGCGGGTGAACGAGGTGGCCGAGGTGCTCGAGCTCACCCCGCTGCTGCGACGCAAGGCGCGCAACCTCACCGCCGACGAGAAACAGAAGGTCTCCATGGGGCGCGGACTGGTACGTGACGACGTCTCGGCGATCCTGTTCGACGAGCCGCTCACGGTGATCGACCCCCAGCTCAAGTGGAAGCTCCGGCGCAAGCTCAAGGAGATTCACGAGCGCTTCAACATCACCATGATCTACGTAACCCACGATCAGTTGGAGGCCTCGACCTTCGCCGACAAGATCGCCGTGATGTACGAGGGACAGGTAGTGCAATTCGGCACCCCGCGTGAACTGTTCGAGGCGCCTGCGCACACCTTCGTCGGCTATTTCATTGGCAGTCCGGGAATGAATTTCATGGAGGTGGCACGGACCGACAGCGGGGCGCGGGCCGGTACCGTCGACCTGACGCTCCCCCCGGCGCTTCAGAAGGCTATCCAGCAGGCGCGTTCGCGCAATCTCAAGCTCGGCATCCGACCCGAGTTCATCGAGGTATTGGACGCGCCGGCCGAGGCAGCCTATCCCATCGAGATCGCCAGCACTCAGGATCTTGGGACCTACCGCATCGTGTCGTTCGCGTTCGCCGGCAAGACGTTCCGGGCCCGCCTGGAGGAGGATCAGCCGATACCGCAGCACCGAGCGTTCGTCCGCTTCCCCGATTCCTCTCTGCACCTTTACATAGACGAGTTCCGCGTGGAGGTGGGACGATGAACAAGGTCTACAACAACCGAGCCTGGTTTCTGATCCTGCCCATGCTGCTGCTGGTGGCATTCTCGGCCATCATCCCGCTGATGACGGTGGTCAACTATTCGGTGCAGGACGTGTTCGATGCCCAGACACGTTTCTTCACCGGCACCGAGTGGTTCGAGACCATGCTCAACGACAGCGCGCTGCAGGCTGCGCTGCTGCGCCAGTTTGCCTTTTCCTTTACCGTCCTGGCCATCGAGGTACCGCTGGGCATCGGTATCGCCCTGCTGATGCCCAAGCGTGGCTGGCAGGCCTCGGCGATGCTGATCCTGCTCACCCTGCCGTTGTTGATTCCTTGGAACGTGGTCGGCAGCATCTGGCAGCTCTTCACCCGCGGCGATATCGGCCTGATGGGCGTGGGAATCCGTGAGCTGGGCTATGCCTACAACATTACTCGCAACCCCACCGATGCCTGGGCGACGATCGTCCTCATGGACGTCTGGCATTGGACGCCACTGATCGCATTGCTGTGCTACAGCGGCCTGCGAGCGATTCCGGATGCCTACTACCAGGCGGCGCGCATCGATCGTGCCTCCAAGTGGGCCGTGTTCCGCTACATCCAGTTGCCCAAGTTGACCAACGTCCTGGTGATCGGCGTGCTGCTGCGTTTCATGCACTCGTTCATGATCTATGCCGAGCCGTTCGTGCTCACCGGCGGTGGGCCGGGCAGCTCCACCACCTTCCTCAGCCAGACGCTGACCACCATGGCCATCGGGCAGCGTGACCTCGGGCCATCGGCTGCTTTCTCGCTGATCTACTTCCTCATCATCCTGCTGGTCTGCTGGGTCTTCTACACCGCGATCATGAACAGCCAGAAGGACAACACCCCACAGGGAGGAGCCTGACATGACCCGCTCCGTACCGACCACGCCCGATAGCGTACGTCAACAAGCCGCCGAGGCGTCGGCCAAGCGCCGCAAGCTCGCGCGCTCCGCCACCGTCCGCTGGCGTCGCCGCACGCTGCTCGGGCTCTATCTCGTATTCGTGCTATTGCCGATCTACTGGCTGCTCAACCTTTCGCTGCAGTCCAACAGCGAGATCCTCGGCACGTTTTCGTTCTGGCCCCAGAACCTCACCCTGGCGAATTACATCGGCATCTTCACCGACGCCAACTGGTACATGGGCTATGTCAACTCACTGGCCTATGTGTTGATGAACATGCTGATCAGCATTCTGGTGGCGCTGCCTGCCGCCTACGCCTTCAGCCGCTTCAAGTTCATCGGCGACAAGCATCTGTTCTTCTGGCTGCTGACCAACCTGATGGCGCCGCCGGCGGTATTCCTGCTGCCCTATTTCCAGCTCTATTACTCGGTGGGGTTATTCGATACCCACGTTGCCGTAGCGCTGGCCCACTGTCTGTTCAACATCCCGCTGGCGGTGTGGATCCTCGAGGGCTTCATGAGCAGCGTTCCCAAGGAAGTCGACGAAACGGCCTACATTGACGGTTACACCTTCCCGGCGTTCTTCGTGAAGATCTTCATTCCCATGATTCGCTCGGGAATCGGCGTGACGCTGTTCTTCCTGTTCATGTTCTCGTGGGTCGAACTGCTGCTGTCGCGCACATTGACCGCCACCAATGCCCAGCCGATCGCCTCGATCATGACCCGGACCTCGACCGCGTCGGGGATCGACTGGGGCACCCTGGCCGCCGCCGGTGTGCTCACCATCATTCCCGGCGTCATCGTGGTCTATTTCGTGCGTAATCACATCGCCAAGGGCTTTGCCCTGGGCCGTACCTGAAGGGGAGGAAGTCGCAATGGAATGGATGGTCTGGACCCTGCCCACGGCAATCTTCTTCTCCGTGATCGCTGCCATTCTTCTCGGCATGACGGCTTGGGAGCTGGTCTCCCCGACGGTAGAGCGGCGCGGTTTCCTGCCGATCGCCACGACGCGCGGCGACCGGCTCTTCATCGGGCTGCTCTCCGCCGCCTATATCCACTTGGTGACGGTCGGCTTCACCGAGCTCTCGATTTGGTTTGCCCTGGGGATCTCCGTCCTCTGGTTGCTGGTGCTGATGCGCTGGGGCTGAACCAAGGTTGTACGGACGACAACCGAGTCAAGGATGACGACCACACGCAGAACGAGGTCAACATGAAGAACAATAGGATCCAACTGACGGCACTGGTAGGCAGTCTGCTGCTCGCCTCCGGTGCCCTGCACGCCCAGACAGACGATGCCCGTGCCATCGCCGAACGGCTGGTCGACGAGCACTTCCAGAACTCGACGCTCTCCCGTGAGGAGCAGATCGAGGAGTTGCTGTGGTTCGCCAAGGCTGCCGAGTCGTTCCGCGGCATGGAGATCAATACCGTCGCCGAGGGGCTTACCACCCACGTCTGGGAGCGCGACGTGCTGGCGCCGGCCTTCGAGGAGCTGACCGGCATTCGGGTCACCCACAACATCATCGGCGAGGGTGATGTGGTGGACAACATGCAGACCCAGATGCAGACCGGGCGCAACATCTACGACGCCTACGTCAACGACTCGGACGCCATCGGTACGCACATCCGCTACGGCACCACGATCAACCTGTCCGAGGCGATGGAGAACGAGTGGGCCGACTATACCCTGCCGACCCTGGATCTCGATGACTTCATCGGTCTGCAGTACGGCACCGGTCCCGACGGCAACCTCTACCAGTTACCCGACCAGCAGTTCGCCAATCTCTACTGGTTCCGCTACGACTGGTTCCAGCGCGAGGACCTGCAGGAGCAGTTCCGCGAGATCTATGGTTACGACCTCGGCGTACCGACCAACTGGACCGCGTACGAGGACATCGCCGAGTTCTTCACCGAGCACGTCGGCGAGATCGACGGTGAGCGGGTCTATGGCCACATGGACTACGGGCGCCGCGATCCGTCACTGGGCTGGCGCTTCCACGACTCCTGGCTCTCCATGGCCGGCATGGGCAGCCCCGGCGTGCCGTTCGGCAACCCGGTGGACGACTGGGGCATTCGCGTCGACGAACAGAGCCGTCCGGTGGGCGCCAGCGTCAGCCGCGGCGGAGCGACCAACTCACCGGCCTCGGTGTTCGCCGTGACCAAGATGGTCGAGTGGCTG
This sequence comes from Billgrantia antri, assembly GCF_019430905.1. Classification (GTDB taxonomy): domain Bacteria; phylum Pseudomonadota; class Gammaproteobacteria; order Pseudomonadales; family Halomonadaceae; genus Halomonas; species Halomonas antri. The sequence continues at coordinate 678,637 of NZ_JAHYCA010000003.1, read as the reverse complement.
GACAAGTACGCGCCGCCCGAGGCGCAGGGCATGACCTTCGGCGAGGCCGGCCCGGTGCCTGCGCAGGGCAACATCGCCCAGCAGATCTTCTGGTATACCGCCTTCACCGCCGACATGACCGACCCTGGCCTGCCGGTTACCGATGACGAGGGCAATCCCAAGTGGCGCATGGCGCCGTCGCCGACCGGGCCGTACTGGCAAGAGGGCATGAAGGTGGGTTATCAGGACGTGGGCTCCTGGACCTTCTTCGACTCCACCCCGGAGGACCGGCGCACCGCGGCCTGGCTGTTCGCCCAGTTTGCCGTGTCCAAGAGCGTGTCACTGGAGAAGCTGATGGCCGGTCTCACGCCGATTCGCGAGTCCGATATCTTCTCCGACCAGATGAGCGAGATGGCCCCCAAGCTGGGCGGTCTGGTGGAATTCTACCGTAGTCCCAACGAGTCCAACTGGACGCCGTCCTCCACCAACGTGCCCGATTACCCGCGCATGGCGCCGCTGTGGTGGCAGAACCTGGCCCCTGCGGTCAGCGGCGAGATCACGCCTCAGGAAGCGCTCGACAACCTGGCTGGTGAGATCGACAACATCATGATGCGACTGGCCCGGGCCAACGTTTTCGAAGCCTATCCGCCGGCATTGAACGAGGAGCGCGACCCGCAGGAGTGGCTGTCTCAGGAAGGCGCGCCCAAGGCGAAGCTGGATGACGAGATGCCGCAGGGAACCACCGTACCCTACGACGAGATGATGGAGGAGTGGATGGCTGCCGGTACACGTCAGTAGAGTACCCGGTCGGACTTCGCGTCCGACCCGGTCGAGGCCCGGCGTGTGCCGGGCCACGACACACCACGTGTCTCCGGTAGCCCGTCCGGGTCATTCCAGCCCCGTTCGGTGCTCGCCGAGCGGGGCTTTTGCATGCAAAAGGTCCGTACATGGAACTGCGCAGCAGCAACATCGACAAACTCGACGGTGAGGTGTTCGACGTCCTGATCGTCGGCGGCGGCATCAACGGCGCGGCCTCGGCGGCCGCTTTGGCCGGGAAGGGCGTGCGGGTCGCACTGATCGACCGAGGCGACTTCGCCGGCAGCACCAGCATGCACTCCTCCAACCTTGTGTGGGGCGGAATCAAGTACATGGAGAGCCGCGACTTCGCGCTGGTAAGAAAGCTCTGCATGAGTCGCAATCACCTGATCAGGAGCTATCCCGCCACGGTGCAGGAGATTCGCTTCCTGACCACGATCACACGAGGCTTCCGCTACCACCCACGCTACCTCTGGGCGGGCGCCTGGCTCTACTGGTTGATCGGCAATGGTTTCACCCGTATCCCGCGCTTCCTCTCGCCGGGTGCAATTCGCGATAGCGAAGCGATCATCGACACGCGCGACGCCATCGGTGGTTTCGAGTATTCCGATGCCTACCTGCATGACAACGATGCCCGCTTCGTCTTCAACTTCGTACGCGGGGCGCTCAACTACGGTGCCGTGGCGGCGAATTACGTGGAGTCGCTGGGGGCGCGACGCGAGAGCGGCGGCTGGGTGACGCAGGCACGCGATGTCGTCAGCGGACGTGAATTCGCCGTACGCTCCAAGGTCTTGATCAATGCCGCCGGCCCCTGGGTCGACGAACACAATGCGCTGACCGGTCAGGCTACGCATCACCGACACGTCTACTCCAAGGGCATCCACCTGATCGTGCCGAGACTGACCGACAACCAACGTGTACTGGCGTTCTTCGCCGACGATGGCCGGCTGTTCTTCGTCATTCCCATGGGGCCGCGCACCTGCATCGGTACCACCGATACCCGTGTCGAGCGACCCGAGGTAGTGGCCACGGAAGACGACATTCGCTTCGTGCTGGACAACATCAACAAGCGTCTAAGGCTCGACAAGCCGCTGGGCAAGGAAGACATCATCTCCATCCGCTGCGGGGTGAGGCCTCTCGCCATCCGGGCCGAAGGCGGTGGTGGGCGCGATTTTCTCCAGCTCTCGCGCAAGCATGCCATCGACCTCAACCGGCACGATGCCCACCTGAGCATCTTTGGCGGCAAACTGACCGACTGCCTCAATGTGGGCGAAGAGATCGTCGCTGCGGTGGGTGACATGGGGATCGGGGTGCCCTATCCGAAGCATCGCTGGTACGGCGAACCGCCGGAACAGGTGCGCCGTGAGTTCATGCATCAAGCGAAGTTGATGCACCTCGACGAGCTGACCGCAAGCGATGCCTCCGAGCCGCTGTCGAGCCGATTGTGGCGGCGCTACGGCACTCATGCGCTGGAAATGCTCGAGGAGATCCGCGAAGACCCGCGGCAGGCCGAGGTACTGATCGAGGGGACCGAGTACCTGCGCTGCGAGCTGTACTATGCCAAGCGGCGCGAGATGATCACGCGCCTGGAGGACTTCCTGCGGCGACGCTCCAAGATTGCGCTGGTGGTGCACGAGGAGGCGATGCGACAGTCTCCCGGTCTGCGCGAGGCCTGCAATATCCTGTTCGGTGATCAAGCCGATGCCCGGCTCGACGAATACTTTGCCACCACGCGACGCGAGAGGAGCGAGGCAGCGGCCGCCGAGGGAGCCGACCTGCCCGAGGCTTGTCCCTCGTCCGCAGCCGGGGCGCGGCAGCGAGAGTCGCATTGATGCTCGGTGGCATGGCGGTATAATCGCCCGTCAACCCAAACTGAAGGAAGACGTTAACCGTGAGCTATCTCATCGGCGTCACCGTGCTCTGGGCCTTCTCGTTCTCGCTGATCGGTGTCTATCTCGCCGGCCAGGTGGACAGCTACTTCGCGGTGCTTATGCGCGTCGGCCTGGCGGCCCTGGTGTTCCTGCCCTTCCTGCGGCCGCAGCTGCTCAAGGGGCGCCAGCGGCTGGCCCTGATGGGCCTGGGGGCCGTGCAGCTCGGCGTGATGTACATTTTCTTCTACCAGTCCTTCCTGCTGCTGTCGGTACCCGAGGTACTGCTGTTCACCATTTTCACGCCGCTCTACGTGACGCTGCTCGACGATGCCCTGTTCGGACGCTTCACGCCGTTCTACCTGCTCACTGCCGCCCTGGCGGTCATGGGAGCGGCTGTGATCCGCTACGACGGCATCGACAGTGGCTTCTGGCTGGGCTTCCTCGTGGTCCAGGGGGCCAACCTGTGCTTCGCACTGGGCCAGGTGGGCTACCGCCGCTTCTCCGTGACGCTGCCTGCCGAACTGCCACGCCATAGCGTCTTCGCCTGGTTCTATCTCGGTGCGCTGGTGGTGGTACTGCCGGCCTTTGCGCTGCTGGGCAACAGCGCCATGCTGCCGACCACGGGCGTGCACTGGGGCGTGCTCATGTGGCTGGGCCTGGTGGCCTCGGGCCTCGGTTACTTCTTCTGGAACTTGGGGGCCACCCGGGTCGATGCCGGGGCGCTGGCGATCATGAACAATGCCCTGATTCCCGCCGGGCTTCTGGTCAATCTGGTGATCTGGAACCGCGATGCCGACCTGGTGCGGTTGGCGATGGGCGGAGCGATCATCGTCGGTTCGCTGGTGCTCAACGAGTGGTGGCTGCGCCGCCGCGCACCTGCCGCTGCCTGAGTCGAGTTTGCCCGCCCTGCACCCAGCCTCCATAATGAGCGCCCATGATCCGAGAGAGCAGGGCATGCAGAAAGAGCACGACGGGTTCAAGAACATCGGCCTGATCGGCCGCCTGGGCAGCACCAAGGTGGTCGAGACCCTCAAGCGCCTGCTGCGCTTCCTCGACGAGCGCGGCTTACACGTCATCGTCGAGGACCGCACTGCCACCGTGCTGCTCGACCATGGCCATCCCGAGGCCAGCCGGCGTACCCTCGGCGAGCTCTGCGATCTGGTCATCGTGGTGGGCGGGGATGGCAGCCTGCTGGGTGCCGCCCGCACACTGTGCCATAGCGGTACATTGGTATTGGGCGTCAATCGCGGGCGACTGGGCTTCTTGACCGACATCTCCCCCGATGAGCTCGAGGAGCGTGTCGGCCAGGTGCTCGCCGGCCAGTATGAGGTCGAGGAGCGCTTCCTGCTGGATGCCGAGCTGTACCGCGACGGTACCCTGGTCGGTAATGGCGATGCCCTCAACGAAGTCGTGCTGCATCCCGGAAAGGCCGTGCGCATGATCGAATTCGAGCTGTTCATCGACAAGCAGTTCGTCTGCAGCCAGCGCAGCGACGGGCTGATCATGGCCACACCCACCGGTTCCACCGCCTATGCGCTGTCGGGGGGCGGCTCGATCATGCACCCCAAGCTGGATGTGATCGAACTGGTACCGATGTTCCCGCATACCCTTTCCAGCCGTCCCATCGTGATCGATGCCGCCAGCGAGATTCACGTACACATCGGCGAGACCAACCAGACCTATCCCCACATCAGCTGCGATGGCCAGACGCGTGCGGTGGCCAAGCCGGACGACGTGCTGGTGGTGAAGCGGAAGCCCCAGCGGGTGCAGTTGGTGCATCCTCTCGGTCATAACTTCTACGAGGTCCTGCGCAGCAAGCTGGGCTGGAGCAACCGGCTAGGGGATTGACGTGAGGCAGGCGGCGATAGAAGGCTACGATCTGATCGGCGACGTGCATGGCTGCGGCGCGACTCTCGGTGCGCTGCTAGAGAAGCTCGGATACCACCAGCGCGGTGGCGTCTACCGTCATCCACGACGCAAGGCGATCTTCCTCGGTGACCTGATCGACCGCGGTCCGCGTATTCGCCTGGCCGTTTCCATCGCCCGGCGCATGGTGGAAGAGGGCGAGGCCCACATCGTCATGGGCAACCATGAATACAATGCGCTGGCCTACTGCCATCGCGCGCCCCGCCAGCATGGGCGCGAGTGGCTGCGCGATCACTCGCCGCGACACAACCGCATTATCAAGGAAACCCTCGACCAGTACCGTGATCATCCCGCCGAGTGGGACGAGATCCTGGCCTGGTTCATGGAGATTCCGCTCTACCTGGATTTCGGCGGGTTCCGCGTGGTCCATGCCTGCTGGGACCAATCGCTGATCGATGCGCTGGAGCGCGAATGCCCGGGCGGCGTCATCGATGAGCCGTTCCTGCAACAGTCCGTGGCACCGGACACTCTGGCCTATCGTGTGCTCGATCGCTTGACCCGGGGCGTGCACCTGTCGCTGCCGAAAGGCGTGGAGATCCACTCCGGCGATGGTTTTACCCGGCATAGCTTCCGTGCCCACTTCTGGGCCCGCGACCCGCGCACCTGGGGCGATGTGATTTTCCAGCCCGACAACCTGCCCGACGATCTCGAGCAGCGCGAGCTGAGTTCGGCCGAGCGTGCGCGATTGTCGCATTACGGGCTCGACCAGCCGCCGCTGTTCATCGGTCACTACTGGTGCGAGGGCATCCCGGCGCTGCCCACGTCCAATATTGCCTGCCTCGACTACAGCGCGGTGAAGTTCGGCCGTCTGGTGGCCTACCGCTGGAGCGGCGAGCGGCGGCTAGATGCCAATCATTTCGTCTGGGTGAGGGTGCCGCAGGAAGAAGCGGCGAGGCCCAGGCCGTGGGAAATTGACTTCGATTGAAATGGATACAAAGTTTTACAACATTTTTTCCCGCCACCCTGAACTTCCTTTCGATTCGTCCATCTGAATAGGTGTTCCCTTGAATGATCCCTTGCTCTTGTCCGGCGGCCCCCCTTCCGCCGGATTTTTTATGGGCGCCCGTCGGCCGATTTGAGAAAAGGGGCACTGCAGCGCAAGATGCTCCCTAACGATCGATTCAGGAAAATTTCATGTACCGCATCATGCTGTTTCCCCACGAAACGGACACCAGCGAACTGCGCCGAGCGCTGTGGGCCCATCGCATCGGGCACCGCTTCACCGAGGAAACGGAGGGGCAGGTGCTGTGGCTAGCCGACCCCACCCAGCATGATGCCTTGATCCGGCTGATCTCCCGCTGGCAGCGCGGCGAGCGAATCATGCCTGAACGTCGGCGCCGGTCGACGGGAGGGGCCGCTCTCACGCTGGCCTTGCGCCGAGTGCCGGTCACCTCCGCCGCGCTGGGTATCTCGCTGCTGGTATTTGCCGTCATGGCCGTGCTCGGGGATATCGTGGTGGCCATGCTGACCATCGTGCCGGTTGCCGTCGTGGGCGGCGGGCTTGCCTTCGGCAACCTCGCCGATGCACTGGCCTCGGGGCAGGTGTGGCGGCTGCTGTCGCCGGCCTTCCTGCACTTCGGCTGGATGCACCTGATCTTCAACATGATGTGGCTGTGGTACTTCGGGCGCCAGGTCGAAACGCTGCAGGGAAGTGGGCGCATGCTGATGCTCCTGCTGGTGGCGGGCATCGGCGCCAACCTGGCCCAGTATGCCACGGGTACCGTGCTGTTCGGCGGCATGTCGGGCGTCGACTTCGCCCTGCTCGGCTATGTCTGGCTGATGTCGCGCCGGGCGCCGGCGAGCGGCTTCTTCGTGCCGCAGATGCTGGTGGTGTTCATGCTCGGCTGGATGGTGTTCACCATGACCGATATGGCGGAGGCAGTCGGCTTCGGCAACGTGGCCAACGAGGCGCACCTGGGCGGGCTGGTCGTGGGGCTGCTGTTCGGGTGGTATTATTCCGGCCGTGCACGCCGTCTTTGATCGAGAGAGTTCCCATGAGCGATATGACCTTCGAGCGCATGATCCGGCAGATGACGCCGGCCATCTACGACAGCCTCAAGCAGGCGGTGGCGCTGCGCAAGTGGCCCGACGGACGCACGTTGACAGCGGAGCAGACCGAGCTTTGCCTCGAGGCGGTGATTCGCTACGAGCACGAGAACAACGTGCCCGAGGAACTGCGGGTCGGGTATCTGCAGCAGCGCACCTGTGGCAGTGGCAGCAGCGGCACCGATGTGCCGCCCGAACTCGCGGGGCTGGCCCGGGATGCCTCCCGTGATTGAAGGTGGGCGGATAGAGGCGGCCCCTGTCGTACAGGGCTGCCTGAGCAAGATGGCCATCGTACCCGGCGAGCAGGGAGGGCCGGCAAGGTATACGCTGCGTGCCGGCGAGCATCGCCTGGATCTCAACGCGCGCCTGGGCCAGTCGCTCGAGTTGCACTGGACGGGCGCCATCGCCTGCACCCACTGCGGCCGGGCGACGAAGAAGAGCTTCGCCCAAGGTTACTGCTACCCCTGTTTCAAGAAGCTGGCCCAGTGCGATACCTGCATCGTCAAGCCAGAGACCTGCCACTTTGATGCCGGTACCTGCCGCGAGCCCGAGTGGGCCGAAAGGCACTGTTTCCAGCCTCATGTGGTCTACCTGGCCAACTCCTCGGGGCTCAAGGTGGGCATCACCCGCGGCACTCAGGTGCCGACGCGCTGGCTCGACCAAGGGGCGATTCAGGCGCTGCCGATCCTGGCAGTGGAGACGCGGCAGCAGTCCGGATTGGTCGAGGTGCTGTTCAAGGAAGAGGTGGCCGACCGCACCAACTGGCGGGCCATGCTCAAGGGCGAGGTGGAGACGCTCGATCTCATGGCCGAGCGCGACCGCCTTCTGGCCCGGCTTGACAGCGGGCTCGGCCAGCTGCGCGAACGCTTCGGTGTCGATACCTTGCGGGTACTCGACGAAGCGCCGGTCGCCTTCGACTATCCGGTGCTGGAATTTCCGCGCAAGGTCGTCTCGCACAACTTCGACAAGCAGGCGCGGGTGAGCGGCACGCTGCTGGGTCTCAAGGGACAGTACCTGATCCTCGACACGGGCGTGATCAACCTGCGCAAGTTCACCGGCTACGAGGTCTCGGTGAGCTGATTCACCTGCCTGGCTGCGCTATGCTCCCGCAGAGAGACCAAGGTCATTCAGGAGCCAGCCATGAGCCTGATGCGCGCCATGCGACTGCATGCCCTGGGCCAGCCGCTGCAGCTGGACGTCGTGCCCCGTCCTGAACCCCAGGCAGGGCAGGTGCAATATCGTGTACTGGCCTGCGGAGTGTGCCGCACCGATCTGCATGTCGTGGATGGCGAGCTGTCTTCGCCCAGCCTACCGCTGGTGCCGGGCCATGAGATCGTTGGCGAGGTCACGGCGGTGGGGCAAGGCGTCGGAGATCTGACGCCCGGCATGCGTATAGGCGTGCCCTGGCTGGGCTGGACTTGTGGCGAGTGCGACGCTTGCCTGGCCGACCGAGAAAACCTCTGCGAGCGTGCGCGCTTTACCGGTTATACCCTTGATGGCGGCTATGCCGAGTACGGCGTGGCCGATGCTCGCTACTGCTTTCCGCTGATGGCAGAGGATGCCCAGGCCGCCGCGCCGCTGCTTTGCGCGGGGTTGATTGGCTATCGCACCTGGCGCCTGGCGGGCGGTGAGGAGAATCGCCGCCTGGGAATCTACGGTTTCGGCGCCGCGGCGCATATCCTCGTGCAGTTGGCCGTGGCGCGCGGCCAGCGGGTCTATGCCTTCACACGGCCGGGCGACGACGCTGCCCAGGCCTTCGCGTTGCGGCTCGGTGCCGTATGGGCCGGAAGCTCCGACCAGTCACCGCCCGAGCCGCTCGACGCCGCGCTGCTATTTGCCCCGGTGGGCGAGCTCGTGCCGCTGGCATTGGCCCAGGTGCGCCCGGGTGGGGCGGTCGTATCCGGCGGTATCCATATGTCCGACATCCCCGCCTTCCCCTATCGCCTGCTGTGGCAGGAGCGCAGCGTCAAGTCGGTAGCCAACCTCACGCGTCAGGATGGCGAAGAGTTTCTTGCGTTGGCCCCCACGGTACCCATTCTCACCGAGACCCGTGCCTATCCGCTGGAGCAGGCCAACCAGGCCCTGGCCGACCTGCGAGAAGGGGCTCTGACCGGGGCGGCGGTGCTGATTCCCTGATTCGGCTTGCATGTTCAGAAGGGTTGCCTGATTTCGTGCGGGCTGCATGGCAGGCAGCGTCGTTGGCAGGCTATGCTGTCATTTCTCCTCTCCTGAGATGGGTTCTGACATGTATCGCCTGCATATTGCCAACAAGAACTACTCTTCCTGGTCGCTACGCCCCTGGGTGCTGATGCGCCATCTGGACATCTCGTTCGAGGAGCGCCTGACCCCCTTCGAGGCTGGCTCGAACTGGACCCCCTTTCGCACATTCTCCCCTTCAGGGATGGTGCCCTGCCTGGAGGATGGCGAACGCACGGTATGGGAGTCGCTGGCGATCGTCGAATACCTGGCCGAGCGTCACCCGGGGATATGGCCCGCCGATGAGGAGGCGCGCGCCTGGGCGCGCTGTGCCAGCAGCGAGATGCACGCCGGTTTTTCCACGCTGCGCAGTCTGTGCCCGATGAACTGCGGCGTCAGGGTGAAACTGCACCATATGCCGGATGCCTTGGCAGGCAACCTGGCTCGCCTCGATGAACTCTGGCAGCAGGGCCTCACGCGTTTTGGCGGCCCCTTCCTGGCCGGGGAGTCCTTTACGGCAGTGGATGCCTTCTTCGCTCCCGTGGCCTTCCGCGTGCAGAGTTTTGGCCTCGAACTCGGTGTGCTCTCTAGGGAGTACGTCGAACGAATGCTGGCCCTACCTGCCATGCAGCAGTGGTACGAGGAGGCGCTGGCCGAGCCGTGGCGCGAAGCGGGCCATGAGGCCGAAGTCCAGGAGAACGGCACCGTCATCGAGGACAGGCGGCTGTCTTCCTGATTCTCCACGAGCTGCTTTCTTCCGCCGGAGCATGCCTCACTCGTTGTCAGCTGAACAGGTCGCCCTGAGCCCGGGGCGGCCGGAAGGCCGTGGTGTCCAGCTGGCGCGGGTCTCGCTTCCCCGGATCGTTGAGGTCTAGGCGTCGGCAGGCCTTGTCGAAGCGCTGGGCGATGAGCTGGGCGAAAATGCCCTCGCCGCGCATGCGTTTGCCGAAGCGACTGTCGTATTCGGCGCCTCCCCGGCACTGGCGCATCAGGCTCATCACCTTGTCGGCACGCAGCGGATAATACGCCTGCAGCCACTCATCGAAGAGCGGGGCCACTTCCCGCGGCAAGCGCAGCAGCGTCCATCCGGCCGTTTCCGCTCCGGCATCGCGCGCCGCTTCGAGCAGGCGCTCCAGCTCGTGGTCGGTCAAGCCCGGAATAATCGGTGCGACCATGACTCCTACCGGGATGCCGGCATCCTTCAAGCGTTCAATGGTACGCAGGCGTGCGGCAGGCGAGGCGGCGCGTGGTTCCAGGCTGCGCTTGAGCTCGGTATCCAGGCTGGTGAGGCTGATTGAAACCCTGACCAGACGCAGGCGCGCCAGCTCGGCCAGCAGGTCCAGGTCGCGCAGGACCAACGCGCTCTTGGTGATGATCGAGACCGGATGACGGCATTCGAGCAGGAAGGCCAGTATCTTGCGGGTGGAACCACGCTCCGCTTCCAGCGGCTGATAGCAGTCGGTATTGCCGGAGAGGGCGATGGGCCGGCATACGTAGCTGCGCTTGCAGAACTCTTCGTGCAGCCGCTCCACCAGGCCGGTGCGAGCGATCAGTCGGGTTTCGAAGTCGATGCCCGGCGACATGTCCCAGTAGGCGTGACTGGGCCGCGCGTAGCAGTAGATGCAGCCGTGCTCGCAGCCTCGGTACGGATTCAGCGAGCGATCGAAGCCGAGGTCGGGTGAGTCGTTCCACGCCAGCGCGCTGCGGGCTCGCTCCTCGCTGACCACCGTAGCCAGGCGCGTCGGCATCTCTTCCTGCCACCAGCCGTCGTCCTCCGTTTCGCTGTGTGTCGGAGAGAAGCGGTTATCGGGGTTGTAGGTGGCGCCGCGCCCCTTGCGCGGCTGCTGCTGGTCGAACTGCGGCATGACGGCGGCTCTCTATACATGTATTTATATACAGTATATCGGTGCGCTCACGAAGTGCCAACGCTGGATAAATGGCCGCGGCTCATTACGCTGATGAGCATGACGCCAACTTCCAAAATGTCTTTCACCAGTCGTACCGAAGCGTTGTATTCGGTACAGGGACTCTGGTGTTCCAGCTGCGCGCTGGCTGTCGAGGCCCAATTGATGCGGCTGCCCGGGGTCGCCACCGCCAGCGTGCACTACCCCAGCGCGACCCTGCTGGTGGAAGGTGCGCCGGAAGCTCTCGGCGAGCCCCGTCTGGCGGCTGCCGTACGCCGTCTCGGCTATCGCCTCGGCCCGCCCGAGGCGGCAGAAGATGCCGAGGCGCGGCTCGGTGCCGAGAGCCGTTATCTCACCCTGCGGCTGCTGATGGCCGTGGCCTTCGGCATGTGGACCATGCTCGCTTCGCTGCTGATCTATGTTGGCGCCATGCCAAGTCCGCGACTGGAGTTGGTCATGGCCTGGGTGTCCGGCGCCTTTGCGCTGCCGGTGGTCAGCTACGTGGCCTTGCCGTTCTACCGTGCCGGGTGGCGCACGGCGCGGGCGGGACGACCCGGCATGGATGCGCTGGTGGCGCTGGGCACGCTGACGGCGGTGGGAGTTTCGCTGTGGCTGTTGATGCGCGGTTCGCCCGAGGTCTATTTCGATACCGCTGTGATGCTGATTGCGCTGTTGCTGGTTGGCCGGCTGGTGGAAACCTTGTGTCGTCACCGCGGGTTGCGCGCGCTCCAGTCGCTGCATCAGCCGCCGGCGCGAGTGCAGTGCTGGGTGCAGAGCGCCTGGCAGGACTGCTCGCTCGACGCCGTCGCGGTGGGGGAGCGGCTACGCGTCGAGTCCGGCGAGACGCTGCCGCTGGACGGAACCCTCAGGGATTCCGAGGCGTTACTCGATCTCTCGCCGCTGACCGGCGAAAGCGCCCCGCGGCGCTGCCTGCCGGGTGATGCCGTGGCGGCCGGCTGCCGCAACCTCGGCACGGCGCTGGTGTTCGAGGTCACCGCCCCCGCCGGTGAGTGTCGTCTGGACCGGCTGCGCGAGCAGATGTGGTGGCAGCAGGCCCGCAAGGGCGAACTGCAGCGCCTGGCCGATCGTTTTGCCGCCTGGCTCAGCCCCGTGGCAGTGGCCCTTGCACTGCTCACCCTGGCGGCGACCTGGCTGGCGGGCGCGCCGGCCGAGGCGGCCTGGGTGAGGGCGCTGTCGGTCCTGGTGGTGGCCTGTCCCTGTGCCGTAGGGCTGGCCATTCCCTTGGCCGGCTTGGCGGGTAGCACCCAGGCGCTCGAGCGTGGCGTGATAGTGCGCGACCCGGGTGCCTTCGAGGCGTTGGCACGAATTCGCAGCGCCGCGTTCGACAAGACCGGCACGCTCACCGCCGGCGAGCCCCAGGTGCGAGCCATGCACTCGACGGCCAACCTTTCTGAGCCGGAGCTGCTGGCACTGGCCTCTGTGGCGGCGCGCGGCAGCGATCATCCTCTGGCGCGAGCCGTACACAGGTACGCCAGGCAGGCTGGCCAACATAAGGCCCAGGAAGTGGCTGAAAGCGAGGAGATCGGGTGGCTGGGTCGCCGCGTACGCCTTGCCGACGGTCGTGGCCTGCTGCTGGGCAGCCGTGCCTGGTTCGTCGAGCAGGGCGTTGCCACCGAGCAGGCCGGTGACTCGGGGGAGAGCGAAGTGCTGCTGGCCTGCGATGGCGTACTGATGGCTCGCTTCATCCTGGGCGAGGCGGTCCTGCCCGGTGCGGCCGAGACGCTGGCCGAACTGCGTCGTCAGGGCTTTACCCTGGCGCTGATCAGCGGCGACAGGGAGCCGGCGGTGAGGCGGCTGGGCAAACGGGTCGGCATGAAGCCGGCAGAGTGCTATGCCGGGCGCAGCCCCGAGGCAAAGGGCAAGCTGCTCGCCGCCATGCCGCAGCCGTCGCTCTACGTGGGCGACGGGCTCAACGACGTGGTGGGGCTGGCGACCGCCAGCGTCGGCGTGGCGCCGCTGGGTGCCAACGCCATGGCGCAGGAGGGCGCCAGCGTGGCGCTGTTGACACCTGGGATCGCCGGGGTCGAGGTGGCCTGGCGCCTGGCGCGTCGCACGCGTCGGGTGATGCGCCAGAATCTGATGCTTTCCGGCCTCTACAACCTGCTGGCCCTGACACTGGCGCTGGCCATGCCGATTCCGCCCCTGGTGGCGGTGCTGGCCATGGTGGTCAGCTCGCTCAGCGTGGTGGCGAATTCGGCGCGACTGGCGTGGAGTGAAGACGGGAACGCCGTGAGAGTGGACCGTGCAATGCCGGAGGCAGTCGGTACGGTGCCGTGACAGGCCGAGCCAGGCTGTTAAGATGGCGGCTGCCCACGCCCTGTCAGGACGCTCTCATGCTTGCCGATACTCTGGCCGCCATCGCCCCGGTCGACGACACGCTCGCCGCCACCGCGCAGACTCGCCTCGACAATCTCACCAAGCCCCCCGGCAGCCTGGGACGCCTCGAGTCCCTGGTCCAGTCGCTGATCTGCATGAGCGGCGACATCGTGCCGAGGGTATCGCCACCAGGCGTGATCGTGTTCGCCGCCGATCATGGCGTGGCCGAGGAGGGCGTCTCGGCCTTTCCCCAGGAGGTCACCGCGCAGATGGTGACTAACTTCGCGGCCGGCGGCGCCGCCATCAACGTCTTCGCTCGCCAGATCGGCGCGCGGCTCGAGGTCGTCGATGTCGGCGTTAACGGCGATGTCGAAGGGGAAGGTGTCGTGTGCGACAAGGTGCGTCGCGGCACGGCCAACTTCTGCCGCGAGGATGCCATGAGCCTGGCCGAGGCCAAGCGCGCCATCGAGGTCGGCATTCGCGCCGCCGGGCGCAGTCACGACGCCGGCTGCCGTTGCCTGATCGTCGGCGAGATGGGCATCGCCAACACCACCTCCAGCAGCGCACTGCTGGCTGCCCTGAGTGGCCTGTCGGTGAGTCGCCTGGTGGGGCAAGGGACGGGCATCGATATCTCACGACTGTCCCATAAGGCCGAAGTGATCGAAGGGGCGCTGGTGGCGCGCAAGCCGGACCCAGCCCAGCCGCTGGAAGTGCTGGCCAAGCTCGGCGGGCTGGAGATCGCCGCCATGGCCGGCGCCTACCTGGGCGCGGCAGCCCGACGCATGCCGATCCTGGTCGACGGTTTCATCGCCACCGTGGCGGCGCTGGTGGCCTGCCGGCTCGCACCTGCGGTGCGCGGCTACCTGCTGTTCGCTCACCGCTCCTGCGAGCCGGGCCACGACGCCGCTCTCGAGCTGCTCGAGGCCAGGCCGTTGCTCGATCTTCAACTGCGCCTGGGCGAGGGCACCGGGGCGGCGCTCGCCTTCCCGCTGCTCGAAGCCGCCTGCCGCATGCTGAGCGAGATGGCCACCTTCGCTTCGGCCGGGGTGGCTTCGGGTGACAAGGCAGAATGAGTGTCGAGCCGTTGAGTCTAGCTCTGCTGGCGCTGCTGCTTGGCGCCGTGGTGCTGGATCTGCTCATCGGCGATCCGCGCTGGCTGCCGCATCCGGTGGTCGCCATGGGGCGGCTGATCGACGCGCTGGAGCGTCGCTGGAACCGTGGCAGCCCGAAGGCTCGTCGCCTGAGGGGCTTTCTGCTCACCGGCTGCGTGGTGGCGCTCGTCTATGCGCTGGCCTGGAGCGTGCTGACGCTGCTCGCCGGGCTGCACCCCTGGCTGGGGCTTGGCGGCGAACTGCTGCTGCTGGCCAGCGCGCTGGCGATCAAGGGGCTGCACGATGCCGCCTTCGCGGTGGCCGGCCCACTGGTCAGGGGTGACCTCGCAGGTGCGCGCCGTGCGGTGGCGATGATCGTCGGGCGCGACACCGATACCCTTGACGAGGCCGAGATCACCCGCGCCACGGTGGAAACCGTGGCCGAGAACACGGTCGACGGCATCACCGCGTCGCTGTTCTGGGCGCTGCTCGGCGGGGCGCCGCTGGCGCTGGCCTACAAGGCGGTCAATACGCTGGACTCCATGGTGGGCCATCGCAGCGAGCGCTACGCCGACTTCGGCTACGCCTCGGCCAGGCTCGACGACCTGGCCAACTGGGTACCGGCCCGGCTCACCGCGCTGAGCATGTGGTTGGCCGCCCTGGCGCTGCCGGAGGCGCGCTGGCAGGGGGTGCGTAGACAGGGTGCGCTGGCCGGCGCCTGGCGCGACGCGCCGGGCCACCCCAGCCCCAACGCCGGCTGGCCCGAGGCGATGATGGCCCATCTGCTCGGCGTGCAGCTCGGCGGCATCAACCACTATCACGGTCAGGTCTCCGAGCGGGCACGGATGGGCGAGCCGTATGAACCGCTGCGGGTTGCCCATATCGAGCTTGCCGTACGCCACATGCACGGCGCCTGGGTCGTCTTTTTCCTGTCGATGGCGGGCGTGGCCTGGGCATGGAGCGCCACGACATGAACGAACCGGGAGGGCACATGAGCGATTGGCCAAGCCACGGCGGGCGCCCGGAGCAGGTATTGCCGCGCCTCGGCCTGGCGGCCGAGCGTTCCGTTACCGATTTCAGCGCCAATCTCAACCCGCTGGGGCCGCCGTCGTGGCTGGCACAATGGATTGCCGCTGGCGTGGCGGAGCTTGCCGTCTATCCCGACCCCGACTACCGCGAGGCGCGAGAGGCCATCGCCCGGCACGAAGGGCTCGCACCTGAGCAGGTGCGTCTGACCAACGGCGGGGCCGAGGCGATCTTCCTCGCCGCCGCGCTGCTGGCCAGGCGTGGTGTGGGTCGGGCCCTGATCGTGCAGCCGACTTTCGGCGAGTACCAGCGGGCCTGTCACCACTACGGCATCGAGGTGGCGAACTTCGCCCTGGTGGAAGAGTGCTTCGTACTGGACGAAGCGCGTGCTTGTGAGGCCATGCGCGAGGCCGGCGCGCTGTTCCTGTGCCGCCCCAACAACCCTACCGGAACGCTGGTCGAGCGCGAGCTGATCGAACGTCTGCTGGCGGAGGGCCAGCGGCAGGGTACCACCCTGGTGGTGGACGAAGCCTTCGTCGATTTCGTCATTCGCGACGAGCGGCTCACGCCGCTGCTGGCGCGCTACGACAACCTGCTGCTGTTGCGTTCCATGACCAAGCTGTACGCCATTCCCGGGCTGCGGCTGGGCTACCTGTTGGGCTCTGCAGAGGCGGTAGGAAGTATCGCCCAGCTGCAGCCGCCGTGGAGCGTCAATGCCCTGGCGGCGGGGCTGGTCGCGCCGCTGTTGTCAGATCATGACTATCTGACACAGACCCGCGCCTGGCTCGACGCCGAGCGTCCCTGGCTGCAGGGCGAGCTCGAGGCGCTGGGGCTGAGCGTCGTCCCTTCCCACGCCAACTTTCTGCTGCTTCGGCATGGGGGGGCGCGCTCCATGACGGCGCTGCTCGAGCACCTGGCGCGCTGCGGCATTCTCGTTCGCCATACCCACAATTTCATCGGCCTCGAGGGCGCCTGGCTGCGAGTGGCGGTGCGCTCACGGCCGGAGAACCGGACGCTGGTCGAGGCCGTTGCCCGTTGGAGTGCGCCATGATCGCCTTCATCAGCGGTGGCGCGCGCTCCGGCAAGAGTACTCATGCCGAAGCCTTGGCGAGGCGCTGGCAGACCGAGCGGGGCGGGGCGTGCTACTACCTGGCGACCGCCAGGCGCAGCGATGACGGTGAGTGGCAGGCCCGCATCGACCGCCATCGGCAAGCCCGAGGCGAAGGCTGGATTACCTTGGAGGAGCCGATAGATCTCGTCGCCGCCCTCGAGCGGGTGGAGCCCGGCGGCACGCTGCTGCTCGACTGCCTGACGCTTTGGGCCAGCCAGCTGCTCTATTTCAGCGACTTCGACGAAGCGCAGGGGGTGGCCATGATCGAGCGCCTGCTGGTCGAGGCCCGGCGGCGCGACGTGGCATTGGTGATCGTCTCCAACGACGTCAACGAGGGCATGCCCCCCGAGGACGCCGAGGTGTGGCGCTACCTGGCTTTCCTGCAGCGAGCCCACCGCCTGTTGGCGCAGGAGGCGGACGAGGTGATCCAGGTGATGGCCGGGCTGTCGCAGGTGTGGAAACGCCGCGGTGAGGAGCGCTCATGAAAGACGCCGCCTTTGGCCTGGTGCTGGCGCTGCAGTTCCTCACCCGCCTGCCGTTGCCGCTCGCCTGTCCCTGGACGCCGCCTACCCGGCGCTGGGCGGTACGCTGCTATCCGTTGGTGGGCCTGCTGCTCGGCGGCCTGGTGGTGGCGGCGGCCGCGCTGCTGGAGAGCCTGCTGCCCACGCCGCTGCTGGCGCTGGCACTGCTCACGCTGTGGGTGGCGCTCTCCGGCGGGCTGCACCTGGACGGCCTGATGGACGTCGCCGACGCCTTGGGCAGCAACGCGCCGCTGACGCGCAAATGGGAGATCATGAAGGATCCCCATGTGGGCAGCTTCGGCATCCTGGCGCTGGTGTTCCTGCTGCTGTGGAAAGCCGCGCTGCTGTTCGTGCTGCTCGACGTCGGCGCCAGCCTGCTGCTGCTGGTGATGATCCTGGGGCTGGGGCGACTGGCAGCCGTGGCGCTGCTGGTGCTGGCCCCGGCGGCACGGCCCGAGGGCATGGCCGCCAGTTGGCAGCGTGACCTGGCACCGCGCGATCTCTGGCTCGCGGCGCTGCCGCTGCTGCCGCTGGCCGTGCTGGTGCCGGGAGGAGTGTGGCTGTGCCTTGCCCTGGCGCCGTTCCTGGCGCTCTATGCCTGGGGCATGCTGCGTGCCTTCAAGGGCATCAATGGCGATATCGTCGGAACCGCAATCGAGGGAGGAGAGCTATGGCTGCTGCTGGTCGCCTGGAGCTGGTGGTCGTTCGCCACGGCTTGACGCAGTGGAATCGCGAACGACGCTACCAGGGACAGCGCGATATCCCGCTGCTGCTGCCCGACGCTCTGCCGGGCCTCGATCGGCTGCGCGAGGTGCTGGAGACGCAAACCTTCGATGCCGTGCATTGCAGCGACCTGACCCGCTGCCGGCAGACCCTGGCGCATGTGACCGAAGGGCGCGAGCGCGCCTGGCCGACGCACTTCGATGCGCGCCTGCGCGAGCTCGACTTCGGCGACTACGAGGGGCGCACCTACGATGAGCTGAAATCGCAACCCTTCTATCGCGCCTGGATCGACAGCGAAGGCCAGCAGGCCCCACCCGGCGGCGAATCCACCACCGACCTGCGCCGACGGCTCGACGCCTGGTTCGCCGATGTCGTCAACGGCTGCGCACCCCACGACCGGCATCGCGCTCTGGTGGTTGCCCATGGCGGGGTGATTCGGGAGCTGCGTCGCCGCTTCGAGGGCATCGGCTTCTGGGAGGGCGGCGTCAGCCAGGCCGAGGGGCGCCGGTTCGTGTTCACTCTTGACGCTCGGGAGCGCTGGCAATGCAGCTCTTCATCGGCGGTGCCTGCGCCGGCAAGCGCCACGCCGTAAGGCAGCGCTTCGACGCTCCCCGCTGGCACTCCGCGTATGTCGGAAGCCGGCTCGAAACCTGGCCTGCATTCGGCGAGGCACGCTGTCTGGTACTGGAGGGCTGGGAGTGCTGGATCGGCCAGCGGCTCGCCGCCGAGCCCGACGACGATCGGCTGCGGCGGGCCATGACACGGGAGCTCGATGCACTGCGGGCATGGGAGGCCGAACAGGGCAGCGAGGCGGTGCTGATCCTGCTCGAGATGGGCCGCGGTATCGTGCCGCTCGGCCTGGAGAAAAGGCGCCTGCGCGACCTCAACGGCTGGCTGGCCCAGGACGCCGCGGCACGTTGCGAGCGGGTGTGGTACGTATGGAATGGATTGGTGAAATCGCTAACGCTTTGATCTGTCTCAATACACGCCTAACCCTGCGTTGACGCCTGGCGCTGCGATTGCTAGCTTACGCCCACTCTCAGGCGCCTCATTGTCCTATCGAGGTTAAACGGGAAGTCGGTGGTCCTCTTCAAGATGAAGAGGCGTATTCCGACGCTGCCCCCGCAACGGTGATCGAGTGCAGGTTCATCATCACGCCACTGTGCTTTGCATGGGAAGGCGATGGACCCGAAGCGTGCAGTCGGCGCTTCGCTCGTCAGCCCGGAGACCGGCCTGAGGTAATCTGTCGGGTTGCGGCGGGCAACTTCGAGGCAGGGCCGCGCCTCTCCCTTTCTCGATCCCCTTCACGCCGCCCCGGCTTCGCCTAGAAGACCGTGCGGGTAGGCACGGCGAGCAAGGGAATCAAAATGAAAACCAAGCATCATCTGGCCGCGCTCCCTATGGCTGCGCAGAGCCTGGCTGCCTTCGGCCTGGCTGTGCTTCCGCTGGCCGTTCAGGCCCAGGTCACCACCCCCGCCGAAGAAGACGACGCTGTCGCCCTCAACCCGCTGGTGATCACCGCCACCCTGGCGCCGCGCACCGCCGACGAGACGCTCTCCTCGGTAACCGTGCTCGACGAGGCCACCCTGCGTCGGCAGGACCCCACCAGCGTTACCGATATGCTGCGCGGCCAGCCGGGGGTGGATGTCACCACCAACGGCAGTTTCGGCAAGAACAGCAGCGTTTACCTGCGGGGTACCGGCAACGAATCGGCGCTGCTGATGATCGACGGCATCCGCCTGCGCTCGGCGACGGCGGGTGGCGCGGCCTGGCAGTTCCTCGACCCGCGCATGTTCCAGCGCGCCGAGATCGTGCGCGGCCCTCGTGGCAGCCTGTACGGGGCCGATGCGGTAGGCGGCGTGGTACAGCTCTTCACTCACGAGGCCGAAGAGGGCGGCCCGCATCCTCGTGTTTCCGTGGGCGGCGGCTCCTTCGATACCCAGCGCTATAGCGCCGGCCTCTCCGGCGAGAGCGGCGGCACCCGCTACAGCTTTGCCGGCAGCCACTTGAATACCGATGGTGTACCTGTGCGCCGTGATGGCGAAGACATGGGCTACGACAACACCACGGCGCTGACGCGCATGTCACATACCTTTGAGAGTGGCGCGGAAGTCGGATTTTTGGCGCTGCGTGCACGTGGAGCTACCGAATATGACGAGAGCGGCTCGCCGGCAACAACTGATTATGTGCAGCAGGTAGCGGGGATTTATGGAGAACTGCCGGTAGCTGCCAACTGGCGCAGTCGTTTGACGCTCAGCGAGGCACGTGATGAAAGCGCCAACCACTTTTGGGGGTCCATTCTCGATACGCAGACGCGTACGGCCCGCTGGGAGAACACGCTTCGCGCCGAGGCACATGAAGTTGTCATTGGCATGGAATATATGAATGACAGCGTGGCTGGTAGTATCACAGGGGACTCGCCCTGGGATGGCCCTTATGATGTAGAAGATCGCGATAACAAGGCTGTCTTTACCCAGGCGTTGCTTGATTTTTCCCCCTTGGCAGTGCAAGCCAGTCTGCGCTTCGACGACAACGAAGCTTATGGCGAGGAAGTGACGGGTAGCTTGGCACTCGGGTATGACATCAATTCTCAGCATACGCTGCGGGCCAGCTATGGCACGGCTTTCAAGGCACCCTCCTTCAACGACCTCTATTGGCCGGGATTTGGCAATCCCGATCTGGAAGCGGAAACTTCCGAAACAGTGGAGCTTGGTGTACGTGGTCAATTTACGCGCTGGTTTTGGGATGCTGCACTCTACCAAACCGATGTTGATAACTTGATTGTCTGGCAACAAATGGGGCGACCGACGATGAACGTGCCCACCACGCGTATCCGTGGCGTCGAACTCTCCCTAGGCGCTGAGGTAGGTGCATGGACGCTGGCTGCCGCCGCGACCTACACCGACCCTGAAAACCGTCAAACGGGTAATCGCATTCAGCGCCGTGCCAGCCAGAGTGCGCGCTTCGACGTGGATCGCGAGCTGGGCGAGTGGTCGTTGGGCGGCTCCTGGGTCGTTCAGGGCCATCGCTACAATGATGCGGCCAACGAAGATCGCATCGGTGGCTTCGGCCTGCTCAACTTGCGTGCCGGGTGGCAGTTTGCCCCGCTATGGTCGGTCCGCTTGAACATCGAGAATGCTCTGGACAAGGAGTATGTCACTACGCGCTTCTTTGATGGCGATGACTACCTCAACGCCGGTCGTGCGGCCTTCGTCAGTGTGCACTTCGGCCAGTAACGGCCAGTTCGGCGGGGCCCTTGGCCCCGCTGCGTTTTTCGGCGCCTTGCTGGCGCTGGCCCTGGCGGGGCCGGCGGCCGGCGAGGCGCATGCCGGTTCGCTGTGCGCCATCGACGACCGCGAGCGTGAGGTGTGTCTCGACCAGCCTGCCGAGCGCATCGCCGCGCTCTCGCCCGGCGCCACCGAGCTGGTCTACGCCGCCGGGGCGGGAGAGAAGGTAGTGGCGGTAGTGGCCTTCAGCGACTATCCGCCCGAAGCCAGGGATGTGCCGTCGGTGGGCAGCCACACCCGCATGGATATGGAAACCCTGGTGACGTTGAATCCCGACCTGGTGATCGGCTGGATGACCGGCAACCCGCCCGAGCAGCTCGAGACCATCGAGGCGCTGGGCGTGCCGGTGTTCTACATCGAGCCGCGGGACTTCGAGGACGTTTCCAGCGCCATCGAGCGCCTGGCGCTGCTGGCCGATACTCGCGAGGAGGGCGAGCGGGTCGCCGCCGAGTTCCGCCATGGCATGGCGGCACTGGCCGAGCGCTACGTCGATGCCGAGCCGGTGTCGGTGTTCTATCAGGTGTGGGACGAGCCGCTGATGACCATCAACGACGAGCATCTGATCGGCAAGGTGCTGACCCTGTGCGGTGGGGTCAACGTCTACGGCGAGCTGTCGCGGCTGGTGCCGCGCATCGATGACGAGTCGGTGCTGGCCGCCGACCCCGAGGCAATACTCGCCGGCGGCATGGGCGAGGAGAACCGCGGCTGGCTGACCCATTGGCAGCAGTACCCGAGCCTGACCGCCGTCGAGCGCGACAATCTCTACTTCGTGCCGCCGTCGCTGATTCAGCGCCCCACGCCGCGGCTGCTCGAGGGCAGCCGCCTGTTCTGCGAGCAGCTCGACCGTGCCCGTGCCAAGCGCTGAGGCCGGCATGACTATGCCTCGGCGCTCACTGTGGCCGCCGCTGGCCGTGCTCACGCTGCTGGGGCTGGCGGCGCTACTTCTGTCGGTCACCCTGGGCAGCGCCGCGCTGTCGCTCGCCGACGTATGGGCGTTGGCTCGTGGAGAGGGTAGCCCCCTGGCGCGCACGCTGATCTTCGAGCTGCGCATTCCGCGTTCCCTCTCGGCCTTCGCCGTGGGCGGCCTGCTCGCCGTGGCGGGGGCATTGATGCAGGTACTGCTGCGCAATCCCCTGGCCGATCCCTACGTGCTGGGCCTCTCCGGCGGGGCCTCGGTGGGGGCGCTGGCGGCGATGCTGGCGGGGCTGGGTGGGGCGATGATCACCGGCTCCGCCTTCGCCGGGGCCTTTCTCTCGACGCTGCTGGTGTTCGGCCTGGCCCACGGTACCGGTAGCTGGACACCGTCGCGGCTGCTGCTCACCGGCGTGGTGGTGGCCGCCGGCTGGGGCGCCGTGATCACCCTGATGCTGGCGATCAGCCCCGCCGAGCGGCTGCCCGGCATGCTCTACTGGCTGATGGGTGATCTCTCCTACTCGCACTCTCCTTGGCCGCCGCTGGCGCTGCTGTTGCTCATCTGCCTGCTGCTGATGCCGCTGGGGCGCAGCCTCAACGTCATGGCGCGCGGCCCGCTGCAGGCGGCGGCCCTTGGGGTCAACGTGCGCCCGCTGGAGTGGTCGATCTATCTTGCCGCCAGCGTGCTCACCGCCACTGCGGTGACAACCGCCGGCAGCATCGGCTTCGTCGGTCTGGTGGTGCCGCACATGCTGCGTATGGTGCTGGGTAACGATCAGCGCCTGATCCTGCCGGCCTGCGCCCTGGCCGGCGGCACCCTGCTGGTGCTGGCCGATACCCTGGCGCGTACCCTGATCGCCCCGGAGCAGTTACCGGTGGGGGTGATCACCGCGCTGCTCGGCGTACCCACCTTCCTCTACCTGCTTTACCGGAGTCGCTGATGAACCGCCTCGAGATTCGCGAGCTGGTGGTCGACGTGCCGGGGCGGCGCGACGGCCAAGCGCTCACGCTCAACGTCGAGCCGGGGCAGGTGTGGGGCGTGCTCGGTCCCAACGGCGCCGGCAAGACCACCCTGCTGCACACCCTGGCCGGGCTGCGCGGGCCACGGGCAGGGCAGGTGCTGATCGACGGCCGCCCGCTGGCGGCGCTGGGGCGGCGCCAGGTGGCGCGCAGCCTGGGGCTGGTGTTTCAGGAGCGTCACGACGGCTTTCCCGCCACGGTGCGCGAGACGGCGCTGATCGGTCGCCATCCGTGGCTCTCGGCATGGCAGATGGAGGGCGGCGAGGACCTGCGCCTGGCCGATGCGGCGCTCGAGCGGCTCGACGTCGCGCATCTGGCCGAGCGCCTGGTCAGCACGCTCTCGGGAGGCGAACGCCAGCGCCTGGCGCTTGCCACGGTGCTGACCCAGGCGCCGCATATATGGCTCGCCGACGAACCCACCAACCATCTCGACCTGCATCACCAGAGCGCGGTGATGGCGCTGCTCGCCGAGCAGGCCGCCGAGGGCCGTGCGGTGATGATGTGCCTGCATGATCTCAACCTGGCGGCGCGCTGGTGCGATCACCTGCTGCTGCTCTATCCCGACGGCGATGCCTGCTGGGGGCCGGTCAGAAACATGCTGGTGCCCGCCGCCCTGGAGCGGCTCTACAGCCAGCGTCTGGCCACCGCCGAGATCGACGGCGCCCCGGTGTTCGTGCCCGTTAGATGAGAAGCGCTGACGGAACCTGAATCGGGCTCCTCGGTGGGGCTCACAGTGCGCAGCGAAAGCGCATGATCCGGCTTCTATCGACGGGATCTTCGAGGATGTCGGCCTGCACGCCGAAGGTACGGCGCAGCCTGGCGGCGGTGAGGACCTGTTCGGGCGTGCCGAGGTCGACCAGCCGGCCGGCTTCCATCACGCCGATACGCTCGCAGTCCATGGCCTGGTTGAGGTCGTGCAGGGCGATGACCACCGTGACCGGCAGCTGCTTGACCAGCCGCAGGATCGAGAGCTGGTGGCGGATGTCGAGGTGGTTGGTGGGCTCGTCGAGCAGCAGAATGCGTGGCTGCTGAGCCAGGGCACGGGCAATCTGCACACGCTGGCGTTCGCCGCCGGAGAGGGTATGCCAGAGGCGCTCCGCCAGGGGCAGCATGCCGACGTCTTCGAGGGCGCGGTGAACGATTTTGTCATCCTGCTCGGTCCAGGGGCGTAGCGGCGAGAGGAAGGGGGTGCGGCCCAGCTCCACCACCTCCCTGGCGCCGATGCGCTCGTGCGTGTCCGCCTGCTGTTCGACGAAGGCGATGCTGCGGGCGATGTCGCGCTGGGGCATTGCCTGCATCGGCCGGTCGTCCAGCAACACGCGCCCACGCTTCGGGCGTTGCAGCCCGGCCAGGACGCGCAGCAGCGTGGTCTTGCCCGAGCCGTTCGGGCCGATCAGGCCGAAGGTCTCGCCGGGCGCAATGCCGAGGCTGACGTCATCCAGCAGCTTGTGCCCGTGGATCGTCCAGCCGACGCCTTCCGCTGTCAGTCTCATCGTGTTCTCGTCCCGCGAATCAGAATGACGGCGAAGGCCGGTGCCCCGACCAGGGCCGTGACCACGCCGATCGGCAGCACCTGCCCCGGCACTATGACGCGCGAGACAATGTCGGCGCCGATCAGGAACACGGCGCCGGCCAACGCCGATGCCGGTATCAGCCGGGTGTGGCGGTTGCCCACCAGAAAGCGCATGGCATGAGGAATCACCAGCCCCACGAAGCCGATGGCGCCGACCATCGACACCATCGTTGCCGTCACCAGGGCCATGACGGCGATCAGGATCGCCCGCACGCGGCGCACGGCGATGCCCATCGAGGCGGCACTGTCGGCACCGAAGGTGAAGGCGTCCAGGGCGCGTCGATGCCACAGGCACACCAACAGGCCGCCCAAGGCGGCGGGCAGGCCCAGGGTGACGTCGTCCCAGCGCACTCCGGAAAGATTGCCCATCAGCCAGAACATGATGCCCCGGGCCTGTTCGGCGTTCGCCGACTTGGCAATGATGAAGGCGGTGAGCGCATTGAACAGCTGCGATCCGGCGATACCGGCCAGAATGATGGCGCCTGCGGCCTGGGCGCTGCGGCCACCCCCGGTACCGCTGCCGGCGGCACGGGCGAGCAGTACCACCAGGGAGAAGGCCAGCCCCGCGCCGGCAAAGGCACCGAGCGAGAGTGTCACGGCGCCGGCACCGAGCCCGGCGATGGTGACCGCCACGGCGCCGGTCGAGGCGCCGGCGGAAATCCCCATCAGGAAGGGGTCGGCCAGCGGGTTGCGCAGCAAGGCTTGCAGGACGACGCCGGACAAGGCCAGCCCGGCACCGCAGCAGGCGGCGAGGATGGCTCGGCTGAGCCGGTAGTTCCAGATGATGCCGGCGTCGATTCGGTCGACGACATGCTCCGCCCCCCACAGCCGGTTCGCCAATACCTTGAGAATGGTCTCCAGCGGAATCGCCGTTTCGCCGATCGCTGTGCCGGCTATCACGGCCACGAACAGCGTCGATGGCGCGAGCCAGACCCAGCGCCATCGGAGAACCACGGGTAAGTGCAATGTCGCGGCCAGGTTCATCGTCAGAAGGAGAGCGTCGTCAAGGCATCGGCCAGCGATTCCAAGCCGATTATCGTGCGCATGGTGGCACTCATTGCGTGGGCGTCCATCTCTACGATGTTGCCATTCTGGACCGCCGTCATCTCCCGAGTCACCGGGTCGCTGTGCAGAAAGTTCAGCTTTTCTTCGATGTCGTCGGCGGGAAAGCGCCGACGGTCCATGCGCGCTATCACGATCAGGTCGGGGTCGGAACGGGCGATGGATTCCCAGCCGACGATAGGCCACTCCTCATCGGATTGAATGACGTTGCGAATGCCGAGTTTCTCCATCATGTAGCCGGGTGCGCCAAGCCGACCGGCAACGTAAGGGTCCACCGAGCTGTCGGGTGAAGAGAACCAGAATACTGCCGACAGATCCTGCGGAAGCTCCAGGCTTTCGGCCTTGGCAATGGCGTCGGCCTGGCGAGCCTCGAGGTCGGCCACCAGCGCCTCGCCGGCCTCCTGCACGTCGAAAATGGCAGCGAGTTCGGTGATGCCCTTGTAGACGTGCGCGGGGGAGAAGGCGGCGGTTCGGGTGCCGTCGCCTCCGGTGCTGTTGTCCTTGGTGTCGCAGTCGGCCGGCATGATGTAGGTGGTAATGCCCAGCTCGTGAAACTGCTCACGGCTCGCCACGCTGCCGGTGGGTCCCACATGCCACTCGTACTGGGCCGCGACGAGTCCCGGTCGACGATTCACCACGGATTCGAAGCTAGGGTCGTTGTCGGCCAGCCGTTCAATGCCGGCGTTGACCTCGTTGAACTCAGGCAGCACGGGATTGAACCAGACCGAGGTGCCGACTACCCGGTCGGAAAGGCCCAGGGAATAGAGAATCTCGGTAGCGGATTGCCCAACGGTAACGGCGCTTTCAGGTGCGGAAGAGAAGCGAATTTCCGTGCCGCAATTGTTCAGTGACAATGGATAATCGGTAGTGTCTGCCATGAGAAATGAAGAAGGAAAAAAGGCAAGAATGGCCAACAAGCGTTGTGCGTTTATCATGGAATCTGTCCAGATTATCGTTGGTTAATGGTCGGTTTGTCTTGAAGTTGGCGGGGCTCAGCACAGCTCTTTGGCCGTTGCGGCGAAGATTGCCAGGACCTGGGGATGAAAAGCAATTGTTATATTATAACTTTTATTTTTCTGCGTTGCGCCGGTCGCGTCAGTTCCTTTACGATGGGCCGATCGACATGGGTGCCCCTGTGCCTAGGGGATAATCGGGAAGTATGGTGAGGCCTAGGCCAATTCCATCGCTGCCCCCGCAACGGTAATGAGAGAGTCGCCTGCAGGAACCACTGGCATTGTGCTGGGAAGGTGCAGGCTTCGACGTCGTTCTGACGTCCTCCTCGAGCCCGGAGACCGGCCCATCAATCCATCATCATCCCGTAACGGTGCGGTGGGCACCGAGGAGATGCCGTGTCTGCGTTCGTTCCATTTACCCCTTCCGCGGGGGTGTCGCCGATTACGACCGATGCCTCGTCGGCCGTGTGCCGCTGCGAGTCCGGCCGGTGCATGGCGAGGCTGCCGTGAGCGAGTTTCCCTTCGCCGCCGTGGTCGGCCTGGCAGAACTCAAGACCGCGCTGCTGCTCAACGCCATCCATCCCCGCATCGGCGGGGTGTTGATCAGCGGGCCGCGTGGCAGTGCGAAATCCACCCTGGCGCGGGCTCTGGCGGCGATCCTGCCTGACGACGGCGAAGAGCGCTGGCCGCCCTTCGTCACCCTGCCCCTGGGGGCCAGCGAGGAGCGCCTGACCGGCAGCCTGGACCTGCAGCGGGTACTCGCAGAACGTGAGGCGGCCTTCCAGCCGGGGCTGCTGGCCAAGGCGCACGGCGGCGTGCTCTACGTCGACGAAGTCAACCTGCTGCCGGACTCCCTGGTGGACCTGCTGCTCGATGTGGCCGCCAGCGGTACCAACGTCGTCGAACGCGACGGTGTCAGCCACTCCCATCCCGCGCGTTTCCGCCTGATCGGCACCATGAACCCGGACGAGGGCGAACTGCGCCCGCAGCTACTCGATCGCTTTGGCCTCTGCCTCGAACAGCACACTTCGGTCAGCGTGGAAGAGCGCATCGCCATCGTGCAGCAGCGCGAAGCCTTCGACCGCGACCCCCAGGGCTACGTGGCACGCCACGCCGAGGCCCAGGCAGCGCTGACCCAGCGCATCCGGCGTGCCCAGTCGGCGCTGCCGGAGATCGTCAGCGAGGCGTGGGTTTACGAGCACATCGCGCTGGGTTGTCAGGAGGCCGGCGTCGAAGGGCTGCGGGCGGACGTGACCTGGCATCGTGCGGCCCAGGCCCACGCCGCCTGGCGCGGCGTCGCTGCCGTGGCCAGGGAGGATCTGGATATCGTCGAGCCTTGGGTGCTGGCGCATCGGAGGACCTCGCCGTCTGACCAGGCGCCCGGCAGGCACTCGGGCCATAATCCGCCCCCGCCGCCGCCAGGCTCCGGTACGCCACCTGCGTCGAGCGGGCCGGCAGGCTCCGGTAGCGACACGGCTGGCTCAGGCGGCCAGGGGCAGTGGGGTGCCATGCCGCCGGTAGCGCAGAAAAGCGTCAGTGTGCCGGCCCCGAGCCTGTCGGACATGGTCGCGCATGAGCGTGGATCCGGTTGCGCCAGGGCTTCCCAGGCGCCTGCTGTGGTCAGGCGTCGGGGCCATCAGCGTCGCTCCTATCGGGTATCGCCCCGGCCGGACTGGTTCGCCACTGTGGCCGCCAATCATGGCCGCTGGCCCTGGCGCCGGCTGCAGTATCGCAAGACGCAAGCCGCTCCGCCGACGGTTCATCTGGTGCTGTTGGATACTTCCGCCTCGACCCTGGGGCGGCAGCTGCTGGGACGGGCCAAGGGGCTGGTCGAGCAGCTGGCCCGGCAGGCCTATGCCGCCCGCGAGCAAATGGCCGTGCTCGGCTTCGGCAATGACGGTGTTACGCCGGTCCTGCTGCGCCGCCGTGCGCCCAAGGCGTTGCGTGAGCGGCTCGACAGCGCCGACGGGGGTGGCGGCACGCCGCTGCGCCAGGCCATCCTGCAGGCGGCGCGGTTGATTCGCCAGTGGCGGCGGCAGGAGGCCGACCTGCAAATACGCACCTACCTGATTACCGACGGCCGCACCCGGCAATCCCTGGCCGGCCTGCCGGCGCTGGGCGATTGCCTGGTGGTCGATACCGAGCAGGCCGCCGTCAGGCGGGGGCGGAGCGAGATCATCGCCGAGCAGCTCGGTGCCCGCTATTGTCGCCTGCCGCTGTCGGTGGGCCGTTCATGGGCAGGAGGCCAGGCGTGATGAAGGAACCCGTCGAGCGGACCAGCGCCGCCTGTCCAGCACTGTTCATTGCCGCACCGGCCTCCGGCCAGGGCAAAACCACGCTGACCGCGGCGCTGGCCCGGCTGCTGCGCAACCGCGGCAAGGTGGTGAGGGTGTTCAAGACGGGGCCGGACTATCTCGACCCCCAGATCCTGGCCCAGGCTTCGGGCCGGCCGGTGGATCAGCTCGACCTGTGGATGGCGGGGGAGAGCTACTGCCGCCAGCGCTTCTTCGAGGCGGCCTGCGAGGCGGATCTGATCCTGGTGGAGGGCGCCATGGGGCTGTTCGACGGCGAGCCCTCCAGCGCCGACCTGGCCGCCCTGTTCGGCCTGCCGCTGGTCATCGTCATGGACGTCAAGGGCATGGCTCAGACCGCCGCGGCGCTGGTGGCCGGCCTGGCGGGCTTTCGCGACGACATCCGCATCGCCGGGCTGATCGCCAACGCCTGCGCCTCGCAGCGCCACCGTGAGCTGATCGAGTCCGCGCTGCCTGCCGAGATTCCGCTGCTGGCCGCGGTGGCGAGGGATGGTGCGCTGACCCTGCCCGAGCGCCACCTGGGACTGGTGCAGGCCGACGAAATTCGCACCGAGCTGGAGCAGCGCTTCGAGGCCGGCGCCAGGGCGCTGGACTCCGGGGGGCTGACGGAGGCGCTGCTGCAGCTGCCGCCGGTCACCTTCGAGGCGCCGTGCCAGGCCGCCGAGCCGCCCATGCCGTCGCTGCGGGGGCGGGTCATCGGCGTGGCCCGGGACGCGGCCTTCAGT
This sequence comes from Billgrantia antri, assembly GCF_019430905.1. Classification (GTDB taxonomy): domain Bacteria; phylum Pseudomonadota; class Gammaproteobacteria; order Pseudomonadales; family Halomonadaceae; genus Halomonas; species Halomonas antri. The sequence goes on along the minus strand of NZ_JAHYCA010000003.1, from coordinate 649,246 downwards.
TTCATCTACCAGGCCAACCTGGATCTGCTGGAGTGCATGGGGGCGACCCTGCGCTTCTTCTCGCCCCTGGCCGACCGCCAATTGCCCCCCTGCGATGCGCTGTGGCTGCCCGGCGGTTACCCCGAGCTGCACGCCGCCCAGCTGGCGGCGAACGTGTCGCTGCGCGACGAGCTGCGCCGCTTCTTTGCTGCGGACAAGCCGATCCTCGCCGAGTGCGGTGGACTGCTCTACTGCCTGGAGAGTCTGACCGATATCGATGGCGAGACCCACACCATGCTGGGACTGCTGCCGGGCCACGGCGCCATGCGCGGGCGCCGCGGCTGCCAGGGCATGCAGACCGCCGAGCTGCCGGAGGGGTCGGTGCGTGGCCACGCGCATCACCGCTCGATGGCGGAGGGCACGCCTGCGCCCATCGCCTTCTGCAGGCGTCAGCGCCACCCCGCGCCGGGCGAGGCGATCTACCGTCAGCGCGGCCTCACGGCCAGCTACCTGCATCTGTTCTTTCCCGACAATCCCGACGCCCTGGCCCGGCTGTTCACGGCGAGCGGGCAGTCGGCGGGCGCTATAGAGACGCTTTCCAAAACTTCACTGGAGTCCCAAGGATGAACCTGACCAAGATCCCCGCCACGGTGGTGACCGGCTTCCTGGGTAGCGGCAAGACCACTCTGCTGGCCGCCATGCTGCGCCAGGTCACCGGCAAGCGCATCGCCGTCATCGTCAACGAGTTCGGCGAGCAGGACATCGATTCCAGCCTGCTGCGCGGCTGTGCCTTGCGCTGTGACGAGGGCAATGAAGAAGGCCGTGACGAGGCGGGCGCCCCGGTGGAAGTCGAAAACGGCATCTATGAGCTGGCCAACGGCTGTATCTGCTGCACCGTGGAGGAGGAGTTTCTGCCGGTGATGAAACAGCTGATGGCCCGCCGCGACACGATCGACCATATCCTGATCGAGACCAGCGGCCTGGCCTTGCCCAAGCCGCTGGTGCAGGCGTTCAACTGGCCGGAGGTGCGCCGGCACTGCACGGTGGATGCGATCATCACCGTGGTCGATGGCCCTGCGGTGGCCGCCGGTCGCTACGCCCACGACGTGGAGAGGGTGGAGGCCCAGCGCCGCGCCGACCAGTCCCTCGATCACGACCCCAGCCTGCGCGAGCTGCTCGACGACCAGCTCAGCGCGGCGGATCTGGTACTGGTCAGCAAGACCGACCTGCTCGAACCAGCCGAACGGGCCCGGGTGGAAGCGCTGGTCGCCCAGCGGGTACCGGCCTCGGTGAAGACCCTGTTAATCGACCAGGGGCTGGCCGAGGACCGCACCCAACTGGAGGCGTTGATGGGCATTGGCGCGGCCAGTGAGGAGGGCATCGACCTTATCGACAACCACCACGATCGCCACCACGCCGAGGGCGCCCACCACGATCACGCCCACGATCACTTCGACTCCTGCGTGATCCGCCTGGGCGAGGTCGACGGCGAGGCCCTGGCAGCGCGCCTGCAGCAGCTGCTGAAGCACCACGAGATCTATCGCGTCAAGGGCTTCGCGGCGATTCCCGGCAAGCCCATGCGGCGGGTGATCCAGGCCGTGGGCGAACGTCAGGACGGCTACTTCGACCGGCTGTGGGGGCAGGACGAGCCGCGCGCCACCCAGCTTGTCTTCATCGGCAAGGGGCTGGATACCGCGGCCCTGCACGCCGCCCTGTCGGATACCGAGATCGCGACGAGCGCCTGATGCATCTCTTCGCCGCCAAGCCGGGGGGCTTCGTCGACGACGAGGGTATCGTCGATCTGCAGCAGAGCCCCGCCGAGATCGTCTTCCTGTCGGCCGCCGACAGCAGCCTGTCGGCCCTGGCCCAGGCGGCGGAGCGCTTGGCCGAGGCGAGCGGCGAGGGGTTTCCCTCGCTGCGCCTGGCCAACTGGATGAACCTGATCAAGCCGGCCGCCTTTGATCTCTACGAGGATCGGTTACTGGAGCAGGCGCGACTGGTGATCGTCTCGCTGCTGGGCGGCAGCGGCTACTGGCGCTACGGCCACGAGCGCCTGCTGGCCTGGGCCGCCGGCGACCGGCGCCGCCAGTTGATCTTGGTGCCGGGCTGTGATGCCCCGGACGACGCTCTGCTGGCGGACTCCAGCGTGCCCTTTGCGCTGGCCCACCGGGTATGGCGCTACCTGCGCGAGGGCGGGGTCGACAACGCCGAGCAGCTGCTGCGCTGTATCGGCAGCGAGTGCCTTGGGCTGCCGCTGACCTGGCGCGAGCCTCAGGGGCTTCCCGCGGCGCTGCTCTATTTTCCCGCAATATTTGATCGAAAATCACCGCACGGCCAGCCGGCGGTGACGCTCAACGAGTGGCGAAAGCAGCAGGACGCGACGCGTCCGGTCTGCCTGCTGCTGTTCTATCGCAGCCATCTACAGGGCGCCAACACGGCGGTGCTGGATGGCCTGCTCGAGGTGCTCGAGGCCCAGGGGTTCGCGCCCCTGGCGGTGGCGGTGGCCTCGCTCAAGGAGCCCGCCTGCCTGGCCTTCGTCAACCACCTGATCGAGCAGACCGGGGCCGGCATCGTGATCAACACCACCGGTTTCTCGGTCAATCGTCATGTAGACGAGAGCGAGGCGCCGGATGAAGCGGATCTCGAGCAGGACCTCGCGGGGCTCTTCGTCGGCCGGCCGGTGGTATTGCAGGCGATCCTCTCCAGCAGCACCGAAGAGGACTGGCAGGCCGAGGCCGGCGGCCTGCGCAGCCGCGACATGGCCATGCAAGTGGTGCTGCCTGAGATGGACGGCCGCATCCTGACCCGGGCGGTGGGCTTCAAGAGCGAGGCCCACTACAGCGAGCTCTGCCAGCTGCCGGTGATCCGCCACACCCTGCACCCAGAGCGCGCCGCCTTTGTCGCCCGGCTGGCGCGACGCTTCAGCGACCTGCAGCGCACGTCGAACCGGCACAAGCGCCTGGCGCTGGTGCTGGCCAACTACCCCAACCGCGACGGACGCATCGGCAACGGCGTCGGCCTCGATACGCCGGCCTCGACCCTGGCGATCCTGCGCGCCCTGGCGGCGGCGGGCTATCCGGTCGACGACCTGCCGGCGGATGGCGATGCCCTGGTACGGCAGCTGCAGGCGGGGGTGACCAACGACCCTCGCGGGCTGGAGCAGCGCGGCTGCTGGCAGAGCATCGCCCTCGACGACTACCTGGCCTGGTTCCGGACCCTGCCGCAAGCCCTTCAAGAGGCGGTGTGGCAGCGCTGGGGAGCGCCCAGCGAGGACCCCAAGCATCGCCAGGGCCGGCTGATGATCGCCGGCATTCGCCTGGGCGAAACCTTCGTCGGCATCCAGCCGCTACGCGACCTGGGTGACGATCCGCTCCAGAGCTACCACGACAGCGAGCTGGTGCCGCCCCACAGCTACCTGGCCTTCTATCTCTGGCTGCGCGAGCACTACCGGGTGGATGCGCTGATCCACGTCGGCAAGCACGGCAACCTGGAGTGGCTGCCGGGCAAGAGCGCGGCACTCTGTGCCGAGTGCTGGCCGGATGTCGCCCTGGGGCCGCTGCCGCACTTCTATCCCTTCATCGTCAACGACCCGGGCGAGGGCGCCCAGGCCAAGCGTCGCAGCCAGGCGGTGATCGTCGACCACCTGATGCCGCCGCTGGCCCGTGCCGAACTCTACGGCGCCATGGCCGAACTCGAAGCGCTCGCCGACGAGTACTACCAGGCCCTGGGCATGGACCCGCGACGCGAGACCCTGCTGCGCGAGCGCATCCTCGCCCACCTGCGCGACACCGGCATCGACTGCGAGCTGGCGCAGGGCAGAACAGGCGGGGAAGCGGCCGGGGAGACGGATGACGAGCGCCTGCTCAACGAGCTGGACACCTACCTGTGCGACATCAAGGAGTCGCAGATCCGCCACGGCCTGCACGTGCTGGGCAGCCTGCCGCCGCGGGACAAGCTGGCCGGGACCTTGGTCGCCATCCTGCGGCTGCCACGGGGCGATACGTCGACCCAGCGCGGCCTGCTGCACAACCTGGCCGCCGACCTTGGGCTGCCGCCGGCGTTCGACCCCCTGGTGGCCGGGGCCGAGCCCTGGCACGGACCGCGGCCTCCCGCGCTGGCCGCGCTGGACGATGCCCCCTGGCGCAGTGCCGCCGATACCCGCGAGCGCCTGGAGCGGCTCGCCCACCGCCTGGTGGAGACGCACGTCGTGGAGGAGGGCTGTCTGGTCAGCCTGGCCCATGACTATCCGGTCACCGCCGAGCAGCTGCGCCATGTGCGCGGCGGGCTCTGGGCGGCCATGCAGCGCGGCGTCGAGATGGAGATCCAGTCGCTGCTGGCCGGCCTCGAAGGGCGTTTCGTCCCGCCCGGGCCGAGCGGCGCGCCCAGTCGCGGGCGCCTGGACGTGCTGCCCACCGGGCGCAACTTCTTCAGCGTCGACAACCGCTCGATTCCGTCGCCGGCTGCCTGGTCGCTGGGCGAAAAATCTGCCCAGGCCTTCGTCGAGCGCTATTTGCAGGATCACGGCGACTATCCGCGGCGGCTGGGCCTATCGATCTGGGGTACCGCCACCATGCGCACCGGCGGCGACGACATCGCCCAGGCCTTCGCCCTGATGGGCGTGCGGCCGGTGTGGTCGCTGGGCTCGCGGCGGGTGATCGACATCGAGGTGATTCCCGCCATGCTGTTGGGGCGGCCGCGGGTGGACGTCACTCTGCGGGTCTCCGGCTTCTTCCGTGATGCCTTCGCCAACGTCATTCGCCTGTTCGACCGGGCGGTACGGGCGGTGGCCGAATACCAGGAGCCGGGGGAGGCCAACACCATCCGTGCGGCGGTCGTGGCGCGCCGGCAGGAGCTCGAAGCGCTGGGCCGATCCCCGGTGCAGGCGGAGCGGGAGGCCGGCTACCGGGTCTTCGGCAGCCGGCCCGGCGAGTACGGCACCGGCCTCAACCGGCTGCTCGACGAGCGCGCCTGGCGGCACGCCGATGATCTGGCCGAGGCCTACCTGGCGAGCGGGGCCTACGCCTACGGCCAGTTCCCCGACTCGGGGGTGGCGGCCCGGGCGGCCTTCGAGCACCAGCTCGAAGGACTGGAGGTGGTGATGCACAACCAGGACAACCGCGAGCACGACATCCTCGACTCCAACGGTTACTACGCCTTCCAGGGCGGCATGGCCAACGCCAGCCGCACGCTCAGCGGCCAGGCGCCGAGTATCTATCACGCCGACCACGCAAATCCGGCTCGGCCGCGCATGCGTAGCCTCGAGCAGGAGCTGGCCCGAGTGATCCGCTCCCGGGTGCTCAACCCCAAGTGGATCGAGGCCATGCGCGAACACGGCTACAAGGGCGCCGCGGAGATGGCGGCGACGGTGGACTACCTGTTCGCCTACGATGCCACTACCGATCTGGTGGCCGACTACCAGTATGCCCAGGTCAGCCAGGCGCTGGTGCTGGATGGCGAGAACCAGGCATTCCTGTGCGAGCACAATCCGGCGGCCATGGAGGAGATGGCCGAACGCCTGCTCGAAGCCATCCAGCGCGGCCTGTGGCGGGAGCCCGGCGAACAGGGCCCGGCCCTGCAGGACCTGCTGCTGGAGATCGACGAAACCCGGGAGGTGGCGGCGCCATGACGAATCGGGCGAATGAGCCGGCGAGCGCGCCGCGCATCAAGGGCTGGTGTCCCGGCGCCTGGCGCCCCATGGCCTCCGGCGATGGGTTGCTGGTGCGCGTGCGCCCCCCACTGGGGCGGCTCAGCCGGCAGCAGATACTGGCCCTGTGCGAGGCGGCCGAGACCTTCGGCAGTGGCCTGATCGAACTCACCAATCGGGCCAACCTGCAGCTGCGTGGCGTGTCCGACGCCAACTGGCCCGGGCTGATGGCCTTTCTGGTCGAGCACGGCCTGGTGGCGGCGGACCCGCAGGACGAGCGTCGGCTGCCGCTGCTGCTGGCGCCCGACTGGCAGCCGGGCGACGTCACCCATGAGGTGGCGCAACGCTTGGAAGCCCGGCTCGATGCGCTGCCGGCACTGCCGGCCAAGATGGGCGTGGCCATCGATGCCGGCGCCGCGCCGCTGCTGGGCGAAGTCTCGGCGGATTTCCGTATTGAGCGCTCGGTGGAAGGGGGCTTGCCGGCGCGGGCTTCGGGCGCCTTGTCGGCGCAGTCTTCGGGCGCCTTATTAGTCCGTGCCGACGGGCGGGAAAAGGGCACCCCGGTGGACTCGCCCGCGGCCGCCGTCGAGCTGCTGATAAGGCTGCTGCACTGGTTCGTCGACAGCGGTGGGTTCGATGCCGGACGCATGCGTCGGCACCTGGCGCCGCTGCCGCCTTGGGCGCCTGCCACGCAGCGGCCCGCTGCCGCCGGCCCCGGGCCGGCCCTGGGCCAGCACGCCTGGGGCCGCGCGCTGGGCCTGCCGTTCGGCCGGGCACCGGCGGCGATGCTGCGGGCCGCGGTCGCCGCGGATTCGATCAGCGGTGTGCGGGTCACCCCTTGGCGGCGGCTGCTGATCGAGGGCTTTCCCGTCGGGGCGCCTTCGCCGCCGGGGCTGCTGGAGAGCGAGAGCGATCCGCGCCTGGCCATGCAGGCCTGCCCGGGCGCGCCCTACTGCGAGCAGGCCAGCGTGGCGACCCTGGGGCTGGCCCAGGAGTTGGCCGAACGGCTGAACGGACAGGTAGCGGGGAGCATGCACCTGTCCGGCTGCGTCAAGGGCTGCGCCTGCCAGGCGCCGACGGACCTCTGCCTGACCGGCCGGGAGGGGCGCTTCGACCTGATCGTCGGCGGTCGCGCCGATGGGACGCCGGTGGCCACCGGCCTGGATGAATCCGATGTTATCGAACACCTAGAGAAGAATCGCGATGCCTTACGTCTATGAAACGGACGGCCCGGCCATCTACCGGGAGTCCTTTTCCATCATCCGGCGCGAGGCCGAGTTGGCGCGCTTCGCGCCGGAGGAGGAGCCGGTGGCGGTGCGCATGATCCATGCCGCCGGGCTGGTGGAGCTCGCCGCGCATATCCATTTCCGCGGCGATGCGGTGAACCGGGCCCGCACGGCGTTGGAGCAGGGCGCTCCCATCCTGTGCGATGCGCGCATGGTCTCCGAGGGCATCACCCGCAAGCGCCTGCCGGCGGACAACACCGTCATCTGCACCCTGCACGACGAGTGCGTGCCCGAACTGGCCCGGGAGCTGGCCACCACCCGCTCGGCGGCGGCGCTGGAGCTGTGGCGGCCCCATCTCGACGGGGCGGTGGTGGCGATTGGCAACGCGCCCACCGCGCTGTTCCACCTGCTCAACATGCTGGAAGATCCAGCGTGCCCGCGTCCGGCAGCGATCATCGGCTGCCCGGTGGGCTTCGTGGGGGCCGCCGAATCCAAGCAGGCTCTTTGGGAAAGCGCCGTGGCCCCTTGCGTGATCGTCGAGGGGCGCCTCGGCGGCAGCGCGGTGACGGTGGCCGCCCTCAATGCCATGGCGGATCGCAGCGAATGAGCCAAGCATCCATCACACCGGGCACCATCCATGGCGTCGGCCTCGGCCCCGGCAGCCAGGACCTGATGAGCGTGCGCGCCGACCGGCTGATTCGCGGGGCCAGCCACGTCGTCTACTTCCGCAAGAAGGGACGTCGCGGCCATGCTCGCAGCATCGTCGAGGGCCTGCTGGCGCCCGACGCGATCGAGATCGCGCTGGAGTATCCGGTCACCACCGAGATCCCGTTCGACGACCCGCTCTACAACGAACTGCTGGCGGCCTTCTACGAGAACAGCGTCGCTCAGCTCCGCGAGATCGCCGAAGCCGGGTGTGATGCGGTGGTGCTGTGTGAGGGCGATCCGTTCTTCTACGGCTCCTTCATGCACCTCTATACCCGCCTGCAGGGGCGGGTGCCGGTGGCAGTGGTGCCCGGCATCACCGGCATGTCCGCCGCCTGGACCGCCACCGGGCAGCCGGTGACCTGGGGCGACGACATCATGACCGTGCTGATGGGTACCCTGCCCGAAGCGACGCTGGTCGAGCACATCGCGCGGACCGATGCCCTGGTGGTGATGAAGATCGGTCGCAACCTGGCCAAGCTCCAGCGCGCGCTGACCGAGGCCGGCCGGGAGCGGGAAGCCTGGCTGATCGAGTACGCCGCCATGCCGCAGCAGCGGATACGACCGTTCCGCGAGGTCGGCGACAGCGTGCCCTACTTCTCCATCGTGGTGATCCATGGCAACGGGAGGCGGCCATGAGAGATCCTGAGTGGGTGAAGGAAGGGTGGCTGAAAGTGGTCGGACTCGGTCCGGGCGATGCTGCGCTGATCACCCCGGAAGTCGCCGCCGTCCTGAGCGAGGCCACTGACGTGGTGGGCTACGTGCCCTACGTCGAACGGGTGGCGCCGAGGCCAGGGCTCACGCGCCATGGCTCGGACAACCGCGAGGAGATCCGCCGCGCAGAGCAGGCGCTGCGGCTGGCCGCCGAAGGGCGGCGGGTGGTGGTGGTCTCCTCGGGGGACCCCGGGGTCTTCGCCATGGCCGCGGCGCTGTTCGAGGCGCTCGAGGCCGGCGAGGCACAATGGCGCGAGCTGGACATCCAGGTGCTGCCGGGCATCTCCGCCATGCTGGCCGCCAGTGCACGTCTGGGGGCGCCACTGGGCCACGACTTCTGCTGCGTCAACCTCTCCGACAACCTCAAGCCCTGGGCGTTGATCGAACGGCGCCTGCGGCTGGCCGCCGAGGCCGATTTCGCCATGGCCTTCTACAACCCACGCTCCCGCGCCCGGCCGGAAGGCTTCGTCCGCACCCTCGAGGTGCTGCGCGAAGCCTGCGGGGCGGAGCGCCCGATCATGTTCGCCCGGGCCGTCTCCACGTCGGAAGAGCAACTGACGGTCACCACGCTGGGCGAGGCCACGGCGGAGATGGCCGATATGCGCACCCTGGTGATGGTGGGCTCCAGCCAGACGCGGCTGATCCGGCGTGAAGGCGTTCCGTGGGTCTACACCCCGCGCTCGGCCCTGGGGTCTGACTCAAGGGCCGACTCGGAGTCTGACTCAGGAGCCGAGCCGTGATGCAGCCAGGCCAACACCGCATCGACCGAGTGCACCTCGTGGCGGGGCGGCGACACCGGCCGCTCGATCATCACCACCGTCAGGTCCAGCCGGCGGGCGGCGTCGAGCTTGGCGATGGCGCCTGCTCCGCCGGCGTTCTTGCACACGACGCGCTGGATGCCGTGCTCACGCAGCAGTGCCAGGTCGCCATCCAGCGTGAAGGGGCCGCGGTCGAGGACGAGGTGGTGGCGGGGCAGGGGCGGCGGTGCCTCGGGGGCTTCGACCAGGCGCAGCAGATAGTGGTGCTGGGGCTGGGCCGCGAAGGCGGCGAGCTGCTGGCGGCCGATGGCCAGCAGGATGCGCTGGGGCGGACCGGCCAGGGCGCTCACCGCCGCTTCGACGCTGGCGACCGGTTCCCAGCGGTCCCCGGCCTGGGGCACCCAGGGCGAGCGGGTCAGGGCAATCAGCGGGATGCCGCTGTGGCTTGCCGCGGTTACGGCGTTGCGGCTCATCTGCTCGGCGAAGGGGTGGGTGGCATCGACCAGATGGGTGATGCGCTGCTCCGTCAGGAAGGCGGCCAGGCCCGCCACGCCGCCGAACCCGCCGATCCGGGTGGGCAGCGGCTGTGGCTTGGGCTGCTGGACCCGGCCGGCGTAGCTGAACAGGGCCGGAATCGAGAGTTCAGCCAAGGCAGCCGCCAGGGCGCTGGCTTCAGTGGTTCCCCCTAGAATCAGGATTTTCATATGACGGACCTTGACGACGCTCCCTGGCTGACCCTGCTTGGCTGGGGGGAAGGTGGCACAGAAGGGCTGACCGCGGCAAGCCGTCAGGCACTCGAGGCCGCCGAGCTGGTGTTCGGCGCGCGGCGCCATCTGCGCCTGTTGCCGCCGCTGGCCGCCGAGGTGCGGGAGTGGCCGGTGCCCTTCGTCGAGGGCATTCCTCGACTGCTGGCCGAGCGGGGCCGGCGGGTGGTCATGCTGGTCTCCGGCGATCCCTTCTGGTTCGGTGCTGGAGCCACGCTGGCGCGCCATCTGCCCGCCGCGGAGTGGCGGGCGCTGCCAACGCCTTCCACTTTCAGTCTGGCGGCATCGCGCCTGGGCTGGTCGCTGGAGGCGTGTACCTGTCTCGGTCTGCACGCCAAGCCGCTGACGCGCATCCGGCCCTACCTGCAGCAGAACCGACACGTATTGGTACTGCTGCGGGACGGGGACGCCGTCCATGAATTGGCCGACCTGTTGGCACAACTCGGATTCGGCGCGTCGCGGCTGCACCTGCTGGAAGCGCTGGGGGGAGAAGACGAGTGCATTCGCTCCGTGCGGGCCGGCGCCGGCCTGCCTAGCGATATCGCCCACCCGGTGGCGGTGGGACTGGAAGTCGCTGGAGAGGGCCCGGCATTGCCGCTCACGCCCGGCCTGCCGGACGCGCTGTTCGAGCACGATGGCCAGCTCACCAAGCAGGCCGTGCGCGCCATGACCCTGTCCGCCCTGGCCCCGAGGGCGGGGGAGCGGCTGTGGGATATCGGTGCGGGGTCGGGCTCGATCGCCATCGAGTGGCTGCTGGTTCATCCAGAGAACAAGGCGGTGGCCTTCGAGTGCCACGCTGAGCGTGCAGTGCGGGCGCGGCGCAATGCCGACAACCTCGGTGTCGACTGGCTCGAGGTGGTGGAAGGCGATGCCCTCGACGTTCTGGAGAATCAGGCACAGGGAGACCTGCCGCCGCCGGATGCGGTCTTTATCGGGGGCGGACTATCAGAAGCCTTGCTGGAGGCGCTGTGGCAACGCCTGCCGCCCGGGGTGCGGCTGGTGGCCAATGCGGTAACCCTGGAGTCCGAGGCCCTGCTGAGCGAGTGGCAGCGGCGGGCCGGCGGCGAGCTGCTGCGCATCGAGCTGGCCAGCGCCGCGCCCCTCGGCAACCGTCGCGGCTGGAAGGCTAGCTACCCCATCGTGCAGTGGCGGGTGACCCGATGAGAGCGCCGCCGGACGCCATGCGCGTGGTCGGCTTCGGCTTTCGCCGTGCGGCACCGCTGGCCTCGCTTGCCGATCTGTTGGCGCAGCTGGAGGCCCGTTATGGCCCCGTCGACCGCCTGGCGGCGGCAGCATCCAAGCAGGCGCTGGCGCAGGCGCTGGGCGGCGTGCGGGGGATTGAGGTGATCGCCGTGGACGACGAGGCGCTGCCATCGGTCGTTACTCTCACGTACTCATGCCATAGCCTGAAGGCCCGGGGCACGGGTAGCGTTGCCGAGGCAGTCGCCCTGCTGGCGGCGGGGCCGGGGGCAAGCCTGCTCGAGCCCCGGCTGGTCTCGGCGGATCGCATGGCCACCGCAGCGCTGTCAAGAGGAGTTTTCTCATGACCATACACTTCATCGGTGCCGGCCCAGGTGCGCCGGATCTGCTGACGCTGCGCGGGCGCGATCTCATCGCGGCCTGCCCCGTATGCCTCTACGCGGGCTCGCTGGTGCCCGAGCAGATCCTGGCCCACTGCCCGGAGGGCGCCCGTATCGTCAATACAGCGCCGCTCTCCCTCGACGAGATCGTCGCCGAGATGCGCGCCGCCCATGCCGCGGGCCTGGATGTGGCCCGGCTGCACTCCGGTGACCTGTCGATATGGTCGGCCCTGGGCGAGCAGCTGCGCCGGCTGCGCGAGCTAGCGATTCCCTACACCATAACCCCGGGGGTGCCGGCCTTCGCTGCGGCCGCCGCCAGCCTGGGCCAAGAGCTGACCCTGCCGGGCGTGGCGCAGTCGCTGGTACTGACCCGCACCCCGGGACGGGCCAGCGCCATGCCGGACGGCGAGACCCTGGCCAATTTCGCCGGCAGCGGCACCACCCTGGCGATCCACCTCTCCATTCATAACCTGTCCCAGGTCGTCGCCGAGCTGCTGCCCTACTACGGTGCCGAGTGCCCGGTAGCCATCGTCTGGCGGGCCAGCTGGCCCGACGAGCGGGTGGTGCGGGGGCGCCTGGCGACGGTGGAAGCCCTGGTCGATGACGCCCTGCAGCGCACGGCACTGATCCTGGTGGGGCCGGTGCTGGAGAGCGAGGATTTTGCCGAGAGCTGTCTCTATTCAGTCGGCTATGACCGTCGCTTTCGGCCGCAGTCGGCATCGTCGCCCTTTGCCGGCACCGCACCCAGCGATGAGAGGGTCGACAAGAGTGTGGATAAGAGGGGCGAGCCATGATCCATCTCACGCTGATCGGCATCGGCACCGGTAACCCGGAGCATGTCACCCTGGCCGCGGTGCGGGCGCTCAACCAGGCGGACCTGATCCTGCTGCCGCGCAAGGGGGAGGCCAAGTCGGACCTGGTGGATCTGCGCCGGCTGCTGTGTCGCGATCTGCTGGAAGCGTCATCCCGCACCCGGGTCGTGGAGTTCGATCTGCCGCGCCGCGAGGCCCGTGCCGACTACCTGGGCGCGGTGGACGAGTGGCACGGCGCCATTGCCGGGGTGTGGGCGGAACTGATGGCGACGCGCCTGCCCCGGGGCGGGCGGGTCGGCATGCTGATCTGGGGCGACCCCTCGCTCTACGACAGCAGCCTGCGGATTGCCCAGCGTCTAGGTGACAAGGGGCAAGCGGTCGAAATCCGCGTGGAGCCCGGGATCACCAGCTTGCAGGCGCTCACCGCCGCGCACCGCATCCCCCTGAATGCGCTGGCCGAACCGGTGCTGATCACCACGGGGCGGAGGCTGCGGGAGCGCGGCTGGCCCTGCGATGCCGAGAGCGTGGCAGTGATGCTCGACAGCGGCGGTGCCTTCCAGGCGCTTTCTCCGGAAGGCCTCTCCATCTGGTGGGGGGCCTATCTCGGCATGGACAAGCAGTGCCTGATCGACGGCCCGCTGGTGGACGTGGCCGCGACGATCCTCGAACGGCGTGCCACCCTGCGCGAACGGCACGGCTGGATCATGGATGTCTATCTATTACGGCGGATGTAAGGATGGAGAGTGCAATGAAAAAGGTCGACCCCCAGCGCCATGCCGAACGCATGGCCCACAAGCAGAAGATCATGAACGAGCGCATCGCCCGCGCCGACAAGGAGCAGGGTGTGCTGCTGGTGCTCACCGGCCCCGGCAAGGGCAAGAGCAGCTCCGGCTTCGGCATGCTGGCACGTGCCTTGGGCCATGGCATGAAAGTGGGCGTGGTGCAGTTCATCAAGGGCAAGTTTCAGACCGGCGAGGAAGCCTTCTTTCGCCAGCAGCCGAACGTCGACTACCACATGATGGGCGAGGGCTACACCTGGGATACCCAGGATCGTGACAAGGACGTCCAAGCCGCCGAGGCCGCCTGGGAGGTGGCACGCGGCATGCTAGTGGATCCTGCGGTCGATCTGGTACTGCTCGACGAGCTAAACATCGCGCTGCGCCACGGCTACCTGGAGCTTGATCGCGTACTTGACGACCTGCAGGTCCGCCCGCCCATGCAGCACGTGGTCGTAACCGGCCGGCACGCCCCGGAGGCGCTGATCGAGCTGGCCGACACCGTCACCGAGATGCGCGTGGTCAAGCACGCGTTCAAGGAGCAGGGGGTCAAGGCGCAGAAGGGCATTGAACTCTAGCTGATGACTCGGCCGGAGCGGATGATGAGCTTCTCCGGCGACAAGCCATCGCGAGGGCGCTGTGAACCCATCCCTGGGCGCTACTTTTGCCCTGCTTCGCTCTCGCATCCTGCTTCGCTAGCAGGACCGGTGCTGGCCATCCATGGCCAGCCCGTTCGGAGCAGTGCTCCTCACCCATGGCAAAAGACCCTCGCTTAGGCTTGTCCCCGGCGCTCATCCTGCCGAGCTCACGCATCATCAGCTTTTCCCTGGCAGTCATCCTGCCGACTCGATCCCTCATGACTTTTTGGAGAGCTGCATGGCAGAACGAAGCGGGCGAGCCGATCACGCCTTTCCCCCGTCACATCGGGAGGGGCTCTACCGGGCCATCCACGAGCGCCGCGACGTACGTGCCCAGTTCCTGCCGGACCCGGTGCCGCCCGAGGTGCTGGCCCGGCTGCTGGACTCCGCACATCATGCGCCGTCGGTGGGCTTCATGCAGCCCTGGGACTTCCTGGTGATCGACAGCCTGGAGGTGCGCGAGCGGGTGCATCGGCTGTTCCTGCGGGAGAACGAGCGGGGAGCGCAGCAGTTTTCCGCTGAGCGGCAGCAGGCTTACCGCCGCCTCAAGCTCGAAGGCATCCTGGAGAGCCCGCTCAACCTCTGCATCACCTGCGACCGCAGCCGTGGCGACGGCCCGGTGCTGGGACGCACCAGCATCGTCGACACGGACCTGTTCAGTACCTGCCTGGCAGTGCAAAACCTGTGGCTGGCGGCCCGCGCCGAGGGCATCGGCGTGGGCTGGGTCAGCATCCTCGATCAGCAAGAGTTGGCGTCGATCCTCGACCTGCCAGAACAGGTCTTCCCGTTGGCGTACCTGTGCCTGGGCTACGTCAGCGAGTTTCTGGAACAGCCCGAGCTGGCCCGCTCCGGGTGGCGTCAGCGCCTGCCCCTCACCGAGCTGGTGCATGGCAATGGTTGGGGGCAGGCGCTGGCGGACGAGGCCCTTCACGAGGCGCTGCGAGAGGTGGCCAGGCCATGCCTACCCTGATGATCCAGGGCACCACTTCGGACGCCGGCAAGAGTACGGTGGTGGCCGGGCTGTGCCGGGTGCTGGCGCGGCACGGGGTATCGGTGGCGCCGTTCAAGCCGCAGAACATGGCGCTCAACAGCGCGGTGACGGTGGACGGCGGCGAGATCGGCCGCTCCACTGCGCTGCAGGCGCTGGCGGCCGGTGTCGAGCCGCATAGCGACATGAACCCGGTGCTGCTCAAGCCGGAGAGCGACCGCGGCGCCCAGGTGATCCTGCGCGGACAGGTACACGGTCACATGGATGCGCTGGACTATCACGCCTACAAGCGCATCGCGCGGGAGAGCGTGCTGGCGGCGTGGCAGGCGCTGTCGGCGCGCTTCGATGTGATCGTCGCCGAGGGGGCGGGCAGCCCGGCGGAGATCAATCTGCGGGCCAACGACATTGCCAACATGGGCTTCGCCGAGATGGTCGACTGCCCGGTGGTGCTGGTCGGCGACATCGACAGCGGCGGCGTCTTCGCCCAACTGGTCGGCACCCTGGAGCTGCTCAGCGAGAGCGAGCGCTCACGTACCCATGGCTTCATCGTCAACCGCTTTCGCGGCGACATCGCCCTGCTCGAGCCGGGCCTTGACTGGCTCAGCGAGTACACCGGCAAGCCGGTGTTCGGCACGCTGCCTTATCTTCAGGGGCTGCTGCTCGACGCCGAGGACAGCATCGGTCGCAGCGGTCGGGTAGGGCCGGGGGCCACGCTCAAGGTTGTGATCCCGGCGCTGCCGCGCATCAGCAACCACAACGACTTCGACCCGTTGCGCCTGCATCCGCGGGTCGACCTGACCTTCGTCGGGCCCGGCCGAGCGATCCCGCCGGCGGATCTGATCATCTTGCCGGGCAGCAAGAGCACCAGAGCCGATCTCGCCTGGCTGCGCGCTCAGGGCTGGGAGGAAGCGATACAGCGCCATCTACGCTACGGCGGCCGTGTGCTCGGCATCTGCGGCGGCTTCCAGATGCTGGGCCGGGAGGTCCACGACCCGGATGGCCTGGAGGGCCCGGCAGGCTCCAGTGATGGACTCGGCCTGCTCGAGTTCGAGACACGCATGGTAGCGGGCAAGCAGCTGCGCAACGTGAATGGGCGCTTGCTAGCCGAGGGCGTAGCGATCAGCGGCTACGAGATTCACAACGGCGTGAGTGAAGGCCCTGACCTGGAGCGGCCTCTGTGTGAGTTGGAGGGAAGGCCCGACGGTGCCGCCAGCGCCGACGGCCAGATCATGGGGACCTACCTGCACGGTCTGTTCGACCGGCCCGAGGCGTGCGCGGCACTGCTGGCCCGCTGCGGGCTCGGTGCGCAGGGTGCCGCGGTGGATTACCAGCTGCATCGCCAGCAGGAACTCGACCGGCTGGCCGACTGCCTGGAAGCGCATCTGGACATGGCGGCCATCGAGCACCTGCTGGAGCTCTGAGAGTATCGTCGGAGCAGCTTGGCTGCCGTGCGGGCCCACACCCTGGTGTCGGCCCGCTTGGTGACAGGCGCAGGGGTTCAGTCCGGGGTGATGGGCAACCGGCGTTTGTGCTCGGTGCGCCGGTAGGTGGTGACGATGGTGTCGAAGGCGCTTGCGGAGACCTCTCGGGCTTCCAGGAAGGCGTCGATCTCCTCGTACGTGACGCCGAGGGCCACCTCGTCGAGCTTCTGCGGCGCCAGCGACTCGAGGTCGGCAGTGGGGGCCTTGTCCACCAGCGCTGCGGGGGCGCCGAGCTGCTGGCCGAGCAGGCGCACCTGGCGCTTGCTCAGACCGGTCAAGGGGGCGACATCGCAGGCGCCATCACCGTACTTGGTAAAGAAGCCCATCAGTGCCTCGGCGGCCTGGTCGGTGCCGATGACCAGGCCGCTGCGGGTGCCGGCCACGGCGTACTGGGCGACCATGCGCTGGCGCGCCTTGATATTGCCCAGCACGAAGTCGCGCTGGTGGGCATCCGTGAACGTCAGCCCTCCGCTCTCCAGCGCCTCCAGCAGGGCGTCGCTGGCGCCCTGGATGTTCACGTCGAGCACTTCATCGGGCTGGATGAAGGCCAGCGCCCTGTCCGCATCGTCGGCATCCTGCTGCACGCCGTAGGGCAGGCGCATGGCAACGAAGGCGGCCTGCTCGCCCTGTTCACGGCGCTTTTCCACGGCGAGCTGTGCCAGGCGACCCGCCACGGTGGAGTCGACACCGCCGCTGATGCCCAGTACCAGTGTCGTCTGACGGCTCTCATGCATGGCGTCGCAGAGAAAATCGCGGCGACGTTCCAGCTCTTGCCGGGGGTCGACCTCCGGGCTGGCCTGTAGTTGCACGCCGATAGCGCGTTGCACGGCCCGGCGTGAGCGTGTCTGCTCTTCGCTCTTCGCCGTGCTCTCTAGGCACAGTCGATGGTAATGGGGCAAGCGCTCCAGGGCATAGTGGGCGGCGGCCAGGCGCACTTCGTTGCGTTCGCCGTCGAAGCGACGCGTTTCGCAATAATGGTGGTGGCCGCCGTTGTGGCAGAAGGCCCAGGCGAAGCAGACCGTGCCGATAGGGGTATCATCGTCGCCGGGGTTGGGGCCGGCGATGCCGGTATTGGCCAGGGCCACGTCGGCATCGTTGTTGTTCAGCGCCCCGGCAGCCATTTCGCTGGCTACGGCCTCGCTGGTCAGCCCGTAGCGTTCAATGGTGTCGAAGCTGACCCCGAGGTAACGATGCTTCGATTGGGGCGAGTAGACGCCGAGGCCGCAGTCGATGCTCTGACCGCGCCTGGCACCCGGGCCAGCTCCGAGACGATTAGCCCGGCGGTACATGACTCGGCGGTGGCAAGCTTGAGTTCGTTGTCGATCAAGTAATCCGTGATTCTGTCGAGCAGTTCCATTGCACGCTCTCCTGTCGTTTCTCTGGCTGCCTACTCAAGCTAGACCACATGAGGCACCGCTGTCCTTATCCGAGCTCTAAGGGGGGCGCTGGAGGCGCGAAGCCCGTGAACAGGGGCGGGTCGTCGCTGATCGCACTGTCGACTCCCCACTCCCAGCGGTTGGCGAAGGCGGCCGGGTCGTTGGGCGTATAGCACAGCAGCCGGTAGCCAGCCGCTTTGATCTCACGAGCGCGGCGGGCAGTGAGCCGGGTCCAGTCCGTGTGAATGCTATAGGCCTCTAGTGCCTCGCAGCGTGAGCGCCATTTCTCGGGTACGCTTTCGGTAAGGACGCCGATGGGCAGCAAGGAGGCGTCGGCGAGGGAACGAGCATGCTGCAGGGCGGGCTGGTCGAAGGAGGAGAGAATCAGCCGTTCCGGCGGCAACGCCTTGAGCAGGCGAGGCACCACTATCTCGGCCAGTTCGGTACCGCTGCGCCTCCGGGTTACCTTGAGCTCCATGTTGACGCCCATGTCCAGTTCCACCAGCAGCGCCAGCATGTCGCTCAGGGTGGCCATGCGTTCGCCACGGAAGTCGTCACTGAACCAGGCGCCGACATCGAGCTTGCGCACCGCGGCGAGATCCAGCGTGGCCAGCCTGCCGTGACCGTCGGAGCAGCGCTTGAGCGTGGCGTCGTGCCAGATCACCGGCGTGCCGTCGCCGAGCAGCTGGACGTCGAGCTCCACCCAGTGAAAGCCGGCGTCATGGGCGGCCCTCACTGCCGAAAGCGTATTCTCCGGCGCGTGGGCGGAGAGCCCGCGATGGGCGATCAGTCTGGGCAATGCAAGAGCGGGAGGCTGTGGCATGTGGAGCTCCGGTGGAGGGCCCTGGCAGGCTAAACGGTGGCGATGACAGGTTGGCGACACCCAGCGCGTGACACGCGTGGAATCGACCGCGACTATGCTAGGCTTGCAGCCTTTGACGATGCAACGAGGCAAGGCATGAAGGTGATGACCCCCGAGCGTGACGAGCAGCGCGATGCCTGGCTCGCCCGTCTGTGCGCCGATATCTATGGTAGGGAAGCGGGGCTGTCGCCGTTGGTCACGTTCACCGGCACGCGGCAATTGCTCTTCGCTCATGAGGCCGCGCGTCTATGGGCGCTGGTGGACGATCAGGGCAGGCCCGGCGCGCTGGCTCTGCTGACGCTCGATGCGTCGGGTTCGGGCATGGCGCTGTGGCTGCACGCCTCGCCTGGCGGCGACCGCGAGAGCCTTCGCCGGTTGATCCGCGAGCTGGCCCAGAAAGCCCCGCTGCGGGTCGATGCGATGGATCAGGACGAAGAAGCGTTCTTTCGCCGCTGTGGTATCAACCGCTGGTTTGCGGCTCCGGGTGGCCGACGCGTCGGTCTCTCTCCCCATCACCCGGCGCAGGGCGTGGGCGAGCTGGAACCGGCGCTGAGCTTCGATGACGAGGCGGTGTTGCGGCGTTTCAAGCACGATCCGCGTTTCTTCGAGCAGGAAAAGCGTCACTTCGTCGACCGGCTGTCGGCCTTCCCCGGCTGAAGACACTGGCGGAAGCCTGTGCTTTACCGTCTGCGTGGACAGCTTTGGTATGAACGCACCTATCATTAGCGGACAAGGAACATGACATGGCCAAGCGTATCCAGTTTTCTCGTACCGGCGGCTCCGAGGTACTCGAACTCGTCGACGTGACGCCGGGCGATCCTGCACCTGGCGAGGTCCGCGTCCGCAACGAGGCCATCGGTCTCAACTTCATCGACATCTACTTCCGCACCGGGCTCTATCCCGTTTCCGGGCTGCCCTCCGGGCTCGGCACCGAAGGGGCCGGGGTGGTTGACGCCGTGGGTGAGGGCGTGAGCCATCTGAAGGAGGGCGACCGAGTCGCCTATGCCCAGGGGCCGCTGGGCGCTTACGCCGAGTACCACGTGCTGCCGGGCGAGAAAGTGGTAGCGCTACCCGACGCGATAACCTCGGAAACTGCCGCCGCCAGCATGCTCAAGGGCCTCACAGTGCAGTACCTGCTGCGTCAGACCGCCCCGCTCGAGGGCGGCGAGACGATCCTGTGGCATGCCGCGGCCGGAGGGGTGGGCTCCATCGCCTGTCAATGGGCCCGTGCCCTGGGCGTGAAGCTGATCGGCACCGTCAGTTCAGAGGAGAAGGCGAAGCTGGCCAAGGCCAACGGTGCCTGGGAAACCATCGACTACACCTGCGAGGACGTGGTCGAGCGGGTGCGCGAGCTGACTAACGGCGAAATGTGCGACGTGGTCTACGACTCGGTGGGCAAGGATACCTGGATCACGTCGCTGGACTGCCTCAAGCCGCGTTCGCTGATGGTCAGTTTCGGCAACGCGTCGGGGCCGGTCGAGGGTGTCAACCTCGGCATACTCAACCAGAAGGGCTCACTGTTCGTGACCCGCCCCAGCCTCAACGGCTATGCCGATACCCGCGAGCGGCTGGAGATGATGTGCAACGACCTGTTCGAGATGCTAGGCAGCGGCAAGGTCAAGGTCGATATCGGCCAGCGCTTCGCCCTGGCCGATGCCGGCAAGGCCCAGGATGCCCTGGCCGGGCGTCGTACCACCGGCTCGACCCTCCTGTTGCCGTAAGCGACAGCGTTTCAGCCAAACACGGCGCCCGCCTCCCTGAGGCGGGCGCCGTCGTTTCGGGCCAGGCTACTCGTTGCTGACGTAGGCGCCCATGGCGCGCATGCGCGACTCGAAGCGTGCCACGTTGTCGACCAGCTCGTCGGGGCCGAAGGCCACGCACTCGGCCAGCAGCACTTCGATCAGCGTGATGGCAGAGAGAATCGAAGGGAAGAAGTGTGGCGTGGCGTTGGCAACGGTGAAGGTCATGGTGGCGCCCGGGACCAGCGGGGAGCGCAGGGTATCGGTGATGACGATGGCCTTGGCCCCGCCCGCGCGGGCGATTTCCAGGGCGCGCATGGTCTCGGCGCAGTAGGGCTCGAAGCCGAAGGCGACCACCACGTCATGCTCGCCATAGGGGGCCAGCTCCGTCAGCAGCCCGCCTTCCTGGCCGCGAATCAACTGGACGTTGGGCATGGCGATGCGTCCCACGTAGGCGAAGTGGTAGGCGCAGGCGAAGGTATCGCGAAAGCCCACCACGGCGATCTTCTCGGCCTCGAGCAGCAGCCTGGCGGCTTCGCGCACCCGGATCTGGTTGTCGGCAGTGAACAGGCGGCCGATATTGTCGAAGGCGGCGTCGCCCACATCGAGAAAGACCTGATCATCGGTCTGGCTGGCCAGGGTACGCAGGTCGCTTGCGCGCCCAGAGAGCTCCACCGGACCGGCCTGCACGGCGGACTGGAACACGTCGCGAAACTGCTCGTAGCTGTCGAAGCCCAGGCGCTTGGCCAGGCGCACCAGGGTCGAGGCGGTTACGCGCGCCGCGGCAGCCGACTTGCGTATCGACTGGAACGCAATCTCGACCGGATGCTCCAGCACGTAGCCGGCGGCAAGCTTCAATTGTGGGCTGAGCTCGGGGTAGGCGGCAGCCAGTTGCTGGTTCACGGCATCGAGCCCCGCTGGCGGGGAATCCTGGCCACTTTCCAGCTCGGCAGTCTGCGGATCATGTTCCAGCACGGCGGTTCTCCTGGTTGGATCATGGCCCAGCAACGGGAGAGGACGGCCGGGGCGAGGCGCATTGTAACGCATGGCAATGGTGAATGAACGAAACGAATGTTTCTAGATTTTTTGTCCAATGGTACATCCGTATTGACGACATGCTGTGCCTTGGCTAGGATGCCGACAAAACAAGCGTACCGCTTGTGTTTTGATAACGACACGTTTGTTTCCATTCGGTGTCGAGCGTGCCGAACGTTATGGAAATCCCAGTCAACGATACGTCGAGAGTGTCCGAACCCGTCATGAGCCCAGCCAGCCCCGAAACCCTAATCATCGATCGCCAGGAGGCGGTCATGGAAATCCGCTTCAACCGGCCGCACCGCCTCAATGCGGTAGTGGAAGCCTTCTATGGGGAGCTGCTCGCTGCTCTGGCCGAGGCCAAGGCCGACCCGGAGGTACGCTGCGTGATCCTCACCGGCGAGGGGCGGGCGTTCTGCGTCGGTGCCGACATGAAGGAGCACGGCGGGGCAAAGCGCACCTTGTACCAGCGTCGCCGGTACTTGCAGCTAGGCAACGACGTTTGCGAGGCGATCCTGCGCCACCCCAAACCGGTCATTGCCGCCGTCAACGGCTATGCCCTGGGGGCCGGGGCGGAAATGGCGGTGGCCTGCGACTTCATCGTGATGGCCGAAGAGGCGCAGATCGGCTTCCCCGAGACCAGTATCGGGACCTGCGTCGGCGGCGGCGTCTCCAAGCTGTTGCCGCAGCTGGTGGGATTGAATATGGCGCGCCAGCTGCTCTACACCGGGCGGCGCATCGACGGGCACGAGGCGGCGCGCATCGGCCTGGCCACCTCCTGCCATGCCGCTGAGCGGCTGATGCAGCAAGCCCATGAGCTGGCCGAAAGCCTTTCCCGGCAGGCGCCGGTATCGATCGCCATGCTCAAGCGGCTGGTCAACCAGGGCAGTGACACCGGACTAGAGAGCCAGCTGCAGCAGGAGCTGGATGCGGTCTTCACCTGCTCCACCACGGCCGACTGGCAGGAGGGGGTCGACGCCTTCGCCGAGAAGCGCACCCCCCGGTTCCAGGGACACTGACAGACTCAAGGATACGAGACATGAACCCGATCGAAGGACATCTTCCGACACGCAGCCCGCTGCACGAGATACTGGCGCCGTCCGGCATCGCCGTGGTCGGTGCTTCGAGCGATCCCACCAAGCGCGGTTACAAGGCAATGGTGGGCCTGATCAAGGACGGCTTCCGTGGCGCTATCTACCCGGTCAACCCCAAGGCCGATCTGATCCTGGGGATCGAGGCCTGGCCCTCGATCGCCGCGATTCCCGGCACTCCTGAGCTGGCGCTGATCTGCACGCCGGCTGCCAGCGTGCCGGGGCTGATTGCCGAGTGTGGCCGCCACGGCATCAAGGGCGCGGTGATACTGGCCAGCGGCTTCGCCGAGACAGGCGCTGAAGGCGCCGAGCTCGAGCGCGAGATGATGGCCCAGGCCGAAGCGCACGGCGTGCGCGTCATCGGACCCAATACCTCTGGGGTGTTCAACCTGCACCATCGCCTCAACCTGCTGGCACTGGACAACGTCAAGTCGGGCGACGTGGGGATCATCTCCCAGTCGGGCAACATGCTGCTGTCACTGGCGCTCGAGGCCCAGTACAACGGCCAGGTCGGTTTCTCCACCTATGTCGGTCCCGGCAACCAGAGCGACATCGGTTTCAACGACTACCTGCGCTATCTGGGCGAGGACGAACACACCCGTGTGGCCACCCTCTACGTGGAGGGCTTTCGCGACGGGCGCAAGTTCCTCGAGGTGGCACGCGACGTCACCGCCATGAAGCCGGTAGTGGTATACAAGTCGGGCTCCACCGAGGCCGGCCAGAAGGCGGCCAGCTCGCATACCGGCGCGCTGGCCGGCAGCTATGCCATGACCGTGGACCTGCTGCGCCAGGCCGGCGTCAGCGTGGTACATCGCTCCGACGAGATCCTGCCGGTGGCCGAGGGGCTCGGCTTGCTGCAGAAGGCGCGCGGCAAGCGGGTGGCGGTGATCTCCGACGGCGGTGGCCAGGCCACCATTGCCTCCGACCGCCTGGCCGAGGCGGGCCTCACGCTGGCCGAGCTCTCCGAGGAGACCCGCCAGAAGCTGCGCGAGGTGCTCTTCCCCCAGGCCTCGACGGTCAACCCGGTGGACGTGGCGGGCTCCACCGACGCCAACCCCTCGCTGCTGGCCACCTGCATGGAGATCGTCGCCGCCGACGACAACGTCGACAGCATCTTTCTCGTCGGCATGTTCGGTGGCTACAGCATTCGCTTCGCCGAATCGCTGCTGGGCGACGAGATGCGCGGCGCCGAGGCGATGGTCGACCTTTCCAAGGCCACCGACAAGCCGCTGGTCATCTACAGCCTCTACACGCCGATCAAGCCGCCTGCCCTGCGCCGGCTGCATGAAGCCGGCATCCCGATCTACTCCTCCATCGAGCAATCGGTACGCGTGCTGCGGGCGCTGGGCGAGCGCGGCGATTACCTCCAGCTCTGTGAACAGTATCCGCGTGAGCCGGCACTCGAGCCGAAACCGGAGCTCGGCGAGACGTTCGCCCGCGCCCGGGCGGAGGGACGCGACCTGTTCGAGTACGAGGCCAAGCAGCTGCTGCGCGAGCACGGCATCGAGGTGCCGCAGGAGAGGGTCGTGCGCAGCGACGCGGAGCTGGCCGAGGCGGTGGCCGCGTTCGGTGAAGCGCCGCTGGCGATGAAGGTGGTGTCCAAGGACATCCTGCACAAGTCGGATGCCGGCGGGGTCAAGCTCAACCTGATGGGCGAGGCCGCGCTGCGTCGCGCGCGCGACGAGATCCTCGCCTCCTGCCGCGCCTACGATGATCAGGCCGAGATCGAGGGCGTGCTGGTCGCGCCGATGGCGAAGAAGGGCGTCGAGGTGATCGTCGGCGTGATTCGCGATCCGATCTTCGGCCCGGTGTTGATGTTCGGCCTGGGCGGGATCTTCGTCGAGATACTGGAGGACGTGGCCTTTCGCTCGATACCTCTGTCGCGCCACGATGCGCGCAGCATGGTGGAGCAGATCAAGGCGCGCAAGGTGCTCGAAGGTGCCCGCGGCGAGCCGGGAATCGACATGGAGGCGCTGGTGGAGCTGTTGCTCACGGTATCGCGCATCGCCGACGCCTATCCCGAGCTCAGCGAGTTGGATCTCAACCCGGTGATTCTCAACGCCGACGGCTATGCCGTGGTGGATGCCCGGGTTATCGTGGAGCGCGAACCCATCGCCAGTCATGACGAGGAGAGCGCGGCATGAGCGAGAGCGTACCCCAGCCCGTCCTGCAGGATGCGCTGCTGACCCTGGAAGAGCGCGTCGCAACCCTGACCCTGGACCGCCACGACGTGCGCAACGCCCTGACCGGAACGGCCCTGGCCGACGACATCGTCGCCGTGGCGGAGTGGGTCAATCGCTGTGACGAGGTCTCGGTGCTGGTCCTCACCGGGGCGGGTTCGGCGTTCTCCGCCGGTGGCAACGTCAAGGACATGGCCAACCGCGGTGGTGATTTCGCCGGCGACGTGGCCGAAGTGGCGGGGCGCTATCGGCGCGGTATCCAGCGCATCCCGCTGGCGCTGCAGGCGGTGGAGGTACCGGTGATCGCCGCGGTCAACGGCCCGGCCATCGGCGCCGGCTTCGATCTGGCCAACATGGCGGATATCCGCATCGCCTCGCGCAAGGCCAAGTTCGGCGAGACCTTCCTCAACCTGGGCATCATCCCCGGCGATGGCGGTGCCTGGTTCATGCAGCGCCTGATCGGCTACCAGCGGGCCTTCGAGCTGACTCTCTCCGGGCGGGTGATCGACGCCGAGGAGGCCAAGGAGTATGGCATCGTGCTCGAGGTTACCGAACCGGAGGCGCTGATGGAGCGGGTAGGCGAAATGACGGCGCGCATCGCCGAGCAGCCACCCAAGGCCACGCGGTTGACCAAGCGGCTGATGAAGATGGCCCAGCGCACCGAGCTCAAGGACTTCCTCGATGTCTGTGCCGTGTTCCAGGGCATGTGTCACAACGAGCCGGAGCATCTAACGGCGGTCAACGCCATGCTCGAGAAGATGGCGAAATAGTCTGCGTTGAGCTCACATGAAACCCGGCTTCGGCCGGGTTTTTTCCTTCTCCCTCGCCCGAAGTGATCGAAAAGGCTGGATTTTTTCTCGTGCGACTGTTGTGCTGAAGCCTGTGCCACGACAGGGAGCGGGTATGGCCGACCATACGCTGGTATTCATCGTGCTGGGACTCACGCTGGCCGCCTTCGTCTGGGGGCGCTTCCGCTACGATCTGGTAGCCCTGTCCGCGCTGCTGGCTTGCGTGATCCTGGGGCTGGTGCCGGGCGAGGAGGCGTTCCATGGCTTCGGTCATCCTGCCGTCATTACCGTGGCGGCGGTGCTGGTGCTCAGTCGCGGTTTCGAGCGCTCCGGCGTGGTCGATGTCATTGCCGAGCAGGTTCTCAAGATCGGCGATCGGCTGTTCCTGCAGCTGGTGGCGCTGACGACCACGGTGGTGGTTCTCTCGGGCTTCATGAACAATGTGGGCGCCCTGGCGCTGCTGCTGCCGGTGGCCATGCGCCTGGCGCGGGAGCACGACACCTCGCCGTCGCTGCTGCTGATGCCGCTGGCCTTTGGCTCGCTGCTCGGTGGCCTGATGACGCTGATCGGCACGCCGCCCAACATCATCATTGCCAGCTATCGCGGCAGCGTGACCGGCGAAACCTTCGGCATGTTCTCGTTCTTTCCCGTAGGGGCCAGCGTGGCCCTGGCGGGGCTTGCGTTCATCGTGCTGCTGGGCTGGCGGCTGGTGCCGAGGCGTGCCGGTAATGCCTCCACCGAGGCCATGTTCGACATCACTCACTACCTGGTCGAAGCCAGGGTAGGCGCGGAATCCAAGGCGCTTGGCTGGACCTTGCGCGAGCTGCACCACGAGCTCGAGGAGCCCGTTCCCGTGCTGGCGGTGCTGCGCGAGGAGCGTCGCTATGCCGGGCACGCCTTTCTTGGCGTATTGAAGGAGGATGACGTACTGCTGGTGGAGGCCGGCCCCGAGGAGATGAAGCTGCTCGAGGACAAGGCCGGCCTGCAGGTGGGGCTCGATCCGCAGGAGGAGAGTGAGGAAGAGGCGCCAGTCCAGGATGAGGGCGGCCAGTTGGAGCGCGACGCCGATCATCAGCAGCAACAGGTGGAGAAGGGAACACCGCGCAAGACGAACGGCTTTGATACCGAGGGGTTGGAGCTGGTCGAGGCGGTGGTGCGCAATGACTCGGTGATGGTCAACCGCACCGTGACCCAACTGCGCCTGCATAACCAGTACGGCATGCATCTGGTGGCCGTGGCCCGCGACGGCAGCCGGCTGCGCCAACGCCTGCGCGATATCCGTTTTCAGCCGGGTGACGTGCTGCTGTTACAGGGCGGCGAAAGCAACCTCAGTGATAGTTTGGCCACGCTGGGCTGCCTGCCGCTGGCGCGGCGCAACATTTCGCTGGGGCAGCCGCGCATGCTGCTGGTGTCGATCGCCATTTTCGCGCTTGCCATCTGCGCCATGTTGTTCGATCTGCTCCCCAATGCCATCGCCCTGGCGCTTGCCGCCGTGGTGTCGCTGCTGGTCGGGGTGCTGCCGCTGCGCGAAGGCTACCAGGCCGTCGATGGACCGGTGATCGTGCTGTTGGCAGCGATGATTCCAGTGGGCACGGCGCTCGAGACCAGTGGCGGCGCGGCGCTGGTCGCCGAGAGCCTGCTGCGCTTGGGCGGCACTTGGCCCGTCGTTTCGATTCTGGTGCTGCTGTTCGTTACCACCATGATGCTATCCGACGTGATCAATAACGCGGCCGCGGCGGTCCTCATGGCACCGATCGCCGTCAGTCTGGCCAACGGTTTCGAGGCTTCCGTCGATCCCTTCCTGATGGCCGTGGCCGTGAGTGCCTCCTGCGCCTTCCTCACCCCCATCGGGCACCAGTCCAATACCCTGGTGATGGGGCCGGGCGGCTATCGCTTCGGCGACTATTGGAAGATGGGCCTGCCGCTCGAGATGGTCGTGATGGCAGTGGCGATACCGATGATCCTGCTGGTTTGGCCGTTGTAGGAGAGGCAACGAAAAACCCCGGCGCTGGGCCGGGGTTGGGTAGGATGGACCGAACTTACGCCGCGTTGTGGCGCAGGATGTTGGCCTTGTCGGTGGCGAACTCGTCGTACTCGAAGTCGTCCACGCTAAGCAGTTCCAGCACCTCGGCTTCGAAGCCGCGCATGAACTCGGCGTCCTCCGCGCTGACCAGCTCCTTTTCACGCGCCGCCTCCAGGCGAGCTTCGGGGTGCAGCGCCTCAGGCGGCAGTTCGCCCTTGGCGTAGGCCTTGTTGACCGTACGGTAGAGCGCCTCGGCGCGGTCGTAGTCGGCGAGCAGCGCGTTGTAGCGAGCCAGGGGATTGTCTTTCACGCCGTCGTTCTGCTGCCAGGCCGCTGCGAGCAGCTTGGCGCGCAGCAGCGTGTCGCGCGACACCGCCTGGGCGATCTCGCGGGTCAACTGGTCGGCGGGGCGCTTCCAACGCCGCCCCAACGGCATCGTCACGGCACGTAGCACGCCGGCGAGCGCGCGGTTGGGCAGGTTGTCGAACAACTCGTCGAAGGCCTGTTCGGCGCGCTGCAGCAGATGAGTGCAGCTGTAGTGGAGCAGGGCCGCCTCGCCCTCCACCTTGTCGCCCTCCTGCCAGTGCTTGAGCACCATCGAGGCGAGGTAGAGATTGGAGAGCACGTCGCCCAGCCGCGCCGAGAGCATCTCGCGCTGCTTGAGCGTGGCCCCGAGGCTGGCCATGGCGGCATCGGCACACAGGCTGAAGCCGGCCGAGAGGCGCGCCATGTCGCGGGCATAGGGTGCAGCCACCGCGTCGAAGGGCACCTCCGGCTTGCCGATGCCGAGTCCCATGGTGAAGGCCCGGGCGGCGTTGCCGAAGACCAGCGCCGCATGGCCGAAGAAGGCGCGATCGAAGGCCGGCAGATCGTTGCTGTCCGAGGCGGCCAGCTCCTCGAGCACGTACGGATGGCAGCGGATCGCGCCCTGGCCGAAGATCATCAGGTTGCGAGTCATGATGTTGGCACCCTCTACCGTGATCGACACCGGGTTGGCGCTGTAGCCGATACCCAGGTAGTTGCGCGGGCCCAGGGTCACTGCCTTGCCGCCGTGGATGTCCATGGCATCGGAGAGCGCGATGCGCTGGAACTCGGTGAGCTGGCTCTTGAGGATCGCCGAGGGCACCGCCGGCTTCTCGCCGCGATCGATGGTATTGGCGGTCTGGTAGACCGCAGCCTGGGCGATGTATCCCAGCGCGGCCAGGCGTGCCAGCGGTTCCTGCACGCCCTCCATTTCCGCTACCGGGACGTTGAACTGGCGGCGAATGCGGGCGAAGCCGCCGGTCCAGCCCAGGGCATAGCGTGAGGTGCCGCTGGCGCCGGAGGGCAGGGTGATGCAGCGGCCGATGGAGAGGCACTCCACCAGCATGCGCCAGCCCTGACCGATCATCTCGGTGCCGCCGATGATGGTATCCAGCGGGACGAAGACGTCCTTGCCCTTGATCGGGCCGTTGAGGAAGGGGCTGCCAATGGGATGGTGGCGACGACCGATCTCCATGCCGGCGGTGTTGCGCGGTACCAGGGCCAGGGTGATGCCGCGATCCTCTTCCTCGCTCAGCAGGTGGTCGGGGTCGAACAGGCGGAAGGCCAGGCCCACTACGGTGGCGATGGGCGCCAGGGTGATCCAGCGCTTCTCGAAGTTGAGGCGCAGGCCCAGCACCTCTTTACCGTCGATCACCTGCTTGCAAACGATGCCGGTGTCGGGCAGCGAGGTGGCGTCACTGCCGGCGCGCGGGCCGGTGAGGCCGAAGCAGGGGATTTCGCGGCCGTCGGCCAGGCGCGGCAGATAGTGATCCTTCTGCTCCTGGGTACCGTACTTGAGCAGCAGCTCGCCCGGTCCCAGGGAGTTGGGTACACCCACCGTGACCATCAGCGTCTCGCTGATGGAGAGCTTCTGCAGCACCAGCGACTGAGCCTTGGCGGAGAACCCGAGGCCGCCGTACTCCTTGGGAATGATCATGCCGAAGAAGCCTTCCTGCTTCAGGTATTGCCACAGTTCCTCAGGCAGGTCGGCACGCTCCTTGGCGATCTCCCAGGCATTGCACATGCCCGCTGCCACCGAGCACTGGTGCTCGATGAAGGTGCGCTCCTCCTCGCTCAGACCATCGTCGCGGTAGCTCATCAGCTTGTCCCACTTGGGGCGACCTGAGAACAGCTCGCCGTCCCAGGCCACGGTGCCGGCTTCCAGCGCGATGCGCTCGGTGTCGGAGACCTTGGGCGAGACGCGCTTGAACATGGCGAACAGGCGCGGGGTGAGCCATTGGATGCGCAGTGCCGGCAGGCCGGCCACGGCCACGACTGCCGCGCCGAGCAGCAGCAGCACGCCCAGCACCGGGGACACCAGCAGACTCACCAGGCCAAGGCCGCCGAGCATTGCCAGGATCGGCATGGCGCCGGCCTCGCGCCGCAACAGCGCCAGCAGGCCAGCGACGGTGAGGATCAGCAGTATGAGGGTGAGCATTTCTTCAGCGCTCCCTTGGTTCATGTTTAGAACAGTTGTTTGAATGTGTCAGCCTAGCCCATCTTGGTACAGGTGACCAGCCCAGTGAAAGGCACGAACGAAGGCGCCCCGCTCGATGGCGGGGCGCATGACGTGGTGGCGTAGATGCTCAGCTCAAGCGACGCTGGGGCTCGCGCCGGGCCGGACTCTCGCCGGCCACGTAGTAGGGCGCGTCGGAGGGCGGCAGCGGTTCGCGACCACGGATGCGGTCGGCGATCTTCTCGGCCAGCATGATGGTCGGGGCATTGAGGTTGCCGGTGGGGATCACCGGAAACAGCGAGGCATCCACTACACGCAGCCCCTCCAGGCCATGCACGCGGCCTTGGCCGTCGACGACGGCGTCGTCGCCTTCGCCCATGCGGCAACTGCCGCATGGGTGGTAGGCGGTCTCGGCGTGCTCGCGTACAAAGGCGTCGAGCTGCTCGTCGCTCTGCACGTCCGGCCCCGGCGATATCTCACGGCCACGGTAGGGATCCATGGCCGGTTGGGCGATGATCTCGCGGGTCAGGCGAATGGCATCGCGGAATTCCTGCCAGTCCTTCTCCTTGGCCATGTAGTTGAACAGGATGCTGGGGGCCGCCTTGGGGTCGCGTGAGGTAAGGCGAATGCGCCCGCGGCTCTCCGAGCGCATCGAACCCACGTGGGCCTGGAAGCCGTGTGCCTGCACCGCACTCTTGCCGTTATAGCTGATGGCGATGGGCAGGAAGTGGTACTGCAGGTTGGGCCAGGGCTCCTCGTCGTGGGTACGAATGAAGGCGCACGACTCGAACTGGTTGCTGGCGCCGATGCCGCTACCGAGCAGCAGCCACTCGGCGCCGATCTTAGGCTGGTTGAACCACTTCAGCGCCGGGTAGAGCGTGATCGGCTGCTTGCATTCGTACTGGATGTACATCTCCAGATGGTCCTGCAAATTCTCGCCGACGCCAGGCAGCTCGTGAACCAGAGGGATATCGAATTCGCGCAGGTGCTCGGGGTTGCCCACTCCCGAGCGCAGCAGAATCTGCGGCGAGGCGATGGCCCCGGCGCACAGCAGCACCTCGCGGCGGGCGCGAACCTGCTGCGCCTGGCCGCGGCGCAGGTAACGCACGCCCACGGCACGCTTGCCCTCGAACTCGATCACGTCCGTGGTGGCGTGGGTCTCGATGGTGAGGTTATCGCGCTGCTTGGCCAGGTCGAGGTAGCCGCGGGCGGTGGAGGAGCGGCGCCCCTTGGGAGTGACGAAACGGTCCATGGGGCCGAAGCCCTCCTGCTGGTAGCCGTTGACGTCCTCGGTCTCGGGGTAACCCGCCTGTATGCCGGCGTCGACGAAGGCGCGGTAGAGCTCGTTGTTGCCCTCCTTGGGCGTGGCCACGCTGACCGGCCCGTCGCCGCCGTGGTAGGCGTTGGGTCCGATATCGCGGCACTCGGCTTTCCTGAAGTAGGGCAGGCAGTCGACGTAGCGCCAGTCCGAGAGGCCTGCCAGGTTGGCCCAGTTGTCGTAGTCCAGCGCGTTGCCGCGGATATAGCACATGCCGTTGATCAACGACGAGCCGCCGAGGCCCTTGCCGCGACCGCACTCCATGCGGCGGCCGTTCATGTGCGGCTCCGGGTCGGTCTCGAAGGCCCAGTTGTAGCGCTTGCCTTGCAGCGGATAGGCGAGCGCGGCGGGCATCTGGGTGCGAAAGTCGAAGCGGTAGTCGGGGCCGCCCGCCTCGAGCAGCAGCACGCTGACGTCTGCGTCTTCGGTGAGACGGGTGGCCAGCACGTTGCCGGCGGAACCGGCACCGATGATGACGTAGTCGAATTCATGCATCTGGGACATAACATCTCTCACTGGTAACGCGGCGGATCGGGCCTGCTAACGGGGTCGCTCGGGGCTGATCCGTCGACAAGCCTGCGAGGAGGCGCTGTGAACCCTTCCCTGGGCGCTACCTACGCCATCCATGGCGTAGGACCTCCTCTTCGGCTTGTCCCCGGCGCCCCTCGCTGCAGCCAGCCGCGCTTGCCTTGGGCAGACACTACATATGTGTGCGAGCGGCAATGACGGGTCTCTTCATTGATACTTAAAACACTGACTCGAAGGGTCCCATCTCCACCTGCACCGACTTGGTCTGGGTGTAATGGGCCAAGGTCTCGATGCCGTTCTCGCGGCCGACGCCGGACTGCTTGTAGCCACCCACCGGCATCTCCGCCGGCGACTCGCCCCAGGTGTTGATCCAGCATATGCCAGCCTCGAGGCGATGAATGGTGCGATGCGCTCGGGCCAGGCTCTCGGTGAACACGCCGGCGGCGAGGCCGTAGTGGGTGTCGTTGGCGCGGCGGATCAGTTCCTCCTCGTCGTCGAAGACGAGGATCGACATCACCGGACCGAAGATCTCCTCGCGTACGATGCGCATATCGTCGCTGCAATCGGTGAACACCGTGGCCGGCGCCCAGGCGCCGCGGGAGAAATCGCCTTCGGCCAAGGGCTCGCCGCCGATCAGCACCTGGGCACCGTCCTGCTTGCCGTATGCGATGTAGTCGAGCACCTTGGCTTGATGCTCGAAGCTGACCAGCGGGCCGAAGTTGACGCTGGGGTCGAGCGGGTCGCCGGCGCGGACACGTGCCACGCGTTCGGCGACCTTCTCCTCGAAGGCCTGCTTCACCGAGCGCTCGACGAAGACCCGCGTGCCGTTGGTGCAGATCTGCCCGCTGGAGTAGAAGTTGGCCATCATCGCGGCGTCGGCGGCGCGCTCGAGGTCAGCATCGGCGAACACGATCAGCGGCGACTTGCCGCCCAGTTCCATGGTCACGTCCTTGAGCGTCGAGCCGCCGGCCGCGGCCATCACCTTCTTGCCGGTGCCCACCTCACCGGTGAAAGACACCTTGGCGATGCCCTCGTGCGCGGTCAGCATCTGGCCGACGCGGCCGTCGCCATGCACGACGTTGAACACACCATCGGGCAGTCCGGCTTCGGTGAAGATCTCGGCCAGCTTCATTGCGGTCAGCGGAGTGACTTCGCTGGGCTTGAACACTATGGCGTTGCCTGCCGCCAATGCCGGCGCCGCCTTCCAGCAGGCGATCTGGATGGGATAGTTCCAGGCCCCGATGGCACCGATGACGCCGAGCGGCTCGCGGCGGGTATAGACGAACGACGACTCGCGCAGCGGAATCTGGGTGCCCTCGATGGCCGGCGCCAGGCCAGCATAATACTCGAGCGCGTCGGCGCCGGTGACGATGTCCACTGCGGCGGTTTCGCTGATCGGCTTGCCGGTATTGCGCGTCTCGAGCTCGGCAAGCTCGTCATTCCTCTCTCTCAAGAGCGCGACGGCACGATTGAGGATGCGACCACGCTGCATGCCGGTCATGGCGGCCCAGCGGCGCTGGCCTTCCCGTGCCGACTCGACGGCGCGGTCGACGTCGGCCTGGCTGGCCTGCTCGACCTTGGCCAACAAGCTGCCATCATAAGGATTGATGACGTCGAAGGTTTCGCCGGAAGTGGCCGGCTGCCGACGGCCCGCGATGAAGAGGGTCTCGGTGTTGGAAGCTGTCATGCTGTCTCCTTTGTGGACGCAAGGGAGGTTTCGTAGCCGGTCAGTAGCTGGTCGAGGTAGGCGTGTGCCAGGCGTCGGGCGCGTTCAGTATCCAGCCCTTCTGGGCTCAGGGTGCCGCGCAGCCACAGGCCATCGATCATGGCGGCCAGGCCGCGGGCGGCATCGCGTGCCTCTTCATGTGGCATCAGTCGGCGGAACTGGCAGCACAGGTTAGAGTAGAGTCGCTGGTCGTTGACGTGCTGAAGCCGTTGAAGCTGCGCCTTGTGCATGCTGCTGGCCCAGAAGGCGAGCCAGGTCTTGGCGGCCGGTCCAATGATCTGGCTGCGGTCGAAGTTACCGTCGATGATCGCGCCGATGTGCTCTCGCGGCGAGCCATTGACGAGCTGGCGACGGCGCTGGGCCACTGCCTCGCCGAGGTCGCTCAGGATCTGGCGCATGGTGGCCTCGAGCAGGCCATCCTTGCCGCCGAAGTAGTGACTGATGATGCCTGCCGAGACGCCGGCGTGCCGGGCGATGCGCATCACGGTGGCATCAGCCAGACCGACTTCGTCGATGGCGGCCATGGTGGCCTGAATGAGCTGGCTGCGTCGAATCGGCTCCATACCTGTCTTGGGCATCTTCGTTCTCCCGATGCCGGTTACGATTTGCAACCACGGCCATGCGTGGTTACCTTTGGGACTAGCTTGGCATTTTTTTATTGAACGTTCAATCAATATAAAATCACTAAGCCCGTCGAGGCATTCCACTCGTCCAAACGATGCTTCATCCGCAAGAGGAGAGCCGAATGAACAAGACGATCGCCATGCATTCCACCGCCCTGAGCCTTGGCATGCTCGCCTGTGGGCTGGTAGCCCCTGCCTGGGCCGACGAGCCGCAGAGTTGCGAAACGGTACGCTTTGCCGAGGTGGGCTGGACGGACATCACGGCTACCACCGCCATGACTAGCGAAGTCCTCGAGGCGCTTGGCTATCAGACAAAGGTCGACACGGTGTCCGTTCCGATTGCTTATTCGGGCATGCGTAACGGCGATTTCGACGTCTTCCTGGGAAACTGGATGCCGTCCATGGCATCGATCAGTGACCCGTACATCGAACGGGGCGAAGTCGATCGCCTGTCAGCCAACCTGAAAGGGGCCAAGTACACCCTGGCGGTACCGCAGTACGTCCACGATGCCGGGGTCACGTCGGTCGCCGACCTCGATGAACACGCCGATAAGTTCGAGTCCAGTCTGCACGGTATCGAGGCCGGCAACGACGGTAACGAGCTGATCCAGCAAATGATCGATGACGATGCTTTTGGCCTGGGGGGGTGGCAGTTGGTCGACTCGAGCGAGGCCGGCATGCTGGCCGAGCTACGCGCCCGGGTAACGCGCGAGGAGTGGATGGTATTCCTCGGTTGGGAACCGCACCCGATGAATACCACCTTCGACATTGCCTATCTTGAAGGTGCGGACGACTATTTCGGCCCCGACCTGGGCGGCGCTACCGTCTATACCAATACTCGAGCCGGCTTTGCCGAGGAGTGCAGCAATGTAGGCTCCCTGCTCGAGAACCTCAACTTCACGCTGGAGATGGAAAATCGCCTGATGGGCGAGATCATGAACGAGGGTAGCGACCCGCGCGAGGCCGCTCGGGCCTATCTGCAGGAGAATCCCGACGTGCTCGATGCCTGGCTGGAGGGGGTCGATACGCGTGACGGCGAGCCCGGCGCCGAGGCTGTGAAGGCCGAGCTTGGAATTGATGCCTGAACGCTCTTGCCAAGGCGGCGGGGGGCGGGCATAATTCTGCCCCATCGCCGCGCCGAAGCATGGCAAGGTGTGAAAAGGCTACGTAGCTCAGCCGGTTAGAGCACATCACTCATAATGATGGGGTCCCCTGTTCGAATCAGGGCGTAGCCACCAGATCGATCAGAACGCCCGTGCAGCCAAGCCTGCACGGGCGTTCTGTTTCCGGTCGCCGCGTCTTGCTCCGGAGGTGGCGTCGACGAGATCCGCCCTTGACCTTATGTGGCTGATCCGTATACTACGCACCGTGTTCAGGACGATTCCCGGATAGCTCAGTCGGTAGAGCAAGTGACTGTTAATCACTGGGTCGCAGGTTCGAGTCCTGCTCCGGGAGCCATTGAACACAAGCTGATTTGTGACGTTCGTCATTCCTCGATAGCTCAGTTGGTAGAGCAAGTGACTGTTAATCACTGGGTCGCAGGTTCGAGTCCTGCTCGAGGAGCCATCAGCCCTCCACGGAAAGCGTTGCACTTTCCCGCCGTATCGTTCCCGGATAGCTCAGTCGGTAGAGCAAGTGACTGTTAATCACTGGGTCGCAGGTTCGAGTCCTGCTCCGGGAGCCAAGTTCCGTTGTCCCGTCGTCTGTCATCGGCTCGCCAGCGCGCCGTGAGGTTTGCCGTTGCGCTGGCTGATCGCGCCTGTCGGCAAAACGTTGCAGCGGACTTCAGTCGGGTCGAGTCATATGCCCTGTCGTACTTCGCGTACCAGATAGCGACGCTCGATCTCGTCGGCCGCCAGCGCCGGGCTGAACAGGTAGCCTTGATAGCCCCAGCATCCCTGTAGCTTGAGGAACGCCAGTTCTTCCTCGGTTTCCACGCCTTCGGCAATGGTCTGCAGGCCCAAGGTATCGGCCAAGGCGATGATGGCCCGCACGATGCCCTGCTTCTTCTCGTCCTCGTGCACCCTCTGGATGAAGCTCATGTCGATCTTGACGGTATCGATGGGGAAGTCGCGCAGGTAGGCGAGCCCCGAATAGCCCGTACCGAAGTCGTCGATGGACAGTGCCACGCCAAGGCGTTTCAGTGCCTGCAGCGTGGATAGGGTGTAATCCAGGTCGAACATGGCCACGTGCTCGGTGATCTCCAGCTCGAGGTCGTGACCCGGTACCTTTCGCTCGTCGAGCCAGCGAGTCAGCTCGGCAACGAAATCGGAGCGGGAGAACAGCGAGGCCGAGACGTTGACCGCTATCGGTAGTATGCGACGTCCCTGGCGTCGCCATTGCGCCAACTGGTCGATTGCCGTCTTGAGCATCCAGCGATCGATGGCGGCGATCTGGCCGCTCGATTCGGCAAGCGGAATGAAGCTTCCTGGCGGCACCAGGCCGCGCTCGGGATGCTGCCAGCGGACCAGCGCCTCGAAGCCGACTAACTCATCGTCGGCGATGCCGAGCTTGGGTTGGTAGTGAGCTCGCAGCTCGTTGCGCTGCATGGCGCCGTCGAGTTCCACTCGCAGGGTCAGTCGATGCTGCGCCTGATGCTGCATATCGCTGGAATAGAACGCATAGATGCCCCGACCACGTGCCTTGGCCTGATACATGGCGGTATCGGCGGCCTGGATCAGCTCATCGAGACTGATGCCATCGCGAGGTGCCTGGGCGATGCCGATGCTGCAACCAATGTGCACAGGCTGTTGATCGAGCCGGTAGGGCTGGCGAACGCTGCGGATCAGGCGCTTGGCCAGTGAGCGTGCTTCCTGTCGCCGACCGGCCAGCAGTACCACGAATTCGTCGCCGCCGAAGCGGGCCAGCGTGTCGCCGTCGCGCAGCTCGCGCTGCAACCGGGCGGAGACCAGCTGCAGCAGAAGGTCGCCCTGCTGGTGTCCCATGGCATCGTTGACGTGCTTGAATTCGTCCAGGTCCACGAAGAGTACCGAGAGGGCTGCCGGACCATCGCCCAACTGCTCGATTGCATGCTGGAAGCGGTTCTCCAGTAATAGCCGGTTGGGTAGCCCAGTCAAGGCATCGTAATTGGCGAGATTGAGAATTTTCTGTTCGGCCTCTACCTGGGCCGAAACGTCTTCCATTACGGAGATGAAGTGCTCTATCTGGCCATCCTCTCCCTTTACCGCGGTGATGGTGCCGCGCTGGGGATAGTGTTCGCCGTCCTTGCGTGAATTCCAGAATTCGCCGGCCCAATGTCCTTTCGTCAGCAGGCTGCGCCACAGCGACTCGTAGAATGCACGGTCCTGTCGGCCGGACTGGAGCATGCGAGGATTGCGTCCGACGACCTCCCGATGGCTGTGGCCCGTGATACGCGTGAAGGAGGGATTGACGTCGAGAATGTGGCCGCTGGCGTCGGCAATGATGATGGCTTCGTGACTGTGCTCGAAGACCTCCGATGCCAGCTTCAGGCGTTGACGGTCCGCCTGCATGGTCATGGCAAAGGCAATGTCGTCGGCAAGTTCGTCGAAAAGACGCAGCATGTCGTCATCGAAGCCTTCGGGCAGCAGGCTGACGACGGTCAGAACGGCCTGCACCGGTTTGCCCTTCGGCTGGATGGGGAACGCGGCAAGGGTGCCGTGCTCCTCCGGCAGGGCGGGGGAGAGGTATGGCTGCCAGTGGCGTCGGATGACATGTTCACGGCCGGCCTGAGCCTGTCGGATCAGGTCCGAGTCGGGGTAGCAGCATGCCGGGGGCGGGCCACCGTCCTGGCGTACGCAGATTGCGTCCGGGCACTTGTCGGCCATGCCCGGACGTGGTGGCTGTAGCGGTGTGATGCAGGCCAGGCTGAAGTCGCTCTTGGCAATGATGACTTCGCACATCCGCTCGTAGAGCTGAGTCGGTGTCAGCTTGAGATCGATCAGTGCCTGATTGGCATGGCTGAGCATTTCGTACATGTCGCGCATCTTCTGCACGCGATTGAGGACGTGACGGCGTTCCTCGATCAGGGCACCGAGCAGCCACACCACCATCTGGTTGATCAACAGGAAAACCGAGACGGCGATCAGGCTACGCTGGGCGCTTATCGGCGTGGCACCGGCTGCCATGGCATCGGCTGCGCCAGCGATCAGGCTGGCCGAAAGGACGATGAACAGACTGTTCGTCAAGGGTAGCCGGATGGCGGTGACCAGCAGCAGCGGCGTCAGCAGGAAACTGTAGGTGGCCAGCGTCCTGCCGGCAGGATTGCTCATGCTGAAGATCGCAGCCGCAGCCAGGCAGGTGAGCCCCCACAGCGCCAGTGATTCCCAATGGTACGGGTGGGTGCGGGTGGAGGAAGGACGAAGGCACAGCACCAGTAGTGGCGCGAAGAGCAGCAGGCCGTTCAGGCGCTGAATGCACCACCACAACCATTCCGTGACGAAATGCCCATTCGCCTGGGACAGGCCCAGCGCCGTCAGGCTGGACGACAGCATTGCCGGAAGCAGGCAGCCCCAAAGCAGGAATTGCGAGATACCCCGCTGGGTGTCCGGAATGCGGCCTTCCGGCGCGTAATGCAGCAGTAGATATGCACCCAGCCAGGCCTGCGCCAACAGGGGGCCGCTGACCCATAGGGCGGCGAGTGGCGACAGGCCCTTGAGGCCAAGACACATGCCGAATTCCACTGCCAGGACTGCACCTGACAAGCGCAGTCGCGCGCCCCGGGAGGGGGGGAGTACGAGGAAAGCGGCAAGCAGGATCCCTCCTTGAGGCAGGATCAGGCTGAAACCGTGGCTGGGATTGCGTAGCAAGGACGCCGCCAGGGAGAGCACGAGGTAGGCCAGCAACCAGCCCGACCAGTGCTGGCTGGCGTACCGAGCCGCACGTGCCAACCGATGAGTCACCATACGTATTCTTCCCTTAGGGCGTGAACGGGTGATGACGGGCCGTGAGTGGAGCGAACTCGTGCGGCGCCCCGGTAGCACGCTGAGGTCGTGGTAAGGGTCATTCTCGTTGATCCGCTGCTACACGCCATCAACGCAGCGTGGACGAAACCGGAACCGGCACGCCGTGTGGCGGTGATGCTAACAGGGATGTACATGAGAATGGATGACCTATCTCATGGTTGCAGGGGGGAGGTCTGGTTGAGGCATCGAGGTGGAGGGGGACGAGGGACCGGCCCAGCGTGGGGCGGAGTCCTAAAGGAGTCCGCCCCACGGCCGCTAATAGCGGCCGGCCAAGCGTCGCTCGGTCAGCTCGGCGTAATCGGCGAGGATGGCGGCGGCTTCGGTCACCTGGACGCGATCCACGGGCTCGTTGCGTTCCGTTTCCTCAGCGCTTTGCTCGCTACGCGCGTCGCTCAGCTCGTCCAGTGGCTCCAGGCCCAGGGCCTGGCGGCGACGGTTCTCCAGTGCCAGTTGCTCGGCATCGCGGCTCTCCACTTCCTGCTGGCGCTGGTCGCGATCCAGGCTGACGCTGGTGTGCTCCTCGCGTAGACGACGGGCCAAGGCCACTCGCTCTTTCAGGTAAACGAAGTTGGGGTGGGATTCGGCGCGTTCCCGATGACGTGCGCGCAGGGTTTCGAGATGCTCCCACGGCTCGCCGTAGTGGCGGTACTGGACGGCCTGGACAGTATCCCACTCCAGCGCGTTATCCAGGCTGCTCTCGCCGATTCGCTCCGGGTCGACCATGTCGGGGAACAGGATGTCGGGCTCGACGCCGCGGTTCTGGGTGCTCTCGCCCGAGATGCGGTAGAACTTGGCACGGGTCAGCTTGATCTGGCCGTGGCTGAGGTCGTTCAGGGTCTGCACCGTTCCCTTGCCGAAGGTGGCGCTGCCCAGCACCAGCCCGCGGCCATAGTCCTGAATGGCGCCGGCGAAGATTTCCGAGGCCGAGGCGGACAGGCGGTTGACCAGCACGGCCAGGGGGCCGTCGTAGACGGTGCCGGTCTCGGTATCGCCATACAGGCTGATGCGGCCGCGTGCGTCGCGCACCTGAACGGTGGGGCCGCGGTCGATGAACAGGCCAAGCAGCGAGTTGGCTTCCTGCAGGGCGCCGCCCCCGTTGTTGCGAAGGTCGAGCATGATGCCGTCGACGCCTTCCGATTTGAGCCGCTCCACCTCGCGCGCCACGTCGCGAGTGGTGCTGCGAAACTCTTCCTCTCCGGCCTGCCAGGCGTCGAAATCGACATAGAAGGTGGGGATGGTGATCACGCCGATGCGCTTGACGCCGTCGTCCCGCTCCACCTCGACGATCTCGCCCTTGGCAGCCTGCTCCTCGAGGTCGACGGTATCCCGAGTAATCTCGACGGTATGCGAGCGGGTCATGTCCACGGCTTCAGCCGGCACTACCTCGAGGCGTACAACGGTCCCCTTGGGACCGCGAATCAGGTCGACCACTTCGTCCAGCCGCATGCCGACGACGTTGACCGTCTTCTCCTCGTCCTCCTGGCCCACCCCGACGATGCGGTCGGCGGGCTCAAGGACCCCGGCGCGGTCGGCCGGGCCACCCGCCACCAGGCTGGTTACCTTCACGTATTCGCCATCGGACTGCAGCATGGCGCCAATGCCTTCCAGCGACAGTCGCATCTGGATGTCGAACGACTCGCCCTGGCGCGGGGAGAGGTATTCGGTGTGCGGATCGATGCTGCCGGTTACCGCGGCCATGAACAGGCCGAAGACGTCTTCGGCGTTGGTCTGACGCAGGCGCGTGAGCTGACCCTCGTAGCGCTGGCGCAGGTTGTTCTCCACCTGCTCTTCGTCCTGGCCGCTGATGTCGAGGGTGAGAGCGTCGTTCTTCAGACGCTTGCGCCATAGCTCCTCAAGCTCGGCTTCGCTGGCGGCCCAGTCGGTATCGCGACGGTCGAGGTCGAGTCGCATGTCGGTTTCGTAGGTGAAACCCAATCCCTGATCCAGGGACTCGAGCAGCCATTCGAAGCGCGCTTCCGCACGATCGTGATAGCGGTGATAAAGCTGGTAGGCGGGTTCCAGCTCGCCCTCGAAGAGCATGTCGTCGATACGCGTCTCGAGGTGACGAAACTCCTCGATGTCGCTCTCGAGCAGGAAGGCGCGCTGGCTGTCCAATATGTCGAGATAGCGCTCGAAGGCCGCTTGTGACCAGGTGTCATCGAGAGCGGTGTCGGCATAATGGCCGTAGCGCAGTGATTCGGCCACCTCGACGGCAGCTTGCCGCTGGTCATCGCCGGGCTGGATCTGAGCAAGCGCCAGTTGAGCGCACGACAACAGCAGCGCCAGCGTCAGGACCGCTGTGCGCCGAATAACGACAAACTGGCTCATCGATGAAGCACCCCTGGTTTCGTGTACACTTCCTTCCCTAGACAAGCGAATGCCCGGTGAGTTGCCTATGGCAGACATCGCATTGTAGCAGCTCTTGCGTCTACCACGACCCCTGATGAGGAATCACATGTCTCGGGAAGCCCGTCTCGAGCGCCTGCTCGACTTTCTGCACCGTTCTCCCACCCCCTGGCATGCCGTCGCGGCCATGGCCGAGCGGCTCGACGCCGCCGGCTTCCGCCGGCTCGACGAGAGCCAGGCATGGCAGCTCTCGGCGGGCGAGCGGGTCTACGTGACGCGTAACGACTCGTCCATCGTGGCCTTGCAGCTGCCTCATGCGGGGCTCGAGGCGCTGCGCATGATCGGTGCCCATACCGACAGCCCCGGACTGCGGCTCAAGCCGCACGCCGCCCAGACGGCGGCAGGCTGGTTGCAGCTCGGCATCGAGCTCTACGGCGGCGTGCTGCTGGCGCCCTGGTACGATCGCGATCTGGGGCTGGCCGGGCGCGTGCATGTGCGGCATCCGGATGGCCGGATAGAGGGCGTGCTGCTGCACGTGGAGCGGCCGGTCGCCATCATCCCCAGCCTCGCCATCCACCTCGATCGCGAGGTCAATGCCGGGCGAGCGATCAACGCTCAGACCCAGATGCCGCCGGTGTTTCTGCAGGGCGGAGAGAAGGCCGACCTGCAGCGCCTGCTGCTCGAGTGGCTGGGGGCCCAGCATGGCATTGCGGGGGCCGAGATCCTCGACTTCGAGCTGGCGCTCCACGACGTGCAGCCGCCGGCCCTGGTTGGCGTCGAACGCGAACTGGTGGCCAGTGCGCGCCTCGACAACCTGCTCTCTTGTTTCATTGGCCTGGAGGCGCTGCTGGAGAGCGATGGCAGCCAGGGTGTGGTTCTGGTCGCCAACGACCACGAGGAGGTCGGCAGCGCCAGCGCCTGCGGCGCCCAGGGCCCGTTCCTCGGCGACGTGCTGCGCCGCGTGAACGCGCAGCTTGGCGAGCCGGGTGACGAGGGCTTCATCCGTTTGATCCAGGCCTCACGGATGATCTCCTGCGACAATGCCCACGCCCTGCACCCCAATTTCATCGACAAGCACGATGCCGCCCACGGGCCTGTGCTCAACGGTGGGCCAGTGATCAAGGTCAACGCCAACCAGCGCTATGCCACCAACAGCGCTACGTCGGCGTTGTTCCGTGACGTCTGCCGCGAGGCCGAGGTGCCGGTGCAGACCTTCGTAACCCGTGCCGACATGGGGTGCGGTAGCACCATCGGCCCGATCACCGCCACCGAGCTTGGCGTGCCGACGCTGGACGTAGGCGTGCCCCAGTGGGCCATGCACTCGATCCGCGAGACGGCAGGTAGCCAGGATGTCGAGCACCTGACCCGGGCGCTGATTGCTTTCGCCAACCGCCCCCGGCTGGTCTGAGGCGTCACCACGAAAAACCCGGCGCACAAGGCGCCGGGTTTTTTTCGATCTTTGGTGGCTACGCCCTGACTCGAACAGGGGACCCCATCATTATGAGTGATGTGCTCTAACCAACTGAGCTACGTAGCCAATCAACGGAGGCGAAGTCTACGGATTCACTCCCGCCAGGTCAAGGCACTGGTTACACATTGAAGCGGAAGTGAATGACGTCGCCATCCTGGACCACGTATTCCTTGCCTTCGAGGCGCCACTTGCCGGCGTCCTTGGCGCTTTGCTCGCCGCCCAGGGCGACGAAGTCGTCGTAGGCGATCACTTCGGCACGGATGAAACCCTTCTGGAAGTCGGTGTGGATCACGCCCGCTGCCTCGGGGGCCGTGGCGCCGATCTTGACCGTCCAGGCGCGCACCTCCTTGACGCCCGCGGTGAAATAGGTCTGCAGGCCGAGCAGCTTGTAGCCGGCACGGATCACCCGATCGAGCCCTGGCTCCTCCATGCCCATCTCGTCGAGGAACATGGCGCGCTCCTCATCGTCGAGCTCGGCAATCTCGGCCTCGAGCTGGTTGCATACCGGCACCACCACGGCGCCTTCCTCGGCGGCGATCTCGTTTACCACGTCGAGATAGGGGTTGTTGTCGAAGCCGTCCTCGTTGACGTTGGCGATGTACATGGTCGGCTTGAGGGTAAGAAAGCCGAAGCTCTTGAGCTGGCGCTTTTCGTCATCGTCGAGACCGAAGCTGCGCAGCGGTTGGCCTTCGGCCAGGTGCGGCTGGATGCGGTCGAGGATCGCCTTGGTGGCGATGGCTTCCTTGTCGCCGCCCTTGACCACGCGAACCAGTCGCTGGATGGCGCGCTCGACGGTGTCGAGGTCGGCCAACGCCAGCTCCAGGTTGATGGTCTCGATGTCGGCGCGTGGATCGACCTGGTTGGCGACATGGATGACGTTGTCGTTGTCGAAGCAGCGCACCACATGGGCGATGGCCTGGGTCTCGCGGATGTTGGCCAGGAACTGGTTGCCGAGTCCCTCGCCCTTGGAAGCGCCCGCCACCAGGCCGGCGATGTCGACGAACTCCATGGTAGTGGGGATCACCTTCTGCGGTTTCACGATCTCGGCCAACTTGTCGAGGCGCGGATCGGGCATCGGCACGATGCCGACGTTGGGTTCGATGGTGCAGAAGGGAAAGTTCTCGGCATCGATGCCGGACTTGGTCAGGGCGTTGAAGAGGGTCGACTTGCCGACGTTGGGCAGGCCGACGATACCGCAGTTGAAACCCATGGGATCGTCCTGGAAAGCGTGTTCGCGTTTGGAAAGTGCTGGCTATTCTACCGTCGCTACGAGCTACGAGCTACGAGCTACGAGCTACGAGCTTGCTGCCCGAACCCGCCGAGACCGTCAGGCCTTGAAGCTGTGCAGCCGGCTCATGGCACGTGCCCATTCGCCTGTCATGACGAGCGGAAGCGTTGCCAGGCTCTCGTCGAGGGCCGCACCGATCGCTTCGAGTTCGCTCTTGCCCGGGCGGCCCAGCACATAGTTGGTCACCTGGCGTGAATCGCCGGGATGACCGATGCCGATGCGCAGGCGATTGAAGTCCTTGTCGCCCAGCGCACTGATGATGTCTCGCAGGCCGTTATGGCCGCCGTGCCCGCCTCCCTGCTTGTAGCGGGCGGTGCCGGGAGGGAGGTCGAGTTCGTCATGGGCCACCAGCAGTTCGCCAGGGGCGATCTTGAAGAACTGGCACAGCGCCGCCACGGCACCGCCGCTGCGGTTCATGAAGGTGGTGGGCTCGAGCAGATGGAGTTCCTGGCCGTCGAGCTGGACCTTGGCGTAAAGGCCGAGGAACTTCTTCTCCGTGCGCAGCTCGGTGCCGGCCTGGCGCGCCAGGATCTCGACCAGCCAGGCG
The DNA here is from genome assembly GCF_019430905.1 of Billgrantia antri. Taxonomy (GTDB): domain Bacteria; phylum Pseudomonadota; class Gammaproteobacteria; order Pseudomonadales; family Halomonadaceae; genus Halomonas; species Halomonas antri. The sequence continues at coordinate 604,818 of NZ_JAHYCA010000003.1, read as the reverse complement.
CCGGCGTTGTGGCGCGTGGCGGCGTAGTTGTCACCAGGGTTGCCAAGCCCGATGATCGCCTTGACCTGGGGCATATGGGCCTCCAAACAAAAACAAGCGCCGTAGCGCTTGATCGGATGGGGAAGAGGGCCGCCCGAAGGCGGCCCCGGTGGCAGCGCTTACTCGGCGTTGCCTTCTTCGCCTTCCTCGCCTTCACTCTCGCCTTCGGCGGCCTCACTGCGGCCCTTCGGCTTGGTGATGCTCAGCACGGCGTTGTCGTGGTCGGCGCCGTGAGTCAGCTCGACCAGCGTGACACCGGCCGGCAGCTTGAGGTCGGAGAGGTGCAGGGTGGTGCCCATTTCGACATCGCTGATATCGACTTCGAGGAAGTCCGGCAGGTCCTTCGGCAGGCAGCTGATCTGCACCTCGTTGGAGAGGACGTGCAGCTCACCGCCCTGATCCTTGATGCCCTTGGACTTCTCCTCGCCCAGCACGTGCAGCGGCACGTTGATGGTGATCTCGTGCGTGGCGTCCACGCGCAGGAAATCGGCATGGGTGATCAGCGGCTTGTACGGGTGGCGCTGCAGGTCACGCACGACGACCTGCTCCTTCTTGCCGTCGATGACCAGATTGAGCACCGAGGAGAAGAAGGACTCGTCCTCGATGGCCTTGTAGAACGCGGCCTTCTCGACGGAGATCGGCTGGGGAGCCTGCTCGCCACCGTAGACGATGGCCGGCACTTCGAGGTTCGCACGACGCAGGCGGCGGCTCGCACCTTTCCCCAGGTCGTTACGAACGCTGGCATTCAGTGTGAAATCGGACATGGTATTGCCTCTTGCTGAAGGTAAGGGAGACGTGCGACCCGCGACCTGATCGCGACGTTCCCGAAAGCCCCGGGGGGCGCTACTCCGGCGCCACGTTCTTGCTGAGAATCGTTGAGAGCCTCAGTGGAACATGGCGCTGACGGATTCCTCGTTGCTGACACGACGGATCGCCTCGGCGATCAGCCCTGCCACGCTGAGCTGACGTATCTTGCCGCTGCGACGAGCGACGTCGGACAGCGGTATGGTATCGGTTACCACCACTTCATCGAGCACCGAGCCGGTGATGTTCTCGACCGCCGGGCCCGACAGGATCGGGTGGGTGGCGTAGGCCACCACGCGGCGTGCACCGTGATCCTTCAGTGCGTCGCCGGCCTTGCACAGGGTGCCGGCGGTATCGATCATGTCGTCCACCACCACGCAGGTGCGGTTCTCGATCTCGCCGATGATGTGCATCACCTGAGCCTGGTTGGCCTGGGGGCGGCGCTTGTCGATGATGGCGAGGTCGGCGTTGAGCTGCTTGGCGATAGCGCGGGCCCGCACCACGCCGCCTACGTCGGGCGATACCACGACCAAATCGTCATAGTTCTGGCGCTCGATGTCGTCGAGCAGGATCGGCGAACCGTAGACGTTGTCCACCGGCACGTCGAAGAAGCCCTGGATCTGGTCGGCGTGCAGGTCCATGGTCATCACCCGGTCGACGCCGGCCTTGACCATCATGTCGGCTACCACCTTGGCCGAGATCGGCACCCGGGCGGAGCGTACCCGGCGGTCCTGCCGGGCGTAGCCGAAGTACGGCACCACGGCAGTGATACGGGTGGCCGAGGCGCGCCGCAGCGCGTCCACCATCAGGATCAGCTCCATCAGGTTGTCGTTGGTCGGTGCGCAGGTGGACTGCAGAATGAAGACGTCCTTGCCGCGAACGTTCTCGTTGATCTCGACCGCGATCTCGCCATCGCTGAACTGCCCGACCGTGGCATTGCCCATCCGAGTGTCGAGACTCTCGGCGATCTTCTGGGCGAGTTCGGGGTTGGCATTCCCGGCAAAAACCATCAATTTTGACACGCGCATCCACCTATGCAGTGTTGGGGAGCCCTGTAGCGATGAACCAGGTTGCCGTGCGCGACGCCGTAGCGCTTTGGGGGCGGACGCACGCCGGCATCATGTTCAGTCACCTAGAGCAGCATGTAGCGGGGAGAGGTTCAGGCCGCGAGCAGTGAAAGCAGTATAGCGCTCCGGCAGGTCGGCCAATAGACGCCTCGCCGCGGCTTCCGTGTTCAGCCGAGCGAAGATGCAGGCACCGGTTCCCGTCAGCATGGCGGGTGCCCGGCTGCCAAGCCAGTCGAGGGCTTCGGCGACCTGCGGATAGAGTGACCGGACCGTCGGTTCGCAGTCGTTGTGCCAGCTGGGCGCTCCCCCCTGCAGTGCGCGCGCCATGGTAATCGGGGCGGTGTTACGTGTCAATTGCGCGGCCCCGAACACCGCGGCGGTGGCGACCTCGATACCGGGATGCACGACCAGGAACCATGGGGTATCAAGCGTGACCGGCGTGAGTCGCTCGCCTACGCCTTCGGCCCAGGCGGCATGGCCGCGTACGAACACCGGGACGTCGGCGCCGAGTCGCAGCCCGAGCGCGGCCAGCCGGTCGTGCGTTAGGCCGAGCTGCCATAGCCGGTCGAGGCCGAGCAGCGTGGTGGCGGCGTCGCTGCTGCCGCCACCGAGACCGCCGCCCATGGGCAGGCGCTTGGTCAGGTGGATATCGGCCCCCAGGGGGCAGCCGCTCTCCGCCTGCAGCAGCCGAGCTGCCCGCACGATCAGGTTGTCGCCGTCGGATACGCCCGGCAGGCCGGGCGTCAGGCGGATCTCGCCATCCTTCCTCAGCCGAAGACACAGCTCGTCGCCATGCTCGAGGAACTGGAACAGCGTCTGCAGCTCGTGATAGCCGTCGGCCCGGCGGCCGGTAATGTGCAGCATGCGGTTGAGCTTGGCCGGCGCCGGCAATTGGAGTTCGGTCATCGCTTCATTCGTCGATGCTCGGACGCCACTCGGTGACCACCAGCGTCACTTGAAGATCGTCGTATTCCATGACCATTCGGCGTGGCAGCCACAGCGACTCTACCTGGGTCCAGTCGCGATAGACGATCTGCCAGCCATCCTGTTCGAGTCGCAGGGGGAAGCCGCGTGCGTCCTCAGCCAATTGATAGCCGCTGTGATCGGCGGGCAGCCCGCGAATCCAGTCGGCCAGGGCGCTGACCGGCAGTGACCAGCCCAGCTGCTGCCGCATCAGGGCTTCGGGAGTCGGGGCTTCGAAACGCCCCTCGGCGTTGGTCAGGGTGAAGCGGCCCTCGCGACCCTCGAGCAGGTTGCGGCCGCTGCCGAAGGGGCCGCTGATCAGCATGCGGTAATAATGAGGGTGCTGGCTCCAGTCGAGGTTGGCGCTGGTCGTTTCCTGAGGCGTGCGCAATCCGGCTTTGCCAATCAGCGTCCAGGTGTCCAGGGCTTCCAGCCGCTCTTGCTGCGCCTGCCACTGATTGCTCGCGCGTTCGCCTTCCGGTGCCTTGCCCGGCGCAGCGCAGCCGGCCAGCAGCACAAGAGCGAGGCTCACGATAAACCAGCGTATCTCGAAAAAGGAGCGTCTCATGGCATCGTCTCGTTGACAGTGGATGGTCAGGGCGCCAGTTCGGGAATGCGTTCGAGGAGATCGTCGATGCGTGGGTGCTCGTCGTGTCGACGTAGCGCTTGTTCCACGACGCGCCGCGCCTCGTCCCGACGGTCGAGAACCCACAGCACCTCGGCCAGATGGGCGGCGATCTCCTGGTCGGGCATGCTGGCGTAGGCGCGTTCCAGCCACCCCAGCGCCTGCTCGGGATCGCCCAGTCGATAGTAGACCCAGCCCAGGCTGTCCATGATCGCCGGACTGCCGGGCTCGAGTGCATAGGCGCGTTCGAGGAGCTCGCGGGCTTCCTCCAGGCGCTCGGTGTCGTTGATGTCGGCCAGGGTGTAGCCCAGCGCGTTCAAGGCCGAGGCGTTCTCCGGGTTGGCTTCGATGATACGGCCCAGGTCACGCTCCATCCCTTCGAGGTCGCCACGCTCCCAGGTGCGCATCGCACGCAGATACAGCAGTGCCTCGTCATTGGGGGTGCGCGAGAGTTCGCGGTCGAGCAGGGCGTCGGCATCACCCTGGCGCCCGGCCTCGTCGAGCAGCTCCACCTCGAGAGCCACCAGTTCGCTGAAGTGCGATTCATGGCGCAGGCGCTCGATGCGCAGGAAGGCGCGGGCGTCGAGCAAGCGGTCGTCTTCGATCAGCATCTGAGCGGCGCGCGAGCGGGCGCGCAGAAAATCGCTGCCGGGAGCGACCTGGCGATAATAGAGCAGGGCGTTGTCCAGCTCGCCCTCCTCCTCGGCAATGGTGCCCATCAGATAAAAAGCCGCAGGTGGTGGGTCGTCGCTGCTGACCAGCGGCAGCAGCAGGCGTCGGGCTGCATCCAGGTGGCCGCCTTCCAGATAGAGACGGGCCAGCGAGATGTGCAGCTCCTGGTTGCCGACGTGCTCGTCCATCAGGGTGGAGGTGTGTCGTTCGGCGGCGGCCACGTTGCCCAGCATCAGCTCGGCCTGGGCCAGCAGCAGCAGGAAGCGCGGATCTCCCGGGGAGATCGCGAGACCGCGGCGTGCGGCTTCACGGGCCTGATGCGCATTGTCGGCTTCCAGCGCCAGCTGGGCGCGCGTCAGCCACAGGGCAGGCAGCTCCGAGTGATTGCGCTCGAGCCGAGTCAGGCGCCGCTCGGCCTGCTGACGCTGGCCCGTGGCCGCTTCGAGCGTTGCCATGGCCAGCACGGCATCGTGATAGTGGGGGTGAGTGCCGGCTTCGTTGCGGTCGAGATACTCTCCCAGCCGTTCGCGAAGCGGGAGCAGGTCCGTGCCGGATTCCAGCGCCAGTTCGGCGAAGAGGGCCAGCTCGGCATGCTGACCCTGCTCGGCCAGTGCCAGGCGTCGTTCGAGCGCCTGAGCCCAGTCGCCACGCTGCAAGGCCAGGCTGGCGAGCAGGCGCAGCGGTGCTTCCGCGCTCGGGTCGAGCTCGTGCCAGGTGCCAACGGCCTGTTCGAGCAGCAGAATATCGTTGCTGAAGCGTGCCGCCAGGGTACCGCGCTCCGCCAACGGCGTGGCTTTGTAGCGTTCGGCCATGGCCAGGTAGCCCAGCGTGGCGCGGCGATAGTCACCGCGCTGTCCCGCGAATTCGGCCGTCAGCAGCGTCGCCAGCCCCTCCGCGTCCAGTCCGTGCTCGATGGGGGGCGCCGATGCCATGGGGTCTTCTTGAGACATGGCTGAAGGAGAGGAGGTCAGGCTTTGACATCCGCCCAGCAGGGCGGTCAGGCCAAGCATTGCCAGTCCATGGCGTGAGGAGCGTATCAGCGTCGAGGGCATGCGTATCTCATCCGGTGTCCCGAGTTGCCAGCATACCGGCTAGCAGCCCAAGGGCAAAGGGATCGCTGCGTCGACGATGCGGCTCGACGAATGCGTTCCCTTGTCGTGCGTCAATTGCCGAGGCGGTGTGCCTGGCGCCGAGTTCGGAAGGCTGTGATAGAATGCAGCGCCGCAGAGACGATTTTTCATTTACGGTGCCGTTGCCGACATCACCCGAAGACGCTTAACGCATGACGCTTCTTGCCCTTGGAATCAACCACAGGACGGCCACGGTCGCAGTGCGCGAGCGGGTCGCCTTCACCCCGGCTCAGCTCGAGTCGGCGTTGGCCGAGTTGCGTCACCTGCCCCAGGTGCACGAAGCGGCGGTGCTCTCGACCTGCAACCGCACGGAGCTCTATTGCGTTACCGAACCGAGCGGCGAGCGTACCATTCTCGACTGGTTGAGCCACTTCCATGGGTTGGCGCTCGAAGAGCTGACACCCTGCGCCTATCACTATCTCGACAACGATGCCGCGCGTCACTTGATGCGCGTTGCAGTGGGGCTGGATTCGATGGTGCTGGGGGAGCCTCAGATACTCGGTCAGCTCAAGGAGGCCTACCAGTCGGCACGTCAGGCGAGCGGGTTGGGCGGCGAGCTGGAGCTGCTGTTCCAGCACACCTTTGCGGTGGCCAAGCAGGTGCGTACGCGCACCGGCATCGGCCAGAACCCGGTGTCGGTGGCCTACGCCGCAGTGAGCCTGGCAAGCCGTATCTTCGAGGACTTCGGTCGTTCGCGGGCACTGCTGATCGGTGCCGGCGAGACCATCGAGCTGGTGGCGCGTCATCTTCGCGAGGCCGGCGTGCGCGACATGATCGTCGCCAATCGTACGCGTGAGCGTGCCGAGGTGCTGGCGGGCGAATTCAATGCCGAAGCGATCTCGCTCAACGAGATACCCGATGCCCTGGCGCGTTCCGACATCGTCATTTCGTCGACCGCCGCACCGTTGCCGATTCTGGGTAAGGGCATGGCGGAGCGGGCGCTGAAGAAGCGCCGCCACCGGCCGATCTTCATGGTCGACATCGCCGTGCCGCGGGACATCGAGCCCGAGGTCGGTGATCTGGATGACATTTTTCTCTACACCGTCGATGACCTCAACGAGGTGATCCAGGAGAATCGGCGTCACCGTCAAGCGGCCGCCGACCAGGCGGAAGCACTGATCGAGCATGGCGTACACGTCTGGCTGCACGAACGGCGCATCCGCAGCAGCGGAGAGCTGATCCGGCGCTATCGCGACCAGGCGGCCGAGCTGCGCGAGTATTCCGAGCGTCAGGCGCTGGCAAAGCTGGCTCGCGGGGAGGACCCTGAGGAGGTGATACGCCTGCTGGCGCACCAGCTCACCAATCGCCTGCTGCATCGGCCCACGGTAGCCCTGCGTGAGGCATCCGGCGGCGAGCGACGTGATCTGCTCATCGCCGCCGAGGCGCTGCTGCTGAATTCCCCATCAACGAAACCCTGACAGGACACGCCATGAAAGCGACCCTGCGCCAGCGTCTCGATGGCTTCGTCGAGCGCTTCGAGGAGCTCGCCGCCTTGCTGGCGGAGCCCGAGGTGATCAGCGATCAGCCTCGCTTCCGCGACTATTCCCGTGAGTATGCCGAACTCGAGGCGTTGGCCGAGGCCTGGCGCGATTACCTGGCGACCGAGCGCGAGCTGGAAGACGCCGCGTTGCTGGCCGACGACAGCGATGCCGAGATGCGCGAGCTGGCCCAGATGGAGCTGGAGGAGGGGCGGGAACGGCTGGAGACACTTGAGGCACGGCTCAAGCAGCTGCTGGTGCCGCGTGATCCCGATGACGGTCGCAACGTCTTTCTGGAGGTTCGCGCCGGTACCGGTGGCGACGAAGCAGCACTGTTCGCCGGCGACCTGTTCCGCATGTACTCGCGCTATGCCGAGAAGCGGGGCTGGAAGGTCGAGGTGATCAGCGCCAGTCATGGGGAGCAGGGCGGCTACAAGGAGATCATCTCGCGGGTCAAGGGCGATGGGGTCTATGCCCGGCTCAAGTTCGAGTCCGGCGCGCACCGCGTCCAGCGGGTGCCTGCCACGGAGTCCCAGGGGCGCATCCATACCTCGGCCTGTACCGTAGCGGTGATGCCGGAGGCCGATGAAGTGGGCGATGTCACCATCAATCCCGCCGACCTGCGGGTGGATACGTTCCGCTCCAGCGGTGCCGGCGGCCAGCACGTCAACACCACCGACTCGGCGATTCGCATCACCCACCTGCCGAGCGGGGTGGTGGTCGAGTGCCAGGAGGAGCGCAGCCAGCACAAGAACCGGGCCAAGGCCATGTCGTTGCTGGCCGCGCGCCTCAAGCAGAGCGCCGTGGAGAGCCATCAGCGCGAGCGGGCCGACACGCGCCGCAGTTTGGTCGGGTCGGGGGATCGCAGCGAGCGCATTCGCACCTACAACTTCCCCCAGGGCCGGCTCACCGACCACCGCATCAACCTGACGCTCTATAAGCTTGGTGAGGTGATGACCGGCGAACTCGACGAAGTCCTCGATCCGCTGATCCAAGAGCACCAGGCCGAGCAGCTGGCGGCGCTGCAGCAGGAGGCCTGATGCGCCTCGACGCCCTGGTGGCGTGGGCTAGCAAGCGGTTGGCTGGGGCGGGCTCGCCCACGCCGCGGCTCGATGCCGAAGTGTTGCTGTGTCATGTATTGGGCGTCGAGCGTACCTGGCTCTATACCTGGGGCGACCGGCCCGCGACGAGCTACGCGCGGGCTCGCTTCGAAGCCCTGGTGGCGGCACGCGCAGCGGGACATCCGGTGGCCTACCTGACCGGCGTGCGCGAGTTCTGGGGGCTGGCCCTGGCCACCTCGCGGCACACCCTGATTCCCCGGCCCGACACCGAGACCCTGGTGGAAGTGCTGCTCGAACTGGCGTCTGAGCCGTCGGGTCGGCTGCTCGATCTGGGCACCGGGACCGGCGCCATCGCACTGGCCTTCGCCAGCGAGCGGCCCGGTTGGGAGGCGCTCGGCGTCGACCGGGTGCCCGAGGCCGTGGCGCTGGCCGAGTCCAATGCGGGTCGGTTGGGCATCGCCAATGCGCGCTTCCTTCACAGTGACTGGTTCACTGCCCTGGCGGAGGAGCGCTTCGCGCTTGTCGCGGCCAACCCGCCTTATATCGACGCCAAGGATCCGCACCTGGCACAGGGCGACGTGCGCTTCGAGCCCAGCAGCGCCCTGGTCGCGGCGGAGGCCGGGCTGGCCGACCTGCGTCATCTCGCCGAGCGTGGCATGGCCCACCTGTCGGCCGGGGGCTGGCTGGTGCTGGAGCATGGGCACGACCAGGCGGCAGCCGTTCGCCGCCTGCTGGAGGCCTACGGTTATGTCGCGATAGCCAGCCGACGGGACCTGGGCGGACAGGAGCGGGTCACGTTCGGGCGGCAGCCGTAGCAACGTTGAGGAGGCGTATTGGAGGGGTGGTGGTCGCTGTGGTACATCTGTTCAGGAAATAATTCCAAATGTCGGCATGTTTGTGCGACCGAACACCAGCACTACGCCTGAATGCCGCGCTTTTTCAGGTCGATTTGCTGACATGGCGACGCTTCACTCACTCTCATTCGGCTTTCCACGACACCATAATGAAAACCAAGACCCGCTCGCTCGATCGTATCGATCTCAAGATCCTGCGCTGCCTGCAGGACAACGCCCGTATCTCCTACGTCGACCTGGCCGCCCAGGTCGGACTCTCCACCACACCCTGCCTGGAGCGCGTAAAGCGCCTCGAAAAGTCCGGTGTCATCAAAGGCTACAAGGCGATACTCAACCCTCGTTCGCTCAAGGCCAATCTGTTGGTGTTCGTCGAGATCAGCCTCGAGACGCAGTCGCCGGCCGTGTTCGACGAATTCCGCCGTGCCGTCTCCCGCTTGCCACAGATCCAGGAGTGTCATCTGGTCTCGGGGCAGTTCGACTACATTCTCAAGTGCCGGATTCCCGAGATGTCCGCCTATCGCCAGCTGCTCGGCGACGTGGTGCTGACCCTTCCCGGCGTCAAGGAGTCGAAGAGCTACGTGGTGATGGAAGAGGTCAAGGAGGAATTCTCGCTTTACGTCCCCGACATCGACGAACTCGAAGGCAAATAATGGCCATGAACGACGAGGCGCTGCTGCGCTACAGCCGGCAGATCATGCTGGAGGCGATCGACATCGACGGGCAGGAGCGCCTGCTGGCTTCGCGCGTGCTGGTGGTGGGTGCCGGCGGACTGGGCTCGCCGGTGGCGCTCTACCTGGCCGCCGCCGGTGTGGGTCACTTGGTCCTGGCCGACGCCGACGAGGTGGAACTCTCCAACCTGCAGCGCCAGATCGCCCATGGCATGGACGATCTGGGGCGCAACAAGGCGCGCTCTGCCCGTGATTCCGCCGCGGCGCTCAACCCCGGGTGCGACATCCGCGTGATCGAGGCGCATCTCGATGAGGCCGCGCTCGATGCCACCGTGCGCCAGGTCGATCTGGTACTCGACTGTACCGACCGCTTCTCCAGCCGCTATGCCATCAATGCCGCCTGTCAGCGCGCCGGTGTACCGCTGGTGTCCGGGGCGGCGATCCGGTTCTCCGGCCAACTGGCGGTGTTCGATTCGCGCGATGCCGCTTCGCCCTGCTATGCCTGCCTCTATCCCCCGGGGGAGGGCGGTGACGAGGAGCTGCGCTGTGCCGAAAGCGGGGTGGTGGCGCCGTTGGTGGGGTTGATCGGCTGTTTTCAGGCGCTGGAAGCGGTCAAGCTGCTCAGCGGCGCCGGAACGCCGCACAGGGGGCTTTCCACCTTTGACGGCCTCTCCGGGCAGTGGCGTCACTTCCAGGTGCCGCGCGATCCGAACTGTCCGGTATGTGCCGCACGCTGAGCTCGGGTGATGGTTATTATTTTACAAACGGAATTGGCCGTCATAGTGAGAAAACCCAATTCGGCTGCGCTATTTCTCAATTTAATGCTGTTTTTAAAAGATTTTTTAAAGACCTGCTTGGGTTGGGTAAAGGCTGGTATGTCAATTTCGTTATTGAATACTTGACAGCCCCTGTCGGTATGGTGCCAGACTAGTCGAACCCGATGTCCCGGTGTACCGCTTCAGGAAACGCAGTATGACCACTGCCGCCCAGACCGACAGACCCGCCTCCTACTATCGCGACTCGATCGCGGTGCGTCTCGATCAGATATGTCCACCGCTCGCCGGCCAGCGGCGTGTCGACGTGTGCGTGATCGGTGGCGGTATCACCGGCTGTTCCGCCGCGCTCCACCTGGCCGAGCGTGGCTATTCGGTAGCGCTGCTGGAGGCTCGCGAGATCGGCTTCGGCGCCTCCGGGCGCAGCGGAGGGCAGATTCTTCCCGGTCTGGGGACCGATATCGCCACCGTAGCGCAGGCGCTTGGCCGCGAGCGTGCCCGGGAGGTGTGGGAGATGAGTCGCGAGGCGGTGCGCCTCACGGCCGAGCTCATCGAGCGCCACGCCATTCCCTGCGACCTCGCCTGGGGCTATCTGCATGCCGCAGTCAAGCCGCGCCACGTGCGTGGCCTGCGCGAGATGCAGGAGAGCCTGGCGCGGGACTACGGCTACACGGCGCTCGAGTGGCTGGAAGGTGGGGCGCTGCGTGAGCGAGTCGTCACCGACGCCTATCCCGGCGCCCTTCTCGAGCACGAGGGGGGGCACCTGCATCCGCTCAATTATACCTTGGGCCTGGCACGGGCGGCCCAGCGGGCGGGCGTTGCGATTCACGAGCACAGCCCCGCCCTGGCCGTACGTCGCGGCCAGCCGGCTACGGTGGTGACGGCCCAGGGGGAGGTCACGGCCGATTTCGTGGTGGTTGGCGCCAATGCCTACCTGGGGCAACTGCTGCCGGAGCTGGATGGGCGCGTCATGCGTGCGGCCAACTATATCATCGCCACCGAACCCCTGGGTGAAGCGCGGGCGGCTCAAGTCCTGCCGTGCAACGATGCGCTGTCCGATGCCAATTTCGTGCTCGACTACTATCGTCTCTCGTCCGACAGGCGGCTGATCTATGGCGGGGAGGTCAGCTACGATGGCCGCGAGCCACGGGGTTTGCAGCAGCGCATGGACGCCAAGATCGCACGCTTGTTTCCGGCCCTCGACGGGGTACGTATCGACTACCGCTGGGGTGGTGACGTGGCGATCACGCTCAACCGTGCGCCGGACTTCGGCCGCCTTGGCAGCAACGTCTACTATGCCCAGGGCTATTCGGGGCACGGCATGGCGCTGGCCGGGCTGGCCGGAAAGCTGCTTGGCGAAGCCATTGCCGGTCAGAGCGAACGTTTCGATCTCTTTGCCGCCATGCCCCATCGCCGCTTTCCCGGCGGCGAGCGCCTGCGCACGCCGCTGCTGGTACTGGCCACCACTTTTTACAAGCTGCGCGACCGACTATAACGAACGTGACGCCCGGGACGGGCTGCAATGAGGTTCCCATGAAAGACCTGGAAAGCTGGCTGAAGGAGCGACGCATCACCGAGGTGGAGTGCCTGGTCAGCGATATCACCGGTATTGCCCGCGGCAAGATTACGCCGGTGTCGAAGTTCATGGCCGAAAAGGGAATGCGGCTGCCCGAGAGCGTGCTGCTGCAGACCGTGACCGGTGACTACGTCGAGGACGATCTCTATTACTCACTGCTCGACCCCGCTGATATCGACATGCTCTGCCGACCCGATATCTCCGCGGTCTATCCGGTACCCTGGGCGCTGGAGCCTACCGCCCAGGTGATCCACGATTGCTACGACAAGATGGGCAACCCCATCGAACTCTCCTCCCGCAACCAGCTCAAGCGGGTGCTGGCGCTCTACGCCGAGCAGGGCTGGAAGCCGGTGGTGGCACCCGAGATGGAGTTCTACCTCACCAAGCGCTGCGAGGACCCCGACCTGCCGCTGCTGCCGCCCATCGGCCGCAGCGGGCGCCAGGAAACCGGTCGGCAGTCGTTCTCGATCGATGCGGCCAACGAGTTCGATCCGCTGTTCGAGGACATGTATGACTGGTGCGAGGTTCAGGGCCTCGACATCGATACCCTGATCCACGAGGAGGGGACCGCCCAGATGGAGATCAACTTCCGTCACGGCGACCCTCTGATGCTGGCCGACCAGGTCTTCCTGTTCAAGCGCACCCTGCGCGAGGCGGCGCTCAAGCACGACGTGGTGGCGACCTTCATGGCCAAGCCGATCACCAACGAGCCCGGCAGCGCCATGCATATCCATCAGAGTGTGCTGGATGCCACGACCGGCAAGAGCGTGTTTGCCAACGAGGACGGCTCCATGAGCCAGCTGTTCCTGCACCATATCGGCGGCATGCAGCGCTTCATTCCCGAGGCGCTGCCGCTGATGGCGCCCAACGTCAATTCCTTCCGCCGTTTCCTGCCCGACACCTCGGCGCCGGTCAACGTCGAGTGGGGCGAGGAGAACCGCACCTGCGGGCTCAGGGTGCCGGACTCTTCACCGCAGAACCGGCGAATCGAGAACCGCCTGCCCGGCGCCGACGCCAACGCCTATCTCGCCATTGCGGGAAGCTTGCTGTGTGGTTACCTCGGTATGATGCAGCAGCTCAACCCCTCCGCGCCGGTGCAGGGCCGAGCCTTCGAGCGTCGCAACCTGCGCCTGCCGTTCACCCTCGAGCAGGCCCTGGAGCGGATGGAGAACTGCAGCGAGCTGGAGCGCTACATGGGACATCGCTTCGTGACCGGCTACGTGGCAGTCAAGCGGGTGGAGAACGAGAACTTCAAGAAAGTCATCAGCTCGTGGGAGAGGGAGTTCCTGCTGTTGAGCGTTTAGTGGGAAGAATGACCGGCCAGCTGCTGTGGTCGGGCCGACGACAACAATGCGAACAAGAGGTGTCATCATGTCATGTAAACGCAAGCTGACTCAGGCCGTAGCGCTGTGCTCACTGACCATCGCCGCTGCCGCCCAGGCCAATGAGGTGCGCGTCTACAACTGGTCGGACTACATTGCGCCGGACACGCTGGAAAAGTTCACCGAGGCCACCGGCATCGAGGTGATCTACGACGTCTACGACAGCAATGAGGTGCTCGACGCCGCCATGCTCTCTGGGCGCTCCGGCTATGACGTGGTGGTGCCCTCCAACCACTACCTGACCCGCCAGATCAGCGCCGGGGTCTACATGGAGCTGGATCACGACAAGATCCCCAACATGGAGAACCTCAACCCCGAACTGATGGAGCAACTGGAGTCGATCGACCCGGGCAGCCAGTATTCGATTCCCTACATGTGGGGCACCAACGGCATCGGCTACAACGTCGAGCGAGTCACCGAGATCCTCGGCGAGGACGCGCCGCTGGATTCCTGGGCGCTGATCTTCGATCCCGAGGTGACCGCGGCACTGAACGAGGGCGGTTGCGGTATCGCCATGCTCGATTCGGGCGACGAGATGCTCTCGCCGGCCATGGCTTATCTGGGGCTTTCACCAAAGTCCGAAGAAAGAGAAGATCTTGAGGCGGCCGGCGATCTGATCGCCGCGGTGCGCGACAACATCACCTACTTCCACTCGTCGCGCTACATCTCCGACCTTGCCAACGGCGATATCTGCGTGGCGGCGGGCTATTCCGGCGACATCTTCCAGGCCGCCGACCGCGCCGAGGAGGCCGGGCGAGACTTTACCATCGAATACGCCATACCCAAGGAGGGCGCGGCGCTGTGGTTCGACATGATGGCGATTCCGGCCGACGCGCCCAACCCGGACAATGCCCACGCCTTCATCAACTTCATCCTCGAGCCCGAGATCGCTGCCGACATCACCGAGTATGTGGTCTACGCCAACCCCAATATCGCCGCCAACGAGTATCTCGACCCGGAGATCCTCAACGACCCGGCCGTCTACCCCGACCAGGAGGTGATGGATAACCTCTACGTTGCCGAGGAGAAGCCGCTGGCCGTGCAGCGCATACGTACCCGCGTCTGGAACCGGGTGAAGTCCGGTATCTGACCCTCCCATGCCGGCCCTGCGGGGCCGGCATATAGACCTGAATTCGTCACGTACCCCTGGTGCCGCCACGCCCAGGTCGTCGGGCCCGGCCAGGCACCATTCGTGACGAGTTCCGCCTTCGCTTTCATCTCGTTTGCACAGGAGATGCTGTGATGCCTGAGACCCGGACCCCAGCGACGGAGCCACCGCGACGAACCGCCACGAGCATGGCTCAGGCCGAAGGGGCGCTCGGCAAGCCGCGCCCGGCCCGTCACGAAGACTTGATGGAGATTCGCCGCGTCAGCAAGCGCTTCGACGGCGTACTGGCGGTGGATGATGTCAGCCTGTCGATTCGTCGCGGCGAGATCTTCGCCCTGTTGGGCGGCTCCGGCTCGGGCAAGTCGACGTTGCTGCGCATGCTGGCAGGCTTCGAGAAGCCCAGCGAAGGTCAGATCGTGCTCGATGGGGAAGATATCACCGCCATGCCGCCCTACGAGCGGCCGATCAACATGATGTTCCAGTCCTACGCGCTGTTTCCGCACATGACGGTGGCGCAGAATATCGCCTTCGGCCTCAAGCAGGACAAGCTGCCTCGACGCGAGATTGACGAGCGTGTGGCCGAGATGCTCAAGCTGGTGCACATGGAGGCCTACGCCCGACGCAAGCCGCACCAGCTCTCCGGCGGCCAGCGGCAGCGCGTGGCACTGGCCCGGTCGCTGGCCAAGCGACCCAAGCTGCTGCTCCTCGATGAGCCGATGGGGGCGCTGGACAAGAAGCTGCGCACCGAGATGCAGCTCGAGGTGGTGCAGATCCTGGAGCGTGTCGGCGTCACCTGCATCATGGTTACCCACGACCAGGAGGAGGCCATGACCATGGCCGACCGCGTGGCGATCATGGCCGATGGCTGGATCGCCCAGGTGGGAACGCCGATGGACGTCTACGAGAGCCCAGCCAACCGCATGGTGGCCGAGTTCGTGGGTACGGTGAACCTGTTCGAGGGCGAGATCGTCGTCGATGAAACCGACCACTGCATCATCGAGAGCCCCGCGCTCGGCCGCTCGATTCGCATCGGTCACGGTGTCAGCACCCAGGCCGACGAGCGTCGGGTGTGGGTGGCGGTGCGTCCGGAAAAGACCTGGCTGACCCGCGAACGTCCGTCGGGCGAAACCAACTGGGCGGCCGGTATCGTCGAGGACATCGCCTACCTCGGCGGCTTTTCGGTCTACTACGTGAGGTTGGAGGGCGGCCACCTGGTCAAGGCCAGCATGACCAATACCGAGCGCCGCGGCGACCGGCCGCGCTGGGACGAGCCGGTATTCGTTCACTGGGACGACCAGAGCGCCGTCATTCTGCACGACTGATCGAGACGCCGGGAGATCCGCATGACTCACGTAACCGCTCGCCTGCGGCGACTGCTCAAGCCCGGCCGTGGCTGGATCATCGCCGTCCCGCTAATGTGGCTGACCCTATTCTTCCTGCTGCCGTTCGGCATCGTACTCAAGATCAGCCTCTCCGAGGCTGCCATCTCGATACCGCCTTACGGCCCTATCTTCGACTATGCCAACCAGACGCTTAACGTCATCGTGACGTTCGGCAACTACCTGTTCCTGGCCACCGACACGCTGTATGTCTCGGCCTATTGGGGCTCGGTGAAGATAGCCCTGCTGGCCACCGTGCTGTGCCTCGCGCTCGGTTATCCCATGGCCTATGCCATGGCCCGCGCTCCGGCCCGCTGGCAGCTGGTATTGCTGCTGCTGGTGATGCTGCCGTCGTGGACCTCGTTCCTGATTCGCGTCTATGCCTGGATGGGTATCCTCAGCAACAACGGCTTGATCAACAACCTGCTGATTTGGGCGGGGTTGATCGATTCGCCGATTCGCATGCTCAACACCAACTTCGCCGTGATTCTGGGAATCGTCTATGCCTACCTGCCGTTCATGGTGCTGCCGCTCTATGCCAACCTGACCCGGCTCGACACCTCGCTGCTGGAGGCGGCCTCGGACCTCGGCTCGCGCAAGTTCAACACCTTTCTCACCGTGACGCTGCCGCTATCGAAGGGCGGCATCATCGCCGGCTCGATGCTGGTGTTCATCCCGGCGGTGGGGGAGTACGTGATCCCGGAGCTGCTGGGCGGGCCCAATACGGTAATGATCGGCAAGGTGCTGTGGGAAGAGTTCTTCCACAACCGTGACTGGCCGGTGGCTTCGGCACTGGCGATGGTGATGCTGGCGATCCTAATCGTGCCCATCGCCCTGTTCCACCGCTACCAGTCCCGTGAGCTGGAGGAGTGACCATGCGCAAGCCATCCTTCACCACCGTGATGCTGATCGTCGGGCTCGTCTTCCTCTACCTGCCGATGCTCATCCTGGTGATCTACTCCTTCAATTCGTCGCGTCTGGTCACCGTATGGGCGGGCTTCTCGGCGCACTGGTATGTCGAACTGTTTCGTGACGAGCAGATCCTCTCGGCCATATGGACCAGCCTGCGCATCGCCTTCTTTTCCGCCTCCATGGCGGTGTGCCTGGGCACGCTGGCCGCCTTCGTGATGGTGCGCTTCGCCCGTTTCCGCGGCAAGACGGCGCTCTCCAGCATGGTCACTGCGCCGCTGGTGATGCCCGAGGTGATCACCGGTCTGTCGCTGCTGCTGCTGTTCGTGCACATGGCGCAGCTGATCGGCTGGCCAGCGGACCGCGGCATGGTCACCATCTGGATTGCCCACACCACCTTCTGCAGCGCCTATGTGGCGGTGGTGGTGGCCTCACGTCTGCGCGAGGTGGACCTGTCGATCGAGGAGGCGGCCATGGACTTGGGGGCCCGCCCGGTGCGTACTTTCTTCCAGATCACCCTACCGGTGATTGCGCCGGCGCTGGCGGCGGGATGGCTGCTGGCTTTCACCCTGTCGCTCGACGATCTGGTGATCGCCAGCTTCGTCTCCGGTCCCGGTGCGACCACGCTGCCGATGGTGGTGTTCTCTTCGGTGCGCCTTGGCGTCTCGCCCAAGATCAACGCCCTGGCCACGCTGATCATCCTGGCGGTATCGCTGGCCACCTTCATCGCCTGGTACCTGATGCGGCGCAGCGAGGCAAGGCGGCGGCAGGCGATGTTGCAGGATATGACGGCAGGAAGATAATTTTTTTCGTTGAGCATGAGGTAGTTATGTCGATCCAAGCCAATGCCGAGCATGTGGCGTCCTACTATGCTGCCACAGCCCACCCCGTGCCGGAGCGCCCCGCCCTGGTCGGCGACATCGAGTGCGAGGTGTGCGTGGTGGGGGCGGGCTTCACCGGTATCTCGGCGGCCCTGCACTTGGCCGAGCAGGGGTTGGAGGTGGTCGTGCTCGAGGCCGCCCGCGTCGGCTTCGGCGCTTCCGGGCGCAACGGCGGCCAGATCGTCAATAGCTACAGCCGCGATATGGACGTGATCGAGGCCAGGTACGGTGCCGGCACCGCGCGGGCCTTGGGCGATATGGCCTTCGAGGGCAATCGCATCATTCGTGATCGTATCGCCGGCTACGAGATCGCCTGCGACCTGAAGCAGGGCAACCTGTTCGCTGCCTGCAACCGCAAGCAGCTCGAGGGGTTGCGCGAGCACAAGGCGCTATGGGAGCGCTATGGCAACCGTCAGCTGGAACTGCTGGAGGGCGAGGCCTACCGGCGCGAGATCGGCAGCGAACGCTATGTCGGTGCACTGGTGGATCATTCCGGTGGCCACCTGCATCCGCTCAATCTGGTATTGGGCGAGGCCGCTGCGTTCGAGTCGCTGGGCGGCAAGATCCATGAGCAATCCCCTGTGCTCGAGGTGCGTCACGGTGAGAGCGTCACGCTGCGTACGCCGAGTGGCAGCGTGACTGCACGGCGCGTGGTGATGGCCGGCAACGCCTACCTGCAGGGCATCTTGCCGGAGCTGGAGGGCAAGTCGATGCCCTGTGGTACGCAGATCATCACCACCGAGCCGCTGCCAGAGGCGCTGCGTCGCGAGCTGATCCCTCACGACATGGCGGTGGAGGATTGCAACTACCTGCTCGACTATTATCGCTTCACCGCCGACGGCCGCCTGCTCTACGGTGGCGGGGTCAACTACGGCGGCCAGGATCCGGCGGATATTGCCGCGGTGATTCGTCCCAAGATGCTCAAGACCTTTCCGCAGCTGGCCGATGCGCGCATTGACTTCGCCTGGAGCGGCAACTTCCTGATGACGCTCAATCGATTGCCGCAGTTCGGTCGCCTTAACGACAATGTCTATTATGCACAGGGCTACTCGGGGCACGGGGTAACCTGCTCGCACCTGGCCGGCAAGTTGATCGCCGAAGTGATGCGCGGCGAGGGCGAGCGATTCGAGGCCTTTGCCGGCCTGCCGCACCTGCCGTTCCCCGGTGGGCGATTGCTGCGCGTGCCGCTCTCGGCGCTCGGAGCATGGTACTACGCCACGCGGGACCGGCTCGGCTGGTGAGGTGTCGCCAGCGGCGGACAACGGGGCAGAAAATGTGAAAGCCGTTGCGTCGCGCTTAACGTCTCCCTACCGCTGCGTATACTGAAGTCATTCCCGGGCGGCATGGAGTGCCGCTCGTCACGTCTCTTCTCTTGCACATCGTATCGAGCCGAGCCTTATAAGCCCGGGGCGGCATATCGCCCTGCAGGAGGAGCGTGATGAACAAGTCGATCGTGATCGGAGCGACGCTGAGCGTATTGGGACTGGGTGGCCTGGGCTACGGCGCCTGGCAGGTACAGCAAGCGCCCAGGGAGAGCGGGCCGCAGTTCGCCGAGGTTGTGGCGGTGCAGCCGGTGACGCGCAGCGTCGAGACGCCGCGCGAGGTGTGTGAGGACGTGGTGGTCCAACAGCAAGCCCAGGCGCCCAGCCGCGATCCCCATCGCATCGCCGGTACGGCAGCGGGGGCCGTGATTGGTGGCTTGCTCGGCAACCAGGTCGGTGGCGGCAGTGGCAAGACCCTAGCCACCGTGGCGGGGGTGGTGGGCGGCGGCTTTGCCGGGCGCGAGATCCAGGGGCGTATCGAGGCCAACCAGACCCAGACCTACACCACCACGCAGCGCCAGTGCCACACCGTCATGGATACCCGGGAGGAAACCGTCGGCTATGACGTCACCTGGCGCCACGGCGACCTTACCGAGGTGTCCCGCCTGGACCATCAGCCGCAGGGTGATCGCGTGCTGCTCGAGGAAGGGCAGCCACGTTGGGACCTCCCGCTGGCCACCAGCGATGGTTGATCACTCTTCCTCGTGTCGCCCCGGCTTCGGTCGGGGCGCTGTTATTTGCTCCGCCCCCGTGAGAGTGCGCGCTCGTCAAACGTGACGCAGGTACCAGGCGTACTCCAGCTGGCTCACCGTCTGCATGGCTTGTTCACGCTCGGCGCGCCGGTTGGCAGCGAAAACGTGAACGAACTCGCGGCCCAGGGCGCTCTTGAGCGGCTCGCAGGCTTCCAGCAGGTCGATCGCCTGTTGCCAACTATTGGTCAAAGAGGGCTCGAACTGCTCATAGGCGTTACCCTCGACGGGCGCAGGCGGCGTCAACTGTTCCGCGATGCCGTGCTCGACGCTTGCCAGCAGGACGGCTAGCAGCAGGTACGGATTGACATCGGCCCCGGCGACCCGGTGCTCGATACGGCGTGCGTCGTTGTTGCCGGAGGGGATGCGTAGGGCCACCGAGCGATTGTCGAATCCCCAGGTCGGGGCCATGGGGACATAGAGCCCCGGCTGGAAGCGCCGGAACGAATTGAGGTTGGGCGCAAAGATGGCCATCGAGGCCGGCATCAGCTCCAGTAGTCCCGCCACGGCCCAGTGGAGCGTTTGGCTGCCGAGGAGATCGCCGTTGTCGGCGGCGAAGACATTGCGGTCGCTGGCATCGAGCATGCTGAGGTGCACGTGGGTGCCGTTACCTGCCTCGAGGCCGTAGGGCTTGGCCATGAACGTGGCCTCGAAGCCGTGATTCAGCGCCACGCCCTTGACCAGTCGCTTCAGCAGGACGGCACTGTCACACGCTCTGAGTGCATCGTTGCAATGGCCGAGGGTGATCTCGAACTGGCCCGGCGCGCACTCCTTGAGCGCCGTGTCGAGCGGCAGGTTCTGGAGCTCTGCCGCCCGCTGCACGTCTTCCAGGAAAGCCGCATACTCGTCGAGCTCATCGATGGAGTAGAGCTGGCTCTGGCTAGCGCGCTCGCCGTTGCGCGGTGAACGCGGTGGCTGTATCCGCCCCTCTGGGGTGCGCTCGCGGTCGAGCAGATAGAACTCCATCTCCACTGCCGCCACCGGCGTCAGGCCCCGCTCCTGCAGTCGCTGTAACTGTCGTGACAACACCTGGCGCGGGTCGGCGAAGAAGGGCGAGTCGTCGGGCTCGACCATGGTCATCAGCACTTGGCCCTGGCGGCCATTGCGCAGCCAAGGCGATGGCAACAGCGTGCCCTCGAGGGGGCGACAGATCCGGTCTCCGTCTCCGCTGGCGAGGCCGAGGCCGGTCGCCTCGATGGTATGGCCGTTGATGTCCAGGGCGAAGACCGAGGCCGGCAGGTTGATGCCGTCATGGCAGACCTTGTCCAGCTTGTCGCGCGGGATGCGCTTGCCGCGCATGACACCGTTGAGATCGCTGATCAGCAGATCGATGCTGTCGATGTCTGGATGGCGCGCGAGAAACTCCCGGGCCTGGTCGGCGCTGAGCGGCGGCATGGGGCACCTGTCACTGTCGCTGGTTCGTCATTAATGCCTATCTTTCGTTGACGAGCCTGTGTTGTCAAATCTTTTACGGATTGTCGGTGCGGATTGCTGATGCTTCTCCGCAAAAATGCCTTGTATGTGTAGCTTGAGCAAGGGGCGGTGGGGCCGGGGGTGGATTTTTTTGCCTCGATGGTGGAAAGTTTAATCAACACAGTTCTGCCAGCCTGATTTCGAGGAGGCCGCCATGCCGAGCCGACCCCTGGTGGGCGTCATCGCCTGTCGCCGAGAGGTGGAGGGCCACCCTGCCCACGTAGTGACCGACAAGTACCTGAGTGCACTGCGCTCCTATGGCCTGGCGCCGGTGGTGCTGCCGGTCTGGCAGGATGCCGTGGACGGCGACCTGCTCGCGCATCTGGACGGTCTGCTATTGACCGGCAGCTACTCCAACGTCGATCCCGCCCGCTACGGTGCAAAGCGCGCACGGGAGAACACCCGCGACGACCTGCACCGCGATGCTGCCGCGCTGGCCTGGATACCCGCCGCCATTCGTCAGGGCCTGCCGCTGCTGGGGATCTGTCGCGGCTTCCAGGAGCTCAACGTAGCCTACGGCGGCACGCTGCACCAGGCGGTGCAGAACGTGCCCGGCCTTGCCGACCACCGCGAGCCAGAAGCCGACTACGCGACCCGCTATGCGCCTGCGCATGACATCGAGGTTTGCGCCGGAGGCCGCCTGGCAGCGCTGTACACCGAGCCGTATGCAACGGTCAACTCGCTGCACCAGCAGGGTATCGATCGCCTGGGTGACGGGTTGAAAGTGGAGGCGACGGCGCCGGACGGGCTGATCGAGGCGATATCGGTGGTCGCAGCCCCGGCCTTCGCCCTGGCGGTTCAGTGGCACCCCGAATGGCGTACACAGGAGCATCCGCTCTATCACGCTCTGTTCGAGGTCTTCGCCGCTGCCTGTCGTGCTCATCTTGCCGACCGCGCCGTTGCCGAGTCGCTATCCATCTGAGCAGGAGAATACCCATGCAGACCCAGACCTACCGCCAGTTGGATCGTGACCACCACCTGCACCCCTTCACCGACTTCAAGGCACTGGCGGAGGAGGGTAGCCGCATCGTCACTCACGCCGAGGGTATCTATATCCATGACAGCGAGGGCCATCGCATCCTCGACGCCATGGCCGGGCTGTGGTGCGTGAACCTCGGCTATGGTCGCGAGGAACTGGTCGAGGCGGCCACCGCGCAGCTGCGCGAACTTCCCTACTACAACAACTTCTTCAAGAGCACCCATCCACCGGCGGTGAAGCTGGCCGAGGCGCTGTGCCGGCTGGCACCGCCGCACATGAACCGGGTGTTCTTCACCGGCTCGGGTTCCGAGGCCAACGATACCGTGCTGCGCATGGTGCGGCGCTACTGGGCCCTGGAAGGGAAGTCCGACAAGCAGTGGGTGATCGCGCGCGACAACGCCTACCACGGCTCCACTGTGGCCGGCCTGAGCCTGGGCGGCATGGCGCCGATGCATGCCCAGGGCGGCCCGACGGTGCCGAAGATAGCCCATGTGCGCCAGCCCTATTGGTTTGGGGAAGGGCGCGATACCAGCCCCGACGCCTTCGGCCGCGAGTGCGCCGCGGCGCTCGAGGCGAAGATTCTCGAGCTCGGCGAGGAGAACGTCGCGGCTTTCATCGCCGAGCCGGTGCAGGGCGCTGGCGGTGCCATCATCCCGCCGCAGAGCTACTGGCCGGCCGTCAAGGAGGTGCTGGCCAGGTACGACATCCTGCTGGTAGTCGACGAGGTGATCTGTGGCTTCGGTCGCCTGGGCGAGTGGTTCGGCAGCGTGCATTACGGCCTCGAACCCGACCTGATGCCGATTGCCAAGGGGCTCTCGTCCGGTTACCTGCCGATCGGTGGCGTGCTGGTGGGCGACCGCATCGCCGAGACGCTGATCGAGCGCGGCGGTGAATTCTTCCATGGCTTCACCTACTCCGGTCATCCCGCCTGTGCCGCCGTGGCGCTGAAGAACCTCGAGCTGATGCAGGCCGAGGGCATCGTCGAGCGGGTACGGGACGACGTTGGCCCCTATCTCGCCGAGCGCTGGGCCACTCTGGCCGGTCATCCCTTGGTGGGCGAAGCGCGCTCGCTGGGGTTGATCGGTGCGCTGGAGCTGGTCGATCCGGCTACCGGCGAGCGTTTTGCCAAGTCGCTCGGTGCCGGCACCCTGTGTCGCGACATCTGCTTCGATCATGGCCTGGTGATGCGCTCGGTGGGTGATACGATGATCATTTCACCGCCGCTGGTGATCACCCGCGCCGAAATCGATGAACTGGTGCGCCTGGCCCGCGAGGCGCTGGATGAGACCGCGCGGCGGCTGGCCGCATGCGAGCAGGCGGATGAGTCACCCTTAAGAGAGGAGTCCGGATCGTGAGCCGTACGTCATCTCCACGCACCCTGGCCGACTGGCAGGCCCTGGCAGCCGAGCTAGCCTTCGAATCGCGCGCCTTTATCGACGACACCTTCGTCGATGCCGACAGCGGCGACACCTTCGAGTCGCGCAATCCGGCCACCGGCGAGCTCCTGGCCCAGGTGGCCAGCTGCGACGAACCCGACGCCGAGCGCGCCGTGGCGGCGGCGCGCCACGCCTTCGCCGGCGGCGCGTGGTCGCGCCTGGCGCCGGGCAAGCGCAAGAAGACCCTGCTGCGTCTGGCCGAGCTGATGGAGGCCCACAAGCACGAGCTGGCGCTGCTTGACACCCTCGACATGGGCAAGCCCATCACGAGCTCGCTGGGCGACATGGCCGGCGCCATCGGCTGCATCCGCTACCAGGCCGAGTGCATCGACAAGCTCTACGGCGAGGTGGCGCCCACCGGCGAAGACTCCCTGGCCCTGGTGCTGCGCGAGCCGATCGGCGTGGTGGCGGCCATCGTGCCGTGGAACTTCCCGCTGATGATGACCGCCTGGAAGATCGCCCCGGCGCTGGCCGCCGGCAACAGCGTGATCCTCAAGCCCTCGGAGAAGTCGCCGCTATCGGCGCTGCGCCTGGCCCAACTGGCCAATGAGGCCGGCCTGCCCAAGGGCGTATTCCAGGTGCTGCCGGGCTTCGGCCACACCGTGGGCAAGGCCCTGGCGCTCTCCATGCAGGTCGACTGCCTGGCCTTCACCGGCTCCACCGCGGTGGGCAAGCAGCTGATGCAGTACGCCGGGCAGTCCAACCTCAAGCGGGTCTACCTGGAGTGCGGCGGCAAGTCGCCGAATCTCGTCTTCGCCGACTGCAAGGACCTCGACCAGGTGGCCAGCCATGCCGCCGCGGCGATCTTCCACAACCAGGGCGAAGTGTGCATCGCCGGCTCCCGGCTGCTGGTGGAGAATTCGATTCGCGACGACTTCGTCGAGCGGGTGCTGAAAGCCGCCGAGACCATGCAGCCGGGCGATCCGCTGGACCCGGCGAGCTTCATGGGCGCCATCGTCGACGAGGCCCAGCACCGCCGCATCCTCGACTACATTCGCCAGGGCGTGGAGGAGGGCGCGCGGCTGCGCAGCGGCGGCCAGGCCATCGACGGGCCGGGGCTGTTCATTCCGCCGACGGTGTTCGACGGCGTGACGCCGCAGATGACCATCGGCCGCGAAGAGATCTTCGGCCCGGTGCTGGCGGTGTTCGGCTTCGACAGCGAAGACGAAGCCATCGCCATGGCCAACGACACGCCCTACGGCCTGGCGGCGGGGCTGTGGAGCCAGGACATCGACCGCATCATGCGCGTGACGCGGCGGCTGCAGTCGGGCCAGGTGTTCGTCAACAACTGGGCCGGGGGCGACCAGACCATGCCCTTCGGCGGGGTCAAGCAGTCGGGCAACGGGCGCGACAAGTCGCACCACAGCCTGGAGGAGTACTCCGAACTCAAGAGCGTGTGGATCAATCTCGCTACCTGAGCGAGCCTCTCGGAAGAGGATCTTCTACAGCGACGAGGCCGGCCCCATGGGGCCGGCCTCGTGGTTTCTGTGGCTGCCGCGAAGCTGATCAGCCGCGGCCGCCGCCGGCACCACCGCCGCCGGCACCACCACCGCCGCCGGCACCACCACCGCCGGCACCACCACCGCCGGCACCACCGCCGCCGGCACCACCGCCGCCGGCACCACCGCCGCCGGCACCGCCAGCGTTAGCGGCGCCCATGCCACCGGCATTCCCGCCGGCAGCACTCCCGTCGGCCTGATCAGGTGCCTCGGTGCTGCGCCCGCCGCTGGCGGTGCCGCTGATGGTTTGGCCGTCGACTCCGCCCTGGCTCACCGCCTCCTGGGCGGTCTCCAGGCCAAAGCTGGCTGCTTCTGGGGTCTCTTCGCTGGCCGTATCGAGGCTTTCCAGTGCCTGCTCTCGAGTCTCGGGCTGGCTCTCCTCAACGACAACTCCGTTATCGAGTTCCTCAGTCGTTGCCGGACCTTCCTGGGCGAGAACTGTCAATGGCAGGGTGCCAGCCACGAGTGCCATGCCGATCAGGTGTTTTCCAAGCATTGTCGCGCTCCTATTGAATCGCTGTGTCCAGCTTCGCTAAGGCCTTCGCCCGCCTGCGTGTGGTCTCTTCTCAAGGGAGCCTGTTAATAGCATGCTCCAGGGGGCGAAGTTCGACAAGCGAGTGCCTCAGCGTGGCCGCCTAGACTGGGGCTGCTGCTGGGTAATGCAGTGGATATTGCCGCCGCCGAGCAGGATCTCCCGGGCCGGTACGCCGATCACGCGACGGTCGGGAAACAGCCCCTGGAGAATGTCGCGGGCCTGCTCGTCGCGGCGCGGATCGAGCAGCGGCATGACCACCACCGTGTTGCCGATGTAGAAGTTGACGTAGGAACCGGCCATGCGGTCACCGGGACGCCGCGGGTGGGAGCTGCTCAACCGGTCGATGCCGCTGGCTTCGTCCTCCTCGATGAACAGCGGGCCCGGCTGGGGCAGCTTGTGCACACGCAGCTTGCGGCCCTTGGCATCGGTCGACGATTCCAGCGCCTGCAGGGCTTCCCGACAGATGGCGTGCTGGGGATCGGTCTCGTCGTCGCACCAGCTCATTGCCACCTCGCCGGGGGCGACGAAGCAGCACAGGTTGTCCACATGGCCGTCGGTCTCGTCCAGGTGGCAGCCCCGAGGCAGCCAGACCACCTTCTCGATACTCAGGGTGTCGCGCAGCACCCGCTCCATTGCCTCGCGATTCATGCCGGGATTGCGGTTGGGATTGAGCAGGCACTCCTCCGTGGTCAGCAGCGTACCCTCGCCATCGACATGGATCGCGCCGCCTTCCAGTACCACCGGGGCGGTGAAGCGGGGAATACCGAGCATCTCGGCGATCTTGGTGCGAATGCGCCGGTCCTTGTCCCAGGGGAAGTAGAGCCCTCCGTCGAGGCCGCCCCAGGCATTGAATTGCCAATCGACCATGGCCAGGCGACCGTCTGGGTGGGTAAGGAAAGTGGGGCCCACGTCGCGCATCCAGGCGTCATTGCTCGAAATCTCCACCACCCTCACCTGTGGTGGCAGCTGGTGGCGGGCATTCTCGTATTGCTCGTCGTTGACGCCGACGTAGACCGTCTCGCTCTCGGCGATGGCGGTGGCCACCTCGACGAAGGCCTGCTGGGCCGGCTTGGCGCCGAAGCGCCAGGTATCCGGTCGCTGGGGCCACAGCATCCAGCAGGCGTCGTGAGGGGCGAACTCGGCGGGCATGGCATAGCCCTGAGCCTTGGGCGTCGAGTCGGCGAGTGCGGTGGCGTTCATCGGTACGTTCATGGGGATTCTCACATTAGCCCGGCCAACAGGAAGATGGCGGCCGAAATGCCGGCGGCGATCAGGACATAGGGAAGCTGGGTCAGCGCGTGAGCCATGGGCGTGCAGCCGGAACCCTGGGCGGAAAGGACCGTGGAGTCGCCATAGAAACAGGCGTGGCTGCCGAAGGCGCTGGCCGAAATCAGGGCACCGATCACCAGCGGCATATGGGCATCCATACTGGCCGCCAGCGGCAGCACGATGGGCAGCGCCACGGCGAATAGCCCCCAGAAGGAAGCGGTGGCGAAGGCCAGGAAGGCCATTGTCACGAACACAACTACCGGCAGCATGCCCGGCGTCATCAGCGGCTGCACAGTAGCGATCACGTAGTCCGTGAGCCCGAGCATGTCGTTGACTTCCTTGAGGGCGAAACCGGCCACCAGGGTGCCCAGCGGCATGATCATCGCCTTGAAGCCGTCCAGGGCGGTATCGAAGGTATCATGGAAGCTGAGCAGGCGTTGCACGCCGATCAGCACCAGGGTCACGGCCAGTGCCACGATCACTCCACGCAAGATGTCGATATCGTAATACCAGGTGAAGAAGACCAGCGTGACGATAGGCAGCAGGAAATTGAGCAGGTGAGGCCGCTTGCGCCCATCGTCCGCCACTTCCAGGGCGCCGTCGTCGACCCCTGTCGGAATCGGCTGTCCGGCGGCGGCACGGGCTTCGGCGGCCTTCATGGGTCCGAAATCGGGGAGCCAGCCGAGGGCTACCAGCGGCACCAGCGCCGCTGCCACCCAGGCGTAGAACATGAAGGGGATCGCTTCAATATAAAGCTGCATGCCGTTACCGGTCACGTCGTTGTCTTCCAGCAGGCCGGCAAAGAACACGGCCCAGGTGGAGAAGGGCACCAGGATGCAGATCGGGGCTGCGGTGGAGTCCACCACGTAGGCGAGCTTCTCTCGCGAGATGTTGAAGCGGTCGGTGATCTTCTTCATCGAGGCGCTGATGGTCAGCGCGTTGAGGTAGTCATCGACGAAGATGATGAGACCGAGTACCCAGGTGGCCAGCAGGCTCTGGCGGCGGCCGTGGATGCGCCGGGTGACGGCATCGCCGAAGCTCAATACGCCGCCTGTCTTGACCAGCAGGGCGATCAGGCTGCCGAACAGGCCACAGACCAGAATGATCCAAGTGACGGTATCGTTGCCCAGCACCGTCAGGAGGATATCCGAACCCTGCGACACCACTGTGGTGGGATCTATCATCAGCAGGCCCA
This sequence comes from Billgrantia antri, assembly GCF_019430905.1. GTDB lineage: Bacteria > Pseudomonadota > Gammaproteobacteria > Pseudomonadales > Halomonadaceae > Halomonas > Halomonas antri. Next base: position 576,992 of record NZ_JAHYCA010000003.1, on the reverse strand, counting down.
CCAGGGCGCCCATGAGCAGCGACTCGATGGTGCGTCGGGTGAGGATGGCCATGCCCAGCACCACGGCGGTGGGTAACAGGCTGTAGACGCCATAGTCGTCGCCGTCGATCAGTGCCAAGCCGCTGAGGCTGGCAATCAGCAAGATACCGAGAAATAGCAGGCCGCCCTTGGTGGAGCCGCCAACGCTATGGGGGTGGGCCGTCGGGCCCGAAGGTGAGTGTGTCATGGTCGTCAACCTTTGTTGTTGTACGTTGCTCTATTGGTAGCATCGCTGGCAGCAGCCGGCGGGTTACAGATAACCGTCCTTGCGTAGCGATGCCGTGGTCGCGGCGAAGGCCTCGTCGAGGATCGCCACCACCCGATCCACCACGTCACGGTCCCAGATCAGCGGCGGCGAGATGATGTTGAGATGGCCCACCGGGCGGATGATCAGGCCGCGTTTCTGGGCCTCGGCGGCGACCCGGTCACCGACCCGTGCCTCCACCGGCAGCAACTTCCTGGTGGCCTTGTCGGCGACGTTCTCGATGGCCAGCATGAAGTGGCTGCCCCTTACGTCGCCGACGGTTTCATGATGCGAAAGCGTCTTTAGCTGCCGCTCCAGGTAGGGCCCCACTTCGCGCACGTTCTCGCAGATGCCTTCTCGCTCGATGATCTCGATGTTCTTGAGCGCCGCGGCACAGCTCACCGGATGGCCGGAGTAGGTGAAGCCGGTGCTCAGCACGCCGCCCTTGCGCTGGGGGGTGCCCAGCACCTCGTAGATCGCATCGGAGATCAGCGTGGCGCCCAGCGGGGCATAGCCGGAGGAGAGCCCCTTGGCGCAGTTGATGATGTCCGGCTGGGTGTCGAACACCGCCTCGGAAGCGAAGAAGTGGCCCAGGCGACCGAAGCCGGTGACCACTTCGTCGGCAATATAGAGAATGTCGTGGGCGCGACACACCGCCTGCATGCGGGCATGGTAGCCCTGAGGTGCCATCAGCACGCCGCCGGCGCCCATGATCGGCTCGGCAATGAAGGCGGCGATGTTGCCGGCACCGATATCGGCGATGGTCTCCTCCAGTTCGGCCACCAGGTGATCGCAGTAGTCGGCCTCGCTCATCCCCGCCGGGCGGCGGTAGCAGTTGGCCTCGCTGAGGTGGGTCACCAGGTGGTCGAGTGTATCGAAGTCCCAGTTGTTGCTTTCGATGCCGGTTAGGGTGGCAGCCAGGTAAGTGGTGCCGTGATAGGCGTTGTTGCGTGACAGGATACGCTTCTTGTTGGGCTTGCCCAGCCGGTTGAAGTAGTAGTGCACCAGGCGGATCGTGGCGTCATTGGCCGCCGAGCCGCCGCAACTGAAGAAGACATGGTTGAGGTTTGCCGGTGCCAGCTCGGCAAGCTTGGCGGCAAGTTCTGCCGCCGGCGCGTTCGACAGATTGTTGAAGGTGGAGAAATAGGCCATGCGGGTGGCCTGCTCGGCCATGGCCTGGCCGATCTCGGCGCGGCCATGACCGACGTTGACGCACCACAGGCCGGCGATGCCATCGATGAAGCGGTGGCCGTGGATGTCCTCGACGTAGATGCCGTCGCTGTCGACGATCAGGTCGCAGCCCTTTTCATGAAACAGGCTGAAGTCGGTGAACGGATGGATGAAGTGATCCCTGTCCTTCTGCCACAGCGCCCGGGCATCGTAGGTCCGGGGTGGCGTGCGGGTAGCGGTGGTCATGGTTGGCCTCGCGTGTCGATGTCGTTGTTGGTGTGTGCTGCATTGAGGTCAGGATCAGACTAGCGAGGGGGTGGTAGCGGGGAACATATCCTGATTGGGGTATATCGGTTCCGCGACGGGTCGGCCTAGGGTTGGGATATAAAGACAAAGGGAGGCAACCTGTATGAGCGTTTCCATCGACGGCCAGCGGCTCTGGGCGAGCTTGATGGCCATGGCCGAGATCGGCCCCACCGAAAATGGCGGCAGCTGTCGCCTCGCATTGACCGAAGAGGACGCCACCGGGCGGCGACTGCTGATCGAGTGGTGCGAGGCGCTCGGCTGCACGCTGCGCGTCGACCGGGTCGGCAACCTCTTTCTCCGTCGCCCCGGCAAGTGCGATGACCTCGATCCAGTGGCCACCGGCAGCCACCTCGACACCCAGCCCAAGGGCGGTCGTTTCGACGGTATTCTCGGGGTTCTGGCGGGGCTCGAGGTATTCCGCACCCTCCATGACCATGACATCGTCACTGAACGTCCTCTGGAACTGGTGGTCTGGACCAACGAGGAGGGCAGCCGCTTCGCCCCGGCCATGGTCGCTTCTGGCACCTATGCCGGCGAGTTCAGCGTCGAGTCGACCCTGGCACGCAAGGATCGCGACGGCGTCTCCTTCGGCGAGGCGCTCTCTGCCTGCGGCTTCGCCGGCGAGCTGCCGGTGGGCGAACCGCGGCTCGACGCCTTCTTCGAGCTGCATATCGAGCAGGGGCCGGTGCTGGAGCAGGAGGGGGAGGCCATTGGCGTGGTCACCGGCGTGCAGGGCATGCGCTGGTTCGACGTGACCCTGCGCGGCCAGTCGGCCCATGCCGGGCCTACACCGATGCGCTACCGCCACGATGCCCTGGCCGCCGCGGCGCGCCTGCTCGATCGCCTGCAGGCGCACGCCATGGCCGACGACAGCGGTGCCACCAAGGTTACTTTCGGCTGCCTGGAGATCGACAGCCCCTCGCGCAACGTGATTCCCGGCGAGGTGCGACTGAGCGTGGATCTGCGCCATGTCGACGAGGGCGAGCTGGATGCTCTGGAGGCCCGCTATGACCAAGAGCTGGCCGCCGCGACCGAGAGGTTCGGCGTGGAAGCGGCCAGCGAACGGATCTGGGCCTCGCCAGTGGTCGACTTCGACGCCGGTTGCATCGAGGCCGTGGAGCGCGCTGCCCGCGGCCAGGGGGTGCCGTACCGGCGGATGATGAGCGGGGCCGGCCATGATTCGGTCTATGTCTCGCGGGTGGCGCCGACCGCGATGATCTTCATTCCCTGTCGTGACGGCATCAGCCACAACGAGGCCGAGTACGCCACGCCAGAGCACTGCGCCTTGGGTGCCCAGGTACTCTGCGATGCCCTGCTGGAACGCGCCAACCCTCAAGGAGGTGCGCAATGAGCTTCGAAGCCCCCGGAACTCGCGACGATTGGCACGCCCTGGCACACTCCTTGGTCCCGGAGAGCCGCGCCTTTATCGACGACGCCTTCGTCGACGCCGACAGCGGTGACACCTTCGAGTCACGCAATCCGGCCACCGGCGAGCTGCTGGCCCAGGTGGCCAGCTGCGACGAACCCGACGCCGAGCGCGCGGTGGCAGCGGCGCGCCACGCCTTCGCCGGCGGCGCGTGGTCGCGCCTGGCGCCGGGCAAGCGCAAGAAGACCCTGCTGCGTCTGGCCGAGCTGATGGAGGCCCACAAGCACGAGCTGGCGCTGCTCGACACCCTCGACATGGGCAAGCCCATCACGAGCTCGCTGGGCGACATGGCCGGCGCCATCGGCTGCATCCGCTACCAGGCCGAGTGCATCGACAAGCTCTACGGCGAGGTGGCGCCCACAGGCGAGGACTCCCTGGCCCTGGTGCTGCGCGAGCCGATCGGCGTGGTGGCGGCCATCGTGCCGTGGAACTTCCCGCTGATGATGACCGCCTGGAAGATCGCCCCGGCGCTGGCCGCCGGCAACAGCGTGATCCTCAAGCCCTCGGAGAAGTCGCCGCTATCGGCGCTGCGCCTGGCCCAACTGGCCAAGGAGGCCGGCCTGCCCAAGGGCGTGTTCCAGGTGCTGCCGGGCTTCGGCCACACCGTGGGCAAGGCCCTGGCGCTCTCCATGCAGGTCGACTGCCTGGCCTTCACCGGCTCCACCGCGGTGGGCAAGCAGCTGATGCAGTACGCCGGGCAGTCCAACCTCAAGCGGGTCTACCTGGAGTGCGGCGGCAAGTCGCCGAATCTCGTCTTCGCCGACTGCAAGGACCTCGACCAGGTGGCCAGCCATGCCGCCGCGGCGATCTTCCACAACCAGGGCGAAGTGTGCATCGCCGGCTCCCGGCTGCTGGTGGAGAATTCGATTCGCGACGACTTCGTCGAGCGGGTGCTGAAAGCCGCCGAGATCATGCAGCCGGGCGATCCGCTGGACCCGGCGAGCTTCATGGGCGCCATCGTCGACGAGGCCCAGCACCGCCGCATCCTCGACTACATTCGCCAGGGCGTGGAGGAGGGCGCGCGGCTGCGCAGCGGCGGCCAGGCCATCGACGGGCCGGGGCTGTTCATTCCGCCGACGGTGTTCGACGGCGTGACGCCGCAGATGACCATCGGCCGCGAAGAGATCTTCGGCCCGGTGCTGGCGGTGTTCGGCTTCGACAGCGAAGACGAAGCCATCGCCATGGCCAACGACACGCCCTACGGCCTGGCGGCGGGACTGTGGAGCCAGGACATCGACCGCATCATGCGCGTGACGCGGCGGCTGCAGTCGGGCCAGGTGTTCGTCAACAACTGGGCCGGGGGCGACCAGACCATGCCCTTCGGCGGGGTCAAGCAGTCGGGCAACGGGCGCGACAAGTCGCACCACAGCCTGGAGGAGTACTCCGAGCTCAAGAGCGTGTGGATGGCACTAGCCCCCTGAGCACTCGCCTTCGATACGGTCTTCGACATGCCGACTCCCTGACACGGGAGCCGGCTTTTTTGCGAGCGTCATACCGCCTGCTGGCGCGATACCAGGGCCACGTGGTCGAGGAACAGCCGAAACAGCTGCGACTGGCTGGAGACCTCCAGGCGCTGGTAGATGTGCTTGCGGTGAACCTTGACCGTGCCGTCGCTGATATCGAGCTCCCGGGCTGCGGATTTGGTCGAATGGCCGGCCAGCAGCAGGCGCACGATTTCCTGTTCGCGAGTCGTCAGTATCCCGGCGCCGAAGCTGGCGAGAGCGACTTCCACCGGCTCCTGCTCGGCCAGGCGCTGCTGGAACTGGTTCCCCTGCCATTTCCAATATTCGACCAGCAGCGCTTCCGCCATGGGTGAGAGGTGGCGCAAGGCTTGCAGGGCGCGCCGGGTCAGCGGTGGCGACTTGGCACCGAACCCCAGCGACACGGCAATGACCACCTCCTCATCCACTCGGCAGAAGAAGCCGACTTCATCGACCAGGCCCAAGGCACGGTAGTAATGAGCGTAGTATTCACTGGCTTCGAAGCGATCCGGGGCCAGCTCGCGCAGGCGATGGGCGCCCTGATCCAGGCCGTTGCTCACTGCCGTGAAGAAGGGATCGAGCAGATAGGCCTGGCTCAGGTAGCGCTCGACACCCTGCTCGTGGCGATGCGGCGGGTAGTCGTCGTGGATCAGCAGCGGTTGCCGGCGGCCACGATAGGCGTTGATCAGCACGGTTTCGTGACCCACCAGCTCGCGTAGCGTCTGGTCGAGCCGGGCGGGTAGGTCGGGGGTTGCCGCCGTGCGCAGCAGGCGAGCCAGCTGCTGGTGCCAGGCATGGCTTTCGGAACGGGCAAGGAAGTCGAGCATTGCAGGTGCATCAGTAGAGTCTGGCTTTCACGATAGCATGGCCCTGCGTTGATGCCTGGACGCCGTTCGTTGATGGCTGAGCTGAAGACGAAACGTTGAGCGATGCCAGGCTGGGCGCGATGCAGGCCGTGACAAACTCGGCGGTATTGAGGAGACTTGCGAGCTATCCCTTTGCTGCAGCAGGAGAATACTCTTGACCGATCTCACCGCCCTGCTGGCCTCCCTGCCCCAGGGCATTGTCCTGATGGCTGCCACGTTGGCGGCGTTCCTGTTTGCCTTCGGCCTGGCCGGCTGGCTTGCGGCCCGCCGCCAGCGCGCCGAAGCGCAACGTCACGAGGCCGCTCTGGCCGCTCTCCGGGAGCGCCTCGCCGAGCGTGAGCAGCGCCTCGACCAGCTTCAGCGCGAGCTGGGCGAGGTACAGGTCAGTGAAGCGCGCCTGGCCACCATGCTGGAACAGAAGCAGCAGCACTTCGAGGCGCAGCTGGCCCTGCTACGCGACAGCCGCGACCAGCTGCGCCAGGAATTCGAAAACCTGGCCAACGAGATCCTCGAACGCAAGGGGCGCGCCTTCTCGGAGCTTTCCCAGCAGCGCATCAGCGGCCTGCTGCAGCCGATCCAGGCCGAGATGAAGGGCTTTCGCGAGAAGGTCGAGACGATCCACCGCCACGACACCGAGCAGCGCGCCGGTCTGCGCGCCGAGCTGCGCCACCTGCAAGCGCTCAATCGTGAGATCACCGATCAGGCCGAGCGCCTGACCCAGGCGCTGCAGGGCCAGAAGAAGGTGCAGGGCAACTGGGGCGAGCTGATGCTCGAGAACGTGCTGGAGGGTTCCGGCCTGCGCCCCGGCAAGGATTACCAACGTGAGGTGAGTTTCACCACGGCCGAGGGTCGCCGGCGGCCCGATGCGGTGGTCTACCTGCCCCAGGGGCGTCACCTGGTGATCGACGCCAAGACCTCATTGTCGGCCTATGTGCGCTACGTCAACGCCGATGACGAACACGAGCGCGGGCTGGCCCTGGCGGCCCATGCCAGGGCGGTGGGCGAACGTATCGCCGAGCTTGCCGACAAGCAGTACTACGACCTGCCGGGCCTCAACTCGCCCGACGTGGTGATCATGTTCATTCCGGTGGAATCGGCCTACGTCGAGGCGCTCAAGCACGACGAGACGCTTTATCAGCGCGCCATCGAGCACAACGTGCTGGTGGCGACCCCCACCACGCTGTTGACCAGCCTCAACGTGGTGCGCCAGCTGTGGCGCTTCGAGGATCAGAGCCGCCACAGCGCCGAGCTCGCCAGCCGCGCCGAGAGGTTCTACAACAAGCTGCGCCTGTTCCTCGAGAGCATGCAGGAGGTGCAGGCGAAACTCGACGGCGCTCGCGACAGCTACGACCGCGCCATGGGGCAACTGGTCAACGGGCGCGGCAACCTGATCAAGCAGGCCGCCGAGTTTCAGGAGCTGGGGGTGGCGGTGAAGAAAGAGCTGCCCGCCGAATTGGTTGAACGGGCGGGGCTGGAACTGGAAAGCGAGCGCCCCCGTACGACCGTGCCGGACGGGGGCGCTGTGGAGTAACCGGCTGCGTCTACCGGCAGGGTCGGGTCAGAAGCTAGCCCATTCGGGCTCAGGCTTGTGGCCTGTCAGCTGCAGCTGAGGCAGGAAGGGCGAGGAAGCATTCCTGGGCGCTGTCTCGATCCCTGCGCTGCGCTGCCCAGGATTCGTCGGCAACTGGAAGGCAGACATGGCCGTCATCAGCTGCCGTGCATGCTGGCGGAGGTTGTCGGCCGCCGTAGCGCTCTCCCCGACCAGCGTAGCGTTCTGCTGGGTGACCCGGTCCATCTCGGCCACGGCGGTGCCGGCTTCCTGCACCCCGGCGCTCTGTTCCACGCTGGCCTGGCTGATCTCGCGCATCAGTTGGCTGACCCGTGCAATAGCCGCAACGATCTCCTCAGTGGCCTGGCGTGCTTCCGTGGCCCGGGCATTACCGCTCTTCACGCGCTCGATGTTGCTGGTGACCAGTTCATTGATTTCGCTAGCGGCATCGGCGCTCTTCTGGGCCAGCTTGCGCACTTCTGCAGCGACCACGGCAAAGCCACGGCCATGTTCGCCGGCACGTGCTGCCTCCACCGAGGCGTTGAGCGCCAGGATGTTGGTCTGAAAGGCAATGTCGTCGATGGTCGAGATGATCGTTGCGATCTCGCCGGCGCTCTTGTCGAGCTCATCCATTGTTGCTGCCATTTGCTCGATTGCGTTGCCTCCCTGGCGGGCCGTATGCGATGCGTTTTCGGCCTCACGGCTGGCCTGGCCGGCGTTCTCGGTATTCTGCACCACGGCACCGTTGAGCTCCTCCATGGCCGAGGCGGTCTGGGTCAGGGCGCTGGCCTGCTGCTGGGTACGTGAGGCGAGATCGGTATTGCCCTCTGCAATCTGCTCGCTGTTGCTGGCCACCGCTTCGGCGGCGGCTCGTACCTGGGATACGATGTATTGCAACTGGCGTGCCATCCCCACCTGGGCGGCCATGATGCTGCGCTCGTCGTTCTTGCGCAGGCGCCCGGCAGTGGCCAGCTCGCCGCGGCCGATCGCTTCCGCGAAGGCGCGCACCTCATGCGGCTCGGCGCCCAGCTCGCGCAGCAACTGACGGGCGAGCAGGTAGGCGATGCCGCCCCCCACGAGCAAGGCTGCAAGGCACAAGGCCAGCATCAGCATCTGGAAGCCGGCAGCGGTATCGCGGGCCAGGGCGCTGTCGGCGGCACTTTCGGCCTCCTGGTGGTCGATGAAGGCATTGATGCTGTCGAGCCAGGCGAAGAAGGCGGGGCCGGCGGCGCTGAGCAGCCGCTCCCGGGCTGCGACGAGATTCCCTTGTTCGCGCTGTTGCATGACCTCTGCCGCCAGGCGCTGGGTGGATTCGGCCTGACGCTCCACGGCGGCCAGCAGCTCCCGCTCACGTGGCGTGACGCTTTCGCGCGTCATTTCGCTCATGCCGCTGGCAGCGAGTCGATAGTCGTCGGCCAAGGCCCGGTAGTCGTTCTGCAGCGCTGCCAATTCCGGTTGTGTCTCCACCAGGGTCATGTCGCGCAGCAGGATAGCGCGGTCATGCACGCTGCCCCGCCAGTCGATGGCGTGACGCAGCTTGACGCCATTGACGTCATTGATGGTGGTAAGGCTGCGGTCGATACGGTTGACCTGCACGATGCCGATGGCAGTGAGCAGCACGATCAGGGCGAGCACGGCGGAAAAGCCGAGAAGCAAACGGGTGCGGATGCCGAGCCGGGCAAGGCTGGCGCTGATGGCCTTCATGATGTCGTTCCTTCTGCGTGGAGGGGCGTGCAATTGTTATACAAGGCATACTCTATAGGGCACGCAAAAAGTTGTACAATCATTTGACACTATTTATGCCATAGCCACGTCATAGCTACGTCATAGCCACGTAGAGGGTCGATTGATAGCAGTATCTAGCTATTAGAATTAAAAAACCTGCCGTACAGGGCAGGTCCTTTGAAAAACTTGTACAGGAAGGGGTGGTGCTGGTCGGCTTGGCTAGAAGGCGCGGGCCGGCGTGCAGCAGCTCACCAGTCGGCAGGAGGCCTTGCCGGGGTTGCGGAAGCGGTGGGGTACGTTGGTATCGAAGTAGTAGGCCTCGCCGGGCCCGAGCAGGCGGGTTTCGGCGCCGATGGTGATCTCGATCTCGCCCTCGAGCACCACACCGGCTTCTTCGCCCTGGTGGGCAATCATCTCGCGACCGGTGTCGGCACCGGGGGGGTAGGTCTCGATCATGAACGCCAGGGCACGGCTAGCGCGATTGGCGCCGACCAGCTTGTAGATGACTTCGCCGCTGCCTACGTCGGCCAGCTCCTCGGCGGAGTAGAAGACCTGGTTTCGGCTCTCCATGTCCAGCGTGAAGAAGTCCCCGACGCTGATGGGTATGGCATCGAGGATCTTCTTCAGCGAACTGACAGAGGGGCTGACCTTGCCCTGCTCGATCAGCGACAGGCTGGAGTGGGTGACCCCGCAGCGCTTGGCCAGCTCGCGCTGGGAGATGCCGCGCAGGGTGCGCAGCGCACGCAGACGTGTGCCTACATCATCCGACATCCTCGGCTCCTTGGGTCTGGTGGGAAAAGCGCCGTAAAACGTCACGAGCGATGGCAGGTTGGGAGCCGCCGGAGCGGAGGAGCCGGAGTTTACTGGTGTCAGTGAGGATTCCGAGCACCGCCGGCTCCCAAGATGCCGAGCGCAGTGGTTCTGCGTGCTTTTCTATGCGTCCAGCTTTTCCTTCAGCAGCGCATTGACCTGCTGCGGATTGGCGGTCCCACGCGAGGCCTTCATCACCTGGCCGACGAAGTAGCCGATCATCTTGCCGCGCTTGTCCGGCTCGGCATCGCGATACTGAGCGACCTGGGCCGGGCTGTCGGCGATCACCTGGTCGATCATCGCCTCGATGGCACCGCTGTCGGTAACCTGCTTGAGCCCCTGGGCCTCGATGATGTCATCGGCGCTGGCACCTTGGCCGTTCCACAACGCCTGAAACACCTGCTTGGCGGCCTTGCCGTTGATGGTGTCGTCGATGACGCGGACGAGCAGTTCACCGAGCTGGCGGGCCGAGACCGGGCTGTCCTTGATCGACAGGCCTTCGCGGTTCAAGGCGCCCGAGAGTTCGCCCTGGACCCAGTTGGCGGCCTGCTTGGCATCGCCGCAGACGTCCTTGACCTCGTCGAAATAGTCGGCCATCTCGCGGGTGGCGGAAAGCACGCTGGCGTCGTAGGCCGACAGGCCCAGTTCGTTCTCGAAGCGGGCACGCTTCTCGGCGGGCAGCTCCGGCAGGTTGTCGCGCAGGTGATCGATGTAGGCCTGGTCGAGCACCACCGGCAGCAGGTCGGGGCAGGGGAAGTAGCGATAGTCGTTGGCTTCCTCCTTGGTTCGCATGCTGCGAGTCTCGTCGCGCTCGGGGTCGAACAGGCGTGTCTCCTGCACTACCTTGCCGCCATCCTCGAGCAGCTCGATCTGGCGCTCCACCTCGAAGGCGATGGCGCGCTCGACGAAGCGGAAGGAGTTGACGTTCTTGATTTCGGCACGGGTGCCGAAGGCTTCCTGGCCCTGGGGGCGTACCGAGACGTTGACGTCACAGCGCATCGAACCCTCGGCCATGTTGCCGTCGGAGATGCCGAGGTAGGTAACGATGGAATGTATGGCCTTGAGATAGGCGGCGGCCTCTTTCGCCGAGCGCATGTCGGGCTCGGAGACGATTTCGAGCAGCGGCGTGCCAGCGCGGTTGAGGTCGACGCCGGTCATGCCGTGAAAGTCCTCGTGCAGCGACTTGCCGGCATCCTCCTCGAGGTGCGCGTGGTGCACGCGAATCGGCTTGGTCGTGCCGTCCTCCAGGGTGATCTCGACAATCCCGGCACCGACGATGGGCTGGTACATCTGGCTGGTCTGATAGCCCTTGGGCAGGTCGGGATAGAAGTAGTTCTTGCGATCGAACACCGAAACCTCGGGGATCTCGGCATGGATGGCCAGGCCGAACTTGACCGCCATCGCCACGGCGGCCTCGTTGAGCACCGGCAATACTCCGGGCAGGCCCAAGTCGACGGCGCAGGCCTGGGTGTTGGGTTCGGCGCCGAAGGCGGTGGAGGCGCCGGAGAATATCTTCGAGCGGGTGGCGAGCTGGACGTGAACCTCCAGCCCGATCACGGTTTCCCATTGCATCAGGCGTTCTCCTCGGCGAAGGCGGGGCGTTGACGGTGCCAGTCGGTGGCCTGCTGGAACTGATGGGCGACGTTGAGCAGGCGCGCCTCGGTGAAGTGGCTGCCCAGTATCTGCAACCCGATGGGGCGGCTGCCGGCGAAACCGGCCGGTACGCTCATGCCGGGAATGCCCGCCAGGTTGATGGCAATGGTGTAGATGTCCTGCAGGTACATCGAGACCGGATCCTTCTTGGCGCCGAGATCGAAGGCCGGCGTGGGCGAGGCTGGGCCCATCAGTACGTCGACTTCCTCGAAGGCGTCTAGGAAGTCCTGGCGAATCAGGCGGCGCACCTGCTGGGCCTTCTTGTAATAGGCATCGAAGAAGCCTTCGGAAAGCGTGTGGGTACCGATCAGAATGCGGCGCTTGACCTCGTCACCGAAGCCCTCGGCGCGGCTGCGCTTGTACAGGTCGATCAGGTCGGCGGGGTTGTCGCAGCGATGGCCGAAGCGTACGCCGTCGAAACGCGACAAGTTCGATGAGGCCTCGGCGGGGGCGATGACGTAGTAGGCCGGGATCGCGTAGTGAGTGTGCGGCAGGCTCACCTCGCGCACGCTGGCGCCGAGCGACTCGAAGACCTTGATTGCCTCGCGGATCGCTGCTTCCACCTGGGGGTCGAGGCCGTCGCCGAAGTACTCTCGCGGCAGGCCGATCTTGAGACCGGCGAGAGGCGTGTCGAGCTCCTCGGTATAATCCGGCACACCGCGTGCCACGCAAGTGGAGTCGCGCAGGTCGTGGCCGGCCATCGCCCCCAGCAACAGGGCGCAGTCCTCGGCGGAGCGGGCCATGGGGCCGGCCTGGTCGAGGCTCGAGGCGTAGGCGATCATGCCGTAGCGCGACACCCGCCCATAGGTGGGCTTGAGTCCGGTGATGCCGCAGAAGGCGGCGGGCTGGCGGATCGAGCCGCCGGTGTCGGTGCCGATGGCGGCCGGCACCAGGCCGGAGGCCACCGCCGCCGCGCTGCCGCCGGAGGAGCCGCCGGGCACGGCATCGAGATCCCAGGGGTTCTTCACCGCACCGTAGTGGCTGTTTTCGTTGGAGGAGCCCATGGCGAACTCGTCCATGTTGGTCTTGCCCAGGCTGACGGTACCGGCGGCCTCCAGCTTCTCGACAATGGTGGCGTCGTAGGGCGAGATGAAGTTGTCGAGCATTCGCGAACCGGCGGTGGTCTTGACGCCCTGGGTGCAGAAGATGTCCTTCAGCGCCAGGGGCAGGCCGGTCAGCGGCCCTGCCTCGCCCGCGGCACGCGCCTTGTCGGCGGCTTCGGCGGCGGCCAGGGCCTGATCGTAGGTGACGGTAATGAAGCTGTTGAGCTTGCCGTCGAGGCGGTCGATGCGGCCCAGCAGGTGTTGTGTCAGTTCGCGGCTGGAGAACTCGCCGGCTTCGAGCGAACGGGTCAGTTCGGCAAGGGTCTTGTCATGCATGCGGCATGGCTCCATGAAGGCGTGCCGTGATAGAGAAAGCGGATCCTGCGATGACCGGCGGCCGGTCAAGGCTCATTCGACGACTCGAGGAACGAGGTAGAGCCCGTTTTCCACGGCCGGAGCGCAGCGCTGGAAGCGAGCGCGCTGGTCGCTCTCGGTGACTTCGTCGGCGCGCAGGCGCTGGGTGACGTCGAGCGGGTGCGCCAGTGGCGCGACGCCTTCGGTGTCGAGTCCCTGGAGCAGGTCGACCATCTCGAGAATGCGGCCTAGGTCGTCCACGTAGCGGGCGGCTTCGTTGTCGGTCAGGCCGAGGCGGGCCAGGTGGGCGGCCCGCTGCACGTCTGCGTGTTCAAGCGCCATGAGCTGAGTGTCCTCGCACGGATAGGAGTGTTATACACAGCAGGAAAAGGTACCATATCCGACGCGTGGCGGGCACTCTTACTCGCACCTGCGGCGGCGCCATGTCGCTTGCTGCACGGGGGCCGCGATGATACCGTTTGCCTCCGCACTGGTCCCGGTCTGCACTAGGTAACGACGTCCATGTTCAAACGTTTGAGGGGGCTGTTCTCCAGCGATCTTTCCATCGATCTGGGTACGGCCAATACGCTGATTTATGTCCGCGGTCGCGGTATCGTGCTCGACGAGCCGTCGGTAGTGGCCATTCGCCAGTCCGGCAACATGCGCAGCGTGGCCGCGGTTGGCGCCGATGCCAAGCGCATGCTGGGCCGTACGCCGGGCAATATCACCGCCATTCGGCCGATGAAGGACGGCGTGATCGCCGACTTCACCGTGACCGAACAGATGCTGCAGCACTTCATCCGCAAGGTGCACCAAAGCACCTTTCTGACACCCAGTCCGCGGGTATTGGTCTGCGTACCCTGCATGTCGACCCAGGTCGAGCGTCGGGCGATCAAGGAGTCTGCCGAGGGGGCCGGTGCCCGCGAAGTGTTCCTGATCGAGGAGCCCATGGCCGCCGCCATCGGCGCCGGCCTGCCGGTGGACGACGCCCAGGGCTCGATGGTAGTGGACATCGGTGGCGGAACCACCGAGATCGCCATCATCTCGCTCAACGGGGTGGTCTACTCCGAGTCGATCCGGGTCGGTGGCGACCGCTTCGATGAGGCCATCTCCGCCTATGTGCGGCGTCACTATGGCAGCCTGATCGGCGAAGCCACTGCCGAGCGCATCAAGGAGGAGATCGGCTGTGCCTATCCCGGCGGCGAGCTGCGTGAGATCGACGTACGCGGCCGCAACCTGGCCGAGGGCATTCCGCGCAGCTTTACCCTGAACTCCCACGAAATCCTCGACGCGCTGCAGGAGACGCTCTCCTCGATCGTCGCCGCGGTCAAGAGCGCGCTGGAGCAGTCGCCGCCGGAGCTCGCTTCGGACATTGCCGAGCGTGGACTGGTGCTGACCGGCGGTGGCGCTCTGTTGCGCGATCTCGACAAGCTGATCGCCGAGGAGACCGGGCTTCCGGTCATCGTCGCCGAAGATCCGTTGACCTGCGTGGCGCGTGGTGGGGGCAAGGCGCTCGAAATGATCGACCGCCACACTTTCGAGCTGCTCTCGAGCGACTGACGCCGGCGCAAGACCGATTGACAGTGCGAATCGACGTATGAACAGGCGCGGCCAGCCGATATGCCGCGCCCGGTGCGGGGGGGACGTCTATTAAACCGCTGTTCTCGCACGGTTCTGTGCCTGGCTACCGCATGCTGGCGTGTGCGGTGGCCGCTTCTGTGTTGATGTTCGTCGATCATCGTTTTACCCGTATGGAAGAGGTCCGTGCGCAGCTCACCACCGTCGTGGCGCCGATCCAGTGGCTGGTGGCCGTACCCAGTGACATCCTGGCCTGGGGGTCGCTGGCGCTATCTGATCAGCGTGGACTGGTAGAAGAGAACCGCCGTCTGCGTGAACAGATCCTGCACCTGTCGCATCGGGTGCAGCACATGTCGAGCCTGACGGCGGAGAACGTTCGCCTGCGCGAGCTGTTGGGGGCCGCGGCGCGTACGGAGGCGGAGTACATTACTGCTGAGCTGCTCTCCCTGGACGCCGATCCGTTCACCCACCAGATGGTCATCGACCGCGGTCGCCGCAACGGGGTCTACGTGGGGCAGCCGGTGCTGGACGCCTCGGGGTTGGTGGGACAGGTAACGGCCGTTTCGGCGTACTCCAGCCGGGTGCTGATGGTCGCCGATGCCAGCCATGCGCTGCCGATCCAGGTCAATCGCAACGGGCTGCGCTTCGTGCTCCAGGGTAGCGGTCAGTACGATGCCCTGCGGGTGGTGCACGTACCCGATACGGCCGACATTCGCCAAGGGGACCTGCTGGTGACATCCGGTCTTGCGGGTCGCTTTCCATCGGGCTATCCAGTGGCAAGAGTCACCGAGGTGGTACATGACCCCGGGCAGCCCTTTGCCCGGGTAACGGCCGAGCCCGTGGCGCGTCTGCAACGCTCGCGCCACTTTCTGTTGATTTTCCCGCCAGCGCCTCCTCCGGTCCCGGAGGATGAGATGTGGGACCGCGAACTGCCCGAGGAGGCCGAGGTGGATGCTTCGCTCGGTCCCGCCACGGAGGAGCAGGAGTGATGCCAAGCGGACCCCGTACCCCTCTGGCCTGGGTGTGGTTCACCCTGCTGCTGGCGCTTTGCCTGCAGGTGATGCCGCTGGCCGAGGGGTGGCAGATCTGGCGCCCTGACTGGCTCGGCCTTATGCTGATCTATTGGTGCATGGCTACGCCCGACCGGGTCGGCGTCTTTCATGGTTTCGTGCTCGGCATCCTGCTCGATCTCATCGAGGGGGCGCCGCTGGGCCAGAACGCCTTGACCCTTTCCCTGCTGGCGTTCCTCTCGGCGCTGGTCTACCCGCGTTTTCGAACCTACTCCCTGGTACAGCAGGCACTGTTGATCCTGGTGCTGCTGGGGCTGGTACAGCTGGTAGAACAGTGGCTGCGCACCCTGTTCGGTCCTTTTTCGATGCATCTTGCCTTCCTGTTGCCATCCTTGATCGGCGCAGCGCTGTGGCCCTGGCTGGTCACCATGTTCCAGGCACTGGAGCGTCGCCTGCTGAGTCACGATTGAAGGAACGACCCTATGACCGAGACGTCGAGTCCTGCCGTGCTGTGTCTGGCGTCGGCTTCGCCGCGGCGGCGCGAGCTGCTCGCCAGCATCGGGGTGGTGGCGGAGGTGAAGCCCGTCGATATTGACGAGACGCCTCTAGCCGAAGAGAGCCCCGAGGCGTACGTCGTACGACTGGCGCGCGAGAAGGCCTCGGCCGGAGGACGGCTCACGAGGCTGCCGACACTGGGCTCGGACACCGCGGTGGTGTGTGAAGGCCGGATTCTCGGTAAGCCTACCGATCGGACTGAGGCCGCGGAGATGTTGCACCTGCTGTCGGGGCGCGCACACCAAGTCCTCACTGCCGTGGCCGTGACGGGGCCTGCCGGATTGCTCGACGTCTGCGTGACGACGCGGGTCCAGATGCGCCGGATCGAAGAGAGGGAGGTGGCGGCCTACTGGGCCACCGGCGAGCCGGTCGACAAGGCGGGCGGCTATGCCATCCAGGGGTTGGCGGCGATCTTCATCGAACGCATCGAGGGCAGCCACTCTGCCGTGGTGGGGTTGCCGCTGTACGAGACGGCGCAACTGCTGGGTCGGCAGGGCGTCCGGTTATGGAATGGTGCTGTCTAGTCGCATCACTATGTCATAATGCGGCGAAGACTGAACTGGACAAGGATTTCCGCATGAGCGGCGAAGTACTGATCAACCTGACGCCGATGGAAACCCGCGTGGCGGTAGTGGAAAACGGCGTGCTGCAGGAGGCGCTGATCGAGCGAACGCGCCGGCGCGGCATCGTCGGCAATATCTACAAAGGCCGCGTGGTACGGGTGCTTCCCGGCATGCAGGCGGCCTTCGTCGATATCGGCCTCGACCGGGCGGCGTTCATCCATGCCCACGAGGTGATGCCTCCGGGTACCCCGCCCGAGGAGCAGGCCTCCATCGGCCAGCTGCTGCACGAAGGCCAGGCCCTGGTCGTGCAGGTCACCAAGGACCCCATCGGTACCAAGGGGGCGCGTCTCACCACTCATCTGTCGGTGCCGTCGCGTTATCTGGTCTACATGCCCGACTCTCCCCATCATGGTGTCTCCCAGCGCATCGAGGACGAGCGTGAGCGCGAGCGCCTGCGTGAACTGCTCGAGCTCTGCCAGGCCGAGCAGGAGATCGAGATCACCGGTGGCTTCATCGTGCGCACGGCGGCAGAGAACGTGGGCAAGGACGAGCTCTTTGCCGACATGCACTTTCTGCTTCGACTGTGGCGCAAGGTCAGCGAACGCAAGGTGACGGCGCCGGCACCCAGCGTGATCTACGACGACCTGCCGCTGTTCATCCGTACGTTGCGCGACCTGATGCGCGACGAGATCGAGAAGGTGCGTATCGACTCGCGGGAGAACTACGTCAAGCTGCTCGAGTTTGCCGAAGAGTTCATGCCGGATTCCTCGGCACGCATCGAGTACTACCCCGGCGAGAGACCCATCTTCGATCTCTACAGCGTCGAGGACGAGATCCAGAAAGCGCTGGGGCGCAAGGTGCAGCTCAAGTCCGGTGGTTACCTGGTGATCGATCCCACCGAGGCGATGACCACCATCGACGTCAACACCGGCGGCTATGTGGGGCATCGCAACCTCGAGGAGACCATCTTCAAGACCAACCTCGAGGCGGCCAACGCCATTGCTCGCCAGCTACGACTGCGCAACCTGGGCGGCATCATCATCATCGACTTCATCGACATGGAGGACCCCGAGCACCAGCGCCAAGTGCTGCGAGTGCTCGAGAAGGCGCTGGAGCGCGACCATGCCAAGACCAAGTGCACCGGCGTCACCGAACTGGGGCTGGTGCAGCTGACCCGTAAGCGTACCCGCGAAAGCCTGGAACAGACGCTGTGCGAATCGTGCCCCACCTGCAGCGGGCGCGGCACCCTGAAGACCGCCGAGACGGTGTGCTACGAAATCTTTCGCGAGATCCTGCGCGAGGAACGCGCCTATAACGCCGAGACCTACATGGTGCTGGCCTCCCAGCCGGTAGTGGATCGGCTGCTCGACGAGGAGTCTGCGGCGGTCGCCGATCTGGAAGCCTTCATCGGCAAGACCATCCGCTTCCAGGTCGAGACCCACTACTCCCAGGAGCAGTACGACATCGTGCTGATGTGAGCGTCCGATGCCACCTTCTCGCCGGATAGGACGCTGGACCCTTACCCTTCTGGCCGTGCTGCTGTCGCTGGTTGCGCTGCTGTTGCTGGTGCTGCGACTGGCGCTGTCCCAGGTCGATCAAATGGCACCACGCGTCGAGCGCCTGCTCGAGGCGCGCACGGGCGCGGCGGTCCAACTGCGTGACTTCAATGCCAGGCTGGCACGGCTCGATCCGGTGATCGAGGGGGGAGGCTTGTCGCTCAGCACCCAGGAGGGGAGCGCCGGTCTGCCTCTGCTCGAAATCGAGTACGCCCGGCTGTGGCTCGACAGCTCTGCCAGCCTGCGTACCGGCGTGCCGGTGATCGCCGATGCTCGCATGCGCGGGATGACCCTGCATCTCTATCAGGATGAGCAGGGCGGCTGGCACTGGCCGGATCCGGCGCAAATCCCACCTGAACTGCTCGAAGGCGAATTCGACCTCGAACAGCTCGATTTCTGGGTCGGGCTGTTGCTGCGCCAGCGCGCCTGGGTGGAAGACGTACGGCTGGTGCTGCATGGTCGCGAGCGCCGGGTCGACATGCTGGCGCCACGCTTGCTGCTCACCGGCGATGAGCGGCGTGCCCATCTCGAGGGTGAAGTGCACCTGGAGGGGCAGGAGGAGGCTACGCTGCAGGGCGCGCTGGAGGTTTTCCCCGGACCTACCGGCTTTCGTGATTTCAGCGCTGCCCTTCAGGCCACGATGAAGCTCGGCACGCTGGTCGATCTGGTCGAGGTTTTCACTCCCGAAGACCCCCTGCGTCTCGAGGACGCCAGCGGTGACGTCACCCTGTGGGGACGCTGGCACCTCGGGGAGCTTGCCGATGCGCGAATCGACGTCGACGTGCCGCGACTGGCACTGCGTCGCGATAACGAACCCATCGTGCTGGAACCGTTCAAGGCGCGCGGCCAGTGGCTGCGCAACGAGGAAGGCTGGGAGGCGTGGCTGCAGGGCGATGCCGCAGCAGCCGACTGGGCCGAGCCGCGTGAGCTCGAGCGCGAGCGGGAACCGGCACTGCCGCATTTCTGGCATGTACGTAGCGACGCCGAAGGCTGGTGGCTGACCACCAGCCGCTTCGAACTGGCATCGCTGGCCGCGTGGCGCGAGCGCATCCTGCTGCCCGAAGCGCTGGTGCGCACCATCGATGCCCTGGACCCTCGTGGCCTGGTGTCGGGGCTCGGCGTCGGGCGACGCAACGGGCGTTGGGTAGCCCAGGCGGCGGTGCACCAGGTCGAGGTGGAGCCATGGAACGATGCGCCGGGGGGCGGTCCGCTCGATGCCTGGGTCGAGGCGCGTGACCTCTCGGGAAGTGTCGAGTTCGTCGGCGTCGGTGAGCCGACGTTCAAGGTGCCGCGGCTCTATGAAGCGCCGATGGAGCTCTCTCATGCCAGCGGTGAGGTGCGGTGGACTTACGAGGGACCACGTACTTTCGTCAGCGGTCGCAACCTCAAGGCAGGGTGGCAGGGGGCCGAGGTGGAGGGCAGTTTTGGCTTGGCGCTCGGTGGCGGCGTGCAGGGGGGGCTGGGTCTCGATCTACGATTTCGCGATGCGGATGCGCTGGAGCGACCACTGGAGAACTGGTTACCCGGCGACGTGTTAGACGATGAGCTGTATGCATGGTTGTCCGCGGGCGTGGCTGGACGCGTGCCGTCGGGCGAACTCAAGCTGCACCTGCCGCTGCACCAAGGTGGAAGCGACGTTGAGCCCCGCTTGCAACTCGACCTGGAGATCGAGGAAGGGCGGCTGTCGTTCGATCCGCAATGGCCGGCGATCGAATCGCTCGACGGGCGGCTGCGGGCTGGCATCGGCACCCTCGAGGCTGAGGTGCGGCATGCCGAAAGTCTGGGGGTCCAGGGCCGCGATGGAAGTGTCACCATCGAGGACGAGGTGCTGCGCGTCACAGGAGCGTTGGCAGCCGATGGCCAAGCGTTGCACCGCTACCTGTTGGCGTTGCCCGTCGACGGTATGGAGCAGGTCGAGAATTGGCGCGCTGAAGGGAGTGTCAGCGGCGAGATCGAATTGGCCACGCAGCTCGGTGAGGAGGACGACTTCCAGCTCGATCTCGACACTCAGGTGGATATGGAGCGGCTTGTCTACCTGCCACTGGGCATTCCTGTCGAGAACGTACAGGGCCCGTTGGCGTGGCGCCAGCGCAATGACGAAGGGGGGCTTGAGGGGCAGTTGGAAGCACGCCTCTTCGGTGGGCCGCTCAATGCCGACCTCGACACTCTCGCCGGCCATGTGGATTTCGACGGTTCCGCTGAGATCGAAAGCGTGCTGCAGCGTTTCGATGTCGGCCATCTTGGTGCCAGCGTGTCGGGCCGTCTGCCCTGGCGTGGTCGGTTTTCGCTGGGGGAGGTGGGCAACACCTTTCGCTTCGACAGCAGCCTGGAAGGAGTCGCCATCGACCTGCCCGAGCCGCTGGGCAAGGCAGCGGGCGAGGCGCGCCCGCTGTGGGCCTCGGCTGACCTCGACCAGCAGCGGGTCGAGGCCGAGATGGGGGGCGAGGCTCGCCTGCGCTGGCGAGGCTTGCCGTGGTCCAGTCACGGGCAGGGGCAGTTCTGGCTGGGACGATTGCCGGATGCCCCGGCGTGGCCCGAGCAGGAGGGCTGGTCGGGTACGCTCTATCTCCCCCGGCTCGATCTTGTAGCTTGGGGCGAGGCATTGTCGCCGCTGTTGGTGGAGGAAGCTTCTGGAGACAGCACCCCCCCTGCGTACCTGCAGAGTCTGCGGGTGGAAACCGCCTGTCTCGTCGGCCCCGAGGCCTGCCTGGGAGCCATCTACGCCGAAGCGCGCCCACACGTCGGCGGCGGCTGGCGTGTCGGCTTGCGCGGCGACCTGCTCGAAGGGAGTCTCGATTACCGACCGAGCCTAGCCGATCCGCTGGATATCGCGCTCGAAAGGCTGACCCTGGATGGCCTGCTTACGGCGGCCGGTGGGCAGGGCGCCGGAACATTGCTCGAAGAGCTCGATGTGCCGCCTGACCCGGCTCCGCTGCCCGGCTGGCTCACCGAACTGCCCGATGGACGTCTACGAATCGCCGACATCCTTTACCAGGGACGGCAGCTCGGCCCGCTGACCGCTCACTGGGAGGGCGGGCCGCAGCGGTTGCGGGTGGCCCCGCTGGGACTGACCCTGGGGCAGATATCGGCGCGGGGGGAGGTCGTCTGGGAGTCGGCCGGAGCCGGCGACAGCCTGACCCGTTCGCGGGTCGATCTCGATGGGCGTGACCTGGGCACGGCCCTGGAACGGCTCGGCCAGCCGATCTCGATTCACAGCAACGAGACCCGAGTGCGTAGCCAGCTGGCCTGGCCGGGAGCTCCCTGGAAATTCGCCCTGGCACGCTCACGCGGCAGCATCGAAGTCGAGTTGCGCGATGGCCGTTTTGCCAACCTCGAGTCACCCACGGCACGGCTGGTGGGCTTGCTCAACATCGACAACCTGGTGCGCCGGCTGCGCATGGATTTTTCCGACGTGACCGGCCAAGGCACGGCTTTCGATCGTGTGAATGGGGCTGCTACCCTGTATGAGGGCGTGCTGGAAACCAACGGCCCGGTCACGATAGACGGCCCGGCGACCTCCTTCACCCTGGATGGCACCGTCGACCTCGTCCAGCGGGAACTGGATCAGCGCCTGGGGGTGACGGTACCCGTCAGCAGTAGCCTGCCGCTGGCCGCGGTGATCGCCGGTGCGCCAGTGGTGGGTGGGGCGCTGTTCCTGGCCGATCGCCTGTTCGGGCGCGCCATCGATCGAGTCACCCGAATTCACTATCGCGTGCGGGGTCCG
The DNA here is from genome assembly GCF_019430905.1 of Billgrantia antri. Classification (GTDB taxonomy): domain Bacteria; phylum Pseudomonadota; class Gammaproteobacteria; order Pseudomonadales; family Halomonadaceae; genus Halomonas; species Halomonas antri. The sequence continues at coordinate 555,340 of NZ_JAHYCA010000003.1, read as the reverse complement.
TGGATCTCGCCGGAAATCACTCTGGAAACCGCCGAATGACCACCTCTTCCTCTCTCTTACTCGATACCGCTGCCGAGATCCTGCTGCATCCCGGCGGGCTGGACATCGATGCGCTCGATGCCGGCCTAGGGCACGTGTTGACCTCCGGCGTGGACTATGCCGACCTCTATTTCCAGAGGAGCTGGCATGAGAGCTGGGTCCTCGAGGACGGTGAGGTCAAGGAGGCCGGCTACAACATCGACGGCGGCGTCGGCGTGCGCGCCATGGCCGGTGAAAAAACCGGATTCGCCTACTCCAACCAGATCACCGTCGATGCCTTGGCCGAGACCGGACGCACGGCATCGGGCATCGTGCGTAGCGGTGCCACACTGCCGGTCGGTACGCGCGTGGTGAGCCAGGCAGCATCGCGCTATGCCGCGATCGATCCCTTGTCGGGCCTGTCGGCCGAGGACAAGATTGCTCTGCTCAAGCAGGCCGACCGTGTGGCGCGAGCCGCCGATCCGGCAGTCAGTCAGGTCAGTGCCTCCCTGACCGGCGTGCACGAGGTCGTGCTGGTGCGCGCCAGCGATGGCACCCTGGCGGCCGATGTGCGCCCGCTGGTACGGTTCAACGTCAGCGTGATCGCAGTCAAGAACGGTAGGCGCGAGCGTGGCAGCGCCGGCGGTGGCGGCCGCTATGCCATGTCACGGCTACGTGACGACAACGTCGCCGAACGTTTCGCCAAGGAGGCAGTGCGTCAGGCCTTGGTCAATCTGGAGGCCGTCGATGCGCCGGCAGGCCAGATGCCGGTGGTGCTCGGGCCCGGCTGGCCCGGCATCCTGCTTCACGAGGCCGTGGGCCACGGGTTGGAGGGCGACTTCAATCGCAAGGGCAGTTCGGCGTTTGCCGGATGCATGGGCCAACGCGTGGCGGCTCCCGGAGTTACCGTGGTGGACGATGCCACCCTGGCCGATCGTCGCGGTTCCATGAGCGTGGACGACGAAGGTACGCCGGGGCAGTACACTCCGCTGATCGAGGACGGCATTCTCACCGGCTACATGCAAGACAAGCTCAATGCCAGGCTGATGGGCATGCAGCCCACCGGCAACGCCCGACGCGAGTCGTTCGCCCACATGCCGATGCCGCGCATGACCAATACCTACATGCTGGCTGGCCAGGACGATCCGGCCGATATCCTCGCCAGCGTCAAGCGTGGTATCTACGCGGTCAGCTTCGGCGGTGGCCAGGTGGACATCACCTCGGGCAAGTTCGTGTTCTCGGCCAGCGAGGCCTACCTGATAGAGGATGGACGGATCACCACGCCAGTGAAGGGGGCCACCCTAATCGGCAACGGGCCCGAGGCGATGGGCCGGGTGTCAATGATCGGTCACGACCTGGAGCTTGATACCGGCATCGGCGTCTGCGGCAAGGAGGGACAGGGCGTTCCGGTAGGAGTTGGCCAGCCGACGCTCAAGCTGGATGAGCTCACCGTCGGCGGCACTGCCTCTTGATCAAATGCCGGCCGTATCCCGGATCAGCTTGAACAGCTTGCGGGCGTTGGCCGGGGGCTTGCCGCGTTCGCGCTCGCTCCTGGCGTTGCGAATCAGCTGGCGAAGAGCCTGGCGATCGACATCGGGGTAATCGGCGATGAAGGCTTCAACGGCTTCGTCGCCGTCATCGATCAGCCGGTCGCGCCACTTCTCGAGGCGGTGGAAGGCGAGATCGCGACGACGATTTTCCTGCTCGATTTCGTCGAATACGGCCTGGATTGCCTCGAGGTCTTCGCGCCGCATCAGCTTGCCGACGTACTGCATGTGGCGCCGCCGCCCTTCGTGGGAGCGGATGCGGGACGTTTCTTCGACGGCCGCCAGCATGTCTTCCGAGAGCGGAAAGCGGGCGCGCTCGGCGGGTGTCATGGCGATGATCTGTTCGCCCAGGGCCTGCAGTGCATGCATTTCGCGCTTGAGCTGGGACTTGCTCGGACGTTCGTCGAAGGAGGAGGGAGTATCCTGGGTCATGCCGCGTCCAACTAGTGAGAGTTCGGGAATAGCCTGGCCAGTTAAGCGACCAAGCTCGAATGATGGCAGTATATCAGTCCGTCGCCGGGCGGCGGGAAATGACACGTGGGAAGCCGGCGCGTCCGGTCAGCGAAGGAGAGACACATGAGCAAGGCTTTCGATGCCTCCGTCCAGCAGGCGCTGCTGGAATCCCGGGCCGAGCAGGCTCTGCGGCTGGCGAAGCACCTGGGGGCGGATGCCTGCGAAGTGGGAGCCAGCGTCGATCAGGGAATCGGCATCAGCGTGCGTGAAGGAGAGGTGGAGTCCGTCGAACTCTCACGCGACCAGGGAATCGCCGTGACGGTCTACCTGCGTGGGCACAAGGGCAGCGCCTCCTCCACCGACGCCGGTGATGCTTCGATACGCGAGGTCGTCGAGAAGGCCGTGGCCATCGCCCTCTACACCGGGGAGGATCCCGCGGCCGGGCTGGCTGATCCCGAGTTGATGGCCACCGAGCTGCCGGATCTCGACGTGCACCATCCCTGGCCGCTTTCCACCGAGCAGGCCATCGATCTGGCGCTGGCCTGCGAGGCGGCCGGGCGCGGCGAACCCGGTATCCGTCAGTCGGAAGGGGCTTCGCTCTCCAGCGGCGAAGGGGTGAGGGTCTATGCCAATAGTCACGGCTTCATGGGCAGTCAGCGCGGCAGCCGCCATTCGCTCTCCTGCATGCTGATCGCCGAAGACGAACACGGCATGCAGCGTGACTACGACTACACCAGCGCACGTGATCCCAAGGAACTGCTGTCTGCCGAGGTGGTGGGCAGGCGGGCAGCCGAGCGCACCCTGAGCCGGCTTGGTGCGCAGCGCCCCGCTACCGGGCGCCTGCCGGTACTGTTCGATGCCACCGTGGCCAGTGGCCTCGTCGGGCACCTGATGAGCGCCATCGCCGGCGGTTCGCTCTATCGCCAGGCCTCCTTCCTGTGCGACCGGCTGGGCGAGCCGCTGTTTCTCGACTGGTTCACCCTGGGCGAGCATCCCATGGAGCGTGGTGCCATGGCCAGTTCGGCCTTCGACAACGACGGTGTGCAGACGCGCAACAATGTCTTCATCGAGCAGGGCCGCCTTGCCAGCTACATGCTGTCGGCCTACAGCGCACGGCGCCTCGGCATGCAGACCACGGGCAATGCCGGTGGCGCTCGCAACCTGCGCATCTCGGCACCGCTCGAGACGCGCCAGGCGCTGCTCGCGCGCATGGGGCGCGGGGTGCTGGTCACCGAGCTGATGGGGCAAGGCGTCAATGGAGTCACCGGTGACTACTCGCGTGGTGCAGCCGGCTTCTGGGTGGAGAATGGCGAAATCCAGTACCCGGTAGAGGAGTTCACCATCGCCGGCAACCTCGAGGCAATGTTCAAGGGGTTGCAGGCCGTCGGCAGCGATATCGACACCCGCGGCAGCATTCACACCGGCAGCTGGCTGATCGACGAGATGACCGTGGCGGGTAGCTGAAGCGGATTTACGCTTTACCGCAAAGCTCGCGGGAATGAGCGAGCGATGGTCAGGCCAGGCGAAGCCCCTAACTATCCTCTTCGAAGCGGGCCTCGAAGAGAGCCTCGATGGCCTCCAGCACCGCTTCGGCGTCGTCACCCTCGGCACTGATTTCCAGCTCGGTGCCGCAGGGGGCGCCCAGCATCAACAGCGCCATGATGTTGCTGGCGTCGGCCTGCTGCGGCCCTCGGTTGACGAGCACGCGCGCATCGAAAGGCTGACAGCACTGCACCAGCTTGGTGGCAGCGCGGGCATGAAGACCGCGTTTGTTGGTCAGGGTCAGCTTGCGGCAGGGCACACTCAGGTTTCCTTGCTGTCTGATGTCTCTGCGGTCTTTCCACGGGCGGGAGTGACCGGTGTATGAATGCCGAGTTCGCGGTGGCGAAGGCGTACGTCCGGCTGCTGTTGCGCGAGGTGATGCGCGAGACGCTCGGCGAGATAGACCGAGCGGTGCTGGCCGCCGGTGCAGCCGATGGCAACGGTCAAATAGCTGCGGTGGGTGTCGCGATAGGCCGGCAACCAGCGTTCGATCCAGGCGATGATGTCGTCGAGCATCTGCTGTACCAGCGGGTACTGCTCAAGAAACTCCACGATGCTGGGTTCCCGGCCAGTAGCGGAGCGCAGGCGCGGATCCCAGTAGGGGTTGGGCAGGCAGCGTGCATCGAAAACGATATCGGCATCGAGCGGCACGCCACCCTTGAAGCCGAACGACTCCACCGTCAGGGTCAGCTGGTCGGCGCGATGGCTGGCGACTTGCTCGGTGATGCGCCCGCGTAGGTCATGCACCGACAGCCGTGAGGTGTCGATGATCAGATCCGCCAGGTTGCGAATGTCGCTGAGGGTCGCGTCTTCCGACTCGATGGCTTCGTTCAGGGTCATGTCCCGACCGCGGGTCAGGGGGTGGCGGCGCCGGGTGGCAGAGTAGCGTTCGAGCAGGATGCGGGCGTCGGTCGTCAGGTAGACGATCTGGCAGTCGACCTGATTGGTACGCAGCTCTTCAAGCAGACGCGGGAAGCGTTCAAGGGCATGAGGCAGGTTGCGAGCATCGATGCTCACCGCAATCGAAGTCTGGATCGTGGGTGAGTTGCGTAGCTCATCCACCAAGGAGCCGAGCAGCATCGCCGGGAGATTATCGATGGCGTAGTAGCCGATGTCCTCGAGCGCCTGCAGTGCGATCGACTTGCCGGAGCCGGAGCGGCCGCTGATGATCACAAGCTGCATGAGGGGTCTCCTGATCAGGGCTGGCCGATACGGTGAATTGTTCAATTCAGCCCGAGGACTGTCGTCGAATCGCTTCGATAAGGCGCTCGTGGAGTTCGCGCTGGCTAGCGCATTTTCGCAGCTGGGCGCGCGTCTCGGCATCGTTCATCACGCCGGCTACCTGGCTCAGCAGCGACAGGTGCGTATCGTCGGCCTCTTCGGGGACCAGCAGCACGAACACCAGGTCGACCGGCTCGCCGTCGATGGCATCGAAGTCGATCGGCTCGGCCAGCTTGAGAAATGCCGCCACCGGGCTGTGACAGTGCGGACTTCGTGCATGGGGGATGGCCACGCCATTGCCGATGCCGGTGCTGCCCAGCCTCTCGCGACCGACCAGCCTGCCGAAGACCTCCTGACTGTCGAGGCTCGGAGTGTTCTGCGCAATGAAGGTGCTGAAGAATTCCAGCACCCTCTTCTTGCTGCCTCCCGGAACGTCGAACAGCGCTCGCTCCGGGGGCAGGATGGTTTCCAGTGTCATGGCAACTCAGCGAATGCCGGCGCCCTGGGCGCGAGCCTGGGCTTTTTCCTTGTGTTTGACCAGTTGACGATCGAGCTTGTCGGTCAGCGCATCGATGGCGGCGTACATGTCTTGATCGGAGGCTTCGGCGTGAAGGTCGGCGCCGGCGGCATGCAGCGTGCAGGCGGCCTGCTGACGCTCCTTCTCGATCGAGAGCGTGACCTGCACGTTGGTGATGTTGTCGTAGTGTCGCTGGACGCGGTTCAGCTTCTCGCTCACGTAGTCACGCAGTGAATCGGTCAGCTCAACATGATGGCCGGTGATGTTGACTTGCATGACAAGCTCCTTCGTCCTTCGGGTGGTAGCTCGATTGTAACCCTTTTTACTGCCCTGCATACCCCTTCGAACGGCGGGTTTGCCGGGGATCAGCATTGCGTCGCGGTATCAGCGAAAACGCTTGCGTTCGCTCGAGGAGGGGATGCCCAGGGCTTCGCGATATTTGGCCACCGTGCGGCGAGCGACCTGGATGCCATCATCGCCCAGCAGCTCCACCAAGCGGCTATCGGAGAGCGGCTTGCGCGGCGGTTCGTCGGCGATCAGCTTGCGGATGCGGGCGCGAATCGCCGTGCTGGAATGCACGTCACCGTCACCGTTTCCGCCGACATGGCTGGAGAAGAAGTACTTCAGTTCGAAAACCCCGCGGGGGGTGTGGATGAACTTCTGCGTCGTCACCCGCGAAATGGTCGACTCATGCATCTCGACGGCCTGGGCGATGTCGGCCAGTACCAGGGGCTTCATGCCTTCCTCGCCCTGCTCGAGAAACTCGATCTGGCGTGCCATGATCTCGCGCCCCACCCGCAGCAGGGTGTCGTTGCGGCTGGCAAGGCTTTTCATCAGCCAGCGCGCTTCCTGCAGGTGATCCTTGAGAAACTGGTTGTCCTGACTCTTGTCCGCGCGCCGTACCAGGGCGACGTAGTCGGGCTGGATGCGCAGACGTGGCAGTGCCTCGGCGTTGAGCTCCACGCGCCAGCCGGATTCGTCATGGTAAGCAACCAGGTCCGGGGTGACGTAGCTGCTGCCGACCTCGGCATAGGCGCTGCCTGGCCGGGGGTCCAGCGAGCGAACCAGGGCGATGACCTGATCCAGCGATTCGTCGTCCAGCCCTAGGCGGCGCTTCAGCAGGCGACGATCGTCGGCGGCCAGGGCCTCGAGGAACTGGCGTACCAGGCGGCGGGTCTGGGGCAGCAGCGGCGTGTCATCGGGCATCGCGGCCAACTGCAGCATCAGGCACTCGCGCAGGTCGCGGGCGAACACGCCGGTCGGTTCGAACTGTTGCAGGCGCAGCAGGACCTGCTCGACTTCCCGGGTCGGCAGGCCCTCCAGGCCTTGCCGGCGCAGGCCGTCGCGAATCTCCTCCAGCGGTTGCGCCAGATAGCCGGTGGCATCGACGGCATCGATCAGGCTCTCGGCAATAAGGCGCTGGCGATCGCTCAGATCGGTCATTGCCAATTGCCAGATCAAATGGCCGGTCAGGGTCTGCGCCGAGGCCTGGCGCTCGAAGTCGGGGCCTTCGCCGGTAGCGCCACCGGAACTCGTGCCGTGATCGGGGTAGGTATCCGACCAGTCGCTGTCGGTGGAGAGTTCGCTGGGTATCTCGCTGGCCCAGTCATCGCTTGGGGTATCGCTGACGGCCTGCTCGCCGAAGCCGTCGTCGAGTTCCAGCATGGGGTTGGATTCCAGTGCCTGCTGGATCTCCTGGCGCAGGTCGAGCGTCGAAAGCTGCAGCAGGGCTATCGCCTGCTGCAGCTGGGGAGTCATGGTCAGCTGGGTGCCGACACGCAGTTGCAGGGAAGCTTTCATGGCCATGAGGGGTAGGCGCTCATCTGCCGGAAAAGCTCTACCCTAGACGGGAAGGTCGCGACTTGCAAGAGTTGACTGCAATATGTATGCCAGTAAGGGTTTTTATCCCTGATTAGAATGTTTTAATGCAGTCCGGGGGCTTGCATAATGCGATGGAGTGAGCTACAGACGAAAGTCCTCGCCGAGGTAAACCTCGCGGACCCGTCGGTTGGCCAGAATGGCCTCGGCATCGCCTTCGGCGATGATCTGGCCGTCGCCGACGATATAGGCCGAGTCGCAGATGTCCAGCGTTTCGCGTACGTTGTGATCAGTGATCAATACGCCGATATCGCGCGCCTTGAGTTGGCGAATGATGCCCTTGATTTCCCCTACCGAGATCGGATCGACCCCGGCAAAGGGCTCATCGAGCAGAATGAAGGCCGGCTCGGTGGCCAGTGCCCGGGCGATCTCGACGCGTCGCCGCTCACCACCGGACAGGCTCATGCCGAGGTTGTCGCGGATGTGGGTGACGTGGAAGTCCTCCAGCAGCTGCTCGAGCCTCGCCTGTCGCCCACGACGGTCTAGATCCCGTCGTGTCTCCAGGATGGCCATGATGTTATCGGCCACCGACAGTTTGCGAAAGATCGAGGCTTCCTGGGGCAGGTAGCCGATACCGGCACGAGCGCGCTCGTGCATGGCGCTGTGGGAGAGGTCCAGGTCGTCGATATAGACGTCGCCGGCATCGGCCTTTATCAGCCCGACGATCATGTAGAACGAGGTGGTCTTGCCGGCCCCATTGGGTCCGAGCAGGCCCACCACGCAGCCCTGCTCGATCGAGATGCTGATGTCGTGCACCACGCGTCGGCGCTTGTAGCTCTTGGCCAAATGCCGGGCATGTAGGGTCTTCATCGACATCTCAGCGCTCCGGCTGCAGCGTCATGCGTATGCGCTGGCTGCCTTCGACGCCCTCGCTCTGGGCGCGGGCCTGAACGACACGGCGATCGAGGAAATATTCCAGATAGCCACCTTCGAAGGTGTCGCCGCCCTGATGCAGTTCGGCGCGGTCGATCAGTTCCACTCGCCGTTCGGCGACATGGTAGATGATCTTGCGCCCCCAGCCGCGAACGACCGGTTGCTCCGGATCGGGCTGCTGCTCGATGTAGGCGCGTTCACCGTAGGCTGTGGCGCGCGAGAGCTCGCCGGCTTCATTGCGCTGGAACTCGACTCGGTCACCGGTCAGCTGCATGCTGCCCTGACGAATATCGACATCACCGGTGTAAACCGCCGTGCCGGCCTGGTCGTCGAGCTCGAGTCGATCGGCCGCGACCTCGATGGGCTGTTCGGCGTCGCGCTGCTGTGCCACGACCGAATCCATGCCCGCCAGGCTGAGCAGCGCCGCACCAGCCAGCATCAGGATGAGAGGCCGGCATAGGGTCGGGAGCCTGTATCGCGTCATGGCGTGAAATCCTCTAGGTTGACGGCGTCGGCCTGGTCCGTCTGGGTGCCTTCGGGCACATGGTGGCCGCGCACATTGTCGGTCAAACGTGCCCGATTGTCATGGATCCAGGCGTCGAAACGTTCGCCGCGCATACGCTGTGGTGGCTGCTGCAGCAGGGCAGGCGTGTCGCTCCAGGCGTGGCCCGTGTCGGCGTCGAAGTGCAGGGTCTCGGTGTCGAGCTGCCAGCGTTCCTCGGGGGCAAGCAGGCGGGCGTCGCCGGTGAGCGTCAGCGGATTGCCGCCCGGGCCGAGGCGGCCTTCCGTGCCGCTTGCCACCCACAGTCGGCCCTCGCGGTCTATCAGATGGGCCTCTGGCTCGACGGCTCGGGTGACGTCGTCATGGGGGGTATGGACGAGTCGTGGGCTCTCCAGGCGCTGGTGAGCGCGGCCGGTAGCATCGAAGCGGGTCAACTGGGCCTGCTCCAGGAAATAGTCGGGCTCGCCCGCCTCGTCGCTGGGCACCGGCCCGGGTGCCGGGGCCTGCCAGGGATCCAGCCAGGCGATCAGGCCGCCGAGCAGTAGAAGCAGCAGGAACAGCCAGGCACGGAACGAGGGGCGCGGTAGCCGGCGCAGCATACCCGTTGGCCTCAACGCTTGCCGTGGAGGTAGGTGTCGACCAGCGCGTCACGATGCCCCTGCGCTTCGAGCAGCAGGTCGCAAATCTCGCGCACCGCGCCATGCCCGCCGCTGCGTTCGGTAACGTAGTCGGCCATATCGCGTATATAGACCGGCGTGTTGGGGACGGTGATGCCAACCCCGGCGCGCTGGATGGCGGCCAGGTCGGGCAGGTCGTCACCGCAGTAGGCCACCTGTTCGAGCTCGATACCCTTGCGCGTGCACAGCTCGCGCAGGGTTGCAAGCTTGTCCTCGCAGCTCTGGTAGACATGGTCGATGCCCAGGGCAGCGGCGCGGTGACTGACCATCGGCGACTCGCGTCCGGTCAGGAAGGCCACCTGCAGGCCGGCGCGACGCAGCAGCTTGAGGCCCAGGCCGTCCTGGGTGTGAAACGCCTTGATCTCTACGCCGTCGGCCTGGAAGTAGAGGCGGCCGTCGGTGAGTACGCCATCCACGTCCAGCGCCAGCAGGCGAATCCTGCGCAGACGATCGACGAGGTGCGGGTCGAGGGTGGAGCTGGCCAGAGCCATGGGCTCTCCTTGGTCAGGGTAATGTCAGATCACGCCGCTTCGCAGCAGGTCGTGCATGTGCAGGGCGCCGATCGGGTGGCCTGCTTCGTCAACGACGGCAAGCGCCGTTATCAGGTTGTCCTCCATCATGCGCACCGCTTCGGCGGCCAGCACATCGGGGGCGATGCGCTTGCCGGGACGGGTCATGACGTCGTCCACCGTCAACTGGCTGAGGTCTTGGTGTTGGTCGAGCGTGCGACGCAGGTCGCCATCGGTATAGACACCGATCAGGCGATTCTGCTCGTCGACGACACAGGTGAAACCGAGCCCTTGACGGGTAATCTCGAGCAGGGCGTCACGCAAGGGGCTGCCCAGGGGCACGCTGGGCAATCGCTCGCCCTGATGCATCAAATCGCTGACACGCAGCAGTAGGCGCTTGCCCAGGCTGCCGCCGGGGTGCGACAGGGCAAAGTCTTCGGCGGTGAAGCCGCGCGCCTCGAGCAGGGCCACGGCCAGTGCATCGCCCAGTGCCAGGGCGGCGGTGGTCGAGGCCGTAGGAGCCAGGTCCAGCGGGCACGCCTCGCGCTCGACGCCGGCATCGAGATGCGCATCGGCATGGCGGGCTAGGGTCGATTCGGGGCGGCCGGTCATGCTGATCAGCGGGGTGCCGATACGCTTGAGCAGCGGCAGCAGTGCGGTGACTTCGGCGGTCTCGCCGGAGTTCGACAGGGCCAGTACCACATCGCCCGGCGTGATCATGCCCAGATCGCCATGGCTGGCCTCGCCGGGGTGCACGAAGAAGGCCGGCGTGCCCGTGCTGGCGAGCGTGGCGGCGATCTTGCCGGCAACGTGCCCCGACTTGCCCATGCCGGTCACCACCACTCGCCCCTGGCAGGCGAGCATCAGCTCGCAGGCGCGGTCGAAATGGCTGTCGAGCCTCCCCTTGAGGGCCGCGATGGCCTGCTCCTCGATCCTGAGGGTGCGGCGTGCGCTTTCCCTCAGCGTCGAGGTGGCTGGGGTGGCGCTGCCGGGGGGCGCGGTGGATTCGTCTGAGTTCATGACGATGATTGTTGCCCGATGCGAGGTTTCACTCAAGTGGCACGACCGCTGATACCGAGCCACGCCAGGTAGGCGGCATAGGAGAGCAGCAGGGCGACACCAATGGGACGGCCTAGGCGGCCCTGGCGTTGCCACAGCAACAGTGCGGCCAGAGCCAGCGTTAGCAGCAGCATGACACGATAGTCGCGTCCCGCGGCATCCGGGTCGGGGGCGCCGGGGGCGATGAGCGCTGGTATCGGCAGCACGGTCAGCAGATTGAACAGGTTGGAGCCGATAACGTTGCCGATGGCCAGGTCGTGGTGACGTTTCACGGCACTGGCCACGCAGGCAGCCAGCTCCGGCAGGCTGGTGCCCACGGCCACCACGGTCAGGCCGATGACCAGCTCGCTGATGCCGAGACCGCGCGCGAGTTCGCTGGCACCCCACACCAGGGCGCGGGAGCTCAGTGACAGCAGCAGTAAGGTAATGACCAGCCAGGAGAGCGCGCTCTTCACCGTCATGTCGGGGATCTCGCTGATCGGGCTGGTGTCGGGGGTGTCGGCGCGAATCAGCCACCACACGCTGAACACCATCATGATCAACAGGATCAAGCCGTCGAAGTGCCCCAGTATGCCGTTGCCCAGCGCATAGCCGGTGATTCCGGTTGCGCCGAGCAGTAGCGGGAGCTCCCGGCGCACCAGGGAAAAGGGGACCGGGATGGGGCGTGCCAGTGCCGTGGCGCCCAGCACCAGCCCGATGTTGGCGATGTTGGAGCCCAGGGCATTGCCGATGGCCAGATTCGGTAGACCGTCGAGCGCGGCGAACAGCGCGACCACCATCTCGGGAGCCGAGGTGCCCAGCGCCACGACGGTCATGCCGATCAGCATCGCGCTCAGGCCGGTACGGCTGGCGGTGGCTGCCGCGGCATTGACGAAACGGTCGGCGCTCCAGGTGAGTACGGCAAGGCCGAGGACGACGGTGACGAGGGGAATCCACATGGCAAACGAGTCAGGGAGACGAGTGAGGCCGCACATTAGACGTCTTCACTGGTTTGGGTGCAAGTCGCGCACCCGGTGGGCTGGCGTCGGGTAGATGAGTTAGGATACGATGTTCGATAATTTTCCCAGGACCGTGCGGCATGATCGATTCCCCCTTCGTGGAGGTGGAGGACCTGCGTTTCTCGCGTGGCGAGAAGACCATCTTCAGCGGTGTCGAGCTGCGGATTCCCCGCGGCCGGATCACGGCCATCCTGGGTCCCAGCGGTACCGGCAAGACGACGCTGCTCAAGCTGATCGGCGGACAGTTACTGCCCGATGCCGGCAGGGTGCTGATCGCCGGGCAGGATGTGCACGCCTTGTCGCGCAAGGCCTTGTTTTCCTTGCGCCGGCGAATGGGCATGCTGTTCCAGAGTGGGGCGCTGTTCTCCGATCTCAGCGTATTCGAGAATGTCGCGTTTCCGCTGCGTGTACATACCGACCTGCCGCAGACCATGATTCGCGACCTGGTGCTGATGAAGCTTCAGGCGGTGGGATTGCGAGGGGCACGCGAGCTGATGCCGGCTGAATTGTCCGGCGGCATGGCGCGGCGTGTCGCGCTGGCACGGGCGATCGCGCTGGATCCCGACCTGGTGCTCTACGACGAGCCGTTCGTGGGTCAGGACCCGATCTCCAAGGGGGTGCTGGTGCAGTTGATCAAGAAGCTCAACGAGGCGCTGGGCCTGACCTCAATCGTGGTGTCGCACGATATCCAGGAGACACTGTCGATTGCGGACTATGTCTACGTCATCGCCGATGGCCGGGTCATGGCGCATGGCACGCCCGGAAGCCTCGATATCGACGACGACCCGCGGGTCAGCCAGTTCGTGCATGGCGAGCCGGATGGCCCCGTGCCCTTTCACTATCCGGCGCCGGACTATTTCCGCGATATCCTCAACCTGGAGGGGCGGCCATGATCGGCCGCATCGTGCGCCTCGGGCGCAGTGGTTGCGATGTGCTCGAGGCGCTGGGGAGGGCGAGTCTGTTTCTCGCCCAGTCGGCCGTTGGCATTCCCTCCCGCGAGGGTTGCTACCTGTGGCTGCGACAGATGCACTTCGTCGGTGTTCTGTCGCTGGCGATCGTGCTGGTGTCGGGGCTGTTCATCGGCATGGTGCTGGCGCTGCAGGGCTACACGATTCTGGTCGATTTCGGCGCCGAGCAAGCGCTTGGGCAGATGGTGTCGCTGTCGCTTTTGCGTGAGCTGTCCCCGGTGGTGGCGGCGCTGCTGTTTGCCGGACGTGCTGGCTCGGCGCTTACCGCCGAGATCGGCCTGATGAAGGCTACAGAACAGCTCACCAGCATGGAGATGATCGGTGTCGATCCGCTGCGCAGGATAGTGGCACCGAGGCTGTGGGCCGGTTTCGTCGCGCTGCCGATGCTGACGATCGGCTTCAGTGTGATCGGTATCTACGGCGGCTATCTGGTCGGCGTCGAGTGGCTGGGCGTGTTCGAGGGCTCCTATTGGAGCAGCATGCAGGCCAATGTCGACTTCTTCGACGACGTCGGCAACGGCATGGTCAAGAGTCTGGTGTTCGCGCTGGTAGTGACCTGGATCGCGGTGTACCAGGGCTACGACCTGGTGCCGACGTCGGAGGGAATATCACGTGCTACCACGCGTACGGTGGTCTATGCCTCGCTGGCGGTGCTGGGCCTGGATTTCGTGTTGACTGCGGTCATGTTCGGAGGATTTTCCTGATGGTGGTACGGGGTACAGCGCGACAGGGAGAAGCAGGATGAAGCGCAGCAAGACGATGGAGCTGGGCGTCGGCCTGTTCATGCTGGCCGGCATCCTGGGGCTGCTATTCCTGGGGCTGCGCGTCAGCGGTTTGACCTTCACGGCACCGAGCGACACGTTTCAGCTCGAGGCCAACTTCGCCAACATTGGCAGCCTCAAGCCACGTGCCCGGGTCACCATGTCGGGCGTCACGGTGGGGCGTGTCACCGCCATAGAGCTCGATACCGAGTGGTACGATGCCCGGGTCATCCTCGAGCTCGACGCAGAACTCGAAGGTCAGCTTCCCCGTGACACCACGGCATCCATCCTGACCGCCGGCCTGCTGGGCGAACAGTATATCGGGCTCAGTGTCGGCGGAGATCCCGAGATGCTTGCGGCTGGCGATACCATCCGCGATACCCAGTCGGCAATCGTGCTGGAGGAACTGATCCAGCAGTTCGTGTCCAACATGGTCAATGACTGATCCCTTTTTTCTTGCGAGGTCGACTGATGAGCCAGATGACACTCTCCTTCGCCCTGTTGCGTCGTTTCCTCCTGGGGCTGTGCCTGACGCTTGCCAGCCTGTCGGCTGCCGCGGCGCCCGAGCGTGCTCCCGAGCAGGTGATCCGTGACAGTATCGATGAGCTGATGGGGCAGATCGATGGGCGCAAGGATTACTATGCCAACCACCTGGACGAGCTCGAGGCACTGGTCGACGCCAGTCTCGACGACATCGCCGACTTCCGCTACATCGGCGCCAGCGTGATGGGACGCTACTTCCAGAATGCCACCCCGCAGCAGCGCTCGCGATTCGTCAACGTCTTCCGCCAGACGCTGATCGACACCTATACCAGAGGGTTGGTGACCTTCGATTATCGCGAGCTGCGAGTGCTGGACAGCCAGAGCCCTCCGCGCTACGAGGATCAGGCATCCGTGGCCATGGAGGTGGTGGCCATGGACGGAACCGCCTATCCGGTCAGCTACACGCTGCGCCAGAGCGACGGTCAGTGGAAGGTGGTCAACGTGATCGTCAACGGCATCAACCTGGGGCTGACCTTCCGCAACCAGTTCGATCAGGCGATGCGTGACCACGGGCGTGATTACGATGCGGTGATCGCCAGCTGGTCGCCCGAGATTGCTGCCGAGGAGCTCGAGGAGGGCGGGGGAGCATGAGCCGCTTGCTCGAGCGTGCCGGTGTGCGGCTGGAGGCTGGCCTCGAGGGGTTGGCTGTGAGCGGCGATGTCGATTTCGGAATCGCCGCGCCGCTGGCCGAGGCGGGTAGTGACTGGCTCGCCGAGCAGTCTGCCGGTGCCCGGGTGGTACTCGACCTGGAGGGGGTCGAGCAAGTAAGTAGTGCTGCGCTCAGCGTGCTGCTCGAGTGGGCGCGCCAGGCGCGTGCGGCTGACGTCGAGATTCGCCAAGTCAGGCTCTCGGCGCCGCTGGCCCGGCTGACCCGGGTGGCGGGGCTCGACGAACTCCTGCCGCTGGCGGGGGAAGCCTGATTCACAGCCGGAAAAGCCCGGCGCCGGCATCGCCAAGCGCGATGCTTTTCTTTACCATGTAGGAACTCTCGTTTCTGGCAACGGCTCGCGATGGTGTCGCGTGCCGCTCCATTCGTCCCACAGGAGTTCCGTTTTTCATGCAACCCAGTGACGTCAAGGCGCTGCTCGAGGCGCGCCTCGAGGATTGCGATTTCTACATCCAGGGCGAAGGCTGCAACTTCCAGGTCATCGCCGTGGGCGAAGTCTTCGACGGACTGCCGCCGGTCAAACGACAGCAGCTGATCTATGGCGCTCTTTCGGAGGAGATCGCCTCGGGTGCACTGCATGCCGTGAGCATCAAGACCTTCACCCCGGCGCAGTGGGCTAGTGCGCCGGAGAACGCGACTTCACCTGGCCAGGGCGCCTGACGGTCGAACACTCATGGACAAGTTGATCATTACCGGCAACGGACCCGTCGACGGCGAGGTCTGGGCCAGCGGTGCCAAGAACGCGGCACTGCCCATTCTGTGTGCCACCCTGCTGGCCGAGGAGCCGGTGACCATCGGCAACCTGCCGCACCTTCAGGACATAACCACCACGCTGGAGCTGCTGGGACGCATGGGCGTCGAGCCGGTGATGGGTGAGAAGATGACCATCCAGCTCGATGGCTCCCAGGTGCGTGACTGTCATGCACCCTACGAGCTGGTCAAGAAGATGCGAGCTTCGATCCTGGTGCTCGGCCCCTTGCTGGCACATTTCGGCCATGCCGACGTGTCGCTTCCCGGCGGCTGTGCCATTGGCTCGCGGCCGGTGGATCTTCACATTCGCGGCCTCGAAGCCATGGGGGCGGATATCCATGTCGAGGGCGGCTACATCCGCGCTCGCGTCGACGGCCGGCTCAAGGGGGCCACCATCTTCTTCGATACCGTTACCGTCACCGGTACCGAGAACCTGCTGATGGCGGCCACCCTGGCGGAAGGCACCACGGTGCTGGAAAACGCCGCGCGAGAGCCCGAGGTAGTGGATCTGGCCGAGTGTCTGATCAAGATGGGCGCAAAGATCCGCGGTCATGGCAGCAACAACATCATCATCGAAGGCGTCGAGCGGCTGCACGGCGCCTATCATGACGTGATGCCGGACCGCATCGAGACCGGCACCTTTCTGGTGGCCGCGGCGCTTTCGCGAGGTCGGGTGCGAGTACGCAATACCCGTGCCGACATTCTCGAGGCGGTACTGGCCAAGCTCGAGGAGGCCGGTGCCAAGGTGACCGTCGGTGACGGTTGGATCGAACTCGACATGGAGGGGCGGCGAGCACGCCCGGTCAACATTCGCACCGCACCTTACCCGGGGTTCCCCACTGACATGCAGGCACAGTTCGTGGCCCTCAACGCTGTGGCGGACGGTACCTCTCATGTGGTCGAAACCATTTTCGAGAACCGCTTCATGCACGTGCAGGAGCTTAACCGCATGGGGGCCCAGGTGGCGCTGGAGGGAAACACCGCCATGATTACCGGGGTCGAGCGGCTTTCCGGCGCACCGGTGATGGCAACCGATCTACGCGCCTCGGCCTCGTTGGTCATTGCGGCCATGATGGCCCAGGGCGAGACCCTGGTCGATCGCATCTATCACATCGATCGCGGCTACGAGTGCATCGAAGAGAAGCTGCAACTGCTGGGGGCCCGGATTCGCCGCGTTCCCGGCTGAGCGCTAAGCGATCCCTGCGGTTTCCGACCATAGGCGAGACCATGAGCAAGCAACTGATTCTGGCCCTGTCGAAGGGCCGTATTCTCGACGAGACCCTGCCGCTGCTGGCGGAAGCCGGTATCGTTCCGGCCGAGGACCTGGGCAAGAGCCGCAAGCTGCTCTTCGACACCAATCTCGACGACGTCAAGCTGGTAGTGATTCGCGCTACCGACGTGCCGACCTACGTGCAGCTGGGTGCGGCCGATCTGGGCGTGGCAGGCAAGGACGTGCTGCTCGAACACGGCGCGTCGGGGCTCTACGAGCCGCTGGATCTCGAAATCGCCAAGTGCAAGCTGATGACGGCGGGCATCGATGGCGCCAAGCCGGCTCGTGCAAGACGCCGGGTCGCTACCAAGTTCGTCGACGTGGCGCGTCGCTACTATGCCGAGCAGGGCATTCAGGCCGAGGTGATCAAGCTCTACGGGGCCATGGAGCTGGCGCCGCTGATGAACCTGGCCGACGAGATCGTCGACATCGTCGATACCGGCAACACCCTGCGCGCCAATGGCATGTCGCCGCGAGAGCTGATCGCCTCGATCAGTACGCGCCTGGTGGTCAACAAGGCGGCCATGACCATGAAGCACGAGCGCCTCAAGCCGCTGATCGCACGCCTGGCCGAGGCGGTGGAGCGCCGGCGGGTGGGTGCCGAGGCAGCGGCGCGATAGCCACCTGTGCCTGGCATCAGCAACGAGACCATATCATCTGGAGGCGTAGGCGACCATGAGCGAAACCCTTGTCGAATCCGTCGACATTGCCCGGCTGGCGACCGCGGATGCCGATTTCGAGAGGCGGCTGGACGCGCTGCTGGCCTGGGAAGGCGTGTCGGACGCCGAGGTCCAGGGGCGCGTGGCGGAGATCATCGCGGCGGTTCGTGAACGGGGCGATGCAGCCCTCATCGATTACACTCAGCGCTTCGACCGGCTGACGGTCGCGGGCATGAACGAGCTGACGCTGGGTGCGGCTCGTCTCGAGCAGGCCTATCGGGAACTGCCCGACGCCCAGCGCGATGCCCTGGCCCGGGCTGCCGAACGTATCCGGCTCTATCACGAGCGTCAAAAGCCGACGTCTTGGTCCTACACCGAGGAGGACGGCAGCATCCTCGGCCAGCAGGTGACTCCGCTGGACCGGGCTGGCATCTACGTGCCGGGCGGCAAGGCGGCCTATCCCTCCTCGGTACTGATGAATGCCATTCCGGCCCATGTGGCGGGTGTGCGTGAGATCGTCATGGTCGTGCCGACTCCCGATGGCGTGCTCAACGAGCTGGTGCTGGCGGCGGCCCACCTAGCCGGCGTCGATCATGTCTTCACCATCGGCGGTGCCCAGGCGGTAGCCGCTCTGGCCTACGGCACCGAGAGCGTGCCCAGGGTCGACAAGATCGTCGGGCCCGGCAACATCTATGTCGCCACTGCCAAGCGTGCCGTATTCGGACAGGTAGGCATCGACATGATCGCCGGGCCTTCTGAAATCCTGGTGGTTTCCGATGGCGGAACCGATCCGGAGTGGCTGGCCATGGATCTGTTTTCCCAGGCCGAGCACGATGAAGATGCGCAGGCGCTGCTGGTCAGCTGGGACGAGCGTCACCTGGCTGAGGTCGAAGCGGCCATCGCTCGCCTGCTCCCGACCTTGGAGCGCGAAGCGATCGTGCGCCAGTCGCTGGCGCGCCGTGGGGCGCTGATTCGCTGTCGTGATCGCAACGAGGCCGTGGGCCTGATCAACCGCATTGCGCCGGAGCACCTCGAACTCTCTGTGGCCGATCCGGAGGCACTGCTGCCCGAGGTGCGGCATGCCGGCGCCATCTTCATGGGGCGCTATACGGCCGAAGCGCTGGGCGACTACTGTGCCGGTCCCAACCACGTGCTGCCGACTTCCGGCACGGCGCGTTTCTCCTCACCGCTGGGCGTCTACGACTTCCAGAAGCGCTCCTCGATCATCAACTGCTCCGAGGAGGGAGCGTCGCAGTTGGGCAGGGTAGCCTCGGTGCTGGCGCGCGGCGAGTCGCTGACGGCTCATGCCCGTTCCGCCGAGTATCGCATCAAGGAGTAACATCAGACGCCTCAGCGGTCGGGGCGACGGCTCGGTGGCAGCGGGCGCTCCCCGACCTCCAGCTCCACGGTAAAGGTCTCGCCGCTGCGTACCAGCGTCAAGGGGAGCGTGGCGCCCGGCTCGATGGCGGCGATGTCGCTCATGGCGGCACGGGCATCGAGAATGGGACGTCCGTCGACCTCGAGCAGCACGTCACCCGGGCGCAGGCCAGCCTGGGCGGCGGGGCCATCCGGTACCACGGCGGAGATGACCACGCCGCGAGGTGCCTGGAGGCCGAAGGAGGCCGCCAGATCCTGCGTCATCTCCTGCGCTTCGATACCCAGCCAGCCGCGAATCACGCGCCCTTGAGTCACCAGGTCCTCCAGAATGGAGCGCGCCAGGCGCATAGGAATGGCGAAGCCGACCCCCTGGGATCCGCCCGAGCGAGAGAATATGGCAGTGTTGATTCCTACCAGGGAGCCTTCGGCATTGATCAAGGCACCCCCGGAGTTGCCGGGGTTGATGGCGGCATCGGTCTGGATGAAGTCCTCGTAGGCGCTCAAGCCTAGGTGGCTGCGCCCCGTGGCGCTGATGATGCCCATGGTGACGGTCTGGCCCACCCCGAAGGGGTTGCCGATGGCCATGGCGACGTCACCCACCGCCACGTCCTCGGTATCGGCGAGATGAATCACTGGTAGTCGATCCAGGTTAATCTGCAGCACGGCCAGGTCGCTTTCCGGGTCGGTGCCGATCACTTCTGCCAATGTCTCTCTGCCGTCGCGTAAGGCCACCTGGATCTCGTCGGCGCCATCAATGACGTGATGGTTGGTCAGCACGTAGCCATCGTCGCTGACGATGACGCCCGAGCCCAGGCTCGACAGCAGGCGTTGCTGGGTCGGCAGGTCGTCGGCAAAGAACTGGCGGAAGAACGGGTCCGACATCAGCGGATGCTCCTCGCGCTCAACGACCCTCGACGAGTAGATGTTGACGACTGCCGGGGCGGCCTTCTCGACCGCAGTAGAGTAGCTGACCGGGCCCTGCTGGCGCGCCAGCGGAGGGGCCTGCTGGAGTTCGGGGGAGGGGCGTGTCACCGGCTGCAGCTCGGTTGTCGGCGCGGACTGAGTGGTGGGGTCCGGTGCCGAGGGGGTGCGCAGCAGTTGCGGAAAGGTATTCAGCAAGACGATGGCCAACAGCACGCCGATGAGGACGGGCAAGGCATAGGCTAACAATGAACGACGCATGCGGCGTTTCCTGGTCGGCGGGCAATCGATGGCAGCCCGCTCAGTCGTTACAATGGAGCGGATTGTAACATCGACAGCGAAGCGCTGTCCGGAGGCACGGATGATTTTGCGAACCGAGCTGGTACGAGCCTGCGATACGCTGCTCGACGCCCCCGCGTTCAAGGACTATACCGTCAACGGCCTGCAGGTGGCGGGGCGTGACGAGGTGCGGCGCGTGATGAGCGGCGTGACGGCTTGCCAGGCGTTACTTGACGAGGCGGCGGCGTGGAAGGCGGACCTGCTGCTTGTTCACCACGGCTACTTCTGGAAAAACGAACCGGTAGCGATCACCGGGATCAAGCAGCGGCGCATTCGTACCCTGCTGCTCAACGACATCAATCTGCTGGCGTACCACTTGCCGCTCGACGCACACGCCGAATTCGGCAACAACGCCGAGCTTGGCCGTCGGCTCGGGTTTCGCGTGGAGGGGTGTGCCGATGGTGTGCTGGGTCAAGGGCTGGTATGGCTTGGCGGTTTGCCCGAGGCGATGGCGCCCGGGGCCCTGGCACGCCATGTCGGTGAGCGCCTGGGCAGGGAGCCGTTGCTCGTCGAGGCGCCCGGCAAGGCGCTGGTGCGGCGTGTTGCCTGGTGCACCGGCGGGGCTCAAGACATGATCACCCAGGCCTGGGAGGCCGGTGCCGAGGCCTTCATCTCGGGTGAGATCTCCGAGCGCACTACGCATCTGGCGCGTGAGCTCGGTATCCATTATCTGGCGGCCGGGCACCATGCCACCGAGCGCTACGGCGTGCAGGCGCTGGGGGAATGGCTCGAGCGGGAGTTCGGCGTCGAGCATCGCTTTGTCGATATCGACAACCCGGCCTGATAATTGGCCCGATGGTGGGCCGTCAATAGCGCGGCGGCTGAGGGGCCTCGCTCTTGTCGTCGCTGGATTTTAGGCCGAAGTCTTCCGACAGGGTGCCGCCGGAGCCATCTGCATAGTCGCGAGGTGTCGGGATTTCGTCGTCGCCCCCGGTCAGGGCTGGCTGGTCGGCTGCCTTCAGCTGACGGTCGCGACGGGGTTCACAGTGCAGGGTGCTGGCATCCTCGGTGAGGCGATGTTCGAGAGTACGCATCTCGCGCTGGATGTTGTTCACCATCATGCCCACCTGGGAGAAGTGCTCGTTCATGCCCTCCCGCATCACGCCGAGTTCGCGCTCGCGCTCGGCCATCTGGCGACGCAGTTTCTGCATCTGCGTGGCCGAGGTGCCGAGCGCGCGATAGCCGAGGGCGCCGAGGCCAAGGCCGACCAGCAGGCTGACGATTGCCACGATCCAGTTCACATTGCCGTAATCCACGTAGTTCTCCCTGATGCTGATACACGCCGGTGCTTGTGCCGCTGCCCGGTTCGAGCCATGTCTGGCGGCCCATTATAGAAGCGTTGGCAGTCGGCGGGTCAACGCTCGACATATCGGCAGTCGCCTTTTTCCTGCGCGCGGCGCTCCGGATGCGTATAATGTTGGCCCTGCAACGATGCGAGCCATGATCAAGCAAGGAAACTCCCCATGTGCGCGACCGTGACGTCTGCGGGTTCCTCTTCGGCGGCTACGCCGATGGCACGTTACCGGGCCGATCTCGAGCGTGACGATTTTCATTACGACCCCGCCCAGGAGCAGGCCGTGGAGCACCTCCAGCGCCTCTACGACCAGCTCGTGGCGTCCCCGAGGACCGAGCCCCGGGCCGTGACCACGGGGCGGGGCCTCAAATCCCGGGTGGCCGGGCTGTTCGGCAAGCGCGACAAAGGGCCGGAGGAGCCGGTATTGCCTGTGATCCAGGGGCTCTATTTCTGGGGTGGCGTGGGCCGTGGCAAGACCTACCTCGTCGATACCTTTCACGAATCCCTGCCGTTTCCCGACAAGATGCGCACCCACTTTCACCGCTTCATGCAGCGTGTGCACAACGAACTGGAGCACTACAAGGGCGAGAAGAACCCACTGACGCTGATCGCCGGCAAGTTCGCCGCCGAAGCGAGGGTGATCTGCTTCGACGAGTTCTTCGTCAAGGACATCACCGATGCCATGATCCTCGCCAATCTGCTCGAAGCGCTGTTCGAGCGCGGCGTGGTGCTGGTAACCACGTCCAACATCGTGCCTGACGAGCTTTACAAGGATGGCTTGCAGCGCGCCCGTTTCCTACCCGCCATCGAGCTGATCAAACGACACTGTCACGTGGTCAACGTCGATTCGGGGATCGATTATCGCCTGCGTGCCCTGCAGCGTGCCGAGATATTCCACGCCCCGCTCGATGGCGCGGCGGAGCGTGAGCTGTTGCGCAGCTTTCGTGAAATCGCCCGACATGAAGGCGAGGTCGACGTGCCGGTCGAGATCAATCACCGCTTGCTCAAGGCGCGCCGGCTGCATGATGACGTGGTGTGGTTCGAGTTCCGCGAGCTGTGCGATGGGCCGCGTAGCCAGAACGATTACATCGAGCTGGCCCGCGAGTTCCATACCGTGCTGGTCTCCAACGTGACCTGCATGGGGGCGGCCACCGACGACCAGGCGCGTCGCTTCATCAACATGGTCGACGAGTTCTATGATCGCGGCGTCAAGCTGCTGATGTCGGCCGAGGCGCCAGCAGAGTCGCTGTATGCCGATGGCCGCCTCGCGTTCGAGTTTCAGCGTACCCTGTCGCGGCTGCAGGAGATGCAGTCTCACGAGTACCTCGGGCTGCCGCACAAGCCTTGATGGCAAGTCAGATAGGGCTTTAACCCGAGCGTGCTATTCATGTAGAATACGCGCTCCTCGACCGTTGCCGCCGCTCGTTGGCGCGGCAACCAAGAAAAATAGGGATGATCCTGATGGCGCCACGGCGCACGGGGTCCAATGCACTTGATAGATCTTGTGGTGATTTCTCCATGAAAACGTTCACTGCTAAGCCGCAGAGCGTGCAGCGCGACTGGTATGTCGTCGACGCGGCAGACAAGACGCTCGGTCGTCTGGCCACCGAAATCGCGCGCCGCCTGCGTGGCAAGCACAAGCCCGAGTTCACCCCTCACATCGATACCGGCGACTATATCGTCGTGATCAATGCCGAGAAGGTTCGGGTCACCGGCAACAAGGCCAAGGCCAAGACCTACTATCGCCATACCGGCTACCCGGGCGGTCTTCGCTCCATGAATTTCGAGAAGATGATCGCGCATGCACCCGAGCGCGTGATCGAGTCTGCCGTCAAGGGC
Organism: Billgrantia antri; assembly: GCF_019430905.1. Taxonomy (GTDB): domain Bacteria; phylum Pseudomonadota; class Gammaproteobacteria; order Pseudomonadales; family Halomonadaceae; genus Halomonas; species Halomonas antri. The sequence goes on along the minus strand of NZ_JAHYCA010000003.1, from coordinate 532,158 downwards.
ATGCTGCCGAAGGGGCCGCTGGGGCGCGCCATGTACTCCAAGCTCAAGGTCTACGCCGGCGCCGAGCATCCGCACGCCGCCCAGCAGCCGCAAGAACTGAACATCTGAGGGGATCATCACCATGGCACAGCAGTATTACGGTACCGGGCGCCGCAAGACATCGACAGCCCGTGTTTTCCTCAAGCCGGGCACCGGCAAGATTACCGTCAACAACCGTGACCTGGATCAGTATTTTGGTCGCGTTACCGGCCGCATGGTGGTTCGCCAGCCGCTCGAACTGACCGAGACGACTGGTCAGTTCGACGTCTATGTCACCGTCAAGGGCGGTGGTGGTTCCGCTCAGGCGGGTGCCATTCGTCACGGTATTACCCGTGCTCTGATGGAGTACAACGAGGACTTCCGCCCGGCGCTGCGCGCCGCTGGCTACGTCACTCGCGATGCGCGCCAGGTGGAGCGCAAGAAGGTCGGCCTGCGCAAGGCGCGTCGCCGTCCGCAGTTCTCCAAGCGCTGATTGCGCTCAGGCGGGGCAAAAAACCCGGGCATTTGCCCGGGTTTTTTATTTGAATTTCAATAAATTGGGCGTCATGTGCCACCTTGGTCAGGACTGTTTCGTCTTGTGCCTGGCGGTGCGATTCCTTAATATATGGCGGATTTGGTATCCGTGGTCGCGGAACTCATTCCGTGCGGGATCAACGGGTAAGCTGATGGGAGAAACCAGAAAATGGCAGACAACGGCGTGAACAAAGGGCGGCGCCGTCTTCTCCTCGGGGCTACCACCGTCGTAGGGGCGGTGGGGGCCGTGGGAGTGGCAGTTCCCTTTGTGGCTTCGTGGCAGCCGAGTGCCAAGGCGAGAGCGGCGGGCGCGCCCGTTCAGGCGGACGTGTCGAAGCTCGAGCCCGGGCAGCGCATGACCGTCGAATGGCGTGGTCGTCCGGTGTGGATCATCAATCGCACTCCGGAAATGATCGAGCGGATCGAGGGCTTCGATCCCTCCCGTCTGGCCGACCCCGAGTCCGAAGAGCCGCAGCAGCCGAGCTATGTGTCCGGCCCGCTGCGTTCCATCAAGCCCGAGATCGGCGTCATTATCGGGATCTGCACTCATCTGGGTTGCTCGCCGCTCTACCGGCCGGAACCCAATGCCGAGGGCGTGGGGACGGACGACTGGCCGGGTGGTTTTTTCTGTCCCTGTCACGGTTCTCGCTTCGATCTGGCTGGCCGCGTTTTCCGCAACGTGCCGGCCCCGACCAACCTTGAGGTCCCGCCGTACCGCTTCGATAGCGACAGCGTGATCGTCGTCGGTGAAGATGAGGAGAGTGCCTGATGGGTAACCCGAACCGTGTCAAGGCAGAAAGCGGGTTCATGCGCTGGGTGGATGACCGCTTCCCCGCCACGCAGATGTGGCAGGATCACCTGTCGAAGTATTACGCGCCCAAGAACTTCAACGTCTGGTATTTCTTCGGTTCTCTCGCCTTGTTGGTGCTGGTCAACCAGATCCTTACCGGCGTTTGGCTGACCATGAGCTACAATCCCTCCGCCGAGGGTGCTTTCGCTTCCGTCGAATACATCATGCGCGACGTGGAGTGGGGCTGGTTGATTCGCTACATGCACTCCACCGGTGCGTCCGCCTTCTTCGTGGTGGTCTACCTGCACATGTTCCGTGGCCTGCTCTACGGCTCCTACAAAGCGCCCCGCGAGCTGGTCTGGATCTTCGGCATGGCCATCTACCTGGCGCTGATGGCCGAGGCCTTCATGGGTTACCTGCTGCCGTGGGGGCAGATGTCCTACTGGGGTGCCCAGGTGATCATTTCCCTGTTTTCGGCAATCCCCGGCATCGGCCCGGACCTGGCCCAGTGGGTGCGTGGCGACTACCTGATTTCCGGGATCACGCTCAACCGTTTCTTCGCCCTGCACGTGGTGGCATTACCCATCGTGATCCTGGCGTTGGTCGTGCTTCACCTCATTGCACTGCATGAGGTCGGCTCCAACAACCCGGACGGCATCGACATCAAGGCCAAGAAGGACGAGACCGGCAAGCCGATCGACGGTATCCCCTTCCACCCGTATTATACCGTCAAGGACGTGTTCGGGGTGGCGGTGTTCCTGTTCGTGTTCTGCGTGGTGTTGTTCTATTTCCCCGAGGGCGGCGGCTACTTCCTCGAGAAGCCCAACTTCGAGCCGGCCAACCCACTGAAGACACCGGACCACATCGCGCCGGTATGGTATTTCACGCCCTTCTACGCCATCTTGCGGGCCATCACTTTCTCGATCTTCGGGCTGGATGCCAAGTTCCTCGGCGTCGTATTCATGGGGGCTGCCATCGCGGTGCTGTTCGTAATGCCCTGGCTTGACCGCAGCCCGGTGAATTCCATGCGGTACAAGGGCTGGATCTCCAAGGTGATGTTGACGCTGTTCGTCATCAGCTTCGTGATCCTCGGTGTGCTGGGCGTGCTGCCGGCAACCGACGGTCGTACCCTGCTGGCGCAGGTCTGTACGGCGATCTACTTTGCCTTCTTCCTGCTGATGCCGTTCTACACGCGCATGGAGAAGACCAAACCCGTACCGGAGAGGGTGACTGGCTAATGAAAAAGCAACTGTTCGCACTGCTCTTCGCGCTGGTGCCGTTCACTGCGATGGCTGCGGGTGGCGAGAGCGTGCCTTACTCGATGACGCCGGATCTGCACGACAAGGCGTCGCTGCAGCGGGGCATGAAGCTCTTCGTCAACTATTGCATGGGGTGCCACTCGCTCGAGCATCAGCGCTTCGCTCGTGCCGCCGAGGATCTCGACATTCCCCAGGAGCTCGTCGAGGAAAACCTGATCTTCTCGTCTGATTTGGCGTTCAACGACCAGATGCATAACGCCATGAGCACCGATGACGGAGAGAGCTGGTTCGGTGCACCGCCCCCTGATCTGACCCTCGAGGCACGTCTGCGCGGCACCGATTGGATCTACTCCTATCTGCTGACCTTCTATCGCGACCCCGAGCGTCCCAACGGGGTCAACAACGAAGTGTTCGACCTGGTGGCCATGCCCAACGTGCTGGAGCCGCTGCAGGGCGTGCAGGAAAAGGTGTGTGCCGAGACGGATCGTCCGGTCCACGGTGCGGAGCTCGACCCGCTGACCGGCAAGTATCAGTCCTGCGAGGTGCTGCAAGTGACACAGCCCGGCGCCATGGAGCCGGACGAGTTCGAGGAAGCGGTCTACGATCTGACCAACTTCCTGGCCTACGTGGGCGAGCCGACCAAGCTGCACGCCCAGGCGCTGGGGCCGAAGGTGTTAATCTTCATCTTCATCTTCGGTGTGCTGGCGTACCTGCTGAAGCGCGAGTATTGGCGCGACATTCACTGATTCGTTCGAATCGGGGTTGTGCCGTAGGGGGCGTATGGCCATCGTGCCATGCGCCCCCTGCGTATTGTTCCAAGTCGAGAGCATGGGTCACCTAGCAGTTGGAGGTGCGTGCTATCATGCTGGTTCGAATTGATGCGAGGATTGTTACATGGGTGTAGTGGCCAAGCGGTCGTCGATGATCTTCTACTCGGGAGGCGATGATCATTTCAGTCATCGCGTACGCATCGTGCTCGCCGAAAAGGGCGTGGCGGTGGATATCGTCGAGGTCAATGGCGACCAGCGTCCCGAGGAACTTGCCGACCTGAACCCCTACAACAGCGTGCCGACCCTGGTCGATCGCGATCTGGCGCTATATGAGTCCAAGGTCATGATGGAATACCTGGACGAGCGCTTTCCCCATCCGCCCTTGTTGCCGGTGTATCCCGTTGCGCGTGCGCAAAGCCGACTGTGGATGCATCGCATCGAGCGTGAGTGGTGTCCTCTCGTCGAGCAGATCGAGAGTGGGGGCAAGAAGGACGTGGAAAAGGCACGCAAGGAGTTGCGTGAGAGCCTGGTTGGTATCTCGCCGATTTTCGAGGATGTGCCGTTCTTCATGAGCGAAGAGTTTTCGCTGGTGGACTGCTGCATCGCGCCGATCCTCTGGCGGCTCCCGGTGCTGGGCATCGAGCTTCCCGAGAAACAGGTCAAGCCGCTCGTTGCCTACATGGAGCGCCTGTTCGAGCGGGACTCCTTCGTGTCGTCGCTGAGCGAGAACGAGCGCGAGATGCGCGCCTGAACCTGGCGTCGGGATTTCCCGATGTCGATAGACTGGAGGGTAGAACGCCATGTTGTCGAGCCGTCCCTACCTGGCCCGAGGCCTCTACGAGTGGCTACTGGACAATGACCAGACTCCCTACGTCGTGGTAGATGCCGAGCAACCAGGCGTCAGCGTGCCGCGTCAGTTCGTGCAGAACGGCCAGATCGTGCTGAACATCGGGCCTGCCGCCGTGCGGGACCTGCATATCGAGAATGATGCCATCAGCTTCGGTGCTCGCTTTGGCGGGCAGCCGATGCAGGTCGTCGTGCCCATGCCGGCCTTGGTGGCCATCTATGCCAAGGAGAACGGTGTAGGCATGGTCTTTGGTCATGAGCCTATCATGCCGGCTCCTCGGCAGGAGGAAGATGGCGCCTCGGACAAGCCCGGGCTCAGCGGCGTGGATGGCGGTGAAGCAGAGCGGGAAGAGGGCGATGCGCAGTCGCAGCACGGCAAGCCGACATCCGGTGAAAAAGCCGCTTCATCCCGTAAGCGCCCTTCGCTGCGCGTAATCAAATAGCTGACGGCTGGCAAGTCTTGGTTCGAACGCAGAACGGCAGGCCTTGGCCTGCCGTTCTGCGTTCATGCGTACGGGCTCAGTCGAGGTAATCGAAGACCTTGACGATACGCTGGATGCCGCCGACGTCGGCAACGGCGTTGACGATGCGATCTGCTTCGGCCTGTGTGACCATGCCCATGATATAGACCGTGGCGTTCTCGGTGATGAAGCGTAGCCGGCCGGTATCGATGCTTTCGTCGGCCGCCAGGGTAGTGCGGATGCGGGTGTTGGTCCAGGTATCCGAAAGGCGCTGGCTTGCCGGCAGGTTGGCGGCGACGGACAGCTCGTTGTGCACATCGCGAACGTTTCGGACTTCCAGTGCCACTTCGCTGGCCTTCTGCTTCAGCTCTTCACTGGGCACCTGGCCGGTGAGGAGGACGATACCGTTGTAGCTGTCGACGTTGATGCGGGCATCGCCGAGACGCGCATCGCTGCGGCGCATGTTGTGCGCAATCTTGGTTTCGATGCTTTCGTCTTCCACCTGGGCGCCCAGCGTGCGCCTGCCGTAGTTCTCGTCGATGGTGCCGGGGTTGGTGACGCCGGTGACCGCTGTACAGCCGCCGAGGGCCAGGACCAGGGAGGCCAGAAGAGTGATGAATAGTCTGGTTGAGGTCATTGGAGTTACTCGCTGCTGCCGAAGAGTTGTTCATCGATAAGGTCGCACAGGCAGTGGATCACCAGCAGGTGAACCTCCTGAATGCGAGCCGTGGAGGTCGCGGGGACGCGGATCTCACAGTCGTCCTGGCCGAGCAGTGACGCCATGTCGCCGCCGTCGCGGCCGGTCAGGGCGACCACGGCCATGTCGCGGTCATGGGCGGCCTGAATCGCCTGGATGACGTTGCCCGAGTTGCCGCTGGTCGAGATGGCCAGCAGGATGTCGCCGGGCTGACCAAGCGCCCTGATCTGCTTGGAGAAAACCTCGCTGTAGCTGTAATCGTTGGCAATCGAGGTCAGCGTCGAGGTGTCGGTAGTCAGTGCCAACGCTGGTAGGCTGGGGCGCTCCCGCTCAAAGCGGTTGAGCAGTTCGGAAGAGAAATGCTGGCTGTCGCCTGCACTTCCGCCGTTGCCACAGGCCAGTATCTTGCCCTCGTTGACCAGGCACTGGACCATCATCTGGCTGGCGACCTCGATGAAGGGGGGCAGTACCTCGCTGGCGTAGGTCTTGGTGTCGATACTGGCATTGAAATGGCCGAGTATGCGTTGCTGAAAATCCATTCTGTCGAGTCCTGTCGCGGAACGAACGATAGCGCCGGTCAGAACGCGTCGAAGGCGCCCTGTACCCATTCGAAGTCGAGCGCGGGCGGGGAGCCGGTCACGGCCAGCACGTCGAAACGGCAGGGACATGATAGCCGGTTACGCGCCAGATAAAAACGCGCCGCATGGACCAGCCGGCGCTGCTTGGCCGGCGTCACGGTCTCGAGTGGATGACCGTGACGCGCGTCGGCACGATGGCGTACCTCGACGAAGATCAGCGTCTCGCCGTCGCCCATCACCAGATCGAGTTCGCCACCCTTGAACTGCTGGTTGCTGGCGATGAGCGTGAGGCCGCGCGCCGTGAGCCACTCCGCGGCCAGGCGTTCGATACGGGCGCCGCGGGCGCGGGCGTCAGTTGAGTCGACCATCGTCGAGAATATCCAGGCTCAGGATGGGCTGCGGCACGCCGTTCTCGAAGCGCGCCCACGGCAGACGCCGCTCGATGCGACCGTCGCGGCCAGGTACCAGCAGGCCGGTGGCACCGAACAGTTCGCTCTCGGGCAGCAACTGGAACTGCGGCAGGCGTCGTGCCAATTCATAGGCATCGACGCCCATGGCCATCAGTCGGAAGGTGGAGGGGTCGGCAGCCTGCTGCAGCTCTTCGAAGCTGGCAAGGTAAGGGAGTGCTTCCACCCCACCAACGGCGGCGTCCGGGATCTGCCAGGGGATGTCGACGAAGTTGACCTCGTCGAGATCATGGTCGAGCAGTGGCTGTGGACGCCCCTCGTAGAGGTGCGAAGTTGCATAGATGGGAAGGTCAGCAGCGCCGTAGTAGTCGAGCGTAGGCGGCACCTGGCGGGCATAGCTGGGCAGCGCCAGCAGGAACAGCATGTCGGGGCGGCCATCGCTGAGCACTCGGCGGGTGCTCTCTGTGGCCGAGCCGCGTGGATCGTAGGTAACGACGTTGGTGATGGTGCCGTCGCGGTCGCGCCACTCACTCTCGAAAGCGCGACCGACCCTTGCGCCCCACTCGTTGTTCGGCACCAGCAGAGCGCTGCGTCGATGACCATCTTCGCGAGCGCGTCGCGCCACTTGGCGCGCCTCGTCCTCGGCGGACAGGCCGTATTGGAACAGTCCCTCGGCCCGATTCTCCGGGCCGGCGCCGTAGTTCAGCGCCAGTGTGGGCAGGGGAACGCTGTCCCGAGTTTCGAGTTCACTGACCTGCTCCTTGTCGAGCGGACCAATGACCACCTGGGCGCCACGGTTGCGCGCCTCGGCATAGAGGGCATCAAGGTCGCCATGGCTGGCGTCGAGGAAGGTGAGCCGCACGCCGCCATTGCGCTCCGCGCTGTTCAGGTGATGGACCCGAATGCCGGTGCGAATCGATTCGGCGACGCTGCTCAGGGGGCCATGGTCGGGCAGGAAGACGGCGATGTGGCGAACCTCCTTGCCGCGCAATTCGCGCAGTGCCAGCAATTCAGCGGGTACGCTGCGTGCCGCTGGATGCTGAGGGTGGCGTTCACGCCAGGACGCCAGGCGGGCGAACAGGCGCTCGATATCGCCGTCGCTCTCGCGTACCAGGCCGGCGAGTGCCAGCCAGCCCAGGGTGAGTTCATCGGCACCCTCGCGCAGGCTGGCCAGCCCGCTGTCCTCGAGGCGGGAAAGCGCGGTCCAGATGGGGTCGTTGAGGGCTTCTCGGTCGGTTTGTGCCTGCACGTCCATCAGCATGGCGGCGGCCGCGCGATACTCGTCGATCTGCAACAGGGCGCGCCCCATGCGCTCGCGCAGGATCAGGCCGGCGTCGCGTGGGATGTCGATCTCGTCGAGCAGCTGACCGGCCTGGACCACGGCCCAGGGGGCATCGAGTTCAGCGCCGAGCTCAGATAGCAGCATGGCCCAATGCAAACGGTACTCGGCAGGCAATCGTGCATCGTCGATCTCGCGGGCAATCTCCAGTGCCTGGGTGCGCTGGCCGCGGCGTGCTAGGATATCCGCCGCCTCGAGCCGGCTGAGCGCGGCCTGGTCGGGTGCTTGCTGCTCGGCCTGCTCGAGCAATGCGCGGGGGTCGTCGTCGGCCACGCGTTCGACGAGGCCGGAGGGCGCACAGCCAGCCACCAGGAGAGCGAGAAGCATGGTGGCCAGCAGGCCGCGGAGCATTTTGCACATGAATCCTTTCCTTAGTCTGCAGGCTCAGAGAGGCGCAGGCCTGTCTCCGGGCTCGACACCCATCACGTTCGGCCAAGCCCGACACTCTCCCTGAGGAATCGCCATGTCTGACGTTGATCTGGGCACATTGTACGTGGTCGCCACGCCGATTGGGAATCTGGAGGATCTGAGCCCGAGGGCGGCGAGGCTGTTGGGCGATGTGTCGCTGATCGCCGCCGAGGATACCCGCCATAGCGCACGGTTGCTGCGCCACCTCGGACTCACGGTTCCCATGCTCTCGCTGCATGAGCACAACGAGTCGGCCAGGATCGAGCAGCTCGACGAGCGGCTGATACGTGGCGAGAGCATTGCACTGATCAGCGATGCAGGTACGCCGCTGATCAGCGATCCTGGCTTCGTGCTGGTGCGTGAGCTGCGCGCACGCGGGCGTCGCATCGTGCCGGTTCCGGGGCCCTGCGCTCTGGTGGCTGCGCTCAGCGCGGCCGGCCTGCCGACCGACCGCTTTCTGTTTCAAGGATTTCTCCCGGCCAGAACGGGGCCTCGGCGTCAGCGGCTCGAACGCCTCGCTGCCAACCAGGAAACACTGGTGTTCTATGAATCACCCCACCGTATCCGTGACACCCTCAAGGACATCGAGGCGGTATTGGGTGAGCGGCACCTGGTCCTGGCCAGGGAGCTGACCAAGTCGTTCGAGACATTTCTCGACGGCAGTGCCGCGGTGCTGCTGGCTTGCATGGAGAGCGATCCCGACCAGGCCCGTGGCGAGTTCGTGATCATGGTGGCCGGCGCCGAGGAGCGGGTTGAAGCGGATGCTGCCAGCCTGGAGGCGGATGCGCTGCTCGCGGCGCTGCTCGCAGAGGGCGTAGGGGTCAAGCAGGCGGCTGCGGTGGCCGCGCGTCTGCTGGGTGGCGCGAAGAAGGCGTGGTATGAGCGGACCCAAGCGCTCAAGGAGGCGCGCTGACGGCCGGTGAAAGGCATTGAGAGGCATCGGGCGCGCTGGTATTCTTGCGCTCGGAGTCGGCCAGACAGTCGCCGCCGGCCGTGCTTTCGAGCGCTGCCGGGGGAGGAAAGTCCGGGCTCCATAGGGCAGGGTGCCAGGTAACGCCTGGGCGGCGCGAGCCGACGGAAAGTGCAGCAGAGAGCAGACCGCCTACGTCTCCCACAGGAGGCCGGCAAGGGTGAAAGGGTGCGGTAAGAGCGCACCGCGCGCCTGGCAACAGTGCGTGGCAAGGTAAACCCCACCCGGAGCAAGACCAAATAGGAACCCAATGGCGTGGCCCGCGTCGGGTTCGGGTAGGTTGCTGGAGAGCCGCGGTGACGCGGCCCCTAGATGAATGACTGTCCACGACAGAACCCGGCTTATCGGCCGACTCCCCCGAATCGAACCCTCCGCTACCGGTTGTGGCCGGTACTTTCAGCCAGCTCAAGAGATCAGGAAAGTGCATGCAGCTATCCGCCGCTGAATCGAGCCGACATGGCTTTCGTCATGCCAGCGTGCTGCTGGACGGCGCCGTGGATGCGCTCATTCACGACCCCAGCGGGGCCTACCTTGACGGCACCTTCGGTCGTGGCGGCCACTCTCGCGCCATCCTTGAGCGATTGAGCCCCGAAGGGCGTCTGCTCGCCATCGATCGCGATCCCCAGGCCATTGCCGAGGCGCGGACGCTGGACGACCCGCGCTTCTCCATCGAGCGGGGCGAGTTCTCCCGTCTCGGCGAGGTTGCTCGACATCACGACCTTCACGGAAGGCTGGCCGGCGTGCTGCTGGACATCGGCGTCTCGTCACCGCAGTTGGATGACCCCGAGCGGGGCTTCAGCTTCCTGCGTGACGGGCCGCTCGACATGCGCATGGACCCGACTCAGGGCGAGAGCGCCGCCGAGTGGCTGGCGCGAGCTCGTGAGAGCGATATCGCCGGGGTATTCAAGACCTATGGCGAGGAGCGCTTCGCCAAACGGCTGGCGCGGGCCATCGTGACGCGTCGTGCCGAAAGGCCGTTCCTGCGCACCGGTGATCTTGCCGAGGTGCTCAAGGCGGCCCACCCTGCCTGGGAGAAGGGCAAGCATCCCGCAACACGCGCCTTCCAGGCGCTGCGTATCCACATCAACGGCGAACTCGAGCAGCTGGACGCGGCCCTGGCTGCAGCGCTCGAGGCGCTGGCTCCTGGTGGTCATCTGGTGGTGATCAGCTTCCATTCGCTGGAGGATCGCCGAGTCAAACGTTTCATTCGCGAGCATGTGCGTGGCGATAGCGACTTGCCGCGCGGCATGCCGGTGCGGGAGTCCCAGCTTGCCAAGCGCCTGGAGATGCTGGGCAAGGCTCAGCGGCCCACGCCGGAGGAAGTCGACGCCAACCCCCGTGCGCGTAGTGCGGTGATGCGTGCAGCGCGCAAGCTGACTTGAGGAGTGGCATGGCGCAAGGACGATTGTCTTTCCGGAATCTGCGCGCCGCCAGGCGTCCGGCCTGGCTGCCGAGCTGGCCGCTGCTGCTGGTTCTGGGCCTGCTGCTGGCTTGCCTGGTCACTGCCATGGCCGTGATCAATGCCAGCCACCAGACCCGCATGCAGTATGTACGGCTGCAGCAACTGGAGCGTGAGCGCGACCAGCTGCAGACGGAGTGGGGACAGCTGCTGCTGGAAGAGAGCGCCTGGTCGTCACCGGCACGTATCGAGCGCCTGGCCGTCGAGCGGCTCGAGATGCGCCTCCCCAGCGTCGACGAAGTCGAGGTCATCCGGCCATGAGCACTGACGTACGCAGTGGCGTGACGCCGCGCCGCCGGCCTCCCATGGCGCCGATGGGCGGGTTGCGCTATGGCGTGGTGCTGGGAGCGGTGATCCTCGGCTTGTTGCTGCTGGCCGGCCGTATCGTGACCCTGCATGTCTTCGATCGTCCTTTTCTTCAGGGCCAGGGTGATGCACGTATCCTGCGCACGGAGTCGCTGACGGCCCACCGCGGCATGATCACCGATCGTAACGGCGAGCCGCTGGCCGTCTCCACGCCGGTCGTGACGTTGTGGGCCAATCCTCAGGAAGTGCCTGACGATCGCATCCGGCGGCTGATGCTGGCGCAGGCGCTGGGCATGCCGCTGGATGATCTTGATGCCAGGCTGGAGCGTTTCGGGGAGCGTGAATTCATGTACCTGCGCCGCCAGCTGACACCGGTGGCTGCCCAGCGGGTTCTCGACCTGCGTGTGCCGGGGGTCTACGCCCAGCATGAGTACAAGCGCTACTACCCGGCCGGCGAGGTGACCGCCCAGTTGCTGGGCGTTACCAATGTGGATGACATGGGGCAGGAGGGTGTGGAGCTGGCCTACCAGCCCTATCTGGCCGGTACGCCGGGTCAGCGCCGGGTGGTCAAGGACCGGCGTGGCCGCCTGGTGCGGGACCTTGAGGTCCTGCGTGAGGCGCAGCCGGGTGGTGAGTTGACATTGGCCATCGATCAGCGTCTGCAGTACATGGCGTACCGCGAGCTCAAGGCAGCGGTTGCCGAACATGAGGCCGATGGCGGCGTGGTCGTCATGATGGATGCTCGTACCGGCGAGGTGTTGGCCATGGCCAACCAGCCCTCCTACAACCCCAACAATCGTGCCGGCATCGACCCGCGCGGCCTGCGCAACCAGGCGATCGTCGACGTCTTCGAGCCGGGGTCGGTGATGAAACCGCTGGCCATGGCGGCGATCATGGAGAGTGGCCGCTTCGATAGCGACGTGGTGGTCGATACCTCCCCGGGCTGGATGCGCATCGATCGCTTCACCATCCACGATGTTCGCAACTACGGCAAGCTCGATCTGGCCGGCATCCTCGAGAAATCCTCCAACATCGGCATGTCCAAGCTGGTGCTGGAGCTCGACGACCCGCTGGTGCCGGACCTCTACCGGCGGCTCGGCTTCGGGCAGAGCACCGAGACCGGCTTTCCCGGAGAGGCCGTGGGCCACCTGCCGGCCCCGGTACGCTGGTCGCGCAGCCAGTGGGCGGCGCTGTCGTATGGCTATGGCCTGTCGGTTTCCGCCCTGCAGCTGGCGAGCGCCTACACCGCCCTGGCCAATGGCGGCGTGCGCATGGCTCCTTCGCTGCTCAAGCTTGATGAGGTCCCGCAGGGGACGCCGACCATCGATCCCGAGATCGCGCATGAGCTGCTGCGCATCATGGAGGAGTCCGTGCAACCGACCACCGGCGGCAGGCGGGCGGCGGTACCAGGCTACCGGGTGGCCGGCAAGACCGGTACAGTACGCAAGACATCGGGGCGCGGCTACGAGGAGAACGCCTATCGCAGTCTGTTCGCCGGTATCGCTCCCGTCTCCGATCCGCGTATCGTCACCATCGTCATGATCGACAATCCCCAGGCGGGAGAGTACTACGGTGGTGCCGTGGCGGCGCCGGTGTTCTCACGTGTCACCGGTAGCGCCCTGCGGCTACTCGATGTGCCGCCAGATCAGCGTGCAAGATGAGTCCTGCCGTTTCCATGACAAAGGTGTGTCGATGCAGGTAAATACCCTCCGTCTCCAGGCGGCGCTGCGGCGCTGCTGGCCCGGCCTGACGATGCCGGAATTTGCCGACGCGACTCCGCTTCGCCTGGTGCTCGACAGCCGGCGGGTCGCCCCGGGCGACATTTTCATCGCCGTGCCCGGGGTGGCCGGCGACGGCCGCTCCCATCTGGCCGAGGCGCTGGCGTCGGGAGCCGCTCAGGTGCTCTACCACCTCGAGCCGGACGAGACGCTGCCCGACGCGGCACGGGATCAGCCGGTCCTCGGCCTGCCGTTCCTGCGTCAGCGCCTGGGTGAGCTGGGGCGCTTGCTTTTCGAGGTGCCCGAAGCGCTGACGTTGATCGGCGTGACCGGGACCAATGGTAAGAGCTCCGTTACCCATTACATTGCCGAGTTGAGCGGGGCGCTGGGGCGCCCGGCGGGTCTCATCGGGACGCTCGGGGTGGGACGGCCCGGGCAGCTCGAGGATGCGGGGCTGACCACGCCGGGTCCACTGACGCTGCAGGCAGCGCTCGGCGAAATGGCCTCGGGCGGCATCGACCGGGTGGCCATGGAGGTCTCCTCCCATGCCCTGGAGCAGGGGCGCCTCGACGGCTGTCGAGTCACCGCGGCGGTATTCACCAATCTCAGTCGTGATCACCTGGACTATCACGGCAGCATGGCGGCCTACGCCGCCGCCAAGGCGAGACTGTTCCGCCGTTCCGAGCTGGCGCTTGCGGTGGTCAACGCCGATGACCCCCTGGCCCGTCTGATGCTGGCAGGTTTGCCGGAAGGGGTGCGAGTGCTGGCGGTCGGCGACGATACGGCGGCGACGCTACGGGTGATCGACTGGCGGCCCAGCCGTGACGGCCAATTGGCTCTGGTGGCGACGCCGCAGGGAGAGCGTTCGCTTGAGCTGCCGCTGATGGGCCGGTTCAACCTCGACAATGTCCTGCTCGCCATCGCCACCCTGCATGGTCTGGGCGAATCGCTCGATGCGCTGTTCGAGGCAGCCCCGCGATTGACTCCCGTACCGGGGCGCATGCAGCGGGTGAAGCGACAAGGCCGGCCGGCCGTGATCGTCGACTACGCACATACTCCCGAGGCGCTGGAGAATGCGCTGGTGGCGCTGCGCGACCATCTCCCCGGCGAGGGTCGATTATGGTGCCTGTTTGGCTGTGGCGGCGACCGTGACAGCGGCAAGCGTCCGCAGATGGCGGCGGTTGCCGAGCATCATGCCGACAGGCTGGTAATCACCGACGACAATCCCAGAAGCGAGGATCCGGCGCGAATACGTGAGCAGATCCTCGCCGGGGTATCGGACGAGGCCAGACCGCGCACCGAGAGCATTGCGGGGCGCAGCGAGGCCATTTCCCGCACCCTGGACCAGGCCGGCGACGACGATGTGGTGCTGATCGCCGGCAAGGGGCACGAGCCTTACCAGGAGATCGCCGGGGTGCGCCACGCCTTCAGCGATCTCGCCGAAGCAGAGGCCGCCCTGGTGCGCCGTGAGGTAAGACAATGAAGGGAGCCGGTCTGCAGAGCCTGAGCGCCGTTGCCGAGGCGCTGGGCGTGATCGGGCCCGGCCATGACGTGGCCTTGGGGGATATTGTCAGTGACACCCGTCGGCTAACGCCAGGCAGCCTGTTCGTGGCCCTGCGCGGGGTGCGCTTCGACGCGCACGACTTCATCGCCCAGGCACGCGAGGCGGGCGCCGGTGCCGCCTTGGTCGAGCGCCGCGTCGATGACCCGCTGCCGCAGCTGGTAGTGCCGGATACTCGCCTGGCGCTGGGGCTGCTCGGGCGTGCCCGGCGCCGTGCCTGGGGTGGTCCGCTGGTGGCGGTGACGGGCAATAGCGGCAAGACCAGTGTCAAGGAGCTGTTGGCCCAATTGTTCGGCCAGCGCGGCAAGACCCTGGCCACGCAGGGCAATCTCAACAACGATATCGGCGCACCCTTGACCCTGCTGGGACTCACCGACGAGCACCGTCAGGCAGTGGTCGAGCTGGGGGCCAATCACCTTGGCGAGATTGCCTGGACCGCCGGCCTGGCCGAACCGCAGGTGGCCATCATCACGAATGTGACCGGCGCCCATGTCGGTGAATTCGGCGGCATGGGCCAGATCGCCCAGGCCAAGTCCGAGATCCTAAGCGGTCTTGGTCACGACGGGGTGGCGGTGCTCAACCGCGACGACGCTTATTTCCCCCTCTGGGCCCAACTGGCCGCCCCACGGGAAGTGCTGGACTTCGGTTTTGCCGAGGCGAGCCGCGTACGGGCCACCGAGCTGGCCTGTGACGTCATGGGGCGCTATGCTTTCACGCTTGTCGTGGAGGGTCGACGAGTAGGGCGGGTGCAGCTTGCTCTGCTCGGACGCCATAGCGTCGCCAATGCCCTCGCAGCCGCGGCGGGAGCGCTGGCGCTGGGGCTGGAGAGCGAGCGAGTGCTGGCCGGTCTGGCGGCGGCGATGCCGATGCCGGGGCGGCTGAGCCCGCTGGCGGGCATTCGCGAGTGCCGTCTGCTGGACGATAGTTACAATGCCAATCCGGGGGCGGTCAAGGCCGTGCTAGGGCTTCTGGCCGAATTGCCTGGTCCCAGGTGGTGCCTGCTGGGTGCCATGGGCGAGCTGGGAACGGAGTCGGACCGGCTGCACGCGGAAGTTGGCCGCCACGCCAGGGAGATGGGAATCGACGTGCTGATGACCTGTGGCGATCCGGCACTCCCCGCGAGCCAGGCTTTCGGCGATGGTGGGTATCATTTCAACGATCATGCGGCGCTGACGCGCTACGTCCTGGACCATCTACCCCCAAATGCCAGCGTGCTGATCAAGGGGTCTCGCAGTGCCGGCATGGAGCGGGTAGTGGCGGCGCTACGAGCTGACGCATCAAGGTGAACGCAACTCATGCTGCTTTTTCTGGCTGAATTCCTGGCGCAGTACCAGAGCGCCTTCAACGTATTCAACTATCTGACCCTGCGCATGATCCTGGGCACCATGACGGCCCTGCTGTTATGCCTGTGGTTGGGGCCCTGGATGATCCGCCGCCTCGTCGAGCGGCAGATCGGCCAGGCGGTTCGCGACGACGGCCCGCAGTCGCACTTGTCCAAGGCCGGTACGCCGACCATGGGCGGCGCCATGATACTGATGTCGATTGCCGTCGGCACTCTGTTGTGGGCCGACCTGAGCAACCGCTTCGTGTGGATCGTGCTGGTGGTAACGCTGGGGTTCGGGGCAATCGGCTGGGTCGACGACTACCGCAAGGTCGTCGAGAAGAACCCGCGTGGCCTGCCGGCGCGCTGGAAGTACTTCTGGCAGTCGGTCATCGGCCTGGGGACGGCGCTGATGCTCTACCTGACGGCTACCAGCCCGGTGGAGACCAGTCTGATCGTACCGCTGTTCAAGGATGTCGTGCTGCCGCTGGGCGTGTTCTACATCGTGCTCACCTACCTGGTCATCGTGGGCAGCTCCAATGCCGTGAACCTCACTGATGGCCTTGACGGCCTGGCCATCATGCCTACCGTCATGGTCGCCATGGGGCTGGCGGTCTTTGCCTATGCCAGCGGCAACGCCGTGTTTGCCAATTACCTGCAGATTCCCAACATTGTCGGGGCCGGTGAGCTGGCGGTGTTCTGTGCCACCATCGCCGGGGCCGGCCTCGGTTTCCTGTGGTTCAACACCTATCCGGCACAGGTTTTCATGGGCGATGTCGGTGCGCTGGCGCTGGGTGCGGCGCTGGGGGTGGTCGCCGTCATCGTGCGCCAGGAGATCGTGCTCTTCGTCATGGGGGGCATCTTCGTCATGGAGACAGTCTCGGTGATCCTGCAGGTCGGTTCCTACAAGCTGACCGGACGACGCATCTTCCGCATGGCGCCACTGCATCACCACTACGAACTCAAGGGCTGGCCGGAGCCGCGTGTCATCGTGCGCTTCTGGATCATCACCGTGGTCCTGGTATTGGTCGGCCTTGCCACGTTGAAGGTTCGCTGAGTCGGGTGGCGCCGACCCCACTGCGCGAGGAGGCTGAAATGCCCAAGGTGGCGAAGGGGGAGACATTGGTGGTCGGGCTCGGCATATCGGGTCGAGCCATCTGCCGGTACCTGGCGCGTGAGGGTATTCCGTTCATGGTCGCCGATACGCGCGAGGCACCGCCAGGCCTCGAAGATTTCCGTGTCGCACACCCTGATGTATCGCTTCACTGCGGGCCGCTCACTGCGCTCGACATGAGCGAAGCCGAAGAAGTCGTCTTGAGTCCCGGCGTCGATCCGCTCACGCCGGGACTGGCCGAGATGGCTGAGCGCCGGCGTGCCACCGGTGAGCCGCTGGTCGTCGGCGAGATCGCACTCTTCGTGCGTGCTGCGCGGGCACCCATCGCGGCCATCACCGGCTCCAATGCGAAGTCCACCGTGACCACTCTGCTCGGCGACATGGCGCAAGCCGCCGGTCGGCGCGTGGCCGTCGGCGGAAATCTGGGTACGCCGGCCCTCGACCTGTTGACCGAATCGCCCGAGGCCGAACTCTACGTCCTCGAGCTCTCCAGTTTCCAGCTCGAGACCACTCCCTGCCTGGGAGCCGAGAGCGCAGCCTTTCTCAATCTTTCCCAGGACCACCTCGACCGACATGGCGACATGGCGGGGTATCGTGCCGCCAAACTGAGAATCTTTCGCGGTGCCCGGCACGCCGTGGTCAACGCCGAGGATGCCATGACCTGGCCGCTGGAGCCGCTGCCTGCCATCGAGCGCTTCACGACACGACCTCCGCAGGCACAGGAATGGGGTATCGCAACGCACGAGGGGCGCGAGTGGCTGATGCACGGCAGCATGCCGTTGGTGGCCGCCGCCGAGTTGGGGCTGGCGGGGCGGCACAACCAGGCCAATGCCCTGGCGGCACTGGCCATGGGCAACCATCTGGGGTTTTCGCTCGCGTCCATGTGTCAGGTGCTGCGCCGGTTCAAGGGCTTGGCTCATCGCAGCGAAGTACTCGCCGATATCGATGGCGTGCGCTGGATCAACGACTCCAAGGGCACCAATGTCGGTGCGACCCTGGCCGCCCTGGCCGGCCTGGGACCGACCCTGCCGGGACGGCTGGTACTGCTGGCAGGTGGACAGGGCAAGGGTGCGAACTTCGCGCCACTGGCCGAGCCCATGGCTCGCTACGGTCGTGAGGCGATCCTGTTCGGCGCTGACGCCGACAAGCTTGCCGCCGCCTTGGAAGATAGCGTGGCCGTCAGCCGTGTCGCCGACCTCGACGCCGCCATGCAGCGTGCGCGGGCCATCGCCGAGCCGGGCGACTGCGTACTGCTGTCGCCAGCCTGTGCCAGCCTTGACCAGTTTCCCAGCTACCTGGCCCGTGGCGAGGCATTTCGGCAGCACGTCCAACGCTTCGCCGAGGAGGCCGGGCATGGCTAAGACCAAGGCGTCGTCCTCGAGCAGGTTCGCTCGCCTGCGCCGGATAAGAGTGCGGCTCTCGACGCGCGATCAACCCTTCGACGGCTGGCTGCTGTTCGCGGCGCTGGCGCTGGTGCTGACCGGCTGGGTCATGGTCACCTCGGCCTCGACCGAAGTGGCAGCCAGTCTCACCGGCAACCCCTGGTACTTCAGCCAGCGCCATGCCCTGTTCGTCGTCATGGCGCTGGTGGCGGCCGTCGCCGCGCTGCGCACGCCGCTTGCCTGGTGGCGGGCCAACGGCCCGTTGCTGCTGCTGGTCAGCATCGTGCTGCTGTTGCTGGTGCTGTTGATCGGACGCGAGGTCAACGGCAGCCGACGCTGGCTGTCGATCCCCCTGCTGCCTTTCAATTTGCAGATATCGGAAATGGCCAAGCTGTGCCTGATCGTTTATCTCGCCGGCTACCTGGAGCGGTTCCTGCCGGAGGTGCGCCGTCGTTGGGGAGCATTTCTGCGTCCGCTGATGGTGATGGGCGTGGTTGCCGTGCTGCTGATCTTCGAGCCCGACTATGGTGCGGTAGTGGTAATGACCAGCTGCGTGATGGGCATGCTGCTGATGGCGGGTGCGCCGTGGGGGCGATTCGTTTTCATTCTTATCGCCGTGGGGCTGCTGGGGTTCTATGTGGCCATCTCCGAGCCCTATCGCCTGGCGCGCCTGACCAGTTTCTCCGACCCCTGGGCCGATCAGTTCGCCAGTGGCTACCAGTTGACCCAGGCCTTGATCGCCTTCGGGCGCGGCCACTGGCTGGGGATGGGGCTTGGCAACAGCGTGCAGAAGCTGTTCTATCTGCCGGAGGCGCACACGGACTTCGTCTTTGCCGTGCTGGCCGAGGAGCTAGGTCTGTTCGGTGCCATTGGCGTGGTGGGGCTATTTGCGTTACTGATCTGGCGGGCGCTGGCGGTGGGGCGGCGTGCCGAGCTGGCAGGAATGGCCTTTGCCGCCTACGCCAGCTACGGCATCGCCATGGTGATCGGCGCCCAGGCCTTCATCAATATTGCGGTGAGTACCGGCATGCTACCGACCAAGGGACTTACCTTGCCGCTGCTCAGCTACGGCGGCTCCAGCCTGCTGGTGAGCTCCGCCATGGTGGGCCTGTTGCTTCGGGTGGACATCGACACCCGCCGGGCGCTCCGGCGTGCCAGCCCCACCGCGCCGCGTGAAACGGCAGGGCGACGCGAACCCAGGACCACTGGACAGGGAGTCATGAAGTGACGCAGTCGACAACGCGCCGGGTTCTGATCATGGCGGGAGGAACCGGCGGTCATGTCATTCCGGCATTGTCGCTGGCCCGTGGGCTCCAGGCCGAGGCGCTGGAAGTGCATTGGCTGGGGAGTCCACGAGGCATCGAGAACCGCCTGGTGCCGGCGGCCGACCTGCCGCTGCATCGCATCTCGGTGGCCGGCCTGCGCGGCAACGGTCTGGCCGGCTGGCTCAAGGCACCGTTCAATCTGACCCGTGCCGTATGGCAGGCGGTGCGCATCATCCGCCGCCTGGACCCGGTGCTGGTGGTGGGCCTCGGCGGTTTCGCCAGCGGCCCAGGCGGCCTGGCGGCCTGGTTGCTGCGCCGGCCCTTGGTCATTCACGAACAGAACGCTGTGGCAGGCATGACCAATCGTACCCTGGCGCGATTGGCGAGGCGCGTCTTCAGCGCATTCCCCCAGGCTTTCGACAGTCGGGCCGAGGTGGTCGGCAACCCGGTGCGTGCGGAAATAGCGGCTCTCGGTAGCATGCCGAGAGAGGCGTCGGCGATGCGCGGACGAAGCCTGCGGCTGCTGGTGGTCGGGGGCTCGCTGGGAGCCCTGCCGCTCAACCAGCGCCTGCCCGAAGCGCTGGCCACGCTGCCCGAAGGGCAGCGCCCGGAGGTGCGCCATCAGGCCGGCCGCGACAAGGATGCGGCCACTCGCGAGATCTATGCTGAGCATGGCATCGAGGCCGAGGTGAGCGACTTCATCGATGACATGGCCGAGGCCTATGCATGGGCCGACCTCATGGTCTGCCGCGCGGGGGCGCTGACCGTGGCCGAAGTGGCCGCCGCGGCCAAGCCGGCCTTGTTCGTGCCCTTGCCCCATGCGGTCGACGACCACCAGACCGCCAATGCCCGCGCTCTGGTAGCAGCGGGCGCGGCCCGGCTGATGCCGCAGCATGAAATGAGCGCAGCGGCGCTGGGCGAAAGCCTGGCGACACTGCTCGATCCCGATACTCTTGCCACCATGGCCCGGCAGGCGCGACGCTGCGCGCACCCCGATGCCGTCGAGCGCCTGGTGGCCGGTTGCATGGAGACAGCACTTGAGCGATAGCACCCTGAGGCCGGTCCCCGGTCAGGCCACGCTGCCACGCCATGGACGTGGCCTTGGTATGCGCCGCATTCGGCACATTCATTTCGTGGGCATCGGCGGTGCCGGTATGTGCGGTATCGCCGAAGTGCTTGCCAACCAGGGCTATCGGGTCAGCGGAAGCGACCTGAAGGCGTCGCCTGTCGTGATCCGGTTGCGCGAACACGGTATACGCGTGGCTATCGGTCACGCCGAGGAAAACGTGGCCGGCGCCGACGTGGTCGTGGTTTCCACTGCCGTAGACGCGTCGAACCCCGAGATTTGCTGGGCCCAGGAGCATCGCGTGCCGGTGGTGCGTCGCGCCGAAATGCTGGCCGAGCTGATGCGCTTTCGTCACGGCATCGCTGTGGCCGGTACCCACGGCAAGACCACGACCACCAGCCTGACGGCGACGCTGCTGGCCGAGGGAGGGCTCGATCCGACCTTCGTCATCGGCGGCAAGCTGACCAGCGCCGGAGCCAATGCACGGCTGGGCGAAGGCGATTACCTGGTGGCCGAAGCCGACGAGTCGGATGCTTCGTTCCTCCACTTGCAGCCCATGGTGTCGATCGTCACCAACATCGATGCCGACCACATGAGCACCTACGGCGGCGACTTCGAGCGGCTCAAGGGCACCTTCATCGAATTCCTGCACAACCTGCCCTTCTACGGCCTGGCTATCCTGTGCATCGACGACGATCAGGTGCGTGGCCTGCTCGATCGCGTCCATCGCCAGTTCGTGACCTACGGCTTCAGCGAAGATGCCGACTATAGGATTGCAGATTTCGCCCAGCAGGCCGGAGAGATTCACTTCACCGCCCTGCGTCCCGATGGGCTGGCTCCACTGGAAGTGCGCCTGAGCATGCCGGGGCGGCACAATGCGCTCAATGCGCTGGCAGCGATTGCCGTAGCCACCGACGCCGGCGTCGAGGACGCCGCCATCCTGCGCGGGCTAGCCAGTTTCGCCGGCGTGGGACGACGCTTCCAGGTGCACGGCCACTTCGCCCCGCCGAAAGGCAGCGGAGAGGTCATGCTGGTGGATGATTACGGACACCACCCGCGAGAAGTGGAAATGGTCATCAAGGCGGTGCGCGCCGGCTGGCCGCAGCGTCGGCTGGTAATGATCTATCAGCCCCACCGCTATACCCGCACTCGTGACCTGTACGAGGACTTCGTGCGCGTACTCGCCGGGGTCGACGTGCTGCTGCTGCTCGACGTATACAGTGCCGGCGAGGCGCCGATACCGGGCGCCGATGGCAAGACGTTGGCGGGTTCGATCCGCCAGCGTGGCACGCTCGACCCGATCTTCGTGCAGCACAAGTCGGAACTACCGACGCTGCTGACCCAGGTGCTGCGTGACGACGATATCCTGATCACTCAGGGTGCGGGGGATGTAGGCGGTATCGCCCTCGGGCTGGCCGAGAGCCGGCTGATTCTCGATGAGGTGGAGCTATGACGCAGGCGAGTGAGTTGGGGCGGGTCGTGGTGCTGTACGGCGGCAATTCTGCCGAGCGTGAAGTCTCCCTCAGAAGCGGGGCCGCAGTGCTGGCGGCGCTCGAGCGCAGCGGTGTCGACGTGATCGGCTACGATCCAGCCGACGGCGGCCTGGTCGGACTAGAGGCACTTGCCCCCGATCGTGTCTTCATCGCCCTGCATGGCCGTGGAGGCGAGGATGGTACCCTGCAGGGGGCGCTGGAGCTGCTGGGGATTCCCTATACCGGCAGCGGCGTTCTGGCTTCGGCACTGGGCATGGACAAGCAGCGCACCAAGCTCGTCTGGCAAGCCCTGGGGCTGCCAACGCCCGAGTCGCTGATGCTGGACGCCGACGCCGACTGGGACGACATCGTCGCCCGGCTGGGGCTGCCGCTGATCGTCAAACCGGTCCATGAGGGCTCGACCCTGGGCATCAGCATCGTCGACAGCCGAGAGGCGCTGAGGGCGGCCTACCACGAGGCGGCACGCTTCGATGCCCGGGTCATGGCCGAGCGCTTCATCCGCGGCGAGGAGTACACGGTGTCGTTGCTGGGCGGGCGTGTACTGCCGGCCATTCGCGTCGAGGTGCCCAGCGGCTTCTACGATTACGAGGCCAAGTACAACTCCAACGATACGCGCTACCACCTGCCTTGCGGTCTGGACACCGCCCAGGAGGCGGCGCTGGGTGCGCTGTGCCGTCAGGCCTTCGAGGCCGTCGGCGGCGAAGGCTGGGGGCGAGTCGACGTAATGCGCGATGGCGACGGGCGCTTCTGGCTGATCGAGGTCAACACGGCGCCGGGCATGACCGACCACAGCCTGGTGCCGCAGGCTGCTGCCCATGCCGGCATCGATTTCGACACCTTGGTGCTGCGTATTCTCACCGCCACGCTGGAGCCGCGTCAGGCATGAGTACACGCGGCCCGACGCTAGGCATACTGCTGTTGCTGATTCTGCTGGGGGCGGGCGGTCGTGCCCTGTGGACCTGGCTCGACCGCCCCATCGAGCGCGTGACTATCCGCGGAGAGCTGCAGCATGTCAGCGCCGATTATCTGCGTTCACAGCTGGCACCGCTGCTGCAGGGACAGACCTGGCTCTCGGCGGACCTCCCGGCACTGCGGCGCCGCGCCCGCAATATCGACTGGCTGGCCGAAGTTCGCGTGGCCCGCGAGTGGCCTTACACCCTGGCCTTCGAGCTGGTCGAGCAGGTGCCGGTGGCGCGCTGGAACGACGACTACCTGCTCAATCAGAATGGCGAACCGTTTGCCTTCGCCCCGGTGGAGCCGCCGGCAGGGCTGCCGGATCTGGCCGGGCCGGTCGGCAGCGGCGCCGAAGTGCTGGCATATCATGATCACTTGATTCCTCGTTTCGAGGCCTTGGGACTGAGTATTACTCAACTGCGGCTGGAACCGCGTGGTGCCTGGCGTTTCCAACTCGACGATGGCGTATGGGTGATGTTGGGACGTAATGACCGTGAGGCTCGTCTGGCCCGACTGGCCGCCGCATGGCAGCGCCAACTGGGTCCGCAGGCGGCGCATATTCGCTATATCGACCTGCGCTATCCCAATGGGGTGGCCGTTGCCTGGCATGGCGAAACCGAAATCGAAGAGGGCGGCGACGGTACGGGCTGAAACCTTTTGTCACGTGCAGAACTCATCTTGCAGCATTGCGCTATTTTCTTTGTCTCCAATAACCCGTATCGTGAACCAGGTTTTTCATAATGGACTGGTGGTTTAACGCCAGTTGTTTCTATAATGGGCGCAATGACCATTTATCAGAATAATGGGATACCCAGCGGGTCAAGTTTCAGGAGACACTCCGGCGCATGGCAGTCACTTCCAATTCATCTAATATGGTAGTCGGACTGGATATCGGAACGTCCAAGGTAGTGGCCATCGTTGGACAGCCTACCGATGACGGCGGCATCGAGATTGCCGGGATCGGATCGCACCCTTCGCGGGGCATGAAGAAGGGCGTGGTGATCAACATCGAATCGACGGTGCAGTCGATTCAGCGCGCCGTGGAAGAGGCCGAGTTGATGGCCGGCTGCGATATCCATTCGGTGTATGTCGGCGTGGCGGGCAGCCATATCAGTTCGATGAACTCGGATGGTGTGGTCGCGATTAAAGAGCGCGAAGTGATGCCTTCGGATATCGATCGTGTCATCGATTCGGCGCGGGCGCGGGCCATCTCCGAGGGGCAGCGCGTGCTACATGTCTTGCCCCAAGAATTTGCCATCGATACCCAGGGCGGCATCCGTGAACCGCTCGGCATGTCGGGGGTGCGTCTCGAGGCGCGCGTTCATCTGGTGACCGCCGCGCTCAATGCGGTGCAGAATATCGACAAATGCGTACGACGTTGCGGCCTCGAGGTGGATGCGATCATTCTCGAGCAACTTGCTTCCAGTATGGCGGTACTGACCGAGGATGAGCGCGAACTCGGTGTCTGCATGGTCGACATCGGGGGGGGGACCACCGATATCGCGGTATTCACCGAAGGTGCCATTCGCCACACCGCGGTGATTCCCATCGCCGGCGACCAGGTGACCAACGACATTGCCATGGCGCTGCGTACCCCGACTCAGTATGCCGAGGAGATCAAGGTCAAGTATGCCTGTGCGCTGACACAGCTGGCCGCCAGCGACGAAATGATCAAGGTGCCGAGCGTCGGCGACCGCCCTGCCCGCGACCTGTCGCGACAGGCGCTGGCGGAAGTGGTGGAGCCGCGCTACGAGGAGCTGTTCACCCTGATTCGCGACGAGCTCCGGCGCAGTGGGTATGAGGACCTGGTGGCAGCCGGCGTGGTGCTCACCGGCGGCACCTCGCGCATGGAAGGGGTCGTCGAACTGGCCGAGGAGATCTTCCACATGCCGGTGCGCATCGCCTGTCCGCATAACGTACGTGGGCTTTCCGACGTGGTGCGCAACCCGATTTATTCCACCGGTGTAGGTTTGCTACATTACGCTCTTCAGGAGGCTCGGCAAGGGCATGGCCGTGAGGGCAGGGTAGTGGCAGCGCCACCCAGGCGCGAAGACGTCTCCCAGCGTGGAGGATGGGAAGGGATTCCAGCGCTGGCAAAACTCAAAGGCTGGTTGAAAGGAAATTTCTAATAGGGCCGCGGCGCGGTCCAGGAGACGGGGCTTATGTTCGAACTGGTAGATAGCGCACCCTCGAGCAGTGCGGTCATCAAGGTCGTCGGCGTAGGTGGCGGCGGCGGCAACGCCGTCAACCACATGGTCGAGAGCAATATCGAAGGCGTCGAGTTCATCTGCGCCAATACTGATGCCCAGGCGCTCAAGCGGGTGGCCGCCAAGACCGTGCTCCAGCTTGGCAACGAGATCACCAAGGGGCTGGGTGCCGGTGCCAACCCCGACGTGGGTCGCCAGGCCGCCATGGAGGACCGCGAGCGCATCGCCGAGCTGATCAGCGGCGCCGACATGGTCTTCATCACGGCCGGCATGGGAGGCGGCACGGGCACCGGCGGTGCACCGGTGGTGGCCCAGGTGGCCAAGGAACTGGGCATTCTCACCGTG
Organism: Billgrantia antri; assembly: GCF_019430905.1. Classification (GTDB taxonomy): domain Bacteria; phylum Pseudomonadota; class Gammaproteobacteria; order Pseudomonadales; family Halomonadaceae; genus Halomonas; species Halomonas antri. Next base: position 506,890 of record NZ_JAHYCA010000003.1, on the reverse strand, counting down.
GCCGTCGTCACCCGTCCGTTCCCGTTCGAAGGCCCGAAGCGCATGCGCGTGGCCGAGGAGGGAATGAGGGAGCTGTCGGAGCACGTCGACTCGCTGATCACCATTCCCAACGAGAAGCTGCTCTCGGTACTGGGCAAGAATGCCAGCCTGCTCACTGCCTTCAGCGCTGCCAACGACGTGTTGCTTGGGGCCGTGCAGGGGATCGCCGAACTGATCACCAGCCCCGGCATCATCAACGTCGACTTCGCCGACGTGCGCACCGTGATGTCCGAGATGGGCATGGCGATGATGGGCACCGGGGGCGCCACCGGCGAGAATCGCGCCCGCGAAGCGGCCGAGAAGGCCATCCGCAGCCCGTTGCTGGAAGATATCGACCTGCACGGTGCGCGTGGCATTCTGGTCAACATCACGGCCGGCCCCGATCTCTCCATTGGCGAGTTCAACGACGTCGGTGCCACCGTTCAGGAATTCGCCTCTCAGGACGCCACCATCGTCGTGGGGACCTCGATCGATATGGATATGACCGACGAGCTGCGGGTCACCGTGGTTGCCGCCGGCCTCGAGGGGCGCCAGGTCAAGGCGGCAGGTCGCGAAACCGTCAAGCGCAACGAAGGCAGCGAATACCGCCAGCGGCCGCAGCCGGCCATGCGCCAGCAGAGCGCCGTGCCCAAGGCCGAGCCTCAGGAGGCGGTCAAGCCGCAGCCGGAGAAGCGCCGCTCGCCCCAGGAACTGGACGACTACCTCGACATCCCGGCCTTCCTGCGCCGTCAGGCCGATTGATACAGGCTATTGCGAGCATAGGCAGGGCCAGGAGATGTTTTTTTGTTGAAACACTCGTTCGGTGTTATAGTGAACGGTGTTTGATAACATACAACGGCCTGGCTACTGCCCATGATCAGACAACGCACCCTGCAAAACACCATCCGCGCTACCGGCGTCGGCCTTCATTCCGGGAAGAAGGTGTACCTGACCCTGCGTCCGGCTCCGGTGAACACCGGCATCGTTTTCGTGCGTACGGACCTGAACCCCGAGGTGCAGGTACCGGCCAGCGCCGCCCTGGTCACCGATACCACCCTGTGCACCGCGCTCTCGCAAGGTGACGTCAAGGTAGCGACCGTCGAGCATCTCATGTCCGCGCTGGCCGGACTGGGGATCGATAACGCTTACATCGATCTCAGCGCCCCCGAGGTGCCGATCATGGACGGGAGCGCCGGTCCGTTCGTGTTCCTGATCCAGTCGGCGGGCATCGCCGAGCAGGAAGCGCCCAAGAAGTTCATCCGCATCAAGCGTGACGTAGTGGTGAAGGAGGATGGCAAGGAGGCTCGCTTCCTGCCGCACCAGGGCTTCAAGGTGACGTTTGCCATCGAGTTCGATCATCCGGTCTTTGATGATCAGAAACAGACCGCCGTAGTGGATTTCTCCACGACTTCTTTCGTCAAGGAAGTCTCCCGCGCGAGGACCTTCGGCTTCATGCGCGATCTCGAGTACCTGCGTGCCAACAATCTGGCACTGGGTGGCAGCCTCGACAACGCCATCGTGGTCGACGAGTATCGGATCGTCAACGAAGGGGGCTTGCGCTACGAGGATGAGTTCGTCAAGCACAAGGTGCTCGACGCCATTGGCGATCTCTACCTGCTGGGCTACAGCCTGATCGGCGAATTCCGCGGCGTGAAGTCGGGCCATGCCCTGAACAACCAGCTGTGCCGGGCGTTGCTGGCCCAGCCCGATGCCTACGAGATCGTCACCTTCGAGAACGAGCGCGAGCTGGCGCCGATCTCCTACGCGCAGCCAATCATGGCTTGACCTTCAGCGCGAATTTCGACCGACAACGGTTGATCAGGTGCAAGTGAAGTGCCACCAAGAGCGCCGCCCTATCAGGGCGGCGCTCTTGCATCAGCGAAACCAATCCTTCATGACCTGGGCGATGTGACGCATGTCCGCCTCGGGTGTGATATAGGCCGGCATGGTATAGAGCCAGCGCCCGAAGGGGCGCAGCCAGACGCCCCGTGTGCGGGCAAAGGCCGCGACCCCCTGGAGCGCGGTAGCGTCTTGGACCTCGATGACCGCCGTGGCGCCCAGCACCCTGACGTCTCGCACCCGAGGGTGACGATGCAGCGCTGACTCCTCCAGCAGCTCAGTGCGCAGTATCCGATTGAGGCGCGCTATTTTGTCCAGGTAATTCTCCTCCTCGAACACGGCCAGGCTCTCCAGCGCCACACGACAGGCCAGCGGATTGCCCATGAAGGTGGGGCCATGCATGAAGGCGTGCAGCGGCGAGTCGCCGATGAAGGCATCGTGCACCCGGTCGGTGGCCAGCGTCGCGGCGTGGCCCAGGTAGCCGCCGGTCAGCCCTTTCGAGAGCACCATGATGTCCGGCGTGATGGCGGCATGGTCGGCGGCGAACAGCTTGCCGGTGCGGCCAAAGCCGGTGGCCACCTCGTCGAACACCAGCAGGACATCGAATTCGTCGCACAGTTCGCGTGCACCCTTGAGATATTCCGGCGATGTCATGTTGAGGCCGCCGGCGGCTTGCAGCAGCGGTTCCATCAACAGCGCGGCGATCTCGTGATGATGTCGCTCCAGCGCTGCCCGCAGGGCGGCGAGATCCTGCGCCACGGTCTCGGGGTCGGCGTCATAGGGTGCCGTGGGGGCCGGCGCGAAGTGGTGTCTGGGCAGGTAGCCGGCAAACAGGCTGTGCATGCCCTCTTCGGGGTCGCAGACCGCCATGCAGCCGCTGGTGTCGCCATGGTAGGCCTTCATCAGCGAGAGCATGCGGTGCTTCTCTGGCTTGCCGCGCAAGTGGTAGTACTGCACAGCCATCTTCATGGCCACTTCCATGCCCACCGAACCGCTGTCGGAGAAGAACACATGGTTGAGCCCCGTCGGTGTGATCCTGACCAGTTCCCGGGCCAGGCGATCGGCGGGCTCATGGGTGAGTCCACCCAGCATCACATGGCACAGCGTGTCCGCCTGCGCCTTGATCGCGGCCACCAGGCGGGGATGCGAATAGCCGTGGATCATGCACCACCAGGAACAAGTGGCGTCGAGTAGCGTTTCGCCGTTCTCCAGTCTGAAGCGAGCACCTTCGCCGCCGACGACCTTGGGGGCGGCTTGCTGGGTGAGCAGATGGGCATAGGGGTGCCACACGGGAGATTGCGTCATATTGCCTCCGTGGGTGCGTAGCGTGAGTGGTCGGGGGCGTGGCAGGTACGCACCGACGCGGCGCCAATAGGCTGGCGGAGCAGGTTAAGCGAAGGTGATGTCGGCGAGGGGGCCGTAAAGCTCGATGGGCGCGAGCCATGATGGTGCGGATGGGGAGACTTGAACTCCCACGCCCGAAGGCACCAGAACCTAAATCTGGCGTGTCTACCAATTCCACCACATCCGCAGGGCTGGGCAGGCGTCCACATTGTACGGACCTTCGGTTGCAAGTCAATCGCCTTGAGGGAGCTCGAGATGGGCAATGGCGGCTTCCGGGCGCCTGGCCGGTGCCACTCGGCTCAGGCGCGGTACCACGCCGAGACAGGGGGCGCCGAGGCGATGCCGCAGCGTGGCCAGGTTGTCGGCGTAGAGCGAGGCGTCACGCGCGAAGTCGGCATCGAGCAGGTTGCCGACCCAGCCGGCCAGCTTGGCTCCGTCCGCACGGATGGCCTCGGCCGTGAGGCACGCGTGGTTGAGGCAGCCGAGCTTGAGGCCTACCACCAGAATAACCGGCAGGTCGAGGTGCAACGCCAAGGCGCTGAGATCTTCGCTGTCATTGAGCGGTACGCGCCAACCGCCGGCGCCCTCGACGAGGATCAGGTCACGCGGCTCCTCGAGCAGCGGCGCGACATGCTCGCCCAGCCGAGCGAGGCCGATGTGCTCTCCTGCCTGGCGGGCGGCCAGGTGCGGGGCGATGGCCGGCTCGAAGGCAAAGGGGTTGATGGTCGCATAGGCCGGCGCCGGCACGCTGCGTGCCATCAAAGCTAGGGCATCGTCGTTGCGTAGGCCCGCGTCGGTGCGGCGGCAGCCCGAGGCAACGGGCTTGAGCCCCAAGGTGCTCAGGCCGCGCGAGCGGGCCAGTGCCAGCAGGCCGGCACTGATCAGGGTCTTGCCGGCATCGGTGTCGGTGCCGGTCACGAAATAACGGGTCATGCTGTCGGCTCCTTGTCGAGCACGAGGGTCAGTCGTCGATAGCTGACCGGCAGTCCGGCCGGCTCGCGCAGCGAGTCGTAACGGCGTGCGGCACGCTCCAGGTCGGAGCGGGTGAGGCGGGCGGACGCTCGCGGGGTCTGGGCGCCGACGCCCTTGATCGAGGCCATCACTGCCGTCAGGTCAGGGTAGAAGAAGCGCTCGAGAACGTTGGTGCAGCAGGCTTGCGCGAAGCCGGCCCGATGCGCACTGGCCAGATGATCCTCCCGCGAGCGGAAGTCGAGCAGGGCGTCGGGGGATGACCAGGCGTGGGCCACCTCGCCCAGGGTGCCGGGACCCAGCGAGTTGATCACGGCACGTCCGCCGGGGCGCAGCACCCGGTGAACTTCGGCCATTACGGCATCGAGGTTGGGGCACCACTGGAGGGCCAGGTTGGAGAACACCACGTCCAGTTGTCCGCTTGCCAGGGGCAGGGAGGCCGCATCGGCACACAGCCAGTCGACAGGAACGGTCGTCTCGCGGCGGGCGGTTTCCAGCATACCAGGAGCGAGATCGAGCCCGAGCACGCGACACTCGTTGCCGAAACGTGCGGCCAGGCGCCCACACCAGAGGCCCGGGCCGCAGCCCAGGTCGAGCACATGTGCTGCGCGTGCAGGCAGAAGGGGCCACAGCGCTTCACCCATTCGCTGCTGTGCCTGGGCCAGGCGCGTGTAACGGTCCGACGCGCGGGAAAACGCCCTGGCGACCTGCCGCCGCCATGCGCTGGAGGCGTCAGGCTGCCGCCAGGCCGTGACATGCAGCGAGGAGGAGGTCATGAAACGCTCCCGTCTTGGGCGGGGCGATGCCCGTAACCGGTGTGTGCAAGTTCGACGCAGTGGCTCGCCAAGGCCTCCGGGCGAGACAGCATCGGGCAGTGGCCGCAGTCGGTGAGAATCCGGTCGGCCGCCTGCCGCGCTGTCTTGCCCAGCAGCTTGTCCCGTTCGCCGGCAAGGCGCCAGATCGGGCACGGGGGCATGGCAAGGCGTTCTCCGAGGTCGAGGCTGGCCAGTTGATCGAGGCCCAGAGCGAGGGTCTGACTGGACGCACCGGGATGGCCCCCAAGAAGGTCGAGCAGTCGTCGGTGGGCCATACCCGGGGCAGTTTCCCCCTGCAGCTGCCAACGCAGGAAATGTTGCCACGTCGCGCGAGGATCGCGATCGAAGGCGCGACGAAATGTAGCCAGTTCGGCAGGTCTTACACCGTCCTCGCTGCAGAAGCGGGCGCCGATTCCCACCAGCACCAGGGCGCGGGGAGGGGGCAAATGAGACAACAGCGCACCGGCCAGCAAACCTCCCAGCGACCAGCCGACCCAGACGGCATCCGAGGCCAGGTCGTTGCGCATCTCGTCTGCCAGCCCCGAGAGCGTCTTCGGCAGAAGGTCGTGGATCCGTTCACCGTAGCCCGGCCAATCGGGAGTATGAACTCGGATGCCATCCGGCCAGTAGGGCGCAAGCGGTTGCCAGATGCGGGCATCGATGCCCCAGCCGGAGAGCAGCACCAGGCGCGTCAATGCATGCCCTCCTCATGCAACTGGGCCAGAGTCTCGAGCAGGTGGTCCAGGGCTTCCCGTGTGTGAGTGGCGTTCAGCGTGATGCGAAGCCGAGCTTCACCCTGCGGCACCGTGGGCGGTCGGATGGCGCCGACCAGCAGGCCTGCCTCCTGCAGTCGAGCGGCCCAGTGCATCACCGCTTCGCTCTCCCCCAGTACCAGCGGCTGGATGGGAGTGAAGGAGTCGGTCAGCGGCAGACCGAGCAGTGTCGCCTCGTGGCGAAAATAGCGGATGCTGTCGCGCAGGCGGTCGCGGCGTTCGGGCTCGGCGGCAAGAATGTCGAGGGCCGCGAGAGTGGCGGCAGCGACACCGGGAGGCTGTGCGGTCGTGTAGACGTAGGGCCGTGCATATTGGATCAAGTGGTCGATCAGCGCTTCGCTGCCGGCGACGAAGGCGCCGCCGGTTCCCAGTGCCTTGCCCAGCGTACCGACCAGAACCGCCACTTGGTCAACCCCATGAGCCCGACCGACGCAGCCGTCTCCCTGGGGTCCGAGCACACCAAGTCCGTGGGCATCGTCGATCATCAACCAGGCGCCGTATCGGGTGCAGATGTCCCTCAGGCCGCCGACATTGGCGACGTCGCCATCCATGCTGAACACGCCGTCGCTGATCACGAGCCTGGGCGTTTCGGAGGGGGCGCGGGCGAGCAGGCGCTCGAGATCGTCGAGATCACGGTGGTGAAAACGTCGCGAGCGCGCGCCGGCAAGCTTGGCGCCGTCGAGCAGGGAGGCATGGTTGAGCCGGTCCTGGAAGACCTGCGTGTCGCTGTCGCACAGGGCCTGTAGCGTGCCGAGATTGGCCATGTAGCCGGTGGAGAAGAGCAGGGCGCGGGGCCGTCCGACGAGGTCGGCCAGGCGCTGCTCGAGCGCTTCGTGAATCTCGAGATGACCACTGACCAGGTGCGACGCACCAGCACCGCTGCCGAAGCGCCGGGCGCCTGCCGCCTGAGCTTCGGCCAGACGCGGGTCGCCGGCCAGGCCGATATAGTCGTTACCGGCGAAGTCGATCAGGTCGGCCTTGAACGTGCGGCGCTCACGCCACAGCCCCTGGGCGCGGCGCCAGGCTGCGGCCTCGCTGAGACGTTCGGACCAAGCGAACGCGGAGGGCGACATCGTTCAGGCCTGGGTGGCGTCGTAGGCCAGTGCCGCGCTACGGGCCTGCTGTGACTGGTGCGCCACGGCACTCTCGAGTGCGGCCTGCTGTGCATCGTCGCCATGACAGGTGCTGCGTCGCTCGGGATGCAGGCCGAGCTTGGCGAACAGGGCCTTGTCGCGAGCGGCCTGAGGGTTGCCGGTAGTCAATAGCTTGTCGCCGTAGAAGATGGAGTTGGCCCCGGCGAGGAAGGCCAGCGCCTGGGTCGACTCGTCCATCTGTTCGCGGCCGGCCGAGAGGCGCACGTGGCTTGCCGGCATCAGGATTCGGGCGACGGCGATAGCGCGCACGAACTCGATGGGATCGAGATCTTCCACATCCTCCAGCGGCGTGCCGGGCACCTTGACGAGCATGTTTATCGGCACGGATTCGGGGTGCGGGTCGAGCCGGGCCAGCTGCTGCAGCAGGGCGGCGCGGTCGCGCGGCGCTTCCCCCATGCCGAGGATGCCTCCCGCACAGACCTTCATCCCCGCCTCGCGTACGTTGGCCAGGGTTTCCAGACGATCGGCATAGGTGCGAGTAGTGATGATTTCGCCATAGTACTCCGGCGAGGTGTCGAGATTGTGGTTGTAGTAGTCGAGGCCGGCCTCGGCCAGGCGGGAGGCCTGGTCGACGTCGACCATGCCTAGCGTCATGCAGGTCTCGAGCCCCAGTGCCTTGACCTGGCGGACCATCTCCAGCACCACGCCAAGATCTTTCTCGCGCGGGCTACGCCATGCCGCGCCCATGCAGAAGCGGCTGGCGCCGGCCTCCTGGGCGGCCTTGGCCTGAGCTACCACCTTCTCGATTTCCAGCAGCTTTTCCTTGTCCAGTCCGGTGGTGTAATGGCCCGACTGAGGACAGTACTTGCAGTCCTCGGGACAGGCGCCGGTCTTGATCGACAGCAGGGTGGAGACCTGGACGGCATTGGCATCGAAGTGGGCGCGATGCACTTGCTGGGCGCGGAACAGCAGGTCGTTGAAGGGCAATGCAAAGAGCGCCTCTATCTCGGCCAGCGACCAGTCATGACGAATCCTGGTCTCGGGGGGAGTGGTTTGGCCGTGCGGACTGGCAAGCTGGGCGTCGGACATGGAAGGGCTCGTCTCGGTCAACTCATTGGGATAGTAAGGTTGACTGTGAGCGTACGTGATTCTGTCTTGCTGTCAACCTGCAGCGTTGATGGGGTTGACTATGGGCGACGTAGGCGGCGAACGAGATGGTGTCGGGGGTGGTAAGCTGCTTGGCATGGCGAAATCATCAGGAGATCCTCTGCGTGGAACCGCAACGGAAGCCTGCATGGCGGCGCGGCCAGATGTCGCGGAAACGCTCAGGCGATTGGCTTCGCTCGCTCTGGTACGGAGTCGACTCTGCGCTGCGCTGGGCCCTGCCAGGGCGCTGTGGTTTCTGCCTGGCAACCGCCGAGCCGGAGCGTCCCTGGTGTCAGGCCTGCTTCGAGTCGCTGCCGTGGAACCTGCCGGCCTGCCCGAGCTGTGCCGAACCGCAGCCGCCCGGGGCACTGGCGGGCAGGTGCTGCGGCCAGTGCCTGACACGTTCGCCCGCTTTCAGGCGGGCACGCGTACCGCTGCGCTACGAGGATGAAGTGGCCAGGTTGATGCAGCGCTTCAAGTTTCACGCCTCACCGCGTGCCGGCAACGTGCTGCTCGAGCTGCTTGAGGCCGGGCTGCCGCGTGCGGCCTTGGCCTGGCCCGAGGCTCTGATTCCGGTGCCGCTGCATCCCCGGCGGGCGCGGGAGCGCGGTTTCGACCAGGCCGACTGGCTGGCCCGGCGCCTGGCGGCACGCCATGGCTTGGTACTGGCGCATGCACAGCGACGCCAAGCCACGCGCTCACAGCGCGGGCTCGATCGCGCCGAGCGCTACCGCAACCTGCGCGGCGGGTTCGTCGTCGAGAGGGCGCTGCCGTCGCGCGTGGCACTGCTCGATGACGTCATGACCACCGGCGCGACCCTGGACGCCCTGGCGCAGGCCTGTCTGACTGCCGGTGCCCGTGAGGTGGAGGCATGGTCGGTGGCCCGCACCCCGCTGCGGCGTTAGTGATCCTCTGTCGTTGCTTAGGCTGTTACCATGGCAACACCATTCTGTCGGTGAATCACATGCACAGCACGCCTCATCCCTTCGCTACCCTGTCGCCGGCGCGCGTCGTGGCGGCCATCGAGTCGCTAGGCTTCTGGCTGCCGGGCGAACCGTTTGCCCTGAACAGCTACGAGAACCGTGTGTTCCTGCTCTACGACGACGAGGGGCGGCGCTGGGTGGCGAAGTTCTATCGCCCGGGGCGTTGGAGCGACGAGCAGATTCAGGAAGAGCACGACTTCCTGGACGAGCTGGTCGCGGAGGGCGTGGCCGTGGCGGCACCTTGGCGGGATGATTCGGGGCGCAGTCTGCATCAGATGGAGGGTTTTCGTCTGGCGCTGTTTCCCCAGTTGCCTGGCCAGGCCCCGGAGCTGGAGAATCCCGCCCATCTGTTTGCCCTGGGCGAATTGATCGGTGCGGTGCATGCCGTGGGTGAGCGTGCCGAGTTTCAGCACCGGGGCAGGCTCGATCTGGATGGCATGGTGCACGAGGCGCGCAGGCGTGTGCTCACCGCCCCCTGGCTGGAGCGTCGCCAGCGTCAGGCCTACGAGCGCATCTCAGTGGAATTGCAGGAGGTGCTGGCGGCGCATGCCTGGGCGCCTGAACAGACGATCCGGGTACAGGGCGACTGCCACATCGGCAATCTCCTCGGCCGCGACGAAAACTTCGCTCTGGTGGATTTCGACGATTGCTTGATGGCACCGGCGGTGCAGGATTTGTGGATGTTCCTCACCGCCGAGCACGAAGCGGAGTGGCACATGCAGCTGTCGGAAGTGCTGGAGGGATACGAACAGCACCGGGAATTCGATCGCCGTGAACTGGCGCTCATCGAGCCCCTGCGCACGCTGCGCCTGATGCGTCACAGCGCCTGGCTGGTGGCGCGCTGGGAGGACCCGGCGTTTCCCCAGGCGTTCCCCTGGGTTGCGGATGCTGCCTATTGGGATGCACACATCAGGCAGCTGGAGCAGCAGCGTGTGGCGCTGACCCGTTCATCTCCCTGGCTGGCCTGACGCCGTGCGCATCCGACGGGGTGCACACGGCGAAAGGGCTCAGTCGTTGTCGGGCGCGGTGCGCTCGGCGGGGATGGGGTTGGCAACGCCCGCGCCATCGGCCTGGCGGCGCTGCTCGTTGATCTGAGCGGAGGGGTTGTCCTGCTCCTCGATCGCGAGAGGACTGGCCAGCTTGAGATGAAAGACGCGATCGCTCGGTAGCTGACAGCCGCCAGTCTCGCACACGGCCAATCCATAGCTGCCGTCGGCCTCGTAGGCGGCAGCGGACATTTCGCCATTGTAAATGTCGCTGTCACCGCCTTCGGTCTCGACACAGGTCAGTGCCTTGGCGGTAATGCGTAGTCGGTCGCCGTCCTGGCGGGCATCACCTACCACGACACAGTAATCGGGCAGTTCGTGAGTAGCGCCCTCGTGACCGCTCACGGGGCGAAGCAGGATATCGTCACGGCGTCCGCCTTCCTCCGCCAGATCGAGATCGTCGATGACCTGGAATGCAACAACGGCGTCGCCGGGTACGGAAAGGGTATTGGCCGAGGCAGCCAGGGGCAGCAGAAAAAGGAGGGCAACTCCACTGGCTGACAGTATCGCGTCTGGAATCTTGATCATATCGGGCTCTCGAGGGACCAGGCTGCGCGTAGCGGCAGGATTCAAGGCCAGTACTCTACCATAGCCGCAAAGGCGAGGCAGCGGCACGAATGTCGCAGGGGGTCGTTTTCAGGCATACCGCCTGCGGCGTGCCTTCGGTTACGGTAGAATAATGTCCAGAGGCGTGAAAAAATTGTACAGAAAGTATAATTTGTACTGTTATTGTATTGATCGACGATGGCCGGGCCATCACGAGACGAACGGTTTTCTGACTCGCAGGGCCTGACCATGAACGAAGAGCTTGCCAACTTCTACCGCCAGATCATCATCGAACTGGGAGAGGATCCCGATCGTGAAGGGCTTCGCGATACACCGAAGCGTGCCGCCAAGGCGATGCAGTTTCTCACGCGCGGCTACTCCCAGACTCTCGAGGAGATCATCAATGGCGCCGTTTTCGAGAGCGAGACGGACGAGATGGTGCTGGTCAAGGACATCGAACTCTACTCGATGTGCGAGCATCATCTGCTGCCCTTCATCGGCAAGTGCCACATTGCCTATCTTCCCAGTGGCAAGGTGTTGGGTCTCTCCAAGTTTGCCCGTATCGTCGACATGTACGCTCGGCGCATGCAGATACAGGAAAACTTGACGCGCGAGATTGCCGAGACCGTACAGCGTGTCACCGGTGCACGCGGCGTGGCGGTGGTGATCGAAGCGCGACATCTCTGCATGATGATGCGCGGCGTGGAGAAGCAGAATTCCAGCATGACCTCCTCGGTCATGCTGGGTGCCTTTCGCGAAAACCAGCCGACCCGTCAGGAATTCCTCACTCTGGTCAGCGGTCGCTGACCAGATGGCCCACGTACCCGCTTTCGCGGCGGGCGTTTGTTGCCTGGAGCCAATCCGATGCCGCTGCACGCCCTGAACGACCAGCATCTCGATCACGACCTGGCCACGATTCGCATCAAGAATCTGCGCCTGCGGACCTTTATCGGCATCAAGGACGAGGAGATCAATAACCGCCAGGATGTGATCATCAATGCGGTGTTCCGCTACCGTGCCGACAAGGCGGTAGTCTTCAATCATATCGAACAGGCGCTCAACTACCGCACCATTACCAAGCAGGTGATCGAGATGGTGGAGGAGGGGCACTTCCTGCTACTCGAGCGCATGACGCGAGAGGTCCTCGACCTGATCATGTCGCACGAGCAGGTCCTGATGGCGCAGGTCGAGATCGACAAGCCTCACGCACTTCGCTTTGCCGATTCGGTCTCCATTACCCTATCGGCCAGCCGTGAGCCACATCGCCAGCGCTGAGCTTGCTCTCCCTGGGGTTGGTGACAACGGTCCTTTGCGCTTAGCATGAGGGGTTATTGCAGAATCGACAGAGAGAGACGATTCGTTGGAACGCGACAGCTCCTCATCGGATTCACCGCGGCGACGCCATGCCCCTTGGGCCATGACGGCCATCGTCATTGCCATTCTCGCCCTGCTGTTCCAGGGTGCTTTGCTGCCACTGAATCTCGCCGCTGCCGTCTGTGCCGTGATGGGGCTGCGGCAGATCCATCGCCAGCCGGCTCGCTACATCGGCCGCGCGTTGTGCTGGATTGCCATCGCTCTGGTCCTGATCCTTGCCATACTAAACGCTATGCTTCAGCCGCCAGTGCCGGGCGGCATGCCCGAGGCCATGCCCGAACAGCACGGCACTGAGGCTCAGTGACAAGGGCAAGCGTGATAAGAATACATCCACTCGGTACAGGCCCCCGCTGAGGCCAGGAGAATCAACATGGAAGCTCTCAAGGAAACGCAGCTCTATTGCCCTTTCGCCTATATTGACGGTAGTTGGGTCGCAGCTGACAGCGGTGAGCAGATCGAAGTAACCAATCCGGCTACCGGAGAGGTCTTCGGTAGCGTGCCACGGCTGGGAAGAGACGAGACCGAGCGCGCCATTGCCGCCGCCGATGCGGCGCTCGTCGGCTGGCGAGCGCTCACTGCCCAGGAGCGTGCCGACATCCTGATGAAATGGCACGACCTGATGTTCGAGCATCAGAACGACCTGGCCATGATCATGACCCACGAGCAGGGCAAACCGCTCAAGGAGGCGGCCGGCGAGATCGCCTATGCGGCAAGCTTCATCCGCTGGTTCGCCGAAGAGGCACGACGCATCTATGGCGAGACCATTCCCGCTGCCAAGCCCAACCAGCGTATCGTGATCACCAAGCAGCCGGTCGGGGTGGTTGGTGCCATTACGCCGTGGAATTTCCCCGCGGCCATGATCACGCGCAAGGCTGGCGCGGCGCTGGCGGCGGGCTGCACCATCGTCATCAAGCCGGCGAGCCAGACGCCGTTCTCGGCCACGGCGCTGGCGCTGTTGGCCGAGCGCGCCGGCGTGCCGCGCGGTGTGTTCAACGTGGTGCCGGGGCGCGCCTCTGAAATCGCCGCCGCCATGACCGAGTCGCCGCTGGTACGCAAGATTACCTTCACCGGCTCTACCGAGGTGGGCCGCGAGTTGATGTCGCGAGCCTCGCAGCACATCCAGAAGATCTCCCTGGAGCTGGGCGGCAACGCCCCGTTCATCGTGTTCGAGGATGCCGATCTGGATGCCGCGGTGGAGGGCGCCATGGCGGCCAAGTTCCGCAATGCCGGCCAGACCTGCATCTGCACCAATCGCTTCCTGGTGCAGTCGAGCGTGATCAACGCCTTCTGCGAGAAGCTGGCGGTAGCGATGAACAGCGAGTTGAAGGTGGGCGACGGCACCAAACCTAACATCAACATCGGTCCGCTGATCGACGGTAACGCGGTGACCAAGGTCAGCGAGCATGTGCACGATGCCGTCGACAAGGGCGCCGAACTGCTGCTGGGTGGTCATCCCCATCCGCTGGGCGGCAACTTCTTCACCCCGACGCTGATCAGCTTCGCCAATGGCGACATGAAGGTGGCCCAGGAGGAGACCTTCGGACCGCTGGCGGCGGTGTTCCCCTTCGAGGATGAGGAAGACGCCGTGAAGATGGCCAACGACACCCAGTACGGCCTTGCTTCCTACTTCTACTCCCGCGACCTGGGCCGCGTATGGCGCGTCGCCGATGCGCTGGAGTACGGCATGGTGGGCATCAACACGGGGCTGATCTCCAATACCTCGGCGCCGTTCGGTGGTGTCAAGGCCTCGGGCCTCGGCCGCGAGGGCGGCCACCAGGGCATCGAGGAGTTCCTGGAGACCAAGTACCTCTGCATCGACCTGGGCTGACCGGGCTTCGCCCGGAGCCGAAAGTCATAAGCTGCAAGAACGAAAACCCCATCGGCCTTGGCCAACGGGGTTTTCGTAACTGATTTGCTTGAGAAGACGGCTGGGCGATGGTCAGGCTAGGCGAAAGTCGGCGAAACAGCGGAGTTTGCTTTTGCAAATGAGCATGTTGAGGCGACTTTCAACGACGCATGACCGAGATCCAGCGTCTTTAGTGCCTAAAGTGGCGCATGCCGGTGAACACCATGGCGATACCCGCCTCGTTGGCGGCGTCGATCACTTCCTGGTCGCGCATGGAGCCGCCGGGCTGGATCACTGCGGTAATGCCTGCTGCTGCCGCGGCGTCGATGCCGTCGCGGAAGGGGAAGAAGGCATCCGAGGCCATCACCGAGCCGGGTACCGAGAGGCCTTCGTCGGCGGCCTTGATGCCGGCGATCTTGGCTGAGTAGACGCGGCTCATCTGGCCAGCGCCGACGCCGATGGTCTGACCGTCCTTGGCGTAGACGATGGCGTTGGACTTGACGTACTTGGCCACCTTCCAGGCGAAGGCCAGGTCGCGCATCTCCTGCTCGCTGGGCACGCGCTCGCTGACCACGGTCAGCTCGTCGCGGCCGACCATGCCGAGGTCGCGGTCCTGCACCAGCAGTCCGCCGGTGACGCGCTTGAAGTCGTGGGCGTGCTCGCGCTCGCCGGGCCAGCTGTCGCCGACGTCGAGCAGGCGCACGTTCTGCTTCTCGGCGACGATGGCGACGGCCTCCTCATCAACCCCAGGGGCGATGATCACCTCGACGAACTGGCGGTCGATGATGGCTCGGGCGGTGTCGGCGTCCAGCGGTCGGTTGAAGGCGATGATGCCACCGAAGGCGCTGGTGGGATCGGTGGTGAATGCCTTGTCGTAGGCCTCGCGCGGGGTTGCGCCGACGGCGACGCCGCAGGGGTTGGCGTGCTTGACGATCACGCAGGCGATGTCGGTGAAGCTCTTGACGCACTCGAAGGCGGCATCGGTATCGGCCACGTTGTTGAATGACAGCTCTTTCCCCTGCAGCTGGCGGGCAGTGGCGACGCTGGCTTCGCTGGCGTTGGCCTCGACGTAGAACGCCGCGCTCTGGTGCGGGTTCTCGCCGTAGCGCATGGCCTGTTTCTTGACGAACTGCACGTTGTAGGTGCGCGGGAAGCCGTCCTCGCCACCCGGCACCCGCTGGCCCAGGTAGTCGGCGATGGCGGCGTCGTAGCCGGCGGTATGCTCGAAGGCCTTGACCGCCAGATCGAAGCGCGTGGCATCGCTTACCGCGCCGTCGTGCGAGGCAATCTCCTCGAGTACGCGGGGATAGTCGCCGGCGTCCACCACGATGGTGGTATGGGCATGGTTCTTGGCGCAGGCACGCACCATGGTCGGGCCGCCGATGTCGATGTTTTCGATGGCATCTTCGAGTGTGCAGTCAGGCTTGGCCACTGTCTGGGCGAAGGGATAGAGGTTGACCACCACCATGTCGATGGGCGCTATATCGTGCTCGGCCATCACCGCATCGTCCTGGCCTCGGCGGCCCAGGATCCCGCCGTGGATCTTCGGGTGCAGCGTCTTGACGCGACCGTCCATGATCTCGGGAAAGCCGGTGTGCTCGGACACCTCGGTCACGGCAATACCGTTCTCCTGCAGCAGGCGGAAGGTGCCGCCGGTGGAGAGCAGTTCGACAGCGTGCCCGGCCAGGCCGCGGGCGAAGTCGACGATGCCGGTCTTGTCGGAGACGCTGATCAGCGCGCGGCGTACCGGGGTGGGGGAGGCTTGGGCCATGGTGAGGGGCAACTCTCTATCGATAGTGGATATAAGGGGCCGGGCCAGCAGGCGCTGCCCGGCGGGTTCAGATCAGGTCGTGCTGCTTGAGCTTCTTGCGCAGCGTGCCGCGGTTGAGGCCCAGCATCTCGGCGGCGCGAGTCTGGTTGCCTTGGGTGTATTCGAGCACGCTGGCCAGCAGCGGCGCCTCGACTTCGGCCATGACCATGGCGTAGAGGTCGGTGACGGTGCCGCCATCGAGATGATCGAAATAGCGTCGCATGGCGGCATCCACGGCCTCACGCAGGGGTTGCTCTGCCAGCGAGGCCGACGACAGGGCTGCAGCGTCGAGTTCCGGCAGGCCAGCGCACGAGCCGGCTTCGAGGCCGGGCAAATCAACATTGCGATTGAAGGCTTCATGGTTCATGCGGCACTGATTCCATTCGTTGCCTGGCCGAGCGGAGTTTCACTCTCCAGGCGAAAGAGGACGTCGATGAAGTCATACTGTTCGTCAGGCTGCTCCAGCGCATTGAAGGCCGCCCGCAGTTCGCGCAGTCGAACGGCGTCGAAACGTCCGTCGGCAGCGAGATACCAACCAAGGTGCTTGCGGGCGATTCGCACCCCCATGTAATTGCCATAGAAGTCATGCAGGGCATGGAGATGTCCCCGCAGCACGCTGGCTCTCTCTCCCGGGGCGGGGGGTGGACAGCTGTATCCATGGCGTAGGTAGTGGTCGATCTCGCGAAAAATCCAGGGATTGCCCTGGGCGCCACGACCGACCATCACCGCATCCGCACCAGTATAGTCCAGAACCTGGGCTGCCTTGCGTGGAGAGTCGATATCGCCATTGGCAAAGATCGGAATGTTCACGGCCTGCTTGATGGCGGCAATGGTGTCGTATTCGGCCTTGCCCTGATAGCGCTGTTGACGGTGACGGCCATGTACCGCCAGGGCCTGGATGCCGGCGGCTTCCGCCAGGCGCGCCACGCGTACGCCGTTGTTGCTCTCGGCACACCAGCCGGTGCGGATCTTGAGCGTCACCGGGATGTCGACGGCGGCCACCACGGCTTCGAGAATCTCGGCGACCAGAGTCTCGTCACGCAGCAGCGCCGAACCGGCGGCCTTGTTACACACCTTCTTGGCCGGGCAGCCCATGTTGATGTCGATGATCTCAGCGCCCTGGTCGGCATTGAGGCGTGCGGCCTCGGCCAGCATGGCGGCATCCCCACCGGCGATCTGCACCGCGCGGGGTCCCGGCTCGCCGCGATGATCCATGCGCTGGCGTGACTTGCGGGTATGCCAAAGTGCCGGGTCGGAGGTGACCATCTCGCCCACCACCAGTCCTGCCCCCAGGCGACGGCAGAGCTGGCGGAACGGGCGGTCGGTCACGCCGGCCATGGGAGCCAGGATGACTCGGTTGGGCAGGCGGTGTCGGCCGATCTGTGGTAGCGGGCGGCTCTCGGACATGGTCGGATCAGTGAGTTCGGGGCTGCATATCATACGCCCCCGAAGGGGCGGGGTGAAGGCAGAACAAGGTACCGAGATTCAGGGTGCCCGGCCACCGCTGAGTCGAACCCAGCCTTCGCGACGCTGCGGCTCGTCCATGATCAGGCCCTGGGCACGATAAGCGTCGAGTACCTCCTGTGCCTGGCCCTCGAGAATGCCCGATAGCGCCAGTCGTCCTCCTGGTGCCACGTGGCCGGCGATTATCGGCGCCAGCTCTACCAGCGGGCCGGCCAGGATATTGGCGATCACCAGAGGAAAGTGGCGCTCTGAGTCGAGCTGCTCGGGATAACAAAGCGTCAGTTCATGCTCCGCAACATCGTTGCGTATGGCATTGTCACGGCTGGCCTGCAGCGCCTGGGGATCAATGTCGGTGCCGGTGGCCGCTGCCGCGCCCAACTTGAGCGCGGCGATGGCAAGTATTCCCGAGCCGCAGCCGACATCGAGCACCTCGAGGCTGTCGAGGCCGCCTTCCAGCGCCAGGGCGTCGAGCCATTCGAGACACAGTGCCGTGGTGGGATGAGTGCCGGTACCGAAGGCAAGTCCAGGGTCCAGGTGCAGGTTGACGGCGTCAAGATCGGGCGGCTCGTGCCAACTGGGCACGATCCACAGTCGCTGGCCCATGCGAAGAGGTTTGAAGTCCTCCATCCATTCGCGTTCCCAGTCGCGATCGGCGAGCAGCTCATACTCGATGATCGGGCAGGGCTCCTCGGGCATAGTCTCGGCCCAGGCTGCGGCGAGGCGCTCCAGCATGGCGTCGAGCCCCTCGAGGTCATCGTACAGGCCGGTCAGCACCGTTTCGTTCCACAATGGCGTGGTACCGCGCTCGGGTTCGAACACCGGGTCGTCATGAGCGTCTTGTAGCGTAATGGCGGTGGCGCCTTCGGCCAGCAGCAGTTCCTCGAGCCGTTCGGCCTGCTCGGGGGCGATGCGGGCCTTGAGTTGCAGCCAGGGCATGGTGGTCTCCGTGCGTAACGCAAGCAGGGTGGCCGTGGCCACCCTGCGGGAGCGATGTTCGTCCCAGGAGTGAATCCTAGGAGGCGAGCTTCTTCTCCAGATAGTGGATATTGACGCCACCCTGCTGGAAGTGACCGTCGCGGACCAGATCCTTGTGCAGGTCGGTGTTGGTCTTGATGCCTTCCACCAGCAGTTCGTCGAGGCCGTTGCGCATGCGCGTCAGCGCGATCTCGCGGCTGTCCCCCCAGGTGATCAGCTTGCCGATCAGCGAGTCGTAGTGGGGGGGGACGGTATAGCCGGTATAGACATGTGAATCCATGCGCACGCCGAGTCCGCCCGGCGGGTGGTAGAGCGTGACCTTGCCGGGAGAGGGCATGAAAGTGCGCGGATCCTCGGCATTGATACGACACTCGAAGGCGTGGCCGTGGAGCTTGACGTCTTCCTGGCGGATCGACAGCGGCAGGCCCGAGGCGATACGCAGCTGCTCGCGCACGATGTCCACGCCGGTGACCATTTCGGTGACGGGATGCTCCACCTGGACGCGCGTGTTCATCTCGATGAAGAAGAACTGGCCGTCCTCGTAGAGGAACTCGAAGGTGCCGGCGCCACGATAGTCGATCTCGATGCACGCCTCGCGACACGCCTCCAGCACCTTGGCTCGGGCATCGGGATCGATGCCGGGAGCTGGGGCCTCTTCCAGCACCTTTTGATGACGTCGCTGCAGCGAACAATCGCGGTCATAGAGGTGAATGGCATTGCCCTGGCCGTCGGCCAGCACCTGAACCTCGACGTGACGCGGTCGCTCGAGGAATTTCTCCATGTACACCGTGCCGTCACCAAAGGAGGAGTGCGCCTCGGTGCGGGTCACGTTGATTGCCGACAGCAGATGACCTTCGGTGTGCACCACGCGCATGCCGCGTCCGCCGCCGCCGGCAGCGGCCTTGATGATCACCGGATAGCCGATACGCCGGGCGATGGCGAGGTTGTCGCCTTCGTCGTCACCCAACGGGCCGTCCGAGCCGGGTACCGTGGGTACGCCGGCCTTCTTCATGGCCTCGATGGCGCTGACCTTGTCTCCCATCAGGCGAATGGTCTCGGCGCGTGGACCGATGAACACGAAGCCGGAGCGCTCCACCTGTTCGGCAAAGTTGGCATTCTCGGAGAGGAAGCCGTAACCGGGATGGATGGCGCTGGAATCGGTGACCTCGGCGGCGCTGATCAGCGCCGGAATGTTGAGGTAGGACTGCGCCGAGGGGGCCGGGCCGATGCATACGGCCTCGTCGGCCAGGCGCACGTGCATCAGCTCACGGTCGGCCTTGGAGTGAACCGCGACGGTCTTGATGCCCAGTTCCTTGCAGGCGCGCAGGATTCGCAGGGCGATCTCGCCGCGGTTGGCGATGAGAACCTTGTCCAGCATAGGGAGTCCGCCAGTGTCGGTGAAAGATCAGGAAATGATGAGCATCGGCTGGTCGAACTCGACCGGCTCGCCGTCCTCGACCAGGATCGCCTCGATCACGCCGTCACGGTCGGCCTCGATCTGGTTCATCATCTTCATGGCTTCGACGATGCACACGGTTTCGCCCTTCTTGACGCTCTGACCCACTTCCACGAATGCCTTCGAGCCTGGCGCCGGGCTGCGGTAGAAGGTACCGACCATCGGTGAGGTCAGGGCGTGGCCCTGGTAGCTGGCCGCCGGAGTCTCCTCGGTGGCGGGTCCGGCGGCTGGGGCGGGTGCCGCTTGGTTGGGCGCCGCCTGCGGTGCGGCATACTGCGGCATCGGGGACTGGGGCCAGCTGACGCCATTGGGATGACGGCTGATACGCACCGATTCTTCGCCTTCCTGAATCTCGATTTCGCTGATGTTGGACTCTTCCAGCAGCTCGATCAGTTTCTTGACCTTACGGATATCCATGTTGAGTCTCGACCGGTGAGTAGATGGCCTGGCCGGGTGCTGTTAACCCAAGCCAACTTTCGATAGATCGCGGCAAGATGGCGAATATTGCCGGCTCTATCGGCCTTGATAAGCGTTGTTGGCGGAGTGTGCCTAAAATCGTCGGGGATGTCCAGCCGATCGGGAACGCTGTTCGCCCTGGTTGTCGCTTGCGCTCGGTGAGGTCGTTAGCCGCGCTGCTGCTCGTACCAGTCGAGTACCCCTTTGAGGTGGCTGGCGAGCTCGTCGGCCCCGACTTCCCCCTGGATGCGGGCTGCGCGGATTTCCTCTTCCCCGCTGAAGAATAGCAGGCTCGGTGGGCCGAACAGGCCGAAGTGATCGAGCAGTGCGCGGGTGGTGTCGTCGGTGCGGCTCACGTCGACATCGATGCGGGCGAACTGCGAGAGCGGCTCGGCGACTTGGGGGGCGGGGTAGACCTGGCGCTCCAGTTGCTTGCAGGTAATGCACCAGTCGGCGGTGAAGTGCACGAAAACCGGTTGGTCCTGTGCCGAGCGGTCTCGCAACGTGCTGCGCAGTGCTTCGAGGTCCTCCACCGTGGTCACCTCGGTGCTCTCGATGCTGGGCCCTGGGGTGGTAAGTCCTGCCAAGGGGCGCAATGGATCGCTGCCGCCCATGGCGGCGCCGAATACCAGGGCGATGCCCCAGGCCAGTAGCATCAATCCCGCGGCCTGGCGCACACGGGGCCAGCCCTGGGCGAGGTTGAGCGAAAGCGCGCCTAGCGCCAGGGCGCTGCCGATGGCCAGTGCCGCCCACAGCAGCAGGCTGATGGAGGCGGGAAGCAGCCGCTCGACCAGCCATACCGCCACGCCGAGCAGCAGGACGCCGAAGGCAACCTTGACGCCGTTCATCCAGGCGCCGCTGCGCGGCAGGGCGGTAGCGCCGAGGGTGCCGACCAGCAGCAGCGGCACGCCCATGCCCAGCCCCAGGGCCAGCAGGGCGGCACCGCCCATCAGCGCATCGCCGGTAGTGGAAGTGAAGACCAGAGCGCCGGCCAGCGGCGCCGATACACAGGGTGAGACTACCAGGACCGACAGCGCGCCGGCGCCGGCGAGGCCCAGGGGGCCGCTGCGCTGGGCACGTGCCTGCCAGGCATCGACGCGGCCTGCCAGGCGCGGTGTCAGACGCAGGTCGAAGGCACCGAACATGGCCAGGGCGAAGACGACGAAGAGCAGGGCAAAGACGATCAGCACGGGGGCGGACTGCAAGTGTGCCTGCAAGTTGAGCCCGGCGCCGAACAGGCCCATCAGCACCCCGACCAGGGCGTAGGTGAGCGACATGCCGCCAACGTAGCTGGCGGAGAGCACGAAGGCTCGCGGCCGGGTAGGCCTCTGGCCGACGATGATCGAGGAGAGGATCGGCACCATCGGCAGCACGCAGGGCGTGAAGGTCAGACCCAGCCCGGCAAGGAAGAACAGGCCCAGGGCCAGCGGCAGGCTGGCCTCGCTGATCAGGTTGCTGAAGCGGCCATCCTTGCTCTCCAGGGCAGGCGGCGCCGTGGCGGGCGTGGCTTCACCCGAGCCGCTGCCATCACGCCAGCCGGCGAAGGCCGCCGGCATGGCACTGGCGGGAGCCTGGAGTTCGACGCGCTCGGGTGGATAGCAGAGCCCGGCATCGGCACAGCCCTGGAAACTGACCGTGACGTTCAATGGGCCCTGCGCTTCGCCTTGCAGCGGTGCCTCGAAGACCACGCGGTCGTAGAAGACATAGACGTCGCCGAGGAATTCGTCGCTCTTGAACTCACCCTCCGGGATACGCGGTTCGCCGACCATGAGTACCTCATCGCGGCTCTCGACGCCGAGCCGGTGTCGATAGAGGTAGTAGCCCTCGGCGTTCTCGAAGCCGATGTAGAGGGTTTCACCGTCATGCCAGGCGCTGGGCTGGAAGGCCTCCATGACCGGCAGGAAGTCGCTCTGACCACCGGAAGAGGAGGAGAACCATTGGGCCTGGGCGGCCAGCGGCAACCACAGCAGCAGGCAGCAGAGCAGGCGTGTGAGAGGGCGACTAGTCAACGCAGGGATCCCTCTGGCAAATGGAAGCAGTCGATGGACGACGCTCATGAACGGGTCGCGGTGCTCGCTCGGGTTGACCCGCAGCGCAACGCCGAGTTCCAGAATACCTCAGTCGACGCTAGCGTTAGAACCATACGGGTGCGCCCTGGTGTCGCAGAAAACGGATGTCGCACGAAAACGAACGGGCCGCCCCGAGGGGGCGGCCCGTTCGACGAAGGGGTTCGGCTCACGCCTTCTCGTAGGCGGCCACGGACTTTTCGATGGCCTTGCGGGCGGCTTCCGCACCCTCCCAGGATTCCACCTTCACCCACTTGCCCTTTTCGAGATCCTTGTAGTTCTCGAAGAAGTGAGCGATCTGCTGGCGCAGCAGTTCAGGCAGGTCGGTGACTTCCTGAACGTCGTCGTATAGCGTGGTCAGCTTGGCGTGGGGCACGCATACCAGCTTGGCGTCCTCACCGGCCTCGTCGGTCATGTTGAGGATGCCGACCGGGCGGGCGCGGATGATGCTGCCGGGCTGCACCGGATAGGGGGTGACCACCAGGGCGTCGAGCGGGTCGCCGTCGTCGGCCAGGGTATGGGGAATGAAGCCATAGTTGGCCGGATAGAACATGGGGGTGGCCATGAAGCGGTCAACCAGAAGTGCGCCCATCTCCTTGTCGATCTCGTACTTGATCGGAGCGTGGTTGGCAGGGATCTCGATGGCGACGTAGATGTCGTTGGGGAGGTCCTTGCCGGCGGGAATGTGGTCGAAGTTCATCGTCGCTTCCTTCGTTGGGCGAAAAGTGAGGACACCGCAAAATGCGCCAAATTATACGGACCAGGGCCGGGGATTACCAATGCGACATAGGTGACGAAGGGGCAGGGCTGGCTTGGGCTTTGGTTGACAGGTTGAATTCGCTGCAACCGTGTATGATGGCCGTCGTCAGGCGGTTCGGCCAGCCATGCGGAGCGAGCGGTGATCAGCGGCGATATCATGAAGGAGCGTGTCTTGCCATCCAATCGACTGTCGTTGAGCGTCGGGCAGGCATTCGTGGCGCCGGATCGGCGGCACCATCGTAGCTCCATGTCGGTGCGCATCCCCAGTCAGGCAGCTCAGGCTGCCGCCAAGGGGGCCTGTGCGGTAATCAGCGATACCAGCCTGCGCAATGCCATCGCCAAGCAGGCCGGCGACCTCAGCGTGAGGGGGTTCCTGGCCGACTACTTCTCCACGCCGGACCATTGGGACGTGAAGACCTCTGCGACTCGCGTGTTGCGGGCACTCAACGGCTGGTGCTATAGCCAGAGCACCTTCGTCGAGGGCGGCAGTTACGTCGCCTCCCTTTCCGCCATGGTCTACCGTGGGCGCGATGCGCACTTGTTCCATATGGGCGATACCCTCGTCTTTCGTCTGCGCGGTGCCGAGTTCGAGCAGCTCAGTCGCGATCACGTGACCGACCTGGGCGGCTATCGCTATCCGTCGCGCGCCCTGGGGTTGGATGGCAGCATCGACATCGATTACATGCAGCTGCCGCTCAAGCAGGGCGATATCTTCCTTTTCACCACTCAGGCGGTGCGCGGCACCCTGATGCCGACCGACTACGTGGGCCTGATTCGCGAGGATGCCAGCGATCTCGACGCGGCCTGTGAGCGCCTGGCCGAGGCGGCCAGGGAGCGGGCCCAGGAGCGGGGCTACGGGGCCGACCAGTTCTGCTTCCAACTGGTTCGCATCGACCAGCTGCCCGAGGTGGAGCAGGACCACCCCAGCCGCATCTATGGCGACCTGCCAATTCCACCCGAGCTCTCCCCGGGTGAGCGCATCGACGGTCTCGAGATCCAGGAGGTGCTGTCGCGCACCGCGCAGTCGCGGGTCTACCGGGTACGCGATAGCCGCACCGAGCGCGAGATGGTGATGAAGGCGCCGAGCCCCGAACTCTCCAACCGCAATGCCTACCTGGAGCACTTTCTGTTGCAGCAGTGGGTGGTCGAGCGGGTCAAGTCGCCGTTCGTGGCCCGGGTGATGGAGTCCTCCCGCCCACGCCGCTACCTTTACTACCTGATGGCCTACGTGGAAGGCATGACGCTGACCGAGTGGGCGCAGCGCCATCCTCAGGCCAGTTTGGCCCAGCGCCTCGATATCGCAAAGCAGCTGGGCAAGGCGGTGCAGGCCCTCCATCATCGTGAGGTGCTTCACCAGCGCATTCACCCCGACAACATCCTGATCGATGCGCATGGCCAAGTGGTGTTGACCGACTTCAGTGCTTGCCACATGCGTGACCTGGATGGCCACCGGCGCTCGCGCGAGCTGGCTCGCCAGATCGGCCTCTCGGAGCACAGTGCGCCCGAGTATGCGCTCGACGACAGCGTCGGGCGGCGCAGCGACCAGTACTCGCTGGCCTCGACGATCTATTGGCTGCTGACCGGCGCACTGCCCTATGAACTGAGCCCGGATCGGCTGCGAAGCCATACTGACCTCGAGCAACTCAGCTATCGCAGTGCCAGGCTGTACAATCCCGAGATCACGCCGCAGCTCGACGACACTCTGCGTCGGGCGTTGGATCCTCAGCGCTCGCTACGTTTCCGGCGCATGACCGAACTGCTCTATGCCCTGCGTCACCCGGACGGAAAAGTCAGCTCGAGGCATCGCGACCCGCGCCGCTTCCTGCGCGAGCCGGCCAACTTCTGGCAGGGCGTGGCCGGTATCCTGCTGCTGTTGCTGGTGCTCTCCTGGCTGCTGCGCTGAGGTGACCGCTGAAACGGAGAAGCCCCCGCCGTGGCGAGGGCTTCGTCGCAAGGTGCCTGCGGTTCAGAGCTTGAATTCGGGCAGTTTGCGCTCGACCTTGGCCAGCTTGAGATTCGCTACCTTGGGCAGACCGTTCTCGTAGGGGGGGTAGTCTTCGCCCTGGATCAGCGGCGACAGGTAGCTGCGGCAGGCGTCGGTGATACCGAAGCCATCTTCGCGGATGTACTCGCGCGGCATGAATTTCTCGCGGTTGGCCACTTCGGCCAGGGGGGCGGACTCGATGCGCCATTCGTAGGGCGTGTCGCTGACCCGCTTGATGGCCGGCATCATGGCGTTCTTGCCGGCCACGGCCAGTTCCACCGCCTGCTGGCCCACGGCATAGGCCTGCTCCACGTCCGTGCGTGAGGCCAGGTGGCGGGCCGCGCGCTGCAGATAGTCGGCCACCGCCCAGTGGTACTTGTAGCCGAGGTCCTGCTTGACCATGCCGGCAAGCGTCGGTGCCACGCCACCCAACTGGCGATGGCCGAAGGCGTCGGTGTTGCCCGAGTCGGCGAGGAAGGTGCCGTCCTCGTAGCGCGCCCCCTCGGAGACTACGATGACGCAGTAACCGTACTTCTGCACGCACTCCTCGACGCGGGCCATCACCTTGCTGCGTTCGAAAGGTACTTCGGGGAAGATCACAAGGTGGGGAGGCTCGCCTTCTCCCTCCCCCGCTAGCGCCCCGGCCGCGGCGATCCAACCGGCATGGCGGCCCATCACCTCGAGTACGAACACCTTGGTCGAGGTGGCGCACATGGAGGCGATGTCCAGCGAGGCTTCCAGAGTAGAGGTGGCGATGTACTTGGCCACGCTGCCGAAGCCCGGTGAGTTATCGGTGATCGGCAGGTCGTTGTCGACGGTCTTGGGTACGTGGATGGCGGTCAGCGGGTAGCCCATCTTCTCGGAGAGCTGCGATACCTTGAGGCAGGTATCGGCGCTGTCTCCACCGCCGTTATAGAAGAAGTAGCGGATGTCGTGGGCCTTGAAGACCTCGATCAGGCGCTCGTACTGGGCGCGGTGGCTCTCGATGTCCTTGAGCTTGTAGCGGCAGGAGCCGAAGGCGCCGCCGGGGGTATGACGCAGGGCGGCGATCGCCTCGTCCGACTCCTGGCTGACGTCGATCAGATCCTCGGTCAGAGCACCGATGATGCCGTTGTGTCCGGCATAGACCTTGCCGATGTGATCGGCGTGTTGGCGGCAGGCTTCGATCACGCCGCAGGCGCTGGCGTTGATCACGGCGGTAACACCGCCAGACTGGGCATAGAAGGCGTTATGCTGGGCCATGGGGCTGATGGGCTCCTGGGAAATGTCCATTTTCATGCTTCACGACAAGGCGTGACATTTTAGCCGAAAGGCGGCGAACCTGCACGCCGCTGGAGGGCCCTGCCAGGCCGTGCTAGTCTGCCGATTCTTTCCGGCGGACGCTGTCCGCTTGCGCTACCTGGTGAAAAGGTCGGACGTCATGCACCTGCATATTCTCGGTATCTGCGGCACCTTCATGGGTAGCCTGGCCCTGCTGGCGCGCGACCTGGGGCATACCGTTACCGGCTCGGACAGCGGCGTCTATCCGCCGATGAGTACCCAGCTCCAGGAGGCCGGTATCGGCCTGCATGAAGGCTACGCCGCCGCCAACCTGTCGCCGCGGCCCGACCTGGTCGTGGTTGGCAATGCCATGACGAGAGGCAATCCGGAAGTCGAGGCGCTGCTCGACCTTGGCCTGCCCTATACCTCCGGGCCGCAGTGGCTGGCCGAGCACGTGCTGCCCGGGCGCCGGGTCATCGCGGTGGCCGGCACTCATGGCAAGACCACCACGGCGAGCCTGGCCGCCTGGCTGCTGGAGT
Source organism: Billgrantia antri (assembly GCF_019430905.1). Lineage (GTDB taxonomy): Bacteria > Pseudomonadota > Gammaproteobacteria > Pseudomonadales > Halomonadaceae > Halomonas > Halomonas antri. The sequence goes on along the minus strand of NZ_JAHYCA010000003.1, from coordinate 480,328 downwards.
CGGCCGGGCTCGAGCCGGGTTTTCTGATCGGCGGCGTGCCGCGCAATTTCGGCGTATCGGCACGACTCGGCGCTGCGGGGGGCCCCTTCGTGGTCGAGGCAGACGAATACGACACCGCCTTTTTCGACAAGCGTTCGAAGTTCGTTCACTACCGCCCCGAGGTCGCGATTCTCGGCAATCTCGAGTTCGACCACGCCGATATCTTTCCCGACCTGGCGGCCATCGAACGCCAGTTTCACCATCTCGTACGTACCGTGCCGGGTCGCGGCCGACTGCTGGTGGCCGATGGCGAGCCGGCACTCGACCGCGTGCTGGACATGGGCTGCTGGACGCCGGTGGAGCGCTTCGGCATCGATGCCGAGAGCCCCTGGCGGCTGGTCCTCGAGCGCGACGATGCTTCACGCTTCCGCGTGGTGCACCAGCAGGGGGAAGCCAATGAAGATGCGGTGGTCGACTGGACGCTGACGGGCACCCACAATGCTCTCAATGCCCTGGCCGCTCTGGGGGCGGCCCATGTCTTCGGCGTCGACCTGGCGCGGGGCTGTGCGGCACTGTCACGCTTCGAGACACCGCGGCGACGCCAGGAGGTGCGCGGGGAGGTGGCCGGTATCCAGGTCATCGACGATTTCGCCCATCATCCCACGGCTTTCGCCGCCACCCTCGAGGGGTTGCGTGCCGCCACACCGCGCGGGCGCCTGCTGGCGGTGATCGAGCCACGCTCCAACACCATGCGACTGGGCACCATGCGTGATCGCCTGACGGCGAGTGTCGCCGCCGCCGACCTGGCGTTCTGGTACCAGCCGCCGGGCCTCGATTGGTCGCTGGCTCCGGTAGTCGAGGCGAGTCCGGTGCCGGCGCGGCTCGAGGAGGACATCGACGCGCTGGTGACGGCCCTGGTGGCCGAGGCGCGCCCGCTCGACCGCATCGTCGTGATGTCCAACGGCGGCTTCGGCGGCATCCACGAGAAGCTGCTCGCGGCACTCGAGGTGGCGCATGGCTGAGGCAGGTGCGAAGGACCAGGCCAGCTTCGGGCCGGCGGACAAGGCGACCTTTCTCCCGCCTGTCACCGTGGCGATCACGGGTGCCTCCGGTGCCCAGTATGGGCTGCGTCTGGTCGAGGCACTGGTGGTGGCCGGCCACGAGGTTTGGGTGATGATTTCCAAGGCGGCCCATCTGGTGATCGAGACCGAAACCGAAGCCAGCCTGCCGGCTCGACCCGAGCGGCTGGTGCGGGCGCTCAGCGAGCGCAGCGGCGCGGCGTCAGGCCAGATTCGCTGCTTCGCACGTGAGGACTGGATGGCGCCGGTAGCCTCCGGTTCGGGGGCGCCCTCCGCCATGGTGATCTGCCCCTGCAGCACCGGCACGCTATCGGCGGTGGCGACAGGTGCCAGCAACAACCTGATCGAACGTGCAGCCGATGTGGCGCTCAAGGAGCGCCGCCGACTGATCCTGGTGCCGCGGGAGACGCCGCTGTCGGCGATTCACCTCGAGCACATGCTGAACCTGACCCGCATGGGAGCGATCATCCTGCCGGCGGCGCCCGGTTTCTATCACAAGCCCCGGAAGGTGGAGGATCTCGTCGACTTCATCGTGGCCCGGATCCTCAACCAGCTCGGCATCGAGCATCGCTTGGTACCGCGTTGGGGAGAGTGAGAGCACCGGAACTGACGTTGCCTGAGCGTCATCGAATCCTGACAGTCTGTGTGCAAGGACGAGACCAGAGAACCTTCCTCATGATCAAGCTATCGCTGCTGTCGGTCTTCGTGCCGACGTTTCTGTTCGTCTCCCTGACGCCGGGCATGTGCATGACCCTGTCGATGGTGCTGGGCATGACCCAGGGGGTGAAGCGCACGCTGTGGATGATGGCAGGCGAACTCGTCGGCGTGGGGCTGGTGGCGGCCGCTGCCGGTGCCGGGGTGGCAACGCTGATGTTGCGCCAGCCCGAGCTGTTCGCGCTGTTCAAATGGGTCGGCGGTGCCTATCTCGGCTACCTGGGTGTAATGATGTGGCGCTCCCGAGGGCGCATGGCGATTCCCCTCGAAAGCGTCGAGTTGCCTCCGGCATCGCGCGGCCAACTGGCGCTGCAGGGATTCATGACGGCCGTCGCCAACCCCAAGGGCTGGGCCTTTTTCGTCGCGTTGCTGCCGCCTTTCCTCGATGCGTCGCGTCCGCTGGGTGGGCAACTGGTCGTGTTGATCGGGGTTATCCTCACCATCGAGTTCCTGAGCCTGCTGTTGTACGCCGCGGGCGGGCGCGGTCTGCGCCGCGTGCTGGGCGAGAGCGGCAATGTCAGACTACTCAATCGCATCGCCGGCACGCTGATGGTGGGGGTGGGGATATGGCTGGCTTTCGGCTGAGGCGTATCGGTCACGTCAGACCGCTGGCAGCAGCGCCACCCGGGCGCTGAGCAGCACCAGCGAGGCCGCCGTCAGCCAGGGCCAGGGGCAGGGCGTGAGCGGGGCGTAGGGGCGGCGCTGCCAGGCCAGGCGAACCAGCGCGCAGACCACTAGCCCCAGCAGAGCCCCACCGATCAGATCGGTCAGCCAGTGGACCCCAATGACCAGGCGCGACAGCGCCATGGGCAGGGTCAGGGCGATGGCTAGCCAGTAGGCCCAGAAGCGTCGCTGCGGTGGCAGCTCCTGGGCCACGAAGGCGGCGGCCAGTCCATACAGCACCACGGCGGAAGACGCGTGGGCGCTGGGGTAGGACAGCGAGCCGGTCAGGTAATCGGGCGTTTCCGGGCGTGGCCGGCCGATCAGTGCCTTGCCCAGGATGTTGAGCACGGCGATGCCGCCAAGGCCGGCGGCCACATGGGCCAGGGCGGCGAAGTGGCGGCGAGCCAGCAGCCAGGCCCCCCACGGCAGGACCAAGGCCAGAATGCCGGCAATGTCCCCGACGCGCGCAAGCAACTGGCCTGCTTCGGGCAGCATGGGAACGATCAGGTTGTCGAAAAAGGCATATACCTGAAGGTCGATGGGGAAGGGACCGCGCTGACGGATGACGGCAATGGTCAGCCCCGAAAGCCCGCCGAGCGAGAAAATCAGCAGCAACCAGCTGGCCAGTGGGATCTCGCCGTGCCAGCTTCCCTTCAGCCAGGTCCGGCGCAGCAGGGGGTGGCGTCGGGCACCAAGCGCCAGTGCCCGGTAGGCGCGACCGGAGCGGCTCACCTGATGGCGTAGCCACGAGAAGGCCAGCGTCAGCACCACCAGGATGATGGCCAGTGTGATCAGCAGTGCCTCCAGTCCTTCGGGGACGTCCAGCAGTTGCTGCCAGGTCTGGCCCAGCAGGTATCCCGGCAGGACATAGGCCGGCGCCCAGAGTGCCGCCGATGCCAGGTTGGCCCAGACGAAAGCGCGGGGCGACATGTGCAGCATTCCCGCGATCAGCGGTATCACCGGGCGCACCGGGCCGACGAAGCGGCCGAAGAAGACCGACAGGCTGCCATAGCGCTGGAAGAAGCGGGCGCCGCGAGCCAGCCACTCCGGGTGGCGCGACAACGGCCATAGACGGGTGACACGCTCACGCTGGGTATAGCCCAGCACGAAGCTGAGCCCATCGCCCAGCACGGCCCCGCAAAACGCTGCCAGCAGCAGAGACGTCAGGGCCATGTCCTGATGCCCGGCCAGCGAGGCGGCTGCCGTGATCAGCACCACGCCGGGCAGCAGCAGGCCCACCAGGGCCAGCGACTCGAGCAGCGCAATGGCGGCCACGACAAACAGCAAGAGTTGGGGGGATGGGGCGAGTTGCAGCAGGGCGTCGGTCAGGCTCAAGCATCGGCTCCTTGTGACGGGTTTCAGTGAATCCCTTCAATGGCTGCTGAGGTGGCGGGTCAATGACTGAAGGCGCTGTTCGAAGCGTGGCCAGCTCTCCCCTGGGAGACGCTGGCAGTGGGCAATCTTTACCTGCAGCGGCCCGGTATCCACCAGGACCGTGGCTTCCAATGCCTGTCCGATGCGCTGCTGCACCATCTGGACACCGCTCTGGCTGGTATCGGGAAGTACTAGCCAGAAGGTCGAGGCGCTTTGCCGGCCCAGGAAGTCGTGGCGCCGCGAGAAGCGGTTGACGGCCAGGCAGAGTGCGTCGAGCAGAGCCTGGCGTGCCCGGTTGCCGAATTGCTCGCTGGCCATCTCCAGCTGAGGCAGGTGAAGTGCCAGCACGGCAAAGGGCTGGCCGAGGAACTGGGTGCGCTTGTATTCGCTTGCCAAGAGCTCATGCATGGCGTCGCGCGTCAGCGCGTTGCAGTGAGGATCGCGCGGGTTGGTGGCGTCCAGCAGCGCCTGATGGCGGCGCTGTTCCCAAGGAACCAGCGCCGCCACCAGCGCCATGGCGACATAGCTCAGCGTCAGGTGCGCATCCAACTGCGTATTGCTGAGCAGCAGCCAGACCGGTGCCAGCAGCAAGTTGAGCAGCATGGCAGAGGCGAGGGGCAGCAAGAGCACAGTGAGCAAGGGGGCAAAGCCTAGCCACATGATGCCTGCCTCGTCCAGCCATGGCAGCTCCAGGGCCAGCATCAGATAGCCGGCGATGAGTGCCAGGTAAGCCGACAGGCGAGCCTGGCTGGCGCTGGCGATGCACATGAGGGAAGCCACCAGCATGACCAGGGCGAGAGACGCCGGCAGCAGGATGCGATTGTAGTCGCCCATCAGATAGCGCCAGATTGCATAGCCGCCCAGCAGGAGCGTGGCGATGGCATAGGCCGCGATGATGCGGCTCATGTGCAGGCGGTTGTCGTCATCCATGGACGCTCTCCGTCTCGACCTGAATTTCCTCGCGCTGGCGCTCGAAACGCTGCACCGCCTCTTCGAGCGTTCCCAGCTCGTTCAGCGAGGCGAAGCGTACCTTGGCGCTGGGTCGCAGCCCCTTGAGTAGCGTATGGCGCCTTTCGCTGGCCTGCTTGTCATCGCGGCTGAGCAGCAGCGTGGCCAGAGTGCGGTGGTCGAGGCGGTAACAGTTCTCGAACTCGTGGGTCAACCGGCAGAGGTCCTGCGCAATAGGCCAGAGCTGGTGGCGCGACGTGCGCAGCAGCATCAGTTCGGCGTGTACTCCTTCGCGCCGGCAGCGCGCACGTTCGCGTCGCAGGTCGGCAGAAAGCTGATGGCCGCTCCACAGCGGAAGCCCCGGCACCAAACGCATTCGTTGCCGCGCGGTGGCGCGGGTTGGCAGCAAGTGGCGGTTGCGTGCCAGGCCGAGCAGCATCAATGGCAGCAAGACCAGGCCGGAGAACAACGTCTGCTCGATCCCCAGCATGTCCGCCAGCAGCCACCAGGTCAGTGCCGCCAACAGGCAGGTAAGGGCAAGCACCCAGCCGGGCTGCGGGAGCATCAGCAGGGCGGGCCAGACCCATAGCCACAAGGCATGACGCTCCGGGTCGGCCAGCAGCAGGCCGGCAAGGAGCAGGCCGGGCAACAATTGCCAGGGTACGGTGGCGGGTCGCCGATGGCTCATCTCGAGCAGGCTGGCCGTGACCATCAGCCAGACGCTGGCCAGCACCAGCAGCAAGGTACTGGACAGCCGTTCCGACAGGTACGCCAGCAGGATCAGGAGTGACGCCGCGGCCCAGAGATTGAGGCGCATCAGGCCGACTTTGTACTTGCTCTGCATGGTGCCTTACTATGGAGTTCATCGTGTTGTCGCGCCAGTATAACGCTCGTAGCGCCGTGTGGCGCTCTGCCCAGGAGAACTTCGTTCAGCATGTCCGCTCACGCCTCCCAATCCGAATGCATCGAAACCGAGGTGGTCGATGTCGTTGCCTACATGACCCGTCTTGGCGAGGCGGCGCGCAGCGCTGCCAGCCAGATGCGCCGTGCCGTCACGGGCGACAAGAACCGTGCCCTGCTGGCGATGGCCGAGCAGCTCCAGCGCCGCCGTAGTGACATCCTGGATGCCAACGCCGCCGACCTTGCACGTGGCCAAGCCAACGGTCTGGAGCCGGCATTGCTCGACCGCCTGGCACTGTCCGATGCACGAATCGACGCTATGGTGGAGGGGCTAGAGCAGGTGGCAGCGCTGCCCGATCCCGTCGGCGAGATCGACGGGCTGCGTTTTCGCCCCAGTGGCATCCAGGTGGGCCAGATGCGTGTGCCCCTCGGCGTGATCGGCATCATTTACGAGTCACGACCCAACGTGACCTTGGAGGCGGCCAGCCTGTGCTTGAAGTCGGGCAACGCCAGCATCCTGCGCGGTGGTTCCGAGGCGCGCGACTCCAACGCGGCGATTGCTGCCTGCATCCGCGAGGGGCTGCGCGAGGCCGGACTGCCGGAGAGCGCCGTGCAGGTCGTGGCAACGACCGATCGTGCCGCGGTAGGGCAGCTGATCGCCATGCCCGAGTACGTCGACGTCATCATACCGCGTGGTGGAAAGTCATTGATCGAACGCATCTCGCGCGAGGCGCGAGTGCCAGTGATCAAGCATCTGGACGGCATCTGCCACGTCTATGTCGATGCCACGGCTGACCGTGAGAAGGCGCTGGCGATCGCCGTCAACGCCAAGACCCATCGCTACGGCACCTGCAATACCATGGAGACGCTGCTCATCGATGCGCCGGTTGCCGAGGGGTTGCTGCCGCCCTTGGCCGAGGCCTACGCCGAGCACGGCGTCGAGCTGCGTGGCTGTGAGCGTGCCCGGGCCATTCTCACCGACATCGCCGCCGCGACCGAGGAGGACTGGGCGACGGAATACCTGGCGCCCGTTCTGGCGATTCGCGTGGTCGACGGCATCGATGCCGCCATCGCGCACATCGAGCGCTACGGCTCGCACCACACCGATGCCATCGTCACGGAGGACTACGGCTTGGCGCGCCGCTTCATGGCCGAGGTCGATTCCAGCTCGGTGATGGTCAACGCTTCGACCCGTTTTGCCGACGGTTTCGAATATGGCTTGGGCGCCGAAATCGGCATTTCCACTGACAAGCTGCATGCCCGGGGGCCGGTCGGGCTCGAGGGGCTGACCACCCGCAAGTACGTGGTGCTGGGCGACGGTCAGGTTCGGCGGTGACCTCGCATCAGACCAGTACGCTACCGGCCCGGCGTGCCGCGCTCCCGATGGAGCCGCCACGCGTGGCCATGCTCGGTGGAACCTTCGATCCCGTTCACCTGGGTCACCTGCGCAGCGCCGTGGAACTGCTTGAGGCCCTGCGGCTGGATCGGGTTCATATGGTGCCGGCCAAGGTGCCGCCCCTGCGTGGTACGCCGCAGGTCACGCCGGAGGAGCGCCTGGCGCTGCTACGGCTGGGTATCGGCGATACGCCGGGTCTGGTTGCCGATCCCCGTGAGCTCGAGCGCGACGGTCCCTCCTACAGTGCCGATACGCTGGCCAGCCTGCGCGAGGAGTACGGCCGCCAGGCGCGGCTCGTCATGGCGCTGGGTCATGATGCCTTCCTGCGTCTGGCCGACTGGCACTCGCCACAGCGCCTTTTCCAGCTCGCCCACTTAGTGGTGATTGAGCGTCCCGGCAGCGACGCTCCGTTACCGTCCGCCTTGGCCAAACTGGTCGAGGGTCGAGAGGTTGCCGGTCCTGAAGCCTTGATGCGGTATCCTGCGGGCGGCCTGCTGCGCCTGGCGCTGCCCACGCGCATGGCGGTGTCGGCAACCGAGGTTCGCCGGCGTCTGGCGTCGGATCGAAGCGTGCGCTATCTGCTGCCCGAAGCCGTCGAGGCGAGAATTCACTCCAACTTGCTTTATCGTTGTCGTTGAGCGCTGCCAGCGGCGACTCAAGACGATACAATGACGGCGACCAAGACTTCCCGTTGACGAGGGACTATGCAGAACGATTCGCTCAAGACACTGGTGGTAGAGGCGCTCGACGACCTCAAGGCCAAGGACGTTGCACAGCTGGATGTGTCCCGGCTGACGAGCGTGACCGACCTGATGATCGTGGCCAGCGGCACCTCCACGCGTCACGTCGCCGCCCTTGCCGATCATGTCGTCCAACAGGCCAAGGCCAATGGTGTCCAGCCGCTGGGGGTAGAAGGGCAGGCCGGGTCTGACTGGGTCCTGGTTGACCTGGGCAATCTGGTCGTTCACGTCATGCTTCCCGAGACTCGTCAGCTGTACGACCTGGAGCGGCTGTGGGCCGACCTGCCGAGCGACTCGGAACGACAGCAGGAACACGGTGGGGCATGAGGGTCCGCCTGCTGGCGGTCGGTACGCGCATGCCCGGCTGGGTCAATGAAGGGGTCGAGGAGTACCGTAAGCGCCTGCCCCGCGATTTTACCCTCGAGATCGAGGAGATCCCTCCCGGGCAGCGTGGCAAGAATGCCGACACGGCCAGAGCCGTGGCAGTCGAGGCGAAGCGGATTCGCGAGCGGCTGCGCGGCGACGAACTCACGGTGGCGCTCGAGGTCGGCGGCAAGGCCTGGAGTACCGAGCGTCTGGCTCAGCAAGCCGAAGCCTGGCGCCTCGAGGGGCGCGACGTGGTACTGCTGGTCGGCGGGCCCGATGGGCTGGCGCCGGAACTCTCCGCGGCAGCCGACCAGCGCTGGTCGCTGTCGCCGCTGACCCTACCGCATCCGCTGGTCAGGATCGTACTGGCCGAACAGCTCTACCGCGCCTGGACCCTGATGGTTGGGCATCCCTACCACCGCTGAACGGCGGCTTTACGACAACCTGGAGTCGAGACGATTTTCGGCATGCGCGACCGCCGTGAGACCTTGAAGAATCCCGAGCAGGAGCTGCGCATCTTTCGCGTGCGCGCGTTTCTTGCCGTATTGACGATCCTGCTGTTGACCGGGTTGCTGGCGGGGCGGCTGGTATACCTGCAAGTGGTGCAGCACGAGGTCTACACGACCCGTTCCGAGAAAAATCGCGTGAGGGTGGAGCCGCTGCCACCGACGCGGGGATTGATATACGACCGAAACGGGGTGCTGCTGGCCGAGAACCGCCCCACTTACAACCTGACTTTGACGCGTGAACGTGTCGATGATCTCGATGTGACCCTGGATCGGCTCGAGGAGCTTCTGGAGCTGGCGCCGCAGGAGGCCGAAGGAGTTCGCCTGCGCGCGCGTCAGCCCCAGCGGCCGTTCCAGCCGGCACTGCTGATGAGCGATCTCGACGAGGGGCAGATCGCCCGGTTGGCGGTCAACCGACACCGTCTCCCGGGGGTCGAGGTGGAAGCGCAACTGCTGCGCTACTACCCCGATGCTCATGTCATGGCACATGCTCTGGGCTATGTTGGGCGTATCAACGCCGAAGAGGTCAAGGAACTCGATTCCGGGCGCTATGCCGGGACTCACTTCATCGGCAAGACCGGGGTGGAGCGTTTCTACGAGGACGTGCTGCATGGCCAGGCCGGCCTGCGCCAAGTGGAGACCAACGCCCGTGGCCGGGTGCTGCGTGAGCTGGGTCGCACCGACCCCGTACCGGGGCAGAACCTGACGCTGACGCTGGACAAGGAGCTGCAGTTGCTGGCCTACGAGCTGCTCGATGGCCGCCGTGGCTCGATCGTCGCCATCGCGCCTCGAACTGGCGAAATCCTGGCCATGGTCTCGACGCCGGGATTCGACAGCAATCAGTTCGTCACGGGGATCGACTTCGACTCCTATCGTGCGCTTCAGGAGGACATCGACCTTCCGTTGTTCAATCGCGCCATTCGTGGCCAATACCCCCCTGGCTCCACCATCAAGCCGTTCCTGGCGCTGGCCGGGTTGGCCGAAGGGGTGATCACGCCCGAGAAGACCATTTACGACCCCGGGTACTACCAACTGCCCAACGATAGCCGCCGCTATCGCAACTGGTTGCGCTGGGGACATGGGCGCGTCGACATGGAGCGTGCCATTGCCGTTTCCAACAACACTTACTATTACTCGCTGGCGCACGACTTGGGAATCGATCGACTTCACGAGCAGATGAGTGCCTTCGGCTTCGGCCAGCGGGTTGCACACGACGTCTATGGCGAGAGCGGGGCGCTGATGCCCTCGCGCGACTGGAAGCGAGCGCGCTTCAATCAGCCCTGGTACCCGGGCGAGACCCTTTCGGTCGGTATCGGCCAGGGCTACTGGCAGGTCACGCCGCTGCAACTGGCCACGGCCACGGCGGTGCTTGCCAACCGCGGCCAGTGGGTGAAGCCACGCCTGGCGAGGCGAATCGGCGAGCAGGAGGTGCCGACGCAGCTGCCCGAGACGCCCGAAGACATCGTGATCCTGAACGACGCCTGGTGGGATCGTATTTTTTCCGGAATGGAGAAGGTCCTGACCGGGCAAGAGGGAACGGCCAGACGCACCGGGGTGGATCTCGAGTACCGCATGGGCGGCAAATCGGGTACCGCCCAGGTCTTCTCGCTGGGGCAGGACCAGCGCTACAACGCCGAAGAGCTTGCCGAGCGACTGCGCGACCATGCACTGTTCATGGCCTTTGCTCCGTTGGAGAACCCTGAAATTGCCGTCTCCGTGATAGTGGAAAACGCCGGCGGTGGGAGTACTCATGCCGCGCACCTGGCGCGAGCCATTACCGATGCCTGGTTGCTAGAGGAGGAGGCTCCCGACGTCGAAGAGGTGCGTGAGGTGATGGAGAGTGACATCAGCAGCGTGGCGGGGAATTGAGCGATGGCCTGGATGAGTCTGACGAGAGGATTGCGAGCTCGACCGGTGAGGGCACCGCAAGACGGCATATCGCGGCGCAAGAGCCTCTGGGAGAGGAGCCACCTCGATCCTTGGTTGTTGCTGCTGCTGCTGGTGCTTCTGCTGGCAGGGCTCGGAGTGCTCTACAGCGCCAGCGGTCAGCGAATCGATGTGGTCATGGCCCAGGGCACCCGCTTCTTGGTGGCAATTGGGGTGATGCTTATGCTGGCGCAACTGCCGCCCGCCACGCTGATGCGTTGGGCGCCGCTGGTGTATGGCGCCGGTGTGCTGATGCTGGTGGCGGTCGAGTTGGTAGGCGACCTCGGCATGGGGGCGCAGCGCTGGTTGGAAATTCCCGGGGTGATTCGCTTTCAGCCCTCCGAACTGATGAAGCTGGCCATGCCCCTGATGCTGGCGGCCTGGCTCGGCCGTCGTGCACTCCCGCCGCGCTGGAAAGATCTGCTGATCTGTGCGGTATTCATTGGCGTGCCCGTCGTGCTGATCGCCAAACAGCCGGATCTGGGTACTTCCCTGCTGGTGGGGTGTGCCGGGGTCTTCGTTGTGCTGATGGCGGGGCTCTCGTGGCGCTTCATCGGCCTGCTCTGCGTTGCCGCGGCGGCGGCGCTGCCACTGCTGTGGATCAACATGCACAGTTACCAGCGCCAGCGGGTATTGACCTTTCTCAACCCCGACAGTGACCCGCTCGGGGCGGGCTGGAACATAATCCAGTCAACGACGGCCATCGGCAGCGGTGGTTTATGGGGCAAGGGCTGGCTGCAGGGCACCCAGTCGCAGCTCGAATTCCTGCCCGAGCGGCACACCGATTTCATCGTGGCGGTGCTCGGCGAAGAGTTCGGTCTCGTGGGCATGCTGCTGGTGCTGCTGCTCTATCTGCTGATCGTGATCCGCGGACTGTGGCTTTCCGCCGTGGCACACGATACCTTCGGGCGCCTATTGGGCGGCAGCATCATTCTGACCTTTTTCATCTATGTCTTCGTCAACGTCGGGATGGTCAGCGGCATACTTCCCGTGGTTGGGGTACCGCTACCGCTGGTCAGCTATGGTGGGACCTCCAGCGTGACCTTGTTGGCGGGATTCGGTATTCTCATGTCCATTCATGGGCACCGTCGCCTGTTGCCGCGTTGAACGCCGGCACGGCGCGGACCCGGACGATGTGGCCCAGTCAGGGAGTGGCGCAAGCATGAAGCCATCGAGAAAGTGGAAAGGGGCTGGCGCCGCGGCGGCGGTCACCGCGCTATGGCTGTCGGCTCCGGTCGTCTACGCTGCAGACTTTTCCCCTGCCGAGCATGACGGGGCCAGACAGTTGCTGGAGGAACTGGCCGGACGCGGCATCGAGCGCGACTGGCTCGAGGCGGCGCTGCAAGAGGCCGTTTTCCAGCAAGGCGTACTCGATGCCATGGCGGGTGCGGCGGAGCGGCGGCTGCGCTGGGACGAGTACCGCGAGATCTTCCTGCAGCCGGAGCGGATCAGTCGCGGGGTCGCCTTCATCGAGACCCATGAGGAAGCCTTTTCTCGTGCCCAGGCGGAGTTCGGTGTGCCGCCGGAAGTCATTGCCGCCATCATCGGCGTCGAGACCAGCTATGGCCGCTTCACCGGACGCCACCGTGTCATCGATTCGCTGGCAACGCTGGCGTTTCATCATCCGGCACGCGGCGATTTCTTCCGCGGCGAGCTGGCCGCCTTTCTCGAGATCAGCCACGAGCAGGAAGTCGAGCCCGGCAGTCTCATGGGCTCCTACGCCGGTGCCATGGGCTATCCCCAGTTCATTCCCAGCAGCTATCGTGCCTATGCGGTCGACTTCGATGGTGACGGTCAGCGTGACCTGTGGACCAACCCGGTCGATGCCATCGGCAGCGTGGGCAACTATTTCGCCGAGCATGGCTGGCGCCCGGGCGAACCCATTTATACCGAGGCCGAAGGGCCCGCCACCCCCCCTGCAGCGGTGGAGTTCAACCGCACGCAGAGGCCTTACGCACAGCTGGATGAGCTGGAGCGGAGCGGTATCGTTCCTCAAACTGAGCTCGAAGCCGAGGCGCCGGTCATACCGCTGGCGCTGGAGCTCGACGATACTGCCTGGCGCTATCGCCTCGGGTACGTAAATTTCTACGTCATCACACGTTACAACCACAGCCATCTCTATGCCATGGCCGTGACCGAGCTGGCCGAGGCGATAGCGGACCTGCGCAAACTGGAGCCCTTCCCGCTCTCTGCCTCCCTGTCCGACGAGCAGGAGGATTCGCTGTGAGAACGTTGTGCTGGGCACTGGCAATGGCGACTCTGTTGACGGGCTGTGCAGGCAGCGGCACTCAGCCTCCGGGACAGCAAGACAGCGGCTCGGCGTCATCCCCGTCGACGTCTACGGGACGCTACGCCATGAGTGGCGATGCCTATCCCCAGGATCCCCCCGATGTGAGCCAGATCCCTGATGCCGTTCCCCGCGTGGAAGCGCCTTCACGGGGAGGCAATCGCCCGGTTTACGAAGTATGGGGCAAGACGTATCGGGTGCTGCCGGATGCCCGTGGTTACGTCCGACAGGGTACCGCGTCCTGGTACGGCGAGAAGTTCCATGGCTACGCCACGTCGAACGGTGAAATCTACGATATGTACAAGATGAGCGCGGCTCATCGTTCCTTGCCGCTACCGACCTATGCCCGGGTCACGAACCAGGACAATGGACGCTCGGTGATCGTGCGGGTCAACGATCGCGGACCGTTTCACAGCGACCGCGAGATCGATCTCTCCTATGCGGCTGCCGCGCGACTCGATATCCTCGAACGCGGCACCGGCCGGGTAAAGGTCGAAGCGATCGATCCCGTGGTGTGGCTGGCAGAAAATGGCGGCAGTGACGCGAGCCGCACGGTTGCGCCTGCTGGCCAAGCGACGGCGCAGGCGTCGCCGCGGTCCGTCGCCAGCGCCGGCGCCGTGAATTCCGGCGGTGGCGCTACCTCGGCTGATGCCGGCAGTGCCGACGGTGTGCCGATCTACCTGCAGATCGCTGCGCTGGGGTCGGCCGACAACGCACGAGCGCTCAAGGCCCGCCTCGAGCGTGAGTTGTCGCAACCGGTGCGGGTGGCAGACGCCGCCGGCATGTACCGGGTCCAGGTCGGCCCGCTGGCGCATGCCGGGCAGGTCGAGCCCGTTCGGGCCGAACTCAGGCGTGCCGGTTTCGATCAGGCCTTTATCGTCAACGGCGCCGACTGATCGGCGCCTTTACCCTTGACCTTTCTCGACGTAGTGATGAGAACCATGCCCATACGAGTGCTGTTTTCCCGTTTCCGTTCGCGGCTTTTCCCGCTGACGCTGCTCGGCCTGCTGTTGGTCGTTTCCCAGGCCCTGGCGCAAGCGGTGCCTCAGCCTCAGACCCTGATACCGGCTTCGCCCCAGATAGCGGCGAAGTCGTGGATCCTGATGGATGCGGATAGCGGCAGGGTGCTGGCGGAGCACAACGCTGATGAGCGCCTTCCCCCGGCGAGCTTGACCAAGCTGATGACGGCCTACCTGGTCGAGCGTGAACTGAATCGCGGCAACATCAGTCTGGACGATACCGTGCGTGTCAGCGAGAACGCTTGGCGAACCGGTGGCTCCAAGATGTTCATCGAGGTCAACACGGAAGTCTCGATTCGCGATCTGCTGTACGGGATCATCATTCAGTCCGGCAACGATGCCAGTGTCGCCGTGGCGGAGCATCTGGCCGGAGGCGAAGCGCCTTTTGCCGACATGATGAACCAGCATGCGTCCCGTCTCGGTTTGAGCAATACCCAGTTCGTCAATGCCACGGGACTTCCCCACCCTGAGCACTACTCAACGGCACGGGATCTGGCGCAGCTTTCTCAGTACATCATCGACGACTATCCCGAGCACTACGCCATCTATGCCGAGAAGTACTTTACCTACAACGACATTCGCCAGCCCAACCGCAACCGCCTGCTATGGCGCGATCCGACCGTGGACGGCTTGAAGACCGGTCATACCGATGAAGCGGGTTACTGTCTGGTGGCGTCTGCCGAGCGCGACGGCATGCGGCTGATTTCTGTCGTCATGGGCACCAATTCGGAGGAGGCGCGGGCACAGGAAACCCAGAAGCTGCTCAGCTACGGGTTCCGTTACTACGAAACCCTCGAGCTCTACGAGCAGGGAGCGGTACTGAATACGCCGCGTATCTGGGGAGGAGAGAAGGACGAGCTGCGTGTCGGGGTCGACAGCGACGTTGCCATGACATTGCCGCGCGCGCGCAACCAGGAGCTCAGCGCACGCCTGGACCTTCGTCCGGACCTCACCGCGCCGGTCAGCCTGGGTGACCGGGTGGGCACGCTGGAGGTGCGTCTCGGTGATGAAATCGTGGGCGAGCAGCCTCTGGTAGCTCTTGAGTCGATCGAAGAAGGTGGTTTGTTCAAGCGGTTGTTCGACCAGGTGCGGCGATTCTTCAGCAGTCTGCTGAGCGTCTGGTTCTAGTCAGCCTCTGGCCGGTGCCCGCTTGGTCGGCGCCAGGTAGTTGAGTAGAATAGTCGGAATTCCACTCGAACGTGTTGAGAACCATGTCAGACGACAAACTGCGCGATCTGCGTCAGCCAGCGGCTGCCACCGTGTCGGCGCCAAAGATCACCTTTCCCTGTGACTACCCGATCAAGGTGGTGGGCGATGCTGCCGAGGACTTCACGGCCAGCGTCTGCCAAGTGGTGCTGCGCCATGATGCCAGCTTCGATGCCTCCAGCATTGAAGTAGTCGAGAGCCGCAATGCCCGCTTCCAATCGGTGCGGTTGACCCTGCGTGCCACCGGAGAGGCCCAGCTCAAGGCGTTGTTCGAGGAGCTCAAGGCCACCGGGCGCGTCCACATGGTGGTGTAGTTGAACGGTCAGAGGGGAGGGGCGCCGATCGCGCTGCTGCGCCTGGGTCGGCGCCCCTACCTGCCGGTATGGCGGGCCATGCGTGAATTGACCGATGGCCGCAGCGAGACGACCCCGGACCAGTTCTGGCTGGTGGAGCATGAGCCGGTCTTCACCCAGGGGCAGGCGGGCAAGCCAGAACATCTGCTGATGCCGGGCGACATACCGGTGGTGCAGACCGACCGGGGCGGGCAGGTGACTTATCACGGGCCAGGGCAGGTCGTGCTTTATCCCTTGCTCGACGTGCGCCGGACCCGGCTGGGGGTTCGCGATCTCGTCTCGGCGATCGAGGGTGCGGTCATTGCGCTACTGGCCGAGCAGGGCATCGAGGCACATGCGCGCCCGGATGCCCCGGGTGTTTACGTTGGCGATGCCAAGATCGCTTCGCTGGGCTTGCGCATACGGCGCGGCGCGAGTTATCACGGTGTGGCGCTGAACGTCGATGCCGACCTGGCGCCTTTTCAGCGTATCAACCCTTGTGGCTATGCCGGCATGGCCATGACTCGCCTGTCCGACCTGGTCGCTCGGCCGTTCTCTGTCGAGCAGGCCGGTTCGCGGCTGGCCGAGTGTCTGGCGCTGCAGTTGGGGCGTGAGCTCACTTCGACCGGGGCGGCCTGGCCTGTACCGCTGACGGACGCAGCGGACGTTAGATGAGCGCAACGTTGGCGTCGCGAAACATGGCCAGGCAGTACAGAAAGGCGACCGCAAGGTCGCCTTTTGCTTGGTACCGTCGTCCCGCCGACGGTGATGGGGGTGTCAACCGACGTTGACGGCCTGGATGCGATTGGGATCGGCCGCCTGGCCTGGCACCTCGGCCGGCGCGGCCAGTCCCAGGTTGTTCTTTTCGAATACCCGGTCGGCGCGGTAGCTGGAGCGTACCAGGGGGCCTGATGCCACTTCCATGAAGCCCTTTTCCAGGCCCAGGCGGCGATAGCGTTCGAATTCGTCCGGCGTCACCCAGCGTTCCACCGGCAGGTGGTTGCGGGTAGGACGCAGGTACTGGCCGAGGGTGACGATGTCGACGTCGATGGCGCGCAGGTCGTCGAAGGTCGCGAGGATCTCCTCATCGGTCTCCCCGAGCCCCAGCATCAGGCTGGTCTTGGTCAGCACGTCGGGGCGATGGCGCTTGGCATGCGCCAGCACGTCGAGGGTCTTGCGGTAGCCGGCGCGGGGATCACGCACGTAGTGGGTGAGCCGTTCCACCGTTTCGACGTTCTGGGCAAACACCTCCAGGCCGGAGTCGACCACGCGTTCGATGGCCTCCGGGTCGCCATCGAAGTCGGGCGTGAGCGCCTCGACCACGACTGCCGGGGTATGGGTCTTGATGGCCCGAATGCACGCCGCGTAGTGGGCGGCGCCGCCGTCGTCCAGGTCGTCACGGTCGACCGAAGTGAGTACGACGTAGCGTAGTCCCATCAACTCCACCGACTTGGCGGTGTTGGTCGGCTCCTCGGCGTCGAGCCAGCCGCGTGGATTGCCGGTGTCGACGGCACAGAAGCGACAGGCGCGCGTGCACACCGACCCCATCAGCATGATGGTGGCCGTGCCGTTGCTCCAGCATTCCCCCATGTTGGGACAGTGCGACTCGGCACATACCGTACTCAGGCGATGCTCGTTGACGTTGCGCTTCACTGCCTCGAAACGGCCGCCGCCGGGTATCTGGGCGCGCAGCCATTGTGGCTTGCGTCCCGGTTCGGGGCGCTCCTCGGCCTGCTGGCGTTGCTTGATGCCGTCCTTGATGGCGGCGAAACCATGCTCGGTGCGGAACTTCGCGCCGCTCGGCACGCGTTTCGAGGTGCTGTCGCTCATAGGGTGTGAGCCCTCCACTCGGCGGCTGCCACAACCATGTCGGGATGCTGCGCTACGTCGAATTCATGGCGGCGCCAGCCCGCATGGCATGCAATTGATACGATGGGTCGCTGGCCCGTAATCTAACATATCCGCATCGGCCTGGCACGGCGATCCTGGCCGGTGCCACAAGCCGGGCGACGCTATCCGGGAGGTATCGGCAGGCAGATGACACCATGATCGGGCATCGGCTGCGGTGGGGCCTTGAAATGCGCCTCTATCTCGCCGAGCCGCTCGCGTACGAAGCGCAGGAACAGTTCGGTCACGGGGGTGGGGAAACGGTCCCGAGGATAGACCGTGCACCAGGAGCGTCGCAGGGGAAAGCCTGGCAGCGGCAATTCGGCCAGCAAGCCTGCACGAAGTTCCAGGCGAACGGCCAGCCGGGGAAGTACCGTGACGCCCAGGTGTGCCATCACGCCCTGCTTGATCGCCTCGTTGGTACCCAGCTCCATGGTATGCTGAAGCGCGACGTCCTGTTCGGCGGCAAGCTGCTCGAAGGCGGTGCGTACGCCCGACCCCGATTCGCGTATCAGCAGATAGTGACGGGCGAGATCCTCCAGCGTGGGGGAGCGGGCGTCGAGCAGCGGATGGCCAGGCCAGACAATGGGAATCAGCTCATTCTCGAGGAACGGCATGAAGGCCAGGTTGTCGTCATCCTCCGGCACCATTGCCATGATCACCAGGTCATCACGGCGTGTCGCCAGCCTTTCCAGCGCCTGGCTGCGGTTGCAGACCTGCAGCCGCACCTGGACATTGGGATAGTGGGCACGAAAACGGGCGATCAGGTGAGGAACCACGTACTGCGCCGTCGATACGGCCGCCAGGTTCAGCTCGCCGGAGATCGTGCCGTCCATGTCGGAGAGCGTCATCTGCAGTCGCGAGACCTGGCCGAAGATAGCCTGTGTCGTGGCTGCCAGCGCATCGGCTGCCGGCAGCACGTGAAGCGTCTTGCCGGCATACTTGAACAGCGGCTGGCCCAGGGCTTGTTCGAGTTGCCGGATCTGCGCGCTGACCGCCGGCTGGGTCAGGCCCAATTGCTCGGCGGCCCGGGAATAGGACTGTTGCCTATGCACCGCCTGGAACACCTGTAGCTGGCGAAAGGTCAGGCGGTTCAGCAGGCTAGGCGTCGTCATCTATCAATCCGCTGGAAGGGGTGGGAGGCCCGTTGAAGAAGCCTTTTCATGCTATCACCGGGGACGGTCGGGGTCATGCCATCGGCACCATGAGTCCATATCAAGCGTCATCCAGCCCTCTCCCAGGCGTGCTGCGCCGTGGGGGCTGGCGTGGCGTAATGCTGGCGGGAAGCGGCCTGGCTGCATTGCGTGCCGGTCAGGCCTGCACGGAGCTCGAACTGGCCTGGCATGGCAGCGATGGTGCGGTCGACGATGCCTTGGTGCAGCGTGCCCAGCGGCTGGGCTGCGATGTGCTGCACCCCGGGGAGACGGGAGCCGGCGTGCAGCTCTGCCTTGCTCGTGCCTGTGCGCGTGCCGGACTGGCTTTCATAGGCCCGCGGGAGAGCCACATCGCTGCCATGTGCGACGCGGATGCCGTGCGCCAGCTAATGCGCGAAGCGGGGGTGCCGTTGGGGGAACTCTCGGCCCAGGCGCCGCGGGTCCACCTGCCGGTGCTGGCCGATTGCCGGGGACAGGCATTGGCCCTGGTCGAGCATGAGCTGCTTGCCGAGGGGTTTGCCATGGCCCCCAGCGAGCGCCTCACGCCTGAGCAGCGTGCCTATCTGGGGCAGCTTGCCGTGCAGGGCGCTCGCTCGTTGGGCCTGGTCGGCCTGGCGACGCTGAGCTTTTCTCTGGCCGAGAACCGGCTGGGATTCGTTGGCATGCGCCCTGGCCTGACGGGCTACGAGGGGCTGGCTGAAGTCCTGACCGGGCTCGACCTGGCGGTAGAGCAGATCCGCCTGGTGGCAGGGGAGCGGCTCCGGCGGCCGCGGGTCGGACACATGGGGCATGGTCCGGGGCGGCCAGGTCAGGCACGTTGGCACTTGCTTCCGTCGACAGCAGGTCTATTGGGCGGTGGGCCGGGGGTCAGGCTCGACCGAGCCTCCCCCGTTGGCGACGAGGCCAATGTGCGTTTGTTGGTCTGGGGACGGGATGGTGCCGAAGCCAGCCGTCGCGAGCGCCGGGCGCTAGCCGAGTGGCAGGTGGCGTCAGCCATCCTGAGGGGACAGATCGGCGAGAGTGGCTGAATAGGCCCACGACCCAGTCACAAAAAATCGACAAAACGGCTGCATTGCAATCGCACAGGGCGTACTATGCTTGCTGCATTGCAGCATCTTTTCTCCTCCCGTTGACCACGTTCCGTTAGCGGAGACATCAGGAGCCGAACATGAACGCACCCTTGCCGACACCCCCGACAGAATTTCTCAGCTTTCTGGATCCGTTCGGTTTCGGTCGTGCCGCCTTCGATTACTGGCGGGACGCCGTCGAGCGCAGCGTGTTGTACATGGACGTGATGCGCGAGCGTGGCAACCAGTATCTCGAGCATATCGAGAAGACCAAGCCCAATGTGCTGGGTTTCGATGCCGAGGTGGTGATGGACGGGCGCGATCTGCCGCGGCCGGTCAACTACGAATTGATGCGCATTCTGCCGCCGGCCGACGTCGAGGTCGATCTCCAGGCGCGGCCCTTCGTGGTGGTCGACCCACGGGCCGGGCATGGGCCTGGTATCGGTGGGTTCAAGCCCGACAGCGAGATCGGTGTCGCCCTACGCGCTGGCCACCCCTGCTATTTTATCGGTTTTCTGCCTTATCCCGAGCCTGGCCAGACAGTGGAGGACGTGGTGGAGGCGGAAATCGCCTTCCTGCGTCGAGTCATCGAACTCCACCCGGAGTCCTGCGAGAAGCCTATGGTCGTCGGCAACTGCCAGGCGGGCTGGCAGATCATGATGGCCGCCTCCCTCGAGCCCGACTGCTTCGGCCCGATCCTGATCGCCGGGGCACCGCTCTCCTACTGGGCCGGCGAGCGGGGCAAGGCGCCGATGCGCTATACCGGCGGCATGACCGGCGGCAGCTGGATGACGACACTGGCCAGCGATCTGGGTGACGGGCTGTTCGATGGTGCCCTGCTGGTGCAAAACTTCGAGCGACTGAACCCTGCCAATACCTGGTGGGACAAGCAGTATCGCCTGTATGCCAACGTCGATACCGAGGCCGAGCGCTATCTCAATTTCGAGCGCTGGTGGGGCGGTCACGTAGTCCTGGGTGGAGAGGAGATCCAGTACATCGTCGATAACCTGTTCGTCGGCAACCGGCTCTCCACTGCACAACTGGTGACCTCGGACGGCCGTCGCATCGACCTGCGTAACGTACGCTCGCCGGTGGTCGTGTTCTGCTCCCAGGGTGACGACATCACCCCGCCTCCCCAGGCGTTGGGCTGGGTGCGGGATCTCTATGAAGATACCGATGACATCATCGCCAGCGAGCAGACCATCGTCTACTGCGTCCATGACACCACCGGGCACCTGGGGATCTTCGTGTCGGGGAGTGTGTCGCGCAAGGAGCACGCCGAATTCACCGCCAACATCGATTACATCGACGTGCTACCGCCGGGCCTTTACGAGACCACGGTGACCAGTGCCAAGGAGCGCGATGATGCCGAGTTGCTCGAGCGTGACTATCTGCTCGAGTTCAAGGCCCGTTCCATCGAGGGATTAAACCGGGACGTGCTGCATCATCGCGAAGACGATGACAGGCGCTTCGCTACCGTGGCGCGCCTCTCGGAAATCAATCTGGGACTCTACCGGCTCTTTCTGCAACCCTGGATTCGTGCGGTAAACACGCCCGAGGCGGCACGTCTGATCCGCCGCATGCATCCCATCCGGCTGGGCTACAAGTTGCTCTCCGACCGCAACCCGCTATCGGTACCGCTGCCGGTGTTAGCCGACTGGGTGCGCCATGACCGCCATCCGGTCGGTGAAGACAACCTGCTGCGCACTCTCGAGCTGGCGGCGTCGCAGCAAATCTCCCATGGCCTCGACACCTGGCGCGAGATACGCGACCAGAGTATCGAGCATCTGTTCCTCACGCTGTACGGCCAGCCCCTGTTGCAAGCCATGGTCGGCCTGGGGGGGGACGCCCATGTGCACCGCCGTCAGCCCGGCAGCGAGCCTGAGCATCGCCGTTTCCTCGAGCGGCGTCAGGACGAGCTGCGCCAGCGGGTGGCAGAGGGCGGCATACACGAGGCGGTGATGCGTTCGGTCATCCACGTGCTGGGTGGAGCTCCTACCACGGATGAACGCAACTTCAAGCGCCTGCGCGCCTCGCGCGCCGAGCTGGAGCCCGGCAGCAGACTGTCGGACTTCAAGCACCTGGTGCGTGAGCAATTCTTCATCCTCAAACTCGACCGTGATGCAGCGCTGGCAGCGATTCCTCAACTGCTCGCCGAGGAGCGGGGCGAAGCGATTCGCGCATCTCTAGAACACATCGACCATGTTCTGGCGGCCAGCGGTGAACTCTCCGAACATGCCAGGAAGCGCTACGAGCACATTCAGCAACTCTTCGGCGAGGCACTCGAGCGGGTCGATCCTGAACTGCATCGTCAGGCGTTGGCCGAACTTCACGACGAGGTGGCGATAGGCGCCAAGGCCGAAGCCACTGCGCAGAATGAAGTCAGCAAGCTGCTCGAGGCCGATGACCCAGCGGCGTCGGCCAAGACGGCGGCCAGCCGCTCGACAGCGCGTCCCGTCGATCCCGAGGAACAGGGCCGCTCCGGCGATGCCGCGGGTCGAACGACTACCAGAAAGGCAGTGCCGCGCAGGACGCGCAAGCGCTGAGCAACACGGCGCGTGCTGGTATCGAGCGCCCCTGCCCATCGTGGCAGGGGCGCTGGTCGTTTGGCGGCTAAGGTCGCGGCGAGGCATGATCGACTTGATGCTTGTTTCCCATTGCTGCTTTACTGCCGCCATGCGGAAGCGACTGGCGTGATTTGGGTTGCTGGGGTAGGGTAAGCGGATTTTTCACCGTCACCGCCGAGTTAGCGGCGGAACGGAACCGTTCAGGCGGGCTGCAGAACCCCGCCGTGCAGAATGTGGAGCGCTATGGGCAAGTCATTGGTCATCGTCGAGTCGCCGGCCAAGGCCAAGACGATCAACAAGTACCTCGGCAGCGAATTCGTCGTGAAGTCGAGCGTGGGTCATATTCGTGACCTGCCGACCAGCGGCTCGGGCAAGGCGGCTTCCGATCCCAAGGAGCGTGCCCGCCAGGCGGCGGCGACGCGCAAGATGTCGCCCGAGGAGAAAGCGGAGTACAAGAAGCACAAGGCCAAGGAGCAGCTCATCCGGCGCATGGGGATCGATCCCGAACACGGCTGGAAGGCGCACTACGAGATTCTGCCCGGCAAGGAGAAAGTGGTGGCCGAGCTGCAGAAGCTTGCCGAGAAGGCGGACGCCGTCTATCTCGCCACCGATCTCGACCGCGAGGGGGAGGCCATCGCCTGGCACCTCAAGGAGACCATCGGTGGCGACGATGAACGCTACCGCCGTGTAGTGTTCAACGAGATCACCAAGAATGCCATCAAGGAGGCGTTCAAAGAGCCCGGCACGCTCAATATCCCTCGCGTCGAGGCACAGCAGGCGCGTCGTTTTCTCGACCGGGTGGTGGGCTTCATGCTCTCTCCGCTGCTGTGGGCCAAGATCGCTCGCGGGCTTTCGGCCGGTCGCGTGCAGTCGGTGGCGGTACGCCTGATCGTCGAGCGCGAGCGCGAGATTCGCGCCTTCGTCCCCGAGGAGTTCTGGGACGTGCATGCCGATCTCGTCTCCGACCAGGGCGAACCGGTGCGCTTCGAACTGGCGCGCCAGGACGGCAAGGCGTTCCGGCCCACCTCCGAGGCCGAGACGCTGGAGCGCATCGAGACATTGCGCAAGGCATCTCTTGCCATTACCGCCCGCGAGGACAAGCCCACCCGCTCGAAGCCCAATGCGCCGTTCATCACCTCGACCCTGCAGCAGGCCGCGAGCGGTCGCCTCGGTTTCTCGGTGAAGAAGACCATGACCCTGGCCCAGCGTCTCTACGAGGCAGGCTACATCACCTACATGCGCACCGACTCCACCAACCTGTCTCAGGATGCGGTGGCCATGGCGCGTGAGCACATCGAGCAGGCATACGGCCAGCGCTACCTGCCTGAGTCTCCCAATCGTTATTCGAGCAAGGAGGGGGCGCAGGAGGCGCACGAGGCCATCCGGCCATCGGATGTCGGTCTCCAGGCGGGCGACCTGGCGGGTATGGAGCGCGACGCCGAACGCCTCTATGACTTGATCTGGCGCCAGTTCGTGGCCTGTCAGATGACTCCGGCGGAGTACCTATCCAGCACCCTGACCGTCGAGGCCGACGGCTACGAACTCAAGGCCAAGGGACGGGTGCTCAAGTTCGACGGTTACACTCGGGTGCTGAAACCGGCCGGCAAGAACGAGGACCAGGCGCTGCCAGACCTCGCCGAGGGCACGCCCATGCGGCTCGAGGCGCTCGACCCCCAGCAGCACTTCACCAAGCCGCCGGCACGCTATACCGAGGCGAGTCTGGTCAAGGAACTGGAGAAGCGTGGGATCGGGCGCCCATCGACCTACGCCTCGATCATTTCCACGATTCAGGACCGCGGCTACGTCAAGCTGGAGAGTCGGCGCTTCTATGCCGAAAAGCTCGGCGACATCGTCACCGAGCGGCTCAAGGAGTCATTCCCCGACCTCATGGACTACTCCTTCACCGCGCGCATGGAGGACAGTCTCGACGAGGTGGCCGAGGGCGAGCGCAACTGGCGCGAATTGCTTGACGCTTTCTACGCCGAATTCCGCGAGGAGCTGGAATCGGCCGAGAGCGAGGAAGGCATGCGCCCCAACCAGCCGGTACCCACCGACATCGACTGTCCCACCTGTGGCCGCAAGATGCAGATCCGCACGGCGTCCACCGGGGTATTCCTGGGCTGCTCCGGCTACAATCTGCCGCCCAAGGAGCGCTGCAAGACCACTATCGACCTGTTGCCCGGTGACGAGGCGGTACCCGCCGATGCTGGCGAGGAAGCCGAGACACAGGCCTTGCGCGCCAAGCACCGTTGTCCCAAGTGCGGCACGGCGATGGACAGCTACCTGATTGACGAGAGCCGCAAACTGCACATCTGTGGCAATAGCCCCGACTGCGACGGCTACGAGATCGAGCACGGCAAGTTCCGCATCAAGGGTTACGAAGGCCCCACCATCGAGTGCGACAAGTGTGGCAGCGAGATGCAGCTCAAGTCGGGTCGCTTCGGCAAGTATTTCGGCTGTACCAATGAGGCATGCAAGAACACCCGCAAGCTGCTGCGCAGCGGTGAGGTGGCGCCTCCCAAGATGGATCCGATCCCGATGCCGGAGCTGGCCTGCCAGAAGGTTGACGACCACTATGTCTTGCGCGATGGGGCCAGCGGCCTGTTCCTGGCGGCGAGCAAGTTCCCGCGCAACCGGGAGACTCGCCCTCCGCTGGTGAGCGAGCTCAAGGCTCACGCCCAGGAGCTACCTGACAAGTACCGCTATCTGCTCGAGGCGCCCAGCGAGGACCCGGAAGGCCGCCCGGCCCAGATTCGCTACTCGCGCAAGAGCAAGGAGCAGTTCGTGATGACAGAGGAGGAGGGCAAGGCGACCGGCTGGCGGGCCATCTACGATAAGGGTAGGTGGCATGTAGAGGATAAGCGCAAGTGACCCCGAGAGCCCGAACCAACCAGTTGCTCTACCAGGCCGAGCTGATCCTGGATGTGGCCTTCGGCGATGACGAGCACGCCGAGGCGCGACGCATGGCAAGCGAGGAGGCGGCGCTGGCGTTGATCGAGCTGGCGCTGGAGTCGCTGCTGCGCGAGGTGACCGAGCATGCCCGGCTCGAGCGGCACGACTGGCGTGAACTGCTCGGCAGCGAAGGGGCGGGCATTGCCGAGTTGCACCGGCTACGGGAGCTGGCGGCTCGTTCGGAAAGCTGGCTCGGCTGGTTGTTGCAGCGCATCGAGGCGTTGCATGACTCTGCCGGCGTGGCGCGCCGACGTAGCCCCTCCCCGTCTGGGCTGATCGCGGTGGGCAGCGGCGCGGCGCTGGGTGACGAGCTGCGCGGCTGCCTGCGCGAGGCCAAGCGCGAGATCGCCGCGCTGCGTGAAACCAGCGAGGAGTGGTAGCCTCCGGACACTACGCCTGCAGCATCATTCCGCCAATCGCCTTTGGTTGATGTCGATCAAGTGGTAATGGCGGGCAACGGCTAGGATGAAAGCAAGCAGCCGGTCATCGGGGCTGGCTGCGTGCCATCGGGGGCTCACATGCGCTTTCATCAAGTCAAGGAACTGGTCGAGTGGGCGGCGGACTACCATGCTCGACTGGCTGATCACTATTCCCGTCTGGCCGCGACGGGTAACGATGAACGGGTACGGATGGCGCTGGAATACCTGGTAGAGCGGGAGCGCAAGCTGCAAGCCGACCTGCTGGGCTACCTCAATGATGGCAGCGACCATGGCGGCGTGCTCGGCACCTGGTTCGACGATCCCAACGACTTTCCCCACCCCCCGGTCCTCGAGCGCTTGCCGGAAGGCGTCGAAGGCAAGAGCGTGCAGAGCGTGCTGGCCACGGCGCTGACCGCACACAGGACGCTTCAGGACCTTTATGCCCATCGGGCCGACCTGGCCGGCAGCGTCCATGAGCGGGAATTCTTCGAGGCCTTGGCGAAGGGGCATGAGGGAGAGGTGCGACGCCTCGTACGTGACATGCAGAGGCTCGAAGACTATTGAGTTTATGTGCCAAACTGCAGATATAACCCACGATCAAGGAGATCGCCATGTCGGAAAGATTCATGTTGAGCTCCATCTCGAACGACCTTCTCTCTCCCGAGATGCTCGGGTACTGGAACGACGCGTCGCTGCGTGATGTGCCGGATGACTCCGGTATCTACTGTGTCTTTCGTGCAGCGACGGATCCCGAGACCAACGTCATGGAGGTCCAGCAGCTGCTCTACGTGGGTGAGCATCGCAACGTGCGGTATGCCCTTCAGCACCATCCCGACAATGAAAAATGGCGCACTTACCTGCAGCCCGGCGAGGAACTCTGGTACTCCATGGGTCTGTGTGGCCATGCCAACCGTGAACGCCTGGCTGCGGCCATGATTTATGCGCACAAGCCCCGATGCAACGCTGCCAGCGAATACCTGGATCACTATCCGTTCCCGGAGACCACGGTGCATATCTACGGGAAGAAGCACAAGCTGCAGAGCATCTTCACCGTGGAGCACCGCCCCTAGCACGATAGCCGGAAAGGGCCGCAGCGCGGCTGCGGCGAGTGCCCCCCGACAGGCGTGCCTGTCGGGGGCACTGTGCTTTGGCGCTGCGACGTGATGCACTTGAGCTAGACTGCTTTCAGCGGCCGAGTCTCGCCGCTTCTGTGCCAGGGTCCGTCAGGGAGGAGCAGACCGTGTCCGAGGCGTACTACAAGCAGCACTTGTTGCCTGCACTGTCAGCGCAGATGGAAGTGGGGCAGTCGATGGGAGGGGCGACGCTCGAAGCGTTCGCTCTCCTCGGCGATGCGCTGCGTGCCAGGGCTACCGACGTGCATCTCGATCCCGACCATGAGCACTATCGCGTCCGCCTGCGTATCGATGGGCGTGTCGTCGATGCGTTGCGGGTCGATGTGGTTCAGGGCGCGCGTCTGGTGAATCAGTTCAAGGTGTTGGCCAAGCTCAACCCCGTGCCATCTCTCGTCACCGCCGAGGGGGGCTTCCATTGGTCGCGCAAGCAGGACGGCGAGCAAGAGGTTCATCTGCGCGTTACGGCGGTGCACTGCACGGCGGGGGAGAAGTTGGCGATTCGCTTCCTGGCGCCGCCGCAAACCTTCGATGATGTCGTGGAGCTGGGGATCGGCGAGGAGGGCGCGTTGGGCATCCGGCGCTGGATGGACGCCACGGGCAGTATGCTGCTGGTAGCCGGGCCCACCGGTGCGGGCAAGACCACCACGCTCTACACCCTGCTGGGCCAGCTGCAGCTGACCGATAGCCACGTGATCACGCTGGAGAATCCGGTCGAGTACAGCATCCCCGGCATCAACCAGATCCAGGTCGACCTCGACCATGGCCTGGATTTCGCCAGCGGCACGCGCTCGCTCTTGCGGCTGGATCCTGACTACGTGCTCATCGGGGAAGTGCGCGACCGCGAGTCGGCACTTGCTGCCCTGAGCGTTACCAGTAGCGGCCGCTCGCTGATGGGCACGCTGCACAGCCGCGACGCCGTGGGTGTGGTGACCTCGATGCGACAACTTAGTCTGGCCGACAGTGAGATCAGTGCCAATCTCGGCCTGGTTATTGCCCAGAGGCTGGTGCGCAGACTGTGTCCGCACTGTCGCGAGCAGGCGCCGCCGGAGCGACATGACCAAGAATGGCTGGAAGCGATAGGCAGGACGCCACCAGCGCTGGCCTGGCGCGCCAAGGGGTGTCCGCAATGTGATGGTCTTGGCTTTCGCGGACGCATCGGTGTGTTCGAGATCTGGCAGCTCGCTCCTGAGGATCATGCCCGCATCCTGCGCCATGCGGACGAGTCGGAGCTGCGCCGTGGCCTGCTCGAACGCGGTGTCGACCTGATGCTGGCGGATGGTCTGGCCAAGGCCGAGGCGGGCGTCACCAGCCTGCGGGAAGTGTTTCGCATGGGGGCCATTCTTTCGGCTTGAGCGGCAGGCTTTTGTCTGGCCTGGGATCGACCTTAATACTGGTGCACTAACGTCTAGCGAGCTTGAATAAAGTGGGCCAGTTTCCTCTGGCGCCGCCTGTCGAGCCTGGTTACGTTAAGTGAACTGACAGTCGTCAAGCGATACGTTATAAAGCGTCTGTCACCTGCCGTTCCGCCCGAGTGAGGAGTCGATGAAACACGTATCCCGTCGTCGCTTCGGCCAGCTTGCCCTGCTGGCGCCCTTCACTCTGCTGATGGCCGATGAAGGCCGGGCCAATCTGATCGAGACATTGCTGACGCGTGCCCATCTGCCTCGCCATGCCGATGAGATCTGGGTGCTCGTCGATGACAGTGAAGCTTCGCTGAGCCTCTATCGTGGTAATTTGCTCCTCGAGCGCTTCGCTCCCATCTCGTTGGGTCGTTCCGGGGCGAGCGTCATGCGGACACAGGGAGACAATAAAACCCCGAAGGGTGAATTTCGCGTCAATCGGTTCAACTGGGAGAGCGACTGGCACGTTTTCATCGGTCTGGACTACCCTACACCCTCTCATGCGCGCATGGCGTTGGAATCAGGGCTTTACACGGAGCAGGATTACGCAGATTATTTCGCCTACTATCGCCACCACGGGTATCCGCCGCAGCAAACCGTACTGGGAGGCTTCATCGGAATCCATGGCGTCGGTAGAGGGGACCCAGAGGTTCATGCCAGCTATCACTGGACTCAGGGATGCGTGGCGGTGACCGACGAACAGATCGAAAGGCTTTCCGAGCTAATCGACATTGGCACTCGCGTCGTCATCCGCTAGGCTCTAGATACGCAAGGGACGTTTCGAGCTATGGACAAGCGCCGTCTGGTATTATAAAACAGCGTTTGACTCCTGTGCTTGGCAGCAGTCGCTGCAAGAATCCTGCATTGAGCAGGGGAGCCTGGATCACAGGCAACATCAACGCCGCTGTACTAACGTGTGCAGTACCAAGGAAGACTCAAGGAGAACATCATGACTCTGAAGACCACCCTGAAGCTGACCGCCGCCGCCGCTTCCATGGCCATCCTGGCAGGTTGTGCCAGCAATTCCGCTCTGGACGAAGTTCGCCAGACTGCTGAAGCTGCTCAGGCCGACGCTGCAGAAGCGCGCAGCATCGCCACTCAGGCTCAGAACACCGCCAACCAGGCTCAGCGTGACGCCCAGGCGGCTCTGCAGATGTCCGAGCAGAACCGCGAGGAAATGAACCGCATGTTCCAGCGCTCCATGCAGAAGTAATTCTGCTGAGCGCCGCATCGCCCTCGGGCGGTGGCGGTTCTGCAACGAGAAAACCCCGCCTCGGCGGGGTTTTCTCGTTCTGGGATGGTTCGTCAGGCACCGGCGAGCCGGTGCCTGTTGGCTCTAGTGTGATCAAAGGTGGCTGACTTCCAGCTCCGAAAACAGCCCCGTCTGCTGGCTGATCTCGAGTTCCGAGAACAGCCCCTCGTCCAGTGTTTCTTGCCGATCTTCCGGGGCAGGCTCTTCCTCGGCGACCCGGAGTAGGGATACCAGGCGACCGTTGGGCTGCTCGACGACCTGGCGCAACTGGGCGTAATCGATCGGTGCGGGCTCCTCTCCGAAGGCGTCAGCCACGATCTCCATGGCGTTGAGGATTGGCTCGAAGGTGCCCACGTTCTCTTCTAGCAGAGGGAACGACTGTGCATAGAGCACGCCGTCCGCCGACCACGCGACCTTGAACGGCTGGTCGATGATGTTGACTTGCGTACCACTGGGCACGCGCTCGTAGAGCGACTCGATGTCCTCGGGGAACATGCGGATGCAGCCGCGGCTGGCACGCATGCCGACGCCGTCGGGTCGGTTGGTGCCGTGGATCAGGTAGCTCGGCAGTCCGAGCAGGATGGCGTGACGACCCAGCGGGTTGTCAGGGCCTGGTGGTACCACGGCGGGGGGGGGCTCGCCGCGAGCGGCGGCTTCCTCACGCATGGAACGCGGAGGCGACCAGTGAGGGTCCTTGACCTTGACGGTGGTACGGGTCACGCCCACGGGCGTGGCGAAGCCATCCCGACCGATGCTGATGGGATACGTCTCGACGATGCCGGGGCGCGAGTAGTAATACAGGCGCAGCTCCGAGAGGTTGACGACGATGCCTTCCCGCGGTGCGTCCGGGAGGATGTACTGGGCCGGGATCACCACCTCGGTGCCGGGGCGGGGCGCCCAGATGCTGACCTCGGGGTTGGCCATGCGGATCCCCTCGTAGCCCACGTTGTGGCGGCGCCCGATATCGAGCAGGGTCTCGCCCTCCTCGACGGTCACGGTATAGGCCTCGCCGATCACGTTGCCCTCGTCGGGCAGGTGGAAGTGGCCGCGGGGTAGCTCCCCGGAGCTGTCGGCGCTTTCCTCCTCGGCAAGGGTCGTGGTCGCCAGCAGGGCGGCAAGACCGAACAGGGCAACGCCAAGACCGATGCGTCTGGTCAATGTCGGGTTCTTCATCTACGTCGTGTTCTCGTCATAGGGTCACCGGCAGTGTCCTGCCGAACAGGCAGTGTCGCTTGGTGACGGTCTACGCCTTCCGCTGGGGTGGCGTCGGGTTGGTTCAAGGCTGCGATGGGACACACTGCATAGTATAGCGTTCCCGGCTCTGGCGGGAGTAGCGGCGCGTCATTGCGCGATGGGCCGCCTCGTCAGGCGGCCTGGGCCTTGCGGTTGAGGGCATCGAGCAGTTGCTCCACGGCCTGGAAGCGGGCCTCCGCGCTGTCCATCTCGTCAGTGAAGCGCAGGGTGTCGGCGCCATCGAGCCGATAACGTTGCGGTTCGGCCTGAATCATCTTGACCAGCGTCAGCGGGTCGACCCGGGTCTGGCCGCCAAAAAGCACCCTGCCGCGTTCGGCGCCGGCCTCCAGGCGCACGATACCGAGGCGCTCGGCGCGCTGGCGCAGGCGGGTCTGGCGCATCAGCGTCTTGACCGCGGCCGGCAGAAGGCCGAAGCGATCGATCATCTCCACCTGCAGTTCCTTGAGCTCGGCCTCGTCGGCGGCGCTGGCGATGCGCTTGTACATCACCAGGCGCTGCTGGACGTCGGGCAGGTAGTCGTCGGGGATCAGGGCCGGCAGGTTGAGGCTGATCTCGACGCCATCGCTGAGCGGTGCCTCGATGTTGGGCGTCTTGCCGGCGCGGATGGCGGCCACGGCGCGATCGAGCATCTCCATGTAGAGGGTATAGCCGATGGCCTCCATCTGGCCGCTCTGCTCCTCGCCGAGCAGCTCGCCGGCACCGCGGATCTCCATGTCGTGACTGGCCAGGGTGAACCCCGCGCCGAGGTCCTCGGCGGCGCCGATAGCCTCCAGGCGCTTGACGGCGTCCTTGGTCATCGCCCGCGGCGGTGGAGCGAGCAGGTAGGCGTAGGCTTGATGATGGCTCCTGCCCACTCGGCCTCGCAGTTGGTGCAACTGGGCCAGACCGAACTTGTCGGCGCGCTCGATGACGATGGTGTTGGCACTGGGCACGTCGATGCCGGTCTCGATGATGGTGGAGCAGACCAGCACGTTGTAGCGCTTGTGGTAGAAGTCCGACATCACCCGCTCGAGGGCGCGCTCGGGAAGCTGGCCATGGGCCACCGCGACACGTGCCTCGGGAACCAGGTGGCGAATGGTATCGGCGGCGGTCTCGATGGTCCTGACTTCGTTGTGCAGGTAGTAGACCTGTCCTCCACGCAGGATCTCGCGCAGGATCGCCTCCTTGATGGTCGATTCGTCGCGCTGCTGGACGAAGGTCTTCACCGACAGGCGACGCGCCGGCGGCGTGGCGATTATCGACAGGTCGCGGATGCCGCTCATGGCCATGTTGAGCGTGCGTGGAATCGGTGTGGCGGTAAGGGTGAGAATGTCGACCTCGGCGCGCAGTTCCTTCAGGCGCTCCTTCTGGGCAACGCCGAAGCGATGCTCTTCATCGATGATGAGCAGTCCCATGTTGGGCAGCTTCATCGACTTCGAGAGTAGCTTGTGGGTGCCGATCACGATGTCGGCCTGGCCGCTCTCGATGCGCTTGAGCGATTCCGCCTGTCCCTTGCCTGCAGTGAAACGTGATACCAGCTCGATCTGCACCGCGGTGTCGGCGAAGCGGTCGCGGAAATTCTCGTAGTGCTGGCGGGCGAGCAGGGTGGTCGGTACCAGCACCACCACCTGGCGACCGGAATGTACGGCGAGGAAGGCGGCGCGCATGGCGACCTCGGTCTTGCCGAAGCCGACATCGCCGCATACCACGCGATCCATTGGCTTGGGTGCGGTCATGTCGCCGATCACGGCGCTGATGGCAGCACGCTGGTCGGCGGTCTCCTCGAACGGGAAGCTGGCGGCGAAGCGGGCGTACTCCTCGTCGGGTGTGACGCAGGCAAAGCCTTCACGTGCCTCGCGCCGGGCATAGACATCGAGCAGCTCGGCGGCGGTGTCGCGAATCTTCTCCGCCGCCTTGCGGCGCGCCTTGTCCCACTGATCCGAGCCTAGTCGGTGCAGGGGGGCCAACTCATCGTCGGCGCCGGCGTAGCGCGAGATCAGGTGCAGATTATCCACCGGGACGTAAAGCTTGGCACCGTCGGCATATTCGAGGGACACGAACTCCGCGGCCTGACCGCCGGCCTCCAGGCGTTCGAGACCGCGATAGCGCCCGACGCCATGGGTCTGGTGGACCACCGGGGCGCCTGGACGCAGCTCTGCCAGGTGGCGAATAGCCAATTCACCCATGTCGGTCGCCTTCTCGCGGCGGCGACTCTGGCGCACGACATCACCGAACAGCTCCGTTTCGGTAATGACGGCAATGTCGGGTTGCTCCAGCCATAGTCCGCTGCCGACCTCGCCCTCGGTAATGCCCAGGCGTGAGTCGCCCTGGCGGAAGGCATCGAAGCTAGCAGCATGAGGGAGTGACAGGTGCAGCGGTGCCAGGGTCTCCTCCAGCGCCTCACGGCGGCCGCGCGATTCGGCAACGAACAGCACGCATGTGCTGCCGTGTTCGGTCAGGAAGCCCTGCAGTGCGGCCAGCGGCTGTTTGGCACGGGCGTTGATTGCCACCTCCGGCAGGGGCCGCGAGGCCGTCTCGAGGGCATGGGGATGCTGGCTGTCGGCGGTCAGTTCGACACGTGGATGACGCTTGATAGCGGCGAAGACCTCGGCGACGGGGACGAAAGCCCGGTGGGGGGGCAGCAGCGGCCGGGTCGGATCGACGCCAAGATTTTCATAACGGCTCTCGATCGCCTGCCAGTGGTGCTCGGCGGCGGCAAAGGACTCGGGCAGGAGGGCCACGCGTGTTCCTTCGACCAGGTGGTCGAACAGCGTCGCCGTCTCCTCGAAGAACAGCGGCAGGTACTGTTCCAGGCCGGGGGAGGGGATGCCTTTCAAGGCATCGAGGTACAGCGGGCACTGGCGCGGATCGACGTCGAACAGGGTCTCGAAGCCTTCGCGGAAGCAAGCGATGGCGCTGCGCGAAAGCGAGTACTCGTGTGCCGGCAGCAGCTCCACTCGCTCGATCTTGTCCTGGCTGCGCTGGGTGTCGGGGTCGAAGCGACGCAGGGTATCGACTTCGTCATCGAACAGGTCGATACGCAACGGACTCTCGCTGCCCATGGGGTAGAGATCGATCAGCGCCCCGCGCAAGGCGTATTCGCCCGGCTCGTACACCGTCTCCACGGCACGATATCCGGCACGCGACAGGCTCTCGCGAAAGCCCTCGCGATCCAGCCGCATGCCAACTTCCAAGGTCAGTACGCGGCCAGCGATGTAATCCACTGGGGGCAACCGCTGCATCAGGGTGTTGATCGGCACCAGCACGATGCCATGCTCACCATTCTGCAGCCGACGCAGGGTGCGCAGCCGCTCAGAGACGATGTCCTGGTGCGGCGAGAAGCTGTCGTAGGGCAGCGTTTCCCAGTCGGGGAAGGGCAGCACGGGGACGCGGGCATAGAAACGCAGATCATTTTCCAGCCGCTGCGCGCTGGCGGTGTCGGGAGCGATGACCAGCAGTGGCGCATCGTCGGCGAGATGTGCCAGCGCCAGGGCAGCCGCGCTGCCCGGCGGCATTTGCCAGTAAAGGGTATCGCGAGTCCCCGTTGGGTGGGGCGGATCGAGCGGCGAGAGTTTGGGCATGATGTCGTCGGGCGTTCCGTCGTCGTGTGGGCCGGCCGGCAGGCCGTTCGCAATGCCTGGCTGAGAGCAGCAACAGGAGCAAAGGGGGATCATACCAGCCCGATGCGACGCTTGTAGTCAAGCAGCGATTCCTGTAATCCCCCTACAGCACCTGCGACCATCCTGCGATTGCCCCAGCGAAACGCGAACGGGATAATAAACCGGAATTTTCGATTTTCAGAGAGGCTTCACGTGAGTCAGCAACCCCTCGAGAACGTCTTCCAGGAATGGCACGACAATCAGGCCCTGGCCGAACAGATGATCCCGCTCATCGGCAGCCTCTACCGGCATAACAACGTGGTCACCACCCTCTATGGGCGCTCGTTGTTCAACCGCTCGGTGATCCGCATCCTGAAGGACCACCGTTTCGTCAGAAAGGTCGAGGGCACCGAGCTCTCGGTGCAGGATACCCTGCCGCTGGTCCAGGCCATGATCGAGCTCAACCTGGGACCGGCTCACGTCGATGTCGGCAAGCTTGGCGTGGCCTTCAAGAAGCGTGGCGGCGGCGACGCCAAGGCTTTCCTGCGTGATGAGCTCGCCGAAATCGTCGATGCCCATGATCCCAACGGCAATAACGGCCAGTCCAAGGATGTGGTGCTCTACGGCTTCGGTCGCATCGGTCGTCTGCTGGCACGGGTGCTGGTGGAGAAGGCTGGCGGCGGCAACCTGTTGCGTCTGCGTGCCATCGTGGTACGTGGCCGTGGCGATATCGCCAAGGACCTGGAGAAACGTGCCAGCCTGCTGCGCCGGGATTCGGTCCATGGCCCCTTCGACGGCACCATCAGTGTCGACTACGAGGCCCGCACCATCACCGCCAATGGCAACGTGATCCAGGTGATCTATGCCGATAAGCCGAGCGACATCGACTACACCGCCTACGGCATCGACAATGCCGTGGTAGTCGACAATACCGGCATCTGGCGCGACGAGGCCGGCCTGGGTCAGCACCTGGAGTGCAAGGGCGTGTCAAAGGCACTGCTCACCGCGCCGGGCAAGGGCGATATCAAGAACATCGTCTTCGGTATCAACCATGGCGACATCGCGGCGGACGATACCATTCTGTCGGCGGCCTCCTGTACCACAAATGCCATCGTGCCGGTGCTCAAGGTGCTCAACGACGAGTACGGTATCGAGTGCGGTCACGTGGAGACGGTGCATGCCTACACCAACGACCAGAACCTGATCGACAATTACCACAAGGGCGATCGACGC
Source organism: Billgrantia antri (assembly GCF_019430905.1). GTDB lineage: Bacteria > Pseudomonadota > Gammaproteobacteria > Pseudomonadales > Halomonadaceae > Halomonas > Halomonas antri. The sequence continues at coordinate 444,997 of NZ_JAHYCA010000003.1, read as the reverse complement.
GGCCGCAGTGCACCGCTCAACATGGTGCTGACCGAGACTGGCGCCGCCAAGGCGGTGGCCAAGGCCCTGCCCGAGCTTTCCGGCAAGCTGACCGGTAACGCCATTCGCGTACCGATCCCCAACGTTTCCATGGCCATCCTCAACCTGACGCTGGGCCGCGAGACCGATGCCGAGGCGCTCAACGACTACCTGCGTCGCATGTCGATCGATTCCTCCTACCAGAAGCAGATCGACTTCGTCGATTCGCCCGAGGTAGTGTCGTCCGATTTCGTTGGCAATCGCCATGCCGGCATCGTCGACGCCAAGGCAACCATTGCCAGCGGGAAGCAGGCGGTGCTCTACGTCTGGTATGACAACGAGTTCGGCTACAGCTGTCAGGTGGTGCGCATCCTGCAGCAGATCTCCAACGTGCACTTCCTCAAGTTGCCGCGCGCCCAAGCCTGAGCTTCTCGGGCAAACCCGACCTCGCGGGTCGGAATTCTCTGACCCGCGTCACTTATCGGTCATGCCGGGCGGCGCCAGCGTGGCGCTGACCCGGTTCCTTCAGACGCACGAAAACCCCTGAAACGAACGCATTTCAACGCCTATTGAACCCTTTCGAAGCCAGGCGTAGCGTGGTTTTTTACCCCCTTTTGCGACCTTAGGCCGTGTGGTCTTTGGTCGCGCTTGTCTTTATAATGCTGTGGATTTTTTCGGGGTGGCCCGGAATGCCTCGGGCCTGACTGGTAACGTACTGACTCAACAAGAATTCGAATCCATTCGAACCCCTTTCCTTCGCATTTCCGATCCATCAACTGGGCGAGACTATGATCGAAGTCAAGAAAGGCCTGGATCTCCCCATCATGGGGACGCCCGAGCCGCGCATCGAGGATGCGCGACCCGTGCGTCACGTGGCTGTCCTGGGCACCGACTACGTCGGCATGAAGCCGACCATGGAGGTCCGGGAGGGGGACAAGGTCAAACTGGGCCAACTCCTCTTTACCGACAAGAAGAATCCCGGTGTGCGGTTCACGGCACCGGCTGCGGGCGAAATCGTCGCCATCCATCGTGGCGAGAAGCGCAAGCTGCTCTCGGTCGTCATCCAGATCGACGAAAACGAGGAAGCGGTCGAGTTCACGGCCCATGGGCGTGAAGGGCTTGACTCCCTGGATCGCCAGCGCGTCGTCGACCAGTTGGTCGAGTCGGGGCTGTGGACTGCACTGCGTACCCGGCCCTACTCGCGCAGCCCGGCGATCGACAGCGAGCCGGCCGACATCTTCGTCACCGCTATCGACACGCATCCGCTCAGCGCTGACCCTGCCGTCATCATCAACGAGCAGCCCGAGGCCTTCGAGGATGGGCTCAAGGTGCTGTCGAGTCTAACCCAGGGCAAGGTCTTCCTGTGTACTGCTCCCGACGCCAAGATTCCTGGCGGCGACGTAACGGGCGTGCAGCTAGAGACCTTTGCCGGCCCGCATCCGGCTGGCCTGGTCGGTACACATATTCATTTCCTCTCTCCGGTCGCCCTGCACAAGCGTGTCTGGCACATCGGCTATCAGGACGTGATCGCTTTCGGCAAGCTGTTCGCCGAGGGGCGGCTCGACATGTCGCGGGTCGTCGCCGTGGGCGGGCCGCGTGCCGAGAAACCGCGTCTGTTGCGCACGCGAATCGGTGCCAGCACCGAGGAACTGTTGGCCGGGGAAATCCTCCAACCCCAAGATACTCGCGTGATTTCCGGGTCGGTGTTCTCCGGATTTACCGCGGAAGGTGGGCTGCGCTACTTGGGCCGCTTCCACAACCAGTTCAGCCTGATCGAAGAGGGCAACAAGCGCGCCTTCCTGGGGTGGCTGTCTCCGGGCAACAACCGTCACTCGGTGCTGGGCATCTATCTGTCGAAGTTCAAGGGGCTCTCCAACTACGCGCCCAATACCTCCACCAACGGCTCCGAGCGGGCGATGGTGCCGGTGGGCGTCTACGAGGAAGTGATGCCGTTGGATATTCTGCCGACCCAGCTGTTGCGTACGCTGATCGTCGGTGACATCGAGGCGGCCATGCAGCTTGGGTGTCTGGAGCTGGATGAAGAGGACCTGGCACTGTGCACCTACGTGTGCCCGGGCAAGTACGAGTACGGTCCCATCCTGCGTGACAACCTCACCATGATCGAGAAAGAGGCCTGATGATGGGTATCCGACAGACACTCGACAATCTCGAGCCGCATTTCCACAAGGGTGGCAAGTACGAGAAGTGGTATCCGCTCTTCGAGGCGGTCGACACCATCTTCTACTCTCCGCCCAGCGTCACCAAGACCACGGCGCACGTGCGTGATGGTATCGATCTCAAGCGCATCATGATCACCGTGTGGCTGTGCACCTTCCCGGCCATGTTCTTCGGCATGTGGAACGCCGGCTGGCTGGCCAACAGTGCCATCGCTGACGGCTATGCTTCGATGGACGGCTGGCGTGAGGCGATTCTCATGGTGCTCGCCTCCGGCCACGACCCTGACAGCCTGTGGGCCAACTTCGTGCTTGGTGCCACCTATTTCCTGCCGATCTATCTGGTGACCTTCGTGGTCGGTGGGTTCTGGGAGGTACTCTTCGCCGTCAAGCGTGGTCATGAGGTCAACGAAGGTTTCTTCGTCACTTCCGTGCTCTATGCCCTGATCCTGCCGGCTACCATCCCGCTGTGGCAGGTGGCTCTGGGCATTACCTTCGGTGTGGTGATCGGCAAGGAGATCTTTGGCGGTACTGGCAAGAACTTCCTCAATCCGGCCCTCACCGGCCGCGCCTTCCTTTACTTCGCCTATCCGGCGCAGATCTCGGGTGATGCGGTATGGGTGGCTGCCGACGGCTACACCGGGGCAACGCCGCTTTCCATCGCTTTCCAGGACGGCATGGCGGCGCTGAGTTCCCAGTATAGCTGGTGGGACGCCTTCATCGGCTACCTGCCGGGCTCGGTTGGCGAGGTCTCGACGCTGGCCATCTTCGTAGGTGCGGCAGTGCTGCTGTGGACCAAGATCGCCTCCTGGCGAATCATGCTGGGCTGTCTGCTCGGCATGGCGGGGACCAGCCTGTTGTTCAACCTGGTCGGCTCCGAGAGCAACCCGATGTTCGCCATGCCGTGGTATTGGCATCTGGTCGTCGGTGGCTTCGCCTTCGGCATGGTGTTCATGGCCACCGATCCGGTTTCCGCTTCCATGACCAACCCGGGGCGCTTGATCTTCGGCATCCTCATCGGTGTGATGACCGTGCTGATTCGCGTGGTCAACCCGGCATTCCCCGAAGGCATCATGCTGGCGATCCTGTTTGCTAACCTGTTCGCACCGCTGATCGATCACTTCTTTGTTCAGGCCAACATCAAACGCCGCATTCAGCGAGTCGGCGTCCCGGCCGAGGAGACTGCCTGATGGCACAGAGCAATAACTCCATCAAGAAGATCCTGACGGTGGCGTTCGCACTCTGTATCGTGTGTTCGGTCATCGTGTCCACCGCGGCGGTGGCGCTGCGCTCCAAGCAACAGCTCAACCAGGAACTCGATCGCAAGACCAACATCCTCAGCGTGGCCAACCTGTACGAGCCAGGCATGGACGTGGAGGCGGCATTCGGTGAGGTAACCCCACGCGTGGTGGACATGCGTACAGGGGAGTACACCGACGAGTTCGACCCGGAAACCTTCGACCACTTCCAGGCCGCGCGCGATCCGGCCACGGGGCGCACCCTGTCCGGCGACCGCGATATTGCCGGCCTGAGCCGCGTCGAGAACTATGCCACCGTCTACCTGGTCGGCGATGCCGAGGATCCGGATCAGATCATCCTGCCGATCCGTGGCCAGGGGCTGTGGGGGCTGATGCGTGGCTTCCTGTCGGTGGAGGGCGATGGCAACACAATCGTCGGCATCACCTACTATGAACACGCCGAGACCCCAGGGCTAGGGGCCGAGGTGAATAACCCGCGCTGGCAGGCCCAGTGGGAAGGCAAGAAGATCTTCGAAGACAAAGAAGATCTGACCCCCGATATCCACCTGACCAAGGGGGGCGCCGACGACGAGACCGAGATCGATGCGTTGTCCGGCGCCACATTGACCAGCAACGGCGTGACCAACATGCTGCAGTTCTGGCTGAGTCCGGAGGGTTTCGGCACGTATCTGACTCGATTCCGTGAGGGAGTCGATACAGAGCAAGCCCAGGAAGCCGACGTCGAACTCGAAGCAGAAGCTTAAGGAGCCTGACTATGTCCGCTGTGACTCCCAAGGGCGTCCTGACGACCCCGATCTTCAACAATAACCCCATCGCCCTGCAGGTACTGGGTATCTGTTCGGCGCTGGCGGTGACGACCAGCATGAGCGTCTCGCTGGTCATGTCGTTGGCCGTTTGTTTCGTAACGGCTTTCTCCAGCTTTTTCATCTCGTTGATCCGGCATCACATCCCTTCGTCGATCCGCATCATCGTGCAGATGACCATCATCGCCTCGCTGGTGATCGTGGTGGATCAGATCCTCAAGGCGTATGCCTACGAAATGTCCAAGCAGCTCTCGGTATTCGTCGGCCTGATCATTACCAACTGCATCGTGATGGGGCGTGCCGAAGGTTTCGCCATGCAGAACTCTCCGGGACTGTCGTTCCTGGATGGCATCGGCAACGGTCTGGGCTATGGCTTCATCCTGATGACCGTGGGCTTCGTTCGCGAGCTGCTCGGTTCCGGTAGCGTGTTCGGTCTAACCATCCTGCCCACCGTGCAGGATGGCGGCTGGTACGTGCCCAACGGCCTGCTGCTGCTGCCGCCGTCGGCGTTCTTCATCATTGGCCTGATCATCTGGGCGCTGCGTTCCACGCACCCGGAGCAGGTCGAGGCGAACGAGTTCAAGATGAAGGAAAACACCCAACCGAAGGAGGCCGTGTAACATGGAGCACTATATCAGCCTGTTCGTTGCCTCGGTCTTCGTCGAAAACCTGGCCCTGGCGTTCTTCCTCGGCATGTGTACCTTCCTGGCGGTATCCAAGAAGGTCTCGGCGGCCATCGGCCTCGGTATCGCGGTGATCGTGGTGCTGACCATCTCCGTGCCCGTCAACAACGTCATATATAGCGCACTGTTGGCGGAGGGCGCGCTGACCTGGACCGGTATCGAAGGGGCCGAGAACATCGACCTGTCGTTCCTGGGTCTGCTGTCCTACATCGGTGTGATCGCCGCTCTGGTACAGATCCTCGAGATGTTCCTCGACAAGTACGTACCGGCGCTCTACAACGCATTGGGCGTGTTCCTGCCGCTGATCACCGTGAACTGCGCCATCCTCGGGGGCGTGCTGTTCATGGTCGAGCGCAACTATAACTTCGGCGAATCCGTGGTCTACGGCCTGGGCTCCGGCGTGGGCTGGGCGCTGGCCATCACCGCGCTGGCGGGGATCCGCGAGAAGCTCAAGTACAGTGACGTGCCGGCTGGCCTGCAGGGCCTGGGCATCACCTTCATCACGGTGGGCTTGATGTCGCTGGGCTTCATGTCCTTCTCGGGCATTCAGCTCTGAGCCGGGGCGCATTTCCGGCGGCGCTCGCGCCGCCGGGAAACAGGTTACACAGCAAATAGGAATCCGACATGGTTGGAACATCTATCATCTTGCTCGGTGTGGTCATGTTCACCGTGGTCATCATCGGTCTCGTCGTGGTGATCCTGGCGGCCCGAAGCAAGCTCGTCAGTACCGGCGACGTTTCCATCGAGATCAACGGCGACCCGGAACACACCATCAGCACCCAGGCGGGCGGTAAACTGCTCAACACGCTGGCGGCCAATGGCATCTTCCTTTCCTCCGCCTGCGGTGGCGGCGGCTCCTGCGCGCAGTGCAAGTGCCGGGTGGAAGAGGGCGGCGGCTCGATCCTGCCGACCGAGGAGTCCCACTTCACTCTGCGCGAAAAGAAGGAGGGCTGGCGGCTCTCCTGCCAGGTGCCGGTGAAGCAGGACATGAAGATCGAGGTGCCCGAGGAGGTCTTCGGCGTCAAGAAATGGGAATGCGAGGTCATCGGCAACCCCAACGTGGCGACCTTCATCAAGGAGCTCAACCTCAAGCTTCCCGAAGGCGAGAATGTCGATTTCCGCGCTGGCGGCTACGTGCAACTGGTGGCGCCGCCTTACGATATCAAGTTTTCGGACTTCGACATCGAGGAGGAGTATCGCGGCGACTGGGAGAAGTTCGACCTGTTCAAGCTCTCTCACAAGAACAACGAGGAGGTCATTCGCGCCTACTCGATGGCGAACTACCCGGAAGAGAGGGGCATTCTCAAGTTCAACATCCGTATCGCCACACCGCCTCCCGGTACAAGCCATCCGCCAGGGCTGATGTCGACCTACGTCTTCAGCCTGAAGCCGGGTGACAAGGTCACGGTGATGGGGCCCTTCGGCGAGTTCTTCGCCAAGGACACCGACGCCGAGATGGTATTCGTCGGTGGCGGTGCAGGCATGGCGCCGATGCGCAGCCATATCTTCGACCAGCTCAAGCGACTCAAGAGCGACCGCAAGATCTCGTTCTGGTACGGTGCGCGTTCCTGGCGCGAGACCTTCTACAATGACGAGTATGATCAGTTGGCCGAGGAGTTCCCCAACTTCGAGTGGCACCTGGCGCTATCGGACCCGCTACCCGAGGACAACTGGACCGGTCCCACCGGGTTCATTCACAACGTGTTGTACGAGAACTACCTCAAGGACCATCCGGCTCCCGAGGACTGCGAGTACTACATGTGCGGACCGCCCATGATGAACGCATCCGTCATCAAGATGCTGCTCGACCTGGGTGTCGAGCCCGAAAACATCTTGCTGGACGACTTTGGCGGATGACCCCCTTCGCCTTCGGGCGATTCACCGGGCTGGCTCTGTGTGGGCCAGCCCGGCTCCTTCTGGCAGTGTCCTTGATCATGGCACTCAGCGCTTGCCGCGAGCAGGCCAGCGAGTACTATCTCCACGGTACGACTCTTGGCACGGGTTACCATATCACCTTGTATGCCGACCTCGATCAGTCCCAGGTTGCTGAACTCGAGGCCGGCATACAAGGTGAACTGGCAACGCTTGAACGTCAGCGAAGTACCTTTACCCAAGCGCTGGACGCGGCGTTCAGCCACTTCTGGATAGCCACGCCGAGCCTGCGGCAAGAGACGGATCGTGTCGTTCACTCGCTTGCTGTCGATCGGTTGACGCGTTGGCTCGAGGACCATCCCATGGCTCCAGCCGCCATGCTGGTCGAAGTGGGCGGCGTAATGCGTGGTCGGGGCAAGCCCTCCGAAAATGGCTGGCGCCTATCGCTTGAGCAGGCAGGGCTTTCGGGACCGGATGGCGCACGACATCTGCGTCTTCAGGATGCCGCCTTGGTGCAGCGCTTTGCCCAGCAGGATGTGGTTCCACTGGTCACGTTGTCGACCCCCCTGGCGGTCAGTGTCGTTGCACCGAGCGCCAGCGAGGCCATGCAACAGGCCAGTCTACTGATCCGGGCCGATCCTGCGGACGCCTTGCTCCTGGCTGAGAACATGGATAGTGCCGCCAGGGTTGTTGTCAAGACACCACAGGGTATCGAAATTCAACATACCGCGGCCCTTGAGCCTTGGCTCGAGCCCTAGCCGCCTGGAGGGAAAGAATGACCACTTTTCTCGTTGTACTGGGCTTCATGCTGCTGATCATGGGGTGTATGGCCATCGGCGTGATCATGGGACGCAAGCCCATTGCCGGCTCCTGTGGCGGCCTCAACAAGCTGGGCCTCAAGGAGGGGTGCGACATCTGCGGCGGCAAGGACGAGGTGTGCGAGGAAGAGAACCGCAAGCGCAAGGGGGAGTCAGTTAGTGCACGCCGTTCGAGCGACGAGAGTCGTGGCGCCGATCTGGGCTATGACGCTACCCGCCGCTAGGGGAGGCATGTCTTGCCCCTTCGCCATGCCAGAACTAGCCGAATTATCGTGCAGCAGGCCTGGCCCCGAAAACCAACATCGACAAGGGAAAGGAGACGCGAGCGCCCATGGCAATCCATAACTATGACGTGGTGGTGATCGGTACCGGGCCCGCCGGCGAGAGCGCGGCGATCAATGCCGCCAAGCATGGCAAGCGGGTGGCGGTCGTGGAGAAGCAGCCGATCCTGGGGGGGAACTGTACCCACTGGGGAACGATTCCCTCCAAGGCTCTTCGCCATCAGGTCAAGCAGATCATGCAGTTCAACACCAACCGCATGTTCCGTGATATCGGTGAGCCGCGCTGGTTCTCCTTTCCCAGAGTCATGGAGCGCTCGCGAATCACCATCGACCAGCAGGTCGAGATGCGTACCAAGTTCTATGCGCGCAATCGTATTGATCTGTTCAGCGGGGTGGCCCGCTTCAAGGACGAGCACACCTTACTGGTACGCGACCGTCAGGAGGCCTTGGAGGAGTTGGCGGCGCAGAAAATCATCATTGCCACCGGTTCGCGTCCCTATCGTCCCGCAGACATCAATTTTCGACATCCGCGCATCTACGATTCCGATAGCATCCTGAGCCTCTCGCATACGCCGCGTACGTTGATCATTTTCGGTGCAGGTGTGATCGGTTGTGAATACGCTTCCATCTTCTCCGGACTCGGCGTCAAGGTGGACTTGATCAACAGTCGAGATCGTCTACTGTCGTTTCTCGATGACGAGATCAGCGACGCGCTCTCCTATCATCTACGCAAGCATGGCGTACTGATCCGCCACAATGAAGAGTACGAACGGGTCGAGGGAGACGAGTCGGGCGTGGTGGTCTATCTCAAGTCGGGCAAGAAACTGCGTGCCGACGCCTTCCTTTGGGCCAACGGCCGCACCGGCAACACCGACGAGCTCGGCCTGGAGAACATCGGTCTCGAAGCCAACGGCCGTGGCCAGCTCCAGGTAGACGACCACTACCGCACTGCCATCCCGCACATCTATGCCGCCGGCGACGTGATCGGTTGGCCGAGCCTGGCGAGCGCCGCCTATGACCAGGGTCTCAATGCCTGCGACGAGTTGCTCGAACGCGACTATCGCTTCGTCAACGAGGTGCCGACAGGCATCTACACTATTCCCGAGATCAGCTCGTTCGGGCGGAGCGAGCGTGAGCTCACCGAAGCCAAAGTGCCCTATGAAGTTGCCCAGGCTTTCTTCAAGGATACCGCCCGTGCTCAGATCACCGGCGATACGGTTGGCATGCTCAAGATCCTGTTTCACCAGGACACTTTGGAAATCTACGGTATCCACTGCTTTGGCGACCAAGCTTCGGAGATCGTGCACATCGGCCAGGCAATCATGCAGCAAAAGGGCGAAGCCAACACCCTCAAGTATTTCGTCAACACCACCTTCAACTACCCCACCATGGCCGAAGCCTACCGGGTAGCAGCACAGAACGGACTGAATCGGGTGTTCTGACCCTTTCCGTTCAGGATCCCTCCGCTTTCACGTGCCGGTCGTCATGACCGGCACGTGTCCTTGCCGGCAGCACCGCTTGCGCAGCCCAAGGAATCGCCCACGCTAGCGCTTCGTCATACGCGCCGTTCGCGGTGCATGGCTCTAGGCTCGCAAAAAAGAATGAGAAAAATGATATACGCAGCGCTGCGCGAGCTGTGTGATCTTGAGTATCGAAAGGTTTCAATTTGTTCTTTCCGAGAGCTTGCATTAGCGTCTTGATTACGAAAGGAGGAAAACCGTCGACAAACTCTACACAAGAGAGGCATGTTGCCGAGTCTATTGGCTGAGGGGGGGCTATGAAGCGAACGCTGGGCGCGTGGGGAAGGAGAGTTGTCGGAGCGTGTCTCGCTGGGCCATTGCGCCTGGCCGGTTACCGGATCGAAAGGCAACAGGCTCCTTTACAGGACATGAGGGCCCCCGGGAGGTGTCCCACGCCTCTGGAAGGCATGTATGTCAGCAAGCAGCGGAGATATGTGGTAGACGTGCCGCTTGCTCTGCTGGCAAGCACTAACCTGATGCACATCTGGATTGAGGTGATTCGTGTCTATGAACGTGGCGGAAGGGGGGCGGCACTGCGGTTCTTTTCCGATTATTTTAATGAATTTCAGCCAAGAAATGTGGCCGAGTTCCTGAATGTAATGCCCAACAAGAAATGGCTCCTCCTGGATCCACTTGCTTATGTATACCCATGGGATGCATCGACACCGGAGGAGAAGAGAGAATTCCGCATCAAGTTGATGCGTGATGAGGCGAAAAAGAATGGTTTCGAAGCCTGGCGCGAGGAAGATGGCTGGAAAGGCTTTGGCCCAGTCTCCCCCAAGTTGGTGGAAATGGAGCTGAAAAGACTCATTGATGCGTATGAGTCTATCAGGAGCATAGGGCTGAGGGAGGAGTTTGGACTGATAAGAGCTAGAATATTTTCCACTAAAGGAGAGGAAGTCATACAGCCTAGGCATGGCTGGCATCGCGTTGCGATATGTCTGGCTTTGGAAATAGAAAGCATTCCCATGCTGTTCGATAAGGATAACCCTGTCATCAGGCTCGAGGAGGCCCATTTGTGGCCTAATGTTCGGCGTGGGCTTTATACAGAGGAAGAGGCTACCGACTTTTTCCGTCGTCGGTTCGAGCGGCATTTGCAAGAACGATTATGGCCGAAACGTGAAGTGATCAGACAAGCCGTCTAGCTATTGAAAAGCCAGAGCGAGATGAAAAATGGATACTATCGGGCGTGTGAATGGGAGTTCGGCCGAGCCTGACGCCATGTTCAAGCTTGAAAAAAAAGGGCGTGGGCCTGCGAGTGAGCTAGCCGTGATGCAGGAAAGGAAAGATCTGGTAAGAAGAGACTTTTCTTGTTTTGCCATATGGGAGGGGGGGCGGAGCAAGGAAGGTGAGATTGTCGAAGGAATAAGGCGTAATTTCAATGTTTTAGGCGATTATAATATATACTGGTCGGAGCGTAACTATAATAGAAATATACAACGTCTTTACCAAAGGTCCTCGGGTTCACTTGATTTCAAAGGGTATGATAAAAAGATTGGAAAACCCCCGTTTCGCTTCATTATTGTTGAGGATCTAGAGCCTCAGTATGCCTTGATACGGAATGTGTCAGGTAATATTGAACTTTCTAATCGCAATGTCGTGAAGAAAAAATATGAATTTCGCGCTTGGTTCGACAAGGCATACCAGGTGCACTCCAGTAATAATTACGAAGAATTCATATTTCAGACATCCCTAGTTCTAGGCAGCGAACTTCTTGCTGAATGCCTATCCTCTGATGTCCCTATAAAGAAAGACATACAAAAGGACCTTGAGGGAGCTAATGGCTGGCGGGACTGGAATGAGCCATTTGAGATTTTGAATAATTCCGTAAAATACCTTGTGCTGAGGAATTTCGAGAATCTCCCTGTCAAGACCGGCTGTGGTGACGTGGATTTTCTTTGCTCCGACTTCCAGAAACTGGCCTCGGCGGCCAACGTCTACCAGAAGAGTGGGAGGCCGTACAAAGGAACTATCGACATTGCAGGCAATACAATACCTGTCGATATCCGATTCGTGGGCGATGGATATTATCCTTGTTCTTGGGAAAAGGACATGCTGGAACGCAGGAAAAAGCATGGGAATTTCTTTGTCCCTGAGTTGGAGGATCTCTTCTTTTCACTGCTTTATCATTGTAAAGTTCATAAGAGTCGAGTTAGCGAAAGTTATGTCGAGCTTCTCGAAGAGATTGCAAGGGAAAAACAGTGGGTTTGGTATCAAGATGTAAATGTGCATGATAATCTGCAAATGGGTGGTCTGCTCAAAGGATATCTTAAATCCAATAACTATTATTACGAAAAGCCTATAGATGTTGGGGTCAATATTAACAAGGAAGTGGTGAGATTGCTAAGTGAGTCGATGTTCGGCGAGAGAGAGTTGGGGGTTTTCGGAAAAATGGCCATGAAACCTGTTCGCCTCGCTAATAAGGTATTGAGAAAGGTGAAGCACCAAGTTAAACCGAGTTTCAATGTGATTGGAAAATCTATCCATTAAGATTCGACTCGAGGGGATGGATAATGAGAAGGGTTGAGGGGGTCGTATCTTCGGGCAGGGGGAGGGCTAACGAGCATATAACTCATTCCGTCGAGGAAATCGAGAACCTCACGGGGCTGCGCATCTTCCCTGGTTCCTTGAATATCGTTCTTGATGATGGAGTCAAGCTGCGCGTCGCCTGCGCAAAGAAATTCGATAACGGAAGGCGTTTTATCTGGCCGGCTTTCATAGCCGGCCAGCCTGTATGGATATATCGCTGGCAAGGCACGCCATTCCATATTATGGAAATACTTTCCGATAAGAAGCTCAGAGAGGTGCTTAATGTGCAGGACGGCTCGAAGATAATAATCGACTTGGATGAGGTCTTTGTCGAGAGAATGTGTCTGCGTGAGAAGATCTCCACGCTTGTGATTTGGGGGTTTGGGAGAAGTCATCTTTACTACAGAAGAAATTATACCAGTAATAGAATGATTTTCTTTGCCAGAAGATGCATGCGAGATGGGCAAAGAAAATGATATGTGATATCGATATGGAGCGATAATGAAAAAGGCTAGCATTAGTGTGATTATGCCGGCATTCAACGTCTCGCGCTACATGGAGGAGGCACTCACCTCCATGGCACATCAGGAGACTCTCCCCGATGAAGTCATCGTCGTCGATGATGGCAGTGCGGATGATACACTGGCATTGGTTGAAAAATTTCAGCACCCTTACCCTGTCAAAATACTATCTACCAGAAACCAAGGGCAAGGGTGCGCTAGAAACCTGGGGCTTTCGTTGGCTAGCTGTGAATATGTGTATTTTTTCGATTCGGATGACTTGGTAACGCCGGATTTCATATCCGATATGAAAGATTTGGCAGAGGATAATGCTTTCCCAGATATTATTTTCTTCTCGGGAAGGAGCTTTTATGACGGCATCGACGAAAGCGTCATCCAACTGGAATATGACAGGGGATTTGATGGAGTCTTCGAGTCCTCGATAGAACTGCTCGAAGCGTTCCGTGCTAGCGGAAGATTTTCCGCCTCGACCTGTCTGTACATGAGCAGGCGCCGTCTATGGACCGATGCCTCGCTTAGGTTCATCCAACACTTTCATGAGGATGAATGCATCCTCTACCCATTGGTGATGGCCGCTAGACGCTGTCTGGTGACACAGCGGGTTTACTTTGAAAGACGCATAAGACTGAACTCGACCATGACCCAGCACAAGGTTCCCAAGCACGTTCAGGGCATGCATGCTACCGTCAGGACCCTCCTGATGCTCAACCGGAAAGTGAGGGACAGGCAGCTCACCACGTTCATCCATCGACGTATGAGGCTTTTCCTCAAGCGCTATGTATCCCTGTGCAGGAGTGCAGGAACTGAGATCGACTTGAACCTACTGGTGAGGGCTTGCCTGGAATTACGTGATCCTACGGTGCTGGCATATCTGCTCTATTACCTGTTCGATGGCCAAGCAAGGGGTCGGATCAGGAGATGCATGCGCGCAGGGTCGAGAGGATGAGAAGCCTCGCAGTGGTGCCGAGGTAGCTGGCATTGGACATTTACTCGTCCGGTACTTGGTGCCGATAGCAAGGCGGCGAGGCCAGTTCCAGATCCTCCACGTCCTCATGCCGCAGTGCTTCAAGCAGAGCCTGCTGCAACAGTGGTAGGTAGGACTCCTCGAGATTGCGGGCGGCGGATAGCAGCGTCAACTTCCCTTGGCGGGCATAGCGCATCAAGGGAACCAGGTTCTCGGGATGATCCCTCAGCTCGCCACGATAACGCACGGCAAAGACCTTGGGGCTGATCTCGTCCTGACGTAGTTGGCGACTCAGCGAGGGCGAGGGCGACGCGTCACGATACCACTCCGTCAGCGCCAGGCTCTCGCGCCTCTTTCCGCGAGGCCAGAGGCGATCGACCAGAACCCGGGCACCGTCCGTTGGTTCGCCCGGGCTATAGATTCGCTTGAGTACGATCTCGTAGCTCACGCCGTCTCCCTTTAATGCTATCGACTCTCTTTGGCTGAGCCGGGCTACAACCGCTGCAGCGCCTCCCTGGCGCGTGGCTGCCACTGGCCAGGCAGATCAGCGGCGCGGCCCAAGGCCTGGCGAGCCTCGCCGGTTTCGCCCTGCGCGCCCAACAGCAGCCCCAAGTTCAGCCATGCTACGCCCAAGTCGTCCCGATGCGCTACCGATGCGCGAAATGCCGCTATGGCGCCCGATGCATCTCCTGCGGCATGGCGGGCATTACCCAATGCAAAGTACCCCATGCCGGAATCGGGGAAGCGTGCCACCAAAGCCTCCCAGGCCGGGACGGCTGCTTCGGCCCCCTGCACCTGCTCGAAGGCAGCGATCGCCTGTAGCGCGTGCTGCTCACCGATACCGCTAGGCATCTCGCCGGGAGCCAGGGCGACGAAAGCCCAGCGATCGCTGCGTGCCCAGGTGGCATCAAAGCGGCGGAAGGATTCGATGCGCGCCGCTTCTTCTCCGCTGTGCACGGTCATTTCCTCGGCTTCCAGATCGTAGCCGATGGCCACGGCGTAATGCCACATCGGCCATGCCGGAAGGGCAAGGTTCTGCATGACGACGACAGGGTGGCCGGCGGCGATTTCGGTGAGCAGCGCATCGAAGCTGTTGTCGAGGACGTAAGGAATACGGCCGTGGCGTCTCACCGTGGCAAGCATCTCGGGTTGAACGCTTCCCTCGCGACCGGGCAGGAAGACCTGTGGAATCAGGCGCTCCATGGCTACGTCCGCACCGTCATGGTTGAGCACCATGGCTAGCGAAGCGGGTCCACACTGATATTCTCGTTGGGCGTGGAATGGAACGTCCTCGATCAGCGTTTGCTGCGGCAAGGCCTGCTCCGTACTTTCGGTCAGGCGCGGCGTCGAGGCGCAACCCACCAGCATGAACAGCCACAGTCCCATCAGAAAAACGCCCGCGAAGCGGGCGTTCTTGCGTAGTGGCATGAAACGGTTCTGCATGTCGTCTTTCATCAGCGGGTGAAGGGGAAGACGTTGGTCAGACCCAGGATGTCGGTGACCAGCAGGACAAGGAAGATGAGGACCAGGGCACCTACGACGCTGGCACCGGCGGGCAACTGGTCGAGCTGCTCGGCCATCTGACGGGCCTCTTCGTCAGAAAGAGCGGCCACGCGGGCTTCGACTTCGGCCGGGTCCACCCCCTGGGCGACGAGCTGTTCCTGAACGTCGGCCCGAGAGAGGATCTCGTTGATTCGCTCCCGGTCGGCGTCGGCTCGTTCGGCCGAGAGGGCTGCCTGGGTAGAGACCAGCTCGCTGGCGGGAAGCGGCGCGGCCGATACCGAGACGCTGCCGAGTACCAGGGCGAGAATCAGCAGGGGACTGAGAAAGCGGCGGAGTGTTTTCATGATCAGTGTTCCTTCTTCTTGAGGTAAGGCTTCCGGCTCTTGAATGATCCAGCGCTCCCGGTTCGGTGAGCGCAGAGGTCCACTTGCTCCAGCGATGCTGTATAAGTATAAGCAGAAAGCGCGTGAAATTTCATGCCCTTGCATAAATCGATATGTCGAAATAATCGAGATGCAGTGACCAGCTTATCCCACACGATAAGAGGAGGGCAGCTCAGCGAGCAGGCCGCGGCCACCCGCCAGGGTCAGTGCCAGGTCGTGTAGCCCCTCCCACAGCGGCAAATGGGCGGCGCCCTTGATCGAGAGATCGAGGCGCTGGGAAAACAGCAGCAGCTTGTGCAGGCGTTTCCTTGGCAGGCGCGAGATGGCCTGTTGGTAGGCTGGGCGGCGCTTGTCGAAGATCGCCGGTTTCTGTGCCTTGCAGGCGTGTTCGAAACTCTGGCCCTGGTCGAGGTGTTGATGCAGCGACAGCAGGGTGCGCAGCTCGCGGGTCAGCGCCCACAGCACGATGGGGGCCTCGACGCCTTCCCCACGCAGGCCCCGAACGATGCGCGAGACGCGTTCGCGCTCCCCCTTGAGGCAGGCATCGGTCAGGGTGAAGACGTCATAGCGAGCGCTGTCTTCCACGCCGCCAGCAATCTGTGCAGGGTCCACGCGTGTGCCTGGGGGCAACAGAAGGGCCAGCTTCTGCAGTTCCTGATCTGCTGCGAGCAAGTTGCCTTCGGTGCGCTCGCCGAGCAGGCGGGCGGCATCCAGCTCGAGCGACAAACCGTGGCGCTCGGCGCGGTCGCGTAGCCAGAAGCCCAGTCTCGCCATGTCTACCGGCCACACCGGGACGAACAACCCGAGTTTGTCGAGCGCCTGGAACCAGGCACTCTTCTGCTGGCGGAAATCGAGCTTGCCCATGCTGACGAGCAAGACGTTGTCACGGTTGCCCGGTGCTTCGGCGTACTCCTTCAGTGCCTTGGCGCCCTCCTGGCCGAGGCTCTGGCTACCCAGACGCAGCTCGATCACCTTGCGCGAGGCAAACAGCGACAGGCTGGCGGCAGCCTCGCGCAGCCGGCCCCAGGCGAAGTTGGCCTCCACGTGAAGGATGTCGCGCTCATCGATGCCCCGCTCGCGGGCCGCGCTGCGCACGGCGTCGCAGGCTTCCATGTGCTGTAGCGGCTCCTCACCGGCCACGATTACCACCGGGGGCAATTTCTTGGCCAGCGCTTCCGGAAGCTTGTCGGCAAAGACCTTCATGAGCGCGCCTTCATGCGAGCAGTAGGGAGTTAATATTCACGAGCCGTCGGTCACTGCGCGCAGACGGTCGAACAAGCGGCGCTGGGCCTCCTGACGCAGGTCCTGGCGCGCTTCCTCGCGGAGATCATCCTGAGCCAGCAGATTGTCGTCGCTGACGGTGAATCGGGTCGATACCTCGAGGCGCTGTTCGGAGAGGCGATAGGCCCCGTCGCTACGCTGTTGTACCGAGAAGGGTACCGTGAGCGACATCTCCAGCTCTTGAGGACCGCTGTCGAGAACGCTGAGCTGGCGTTCACGGAAAGTCTCCGGGCCGAGATTGAGCACCAGCGGAGCGTTGTCGTTAACCCGGGTGCCGATCGCTGTCAGGCGCTCTTCCACCAGGCGGGCCAGCTCGCTGTCGTCTCCCGCCAGTGCGAGTTCTTCCAGGGCTAGTCCCGGCGTATCGAAGCCGCGCAGGCGAAAGCCGCAGCCGGCCAGTGCCATGGCCGCCCCGGCGGCCATGGCGAGGTTGAGAAAATCGCGTCGCTGCATGGGGGCTCCCGTTCGGTCTGCGTCAGCTCACCACGATATTGACCAATTTGCCCGGCACCACGATCACCTTGCGTACCACCTTGCCCTCGGTATGGCGCTGCACGTTCTCGGCGGCGAAGGCTTCGGCTTCGATGGCTTCCTTGGAAGCCTCGGCCGCTACCTCGATGCGGGCGCGCAGCTTGCCGTTGACCTGTACCACCAGCTCGATGGTGTCGCGCGCGAGAGCCGATTCGTCCACCTTCGGCCAGGGGGCGTCGATGGCTGGCTCTTCATGGCCCAGCTCGCGCCACAGCGCATGGCAGGCATGCGGCGTGATCGGTGCCAGCAGCAGCACGCAGGCTTCCACGGCCTCGCGGGCCACGGCCAGGCCCTGGGGCGTGGCGTCGTCGAACTTGGCAAGGGCGTTGCTCAGCTCCATCACCGCAGCGATGGCAGTGTTGAAGGTGGTGCGCCGGCCGATATCGTCGCTGGCCTTCTTGATCGTTTCGTGGGTCTTGCGCCGCAGTTCACGCTGGGCGTCGTTGAGTGCCACGGTGTCCAGCTTGCCCGGCTGGCCGGCCTCGAGGTGTTCAAACACAATGCGCCACAGGCGCTTGAGGAAGCGGCTGGCACCCTCGACGCCCGAGTCGGACCACTCCAGCGACTGCTCGGGCGGCGCCGCGAACATCATGAACAGGCGCACGGTGTCTGCGCCGAAGCGGTCGATCATAGACTGCGGATCGACGCCGTTGTTCTTCGACTTTGACATCTTCTCGATGCCGCCCATCTCCACCGGTTGGCCGTCACTGATGAGCACCGCGCTGACCGGGCGGCCCTTGTCGTCTCGCTTGACCTCCACGTCGGCGGGATTGAACCACTCCTTGCCACCGTTCGGCGTCGAGCGGTAGAAGGTCTCGGCGATCACCATGCCCTGGGTGAGTAGGCGCTGGAACGGTTCGTCGACCTTCACCAGGCCCAGGTCGCGCATAAGCTTGGTGAAGAAGCGCGCGTAGAGCAGGTGCAGGATGGCGTGCTCGATACCGCCGATGTAGAGATCCACCGGCAGCCAGTAGTCAGCGCGCTCGTCGAGCATGGCGTCGCGATTGTCGGCACAGCAGAAGCGGGCAAAGTACCAGGACGACTCCATGAAGGTATCGAAGGTATCGGTCTCGCGCACCCAGCCGTCGCCCAGCTCATAGAACTCGGGCATACGCTTCAGCGGCGAGCCGCTGGCATCGACGGTGACCTCCATGGGCAGGGCGACGGGCAGCTCGTCGTCGGAGAGCGGCACGGTCTGCCCTTCGGGGCCGTACTTGACCGGGATCGGTGCGCCCCAGTAGCGCTGGCGGGCCACTCCCCAGTCACGCAGGCGATAGTTGATCTTCACCTCGCCGCGACCCAGCTCAGCCAGCCTGCCGGCGATGGTCTCGAAGGCGGCATCGAAGTCCAGGCCGTCGAACTCCCCGGAGTTGATCAGCACGCCGTATTCCACGTAGGCGCCTTGCGAGAGATCCGGGGCCTGGCCGCTCTCGTCGGCAATGACTGCCTCGATGGGCAGGTCGTACTTGGTGGCGAACTCCCAGTCCCGCTGGTCATGGCCGGGAACCGCCATCACCGCCCCGGTGCCGAACTCCATCAGTACGAAGTTGGCAACGTAAACGGGCACCTCGCGACCGGTAAGCGGATGCACGGCCATATGGCCGGTAGGCATGCCGCGCTTCTCCTTGGTGGCCAGCTCCGCCTCGGAGGTGCCGCCCCGGGCGCATTCCTCGCAGAAGGCTGCCAGCTCGGCATTGTCTTCAGCCGCGGCTTTGGCCAGCGGATGCGCGGCCGCCACCGCCACGTAGGTGACCCCCAGCAGGGTATCGGGGCGAGTGGTGTAGACCGAAAGCGGTTCTGCCACGCTGCCGTCGGCAGCCTTGATATCGAAGCTGAGCTCCACGCCACGCGACTTGCCGATCCAGTTGCGCTGCATGGTCTTGACCTGCTCGGGCCACTCGATCTTGTCGAGGTCGGCAAGCAGCTCGTCGGCGTAGTCGGTGATGCGCAGGAACCACAGCGGGATCTCCTTGCGCTCCACCAGTGCACCGGAGCGCCAGCCGCGGCCCTCGATGACCTGTTCGTTGGCCAGCACGGTCTGGTCCACCGGGTCCCAGTTGACCGTGGACATCTTCTTGTAGACCAGCCCCTTTTCCACCAGCTTGGCGAAGAACCACTGCTCCCAGCGGTAGTAGTCGGTATCGCAGGTGGCGAACTCGCGGCTCCAATCGTAGGCGAACCCCAACGCCTGGAGCTGGCTACGCATGTAGTCGATGTTGTCATAGGTCCACTTGGCCGGCGGCACCCGGTTCTGGATCGCCGCGTTCTCGGCCGGCATGCCGAAGGCGTCCCAGCCCATGGGCTGCATCACGTTCCTGCCCTGCATGCGCTGGAAGCGCGAGACCACGTCGCCGATGGTGTAGTTGCGCACGTGCCCCATGTGCAGCTTGCCACTGGGGTAGGGGAACATCGACAGGCAGTAGAACTTCTCGCGGCTGGCATCCTCCACCGCCTTGAAGCACTGGTTCTTCTCCCAGAAGTTCTGGGCGTCGCGTTCTATCTCAAAGGGCTTGTACTGGGCATCCATCGGCTTTCGAAATGACCTTAATGTGTTCGGGCACGGCGCGCCGTGCGCTTGCGCAGAAAGTTGTCCGACGTCATTGCCGGCCGGCAGTCTCACGATAAAACGTTGAACTGACGGCGGGATGGCGTCTAAATGGTAACCAAGGATACCCCAGTAGCGCATGCCCGGCCATGCCCGGTCCATGCCGAAAACCGCTTCGAGGAGATGACCATGAGCGAACGTCCCGACTCCCATCGCGAACATCGGCTGCGTGAGGGCTATGAGCGCATGCTTGGCAGGCTGCGTGAGGGTGCGGATGATCTGACCTGGGAGAACCTTCAGCGGGAATTGGACGAGGCGGTAGAGTTCGAGGCCGAACTGGAGGAGTTCACCAAGGACGAACTCGCCCTGCTGCGCGCCTGGGTCGAGCGTGACCTGATCGACATGCGCCGCTACCTGCGGGCAGGTGGTCGTGGTGTGGCCGCTTGGTTGGGCATCGACCTCGATCATCTCTCGCGCCGAGTGGTGGAGTCACTGTTCTCCATTGCCGACCGCAGCATTGTCGAGAACGCACAACTCAATGAAGACCTGGAAGCAGCCCGGGCCGACTACTGCGAAGGTGAGGTAGCGGCACCTGGGCGCATGGCTTGCGTGCACTGCGATGCGGTGGTCGAACTGGAGGGTGTGAAGCGCATCGAGCCTTGCCATCGGTGCGGGCACCGCTACTTCTATCGCCTATCGCAATAAGCGAGCCCTGAGTTGGCGGGTTGGTGCCATGCCGGCCCGCTGCGGCGCTGCTACTTTGATCGGTCCTCACAGCCAGGCATGGAGCGCGAGTATCGACACCACTACTAGTCCGCTGAGCAGCAGGGCGTAACCCAGGTTGTGACGCATCATGCGATAACCGCTGACGCCGTAGCGGCCCTGCAATGAAAGATTGATCCCCGACAGCGGCCCCACCGAGGTGCCCACCGCCCAGGAGGCCAGGGCGGTGAAGGCAAATAGCGTCTGCTCGTTGCCACGCAGGTCCAGCATCGAGGCCAGCACCGAGACGCCGATGATCGGGTGCAGCCCGGCTACGGCGCTGACAACGATGGCGAGGAAGCTGGTCACGGCCTGGACCGGGCCGAAATGAGGGAAAAGTCGCCATTCGCTGCCTGTCGCCGCGACGACGAAAGTAGAAAGTCCCATGGTCAGCAGGCCTGCCGAGAGGAACAGGGCGATCTCGCCGCGCATCGCTGGCAGGCGCGTGAGGGTGTGCTGGCGCACTCGGCGCAGGGTCCAGCGTGGTCCGGCTGTGAGATTACTGGCCAGTGCCACTGCCGGTAGCAGAAAGGTGATAATGCTGACGATGCTCAGGTATGGCGTCAGCTTGAAGTGAAACAGCATGACCAGGGCTGCCATCGCTACCGGCATCAGTAGGCTGCGAGGTGACAGCGAGAAGCCCGCTACCTCGGCGAGATCGAAGCGGCGCGACAGTTCGAGCGTGGTCAGGAGACCGCTGAGCAGCGCCAGCGGCAGCCCCACCGTCAGGATGCGAGAATATGCCATGTCCGGCGCCAGGGTCATTACCACCCCCATGGAGGCGAAGAAGGGCGACCACAGCGCGGCGCTGGAGAGCCCTCGGTTGAGTGCCAACAGTTGGGGCGTGGTCAACGGGCCGCGCCGGGCGAGACGGTCGCCGATCATGAACACGGTCGAGAGGTTGAGGATGGTGCCGAGCAGGTGGACGCCGAGCCAGGTGCCCAGGGTGCCTCGGCGGCCCGTTATCGGACGGCCGAGCGGTCGCGTCTTGCCGCTGCGGTTGCCTATCAGCCCGATGAAGCTGACGCCGACCAGCATGGCCACCACATAGCTGTTGCCGCTGGTGACTGCCGGCCAAGCGATATCGGCGCCGTAGCGCCAACCCGCCAGGATCAGCATCCCGAGGCCGATGGCGGCCAATGCACCGGCCTGCCAACGGGTGCGGCGTGGTATGTCTGGCCATAGTAGAAAGGTGGCCAGCCACAGCGCGTAGCCGACGCCGTGCGGCAGCGGCGACAGCCCGGCGAAGCCAAGGATCTGCTGCACCAGGCCGAGCAGGATCAGCATGCCTGCCAGGGCATGACGCAACGATGTCGGTGGCGAATCGGGTGGGGACACGAGGAATGGGGCTCCGGCGAGTCGAGGCGGCTCTTCTTTTTCATGAGCAGTCTAACAATGTCTGCCTATCTCTCGCGACTCGCCGCATCACGCGCCTCTTCAAGTAGCCTGAGCATCGCTCGTGCGGCATTGGAAAGCGTACGGCTGCGGTGCACCAGATAACCCAGCGAGCGGTGAATGTCTGGGTGCGCCACATCTAGCTCGTGGAGATCGCCCGCGACCAGTCGCTCCGGCAGCAGACTCCAGCCCAGGCCGATGGCGGTCATCATCTTGAGGGTTTCGAGGTAATTGGTGGAGAGCGCCACCGGCAGCTCGAGACCGGCGGCGGCAAAGCGTGATTCGACCAGCGTGCGGGTGAAGGTCAGCGAACCGGGGAGCACCGCATCGAAGGCGCACAGTTCATGGAGCGAGAGCTTCCCGTATCCGGTCAGTGGGTGATCGTGGGCGCAGACGAAGCACATGCGGTCCTGCCAGACCGGTACCACGTCGAGCTGCGGGTCCGGGTGCGGCGCCAGGGTTACCACGGCGATCTCCAGCTCGCCGTCCAGCACGCCCTGGTAGGCCTGCTCCGAGTCGAGGAAACGCAGGTCGAGTCGCACCTCTGGGTGGGCCTGGGTGTAAGTCTTGAGCAGCGGTGGCAGGCGGTGCAGGCCGATATGGTGGCTGGTGGCGAGGGTCAGGTTGCCGGCCACCTGGCCTTCGAGATTGGTCAATGCGCGGCGGCTGTCGTCCACCATGACGAGAATTTCACGGGCGCGGGGCAGCAGCACCCGGCCCGCCTCGGTGAGGGTGACACGGCGGCCGATGCGATCGAACAGGCGGGCACCGATCTGCTCCTCGAGGGTGGCAATGCGCTTGGAGACCGCCGGCTGGGTCAGGTACAGATGCTCTGCGGCGCGGGAGAAGCTGCCGCTGTCGGCCACGGCGAGGAAAGCCTGCAGGCTTTGGGTGTCCATCTCTCGTTTGTATTCCTTTATGGAATCCAATGAATAAATAACATGAATTGCTTTTATGGGCGAGCCGCGCAAGACTTGATGACACCAACGAGAGCCAAGCGTGAATCACCCGT
Organism: Billgrantia antri; assembly: GCF_019430905.1. Lineage (GTDB taxonomy): Bacteria > Pseudomonadota > Gammaproteobacteria > Pseudomonadales > Halomonadaceae > Halomonas > Halomonas antri. Next base: position 422,143 of record NZ_JAHYCA010000003.1, on the reverse strand, counting down.
ACGGATAAGCTTGGCGGTTGCTGCAGCGTGAGCGGCGCCGGAACAGCCGCGGCATTGGGGCAGCTCGGACCGACCGGATGAGCAAAAGGGCCATAGAGCCCGGGAGAACGATATGGCAGGCCAGACCCTTTACGACAAGTTGTGGTCGCAGCACCTGGTGAAGGAGCGCGACGACGGCACCGCACTGATCTACATCGACCGCCAGTTGCTGCACGAAGTGACCTCGCCGCAGGCCTTCGAGGGGCTGCGTCTGGCCGGGCGCAAGCCGTGGCGTCTCGACGCCAATCTGGCCACTCCTGACCACAACGTGCCGACCACGCTGAAGGAACGCGCCGAGGGCAATGCCGGCATCAAGGACCCGGTGTCGCTGATCCAGGTGCAGACGCTGGACGACAACTGCGTCGAGTTCGGTATCGAGGAGTTCAAGATCAACGACCCGCGCCAGGGCATCGTGCACGTGGTGGGCCCGGAGCAGGGCGCCACGCTGCCCGGCATGACCGTGGTGTGCGGCGATTCCCATACCGCCACCCACGGCGCCTTCGCCGCGCTCGCCCACGGCATCGGCACTTCCGAGGTCGAGCACGTGCTCGCCACCCAGTGCCTGCTGGCGCAGAAGATGAAGAACATGCAGGTGCGCGTCGAGGGCAAGCTTGGCTCCGGCGTGACCGCCAAGGACGTGGTGTTGGCCATCATCGGCAAGATCGGCACCGCCGGCGGCACCGGTTACGCCATCGAGTTCGCCGGCAGCGCCATTCGCGACCTCTCCATGGAAGGCCGCATGACGGTGTGCAACATGGCCATCGAGGCCGGCGCCCGGGTCGGCCTGATCGCCGTGGACGACACTACCATCGACTATCTCGCCGAGCGTCCCTTCGCTCCCCGGGGCGAGCAGTGGAAGGCCGCCGTGGCGGACTGGCACAACCTGGTCTCCGATGCGGACGCCCAGTTCGACAAGGTGGTCACATTGGATGCCGCCGATATCGAACCTCAGGTGAGCTGGGGTACCAGCCCCGAGATGGTCACCGGCATCTCCGGCGAAGTGCCCGACCCGGCCGAGCAGGGCGACGAGACGCTCAAGCGTGGCTACACCCGTGCGTTGGAGTACATGGGCCTCGTGCCCAAGCAGAAGATCAGTGATATCAAGCTCGACAAGGTGTTCATCGGCTCGTGCACCAACTCGCGCATCGAGGATCTGCGCGAGGCGGCCAAGGTGGCACGCGGCAAGAAGGTGGCAGATTCCATCAAGCTCGCCATGGTGGTGCCGGGCTCCGGTCTGGTGAAGCGCCAGGCCGAGGCCGAGGGGCTCGACAAAATCTTCATCGAGGCGGGCTTCGAGTGGCGTGAGCCGGGCTGCTCCATGTGTCTGGCGATGAATGCCGACAAGCTCGGTGCCGGCGAGCACTGCGCCTCCACCTCGAACCGCAACTTCGAGGGGCGCCAGGGCTACGGCGGGCGCACCCATCTGGTCAGCCCGGCGATGGCCGCCGCCGCCGCCATCGCCGGTCATTTCGTCGACGTGCGTCGCCTCGACGCACAGCCCGTCGCAGAGGAGGCTTGAGCCATGAGGAAATTCGAACGCACTGAAGGGCTCGTCGCACCGCTCGACCGGGCCAATGTCGACACCGACCTGATCATTCCCAAGCAGTTCCTGAAGTCGATCAAGCGCACCGGCTTCGGCGTCAACCTGTTCGACGAGCTGCGCTACCTCGACGAGGGACAGCCCGGTCAGGACGTTTCCCAGCGTCCGCTCAACCCCGATTTCGTGCTCAACCAGCCGCGCTATCAAGGGGCGAGCGTGCTGCTCGCGCGGCGCAATTTCGGCTGCGGCAGCTCTCGCGAGCACGCGCCCTGGGCGCTGGAAGACTTCGGCTTCCGCGTGGTGATCGCGCCGAGCTTTGCCGACATCTTCTACAACAACGCCTTCAAGAACGGCCTGTTGCTGATCACGCTGCCGGAAGAGACCGTGGATCGCCTGTTCCGCGAGGTGGAGGCCAGCGAAGGTTACCGTCTCGACGTGGACCTCGAGAACCAGCGGGTGATCACGCCCTCGGGCGAGATTCTTCAGTTCGAGGTCGATGCCTTCCGCAAGCACTGCCTGCTCGAGGGCCTGGACGACATCGGCATCACGCTGCAGGACGAGGACGCCATTCGCGCCTTCGAGCAGCGCCACCGTGCCGAGAGGCCATGGCTGTTTCGTGATGGTGCTCAGGCCTGACAAGACCTTTTCTTTACATCCGTCGGTGAGGGGCTGATTAGGCGGCTGGCAAGTGGTCGCCTCTTAACTCAAGCTTGCCTTTGGCACTCCGAGGAGCTGATCCGGCGGCAGGCCTGCGAGGAGGCGCTGTGAACCCATCCCTGGGCGCTACTTTTGCCATCCATGGCAAAAGCCCTCCTCTTCGGCCTGCCCTCGGCGCCCCGCTTGCGACGGTGGTAGTCAACCAAGGAAGCTACGATGACACGCAAGATTCTGGTACTGCCGGGTGACGGCATCGGCCCCGAGATCACCGCCCAGGCGAGCCGCATCCTGGCCGCCTGCCAGGCCCGCGGCCTTGACGTCGAGGTGGAGGAGGCGCTCGTGGGTGGTAGCGCCTATGACGAGCACGGTGAGCCGCTGCCCGCCGTCACCCTGGACAAGGCCAAAGTCGCCGACGCTATCCTGCTCGGCGCCGTGGGCGGCCCCAAGTGGGACAAGCTCGAGGACCTGGCCAAGCGCCCCGAGAAGGGACTGCTCGGCCTGCGCAAGAACCTCGGCCTGTTCGCCAACCTGCGCCCGGCCATCACCTACCCGCAACTGGCTAGCGCCTCCAGTCTCAAGCCCGAGCTCGTGGCCGGGCTCGACATCATGATCGTGCGTGAGCTTACCGGCGGCATCTATTTCGGCCAGCCCCGCGGCATCGAGGTGCGCGACGGCCAGCGAGTTGGCTTCAACACCTACGTCTACTCAGAGAGCGAGATCGAGCGTATCGGCCGGGTCGCCTTCGAGCTGGCGCAGAAGCGCGGCAAGCGCCTGTGCAGCGTCGACAAGGCCAACGTGCTTGAGGTCACGATCCTGTGGCGCGAGGTGATGGAGAGGCTGGCGCCGGAATATCCCGACGTAGAGCTCTCGCACATGTACGTCGACAATGCCGCCATGCAGCTGGTGCGTGCGCCCAAGCAGTTCGACGTGATGGTCACCGGCAACATGTTCGGCGACATCCTCTCCGATGCCGCCGCCATGCTCACCGGCTCTATTGGCATGTTGCCCTCGGCCTCGCTCAACGAGAGCGGCCAGGGCATGTACGAGCCGTGCCACGGCAGCGCGCCGGACATTGCCGGCAAGAACGTTGCCAACCCGCTGGCGACCATCCTCTCGGTGGCGATGATGCTGCGCTATTCGCTCGCCGAGCCGGACCTCGCCCAGCGTATCGAAGACGCCGTGGGGAAAGTGCTGGACGACGGCCTGCGGACCGCGGATATTGCTTCAGAAGGTACGCGCACCGTGTCCACCGTCGAGATGGGCGACGCGGTGCTGGCGGCCTTCGAGGCGCTCTGAACGCCAACGCATTCCACTGTCGTTACCCTGCGCCCGGGCTCGCCTGCGAGGTGAGCCCGGGTCGTGTATACTATTGGCCTCATTCTTTCCAGGAGGACTTCACATGTTGAAAGTCGGTTTCGTCGGATGGCGTGGCATGGTGGGCTCCGTGCTCATGCAGCGCATGCAGGAGGATGGAGATTTCGACGGCATCGAGCCGATCTTCTTCACCACCTCCCAGGTCGGTCAGGCCGGCCCCGACGTCGGCGTGGACGTGCCTCCGCTGAAAGATGCCACCGACATCGAAGAGCTCAAGGCGCTGGATGTGGTGATCACCTGTCAGGGCGGCGATTACACCAAGCAGGTCTACGGCGATCTGCGCGGCAGTGGTTGGAAGGGCTACTGGATCGACGCCGCCAGCACACTGCGCATGGAGGATGAGGCGACCATCGTGCTCGACCCGGTCAACCGTCGCGTCATCGATGAGCAGCTGGCACGCGGCGCCAAGACCTTCGTTGGTGGCAACTGTACCGTCAGCCTGATGCTGATGGGGCTGGGTGGCCTGTTCGAGGCCGACCTGATCGAATGGATGACCTCCATGACCTACCAGGCCGCCTCCGGTTCCGGTGCCAAGCATATGCGCGAGCTGCTGCTGCAGATGGGCGCGTTGCGTGACAGCGTCGCCGATGAGCTGGACGATCCCGCCAGCGCCATTCTCGACATCGACCGCAAGGTCACTCAGGCCATGCGCGGTGGCGACTTCCCGATCGATAACTTCACCGCACCGCTCGCGGGCAGCCTGCTCCCGTGGATCGACACCAAGCTCGACAACGGCCAGAGCCGCGAGGAGTGGAAGGGCAGCGTCGAGACCAACAAGATCCTGGGCATCCAGGATAACCCGGTTCCCATCGACGGTCTCTGTGTGCGTATCGGTGCCATGCGTTCGCACAGCCAGGCATTTACCATCAAGTTGAAGAAAGATGTGCCGATAGATGAAATCGAGGAGCGCATCGCCAAGCACAACGAGTGGGTCAAGGTGATCCCCAACGACAAGGAGGCCACCATTGCAGGGCTGACGCCTTCGGTCGTTACCGGCACCCTGAGTGTTCCGGTGGGTCGCCTGCGCAAGCTGAACATGGGCGGCGAGTACCTTTCCGCCTTCACTGCGGGCGACCAGTTGCTGTGGGGCGCTGCCGAACCGCTCAAGCGCATGCTGAAGATCCTGCGCGAGCAGTGATCGTCTCGCAGTTGCCGTCAACGGGGCATCTCCTGCGGGAGATGCCCCGTTTTCTATGGGCATGCAGACGCTGTGCTGACCGGGGAAGAATGCTGCACTGGACATCGCCGTGCAGCACGCGGTACGAGGATATGGTAGATATTCGAACCTGCCCCGGGCAGCACAGCAACCGGGCGCCTTGAAGGCAGGCGGCAATGCAAGGGAAACCAATGAGACGCAAGTTGACATCAGCCATGCTGCTGGCGCTTTCGACCGCAAGCCCTCTGGTACTGGCACTGGGCGTGGGGGAGGTCGAAGTGCGCTCCTCCCTCAATGCACCGCTACGTGCCGTCATTCCACTCACCGATACGCAAGGGCTCGACCCCGAGCGGCTGCGAGTCAGTGTGGCGGGGCCTCAGGAGTTCGAGTCCGCGGGGCTTTCGCGCACTCCCTTGGCGGCCAGCGTGCGAGCCGACGTAGAGGTTCGCCAGGGACGCTGGGTCGTGACCCTCTCCAGCGAGAATGCGGTCCGGGAGCCTTGGATGGACCTGCTGCTGCGCTTCGACTGGCCAGCGGGTCGTCAGCTGAGAGAAATGACGCTGCTGCTTGACCCGCCTGGCTATGACAGCATGCCAGTGCTGGTGAGCGGTTCTGGGCGCCAGCCTGCAAGTCCCGCCGTCGAAACGCAGGTGGCGGAGTCCGCGCCCGTTGCCTCACAAGTGGCCGTGGCGCCTGCGGATGGGCGGCGTCCGGTGGAGGAGAGCGCCTGGGTCGACAGTGGCGATACCCTATGGTCGGTTGCCGGGCGGCTGCGCCCGGATAGTGGGATCAGCATGGACCAGATGATGGTGGCGTTGGTCGAAGCCAATCCCGACGTTTTCCCTTCAGGCAACATCAACGCCATGCGCGCCGGCCATACGCTGGACGTGCCGTCGCGCGAGGCCATTGCGGCGCGCTCTGCACAAGAGGCAACCAACATCGTTCAGGCCATGAATCAGGCCTGGGCGAGCCGTGGTAGCGGTGCGCCGGCTCGCGTTTCCCTGGCGCCAGATGCTGCGGTTGGTGACAGTGTCGAGGCGTCCGCCACTGCTGCTGCGGCAGTGCAAGCGGTGGCCGAGACTTCCACAGCGCCAGGTCGGTCGCAAGCGACCGAACAAGACGATGTCGCCGGTGCTACGGCAGGCGAAGCCTCTGCCGCACCGCGCCTGACGCTGCTCAGCGATGAGGAGTTGGCTGCCGAGGCCGCGATGGGCGTGGCCAGGGATGGGGGGCGATCGGCATCCGCTGTCGAAGAAAAAGGCGAGTATGCCCAAGACGTTCTTGATGCGGAGGTGTTGGCAACGCTGGGGGCTGGCGAGCTGGCCGTCGGCGGGAGCGATCCTCGACTCGCACTGCTCGAACAGCGCTGGGAGGAGAGCCGTGCCGCTCTGGAACAGGTTCAGAGGGAGCGTGATGCCTTGCAGCACGAGTTGGGTGGCCTGCGCGACGAGGTCGAGGCCATGCGGGAACAGCTCAGTGCGCTGCTGAGCGAGGGTGCAAGTGGCGAGGCGACGGGAACCAGCGTGATCGTGCAGCGCGAGACCGAGTCTGATGCCGATGCGTCATGGTGGGGGGCGGCCTATCCGGTGGCCATAGATCGCAACCTCATCCTGGGCGGCGCGGGGCTGGCGGCGCTGCTAGGGCTCTGGCTCTTCGTTCGCCGGCGTCAGCGCCGTGAGGCCGCGTCGACGATGGGAAGTCGTACCATGCCGAACATGGTGCATGGCATTCCTCCAGCCGACACAGTGGTGCCGCCGAACGCTCCAGCCGAGCCACTATCTCCTGGCGTCAGGGGAATGAGCGTCAGTGAAGCCGAGTCCTCTCAGGAGGAGGTGCCGCGCAATATCATGCCTCAGGCCGAGGCGATCAGTGAGGCGGACATCTTCATGGCCTATGGTCGCTTCGATCAGGCCAGAGAGTTATTGGAGGCAGGGCTGGCGCGCGATCCCGAGCGGCACGATTTGCGCCTGAAGTTGCTCAATGTGCACGTAGAGCAGGGTGAGCGACAGGCGGCAGAGCAAGAGGCGCAGCGGCTGGCCGAGACCGGCGATGCCGCCCTGGTGGCCGAAGCAGGGCGGCTGCTGGCCAAGCATCAGCCCCCTTCGCCGGAGACTGACTCCCTGTCGAGCCGCTCAGAGTCGCCGCGACCCCTGGCCGAGCCAGAAGTGCGGGAGCAGGGCGATCTCCCGGAGGATACCGCAGAGCGAGACGAGCCCTCGGCAGCGGCCGAGCGTGAGCATGCCGACTTTCCCTCCTCGACTCCTGCCGACAGCGGGGAGTCGAGGTCTGATCAGCAGGCGCTCCGTGAGAAGGCGGCGTCGCCCAAGGCCCCGGGTGTCACGCCGCATAAAGATGACGATGAGGCTTCGACCGACACCGGCGCGGGACACGCCTCGCCAACCCGGCGCAGCGAGACGTTGGAATGGCGTACGATCGACTATCAACCACCCAGCCTGGATCCGGAGCCGCCTGCACGTGAAGAGACGCCGATGCAGCCCAGCGTCGAGTTCCCACGAATCAGCGCGGCCGGCAGCGCCGAGCAGAAGGCCGAGGCGATGGATCGTCCCGACGATCAGGCGAACGAGGCCGAATGGGAAGTCGAGGAGGTGGCCTTCCCGCCGTTGGACCGGGATAATGGTGCAGCCCCAAGCGAGCCTGACTGGCGCGGCGAGCTGAATGAGGCCCGCCGGCTGCTGGATGCCGGTGAGGTGGAGCGCGCTCGTGCGATGCTGCAGCGTCTGCGTGACGGGGCGGAAGATTCCCGCCTGCGTGACGAGGCGCAAGCATTGCTCACACACAATCGACTCTGACGGTGGCATGACCCTGTTCCGACCTCTCGATGATCGTCGCCCCTTGAGTGGCCGCCTGGCCATGGGGGTGGAGTATGACGGCAGCGCCTACTGTGGCTGGCAGCGGCTCAAGCACGCTCCCTCGGTGCAGGCCGAACTGGAGCGGGCGCTCTCCAAGGTGGCGAGCCAGCCAATTACGATACACGCCAGTGGGCGCACCGATTCCGGTGTGCACGCCACCCGCCAGATCGTGCACTTCGATGCGCCGGCGCCCCGTTCGCAGAAGGCCTGGGTGTTCGGTGTCAACGCCAATCTGGCGCGCGACATCGCCGTGCGCTGGGTGCGCGAAGTTCCCGAGGCGTTCCACGCCCGTTTCAAGGCGCTGGCACGGCGTTACCGCTACCTCATCCTCAACCAGCCCAGCCGGCCGGTGCTGGAACGTGCCAATGTCACCTGGTGCCGGGATCCGCTGGACGCCGACACCATGCATCGCGCGGCCCAGGCGCTGGTGGGGGAACACGATTTTTCCAGCTTCCGGGCGGCGGGCTGCCAATCGAAGACGCCCTGGCGCCACCTGCACTTTATCGAGGTGCATCGCCACGGCCCGCTAGTCGTCGTCGACGTGCAGGGCAATGCCTTCCTGCACCACATGATCCGCAACATCGTCGGGGCACTGGTCACGGTGGGGCGCGGCGAGCAAGGCGATGGCTACTTGGCCGAGCTGCTGGCGCTCAAGGATCGTACCCTTTCCGATGTCACTGCGCCGGCTTGTGGCCTGCACTTCGTCGACTCGCTATATGACGAGGCCTGGGGGTTGCCGCAGGAGCCGCTGGGGCCGAACCTGCTGGCCTTTCTGGGTGAGTGGACCGGCGAGCGCGAACTGCCCGCGTGTCCCATGGTCGAATTTCGCCGGGGCCGGCCCGTGGCCGAAGCAGCGGGCAAGGCGCCCATGGCGAAGGAGGACGAGTCATGAAGGTAGCCTGTCCGCCGATGCGCACCCGCATCAAGTTCTGTGGCATGACCCGCGAGCAGGACGTGGCCGATGCCGTGGCTGCCGGAGCCGATGCCCTGGGCTTCGTGCTCTGGCCCGGCAGCAAGCGCTGTGTCGGCGAGGAGCGCCTTGCCGCACTGGCAGCCCAGGTGCCGGCATTCGTCACTCGGGTGGGGCTATTCGTCGATCAGGACCCCGAGCTCATCGCGCGCTGTGCCGAGCACCTCGATCTGCTGCAGTTCCACGGCGACGAGACGCCGGCGTTCTGTTCCGGTTTCGGCCGGCCCTGGATCAAGGCGCTGCGCATGCGCGACGATCTCGATCTGCATGCCGCCGCCGCGTCTTTTGAAAGCGCCCAGGCGTTGCTGCTCGATGCTTATCGCCCGGGGGTGCCGGGCGGTACCGGGGAAACCTTCGACTGGTCGCGAATCCCCGCAAGCCTGGCAAAACCTGTTATTCTCGCGGGTGGGCTGACGGCGGACAACGTCGCCGGCGCCATCGAGCGCGTGCGCCCCTTCGCGGTAGATATTTCCGGTGGCGTGGAGGCCGAACCCGGCTGCAAGGATCCGCGCCTGCTGTCTGCGTTCGCCGCAGCGGTGACCGAGGCGGATCGTAAGCGCCTGGCATGAGCGTCTTCTGCCCGAACCCGATCCAATTCCCTGTCCCTTATGGCGACCCTATGAGGTGTCTTTAGTGAGCAAGTTCAGTGACCTGACCCGACTGCCGGACGCCCGCGGCCACTTCGGTCCCTATGGCGGCCGGTTCGTCTCGGAGACCCTGAGCTTCGCCCTGGACGATCTGGAGAAGACCTATATGCGTCTTCGTGACGATCCGGACTTCCAGGCCGAATTCGACTATGACCTGGCCCACTACGTGGGTCGTCCTTCTCCGCTCTACCATGCGGAGCGATGGTCGAAGAAGCTGGGTGGGGCACGGATCTGGCTCAAGCGCGAAGACCTCAACCACACCGGCGCGCACAAGGTGAACAACACCATCGGCCAGGCACTGCTGGCCAAGATGAGCGGCAAGCCGCGGGTGATTGCCGAGACCGGGGCCGGTCAGCACGGCGTGGCCACGGCCACGGTCGCAGCCCGTCTGGGGCTCAAGTGCGAGGTCTACATGGGCGCCGAGGACGTGCAGCGCCAGAAGCTCAACGTCTACCGCATGCGCCTGCTCGGGGCCAAGGTGATTCCCGTCGAGTCCGGCACCCGCACGCTAAAGGATGCCATGAACGAGGCGCTGCGCGACTGGGTCACCAACGTCGACGACACCTTCTACATTATCGGCACGGTGGCCGGGCCGCATCCGTATCCCATGCTGGTGCGCGACTTCAACGCCGTGGTTGGCCGCGAGGCGCGCCGCCAGTCGCTGGAGGAGTTCGGCAAGCTGCCCGATGCGCTGGTCGCCTGCGTCGGCGGCGGCTCCAATGCCATGGGGCTGTTCTATCCCTTCGTCGAGGACGATGATGTCGCCATGTACGGCGTCGAAGCCGGCGGCGACGGCGTCGATACCGGACGCCATGCGGCGCCGCTGGCGTCCAATGCGCCGCGCGGCGTGCTGCACGGCAATCGCACCTATCTGATGTCCGACGAGGGCGGCCAGGTCTCCGACACCCACTCGATCTCGGCCGGCCTCGATTATCCCGGTGTAGGGCCGGAGCACGCGCTGTGGAAAGACGTTGGCCGGGTGCAGTACGTGGCCGCCAACGACGACGCCGTTCTCGAGGCGTTCCGCGAGCTGACCCGTATCGAGGGCATCATGCCGGCGCTGGAATCGGCCCATGCCCTGGCGCATGCCAAGGTGCTGGCACCCACCATGCGGCCCGACCAGAATATCGTGGTCAACCTTTCCGGCCGCGGCGACAAGGACATCATGACGGTGGCCAAGATCGACGGCCTGGAGTTTTGACGATGAATCGAATCGATGCACGCTTCGCCGAACTCAAGGCCCAGGGGCGTCGCGCACTGATCCCCTATATCACTGCCGGCGATCCAGCGCCCCAGCACACCGTCGGCTTCATGCATGCCTTGGTGGAGGCGGGTGCCGACGTGATCGAACTGGGGGTGCCTTTCTCCGACCCGATGGCCGATGGCCCGGTGATCCAGAAGGCCTGCGAGCGAGCGCTCAAGCACGGCGTCCGCCTCACCCATCTGTTCGAGATGGTGCGCGAATTCCGTCAGCGTGATGCTCAGACTCCGGTCGTGCTGATGGGGTATCTCAATCCGGTCGAGCGCATCGGCCTCGAGGCTTTCGCCGCGCAGGCCGCTGACGCCGGCATCGATGGTGTGCTGACCGTGGACATGCCGCCCGAAGAGGCCGATGAGTTCGGCCCCATCCTCGAGCAGAAGGGCCTGGCGTCGATCTTTCTGGTCGCCCCTACCACTTCGCAGGAGCGGGCCGCTACAATATGCGCCCATGGCGAGGGTTACCTCTACTATGTTGCGCTCAAGGGGGTGACCGGGGCCGCCACGCTCAACGCCGCGGATGTTGCCGAGCACTTGGCGCCGCTGCGTGGTCTGACCGAGCTGCCGCTGTGCGTCGGTTTCGGCATTCGTGACGGTGCCTCGGCCGCCGAAGTCGGCAAGGTTGCCGATGGTGTCATCGTTGGAAGCGCCCTGGTCAGTCGTATCGCCGAGCACGCCGAGCAGCCGGACGCGATTGCCGAAGAGCTCAAGGCGATTCTCGGTGAGATGCGCCAGGCCCTGGATGCGCTACCAGCGCGCTAGCCTTGGGGCTTGCCCTTGCCCACGATTTCGACTCATGACGCCCGGTACCGCCGGGCGCAACAGCATACGGAAGTCTTTCTGACATGAGCTGGCTCGACAAGATTGTTCCCTCCATGGGGCGGATTCAGCGCAAGGACCGGCGGGCCAGTGTGCCCGACGGCCTGTGGCGCAAGTGCCCGAAGTGCGAGGCGGTGCTCTACCTGCCCGAACTGGAGAAGCATCACAACGTCTGTCCCAAGTGCGACCACCACCTGCGGTTGACGGCGCGCAAGCGACTCGACTGGTTCCTCGACAAGGAAGGGCGGGAGGAGATCTCGGCCGACCTGGAGCCGGTGGATCGGCTCAAGTTCCGCGATTCGAAGAAGTACAAGGATCGCCTTGGCGCGGCTCAGAAGGAGACCGGCGAGAAGGATGCCCTGGTGGCCATGCGCGGAACGCTGGACGGCCTGCCGGTGGTCGTGGTGGCCTTCGAGTTCACCTTCATGGGCGGCTCCATGGGCGCCGTGGTGGGTGAGAAGTTCGTGCGTGCGGCCAGCCTGGCGCTCGAAGAGCGTATTCCTTTCGTCTGCTTCTCCGCTTCGGGTGGGGCGCGGATGCAGGAGGCGTTGTTCTCGCTGATGCAGATGGCCAAGACCTCGGCGGCGCTGGAGCGCCTGCGTGAGGCCGGCGTGCCCTACATCTCGGTGCTGACCGATCCGGTTTTCGGTGGCGTTTCGGCGTCGCTGGCCATGCTCGGCGATCTCAACGTGGCCGAGCCCAATGCCCTGATCGGCTTCGCCGGCCCTCGCGTCATCGAGCAGACCGTGCGAGAGAAGCTCCCCGAAGGCTTCCAGCGCAGCGAGTTCCTGCTCGAGCATGGCACGGTGGATATGATCGTGGCCCGGGGCGAAATGCGTGCCCGTCTCGGTAGCGTGCTGCGCAAGCTCACCCACCAGCCTCCTCAGGGCCTGGAGCCTCCCGAGCCCCTCGAGCCGGACCTGGTCGATGAGGCAGAGCGAGCAGAGGTGGAAGAAGGCGAGTACATGGGAGCGGCCGATCCGGGGGCGCCGGAAGAGGCTGAATCTCAGGATAACCTCGATCGTGGCGACCCGGCGCGCTGATTGCTCGTGATGCCTTCGATTCCGTCTCGTAGCCTGGAGGCCTGGCTCGATTACCTGGAGCGGATCCATCCGGTGGGCATCGACCTTGGCCTCGATAGGGTGGCCGAGGTAGCCCGTCGCATTGGGCTGCTGTCCCAGCGCCTGGCGCCGCGGGTGATCACGGTCGCCGGAACCAATGGCAAGGGGTCGACCGTTGCCATGATCGAAGCGTTGGCCAGGGCGCACGGCTTGACTACGGCCGCCTATACTTCGCCGCATCTGCTGCGTTACAACGAGAGGCTGCGTCTCGACGGTGCCGAGGCTGATGACGCCACGCTCATTGCCGGCTTCGAAGCCGTCGAGGCAGCACGTCTTTCCGATGATCCCGTCAGCCTGACTTACTTCGAGGCAGGAACCCTGGCGGCGCTTTGGGCCATTGCCCGCCACGCGCCGGATCTCGCGGTCCTCGAAGTGGGGCTTGGCGGCCGCCTGGATGCAGTCAACGTCATCGATGCCGACGTCGCCGTGATCACTACCATCGCTCTTGATCATGCCGCCTTCCTTGGCACCGACCTGGCGGGAATCGGCCGTGAGAAGGCCGGTATCATGCGCGCCGGGAGCCCCGCCATCCTGGGTAGCCGCGAGCTTCCCGACAGCGTACGCCAGTACGCCAAGGCCTGTGGGGCTCCGGTTTTGGCGCTGGGGCAGGAGTTTCGCTGGCAAGCGGGCGCCTCCGGCCGCTTCGACTGGCAGGGAAGCGCTGTCGACGGCGCCTTGCCCAGTCTCGAAGACTTGCCCGATCCGGGGCTGCCGCTGGACAATGCGGCAACGGCACTGCAAGCCTTGACGGCGGCCGGCGTCGTGCTCGACCCAGTGAGCTGTCGGTTGGCCTTGCGCGAGCTGCAGGTACCCGGTCGGATGCAATGGCTGGGGCAATGGTGCCTGGATGTGGGGCATAACCCGCATGCCGCGGGCTATCTTGCGGCGAGGCTCTCGACTCAGCGATGTCGCGGTCGTACCTGGGTGCTGCTAGGCATGCTCGCAGACAAGGATGCCGACGGCGTCATCGAGGCGCTGGCCAAACTGGCGGATGGCTGGGTAGCCGTGACGCTGGCAGGAGAGCGGACGCGGGCAGCCGCCGATCTGGCGCGGCGCATCGACGACCGAGGCGGGCATGTCGCTTACCAGGCCGAGTCGCCCGAGGCTGGCGCCGAATGGTTGTCGGGGCGCCTGGCGCCGGACGATCGCGTATTGGTGTGCGGCTCCTTCTTCACGGTGGCGGCCATACTGGCGTGGAAGCAGGCGCAAGCGTTTTAGTGGGGCAGGAGGGGTGATGAAGTACGGAATGCGCGAACGAATCAGCGGTGCCATCATTCTGATTGCCTTGGCGGTAATCTTCGTGCCGATGCTGTTCGATGAGCCCGCTCCCCGCGATGAGCGCCCTCAGCCGGTGTTGACAATCGAGCAGCCGGTGCCGGTGGAACGGCGTAACGTGCCTGATCCGCAGCCGCCGGCGAGCCTGGGACAGATCCAGAGTCCCGAGGCGAACTCTGCGCGGGTGGAGCCCCAGCCGTCGATGGCAGACGTCGAGCCCGAGCCCGATGATGCAGCTCGGATCGATGCAGAGCCGGCCGTGGCGCTCCAGGAAGAGACGGGCAACGACGCGGAGCCGTCGGCCGAGGCACCCCGCGAGGATCCGATTGCCGAGCTGGCCCAGGCCGCGTCGGAACGGCAGGAGAGTCGCCAGCCGGAAGCCTCAGGCGCCGAGCGACAAGTGAATAGTGTGAGCGCGTCACCCGGCGGTGAATGGGCCGTGCAAGTGGGCAGCTTTGGCGAGCCGGGCAATGCCGAGCGGCTCCAGGCGCAGTTGCAGGAACAGGGCTTCCCCGTCTACAGCCGGCGGCGTGACAACAACATGACCACGGTCTACGTGGGACCCTTCGACTCGTCGGAGTCCGGTGAGCGTGCCATGAGCGCCGTCAAGGAGCGGGTCAACCTGCAGGGCCTGCTGGTGCGAGTGAGAGAGTGAGCGCATGACGCTGAGCTGGATCGACTGGGGGTTTCTCGCCGTACTGGCCGTCTCGACTCTGGCCGGCTTCATGCGTGGGCTGGTCCGTGAAGGCCTGGGCCTCGCGGCCTGGATCATCGCGCTGCTGGCCGCCCGACTGCTGGCCGAGCCGGTGGCCGACCTGCTGTCCGGTCTGATCGACAACCCCGATGGCCGGCTGGTGCTGGCTTTCGTGCTGGTGATCCTTGGTGTGGTACTGCTTTGCGGTATCGTCATTCGCATGGTCCATGCCGCCGTGGAGTGGGTCGGGATGGGATTCTTCAACCGTGTCGCCGGTGCCTGTTTCGGTATCGCCCGCGGTGCGGCCATACTGGTGGTAGCCACCATCCTGATCAGCCTGACGCCCCTGTCACAGCTACAGGCGTGGCAGAATGCAGAGCTGCGGCCCACCTTTGAGCAACTGCGCGACTGGGCCGTGAGCCAGCTCGAGACCTGGGAAGGGCGCGTGCCCGAGGCCGCCGAGGGCTGGCGGAATATTTCCCTGCCCGAGCGTCGTGGTGGGCAGATGCCCGAGCCCGCCGCCGATGCGCAGTGAACGACGGATTCTTCTTTGCCGACCCTGTCGGCACCCTGCAAGCGAGGTAAGGTGGAATGTGCGGTATCGTCGGCCTTCTGGCCAAGCAGACCGTGAACCAGGCGATCTATGACGCCCTGACGGTGCTTCAGCATCGCGGCCAGGATGCCGCCGGCATGATGACATGGAGCGAGGGGCGCTTTCTGCTGCGCAAGAGCAATGGCCTGGTACGCGATGTGTTCCACACGCGCCACATGGCGCGACTGCAGGGCAACCTGGGCATCGGCCATGTGCGCTACCCCACGGCGGGCTCCTCCAGCGAGGCGGAATCACAGCCGTTCTATGTGAACTCTCCGTATGGCATCGCGCTGGCCCACAACGGCAACCTGACCAATTCCGAGCAGCTCAAGCAGGAGCTGTTCTCTTCTGATCTTAGGCACATCAATACCAGTTCGGATTCCGAAGTACTGCTCAACGTCTTCGCTCATGAGCTGGGCAAACAGGGGCTGCATCTCGCCCCAGGCGACATCTTCGACGCGGTGCGTCGCGTGCATCGCCGCTGCCGCGGCGGCTATGCCGCGGTGGCGATCATCAACGGCGTCGGTCTGGTTGCCTTCCGCGATCCGAACGGCATTCGTCCTGTCGTGTTCGGCACCCGGGACGAGGGCAATGGTCAGGAGGTGATGATCGCCTCTGAATCGGTGGCGCTCGACGTTGGCGGTTTCGAACTGCACCGCGACCTGGCACCGGGCGAAGCGATCTTCGTCGACATGGAGGGGGAGTTTCATACCCAGCAGTGCGCTGATACGCCAAGGTTGTCGCCGTGTATCTTCGAGCACGTCTACCTGGCGCGTCCCGACTCGATTCTAGACGGCGCCTATGTCTACGGCACGCGCATGCAGATGGGGCGCAAGCTTGGCGACCGTATCCGCAGCGAGTGGCCGGCGCACGACATCGACGTGGTGATTCCGATTCCTGACACCTCGCGTACCTCGGCGCTGGAACTGGCCCAGCATCTGGGTGTGACGTATCGCGAAGGCTTCATGAAGAATCGCTACATCGGCCGCACCTTCATCATGCCGGGCCAGACCCAGCGCAAGAAATCGGTGCGCCAGAAGCTCAACGCCATCGGCGTCGAGTTCAAGGGCAAGAACGTGCTGTTGGTGGATGACTCCATCGTCCGCGGTACTACCTGCAAGCAGATCATTCAGATGGCACGCGATGCAGGGGCCAACAAAGTCTACTTCGCCTCGGCGGCGCCGCCGGTGCGCTACCCTAACGTCTACGGTATCGACATGCCGGCGGCTGCGGAATTGATTGCTCATGGCCGCAGTGAAGCGGAAGTGGGTGAACTGATCGGCGCCGATCGCATCTTCTACCAGGATCTGGAGGACCTCAAGGCTGCCTGTCGCGAGGTCAACCCGGGACTCGAGCGATTCGACTGCTCGGTGTTCGATGGCAACTACATCACCGGCGATATCGACGACAGCTACCTCTCGGCACTGGAGGCCTCGCGCAACGACGCTGCCAAGGAGCAACTAAGCGTCGGGGCCCACGCCCTGGTGGGCATGCACAATCAGGAAGACGACATCGACGACTGAGGTGGCCGAGCATGCATGACACAACATCTCCAGACGACGGCTGGGCGCTGGAAACCTTGGCGATTCGTGCTGGCCATCAGCGTACACATGAGCAGGAGCACGGCGAGCCGATCTTCCCCACGTCGAGCTTCGTCTACGGCAGTGCCGCGGAAGCGGCGCGCAAGTTCAAGGGAGAAGAGCCGGGCAACGTCTACTCCCGCTTCACCAATCCCACGGTGCACACCTTCGAACGTCGTCTTGCCGCGCTGGAAGGCGGTGAGCGCTGTGTGGCGACGAGCTCTGGCATGGCGGCGATTCTATCGACCGTGCTTGCACTGCTGCAGGCCGGGGATGAAATCGTCGCCTCACGCTCGCTGTTCGGTTCCACCGTCAGCCTGTTCGACAAGTACTTCGGCAAGCTGGGTATTACCACACGCTACGTCGAGCTCTCCGATCTGTCCGCCTGGGAGGCGGCAATCACGCCGAATACACGCCTGTTGTTCGCTGAGACGCCTTCCAATCCGCTTTCCGAAGTGGTCGACATTGCGGCACTCGCCGAGATCGCTCACCGGAATCAGGCGCTGCTCGCCATCGACAACTGCTTCCTGACGCCGGCATTGCAGAAACCGCTGATGCTGGGGGCCGATCTGGTGATCCATTCTGCCACCAAGTACTTGGACGGGCAGGGACGTGCGGTAGGAGGTGCCGTCGTGGGGCGCGACAAGGAACTCGAAGAGGTCTTCGGCGTGGTGCGTACCTGTGGGCCATGCCTGAGCCCGTTCAACGCCTGGATCTTTACCAAGGGTCTCGAGACGCTCTCGCTGCGCATGCGAGCCCACTGCGAGAATGCCCAGGCACTTGCCGAGTGGCTGCAGGGACACCCGGCGGTGGCACGGGTTTACTACAGTGGCTTGCCGGACCACCCGCAGCATGAGCTGGCTTGTCGCCAGCAAACTGGCTTTGGCGCGGTGCTGGGCTTCGAGGTGAAAGGGGGCCGTGAGGCCGCCTGGTCGGTCATTGATGCCACCCGCATGCTCTCGATCACCGGTAATCTGGGTGACGTCAAGAGCACCATCACCCATCCAGGCACCACCACCCACGGGCGTCTCTCCGAGGCACAAAAGGAAGCCGCGGGGATCGGTGAGGGGCTGATTCGCGTGGCGGTCGGCCTCGAGGCGTTCGACGACATTCGTGGCGATCTGGCGCGTGGACTCGATGCACTTCTCTGACTCGAAACGTCTGGCGCGGCGAAGGCGCGCCAGGCCCTCGAGCAAGGAATTTTTACGAATGTAACGTTCGGTTTTTTCAGCACATCCTGAGCAATCGTTACGGTATGCTGCCTTTCATCGACGGCGAAGCTCAACGGGAGCGACGAGATGTGGCGCAACACCCGCTCAGGCTGGGGCCTGGTCAGCATACTTCTTCACTGGGCCAGCGCCTTGGCAATCGTGGGCCTGTTCCTGCTCGGTTGGTGGATGACGGACCTGGGCTACTACGACCCTTGGTACAACCGTGCTCCGTGGTGGCACCGCTCCATTGGTATGCTGCTGCTGTTCGCTACGCTGCTGCGCGTGTTGTGGCGCCTGCTCCAGCCGAGTCCCCTCGGCCATGGTAGTCGCGTGGAGCGTGTCGCCGCGCACGTGGGCCATCTCGCACTTTATGTGCTGATGCTATGCGTCATGATCAGCGGCTACCTGATCTCCACTGCCAAAGGGCGTGGCATTATCGTCTTCGACTGGTTCGAGGTGCCCGCTTTCATTAGTCACCTGCCCGATCAGGCCAGCATCGCCGGCGATATCCACTGGTACAGCGCCGTGGCGCTGATGCTGCTGGCGGCGGGCCATACCTTGGCGGCACTGAAGCACCATTTCCTCGATCGCCACGATACTCTCATTCGCATGTTGAACCCGGCACGTACGCGTCGCCGTTGAACGCCAGCGCCTGTGGGCGCTCAACCAAGGAGAGACTCGATGTTCAAGAAAGCCGCACTCGCTACTGCCTTTGGCACCGTTTCCCTGGCCGTCGCCGCCCCGGTGCTGGCCGACGATTACGTGGTGGATACCGAAGGGCAGCACGCCTTCATTCAGTTCAAGATCAACCATCTCGGCTTCTCCTACATTCTCGGCACCTTCGAGGAGTTCGATGGCCGCTTCCACTACGACCCCGAGGACCTCGAGGCATCCAGCGTCGAAATGGAGGTTCAGGTGGATAGCTTGAACACCAATAATGCCGAACGTGACAAGCACTTCCTCAGTGGCGACTTCCTGGAAGCCGACGAGTATCCGACTGCCACCTTCGTCTCCACCGGCTTCACGCCCAATGGTGAGGACGAGGGTGTCTTGACCGGTGACCTGACCCTGCACGGCGAGACCCACGAAATCGAGATGCCGGTCACCCTGATGGGTGAGGGAGAGGACCCGTGGGGCGGCTACCGTGCCGGTTTCGAGGGATCGACGACGCTGACCCTGGCCGACTTCGGCATCGACATGAGCGACTTCCCCGAAGCGATGCACGAGCTGGAACTCTACGTTACCTTCGAGGGCGTGCGTCAGTAACAGAGCGCTCGCCGTCGTGATGAGGCCCTCGGAACAGCCGAGGGCCTCATCATGCAAGCCGATACGAGATTGTCGCTGAACTCTAGTACCATGCAGGCTTAACTCGGTCAGGGAGCCTGCAGGTGCGTCATTTGCTCAGTTCTTTCCGTTGCCTGTGGCAATTATCAAGGTTCCGTTCACGCTCAGCTAACAACGATTGCCAGGGTGACTCACGTTTCAGGGTGCTGTTGGAAAGCCTGCCGAATGTCGCGGTCCAAGGCTATGACCGCAATCGGCGGGTCATCTACTGGAATGCGGAAAGTGTTCGACTGTACGGTTACCAGGCCGAAGAGGCTGCCGGTCGTCCCCTCGAAGAGCTGATAATTCCCGAGCCCATGCAAGCGCAGGTGATACGGGACCACACGGCATGGCTATGCGAAGGTAAGGCCATACCACCTGGGCGCCTGGTGCTGTAGGACAAGCAGGGGTGTCCGGTGCCTGTCTACTCCTACCACGTGATGCTCGACGAATTCACCGCAGATCCCGTCATGTTCTGTGTCGATGTTCGTCTCGATGACATCGAGGCCGAGCGACGAGCACCCTCTGCTATCGATATGGATCTGGAGACATTATTGCAGTGATACCGTTTTTCTCTCGCGATGCCGCCATGTCTCGGTTGGGCCCGGCACTCTGGCGTCAGACCTGGCCTATGACCATCGGGGTATTGGCACTGCTCGGCTTCCAACTGGTGGACAGTGCCTTCGTCGCTCGGCTGGGCACGGCGCCATTGGCAGCCCAGTCGTTCACCTTCCCCCTGACATTCCTGATCATCGGCGTGCAGGTGGGGCTTGGCATCGCCATTGCTGCGTTGATTTCGCGTGCGCTGGGTGCCGGCGAAATTGAAAGGACGCGGCGCCTTGGCTCATTGGTGCTGATGGTGGGCGGTGCCATCATTGCTCTGCTCGCATCGATGCTGTGGTGGGCCCAGTCGCCTATTTTCTCTCGCTTGGGTGCCGATGCGGCAACACGAGAACTAATCCGCCACTACTGGGCACCGCAACTGCTTGCCGCTTGGCTGGGGGCGCTCCTCTACTTCGTCTACAGTCTGTTTCGTGCTCACGGCGATACGCGACTGCCTGGCAAGATGATGGTGATAACCAGTCTCGTCAACTTGCTGCTCGATCCGCTGCTGATCTTCGGCTTCGGCCCTTGGCAGGGGCTCGGTCTGCCCGGTGCAGCTTGGGCCACGGCGATCGCCTTCGCCAGTGGGCTGCTGCTGATCACCAAGCGGCTGCTTCAGAACGACTGGTTGGCGTGCAGTGGACTCAGGCGGGAGTTGGCGGTTTCGACGCGTCCCTTCGTCGGCATTGCCGGGCCGGCAATGATCAGCCAGCTCATGCCTCCACTGGCAGCCATGCTTGCCGTTTCGGTGGTGGCGAGTCTCGGTGAGTCTTCCGTGGCTGCTTGGGGCCTGGCGAGCAGGCTCGAAACGCTGGCGCTAGTCGTGGTGCTGGCCATGACCATGTCACTGCCCCCCTGGTTGGGGCGCTGCTATGGTGCCGGCGACTGGACGCAGATCAGGCAACTGGTGCGCCTGGCGCTGCGGCTCGTGGTGGGGTGGCAACTCGCACTGGGTATCATTCTGGCGCTGTTTTCGCCCTGGGCTGCTGAGCTGCTGGCGGGCAGTCCTGACGTGCGTGACGATCTGGCGGTGCTGATTCGTTTTCTGCTGCCAAGCTATTCCGCTCTCGGCGTCTGCATGCTGGTAGTGTCCGCCGGCAATGCGCTGGGCTGGCCGCTGCGGGCCATGCTGATGTCGATGGCTAGGCTGTTCCTCTGCTATCTGCCGTTTCTCTGGCTGGGAGCTTCGCTTGCCGGCCTGCCGGGGCTCGCTATAGGAGCGGCGTTGGGCAACGTGCTGGCTGGAGTGGTTGCCTGGCAACTGATGCGGCGCATGCTGGCGCGAAGCGAGGCCTGCTCCCGATACGAGTCGAAACTTTTGTCCCGTGAGCGAACCTGACGCCTGTTCCGCTGTCAGGATTAGGACGTAGTGGCTCGACCGTTCCGGGTCATGAAAGCAACTCTGATGGAATGGAGTACGTAATGAAGCTCACCAAGTTTCTGGCAACGATCGCGCTCACCCTGGGTATTGCCGGCGGTGTGTCGGCACAGCAGATGCAGGCCCCGCCCCAGGGGGATCAGGTGGACCAGCTCGATCAGTTGCTCGACCTGGACGAGAACCAGCAGCAGGAGATCCGTAGCCTGTTGGATGAGGCTGAGCGTCAGCTGGCGCCCAAGGAGCAGGAAGCCCAGGCGCTTCAGGCGCGCCTTGGGGATCATGTCGGTCCCGACTACGACGAGAACCAGATTCGTGAAGATGCCTCGCGGCTAGGCGACCTGACCGGCGAGATCACGGCCGAGACGGTATTGCTTCAGTCTCGCATCGAGTCAGTGTTCACCGATGAGCAGCGTCAGCAGTTGGACGATGCGATTGCCCAACAACAGCAGCAGATGCTGGACCTGCAGAACCAGATGCAGCAGCAGGGCCAGCCGGCCCAGCCTGCGGAATAAGGCTGCCTGCACAGCGACTCTCGTACGGGAGTCGCTGTGGTATCGGGAGAAGTCAGCGGCGGCTTGTTGCTGTTCGCCCCTGACCGAATGGCGTGATACATCATCGACCCGAGCGGTCTGAATGTCTCCCTTGACGCTGCATGACGTAGCGCACGGGTGGGTATCGACGAGGCCCTGTCGAGCGATCGGCAGGGCCTCGTTGCGTCGGTAGGGGCCGGCTTCTGCTGCGCTCGTGGTATGAAGTCGCGAAATGGAGACAGGGGCTGCGCCTACTTATCCTCCGTATCACGGGGCGAATATTGTGGGCAAGCCTCACATCTGTCCTGTCTCATCATTGCGACGGATCGAGGCTGCCCTAATCAGCTGTAAGCAGCTGCATGAACTTCGTGCCTTTTCAATTAACTGTTTTTTCTAGTTTTATTTTTGGCATGGCATACCCCTCGCTAGGCAGGGTATGAGCGGTATCGTTGATGAGTCGCTCATCAGGAGTTTGACCGAACCACCCCCAAGGAGGCGGGGACAAGGAGGCGCTATGAAGCTCAAGACACTGACTGCCAGTATGGCCTTGATCTTTGCCGGCCTGGCCGGCGCGACCGTTCATGCCGAGAGTGAGACGTGGCAGAGCGATAATGTTTCCCCCACGGTGTCGTTGGGAGTGGCCAGCGAATCGTCTCCCATGTTGCTGGCCCAGGCCGGTGATGCCGAGGGTGGCCTGGATGGCGGTGCCGAGGGTGGCCTTGATGGCGGTGCCGAGGGTGGCCTTGATGGCGGTGCCGAGGGTGGCCTGGATGGCGGTGCCGAAGGCGGTGTCGATGGCGACACCGATGCCAGCGCCGAAGGCGATACGACCCATGGTTCTCTCGATGGCGATGCCGAGAGCAGTCTTGACGGTGACATCGAGACGGAGTCCACGGATGAGCTCGACGCGGAGACCAACATGGACGCCGATGCGGAAACGGAGACCGAGGTTGAAGCCGACGATCCGAAAGCACCTGGGCTGGATCGTGCCATGGAGCAAGCTGCCGAGCCTGCCCAGGAGCGGATCGAACAGAATCGTGAGCGCATCAGGGGGACGGCAGAGGGCGAGACGGAAGCCGATACTACCATCGACGCCAATTGAACAGGGATGCGTTTGCTCTCAACATATTCTGAGGGAGCCAGGTAAGGAAACCGGGGGCGCAGCTGCGCCCCCGGTGCTTTGTGCCTCAGTCGGCTGCTGGCGGCTGAGGGGTTGCGGCGGCCCTCGTCGTTGAGGCATGGGGGATTGCCAGCTTCTCCTGCTGCCATGCGAAATAGAGGAACAGCACGCCCATCACAAGGTAGCCGAGGGTGAAGTCCCAGGCGGCGTTTACGGCCAGCTTCGGGGCGTGCATCAAGCCGACGAAGGAGAAGGCGGCTGCCACCGCGGCGAAGATGGCGGCGCGACGAAACTGGTGGTCGATGACCGACACCGTCATGGCACCGATAAAGATCGCCATGAACATGGCCCCCTGGCCCATCGGCACGACACCCGAGGAGATGCCCGTGACGGTCTCTTCGGCGGCCCGGTTGAAGCGTGTCATCACGTAATTGGCGAAGTAGGGCAGCATGGCCAGTGCCACCGCCGGGTAGTAGCGAGTGTCATTGCTCTGGAAGGCGGTGGCGATCATCGACATGCCGACGAAGACCAGGATCGGTGCGACCACCGAGACGGGGATGATGGCTGCCAGCGCGGCGATCAGGCCGAACATTGTGGCAACGGCATAGACGGCACCGTTGAGGATGCTGTAGCCGCGTCCCGCTCCCATCCACTTGGCGCCCACGGTGGCAATATAAACGGTGGTAGGGAAGACGCCGCCGAACAATGCGCCGATCATGGTACCGGCACCATCCACGGCCTGGCACTCGCGAACGTCATACTTGTCGCCCGCGGCCTCCATGGCCTCGACGTTGTTCATGGTCTCGATGGCGTTATACAGCGTGATTGGCAGCACCACGGTGAGCACCGCCAACATGCCGGTGAACAGCAGTCCCAGCCCCTCGAACCAGGCTAGGTTGGGCAGCAGCGGATAGAACCCCAGGTGGTTAAAGGCGTCGCTGAAACGCTCGCCGCCGGCATCACCGATCAGGTAGGCCATGGCGGTGCCGATGACGATGGCGAATAGCGAGGTAGGCAGGCGGAACGGCATGCTGACGCGGGCCACCAGGCCGACGATGATGATTGCCAAGACCAGCAGGCCGATCACGGGCATTTCCAGGGTCTTGAACAGCATCTCGCCGGCGATGAAGGTCAGTGCAACCCCCGCCACTGCCCCGAGCATGGCGGCGCGTGGCAAATGGTATTGGACCCAGCGGCCGATCAGGCTGACCGCAGCCTCGATGGCACCGCTGATGAAGCAGGCCGCCACCGCCACCTTCCAGGCCAGCTCGGCGTCGCCGGTGAGCTGCTTGGCAGGTAGCAGTACGCCGAACAGGAAGACGAACATCACCGGCGTGGAGATGCCGTAGGAGAGCGCGGTGACGTCGGCGCGGTTCTCCTTGCGTGCCAGGCGTGCTGCCGACCAGGCGTAGTAGAAGTTGCCGACCATCACCGCCACTGCAGCTCCCGGCAATACTTGGCCGAAGACGATGGAAGCGGGAAAGCCCATACCCAGCATGGTGATGGCGATGATGACGAAGTTGGCGATATTGTTCTGGAAGAGGGCGAAGAAGGCATCGGTGTCCTCCTTCTTGTACCAGGGATAGTGTACGGGGGAAGCCGCCATGATGAGCCTCTTGTGTGTTGGGGTTGTAGTCAAGGCAGGCTCAGTGTGACCACTGCTTGACTATTTGGTCAAGGCTGCCTTTGTCGTATGTCGCAAGGCTAGCGCGGTATGATGGGACAATTTTCGTGGATTTCGTTGCGCTATGCGGGAGAGACGCGTAGGCGCCCATGCAGACAGGGGATTGATCGATGGATCTAGACGAGAGCTGTATCGTTCGCCACTTCAATTTTTACAGTCCTCTGTCCGAGGAGGACAAGGCACTGCTAGCCACGCTCGAAGACAGCGCCTCACGGGTGCGGGCGGGCACCGTGCTGTGGGAGGAGCGGGATGAGGCCGACGAGTTCTGTACGCTCAAGGCTGGCTGGGCATTCTCCTACCGTGAGCTGGAGAACGGTACGCGACAGATCCTCGAAATCTATCTGCCGGGCGATATCATCGGGCTGCGCGAGTTTGCCTTCACGCAGCGGCTGGCCGGGGTGCAGATGGTCGAGGATGGCGAAGTCTGCTTCTTTCCCCACTGCAACCTCGTCAACATTTTTCGTCAATCCTTTACCCTCACTTCGATCCTGTTTGCCGTGGCCAGCCGCCAGCAGATCTTGATTACCGAGCGCCTGGTGAATCTGGCACGCCGCAACGCTCGTCAGAAACTGGCGCACTTTCTGCTGGAAATCTATCAGCGCCTCAAGCAGACCCATGCCCATGGCAGCGATAGTATTCGGTTGCCGATGTCACAGGAGATCCTGGCCGATCTGCTGGGGCTCAGCCCGGTGCATATCAGCCGAACCTTTACTGCCCTGAGTGAAGATGGCCTGGTCATACGTAATCGACACAAGGTGACCTTGCCGGACCTGGAGGCCTTGACCCAGGAGGCCGGGTTCGATGACCGCTACCTGATCGAGAACATTCGCCCTGTGCTTGGTGGCCAGGGCGCATGACGTCGTGAGGCTATCAACAAGACAAAAAACGCTGCACCCCGGATATACCGGGGTGCAGCATTGGCGACTTACCGTACTCGATCAGTTGACCGCGGCGATGGCCTTGGCCAGGTAGGGCAGGTTCTCGTGGGAGAAACCGGCCACGTTGGCGCGGCCCGAACGTACCATGTAGATGCCGAACTCGTCGCGCAGGCGGTCGACCTGCTCCGGCTGAAGGCCGGTATAAGAGAACATGCCGCGCTGCTCGGCCACGCAGGCATACTTCTGGTCAAGCCCATAGGGCTTCAAGGCCTCGACAAAATCGCGGCGCAGGGTGTTGATGCGGTCGCGCATCTCGGTGAGCTCCTCGCGCCACAGCGCAGCAAGCTCGGCGGAGTGCAGGATCTCGCTGACAATGGCTCCGCCATGGGCCGGCGGATTGGAGTAGTTCTCGCGGGCGACGATGGCCACCTGGGAACGGATGTTCTGCATCTGCTCGTGGTTCTTCGCCACCATGATCAGGCAGCCGGTACGCTCGCAGTAGATACCGAAGTTCTTCGAGCAGGAGCTGGTGATGATTACCTCGTCCAGGTTCTCGGCCAGCAAGCGAACGCCGTAGGCGTCTTCCTCGAGACCTTCGCCGAAGCCCTGGTAAGCGAAGTCGATCAGGGGTAGTAGGCCGCGCTCACGAACCACTTCGAGGATCTGCTGCCACTGTTCGCGGTTCAGGTCGAAGCCGGTGGGGTTGTGGCAGCAAGCATGCAGCACGATGACGTCGCCGGCGGGAATCTGCTTGACCGCTGCCAGCATGCCTTCGAAGTCGAGGCGGTTCTCGGCGTCGACGTAGGGGTACTTGTGCAGTTCGATACCGGCGGCAGTGAAGATACCGTGGTGGTTCGGCCAAGTAGGGTTGCTGACCCAGATGCCCTTGCCGGGGAGCTGGGTGCTGATGAAGTCGGCGGCCAGACGCAGTGCGCCGGTGCCACCCGGTGACTGTGTCGCGCTGGCGCGACCGGCCTCGAGTACCGGCGAGCCTTCGCCCAGCACCATCGGCAGGATCACTTCGCCATACTCGGGTGCACCATGGGAGCCGATGTAGGTCTTGGTGGTTTCGTTCTTGAGCAGCAGGGCCTCGGCTTCCTTGACGGCGCGCATCACCGGGGTATTGCCCTGGGCGTCCTTGTAGACGCCGACACCGAGATCGACCTTCTCGGGATTGGTATCCTTCTTGAAGGCTTCGATCAGGCCGAGGATGGCGTCCCCGGGAACCCGCTCAATATGTTCGAACATGTATTTCGCTACCTCGTCGGTCTGGCGGCAAGTGGGTGATCGTGGCGACGCCGGGCCTCGTTATCGTACGGCCCGCATCCTCTACATGATGCCACTGCCTTACGCATTCTGCCACTTGAGGTGTCGGCGGGCAGTGGCGCGATCAGCCGCTGATGACGCGGTTTCGACCTTGATGCTTGGCCGCGTATAGACTGCGGTCGGCTCTGCCGATCAGCGTGTCCCTCGACTCCCCCAGACGGTACTCGGCAAGCCCGATACTGGCGGTGACCTGGCCTGCCTCGATGCCGAAGTCGTGCGTGGCAATGGCGTGGCGCAGCCGTTCGGCCAGCGGCTGACTGGCGACCAGGGGGGTCAGAGGTAACAGCACGGCGAACTCCTCGCCGCCGAGCCGGCCAATGACGTCTTCCTCGCGCAGCAGTTCATGGCACAGGTTGGCGAATTCGGCGAGAACCTGGTCGCCCTGCAGGTGGCCCCAGGTATCATTGATGCGCTTGAAATGGTCGAGGTCGATCAGCATCAGGGAGAGCGGGCTGGTATGCCGGTTGCACTTGGCGATCTCTTCCTCCAGCCGGGTCATCAGCCTGCGGCGGTTGGCCAGGCCGGTCAGGTCATCGGTATCCGAGAGCCGGCGCAATCGGGCCTCCTCGGCCATTTGCTCGGTGATGTCGATCATCAGGCCGTACCAGAGTACACCAGTCGTCGCATCTTCCGGTTGGGCGCGGAGCGCGACCCAGCGGCAGCGGCGGCTCGACAGGCGTATGCGAAACTTGGTGGCGATGGGAATGCGCCAGCGAGCCGAGCGTTCGATGGCAGCCATCACTCGCGGATAGTCTTCCTCATCCAGGCGGTCGAGCATATGACGAGCGTCCTGGTTCAAGGCGTCGCGGTCAATTCCTGGCAGGCCGGTGCCGCTTCCGGCCAGGTAGGGGAAATGCATGTGCCCGTGATGGTCACGATGAAACTGAAAGACGACGCCGGGCAGGCGTTCCGTGAAGTCGCGCATGCTGATCGGCTCATTCAGCTCCCCTCCCGTCATGGCATTCTCTTCAGGCATGCGGGCATCCCTTGTGGCCTGCTGCGTACAGGCATAGTCCTGATGTTGTTATGTCACGGCTCGGTATCACGTCACGGACAGGCATGGCTTCCGTGGGAAGCGCCACCTGTACAAGGGAGCCGTTGAGAGAATGTCTAATATACGTTGTAACAGTGCGTAAATCATCTAGCAGAAGCTGTAAGAGATTGGCTATACAGCTTGTAAGACAAAGCCACACGCAGCGTGGCCGTCATCGCGGCGCGTCGTAGCGAGCCTTCCTTCCGCGGGAAAAGACGACCTGCCAGAGCTGAAGGTCACGTGCACGAAAGGCGCCGGCGCATACCGACAGGTAGTAGCGGAACATGCGCTCGATGCGCTGGCTGTATCGATCGGCGATCTCGTGCCAGTGGGCGTCGAAATTGTCGCGCCAGGCCATCAGTGTCCTGTCGTAGTCGGGGCCGAAGTTGTGCCAATCCTCCATCAGCAGCAGGCCTTCGCTGGCCTCCGCGATGTGGCGTGCCGAGGGCAGCACCCCGTTGGGAAAGATATACCGATCGATCCAAGGATCGACGCTGATCTCAGAGCTGTTCGAGCCAATGGTATGCAGTAGAAAGAGCCCTCCTTCGGCCAGCAGTTGCTCCACGGTCTGAAAATAGATCGCATAGTTGCGGTGCCCCACGTGCTCGAACATGCCGATGGAAACGATGCGGTCGAAGCAGCCGGTCAACTCACGGTAGTCCTCCAGTTCGATCTCGACGGGCAGCCCTGCGCAGCGCTTCCTGGCCAGCTCCGCTTGTTCGCGTGAGATGGTGATGCCGGTCACCGAGACGTCATAATGACGGGCCGCATACTCGGCGAAGCTGCCCCAGCCGCAGCCGATGTCCAGCACGCGCATGCCGGGGCGCAACTCGAGTTTTTGGCAGGCCAGTTCGAGCTTGGCGAGCTGAGCGTCGTGGAGCGTCCTGGCATCCTTCCAGTAGCCGCAGGAGTAGCACATGGTGGGGTCGAGCATACGCTCGAACAGATCGTTGCCCAGGTCATAATGCGCTTCGCCGACGATATAGGCGCGGGCCTTGCTCTGGAGGTTGAGCAGCCCTGCCTGGAGGCGATACATGATGCGATCCGCGGGGGGGCGGGCTCGCTCTCCCAGGCCGTGCTGGAGTAGGCGGCAAGCCATCTCGTCGATTTGCTCGCATTCCCACCAGCCGTCCATGAAAGACTCCCCCAGACCCAGGGAGCCCTGACGCAGAATTCTCGAGCAGAAGTCGGGATGATAAATCTGCGGGTCCCAGGGAGCCTCGCCATTGAGCGTTACGCCGGAACCCTCCAGCAGCGCCGTCAGAACCCGCTGGGCTCGGTTGTCAGGCAGGGCGATAGGCGCTATGCGTTGCTCACTTGTCATGGAAACCTCCTGGTCCTCAAGGCAGGGGGCATGCATGGCACAGCTGAGTTGAGTGTCGCGAAGGCTGGAAGCGATCTGTGTCTATCGTGCATGCCATGGCGTGCTCATATTAGGTAAGAGCATAGTTCAGGGTGGAGAGAACGGTGAACTACGCATGGCTGGTATACTCGCGCTACCCACATGCAGCCGGAGTTCTTGAACGTGTCCAGCGATTCGCCGCTTATCATTGCTCTCGACCACCCTTCTCTCGATGCTGCCCTATGCCTGGCCGACCGGCTCGATCCCGAGCGCTGTCGAGTCAAGGTGGGCAAGGAGCTGTTTACCCGCAGCGGGCCGGAGGTGATCGATGCGCTTCACGGCCGTGGTTTCCAAATCTTTCTTGACCTAAAGTTTCATGACATCCCCAATACCGTGGCCGGAGCCGTTCAGGCGGCCGCCGAGCAGGGCGTCTGGATGGTCAACGTGCACGCCAGCGGCGGCAAGCGCATGATGGAAGCGGCACGTGAGCGACTGGACCGCCACGGTCTGTCCACCCAACTGATCGCCGTGACGGTGCTGACCAGCATGACGACAAGCGATCTCGCTGGTGTGGGCATCGATGCAAGTCCGGCGCAGCATGTCGAGCGACTGGCCCTGTTGGCGCGCCAGAGCGGCATGGATGGGGTGGTGTGTTCGGCACAGGAGGCGGCTCGCTTACGCGAGCTCTGCGGCGACGGCTTCCTCAAGGTGACCCCAGGGATCAGACCTCACTTTGCCGAGCCGGGCGATCAGCGTCGCGTGATGACGCCTGCGGAGGCAATGGCGGCGGGAAGCACTCACCTCGTGGTCGGCAGGCCGGTGACCCAGGCGGACGATCCCATGGCGGCCCTGGCGGCTATCGAGCAGGAGCTGGCTGCGCGTTGAGCAGCCTCATTCCCCTTCGATGCCGGTGATGGGACGCGTGGTGCCCCAGCTCCGGCAGCTGGGGCACTGCCAGTGGAGCGGCTGGCCGGCAAAGCCGCAGCGTTGGCACCGATGCTTGGGACGTGCCGTCAACAGGGTGTGGGTATGTTGCTTGAGCAGCTGCAACCGGTTGTCGGGAGGGCCTTGCTCCTGCTGCTGTTGCTGGTAGAGATCCAGCAAGTAGTCGAGTGCACCCAGGCTCGGCGCGCGGTTGAGCTGTTCGCTAACCAGCTCGATGGCTACCTGCAGTCCTAGGCGTTTGCGCTGTGTTTCCGCCAGCAGGATGATC
This sequence comes from Billgrantia antri, assembly GCF_019430905.1. Classification (GTDB taxonomy): domain Bacteria; phylum Pseudomonadota; class Gammaproteobacteria; order Pseudomonadales; family Halomonadaceae; genus Halomonas; species Halomonas antri. The sequence goes on along the minus strand of NZ_JAHYCA010000003.1, from coordinate 391,911 downwards.
AGGCTGGTCACGTGGGCTCGTTCAAGCAATCGTTCCAGGCAATTCACCAGGCCCGCCTCGTCATCCATCATCGAGTAGGCATGGTGTAGCGGTTCCAGGACGATCGGCATCATGTCCATATCCTGGTCGGGGATGCGCATGAGGATGCGGATGGCTTCGCGATAGTGTCCAGTATCCTGCGCCAGCGCTGCCAACAGGAGGTTGGCGCGAACGCAGCGAGGGTCGATGGACAGCGCCCGGCGCAGGTGCTTGCGAGCCAGTCCCGGGCTGGCCGAATGGCGCTCCTGATCGGCCATTTCGCATAGCCAGTGGGCGGCTGCCCGACGGATGTCATCGTGCTGACGAGTCAGGCCGGGGTAGGCCACGTCGAAGGCGGCTTGCCACTCTCCCTCGCGATCGAAAAGGTCTGCCAGCAGGCGCTTGGCGGAATGACGAAAGTCGTCATGGCTGGCGTCCTGTATGAGTTGCTGAAGCAGTCGCTCGCTGCGGTCGAATAAGCCCAGATGAAGAAAATCCCGCGCCAGTTCTAGCTGCACCTGCTCGCTTTGTAGTGCCGTCAGGGTGGGGCGCGCCAGCAAGTTCTGATGAATCTTGACGGCGCGGTCGGCTTCGCCGCGAGTGCGAAACAGGTTGCCCAAGGTTATGTGGGTATCGATGGTCTCACTATTGACTTCCAGTGCGCTGACGAAAGTTTCGATGGCGCGATCGGGCTGCTCGTTGAGCAGGTAGTTCAGACCGACGAAATAATCCCGTGACAGCGTGTTCGGTGGTGCGAGATCGCGGCTGCCCTGGCGCTCACGGCGACCTAGCCACCAGCCAATGGCAACGGCAGCCACCAGCATCACAAGCAGCAGGGCATCAGGCATTTACGGCAGTTCCTTGAGCTCCTGAACGCGCAGTCGGTCGAGTTCCTTGCGTTGCTGTCGATTCAAGCGCTGGGCACGGGAGAGTGCGGTGCGCAGTCTCAGCCAGACTCCAGTCATCGCCAGCATGCCCAGCACCACGCCGCTGACCAGGGCGACCAGAAGCCAGACCGAGAGCGAAATGGCCGGCAGCTCTATCCAGATCAGGTTGAGTGGTACCGTCTGCTGGTTGTTGACGGCGAAAAGAATGCCGACAAGCAGAACCGCCAGCAGAATGATGGCCAGGATCAGGCCTTTGAGCCAACGCATGTGTCTTTCCCTTGTAAATGACGAAAGTATTAATAACCGAGGGCGCGGCTGGCATTGACCTGCTCGCGGAGCTCCTTGCCAGGTTTGAAGTGTGGCACGAACTTGCCCTCCAGTGCGACCGGTTCGCCGGTCTTGGGGTTACGCCCTACGCGAGGCTCCCGGTAGTGCAGGGAGAAGCTGCCGAATCCCCTTATTTCGACCCGTCCGCCTTCGGCCAGCGTGTCGGTGATATCGTCGAGTATCAGGCGAACCGCAGATTCGACTTCCTTGATCGAGAGCTCGGGCTGGCGCATGGCGATCTGTTCGATCAACTCGGATTTGGTCATCGGGTCATCTCCAGGCGTATCCTGGTCCGGTGGGACCTGGGTGGCATTCTTGTTCTCCCGTCAGCATACTGCTCAAACCGAGATAAAACAACGCACTACGACCATGGTCAAGAGAATAGAGGCAGTGCGGGGCGAAGCGCTGCCCCATTTCGGCGGCTCCGGTATACTGGTGACTCATTCTTTCTACCATCGAGGTCGACGTTGAGCGAAGCGAATACTCCCGATGCTGCTGCCTTGCGCAAGCGGCTCTATTGGCACTCCCGGCGCGGAATGTGGGAACTCGACCTGCTGCTGATTCCCTTTCTCGAACACTGCTACGATCAGCTTGGTGCCGACGATCAGGCAGCCTACCGCGCGTTGATCGAGGGCGAGGATCAGGACCTGTTCGCCTGGCTGATGCAGCGCGAGGAGCCCGAGCCGCCGTTTCGTCGCATCGTGGCGTTGATTCAGGAACATGCCGAGAACGCCGACAACGATCCGCGTCGCCCCGTCTAGGTTGGCCTGGGGCTGTCAGTGGCTACTGGCGCTGGCGGTTACTGGCGCCGTGCTTGTCCATGCTCCCGCCTGGCTGACGCTGCCGGCCGTAGCGTGGCTCCTGGGGCTTGGTGTGTGGCTCTGGCGGGGTCAACCACGGGGGGAGTTGCTGATGCAGCCGGAAACCGACGGTGGCTGGCGCTGGTCATGGCGGCGGGAGGCGGCCGCCGAAGCCGTTCCCGTCAGGCTGCGTTGCGTCTACCTCGGCCCTTGGTTGATTGCGCTGGACATTGACCAGTGCCGGACCTGGCTATGGCCCGACAGTGCCTCGCGCGAGTCGTTGCGCCAAGTGAGGCGCGCCCTGGCTCGCTAACCTATCGCGGAGCTTGCGCGGGGAAAGAGGTTCAGGTGGCAAGGTCAGCCAGTCGCAGGCGGGATGGGCTGGGCGTCAGGCCGCTTTCGGTATGGTGCGGGCAGTCGGGGTTGAAATGCAGGCCGCGCGACTCGCGGCGTTGGCGGGCTGCCAGTACGGTCAGGCGAGCCAGCCTCACGGCGTGCCATAAGCTTGCCAGCGACGTGTCGGGTGCGGCCTGCACCATGGCGGCATGCACCTCTCGGCTCAGCTCGCTCAGCTTGCGCGCGGCGGCTTCGAGCCCTGCGTCGCGACGGACGATGGCCACGTGGTGGCTCATGATGTCGCGCATGGTCGTGCGCCACTGCTGGATGCGCTGGGTTTCCAGCTGTTCCCTGTCTACGCTTGTTGCCGTTGGCAGGGGGGAGGTCGCGGGGGCGTGGCTGACTGCCAGCGTGGCAGCACAGCTGCGTGCATAGACCAGGCACTCCAGCAGCGAGTTACTGGCCATGCGATTGGCGCCGTGGAGTCCCGTGTAGGCGACTTCGCCAACGGCGTAAAGATGCGGCACGCTGGAGCTGCCGTCGAGGTCGGTGGCAATGCCGCCGCAGCTGTAATGAGCGGCAGGCACGACCGGTATTGGTGCTTGGGTAATGTCCAGCCCGCGATTCAGGCAGTGGGCTTGGATCGTCGGAAAGTGGTGGCGTATGGCCGTTTCGCCGAGGTGGGTCACGTCCAGCCAGACGTGCGGCGAGCCGGTACGCTGCATCTCGGCGTCGATGGCGCGAGCGACTATGTCGCGGGGCGCCAGTTCCGCACGCTCATCGAGCTCGGGCATGAAGCGTCGTCCATCCGTGCTGTAAAGCCGTCCACCTTCACCTCGAACCGCTTCGCTGATCAGGAAGGGCGGGCCGTCCGGGTCGTAGAGACAGGTCGGGTGAAACTGCTGAAACTCGAGGTTCATCAGCTCGGCGCCTAGCTCGGCGGCCATCATCATGCCTTCGCCGCTGGCCGGGTGCGGGCTCGTGGTGTGGCGATAGAGCCCGCTGGCGCCGCCGGTCGCCAGTACCGTATCGCCGGCCAGCAGTTCTTGCAATTGGCCTCGTTCGTTGAGGCAGCGAGCACCACGGCAGCGTTGCTCCGCATCGGCCAGCAGGCCGATGGCGACGAGATCGTCGCGAATGGTGATTGCCGGGCTTGTCTCGACGTGGGTCTTCAGGGTGTCGAGTACGGCACGCCCGGTGGCGTCTTCGGCATGGATAATGCGGCGGGCGCCGTGCCCTCCTTCCCGGGTCAGGTGGTAGGGATAGCTGGCGCTTGGGCTGTGGTCACGCGTAAACGGCACGCCGAGGGAAAGTAGCCATTCGATAGCGCCAGGTCCCTGTTCGACGGTGAAGCGCACGGCGCGTTCGTCGCAAAGGCCATCTCCCGCCACCAGCGTATCCGCGACGTGCGCGTCGAAGTTGTCCTGGGGGGAGAGCACCGCGGCAATGCCGCCCTGGGCCCAACGGCTGGCGCCCTGATCATCGCTGGCAGGGCGAACCAGGGTTACGCGGCGCGTCTCGGCGACATGCAGGGCCAGGGTCAGGCCGGCAACGCCGCCGCCGATGACCAGAACGTCATGTTCGCTACGAGTCGGACGAGTTGGAGACATGCGCACTCTCGCTGAGGCCTGTTGCATCAGCCAGCATGCCGCATTGGTGTCCAACAGGATAGGGAAGCGAGGGGGACGGCGAAGAGCCTGGTGCCCGGAGCCGGGCTCGAACCGGCACGGTGTTGCCACCGAGAGATTTTAAGTCTCTTGCGTCTACCAATTTCGCCATCCGGGCGGCACGGTTTCGAGTAGGCAGCTGACAAGGGGATAAGGAAATGGAGGCTGGAGTCGGAATCGAACCGGCGTACACGGAGTTGCAGTCCGCTGCATGACCACTCTGCCATCCAGCCTCGATGAGTCGTTTGCCTCTTGTATGTCCAAAGAGGATGGAGCGGGAAAGGAGATTCGAACTCCCGACCCTCGCCTTGGCAAGGCGATGCTCTACCACTGAGCTATTCCCGCTCGACTCGAGTGCGAATTATACGGATAAGCTCGTTGGTGTCAATCACTTGTTGGCGCTGGATGCCGTTCGGTCACATCGAGCGAGACAGATGGGGCCAGGCGGCGCGAAGGTACAACAGCATTGACCATAGTGTCATGATCGCGGCGACATGCAGGGTGGCAATACCCAGTAAAGAGAGCTGCGTACCGGGGGGGAAGGCCAGCAGCAGCAGCAGGGCGACCATCTGCAGTGTCGTCTTGACCTTGCCCAGCCAGGAGACGGCAACGCTGCTGCGTTTGCCCATCTCGGCCATCCATTCGCGCAGCGCCGAGATCACGATCTCGCGGCCAATGATCACCAGTGCCGGCAGCGTCAGCCAGATGGTATCGAAGCGCTCGATGAGCAGAGCAAGGGCGACGGCGACCATCAATTTGTCCGCCACCGGGTCGAGGAAAGCGCCGAAGGGAGTGGACTGATTCCAGCGCCGTGCCAGATAGCCATCGAGCCAGTCGGTCACCGAAGCCAGGGCGAACAGGCCCGCTGCAACCGGCATGCTCCAGGCATAGGGAAGATAGACGAACACCACCAGCAGCGGGATGAAGGCGATTCTGGCCAGCGTCAGGATGTTGGGGATGTTCATTTCACGGGGGGTCCTTGCCTTGGATCAGAGTGCCGAAGAGGGCTCATTCTATCTGTACCGGACGCCATCATCCATGCAGCGAGCGATGAATCGTCTCGGCCAGGGTGGCGCTGATGCCGGGAACGCGGGCGAGCTCCTCGCGGCTGGCCTGTTTGACGCCTTGTAGCCCGCCGAAAAATCGCAGCAGTTCCCGGCGCCGCTTTGGGCCGATACCGTCGATCTCTTCTAGGGCGGAGCTGCGTCGCGCCTTGTCGCGCCGGTTGCGATGCCCGGTAATGGCGAAGCGGTGAGCTTCGTCACGAACATGCTGGATCAAGTGCAGCGCCGGGGAGGCAGCCGGCAGGTCGAGGGTGCGATCAACCGTCTCGATGAACAGTGTCTCGAGGCCGGCTTTTCGGGTGGTGCCCTTGGCCACGCCCAGCAGGCGGATGTTGTCGAGCCCCAGTTCGGCCATGACTTCGCGGGCCAGGTTGAGCTGCCCCTTGCCGCCATCCAGCAGCAGAATGTCCGGTGCCATGCCTTCTCCCTCGGCGAGGCGGCGGAAGCGCCGATCCAGCGCCTGGCGCATGGCCGCGTAGTCGTCTCCGGCCGTCACTCCCTCGATGTTGAAGCGTCGGTAGTCCGACTTGCGCGGGCCGTTGCGGTCGAAAACCACGCACGAAGCGACCGTGGCCTCGCCATGACTGTGGCTGATATCGAAGCACTCGAGTCGCTCGACGGGCGCCTCCAGAGAAAGAGTCTGTTGCAACGTATCGAAGCGGCGATCGAGTTCGCTCTGGCTGGCCAGTCGGCTGGCCAGTTGCTGCTCGGCATTGGTGCGCGCCAGTTCGAGCCACTGGCTTCGGTGTCCACGCACCTTGTGGGTCACCCGCACGCGCCGTTCGGCGCGACGGCTCAGGGCGCTTTCCAGGATCTCGCTGTCGGGTAGCGGCAGGCTGCTGATGACTTCGCGAGGGATTTCACGATCCTGACCAAGATAATACTGGCTGACGAACTCGCCTAGCAGATCAGCGGTCTCCAGGCCCAGGCCATTGTCAGGCGAATGGTGGCGTGCTCCCAATAGCCGCCCCTGACGCACCGCCAGCACCGAGATGCACAATGCGCCTTCGCGCTCGGCCAGGGCGAAGGCATCGGCGTCGCCCCCTTCGGTATCGACGAACTGGCGATGCTGGAGCTGGCGCAGGTGCTGGATCTGGTCGCGCAGGCGGGCTGCATCCTCGAAGGCCAGGTCGCGGCTGGCAGCTTCCATGGCGTCGGTCAGCTCCTGGGTGACCTGTTCACTGCGTCCCTCGAGGCACATGATGGCGTGCTCCAGGTCGCGCCGGTAGTCGGCTTCGCTGATGTACCCCACGCACGGAGCGCTGCAGCGTTGAATCTGGTACTGCAGACAGGGGCGCGTGCGATGAGCGAAGACGCTGTCCTCACAGTTGCGTATGCGGAAGATCTTCTGCATCAGGGAAAGACTCTCCCGTACCGCACCACTGCTTGGATAGGGGCCGAGATAGCGCCCGTCGTCATGCCGCCGGCGGGCACGCTTGTACTCGAGCGCGGGGTAGGGGTGGCGGTCGCTGGCGAATACGAAGGGGTACGACTTGTCGTCGCGCAGCAGGATGTTATAGGGCGGGCGCAGCTCCTTGATCAGGGTCTGCTCGAGCAGCAGGGCCTCGATCTCGCTGCGTGTCACCGTGACCTGGACATCGGCGATGCGCGATACCATGGCCTGGGTCTTGGTATTGAGGGCGCCGCGAAAATAGCTGGCCAGACGAGCCTTGAGCCGCTTGGCCTTGCCCACGTAGAGAGTGTCGCCGTGCTCGTCAAGCATCCGGTAGATGCCGGGGGCTTGGGTGAGGTTGGCAAGGAATTGCCGCGGATCGAAGGTCATGGCGCTCTGGCTGTCTTGCAGGGAGGCAATAGGGTACCAGAAGCCTCTTCTCAGTTGGCGGTGTCGAACCCTTCGATCAGGCCGTGTTTCAGCCCCAGATGGGTGAGCTCGACGTCGGTCTCAATGCCGAGTTTCTCGAAGATCCGGTAACGATAGGTATTGACGGTCTTGGGGCTGAGAAATAGCCGGTCGGAGATTTCCGATACTCGTTGGCAATTGACGATCATCATGGCCACTTGCAGCTCTCGCTGTGAGAGCTTGTCGAATGGGTTCTCTTCCGAGTCGAAACGGGAGAGTACCAGGCGCTGGGCAATGTCAGGGCTGATGTAACGGTGCCCAGCGAAGACACTGCGGATGGCGTCGACCATATCGGGTACCTGGGTGTCCTTGCTGATGAAGCCGCCAGCACCGGCGTCGAGCATGCGCTGTGCGAAGTTGTCCTCCATGAAGCCAGTCAGTGCCAGAATGCGTACGTCGGTATTGTTGCGCATGATCTTGCGGGTTGCTTCAAGGCCGCCGATACCCGGCATGCGCAGGTCCATCAGTATCACGTCCGGTTCGAGCTGGCGGCATAGGGTAATGGCTTCCTCACCGCTGGCTGCCTCGCCCACCACGTCGATATCCTCTTCGTTCTCGAGCAAGCGAGCAAGACTGGTGCGAACCAGGTGATGATCGTCGACAATGAGCACCTTGATCAAGATTGACATTCCTCGTCATTGCGGAGAGCTGGCGGCGACGAGCAGAGTCGCACGGAGCTTGAGCTCAGGTTGGGCTCTTGATCGCCGAGTCTTCGGCATCCAAGTGCAAGCTTGCCATACTCGCAAGGCAAGGGAAATTGAACAGGCATCCCGATTCCCGCTTTCTCTCAACGCAAAGCATACGTTGCACCTGCCTATTGACGATGTGCGCCGTGACGGGTATGATTCTCCTCGTTCTCGCAAGGTCGAGACAAGTGGGGCCTTAGCTCAGCTGGGAGAGCGCAACACTGGCAGTGTTGAGGTCAGCGGTTCGATCCCGCTAGGCTCCACCAACAAGCTTCGATGAATCAGCCGCTTGGAGTACTACTCCAGGCGGCTTTTTCGTGTCATCTTTCCGTACACCACTGGGTGTAGGTGCCCTGTTCATCGGGGTGGCCGAGCCTCCACTTGGGGGCGACGTCCAGCATTTCTTCACGGTACCACTGTTCGACACTCTCGCAATAGCGCTGCTGCTCCGGCGTCAGTTCATCCGGGCTCATGCGCGCTGCCCGGTCCCTTGCATCGTCGAGCAGGTAGAGGCCGAGGCCGAGGCCGATGCCAGCCATGCAGGCGACGATCACCCATACCTTGTTCATTGTCTTCACCTTGTTTTCGTTTGCTTTTGTAAATCAAGGTTAGACCCTTAGAACGAAGGGTTACAAAGTGGCCGGTCCATGTCGAGGTCTTCTGGGGCGCGGTCGACTACGTTATGGGCAAACCGTTGCAGCGCCGTTACCTCATGTGCGGCCGTCGCTTCGCTGGCTTGGTGCACGGGCCTGCCTCATGCATAGAAGGCCGGAGCAGCTGAGCTACCGCCATTTGCCATTCAGGATGAATGTTTTCCACAATCATAAAGGTCTCACTGGAAAAAGGGAGGTTCTTGTGAGCGACACCGATCTTGGCACCATGGATGCTGGGCAGCTTCGCCAGTGTTTCGAGAGCGGGGTAGCTTCCCCCTTGGAGGCAACACGGGCCGCGCTCGAGCGTATCGACCGCTTCAATGGCGTCGTCAATGCCTATGTGGTGATCGACAGGGAGGGGGCTGAGGCGGCCGCCAAGGCGTCGACCCGGCGCTGGCGGGAAGGTCGTCCGCTCAGCCATCTCGATGGTGTTCCCGTCTCGTTGAAAGATCTGACCGAATCACGCGGTCTGCCGGCGCGTAAGGGATCGCTGACGGAATCGGCCGCCCCGTGCGAGAGGGACTCTCCGCCGGCGCGCATGTTGCGTGAAGCGGGAGCAGTAATCCTGGGCAAGACCAACACGCCGGAATTCGGCTGGAAAGCCATCACCGACAACCGCATCTTCGGTGCGACGGCCAACCCATGGCACACCGGGCTGACGCCGGGTGGGTCGTCGGGCGGCGCGGCGGTGGCGGCGGCCCTCAACATGGGAGTGCTGCACCAAGGGGGCGATTCAGGAGGCTCGATCCGCATTCCTGCGTCGTTCTGTGGCGTGTTCGGTTTCAAGCCTACCTTTGGTTGGGTGCCTGAGTGGCCGCGCTCCAAGGAGGCCTCTCTTTCTCACCTGGGACCGTTGACTCGAACCGTGCCCGACGCAGCACGCATGCTGAACGTGATTGGGCGCTACGACTATCGTGACCCCTATGCCCTGCGTGGGCAGCCCCAGGACTGGGGTGAGGAGCTTGGCGAAGGCGTGGAGGGCATGCGTATCGCCTTTTCGCCTACGCTAGGCTACGCCCGGGTGGAGCCGGAGGTGATCGAATGCGTACGCAGAGCGGCCCGTCGTCTCGAGGAACTCGGGGCCGAGGTGGAGGAGGTCGACCCCGGCTTCGAATCGCCCATACGCATTTTCAATACGCTGTGGTTTACCGCTTCGTTGGCGGTGTATCGCGAGCACGGCGAGCGGCAGCGCCGCCTGCTCGATCCAGGACTGGTGGCCGATGCGAAGCGAGCCGAACGGCTGAGTGCGCTGGACATGTTCTATGCGCTCAAGGAAAGGGCGAGTCTCACCGAGAGACTCGAACACTTCAATCAGCGCTATCACCTGGTCATGACGCCGTCGGTGGCGGTTCGTCCTTTTCCCCTCAATCGTGACGTGCCGCCCGATGCCGGCATGCGCGACTGGGAGGAGTGGGCGCCGTTTTCCTACCCCTTCAATCTCAGCCAGCAGCCCGCGGCATCCGTTCCCTGTGGCTTCACACCGTGTGGTCTGCCGGTTGGGTTCCAATTGGCGGGTGGCAAGCATGACGATACCCGGGTGTTGCGGGTCAGTAATGCCTATCTTACGGCCTTTCCTCCGTCATTCCCCGACGCGCTCGACCTGGCGAAGGACGATTCAGCTGGCTAGGAGCGGCAATGGCGTGGCCCCAGGCCATGTCAATCACCGCCTGGCCCGTGGGCTTCAAGCCAGCGTTCCAGTGCGTCTGCCGGCATGGCCGGACTATACAGATCGCCCTGTACGAGGCGTGCGGATATCCCCTCCAGGCCGGCCGCCAAGCTGCCTTCATCGATGCTCACGAGCACTGGCTCGATGTCCAGGGCATTCAGCATGCGACACGAGGCCTCCAGCAGTCGCCGTCCTTCATGGTGCATCCCGAGCAGTCGGGCATCGACCGTAGCCTTGTAAAAGGGCAGGCGCGACAGCCAGGCCAGGTCCACGGCCTGGCTGCCGAAGCCCTCCACTGTAAGGCGGATGCCGAGTCGCTCGACTCGCTTGAGTAGGTGGGTAGCCTTGTCCAGCTCACCGCCAAGCCCTTGGGCGGGCACTTTCAGCGTCAGCCACTCGAAGGAGTCGGCACCCTGGTGCCGCAGGAAGTGGTCCAGCGGTCGGTGGTCGAAAGTGTCCTGTGCCAGGTGCGACTCGCAGAGCTGAATGGAAACGGGAAGCTTGCCGAGGGCCGTGCCGCTGTCATGCCATCGGCGGTGGTCGGCGATAGCCGTCTGGATCATCCAGCGGTTGAGTCGTACGCCGAGCCCCAGGCGGGCGATCGTATCCAGATAGTCGCCGGGCGGGTGCTGCCAGTGCGTGGGTCGCTTCCAGCGCAGCATGGCCTCCAGGCCGGTGCAGCGAAGGCTGCTACGGTCGAGTTCCGGCTGGTAGTGCAGCTCCAAATGGTGACTCGGCATATGGATGGCTTCGCTGAGCAGGCTCTCGAGGCGGTACTTCTCCTTGAGCTGCGCCGTCAGTCGACGGTCGACGAAAGCCAGGCGCCCCGGCCCTTTCTGGCGCGCGATGAACATGGCGCTGCGAGCCGCCGCGAGCAGCGGCTCGACATCCTGGGCATCGGTGGGGTACAGCGCGATACCGATCGATGCCGTCATCAGCAGGTAGCGATCCCCTGACGCGAAAGGGGGTTCCAGCGCCTCATGCAGGCGCTCTGCTACCAGCTGTGCCGCCTCGGGCGTCCCGTCCTTTTCCAGCAGAACCACGAACTGGTCGCTGCCCAGTCTGGCCAGGGTGTCCTTGCTGCGGACCTCGTGTTGCAGGCGTTGGGCCAGCTCGCCCAGTATGCGATCGCCCTCGGAATGACCCACGGAATCATTGATGGCCTTGAATTGGTCGATATCGATGAACAGCAGCGCCAAGGTGGTGTCGGCGCGTTCGGCCTGGGCCAGGGCATGGCTCAGTCGGTCGCGCAGCAGCAGCCAGTTGGGCAAGCCGGTGATGGGGTCGATATGGATCCAATGACGGTCATCGAGCATCTTTCCATTGGTACGGAAGAGCTGAACGAAGGTGTGCAGGAAATGGCGCGGCTGCTGATGCTCGTCGAGCATGGCGTCGACCGTCATCAAGACCGGCAGCGACTCGCCCTCCGTGCTGCGGCAGAGTACCTCCTGCTGCCAGGAGTGTGTCAGGCTCGGCGTGGTATCGGCGGTAACCGGCAGGTGCGAAGGCGTACGCCGGGAAAGGTAGAAGTGCTCGATCGGCCAGCCGCTCGTCTCGGCTCGATCCACGCCGGCGATCCGACAGAACGCCTCATTGACCAGCAGGATGTTGCCATCGCCGTCGGTAATGACCAGGCCGTTCTGGCTCTGCTCGAAGGCATGTTGCACCAGCCGAGCCGGATGCTGGGCAAGGACGTGCGTATGCTTGCCCGTGGGGCGGTTACCTTTTTCGGTCATCGGAACGGCTTCGGTAAAGTTGAATTCGGTTCGTTCTAATGTCTATATCGTCTTTTCGCGCCAAGACTTGAGCGATGGCACCTGCTTGCGTTGAGTAACGGGGACGTCATGTTGAGTAACATGGTTTGATGCGTTTGCAGGGCTCAAGTTCGCTTCGGGCATGCCGATAGTCAAGGTAGTTTCCCGCTTGCGTGCGGGGCTGCCAGGAACAGGCGGCACACGATGTCAAGCCGAAGGCGGCAGGCCCCATTTTACTTCCATCCGGGAGATTGCATTGCACGTGATGGCACCTTTTACATCCCTGACTCGCTCGATCTGCTCGTTGCAGGGGCGCCTCCTCGCCGGGCTGGTCATGACCTGGCTGGTGATCGTCGGTATCGTTCTGCTGCTGGCCTGGCAGTTTGGCAAGGAGCTCGTCGATGACGCCAACCTCTCGCACCTACGCTATGAGTCGCGGCTTATCGCCGAGGACTTGACCCGGCAGGTCGAGCGCCGGTTGGGTACTCTCGAGCGGCTCGAGCGGAGCCTGCGTGGGGTCGATGAGGAGGAGCTTAAGGCCCGGTTGGCGAACAGCCAGGTGTTGATGGAGTGGTTCGAGGGGCTGATGGTCACTGATGCCGACGGTCGTGTCGTCGCCGACTGGCCCGTCGTACCGGGGCGAGTCGGGCTGGAAATTGCCGACAGAGAATACTTCCGCATGGTCCGCCACTCGCCGTGGCCCTACGTGAGTCGTCCCTTCGTCGGAAGGGCGAGTGGCGACTCGCTGGTGCTCATGCTGGTGCCTCGCTTCGATGACCGAGGGAGCTTTGACGGTGTCGTCGGCGGTATGATCAATCTCGCCCAGGGCGGTCTGTTTCAGCGTCTGGAGACGATCCGCTTGGGTGAGGAGGGTTATGTGTCGATATTCACTGCTATGGGGGAGCGGCTCTTTCATCCGCGCCGGCATTCGTCGTTGAGGCCAGAGGGTGCCCAGGATGATTCGGCGGCCCTGCAGCTTGCACTGGATGGCTGGCAGGGCGAGACGGTAGCCCGGGCTGGTGGAGAGGCCACCGCTCTGGTGTCGTATCGCCAGATTTGGCCGGCCGGCTGGGTCGTCAAGGTGGCGGTGCCCCAAGCCCAGATCCAGCAGCCCCTGGGCGAATTTCTCAGCCGGCTGTGGTGGGCCTGGTTGGCACTGGCGGTGTTGATGCTGGTCACCATGCGTCTACTGGTGAGGCGACTGCTGCGTCCCTTGCACCGGCTTGAGCAGCAGATTGCCCAGGTAGGTGCGGGAGAGAGGCGCTACCTCGAGTTATCCACGAACATGCATGAACTGCGACAGGTCGCGAGCAGCTTCAATCGTCTCGAACATGAGCGGCTGGCGGCGCTCGAGCACTTGCGTGACCGCCAGGCGTTTCTCGATGCGGTGCTCGGTTCGACGCCCATCGGCATGTTCGTGGCGGGTTTGAACGGCCATCTCAACTATCTCAACCCAGCGCTGCTCGAGCTGCTCGGCTTGAATGAGGTGTACAGTGCCAATGAATGGTGGGAGCGTATTCATCCCGCCGATAAGCAGGGCACCGAAGACATGTGGCGCCACACCCTGGCCACCGGCAGCGACTTCGTGCGCCAGCTGCGCTTTCTCCATCCTAACGGTGTCACTCTCTGGGTCGAGGTGCATGCCAGCCAGGTGCTGGGCAACGAGCAGGCGCTGGGCTTCGTGGGCATGGTCAAGGACATTACCGAGCGGCGACAGCAGGAAGCCCTGCAGCGCTGGGAGGCCGAACACGACCCCTTGACCGGCCTGCTCAATCGGCGTGGCTTCGAACGCCGCCTCGAGGAGGCGCTGGCGGAATATGCAAAGACCGGTACGCCCTCGGTGCTGATCCTGTTCGACCTCGACCATTTCAAGCCGATCAATGACGAGGGTGGGCATGCTTTGGGTGACGAAATGCTGCGGCGTGTCGCCCAGGTAGTGGCCTGGGAAGTGCGGCGTAGCGACCATGTGGCCCGTCAGGGCGGGGATGAATTTGCCGTTCTGCTGCCCAGCTGCACGCTCAAACAAGCGGGGGAAATTGCTGAATCCTTGCGTCGAGCAGTGGCCGAGGTCACGGTAACCAACGAGGACAAGACATACAGCATTACGCTAAGCATGGGGGTCACGGCGCTTCAGGAGGGCGATGAGTCGGCCGATACCGTGCTCGCTCGTGCCGACGAGGCAAGCTACAAGGCCAAGGCGAATGGGCGCAATACCGTGGTGATCACGACGTGCGACGACGATCTGGTTGATAGCCTGTGGTAGTGCGATGTGAAAATGCGACGGACTCATGCCGACGACACTTTCTGTGCTGGTCAAGCAAGGGGTGGCCTGGCTGCCCTCAGTGACGGAGGCACTCTGGCTTGGCGCGACGAAACGCCATGCGGTGCCAGCTCGGCGCCTGGTCTTGGGCGCAAGCAAGCGCTTGGAAAAAGGACGAAGGGGTAGTGAGAGGGTAACGAAGGTTGTCGTCGCCGTGCTCTTGCCGCGATGCACTGGCTCCGCTATTCCATCCTAGACCGAGGCATTGATGCGCCCCGATTGGGCGGCAACGCGTCCGCTGGCGCGATAGACGGTCTTTTCGGCGGCTTGATGGATGAATGCCAGCAGCCGGGTGTTCTGCTCCATGCGCAGCTCCACCAGCTGGCCATTCAGCGCATTGAGACGCTGGGCTTCGCGGGTCAACTCCAGAGTGTGCATCCAGGCCTGCTCGCAGCCGGCATCGTTGGCTGCCTGCCGAGCGCCTTGCGCACCGCTGGTATAGCCGAGTCGCTGTTGCACACCCTGACGCAGCTTTTCGCTGGCCTCCAGCTTGGCGAGTAGCGCCTGCTTGCGTTGGGCGATCTCGCCGAGCTGGTGGCCATCGATCTGCGCGCTAGCCAGCACGATGCGCTCGTGCTGAAGCAGTTCAAGGACGCCATTGAGGCGCTGCTGCTGGTCCAGAAGTAGCTTTGCCAGGCTCATTCCCCGCTGCGCTCCGCAGAAAGGGAGTCGATCAGCCCATCGGCAATGCGGTCGGCACGAATTTCCAGCCGCCCTTCGCGAATGGCGTCGCGAATCTCTTCGACCCTCGCCATGTCAACGTCGCGCGAGGTATCGGTGGCCTTCTGGCTGAGGTGCGTGGCGGCCGATGGGCCAGGCTCCTGCTGCTTTGCCGAGGTGGCGCCCTTGACTGGCTGAGTCTCCTCGCGCTGCGTCGTCTGAGTCGGGCGAGTTAGGGGGTTCTGGCTATTGATCTTCACGATATTGGCCTCATGACCGGATGCTTTCACCTGCTATCGGCAGCGTACAGAAAAACTTTAGGCTCGATTTTTCGGTGCAGCCTTCCGAGGCGGGGCTGTGCCTGCCTTGCCGGTGTGCATGTCGTCAGCGGTGTGGTGATGTCAGAAGTCTACGACAAGCACGCCCTCGCCGGCCACTGCCGCGGTCACGATCTCGCGACTGTCGAAGCGAACGCGGACTCGGTCGCCAAGGCCCCCTGGTTCCAGTGCTTGTCCCTCGCGGGTTACGCGAAATGCCGAACCTCTGGCTTCGACCACCACGCGCTGATTTCTCTCCACCAGCGGCAGACTGCGGAACTGGTGTTCCATCAGGGGTTGGCCGGGACTGAGGGGGCGGGTCGCCACCTGACCGACGATCGTCGTGGGGTCGAGCAGGGCGCGATTCGGTAGTTCGGCCAGATTGCCCGACTGCATGGTCAGGTGTTCGTGACGAACGGTTTCACCCGCTCCCAGTGGGACGTCAAGAACGGGATAGTCTCCCATCGCACCGATTTCGGCCTGCAGATAGCGCACCTGGCGGCCGTCGCTGCCACAGCGTACCCCGACGGAAACGCGCCCGAGCGGGACGTCGCCGGAGCGCGCGAGGAATGGCTCGGGGAATTCGCAGGCAGGCAACCTGGCGGATGGCGGACGCACCTCGATGATCAGTTCGTCGCCGAGACTGCTCGCCTCATCATGCAGGAACGCATGCACGGCTTGCAGCAGTTCGGCATCGTCAGCCATGGCCGCTGCCTGTGGTGACGATATGGCCAGCAATAGCGGCAGCAGCGGAGCGAAGCGGATCAGGCGCATAGGGCAAGACTGTCCAGCAATGGGTGATAGTCGAATTCTAGCGGGAGGCCATAGGCTGAAACAGCGGAAATGAACGAGGAAAACCGGTCTGTTCCTGCCATTGAAATGACAGCGGCGTCGCTATTCTTCAACCTCAAGAAGTTCCGCATGTCATCCACTGGGCTTGTACGGGAGTGCCGGCATGATCGACCAGCTCGAGGCCGCCTTTAATTACCACCAGCAGGCATTGGGTCTGCGTCAGCAGCGTCATCAGATCCTGGCCAGCAACATCGCCAATGCCGATACGCCCAACTACAAGGCGCGCGATATCGACTTCGCCAGCGAGCTGAAGCGGGCGGTAGAGCACGGTAGGTCCCCCGGTGGCGGGTTATCGCTGGCACGCACCTCCGAGCGCCACCTCGAGGGCCAAGCCATGGCGACGCCAGGCCGCGAGCTCCTCTATCGCATTCCTGATCAGCCGAGCCTGGATGGCAATACCGTGGACATGGACCGCGAGCGTACGCAGTTCGCCGATAACGCGGTGCGTTACCAGGCGGCACTGACCATCATGAACAGGCGCATTCAGGGCCTGAAGAATGCCATGCAGCCGGAATAACAGACCGGATCAGACGAAGAGAGAGCATACCATGTCGATGTTTTCCGTGTTCGATATCGCCGGCTCGGCCATGAGCGCCCAGTCGCAGCGCATGAACGTTACCGCCAGCAACCTGGCCAACGCCGACAGTGTCGCCGGGCCGAACGGAGAGGCCTACCGAGCCAAGCAGGTCATGTTCGAGACGCGCCTGCAAGATGGTCGAGGCATTGGCGGCGTCGCCGTGAGCGAAGTGGTCGAGGACCCCTCGCCGCTGCGCATGGAGTATCGCCCCGAGCACCCGTTGGCCAATGAAGAAGGCTACGTGTCGATGCCCAACGTCGAGCCGGTGCATGAGATGGTCAACATGATCTCGGCGTCGCGCTCCTACCAGGCCAACGTCGAGGTCTTGAATACGAGCAAGCAAATGATGCTCAAGACACTCACGCTGGGCGAGGGTTAAGCCGCATGTCCACCACCATCGACGCCAATGTCGTCACGCGCATGAACCAGGGTGGCTCAGCGGCTCGCGACGCCAGCCAGTCCGCTGACCTGCGCAACAATTTCATGACCCTGCTGATTGCCCAGATGCAGCACCAGGATCCGCTCAAGCCGATGGACAACCATCAGATGACCAGCCAGCTGGCGCAGATCAATACCGTCAGTGGCATAGAGGATCTCAACGAGACGCTCTCTGGCATCACCGAGCAGATGAACGCCGGCCAGACCCTCCAGGCCACCGGCCTGATTGGCAAGGGCGTGCTGGTGCCCGGCGACCGCGTACTGCTCGAGCAGGGCGAGGACGGCGAGCCGCATACCACGCCGTTCGGTATCGAGCTGCCCCAGTCGGCTGACAACGTGACGGTGACCATCACCAATGCAAGCGGCCAGGTGATCAACCGCTACGACATCGGCTCGGCCAAGGCGGGCGTGGAGTCGTTTGCCTGGGATGGCCGTACCAGCGAAGGTGAGGTGGCGGCCTCGGGCTCCTATCGCGTTCGCATCGAGGCCACCAGCGGTGACAAGACCGTGCAAGGCACCACGCTCAACTATGCCGTGGTCGGCGGGGTGACGCCTCCCGATGACAACGGTGGCGTCAGGCTGGACCTGGGGGCCGTCTATGGCCAGGTCGGGCTCGATCAGGTCAAACAGATTCTTTGATTCGACAATCACTCACAACGCATACATAGCATAAAAGAACCGCGCATAGCGGCACTTTCAGCGGTAGGCAGAGGAACGAAAAATGAGCTTTTCACAAGCATTGAGTGGCCTGAACTCCCAGGCGCAGAAGCTGGGGACCATCGGCAACAACATTGCCAACTCCCAGACCGTAGGTTTCAAGGGTTCCAACGTCCAATTTTCCGACGTCTTCGCCAACTCCAAGGTTGGCCTGGGTACGCGCGTTGCGTCCGTGCTGCAGAACTTTAGCGAAGGCAACATCGAGTCCACCAACCGCAACCTGGACCTGGCGGTCGCCGGTGATGGCTTCTTCCGCTATATGGACACCAGCGGTGAGGTGGTCTACTCGCGTAACGGCCAGCTCTCCATGCAGTCCGACGGCGATCTGGTCAATGCCCAGGGCTTCCAGATCATGGGCTACGGCCTCAATGCCCAGGGCCAGGTGCAGGTGGGTGGCCAGCCGGAGCCGCTGAACGTTTCTGCCGAGGAGCTGGCGGCGAGCGCCACCACGCGCGTCGGCACCACGCTCAACCTGGATGCACGCAAGGTGACAGGCGAAGACCTGAGCACGGTGGAGGCGACCGATTCGACGGGCAACCCGGCAATGATCGACTACCACTACTCCAATAACTTCTCCATCTACGACTCGCTCGGTAATCCGCGCAACATCACCGTGTACTACGAGAAGACCGCGGCCAACGACTGGACCGCTCGAATGACCCTCGACGGCACCACGCTGGACGATGGGGCCGGTAACGTGACTGAATTCTCCGTGCAGTTCGACAACAATGGCAAGCTGGTCAATGGCGCAGGCGATGTCAATGCCAACGGAACCATCGCCGGGATCACCTTCGATACCGCCGCCTATCTGAACGGTGAGCCGGAGGATCTCGTCTTCGATCTCAACCTGGCCGGGACCACTCAGTTCGGCAATACCTCGACCGTCAGCAGCCTGACCCAGAATGGCTACACCTCTGGCACCCTGGTTGGCATCACCATCGACGAGAACGGCACCATCATGCGCAACTACTCCAATGAGGAGTCGCGCCCTGCAGGTCAGATCGCACTGGTCAGCTTCCGTAACCCGGAAGGCCTGACGCCCGCCGGCGACAACGTCTGGCGCGCCTCCAACGAGTCGGGCCAGGAACTGGTCGGTGCGCCGGGAACCGGGCTGCTGGGCGGCATCGTTTCCGGGGCGGTCGAGACCTCCAACGTCGACATGTCGCGTGAGCTGGTCAACATGATCGTGGCGCAACGGGCCTACCAGGCCAACTCGCAGACGATCAAGACCCAGGACGAGCTCCTGCAGACCGCCATCAACCTGCGCTAAGTACTGAGACGAGCGCCAAGGGAGCCGAATCGTGGATCGCATCCTCTACACCGCCATGAGCGGGGCCAAGCAGAGCATGGACCAGCAGGCCGTGGTCAGTCACAACCTGTCCAACGTCTCGACCAACGGCTTTCGTGCCCAGCTGCATGCCATGCGCGCCGTGCCGGTCCAGGGGGACGGTGCGCTGCCGACCCGTGTCTCGGTAGCAGCTACCACACCGGGCAGCGACTTCAGCCCGGGGCCGATTACCCACACCGGGCGGGAGCTGGACGTGGCGGTGGAAGGCAACGCCTGGCTCGCCGTGCAGGCCGATGACGGTAGCGAGGCCTATACCCGTCGCGGCGACCTGCAGATTGATGGCGATGGTCTCGTCACCATCATGGGCCGCCCGGTCATCGGCGATGGCGGTCCCATCATCGTGCCGCTGGGCTCGAGTGTCAGCGTCGGTGCGGACGGTACACTCAGTGCCATTGGCGAAGGGCAGGGGCCCGAGGCCTTGGTCGACGTGGGTCGACTCAAGCTGGTCACGCCGCAGCAGAACCTGCTGCGCGGCGACGATGGCCTGTTCCGCATGCCACCGAATGCCGAGGGAGAGGTGGCCGCACTGGAAGCCGACGAGGAAGCCCGGCTTGCCAGCGGTGCATTGGAAGGCAGTAACGTCAGCGCGGTAGAGGCGATGGTTGCCATGATCGACGTGGCCAAACGCTATGAAATGCAGATGAAAGCGATCAGTACCGCGGACGAGAACGCGCAGCGGGCCAACAATCTGCTCTCAATACAAGGCTGATGGCTTTAGAAACCGGGCTGATGGCCCGTACGCAGGGTAAAGGAAAAACATCATGATCAAGTCACTGTGGACGGCCAAGACTGGCTTGGAATCCCAGCAGGTCAAACTGGACGTCATCTCCAACAACCTGGCCAACGTCAGCACCAACGGATTCAAGCGTTCGCGCGCAGTGTTCGAGGACCTGCTCTACCAGAATCTGCGTCAGCCCGGTGCACAAAACGACGTGCAGAATCGTCTGCCTTCGGGCATGCAGGTCGGTACCGGCGTGCGCCCGGTGGCCACCGAGCGTCTGCATAGCCAGGGTGGTCTCGAACAGACCGAGAACTCGCGTGACCTGGCGATCAACGGCAAAGGCTTCTTTCAGGTGCTGATGCCGGATGGCTCCACGGCCTATACCCGCGACGGTAGCTTCCAGCTCAATGAGAACGGACAGATGGTGAACGCCAACGGCTACCCGCTCGAGCCGGCCATTATCATTCCCGACAATGCCCTGTCCATCTCCATCGGCGAAGACGGCATCGTCTCGGTCACCCAGCCCGGTGTCAACCAGGCGCTGGAGGTGGGCCAGATCACGGTCTCCACCTTCATCAACGAGACCGGGCTGGAGAGCATCGGTGGCAACCTGTATCGCGAGACCACCTCTTCCGGTCCGCGCAACGAGGCCATGCCGGGAATGAATGGTGCTGGCAGGCTGTTCCAAGGCTACGTGGAAACCTCCAACGTCAACGTGGTGGAGGAGATGGTCAGCATGATTCAGACCCAGCGGGCCTATGAAATCAACAGCCGTGCCGTGCAAACCAGCGACGAGATGCTGGCGCGCCTGAGCCAGCTCTGATCGACGAACAACGAAACATCTTGGCCTGACGGGTTCGGCCGGAAGCGAGTGAGAATGAAAGGTACGGGTACGATCTCAACGACTGGTTCAAGCACTGGCTCGGGTACGAGGGCTTTGGCCTCCCGAGTGACCTTGCTGATGGTTGCCGTGGCACTCCTGGTTATGGGTGGCTGCGCCCAGGTGCCGCGTGCCTCGGTGGTGGGTGAGCAGGAGCAGATCAATATCGTCGAACCGCCGCCGAGGTTGGCCAACGGGTCGATTTACCAGTCGCATCGCGGGGCCCAGCCGCTGTTCGAGGATCGACGTCCGCGCATGGTGGGCGACATCCTGACCATCGTACTCGACGAGCAGGTCAGCGCCAGCAAGAACTCGCAGTCCAACATGAACCGTGACGGTTCCGCTGGCCTCGACCTTTCAGCGCTGCCCGATGTGTTGGAGCGCCTGGCCGAGCAGGGCGTCGACCTGTCCGGTGAGCTTTCCGGCAACAATACCTTCACCGGTGGCGGTGGCTCCCAGGCCAGCAACAGCATGACCGGGACTATCACCGTGTCGGTGCTCGAGGTGATGCATAACGGCAACCTGCGTGTGCGCGGCGAGAAACAGATCGCCGTCAATCAGGGCGTCGAGTTCATCCGTTTCTCCGGTGTGGTCAACCCGCGCACCATTACCGGACAGAACACGGTGCCCTCGACCGCGGTAGCCGATGCGCGTATCGAATACGTGGGTAATGGCTACATCAGCGAAGCGCAGCACATGGGTTGGCTGCAGCGCTTCTTCCTCAATATTTCGCCTTTCTGATGCGATCTGCTAGCGAGGCGATCATGATGATTTCCATGATGTCCAAGCCAAACCGATCCCCTTCGATGGCGGCGAAACTCTTGATGCTGGCGTGGTTGTGTCTGCTGGCGCTGCCGGCCCAGGCCGAGCGGATTCGGGAGATTGCCAGTTTCGCCGGCGTGCGTGACAACCAGCTGGTGGGCTACGGCCTGGTGGTCGGCCTCGACGGGACCGGCGACCAGACCATGCAGGCACCCTTCACCGGGCAGAGCTTGACCAACATGCTGTCGCAGCTCGGCATTACCGTGCCGCCGGGAACCAACATGCAGCTTCGCAACGTGGCCGCGGTGATGGTCACGGCCAACCTGCCGCCTTTCTCGCGCCCGGGTCAGCGACTGGACGTCAACGTCTCCTCCATAGGCAACGCACGCAGCCTGCGCGGCGGCACGTTATTGATGACGCCGCTCAAGGGCGCCGATGGCGATACCTATGCCATTGCGCAGGGCAACCTGCTGGTGGGCGGGGCCGGGGCGCAAGCGGGTGGCGCCCAGGTGCAGGTCAATCAACTGGCCGGTGGCCGCATTGCCGGGGGCGCCATGGTGGAGCGCGAGGTTCCGCTCGATCTCGGGAGCAATGCCGGGCTACTCGAGCTGGAATTAAAAGAGGCGGATTTCGGCACTGCCCAGCGCGTCGTCAACGCCATCAACAACGAATTCGGGCGTCCGGTAGCCGCGGCGATGAATGGCAGGGTCATCGCGCTCGACGGGCCGATGAATGCCAATTCACGGGTCAACTTCATGGCTCAGGTGGAGAACATTCAGGTCACGCCCACGGAGGCACCGGCGAAGGTAGTGTTCAACGCCCGTACCGGTTCGGTCGTCATGAACAGTGCGGTCAAGCTGCATCGCGCGGCGGTGGCTCACGGCAACCTCTCCATCGTGATCGACACCCGCTTCCAGGTCAGCCAGCCGGCGCCCTTCGGCGAAGGGGAAACGGTGGTGGTGCCCGATACCGAAATCGAGGTGCAAGAGCAGGATGCCTATCTGCGCGTGGTGGAAGGAGCCGACCTGGTTGACGTGGTCAATGCGCTCAATGCGCTGGGCGCCACGCCTTCCGACCTGATGTCCATTCTCGAAGCGCTCAAGGCCTCGGGTTCGCTGCGCGCCGAGCTGGAGATCATTTGATGAGCATCCAGGACGCCACCAGTCAGTTCGCCCTTGACGTACAAGGTCTCGAGCGGCTCAAGCATACGGCGCGTCAGGACAGCGCGGCCGGTCTGCGCGGTGCCGCCCAGCAGTTCGAGGCGCTGTTCCTGCAGATGATGCTCAAGAGCATGCGCGACACGATTCCTTCGGGCGGCTTGCTCGATAGCCAGCAGGGCGAGTTTTACCAGTCGATGCTCGATCAACAGTGGGCGCAGACCATGGCGGGGCGGGGTATCGGCCTGGCCGACCATCTCGTCGCCCAGCTCGAAGGTCAACTGGGGGCGGTGCCTGCACGCTCCGGCGTGGCCGACAGCGAACTGGGCGAACTGATTGCTGGCATTCCTCGCGGCACGCCGAGGGTGCTTCAAGACGCCCTTCAGCCGAGCGAAGAAACGCCTCCGCAGGATGAGCGGGAGGCGGCCGTGCCGGCTGGAAGCGTGGAAGCATCGGTCATGCCGGCGACCTTCCTCGAAGAGCTCGAGGCGGTGCGTGGCGGCTTCATGTCGGCGCTTGATGCAGCGTTGCCGGCTGCGGCCCCCGCTGCCGTCCAGCCAGGCAATACTGAGCCGACAGCGAATACAGCATCCCGCGCCGGCTCGACTGGTGAACAGGGCGGAGAGCATGTTCGCCGGTTCATGGAGCGACTCTCGGCACCTGCCCAGGCCGCCAGCCGTCAGACCGGCGTTCCGGCCGAGCTGATCCTGGCCCAGGCGGCGCTGGAAACCGGCTGGGGGCGTCACGAGATCGCCACGGCAGACGGCGGCAATAGCTACAATCTGTTCGGCATCAAGGCGGGTAGCAACTGGCAGGGACGAACCACCGACGTCACCACTCATGAGTACATAAACGGACGTCGCACGCGCGTGGTGGATACTTTCCGTGCCTACGACAACTTCGAGCAAGCCTTCACCGACTATGCGCGGCTGATCGGCAACAATCCCCGCTACTCAGCGGTCACGACGGCCGGCAATGCCGAGCAGGCGGCTCGTGCCTTGCAGTCAGGCGGCTACGCTACCGACCCGGCCTATGCCGACAAGCTGATCGCGGTGATGAACTCCATGGGCCCAATGCAGCAGCGTGGGGATTCGCTGGTCTTTTTTAGCTATTGAATGATTAAAGTTCTGACCTGACGGGCCGATATACAGGGCATTGGCGAAAGGAAACGACACCATGAGCATCATTTTTTCCGTCGGCCTGAGCGGCCTGAATGCCGCCCAGAACGCGCTGAATACCACCAGCAACAACATCAGCAATGTCTATACCCCGGGCTACAATCGTGAGCTGACGATCCTGGGGCAGAGTCGTGCCGATGCCGGCGTGCAGGTCAACGACATCCAGCGCCAGTTCAATCAATACGTTGCCTCGCAGCTCAACGCCGCGACCAGTTCTTCCAGCGCGCTGAAGACCTACGAGAACCAGATCAGCCAGATCGACAATTTGCTGGCCGATCGGGATGCAGGCCTGGCGCCGTTGATGCAGAAATTCTTTTCTTCTCTCGAGGATCTCGCCGGAGCGCCTTCCGATCCGGCAGCCCGGCAAGGATTGCTCGGCAGTGCCGATACGATGACCGCTCAGTTCCGCGCATTCGACGGTTACCTGCAGGACTTGCAGGAGGGCATAAACGGGCAGATCGCGGATGAAGTCACCCAGATCAACAACGCGACAGAGCAGCTCGCGACCCTCAATAGAGAAATTGCGCTGGCACGTGCGCGTAGCGGAAACGCGCCCAACAGCCTGCTAAACCAGCGTGACCAGCTGGTGGCGGAATTGAGCGAGCGCATGAACCTGCGCCTGGAGATCCAGGACGGCAAGAGTTACAACATCAGCCTGCCCAACGGCCAGCCGCTGGTTTCCGGCACCAATCATTATCGTCTGGAAGCGATGGAGTCACCCAGCGACCCGCAGCGAATGGTCCTGGGTTACAAGGATTCGGGTGGCAACCTGGTGGCGCTGTCGGAAGATACCATCACCGGGGGAACGCTCGGCGGGCTCATGACCTTCCGTGCGGAAACCCTGGACAAGACTCAGAACCAGATCGGCCAACTGGCCGTGTCGCTCGTTGCGGGCTTCAACCAGCAGCATCGCCTGGGCATGGATCTCAACGGCGACCAGGGCGGTGACTTCTTCAGCATCGGCCAGCCCAAGGCATACTCGCACGAACGCAACACGGGCGGTGTCGATGTGACGAGCGCCAGTTTCGATAGCGCCAACCTCGACCAACTGCGAGCGACCGACTACACGATCCGTTTTGATGCTGCGGGTGACCCGCAGGTGACCCGCAACGACAACGGCCGCGCGCTTACCGCTGGCGAATTCGCCTGGGACTTCGACGGCACCGTCGGTGAGCTGAGCTTTGGTGGCGTGACGCTGATCTTCGACGGCCAGCCCGCCGAAGGCGATCGCTATCAGGTTCAGCCGGTACGTCGTGCCGCCGCCGATATGAATTCCAACATCTCCGATCTGGACAAAATCGCCGCGGGTAGCTTCGTGCGATCCGAGGGGGATATGGCGATCCGCAATTTGCGCGCCAACGATGGGGCGCTGTCCAGCGGTTCCGCCTACAGCCTCGAGCTGGCGGATGATGGTTCGCTAACCGTGGTGCCTGGAGGAAGCACCGTCACTCGTAACGGTGAGGCTTTCGATCCCGTCACGGATACTGTCGTGGCGGGCGATACACTGGAGATCGACGGTATTGCGTTCGAAGTCACCGCGTTGCCCAATGCAGGCGAGACTGCAAGCCTCGAATTCGGCGTAGCAAGCTCGGGTACCGGCGACAATCGCAATGCGCTGGCCATGCAAGATCTGCAGGATGCTTCGCTGGTGGCAGGTCGTGCCACGCTCAGCCAAAGCTATGGCGGCATGGTCAGTGATGTCGGCAACCGCACCAATATCGTCAAGGTCAATCTCGACGCGCGCCAGGGTTTGACCGACCAGCTCAAGGCGGCACAGCAGTCTGAATCCGGGGTCAACCTGGACGAAGAGGCGGCCAACCTGATCCGCTATCAGCAGTTCTATATGGCCAATGCTCGCGTCATCGACACCGCTTCGACGGTGTTTGACACCATCCTTGGTCTGCGTAACTGATTCGAAGGAGCTTAGTGCGATGCGTATCAGCACCGTCACCATGTACGAGCAAAGCGTTTCGTCCATGAATCGTCAACAGGGCGATTTCCTCAAGGTAGGCCAACAGATTGCCAGCGGTCGCCGCGTGGTCAACCCTTCCGACGATCCCCAGGCGGCTTCTCGTGCGGTAGGCGTCTCGCAAGCCAAGGCAGTAACCGAGCAGCACGCCGATGCGCGGATTTCGGCGCGCAACTCGCTGGCACAGGCCGAAAGCGTTCTCAATAGCGTCAGCGACGCTGTTACGAGTGCCAAGACACGTCTGGTACAGGCTGCCAGCGATACCCTGAGTGATGTCGACCGCGAGTCGCTGGCGTCCGAACTGAAGGGCATTTATGAAACGTTGATCGGTCAGGCCAATGCCACCGATGGTAACGGACGCTACCTGTTCGGCGGCTATCAGGACGATTCGCCGCCCTTCGCTCGTACTACGGGGCAGGGTGTTTCCGGCGTTGCCTACATCGGTGACGAAAACATCCGTGAACAGCGCATAGATGCATCGCGTCTGATGCCGGTAGCGGACAACGGCAAGACTATCTTTCAGAGTGTGCCCTCCGGGGCCGGCTACGTAGCCCGTGCCGAACGCGACAGCGATCCCGGTACCGGCAATACGCTGGGTGTGCAGGCGGACAAAGGTTACTACGCCAATGCGGGCTCCGTAACGTTCAAGGGCCCTGACCGTATCGATCCGGAGGATCCCGCCTTCGGCGACAACCTCACTGTTCGCTTCGAAGACGATGCCGGCGTGATGCGCGTGCGGGTGGAGGATCCGAACAACCCGGGTACCGACATGTATGACGAGGCTTATGTGTCGGGCAAGAGCATCAGCTTCGGCGGTGTGAGCATCACGCTCGATGGCGAACCGGCCGATGGTGACCAGATTCAGCTGCGGCCGGCCAATGCCGGTGACGCCAACCAGGACCTCTTCAAATCGCTTAAAGATGCCATCGACGTGCTGGAGATGGACCAGGCCGGTCTCGATGAGAATCGTGCCCACTTCCGCAATACGCTCAGCTCCGCCATGCGCGAGCTGGATAACAGCCTCGACAATGTGCTCACGGTGCGTGCTTCCATGGGCGCGCGGCTCAACGAGCTCGACGTGGTCGATGCGGTGGGCAGCAATCGCATGATGAACTACGAGCAGACGCTGTCGGATCTGGTCGATCTCGATTACAACGAGGCAATTTCTGAATACAGCCTGCGCCAGGTCGGGCTGCAGGCGGCGCAGAAGGCCTTTGTCGATGTGAAGGGCCTGTCGCTCTTCAATTTCCTGTAGCCGTCATGCCTGGGCATGCAGATAGCATGCCCGCTTTTCCCTGCAGATCATGTCGGTGGCATAGGCGTGATCTCTTTCACCGCTGCGGTTCGCCGGAGCGGTTTTTTTTGTGCACATGCTCCGTTGACGTTAGTCAGTTACCGAGCGGTGCCAAGCTCTCGATGAGTTGGTATTGGAACTGAACACCGTGGCTGAAGAGTTGTTGAAGAAAGCCGGAAAGGTCGGTCATCAGCACCATCAGCAGAACGAGACCGATGGTAAGGGTCATGGGAAACCCGATGTTGAACACCGTGAGTTGGGGGGCGGAACGGTTGAGGATGCCCATGGCCAGATTGAGGATTAGCAGGGAACCGACCAGTGGCAGAGCCAATGACATGCCGACAACGAAGATTGTACCGCCGTAGCGTACCAGCATTTCGAAGGCAGCGGGGTTGAAGGCACCAATGCCGACAGGCAGTCCGTGAAAGCTCGTGACTAGCGCTTCCAGTATCATCAGGTGGCCGCCCAGGGCGAGAAAGAGCAGCAGGGCGATCATGTAGAGCACCCGGGAGAGAATCATGGTATTGGTGCCGCTGCCGGCGTCGAAGAAGGTGGCGAAGGCCAGGCCCATCTGCAGGCCAATGAACTCACCGGCAGCTTGCACCACGGCAAAGGTCACGTGCATCACTACACCGATGGCGATGCCGATCAGCATCTGTTCCACCATCAGCCCAAGACCTGCCCAGGAGACGATCGGCACGTCCGGCATGGGTGGCAGCACCGGTGCAATCACCACGGTGATCAGAAAGGCCAGACCGACCTTGGCTTGCCTGGGTACGCTGGAGTGCCCCCACAGCGGGGCGGCGGAAAAGAAGGCCAGGATCCGAACGAAGGGCCACAGCAGGATGACGAGCCAGCCGTGTAGCTGGTCGAAAGTCACCTCGACCATGCGTGCCTCACATCAGCATGCTGGGAATGCTGGTGAAGAGGTTGCGCGTGAAGTCGACGATCAGGCTGATCAGCCACGGGCCGGCAAGCACCAGCACGCTGAATACCCCGAGTATCTTGGGGATGAAGGAGAGCGTCATTTCGTTGATCTGGGTTGCGGCCTGAAAAAGGCTGACGATCAGGCCGGTCAGCAGCGCGGTGATCAGCAGCGGTCCGGCCAGGTAGAGCGTGACTCGCATCCCCTGGTAGGCAATGCTCATGACCATTTCCGGTGTCATGGCGACTCCTTAGATGAAGAAACTTTCCGACAGTGAGCCGATGATCAACTGCCAGCCGTCCACCAACACGAACAGCATCAGCTTGAACGGCAGCGAGATCGTTGCCGGCGGCACCATCATCATGCCCAGCGACATGAGAACACTGGCCACCACCAGGTCGATGATCAGGAACGGGATGAAAATGGTGAAGCCGATCTGGAACGCCGTCTTCAGCTCGCTGGTGACGAAGGATGGCACCAGGATGCGTAGCGGCACGTCCTCCGGTCCCTGCATGGGACCGACTTCGGCCAGGCGTGCAAAGAGAGCCAGGTCGGGTTCGCGGGTCTGGGCCAGCATGAACTCGCGAAAGGGCTGCTGCGCCAGTTGCAGGAATTCATCAAAGTTGATCTCGTCCGCACTCAGCGGCACCCACGCGGTTTCGTAAACCAGGCTGAACACCGGCGACATGACGAAAAAGGTGAGAAATAGCGCCAGGCCGAGCAGCACCTGATTGGGCGGCGTGGCCTGGGTGCCGATGGCGGTGCGCAGCAGGCTGAGCACGATGATGATCCGGGTGAAGCTGGTCATCATCAGCAGCGCCGCCGGCAGGAACGCGAGTGAGGTGAGCAGCAGCAAGGTCTGCAGCGAGAGTGACCACTGCTGGCCGCCGTTCTCCAGGGGCTGACTGACGATACCGGGAATTTGCTGGGCATGAGCGGCCAATGGCAATAGCGCGACGGCCAGCAAGACAGCCAGGACAAGCAGGCGCAGCGAGCGAGCAAGAGCGGTCATGCATCTCCCCGCCCGCGGCCGCCCAGGCCGGCGTTGTGCTTGAGGGCGCGTGCGAAGCGAGCGGCGAATCGCTCACCCTCGGGTGCCGAAGATGTGGTGCCGCTGGCGGGGCGGGCCGGAGCTGCAAGTTCATGCAGTTTGTTGACCTGACCGCCAGCGACGCCGAGCACCAGCCAGGTACCTTCGATCTCAACGATAACCACCCGCTCACGGCTGCCCAGGGCGGCGCTGCCGATCACCTGGAGGTGGCCACCGGCCGCGCGCTTTTGGGGGTTCCAGCGACGCAGGAGCGCCGTGCAGACCAAGATGATGGCGATGACCAGGGCCAGCGCTGCGGCGGTCTTGCCGAGGGTGGCCATGCCGACCAGGGCATCGCCACCGCCGGTGAGAGACGCGGTTGCGGAAGAGGTGGTGTTGCTCATCGGTTGAGTTTCTGTACCCGCTCGGAGGGGGTGATGATCTCGGTGATGCGGATGCCGTACTTGTCGTCGACCACGACGACTTCACCCTGGGCGATCAGGTAGCCATTGATGAGGATGTCCATCGGCTCGCCGGCCAGGCCGTCGAGCTCGACGACGGAGCCCTGGGTCAGTTCCAGCAGTTGTTTGATGGTTAGCTTGGTGCGGCCCAGTTCCACGGTCAGTTTGACCGGAATATCCATGATCATTTCGAGATCACGGGCTGCACCGCCTTCCTTGCCCTTGTCGAGCGGGCGGAATACACGGTCACCGGCGGACTGAGGGGCAGAAGGGGGCGCACTGGATGCTGCCGGCGCTTCGTCGGCCTCGGCTTCGGCCGCTTCCTGCTCGGCTAGTGCTTCCGCCCAAGGGTCGTCCTCGGCACCGGCGGCGGCTTCGGCCGCCTCCTGCTCGGCCATGGCTTCTGCCCACGGATCGTCATCGGCCGCGGGCTCGTTTCCTTCCTGCTCGGACATCGCGGATGCCCAGTCGTCGTCGGAAACGTTCTGATCGGGTTTCTTGGGATCAGTCATGCTTGAAGTCCTTGGCTTGAGGCGCTGCGCCCTTGATGAAGGCGTCCTTCGACACCGGGTTCTGTGCACCATGATCGATGATGCGGATAACACGCAGCGCGCGTTGCTCGTGCTGGCTACCGTAGTCGCACTCCATCACCGGCACGCCATCGACGCTGGCGGTGACCGTCTCGGGTAGCTCGAGAGGGAGAACGTCACCCACTTTGAGTGCCATGACATGGGCAATGCGGGTGGGCACGTCGGCAAAGTTGGCGATCAACTCCACTTCGGAGCGACGCAGTTCGCCTGCCATGCGCTTCGTCCAGGAACCGTCCTGGTCGTGGTGACCATCGCTGAGCGGATTGGCCAGCAGGTCGCGCAGGGGCTCGACCATCAGGTAAGGGATGCAGATCTGAAAGCTGCTGGAGAGGTTGCCGACCTCGATGTTGAAGTTCGTGTTCACCACGATCTCGTTGGGCGAGTTGGTAATGTTGGCGAACTTCGACTGCATCTCCGAGCGCAGATAGCTGATCTGCAGGGGATAGACCGACTTCCACGACTCCTCGTAGGCGTCGATGGCCAACTGCAGCAGTCGCTGGATGATGCGCTGCTCGGTGTTGGTGAACTCGCGTCCTTCCGACTTGGTCAGAAAGCGTCCATCACCGCCGAACAGGTTGTCCACCACCATGAAGACCAGGTTGGGCGGGAACACGATCAACGCCGACCCGCGCAGCGGTTTCATGCCGATGATGTTGATGTTGGTCGGCACCGGAACGTTGCGAGAGAACTCGCTGTAGCTCAGGTAGCGTACCGAGTCGACGGTGATGTCGGCGCTACGGCGCAGAAGGTTGAACAGCCCCATGCGAAAGTGCCGCGCGAAGCGTTCGTTGATGATGTCCAGCGCCTGCAGGCGCTCGCGAATCACGCGGTGCTGGGTCGCCGGGTCATAAGGACGTACGCGAGAGTCGCCGTCGCTTCGCGCATCGGGCTCGTCGTCGCCGCTGACGCCCTTGAGCAGGGCGTCGATTTCATCCTGTGACAGCAGATCGTCTTGGGACATGGTGGCCAGGGCACCCGTTATTGCACGATGAACTCGGTGAACAGCACATCCTGGATCTCCAGGGCGGGCTGGGGCTCGGTCAGCGGCTCGGACAGCACGGCCACGACCTCTTCGCTCAGGCGACGCTTGCCGCTCTGCGTGGTCAGCTCGCTTGCCTGCTTGCCGGAGAACAACATCAACAACCGGCTGCGCACTTGCGGCATATGCTCGTCCAGGATCTCGCGTGTCTCATCGTTGCCGACTTTCAGTGAGATGCCGGTATACAGCAGACGCGAACCGAAATTGTCGTCAGCCAGATTGACCGTAAAGGGGTCGATCTTGACGAAGATGGGGGCCTGACGCTCGATCTGCTGAGTCTGCAGGTTGGCCTCATCTTCGCCGTTGCGGTCGTTCATGACCATGTAGATGGCTGCTCCGGCAGCTGCCGTGGAGAGCAGTACCAGCAGTATCATCAACCACAGGAGCTTGGAGGAGCCACCCGTCGATTTCGCCATTGCCTTGCCTTTATCGATGTTGGTCTAGCCGTTGAGGAGAGTATGCCGAAGGTGCGCGCCCCCTGATGACAGGAACAGGCCGCGCGAAAGGGCCTATCTTGGCTTTTTGTCTCAAGCGTAGAGGTTCACGCGGCCATCCAGCGAAAGCGTAGTGGAGGAGGGCGTTACGCCAAGTTCCTCGGCACCCGACAGTGCCAGGTCGCCTTCGTTGGGAGCCTGTGCTGCCGGGCCACGCTTATCGTCCTGGCCCGCAAAGGCCTGGGCATTCTGTTGGCGTTGCTCACCCACTGATGCCTCGCCGAGACTGATGCCCTGTTCAGCCAGTGCCTCTCGTAACTGTGGGATGGCCTGTTCGAGCACTTGTCGTACCTGGGCATGCGCGGAAAGGAACTGAGCCTGGGCGCCTTGCTCAGTCATTTTCAGCGTCACGGATAGCGGGCCGAGATCGGCTGGGTTCAAACGCATCTCGATCTGCTGCTCACCGCCTTGACGCGCGAACTGCACCAACTGTTGCCCCAACTGTGAGGGCCAGGCCGGGCTCTGGAGAGGCGCGGCAAGGCTGGCCTGAGTGAATGGGGTGGCGAGTGTAGCGGCCTGGGCCGATGCACTGGCTGGCGCCGCCGGGCTGGCGGAAGCCGGAGACATCGGAGCGGACTCCGGCACGAAGCCACCAGGCCGTGTCTCGGGGGCTACGGCACGCGGCTCGGTGCCCGGCTGTGGCGCCGTTGCCTTGACCGTGACATTGGCGAAGTCGACCGGTCGAGCCGGCGCCGCAGCGTCACCGTCGACATCCTGTGAGGCGACCGCCACCGGCGCAGCCGTCACGGAGTGACCAGAGGTGGCTGGGGTGAGCGCGGCCGGCTTGACGGCTTGTGCGGTGGCTTCGCCCAGCGGCTTCTGCTCGGGAATAGTCGTGCCAGGGCGCTGGGTTTCGGCGACGACAGCCGCTACCAGAGCGGCTGTCTGGGGCTGCTCGTCGAGCTCGACGCCCGCCTCAGCGGTGGGAAGCAACGCTTCCTGATCGGGCAGCGGTTGCAGAGTGCCCATGGTCGGCGGTGTCTGCTGGTAACTGTCATCGATCAGGGCTAGCCGAGTCATGATTTCACTCAGCTCGGCGTTGGGAAGGACAGCTTCGGCTTTGCCTTCTGGTTGCTGATTCACATGGGCACTCAGGGCCTGTAGGAGTGCCTCCCGTGCCGCCATGGTCTGGGGCAGTCCTTGTCCCGGCAAGGCCTTTAGCGAGATGGGCAGAGCTGCGCCATTCGTCTGGGGGCCCTGAGTCGCTTGGCTCAGGGCCAGCGCGAACTGTCCTGGCTCGGCGTTTGCCTCCGGCTGGCCGGAGAGTGGCGTCGGCAGGGTGGACAGAATCATCTGGATGTTCATGGTTATCTCCTTTGCCGGATCACGATGCGTATCCGGCACGCTGACGCAGTAGCCGTCCGGTCGCCATTTCGTCGCTGATACGTTGTTCGCGGCGATCCTCTTGGCGCTGCCGCTCGGCGTCGCGGCGAGACACCAGGGTGTCATAGGCCGAGAGTCGCTTCTGTTCCTGCTGCCACTGTTGCTGAGTCTGCTCGACGCGCTGCTGCTGTGCATCGAGCGCCTTTCTAGCCCGCTGTAGCGCGGCATCCAGCGACGCCAGAAACTGCTGGTAATTGTGCATGCTGGCTGGATCGATACCTTCACGCATGGCCTGTTGCAAGCGCTCGGCATACTCGAGGCGATAGCGATTGAGCGACTCCAGTTGGGCGGCCACTTGGCGTTCGCTCTGTCGTTCACCTGCCAGCAGGCGGCCGGCCTGATTGCGAGCATCACGAGCCAGTTCACTCAGCATGGCGAGCTGTGACGGTGCACTCATTGCCTGACTCCTAGGGTCTCAGCAAGAACCTGTCGAGAGGCCTCGATCGAGGCATTTTCCTGCATCCCCTGCTGGAGAAAATGCTCCAGCTGCGGGTAGCGCTGAACGGCTTCGTCCAGCTGTGGGTCGTGGCCGGGGCTGTAGGCGCCCACGCTGATCAGGTCGCGGTTGCGCTGATAGCGCGAGAAGAGGCGCTTGAACGCCTGGGTCATGGACAACTGCTGGTCGTCGATGATGTGTGTCATCACGCGGCTGATCGAAGCCTCGATGTCGATGGCCGGGTAGTGGCCGGCCTCGGCCAGGGTCCGCGACAGCACGATGTGGCCATCGAGAATGGCTCGCGCGGAGTCGGCGATTGGATCCTGTTGATCATCGCCTTCGGTGAGTACGGTGTAGAAGGCAGTGATCGAGCCGCGACCGCGTTCGGCGTTGCCGGCACGCTCCACCAGGCTGGGAATCTTGGCGAAGACCGAGGGCGGATAGCCCTTGGTCGCCGGGGGTTCGCCGATAGCCAGGGCGATCTCGCGCTGGGCCATGGCGTAGCGGGTCAGGGAATCCATGATCAGCAGGACGTTCTTGCCCTGGTCGCGAAAGCCTTCCGCCAGGCGCGTCGCATAGGCGGCGCCCTGCAGACGCTGTAGCGGTGAGGTGTCGGCCGGCGCCGCCACCACTACGGCTCGGCGACGCCCCTCGGAGCCCAGAATGTTGTCGATGAAGTCCTGCACCTCGCGGCCGCGCTCACCGATCAGGCCCACGACAATGACGTCGGCACCGGTATAGCGAGCCATCATGCCGAGCAGAACCGACTTGCCCACGCCGGAGCCGGCAAACAACCCCATGCGCTGCCCGCGGCCGACGCTTAGCAGGGCATTGATGGCGCGAATGCCGACATCGATCTGTTCGTCGATCGGTGCTCGCTTGAGCGGATTGAGCGGTGGGGTGGAAAGCGGGGAACGGGGCGCGCCGTCCAGGGGGCCGAGACCGTCCAGTGGGTCGCCATTGCCATCCACTACGCGACCCAACAGCGACTCGCCGAGGGGGAAGCGGCGGGCTGCATGATCCGGGCCATCGCCCAGCGGGAAGACCCGAGCGCCAGGCATCAGGCCAGCTATCTCTGTGAGCGGCATCAATAGCAGGCGCTCGCCGTTGAAGCCGACCACCTCGGCCTCGGCGAAACGGGGTGGCTCGCTACCGCCGGGCGAGAGCAGTTCGATACGGCAGGCATTACCCAGGGCCACGCGCAGGCCGACGGCCTCGATCACCATCCCGGTCGCGCGCAGTACACGGCCGCTGGTGCGATAGCCCGGCACCGACTCCACGCGCGCACGGACATGCCGCAGCGTCTGCTGCCAGCGTGTCTGATGCGTGTTGGTCGATACCGCTGCTTCGCTCATGTTCTGCCTCTACTCATCGTTGCCGTCGGGGGGTGTCGGCGAACGTCGCCGCCGCACTTGCGATTTGACGGCCTCCCAGCGACTTTCCCACGTGGCATCCAGTTCACCGTTGGCGCTCGTCACGCGACACCCGCCACGTGTCAACTGCGCGTCGGGCTGCAGCTTCCAGCCCGCCGCCGTCAGTTCACTACCCAGATGTTCCTCGACCAGCTTGTGGTCTTGGGGGTTCAGCCACAGGCGCGGTTGCCCGACCAGCGGTGGTTCGGTGTGCAGTAACGCCTTGATCAGTTCGAGCACCTGCTTGGGGCGCGCCTTGAGCGCTTCGCCGGCCAGCTGATGTCCTGTCGCCATGGCCAGCTCCACCAGGTCGTTGGCAATCTCTTCGTCGAGCTGCTCGAGAGCATCCGTGAACTGCTCGGCAATTGGCTTGAGCGGCGTGACCACCTCGTGTGTGCGCAGCTTGAGCTCGCGTTCGGCCTCTTGGCGCCCTTCCTGCAAGCCCTGGGCATGTCCTTCACGGCGTCCCGTCTCGAAGCCGGCCTGGTAGCCCTCTTCGCGAGCTTCCTGAATCACTTTTTCGCGCAGCGCTTTCAGCTCCGCCTGGCGCTGGAAAGCGGCACGCCGCCGGGCTTGCTCGGCGGGGTCCAGCTCCTGGCTCTGCCGTTCGGCCGGGCTCTCGTCGTGTAGCTGGCCCATTTGCCAGCGCTGCCAGGGCGCATGACGCTCGGAAGAGGCGCTCGACCGTTCAGACATAGGTGTCGTCCCCACCGCTCAGCACGATCTCGCCGGAGTCCGCCAGGCGACGTACCACCTGGAGGACGGCCTTCTGCTCGGCTTCCACCTGGGAGACACGAATCGGCCCGCGGGCTTCCATGTCCTCGCGCAGGAGGTCGGCGGCGCGCCGCGACATGTTGCGCAAGAATTTTTCCATGAGCCCCTCGGGGGCGCCCTTGAGCGCCACCACCAGCGAGTTGGTGTCGATCTCCTTGAGCACCAGTTGGATGCTGCGATCGTCCAGGTCCATGAGGTTCTCGAACAGGAACATCTCGTCGATGATCTTCTGGGCCAGATCCTCGCTGTGCGCGCGTACCGTCTCGATGGCGGTCTCCTCGAGAGAGGAGTTCATCAGGTTGAGGATCTCGGCGGCGGTTCTCACGCCGCCCATCTTGCTGCGCTTGAGGTTCTGGCCGTCGAGCATGCCGGAGAGCACTTCGGTGAGCTCCTGCAGGGCAGCTGGCTGCACGCCGCTGAAGGTGGCGATACGCAGTACCACGTCGTTGCGCAGCTTGTCGTCGAACAGCTCCAGCACGTCGGCGGCCTGATGACGCTCCAGGTGGACCAGGATGGTAGCGATGATCTGCGGATGCTCGTCGCGGATCAGCTCCGCCACCATGGAGGCTTCCATGAGATTCAATGAATCGATGCCGCTGCTGGTGCCGGTGGACTCCAGGATGTCCTCGATCAGGCTGGTGGCGCGTTCGCTGCCCAGAGCCTTGGTCAACACCGAGCGGATGTGATCGCTGGAGTTGAGGTTCAGGGCGATGAACTCTTCGGTCTCACGATGGAACTCCAGCATGACCTGCTGCATGTCCTCATGGGAGACCTGATCCATCTCCGCCATCTCCATGCTGAGCTGCTGGATCTCCTTGGGCGCGAGGTACTTGAATACCTCCGCGGCACTGTCCTCGTCGAGGGCCAGCATCAGGATGGCGCTGCGGCGTACGCCGCTCATGGGCTTGGCACTGCTCATTCTTTGTTCATCCAGCTGCGTACGACCATGGCGATCATGCGTGGATCCTCCTTGGCGAGCTCACGCAGCTCGGCCAGATGGTCTTCGTAGGCCGAGGAGCGGCGCTTGCGCTTCGGCTTCTGATACGGGCGCAGTTCGTCGTCTTCGTCGCCGGCCGTCTGCAGCTCGCCTTCGCTGGCCTCGGCATCGTCGCCTACGCGAACCTGCAGGCCGGTGCCCGGCGCGGCAGCCAGCACGGGCCGCTCGGTATGGCGCTTGATCAGCGGGCGCAGGATCAGCAGGTAGCCGAGCAGGATGCCCAGTGCCACCAGCAGATAGCGACTGATGGTGAGTGCCAGGGCATGAACCTGGGGTGACTGCCACCACTCGAGCTCTTCGCTTTCTTCCACCACACGGTTGAACGGGCTGTTGACGACTTCGATCGCATCGCCCCGCGCCTGGGAGAAACCAATGGCCTGACGCACCAGGCGCTCGATCTGGGCGACCTCGGCATCGCTCAGCGCAACGCGCTGCCATTCGCCGTTCTCGTCGCGTTCCTCGCGGTAGTCCACCACCACCGCGGCGGTCAGGCGCGTCACCTGCCCCTGGCGATGCTGGATATGCTGGATGTTGCGGTCGACCTCGTAGTTGACGACGTCGTCCTGGCTCAGGTTATTCAGCGCCTGCAGGCTCTGCTGGGCCTCCTCGGTGAGCTCGCCATCCTCGTCGGTGGGAAGTTCTTCGATGGGTGAGGGGGCCGTGCCGGGGGGTGTGTTGCTGAGCGCGCCGGGAATGCCGCGTGCCACGCCGTCGCCGCCGTTGTAGGAGAGGCTGGTCTGGCGACTGCGTACCGCGGCCTCGTTGGGCGGCTGGTTGGGGCCGTAGCGCTCGCTGGTTTCCTCGCGGCGCGAAAAATCGATCTGGGCGGTCACCTGGGCGCTGATGCTGTCGCGGCCGAGGATGGGGGAGAGGATGTTCTCGATGCGCTGCTGGAAGGAGCGCTCGACCTCGGCGATATAGTCGAGCTGGGTGGCATCGAGCCCGCGGCCCTGGCTGTTCGGCATCGACAGCATGCGGCCGCCGTGGTCGACCACGGTGACGTTCTCGGCCGCGAGGTCCGGTACGCTGCTGGAGACCATATGGACGATGGCGGCGACCTGGCCTTCCCCCATGACGCGGCCTGGCTCGAGGGTCACGATGATGGACGCCTTGGCGGGTTCGCGGTCGCGCACGAAGACGGAGGACTTGGCCATGGCCAAGTGAACGCGGGCGCGCTCCACCGGCCCCAGGGATTCGATCGAACGGGAGAGCTCGCCTTCGAGGCCGCGCTGGTAGTTCACCTGCTCGGCGAACTGACTGACACCAAAGGCTTGGCTATCCATCAGTTCGAAACCGACATTGCCGCCGCGCGGCAGGCCCTGTTCGGCCAGCTGCAGGCGCAGGCTGTGCACGGTATCCCCCGGTACCAGCAGGGCGGTGCCGCCCTCGCTGAAGCGATAGGGAACGCCGCGGCTGTCCAGCTCACCGATGATACGACCGCCATCGGCCTCGGTGAGGTTGCTGTAGAGGACACGATACTCGGGCTCACGCGCCCACATCAGCAATGCCACCACGATCGCGATCATGGCAGCGCCGCCGATCAGAACGGCGATCAGCGGGTTGCCGCGAAACTGCTGCTGGATGCGCTCCAGCACCGCGGTGGAAGATCCTCCGCCCGGGGAGTCCTGACGCTCTTGCGTCGTGGCGCCGTTGCTCATGCGCCCCCCTGTCGGAGAGCGCCATCGGCTGCTGGGAAAATGTTGCTGGAAGCTGGCATCGACTGCATCCGTTCACCGCGTTCTGGTTGCCCCATGGGGCGCAACTGTGATGAACGCTATTATGCGAGCCGCCATCCACTCCAAAGGCGGGAAAAGCCCCTTTTTTACCTGCCAATTGGCAGCTTGGTTACGTTTCGTAAGCTGATAGCCTTGCTCTACATTCGCCGGGAGCCCGTTTCGACGGCATCGGGGCGAAAGCAGACAAGCCTGCCGTGGCGGTAACGCCATGGCTGAAATGAGGGGGCATGGAGCATGAGTTCACCGACCATTCAGTCGGCATTGGCGCAGATGCAGACCCTGGCGACCCAGGCCGCCGGCCAGGCAGGCAAGGGGCAGCAGGTTTCCACACAGGTTGGTCAGGGCGGCTTTGCCGGAGAGCTGCAGGCGTCGATACAGCGCATCAATCGCTTGCAGCAGGCCTCCGCCGCCAAGACCATGGCGTTTCAGGCAGGCGACCCCAATGTCGAGCTCAACGACGTCATGGTCGACATGCAGAAGGCTAGCGTCGCCTTTCAGATGGGGCTGCAGGTTCGCAACCGTCTGGTGACGGCCTACAAAGATGTCATGAACATGCAGGTGTAAACTTCAGGCTTCCAGGCTGATCAGCCGTCCCTGCAGCTCTTCCAGACGTTCGGCGATGGCCAGCACTTCCTCGGAAGGTATCTGGCGCAATACATCGCCCGTTTCGCGGTCGACGATACGAGTGATCACGCGTGATGTGTCGTTGAGCTCGAACTCCACGCCGTACTGGCGAAGCACTTCATTGATGCGTTGAATCGGTTCCACCAGATCCGCTGGGCTGGGCGACTGACCATGGCTTGCGGCCTGGGCCAGCACTGAGCCTGCCGTTGGTAGCGTGGCAAGCACGGTCTCCTTGCGCTGACGCGGCGTCAGGTCGTGCAGTGCCGACGTGTTCAAGGCGTTGGTGGCATCGGTCAGTGGCGAAGACATGTCATGTTTTCCTTGTATATGCCCTAGCAGAAGCGATATTCCGCTTCCTTCCCAAGGCCGCCCGACAGACAGCCTCTCCCGCAAACTCTATCGGCCGCTGCAGCGACGACTTTAGCCCACCGGCAATCTTTTTTTCGCCTCTACGCGTAGCGTTGGTCTTTTTTTCCCTGCGTTGATGCAAAGTCAGCCTAAGTAGATAAAATGCAGTTACGGTTTGGCTACATTCTCGAATGTTTCCTTTCCAGACAGGCAGGAATCCTGAAGCGTGCAGGGACGCGTGCAGGTTGCTCTTGGGTCGAGGTTGGGGCGATCCAAGCAGCAGTATCCAGCCAGCGAGGCGCCATGAGCCAAGAGCTACCCGTCGAACGCATCATGCAAACTGGGCTTCTTACCTGCGAGCCCGATACGCCGTTATGGATGGCTGCCGAGCGCATGGCGGCGCGCCAGTGCAGCTCGATCATCGTGGTCAAGGCAGGACAGCCATTGGGGATCTGGACGGAACACGATGCGCTGGCGGTCAACTTCGCCGACCCCGATGCCGTACGCCTGCCGATTTCCCAGGTCATGAGCCAACCGGTGGCGAGCCTGCCTCGGTCCATGCCGGTCAGTGAAGCCGCGTTGCGGTTCAATGTCGACCGAAGGCGCCATTTTCTGGTAGTCGATGACGGTGGATCACCAGTGGGCATCGTGTCGCAGACCGACGTGGCCCTGAACCAGGGGCTCGAACCTTACCTGAGGCTGCGCGAAGTGCAGGCGGCCATGCGCCAGCGAGCGCTGGTATTGGAAGGCGAGCAGCGCCTCGCTCAGGCGGCGCGTTCGATGCGGCTCTCCGAATGTGACGCCGTGGTGGTCAAGTGTGAGGGCGGCGAGCTAGGCATTCTGACTGAGCGCGACCTGGTGAGGTTCGTGGCGCGCCATCCGGGCAATACGCCGATCCATTCGCTTGCCAGTCGTCCCCTGCTGACGGTGCGCCAGAACGATACCCTGATTGCCGCGCGCGATCTGCTGATGGAACACCGCGTGCGACATCTGGCGGTGCTGGATGAAGCCAGCGAAGTGGTGGGACTGTTGGGCTTCCGCGACATGCTGGCAGGGGCCGAGCATCTCTACATGCAGGACCTGCGCCATGCGCTGGAACAGCGCGACCGTGCGCTTGCCCAGTCGCGGGAGAACCGTCAACTGGCCGAGCGGGTGATCGACTCCTCGCTGGAAGGCATCATCATCACCGATGCCGGGAATCGCATTGAGTTCGTCAACCGCGCCTTTACCCACATGACCGGTTATACCGCGGAAGAAGTAATCGGCAAGACGCCCGCCATTCTTTCTTCGGGTCGTCACGACGGCGCCTTCTATCGTCAGATGTGGGACACCCTGCAGCGCAGCGGTTACTGGCGCGGGGAAATCTGGAATCGACGCAAGAGCGGCGAGCTTTACCTGGAGCTGTTGACGATTACGGCGATCACCGACGACAGCGGTGCGGCTACCCATTATGCTGCCCTGTTCAGCGACATCACGCACCTGCGAGACAACGAAGATCGCATCCGCAAGCTGGCCTACTACGACGCCTTGACCGGGTTGCCCAATCGCCGCCTGCTGGAAGACCGCCTCGAGCTGGCGATACGTCACGCTCATCGCAACCAGAGCCGACTCGCCGTGATCTTCGTTGACCTGGATCACTTCAAGGAAGTCAACGATGCGCTGGGTCATGCCTTTGGCGACGAACTGCTGGTGATGATAGCCGAGCGCCTGCAGCTGCGCTTGCGAGAAGATGACACCCTGGCGCGTCTCGGTGGCGACGAGTTTCTCGTACTGCTGCCCGACCTGGAGGAGGTCGACGAGGTGGTCCGGGTGGCCCGGCGCCTGGTGGAAGCCGTGCGCGAGCCCTGTGTGATCGAGGGACAGGAGTTCCGCCTCGGCTGTAGTCTGGGCATCAGTCTCTACCCTGACGATGCCACGACGGCGGAATCGCTGGTGCACAATGCCGATGTCGCCATGTATCGGGCCAAGCAGGAGGGGCGCAACGGCTACCGTCTCTACCGCAACGAGATGAACCTCCAAGACGATCGCCAGCGTGCGCTGGAGACCGCCCTGCGCGAAGCGTTCGTCAACGGTGAAGGGCTACAGCTCCACTATCAACCCATCTTCGAGCGTGACGGCAACCGTCTGCGCGGTGCCGAGGCGCTGCTGCGATGGCACCACCCACTATTGGGCAGCGTGCCGCCGATCAGCGTCGTGACGCTGGCCGAGCGGGCGGGGTTGCTGCCGCAGCTCGATGAGTACATTCTCGAGCAGATCTGCGCGCAACTGGCCGCCTGGGGTGCCTCCGGTGCCGGACCGGTTCCCGTCAGTATCAATCTCTCTGCGCGCCAATTCTGGCAGCATGACCTGCCCGTGCGTGTGGCCACCAAGCTCAACGAACACAAACTGCCGCCGGGCCTGCTGGGGTTCGAGATCGCCGAGCGCACGCTGCTGGAAAAGCCGCACCAGGCGGCCGTCGTGCTCAAGCGGCTGCGACGCCTGGGAGGCGAGGTTGCCATCAATGATTTCGGCACGGGCTATGCCTCGTTCGGCTATCTTCAGGAACTGCCGATCAGCATGGTCAAGATCGACCGCCGCTTCGTGCAGCGTCTGGATAGCGGACAGCGGGGCAGCGCGGCCATCGTGGCCGCGGTGGCTGGATTGGCTCGCGAAATGGAATTACGCCTTGCTGCCGTCGGGGTCGAGACCGAGGCGCAGCGCGATGTCCTGGCCCGGCATGGGGTCGAACTTATCCAGGGCTACCTCACCGGCCAGCCGGTACCGGCCGACCTCTTCGCCAGCCGCTATCTCTCTCGAAGCGACGTGACGCCTCAGGACGCCTAAAAAGGGGGGTTGGCCAGGCGAGGAACCGGCTTCAGGGACCGTTTTTCGTCGCTTCACCCATGGCGGCGAACCATTATACTAGGTATCTTTCTCCGACCGTCACTCCCACTCTCGGATCGACTGCCGTCTCGATGAGTT
The DNA here is from genome assembly GCF_019430905.1 of Billgrantia antri. Taxonomy (GTDB): domain Bacteria; phylum Pseudomonadota; class Gammaproteobacteria; order Pseudomonadales; family Halomonadaceae; genus Halomonas; species Halomonas antri. The sequence goes on along the minus strand of NZ_JAHYCA010000003.1, from coordinate 349,792 downwards.
CTTTGCATTCCACTAGTGGCGATCATCGTGGTCCCATGCGCCACGAATCGCTGATGCCGACCCACCACGATCACGACCAGGACAGCACCTGGATGATCGGCTACCTGGACATCATGACCCTGCTGGTGGCGCTGTTGGTGCTCATCTTAACGCTGACGAGCGTCGGGCAGCCGGATGACGAAGCGACATCGCTCGCTGCGCACGTGCCCTTTGCCATCCCGCTGCCCAGCGAAATGGCCCAAGTGTTGCCCGTACCGGCCGAACCGCGTCCGGCTCCCGGCCGGTTGAGCCAGTCGGCGATCTCGGCGGCGCTTGGGGTGGTGGGGCTGCCGCGGCGCCGCACCGAGTCGGGCGGGCGTGTTGCCTTTGTCGCTCCGCCGACACCGCTGGCCCTGCTGGAACAGCGCGAGCCTGCGCCGTTCATGCTGGTTCAGTCGCAAGTGCCGTTGACGAACGAACTCCAGCCGATCCTGTCGGCCAACGGCGACCTGCCGCAGCCCGAAGGCGACTTCGTGCTGGTGCTGACCGACCGCCCGCCGAGCAGGGCGCGCCAGATCGACCCGCAAGCGATTGAGGCTTCCCAGACACTCCAGCAGGCGCTGGCTCAAGACTTGGACGACGCGCCTTTCCTGGCTGATCTGGAGGGCGTCGAGATATCCAGGGTGGCGGAAGGCATCAAGCTGCGCGTGGAGGATCGGCTGCTGTTTCCCACTGCAACGGCGGAGTTGACCGCTGACGGTGAGGCGCTCATCCAGCGTCTGATGGAGGTGATCCAGCGCCACGATGGTGAGGTCGCCGTGGAGGGCCACACCGACAGCCGCTCGATCCAGACCGACGAGTTTCCCTCCAACTGGGTACTTTCCAGCGCCCGGGCTATCGCCATCGTGCACGCCCTGGAGCGTGCTGGCGTCGAGTCGCAGCGCCTGCGGGCGGTGGGCCTGGCTGATACGCGCCCCCTGGCGAGCAACGATACCGGAGAGGGGCGGGCCCAGAACCGGCGAGTGGAAGTGATCATTCACGCTCGCTGATATCGCCTAAAGTCTAGTCTCTAGCGGCCGATATGCGGTTAGCCCCGGCGCATGGACGCGTCCGGCTCCGCATCCCGTTACAAGCGAGACCCTGCATGCTCACCTCTTTGCGATTGCGTTTGCTACTAACCACGGCCGCTGTGATCGCCGTGGCGCTGATTATCAATGCCGCCATTAATTACTTCACCCTGCAACGCCATAACGACCAGCAAGTGGCGCGTAACCTGGCGGCCGTTGCCCAAGGCAACGGGCTGGCCATCAGCGAGTGGATCGAGGCTCGTGCTGGTATGCTTGAGGCCTTGGCACCAGCGGCACAAAGCGAAGAGCCACTTGGCGCGCTGCTGCAGCTCGAAGCCTCGGGTGGCTTCATGTCCACCTATCTGGCCTATCCCCAAGACGGCAGGGGCATCTTCTCCGATGGCTGGAACCCACCGTCCGACTATGATCCACGCCAGCGTCCGTGGTATCTCCAAGCGGTAGAGGCCGGAGGCACCATCGTCACCGAACCCTATGTGGATGCCAACACGGGCGGCTTGATTGTGACGATTGCGACACCTTTCCATGTAGACGGTCGTCTTGTTGCGGTTGGTGGTGGGGATGTGCCCATCGATACCATCGTAGCCACTGTGGGCACCATCGCGCCGACGCCTGAAAGCTTCGCTTTTCTCGTCACCTCCGACGGTACGCTGGTGGCGCATCCTGATCCGGCGATGACGTTGGAGCCAGCTTCACGTCTTTCTTCGACCTTCGATGGTCACACATTCACCGCGTCGCTAGGTGTCGACGAACCCGTTCGGCTTGCTCTGGAGGAGCGCAGCAAGTGGTTGCGCAGCGTGCCCGTAAAAGGTACCGACTGGCAGTTGGTCGTAGCGCTGGACGAGCGTGAAGCCACGGCCGGCCTGCGCGCCGTGCTGGAAACCTCGATGGTGAGTCTTGTGCTGGTGGTGCTGGGTTCTGCACTTGTCCTTGGGACGCTGCTCAAGCTGATGTTTCGCCGGTTGCAGGCGGCTCGCGATGCCATGACCGATATTGCTAGTGGCGAAGGTGATCTCACCCGACGCTTGCCGGAAAGTGGGCGCGATGAGGTGGCTCAGATAGCCGCCGCTTTCAACCGCTTCGTCTCGCGCATCGAGGACGTCATGCTGACCATTCGCGATGCCAGCGAGTCGGTGACCGTGGCTGCGGGTGAAATTGCCACTGGCGGTCAGGACCTCTCCCGGCGTACCGAGAACGCCGCCTCGAGCCTGCAGCAGAGTTCGGCCTCCATCGAGCAGATTACCAGTACCGTCGAGCACACTGCGGACTCGGCCCGCCATGCCAGCGATCTGTCGCAGTCGGCATCCGAAGTGGCGACCCGCGGTGGCGAGGTGGTGGGGCAGGTAGTAACCACCATGGCCGAGATCACGGCTTCCTCCGAGCGTATCGGCAACATCGTCAAGGTGATGGATGGCATCGCCTTCCAGACCAACCTGCTGGCGCTCAACGCCTCGGTGGAAGCCGCCCGGGCCGGCGAGCAGGGCCGGGGCTTTGCCGTGGTGGCGGGTGAGGTGCGCCAGTTGGCCACGCGCAGCGCCGAAGCCTCACGCGAGATCCGTGGCTTGATCGAAGCGTCGGGGCAGAAAGTGGCCTCGGGCACCGAGCTGGTCCAGCGGGCCGGCACCACCATGGAGGAGCTGGTTGCGGGTGTTGGCCGCGTGGCCAAGGTGCTTGGCGAAATCAGCGTGGCGGCAGGTGAGCAAAGCGACGGCATCGGCCAAGTCAACGTGGCTGTGGCCGAACTCGACCGCATGACCCAGCAAAATGCCGCCCTGGTGGAAGAATCCACCGTCGCCGCCGAGCAGCTCAAGGACCAGGCCGACAGGCTGGCTGAGGCGGTGGGGGGCTTCAAGCTCAGCGAGCGTCGGCTTACCCACGCCTGAAGGCTCGAAACGAGGCGGGTTGCAAGGACGCGACCCGCTGATAGCAAAAAAAAAGCAGAGGAAGCGCTAAAGTTCTCGGCATAGCGGTCGATAGCGGTACTAACTCTTTATCTCTGCCACCAGGGAAGTGAAAAAATGGCGACGATCTCCTCACTCGGTATTGGCTCAGGGCTGGATCTGAACGGTTTGCTCGACCAGTTGCGCAGTGCCGAGCGGCAGAAGCTGCAGCCCATTGCTCAGCAGAAGGCTCAGCAGGAGGCCAAGATTTCCGCTTACGGCCGGCTGAAGGCGGGTGTCGACAAGCTTCAGAGTGCGGCGCAGTCACTCAACGACACGGCGCTCTACCAGAAACTCACTGCTTCCGTGCAGGGTGATGGCATGTCAGCATCGGCCAGCGACAAGGCGAGCCCTGGCCGCTATGACGTGACGGTGACCAGCATTGCTACCGCCGGTACGCTGGCGACGACCCGCGTGGACAGCCTCGAGACCGGGCTCACGGATGCCGGCGCGACTTTGGATCTCGCCTTCGGCGATGGCAGTACCCATCAGGTGGCCTTGGATGCAGGCAGCACGCTGGAAGACATTCGCGATGCCATCAACGCCGACGAGGCCGCCGGGGTCGACGCATCCATCATCAACGACGGCGCCGGGTATCGGCTGGTACTCTCCTCGCGGGAGACCGGGGTCGATGCGGGCATTACCGGGATGACCTTCGCGGGATTATCGACCGGCGTCACGCTGGGTGAGGATGCCGCAACGGCCCGGGCGGGTAAGGATGCGAGCCTTACGATCAACGGTATCGACATCACCAGTGCCACCAACACCGTGGAGGAAGCCATCCAGGGTGTGACCTTGACGCTCACGCCCGAGGCCGAGGGCAATACCCTTAGCTTGACCGTTGCCCGCGACAAAGGGTCGGTCAAGGAGGCCGTCAACAAGTGGGTGGCCGCCTACAATGAGCTGCAGTCAACCATTGGCCGCATGATCAAGCCGGGTGTCGATGGGGCTTCGTCGGGAGAGCTGATCGGTGATCGTACCGTTCGCACCCTGGAATCGCGGATGGTGCGTGACCTGACCAGCAGCGTGCCGGGTGGCGACTATACTCAGCTTTCGGATCTGGGGATTGCCCTGAACAAGGAGGGTAGGCTGGAGGTCGACGAGGAGACCTTGGATGCCGCCATTGCGGACTCACCTGCGTCGGTGGCGTCCTTCTTCGCCGGGGAAAGCGACGAGACCGGCATGGCCGGCCAGTTCAGTGCCACACTGGAGCAGATACTCGACGACAAGGGCATGATCGGTAATGCCATCGAGGGGGCCGAAAGCCGGGTGGAGAGCCTGAACGATCGCTATACACGCATGGAAGCGAGCGTGGAGCGTACCATCGAACGCTATCGCAAGCAGTTCTCCCAGCTGGACGGCATGATTGCACAGATGAACCAGACAAGCTCCTATCTGATCCAGCAGTTCGACATGATGAATGCCCAACTCGGGCGGAATAACCGCTAACAGGTATTAGAACAAACGCCGCCAGGCTCTGCCTGGCGGCGTTTTTCATGAATGGCCCCCCCCACCCCTTAGCTTTCGGATGTCTCGTCTTTGGTGGTGCCTGTCAGGCTGATATTGACTCGCTGGAGTCTGCCTGCAAGAAGGGTGTCAACGCCAAACGAAAATTTTTCCATCCAAACCCTAAAGTCTTGCCGGCAGGTGCCGTTAATTAGGGTAACGGCCAACGGCGCCGTTGAGGTAGGCCCGAGATGCTGGGCCAGCAAAACCAAGGTTCAGTGGGCCCACCAATGGAGCCCTCAACGCAAGAAGGAATGACACCATGTCAGTGATCAATACCAACATTACTGCAATGATCGGTCAGCAGAATCTGGCCAAGTCGCAGAACTCTCTGTCTACCGCCATGGAGCGTCTCTCCTCAGGCCTGCGTATCAACAGCGCCAAGGACGACGCCGCCGGTCAGGCCATCGCCAACCGCATGAGCGCCCAGATCACCGGTCTCTCTCAGGCTCAGCGTAACGCCAACGACGGTATCTCCGTCGCGCAGACTGCCGAAGGTGCCCTGAACCAGGTCAACGACAACCTGCAGCGTATTCGTGAGCTGACCGTTCAGTCCCAGAACGACACCAACTCCGCCGACGACCGCGCCTCCATCCAGGCCGAGATCAAGCAGCGTCTTACTGAAATCGACCGCATTTCAGAGCAGACCGATTTCAACGGCGTCAAGGTGCTCGGCAAGGATCAGACACTCTCGATCCAAGTTGGTGCCAATGATGGTGAGTCCATCGACATCAGTTTGGAGAAGATCACTTCTGATACCCTGAATCTGTCCAATTTTAACGTCAACGGTCCGGGCGAGAACCTGGGGGCTGCTACAGCTTCCGATTACCAGGATGCTTATGGTGAGTCTACTGGTATCGCCAACAACGCAGTCTCTGCGACCGGTTTCAGTGATGAGCTGGCCACCAACCTGGGTGTATCGACTGCTGCTGTTGCAACGTCTGGTACTGCTCAGGTGGATGACGACGGCAACTGGTATGTAGACGTAACCATCACAGCCCAGTCCAACGCCGAAGCCAAGGCACTGCAGTTGCAGGGTATCGAGGCGACTTCCGGCGCCGCTGTGACCTTCCAGGTCGCTCTCGATGCTTCAGATGCCGATGTCACGACTGAAGCAACTACAGCGAACTTCACTGTGGACGGCACCAAGTTGGACGCCGGCGATCTGCTGAGCGGCGCTACTTCCAACCCGATGAGCCGTCTTGACGAAGCTCTGAAGCAGGTGGATGAGCTGCGCTCCGATCTCGGTGCTATCCAGAACCGCTTCGAGTCTGCTATCACCAACCTGCAGACTAACGAGACTAACCTCTCGGCCGCGCGTTCACGTATCGAAGATGCCGACTACGCTTCTGAGGTCAGCAACATGACCCGCGCGCAGATCCTGCAGCAGGCCGGTACCTCTGTCCTGGCGCAGGCCAACCAGGTGCCGCAGAACGTGCTGTCACTGCTGGGCTAAGCTTGACGGTGCTTTGAGATCATTCTGGCTCTCAGTAGTTCAGCCCCCCTTTCAGGGGGGCTGTTTCGTTACATGCTGCTTTCAAAGGGTAAAGGTGCAGAGTGGAAAAATTCTAGACCTACTTGGGAGGGCAGCACGAGCCGAAGCGCTTTTGGATGCCCTCTTGTCTTGTAGGCTCGACTTACCCGCTGCGCTCGGTTGGCTTTCCAGTTGCGCCCCTTATAGGGCTCTTTTCGAGTGTTTGTCTTGCTCAATTGATGGTTATCCTATGGGCAACACATAGCTATCTTTAGGTATTTTCAATGAGTTACGCCAAACCAAAGCGCAACGTTAGTAAGCAACGCAATCGTACGCTCGAGGGGCAGGCTGTGACCATGTCATTGAATAAGGCGCGGCTTCTTACTCAGACACAGCCCAGCAACCCAGTTGGCTGGAAGCAGCTGGGAGTTCAACTATCCCAGGCCGGGGATCTACAAAGCGCACTGGAGGCTCTACAAAAGGCGCAAGCGCTTGCCAACGAGGATGCCGAGGTGCTAGCCATCCAAGGCCGCATCATGCATCAGCTCGGAGATATCGATTCTGCCATCGAGCGCTTGAAGCAAGCGGTAGCGATTTGGCCTGAATATGCAAAGGCTCATAACTACTTAGGCTATATTTTTTATTCTCAAGCGCGTTTCGATATCGGGCTGGAGCATGCGGAGCGAGCTTGTGAGTTGGCACCCGACGATACGGACATGTTGAATACGCTGGCCAACATACTCGCAAAGCGCTTCGAGTACTCACGTGCGAAAGAAACGTTAGAGCGGGCGGCTCAGCTGGCGCCGGAACGTTACCTGACTTGGAACAACCTCGGCAATGTCTTGAACGAGATGGGGGATTTCGAAGGAGCTTTAAAATCCTATCAGCGCGCCCACAGACTTCAGCCCTCGGCCACAGGTCCTTTTTCCAATCTCATAACCTCATACCATTATCATCCCGATAAGGATGCCGGCACTATCAGCGCTCTATGCAAACGATGGAGCAAGCTGTTTTCACAAGAGCCTATTGTAGAACAATATCTCGGTGAAAAGAGGGTTGATAAGAAACTGAGAGTTGGATTGATATCGGGTGGGTTTCGCGGGCATCCGGTAGGCCGTATGATAACCTCGGCTTTGGAGCGCGTGTCGGCTGACCAAGTTGAGTTATTTTTTTATAGTACTAATAATGCTAGTGATGCAATAACGCAGAGGCTTAAGACGGTCGCGTCTCAATGGCGAAGTGTGCAGGCGCTTCGGGACACAGAGGTGGCAAAGACAATCCTGAGTGACGAAGTGGATATAATGATCGACCTGGCGGGGCATAACTCCGACAATAGGATTCGTGCTATTTCTATGCGTCCGGCACCACTGCAGGTTAAGTGGGTGGGTGGACTGATTAACACAACAGGTGTTGAAACAATCGATTACCTTCTCAGTGATCATGTGGAAACGCCTGAAGGCGTCGATGAAGAATATGTCGAGAAGATAGTTCGTTTGCCCGATGATTATATCTGCTACGATCCTCCTTGCGGCTATGAGCCGGAAGTTGGTCCGCTTCCTGCTCTGCGCAATGGTTATGTTACGCTAGGCTGTTTTAATAATGCGACCAAGCTTAATGATGTTCTTCTGGGAGAGTGGGCAAAGATACTCAACGATCTGCCCAACTCCCGCCTGTTTCTCAAGAGTATGCAGTATCAAAGTAAGGAGCGGTGTAAAAAGATCATAGATTACATGATGCAGTGTGGTATAGGTGAGGATCGCTTAATCATCGAAGGGCCGTCCCCCCATGCTGAATTGCTTGATGCTTACAATCGAGTGGATATTGCATTAGATCCTTGGCCGTACTCAGGGGGCTTGACTACGTGTGAGGCGTTTCTTATGGGAGTGCCTGTAGTCACTATGCCCGGGCCAACCTTTGCCGGCCGACATAGTGCAACCCATTTAGTGAATGCCGGAATGCCTGAGTTAGTGACGTCGAGTTGGAGTGAGTATCGTAATCGTGTTATCGAATTGGCAGCTGATCTGGACAGTCTCTCCACCATACGTAAGCATTTGAGAGATGTTCTGTTGGAGTCGCCCGTTTGCGATGCGAATCGTTTCGCCAAACATTTTACCATTACGATGCGGGCCATCTGGCAGCGATACTGCGAAGGCAAAGAACCGGCTGCTCTTTCGTTCGACAACGAGGGTAAGGCTTGGTTCGAAGATGAGAGTAACCCAGTCGAGATCGTTTACGCACCGGAGTTGTTAAATTCAAGAGATAAATTCAATTGGAAGCTATACAGCAAAATTATTGCAATTGACAACGGCGGTAAGCTGCTCCGCCAGCACGGCTTCGACAGGCTGCTATCGCTCAATGCCTTCGGACTCGTGGCGTTCGACCCCACCAGCCGCGTGACAGATCCGGGTCGCTTCGAGAGTAGCCAGGATGTTCAGCTGTTTTCGCATGCCGTGCTGGGGGATGGGCAACCCACGACGCTGTACGCCTGCCTCGACCCAGCATTTAGTAGCACCTTGGAGCCCCTGCCCGTCGACCAGCAGACTAGTGCCGATGCCCAAGGGGCTAGGGTATTGACCCAACTGTCCATCAATACTGTTTCTCTGGACAGCATAGAAGGGCTGGAAAGCCTAGACTGGCTGATCTTGGATGACCTGAATGATGCTATAACTATTCTAGAACATGGCAAGAAAGCTTTGGCCGATACATTGTTGATACAAGTTCGCGTAGCTTTCCAGCCAACTCATCGGCGGCAGCCCTCCCTGGCGGAGCTACAGCATTGGATGGCTCGTCATGGCTTTCGGCTCTACCGCTTAAACGACGAAGCTATGCGTAGCTACTTTCCCGATACTGTGCCTGAGGAGAAGCGCCAGGCAAGTGAACTTGTCGCAGCAGACGTGATCTTCTTGCCTAGTCTCGAGCGCATGGCAGTACTAAGCAATGAACAGCTGACAAAGCTCGCTTTCTTGCTGCATACGGTGTATGACATTAAGGATATGGCTTACGCATTGTTGGTCAAGGTAGATGAGGAGCAGGCAGGGAAGTATTGGGCTGCTCTTGACTGTGATGAGCGCCATCAAAAAACTCAGTCGGCTTTCTTAAGTTCTGAAACAGGACAAGCTAAACAGGTGGTGAGAGAGGTTGTATCCAATGAGGCTCACCAAAAAACGGAAGTAATAACTGAATTAGTTAATGTATCATGTGAGCGAATGCCCGCTCAGTCGTCAGTTATAGAAAAACCAAGAGCAGTAAAGGAGGCTCCCTGCGTAAAGGGAGATGACCTTTGGTCCTTAAACGAACCTGTACATGTAGTGGATGTCGGCGCTAATCCAATTGACGGTGCTCCACCTTATGCAGACCTTCTCAAGCGCGGATTGGTTAAGTTAGTCGGCTTTGAGCCGCAGAAAGACGCCCTGCAAAAGCTACAAGCCATGAAAGGCCCTAATGAAACGTATCTGCCGCATGCAGTTGGTACTGGTGAAAAGGCTAAGTTATACCTGTGTCAAGCATCGGGCATGACTTCAACTCTGAAGCCGAATAATGAAGTATTAGATTACTTTCAGGGGTATCCCCTCTGGGGGAAAGTTAAAGCGGTTGAAGAGATAGACACGGTTCGTCTTGATGATGTGAGCGAGATCGATAAAATTGATTGGTTGAAGATCGATATTCAGGGCGGTGAGTTGAATGTTTTTAAAAATGCAGAGAATAAACTTAAAAATGCTCTCGTGATACAAACGGAAGTTAATTTTATACAGTTGTATGAAGGGCAGCCGCTGTTTGCTGAGATTGACCAGTGGATGCGTGCGCATGGTTTTATGCTGCACACATTGCTTGAGCAGAGGGTGCGTCTCTATGCGCCGATGAAAATCAATGGCGGGATACATCAAGGAATCAACCAGCTTACAACTGCAGATGCTGTGTATATTAAGGACATTAATAAACTAGATGGTGTCTCGGAAGAAGGTGTTAAAAAGCTGGCATTTATTATGCATGAGGCGTACGGAAGCTATGATTTGTCTCTTAGTCTGCTGAAAAGATTGAGGAATGACTATGGTAAAAGTTATGCTGGGAAGATTAATAAAACTTTACCTATAAGGATCTCAGTTGATAAAGGCTTGTCTAATAAACCCGATGTTAGGTTGAATTATTGTTTTGTTGTAGGGTGTGGCCATACTGGAACTACATTAATGGCGTCAATCTTGGGGCAAAATGAGTCGGTTTATACAATTAAAAGAGAGACAGGGTGGTTTCTAGGTGAAGAGAGTTTTGCTTTTGAATTGACAGCAGAAGAATCCATGGCGAAATCTTTGGGGAGTAAATGGCTGTGCGAAAAAACGCCGCGGCATGTCTACTATTATCATGATATAGTTAATAAATTCACTGGGGCGAAATTTGTTGTTATGACTCGTTGTGCAAGAGATGTCGTGGCATCAATTAAAAATCGCACTGGTGATTTTGATTCCGCTCTTCTTCGGTGGGTGGAAGATAACCAAGAGGCTGTTAAAGTGGCTTCTGCCAATAATGCTATTTTGGTTCGTTATGAGGATTTGGTGTCTGATGCAGAGCGGATCCTGAGTGAGGTTTGTGATTTTTTGGGGTTGATTTACACACCATCCATGTTGGATTTTCATAAGTCCAATTATAATTGGTTCGGCGTTATGCCAAAACAGACAGATGGGAAGGGAGAGAAAGCTCATTTGGAGCGTCGAGCTTGGCAAATGACACAACCTCTCCAAGATAGAAGAGGAGTCTGGAAAAATATACTGACTGATGAAGAAGTCAGGATTGTTGATCAAGCTGCTCGAGAACTTATGGTCAAGCTAGGTTATGATGTATAAACATCATTTTTACACTCCGCTGTGGCGTGCCTAGTCTCTCTGGTTTCTAGACTGGCCCGCTTCGTGCGACCCGTTTTTGTTGACTATGGGGCTACTGGGATAGATTCAGCTCGGTGATTTTCAAGGTCGCCGGCTGCATCTGGCTTCTGCTATGCACACCGACTCAAACGTTGTACAAGCCACTGGTGGGTTCTGGAGCATAACCATTCGGGTGGAGGCCGTTTAAGTTGTCATAGCACTACTAGCGGTTGTCGGGTGCATTGATTACCGTCGTGGTGTCAATGCCGGAAGTGCCGGTGATGTAGAGCGGTATGCTGACGGCAGTGAAGGTGCAGATCGATATCTGGGGGCCGGTTCATGATGTAACCGATGCAATTGGGCCCCAGCTTGCCGCTGACCGGTGAGGAACAGCCTGCCTGCAGGCTCTGCGCCCTAGAGGCGGGGCTGAAGCTGGCGGAGGTAATAGCCGCCGGGCCGGAGTCATTTTGTTATTCTACAGACTACAGCCGGAAGTCGGTTGTCTTTTAGTAGGCTGAGCAGGCTTGGCTCAGGCGATAGGAGATGTACAGACGACTTTGTTAATTACCGGCGGAGAGCCAGTGTAAGCCCTCCCGGGGCGTAACGATCAAGGCTTGGGACCGCGTCGATACAAAAGTGTGCCGAAACGTCTTTTTCTTAAGTGACTCCTAAAGCTCAGCGCGCTTAGGCCGATAAGGGTAAAATGACCTAGGTGCGGTGAGCTTCCTTTATGTTAACCATCAACAACAACATCCTTTTGCTCACGCGCTGTTTCTCGCATTATGGATGCTGATTATTCGTCAGAAATCGCCAACCTAACCAAGGCGCAGATCCTTCAGCAAGCCGGCACGAGCATGCTGGCCCAAGCGAACCAGGTGCCTCAAACTGTGCTGGCCCTGCTAGGGTAAGCCGGCATGCGGGTGGTGGGAGGAATTTATCCTCCCAGCGCTACAAGCGAGCAACTAGCACCATTGCAGCATTTATTGCATGAGGAGAAAGAACTCGATGATCCAGACCAGCGTAACGGATACGGAGCTGCTGGAAGAAGTAATACCGAAGCTTAAGAACATTGAGCTCTTTCTCCACGATACGCTTCGTGTCAAAATAGATGGATGTCGTGTCCCCAAAGAAATACATCGGCTCCGAAATCTTAAGTCAGAATTCGAGCTGGAAATTTCCATGATTCGCATGAACCTCAGTCATCTTTTAAGAAGGTATTCAGATCAGCTGATCAGAACAGTTGAGGATGCTAAGCGAGAAAGGGGGACACAGATTGTGCTGGACGAGCACGAAGCCGTGGCTATAGAGAGGATCCGTCGTCTCTATCAACGCTCCCAGGAGGTGCAAACCGATCCTGCATAACGCTGACACAAGCGCCTAGAGTCACCCTCCCCAAACCACGGTTGCTCCCGTGGGCCTCGAGCTCATGATGCTTCCTCAGGGCTGGGGCGGCGGGGGTGGCCATTGGACATCGAGACCCCGCTGTGAGATGCGGGGCCTCGCTTGGCTGGCATGAGCAGGGGGCTTGCGTTTCAGTTTGCAGGATTCAGCTCGGTAATCTTCAAGGTGGCCGGCTGCATCTGGTCGCTACCGTGAACGCCGACCCAGATGTTGTACATGCCACTGGGCGGGTTCTGGAACATGACCACTGGGTCGAGGCCGTTGAAGTCGTCGTTGCAGTACCAGCGGCCGTCCGGGGCATTGATGACCAGGGTGGTGTCGGTGCTGGAACTCACGGTGACGTAGAGCGGCATGCTGCCGGCGGTGTAGTGCAGGTCCACGTCCGGTGCACTGGCCATGATGTAGCCGGTGCAGTTGGGGCCCAGTTTGCCACTGACGGGCGAGGAGCCGCCTGCCTGCAGGCTCTGGGTCCAGGGATCGGGCGTGAAGCCGGCGGCAAGGTGGTGGCTGCCATAGCTGGGTTCGGCGGTCCAGTCGGGCTCCTGGGCCTGGGCCGTGCCGAGCATCAGGGCCAGGCCCACGACCGAGGCGCCGCCTGCCAGAGCGGTACGGGAGAGGGAGGATCTGTTCAAGGTGTTATTCCTGCGTAATCGAGCGTTGAGCTCTTATCATCGTTATCGAGTGTCGTAGAATAAGGCGGTTGTACGTCGATGAGAAGTCGCTGATTCAACACTTAAGCCAGCGGCTGTAGAACATGATCCATAATGAAACCTCAGGGCCGGTCGAAGCGCATGCCGAGTATCGATGTCACGCTATCCCTATCTTGCGAGGCCTGCCTTGCCCATTATGAGGGGCGGGCAGGGCAGGTGATGGCCCGTAGCCTGGACGGTCGGCGGGTAGTGTTTCCGGCCGAGGCGCTGCGGCGAGTGGTGTCGCGGGATGGCGTGCATGGCACCTTTCGTCTCTGCTTTACGCCGGAAGGGCGTTTTCAGTCGATTGCCCGTCTGGACCGGTTCGCTTGAGGCGCGATGGCTGAAATGGCTGTGAAATGGCTTGATGTTTGTCGTATGTCAAGCCTTGTGGACTCGTTACCTTGAGCTTGCTCTGATATAACGACAAAGCTGCACAGAGGCCCTTCGTCCAGCCATGGAGCAGCGTTTCCGTTTCCGGCCATCAGGAAGGGTGGCCCTCCGACAAGGCGATAGCATGCGCTTCAGCCAAACGCGTGAGACCCATGAGTACCAGAGCCGGCGCCTGGATGCGTTGGCCGAACCGCCCGAGGTGGGCCATGAGCTGTTCGTCGGCCTGAGTGCCCTGCGTGATACCCTGAGCAGTCGCCACCACTCGCGAGATTTTGCCTTCGCTCACGCACGATACTTGCGTAGCCGTGTGTTAGCCCTTAGCCTCATCTTTACGCTGCTTTCCCCATTATGGATCGTGGTGGATGCACTCGTGCTACCCAGCGAGCTTTTGTACCTGACCTTGGTGGGGCGGGTGGGACTGTTGCTGGGGCTGATGGGCGTCGTGGTGTTGGCCTATGTCACGCACGAGCGGATACGACGCATTCGCTTCAGCGCCGGTATGTTGCTGGCCCTACCGGCGGGGTTCTACCTGTTCGTACTGCTCATGCTGCCATCTGAGCAGGTGCAAAATCTGGTGGGTTACGGCTTCATTCCGTTCCTGCTGGTGGCGGCGCTGAGCGTGTTTCCCTTTACCCTGTTGGAATCGCTTGCTGCCGGACTTGCCATGCTCGGGCTGCTGGGGTTCTCTCAGGCCGTCGATGGCAGCTGGCTGACCGGCCGAGGCGTGGAGAGCATGTGGCTGCTTGCCAGTCTGCTGGGCGTATCGTTGGCAGCCAACCACTTTCAGCTCAGCCTGTTGTTGCGACTCTATCGCCAGGCGACCCATGACCCCTTGACCGGGCTCTACAACCGCGGTGCGCTGGAGCTGCATCTGGAGAAAGTCCAGGCCTGGCAGCGAGAGATCGAGGGCCAGGACCGCCTTGGCAGCATTCCCTGTTCGCTGTTGATGGCGGATCTCGACCACTTCAAGCAGATCAATGACAGCTACGGTCACTCTGCTGGGGATAGTGTACTGTACCAGTTCGCCGAACTGCTGGTGCAACAGACGCGCCGGCATGACTGTGTTGCGCGCTACGGTGGCGAGGAGTTCGTGATCATCCTGGTCGGCAGTAGCCAGGCCAGGGCGCTGGATGTCGCCGAGCGAATTCGACATGCCGTGGAAAATGCCACTTTCAGCGGTTTCGATGGCGAGCCCATTCCCGTCACCACCAGTATTGGGGTAACCCGGCTGGAGCAGGACGAGCCGGCTCAGGAAGCGCTCAAGCGCGCTGACCACGCGCTTTACCGCGCCAAGCGGGAGGGGCGTAACCTGGTCATGGCGGCGCTCGAACCCTGCGACGCTTGATCCTGCACGAGTTCCCTCACCCCAGTTCCTCAAGTCCCGCCGCTCGCTGCCGATAATTCACTCAGGGAAATTAGCGAGTGGGGGACGAATGCCCAACAATTCACAGCAAGTGGCGCTTCATACCTGGCTGGTGCTAGTGCCAGTGCTGCTGCTGGTCATGGGCATCGTCAACGGCCTTGCTACCTGGCAGCTGCCGGTCGAATGGCAGCCGCCCGGGATTAGTCTGCCGATCATGGTGCTGGTGGGTACTGGGCTGTTGGCGACGCAGGTGGGAAGGGTGAGAACGGCCCAGCTTTGCGGGGCAATGCTCCTGCCGATCGGCCTGTACGCGCCGTTGATGGCATGGCTACCCGGCGATCTGTCCGTTGCCGTCGCATTTGGATTTCAGCCGCTCACACCGGCCACCAGCATTGCCATACTGATCGTGTCCGTATGCTTGATGGCCAGCAATCGCTCGGCGCGTGCTCGCCTGTTCTGGTGGCTGGGCGGCGTCGGCCTGTTCCTGGTCGGGGGGGCTAGCGTGGTGGCAGGGTTGCGGCCGGATCTGTTTGTAGCCAGTCCCTGGGGGTGCGCCTTCGCCACGCCCTTTACCGCTCTGCCTGCACTGCTGAGCGGTACGGCCATGATGGTGATGGCGCGTCACCCGGCCGTAATGCCTGCTTTGAATCGTACGACGATACTGGCCCTGACTGGCGGTGTACTGGCCAGTGGCATTGCCTGGTACGGGCTTACCTGGCAGCAGTACGACGCCAGGCAGCAGCATGCGACGGAGCTGTTCTTTACCTTCAAGGTCAGCGCCGAGCGCGTGGTGGACAACAAGCAGCGTGAACTCCAGCGCATGGCGGAGCGGTGGGTGGAGTTCGGGGGGCTGCCGCCTCGAAAGTATCGGGAAGTCGAGGTCGAGGGGTTCTTTCGCGATATGCCAAGCCTGGTCGCGCTTCACTGGCAGTCCGGGCTCGACGAGCAGCTTCGCTGGGGGCGAGAAAGAGACGACTTTCGTTTATCCGATTGGCTGGTAGGTCATGACTGGCTGCTGGACTGGCTGGCGGTGGGCGGTCCTTACCCTCGCTGGGTGCTGCCGGACGCGGACAACCCCGAGCTTGCCCTCGTATCGGTACCGTTGTCGCTGCCTGCGCATGGCAAGCTGATTGCCGTACTCGACCTCACTCGGCTGTTTCGCGAGGAGGTGAACTCCTTGGTGACGCCGCTGCGACTCTCCATGCGGAGCGATGTGAGCCTGTTGCCGATCAATAACCTGCAGGATGCTGAAACGGGAGTGGAGCTGCGGCGCGGGCTGGTGGTGTTGCCAGGCGGAGCCGCCATGGAAATGCGCATCCATGATGCAGGGCCGCTGAAAGCCAGCCTGACGGGGTTGATGCCACTCGGTGTGGCCATCGGGGGGCTTATCATGAGCTACCTACTGGCTTTCAGCCTCGGGATGGACGGTCTGAGCCGGCGGCGCTCGCTGGCGCTGGCACGCACGCAACGCCATCTGCGGGCGCAGCAGCGTGTACAGACGTTGATTGCACGGGATCAGCCCCTCAAGGAAACGCTCAAGGCCATCTGCCGCATCGTGGAGGTCCAGGTGCCGGGCGGAATCGCCTCCATCATGCTCTGCGACGAGGCGCAGCAGCGGCTGGAGCAACTGCATAGCGTGAGTTTGCCGCAAGCCTATTGCGGTGCGGTCGGGAGCGTGGAAATCGGTCCCGACAATGGTGCCTGCGGCCGCGCGGCGTACCTGCGCGACTTCGTCATCTGCACCGATCTGGCCAACGACCCGCGCTGGGTTGGCTACCATGCACTCGCGGCCCGCCACGGCCTGAGAGCCTGCTGGTCCTATCCCGTGGTGGGCAGCAACCAACAGCTCTTGGGCACCTTTGCCATCTACTACCATCAACCGGGCGAACCCACGCGAAGCGATCGCCGTCGCGTGATAGAGGCGGCCGAACTGGTGTCGTTGGCCGTGGAGCGTGAGCGCAACCGTCGGGCGTTGAAGGAGAACGAGCAGCGCTATCGCTCGATGTTCACCTATCATCCCGATGCGGTTTTCTCCCTCGATCTGGAGGGACATTTCACCACGGCCAATGCGGCCTGCAGCAGCGTTACCGGCTATGCCCTGGAGCAATTGATCGGCCTGCATTTTTCGCGGCTGGTCCAGCATAAGGACCGTGAGCACATCGAATCGCTCTATCGCGATGCCGACAGGGGCGAGGCGTTTCGCTATTCGGTGACCATCCAGCACCGTGAAAATCGCAGTGTCTCCCTGGACGTAACCAACCTGCCCATCGTGGTCAACGAGCGTATCATCGGTTTCTACGGCATCGCCAAGGATATGACAGAGCAGCATCGGCGCGAGACCGAACTGCGCATCCTGCAGCGCAGCGTCGAGGCGAGCATCAACGGCATCATCATTACCGATGCTCGGCTGCCCGGTAACCCCATTATCTACGTCAACGAGGCATTCGAGCGGATCACCGGCTACCGGCGGGATGAAGTGCTGGGAAGCAACGGCAACTTCCTGCAGGGCGCCGAAACTGATCCAGCCGCCCTGGCGCAACTGAAGCAGGCGATTGCCGAGCAGCGCGAGATCAATGTCACGCTGTGCTGCTACCGCAAGGATGGCTCGCCGTTCTGGAACAGTCTTTACCTGGCGCCGGTGCGGGATGACAGCGGCAGCGTGAGCCATTTCATCGGTATCCAGCACGATATTTCCGAGCGCAAGGCCTACGAGGCGAAGCTCTCCTATCATGCCAGCCACGATGCGCTGACGGGGCTGGCCAACCGCTCGCTGTTCGAGGACCACTTGCTGCACGACGTGCTGCTGGCGCAGCGACACGGGTGTCACCTGGCGGTGCTGTTCCTCGACCTGGATGATTTCAAGCCGATCAACGACAGTCTCGGCCACGAAGTGGGCGACCAGGTGCTGATCCAGGCTGCCCAGCGCCTGGGCGAGGCCTTGAACCCGGGGGATACGCTGGCTCGCTTCGGCAGTGATGAGTTCGTCATCCTGTTGCCCGAGCTGGAGCGGGAGGAACAGGCCATTCACCTGGTCGAGCAATTGCTCCCCAGCATTCGTCGTCCCTATCGGGTTGGCGAGCACGAACTCTACATCGGTGCCAGCGTGGGCATCGCCTTCCTGCGCGAGGGACTAGAGAATCCCGTCGAGTTGATCCAGCAGGCCGACATGGCGATGTACCGTGCCAAGCAGAAGGGGCGCAATGCCTGGGAGTGTTTCACCAGCGATATCAACGACGAAGTGAGCGAGCGCATGGCGCTGCGCAACGACCTGCAGGAAGCCATCGAGGCGGAAAACTTCGAGTTGCACTATCAGCCCCTGCTCTGCGCCCGGAGCGGTGAGGTGGTCGGTTTCGAGGCGCTGGTGCGCTGGAAACATCCGGTCAAGGGGTACCTCTCCCCGGGGCTGTTCATTCCGCTGGCCGAGGACACCGGACAGATCGGGCCGATCAGCGAATGGGTGCTGCGCCAGGCGTGCCGCGATATGTGCCGATTGGCCGCCGAGGGCTACGGCCGCTACCGCGTGTCGGTGAATCTGTCACCGCTGCAGTTCCGCCGCGCCAACTTCCTGACCAATCTTCAACAGGCGCTGCTGGAGACCGGGCTGTCGGCGGACTATCTCGAACTGGAGCTCACCGAGGGGGTCCTGATGACCGACACCGCGGCGGCCGTCGAGACCCTGCACCAGCTGCGCGACATGGGGGTGGAGGTATCCATCGATGACTTCGGTACCGGCTTCTCCAGCTTGAGCTATTTGAAGCAGTTGCCCATCGGCAAGATCAAGATCGATCGCAGTTTCGTGCGCGATGTGACCGTCAATCGCCACGATGGCGCCATCGTTCAAGGTATCATCTCGATGGCGCATCACTTGGGGCTGCTGGTGGTGGCCGAAGGCATCGAGGAGGCAGAGCAGCGCGACTTCCTGGCGGCACATGGCTGTGATGTTTTCCAGGGCTTCTTCTTTGCCCGGCCGATGCCGCTTGTAAAGTTGCAGGACTACTTGAAGCAGTGGGGCGGCGTGCCTGGGCGGCATGACATTCTGCCGGTTCCGAACGGGAGAGAGGTGCTGGCGGCCGGCGCCCCGTCGTGGCGAGACGACAATCATTAAAACCAATCGTTGAAGGGGCGGAATGGCGAGCATGGCGCAGGTTCAGGACGAGTTTCTTCGAGTAGGAAGTCCGAGCGAGATAGAGGCGTTGCTGGAGCGGTTGATCCAGCCTGGCGGCGCGTCGCTGCTGCTCGACAAACCCGGCAGTACGCCCCTGCCGGTGGTGGTGATGGAACAGGCCGTCCCGCAAACGCTGCTACTCGACATTACTGCCGTGCGAGAGATCGTCGGCGAACTCAGACGCGGCACCGGCTTTCGACTGCTGGGACAGGTACGCGGCAAAATGATACGCAGCCCGGTACTCAAGTCGATCCAGGTCGACACATCGGACGGAAGGGTACAGTGCCGTTGTGAGTATCCTCACTACCTGGAGGAACTGCAGCGGCGCGAGGCTTTTCGTGCGCGCCTGCGGTTGGGCATGGAGGTAGGGGCTATCGTACGTGGAGCCGAAGGCGAGACCGCAGCCCAGGGAGATCTCAAGGACCTGTCCCAACAGGGCTGTCAACTGGAGTTGCCATCGTCTGCCGCGGCGCTGCTTGCCGAGGCCGTGCTGGTCGAAATAGAGCTCTGCTTTCCCAACGACACGCGGTTCACGATCCAGGCGGTGCCACGTCACACGGTGGCGGACAGTGATCGTCAGGCGCTGAGGGTGGGGTTTCAGTTCGAGCACTGTAGTGCCGAGCAGGAGCGCAAGCTGTGGTTCTTCGTGCGCGAGATCGAGCGCGAGTCATCCCGCTATGGCGACGATGCCGACGTCGGCCGCCTGCCCTCGTTGCTGTTTCAGAGTCAGTCGGCCAGCGCTGCTGCGCCGGTCGGCCGGCGCAACCTTCAGGCTTACCCGACCCCCATGGCGCGTCGGCTGGCGCGGGTGGCGGGTTATCTCGATGCTCAACTGCTAGAGCTTCGGCAGGGCGATGACATCGACTCGGTACAGCTTTCGCGTCATGCCGACATGCTGTTGCAACTGGCCGAGGAAGATATCGAAGCGCTGCTCTTCGCCACTCGCTGCCTGGGCCAGGAGCCGCTTCTGGTGCGTCACGGGCTGGGGGTCGCCGTGCACTTGCTGGCATTGGCGGGTACCGGCACGGTACCGCGAGACGTCCGAAAGGCCTTGGCAGCCAGCGCCATGGTGCATGACCTGGGCAAGGGGCTATTGCCTCCCAGTCTGCTGGCAGCCGAGTCGCTGGGGCCCGAGGCGCGCACGCTTCTCAGAGAGCACGTGGCGCTAGTGAAGCAGCGGCTGGGCAGCTGCCAGTGGTTGGCCGCGGGCGTTATGACGGCGGTGGTGGGGGGTATTAACGAACGTCTCGATGGCAGCGGCTACCCCGCGGGTGCAACGAGCGATGAGCTGCCCGAGCTGGCCCGTATGAGCGCGGTGGTGGATGCGGTGGATGCCATGCGGCGCGATCGCGCCGATCGTCCCGCATGGCGCATCGACGCGGTGTACCGGCATCTGCTCAAGTCACCCAGTCAGTACGATCCGCGCTGGGTAAAGCGCTACGTACAGCGCTTCGGGCTGCGCCCGGTGGGGTCATTGGTGCGCTTCTCCGGTGGCGCGCTGGCCTGGGTGCAGCGGCTCGACCAGCAAGGTAAGCCCTTCCAGGTGCAGCTGGCCGAACGGGTCGCGCCACCGGGGGAGGCGCTGGGTGAGGTGCTACGTGGGGATGTCACGTCGCGCCTGGGGGAGATGGTAGAGGAGATTCCCGTCTCGACCTGAGCGGTTTGCCCTGGGACATGGGCAGGATGGTGGCTGGCCCGTCGTTACTAAAGTCTTCGCAACGCGTGCCGATAACAGGAAATAACCCCTTGGGCGCGAGCTTTTCACCGGAACCGATAGCGCCAAGGCTGCCACAATATTCGCCACAGGCCATAGACATCGTGGATCGCTTCGCAGCCACGATATTTCGGAGAATGTTCCATGACTACCACGCGAGGAGCTGCCGCTTACGGAAGAGGTGCAGGCGCCTATGCCAGGGTGGGTGTCGAGAGTGCCGTGATGTCCGCCTCTCCGCACCAGCTGATCGTGATGCTGTTCGATGGTGCCTTGAGCGCCATCCGGGCGGCGCGTATCCATATGCAGTCGGACAATATCACGGAAAAGGGCAAGGCTATCTCGAAGGCGCTCGATATCGTCAATAATGGGCTATTGGCGGCTCTCGATACTGAAAAAGGGGGAGAGGTTGCCGAGCGCTTGGGTTCGCTCTACGACTATATCGCCCGCTTGTTACTGGCAGCCAACCTGCACAATGACCAGGAGAGTCTCGACCAAGCCGAAAAACTGCTGGACGATATCGCCTCGGCGTGGCGAGAAATAGGCGGTGCCGGGGCGCAAGGCTGATATGGCGATGTCAACCACTCGTGCCGTCCTCGACGGTTACACCCGGCTCAGGCGACAAGTCGCCGTCATGCTCGAACTGGCGCGCGCCGGTGAGTGGGATGCCCTCATCGAGCGCCAGTCCGGCTACCTGCAGCTTGTCGACCGAATCCAGCAGCTCGACAAGGAGACCGTACTCGATCGCGAGAGCCAGCAGAGCAAGGCCGAGCTGCTGGAAGCCATACTGGCCGACGATCTGGCGATCCGTGAGCACCTGATGGCGCGCCGCAGTGAGCTCGGCCAGCTCATGGATACCAGTCGGCGGCAACGTGACTTGCATCGCAGCTATGGCAAGCAGGCGGCATCCCTTGTCGATGCTTCCGACAAGTTTGGCCCGGGGACAACGTGAGTGGCATCACGCCCTTGCTCGATACGCTGCTCCATCAGGTGTTGGGCAAGCGTATCGATACTGCGCCTCCGCGGGAGCTGACCGAGCCGGTCCGGCCCGTCGACCCGGGTGAGGGGCCGCGGGCGTTACATAGCGACTCACGCCTCGAAGGGCGCCGCCCGGGCATGGTGCCGCTGCAGGGCACGACGACACCCAGCCAGCGGGGTGATGCCGCTACGCCACGCAGCGACCCAGCTCAGCCTGCTGCTTCCTTCCAGACCCATTTCAGCCCCTCGGCGCGCACCATCGCCGACCTGTTGGTGCGTTTTCCAGCGCCGCCATCCGTGCTCAGCTCGAGCTCACCCTTGATGAGCGCGGGGGAAGTCCCAAACGCTTCGGCACTGGCCGAGCGGTTGCAAACCGGCGTACGCGACAGCGGCCTGTTCTACGAGGCGCATCTGTCTCGCTGGTATCGCGGTGAGATGAGCCGACAGCAGCTGGAGCGGGAACCCCAGATGCTGCGCACATTGCGCTTTACGCCGGCAGCGCCGGGAAACGCGCCAGCGGCAGCGCCGAATGCGCCCGCAGCGGCACCGGCCATGGGGGCGCATTCGGCGCTGGCTGGCGGTGCGCAAGGCTTGGTGTCGCCCGGACAAGTGCCTCCTGCGCCGCCTGCGCCGGGAGCAAGCCTTCCTGGGCCGTCACTCCCGGGGCAGGCCAATGCGGCAGCCAGCGCCTATGTTGCCACCGAATCGCTTTATCCTTCTGCGGCTCGTGGCGAGAGTGCGAGGGCTGAGGTGCCCCTATCTACCGGCCAGGTACGTGACACGGGCCAATCGGCTGCGCCACGTACCGAAGGGATGGAGCAGGCGGGGCGCGAGGCAGGCGAACCGCTGGCTCGTGCGCGCTCAACGGGTGGCGAGTCGGTACAAGAAAGCCTCCAGGGTCTGGTGCGTCACCAGCTCGAGATGCTCGTGGCGCCTGTCCTGCGCTGGGAGGGTGACGTCTGGTCCGGCATCTTCATGGCCTTGATGATTCAACTACCGGCTGGTGCCCGTCATGAGCATGAAGGCGCTCCACAGGGCGAGGAGGAGGCTCAGCAGGAGACCTGGCACTCCGAGCTCCAGCTGACGGTGCCAAGTCTGGGGGAGATTCGGGTAGCGATGTGGCTGCAGGAGAAGCAGGTGCGCTTGCAGCTGCTGGCCAGGGATGATGCCAGCCTGGAAGTGCTTGAGCGCGGCTTGCCGCAGCTTGAGAATAGGCTGCAGAAAGCAGGCCTTGCGACGGTGCTGGTCGATGCTCGTCTGTGGGAAAGGGACTGAGAATGAGGGGAGGGAGGGATGACGGAAGCGAAGCCTGAGCGCCGACGCCAGGCAGTGGCACTGGCTTACCGCGAGGGTGACGATGCCCCGCGGGTCCTGGCCAAAGGCTATGGCGACATGGCCGAGCGGATTCTGGCCGAGGCCAGGCGGCAGGGGATCTACGTTCACGATGCCCCCGAGCTGGTCGCGCTGCTGATGGGGTTGGACCTGGATGAGCGCATCCCCCCAATGCTGTATCAGGTGATTGCCGAGCTGCTCGTATGGGTGTATGAGCTTGCCGAAGCGCAAGGCCAGCGTTGAAACGAATACCCTTGTTTTTGTAAAAAATTGTAAACGAAGTTTCGTCTCATACGCTTTGTCAAGCCTTTCGTGTGTCTTTTTTTATGTTTCCGTACAAGGCGTTAACAAAATAGTCCTTAGAGCTTAGCCATCTCACCTTTTTGTCTGAGTAGATCTTGCGTTGAGAGAGGTTGGCAGGTATTAAAACAGTGGTCACAATGCCTGTGTGTGAGATATGTCCTTATCAGGTGCAGCCTGGTGCTTCGTTGAACCAACCGACGTATCTCTAGGCCGTTCGTCCTGAATAAGTACGTTACAAGAAAACAAAGGACACGCGAATCAACAGCGTGCAGGGAAACTGAATGATGAACACGAACCACCTGGACGAGATCCAGGAGCTGAATCTTGCCTATCTTCTTCTGGCTCAGCGTTTGCTCAACGATGATCGTGCTGCGGCCATGTTTCGTCTCAAGATCGACGACGAAACCGCTGATCTGCTCGTATCCCTCGGTGTTGCCCAGCTGACCCGCCTGGCTCGAACCAATCAACTGCTCTGCCATTTCGGTTTCGAAGGCGTCGAGCAGCTGCGTCAAGTGATCGATAACCCCCGTGACAATGGACTGTCGCAGTTCCACGCCTCGCTGCTGATGGCGGGCCGTGGTAACGCCTCCATGTCACGGGGGGTGTGAAGATGTCGCAGAAAAGCCTCGTCGAGGAAATGCAGCAGGTCCAACTCGCCATCGAGTTGATCGAGCTGGGGGCCCGGCTTCAGGTGCTGGAAACCGAAACCGACCTGAGTCGCGCACGTCTGATTCGCCTGTTCAAGGAAGTACGCGGCATGTCTCCGCCCAAGGGGATGCTGCCGTTTTCTACCGACTGGTTCATTACCTGGCTGCCGAACGTGCATGCCTCGCTGTTCTATAACATCTATCGCAGCCTGGTCGAGGGGCAGAAGTGCGAGCGGATGCAGGCCTTCGTTACGGCCTATCGGCTGTACAATGAGCAGGTCAGCATCGACCAGGCCGAGCCGGTGCTGGGTCTGACCCGTGCGTGGACGCTGGTCAGGTTTTTCGAGAGCGAGCTGCTGCAGCTGTCTACCTGCAATCATTGCCATGGCCACTTCGTTGCCCATGCCCATACGCCGGACCACGACTACGTTTGCGGTATCTGTATGCCGCCTTCACGCGCCGGCAAGACCCGCAAGCGCCGCGAACGTGAAGCGGAGGAAGCCGTGGGCCGTGAGGCTTCGATCAAGCGAGTCGGTTGACGATGGTCTGCGACTGACACGGAACCTGCGTAGCAAGACGCCGCCTTCGGGCGGCGTCTTGCTGTTCGGAGAAAGGTTGGATGCGGTGCGGGAAGTCGAAGCGCTCTTTTTGGCCGACAGGCCTCAAGTGTGGCGTCGCTTGGCCGATATGCAGTGATAACGACGTCTTGCATTTATTGAAGGGTATCGGATGTGCTGATTCTTCTGGGTTACTTCGTGGTGGTACTGTGCGTCTTCGGTGGCTTCGTGCTGGCGGGGGGGTTTCTTGGACCGCTTTTTCAGCCTACCGAGCTGCTGATGATCGGGGGGGCCGGCGTGGGGGCGTTCATCGCGGCCAACAACGGTAAGGCGATCAAGGCCACCTTCAAGATCCTGCCCAAGCTCAGGCGCACCAAGAAATACAACAAGCAGATGTACATGGAGCTCTTGGCGGTGCAGTTCAAGCTGCTGACCAAGATTCGTCGCGAGGGCATGCTCGGCATCGAGCGCGACATCGACAGTCCGCAGGAGAGCGCGCTGTTCCAGGAGCACCCCATGGTGCTAGCCGACCCGATGATCATGAACTTCCTCATCGACTACCTGCGGCTGATGGTGGCGGGCGGCATGGATCCCATGGAGATCGACGAGCTGATGCTCCATGAGATCGAGACCTTCGAACAGGAAGCGCACATCCCGGCGGATGCCATCGCCAAGGTGGGTGACGCCATGCCCGCCTTCGGCATCGTCGCAGCCGTCATGGGCGTGGTGAAGGCGCTCACTTATGCCGATGCAGGGCCGGAGCAGATGGGAGAGATGATTGCCCACGCCCTGGTGGGTACCTTCCTCGGCATCCTGATGGGGTATGGCTTCATCAACCCGGTCGCCAGCCATGTCGAGCGTCAGATCAAGGAGGCGGAAAAGATGCTGCAGTGTATCCGCATCACCTTGCTGGCCAGCTTGCACGGCTATGCGCCGCAGCTGGCAGTGGAGTTCGGTCGCAAGGCGCTGCATACGGCCGAACGCCCCGGGTTCACCGAACTCGAGGAGTACGTGCGTAACGCCAAGTCGGGTGCGGCAGCAGAATGAGTGCGGGAGGAGACAAGCGACCGATCATCATTCGGCGCAAGAAAGTCGTCCATGCTCACCATGGCGGTAGCTGGAAAATTGCCCTCGCCGACTTCATGACGGCTCTGATGGCATTGTTCCTGGTGATGTGGATACTCTCGGTCGCCAGTCCGGAGGCGCGAGAGGGCGTCGCCGATTACTTCAGCACGCCTTTGGTCAGTGCCGTCTCGGGCGGTGATCGGGCAGGTAGTACCCTGGTCATTCCAGGTGGGGGGCCCGATCCTGCTCATAGCGATGGCGAGCGTGCACGTATCGATACCCGAGAGTTCACGCGCCCGAGCGAGCAGCAGCGTCGCTTCTTCATGGACCTGCAGCGGCGCATCGAGACGGTGATCGAGGCCGATCCCGAACTGCGTGAACTGCGTCAGCAGATGCGCTTCGACCTCACCCCCGAAGGGCTTCGCATCCAGTTGCTCGATACCGAGCAGCGACCGATGTTCGCCATCGGCAGTGATCGCGTCGAGCCTTACATGCGTAACCTGCTGCGTACCATTGCGCCATTGCTCAACGATCTGCCCAACGATCTGAGCATCAGCGGGCACACCGATAGCCGTCCCTATGCGGGTGGGTATCGAGGCTACAGCAACTGGGAGCTATCCAGCGACCGGGCCAATGCCTCGCGCCGTGAGCTGGTTGCCGGTGGGCTCGAATCGGACAAGCTGCTGCGGGTATCCGGCTTTGCTGACCGCGTACTGCTGCCCGAAACCGATCCTTTCGATGCAGACAATCGCCGGATCGAACTGCTGGTGCTGCTGCCGGAGGTGGCGGATTACATTCGCCGGCCGAGCATCCTGAATGGTCCGGGTGTGCCGAGCCCGATGAGCACACGCCTCGAGAGCGAGGTCGACTTGGCACCCGTGCAGCAATTTACCGAAGGCCTGCGCCGTACTCTCAACCCTGAATAGGGCGCAGAGAGTAGAGGGCAGCAGAAAACCAAATCTTGACACCAGGTGGTGAAGCGCATGGATATCACGGATTTCTATGACACTTTCTTCGAGGAAGCCGAAGAGCTGCTGGCCGACATGGAGCGCTACCTCCTGGAGCTCGATGTGGACGCGCCGGATACCGAGCAGCTCAATGCCATTTTCCGGGCGGCCCACTCGATCAAGGGTGGCGCCGGTACGTTCGGCTTCGATGTGCTCCAGAGAACGACGCACCTGTTCGAGAACCTGCTCGACCATACCCGCAAGGGCGAACTCAAGCTGCGCCGGGATATCGTCGACATCTTTCTGGAAACCAAGGACATGCTCAGTGATCAGCTAGACGCCTATCGCAATAGCGACGAGCCCGACCAGGAGGCCTTCGAGCGTATCTGCGAAACGCTGCAGCGGCTGGCGCTCGAGGAGATCGGGCAGGACCTCGAGGGGGGAAGCACCTCTGTGGCCGCGCCAAAACCTCAGGCGAAGCCGGAGCCGGAGCCGAAGCCGGAACCTGTCGCCTCGGACGAACCGGACATTGAGGCGGACTCGAATCACTGCATCGTGACGCTGCTCAACGTGGGAGAGAAGGACCGCCAGTTGCTCGTCGAGGAGTTGGGGCAATTGGGCGAGGTCATCACCCATGGCGGCGACGAGGCGTGCTACGAGGTAACGCTCGCCTCGTCGGTGGGCAACGACGATATCGAGGCGGTGATGTGCTTCATCGTCGATGCCGATCAGGTTCAGATTCGCTCAGCCGGTGGCGTGTCGGCCAGCCCGGCCGATGCCCCGGAGCCTGAGAAGAAAGCGCCAGCCCAGCAGCAGCCGACAGCGCAGCCGACTCCTCCGGAGGCGCCTTCGCCGAAGCCGGCGGCTGCCAAATCAGCTGGGGAGGCCAAGCCGGCTGGAGATGCCAAGTCCGCCAAGGCCAAGAGCAAGGCCAAGGGCGGAGGGGAATCGACCTCTATCAGGGTGTCGGTCGACAAAGTCGATCAGATCATCAATCTGGTGGGCGAGCTGATCATCACCCAGTCGATGCTCGACCAGACCGTCAGCGAAATGGAAGGCGTCGCCGACAGCGCCCTGCTCAACGGGATGAGCCTGCTGCAGCGCAATGCACGGGATCTGCAGGAGTCGGTGATGTCGATCCGCATGATTCCGATGGACTTCGTCTTCAGCCGCTTTCCCCGTGTCGTGCGCGAGACCGCCGGCAAGCTGGGCAAAGAGATCGAGCTGGTCACCGAAGGTGAGTCGACCGAACTCGACAAGAGCCTGACCGAGCGCATCATCGACCCGCTGACGCATCTGGTGCGCAACAGCCTCGATCACGGTATCGAGCCGCCCGACGTGCGCGAGGCGGCCGGCAAGCCGCGCACCGGCAAGCTGATCCTGTCGGCCAAGCATCAGGGCGGCAATATCATCATCGAGGTGATCGACGATGGCGCCGGCCTCAATCGTGACAGGCTGCTGGCCAAGGCGCGCGAAAACGGTTTGCCTGTTTCCGACACCATGAGTGACGACGAGGTGTGGCAGCTGATCTTCGCTCCGGGTTTCTCCACTGCCAAGGAGGTGACGGACGTCTCGGGGCGCGGCGTCGGCATGGACGTGGTCAAGCGCAACATCCAGGGCATGGGGGGGCATGTACTGATCATGTCCACGCCGGGCGAAGGCACCACCATCCGCATCGTGCTGCCGCTGACGCTGGCAATCCTCGACGGCATGTCGATCAAGGTCGGCAACGAGATGTTCATTCTGCCGCTGTCCGCCGTGCTCGAATCGCTGCAGCCGGCCAAGGAAGACTTGTATGCCATGGCGGGAGACGACGTGGTGCTCAAGGTCCGCGACGAGTACCTGCCGGTGGTGGCGGTTCACGAGGCGCTGGACGTGCCGAACGCCAAGACCACCCTGACCGAAACCATCGCCGTGATCGTGCAGGGGGAGGGCCGTCGCTATGCCTTGCTGGTGGACGATCTGGTCGGCCAGCAGCAGGTGGTGGTCAAGAATCTGGAAACGAACTATCGCAAGGTGCCGGGGGTTTCCGCGGCGACCATCCTGGGGGACGGCAGTGTGGCGCTGATCCTCGATATTACCGGCCTGCACCGCCTCAGCCGGGCCAAGAAGGAAAAACGCCGGCCCGAACGTGGATTGCAGACACTTGAAGTCCTGACCGAAAACGCGCTGGAGAACTGATCATGAGCCAGACGAACGATGCGGCACTCGCCGCTGCCGAAGCCCACAACCGTGAATTTCTGGTGTTCTCACTGGGCGATGAAGAATATGCCGTCGATATTCTCAAGGTGCAGGAGATTCGCGGCTACGAGAACGTCACGCGAATCGCCAACGCGCCTGATTTCATCAAGGGGGTCACCAACCTGCGCGGCGTGATCGTGCCGATCGTCGACCTGCGTATCAAGTTTCACCTCGACAAGGTGGAGTACGGCGGGCAGACGGTGGTGATCGTGGTCAATGTCGAGGATCGGGTCGTCGGTATCGTCGTCGACGGGGTGTCCGACGTCATGACCCTGTCACCAGACCAGATCAAGCCGGCACCCGAGTTCGGCGTCACCCTGTCCTCGGACTTCCTCAGTGGGCTTGGCAGCCTCGAGGACCGCATGCTGGTCATCGTCGACATCGACAAGCTGCTCACCAGCGACGAGATGGCGCTGGTCGATCGTGTGGCTGAATAGAGGCGGACTCAAGTTTGCCTCGCCCATGCCGATGTTGTTGGAAAGGACTGCTTTTCGCACGCCGCTGATAAGGGGATGACGTGAAGTTAATCGACAACCTGACAGTTCGGGCCAGTTGGTTCCTGGTGCTGCTGTTCTTCGGTGCGATGCTGGTCGTACTGAGTGTCCTGGGGCTCTATGCCCTGCAGCAAGGTAGTGCGGCCGTGGCCGTCATGGCGCCTCATGCAGGGGAGTCAGGCGTGGCCAATCAGGCCTCGTTTGCCGCCACGGCCGGCTTGATACGCCTGGCGATCGTTGCCGTCCTGCTGGGGTCGGTTGTGGTAATGGGGATTGTGGTGTGGGGCATCAGCGTCAACGTGCTGCGCCCGCTAGCCCGCCTGGTCGGGTATTTCGAGGGCTTGGCACAGGGCAATCTCTCCCAGCCGGTGGAGAGCCGGGGCAACAACGAGATCGGACGCCTCTTCACCTCGCTCAGACACATGCAGGAGGGGCTGTCGGGCACGGTCGGCACCGTGCGCAGCAGCAGCGAGAGCATCTACCTGGGGGCGCAGGAGATTGCCGAGGGCAACGGCGAGCTGTCGTCCCGAACCGAGCAGCAGGCTGCCTCGCTGGCCGAAACCGCCTCCAGCATGGAGCAACTGGCCTCGACCGTGGAGCAAAATGCCGACAATGCGCGCCAGGCGAGCCAGTTGGCGAGCGAGGCATCGCGTACTGCTGTCCAGGGAGGCGAGGTAGTGGGCGAGGTCGTTTCGACCATGCACGACATCAGTGAAAGCTCGCACAAGGTCTCCGACATCATCGGTGTCATCGACAGCATCGCCTTCCAGACCAACATCCTGGCGCTGAATGCTTCAGTCGAGGCGGCGCGTGCCGGTGAGCACGGGCGTGGTTTCGCCGTGGTGGCACAGGAAGTACGCAGCCTGGCCGGACGCAGCGCGTCGGCTGCAGGCGAGATTCGCACCCTGATCAAGGCCTCTCTCGAAAAGGTGGACGTCGGTACCGCACGAGTGGACCAGGCCGGCCAGACCATGAGTGAGATCGTTGCCGCCGTGCAGCGCGTAAGCGACATCATGGACGAGATCGCTTCTGCCTCGCTGGAGCAAAGCAACGGCATCGGCCAGGTGAATCAGGCCGTGACCCAGATGGACCAGGTGATCCAGCAGAACGCGGCACTCGTGCAGCAGGCCGCCACGGCAGCGACCCAGCTCGAGGCTGAAGCAGCTCGCCTGCGCGAGGCCGTGCTGCGCTTCCGCCTGGCTGGTCAGCAGGACCAAGGGCGTCCGGAAGTGAAGAAGGGCGTGAGGAACGAAGCGAGGAAGGAGACCGGGCGCGGTGGCTTGCCCGCCCAGCAGGATCCACTGCCTGCCAAGCGCAGCCAGAACGTAGCGAACAGGCAGGCCGAGACGTCTCAAGAAGAAGAGTGGGCATCATTCTGACCCACCTGGACGCATGCCAGACAACGCAGGGACGGAGTCGTAACAGCTGCCGTTCCGCCCTGATCGAGCCGAATCGGCAAGGAAACTACAATGCGCAACAACCAGCCGGTTACACAGCGTGAGCACAAATTGGATGATCAACAGCTGCTGATCACCCGCACCAATCTCGAGGGTAAGATCACCTTCGCCAATGACGCTTTCGTCGAGGTAAGTGGCTACAGCCGTGATGAATTGATCGGTTCACCGCATAACCTGATTCGTCACCCCGATATGCCATCGGCGGCTTTCGCCGACCTGTGGCAAACGATCAAGCGCGGCGATACCTGGCAAGGCGTGGTCAAGAACCGCTGCAAGAACGGCGATCACTATTGGGTCCGTGCCACGGTCACGCCGATCATCGAGGGAGGGGAGTGCCTGGGATACACCTCGGTGCGCACGAAAGTCGAGCCCGGCGTCGTCGCGGCGACGGAACGTGTCTACGCGCGCATGCGCGAGGGGCGCTCCGGCTTCGCCGTTCGCCAAGGTCAGGTGATACGTCGCGGCCCGTTGGGTTGGCTTGCGCGGATCAATCTGCACTCCATCCGCGCTCGGCTCTCCATGCTCACCTTCTCGGCTCTGCTGCTGTTGGCGGTCAGCGGGGCTGTCGGCCTCTATGGCCTGGAGGCCTCGGGGCAGCGTCTGGCGGAGTTGAACCGGGACGGCCTGCAGGACGTGATTCGTCTGCAGCAGTTGGGGCAGCTCATCGGCGAGGGGCCGCAGCGGCTGAGCGCCGAGCAGCGCATGGAAATCCTGAGTAGCCGGCACGAGCATGCCGAGGAGCTCACCGGTATCGCCGACCGGCTGGCTGGGCTGCGAGACGACTATATGGATCGCGAAGTCAACCGCACCGAGCTGGCACTGGAGTTCGATACCGCACTGGAGAGTTTCATGCAGGAGGGACTCGGTCCGATGGCCGAGGCGCTGGGTGGCGAGGAGGCTTTCGATGCCATGATGGCCTTGAACAACGAGACGGCCGGGCTGCGTGAGCGTGCCGAGACCCTGACCGGACTGGTCAATCAGTTGATCGACCAGCAGCGTATCGCCGCCCTGGGCATGGCGGAAGCGGCCGAGCAGGGGCAGCGGCAGATGCTCATGGTTCAGCTGGGCTTCATGGCCCTCGGCTTCGTGCTGCTGCTCGTCATCAGCGTGTGGATCATGCGCGCCATTACCCGGCCGGTGCGTCGCGCCGCCGACTTCACCCTGCAGATCGCCTCGGGCAACCTGGCGGTTCAGACGCCGAAGCAGACACGTGACGAGATCGGCGCGCTGCTCGGCTCACTCGATACCATGCGCAAGAGTCTCTACAGCACTACCGCGAGTGTACAGCAGGGCATCGACGTGGTGACGCCGGCGTCGCGTTCCATCGCGCGTGGCAACGAGGACCTCTCGGCACGTACCGAGCAGCAGGCCGCCTCGCTGCAGGAGACCGCCTCCAGCATGGAGGAGATGACCACCACGGTGCAGCAGAATACCGACAACGCGCGCCAGGCCAGCGGGCTGGCGCTGGACAACGCCAGCCGCGTGCGTGACACCGGCGAGCTGATGCACGGTGTGGTGCAGACCATGGAGCGCATTACCGCCGGTGCCGAGAAGATGAAGGACATCATCAACGTGATCGACTCGATCGCCTTCCAGACCAACATACTGGCGCTGAACGCCTCGGTGGAGGCGGCGCGGGCAGGCGAGCAGGGGCGCGGTTTCGCGGTGGTGGCCGGCGAAGTGCGCAATCTGGCGGGGCGCAGTGCGGAGGCGGCGAAGGAGATCCGTAGCCTGATCGATGGCTCTGCCAGCGAGATCCACGAGGGCGCCAGCCAGGTGCAGCGCGCCGAGAGCGCCATGGCCGAGGTGGTGTCGGCCTCGCAGCGGGTCAACGACATCATGGGCGAGATCACGGCGGCATCCGAGGAGCAGAGCAGCGGCATCGGCCAGATCAACCAGGCCATCACCGAGATGGACCAGGTGACCCAGCAGAATGCCGAGCGCGTGCAGCAGAGTGCGCGGGCGGCAAGCGACCTGCAGCACCAGGCGGAGCAGCTGGCCCAGGCCATTCGCGTCTATCGTCTGCAGGGGGCCGGCCCCGAGACGATCCCTGACACCAAGCAGTCCGTAGAGCGGCCGGCCGGATCCGCTCGGACACCGGCGGCCACGCCAGCCTTGCAACACGACCCGCTCCCCGCCAAGCGGACGCAGGCCAAGCCTCACAAGCAGGCCTCCGAAGAGGAGTGGGAAACGTTCTAAAGGGTGTTGGCAGGGGACTCACTTAGACCAGGCGGCAAAGGATAATAACGATGCGTGACAATCAGCCGGTAACACAGCGTGAATACAAGCTGGGCGATGAACATCTGCTCATCACCCGTACGGACCTGGAGGGGCGGATCACCTATGCCAACTCCGCGTTCGTCGAGGTCAGCGGTTACGATCATGAAGAATTGATCGGCGCTCCGCACAACCTGATTCGTCATCCCGACATGCCGTCCGAGGCCTTCGACGACCTGTGGAAGACCATCAAGAAAGGCGACACCTGGCAGGGGGTGATCAAGAATCGGCGCAAGGATGGAGACCACTATTGGGTTCGGGCAACGGTCACGCCGATTCTGGAAGAGGGCAAGTGCCAGGGGTACACCTCGGTGCGAACTCCGGTCGAGGCGGCAACCGCCGAAGCGGCGGCGCGCGCCTATGCCCGGATTCGTGAGGGTCAGCGCAAGCTGGTGTTCAAGCAGGGCCAGCTCGTGCGGCGCGGTGCGCTGGGCGCTCTGTCGCGGCTCAACGTCCATACCATCCGCGCCAAGCTGGTCACCCTGACCCTGGTGCCGGTGCTGTTGCTGCTGCTCAGCGGGGCAGTGGGGCTTTACGGCCTCAAGGTGTCGGGTGATCGTGTCGCCTTCATCAACGGCAATGGAGTGCAGGACATTGCCGCTCTGCAGCGCATCGACCAATTGTTGAGCCAGTTGATGACCGACCTGGAACGCCCGGTGCGTAACCCTAGGGCGCTGCGCCTGGAGCAGATCCAGGCGCTGGCAGACGAATCCGAAGGCATTGTCGAGCGCGTTGAGACCGCCTGGGAGAGTTTCCTCGAAGGCGAGGACATGGCCAGCGAAACGATCGCCATGCTCGAGGCTCAGCTCGGTGTTGCCGTCGATGGCGGTATCCGCCCCACGTTGCAGGCATTGATCGACGGCAGCGGTTTCGCCGCCTACGAGGCATACAACGATGTGCTGCGACCGGAGGTCGAGAGCATCAGTCAGAGCATCAATGCGCTGATCGAGGGCAAGCTCGGCTATGCCGATCAGCTGGCGGAAGAGGCTGAGCGCGGCCAGACCCTGATGCTCACGGGCCAGCTGGTGGCGCTGTCGGTGGGCATCCTGTTCCTGATCCTGCTGGGCTTCTGGACCCTGCGTGCGATCACCCGGCCGGTGCACCGCGCCGTGGATTTCACCCTGCAGATTGCCTCGGGCAACCTGGCGGTGCGCTCGCCCGACCGCACGCGCGACGAGATCGGCGTGCTGCTCGGTGCGCTGAACACTATGCGCAAGAGCCTTTACAGCACTACCCGCAGCGTACAGCAGGGCATCGACGTGGTGACGCCGGCGTCGCGCTCCATCGCGCGTGGCAACGAGGATCTCTCGGCACGTACCGAGCAGCAGGCCGCCTCGCTGCAGGAGACCGCCTCCAGCATGGAGGAGATGACCACCACGGTGCAGCAGAATACCGACAACGCGCGCCAGGCCAGCGGGCTGGCGCTGGACAACGCCAGTCGCGTGCGCGATACCGGCGAGCTGATGCACGGCGTGGTGCAGACCATGGAACGCATCACCGCCGGTGCCGAGAAGATGAAGGACATCATCAACGTGATCGACTCGATCGCCTTCCAGACCAACATACTGGCGCTGAACGCCTCGGTGGAGGCGGCGCGGGCAGGCGAGCAGGGGCGCGGCTTCGCGGTGGTGGCCGGCGAGGTGCGCAACCTGGCCGGGCGCAGCGCGGAGGCGGCGAAGGAGATCCGTAGCCTGATCGATGGCTCTGCCAGCGAGATCCACGAAGGGGCCAGCCAGGTGCAGCGCGCCGAGAGCGCCATGGCCGAGGTGGTGGCGGCCTCGCAGCGGGTCAACGACATCATGGGCGAGATCACGGCGGCGTCCGAGGAGCAGAGCAGCGGCATCGGCCAGATCAACCAGGCGATCACCGAGATGGACCAGGTGACCCAGCAGAATGCCGAGCGCGTGCAGCAGAGCGCGCGGGCGGCAAGCGATCTGCAGCACCAGGCGGAATTGCTCGACCGGGCGATTCGCGTGTTCCGGCTGCGTGGTGCCGGGCTCGAGCAGGTCGTTGCTCATGCGCAGGAGAGCGCCGCGGAAACCTCGAACGAACGTTCACGTTCTGCCACCCCCGCCTTGAGGCACGATCCCCTTCCCGTGAAGCGGGCTCCTGGCCAGTCCAGCAAGGCTACGGCCGATGAAGAGTGGGAAACATTTTGACGAAGCCACTGAGTCCCGGGATGGAGCCGGGGCAATGGTCCGGGCTGGGTCACCTCGAGCGTGACCTGGTCCTCACCGACGAAGATTTTTCCCGAATTCGTCAGCTGATCTATCAGCGTGCGGGTATCGTGCTGGCCGAGCACAAGCGCGAGATGGTCTACAGCCGTCTGGCCAAGCGCTTGCGTCACCATGGCCTGACCCGCTTCAGCGACTACCTGGAGAAGCTGGCGCGTCAGCCCGATGCGCGGGAGTGGGAAGCGTTCACCAATGCGCTGACGACCAACCTAACGGCCTTCTTCCGCGAAATGCATCACTTTCCGCTGCTGGCCGAACACGTGCGCAAGTCCAGCGGGCCCGTACGCATCTGGAGCGCCGCTGCGTCTACCGGCGAGGAGCCTTACTCGATCGCCATGACCCTGCACGAGAGCCTGGGCCCGCGGGCGGCCGAGGCGCGCGTCGTGGCGACCGACATCGACACCGAGGCGTTGACGCGCGCCCGGGCCGGCGTCTACCCGGTCGAGCAGGTTCGAAAGATCGAGGAGAGTCGTGTCAAGCGCTTCTTCCAGAAGGGGCGGGGGCAACACGAGGGGCTGGCCAGGGTGCGCCCCGAAGTCTCCTCGATGGTGGAGTTCCTGTCGATGAACCTGCTGGCTCCGCAGTGGCCGATCAAGGGTCCCTTCGACGCCATCTTCTGTCGCAACGTGATGATCTACTTCGACAAGCAGACCCAGGCCCGTATCCTCGAGCGCTTTGCTCCGCTACTCAAGCCCGATGGCCTGCTGTTTGCCGGCCACTCGGAGAATTTCTCTTACATCAGCAAGGTGTTTCGCCTGCGCGGGCAGACGGTCTATACCTTGGCGGAACGTACCGGTGCAAACGCCTAGCCAGACAGCGCGCGGCTAAAGTTTTCGCCATCGGGGCCGATGAACCACATATTGGAATGCCATGGGTCAGCGTGGCTTCCCCATGAACAGGAGATTTGCCTTGGGATCGAACAGGATCAAGGTGCTGTGCGTTGATGATTCGGCGCTGATTCGTGACCTGCTCAGCGAGATCATCAACTCGCAGCCGGACATGGAAGTCGTGGCCGTGGCGCCGGACCCGCTGGTGGCGCGCGATCTGATCAAGCGCCACAACCCTGATGTCCTGACCCTCGATGTCGAGATGCCGCGCATGGACGGCCTCGATTTTCTCGAGCGTCTCATGCGTTTACGGCCGATGCCTGTGCTGATGGTGTCGTCGCTGACCCAGGCCGGCTCCGAGATCACCCTGCGCGCGTTGGAACTGGGGGCGCTGGACTTCGTGGCCAAGCCGTCGCTGGGCATCCGCAGCGGCATGCTCGAATATGCCAACGACATCGCCGAGAAGATCCGCGCCGCGGCCAAGTCGCGCCCGCGCCAGGCGCGCCAGGCCCAGACGGCGCCACGGGCTACCTTGAAGGCGCCGCTGGTGTCGAGCGAAAAGCTGATCATCATCGGGGCCTCCACCGGGGGCACGGAAGCAATCCGCGCCGTGCTCGAGCCGCTGCCGGCCAACAGCCCGGCCATCCTGATCACCCAGCACATGCCGGGGGGATTCACGCGTTCTTTCGCTGAGCGCCTGAACCGGTTATGCAACATCACCGTGAAGGAGGCCAGTGACGGTGAGCGCGTCTTGCCAGGGCATGCCTATATCGCACCAGGCGATGCGCACCTGAAGCTGGCGCGCAGCGGGGCGAACTACGTGGCCAGGCTCGACGACGGGCCGCCTGTCAACCGCCATCGTCCCTCTGTCGACGTGCTGTTCCATTCCGCCGCCACCCAGGCGGGTCGCAACGCCATCGGGGTGATCCTCACCGGCATGGGCAAGGACGGAGCCGCCGGCCTGCTCGAGATGCGTCAGGCAGGGTCGTCCACCCTGGCGCAGGACGAGGCGAGCTGCGTGGTTTTCGGCATGCCGCGCGAAGCGATTGCCCTGGGCGGCGCCGTCGAAGTGGCCAGCCTGGATGAAATACCCGAGCGCCTGATGGCGCTGGTGGCGGCCTCTGGTCGTGCGCAGCGGGTCTGACCGGAACAGAACAACAAGCATCGTCACCTTACGCAAGGAGCAGCCAGGTAATGAGCCGCCTGATGCGAAATATCAGTATCAACGTGTCCGTGATCGCTGCCCTGGTCAGCTTCGCCGTGCTGATCGGGCTGGTCTCTCTGCTCTCGTTCCTGTCGGAGCGCCAGGCGGAGCGGGTCATGGCGGACCTCGATCGTATCAATGCGCAGCAGCTCAACGAGATCAATCGTGCCGATGCCCTGCTCAATGTGGCGCGCGTCAGCCTCGAAATCGCCTCCAACCAGATCATGCTGGGGCGCATGGCCGATGCCAATCAGCAGCTCGACGTCGCCGCCGACCGTATGGATCGGGCCGAGGCGCGCCTGAACCACTTTGCGGCGGCACCCAAGTCCGATGCGTCACGGGAACTGGCTCAGCGGCTCGAGGAGCAGTTCGCGGCGGTGCTCGCTCTCGCTCGGGACCAGCACGCAGCGCTCGATCAGCTCGATACCCCGCAGTTCGGCAGGCTGCGTGATGCGCTGACCGAGCCCAGTGATGCGCTCGCCAGCAGCATGACCGAGTTCGTGCGTGATGGTTTCAGCAGTGGTCAGGCGATGATGGCCGACTACCATGCGCAGGCAGATCGTTTCGCTGTAATCAAGCTGGGTGCGCTGGTGCTGGCCGCTCTGGTGCTGGTGCTGGTCTATGCTGGGCTGCGGGCCACGGTGATCCGGCCGCTAAACTCTGCGGTCAATCATCTGCAGACCATTGCCAAGGCCGATCTCACCGGCAAAATCCCCGAGGGCAGCCGCAACGAGATCGGCAAGCTGTTCAACGCCATGCGCAACATGCAGCAGAGCCTGACCCGCATCGTCGGCCAGGTGCGCAACAGCAGTGGCTCGATCCATGTGGGCACGCGTGAGATAGCCAGCGGCAACGCCGACCTGTCGTCTCGTACCGAGCAGCAGGCGGCCTCGCTGGAGGAGACCGCCTCGAGCATGGAAGAGCTCACTGCCACGGTGCGCCAGAACGCCGACAACGCGCGCCAGGCCAGCGGGCTGGCTCTGGATGCCTCGACCACGGCCGAGCGCGGCGGCGAAGTGGTCGATCGCGTGGTCAAGACCATGGGCGGTATTTCCACAAGCTCGCAGAAAATCAGCGACATCACCAGCGTCATCGACTCAATCGCCTTCCAGACCAACATCCTGGCGCTGAATGCCTCGGTGGAGGCGGCTCGGGCCGGCGAGCAGGGGCGTGGCTTCGCCGTGGTGGCCGGTGAGGTGCGCAACCTGGCCAGCCGCAGTGCCACGGCGGCGAAGGAGATCAAGGCGCTTATCGACGGCTCGGTGGCCCAGGTGAAGGAGGGCTCGACCCTGGCCGAGCAGGCCGGCGAAACCATGGACGAAGTTGTCAAGGCGGTACGCCGCGTGACCGACATCATGGACGAGATATCGGCGGCTTCCCAGGAGCAGAGCGACGGCATCGAGCAGGTCAGTCAGGCGGTAGGCCAAATGGACCAGGTGACCCAGCAGAATGCCTCGCTGGTGCAGCAAGCCTCTGTTGCTGCGGCTTCGCTCGAAGAGCAGGCCAGTCGTCTCGAGCAGACCGTCGCCGTATTCCGCCTTGCGGGCGACGCCCAGCAAGCACCCCGGGAGGCGGCGAGACAAGCCCCCGCTGGGGCTGCGCATGAGGCGCCGCACAGCGGCATGCCTGCCTTGGTCGGACCGGGTGCCCGGGAGCGCTCCGCTACGTCGCGTGCCGCCGAAGTCGACCCCAAGCGCAAGAGCCAGGCCGAGCCCGTGGTCGAGGGTGACTGGGAAGAATTCTG
The DNA here is from genome assembly GCF_019430905.1 of Billgrantia antri. Taxonomy (GTDB): domain Bacteria; phylum Pseudomonadota; class Gammaproteobacteria; order Pseudomonadales; family Halomonadaceae; genus Halomonas; species Halomonas antri. The sequence goes on along the minus strand of NZ_JAHYCA010000003.1, from coordinate 310,926 downwards.
AACGTGCTTCCAACCACGACGGTGCCCGTCGCCGTCAGAAGATGAACATCGATTGATAGAGAAGAGGTATTTCCGATGGCTGACAAGAACATGAGCTTTCTGGTGGTCGACGACTTCCCGACCATGCGCCGGATCGTTCGGAGCCTACTCAAGGAGTTGGGCTACACCAATGTCGAGGAGGCCGAGGACGGGCAAGAGGCGCTTACCAAGCTGCGTTCAGGTTCCTTCGAGTTCGTGGTTTCCGACTGGAACATGCCCAACCTCGACGGCCTGGAGATGCTCAAGCAGATCCGCGCCGACGATGCACTCAAGCAGCTGCCGGTGTTGATGGTGACCGCGGAGGCGAAGAAAGAGAATATCATCGCGGCGGCGCAGGCCGGGGCCAGCGGCTACGTGGTGAAGCCATTCACCGCCGCCACCCTGGAAGAGAAGCTCAACAAGATTTTCGAGAAACTGGGCAAGTGACGCCGGCGATAGTCCCGCTTGCGGAGGAGAGAACAAGATGAGCGCAAACGAGCAGCCTGGCCAGGCTCAACCGGCAGGCGCCGCTGGCGAGGAGCTGGTCCAGCGCATCGGACAGCTGACCCGCATGCTGCGGGAAAGCATGCGCGAGCTGGGTCTGGACAAGGAGATCGAGAAGGCGGCAGAGGCGATTCCCGACGCGCGCGATCGCCTGAGCTACGTAGCCACCATGACAGAGCAGGCCGCGGAGCGCGCCCTCAACGCCATCGACCGCGCACAGCCGCTGCAGGATTCGATCAGCAGTGGCGCCGAGTCGCTGGACAAGCGCTGGGCCGAATGGTTCGCCGAGCCCAAGGAGCTCGATGAGGCGCGAGATCTGGTCAAGCAGACGCGCTCCTATCTGGCCGGTGTGCCCGACAAGACGCAGGCGACGCAGAAGGAACTGCTCGAGATCATGATGGCCCAGGACTTCCAGGATCTGACCGGCCAGGTGATCAAGAAGATGATGGATGTCATCCGCGAGATCGAGCATCAGCTGGTCCAGGTGCTGATCGATAACGTGCCCGAGGAAGTGGCGCGCGAGAACATGCAGCGCAAGGCCAACGATCAGTGGGAGAACGAGGCGCGTCGCCGCGAGGAGGGGCTGCTCAACGGTCCTCAGATCAAGCCTGGGGCCGATATCGTCACCAACCAGGATCAGGTGGATGACCTGCTCGACCAGCTCGGCTTCTAGCAGGTACGAATGCCTGCATGAGCGAATCGATGCGTGGCACGCTGCGCTGCATCCCGCTCGGCAATTCGCTCAGCGACGCCCTGCGCATGGATAAGCGCCGCCCCCCCTGAGTCGCTTTCAACACCTCGCTGCCTTCCCAGGCGCCGATGGTCGTGGCCGATAAAGCCACGATCATCGGCGCTTTTTGGCGTATCGCCAGCCTGCCGTTGACGCCACAATGGCCACCGTGCGGAAAAGTGTGCGGGTGCCATGGCCGACGAGAGCAGCGATCAGGAAAAGACCGAAGAGGCCACACCACGGCGCCTGGAAAAGGCGCGCGAGGAGGGCCAGGTTGCCCGTTCACGGGAGCTGACCACCTTCATGCTGCTGTTGGGTGGCGTGGTGGGAATGTGGTCGATGGGCACGATGCTCTACGATCAATTGGGGCTGGTGATGGAACAGGCCTTTCTGTTCGAGCGCCGCCAAGCCTTCGAGACCGGCCCCATGCTGAGCAATGTGCTCGATCTGGGAAGCCGCACACTGTGGACCATGTTGCCGCTGTTTCTATTGCTCACGCTGGTGGCGCTGGTGGCGCCGGCCCTGCTGGGCGGCTGGTTGATCTCGGCCAAGTCGCTCCAGCCCCAGCTGTCGAAGCTCAACCCCTTCAAGGGGCTGAAGCGCATGTTCGGCACCCAGGCGCTGATCGAGCTGTTCAAGGCGGTGGCCAAGTCGGTGCTCATCGGCGGGGTCGGCATGGCGTACCTGTACTACAAGCGTGGGGAATATCTGTCGCTGATGGATCAGCCGACCACCCAGGCATTGGCACGGGCGCTGATGATGGCCGCCGAGGCTTGCGGCCTGATGGTGCTGACGCTGCTGGTCGTCATCCTGATCGACGTGCCCTACCAGCTCTACAGCCATGCCAAGAAGATGCGCATGTCGAAGGAAGAGGTCAAGCGCGAGCACAAGGAGTCGGAAGGTGATCCGCACGTCAAGGCGCGCATTCGCTCCCAGCAGCAGGCGATGGCGAGAAACCGCATGATGAGCAAGGTACCGGAGGCCGACGTGATCATCACCAACCCGACCCATTATGCCGTGGCCCTGCAGTACGATGAGGCTCGCATGGGGGCCCCCAGGGTGGTGGCTAAGGGTGCGGACATGGTCGCGGCGCGCATTCGTGAGCTCGGCCAGGAGGCCGGAGTGCCGCTGTTGCAGGCACCGCCGCTGGCTCGCGCCCTATACCGTCACGTTGACCTCGAGCGAGAAATACCGCTGGATCTTTATACCGCCGTGGCGGAAGTCCTGGCTTGGGCTTTCCGCCTTAAGCACGTATCACAAGAGGGGGGAGAGGTGCCGCCTACACCCGTGAACTTGCCGATACCGGAGAGCCTGGCGGTACCCGCCGGCGATGCGGGCGATGGCACTACTGAACCAGGGCCGTTTGAGCCTGGCGGAGCACGCCGATGAAATCCCTCAGCCAGATCATGGGGCGACGTGACTGGGTGGGCGATGTCCGCATGAAGCTGCTTGCCGGCCCGATCCTGATCATCATGATCCTCGGCATGATGATCGTGCCGCTGCCACCTTTCGCGCTGGACCTGCTGTTCACCTTCAATATCGCCCTGGCGGTTATGGTGCTGCTGGTCAGCATGTTCACCCAGAAGCCGTTGGATTTTGCCGCCTTTCCTGCAGTGCTGTTGTTCACCACCTTGTTGCGTCTATCGCTGAACGTCGCTTCCACACGGGTGATCCTGATGGAAGGCCACCAGGGCGGTGACTCGGCGGGCAAGGTGATCGAGGCCTTCGGTGAGTTCCTCATCGGCGGCAACTTCGCCGTGGGTCTGGTGGTCTTTCTGATCCTGGTCATCATCAACTTCATGGTCATCACCAAGGGGGCCGGGCGCATCGCCGAGGTGGGCGCGCGCTTCATGCTCGATGCCATGCCGGGCAAGCAGATGGCTATCGATGCCGACCTCAACGCCGGCCTGATCGGTGAAGAAGATGCTCGCACGCGTCGCGCCGAAGTTGCCCAGGAGGCCGATTTCTACGGCTCCATGGACGGTGCCAGCAAGTTCGTGCGTGGCGATGCCATGGCCGGCCTGGTGATCATGGTGGTCAACGTCATCGGCGGCCTGCTGATCGGTATGCTCCAGCACGACATGGGCTTCGGCGATGCCGCCCGGACCTACACCCTGATGACCATCGGCGACGGCCTGGTCGCCCAGATCCCTGCACTGGTGATCTCCACGGCCGCCGGCGTGACCGTGTCGCGCGTCAATACCGAGCAGGACGTCGGGCAGCAGATGATCGGCCAGCTGTTCGTCAATCCTCAAGTCATGGTGTTGGCAGCACTGGTCATGGGACTGCTTGGCCTGGTGCCGGGCATGCCCAACATGGTGTTTCTGATCTTCACCGGACTCTTGGCCGGCCTGGCCTGGATGCTAACGCGACAGCAGGAGCAGCGCCTGGTGGCGGAGGAACTCAAGGCCGAGCCGCCGCCGATGCCCGAAACGCCCGAGGCCAGCTGGTCGGACGTCCAACTGGTGGATACCCTGGGGCTCGAGGTCGGTCATCGCCTGATTCCGCTGGTCGACCAGCGCCAGGATGGCGAACTGTTGGGCCGCATCAAGAGCGTGCGCAAGAAGTTCGCCCAGGAAGTCGGTTTTCTGCCCGCCGTGGTGCATATACGCGACAATCTGGAACTGGGTGCCAACACCTATGTGATCACGCTGAAAGGCGCCGAGATTGGCCGTGCCGAGGCCTTCCCGGGCCAGTGGCTCGCCATCGATCCGGGGCAGGTCACTGGCCAGTTGCAGGGCACGCCGACGTCCGATCCGGCCTTCGGCCTGCCGGCGGTGTGGATCGATGGAGGACAGCGCGAGCATGCCCAAGTCTACGGCTATACCGTAGTCGACGCCGGCACCGTGATCGCCACGCACCTCAACCACCTGCTGCATCGCCACGCGGCCGAAATGCTGGGACGCCAGGAGGTCCAGAAGCTGCTCGACAAGCTCGGCGAGGAGCAGAAGTCGCTGGTCGAGGACGTGGTGCCCAAAGCCATCAGCCTGACCGTACTCCAGCGCATCCTGCAGAACCTGCTCGATGAAGATGTCTCCATTCGCGACATGCGTACCATCCTCGATACCCTGGCAGAATATGCGCCGCAGCAACAGGATGCCAACGAGCTGACAGCACTGGTTCGGATCATGCTGGGACGCGCGATTACTCAGCACTGGTTCCCTGGACGCGATACGCTGAACGTGATCGGCCTGGATGCCCAACTCGAGCAGGTCCTGATGCAAGCCATGAACGGCAATGGGGCGCTCGAGCCAGGATTGGCCGAGACACTGATGAGCCAGACCGAGCAAGCCGTCGAGCGGCATGAGGCGAGCGGCGAGCCACCGGTGCTGGTGGTGCAGCATAGCCTGCGTCCGCTACTGGCTCGTTTCCTGCGTCGGCGCATGCGCCACCTGGTGGTCATGTCGCAGGCGGAAATACCTGATGATCGGACGCTGCGCATCGTGACGCTGGTGGGAGGTCGATAAGCAATGAGTGTCATGCGTTTCGTGGGGGGCAACAGTCGTGAGGCCATGCGTCAGGTACGCGCGGCCCTGGGTGACGAGGCCCTGATCCTGGCCAACCGGCAGACCGAGCATGGCGTCGAGATTCTGGCGATGGCCGAGTCGGCGGCCACGCAGGGCGAAGCCAATGTCGGCGAATCCGCACCTCGTTCGGTGGAGCCGAGTCGCCCGCCAGCGGCGGCGCCTGCCACCCCGGCAAGCCCCGATCCCGCCCAGGCCTTCGAGGCCATGAGTGCAAGGCTGCTCGAAGAGATGCGGGACATGCGTGCCCTGCTGTCACGCGAGCGTGACCCGTCTGACTCGACGCGTACGCTTGGTGAGCAGCTCATCGGCACGATGCTGGAGACCGGTTTCAGCCAGGCGCTGGCCGACGAGGTTGTCGCGGCACTGCCCGAGGAGCTGGCGCTGGCCGGGGCAGTCGACGAGCGTGCCTTGGCATGGCTGGCGCGACAGCTGGTCAAGCGACTCGGTGGCCTGGACGATGAGGCTGCCTTCATGGATCGCACCGGGATCGTGGCACTGATCGGGCCCACCGGGGTAGGCAAGACCACGACTACGGCCAAGCTGGCAGCGCGCTATGTCATGCGTCACGGCACCCGACCGGTGGCACTGGTGACGACCGACAGCTTCCGTATCGGTGCCCACGAGCAGTTGCGAATCTACTCACGCCTGCTCGACGTGCCGATGTACGCCCTCAACGCCGACCAGCCGGTGTCGGAGCTGCTGGGGCGCATGAAAGGCAAGTCCTGGATCATCATCGACACGGTCGGCATGAGCCAGCGCGATCACCGCGTGATCGAGCAGGTCAGCCACTTGCACGGCGGCGATTCGCCCGTGCGCCTGGTACTGCTGCTCAACGCTGCCAGCCAGCCCGAGACCCTCGAGGAGGTCGTGGTGCGTTATCGGCAGGCCGCTCAGGCCGCCGGTGGCGAGCTCACCGATTGCATCATCACCAAGCAGGACGAGGCAGGGCGGTTGGCGCCTGTGCTCGATATCGTCATGCGTCACGGTTTGCGTCTGCTGTTTGTCTCCCATGGCCAACGCGTTCCGGAGGACATGGCGCTCGCCGAACCCGAAGCCTTGATCGCCGATGCCCTTGCCGATCGCACGCCGTCCGCCAGGTCTCCGGCACGTCAGATGCCGGAAGCGGCCGTGCGAAGTTCAGGCAATCTGTTGGGACAAGGCCGCCGCCTGGCTTCAGTACTGCAGGCGCTACGCCAGCGTCTGCCCGGCTTCAAGCGCTTCGAAGAGGTGTGGAACCTGTTGGGAATGCCAGCCTCCGTCCAGCAGCAGCGCCTGGATCGACTGTTGGCCGATTACCCCCAGGGTGATCAGGCACTCGGCATGCTGTGGAGCGAACGCCGTCGCGTACCGGGCGAGAGCTGGTCGATGCCGGACGTGGCGCTCAGTCCCGAGGGTACCTGGCTGGCGCTGCCGTTGCTGCAGCATCGCCAAGTGGCGGGCCAGCAGGCACGCCTGGCAGAGATGCTGGAGCAATACGGGGTCGGCGTGCATCTGTTGAATGGGCTGCCCGACAGTGACGCGGGAGACTGGCTACAGAAGGGTGGACTGAGCTGGTGCAGTCAGGTACGCGGCAGCCAGCGTGTCGAATTTGGCGGCGAGCGGTGTACCCTGGCGTCGCTCAGTGGCATAGGCGACGCCGTTGGCGACGTGCGCTGCCGATTCCGCGGTGCTGCAGCACGCCTCGGTCTCGCTACGCTTCCCGTCGGCGTGGTGTTCAAGGGAGCCCGGCGCGACCAACAGAGCCTCGACGCGCAGGCCTGGTTCGGTGAGGTGCGTGATGAAGAGAGTGGCAAGGTGCTGGCGAAACGCTACTGGATAGTGCCGTTGCGGCTGAAGCGCGAGCCCCAGCCGCTCTTGTTGACCCTGCTGCAGGGCGACGTACTGCCGCAGCTCGCCCGAAGTGCGTGGCAGCGCCTGGATCCAGCCGAATTGGGGGAGCTGCGTGCCGACCTGCGCCTGCTGATGGCCAGTGGCCTGGCCACGGTGGCAGCGCACCTGGATCTTGCCGAGGACGTAGCGGCGATGGATCTGCGAGCGGAATTGCTGGGGCTCGGCGGGGGGCGTCGCAGGCGGCGCGATGTCGCGCTGCTCGAGTCGTTGGTACAACTCTTCATGGTGCGCGATGCCATTCGCCACCTGGGTCTCGGTGAAAGGGAGACAGGCTAGATGGGATGGGACCAGGCCGCTGGGCTGCGCCAATGGGCGAACGGGGAGGCACAGGATTGCCCGGCACATGTGGCCGAGACGCTGGTCGAGTTGGCAGCCGCCGGGGGCAACGGCACGGCAAGGGCGCCGGCCAAACCGGCAAGTACCGCTCGCGTATCGACACATAGAGCCACTGACACTGGCAACAGAGTCCCTGACACGGGCAGTACGGTGACGCTGATGGTGCTGGGCCTGCCGGGAACCGCCGAACGGCACACCGCCAGAGTTACCGAGCTGCTGCAAAGCTGGGCCAGCGAGGGACGACGTTGGGTGGGGAATCCACACTCATGGCGCATCGTGGCGCTGCCCATCAGCAGCCCTCATCTGCCAGTGCTGGCGACCCAGCAGTCGCACTGGGCGCTGTGGGTAGATGACGATCTCGAAGCCTTTCGTCGTGGCTACCGTCTGCTCAAGCAGATCGACGAGCAGGGTGGGCCGCGGCGTTTGATCGCCGTGCATCCGCCAGGAGTGGGGCGCCAGGGTCTATTGACCAATCTACAGTATGTCGCGGAGGCTTATTTCGGCATCGAATTGTTGGTATTGGCGAGATGATGGTTCGAGCGCATCGCTGGTTGGCGGCAGTGGTCCTCTGTGGGTGGATGGGAGGCGCGTATGCCAGTGGCAGTTGGGTGGCCACTGCTCCCTCGCTGCCGGTCGTCACGGCCGATCGGCCGATGTCGTCCGCTGTGTTGCTGCCACCGTCGCCCGAGCTGGCCAGTGGTCAGGTCATGGGACGGGTCGGTTGGCAGTTCCAGCCGCCGGCCGGCAGCGTGGTGAATGCCTGGTTGTGTCATCCAGGAGGCTGCACACGCTTGCCGGCGTCGCGTGGCCAGACCGATGACTTGGCGGGCCTGCCTGCCGACACGCCACTGCATTTTCAGTTTTCACTGCAGGATCGCCGGCAGCGCGCCGCGACCCTGCAGGGGCTGCAGGTGATCGTCAACCACCAATCCCTGCAACGTCCCTGACCCATCGGGCGTGAATCGACGCCCGAGGGAATTGTCAGCCGTGAGAGCAAGCGCATGTACACAGCACGAGGCAAGATCGAACAGGCAGACCTGCTGGAGGAGTACCTGCCGTTGGTTAGGCGTCAGGCGCTCTCCATGCAGGTTCGGCTACCGTCGAGCATCGAGCTCGACGACCTGATCCAGGCCGGCACGGTGGGGCTGCTCGAGGCCATGGGGCGCTTCGATGCGGGCCAGGGAGCCAGCTTTGCCACTTTCGCCAGCCAGCGTATTCGCGGCGCCATGCTCGATGAGTTGCGCAGTCGGGACTGGCTGCCGCGCAGCGTGAGACGCAACGCCCGAGCCGTCGACGAGGCGGTACGGCGTCTGGAGCAGACGCTGGGCCGGCCGGCCGAGGAAACCGAGATCGCCGCCGAACTCGACATGGGCCTGGAGGAGTATCGCCAGTTGCTCAGCGATACCAACAGCGGGCACCTGCTGCCCTTCGAGGCGTTGATGGCCGAGGGCATCGAGCCCGGGATCGAAGATGCATCGATCGACACGCCCTACCGCATGCTCATCGACGAAGAGAAGCGCCAGCAACTGGCCGAGGGGATCGAAGCGCTTCCCGAGCGCGAGAAGCTGCTGATGGCGCTGTACTACCAGGAGGAGCTCAACCTCAAGGAAATCGGCGTCGTACTCGGCGTGACCGAGTCGCGGGTATGCCAACTGCACAGTCAGGCGGTGAGCCGGCTCCGAGCGCGCCTGACTGTTCACGGTTAAAGATTTTCCATCAGCGCCTTGGTGCTTCCCAGGGCGTTCATGTAGCAAGCATGGAGCCGGTCGGCTGGTACGTCGTCGATGGCTTCCTCGACCTGACGCTCGTGGTTCTCGCACAGTGTCAGCACGGCGCCCAGGGGGCCGGCCCGGTGTCGCAGGGCGTCGATGATCGGCTGCCCCAGCGGCAAGTGCTCGAGCAGAGTGTTGCGGTCCTCCTCCAGCAGCGCATCCATCATCGAGAACAGGCCGGTGGTGAAGGCATCCTCGGGGTCGAGGGCAGGAAAGGGGGCCGCCAGGTTGCGGCACATGAAGGCGCGGATCAGCGCCATGCGCAGTACGATACGCGATGTGGGCTGCAGGCTGGCGAGCGTCAGGGTCAGGATCAGCCGGCGAAGCTCGATCAGGCCCAGCAGCTGTACCGCGCGGTGCAGATCGACTTCCTTGCCGCCACGGTGGAAGTAGCTCGAGTTGGCCCGACGCAGGATGGCCACGTGCAGATGGGGCACCTGTACGACCAGCTCGTGAAGGCGGTTGAGGTCGTGGTTGTCCTCGTAGAGGGCGCGGATCAGACGGATCTGCGCGGCACGATTGCCGTGACGACCACGTGGGGCCGAGGCAATGAAGCTGGGTTTGGCGAGGTAGCGGCCATGATAGTAGTCGCAGCCCATCGCCTGGTAGCGCTCCAGCTCGTCGCGGCTGTCGAGATTTTCGACCAGCAGCTTGATGTTGCGCCCGGGAAGTCGCTCCAGGGTCTCGTCGGCGAGATCCTGAGGTGAGGAGAGCACGATGATGTCGCAGCGCTCGAGCATCGCTTCCGGGTCCTGCTTGAACAGGCGTGACGGGACGATGACCCGGTAGCCGCGCTCACGGATATCATCCAGGCGTACGAGCAGCTCGGCATCGACCGTGTGCGTCTCGGCAATGCCAAGTGCCAGGCGTGGTGCCGGCGTAGGCAGCAGTTCGGGGCGCTCCAGCCACTCCAGGGGCAGGTCGACGAACAGCGTCCTGTCGCCCAGCAGGCCGCCGTCGCCGAGTTCGTAGACGGCACTGGCCAGCGCCCTGGCCGTGGCGGCCATGACGTCCTCGGCTTCGGTGTCGGTATGCCGGGTATAGACCAGACGATCCGCAACGTGATGATGGCTGGCGTCGTGGATCGGGTGAAGAGCGACGGTGAAAGGATCGGTGTCCCTTTGCTCAGGCATGCTGCTTGGCTCCGTGCTGAGTGTGATGCACTCGGACATTCTCAATGGTGGCTGATAGGCTCATGATCGAATCGTTTGTGCTAGACAGCCCGTTGCAATGCCACGAGCGTCGGCTCGAGGCCATGGGTCAGGCTTTCGAGGCCGGGGCGGGCATAGAAGAAGCCTTGCTGCTGGAAAATGCCGCTGCGGGCCAGCCACAACGCTTCCGCCTGCGTCTCGACGCCTTCGGCTACCAGGCCGATATCCAGCTCCCCGGCGAGGTTGACGATGGCACGCAGGATGGCTTGACGGCGGGTGTCGCTGTCGCAGTTCATCACCAGGGTGCGATCGATCTTGAGTCGGTCGGGGTGCAGCTCGACCAGCAGGTCGAGGTTGGCGAAACCGTTGCCGAAGTCATCCAGGGCGGTCAGGAAGCCCGTTTTGCGGTAGGCCTCGATGATGCTGCGCAGATGCTGTTGGTCCTGCACCCTCTCGCTTTCGGTCACCTCGAATATCAGCCGCTGAAGCGGCCAGCCGACCTGCTCGGAAATCGCCAGCGTTGCCTGGATACAGGCCATCGGTTCGTAAACTGCGTTGGGCAGAAAGTTGATCGACAGGGTCTCGCGCATGCCGAGACGACTGGCAAGTTCGATGGCACGGATGCGACACGCCTGGTCGAAGCGATAGAGCAGCCGGGGGGTGACCTGGGCCAGAATGCTGGCTGCCGACTCGCCGGCCGGCCCTCTCACCAGTGCTTCGTAAGTGGCGATGCGGGCCGAGGCGAGGTCGACGATCGGTTGGAAGGCCATGGTGAACGCGAACGGCAGCGGCCCCTCGCAGCGTTCGCAATGTCCTTCCTTCTCGGCGCATCGTGGCATGACTACTCCTGTTTGGCCGCGGTTGGCCAACGGATGGTTCCCCGGCGCGGCTTGGTCGCCGCCGGAATCGCTCGCTGGCAAGGCGCAGGCCTGTGGCTTGCACCATCCTCCATGACAGGCCTGACCGCAGGACCTGTTGCCGACAAGGATCTCATGACTGTCGTATCGGCCGTTATCGAGGAAACTTTAGCGTCTTGCGGAAAGATTGACCTGGATCAACTTGCTGCAGGCATTTTCCGCTTTCGGCTAAAGTGCCTATGCCCACGGCCGATATCTTTCCCTAGACTCGCCCCGTATTTTCAGGAGCTTGCATGAACCCGTCTACCATCATCGGCATGTTCGCCAGCATCGTTCTACTGGTCAGCGTGCTGTTCTTTACCGCCGAGTCACCGCAGAGCTTCATCAACCTGCCGGGTCTCGCCATCGTGCTGGCAGGGACCATGGCGGCCACCTTCATCAGCTATCCGCTGCGGGAGGTACTGCGAGTGGTGCGCCTGGTGGGCCTGGTGTTCCGCCGGGAGAACACCTACATGCGCGACGACATCAAGGAGCTGGTGGACATCTCGCGGCTGTGGTTCAAGGGCGACGTGCGGGCAGTCGAGGCGGCCCTGGAGAAGGCATGCAATCCCTTCCTGCGCACCGGCATCCAACTGGTCATCGCCAACACCAAGGAGGAGGAGATCTTCGACCTGCTGCGCTGGCGCATCGCCCGGCTCAAGGCGCGCGAGCACGCCGAAGCCCAGATCTTTCGCACCATGGCCACCTATGCGCCGGCCTTCGGCATGATTGGCACCCTGGTCGGGCTGGTCAACATGCTCGAAGTGATGGAGTCGGGCGACTTGCACGTCATCGGCCCGCGGATGGCCGTGGCCCTGCTCACGACCTTCTACGGCATCCTGCTGGCCAACCTCGTGTTCAAGCCCATCGCCGTGAAGCTAGAGCGGCGTACCGAGGAGCGCCTGATCGCCATGAACATGGTGCTCGAAGGCATTTCACTGATTACCAAGCGTCGTCTGCCCTCGTTCATCGAAGAAACCCTGCACTCCTTCGTCGTCAACTATCACGACGAGATTCGCGACCCGGAAGTGGCCAAGCGCGACGACCCAGACGGACAGGCACAGAATGCTTGATCGCAGCACGCGAGACATGTTGCAGCCTCCCGCCGTCGATGCGGCAGAGGGCGAAGGCTGGCTAGTGAGCTATCTGGATGTGCTGACGCTGCTCATCACATTGTTCGTGCTGCTGCTCTCCCTGGCCGGCAACGGCCTGGCGATAAAGGGTAGCCAGCATGGCGGCGAAGTGTCCGCCGTAGTTTCGCCTCAGGCCGAAGCTGCCGCTCGCATGGTGGCCGGGGCGGGACTCAAGCCGCGCCACGATGGCCTCGAGCCGCGCTTTCCCGGGCTCGAGATCGAAGGGGTGAGCGTGCTGGAGGATCAGCAAGGCATTACCCTGCGTATCGACGACAACCTGCTGTTCGACAGCGGCCAGGCCATTCTCACGGGGCAGGGACGTGAAGTGCTGGGCCGGTTGCGCGAAGTGCTCGTGTCATTCGAGGGGGACATCTCCGTGGAAGGGCACACCGACAGCATCCCCATTGCCAGTTTCCGCTTCCCGTCGAACTGGGAGCTCTCCTCAGGACGGGCCATCGCCGTATTGCGCTATCTGGCCGAACTGGGCGTACCGGGCGAGCGGCTGCGGGCGGTGGGCTATGCCGAGACGCGCCCATTGGGCAGCAACGAAACCCCTGAGGGGCGTGCCGCCAATCGTCGAGTCGAGCTGTTGCTGCATCAGGAAGCGAACGGCTAGACGCAACGACAGGCGGCTCGTGTGAACGAAGGAGGCCCGAGAAACGCCGCGGCGTCGCGCAACGGTACACGACGACGCGGCGAAAGCTCAGTGATCGACGCGACCCAGCAGCAAGAATTCTATCAGCGCCTTCTGGGCATGCAGTCGATTACCGGCTTCCTGCCACACCACCGCACGCGGGTCGTCGAGCAGCGTCTCACTGATTTCCTCGCCGCGATGCGCGGGCAGGCAATGCAGGAACAGTACGTCGGGCTTGGCGCGGTCCAGCATGGCTTCGCTGACCTGGAAGCCGGCGAAGTCTGCCTCGCGCTTGGCTTGCTCCTCCTCCTGGCCCATCGAGGCCCACACGTCGGTAGTGACCAGATCGGCGCCAACCACGGCCTCGTCTGGATCGCGCATCAGGGAGATACGATCGCCGGCGGCCTCGAGAATGTCCTGGCGCGGCTCGTAGCCCTCGGGGCAGCAAACGCGCAGTTGGAAGTCGAACTGGCGGGCGGCATTGATCCAGGAATGACACATATTGTTGCCGTCGCCGATCCATACTGCCGTACGCCCGCGCACGCTGCCGCGCAGCTCGGTCCAGGTCATCACGTCGGCCAGCAGCTGGCAGGGATGGTAGTCGTCGGAGAGCGCGTTGATCACCGGCACCCTGCTGGAGCCGGCATAGGTCTCGAGACCGGCATGGGAAAAGGTGCGGATCATCACGATGTCGACCATCTCCGCCAGTACTCGGGCCGTATCCTCGATCGGCTCGCCGCGACCGAGCTGAGTATCCCGCGGCGAGAGGAACAGCGCATGGCCGCCGAAGTGGGCCATGGCCGTCTCGAACGAGACCCGGGTGCGCGTCGAGGATTTCTCGAAGATCATCGCCAGCGTGCGGTTGGTGAACGGGGCATAGGTCGGGCCCTGGGCACGCAGGCGGTTCTTGATCGTGATGGCGCGCTGGATGAGGTAGTGCAGCTCTTCTGGGCTCAGGTCCAGCAGGGTCAGGAAATGGCGTGTCGCCATGGCGAACTCTCCGCGCGAAAAAACCACCATCCTATCCAGCTGGCGGGGGATGCGCAATTCGCCCGTCATCAGTAGAATGAGGGCAAAGAGAGAAAGGCCGAGTGCGGCACTCGGGTATCGGCCCGGCAGCCTCGGCATTCACGATCCAACACGGAGCGCACATGAGCACTACCCTCGAGAACATCCAGCGCCAGATCAGCGAGAACCCGATCCTGATCTACATGAAGGGCACGCCTCAGCTGCCCCAGTGCGGTTTTTCCGCCCAGACCGTCCAGGCCCTGATGTCCTGCGGCGAGCGTTTCGCCTTCGTCAACGTGCTCGACAACCCGGACATCCGCGCCGAGCTGCCGAAGTATGCCAACTGGCCAACCTTCCCTCAGCTGTGGGTCGAGGGCGAGCTAGTGGGTGGCTGCGACATCGTCGGCGAGCTGCACCAGAGCGGTGAGCTTGAGAAGTTGATCAAGGACGCGGCGGCACGTGCCAAGGCCAAGGAGGAGGGTGGCGACGCCTGAGCCCACTCCAGTCCGCCCCTCACAAGGCCCGCGAACGCTCGTTTGCGGGCCTTTTGCCTTCCTGGGGCCATGCAAGGGGCGAAGTGTCCTGAATTGCATGAGGTAACGTTGGGAAACCAAATGCTCGAACGGAGTCGATTGAAATCTCCCGTGCCTGCTACCACGCTAGCGGTTGATGGCCAAATGGAGACAGGCATCGAGGAACCGATAGCGGTTTCCTTGTTCGGCAGGGAGGTAACATGCAGACGCCTTTGGAAATTACCTATCAGCACGTGTCGCGCTCCGCATGGATCGACGAATACGTCAGATCACGGGTGGACAAGCTGGAGCATTTCAGCCGCGACATCGTCTCTTGTCGCGTCACCATCGAACAGACGCAGAACCCCCATAGGACGGGCAATCCCTATCGGGCTCTGGTCGAGGTTTCCCTGCCAGCCAAGGGAGAGCTCGTGGCCGAGAAAAGCGACAAGGTGACCGATCCGCAGGTTCAGTTGCGTCCGATCATTCGCCACGCCTTCGAGGCGATGGAGAAGCAGCTCAAGAAGCAGACGGCGAAGCGTGATGGCAAGGTCAAGCAGCACAATGATGAGCCGATCCCACCGGTCGCTACCGTGGTGCGTCTGTTCGGGGGGGATGGCTACGGCTTTCTCAAGAGCCTCAGCGGGGAGGAATTCTACTTTCACCAGAACGCGGTATTGCACGGTGACTTCGACCGGCTGACCGTGGGTACCCGGGTGCGCTTCGAACCCGACGAGGGCGAAAAAGGGCTGCATGCCAGCACGGTGCAGATCATCGACAAGCCCGGGGTTGGCGGCGAGCCGGGCGAGGACGACCTCGACATGCCCGCCGGCTGGGAGCGGGAGACCGGCACCCGCCACTGATCGAGGACACGCAGGATCCCTGAGGGTTGGCAGGTTGCCTAGATGTCCTCCAGGCCCTGCTCTCGCTGCGCCAACGCCCAGCCGCCCAGATCCTTGTAACGGTTGACGATGGCGCAGAACAGCTCCGCGGTTCGCTCGGTGTCGTAGCGTGCCGAGTGAGCTTCCTGGTTGTCGAAAGGAATACCTGCCGCGCGGCATGCGCGAGCCAGTACCGTCTGGCCGTAGACCAGACCCGACAGGCTGGCGGTGTCGAAGCTGGAGAAGGGATGGAAGGGGTTGCGCTTGATGCCGCAACGGTTGACCGCGGCATTGAGGAAGCCGTGGTCGAAGGCGGCATTGTGGCCCACCAGCACGGCGCGGGTGCAGCCATACGACTTGATCGCCTTGCGTACCGGGCGGAAGATCTCGCCCAGCGCTTCCGCCTCGGACAGGGCGACGCGCTGGCGTAGCGGGTCGTCGAGCTTGATGCCGGTGAAGTCCAGCGCCGACTGCTCGACGTTGGCCCCTGTGAAGGGTTGCACATGATAGGCGTAGGTCGCATCGGGCATCAGATTGCCCTCCGCGTCCATGGTCAGCGTTACGGCGGCGATTTCGAGAATGGCGTCGCGCTCCGCGTTGAAACCGCCGGTTTCCAAGTCGACCACCACCGGCAGAAAACTGCGAAACCGCTGCGCCATCATGTCGCGAGTGATCGCCTCGCTCATGCGCTTCTCCTCATCATGTGCCTCTCACTGTGGTAAATCGGGGACGGCTCCTTGCCGACGGGCCATTGCCGCGGCCAGGCCGAATCTCATGGGCGAAAAGTCTAACAGCTTGGCCGTGATACGTCCCGCCGCCGGTATTCGCCGGGCGGCAGCCACGCTATACTGAGCGCCTTGAGACGTCTACCTCAGAGGAGCCCCCGAATGTCCGATGTCAAGAAGGTCGTGCTTGCCTACTCCGGCGGCCTGGACACGTCCGTGATCGTCAAGTGGTTGCAGGAAACCTATAACTGCGAGGTCGTGACCTTTACCGCCGACATCGGTCAGGGCGAGGAAGTGGAGCCCGCGCGCGCCAAGGCCCAGGCCCTGGGCGTGAAGGAGATCTACATCGAGGATCTGCGCGAAGAGTTCGTGCGCGACTACGTCTACCCCATGTTCCGCGCCAACACCATCTACGAAGGCGAGTACCTGCTCGGCACCTCCATTGCCCGCCCGCTGATCGCCAAGCGCCTGATCGAGATCGCCAACGAGACCGGCGCCGACGCGATTTCCCACGGCGCCACCGGCAAGGGCAACGACCAGGTACGCTTCGAGATGGGCGCCTATGCGCTCAAGCCAGGCGTCAAGGTGATCGCACCGTGGCGCGAGTGGGATCTCACCTCTCGCGAGAAGCTGATGGCCTACTGCGAGCAGCACGAGATTCCGGTCGACTTCTCCAAGAGCAAGAAGAAGTCGCCGTACTCCATGGACGCCAACCTGCTGCACATTTCCTATGAGGGTGGCATCCTCGAGGATCCTTGGGCCGAAGCCGAGGAAGACATGTGGCGCTGGAGCGTATCGCCGGAAGCCGCTCCCGACGCTCCCACCTACGTCGAGCTGACCTACGAGCGTGGCGACATCGTGGCCATCGACGGCAAGCCGATGAAGCCCCATGAAGTGCTCGAGACCCTCAACAAGCTGGGTGGCGACAATGGCATCGGCCGTCTCGACATCGTCGAGAACCGCTACGTCGGCATGAAGTCCCGCGGCTGCTACGAGACCCCGGGGGGCACCATCATGCTGCGTGCCCACCGCGCCATCGAGTCGATCACTCTCGATCGTGAGGAAGCACATCTCAAGGACGAGCTGATGCCCAAGTACGCCAAGGTGATCTACAACGGTTACTGGTGGAGCCCGGAGCGCCGTATGCTGCAGGCCGCCATCGACGAGACCCAGAAGAACGTCTCCGGCGTGGTGCGCATGAAGCTCTACAAGGGCAGCGCCACCGTGGTCGGCCGCAAGTCCGAGCAGTCGCTGTTCGACGAGTCCATCGCCACCTTCGAGGACGATGCCGGCGCCTACAACCAGAAGGATGCCGAGGGCTTCATCAAGCTCAATGCCCTGCGGTTGCGCATTGCGGCCGGTAAGGGCCGCCAGCAGAGCTGAGCCTGCCGCGGTGTGTTATGACAGCGCCGGTCCAGTGGGCCGGCGTTTTCGTCTCCAGGCATGAGGGTGAAATATGTTAAAGAAACTCTTGGGCGGGCTGTTCGGCAATGGCGAAGCCAAGCCGGGCAATGCCAAGGCCGCCGAGCCGGTCGAGTACAACGGCTACCAGATCGTCTCGGAGCCGGCCGAGCAGGGCGGTCAGTTCCGCGTCAGCGGCTGGATACGCAAGCCGGACGAGAATGGCGAGATGCGAGAGCATCGCTTCGAGCGTTCCGACCTGGTGCCGGGGCGGGAGGCCTGCGACCAGTTGATGGTGAGCAAGGCGCAGCGCTACATCGACCAGATCGGCGACGACATGTTCCAGTCGCGCTGACGAGGTAGAGGGGCGTTACGCAAGTGTGTTCGCGGCCCGGCCCGGTGAGCGTCATCCCTTGGCCCAAGTGTCTCCGCCTCCCGATTCTGGTTACACTCGGCTAACGTGTGTATGCGACGGGAGACGATATGCAATTGCTGCATCGGGCCTCACCCTGGCGCACGCTGTTCGCCGGCGATGGCCTGCCGGAGCCGACCATGCTGCTGGCCCCCCTGTGCGAAGCGCTGGGCGAACTGGGGCCTGATGCCGATCTGGCTACCGCTCACGCCTGGCAGCCGCGTCTGGTTGAGGCACTGCAGCGGCTCGACCTGCCCGCTTGGCGTATCAGCCAACTGATCAGCGACCACAACGACCAACTCTATCGCCGCGCCATTCAGCTCTCGCTCAATGAGATGCAGGGGCAGGGGTGGGGCAGCCCGCCGGTCGCGTTCTGCGTGCTGACGCTGGGTTCGGCCGGCCGCCACGAAAGTCTGCTCGCTCCCGATCAGGGCAACGCCATGATCGTGGCCGACTATCCGGATGCTCGCCATACCGAGATCGACGGCTTCTTCCAGGCGCTGGGGGAGCGCTTCACTGCGCGCCTCGATGAGGCCGGGATCCCGCTGTGTCATGGCCATGTGATGGCCCGCTGGCCGATGTGGCGCAAGCGTCTCTCGGAGTGGTGCGAGCAACTCTCGCTGTGGACCCGCGACAGGCGGGTAAAGCGTGTTCAGCAGAGCAATATCCTGCTCGATTTCCATCCGGTCTTCGGCGACGCCAGCTTGGCCGAGGCGCTGGCCGAGCATGTCACCGGTCTCATGCCGCGGGCCGGCCTGTTCCTCGATGAAATGGCGCAACTGCTCGATGAGCTACCCGTGGCGCTGGACCGCTTCGGGCGGCTCGCCGGAAGCGTCGAAGAGGCGCCTCATATGAATGCCCTCGATCTCAAGCGCCAGGGCCTGCTGCCGTTGGTCAATGCTGTTCGCTTGCTGTCGCTGCGTCATGGCGTCAGGGTGCCCGATACGCGCCGCAGGCTGTCGACGCTGGTGCTGAAGGAGGTGCTCCCGGCACGACAGGCCAGAGCGGGAATAGCGGCAATGGATCGCCTGCAGGAGCGGCTGCTCGTGGTACAGCAGGCCAACCTCAAGGCCGGAGGAGCCGTCGATGGCTGGGTCGACGTGGCCAGGCTGGAGGACGACCAGCGTCTCATGCTGCGCCACGATATGCAGACCATTCGCCGCCTGGTCAGGCTTGCCCAAGGGCGGGCGGGCGCATAGCCCATATCGCCCAACGCGGCACTTGCCGTCAGGCCGATGCCTCGTCGTCCCATGGCATCGTTTGGATATCGATCTTGATGTACGACGCCAGGGGTAGATTCCGCGCCGGGATGAGGGCGAAGTCATCCGGCGCGGGCATGGGCACCATATGCTCGATCAGCAACCTCCCTCAAGGGGCGCTGGGCAGTTCCATGATCAGGCAGGCGCCGTGCAGCGTCGGCGCCTCGTCGACCCACAGCCGCCCGCCAAGGTGAGCGACGATGCCGCGGCTGATCGGCAGGCCCAACCCGCTGCCGCGAGGGCGACCGCGGGCCTTGCCGCTGGTGGTGCCAAACCGCTTGACCTGATGGAACTTCTCGAAGACCCGCTCGCGCTCATCGGGGGCGATCCCCGGCCCGTTGTCCTCGACGCTGAGTCGGAAGTTCTGCTTGTAGCGTGCCAGATGAAGGCGCACGTGGGGATCCTCGTCGGCGGCGAACTTGCCGGCGTTGTCGAGCAGATTGATGATCACCTGCTCCAGGCGGTCGGGGTCGCCGATGACAGGCGCCTCGTCGAGCTCCAGGTCGACGTCCAGCGCAACACCGCGATCCTCCTGCAGCCGGTGCACCGCATCCACGCTGTGGCGGACCAGGGCCACCAGATCGAGCCGCTGAGGGTTGAGCGTCAGACGGCCGCTCTCCAGCCGCGCCAGATCGAGGATCTCCTCGATCAGACGTGAGAGCCGCTGGCTTTCGAGCACCACCACCTCGAGAAAGTGGACGCGTTTCTCCTCCGGTAGCTCCTGATTGTCGCGCAGTATCTCGGCAAAGGCACGGATCGAGGTGAGCGGTGTGCGTAGCTCGTGACTGACCATGGCGACGAATTCGTCCTTGAGTCGGTCGAGTTCTCGCAGGCGTTCATTGGCGGCCCGCAGCTCCTCTCCAATACGCGCCAATTCGTTGGACTTCTGCTCCAGGCGACGGTTGTACTCCAGCGTCTGAGAGGTAGTGTCGAGAATGCTGAGAATGGCCTCCAGGTCCAGTGCCTCGCCGCGTACCACCGAGTTGATCAGCACCCGCGCCGACGCGCTGCCCAGGGCGCCCGACAGAGCCTTCTCGGCGCGGGCAATCAGTGCCGGCGGAGCCGGCGTCTCGTCGGCATGACTATCGTGCGTTTCGTATAGGATCCGCGCCGTGGCGCCGGCGCCCAGGTAGCGGTTGAGCAGGCTCTTGAGCTCGCCGCGGGTGGTCTGGCCGCGCCACAGCGAGGTGTGCTGAAGCCCCGGATTCATGGCTTCGGTGAATAGGGCGGCCTGGGTCTGTTCCACCGGGCTTTGACGGGTGAACAGCGATACACCGATCAGCAGGCCGGCATTGGCCAGCAGGCTCCACAGCAGGGCGTGACTATAGATGTCGAAGCCTTCCAGGCCGAACAGCGCATAAGGCCGCAGCCACGGCAGACCCAACAGGCCCTGCTCGAGAAAGGTGGAATCGAGCCAGCCCGACTGGGCGAAGCCCGGCAGCAGCAGGGTATAGCACCAGGTGAGAAAACCGGCGAGCAACCCCAGGGTCGCCCCAGCCCGGGTCGCCCCGCGCCAGTACATGCCGATCAGCATGGCCGGGGCGAACTGGGCCGCGCCGACGAACGACACCAGGCCGATGGTCACCAGGCTGTAGGAGTCGCCGATCAGGGCGTGGTAGAGGTAGCCCAGCAGCAGAATCATCACGATCGCCACACGGCGAATGCCCAGCAGCCAGCCTGCCAGCTCACCCTGGGAACTGAGGTGAAGACGCTTGGAGCGCAGTAGCAGGGGCATCATCAATTGGTTGCTGACCATGGTGGAGAGCGCAATGGTCTCGACGATCACCATGCCGGTCGCTGCCGATAGCCCACCGATGAAGACCAGCAGCGGTATGCCCTCGACACCGGCGGAGAGCGGTAGGGTCAGCACGAAGCTGTCGGGATTGCTGTTGCCCATCGGCAGCAGCAGGCCGGCCATGGCGATGGGAATCACGAACAGGTTGATCGCTACCAGATAGAGCGGGAACAGCCAGCTGGCGCGTCGCAGGTGACGCTCGTCGACGTTCTCTACCACCAGTACCTGGAACTGGCGCGGCAGTGTGAGGAAGGCGAGAAAGGCGAGCACCAGGGTGCCGACCCAGCCGATGGCGCCACCGGGGACTGCATCGAGGCTCAGCGCGCCGGCCAGCTCTGGCGAGTCGGCTACTTGGCGGAACAGGTCGCCAGGCCCGTTGAACAGCACGAAGGTGACGAAGATGCCGACGGTGAGAAATGCCACCAGCTTGACCAGCGACTCGAAGGCGATGGCTGCCACCATGCCCTCGTGGCGCTCGCTGGCATCCAGGTGGCGGGTACCGAACAGGATGATGAACACGGCCAGCACCAGCGCTACCCAGAACGACTTGTCGGTCCAGAAGCTCTCCTCGGCGAGGCGAAACTCCGTCGCTTCGGGATAGTTGACCAGCACCGCATGGCTAAGGGTGATCGCCTTGAGCTGGAGGGCGATATAAGGCGTGATGCCGATCAGTGCGATGAGGGCTACCAGTGCACCGAGGCTGGAGCTCTTGCCGTAGCGTGCGCTGATGAAGTCGGCGATGGAGGTGATGCGCTGGGTGCTGGCGATACGCACCATCTTGCGGATCAGCAACGGCGCCATGAGCATGGCGAGCGTCGGCCCCAGGTAGATCAGCAGGAAGCTGGGACCGTAAACCGCCGCTCGACCCACGCTGCCGTAGAAGGTCCAGGCGGTACAGTAAACGGCGATCGAAAGGGCATACACGGTGGGCGAGCCTATTACCGAGCGGCCCTGTTCGGCGCGCCGGTCGCCCCAGGCAGCGATCACGAACAGCAGCGCCAGATAGCCGAAGGCGACCGCCAGTACGACCGGGTCGGCGCTCATTATGTCAGCTTTCCTCCTGCCGGTGCTCCATCAGCCAGGCGGCGAGGCCGATGACCAGCAGCCAGGCCGCGAACAGGTAGAGCGGCAGCCAGGACGGGCCGGCACCGGGCGGTCCATCGAAGATCAGCACCAGTGGCGGCGAGAAGAGCAGGGCCGCCAGACCGATCAGGGCAACCAGGCGAGCCTGTGGGCCGGAGCTGTTCATGTGCAGGCGTCCTCCCGATCGAAGGCAGTGGCCTGTAGGGCTAGCGCCTGCTCCAGGGTCTCGATGCCGCGCGCCTCGAGGCGAGGCATCAACGCCAGCCACAGTTCGGCAGTCACGCGTGCATCGCCGAGTGCCGTATGACGAGTCCCCGGGGGGAAGCTTAGGTCGTAGCGCTCGGCGAGCGTATCCAGGTCGTGCCCGTCCAGGCTCTCGTCGAGCGCCCGTGAGAGCAGCAGCGTATCGAGTACCGGCATGTCCAGGGCCGTACCGCTGCCGGTGGGCTGCAATGCCAGCAGATCGAAGGCAGCATTGTGGGCGAGAATCACGGCATCGCCGATATAGTCGCGAAAGCGCGGCAGCATCACCGGCAGCGGTGGGGCACCGGCCACCTCGCTGTCGGTGATGCCGTGAATCGCGGTACTGGCGGGCGGTATCGGCTTGCCGGGATCGACTCGCGCATCGAAGGTGTCACTGGCCAATAGCCGCCCGTTGACGATACGACAGGCACCGATACTGATGACGGTATCGCCCCTACGCAGTTCGAGCCCGGTGGTCTCGGTATCGAAGGCAACGATCTCCAGTGCGCGCAAGGAGCGCCGGGCCAGCTCGGCATCCGGTGGCGGCAGGTCAGCGATGCCGAAATCGTGGAACTCGGGACGCGGCGGCAGTTGGCTGGGCGGTGCGCCGACTCGATCCATGGCAGGCAGCGGCAGGCGCAGGCGAGCGTGCTGCCCATCGCCGTCCGCCAAGCTCCAGGCATCGCTGGCGTGCTGGCGCAGCAGGTCGCCAACCCGCGGTGAGAGCGGTAGCATCTCGAGTCGCTGCTCGCACCATGCCGCCAGCTCCCGCTGCGGCAACGGTTTTCCGGGCCAGATCAAGTCGAGGTAGACGCGGCGATTGCCAAGCAGGATCTCGCCTTCGAAATGGCGGGTGCCGGCATGCTGGCTCAGCCGCTCCAGTAGAGTCGCAAGCATGACCAGCAACGCCGGAGCATCGCCCTTGAACCAGGCGGGCATGCCGATGGGAAGCACCTCGATAGAGCGGTCTCCAAGCCGCTCATTGAGCGACTGCCAGAGATCGTTCGACCACAGGGGGACCAACCGTTCGCCCTGTTGCTGCATGTCCTCGATCAAGCGTCCGAGATTCTCGATCTCGTTGCCCAGTGCACGGCTCTCCTCGTCGATCACCGCCTCCAGGCGCTGGCGCAGCGTGTCGTCGATATGCCTGGCATGGCGTACGCTGCCCAGCGCTTCGGCAGCACTGGCGAGGCTGGCGCCGTGGCGGCGCAACGGTCCCATGTGCTGGGTCAGGCCGGCGCGGGCTCCCATCTCGCTGGTCCAGGCCGCGGTGGCATCGGTCAGGGTAAGCAGCGTTTCGCCGTTGCTCTGGGGTACCCGGCGCATCACCATGTGCAGCCAGCGTTCGTCGCAGGGGATCAGCAGTTCGCGCGGTGCGCCATCTGCCGGAAGTTTCCCCAGGGCATCCTGAAGGCTCGATATGGGCAGCAGCGCCTCCAGGCGTTTGCCCAGCCCGAGCCCGGTGTGCGCCTCGAACAGCTTCTCGGCGGCCTGGTTGAACAATAATATCCGGCGGTGGTGGTCGCAGAGCAGCAGTGGCGTGTCGAGTACCTGCAACAGCGTCTCGAGTTCCTGGCGGATGCGAGCCGCGCTGCGCGCGCCTTCGGCGTGCGCGGTGGCCAGGCGCTGACGATCGCCACGCCAGGCCTCCCGTACCCTTACCAGATCCGGACCCAGGCCGCGCAACCAGCCTTCGGGAGGGTAGTCCTCGCGGGCATCCGGGTTGGCCACCAGGCGCGCCAGCTGCACCTGCAGATGGCGCAACGGGGTAAACAACATGCGCTCGAGCAGCAGGCCGACCAGAAAGATGGTGCCGCCGCCCGAGAAGCAGCCGAGCCACAGTACCACTCTGGCGACGCCCTGGGGCTGGAACAAGCTGTCGAGCCAGGCGGCGAAGAGCGCACCCCCCAGCAGGCTGATGCCGCTGAGCAGCAGCCACAGGCCGATCAGGCGCTGGCGCTTGGGCAGCTTGCCTCCCTTCATCAGGCGTCCTCGGCGAGCAGGGCCTTTACCTTCTCGACCAGAGCCTGGGTCGAGAAAGGCTTGGTCACGTAGTCGTCGGCACCCAGGGCCAGCCCCTTTTCACGCTCCACTTCGCGACCATGGGCGGTGAGCATGATGATCGGCAGCCTGGCGTGTCGGTCGTCCTGACGCAGTTGCTCCAGTACATCGAAGCCACTTATCCCCGGCAGGCTGATATCGAGGAGGATCAGGTCGGGAGCGGCGTGCTCGACCTTGGCCAGGGCGCCTTCGCCATCTTCGGCCGTCTCCACCTCGAAGCCGGCCTGCTGCATAAGGAACTCCAGCGACAGGACGATGTTGGGCTCATCGTCCACCACCAGCACCTTGGCCATGCATGACTCCTTGAAGCGTCTTTGTATCTTGTTGATTGTCAGTCTAGTGCGCACGGCTTCGGCGGCAAAGACGACCTTGGCACAAGGCGTCCGTAGCAGTGTCCGTATGCGTGGAAACGGGCTGGCAGCAAGCGCTCAGCGCGGTTCGTCGCCGTTCCTTTCGAGCGCTCGCCACTTGGGTCCGAGTGGGCCGAGCCACAGCCATACCTGCAGCAGCACCAGCATGGGCAGCAGCCAGGCGGGCGCGCCGGTGGTACGGCTCAGCACGTGGAATATCACGTAGGCGGTAACGCCGGCAGCCATGCCCACCAGGGTGAAGGCAAAGGCGCGCGTCCGGCCCGGCTGGCGGGTGACACGGAACAGCAGGCCAAGGAAGGCACCGAAGGCACCGGCCATGGCGAGTTGTAGCAGGGTCGCTTGCATGTAGGGTCTCGTCGCGCGGAGGGTGGCTTCTACCGGCAGGGTAACGTGCCCCAGGCCCCGGAGCTGTAAGACCTTGGGTCAAGCCGGGGAGAGGGTCCCACCTTCCAAGGCGCGCGAGGTTACCTGGCCATTGCTGTACGGCAATGGATAAATGCAGGGCGACAGGCTATCGCCACCGGGCCGGGGCGTTTACACTTGCGCCCCTCGAACCCAGCCAGGAGAGCCTGTTCATGTCCGATAGCGTGCAATTGATCCAGCGATACTACGATGCCTTCAATCGCGGCGACTGGGACGCCATGCTCGACTGTCTCGATCCCGAAGTGGCGCACGACCTGAACCAGGGGCCGCGGGAGACGGGGCGTGACGCCTTTCGTCAGTTTCTGGCGCGCATGGATCGCAGCTACGTGGAGCGACTGGAAGACGTCGTGCTCATGCCTACCGCCGACGGTCGACGAGTCGCCGCAGAATACGTCGTCCACGGCGAGTACCGCATCACCGACGAGGGGCTTCCGCCGGCCAAGGGGCAGCGCTACGTGCTGCCGGGCGGCGCCTTCTTCGAGGTGGCGAATGGTCGGATCACGCGCGTGACCAACTACTACAACCTGGAGGAGTGGCTGCGTCAGGTGGCCCAGGCGTGAGAACGACCGAGACCAGGAACATGAGGGAGGAGTAGCGATGCGCGTGGCCGTGGCCAAATATCCCATCGGCATGCCGGCAAGCTTCGACGATTTCGCCCGGCGCCAGGAAGCCTGCCTGAGGCAGGCGCGCGAGCTGGGTGCCCGGATCGCGGTCTTGCCAGAATACCTGAGCCTTGAACTCGCGGCCGGCTTTTCGCCCGAGGTGCACGGCGACCTCGCGGCCTCGCTGGCTGCCATTCAAGCATGGCGAGGCGCCTGGTGCGAGTTTTATGGCCGCTTGGCGCGGGAGCTCGACATGTACCTGGTGCCGGGCACCTTCCTGCTCGATGTGGGCAGCGGGCGCTACCGCAACCGGGCCGACTGGTTCGCCCCCAACGGCGTTCATGGCTGGCAGGACAAGCTGCAGCTCACCGGCTACGAGAAGCAGAGCGGCATCATCGAACCGGGCGACGCGCTGCACGGCTTCGACTGCGACGGTCATCGGGTCGGCATCGCGGTCTGCTATGATGTGGAGTTCCCGCTGCCGGTACGCGCCCAGTTCGAGGCAGGCATACGCCTGCTACTGGTGCCCAGTTGCACCGACACCGCTGCCGGTGCGACCCGTGTGAGGATCGGCTGTCTCGCTCGTGCGCTCGAGAATCGCTTCTTCGTGGCCCAGGCGGTGACCGCTGGTGAGGCGCCATGGAGCCCGGCGCTCGACGTCAACACCGGCGAGGCGACCCTCTACGCGCCGATGGATCACGGCTTTCCTGCCGACGGGATACTCGCCGCTACCCAGGGCGATGCGCTGTGGGCCTGCCATGAGGTCGACGTGGCCAGGCTGGAACTCAGTCGCGCACAGGCTCAGGTGGACAATGACCGTGACTGGCCAAACCAGCTCGTCACCACGTTGCAACACTGGCCCGAGGGTTTGGACGCCGTGGCGCCGCGGTGCGAGCCAGCATCGGCGTGAGGTGATCCCTACTTGCGTTCCGTGCTACAGGCCGCAACCTATGGCAGCAGTTGATGAAGCGCCTGACCGGCACGCCCCAGCCACTCGTTCAGCGCTCGCGTACTCTGGTTGAGGTGATAGGCGCGGGGTAGCCAGGCCGCCAGGCCCGCAGGCGGTGGGCTGGCGAACTCGGTGGGCGCGGGGATCACTTCCAGGCCCTGGGCCTCGAATTCTGCCACGGCCCGGGGGAGATGCCAGGCCTGCGAGACCAAGGCTATCCGTTCTATGCCATCGGCACGCAGCCTCTCGGCGCTGAAGCGGGCATTCTCAGCGGTGTTGCGGCTTTCCTCCTCCCGCCAGCGCACGGGCACGTCGAAGACGTCGCGCAGCGCGGCTGTCATCAGACTTGCCTCGGCGGCTTGCTCGCCATGACGCCGTCCTCCGCTGACCAGCAGCGGCAATTCTGTCTGGCGATGCAGATGAACACCATAGGCGAGTCGGCGCCAGGTGGGGTTCGCCGGCGCATCGCCCCAGCCGAATTCGGGGGCATCGTAGTCCCGTCCACCTCCCAGGATCACGATCGCTTCGGCGCTTTCCAACTGGCTGTGCGTCGGGGTTGCGTAAGGTTCCAGCCCCTGACGCAGGGTATGGCTGGCCATCGGCGTGGCGAGCAGCAGCAGGCCGAGCAGGCCCACCACGATCAGCAGGGCACCAAGGAAGCGCTTGGGGCTGAGCCATAGTCCCAGTAGTACCAGCCATACGTTGAGCGCGGGTGGCAGCAGCAAGATCTTCAGCAGCGTCATCGTGGCGATCCGTTCAAGCGTGATGGAGGAGCTCCAGCCGGCGGCTGGGCCAGTGGACGACGGCGGTGCGCAATGTCATGCAGTCTGCCAGCGCGGGATGCTCCCGGGCGATGACCTGGGCGGCGAACTCGGCAAGGAAACATGATTTCAGCTCGGCGCGGGCGCGATCCACGCCGACCGTTTCGTAGGGGGTCGAGGCCAGCAGTAGGAAACCGTCGTCGCGGATGCGCCCCGCCTTCATGTTGGCGGCGATGATCGCCGCGGCGGTGCCGATGGGGCCGGAAAGGTCGGGACTGTAGGGGCCGACGATCAGCGCGGTATTGGGCAGGTGCAGGAAATCGAAGCCGCGACCGACGCAGATCACCCACTCGCGATGCTCGATGCCGAGTTCGCGATCGATCCCGCGCAGTGAATCGACGTGCTGCAGGTTGCCTTTCAACAGCGGCAGCAGATCGCGGCGAATGTCGACCGGCATGTCGGGGCACAGGTTGGCGAGGCGGCGTTCGAGGTCGTCTTCGGCATCTGCCGCGAGTTCGCTGATATCGAGCGTGGCGTCGTCGGCACCATGCACGATGAGCGCGTCGGAGTCGGTTTCGAAGCCGCATACCAGAGGATAAACATGGCGATGGTCGCGGCCGAAGATACGCTCTGCCTGGCGGCGTATCTCGCGGGCATGCGCCAGAGCGGCATGCGTGTCGCAGGCAAAGCCGGCACAACCGCGCAGTTTTTCGCCGCGGGAGAAGTGGTAGGTGATGATCAACAGTACGCCGTTGCCGCGTCGTACGGCGCTTTCGACGGTCTCGGTGAGGATCTCGCCGAGATAAGGCCAACCCAGGTTGAAGATGCCACCGAGGTTGCGAAACGGAGTGATGATGCCCAACGGCGTGCGCGTGGCATGGGGGAGGTGGAGACGACCATCCATGCACTTCATGGTCACTATCCGTGTGGGATGGTTGGCCAGGTAGCGCTCACGGGCCAGCCAGGCCGAGGGACTGCAGAAAGTGTCGGCATGCTCTCGCGAAAGGGCGAGCAGCGCTTCGATGCGCTCTTCGATGGGGCGGTCGTGCAATGGCATGCATCCGGCTCTGGTTATTGTTATCTATCCGGCATCGTCCATGACTGTACCGTTATATGCAAAACCCCCATTAGTCGCATTTTAAGTTCGAAATTCGCTTAACCGATACCGGCTTATGCGATATCCACCTTCTCCTTGTATTCGCAGAGATCCTCGATCACGCAACTGCCGCAGCGTGGCCTGCGCGCCACGCAGGTGTAGCGGCCATGCAGGATCAGCCAGTGATGGGCGTCGCGGAGAAACTCCCGGGGCACGTGGCGCAGCAGTTTTTGTTCGACCTCGTCGACGTTCTTGCCGGGTGCCAGGCGGGTGCGGTTGGCCACACGGAAGATGTGCGTGTCCACGGCGATGGTGGGCTCGCCGAAGGCGGTGTTGAGTATCACGTTGGCGGTCTTGCGCCCTACGCCGGGCAGTGCCTCGAGTTCGGCGCGGGTGCGCGGCACCTCGCCGCCATGCCGTTCGACCAGGATGCGGCAGGTCTTCATCAGGTTCTCTGCCTTGGTATTGTAGAGCCCGATGGTCTTGATGTGCTCCTTGAGCGCTTCGAGGCCGAGGTCGATGACGGCCTGGGGCGTATTGGCCGCAGGGAACAGCCGAGCTGTGGCCTTGTTGACCCCGACATCGGTGGCCTGGGCGGAGAGCAGCACGGCGGTGAGCAACTCGAACGGCGTGTTCCAGTTCAGTTCCGTGGTCGGCTCGGGGTTGTGAGCGCGCAGGCGGGAAAAGATCTCGTAGCGTTTCTGTGCATTCATGCGTGGACTCGTGGTGAAGGTGCTCACTGCGGATCGGGTGTCAGGGAGGCGCGGGCCTCCTCCAGCAGAGCGGTGGCGCGTTCGAGCTGCACTTCGGCCAGGCGGCAGGCTTCGCTGTCATGGCATCGCTGGGCGTGCTCGAACTGCTGGCGAGCTCTGCGTACCGCCTGTTCGGCTGCCTTCACGGCCATCTGGCGCTGGCGCTGTGGAGCTGGGCCGTTGCGCGAACCGCGTGACCGTTGCTGGATCATACGGCGCTGCCGCTCCAGGCGCTTCTCCCGCTCCAGGCGCTTCTCCCGCTCCAGGCGGGCCCGGTGCCGCTGCCGGCCCAGTCGTGCCCGGCGATTCAGGTAGTCCTGGCGTTCGGCCTCGTCATTGGCCGCCTGCCACTCGGGATGGGGAATCAGGTCGATGCAGTCGACGGGGCAGGGCGCCACGCACAGCTCGCAGCCGGTGCACTCGGAGGTGATCACGCTGTGCATCCGCTTGCTGGCCCCAAGGATGGCATCCACCGGGCACGCCTGAATGCACTTGGTGCAGCCGATGCATTCTGCTTCGCGGATGACAGCCGCCAGGGGTGTTTGGGCCGGTTGTTCGAGCGCCTCGATCTGCCGCCCGGTCAGCTCGGCGAGGCGTTCGACAGTTTCCTCACCGCCGGGCGGGCAGCGGTTGATCGGCTCGCCCGCCACGATGGCCTCGGCGTAGGGGCGGCAGCCTGGGTGACCGCACTTCCCGCACTGGGTCTGTGGCAGCAGCGCGTCGATGGCGTCGATCAAAGTGCTGTGGCCCGTCACGTCGTCTCCTGTTGGGGGCAGGGAGTGCCAGAGGTAACTGGCGGTCGGCTATTATACGCCGCGAGACCGGGGTGGGCATACCGGCCGGCCCGTTGCCGCACCTCAGCGCTCGAGGGGGCTGAGCGGCTCGCCGACACGATAGGCTTCCACTCGGTTGCGCCCCTCCGTCTTGGCCTGGTACATGGCCTGGTCGGCGGCTCGCATGATGTCGTACGGCGTCGACAGGTCCGCTCGGTGCGCGGCGACGCCAATGCTGACGGTGACGCTGGAACGGGTCGGGGAGATTTCGTGGGGAAGGTTCAGCTCTTCTATGGCCCGGAGCAGCGCTTCGGCATGGGCGAGGGCCGCCTCCAGCGATGTTCCGGGGAGCAGCACGCTGAACTCCTCGCCGCCGGTGCGCGCCAGCAGGAAGCCGTGAGCACTGAGCAACTGGTCCATGCGCTGCGCCAGGGTAATCAGGCAGACATCGCCCGCCTGGTGCCCATAGTGATCGTTGTAGAGTTTGAAATGGTCGATGTCGATCATCATGGCGGCGGCACGGGGTGTAGGGACAGGGCGGCTCAATGCCTGGGCAAAACGCTCGTCGAAAAGACGCCGGTTGGCGACGCCCGTCAGGGGATCGTGTTGACTCAGTTCGCGCAGCTGTTCGGATTGGCTGTTCTGATGCTCCAGCAGGCTGCGGAACTCCCGCGACAGGGTGCCGATCTCGTCGCGGCGTGTCACCAGGTGATCGGGCATGTCGGGCGCCACTGCTTCATGGTGAAGACATTGGGTGTAGTGGGTGAACTGGCGCAGGGGCAACAGCACCATGCGTTCGAGCAGCCACAGTACGATTAGCAGCGTGACGATCAGCACGCCGCCGGTCCAGTAGAGGGCGAAGCGGAAGGTTTCGAGGCTTGCCTGGTAGCGCTGTCGAGGCAACAGGGCCTCGATGCGCACGACGCGACCCGGCGGCAGAGCCGGGATTAAGCGATGCGCTGCCATGTGCGTCGGTGAGATGCGCTCCAACTGCTGGACGGGGCCATCCTGTTCAGGCGCGGGAGTCAGTTCCAACTGGATACCGGTGGTATCGCGCAACTGCTCGATCCAGGAGGCATCGAGTGGGCGAACCATGGCCAGCCAGCCGGCGGCCGAGGACTCCTCCCGGCTCTGGTGAATCGGTGACAAGGCGGCCATGCCCATCTTGGAACGGGCCAGCAGCCAAGTGTCCGTGGCTTCGTCCGGCTTGCGTTCGATATGACGTACGAGGAAGGCTACGGCCGGTGTTGCCCAATCGCAGGGAGGTTCTGCACCAGGGCATGTGGTAAATTCACCCGCTTCGTCGAAACCAATGACCCAGTGGACATCAAGGTCGGCATCGAGAAAGAGCATCATCTTGAGATCCAGCGTCTCGAGGGTGTCCTCGTAGAGGTTCGAGTCGACGTATTCGGGCCGTTTCCCGCTGACGAAGTCATAGGAATCGTCCCAGTAGGCCCAGTCCTCCACCAGGCGGCGCATATGGTTGAGTTCGCTGTCCAGCGCACGCTCGGCCCGATCGAGTTCGGCGCCGGCAAAACTTTCCTCGTCTTCCAGCAGGATCGGCATGATCTGGTAGCGAGCGACCAGGACCAGGGCCAGCAACGCCAAGCACAGCACGCCACACAATGACAGCAGGAATCGGTTACGCAACGAATGGAGCCTTGTCATCATCGAGGCATGCCTGTTTATGTGCCGTCACCGCGGGTGTCAGGTGTCGGCACTAGTGTAGGTTTTCGCTTACAAGGACTATCGGCTTGGTATTACAAAACTTAAATGAACTGGAAATTCTAATCCACAAATACTGACCCCCTCAGAATCCAGATCAAGCATTGCAGTTCGCGCTCCTTGGAAAAGAAAAGCGCGGCCGAAGCCGCGCTGATTTACCGTTACGAGGCTGTCTACCTGACGCGCTGGCCGGGTTCTGCCCCCGAATCCGGTGACAGCAGATAGATACCGTCGTTGTCTCCGGCTGCCAGTACCATGCCTTCGGAGAGGCCGAAGCGCATCTTGCGCGGTGCCAGGTTGGCCACCATGACCGTCAGACGCCCCTCCAGAGCCTCGGGAGCATAGGCCGAGCGGATACCGGCGAAGACGTTGCGCGTCTCGCCGCCCAGGTCGAGGGTCAACTGGAGCAGCTTATCGGCACCTTCGACGTACTCGGCCTTGGCGATGCGGGCGATGCGCAGGTCGACCTTGGCGAAATCGTCGAAGGCGATCGTCTCAGCGATGGGATCGTCGGCAAGCGGCCCCTTGGCCGCCTCCTTGAGTTTCTGTTCTTCCACCAGGTCCTCCTTCGATGCCTCAATCATGGCATCGATCTTCTCCCGCTCGACGCGGGTCATCAATGGCTTGAATTTGGCAATCTCATGCGCGAGCAGCACGTCGTGACGGCTTTCCCAGTCGAGTGACTCCAGCTGCAGGAAACGGCGTGACTGCTGGGCCATGGCCGGGACGATCGGGGCAAGATAGACCATCAGCTGGCGGAACAGGTTGATCCCCACCGAGCAGATCTCCAGCACCTCCTGCTCGCGACCCTCCTGCTTGGCCAGCACCCAGGGTTCCTTGTCGGCAATGTAGGTGTTGGCCTCGTCGGCCAGCTCCATGATCTTGCGCACCGCACGGCCGAACTCACGGGCCTCGAAGTCCTCGGCGATGTCGTCACCGGCGGCGATGAAACGAGCGAGCAGTTCCGGCTCGGCGCAGTGCGACGAGAGCACGCCGTCACCCAGCTTCTTGACGAACCCGGCACAGCGACTGGCGATATTGACGACCTTGCCGACGAGGTCGGCGTTCACTCGAGCGGAGAAGTCCTCGAGGTTGAGGTCCAGGTCGTCGACCCGCGAAGTGAGCTTGGCCGCGAAGTAGTAGCGCAGGTATTCGGGGTTGAGGTGCTCGGCATAGGTCGCTGCCTTGATGAAGGTGCCGCGGGACTTCGACATCTTGGCGCCATTGACGGTAACGAAGCCATGGCAGTTCACCGCCGTGGGCGTGCGGAAGTCGGCGCCGTGCAGCATGGCCGGCCAGAACAGGGCGTGGAAGTAGACGATGTCCTTGCCGATGAAGTGATAGACCTCGGCCTCGGAGTCCTTTTGCCAGTAGGCATCGAAGTCGAGGCCGGTGCGGTCGCACAGGTTCTTGAAGCTGGCCAGGTAGCCGATCGGCGCGTCCAGCCAGACATAGAAATACTTGCCGGGGGCGTCGGGGATCTCGAAGCCGAAATAGGGTGCATCGCGGGAAATGTCCCACTCGTTGAGCCCCGATTCGAACCACTCCTGCAGCTTGTTGCCTATCTGCGTCTGCACGTGGCCGCCGCGTGTCCACTGCTTGAGGAAGTCGGCGAAGTCCGGCAGCTTGAAGAAGTAATGGGTGGAGCTGCGCACCTCGGGCGTGGCGCCGGAAATGGCCGATACGGGGTCGATCAGTTCCGCAGGAGTATAGGTGGCGCCGCACGCTTCGCAGTTGTCGCCGTACTGGTCGGGTGTCTTGCACTTGGGGCAGGTGCCCTTGATGAAGCGGTCGGCCAGGAACAGGCCCTTGACAGGGTCGTACATCTGCTCGATGTCACGGGTGGCGATATGGCCACGGTCGCGTAGGCGGGTATAGATCAGCTCGCTGAAGTAACGGTTCTCCTCGGAGTGGGTCGAGTGATAGTTGTCGAAGGCCACGCCGAAGGTGGCGAAATCCGCCTGGTGCTCCTTCGAGACGCGCTCGATCAGCGCCTCGGAGCTGATCCCTTCCTGCTCGGCGCGAAGCATGATGGCAGTGCCGTGGGCATCGTCGGCGCAAACGTAGTGGCACTCATGGCCGCGGCTCTTCTGGAAGCGCACCCAGATATCGGTCTGGATGTACTCCAGGAGATGGCCAAGGTGGATCGAGCCGTTGGCGTAGGGCAGGGCGCTGGTGACCAGTATCTTGCGCGGGGCGCTGGTGGAGTTCGACATATCGGCTCTGGAATTCCCAAGAAAAACAGGCTTTCGATTGTATCCCTGTTGGCGCGTCCCTGCATCCGATGGCAGGCAAAGGCACCCGAAGTCATCGAGGCCTTGCCCGGTGCACTACGCTATGGCCAGACATGGACAGACTCTACAGGCACGACAAGGAGGCAGGCTTGGACCCGATATTCTTCGATCAATGGCAGGCTCTGTTTCGCACGGCCGTACTTGGCGTGCTGGGCTATGCGGGGCTGGTGTTCCTGCTGCGTATTTCCGGTCGGCGCACGCTATCGAAGATGAATGCCTTCGACCTCGTCGTCACCGTCGCGCTGGGCTCGGTGCTGGCCACGGTCATGCTCAGCAAGGACGTGACCCTGGCGCAGGGCATGCTGGCCTTCGCGCTTCTCATAGGCATGCAGTATTTGGTGACCTGGTCGAGCGTGCGCCATCGCTGGGTCCGGCAGCTGGTCACCGGTGAGCCGGCGCTACTGTTCTACCGTGGCTGTTACCTGCCTGATGCCATGCGCCGGGCGCGTGTCACCGAGGAAGAAGTGCGAGCGGCGATGCGGGCCGCCGGCACGGCCGAGCTCGCCGCCATCGCGGCCGTGGTCCTCGAGACCGACGGCTCGTTCAGCGTGGTGAAGGGGGAAAACCGCTCTGATGTACCCAGTCTCGCCGGGGTGAAAGTGCCCGGAGCCCGGCCCGGCGAGCCGATCGGAGCCGACCGCAAGGGGCCGCCGGAACGCTGATGGATGCGATCGGCTGCCTGCTTCGTTACAATACAAATGAATGAATCCAAGGATGGGTTCCGTACACGACTCACGCATCGCAGGTTACGCATCATTCTCATAGCCGAACGACCAATGCTGAGGATGAAATGATGAAACTGCGACTGACTCTGCCCCTGCTGTTGATTGCCGGCCTGTTGGTGGGCTGTGGCACGAACGCCGTTGCCCCGCGCTATACCAGCTCGAATCCCGACATCATGCGCATCAGCGAAGAGCAACCCGCCAACCCCGAGAAGACC
Organism: Billgrantia antri; assembly: GCF_019430905.1. Classification (GTDB taxonomy): domain Bacteria; phylum Pseudomonadota; class Gammaproteobacteria; order Pseudomonadales; family Halomonadaceae; genus Halomonas; species Halomonas antri. The sequence continues at coordinate 276,269 of NZ_JAHYCA010000003.1, read as the reverse complement.
GTCGAGGATCTCGGCTCCTACTGTGTGGAAGTCACCGAGACCTGGAACGCTCACGGCGAAACGCCCAATGGCCAGACCCTGTGGGCCAAGGACACCCAGCGCGCTGTCGTTCCATGTGACTGAGCCTTGGCCAGGATGACGAACTAGCGGCACTCAGCCCGGCCCATGCCGAGGCATGGGCCGATTTTGTTGAGGTGTCGTTTGCTTGCCCCGCCTCTGGCATCGAGGAAAACATCATCGATCGGCGACTTCCCTTGCCCTACTGTATAGAATGACAGGCATGACGGTGGGATGATGCGAGGCTGTGGTGGAGCAATGGCAGGGGTTCGTGCTGACACGGCACTGGCGGGATACCCCCGCGGGCTGTGAAGTGGGGTTTTGGTTGGCGACCGACGCCGGGCCGCGCTATGTGCGTTTGCCGCCACAGCCTTCGGTGATGTTCTTGCCCGCAGAGCAGCGCGACCAGGCCGAGGTACTGCTGCGTGGCGAGCGCGACGGCGAGCTGCGCCAGTTGAACCTGCGGGATTTTAAACACCGCACCGTAATCGGCCTTTACTGTCGCCAGCATCGCCAGTTGATGAACCTTGCCAAGCGCCTGGGCGATGCCGGCATCGATATCTACGAAGCCGACGTGCGTCCACCGGAGCGCTACCTGATGGAGCGCTTCATTACCGCACCGGTAACGTTTTCCGGACAGGAAGGCGTGGATGGCACTCTGCATGACGCCCAGTTGCGGCCGCAGCGTGGCTATCGCCCTCGGCTCAAGCTGGTCTCGCTGGATATCGAGACCGATGTTCGCGGCGAGCTCTACTCAATCGCGCTCGAGGGCTGCGGCCAGCGCCAGGTCTACATGCTGGGGCCCGCCAACGGTGGGAACGGCGAGGCCGAGCGCAAGCGAGACTTCGCACTGGATTACTGTGCTGGCGTTGAAGAGCTGCTGGAAGCACTCAACCGCTGGCTAGCCCGGCACGACCCCGACGCGATCATCGGCTGGAATCTGGTTCAGTTCGACCTGCGCATCCTGCAGCGACACGCCGAACGTCTCGGCGTGCCGCTGCTGCTGGGACGCGGTGGCGAGCCGCTCGGCTGGCGCGCCCATGGCAGCAATCCCAATCACTTCTTCGCCTCGGCCGCGGGGCGGCTGATCATCGACGGCATCGAAGCCCTGCGCCAGGCGACCTGGCGATTCGACTCGTTCAGCCTGGAGAACGTTGCCCGGGAGCTGCTTGGCGAGGGCAAGGCGATCGACAATCCCTACCAGCGCATCGAGGAGATCGACCGCCTGTTCGCCGAAGACAAGCCGGCCCTGGCCCGTTACAACCTCAAGGACTGTGAGTTGGTCAGCCGCATCTTCGCCAAGACCGAGCTCATCGATTTTCTGCTCGAAAGAGCCAGCGTCACCGGGCTTCCGGCCGACCGCAGCGGTGGGTCGGTGGCGGCCTTCTCGCATCTTTATCTGCCGCGCATGCACCGGCTGGGGTTCGTGGCGCCTAACCTCGTGGAGGGGCGCGGCGGGGAAGACAGCCCGGGCGGCTTCGTCATGGACTCCCGGCCGGGGCTCTACGACTCGGTGCTGGTGCTCGATTTCAAGAGCCTCTATCCCTCGATCATTCGCACCTTTCTTGTCGATCCGGTCGGCCTGGTGGCGGGCCTGTGCGAGACCGAGGCCCAGACCGTACCGGGCTTTCGCGGCGCACGCTTTTCGCGTACCCGGCACGCGCTGCCCGACATGGTGGAGCGGGTATGGCAAGGACGAGAGGCCGCCAAGCGCGATGGCAATGGACCGCTGTCCCAGGCACTGAAGATCATCATGAACTCGTTCTACGGTGTGCTCGGCTCGCGCGGCTGTCGCTTCTTCGATCCGCGACTGGCCTCGTCGATCACGCTGCGCGGCCACGAAATCATGCGCCGTACCCGTGAACTGATCGAGGCCGAGGGTTACACGGTGATCTATGGCGACACCGACTCCACCTTCGTCTGGCTGGGGAGTGCCCATGAGGAGGATGACGCCCATGCCATCGGTCAACACCTGACGGAGCGCGTCAACCACTGGTGGGCACAACACCTCGACAGTGAACTCGGCTTGACGAGTGCGCTTGAGCTGCAGTTCGAAACTCATTTTCGGCGCTTTTTGATGCCAACCATTCGCGGGGCCGAGGAGGGCAGCAAGAAGCGGTATGCCGGGCTGGTACGGGATGCCGATGGTGGCGAGCGCGTCGTGTTCAAGGGACTGGAGACGGTACGTGCCGACTGGACGCCGTTGGCAAAGCGCTTCCAGCAGGAGCTGTACCGGCGCATTTTCCTCGGCGAGCCTTTCCGGGACTATGTCCGCGACTACGTCAGCAGAACCCTGGCCGGCGAGTTCGACGAGCGTCTGGTTTACCGTAAGCGCCTGCGCCGCCGGCTCGACGCGTATCGCCGCAACGTGCCTCCCCATGTACGCGCCGCGCGCATGGCTGATGAACTCAATGACCGGCTCGGACGTCCACTGCAATATCAGCACGGCGGCTGGATTCGCTATGTGATTACCGTGGCGGGGCCGGAACCGCTCGAGGCCCACCGCTCCGCGCTCGACTATCAGCACTACCTCTCCCGTCAACTTCAGCCGGTGGCAGACGCTATTCTGCCCTTCGTCGACGCAGACTTTGCCAACCTGATCGATAGGCAACTTGGGTTGTTCTGAGGCACTCATCTTCCTCGGCCATGGCCCCGGTCCTTAGCGCAGAGCCAGGTCGGAGGGCACGGCAGGAGCGTCGCCCGAGGCATCGGGTGAGCGATCGGCTTCGTCTTCGGCGAAGTGGTATTCACCGCTCGGAGAGGGGCGGCATGCGCCGTCGCCCGCTGAGAGATAGGGGCGCAGGATCGGCTCCATCCCCTTGAGCGCCTGTACCGGCAGCGCCGAAGTGAAGCGGAAGTCGTCCGAAGCGCTGCCGGGAACATAGGCGGTCAGGGTGCCGAAATGGTCCTCGCCGAGATAGAAGACGAAGGTCGCCGTACGATTGCGTGCCCGGGAGCTGATGACCTGGCCACCACGGCCCACCGTTTCGATCCGGTTGTTGCCGGTGCCGGTCTTGCCCCCGAGTACCAGCGGCGAGCCATCCTCGAGCGTGAAGCTGCCCTGGAGGCGTCGGGCGGTGCCGCCCTCGACCACTTGCGACAGTGTCTCACGCAGTACCGCGGCCACTTCGGGAGCCATGACGCGCTGGGCTCGCCCGCTGGCTGGCAGTAATCGAGTCTCGTAAGGGGTATTGGCGGCGAAGTGCAGCTCGTCAATGCGCAGGGTGGGGAGCCGTACGCCGTCGTTGAGGATGATGCCCATCAGTTCTGCCAATGCCGCCGGGCGATCTCCCGATGAGCCTATGGCAGTGGCCAGCGAAGGCACGAGATGATCGAAGGGATAGCCCAGACGCTGCCAGCGCTTGTGGATGTCGCTGAATGCCTCGACCTCGAGCATGGTGCGAATACGCACATCGCGTGCGCTACGATGTCGGGTCCTGAACAGCCACTGGTAGACCTCCTGGCGTTCGTCTGCGCTGGCGGATGCGGCCTCGCTGAAGCTGGCGTCGGGGTAATCGAGCAGATAGCCCAGCAGCCATAGCTCCAGCGGATGTACCTTGGCGATATAGCCCTGATCGGTAAGCGAATAGTTTCCCGGCGCATAGCGCTCGTAGAGCGTATCGACTTCGCGCTCGCTCAGGCGGCTGGCGTCGGGTAGCCAGGCGATGAGAAAAGCGGCGAAATTGTCGAGGTTGGCCTCGGGAAACAGGTAGCGATGGACGGCAGCCAGTCGTGGCGCCGAGATATTGAGCCCTTCGAGAAAAGTGACGAGGCGCTGGTCGGTATCGAGGTGGTGATACTTGCGCCAGAACCGCTGCAGGTAGGTGCGCCCCTCGCGATCGGCGAATAGGCGCAGGTACTCCATGCGCCGTGGATCGCTGTCGTCCTCCAGCAGTTGGCTGCGTGGTTCGCTACCGTGGGTACTGTAGCGCACCAGATCACGCATCAGTCGGATGAAGGGCAGGTTGAGCGACTCGCGCATGGCTTCGGCCAGGGTCGGGTTGCGCCCGTTGTCTTCACGACGGAAATTGTTGAACGTATGGCGCCCGCCGCCGGTGAAGAAGGCCTCCGCCGGGCTTGCCGAATAGCGACGCTCCATGGCCAAGTTCAATAGCTCGGCGAGCGCCAGCTCGGGGTTCTCGATGAGCCGGTCCAGTACCCAGCGGCTGAGGACGTCCTGACGATCGATTTCGACCGCACGTAGCGCTTCGCGGCTGCTCCCCGAGTGCCGTGCGTGCAGCTCGGCGATCACTTCCAGGTAGGTGGCCAGTACCCTCAATTTGGCGGTCGAACCGAGCTCGAGCTTGCTGCCCTGGTTGATGTCGAACGGCTGGTCGGTATTGTCGGTCTGCACGCGAACCACGAATCCCTCTTCGCTGCGTTCGAACAATGTAAAGCTGTAGCGTACGTCCTGTGTTCGCTCCGCTGTGAGCAAGCGATCTCCCAGCAGGCCGACCTCACTGGCAAACTCGGGATCGGCCAAGCGATGCAAGTAATGGGTCACTTCCCGTTGCAGCCCGGCATCGAGGGTGGTGCGAGCGCTGAGGTCGAGGCGGTCGAGGTCGTAGAGCGACATGCCCAGCATGCCGCTCAGGCGCTGGCGCGCGACCTGGAGCGCCTTGTCGGCTTCCACGCTCAGGTCAAAAGGAGTCTCGTTGTAATCGCGAAACGTCAGGCGTTGAGCCAGCGCCTCCTGGGCGAGCGCATCTGCTACCACGCCTTCCTGACGCAGCAGTCGCAGGTAGCTGTCGGTCAGATCCTCCAGAGCCACCCGACCGCCGGTGAGATACCACGAGGGGCGCCGCTGCGCGATCATGAGGGCCACGACCTGACGCAGGGCAAGCCCCTGTTCGGCGCGCTCTTCGACTTCATCGAAGCCGACGGCAAGACGGCGATTGAAGGCATCGAAATCGGTGCCGAACCAGACCCACAGCCCGTCGCCGATACCATGTACCTCGCCATAGCCGGGGGCTGCCGAGAGCGGCACGGTATTGAGGTAGTCGAGCGCCACGTCCTGGCGAGCGGTCAAGGTCTGAGGACCGTCACGGTAGCTGCGTACACTTGCCGAGATCATCTGGCGCAGCTTCTCCCGAGGGGAGTAAGTCAAGCCTTGGGGGGAGTGGCGATACTTTTCCAACTGCGTGGCGAGGGTGCTGCCACCTGCTGCCTGTCCGGGCAGATCCAGTGCCCGGCCAACCTGGGACAGGGCCGCCTTGGTGAAGCGCGGCCAATCGACGGCTGGGTTGGCGTAAGGCGTACTCTCGTCCAGCAGCTGGCGGTTCTCGATGAACAGCAGGGTCTGCAGAACGATCGGAGGAATGCTGTCGAAACTGGCGTACTGGCGCTGAGGGTGCCGGAACTGGTAGAGGGTGTCGCCCCGGCATTCCTCAATGGTCAGTCCTGCCTGGGTCTTTTCCGTATAGGGAGGGAAGAAACCTCGGCGGGTATAGTCGAGCAGGGCAGGCGTGAAATGGGCCTGCTCGATGACATCATAGCCACGTGACAGCAGGCGTGCTTCCAGTTCCGGCAGATGCGTATAGCCCAGGCGCTGGTCGAAAGGACCGTGGCTGGGGAATTGGATGCGGTTGCTGCTACCGGGCTCCAGCGTGTAGCGCAGAGTGGCGGCATAGCGCGAGATTTCCTGAGCCTGGAAGTGCGATGTCTTGGCTTCGGCAACCAGCAGCGTGGCAAGTGATATCCCGAACAGCAGTAGCAGGATGCCCAGGCCCAGGTAGAGATAGCGGTGAGACGGCTGATCCTGAGGAGCCGGAGCGAGTCTCGGTTCCTGAATGAAGGGCGAGTGCGTCTCGAGCGACTCGCCACTGTCGCGCCACGCCACGGTAGACGAAGTCCGGCGTGACGAAGCCCTGCGAACCCCCATGCGTCACCCCCACCGACCGCGACCTGTTAATTTCGTTTTAGCTCAGTCCAGCGGGGCAATAAAGTGGCTGCTAAAAAAGAATTTGTAACAGGGACGGCCAGCGGGCGAGTCCATGTGCCAAGCAAGGGGTTGCTATCGAGTACGGTAGACGCCGAAGTGCTTCAGCCCTCTGTCGTGCAGGTGCATGGCCTGCATGCGACTCATCACACCCTGGTCACAGTAGAGCAGGTAGCGGCGATCGCTGGGGAGTGTCGCGGCGCGCGATTGAAGTTCGAAGAAGGGAATCTCCAGGCACTCGACCTGCTCGAGCGAGAGGGGAGCGGCCTCGCGCTCTGCCGGAGGGCGAATGTCGATCACGCTGACGTTCGATGCACTGGCCACTCCCTGCAGGTCCGTCACGACTTCCAGCGGAGCGTCGTTGCTGGGCGGTGACTCGAGGAGATGATCGGAGCGAGTGAGGACTGCCTGTTCCACGGCGGCATCAAGCACGCTGAAATCGAAGTTCATTTCGGCGGCAGCGACCTTTTCGTGCCGCGCTTGGGTGTTGGGCCGTTGGGAGACTGCACCGCATACCTCCGGCATGCCTTCGGCAAAGGGGGCGGTGCCGATCTCACGCGCGGTATCGATGATCGACTGCTTGTCCTCGGCGATCAACGGGCGCAGGATCGGTACGTCGCTGGCCTCATCGATCAGCACCAGGTTGGTCAGGCTCTGGCTCGAGACCTGGGCGATGGCATCCCCGGTCACCAGCATGGGGATGCGCGAGCGCGATGCGATACGGCTCGCTGCTCTTACCATCATGCGCTTGAGAACCACGCCGATGAGCCCGTCGGGTATGCTGCGCTGCAGTTCCGCCACGATGCCTTCGAACGGCACCGCAAAAAACTTCACCCGGTGCGAGCGGCCGTAGGTCTCCCATAGATGGGAGGAGACTTCTCGCACGGCGGCTTCGTGACCGGCACCGCCGAGCTCGAAAAACAGGAAATGTGTCTTGATACCGCGTCGCATCATCTTCCATGCGGCGACGGGCGAGTCGTAGCCGCCCGAGATCAATGCCAGGGCCTGGCCCTGCAGGCCCAGAGGGTAACCGCCCAGGCCGGGCCAGCGCTGGCGTACCAGGCGCAAGCGACCCTCGACCACGTCCACTCGTACGTCCACGTCGGGTGCCTTGAGCCTAACCTTGGAGCCCGGCGCGGCATCCAGCAGTGCTCTGCCGAGATGGCGCTCGAGATCCTCCGAAGTGAAATCATGCTGTCCGCGGCGCTTTACCGTGATGCGAAAGGTGCGCCCCGTGATGACATCCCGCCAGACCGGCAACAGCCGCTCCGTCGTGTCGGCAAAGGAAACGAAGGGGACCTCCTCGACACATTGAACTTCGTGAATGCCCGGGATACGGCACAGCATCTCCTCCAACTGGCGAAGCCATTCTGAACTGGCCTCGTCGGGAATGCGTACCTTCAGGGCGTCCCAGCCACCCTGAACCTGCAGGGTATCGCCCAGCGGGCGCAGCACGTTGCGAATGTTGCCGACCAGGCAGCGCGTCATCTGGCGACGTACGGAGCGCGACTTGATGGTGATCTCGGGAAACAGCTTCAGCAGGTAATACATCGGCGAGGCACTTGTAAAAGAACTGGAAAACAATTGCTTGCCATTATACCAGAGCTGAGGGGCCGACGTTCGCCGGGTTCGTGATGGAGCCGGGCGGGCGCTGACCGCCCGGCGTGACAACCGCTCAGTAGAGGGCCTGCTCCTCGCTGATCACTTCCTTGAGCAACTCGAGAAACAGCTTGTCAGCTTCCGAGTGTTCCTGCGGGTCTTCGGGAATGTGCACACTCGTCGTGTCTGAGATCTCGTTGGCAATGCGTGCCTGGGCGCCTTCCGGATTGCCCTCGGCGTAATGACGGCGTGCTATCTCGAGGGAGCGCTCCAAAATCTGCGGTTCCTGAAGCAGCTTCTTGATGAAGCCGCGCAGCTCATTGATGACACGTGTTTTTTGAATTTCGGATGAGGCAGACATGCGTCTCTCCTTGTGCTGATGGCCCAGGTTGGACAATGGCCTGACGATAGCATGTTTGATGAGTGCTGGGAGAGCGCTGCCCGCTGATATCCCGGCTGGATGCGACCTGGCGTTCTCCTGCTTGATATAGCGCAGACCCATGCCAAAGGTTGATGCCGCGTGGTTAAAACTATTGGATTTTTTTATCCTCTCGTTTACGCTAGCTTACAAAAGTCAACAACAATGCCTGATGGCGTCGTAAGAAAGTGACATGAGTAGTTAAGTTTACTTCGGCTATTGCCAGGGAAGTTACGCTTTCTCCACACGCAGCCGACAGGCCTTAGGTAGTTGATTAATTAAGGGAATCGGGAATGGATGCACCATCCGGCCGCTCCGGATGAGCCCCGTAATAACAAGAACATGTCTCCACAACTCGACGGATTGCCTGTGCAGACGGGGCATCCGAATCATGAAAGGGAACACCCATGACATATGCGATTGACCTCTCTCGTGCCCATCGACTGGCCAAATCAGTGGTGGTGGGCTCATCTCTTGCGCTTCTTCCCGTGGCGGCGGCGGTAGCCCAGACACTGCCGCCGGGCTTGGCGGCACCGGGCGCTGCCGACATCCAGCAGGTGGTGCGCCAGGCGCTCACCACCAACCCGGAAGTGAGGGCCGCCCTGAACGGGCTGAGCGCTGCCGGGCATGACGTCGATGTGGCGCGTGGCAACTATCTGCCGAGTATCGACGCGTCTGCCGGTGTCGGCCTGGAAGATCGTGAGGGCGACGGGCGAGGCAGCTACGATACCGATTTTGCCGAACTGCGGCTGACGCAGATGATCTATGACGGTTTCGCCACCCGTAGCGAGGTCGAGCGTCTCGACCGTGCCGAGCTGGTGCGTTACTACGAGTTGCTCGACGCCAGCGAAAGCGTGACGCTCGAGGCCACGCAGGCGTATCTCGACGTCAGTCGCTATCGCGAACTCGTCCGGCTGGCCCAGAGCAACTACGCCGAACATCTGCGTGTCTACAACCAGATCGAAGAGCGCGTGCGCTCCGGGGCCGGACGTGGTGTCGACCTCGAGCAGATCAGCGGACGTCTGGCCCTGGCCGAGTCGAACCTGATGACAGAGGCGTCCAACCTGCATGACGTCACGGCCCGCTATCAGCGCATCGTCGGCAGCCTGCCGGCCGAGAGCCTGGCTCCGACGCCGCAGCTGGACGGCCAACTGCCGCCATCCGTTGCCGAGGCGGTCAACCTCGCCTTCCAGGGCAACCCTGAGTTTCACGCCGCGATCGCGAACATCGAGGCGGCCAGGGCCGAGAAGAGCGGTACCCGCTCGGCATTCCAGCCGCGTCTTGACCTGCGCGGCCGTACCGGTATCGACAATAACGAGAACGGCTTCGACGGCTTCGGCCGGCGCGATCGTCACAGCATCGAGCTGGTCGCCAGCATGAACCTGTATAACGGAGGCAGTGACCTGGCTTCGTTTCGGGCGGCAAGCGACCGTGTCGAGCAGGCGATCGATCAGCGCGACCTGGCATGTACCAACGTAAGACAGACCACCCAGATCGCCTACAACGACACCCAGCGCCTGCGTGAGCAGATCCGCTACCTCAACGACCATCGTCAGTCGATCGACCGCGTTCGCGGCGCCTACCAGCAGCAGTTCGACATCGGTCAGCGTACCCTGCTCGACGTGCTCGACAGCGAGAACGAGTACTTCGAGGCAAGCCGTGCCTATGCCAATGCCGAGTACGACATCGCTCTTGCCGATGCGCGCACCCTGGCTGCCATGGGCCAGTTGATGCAGACGCTGGGTGTGATGCGTGACGACATGCCGACGTTGGCTGAACTGGGAAGCGACGGCGTGGCGATCGAGCCCGAGGCGCTGTGCCCGGTCGAAGGTCCGATGGGCTACACGCTGTCCGACTTCGTTGGCGATATCAGTGCGCCGGCGCCGACGCGCGCCCCGGATGTCACGCTCTCTGCCGATGCCCTGTTTGCCGTCAACAGCGCCGAACTGGGTCCCGATGCGCGTCAGGAGCTCAGCGCGCTGGCCGGCCGGATCCGCGATCGTAACGACCTGGCGCGGGTGTTCATCGCCGGTCACGCCGACAGTACCGGCAGCGATGCCATCAACGATCCGCTCTCCCAGCGGCGTGCCGACAGCGTGGCGGACTACCTGGCCAGCCAGGGGGTCGAACGCAGTCTGATCCAGACCCGCGGCTACGGTTCTCGCCAGCCGGTCGCCTCCAACGATACGGTCGAGGGACGGCGTCAGAATCGCCGCGTGGAAGTCACCCTCGAGCGCGTAGGCGAGAATCTTGATCTCGGCGCGGCGTCTCAGTGGCCGAGCGAGCCGATTCTGGAAGCCGGCGATACGGAGCCGAGCCTGGCCGCGGCATGGGCCGAGACCCAGCCCGTGGCCAGCGTTTATGGCGAACTGGAAGGCTTGGCGCAGCTTGAGCAGCGGCAGCCGGTGGCAAGCGTGCAGCCCGGTGCCTTCCTGCAGGTCGTCGCCCTCAGCAACTCTGAACATGCCCGGAATGTTGGCTACCAGCTCAGTGAAGCGCTTGCCCAGCCGATGCGGCTGGTCAGTAGTTCCGACCTGCATCGAGTGCAGCTCGGCCCCATTGGCGACCTTGGAGAACTGGCGGCCCTGCGTGGCGAGCTGAAACGCCTTGGCTATGCTGACAGCTACGTCGTACAGGGTTGAACGACCTGGGGTAAACCTGCCTGCGCCGAAGGCGGCGTAGGCAGTATCGTCATTTAGCCCGAGCCCGTCCGGCATGGCCGGGCGGGCCTCATGCCCGAGGTTCCCGTGACGCAGCAAGAAGTACTGGATTCCTCCCAAGGTACTGCCCGGTCGGCGGTTCGCGACGAACTGCTCGAGTGCCTGCAAACCATTGCGCTCGCTCATGACCATGCAGTCACGCCTGATGCCTTGACGGCAGGCTTGCCGCTGGAGGAAGGATGCCTCACTCCGGGGGTTTTCTCCCGCGCCGCTGCCCGCGCCGGAATGACCGCACGTATCGTCAAGAGCCGGCTGGCGCAGCTCAACCCGGCCCTGTTCCCCGCGGTACTGCTGCTGGAACCGGGACGTGCCTGCGTGCTGGTGGCGCTGGACCTCAAGGCGCGCCGTGCCAGGGTGATCTTTCCCGAGCTTGGCGATGCCGTGAGCGAGGTCGATCTCGATGGACTGAGCCAAAGCTACAGCGGCCAGGCCATATACGTACGCCCGCGTTTTCGCTTCGATGCGCGCGGTCCCGAGGTCGGCAAGCAGCGATCACGCCATTGGTTCTGGGGCGTCATACGTGAGAATCGGCGGCTCTATCGCGACGTGATCGCCGGCTCCCTGGTAATCAACTTGTTTGCAGTGGCCATGCCGCTGTTCGTGCTCAACGTCTATGATCGTGTGGTACCCAACCACGCCACCGAAACGCTGTGGGTACTGGCTGCCGGTATCTTCATCGTGCTCTGTTTCGATCTGGCATTGCGCCTGATGCGCAGCGCCTTCATCGACCTGGCGGCGAGCCGGGCCGATGTCAAACTTTCCTCTCGTATCATGTCCCAAGTGCTGGGCTTGCGCATGGAGGCTCGACCTGCCTCGACCGGCTCGTTTGCGTCGACCCTGCAATCCTTCGAGTCGGTGCGGGCCTTCATAGGCTCGGCCACGGTGGTGGCATTGGTCGACCTGCCTTTCGTGCTGTTCTTTGCCGCCATCATCGCCCTGATAGGCGTGCCGCTGGCGCTGCCGGTCATCGCGGGCATCGTCATCGTGCTGCTTTATGCCATGGCGGCCCAGGGCAAGCTGCATGAGCTTTCGGAGACCACCTGGCGGGTCAGCGCCCAGCGCAATGCCACACTGGTCGAATCGCTGTCGCATCTGGAAACGGTCAAGACCCTGCGCGCCGAGAGCCGACTTCAGAGTACCTGGGAGAAGGCGACGGCCTTTCTTTCCCGTACCTCGGCCCAGTTGCGCCTGGTCAGCACTTCGGTATCCAACGTGGCGATGTGGGCCCAGCATACCGTGGCGGTATGTGTGATCCTCATCGGGGTCTACCTGATTATCGACGGCAACCTCACCCAGGGTGGGCTGATTGCCGCATACATGCTTTCATCGCGCGCCATGGCGCCGGTGAGCCAGGCGGCGGCACTGCTGGCGCAGTACCACCAGTCGGCTACTGCCTTGAAGTCCCTCGACGATGTCATGCAGCGCCCCGTAGAGCGGCCCGAAGGCAAGTCGTTCATCTCGCGGCCTGTCGTTCGCGGTGAGATCCGCTTTGACAAGGTTTCGCTGCGTTATCCGGAAGAAGAGCGCGATGCCCTGCGGGACATTTCGCTCAAGATCGAGCCTGGCGAGAAAGTGGCACTGCTCGGGCGCGTCGGCTGTGGCAAAACCTCACTCAACAAGCTGTTGTTGGGGTTGTATACCCCCACGGTGGGCTCGGTCATGCTCGACGGTGTCGACCTGCGCCAGTTCGATCCCGTGGAGTTGCGCCGTCACATCGGCTATGTGCCGCAGGACGTAAGCCTGTTCTTCGGCTCGCTGCGTGACAACATCGTGGCCGGTGGCGGTAGTGATGGCGTCGATGACGAAGCGCTGCTGCGCGCGATCAAGCTCAGCGGCCTGGAGGGCCTGGTCAACACACACCCCCAGGGCGTCGAACTCCAGGTCGGGGAGCGCGGACAGATGCTATCCGGCGGCCAGCGGCAGGCCGTCGCCATTGCCAGAGCGATGGTCAACGATCCGCAGATACTGCTGCTCGACGAGCCTACCAGCTCCATGGACCACGCCAGCGAAGAAGCCTTCAAGGCCAATCTGGCGGCGTATGGACAGGGCAAGACCTTGGTGGTCGTGACCCATCGCACCTCGCTGCTGTCGCTGGTCGATCGCATCATCGTGATAGATGCCGGCAAGATTGTCGCCGACGGTCCGCGCGACAAGGTGGTTGAGGCCTTGCGCAAGGGCCAGATCGGGAGGGCCAGTTGATGAATTCCAAGGTCCAGGGCAAGAGCGCCGAGCAGCAGGGCTTCGAAGCAATTGGACGTTTCACAGATGTCGGCGGCAAGCCGTTTCGTCCCTTCATGGATCGTCTGTTCTCCAAGCGTGTCACCTCCGCCCACCTCAATCGCGACTGGGCGAGTGACGCCGACTGGGCGCGCATGCAGCAGGACCCGATCCGCGCGCGGTTGTTCCTGTACGTCGTACTGCTCGCTTTCGGCGCGCTGATCGCCTGGGCCTATTTCGCCTCGATCGATGAGGTCACGCGTGGCACGGGCCGGGTGATTCCCTCCAGCCAGCTGCAGAAGGTGCAGTCGTTCGACGGCGGGGTGGTCCAGGAGATCATGGTACGTGAGGGTGAGATGGTCGAGGCGGGCCAAGTGCTGATGCGAATCGACCCCACACGCTTCATCGCCAATTTCCGTGAAAACCGTGCCCAGGCATTGGCCCTTCGTGCCCGTGCAGAGCGGCTACGGGCGCTTGCCACGGATACGCCCTTCAATCCGGATGAAGAACTGCGCAGCGAGGTGCCGGAGATCGTTGCCCAGGAGCGAGAGGTCTACGAAAGCCGTCGCGAAGAGATGCGTGAACAGGAGGCGATCTTGCGGGATCGCGTTCGCCAGCGTGAAGAAGAGCTGAACGAGGCGGAGGCAAGGCGTGATACCGCCCAGCGGGAAGCCAACATGGCTAGCCAGGAACTCAACCTGACTCGGCCACTGCTGGCCTCGGGTGCGGTGTCGGAAGTCGACATCCTGCGTCTCGAGCGGGAGGTATCGCGTGCGACGGGTGAGCGCAACCAGGCAACGGCCTCGGTGGCACGCCTCGAGGCGGCAGTCGAGGAGTCGCTTACCCAATTGCGCGAGCTCGGCGCCGAGCGGCGTAGCGAGTGGCGCAACGACTTGGCCCAGACACTGGGTGACCTGGGGGCACTCGACGAGTCCAGCGCCGGACTTCAGGATCGCGTGCGACTGGCCGAGGTCCGTTCGCCGGTGGATGGTGTCGTCCAACGCCTGGGGATCAATACCCTAGGCGGCGTGGTGCAACCCGGCCAGGAGGTGGTGGACATCATCCCCAGCGACGATCAGCTGCTCGTCGAAGCGCGTATTGCTCCGCAGGATATCGCCTTCCTGCGTCCAGGCCAGCCGGCCACCATCAAGCTGACGGCCTACGACTTTGCCATTTACGGCGGCCTCCAGGCCGAGCTGGATCATATCAGTGCCGATACCATCACTGATGACGAGGGCAACACCTTCTATCTGGTGCGTGTAAGAACGCTGCAAGGGGAAAACCTGGGCAGCGACATCCAGGTCATTCCCGGTATGACGGCCCAGGTCGACATCATGACCGGCAAGCGTACCGTAATGCAGTATCTGCTCAAACCCGTCTTGCGGGCATGGAGCGACTCCATGGGGGAACGATGATGGCAGTCCTGTTCGTAAGCCAGCGGCGCGCTGAGGTCCCGCGCCTGCGCAGCGCCTTTCCCGATGTCAGGCGTGTCACTCCCGATCAGGCGCGCGTCATGGCGGACAAAGGGGATCGAGTCTGGCTGATGACGGATCACTCGGATTGGCCGGTCGTGGCGACTGAAGTGGCGGGGCAGGGTGCCATCATCGTCGTCATGTCGCTGGCACCGAGCGAGGCCGAAGCACTCAAGGCGCTACAGGCTGGGGCGCGTGGCTATGTGCACGCTCTCTCCCCCCCGGAGTTGCTGGGGCAGGTCGCCCTTGTCACCCACCATCAGGGCATATGGGTGCCGGCCGAGTTGCTCAGCAAGGTCGTCGGGGGAGCCTTCACTGCCCTGGGCGGTAGCGAAAACCTGCCGCAGGAGAGTCTCTCCATGCTGACGGAGCGTGAACGTGCCGTAGCATTGGCGGTAGCGGAGGGGCGCACCAATAAAGAAGTGGCTCGTCAACTCGATATTACAGAGCGCACGGTCAAGGCTCATCTGGGCGCGATATTTCGCAAGCTCGGCGTGCGTGATCGCATGCAACTGGTGCTCAGGCTGGCCAGGCAGGACGAGCAAATTGCCTGATATCGCTTCGCTCCATGCCAGGTATCGACCGTTGCTTATTCAAGGGCTTGCTGCGACTGCAGCAAGCCCTTTGGTTTGTTGGACACTACCTTTCGAGCGATCCGTTTCCTGCCCTGTCCATCGGTCCAATATTTTTGTTTCGACATGTAACTTACTGTGCTTCTCCATGGGCCGTCATAACGCAGGGGCGTCGTACGGCTGAGTCACAATAACGAAGATCTTCAGGGAGATAAGACATGGCCATTGCCACCGTCATTTCGATTACCGGTCAGGCCTGGGCACGCGATGCCGAAGGTAACCTGCGTGAGCTGCGCGTGGGAGATACCCTCCAGGAGGGAGAGGTGCTGGTCACCTCTGACAACGGAAGTGCACAGCTCGACTTTGGCGATGGCCTCGAGGCGGCGCTCATCGAGAATGGCGAGCAAGTGGTCATGATGCCCGAGCTCGATGGTGACGAACCCGCCGATGCTTCCGAATTCGCAGCCCTGGATGAAGATCTTGAAGCCCTGTTGACGGCGCTGGACGACGACAGTGTCGATCTGCTCGACGTGCTCGATGCCACCGCGGCCGGTGCCGGCCCGGGTGGTGGTGCCGATGGCGGCCATAGTTTCGTGCGCTTGGCGCGAATTGCGGAGGACGTCAACCCGCTGGCGTTCGAGTTCGGTCTGGGGCAGGCGAGCGATCTGCCAGAAACCGAAGGCGCCTTCTTCGAGATCGTCGAGCCGTCTGCCGGCCTTCTCGATGCTTCCCTGTTTGATGCCGAGACCCTTAGCGAGTCGGGGTCCGTGGTTACCGGCGGCGTGCTGCCGTTCTCCTTTGGCACAGGTGTCAATGGCAGCGTGACCTTCGCAGACATGGACGGCGTACAAGCCCAGATCGGCCAGGAGAGCATCACCTATAGCTGGAACGCTTCCAGCAATACGTTGACTGCTTTCTCGCCTGCGCGTGAACTCAATATCTTCACCATCGAGGTCAATCCCGGCACCGGGGAGTTCACTCTCACGCAGCTGAACAACCTGCTGCATGAAGAAGGCATGGATGAGGCGCTGGCCAGCCTGGTCTATACCGTAACCAGCACCAGTGGCACGGCTTCTGGCACGCTGAACATCACCATTCTGGATGATGCGCCGAGCGTCGAGGTGGGCGATGTCGACCTGAGCGACGTGACCCTCGAGACCCAGGACAGCGACACCCTCGACGGCACTTCCGTGGCCACCGGCAGCGTGGCGGCGGCCTTCAGTGCCGCCGTCGACGCCCAGTACGGCGCCGACAGCGCGGGCAGCACCGTGATCGACGGCTACGCCCTGACCCTGGGCGAGGTCGAACACGGCCTCACCAGCGGCGGCGAGCCGATTGTCTTCACGCTGGTCGACGGCGTCGTCATCGGCAGCGCCGACGGTACCGAGGTTCTGCACATCGAGCTCGATGCCGACACCGGCGCGCTCACCGTGACCCAGTCGGGCCCGGTAGACCATGCCGAGCAGGGCACCGACAGCGTCGGCCTGCCGGCCGGCCTGGTCGGCGTGGAAGCCACGGTCACCGTGACCGACAGCGACGGCGACGTGGTCAGCGATAGTCTGAGCGCCGACCTCAGCGGCAGCATCACCATCGTCGACGATATGCCGAGCGTCGAGCTGGGCGACGTCGACCTCAGCGACGTGGCCCTCGAGACCCAGGACAGCGACACCCTCGACGGAACCTCCGTGGCCACCGGCAGCGTGGCGGCGGCCTTCAGTGCCGCCGTCGACGCCCAGTACGGCGCCGACGGCGCGGGCAGCACCGTGATCGACGGCTACGCCCTGACCCTGGGCGAGGCCCAGCACGACCTCACCAGCGGCGGCGAGCCGATCGTCTTCACGCTGGTCGACGGCGTCGTCATCGGCAGCGCCGACGGCACCGAGGTTCTGCACATCGAGCTCGATGCCGACACCGGCGCGGTCACCGTGACCCAGTCGGGCCCGGTAGACCATGCCGAGCAGGGCACCGACAGCGTCGGCCTGCCGGCCGGCCTGGTCGGCGTGGAAGCCACGGTCACCGTGACCGACAGCGACGGCGACGTGGTCAGCGATAGTCTGAGCGCCGACCTCAGCGGCAGCATCACCATCGTCGACGACATGCCGAGCGTCGATCCTATTCCCGGCAACCTGGCTGAACTGGATGTCGATGAAAGCGCCTTTGGCGAGCCGGCAACGGCCGACTTCTCCGGGGCCTTCGAGGTCGTCTTCGGTGCCGATGGCGAGGGCAGCGTCAGCTACGGCCTGAGCATCGATGGCGATGGTGCTACTGGCCTTGTAACAACGGACGGCGGCCAAGCCATCACCTTGATCGACGATAACGGCACGATCATTGGCCAGGCCGCCGATGGCCGTGTGGCTTTCACCATTACCGTCAACGCCGCTAGCGGCGAGGTCACCCTGACTCAGAACCTCGCCCTGTCGCACCCCGATGGCACCGATCCGGCCGACGTATTGGGCCTGGCAGGAAGCGGCCTTACGCTCAACGCCACAGCGGCTGACAGCGACGGCGACACCATCACTGTCGGTATCGACCTGGGCGGTCAGCTTAGCTTCGTCGATGACGGTCCGCAGGCCAGCAGCGATTTTGATTGGGGCTTGCTGTTGCAGCCAGGCCGCTTCGAGAAGTCCGGCAACGTCATGAACAATGACGAGCAGGGGGCGGATGGCGCCGAGGTTACGCACGTCCAGTTTGGTGGGGAAACGGTTGAACTGGTCGATGGTAAGGCAACCATTCAAGGCGTTCACGGCGAGCTGACCATTTACTCAAATGGCGACTACACCTACGTCCGCGGCGATACCCCGAACCACCAGGGGTTGTTCCTCGACAAGTTCACCTACACCCTGACCGACGGCGATGGCGATACCGATACGGCCACGCTGAACGTCAAGGGCCTTGACGCTGGGGTTATTATCTACAACCCGGTGGCTGGTCAAGGCGCTCATCTGGTCGTCAACGAGGCGAATCTGGCGAATGGAACGGATCCCAATGCCGGCGAACTGACCCAGAGCGGTGGTTTCCTCGTCAGTGCGGTGGACGGTCTTGAGCAACTGACCATTTCCATCGGCGAAGGCGGCGATCAGCAGACGCTGACCGTGACGCGAAACGAAGACGGCAGCTTCAACTTCGATGACGCCTCCGTCGACGTACCGGACGGATACAGGCTCGAGGTCACCGGCATTACGCCACTGCCGCTTGGTGGCTATGTCGTTAACTACGCCTACACCCTGCAGGGCAACAAGACCCATGCGGGTAGCGAAGACGACGCTCTGATCCGCAACTTCTCCATCACGATCACGGATCGTGACGGCGACACCGCAAGCAGCAGTTTGAAAGTGAAGGTCATCGACGACGCGCCAGAGGCCGACCTGGCGGGTGCTCGTGGTGCCATCGAGGATGGCGAGGCCGTTGTCGGTACCTGGAACACCGAGTCCGGCGCCGACAGCGAAGGCGCTCAGCAGCTCATCTCCATTAACGGTGGTCCCGAGCAGGCGCTGCAGATCGGTCATGCCTATGAACTGGCTGAAGGTACGCTGACCATCAACGAGAATGGCACCTGGACTTTCGTGCCTGGCACCAACCTCGACCACAGCAACGGCAAGGTGCCGGTGAGCTTCGAACTGATCGCCATAGATGGTGACGGCGATCGGGCCAGCGACACCCACCGTATCAGGATCAAGGACGGCGAAGGCCCGACTCCGGGGGGCGAAAACGGAGAGGGAGGCACGGTTGACTTGGTGGTCGACGAGCTTGGTCTGCGTGAAGTTGGTGACGCCGAGCTGACAAATGCCGAGGCAGTGCTCACCTTCACCGCTGGCAGTGACAATATCGTCGACTTTGCCTTCGTCAATCCGGGCGCCATCAACGTGAGCGGCCTCGAAGAAGGCGTCGAGCTGAGTTGGGTAATCAACGAAGTGGGCGAGCTGATCGGTAGCCTGGGAGGCGACCCGGTCCTCAAGCTGACCCTAAACGGTGGCGAGATCGCTGCGGGAGAAAGCGGTACGGTCACGGTCAATGTCGAACTGATCGGCAACCTGCCCCACAACGCCAACGTGGATGAACTCACCATCGGCGGTGTGCAGGTCGTGGCCTCCGATAGCGACGGCGACGTTTCCGCGCCGGGTACCATCAGCGTGCGTGTCGACGACGACCTGCCGAGCGTCGAGGGAACCGATCCTTCCGGCCACGAAGTCACCATTACCAATCTTAATAGCCTTGCCGGCTACAACAGCAGCTTTGGCTATTACATCAAGGACGAGAACGGCAATCCGACGGTCGGTATGGTCATCTGGGCCAACGTCAAGCAGGACAAGGGGGCCAGTTATGTCCTCGAAGGACATGCGCCTGGTGAGGTCGGCTATTTCATCATTCCCAATGGCGCAAACCTCAACTCTGGGCTCGGGAACGAAACTGAAGTCACCTTCCAGCAAGTCAATGGCGTCTGGGTAGCAGTTGCCCCGAATGGCGACCAGTTGAATGGGCAGAACGCCAACGCGCCCGTTCTCTTCAATGATCCCTCGCTGAACCCCGGCGGCGCCTCCCATGTCGAGAACAATGCCGAAGAAGGCGATATCAACTGGGAAGACGTCTATGGCGGCGGCGACAAGGATTACAACGACGTCAACATCAAGGTCGAGTGGGCGCCTGCCAACCTGACCGTGGACGAGTCCAAGCTCGAGGTCGACGCTGAATTCGACTTCTCCGGCTACTTCAGCGCCGAGTACGGTGCCGACGGCCTGGCGACGCGGGACTACAGCCTGAGCGTGGCGGAGAACGGCGCCGACTCCGGCCTGGTCGATACGCAGACAGGCGGTGAAGTGCTGGTCAAGGAAGGGGATGACGGCCAGATCGTCGGCTACGTTGTGATCGATGGCGAAGAGGTTCCTGTCTTCACGCTGAGTGTCGATGCCGAAACCGGTGTCGTGACGCTTGATCAGTTGAGGGCTGTCATCCACTCGGGCGCCGGTCAGATCGGGGCGAGTGATGTCACCAATATTCTCGCCAATGTCGTCTTCCTGACCAAGACCGTGGTCGATACCGATAGCGATGAAGCCAGCGCCACGATCGACATCGGTCAGGTCATTCACTTCCTCGACGGTGGTCCGGTTGCGCAGAATGACCTTGCGGAAACGGCGGAGGATACTGCCATCACCTATAACGTGATGGACAACGACATCGAAGGCGCCGACGGCGCCACTCTGACCGCGGCCAGTTTGCGTAACCCGAGCCAGGGCAGTATTACCTTCGGCGCCAATGGTGAAGTCACTTTCACTCCGGCAGCGGGCTTCGAAGGCGATGCGGTGATCGACTACACCGTCACCGACGCTGACGGCGACACCTCCAGCGCCACGCTGACCGTAACCGTGGCGGAAGACTCCGAGCCGACCATCGAGGTCAGCGGACCCGACGTCAACGACGGCCAGACAAGCGTCGACGAAGCCAGCCTGCCGAACGGCAGTGCCAACGACGGCTCCCACGCCACCAGCGGCACCTTGGCCATCAACACCGGCAACGACGGTCTGCAGTCGCTGGTCATCAACGGCGTGAACGTCACCGGCGGCGGCACGGTCAACGGCACCCACGGCACCTTGGTCGTCACGCTCGTCGATGGCGAGTATAACTGGACCTACACCCTGGACGGCGCCACCGACGATCACGAGACCCAAGGGCCTAATGTCGATGGCGTTACCGACAGCTTCGAGTTGGTCGTCACCGATAGCGATGGCGACAAAGCCAGCGATAGTCTCGTCATCGATATCGTCGATGATGTTCCCACAGCCAGCGATCAGAGTGCCGGGGCAGTCGAAGAGGATGGTGCCACGACTACGCTGTCCGGTAATCTGTTCAGCGACCAGCATGCCAGCTTCGGCGCCGACGGTGCAGGCAGCGTCACCTGGAGTGGTGCTGCTATCGAGTCGCTTGCCAACTATGGGACACTGTCGCTCGATGCGAACGGCAACTGGAGCTTCACTCTGAATAATTCCCTGGCAGCGGTCCAGGAGCTAGGCGATGGTGATAAGCTGAGCTTCAAGCTGGAATTTACGGTTACCGACAAGGATGGGGATAGCGATGACGGCTCTTTGACGATCGCCATTAACGGTAACAACGATGCGCCGCTCACCACCGACAGTGCCATCAGCACCGATGAAGACGTTACCGTCACGCTGGGTGTCGAAGCCTTCGGTAACTACAGTGATGCCGAGGGCGATGCGCTTGGCGCCGTGCAAATCGTGACTCTGCCACAAAACGGCGTGCTGGAACTCGCAGGGGTGGCGGTGGCGGCGGGTGCCATTATCAGCGAAGCGGATATTGTATCTGGAAAGCTGACCTTCACGCCTGATGAAGATAGTGACGCAGAGGGTTCTTTCACCTTCAAGGTACAGGATGCCGAAGGCGCATGGTCGGAAGTGGCCAACACGGCAACTATTAACGTCGATGCCGTAGCGGATGCACCGAACGTCAGTATTGGAATAGGTGAACAAACTCCTGTCTCCGAGCCAGGCGATGTCACGCCACTGCCCAATGGTATTTCGCATGTGAAATACGTGCTGAGCGACGGTACTACGCTCAAGCTGGATGGCTATGGTGGAGACATCAAGGATCCTTCCGATCCGACCAAGTACATTGCCGATATCGAGGCGAAGACCGGCCTGGCTGTCGTTAGCTACTACATCAAGGCAGGTACTGGTGTTTACTCTTCTAGTGGGGAGTACCTAGGTGGGTTCAACAATGGTCCGGCAAGTGATCCGCTATCTAACCGAGCGGACGATGAAGGGTCAGCTGGGAACTACCAAGCAGGAAATACGTACTTCTTTGGCGGAGAAGCTGACAGCTACGCCTTCAGTATTAACCTTGTGGCCAGCCTGAAAGATACCGACGGTAGCGAGTCGCTGAGCCTGGTGATCTCCGGTGTGCCGGAGGGCGCCGAGCTGAATCAGGGGACGGAAAATCCGGATGGAACCTGGACGATCGAGGTCGCGCCGGGTACCCAGAGCTATGTCTCCAATGGCCTGACCATCACCGTGCCGAAGGGCACCGATGAGTTCACGCTCACCGTCAAGGCAACGGCCACCGAATCCAATCCGCAAGGCAACGTGTCGGTTGAGACGGCAGAGTCGACGGCCAGCGATACGGCTGCCGTGGATAAATTGGAAGTCGAGGGCAATGGCGACAGTACGGTTGAGACGGGGGCAGGAGACGATGTCCTGATTGGCGACATGGGAGGCAAGTTCACCATCACCGAACCTGGCCAGAACTATAACATTTCTCTGATCGTCGACAGGTCGGGGAGCATGGGGCACGCCTCAGGTTCCGGCAGCTTGAGTCGCATGGACCTGACCAAGCAGGCGCTGCTGAACCTGGCCAATCAGCTCAAGGACCATGATGGCACGGTCAACGTACAACTGGTGGCCTTCTCGTCCCACGCCAGTACCTCGGCCAGTATTCAGAATTTGAATGCGGGGAACGTGGGCCAGCTCATCTCGGCAATTACCGCACTCTCGGCGAGTGGTGCAACCAACTTCGAGGCTGCATTCGAAGAAGCCGTCTCGTGGTTCAACTCCCAGAATGGCAACGGAGCTTCTGTCGTCGATGGTTTCAAGAACCTGACCTACTTCCTGACCGATGGAGATCCGACGAGATACTACGACTCCGATGGTGGCCTGAGGGGCTCGGGAAATGAGACGAGTTATAAAGTGTTCAAGAACTCCGTCGAAGCCTTCGAAGCGTTGAGCAATATCAGCCAGGTGCACGGAACCGGCATCGGGAACGGAGTCAGCGAGAACTACCTGAGATTCTTCGATAATACGGATGATTCAGGGGAGGGGACCGAGACCTTCTTCGTTGGGTATCCTTGGTGGGATATATTTGGCCAGTATCCTCAATATGAAAGCGTCACGGGCCCCGTTGGCGAAGTCGATATCGTCAATACTGCCGAGGATCTAGCCGCTGCGCTGCAGGGCGGCTCAAGCAGCGACGAGCTAGCCGAGCTGGGCGACGACGTGCTCAATGGAGGCGATGGCGACGACATCATCTTCGGTGACAGCGTCAATACGGATCATCTGGAGTGGACCAACGGCGATACCGGTGAATCGTTTACTGCTGGCAGCCACGATGGACTGGGCTATGCAGGACTGGTCGAGTACCTACGCTGGGCGGAGGGCACTCCGGGTGAAGCGCCGAGCGATGCAGAGGTCATTGCCTACGTCAGGGATAACTGGCAGGACCTGGTGGATAGCGTCCGTCCTGATGGCGGTATCGATACCCTAAGCGGTGGTGCCGGTAATGATATCCTGATCGGTGGGGCGGGTGACGACACCCTCAACGGCGGCGCAGGCAACGACACTCTCGTTGGCGGCCTCGGCGCCGATACCTTCGCCTGGAAACTTGGTGACCAGGGTGAAGAGGGCAGTGCCGCTATCGACACGGTCAAGGACTTCTCGCTGGAAGAAGGCGATAGTCTCGACTTGAGCGAATTGCTCAGCGATGGCAACGGCCCCGAGCACCTGCGCTTCGAAGCCGATGGGAGTGGCAGCACCACGCTCTACATCAGTACTGAAGGCAACTTTGGAACCGATGAGGGCAGCTTCGACAATACATTGGCCGACCAGGTCATCGTGCTGGAGAACTTCAGCGGGGATCTCGAGGCGCTGAAGTCGAGCCTCAATATCGACTGATTTACCGTAAGGAGTTAAAGCGCCCAGCCTAGGCTGGGCGCTTTTTTTATTGATAATCACTCACATTGCCTCTTGATTGGACTCAACTTTTTTCTCCACCCTGTACTACGGTCCAATATCGCGCTGTAAGCCTTGGCTCATACTTCACCTTAAGCACGCCCCTCCAGGCACGGACCGTTTGGCCGTGGCGAGCCTCGTAAAAAGTTCTTCCACTTTGCGGGGTAACTTCTCATGTCTATTGCAACTGTTCTGTCTATCTCCGGTCAGGCCTGGGCTCGTGATGCCTCGGGCAACCTGCGTGAACTCCGCGTCGGAGACGCACTGCAGGAAGGAGAAACCGTCATCACATCCAATGGAGGGGATGTGCAGCTAGACTTTGGCGACAACCTCGGTCCCACCTGTGATACAGGGTGGCGAGCAGGTGGTCATGACCCAGGAGTTGGGTGCCGACCAGCCGGTCGATGCGAGCGACTTCGCGGCCCTCGACGAGGATCTTCAAGCGCTGCTGTCAGCGCTGGATGACGAGTCGATTGACCTGCTTGACGTGCTCGATGCCACCGCGGCAGGAGCCGGCCCCGGTGGTGGGGCAGATGGTGGGCATAGCTTCGTGCGACTGGCTCGCATTGCCGAAAACGTCGATCCCCTGGCGTTCAACTTCGGGCTGAACGACTTGGGTGGCCCGCCGGATGAGCAGGGCGGGGCTTTCCTTTTGACGCAAGCCGAGGAAGTGGAGGAGCCGCAAGAACCGCAAGAACCTGTCGGCATCCCGCCGACTGCGGGAAGATTCGACGCCACGTTGCTCGATATAGAGACATTGAATGAGCCTGGCTCGGTAGCCAGTGGCGTGCTTCCCTTTACCTTCGGTTCCGGTAGTGGTGGCAGCGTGTCTTTCACCGCCATGGATGGAGTCACCGAGCAGGTGGGCGGTGAGACGCTCGCTTTCAGCTGGAATGCTGGCACCAATACGCTGCAGGCGGCTTCCGAAGCCCGTGGCGTCACGATCTTCAGCATTCAGATCAACCCCACTACCGGCGCCTTTACCGTTACACAGGTGAACAGCCTGCTGCATGCGGAGGGGATGGGCGAAGCGCTTGCCGGTCTGGTCTATACCGTATCGAGCAGTAGCGGCAGCGCTAATGGTCCGCTCCAGCTTACCATTGTCGATGATAATCCTCTGGCATCGGACGACACCGCCAATACCGGTGAAGACACTCCCATCACCGTCAACGTGATGGGCAACGACACCGCCGGTGCCGATGGCGCCACGCTGACCGCGGCGAGCCTGCGCAACCCGAGCCATGGCACGCTGAGCTTCGCAGCCAACGGCCAAGTCACCTTCACCCCGGCGCCTGGCTTCGAAGGCGATGCGGTGATCGACTACACCATCACCATCACCGACACCGATGGCGACATCGCCAGCGCCACTCTGACCGTGACCGTCGTACCCGACTCCGAGCCCACCATTTCTGTCAACGCCGATAGCGACAGCGTTGCCGAGGCCGGCCTGCCGGGCGGCAGTGCGGCGGGCGATGACTCCCACGTCACCAGCGGTACCTTCGTCATCGACACCGGCAATGACGGCCTGGCGAGCCTGGTAATCAACGGCGTCAACGTCACCGCCGGCGGCACCGTCACCGACAGCCACGGCAGCCTGGTGGTCACGCCGGGGGCGGGCGGCAGCTACAGCTGGACCTACACCCTGAGTGGGCCGACCAGCGGCGACGCCACCAGCGACAGCTTCTCCCTGGTCGTCACCGACAGCGACGGCAGCACCACCAGCGACAGCCTGACCGTCAGCATCGTCGACGACGTGCCGCAGGCCAGCAACGACCCGGGTGGCACCGTCACGGAAGATGCCGCCCAGAACGTGCTCAGCGGCAACGTGCTCAGCAACGATAGCTTTGGCGCCGATGGTTCCGCTGGGAGTAGTGCGGGCGTGACCTGGAACGCCAGCGCGGCACAGTTGACCGACATCGGCCAATACGGAACGCTGGTGCTGAATTCCGACGGAAGCTGGAGCTTCACCCTCGATAACAGCCTGGCCGCCGTGCAGGCATTGAACGCCGATGACCTGCTGAACTTCGAACTTGGCTATACCATTACCGATGCCGATGGCGACACATCCAGCGCCACCCTGAGCATCTCCATCCGGGGCGCGGACGACAGTGCCCAGGTGATCGTCAATGCCAGCGGCGCCGATAGCACCGTCCACGAAGCTGGCCTGACCTCCGTGGCCAACACGAGCGAGACAGCGACGGGCAGCTTCCAGGTCTCGGCTAGCGATGGCATCGCCAGCGTCACTGTGGGTGGGCAGAGCTTCACTCTGGCCCAACTGCAAGGCTTTACTGCCTCGTCACCCTCTGGCGCCATCGTAACCAGCATGGGTACGCTCCTCCTGACTGGCTACACCGGTACGGCCATAGCAGGCACCGTCAGCTACACCTACACCCTGAGTGAGGCCCAGGTGCATGGGGCTCCGGGGAGCAGCACCGATGGCTCCCTGACCGACAGCGTGGCGCTGAGCGTTAGCGGCGTGGGTGGCAGCACAGCAGAAGCAACGCTGACCGTGGACGTCATCGACGACACACCCAGCCTGACCAGCCTCAACCTGGCTATCGGGAACG
Organism: Billgrantia antri; assembly: GCF_019430905.1. Classification (GTDB taxonomy): domain Bacteria; phylum Pseudomonadota; class Gammaproteobacteria; order Pseudomonadales; family Halomonadaceae; genus Halomonas; species Halomonas antri. The sequence goes on along the minus strand of NZ_JAHYCA010000003.1, from coordinate 249,980 downwards.
TAGCCGGAGCGTACGATGGTGTCTATGAATTCGACGTGGGGGCTGATAGCCAAGGCTTCCTCGACAGCTTCGGTGAAAGTTCACTGATCTGGTCGGGAATGCCGGCAGGCTACGAGCTGATCATTACCGGTACATCCTTGACCTCGATTACCTACACTGCGCAATCGGGTTCCTTTGAGTTCTTCCATCTCACATTGAACGCCGATGCTACCTACAGCTTCGAACTGGTATCTCCCGCTCCTGTCGTCGAGACGGAAATAGAGAGTTTGTTGAGCGCCTTCGATCCAGATGGCTTCTACAAGGAAGGGGGCAAGGACGCCTACCTGTTCTCAGCGGATGTCTTCGATGGAAAGTTTGAACTCGCCGTCGAGGCATTCAGTAACGGTGGTCGAGCGAATGTCAGCCTGTCGTCAACGGACTTGGGCGTGCATTCTAACGTGGTGCAGGGCAACAAGAATGACATGCTGAGGTTTGATGTCCGGCCCGTGGGCGATGCGGGAGTGATCGGTATTTCCTCCTTCGTCTTCAGTGTATCCGGCACGGGAGGGACCAGGGCGGGTGACCAGGCCAAGCTGACCGTCTATGACGAGGATGGGTCGTCGCAGGTCTATACGGCCACACTGGCGACCGCCGATGGGGAGTTCGTCTTCAATATCGACCCGACCCTCAATCTCGACTATATGGAACTGCGTCCGGCTGGTAATAACAGCTTCAAGATCGATGGACTCTCGACCAGCTACGTGACCCAGATCTACCCGGACGATTACCAACTCGACTTTGAGCTGACCGGCTCGGATGCAGACGGGGATCTGGCGACCGCAGCGTTCACGGTTTCGGTCAAGACCACCGAAGACGGTACTTATGAGATCACCGGCACTGATAGTGACGACGTGGTACACGGTACCGAAGGCGATGACATCCTCATCGGCGGCGATGGCGATGATGTCTTCCTGTGGAGCCTGGGCGACCAAGGCGGGGAGGGCACACCGGCCGTCGATACCATCAAGGACTTCGGTATCGGCGAGGACGTGCTGGACCTGGCGGACCTGTTGCAGAGTGAAAGTGTCGAAACCATCGACAGCTTCATCGTCGCGGCACAGCAGGGCTCGGATACCGTGCTTTATATCAACCACGAAGGCGGTATCAATGTGGACGGCAGCAACGCCACCCAGGTGATCGTGCTCGAGAACTACAACATGGGAGAAGTCAGCTCGGCGGACTTCCTCCAGGAAATGCTGGAGAGCGGGCAACTGCAAATCGACCAGTAACGTACCGTTGAGCTAGACACTGCGCCCTGCCTGGAGACACCGGGCAGGGCGTTTGTTACTCTACGTAAGGACCATTCAAGGGCAGAGCCATGTACATCAAGCGCAACGAATCGGGCCAGGTCGTGCAAGTTAGCCGTGAGGCAACGGCAGAGTGCCGTGAATTCGTGCCGCCGTGTTCACCCGAGCTTCAGAGCTTCGTCGCGGAGGATGACGCCGAGAACCTGGCGCTATCCAAATCCGACCTGGCTTTCGTGCGGGTACTCGAAGACGTGATCAACGTGCTGATGGACAAGGGCGTGATCAGTTTTACCGACCTGCCCGAGCCCGCCCAGCAGAAGCTGATGGAGCGCCAGTCGCTGCGCAAGCGCAGGAACAGCGTCGGGCTGATGTCGGAAGAGGACAACGACACCATTTGAGGCTACGAACGAAAACGGCCGGCGCAATGCCGGCCGTTTCGCTAGCAGGGTGTCTTGTCTCACCCGTGAACGCCGTGTTCACGCACTCCCGGCCCCGTCACGCCATCCAGCCCCAGCTCGAAGAGCGTCTTTGCGGCTCCCTGGCTTTCCACGCCTTCCGCAATGGCCATGATGCCAAGAGAGTGGGCCAGTGTGGCCATGCCGCGCAGCAGGCTCTGCTGATCGCTGCGGCTCTCGATCTCCTGGCTCAGCGCACCTTCAACCTTCAAGAAGCTCAGGCCCAGGTCCTGCAGCCCCTCGATCTTGCCGAACTGCGTGCCGACGTGTTCCAGGCCGACCCGGCAGCCCAGCCCAAGCAGGGCATGGCAGAGCGTCTTCAGCGCCTGGGGCTGTTGCATGGCAACGGACTGTGGCAGCTCGAACCATAGCCTGTCGGCAATGCCATGGTGAGCACTGACGCGAGAGAGCAGCTCACCGACGAAGTGGCCATCATTGAGCGATTCGGCGGAAAGGTTGATTGCCACCGCCTTACCGCTGGACTCGACGTCGGCGATCGCCGCAGAGACCACGGCGAGGTCGAGTGTCGGCGCCATCGCCAGACGCGATACCCAAGGCAGGAAGACCCCCGCCGGACGCCATTCGCCTTTCAGGCGCAGTCGTGACGGCACCTCATGGTGAATCAACTGACCCTGCGCATCGAGCACGGGATAGTGTGCCAGGAGGACGCCTTGGCGGAGGGCATCGCCAAGGGCCTGACGCCATTCGTCATGACGTGTGAAGAGCACGTTGCTGGCGGGCTGGTCGACGATCTCCTGACCATTCTCACCGCGTGTTTCCGCCGATGCCAAGGCGCCATCGAGGCTGGCCAAAAGCTCGGCCTGGCGTTCACTCTGACTGTACTGACGCAGAGCGGAGGGTAGGGAGGGACTGAACTCCTGCTCGCCATTCAGGGCTTCGAGCTGTTGCTTGAGAGCTTCGCCAATCGCTTCGAGATCGTGGTGACGCGGCAGGATCACACCGAAATCGCTGCCGTTGAGGCGGCCAACCGTGCCATGGCCATGAGCCCTGGCGATCTGCTCGAGACGCCGTGCCAGCCGTGCCAGCAGGGCATCGGTTGCCGCATGCCCTAGCTGCTGGTTGAGTTCGGCCAGGCGCGCGACCCGCACCAGGGCCAGGGTGCCGCTGGCATCGTCCTTCTCGCTCTTGAGATGCGCCTGCAACTGGTCGAGGAACGGCGCCCGGGTAAGAGTATCGGTAACCGGGTCATGCTGCATGCGCCGCCGCAGCTGGTCGAGCTTGTCACTCTCTTGGCCTAGCATCTGGCGGACCGCCAGCGAGAGCTGGTTCATGGCCTGGACGACTTCGCGCAGCTCCCGGGTGCGCGGCTCGCTGGCCGTAGTGAAGCGGCGTTGACCGATGGCCTGCGCTTGGCTCACCACATTGCGCAGCGGGCGGCGTATGGTACACACGATCCAGCTCGCCAGCAGCAGGCTGGCGACACCGGCAAGCGCGAACCAGCCGGCCAGCTCCAGGGTGCTGCGCCATAGAGAGCGGTAGGCAAAGCTGTGCTGGCTTTCCAGTTCCAGGGTGCCGTACTGCTGCCAGCCGTCCTGCACCACCGCATGGCCTGCGGGCACGTCGAAACGTACCAAGTTGACGAACCAGTCCGGCACGTCATCGATATACTCGCCGGCAGTGCGCTGCTCGATGATATCGCCTGCGGCATCGCGTAGTTCGATGTGACGGTAATGCCCGGTATCGAACTGAGCGGCCAGCAATAGCTCCAGAATGACCGGATCCTTCTCCATCTGGCTCATCGACAAGGCCAGTGCATTGGCGTTGTCGTTGTTCTTGATCTCGATTTCCTGCTCGATGTAATGACGGCTGCTCGACACGCCGATGAGCAGGCTGCCGACGAAGGCCAGCAGCAGCAGGGTCGCTATGGTCAGCCAGAGCTGCTTGATCAATGACATGTCTTCGTTTCCCCCGGAAATGAACGCCCTGATTCGTGCCGCTTTATCGGTCGCTTCTTGTCGTGTGGCTTCGTCATCAGATGAATCCTTGCTGCTGCATGCGTTCGATCACGCTGCGCCAGCGTGACAGCCGTGCCACCGGATCGGCCCGCGACTGGCTGGAGCCGCCGGCCCACAGGCCCTCGCTGTTGAAGCTGAACACGGGGTCGAGATCGGTACGCTGGGTGGCAGGTGTGATGGAAGGCACGAGATTGTCGAGGATCAACGGCACTGCCGTAGGTACCTCGTAGTAGCCCAGCACCATATGGGCTTGCACGATCTGGCTGCGGCCGATGCGGGCACGAACATAGATCATGCGCAGTCGGGAGCCGGGCACGCCGAGTTCCTTGAGCGTCACGTACTTGGCGATCGAGTAGTCCTCGCAGTCGCCCTGGCGCTTGCCCATGGTTTCCAGCGGTGTGGCCCAGAAATCCTCGGCGCCCCAGATCTGGGTATCCTCGAGCCAGCGCACGCGGCGATTGAAGAACTCGTTGACCTCACGCAGCTGGGTGTCGAGGTCGGCAGTCTGTAGCCGGTCGAGCAGTGAGAACCACTCTTCGAGAATGGCGAGACCCGAACTGCCGTAGAGACGCTGCATGCTGTCGCGCAGGCGTGTGCGGTTGACTCGGGCCTCGAGCGCCGTTGGATTGAATCCCAGCCCGGCGGCCAGCAACAGCCCCCCCAGGCCAGCCAAGAATCGGCGGCGACTGGGTCTGAATACATGTGGGGCGGGGCGATGCGTCATCAGGCGCGCCGAATCATGTTAAAGAATGTAAGTCATGGGGCGAGTATAGAGGAGTGGTATCGCCAACACGATAGGTATGGTTCTTTTAGAGTACCTTTGGGAAGTGCGTCTCAGCAGGAAGTATGTGTCCCTATAGTCGTCAGGTCATCCAGTGCACCGGCGCGCGAGGGTCGGGCTCGTAGGCGAAATAGCTGCCGGTGCGGATCGTTCGCGCCAGATGCTCGCCGAGGCTCGGGTGATGCTGCGAGATTCGCTTGAGGGCGTAGCGCAGCGAGCGGGTGGCACTGGTGCGAGCGCGTTCCAGACCGTCACCGACGGTTCGGGCCCGGCTGTCCAGGCCGACCCCGCGACGTAGCTCATCGATCAGGAACTGACGGTCGGCACGCGCCAGCTCAGCACGGTGGAAGTCATTGTTCGCCTCGGCCTCGGCAATGTCCTCTTCGGTCTCGGCGAGTCGCTGTCGGTAGGCCTCACGCGCCTTCGAGTCGAACACTTCCAACCCCGCCTGACCCCGTTCGTAATGGACATCGCTTCGGGTACCCTCCGCAGCGCCGCCGACCGGGAGCGAGCCACGCTCCACGGCCACCAGATCGAGCACATGAAATTCCCGGCCGGGCTCGGTCAGAAGGCGTTCCAGGTAGTGCATGCCCTTGAGATCCTTCAGGTGAACGGTGAGGCCGTCGAACGTCACCGTGCGCATGTCTCCCTCGCAGCGGAAGAGGCATTGCTCGGGCTCGGCCGCTTGCCGCGCCGGCATGGCCGGCAGGTGTTCTCGCGCCAGTTCCGCCCAGGGCAGGGCATGCAGGGTCTCGAAGGCTCGACATGCTGCGTCGAGCTCCAGCTCGGCCGTCTTCTCGTCGCCCGCCGCACGGTGCGCCGCCGCCAGTTCGATGCGCAGTTGCGCTGCCTCGAACGGCATGCGCAGCGCGACCCACTCCATGACGGCCTCGCTCAGAAGCCGTATCGCATCGCTCGTCTGACCGTCGTACAACGCCAGGCGACCCTGCGCGGCGAGCGCTGAGTTCTGCAGCGTGCGGCTGCGGTACGTCCCGGCAATCTCCGCGAGGTCGGCCGCGGCGGTGCGGGCCGTGTCGCCGTCTCCGGCCGCCAGCGCGATGACCACCTGGGCATCGCGCAAGGGAGCCCGCTGCAGGCCTCCCGAAGGTGGGCGCTCCTTCGACGGCACGTCGAACGGGTGGTCGAGGGCACCGTTGATCATGGACAGCGCTTCGTCGACCCGGCCCTGGGCAAATCGCAGCAGCGCCAGGCCCGGCTGAGGCAGCCAGGCGTTCTGATGCGCTGCGAGAAACGCCTCCTCGGCACCGGCGAAGTCACCCTTGCGCAGCCGCGCGTTGCCGAGTTCGGTCAACGGCCAGCCGTACTCCCGCCGCATCCACGGGCGCAGCTCTTCGCAGGCCAGCAGAGCCTCCTGCTCGGCGGCGTCGCAAGGCCCGCGCAAGCGCATGATTTCCGCGCGGTGCACCCGGCAGCGGCCGTTGAGCCCACCGAACGCCGCCCCATGGCGCCAGCGCTCCATCGCCTCGGTCCACTCCTCGGCGCGATCGTGCTGGCCGATCCACTGCATCGCGCAGATGACCTCGCACCACATCTGTCCCGTAGTGAGAGGGTCGAGATGGCCGGAGCTCAGCTCCACGGCGACGTCGTCCAGCGCACTCAGCCCTTCCTCCAGGTCGCCGTCATGGATGCGGACCCGCGCCATGGCCACCTGCCCGATGATCTGTGGCGGGACCAGCCCGTGCCGTTGGCCTTCGTCCATGGCCCGTTGCGCCCACTGCGCCGTGCCCGGCATGTCGCCGCACATCAGGCGCTCATAGGTGCGCACGGCGGCGAGCCATGCCCAGACGGGATTGTCCGGCGCGTCTTGTACCAGGCGTTCTGCCCGCGATAGCCAGGCGCGGACCGTGGCCATCAGGCCGGTGTCCATCATCAGGTACATGCCGACCATGACGGCGGCAAAGGCTGCCTCATGGAGGCGGTTCGCTTCCAGGTGCAGGTGGTAGAGCTCGCCATAGGCGGCCAGCGTGCCTTCCAGGTCGCCCGTGCCGTAAGCCGCCTGGGCTCGCAGCGCCAGCAGCTCGGACGAGGGCGGCATCGCAATCTCGGCGAGCAGCTGCTGGGCCTGCTTGAAGTCGCCGGCGTCGAGGGCGGTGCGAATCGAGGAGAGGTCCGCTTCCGTCATCGGAGTTGCCTTTGTTGCGGTTGTAACAAGGATTGTTACGCCCTTTAGTAGGTGCCCCGGCACCTACCCGAACACGAATCTCGAAAAGGAGCATTTCGCCATGAACGAAACCCTCTATGACAGACTCGGCGGTCGCGACGGTATTGACAAGCTCTGCGACCGCATCGTCGAACTCCACCTGCAGAACGAGGTCGCCGGCCCACGCTACCAAGCCCTCGATCAAGAGGCGCTGGACCGGGCCCGCACCAAGGTCAAGGAGTTCATCGCGGCAGGTTCCGGCGGGCCGGTGGAGTACACCGGCCGCTCGATGATCGAGACCCACACCGGCATGAACGTCAGCGCGGCCGAATACGTGGCCGTGATGGACGACATCATGCAGGCCATGAACGAGATGGAGTATCCGCGCCCTGTCTGCGACGAAGTGCTGGGCATCGCCTATTCGCTCAAGGGGGAGATCATTCACCGATGAGCGCAGCCTTGCCATGCCCTCCGAAAGCCGGTATCGACCAGCTGGCGATGGTCGATACCGGCTTCGTATCATCGAGTGGCCAAGTCTTCGCCTAACCTGTAGCTGGTATGCTTGGTGACAGTGAGTAGGGCGGCGCCAGTGGATGCGGCTCGTCAGCGATACGCCGACTGTCTGGCCTCGCAACGGCGCATCGCTGGAGCCACCGCCGCCTGTCGCCTCCAAGGATCCCAATACGCGCTACCTCCACATCCACCAGGATGAGCCGATCGACGAAGCCCAGTTGGAAGAGTGGCTTCGCCAGGCATCCAGGCTGCCTGGGGAGCGGATGTTCTAGCGAGCGAAGACAAGGCGTCGAAAACGGTTGAGGAGAGAGGCGTGAACGGAGTCATGCAGGTTGCGGAAAACGTATGGATCGTGGAAGGCCCCGTTGTGCGCTGGTTCAGCATGCCATTCCCGACGCGCATGACCGTCGTGCGGCTGCCTGACGATGATCTCTTCATTCACTCGCCGATCGACTTGACCCCAAGAGTCGCCCAGGCCGTGGAATCCTTGGGACGGCCGAGGTACCTGGTATCGCCCAACACCCTTCACCACCTGTACTGGGCTCAATGGCAGGCCGCCTACACGAATACCCTGAGTTTCGCGCCACCCGGCCTTAGCCGAAAGCGGCAGGATCTGGCCTTTCACAAGGAACTGGAAGATCGTCCGGAGCCATTCTGGGCCGACGCAATCGACCAGCTCATCTTCCAGGGCAGCCGACTGTTCGATGAAGTCGTATTCTTCCATCGACCCTCCCGGACCCTCATCTTCGGCGACCTGGTGGAGAACTTCGATCCGAACTCCCTTTCACGCTTCCATCGGATACTGGCCCGGCTGGGGCGAGTGCTGGCTCCCCATGGGCAAACCCCGCTCGACTATCGCCAGTCATTCCTGCTGCGCCATCGCCAGGCCCGTCAATGCCTGCAGCGAATGCTCGAATGGGAACCTACCAATGTCATCATGTGCCATGGCATACCGGTACAGGAGGAGGCGGAAGCGTTCCTGGAAAATGCGTTTGGCTGGCTGAGGGAATAAAGAGGAGTACGAGAAAAGGCAGTACTGACAGCAAAGCCTCGCGGTGTGGCGCGCTTTGCCAAGAGACGAAGCGCAGGGCAAGCTGACCCACATTCATCTTCACGCAACGCAGAGAAACCGACAATGAACCAGGACCTGCTCCCCCTCGAAGGTGGATGCCGCTGCGGCGGTGTCCGGATCCGTGTGACAGCGCCACCCTTGCTGACCGCGGCCTGCCACTGCAGCGGATGCCAGCGCATGAGTGCCAGCGCCTTCTCGCTGAGTGCCATCTTTCCCAGCGATGCCTTCAGCGTCACGCTGGGGGAGCCGGTCATCGGCGGCCTGCACGACAAGGAGCTGGCACACTTCTTTTGCCCCCACTGCATGAGCTGGATGTTCACCCGGCCGGCCGCCATCGAGGCCATCGTCAACGTGCGCCCGACGATGTTCGACAATGCCGCTTGGTTCGTGCCGTTCATCGAGACCTACACGAGCGAGAAACTGCCGTGGGCCGCCACACCGGCGATGCATCGCTTCGAGCAGTTCCCTCCCTTTGAACTGTACGAAAGACTGACCCAGGAATACGCAGCGCACACCAGTGAGATCGACAGTCGATGAAATGCCTCGTCATTACAGGGAATCCGCCGCCGCTCATGTCGAACGTTAGCCATCAGACACGGAGAGTGGTGGTGATCTGCTCCCGCACAATGCCAGGCCTGAGGAGGGTGTCGACATGCATGCGCAACAAGCAAGAGATCTAGCCAGCTACAACCGGTGGATGAACGAGCGTCTCTACGCCATGTGCGCCGAGCTTTCGGAGGCCGAGCGGCAGGAAGATCGTGGAGTCTTCTTCAAGTCCATCCATGGCACCCTGAACCACCTGCTGCTGGCAGACAAGATCTGGCTGGCGCGATTCACCGGGAAGACATTTCATGTCAGCGGCCTGGACCAAGAGCTTCATTCGGCGTTCGATGCGCTGAGAGATGACCGGAAAGCCACCGATGAAGAGATCGTGCAGTGGGCCGATTCGCTCACGGAAGACAAGCTTTCAGGCACGCTAGAATATACGAGTATCAGCAATCCCGAGCCTCGCTCCTTCGATATGTGGTTCGCGGTCACGCACTTCTTCAACCATCAGACCCATCATCGGGGCCAATTGACGGCGTTGCTGAGCCAATGCGGCAAGGACTATGGCGTGACGGATTTGATCGCGCTACCGCAGGCGGTACTGCGCAATGCAACCTGACCTGAAGGCTCTACCAGATCACCCGCAATGCACTGGTGGATCACTACCGGGCGCACAAGCCGCTCGAACCGCTACCGGCGGAACTGGCGGAATGGCCGGAAGCAGATGAGCGAGCGGAAGCGGAGCTGGCGCTGTGCCTGCGCCCGCTCATGGTCTGCCGGCTCGCAGCCCAGCCTACTGCAAGTGAATAGGCGAGCATGTGGTCTACAATATTCGTAGCGGCAAAACCTGGCTATCAAAGCGAGTTCGAGTCCAAATCGCTTAACTCTCAGCGCGCGACAGACGGGTAATGGCGGCTTGGCTGCGCAGGAGGCTTTTGCATGAGCCAACTACATCAGCAGCAGCTGGAAATGGTGGCAGCAGAGTATGAGAGCCTTCTTGCTCCAGCCTTGTTTGCGGAATGGCCGCATCGGTTAGCAGATGCCGCGGATATTGGCGATGGGCAAGATGTCCTGGACGTTGCGTGTGGTACCGGCGTACTGACACGAGTCCTCGTCGAGCGAGTTGGGTCAAACGGGTCAGTGTCGGGAGTTGATATCAATCCCGGCATGCTGGCCGTAGCACGGCGAATCTCACCCGAAGTTTTATGGCGCGAAGCAGACGCTGAAGCCTTGCCTTATGAAGACGAGAGCTTTGATGCCGTACTCTGCCAGTTCGGCCTGATGCTCTTCCTCGCGCCAGAGGCGGCACTACGGGAAATGAAGCGTGTTCTAAAGCCAGGGGGCAACTTAGCGGTGGCGGTGTTCGGCTCGCTGGAAGACCTGCCCGCCTATGCTGCCCTCGCCGAGGTGTACGAGCGCTTGGTCAGCAAGTCAGTAGGCGACGCGCTTCGCATGCCCTTCTCGATGGGTGACCCGGACAGGCTTGCGTCCCTGTTCGCCAGTGCGGGCATCAGTTCCCCGAAAATTGCAAAACACAAGGGACAAGCCCGCTTCTCTAGCGTTGAGCACATGGTATTGGCAGACGTACAGGGGTGGTTTCCGTTTGCTGGAATCCGGCTTGATCGGGACACCATCGACGCCGTAACCCAGGAGGCGGAAGTAGAGCTGAAGCCGTTTAGTCGCTCCAGCGGTGCCGTGGAGTTTCCGGTGCCCGTATACATCGTAACGAATCCGTGATCATGGGCCTTCCGACGCCTTCGTAACGGGGGAGTGACGCTGCATCCGACTGCCAGGCTGTCGCAAACGCCGTCCAGCCCGTTCGCTGACTTGGGTATCTTCACTCATAGCCTGACCCTATCGAGCCGAAAGCCCTCAACCGCCTTGACGGTTTCGCTTCCGAATCCTTGACTGATAACTGACGGCTTACGGGACGCTCATGCCTACGGCTTCGGGCCGCAAGGCGTTTACAACAATGACCCCTAGGCCACCATCCAGTCGAGGAGAAGACCGTGTCCGATCAGAAGCCTACACGCCGGGAGTACGGGGCGCGCACCACATCCCGCCTGCAGGGCAACGAGCACTGGTGGCCCGACCAGCTCAACCTCAACATCCTGCATCAGAAACACCCCGACGCCAGCCCGTTCGGGGCCGACTTCAGCTATGCCGAGGCGTTCTCGCAGCTCGACGTCGACGAACTCTGCGCCGATCTCGATGCCTTGATGACCGATTCGCAGGATTGGTGGCCCGCCGACTGGGGCCACTACGGCCCGTTCTTCATTCGCATGTCGTGGCACGCGGCCGGCACCTACCGTGCGGTGGATGGCCGTGGCGGCGGCGGCACCGGCGCCCAGCGCTTCGCCCCGCTCAACAGCTGGCCCGACAATGGCAACCTGGACAAGGCGCGCCGCTTGCTATGGCCGATCAAGCAGAAATACGGCGAGAAGATCTCCTGGGCCGACCTGCTGGTGCTCGCCGGCAACCGCGCGCTGGAGACCATGGGTTTCCGCACCTTCGGCTTCGGCTACGGTCGCGCCGACATCTGGGCACCCGAGGACGACATCTACTGGGGCCCCGAGACCGAGTGGCTCGCCACCAAGGACGAGCGCTACACCGGCAGCTGGGAAGACGGCAGCCGCGTGCTGGACAACCCGCTGGCCGCGGTGCAGATGGGCCTCATCTACGTCAACCCCGAAGGGCCCAACGGCGTGCCGGACGCCATGAAGTCCGCCCAGGACGTCCGCGAGACCTTCGCCCGCATGGGCATGAACGACCGCGAGACCGTCGCGCTGACGGTGGGCGGCCACACCTTCGGCAAGATGCACGGCAACGGCTCGCCGGATGCCGTGGGCGAAGCGCCCGAAGGCGCCAAGATCCACCAGCAGGGCTTCGGCTGGGCCAACACCCATGAGACCGGCCTCGGCGAGTACACCGTGACCTCCGGCCTCGAGGGCGCCTGGACCCCGACGCCGACCAAGTGGGACAACTCCTACCTCAACACCATCTTCGCCCACCAGTGGGAGGTGAAGAAGTCGCCCGCCGGCGCCAACCAGTGGCAGCCGGTCGAAGTGAAGGAGGGCTACTGGGTGCCCGACGCCCACGTGGAAGGCAAGAAGAACCCGCCGGTGATGAACACCGCCGACATGGCGATGATCACCGATCCCGCCTACCTGGAGATCGCCAAGGACTTCCACCAGAACCCGGACAAGCTTGCCGACGAGTTCGCCCGCGCCTGGTACAAGCTCCTGCATCGCGACATGGGCCCACGCGCCCGCTACCTCGGCCCGCAGGTGCCCAACGAAGTGCTCGTGTGGCAGGACCCGGTACCCGAGCACCAGGGGCCGCTGGTCAACGAGCAGCAGATCGCCACGCTCAAGCAGCAGATCGCCGACTCCGGCCTCAGCGCCAAGCAACTGGTGAGCACCGCCTGGGCCTCGGCCTGCACCTACCGCCAGACCGACCACCGCGGCGGCGCCAACGGCGCGCGCATCTGTCTCGAGCCGCAGACCGGCTGGGACATCAACCAGCGCTCGGGCGTGTACGACGTCATCGACAAGCTCAAGCAGATCAAGGACGCTTCGGACGCCAACATCTCGCTGGCGGACATGATCGTGCTGGGCGGTAGCGTCGGGGTCGAGATGGCGGCCAAGGCGGCCGGGCACAACGTCACCGTGCCGTTCACCCCGGGCCGCACCGACGCCACCCAGGAGATGACCGAGGTGGATACCATCGCCCACCTGGAGCCGAGGCACGACGCCTTCCGCAACTACATGCAGCCCCAGGTGACCTCCATCCCGGCTGAGCACCTGATGGTGGACCGTGCCTTCATGCTCAACCTCAGCGTACCGCAGATGACCGCACTGCTCGGCGGCATGCGCGCCATCGGCGTCAATGTGGGTGACAACGACGACGGCATTCTCACCGACCGCCCCGGCCAGCTGACCAACGACTTCTTCGTCAACCTCATCGACATGGGCACCGTATGGGAGCCCCTCGACGACAGCGAAGAGCGCTTCGAAGGCCGCCACCGCAAGACGGGCGAGAAGAAGTGGACCGCCACTCGCGTCGACCTCGTGTACGGCTCCAACTCCCAGCTACGCGCCATCGCCGAGGAGTACGCCGCCAACGGCGGCGAGGAGCGCATGGTCGACCGCTTCGTGAAAGGATGGGTCAAGGTCATGGAGAACGACCGCTTCGACCTGCACCGCTGAACGCCAGGTCCGCAAGAACGCGGACCTCACTCAAAATCGAACCCAAAGATGGATACCCGTCTTTGGGTTTTTTTTGTTTCCGACTCAGATCAAGCGAACCGACTCTATCGGCGCCTCATGCTTTCGTTGGCATTGCCCTAAACGTTTCGCTTGGTTACGTTAGGTAAAAAGCCGCAGTAGACGGCTAAGGCTCTATCCGAATACTGGCTGCGCTCGCCACCTATTCAGACAAAGCCTTGTGACCAAGACGTACTCAGGGACTGCCGCATTAGGATGATGCGAATCTTCATCCATTCTGCCAGCAGGGGCGGTAGCGTGCCCCAACTCCCCGGTTTCCCCCGCCTGACAAAATCATTCTTATTTAAAAATACCAGTAACCTATTGAGTTAAAGCTAATTCGGCCGTGTAGGAGAGAGCCCAATGCGGCAGCAAGGCAAGCTCACCCAGTGGAACGACGCCAAGGGTTTCGGGTTCATCACGCCAGCCGCAGGCGGCCCTCGCGTGTTCGTCCATATCAGCGCCTTTCCCCGCGGTGAAGGCCGGCCAAAAGTGAACGAGCCAATCACTTACCATCTGACCCGTGATAGCCAGAGCAGGCCCAGAGCACAGAAGGTACTTTTTCTATCACCAAACCGCTCAGCTCCTCGCAGCAAGGGGATGGCATTCGCTTGCACTGTGGTCGCAGCCTTCTCCACGCTTCTGGCGGCCTTGAGTGCTCTGGGCCACATACCGCTAAAGCTTGTGGGAGCCTACATGATGCTGAGCGCGATCACCTTCGCCATGTACGGCTTCGACAAAGCCGCAGCGGAAAGGGGCCAGTGGCGAACATCAGAAGCCACGCTTCTCTTCGCAGGCTTGATCGGTGGTTGGCCCGGCGCACTGGTGGCACAACGACTGTTTTGGCACAAAACCAGGAAGCAGCCGTTTCAGGCCATTTTTTGGTGTGGGGTGATGGTGAATTGTGGGGTGTTGGGGTGGCTTGTTTATACAGGAGAGGCGGTGTGGCTTTGGGCTGGTTTAGGAATCGGTTAACAGAAACAAAATCTGGTGTGCAAAAGGCACTCGGCTACATACCAGCATATTAGGTAAAACGCATACAGTATATTGGAACCGGCAAAGCACGCACGCACGCGAATTCTGCATAAGTGGCCGAGCTATGCTTAGGTGAAGAAAAGCAGCTCCACCGGACAAATTTTTATGTCACCTTTATTGTCCCAAAAAAGCCGCCAATAAAATTTGCTCGGTGAGCCGGGCGTAATGCATTCTAAGAAACGGAGTTAGTATGGCATTTTCAGATGAAACTAGATCAGCAATTGATGCCTATCTTGAAGGGCATTTAGCTGACTGGGATTGGCATAAAGACAGATTTGATTTTATTTCGGATCCAACTCTTCGGGATCGTCTGGCAGATGAATTCATTTCAACTCGCTATGTGTACAAGCTCCTAGAAGGAATGGCTGCTGATTCATGGTTATTGCGGGCACAAATACGCCTGCAAGTCTTATCGTACGCTTCTATCTACGAGGCGGTTATTCATCACATTCTATTTAAAGATTTAGCATCAAATCCTGAGGTTTAGTCATTAACAGAATTCAGTATGAAAAAAGTGATATCGATCCCTGCAGATAAAAAGGCTGCATTGGCGGCAGCGCTTAAGCATGATGAAAAAGATATCATTCCGACTTATGAAGGGATCGGGAGGACTGATACTACAAAAGTTCGTTTCGACCGAAAAGCAGAGTGTGCCGAAAAGCTAGGATTAATAGATGGCTGGCTGAAAGACGAAGTTGTTGAGTTTTATGAAGCCCGGAATGCCATTCACATTCATGCTGAAATTAGAAAGAGTTTAAATTATCAATTGGACCTATCTAAAAGAGCATACATGCGCATGGAGCCATTTATTGAACAAATACAAGAAAATCTACCCTCTGTGCTAGCTAATCATGCATAACAATGCCAAGCACGGCGACAGCTTTTCCGTTCCGGCTTCTCCTTCACTGCAAAGCTGCGCGTGTTGCGGGCGTTATGCGGAAATATAGCGGTCTGAGAAATCTTCGAAGGAACAATGGACAATACTATTACTAACGTATATCTAATTGTTGCCATAGCTGGCACATTAGGTTTGTTTTTCGCACTCATCGCATCGCTATGGCGAGAGGCATTGGGGAGTAAGGAGGAGGATGTTCTTCTCCCTATACTCATTAGGTTGGAGAATATAACTATAAGAAATGTCCCTCATGCGGCAGCAAACAGCTTGAATAACTTTTTTTCGGTTTTTTGGGGTAGCCAAAAAACCATATGTGTGACTGCCGTCATTCGTGCAACGACCCTTTCGATGGGGGGGTCATTGTTTGCACTAATATTAGGTCGAGCGTATGCTGTTGATTCGCTGGCTTGGGCTTTAGAAGACGTATTCTCGGGTGGTGCCCTCTCAGTAGTAAGTTTATATTTTCTTGTTGTCAATGCAATATTTGCTGTTCCTTCAGTTTTGCTAACGCGCCATTTGGTGAAAAAGGCTGCTAGTTCTAAAGCTGCGGGCAGAGTTGGCAAATACCTACTTCTAGACACGTTTGCTGCGTACCTTTTTGTTTCTTTAAATTTGTATTTTTTATATATCGGAGTGAATTCGGTATTAGCCCTTGCAAATGCAGACCTTCAAAGTGCAATTGAAGTCGTTAAAGTAATGGCTCAATTTCAACATATGAACGCGGTCCAATGGCCTGTTCAAAGCTCATTAATGATCGATGGAGTTAGTGCCACTATATATGCCTTGCTTTCTTTCATTCCTACACTGCTTTTTGTTGGTCTAATTTCATCGTCATTAATTGGTTATTGTATAGTAAAAATTATACATAAGCTGGCATTAAAGACAACAGAGGTGCTAACTCTAGGTGAGAAGACTGCGCTTGCTTCGGTGGCCAGTGGGCTGTTTATGTTCTCTGGTGCCTTAGCAGCTTGGGGAAAAGTTTTGGAGCTAGTTTCCTCGGCAAATTGAGACTCCACATAACCAGTGTATCAAACTGACCAATTTTCATCTGCCGCTCCATATTGGCAGCTTATTCAGGCGTTAGGAGCACGCACGGAGAGGCGATGAATATTCGGGATATAGGAAGCAGCATCAGGCTTGGTATCATGAAGTGTATGGTGACGCAGATATTCGGCCAAGTACCTAATAATATAGTTTCAGCTCTCGTTGAAATAAAGAAAAACGCAACAATATTGTTCACGAACTGGAGCGTACCCGTGACTTTAAATTATTCTTTTGAGCCACGGTCGCAATTGCGTGCTGCATTTTTCCATGAGCGACGAGTCCGCTGGCGTTATTGGGTATATCCGTGGGAAGATTACCATGGGAAGTATAGTAATTTCATCAACTCCGGCAGCCAAAAGCTAGGCTCCTTCGTCGCTCCGCTTACGGCTGCCGGTTATGGACAACGTTGGGCGAAATGAACTTCGATAGCAGCATATATGATGGATTTGGCGTCACACAGGAAGACGTCGACGCGTATGTGTATTTAGATATCGGACTATATGGAGTCGACATCACCCGGATAAGCAGTTATTTGCTTGTTCAGTTAGCAAGCGCGTGGAAGCACCGTACTCTAAACACCTACTCAATAACAGACGTGATTCAGTCCCTTGAGGGTGTGCGCCAACGGGCAAGGCCACCGAAAGCAAAGCCATTCAAAGGTGTAGCTCTATCTGGTCTCTGGAAAGTGCATTTTGTGAACCCTCGGTTCTTTGTTCGGAATGTTTATAACGAATGGGGAATGTTTCACGAAAATACTCAGAAATTCGTAGCGCTCTGCGCCAGAGTCGCAGAAGCAGAAAGGCAGGAACCATTGCCTCTGGGGTGGCAGGGACAGTTAGCGCATGAATACGTTATCGGCGGGTACGAGAACCGAGCAAGAAAAGGAAAGCTTACAGGTGAGTGGTTGATATTCGGCATTCATGAAGGCAAGAACATCTATCTTACGCTGTGTCAACACTCTAGCGGACCAGAGGAAGACGAGGAGATCCAACAGGCACTCAGAGGTCTATGCGGCAGTGAATTCCCCGAGCTATTTTCAGCTATCGCCCAACAAGGCGCTTGAAGCGACGCCGGTAAGCGTGCGCGCCGTTTCATGCCCGTTAGCGGTGCGCTCAGCTTTCGTGTTAGGCATGTAGATAGGTACAGCGATGGCGAAAAATGACAGATTAAGTGACGAGCAACGCGCGCAGCTGGCCGTTTTGGAACCCATGCTGCGGTCCGCCGCGGATGCGCGGGATTACGAGAAGGCGAAGTCGGTCACCCTCCAGATCCAAAAAGTCCTTCGCCCCACCGGGCACGAGACGCGCCTTATGAAAGCTAAGAATCAGCTCTTTGAGGTGGCTATGGAGTCGGGCAACCTCAGCACTGCCATCACGGGCTTCATAGGCATACGGCAGAAGGTCTCGAGGCGCACACGGCTTTATCTAGAAGCTACGACGCTGCTAGCCATCTGCTATCTGCGAAAGAAGGATCTAGCATCCGCTCGTCCATACATACTTGAGGCATTTGAGCGCGAGAAGAACATTATCTCCCCTGAGCGGCAGTCGGAGTACCGGCTGGCGTTGGCCAAGCGCTTCGATGAGGAAGCGTTGCTGGCTAGTCTGTCACCGGGCGCCTCGGAGCAGCTGGATATTGATAAGATCCAGGATGAGGCGGGAAAGCTCATATACTCGAAGCACGAGGATGACATATTGGAGCTTCTGGGCGCTTCGGTTCCTGAGGGCGCGCTCGAGTTCGTCAATGACGTCCACAAGGAGTCACAGGGCCTGCTTACCTACGAGGAAAAGAAGAAGCTTCCTTCGCCTGCTGCCTTCGAAGAGCGTAAGAAGCTAGGGAAGGGTGTGCTTTCAGCATTTCAGGCCGTTATATGGAGGTCCTTCTGCGATAAAAATAGCGAAGTCTACAAGATGTGGTTCACTAACGGAATGCAGGCTGTCCTCGACAAGAAGTACATCACCGCCTCTGTCGTGAGCGCATTATCCGGGCTCAGCATAGGTGTTTATGCAATAGCTGTGTACCTTACAGCATTGCTCATAAAAATGGGAATCGAAACATTCTGTAGTGTATACAAGCCATCGAGTATTATGGGACTGCGGCACTAGATGCTGGATAGCAAAGGGGATTGCAACATGGAGCAAGAAGCAATAGCGAAGGCATTCTATATGACGCTATGCTCAAATGAGGAGATTGAGCGTATATTTAATGTCTCGTCTGCTAGTGATTACTTGTTGAAGGTTAGAGCTGACGCCGCTACCGAGCATACGAGAATATATCGTGTATTTAGACGGAGAATGCTCAATGCTGGAGATGGGTGGTGTTTCAGTGATTATTTTAATACCAGGCCGTTTGAAAACTATATTAAGTGTCTGGTTGATGAAGATTTTACGGAAGCAAAGAGTTTGGCAGCAGGTTTTGTATTTTGCGATAAACCCAACGGCCTTATCGAAAAAACAAGATTTGGTAATGTGATTGCAATATCGGAGTCGTTAAGGTATTTTTTATATTTTATGAACCTGGCGATTTTGGATCATGGCGATGTAGATGTTCATCAAGATGTAAGAAGTGCTGCAATGAAGATTGCGATTAGAACAATGCTCCAGAGAGAGGCGCTTGATTTCGATCTTGATCCTAGAGGCGAAATTCCAGCAGAAGTCCATAATAGCGTACAGCACCATACTGACCGACAATTGGAGTTCGTGATAGGGCATGAGTTTTCGCATCACTTTTTGGGTCATCTTAATGATTCGAAATTGATTGACGGCGCATATCTATCTGCTCAGGAATTGAGTGGTAAAACACATAAATTTTTTTCTTACTCACAGAAAAACGAGCTTGATGCCGATTTAGATGCAATAGAAAGGCCAATTTACACACCAGATATGAAAGCCGATATGGTAAATAGTGCTTTGTTCTTTTTCGTGTACTTGCACATATATCGAGGGGTGAAAGATCAAATAATGCCCTCTATGGGAGGACCTAGCACACACCCTGATCCCATAGATAGGTTTCATCATATTTACAATCATTTCAAGGATAGTATCGAGCTAGATGAAAATAACTTGAAAGATCTTTTGAAATTGAGTGACATTTACAAAGAATCTTTGACTGCTGATGTGGCTTTGAATTTTGAGTCGTATGAGACTTATGGTTCAATATATTTGGCGCAATGGCACAGAAAGGTGTTAATTGATCGTGTGGATTTTTAACAGTGCCTTCCAGCGGACCCAGTCGCTTACGCGCCGAGTCACTGAAGTCGGGGTTATTTGGCACTCATGGTGAGTAATCATGAAAGTTGATGTTACAAGCGTTAGCCAACCATCCCTCTCATGCCCCACCTAAGCGGCAAAGGACCCCACCAGTGATCATCCCCCAAGACGGGCGCTTGCGGCTGGATCGTGAGCGCTTGAAGCAGCATCGCAAGCGGCTGGGCCTGAGTCAGGAGGCGCTGGCCGAGTACTGCTTTGATCGGCGCTTGTGTGTCTCCATCGCTTCCATCAAGCGGGCGGAGAGTGGCAAGGCGGTGCTGTATCGTACCGCGCGCCATCTGGCTGAGATCTACGAGGTCGAGGTCGAGGAGTTGTCAGCGGAGGCTGAGGAGGCTGCCGTTGTCGCTGCCGATATCGAGGAGATGGAGAGTGCCCGTGTACTGATCCAACTCCACGCCGTGGCGGCCGATCCGTCGGCGCTGGCGAGCTGGGTGCAGCATTTTGGCGGCAGCCTGGAGGAAGGGGGAACGGCGCTGTTCGGGCTGCCCCGCGCTTACCGCAGCGATGCCCAGCGCGGCCTGTTGTGTGCTGCCACCTTGGTGGAGCAAGGGGTGGCGCGTGGCGTTTATCTTCAGGCCGGCCATTGGCCCACGGCTGCGCCGCTTTCCATGTCGGCCGGGCAGAGCGGCGTCTGGGTCGAGCGTGGGGTGGCGGTGCAGTTGGCGGAGCGTTTCGTCTTCGAAGATGAAGGCGGGGAGTGGCTGCGCTATCGCCATCCACGCGACGAGGCTCATGACGCTCGCTTCGAGCTGGTGGGGCGCCGGGTGCAGTTGGGCCAGCTGCAAGCCATTCTGGAGAGCACCCAGGCCTACCAGGCCGGTCATCTGATCTATATCCGCGGGGTGGCCGGCATCGGCAAGACGCGCCTGAGCGCCGAGTTTGCCGAGATGGCCGCGGCCCATGCCGATCATCATCAGGCCGAGGTGCTGGACTTCGGTACCCGCGCCGATGAAGGCCCGCTGATGCAGCTTGCGCGTTCGCTGCTGCAACCCTCCGCCGAGGCGAAAGCGGAAATTCTGGACGAGGCTTTCCTGCTGGCCCGTCTCTCGGCGCTGCGCCTGCCCATGGATCACGCCATGCTGCTGCGTCCGCTGCTGGGCTTGCCTCAGCCTGAGGAGGCGCAGTCGCTCTATGCCGCCATGACCCCGGCTACCCGCAGCCAGCGCCTGGTGCTGGCACTGCGCGACCTGCTCCTGGCGCGCTCCATTCATCGCCCGCAGCTGGTGGTGGTGGAGGATCTTCACTGGGCGGACGAGGCGCTGCTGGCCACCCTCACCGGGCTGCTGCAGGGCACCCAGGAAGCTCCGGTGATCTGGCTGTTCACTTCGCGCCTGGAGCAGGACCCGCTGGAGAGTCGCCTGCGCCCGCAGCTGCCGGAGCTGCCGCTCACGCTGATCGAGCTGCCGCCGCTGCGCCCGCAGGAGGCCGAGGCCCTGGTCGCCAGCTACGGTACGGTGCCCGCCGAGCACGCCGCCCGCTGCGTCAGTCAGGCCCAGGGCAATCCGCTGTTTCTTACCCAACTGTTGCTGTTTCATCCCCAGCGCAGCCTGCCGGCCAGCCTCGCCAATCTGGTACAGAGCAAGCTGGATCAGCTCACCGATCTAGATCGTCGGGCCATGTGCATCGCCGCGGTGATGGGGCAGCGCTTCTCCCTGGCCTCGCTGCAGGAGGTGCTGGGGCAGGCCGATTATCAGCCCGAGCTGCCCCAGCGCTACAGCCTGGTTCGCCCGCTGGAAGAGGGCAGCTACCGCTTCGTGCACGACTTGATTCTGCAAGGTATCTACGAGGGGATTCCCAAGATCCAGCGCGACCGCCTGCACCTGCGCCTGGCCGCGCTCTACGGCGAGGCGGAGCCGGGCTTACGGGCGCGCCACCTGCACCGGGCGCGTTCGCTGGAGGCGCCGAATGCCTTCCTGCAGGCGGTGGCGGCGGAAATGGCCCGCTATCGGCATGAAGAAGCCATGGCGCTGCTGAGGGATTGCCGCGCAATCGACTACGCGCCCAAGGATGAGTACCGACTGATGCTGCTGCAGGGCCAGGTGGCGATGGCCACCGGGCAGATCCAGGCGGCGCGGGAACACTTCGAGGCGGCGCGTGCCTTCGCCCGGGAGGAGCGGCAGCGCATCACGGCCGACCTGTGGCTGGCCCGGGTGTTGAACATGCTCGATGCCCTGGAGGCGGAGGAGGCGATACTCGACGGCCTGCTGCCCCTGGCCGAGGCGCTGGAGGATCCCTTGCCCCTGGCCGAGGCGCTCTATCTCAAGGGCAATCTCTATTTCCCCCGGGGCGACTTTGCCACCAGCCGCGCCTATCACACCCGCGCCCTGGAGCAGGCCCGCCGTGGCGGCGACGTGCGCACCGAGATCCAGGCCCTGAGCGGGCTGGGCGATGCCCACTATGCTCAGGGGCAGATGCGCAGCACCCTCGAGCTGTTCGATCACTGCGTCACGCTGTGCCGAACCCATGGTCACGCCGATCTGGAGGCCTCCAACCTGTTCATGCTGGGTACCGCCCGCATCTATGCCAACCAGACCGAGGCGGCGCTGGCCGACTGTTTCGATGCCGCCGAGCTGGGCAAGCGGGTCGGCAATCGGCGTGCCGAGGTGGTGGCGCGGCTCACGGCGGGGTGGATTCTGCTCTCCCAGGGCGAGCCTTATGCGGCGGACGAGCAGGTCACCCAGGCGCTGGAGGTTGCGCGCGGCCTGGGCTCATGGCGCTTCGAAGCCTTTCTACTGGAGAGCCGGGCCCGGGTCGAGCTGATCACCGGGCAGCTGGCAGAAGCCCGAGCCAGCATCGAGCGCGCCTGGCAACTGGTGGAGCAGCATGGGATGCAGGCCTTTATCGGCCCCTGGGTGCTGGGCACCCGGGCGCTGCTGGCAGAGGATGCCGAGGCTCGCCTGGCGACGCTACAACAGGGCGAAGCGCTGCTGGACGCCGGCTGCGTGGGGCACAACGGCTATCGCTTCCTGATCGCGGCGGCTGAGGTCAGCCTGCTCGACCGGCGCCCCGAGGCGGCCCGCCACTACGCCCGGCGCCTGACCCAACTGATGGGGGCGGAGCCCTGTGCCTGGGGTGAGCATCACCGCGCCCTGATCGAGGCCCATGCCGATTGGCTGGAGAACGGCCAAGCGGAGGGCGAGAAGGGCGGCGAGGCGCACGCCCTGGAAGCCTTACGAGCGTGCTGGCACCGAGGCGAAGCCGTCGGCCTGCGGATGACGCTGCCCCGCCTGGCCGGCACTCGGCACTAGCCGCAGGACTTTCTCATCCCGGCGCTCCGCCGTGCCCAGCAGCAGCTCGACCAGATGCGCCGATTGCTCCAGGCACTGCTCCTGCAGGCCGGCACCGCGGGTCCAGCCGCCGGCGAACAGCAGCGGGCACCCCTCCTGGCTATCGAGGCGCTTGCGGGCGGTGGCCTGGTTGTAGCCCTCGATCTCCGCTTGCGCCTCTAGGCAGTTGGCATCCAGCACGTTGTGCTTGAACAGGGTCCAGGCCTTGGCTTCCAGGGCGGGGTCCAGCGGCGGCAGTCGGTCACGGTAGCCGGCTTCGTCGGGGGCGTTGGCCTCCAGCACTACCGGTTCGTCCAGGGGAGAGGACTGCCGATCGAGCATCTCGCTGCGGGGAATGCGGTTGAGATCGTCCACCAGGGAGACGAAATACTGCGGCAGGCCCGCCTGATTGTAGGCGGGGTTCTCGGCATCGTTCTGGTGGCGATTCGCCACGTAGTCGATGCGGTAGGGGAAGAAGGTGTCCTCGCGTTTACGCACCTCGATATTGTAGGTGCGCCACAGGTTGCGATTGGGCGGCAGTCGGGCGGCGGCGGTGTGGCAGACGCTGAAGCTGCGGGTGTAGCGCACCTTGCCGAGGATATGCTGCAGCTCCCGCTTGGTTTCGCTCAGGCCGTCGCCGAAGGTCAGCAGCGGCAGGGCATCTTCGGCGTGGGTGGCCATGATCAGCAGGTCGGCCTCCCAGCGGCGCTCCCCGGGGGCGCGCTCGCTCAGCTTCACGCCATGGGTCGTGAGCGTCGCTTCGACCTCGATGCCGCGCAGGATCTCGACTCGGGCGCCCGGCGTATTCGGGTTGGTAATGTGGGCGGCCAGGGCCTCCAGCCAGTGCTGGGCGCCGTGCTCGAAGTAGCGCCGATCCGGGGGCGAACCGCCCTCCTGAATGCGGTAGTACTCGAAGGGCGCCTGAAGCGGCATGCCACCCGGGCCGCGATCGTCGGCGAAGTACATGGCCGAGATGCGGGGATAGTAGATGGTGCGGCGGATGCGCTCCAGCCGGGCCGGCAGCTCGGGGTCGTGCCAGTCGATGGTGACGTGCAGCTGATCCGCCGCGGCGGCCAGCATCTCGGCGGGTGTGGCAACGCAGGCGTCGAAGAAATCGTCCACCGTATAGCGCGGCGTAACGCGATGATTCTCCACCAGGGCGATGGCACTTTGGTGGACCACTGGGATCAGCAGTGCCAGCCGGCCTCCATCGACCTTGGATAGCTCATGGGCCGGATCGCTGACGCCGCGGAACAGCTCCTTGTCGTCGGTGAGGGCGATGCTTCCGTCACGGCTGAAATAGCTTTCGGTATTCTCCAGCGGCTTCATGCGCTCCAGCTCGCCGATCTCGCCGAGGATCGTGCGCAGGCGGTGGTAGGTCGCCAGGTTGACGTCATTGACGCCCAGATCGGCCCAGCGACGATAGGGCGAGTCGGGCTTCCCTGGATGGCGCCGCATGCCCAGGTCGACCCACACCGTCTCGGCGTTGCCGCCCAGGGTGGCCTTGCGCTCGAAGATCGTGACCTCGATCTGCCGGGTCGGCTCGCTGCCGAGCTTCTGGCAGCCGAGTTTTTGCAGATAGTAGGCCAGCGACAGGCCGGAAACCCCTCCGCCGATGATGGCAACCCGTAGCGGTGCATGGTCCATGGTGACGCCCCCCAGTCTTTGTTTTCCTAAGAATCCACCAGGAGGAAGTCGCATCCAAGAGGCTCAGCTGAGGTGATACCGAAGTGATCCGTTGCGCTTGGCAGGGCTGATACCGGCGCTCGTGGTGATACCGAGGTGATGCGGTCGGTATGAGATATCTGAACTGGAATGCTTAGGGCAGTAAGCCGGTCGGGTTCCGACCGCCAATTCCAGAACAACGCACGAGGTATCGACCGATGAACGCTCCGCAAACCATCGACAAGCAGCTGATCGCCCACGACTTCCGTGTCGCCATGCATGGCAAGCTCGAGCCCGAGAAGATCGACGAAGCCGCCCAGGCACTGGCCGCCTCCCAGAAGGCCTATCCTGCCAATGGCAGCGTCGCCAGCATGATCTTCTACCTGAAGTTCCAGGTGAATATCACCGATGGCAAGACTTTCGACGGCCATGCCGGCGGCGCCTCTTCACCGGGCGGCGGCGCCCTCTTCGGGCACGTCTACACCGACGACCTCGACCGGCTCTACCGCGATACCGTGAGCTTCGAGTTCCAGGCCACCCCGGTCTACCTGAGCATCCTGTTCTTCGACAGCCACAGCAACCTGCTGGGCCACTTCCAGTCGGGGGCAGTTTCCATCGTCACCGGCGTCGGCGGAGGCAAGGGTAGCTGGAGCTGAGCGGATACTTGGGCTTCAGCTGGTAACATCCGGGGGCGCTTCGGCGCCCCCTGTTCATTTAATGGGGATCACTAGGTAAGAAGAGAATTACCATCCATACTGCGGGTTGGGGCGGTGGCAGCTGTCTGTCTTGCATATGGAGGTAATCCAATGCATTTATATGAAGAACAATTTTCAGAAAGTCATGATTTTCCAAGAGTGCAAAGTCCCTCCAAGGTGTTGGTTATCGCCTCGACGGGAAGGTCTGGCAGCCATATGCTTGGGCATGCACTCCATGAAACGCACAGGTTTGGTTTTCCATTGGAATACGCGAACCCTGCAAATCTTTCGGAATGGAAAATACGACTAGACATAGATGACTTGCAGGGGGTCATGGCGGAAATAAAGCGGCGAAGGACATCACCTAATGGTGTGTTTGGGATAAAGCTTCATTACCCACACATCAAGCTGTTTGGTGGTTTCGATAATGTGGTCAACTGCTTTCCAGACGCCTATTATATTCTCTTGTCGAGAAAAAATTTGCTGAAACAAGCCGTGTCGTTGTCGATAGCTAGCCAAACGGGAGTATGGATTTCCGGCCAAAAAGCGGTAAATGACAATCCGCAGTATGATTTCGCTCACATTGACAAGTGCCTTCGTGAGACCATTTTGAACAATGCCTCATGGAGGTATACGTTAGCGGCTAATGGTTGTAACTACATCGAGATGGACTTTGATCATGTTCGTCATGATCTCGACCAGGCGATAAATGATATAGCAAGATTTATGGGCATAGAGATCGATCCGGCTGACATACCCCGCGCACCAGTCACAAAAAAGCAGAGTAACCGTAGAAACGCAGAATGGGAGAAAAGATTTATTTCCGATTTCAATGCGTCGGGCGAGCTTTTGAGCAATGCAGGGCCAAGCATACTTAAGAGAGTCGAGGGCAAGGTCAAACGGATGCTATATGAATAACGGAGTGCTTCGCTACACACTGGGCAGTTTTTTCTTCACTGGGTACCGTGCGCCTCGAATACGTCATCGCAATTTCTGTCATGGGTTATGATCACCGTATGCCGACTACGATCACCCTGGACCATCTTCGCCGGTACGCTATCACGCGCAGTCTGTTCAAGCCGAGAGCCTTGATGCGTGCCGTCACAAAGCTGGGCTTCGTCCAGTTCGACCCGATACGTGCCCCCGCACGGGCTCAGGACCTGACGCTGCGCCATCGTGTCACCGACTACCGAGCCGGCGATCTGGAAGCGCGTTACCCGCGTCTAGCCGTCGAGGAGGATTTTTTTGTCAACTACGGCATTCTGCCGCGTGCAACGCAATGCCTGATGCACCCACGGACGGCACGCACCGAGTGGCCGTCCTCGCGCTGGGCGCAGGCACGGGCCGTGCTGGAGTTCGTGCAAAGCCGTGGTGTGGTTCACCCACGCGAGGTGGACGCCGCGTTCGAGCATGGTGCGACCAGGAATTGGTTCGGTGGCAACAGCCGGGCCAGTACCCAGCTCCTGGACGGCATGCATTACCGCGGTCTGCTGCGTGTGGCGCGGCGCGAAGGTGGGATACGTCTGTACGCACCGCAGCTTGCCCATGAACGTGACTGCCCTGCGGACCCTGACGCTACCCTGGATGCGCTGATCGACGTGGCAGTGGCGAAGTACGCGCCATTACCTGCGGCCACGCTCAGTCGCCTCGTCACTTGGGTGGGCTCTGCGGCGGCGCCACAGTGGCGCGAGGGTCGCCGCCATGCACTGGCACGTACCAAGGCGCGGCTACCTCAGGCCACGATAGACGGCTGCCGCTGGTACTGGCCGGCCGGCGAGAACCCTGGTAGTCGACGCTTCGCACACGACGCTGTGCTGGACGAACGCCTTCGCCTGCTGGCGCCGTTCGACCCGGTAGTCTGGGACCGCGAACGCTTCGAGCGCTTTTGGGGCTGGGCCTATCGCTTCGAGGCCTATACGCCGCCAGCGCAGCGGGTGCGTGGTTACTACGCGCTACCCATGCTGTGGCGCGGTCAGGTCATTGGCTGGGCCAATGCCGCCGTACGTGACGGACAGTTGCAGTTGCAGCCGGGCTATGTGAGCGGACATGCCCTTAGGGATGCGGCGTTCGAGCCCGCGTTGGAAGAAGAACGGGCGCGCTTCGAACGGTTTCTCGGGCTGTAAGCGCTTCGGCGACGGGCTGAGCGTCGGGTCTTGGGCTGACTAACATCTCCAGAGCCCCCGAGCCTCATCAGGCTCGGGGGCTTTTCGTTTCCGAGTTAGTGGGGGGCAGGCTGTCCGCCTCCTTTGTAAGTCTTTTCTTACACGTTTATCGGCGATGTGCCACAGATGCCCGCCGCTGCGCTTGGTATCCTCTCTGCGCGAGAAATTGCGATTCCCCTAATGGATTAATAAGAGCAATACCTTTCACGCAGGGAGGCACCATGGCCGATGCAAGCGGATGGCAATTCACCCTGGCCCTGGCCGGGGCCGACGACCTGGCGGTCATCGAATTCACGCACAAGGAAGCGCTGTCCCAGCCCTTCGAACTGACGGTGCGCTTCGCCAGCCGCGACGGCAGCCTCTCCGCTAGCGATATCCTCGACCGCGAGGCCACCCTGACGATCTGGCAGCAGGGCGAGGCGCTGCGCCGCGTCCACGGCATCGTCAGCGAGTTCGCCCGCGGCGATCGTGGCCACCGCCGCACCTTCTATCGGGTGACGATCCAGCCCGCGCTGTGGCGCCTCTCGCTGCGGCAGAACTCGCGCATCTTCCAGGAAGTCTCGCCGCTCACGGTGCTCAATACCCTGTGCGACGAACACGACCTCACCGATATCGCCTTTGCCGCCACCCGGGAACCCGAGTCCCGCGAGTACTGCGTGCAGTACCGCGAGACCGATCTCGCCTTCGTCCAGCGCCTGGCCGCCGAAGAGGGCCTGTTCTACTTCCACGAGTTTTTCCAGGTCAGCGGTGAAGAGGGCGCCAGCGCCGCCCATCGCCTGGTCTTCGCCGACGCCCCCCAGGTGCTCACCCACCTGGGCAGCCGCAGCTACCACAGCCGCGCCGGGGGCACGCCACCGCGCCGCCACGTGCGCAAGCTGCAGCAGCACGCCCGTGTCGCCCCGGCCTCGACCACGCTCAAGGACTACTCCTTCAAGCGCCCGGCCTACGGTCAGCTGCACGGCCACCTCGCCGACGGGCTGGAAGAACACGCGCAAAGGGTCGACTACGAACACTACGACTACCCCGGCCGCTACAAGGCCGACGCCTCCGGCCAGGCCTTCACCCGCATTCGCCTCGAATCCCTGCGCCGCAGCGCCAACACCGCCGACGCCGAGAGCGACCTGCCCGAGCTTGCCCCGGGGCTGCGCTTTACCCTGACCGATCACGATCTCGACGAGCTCAACCAGGACTGGCAGGTGCTCGGCGTGGTGCACCACGGCAAGCAGCCCCAGGCCCTGGAAGAGGACGGCATCGTCCAAAGCCAGACCGAGGGCGGGAACAGTGGCGGCATGACCACGTACCACAACGACCTCGTGCTCATGCCCGCCGACCTGGCCTGGCGCCCCGAGCCCAACCCTCGGCCCCGCGTCGACGGCCCCCAGGTCGCCTTCGTCGTCGGCCCCGAAGGCGAGGAGATCCACTGCGACGAGCATGGCCGGGTCAAGGTGCAGTTCCCCTGGGATCGCTACGCCGAACCCAACGAAACCGCCAGTGCCTGGCTCCGAGTCAGCCAGGACTGGGCCGGCGGTGGCTACGGCAGCATGGCGATTCCGCGGATCGGCCACGAAGTGATCATCAGCTATCTCGAAGGCGACCCCGACCAGCCGCTGATCACCGGGCGGGTCTACAACGCCGTCAACACGCCGCCCTACGAGCTCCCGGCCCACAAGACCCGTACCGTCATCCGCACCCAGAGTCACCAGGCCGAAGGCTTCAACGAGCTGCGCCTGGAAGACCAGGCCGGCCAGGAACAAATCTGGCTGCACGCCCAGAAAGACCTGGAACTGCTGACTAAC
Organism: Billgrantia antri; assembly: GCF_019430905.1. Classification (GTDB taxonomy): domain Bacteria; phylum Pseudomonadota; class Gammaproteobacteria; order Pseudomonadales; family Halomonadaceae; genus Halomonas; species Halomonas antri. The sequence continues at coordinate 221,101 of NZ_JAHYCA010000003.1, read as the reverse complement.
AACGACCGCACCGAAGAGATCGGCAACGACAGCCACCTCACCGTGCACCATAACCGCATCAGCGAGATCCACAGCAACGATCACCTCACCGTACACGGCCAGCGGCATACCCAGGTCGACGGCGACGACCACCTCATCGTCGGCACCACCCGCCACGAGAAGACCGCCCGCGCCCAGCTCGTCGAAGCCGGCCAGGAGGTGCACCACAAGGCCGGCAGCAAGACCGTAATCGACGCCGGCGCCGAGATCACCCTCAAGGCTGGCGGCAGCTTCCTCAAGCTCGACCCCAGCGGCATCACCATCGTCGGCGCCCAGGTCAGGATCAACTCCGGCGGCAGCCCGGGTTCGGGAAGCGGGCAGGGGGCGGTGACGGCGCTGCTGCCGGGTGCCGCCACGCCGGAAGCGAGCGAGGACTTGACGCTCAAATCGATCGGCGCGGGCCTGTTTTCTCAGCTAGGTAAGCTGCTAGATCTCAACAACCCCGCCATGCTCGATGGACTGGCTAACCGTTGCAGCGCCTGCGAGCCTGCCGTGGGCAGTCCGGTCAATCCGCTGCTGGGCGCCAAGCTGCTGCCCGCCGAAACCGACTTTGCCCTGCCGGCACCGCGGCCTTTCGTGTTCTCGCGCGGCTACCTCTCCGCCAATGCCCGTATCGGCGTGCTGGGGCAGGGGTGGTCGGTACCCGGCGATGAACTCTCGCTCACTCTGCGCGACGATGCCTGTGTGATCCACGATGCCCAGGGCCGCGACATCACCTTCGGCGCCCTGGCGCCGGGTCAGTCGCGTTACTCGCCCACCGAGCAGCTTTGGCTGCGGCGCGGTGGCGAGCCGGCCGAGGATGGTAGGGATGAGTTAGGCAAGGATGGCGAAAGCGTCCGCTGGCAGGCCTTGCCCGAAGCCCTGCGCCACGACCCGCAGACCATCGTGCTGAGCGATGCCGGTGGTCTCTACTACGTCTTCGCACCGATGCAAGAGGCATCGCCCACCTGGCGCCTCGCCCAGGAACTGGACCGCAACGGCTATGCCACCACCTACCGCTGGGAAGCCGAGCTGCTCGTCCAGGTCGAGGACAGCGCCGGGCGCCACTTCCACTTCGACTACGAAGCGCTGTCGCCGGCGGGCGAGGGTGACAGCGGCCAGCGCCTCAGCGGCGTACGCTTGGTGCGTGAGGCCGATGGCAGCGCCCAGGACAACTGGCTGGTGCGTTATGCCTACAGCGAGGAAGGCGATCTGATCAGCGTGCGGCTGCGTCATGGCGAGGTCGTACGCGAGTTCGAATGGCAGAACCACATACTCACGGCCCACCGCGTGCCCGGCGGTATCGAAGCCCGCTACACTTGGGATCGTCATGCCCCGGAGGGCCGGGTCATTGCCCAGGAGGAGAGCGGCGGGCTAAAGCGTACCTATGCCTACCATCCGGACCACACCCTGGTGACCGACAGCCTCGGCCGCGAGGAGCGCTACCACTTCAGCGGCACTGGCCCCGGCCAGCGTTGGACGGCTCACACCCGTGCCGATGGCTCGGTCATGCAATACCGCTACGATCACGCCGGGCAGCGCATTGCCACCGTCGATCCGCTCGGCCGAGAGACAGCGCTCGAAAGAGATGAAAGCGGGCAGGTCATCGCCCAGATAGGCCCCGACGGCAGCCGCTGGGAAATCACCCGCGACGCCCAAGGGCAGCCCATCGCCGTGGCCGGCCCGGAAAACCATCGTTGGCAGCTCGAGCGCGATGCCCGCGGCAACCTCATTCGTGTCACCGGTCCCGAGGGCACCGCCACCTTCGCCTTCGAGAATGAAGCGCTACCCGATCGTCCTACCGCCGTCACCGACGCCGGTGGTAGCACCCGCCGACTCGAATGGAACGCCCTTGGCCAGCTCGTTTCCGAGACCGACTGCTCCGCCCAGACCACCCGCTACGACTACGACAGCCGTGGCCACCTGCTGGCCGTGACCAACGCTCTGGGTGAAACCACCCGCACCACCCACGACGAGATGGGCCGGCGCATCGCCACCCAACTGCCTGACAGAAGCCGCTGGCAGCATCACCACGACCGGCAGGGCAGGCTAGTCGAGCAAGAGGGACCGCAAGGCTACCGGCATCAACTCCACTACGACGCCCACGGTCGTCCTGTACTGCGAATCGACGCCGACGGCGGCCGCGAGCATTACGCCTACGACGAAGCTGGCCGACTCAGTGAACTGACCCTTGCCAACCGCGCCGGCTACCGATTCGAGTACGACGAGATGGATCGTCTCGTCAGCGAGACCGGTCCGGACGGCCGCGAGCAACGCTACGCCTACGACGCTGCAGGCCAACTGAGTACTCGTACCGAAGCCCACCGGCTTGGTCCCGACGGGCAGCCGCTCGCCATTCGTTATGACTACGATGCCAATGGTCGCCTCGCTGCCCGGCACCTGCCCGCAACCGAGTCGGCCCCGGCCAGCACTGAGCGCTATCAGTGGCGCGCCGATGGCCAGCTCAGCGGTGTCGTCAATCCTGAGAGCGAGGTCACCTTCGCTTATGACACTGCCGGTCGTCCCATTGGCGAACGGCAGCGCCATCATGCCGATGGCGACATCGCTGCCTGGCAATGGCAGCACCAGCAGCGCCTGACCGCCACCGGCGCGCCCCAGGCCAGCCGCTATGGCGATCTGCCCGAACTCGCCTGGCACACCTACGGCAGCGGCCACCTGCACGGCCTCAGCGCTCCCGGGTTGGGCCTCGAACTCGCCCTCGAGCCCGACGCCCTTCATCGTGAAACCGAGCGGCGCCTGAGCAGCGCCGATCAGCCCCAACCGCTGATCCTCGAGCGAGGCTACACGGCACTTGGCCAACTGGATCATCTCAGCCTGCGTGGCCCCGGTAGCGCTCAGAACGAGCAGCACTATCGCTACGACGCCCTCGGCAGGCTCAGTTTCCGCAGCTCAGGGCAGGGCAGTGGCAGCCCGATCATCGCCTACACCTATGACGCGTCAGGGCGCCTGATCGCCAGCCAGCACGGCGACAGTGCCCACCGCTACCCGGTGGACGCGGCTGGCAATCGACTAAATGCCCAGCCGGGTGAATCTACACGCCCGAACGCCGCCAACCAGCTCAGCGAACTCGACGGCAGCCGCTACCGCTATGACGGCGCCGGCAACCTGATCGAGCGGGAACAGCCCAATGGTGAACTACTCCACCTCGGCTACGACGGCGCCAACCGCCTGGTGCGGTTGACCCGTACCAGCACCCAGGGAGCTACCGAAGAAGCCCGCTACCGCTACGACGCCCTGGGGCGGCGCATCAGCAAGACCGTCCATCACGCCAACGGCACCACCGCCACCACCCACTACGGCTGGGATGGCGATCGGCTCGTGCACGAAGCGAAAGAGCGCCACCAAACCACCGTGGTCTACGAGCCCGGCAGCTTCGTACCCATGTTCCGAATCGACCAGGCCGGCGATGGCGCAGCCAAGCAGATCAGTGCCTATGTCACCGATGCTCTCGGCACACCCATGCAGCTCGTCACGCCACGGGGCGACACCCTGTGGCAAGCCCAGCCCGACGACTGGGCCGCGGTAACCAACGAGCAGGGTAGAACAGCACAGCCCATCCGCTTCCAGGGCCAGTGGTACGATGAAGAGAGTGGTCTGTACTACAACCGCCACCGCTACTACGACCCGCAGCAGGGCCGGTACATCAGCCAGGACCCGATTGGTCTGAAGGGTGGCAGGAATCTGTATGGTTATGTCAGCAACCCGACCGGGATGGTGGATCCGCTGGGGTTGTTTGAGTGTACCAATGACCGACCTGCAGATGATGGTTTCATTTCAGGGCTTTGGAGGAGTTCAACGTCGTGGCACTTCGCAGGGAGAGCATGCAATAATATTGGCTTGCCTGATTATTCCGAAGTAAATGCCCACAACTCCGAGTGGCAGCTTTTGAGCCCTGCACAATCTATTTTTCATGACAACGGAATTGGGTTGCCAGAGCAGAAGTTTATCCACCCGGATGGAAGAGAAGTGGTCTTTGATGGGGATACCCTTGAAATTATCACTGATCCCAGGTATGTCGGAACATATAATTACGTTAATCCTGCACCCATTCCAAATGAATGGTATGACGTTAAGGGTTGGGGGGCTTGGGCTGGAAAAGGCCTAGGGCATGGTGTTTTAGACGTTTTGCCGTATGCACTGGGAGGTAATGTGAGAGGTCCCCACTAATGGACATGACCGATGAGGTTAGAGGATGAATATGAGGTTCTTATTTATGGCTGGTTTTTTTTCTATTATTATGAGTTCGCTCACTGGCTGCAAGACCGCAGAAATAGTTCATTATGAGCACCGTCCCTCTAAAGATTTTTATGACGAGTTAAATTTTGATTCACATGAGCTTGAAGAATATAAAGATGGGGAGGTTCTCTTTACTATTTCTGTAAAGCAGGCGTCGTTTGAGGAGTATTGGGCATGGTTGGGGTTGTATGCAGAGGAGGTGCCTGATATACCTATCTATGTGTTGGGGGCTAATTTTCTCGGAGATGGGTGGGAGGAGAACTACCAAGTCGATAGTGAGGCTTTGTTGAGGGAAGAAGTTGCTGGTAGTGGGCTGGTGACGGAAGGGGTGTTGCTTCACAAAATAAATGGTGAGCTGTTAAAGCGCTTCGAGAAAGCATCAGCAATAACATTGGAAGTGATTTATTCAATAGATGGTGAGGAAAAAGTAATGCATTTTCTTCTAGAGCGGCGAGTGGAAAGGCAAACGGTTTTTCCAACTTGATTCGGTTTGTTATATTTTTTGTTTTTATTGCATATGCTACGGGTGTAATGGCCTCTCCTCTGGATGATAGTCGAGAGGCGCGATCTGAATCTGGAGGCATGGAAGGCTGGCGAGGGTGCAGATCACCTCAAGGCGCAGATTGACTTCCCCTGGTCCCGTCAGCGCTGCCAGCTCACCCCCCAGCTCGGCAAGGTGGAGATGACTACTTACCGTGAGCAGCGGGAGGCTGCAGTGGCATGAGGGAAGCGGTTACTACTTACTATTGAGCCCGGTTTAACTGGGATCATCCCACGGCAAGAAAGAAAAATGGATTATAGGAGATATCCATGCGTGACTTCATCGCCATGACGTTCGGTGGCCTTTCGCTGCGCTACTTCCTGCGTCAGCTATTCTTCGGTGCCGGTATGTCGGCTCTGATCGTATTCATGGTTGTGCAGGGAGACGCGCAGCTACGAATGGATCAACTGGTGCTGCTGATGGTAAACGCCTTGCTGTACCCCTATTCACGCTTCGTCTATGAACAGGTGATAGGCTTCTTGATAGGAGACAATGTGTTCTTCGTCAATGCCGTGATGATGCTGGTCGTCAAGATGTTCACCATGACGCTCTGCTGGGGCTTCGCAATTTTCATTGCACCGCTGGGGCTTGCATATTTGTACTTCTACCATCGCCGGGCGCAGAGGCAGGAAAACCTCGAGGGGTAAGAAAAACCAGGGAAGCCATAGCAAGCCCACTCCCAGCGCCGCCCACAATTAAGGAGCCCCTGAGCCAGTCACCTGGCTCAGGGGCTTTCCGTTTCTACCACCTACTTACTTCGCTGCCAGCGCCACGCCTACCTTCGAGCGGTTCGGTCGGCCGATGGTGCGGGTAATCCAGGTGCCGGTGTCGGCGAGCTTGTCGAGGTCGATGCCTGTCTCGATACCCAGGCCGTTGAGCAGATAGACCACGTCTTCACTTGCCACGTTGCCGGAGGCGCCCTTGGCGTAGGGGCAGCCGCCGAGGCCGGCGACGGAGCTGTCCACCACGCTGATGCCTTCTTCCAGCACGGCGTAGAGGTTGGCCAGCGCTTGGCCGTAGGTGTCGTGGAAGTGGGCGGCGAGCTTTTCCATGGGGATGTCGCGGCTCACGGCTTCGATCATGCGCTTGGCGGCGAGCGGGGTGCCGACGCCGATGGTGTCGCCGAGCGAGACTTCGTAGCAGCCCATCTCGAACAGCGCCTTTGAGACTTCGGCCACCTTGGCCGGGGCGATTTCGCCCTCGTAGGGGCAGCCGAGCACGCAGGAGACGTAGCCGCGCACGCGCAAGTTGGCCTCTCTGGCTCGCTCCAGCACGGGGGCGAAGCGCTCCAGGGATTCGGCGACGGAGCAGTTGATGTTCTTCTGCGAGAAGGACTCACTGGCGGCGCCGAATACCGCCACTTCCTCCACGCCGCACTCCAGCGCCGCTTCCAGCCCCTTGAGGTTGGGGGTGAGGGCGGCGTAGGTCACGCCCTGGCGGCGCGTGAGGCCGGTCATCACTTCACGATGGTCGGCCATCTGCGGCACCCACTTGGGCGAGACGAAGCTGGCCGCTTCGATGTAGCTGATACCGGCGGCGCCCAGGCGGTCGATCAGTTCCAGCTTGGTGGCCGTGTCGATCGGGTTGGGTTCGTTCTGGAGCCCGTCGCGGGGCCCGACCTCGACCAGGCGCACATGCTTGGGAAATGCCATCTTCTACACTCCTATCCTGTCTCGGCCGTGGTCATGATCCGCGGCTGAACCGTCGACAGGTCTCCGAGGGGGCGCTGTAAACCCATCCTTGGGCGCTACCGATGCCATCCCTGGCATCGGACCCCCTCAACGACCTGTCCCCGGCGCCGCTCGCCATGGCTACTGTTACTCTACCGGGGCGAATTCGAGCAATACGTCTCCCTGTCCCACCGTATCGCCGGCATTGAAGTGGAAGCTTTCCACGTGGCCGTCGGCGGGGGCGGTCATGGTGTGTTCCATCTTCATGGCTTCCATGACCATCAGCGGCATGCCTTTCTCCACCTTCTGGCCGGCTTCCACCAGCAGCGCGACCACGGTGCCGTGCATCGGCGCGGTGAGGGTCGATTCGGCTTCGTGGTGGCCATGGTCGATGGCGTCGATGCGGCGCCAGAACAGGCGGGTTTCGCCACGCGGGTCGACCATCACGACGACGTTGCCGTCACGCCGCGCCTGCAGGCGGCGGCGGTGGCCATTGAGGGTGACGGCCACGGCGTCGCCTTCAAGGTGCTGCAGGCGGGCGGTGAGCGTCTCGCCGCCGATGGTCAAATCCCACGGGTCGGCGCCGCTGGCGCGGGTGCCTTCCACGACTACTACGCTCGCTTCATCTTGCACGTGCGCAGGGTCGCAGAGCGAGATGCGGATGGTGTGCGGGGCGTTGAGGCGGAAGCCGTCGTGGCGGTCCCACGGCGAGTCGCTCTCGCACTCGCGGGCGAGCTGGTTGAGGCCGATCAGCGCGGCACCGGCGTACTCTTCGATGCTGTACTGCTTGGGGGCGAAGAGGGTGGCTTCATTCTTCTCGATGAAGCGGGTGTCCAGCTCCGCGTTGCGGAACGCCGGGTGGGTGGCCAGCCGCTGCAGGAAGGCGCGGTTGGTCACCACACCCTGGACGTCCAGCGCCGCCAGTGCCCGGTTGAGGGTGGCCAGGGCCTGCTCGCGGTCGTCGCCGTGGACGATCAGCTTGGCCAGCATCGGGTCGTAGTGCATCGAGACCGCGTCGCCGGTTTCCACGCCGCTGTCCAGGCGTACTTGACGCGGGTCGAGTCCGGCACCCTTGAGGTCCATGGCGAAGCGCTCGAGCTTGCCGGTGGCGGGCAGGAAGTCCTGCTCCGGGTCTTCGGCGTAGAGGCGCGCCTCGAAGCTGTGACCGGTGATAGTCAGCTCGTCCTGCTGCAGCGGCAGCGCTTCGCCCATGGCCACGCGCAGCTGCCATTCGACCAGATCCTGGCCGGTGATCATCTCGGTGACGGGGTGCTCCACCTGCAGGCGGGTGTTCATCTCCATGAAGTAGAACGAGCCGTCCTTGTCGAGCAGGAACTCGACGGTGCCGGCGCCGACGTAGCCGATCTCTTTGGCGGCGCGCACGGCGGCTTCGCCCATCTCGCGGCGCAGCTCGGCGGTCATGCCGGGGGCGGGGGCTTCCTCGAGTACCTTCTGGTGGCGGCGCTGCACGGAGCAGTCGCGCTCGAACAGGTAGACGCCGTTGCCGTGGCTGTCGCAGAACACCTGCACTTCGACGTGACGCGGCTGGGTCAGGTACTTCTCGATCAGCATGCGGGTGTCGCCGAAGGCGGCCTGGGACTCGCGTCGGCAGCCGTCCAGTGCGGCCTGGAACTGCTCAGGGGCTTCGACCACGCGCATGCCCTTGCCGCCGCCGCCGGCACTGGCCTTGAGCAGCACCGGGTAGCCGATCTTGTCGGCCTCGGTCTTGAGCAGGGCGTCGTCCTGGTCGTCGCCGTGGTAGCCCGGCACCAGCGGCACACCGGCGTTGGCCATGCGCGCCTTGGCGGCGGACTTGTCGCCCATGGCGGCAATCGCCGAGGCGGGCGGGCCGACGAAGGTGATGCCCGCGGCGTCCAGCGCTTCGACGAAGGCGCCGTTCTCGGAGAGGAAGCCGTAGCCGGGGTGAATGGCACCGGCGCCGGTGCGCTTGGCGGCTTCCACCACCGCTTCCACCTTCAGGTAGCTCTCGCGGGCGGCGGCCGGGCCCAGGCGGACGGCCTCGTCGGCTTCGCGCACGTGTCGGGCGTTGGCGTCGGCATCCGAGTAGACGGCCACGGTGCGCAGGCCCATGGCGCGGGCGGTACGCATCACGCGGCAGGCGATCTCGCCGCGGTTGGCCACCAGCAGGGTGTCGAAGGGCGTGGTGCGGGAATCGTTCTGACTCATGAGCGGCGCTCCGAGGAATTCGTGTTGTCGTCGGCCCAGGCGGGGCGGCGCTTCTCGAAGAAGCTGGCGAGGCCTTCCTGACCTTCGGCGCTCACGCGCAGCTCGCTGATCACACGGCAGGTATGCTCGCGGGTGGCCTTGCTGTCGGAGTCGCGGGCCACTTCGGCCAGCAGCGCCTTGGTGGCGCGCTGGGCCTGGGGTGAGCCGGCCAGCAACGTCGCGATCATCTCTTCGACCGCCTCGTCGATGTGGTCGTGGCCGACGATCTGGTGGGCCAGGCCCAGTTCCAGCGCCTGATCGGCGTCGATCACTTCGGCAGTCAGCGCGTAGCGGCGCATCTGGCGCGCGCCCAGGGCGCGCTGCACATAGGGGCTGATCACCGCCGGGGAGAGGCCGATCTTCACCTCGGAGAGGCAGAACCTGGCCTTCTCGCTGGCGATCACCACGTCGCAGCAGGCGGCCAGGCCCACGGCACCGCCGAAGGCAGCGCCCTGCACGCGACATACGGTGGGGCAAGGGAGGGTGTCGAGGCCGTGCATCAGCTGCGAAAGCTTGCGCGAGTCGGCCAGGTTGCCCTCGAAGTCGTACTCGACCATGCGCTTCATCCAGCCGAGATCGGCCCCGGCGGAGAAGCTCTTGCCCTCGGAGCCCAACACCACCACGCGCACCTCGCCGTGGCGGGCGGCGTCGTGCAGCTTGTCGAGGTGCTCGTTGAGCTCGGCGATCAGGCTGTCGTCGAAGGCGTTGTGCACGTCGGGACGATTCAGCGTCAGCCGGGCGACGCCGCGGTCATCAATGCTTAGCTGTGAATAGGTTATTGCCATTTCACTGCCTCATGAATTCGGTTCTGGGTGGCTTCCCGCGGCTCTCCGCAGGCAGAAAACGCGAAGACGCTGTAAACCCTTCCCTGGGCGCTCCATTTTTCTATCCCTGAAAAATGAGCTTCGCTTGTTTCTGCCCCGGCGCCGCTAACGCCGGTTACCCTTCAGGCCGTGAAGCCGTTTACATTCTAAATACGCCGAAGCGCGTCTCTTGAACCTCGGCGTTCATGGCGGCGGCGAGCGAGAGCCCCAGCACGTCGCGGGTCTGGGCCGGGTCGATCACGCCGTCGTCCCACAGCCGGGCGCTGGCGTAGTAGGGGTGACCCTGGCGCTCGTACTGCTCGCGGGTGGGCTGCTTGAAGGCTTCTTCCTCTTCCTTGCTCCACTCGCGGCCTTCGCGCTCGTACTGCTCGCGCTTGACCTGGGCCAGCACGCCGGCGGCCTGTTCCCCGCCCATCACCGAGATGCGCGCGTTGGGCCACATGAACAGCAAATTGGGATCGTAGGCGCGACCGCACATGCCGTAGTTGCCGGCGCCGAAGCTGCCGCCGATCAGCACGGTGAACTTGGGCACCTTGGCGCAGGCCACGGCGGTGACGAGCTTGGCGCCGTGCTTGGCGATGCCTTCGTGCTCGTACTTGGAGCCGACCATGAAGCCGGTGATGTTCTGCAGGAACACCAGCGGGATCTTGCGCTGGGCGCACAGCTCGATGAAGTGGGCGCCCTTGACGGCGGATTCGGAGAACAGCACGCCGTTGTTGGCGACGATGCCCACCGGGTAGCCGTGGATGTGTGCGAAGCCGGTGACCAGGGTGTCGCCGTAGTAGCGCTTGAACTCGTCGAAGTCGGAGTCGTCGACGATGCGGCCGATCACTTCGCGCACGTCGAACGGCTTCTTGAGGTCGGTGCCGACGATGCCGTAGAGCTCGCTGGGGTCGAGCTTGGGCGGCTTGGGTTCCTGCATCTTGAGCTGGCCGCGCTTCTGCCAGTTGAGCCGCGACACGCAGGCGCGGGCGAGCTGCAGGGCGTGGGCGTCGTTCTCGGCGTAATGGTCGGCCACGCCGCTCTTCTTGGCGTGCACGTCGGCACCGCCCAGGTCCTCGGCGCTGATGCTCTCGCCGGTCGCAGCCTTCACCAGCGGCGGGCCGCCGAGGAAGATGGTGCCCTGCTGCTTGACGATGATCGACTCGTCGGCCATGGCCGGCACGTAGGCGCCGCCCGCGGTGCACGAGCCCATCACCACGGCGATCTGAGGAATGCCTTCGGCGGAGAGGGTGGCCTGGTTGTAGAAGATGCGGCCGAAGTGTTCGCGGTCGGGGAACACTTCGTCCTGGCGCGGCAGGAAGGCGCCGCCGGAGTCGACCAGGTAGATGCACGGCAGGCGGTGCTTACGGGCGATCTCCTGGGCGCGGATGTGCTTCTTCACCGTCAGCGGATAGTAGGTACCGCCCTTGACGGTAGCGTCGTTGGCGACGATCACGCACTCGACGCCACTGACGCGACCGATACCGGTGACCACGCCGGCAGCGGGTACGTCGCTCTCGTAGACCTCATGGGCGGCCAGCGCCGAGAACTCGAGGAACGGCGAACCTTCGTCGATCAGGTGGTCGATGCGGTCGCGCACGAACAGCTTGCCACGGCTCTCGTGGCGGGTGCGGGCCTTCTCGCCACCGCCCTGGCTGATCGCCGCGGTCAGCTCGCGCAGCTTCATCACCTCGTGGCGCATGGCCTTGTCGTTGGCCTGGAAGCCGTCGCTGCGCGGATTGACTTGTGTCGTCAAGGTAGCCATGGGTTCCCCTTATTTCGACTCGGCAAAGATTTCACGGCCGATCAGCATGCGGCGAATCTCGCTGGTGCCGGCGCCGATCTCGTAGAGCTTGGCGTCGCGCAGCAGGCGGCCGGTGGGGTACTCGTTGATGTAGCCGTTGCCGCCGAGCAGCTGGATGGCATCCAGCGCCACTTGGGTGGCCTTCTCCGCACAGTAGAGGATCACCCCGGCGGCGTCCTTGCGCGAGGTCTGGCCGCGGTCGCAACCGGCTGCCACGGCATAGAGATAGGCGCGGCAGGCGTTCAGCGTGGTGTACATGTCGGCGATCTTGCCCTGCACCAGCTGGAACTCGCCGATGGACTGGTCGAACTGCTTGCGCTCGTGAATGTAGGGCACGACGACGTCCATGGCTGCCTGCATGATGCCGATGGGGCCGGCGGCGAGTACGGTACGCTCGTAGTCCAGGCCGCTCATCAGCACGCGCACGCCCTTGCCTTCGTCACCCAGCACGTTCTCGACCGGCACTTCGCAGTCCTGGAACACCAGTTCGCAGGTGTTGGAGCCGCGCATGCCCAGCTTGTCGAGCTTCTGGGCGGTGGAGAAGCCGGGCATGCCTTTCTCGATGATGAAGGCAGTGATGCCCTTGGAACCGGCATCCGGGTCGGTCTTGGCGTAGACCACCAGCACGTCGGCGTCGGGACCGTTGGTGATCCACATCTTGTTGCCGTTGAGCACGTAGTGGTCGCCTTCACGCCGTGCGCGCAGCTTCATCGAGACCACGTCGGAACCGGCGCCCGGCTCGGACATGGCCAGCGCACCGACATGCTCGCCGCTGATCAGCTTGGGCAGGTACTTGGCCTTCTGCTCGGCATTGGCGTTGATCTTGAGCTGGTTCACGCACAGGTTGGAGTGGGCGCCGTAGGAGAGGCCCACCGAGGCGCTGGCACGTGAGATTTCCTCCATGGCGATGCAGTGGGCGAGATATCCCATGCCGGTGCCGCCGTCCTCCTCAGGCACGGTGATACCGAGCAGGCCCATGTCGCCGAACTTCCGCCACAGGTCGTTGGGGAACTCGTTCTTCTCGTCGATCTCGGCGGCGCGCGGCGCGATCTCGTCGCGGGCGAAGGCGTTTACCTGATCGCGCAGCATGTTGAGTTCGTCGTCGAGGCCGAAGTCGAGGGGCTTGTAGGACGTGAACATGGCGGCGGAACTCCCTAGTGTCAGTGGTAGACCAGCTGTCGGGTGATGCGGGCAAGCAGTCTCGATCCCGCAGAGTCGTCAAGATGCTACAAGACTAGGCGAGGTTGACGTTAACGTAAAGTGCAGCTTTGGGGCGTTCTACGAATGTCGAACAACAAGGGGCAGGGGGCCGTGAGCCACAGCAGGGCACCACCGAGAAGCTGGTGGCACCCTGTGACAGCGGATCGCCTAGAGGGCGATCCATTCGATGATCTGGTGGTAAAGCGGAATACCGACGATCACGTTGAGTGGGAAAGTAAAGCCGAGGGAGGCGAGCATTGCCAGGCCGATGTTGGCCTCCGGAATGGCGGTACGCATGGCCGCCGGCGCGGCGATGTACGACGCACTGGCGGTCAGCGCCGTGAGGATCAGCACCGAGCCGGTGGGCAGGCCAAGCAACAGGCCGACCGACATCCCGACCAGTGAGAGCACCAGCGGCGCGATCAGGGCGAAGGTGAGCAGCCGCCAATGGAACCAGGGAATGGGGCGCAGGGTGTCCGCTGCGGTCAGGCCCATCTGCAGCAGGAACAGGGCCAGTACTGCATGGAAGGCGCCCATGAACAGCTCGGTGACCTTGGCTCCCTCGCCGGGGCCGTACATGGCGCCGATCACCGCGCCGCCGGCCAGCAGGATCACGCCGCGGTTGGTCAGTGTCTCGTGCCAGATGCCCTGCATGGCCTCGCCGGAGTTCTTGCCGGCGTGGCGCCGAAACAGGGCGATGGCGACCATGATGGCCGGCAGTTCCAGCATCACCAGATAGAGGGTGACTTCGGCGCCAATGACCAGGTTGCGCCCCTCGGCGAAGGCCAGCGCCACGGCAAAGGTACCGGCGCTGACCGAGCCGTAGTGGGCGGCTATGCTGGCGCTGTCTGCCGCCGAGAGTCTTACCAGGCGGCGCAGCACCGGCATCAGGGCCAGGGGAATCAGGCCGCCCAGGGCCGCTACGCCGAGCAGTTCCGGAATCAGCGACCAATGAAGATTGCCGTAAAGCGACATGCCGCCCTTGAGGCCGATGGTCAGCATCAGCAGCAGGCTCAGGGTGTCATAGGCGGCCTTGGGTATGTTGAGGTCGGACTTGACCAGCCCGGCAAGCAGGCCGAGCAGAAAGAACATCACGACGATATCGGGCATGGGTCTCTCTTCTTGCTGGAGATGCACTGGCAGGATAGTCGCGGATTGTGAGGAGTAACGGATATTGATTCCAATAGAATGTAACTGGATCTACTATAGTTAATTCTCTATGGGTTGAGCCGGAGCCACGTAATGAACGTTCGCCACCTGACGTTTCGTCTGCTGCAGGTCTATGTTGCCGTGGTGCGCAGCGGCTCGGTCAGCGAGGCGGCGCGCCAACTCCACCTGACCCAGCCTACGGTGTCGCAGCAGCTGCGACGTCTGGCAGAGGCAGTGGGCGAGCCGCTGCTGAAGAGCGGCCATGGGCGGTTGAACACCACCGAGGCGGGGCGCGAGCTTTATCGCGCCAGCCGTGAGGTGCTGAGCCGCTTCGACGACTTCGAGGATTATCTGGAGGCGCTGCGTGGCGGTAAGCGTGGCCGCTTCAGCATTGCCCTGGTCAATACCGCCCAGTACGTGCTGCCACGCCTGCTCGGGCCATACAGTCACGCCTTTCCCGACGTCGACGTGACCCTCCACGTGGGGAACCGCCGCCAGATGCTGACGCGTTTCGAGCGCCAGGACGACGATCTCTACGTGTTCAGCCACCCGCCGTCCCTGGCGCATGCCCTGGCCGGGCGTTTCCTGCGCAATCCGCTGGTGGTTGTGGCCCCGCAGGGGCATCCGCTGGCACAGCGCGAGCGCATCGGCATGGGGGAATTGCTGGAAGAGCGCTTCCTGCTGCGCGAACCGGGCTCGGCGACGCGCATGATGTTCGAGAGCTGGCTGCAGGAGCACGGCTTGTCGCTGGGGCCCACCTTGCAAATGGCCAGTAACGAAGCCATTCGCGTCGGCGTCGCTGCCGGCATGGGGCTGGCCGTGCTCTCCGAGCACGTGCTACCGCCGGAGCACCCTGATATTGCGATCCTGCCGGTGGCAGATTTCCCCATCGAGAGCCACTGGCAGTTCATCGTGCGCCGCGATCGCCGCCTGCCTCATGCCGCGTTGGGCTTTTTGAGCTTCGCGGCGGGGCATCTCGACGAGTGCGTCGAGACGCGCTTCGTGGCCAATGAGCTGGCAGGACTGCTGATGGGGTTGGAAGCTGCCTCCGAGCCTTCTTGAGAGTCAAGAGCCTTGATACTGCGATTGGCGCCGCTGGCGCAGTGCCTTCCACAGCTGTGAGAGCAGCACCACGGCCAGCAGGGCAATGATGCCCAGCGATATGGGGCGGCTGAACAGCACCGTCCAGTCGTTCTGGGCGATCAACATGGTCAAGCGGAAGTTCTGCTCAGCCATGGGGCCCAGCAGCACGCCCAGCACCACGGGCGCCAGCGGGAAGCCGAGCCGGTTGAGCAGGTAGCCGGCCAAGCCGAAGGCCAGCATGACATAGAGATCGGTGACGTTGCCGTTCACGGTATACACGCCTACCGCCATCAGCACCAGGGTAGTGGGAACCAGCAGGGCGGAGGGCATGCGCAGCACCTGGGCGAACAGGCGCGTCGCCACCATGCCGCCGAGCAGCAACAACAGCATGGCCGTCAGCAGCATCTGCCACATGAAACCGAACACCACGTCGGGGGAGCGGGTGAACAGCTGTGGGCCGGGCTGCAGGCCATGGATCATCAGCGCGCCCAGTACCAGTGCCGCGACCAGATTGCCGGGAATGCCCAGCGTCAGCGAGGGGATCATGGCCGCCGCGTTGTCGGCGCTATTGCCGGACTCCGCCGCGGCGACGCCGACCGGGTTGCCGCTGCCGAAGGACTCGGGATCCGGCGCCTTGCGCTTGGCCTCGTTATAGCTGAGCAGGGCGGCCAGGTTGCCGCCGGCGCCCGGCAGGATGCCCACGGCCACACCTATCAGCGATGAACGGCTCCAGGTACGCCAGTGGCGGCGCAGCAGGCCCAGACTGCCGCCGCTCGGCTTGGCGCGGAAACTGTCGCTGTCGAAGTAGGATTCGTTGCGCTTTTCCGCCATCTCGAGCACTGGCGGCACGGCATACAGCCCGATCAGCACGATGAGCAGCTCGAAGCCGCCTGACAGGTAGAGCGAATCGAACGTGAAGCGCTCTTCCCCGCTGATGGTGTCGATGCCCACCAGGCCTATGATGACGCCGAGCAGGGCGCTGAGCATGCCCTTGCTCACATCCTTGCCCACCAGCACGGCAATGCTGACGAGGCCGAACACGGCCACCCAGAAGTACTCCGCTGGGCCGAACGCCAGGGTTACCTTGGCCAGCATGGGGGCCAGTGTCATCAGGGCCAGGGCGCTGACGATACCGCCGATGGCGGACGACCAGCAGGCCGTCTTCAGGGCCAGTCCACCCTCGCCCTTGCGCGTCATCGGGTAGCCGTCGAAGGTGGTGGCGATGGCGGCAGGCGTGCCGGGAATGTTGAGCAGGATGGCGGGAATGGCGCCGCCGTACATGGAGCCGTTGTAGATCCCTGCGACCAGCCCCAGGGCAATGATGGGATCGAAGCCGTAGGTCAGCGGCAGCATCAGGGCAATGGCCATGACCGGGTTCAGGCCGGGCAGCGCGCCGATCAGGATGCCAATCAGCGTGCCGACGAACAGGCTGATCAGCGAGCCGAACTGCAGGGCCACCGGGAGTGCATTCAGGAGCGATTCGAACATGAGCTGGGCCCTATCTAGGAAGCGAGGAAGAACTCGACGGGCAATGGGCGCTTGAGCACCACGGCGAACAGGGCGTACAGCAGCGTGATGAAGCCCAGGGTGATGCCCGCTATCACGGCGGGTCGCCGCTCTCCCAGTAGCACCGCCAGCAGCGTGATGAACAGGGCACTGGTGGTGTAGAAACCGACGATCGGCAGGGTCGCGTAGTACACCAGGGAGCAGCCTAGCGTCACCGAGAAGCGTCCCGGATGGTCGACCAGAGCGGGAGCAGGCTGGGTCGTCATATGACTACTGGCGGCGGCATCGGTCGTGGTGCGCACGGCCAGCACGCTTTTCATGCCTCGCCAGATCAGCGGCAGGGAGAACGCGCCCATCAGGGTGCCGACCCCGATGGGAACGTAGGCGGCATCGGCAAAGAAGCCTTTCCCCATCCAGACGGTGCTGACGCCAATGATGAGGAAGGCAATGCCAGAGAAGAGATCTCTGTAGTTCATGGTCTTATCGATGCCTTTGCCGGTTACTGTTGCTTGAGGCCGAGGTTTTCCAACGTCTCGCCGATGGCCTGGGTTTCCTGCTCCAGGCGCTCGCGCAGTGCTTCGCCGCGCACCAGGTTGAGGGTCTCGCCCTGGGCGGAGAGGAACTCCTGGAACTCCGGGTGCTCCACGGCGCGGGCCACGGCATCGGCGACCGCTTCGGCGCGCTCTTCCTCCATGCCTTCCGGGCCCAGCATCATGCGCCAGAGCACGGTCTCGAGCTCGGGATGCCCCAGGGCGGCGAGGCCGGATGCCTGGGGCAGGGCATCGTTGTCGTCGGCGGAGGTCACCAGCAGGCACTTGGCCTGGCCTTCTTCCACATAGGGCAGCACCGGGGTGATGGAGCCGCCGTAGATGTCGACGTGACCGCCGAGGAAGTTCTGCAGGGTCTCGCCGGCGCCGCCGAAGGGAATCGGGCGGGCGGTGATGTCGTAGGCTTCGAAGATCCGCTCCGCCGCCAGGCGCATGGTGCCGCCGACGCCATCGTTGCCATAGGTGTACTTGCCAGGGTTGGCTTGCAGCTCGGCAAGGAACTCCTCGCCGCTTTCGGCCGGGAAATCAGGCGCGACACAGAGGGTGTAGGCGCTCTGGGAGGTGCTGGTGATGGGAGTCAGCGTCTCGTAGGAGTACTGCACGCGCTGCATGTGCGGCACCGTGGTGATGGGGCTGTTCCAGGTGGAAAGCAGGGTATAGCCATCGGGACGCGCACGGGAGAATTGGTTGACGCCGATGGCGCCGCCGCCACCCGCCACGTTGAGCACGGCGACGGGCTGGCCCAGTTCCTCCTCGAGATACTGGTTGAGCATGCGTGCCACGTTGTCGGTGCCGCCGCCTGCGGGTGCCGGCACGATGAGCTCGATGGGACGCTCCGGATACTCGGCCATGGCCGGGGTGAAGGCAAGGGCCGAAACGGTAGCAGTGGTGAGGAGCAGCGTGGTTTTCATTTGTCGTACCTGTCGTTGGAGTCGTTGGGACATGGGGCGGGCATCGAGGCCCGCTTCAGGCGTTGTGTTCGCCAAGGGTGACGCGATAGCGGAAGCGTTCGGGTCGGCCATGCACGCGGCGATATTCGATGACCCGACCCACGGGGTTGCGCGCGATGCGCTCGATAACGGCAACCGGCGAGTTGGCAGGCAGTTCAAGGTGCCTGGCACTTGCCTTGGTGGCGGTGCCGAATGAAAGCTCATCCGTCGCTGACGTGATGAGAATCCCGAATTCCTGGAGGAAGACGGGGTAGAGCAGCGGTCCCATGTCCTTGGGATCGAGCGCCAGCAGCCCCTTGAAATCGGGCAGGCGCAGGTAAACCTCCTCGAACAGCATCGGTTCGCCGGACCACAGGCGAACACGCTCGAGCTTGAGGCAGCGTGTCGCCTCCGGCTCGCCGAATGCCAGCCGGACCTCGGCAGGCGTTTCGACCTCCTCGCGGCTGAGAATGCGGCTCTCCGGAATCATGGAGCCGTCGGGATCGTCGGCGTCGTGAACATGGAAGAAGCGGAACAGATCGGCGCGAAACGCCGGCTGCTTGACGAAGGTGCCGGTGCCGCGGCGACGCTCCAGCAGGCCTTCGTCGACCAGTTGCTTGAGTGCCATGCGCATGGTGGCCAGTGCCACGCCGTACTCCTCGGCCAGCCGGTTCTCCGAGGGGATCGTGTCGCCCGGTGACCACTCGCCATTGGCGATCCGCGACGCCAACTGGTCGCGCAGCCGGGCATAGAGGGGAAGGCGCCCGTCGGCTTGGGGCATGCGCAATGCACACATGGGTTCGATCTCCTGGATTCACTGTCTTGTTGCTGTCACTAAAGACCAGTGTATACTTCTAGTCAACCAGTTCTCTAGAGAACTAGACGTAAGTCTAAGCAAGGCATCCTCGAGTATTCAGCCAAGAGCCAGGCGATGGGCAGGCTCGGGTAGGAAAGCCCGGGAGAGGGAGCCAAGATGAGGAAACCAGGGTGGGAGCCAAAGTGAAGCAAGGATTCGACTGTCACGCCCATGTCTATCCGCAGGTGGATGAGATCGAGGGCTCAAACTATCGTCCGTCACGGCCGGCGCCCCTGCATGAGTGGCAGGCACATCTGGCGGCATGCGAGTTGCATGGTGGCGTACTGGTGCAGCCGAGCTTCCTCGGCCACGACAATCGTGAGCTGCTGCGGATCCTCGGTGAACTGGGGGGAAACTACCGTGGAGTGGTGCAGCTGCCCAAGGAGGCCAGCCTGACCGAGATGCGAAAGCTCGATGCGGCCGGCATCGTCGGCGTGCGCTGGAATCTCATCGAACGGCGCCGCGAACTCCCCGACCTGAACGATCCGCAATGGATCGATTTCCTCGACCGGTTGAAGGCGCTGGACTGGCACCTGGAGCTGCACCTCGAGGGAGATCGCCTGCCCGAACTCTTTCCCGCACTGCACGAGCACGGCGTCATCCTGGTGATCGATCACCTGGGGCTGCCCGTCGAGGCCGACCCCGCCGCCGATGCCGGTTTCCGCCTGCTGCTGGAAGCCGGCCGCTACGGCCGCACCTGGGTCAAACTGTCGGCGCCGTATCGATCGCCGGTGGCTGATCTGCGACCTCATGTCCGAACGCTACTGGAAGAGTTGGGGCGCGAGCGGCTGGTATGGGGCAGCGACTGGCCCTGGACCCGCCATGAAGGCAAGCACAGCTATCGCGACACCTTCGACTGGCTGGCCGAGTGGGTCGGCGATGAGGATGACCGGCGCGTGATCCTGGACCATTCCCCGCGGGAGCTGTTTCGCCTCGATTGAGTGTCGCCAGCTGGCGAAAGCCTGGCTGGATGAGAGCCCGGCCGCTCGGTGCGAGCGACCGGGCTTCTGTGCTGGTCGTGCGTCAGGCGAAGCTGGCGTGGCGTCGACCCGTTCGGGCCAGCCAGGCGGCCAGGTGAGCGCTGAGCTCTCGCGCATCGTCGTCGGCGCCGTGGATGGCGCCCGACTTGCGTCGCCGCATGAAGGGCAGCCCCATGGCATAGAGACCCGGCGCCACTACGCCGCCATCATGTAGCAGGCGACCTCGGGCATCGAACACCGGCACCTCGAGCCAGCTGAAATCGGGGCGAAAGCCGGTGGCCCACAGCACCGTCTTGATCTCGCCGGCGGCCAGGTCGAGCCCGAGACAGGGGCGTTGAGGCACCCGGGTGGGCGCAGGGCGCTCCGGAGCGGGCAGGGCAGCGTGACAGTCGTGGACGCTGGCCCAGGCATCGAGATTGTCGAGTAGCCGAGCGAGCTTGAGGTCCGCCGCCTGGCAGTGTACCGCAAGCGCCCCGGAGAACTGCAGCCGGGTGCCGGCCAGGCCCACGAGGCGCCCGACCATGCGGACGCCGCGCTCGCTCAGGGCGTTGAGGTCCAGGTCCAGCGACTCGGTGCTGCCCAGCAGCTGCGGCGAAGGCTGGCGCCGGGCACGGGCCAGGTCTTCCACCTCGTCGAAGCGCTGATCGAGCATCCCCGCCTGCTCCAGCCACCACTGGATGTCGCGACCGCGGTAGCGCCGCGGCAAGCGCAGATGCTCGCCCACGGCCAGCGTCACGGGCCACCCGCTGCGCTGGATCTCGTCGGCCAGTTGCACGCCGGTGGCCGAGGCACCCACTACCAGCACGCCACCCGGAGCCAATTGGCCGGGGTTGCGGTAATCGAGGGGTGTCAGGCTGTTGACCCAGGGCGGCAGGTCCGCGGCCAGGGCGGGCACGACGGGAAGCCGGCAGGCGCCGGTGGCCATCACCACCGCCCGGCAGCGCCAGTCGCCCTGATTCGTGACCACAAGGTAGCCATTCTCGGCCTGGCGCACCGAGATCACCTCGGTGCCGGTATGCAGCGGGGCCGAGAGGCCCCGGGCATAATCATCGAGAAAGGCGATCAGTTCCGCCATGCCCATGAAGCCATGCGGCTCCGGTCCGGCATAGGCCTGGCCGGGTAGCCGCGTCTGCCAGTTGGGCGTGAGCAGGCGCAGCGAGTCCCAGCGCTGGTGCCGCCAGGCATTGGCCACCTCGCCGCGCTCCAGGATCACGTGGTCGATGCCGTGCCGGGCCAGGTGGTGGCTCATGGCCAGCCCGGCGTGCCCGGCGCCGACGACCACGGCAGTCACCGTCTTCACTTGACCTCGACCTTGACGTGGGTGGGGTTGGTGAGCAGGTCGTAGACCGCCGAGCGTTTCTGCGACTGGGCGACCAGGGCCTCGATGTCGGCACGGCTGGCATCGGCATCGATCTCGAACCCCACGCGGATGTCGTCGAAACCGCTGCGCACTTCGGGGTCCATGCCGAGGATGCCCTGGATGTCCATGTCCCCCTCCACCGTGGCCTTGACCGAGCGCAGTTGGATACCGCGGTGCTGGGCCACGGCGGCCACTCCCGCGGTGAGGCAGGCGGCCAGGCCCACCAGTACGTACTCCACCGGGGTGGGGCCGTGGTCCTCGGCGGCGAACACCTCGGGGTGATCGGCCTCGAAGGTGAAGCGTGAGCGGTGCTGCTGGGTTTCGCCGAGGCCGTGGAAGTCCTCAATGGCAATCCGGCTGTGAGTGCCGCGGACCCAGTCGCAATGTGCACGCCAGGTGAAGCGTGCGGCGGCGGGGGCCTGAGCCAGCGCCTCGCGAGCGCCCAGCAGGGCGGTGACGTTGACGCCATTGTCGATCGGTTGAGTGGCGGTGTGCATTGACGCTCTCCTTTTATCGTTGTGTCTCGTCAGGATTGACCGTTAGCGGTCAGCTGCGAGATTCGCGGGGGCGCGTGGGACCCAGCGTGGGAGAGCGCGTGGTTTTTCAGGCTGGTGGCGTGGAATCCGCCGCGGGAGCGATACGCTGGAAGGCCCAGATGCGGCTGACCGGCATGTCGGCCTGGTGCTGGGCCCGGCGTACCGACTCGGCGTCCGGAGCGCGATAGAGGCAGAGCATGCGCTGGCGGTCGAAGGAGAACAGGGTGCGCAGGAAGTGCACTTGATGGTTGTGCAGGCAGGCTGCGCCGGCATCTTCCAGCGACTGGATGGCCTGGAAAGTCACCGGGGCGCCGAAGTGGCGCTCCACCATGACGTTAGCAGTGGCCAGCTCCGCGGCGCTGAGGGCGGGGGCGTCGTGCAGGCTGCCGCCCCACATCGAGCTCACTTCGGCGCCGGCCTGGCGCAGGCCGATGCGTGCCGATTCGAGATCCGGGGCGTGGAAGTGGCACACCAGGCGGTATCCATCGCGTGCCAGGAAGCTCTCCTGCCAGCCGATAAGGTACAGATCGAAGCAGGGCTGGGCGGCCTCGGTCAACGAGCGCACCAGTGCCGATTCGAGGGGAGCGTCGAAGCGCCGCTCCAGAAAGATATCGATCACGTTTCGTCCTCCGCGGCGGGGTGTTCCCGCAGGGCTTGCCAGCGGCGTCGGGCCCAGCCGGCTACCGGTGCCTCGGCCAGCGCTTCGGCGGCCTGGGCGTGGTACTGCAGTTCGGTGACATCATCGCGGCGACGAGCGGCCTCGGCCAGCAGGGCATGGGCTAGCAGCTGTTCGGTACGTCGCTCCAATACCCTGGCATGCTCGAGGGCTTCGCCGGCTCGCTGGCGGGCGCTTTCGATCCGCCCCCGAGTCAGGTCGAGGCGCGCCGCCTGGAGCAACAACACGGCAAGGCGATGGCGGGCGTCGGCATGGCGCAGCGTGACCAGGGCGACCCCGAACGGGTCGGGATCGTCTTCCAGCGCGTAGCGACACAGGGCCTCGGCGGCAGCGGCATAGGGGGCCTCGCTGCCATCGCGCAAGCGTTCGCCAAGCTCGCGCAGTTGCTTGCAGTGCCTGCCCGCCCCGACATAGTCGTCCCGCTCCAGGTCCATCAGCAGCAGCAGCTCCTGTGCCTGAAACTCGCCCAGACGATCGCCCATGGCCTTGCACAGGGTACGGGCTTCCTTGAAGTAGGCCTCGGCCGTGTCGAAGCGATCCTCGTGCAGGCTGAGCAGGCCCTGGGCCAGGGGGATGGCAGGGTGAGCGAGACGCTGCTCGATGGCCTGCTCGCGAGCCTGGGCGAGCAGCTCGGTCGCCTGCTCCAGGTCGCGTTCCAGCATGGCCAGGCAGCGAGCCGTCTCGGCCATGGCGATGACTTGCTCGCGCCCCTCGCTGCAGCGCATCGCACGTTCTGCCTGCAGTGTCTCTTCGTGGGCATCGCTCCACTGGCCGTGAGCCCAGCGGATGTGGCTCGCCAATTGATAGCCGAGCCGCGCGTGGGCCAGCGCACCATGCTCCAGCGCCTGCTCGGCCAAGGCCACCACGTCGCGGGCGCCGTTGTCCCAGTCCGCCAGCGGGGCGGCACGGTAGAGCACGTCGTGCAGCTCGAGAGCCAGGCAGACGCGTCGAATGTCGGCAATCTCTTCGGCCAGCGCCAACCCGCGTTGGGCATAGTGCTGGGCCTGCTCGTTGGCGCAGATCCTCAGGCAGAAGCGTCCTGCCTCGACGGTTGCCCGTGCGGCCAGGTCCAGATCGCCGCTGGCCTGGGCGTGGTGAGTCAGCTCTTGTGCCTGGCTCAGGTCGGTGAGCGGGGACTCGGCCAGCCATTCGGCGATGCGTCGATGCATGGCTTGGCGCCGAGCCGGCGAGATCGCGGCATAAAGCTCGGTAGCCATGTCGCTCTGGGTAAAGCGTAGTTCGCCGCCTTCGGCGGTGAGCCAATGGCGTCGTTCGGCGACTTCCAGCGCCGCGCCGATACGGTTGGTATCGAGTCCCGAGACGTGACTCAAGGTCGCCGGGCTGGCGGTGGGGGCAAGCAGTGCCGCCCAGCGCAGCACCTCCAGGGTGTCGCTGTCCGGCAGCGTCAGTTCGCCAACCGCAGGGAGGGACAGCGTCTCCGGGGCGGCATTCGTTGGCGTGGCGGCGGCAAGTCGTTTGGTGTCGCGCCAGGCACGCAGCAACTGGCCATTGAGCGGCAGTCCCGCCTCGCGGATCAGTCTCACGCCTAGTTGCAGCTGTTGCTCGGCTTCGCGCGGGCGGTGCTGCGCCAGCAATAGGCTGACCAGCCGGGCACGGGCAGTTTCGTCGAAGGGGGCGATCCTTACCCAGGCGTGGGCATGGGGCAGGGCGCGCTCGGGGGTATGTGCCAGGCGCGTGACCAAGGTGGCGAGCAGGGTCGTCTGGGCGCGCAGGGCCGTCTGGCGCTCGGCCAGGCACCAGCCGTTGAAGTCGGCGAAGCGATCCAGCTCCAGGCCCTCCAGGAAGGGCCCGCGATAGCGAGCGGCGGTGAGTTCGAGTCGTTCGACATCGGCTGTCTCCAGGCACTCGCCATGCAGCGCGTGCAGGGTAACCACATCGATGTCGATATCCGTGGTGTCGAGCCCCACAACGCTGCGATCGGCCCGCAACCGGGTGCGGCCCGGCGTGTCCACTAGGCGGCGCAGCTTCGACAGGCTCCAGCGCAGCGAGCCACGCGGATCGTCGGGCATTTCCCATAACAGGTCGCACAGGTGTTCACGGCTCAGGGAGCGGGTATGCAGCGCCAGATAGGCGAGCAGGGCCCGGGTCTTGCGGGAGGGTGGCAGCGCCAAGACCTGCCCGTCTCGAATCACTTCGAGGTCGCCGAGCAGGTTGAGGGTCAGCGCGTTCATCGTCTGCCCCAGTGGTAGGGAACGGTTCAAGTATAGTCCGTGAAAAACCACGCTGGCTTCCACGCTCGCTTCCTCGGCGCGGGCCAACCCTGTCGGCATAGCCACCCGAGGAGATTCACCATGACCCGCTACGCCAGCATTCTGGAAACCGTCGGCCGTACGCCGCTGGTGCGACTTGCCCGGCTTGCGCCGCCGGACGTCAACGTGCATGTGAAAGTGGAAGCCTTCAATCCCATGGGCTCGGTGAAGGATCGCATGGCCTTGGCGGTGATAGAGGCGGCCGAGCGTAGCGGAGCGCTGCGTCCGGGCCAGACGGTGATCGAGGCCACCAGCGGCAATACCGGCATCGGCCTGGCCATGGTGTGCGCGCGCAGGGGCTACCCGCTGGTAGTGACCATGGCCGAGAGCTTCAGCCTGGAGCGGCGTCGGCTGTTGCGCTTCCTCGGGGCCCGCGTCGTGCTGACGCCGGCTTCCGAGAAGGGCAGCGGCATGCTGGCCAAGGCCATCGAGCTGGCCGAAGCGCATGGCTACTTCCTCTGTCGCCAGTTCGAGAACGAGGCCAATGCCGAAGTACACAGCCGCACCACGGCGCGGGAGATCCTCGACGACTTCCAGGGCGAGCCGATTCATGCCTGGGTGACGGGCTTCGGCACTGGCGGCACGCTCAAGGGCGTATCCCGGGTGTTGAAGGCGGCCGATCCGCGCATCCGCATCGTGGTGGCCGAGCCCGACAACGCCCCGCTGCTGGGCAGCGGCGAGACGCAGCCAGTGGGAGCCAGCCATCCGCGTTTTCGCCCGCACCTGATGCAGGGCTGGAGCCCGGATTTCATCTCGCCGTTGACCCAGCAGACGGTGGCAGCCGGCATGGTGGACGAGATCGTGCCGGTGGCGGGAGAGGAGGCGCTGCGCCTGGCCCGAGAGCTGGCCCGCAAGGAGGGTATCTTCGTCGGTATCTCGGCCGGCGCGACCCTGGCCGCGGCGCTGGACGTGGCACGTCGGGCACCTTCCGGCAGCCATGTCGTGTGCATGCTGCCCGACACGGGTGAGCGCTACCAGTCCACACCGTTGTTCGAGGGCATCGAGGACGAGATGAACGAGGAGGAACTGGCCCTGTCGCGCTCGACGCCGGGCTGTCGTTTCGACGTGCCCGCACCACGTCCGGCTGCCGCCAGCGTGCCACGGGTTGCCGAGCCGGCGGAACTGGAGCGGGATGCCGAGGCCGAGCGCAGGCTGGAAGAGTGTCTGGCCCAGGCGACGGTGGTGATGTTCTCCCTCGCCTGGTGCGAGTTCTGCTGGGCGGCACGCAAGCTCTTCGCCCGGCTGGGGGTTGATTACCTGAGCGTGGATCTCGATTCGCCTGCCTATCAGGAGTACGACATGGGCGTGCGCCTGCGTCCGGTGCTGGCGCAGCGAACCGGGGCGCCCACCATCCCGCAGATCTTCATCGGTGGTGAGCCGCTCGGTGGCTGTGGCGAGCTGTTCGAGGCTTGGGAGAACGGCAGCCTGGGAGAGCGCCTGGCAGCGTGTGGTGTCGCCTACGACCGTGAGGCGAGAATCGATCCCCGGCTCCTGTTGCCGGCCTGGTTGCACCCACGCTCCGCCACGGCCTGAGACGGAGATGTCGACATGAGCTATATCGAGACGATTTTCCCGGAACAGGCCGAGGGTGAGGTCAAGGAGATGTACCGGCGCCAGGAGGCTCATTTCGGATTCTTGCCCAACTATGCCCGGGTCTTCTGTCACCGCCCCGAGGTGATGAAGTGCTGGGCGGCGCTGATCGCGGCCATTCGACGCCCCATGGAGGCGCGCCGCTACGAGCTGGTGACGCTCGCCGCCGCCCGGGCCCTGGGCAACTCCTACTGCTCGCTGGCCCATGCCAAGGTTCTCGCCGAGCTGATGGGCATGGAGGCCACTCAGGCCATGGTGGCGGGCGAAACGGGGCCGCTCAGCGAGGCGGAGCGCAAGATGATGGCCTTCGCCGCCAAGGTGGCCTGCCGCGCCCAGGAGGTCGGCGCCGAGGATATCGAAGCGCTGCGGACGCATGGGTTCGCGGATGAGGAGATCTTCGACATCGTCGCCGTGGTGGCCGGGCGCGCCTTCTTTACGCGCATTCTCGACGGCCTCGGCGCCGAGCCCGACGCGGCCTTCGGTGAACTGCCCGCCAACCTGGTCGAGGCACTCAGCGTGGGCAGGCCGATCGCCTCGGCGTAACTTCGCCTCGCTATTTCTCGGACAAGTCGGGCATGTTGCGCGTGCGGGTCACGCCCGGAAGCCGGCGGCGCAGTGCGGCCTTGCCCATCATGTGGGCGCTGACCGGGGCGGTGACGAACAGGAAGATCGTCACCAGGGCCTCCTGGAACGAGACACCGCCCTGCTGGTAGCTGAAATAGAGCAGCGACCCGATCAGCGTGCAGCCGACGCCCAGGGTGCTGGCCTTGGTGGGGCCGTGCAGGCGAGTGTAGAAATCGGGCAGCTTGGCCAGCCCCCAGGAGCCGATCAGCGCCACCAGGGCACCGAACAACAGGAAGGCGGCGACGATGAGCTGCAGCAACCCCGGCATGTCGATGCTGGTCATTCGATCACATCCCCCCGCAGCAGGTACTTGCTCATGGCGACGGTACTGACGAAACCCATCAGCGCTATCAGCAGCGCCAGCTCGAACAGCACGCCCAATCCCATCCGGATATCCGCCAGCACGATCAGCGCGATGCTGTTGATCATCAGGGTGTCCAGCGCCAGGATCCGATCGACGATATCCGGGCCGACGGCCAGGCGGTAGAGATTGAGCAGGGCGGCGATGGCGAAGAGCGTCATGGCGATCGTGATGACGATGGCGATCATCGGAAGATCTCCTCGAGTGGCTGCTCGTAGCGTTCACGAATGGTGGCGATGGCTTCGGCCTCGTCCTCCAGGTGCAGGGCGTGCACCAGCAGGGTATTGGCCTTGGCATCGTAGTGGATCGAGACGGTGCCCGGCGTCAGTGAGATGGTGCTGGCCAGGATGGTGATGGCGAAGTCATCGTCCAGGCGCAAGGGGTAGAGGAAGAAGCCAGGCTGCAGGTGTCGGGCGGGGCGCAGGATGCGCAGGGCCACCACCAGGTTGGAGCGCAGGATGTCCACCAGCAGTACCAGCAGGTAGCGCAGCAATGGTAGGGGGCGCTTGATTTTCGCCTCCTCGGCCCAGAAGGCGTGGGTCACGAAGGGGATGACCACGCCCAGGGCCAGCCCCAGCAGGGCATGGCCCACGCTGAAGTCATTGACCATCAGCAGCCACAGCAGTGCCAGGAACAGCGAGAACAGGGGATGCGGCAGCCAGAACTGGCGGGTGCGCAACTGTGATGGCGTCATGGTGCGATCTCCTGTGCCGAGGCGATGGCCTGCGGCAGCACGGCGGCAATATAGGCCTGTGGGTCGAGCAGCTGCTCCGCGGTCAGTTCGAGATAGCCCATCACCGGCTCGCCGAATGCCGCCAGCAGCCCGTTGAGGCCGACCATGGCAAACACCAGCGCCAGCGGGCCGCGCTCGAGCGGGTATGGCCTGGCCATGTCGTCGGGGCGCCAGAACCAGTTGCTGCCGGTACGGCTGATGGCGATCAAGGTCAGCAGCGCGGCGGCCAGCAGCACGCCCCACAGCCATAACCCCTGTGGCTCCTGCGCGCTGGCCTGGAGGATCCAGGCCTTGCTGACGAAGCCGCTGAACGGTGGCAGGCCCACCATGGCGATGCCGGCGACGAAGAACAGAGTGCCCAGGAGCCAGCGATGCCCGATGGGGCCAACCGCCGAGAAGCGGTCGTAGCCCGCCTCGCGCTGCCGGCCCAGCAGGTCGGCCAGCAGGAAGAACACTGCGGTCATGGCAGTGCTGTGGATCAGGTAGAAGAGGGCTGCGCCGAGGGAGCCCGGAGTGACGAGGCTTATCGTGGCCAACAGGGTGCCCACTGAGAGAATCACCAGATAGGCGGTGAGGGTGCGCAGGCTGTTCGAGCCCAGCACCCCGACGCCGCCCAGTGCCAGGGTCAGCAGCGCCAGCGGCCACAGCCAGCCCCAGGCGGTTGCGTTGACCGGGGCCTCGCCCAACGCGAAGACCAGCAGGAACACGCGCAGAATGGCATAGATGCCCACCTTGGTCATGATGGCGAAGAGCGCGGCCACCGGTGCGCTGGAGGCGGAATAGGCGCGGGGCAGCCAGAACAACAGCGGCAGGACGGCGGCCTTGATACCGAACACGACCAGTAGAATCAGGCTGGCCGCGGCGAGCAGCGGCGCATCTTCCGCTGGCGCCTCCGCCACCCGCAAGGCCAGGTCGGCCATGTTGAGGGTGCCCGTTAAACCGTAGAGAGTCCCCAAGGCGATCAGGAACAGTGCCGAACTCACCAGGTTGATGATCACGTAGTGCAGCCCGGCGCGGCTGCGGGCGCGGCCGCCGCCGTGCAGCAGCAGGGCATAGGAGGCGATCAGCAGGATCTCGAAGAACACGAATAGGTTGAACAGGTCGCCGGTCAGGAAGGCGCCGTTGAGGCCGGCCAACTGGAACTGGAACAGGGCGTGAAAATGCGCGCCGCGCTTGTCGGTGCCGCTACTGGCGTAGAGCAGACAGCAAAACCCCAGCACGGCGGTAAGTGCCAGCATGATGGCGGAGAGCCTGTCCAGGACCAGCACGATGCCGAAGGGGGCGGGCCAGTCGCCGGCGTGGTAGAGGTGATACTCCCCCGAGCCCGCTATGACCAGGGCCCAGAGGCCCAACAGCACCAGGCCCAGGGTACTGGCGATGCCCATCAGGCGCTGCACGCCGAACGGCAGCCGGTAGAGCAGCAGCTGGCCCGCCCCGGTAACCAGCGGTAGCAGTATCGGCAGGATCAGGGCGTGGCTCATGCGCGGTCCTCGTCCGGGTTCTCGCCGTCGACGTGGTCGTTACGCAGCTCCACCGCCGCCTTGAGTGCCAGCACGACCACGAAGGCGGTCATGGCGAAGCCGATGACGATCGCGGTCAGCACCAGCGCCTGAGGCAACGGGTCCGCGGAGCGCTCGCTTAGGCCGACGATGGCCGGCGCGCCGGCAACCAGGCGGCCCGAGGCGAACAGGTAGAGGTTGACCGCGTGAGAAAGCAGGGTGAGCCCCAGGATGACCGTGAAGGTGCGCGCCCGCAGCACCAGGTAGATCCCGCAGGTGGTCAGCACGCCCAGGGTTATCGCGTAGAGCAGCTCCATCAGCCAATCTCCTTGCCGGGGCCGGCCACGGTCATCAACTTGCCGAGGTTGGCCAGTATCAACAGCGTTGCCCCGACCACGGTGGCATAGACACCTAGGTCGAAGAGCATGGCGGTGGCCAGCTCGATGTCGCCGATCAACGGCAGGTGCAGATGGCCATGGGCCGAGGTAAGGAACGGATAGCCGAACAGCCAACTGCCGAGGCCGGTGAGCACGGCGATCAACAGGCCGGCACCGATCAGCGGTCGGAACGCTGTCAACATGCGTGCCTGCGCCCACACCAGACCGCCCGCCATGTATTGCAGGGTCAGTGCCACGGCGGTGATCAACCCGGCGATGAAGCCGCCCCCGGGCAGGTTGTGACCGCGCAGGAAGATATAGGCCGAGACCAGCAGGGCGACCGGCAGCACCAGTCTGGCCACGGTGCCGAGCATGATCGGGTGCGGCTCGGCGACCCAATGCCCGGGATTGGTGTCGACCACCCGTTCCTTGAGGTGCAGGTCGCGAGTAAAGGCGAAGACTGCCAGCGCCGCGATACCCAGCACGGTGATCTCGCCCAGGGTATCGAAGCCGCGGAAGTCCACCAGGATCACGTTGACCACGTTGGTGCCGCCGCCGCCGGGCAGGCTGTTGGCAAGGAAAAAGTCGGAGATGCTCTGCTGCGGCCGGGTCAGGATGGCGAAACTGAAGGCCGCCACGCCGCAGCCCATCAGTCCGGCAATGGCGAGGTCGCGTGTCATTCTCCTGCGCGAGGACTCCCTGGGCGACTGCTGGGGCAGGAAGGAGAGCGCCAGCATCATGATCACCACCGCCATCACTTCCACCATCAGTTGGGTCAGGGCGAGATCCGGCGCCGAGAAGCGGGCGAAGGCGACAGTGACGAAGAGCCCGGTCACCCCGAGCAGCAACAGGGCCGGCAGCCGATAGTGATGGAACACGACCACGCCGATGGCCGCCAGACACAACAGGATGGCGGCCAGCACGGTCAGTGGGTCGATCGGTCCCAGCACCATGCCGCCGTGCCAGCGTGCCACGCTGAGCAGTTCCATGCCGACCAGCACCACCACGGTGATCATGATGAAGGTGAGGTAGCGTTGCTGCGAACCGTTCTCGAGCTGGAACACGCGCTGCTGGGAGAGGGTAATGATGCGCAGCATGATCCAGTCGAAGATCTCCTTGGCATCCACCTCGGGCAGTTGGGCGTGCAGACGGAACAGCGGATCGCGAATGTGATAAAAGAGCGCGCCGCCCGCCAGCGCGACGAGGCTCATGATCATGGGCAGGGCGCCGCCCAGTACCGCGAAGTCGTAGGCGGCAAGTTCGGCCTGCCGAGATGCCTGGAACGCCGGGTGGACCAGGTAGGTATAGAGGCCCGTCGGTGCCAGGCCCACATAGAGCGTGGCCAGAGCCAGCAGGGCAATGGGCGTGAGTGCCGCCGGGCGGGGCTCCTTGGGTGGCCATACGAGCAGGTCGACGGGCCGGCCGTTGAAGTAGACGTTATGGAAGATGCGAATCGAGTAGGCCACCGAGAACAGCCCCGCCAGGGTCACCCAGACGGGAATCACCAGTGTCGCCCAGGCGGGCGTAGCCACCAGCAGGCTCTCGCTGAACAGCATCTTCTTGCTCAGGTAGCCGCTCATCAGCGGCAGGCCGGCCATGGCGGCGGCGGGGATGGCTGACAGCGCCATCAGCCCCGGCATGAAGCGCCACATGCCGTTGATGTGGCGCATGTCGCGGGTTCCGGTGGCGCGGTCGACGTAACCCGCCATCATGAACAGCGGCGCCTTGAACAGTGCATGGCACACCAGGTGGAAAAGCGCCGCGGCTACCGCCATGGGCGTGCCCAGGCCCAGCAGCAGCATGATCAGCCCCAGGTGCGAGACCGTGGAGTAGGCCAACAGCCCCTTCATGTCGTGCATGA
The DNA here is from genome assembly GCF_019430905.1 of Billgrantia antri. Lineage (GTDB taxonomy): Bacteria > Pseudomonadota > Gammaproteobacteria > Pseudomonadales > Halomonadaceae > Halomonas > Halomonas antri. Next base: position 189,641 of record NZ_JAHYCA010000003.1, on the reverse strand, counting down.
ACATGGCCACGAAGGCGCCCACCATCAGTGTCAGCATGCCGGTCAGGCTGACCAGGTGGAACCACAGGTCGGTCTCCGCGAGGGCCGGATGCAGCCGGGCGAGCAGGAACAGCCCCGCCTTGACCATGGTGGCGCTGTGCAGATAGGCGGAGACCGGCGTCGGCGCCGTCATGGCGTGGGGCAGCCACAGGTGGAAGGGGAACTGGGCCGACTTGGTGAAGGCCCCGAGCAGAACCAGGTTGAGCATCAGGGCGTAGTGCTCATGTGCGCGGATGCGGTCGCCGGCCTCGAGGATTATCGAGAGTTCATATCCGCCGGCGGCCTGGCCCAGCAGCACGATGCCGCCCAGCAGCAGCAGTCCACCGCCGCCGGTGATCACCAGCGACATCCGAGCGCCCAGTCGGGATGCATGGTGGTGGCTGTGAAAACCGATGAGCAGGAACGACACCAGGCTGGTCAGTTCCCAGAACACCAGCATGAACAGCAGGTTTTCGGACAGCACGATACCCAGCATGGCCGCCATGAACAGCAGCATCAGCGTGTAGAAGCGCGCGGCCGAGGCGCTGCCCTCGAAGTAATAGCGTGCATAGAGCAGGATCAGGCAGCCGATGCCGGTAATCACCAGGCCGAACAGCAGGCCCAGGCCGTCGAGGCGCAAGGCCACGTTCAATCCCAGCGAGGGCAACCAGGTCAGCTCGCGAATGATGATTTCGCCGCTCGAGACTTGCGGCAGCCAGCTCAGCAGCAGGGCAAAGCTCGAAAACGCGGGCAGGGCGGCGAGGCATGCGAGCTGCCGAGACGTGCCGCCACGGCGAAGCGCAGGAAGCACCGCGCCCAGCAGCGGTAGCAGGATGACGAGGGCAAGGGCCATGCGGTCAGTTACCGCTGTCGTCGTGTGCCAGCGACCGGACCGTTGCTTCGGCGTGCGGCCAGCCGGGTTGCGCGTCGCTGCTCGGCGATTGTTCTTCTCATATCGACTCCCTGAACACGGCGTGAGTCCGATGCGCTGCCGATTTCACTATAGTGTGCGCGTTCAGGGAGGGCATTTCGGCGCGTCAACGCTTGGCGTGAGTGGTGCGCCTGAGGTACGTCTTGCAGAGAGGGCCTGGCGCTCAAGGGACGCCGGGCCCTCGGGAGCGACTTAACTGGCTGGTTGCTGGTTTGGCGGCACGATGCCCAGCCGCTTCATGCGCCGGTAGATGGTGGGGCGCGACAGCCCCAGCTCCCGGGCGACGGCGCTGATGTTCCAGTGGTGGCGGCACAGGGCGCGGTAGAGGAGGTCCTGCTGGATTGGCGGCTCGGATGGGCTTGTCGTGGCAAGAAGCGTCATGCCCTGGCTGGCGCCGGGGTGGGCCAGCCGGCCGTGAACGCACTCCTCGGGCAGGTCGCCGACGACGATCTCGTCTCCTTCGCAGGTGGCCAGGGCGAAGTGCAGCGCGTTGTGCAGTTCGCGGATGTTGCCGGGCCAGGGGTAGGCGAGCAGGGCACTCATGGCGTCGCCGCGCAGGCGCACTCGTGAGCCGCGCTGCTCGTTCAGTTCGGCGAAGATGCGGCGAATCAGGTAGCCCTTGTCGGCCCGCTCGCGCAGCGGTGGCAGGCGCAGGCTGGCACCGTTGAGACGATAGAAGAGGTCCTCTCGGAAGCTGCCCGTCTGCACCCGTTCGCGCAGGTCGCGGTGGGTGGCGGCTACCACGCGCAGATCCACCTTGATCGGCCGGCTGGCGCCGATGGGCAACACCTCCTGTTCGGCCAGCACGCGCAGCAGGCGGGTCTGCAACTGCAGAGGCATGTCGCCGATCTCGTCGAGAAACAGCGTGCCGCCGTCGGCCTGCACGATCAGCCCTTTCATTCCCTTGCTGCGGGCGCCGGTGAAGCTGCCCGGCTCGTAGCCGAACAGCTCGCTCTCGATCAGCGATTCCGGCATGGCGGCGCAGTTGATCGCCACGAACGGCTTGTCTCGGCGCCGGCTGGCGTCGTGCAGCGCACGGGCCATGCGCTCCTTGCCGGTACCGGTCTCGCCGACGACCAGGATATTGATCGGTTCGTTGCGCAGGCGCGCGGCCCGGGTCAGCGTATCACGCATGCTGGGATCGTCATCGGCCAAGGCTTCGAGCGGTGCCAGGCTCGAGTCGCGCGAGACTGGCTGGCCGACCGACGGTCGGCGGGGCGGCTCGATCAGGGTGGCGAAGTGGATCTCGCGGTGGCGCCGGGTGTGGAAGGCCTGCACCCGGTCGTCGCTGTGGTGAGGAATCGCCAGGATCTCCTCCACCTCGCTGTCGAGCAGGTCACGGACGTTCCAGGCCTGGAAAGGGCGTGCCTCGCCGGCTTCGGGTAGCGGCAGGCCGTGATGCCGCAGCAACTTGCGCCCGGCAGTGTTGGCGGCCACCAGGGTACCGTCCTCTTCCATGGCCAGCAGGTAGCGGCGATTGATCTGCACGAACTCCCGCGAGCGATCCAGGCAGACGATATGACGGTCGCCGTAGCGCTGCAGGAAGTAGGCGTCCTCGATCATCTTGGCGGTGTACTTCACCAGTTGCAGGGCGAAGGTCTGCGACTCCTTGCCGGTGGGGGAACGGTAGGCGGAGATGTCGAGTACCGCCAGCAGCTGGCCGTGGGGATCGAAGACCGGCGCCGCCGTGCAGGTCAGCTGGATGTGGTGGGCGCTGAAGTGGTCGCTGTGATGGCAGGTGAGGGCGGTGCGCTCGTGAATGCAGGTGCCCACGGCGCAGGTGCCGGCGTGGGATTCGCTCCAGTCCGATCCCAGGTAGAGGCCGGTGCGCTGGTGCTCGCGCTGGTTGTTCTTGGCACCGAGGAACTGCACGGCGATGCCGCGTGCGTCGGTCAGCAGTACCACATAACCCAGCGGCGCCACCTGGCGGTAGAGCTGCTCGACGCCGGCGCGCGCCACCTGCAGTAGTGCGTCGGCCTGGTCCTGATGCTCGCGCAGGGTGGAGCCGGGGACATAGCGGGCCGGCGAGGGGCGAGAGGGATCGAGGCCGTAGCGGTCGATGCAACGCTTCCAGGAGCGTTCGATCAGTGCCTCTTCACCCGTCGGCGCTGGATTGGCCAGAGCGCTGAGGATCGTCTCCACATGCTGGCGCTGGCTCAGCGTAGTGGTCATGGCGTGCCTCCCCGATTGGGGTCGTTGTGCTTGTTCTCTCAAGGTAAAGGGAAGAAAAGCCCGCGGTCATACGACCTTCGTCGCCCCCGTTACACCTGTAAATCCCCTGTAAACGCCCTGTAGCGGGCGTACGTCCCGTTCACCTCCCATCTGTCACGTTGCGGCGATGGCGATCGGCTGAGAGTGTCTGCGTGGTTCCGAGTTTTCTCAAACCTTTCAATTGATTGGGTGTTAATTCCGTGATTTTGGCACGGAAGCTGCCAAGCACTGGGCGTGATCGTCACCGCGACGTGACGGCTTCCAATAACAACCGAGGGCACGCCCATGACCACGACCTCATCCACGACGCTCAGCCGTCGTCGCTTCCTCACCCTGACCGGCACCCTGGCCGCCGGCAGTCTGGCGTTCAGCGCCTCGACGCTGTGGCCGCGCTGGGCCCGGGCCGAGCCGGAGCTCGCCGCTCGGCTGCTGCGCCTGGGGCGCGACATCTATCCCCACGAGGCGATCGCCGATCGCTACTACCTGGCCCCACTGACGCCGCTGCTCGAGTCGCAACGCGAGTTGATCGCCGCCGGGCTCGACGATCTAGATCGTCGCGCACGGGCGGCACACGGCCGTGACTACGCCGCGATCGAGAGCGGTGTCGAGCGCGAGACGCTGCTGCGCGAGATCCAGGACGGTGAGTTCTTCCAGACCGTGCGCAACACCCTGGTGGTGGGACTCTACGACAACCAGGAGGTGTGGCAGCCGTACTTCGGCTACGAGGGCTCGTCGTGGGAGAAGGGCGGCTACATCGGGCGGGGTTACAACGACCTGGTCATCGACTGGCTGTGATCCACGTCCGGGAGCGTGAGCGACAGGACAGAACAACAAACGACACATGAGGAGAGACGCCATGAGCACCCGATTCGAACACGATGACGACGGGGTGGTGGTGATCATCGGCTCCGGCGCTGGCGGCGGTACGCTGGCCCACGCCCTGGCCCGCAAGGGGATCAAGAGCGTGGTGCTGGAGGCAGGAAAACGCTACGCCATGGAGGACATCGAGAACGACGAATGGGCCATGTTCGAGAAAATCTCCTGGCTCGACGAGCGCATTACCGCCGGCCCGCGCCAGTTGACCGAGACCTTTCCCAACCTGCCGGCGTGGATCGTCAAGGGCGTGGGCGGCAGCACCATTCATTGGGCCGGGGTGGCGCTGCGCTTCCAGCCCCACGAGTTCCGCCTGCACAGCGAGGTGGGCGACATCGCCGGCGCCAACCTGCTGGACTGGCCTATCTCGTATGACGAGCTGGAGCCCTACTACGTGCAGGCCGAACGGCACATGGGCGTTACCGGCGAAGTCACTGGCATGCCGCTGCACGACTGGAACAATAACTTCATGGTGCTGGCCGAGGGAGCCAGGCGGATGGGCTACGAAAAGCTGCGCGCCGGCCCCATGGCGATCAACACCCGACCCTACGACGACCGCTCCCAGTGCATGCAGGCTGGGTTCTGCATGCAGGGCTGCCGCTTCGGCGCCAAGTGGTCGACCATGTACACCGACATCCCCCGCGCTGAGGCCACCGGCTACTGCGAAGTTCGCCCCAACGCCATGGCCTTGACCATCGAGCACGACGAGCGTGGCCGGGCCAACGCCGTGGTCTACGCCGATGCCGAGGGCAACGTGCAGCGGCAGCGAGCCCGGGCAGTTTGCGTGGCGGGCAATTCCATCGAGTCGCCCCGGCTGCTGCTCAACTCGCACTCCTCGCTGTTTCCGGATGGCCTGGCCAATTCCTCCGGCCAGGTGGGGCGCAACTACATGACTCACGCTACCGCCTGCGTGTTCGCCGAGATGCCCAAGCCGGTGAACATGCATCGCGGCACCACCTTCGCCGGAATCATCTCCGACGAGGCGCGGCTCGACCGCTCCCGCGGCTTCGTCGGCGGCTACACCCTGGAGGTGATGTCGCTCGGCCTACCGTTCTTCGCCAAGTTCATGGATCCGGCCAACGGCGGCTGGGGGCGCGACTACGCCGCGATCCTGGAGAAGTACGATCACCTCTCGGGGGTGTGGATCTGCGGCGAGGATCTGCCCATGGAGCAGAACGGCATCAACCTCCACGACACCCGCAAGGACCAATACGGCCTTCCGGTGCCCATCGTCTACAAGGGTGATCACCCCAACGACGAGGCGCTGCGTCGCCATGGCCAGCAGCAGGCACGCAGCTGCTACGACGCGGTGGGCGCGGTGCAGGTGTTCGACGTGCCCGACTTCCCCACCAGCCACAACGTGGGCACCAACCGCATGAGCGCGCGCCCCGAGGACGGCGTGGTGAACAAGTGGGGCCAGACCCACGACATCGACAACCTGTTCGTCTCCGACGGCAGCCAGTTCACTTCGAGCGGCGCCGAGAACCCGACCCTGACCATCGTCGCTCTGGCCCTGCGCCAGGCTGACCACATCGCCGAGCGCATGTCGCGCGGCGAACTCTGACAGGAGCCATCCCATGCTACCGACTGCCGAACAGCGGCGCTGGATGTACCGCCACATGGTACTCAGCCGCTATCTCGAGGAGCGCATCGAGGCGCTCTACATGGAGGGCAAGACCCCGGTCTTCAACATGGCCAAGGGGCCCATCCCCGGCGAGATGCACCTCTCCAACGGCCAGGAGCCTTGCGCCGTGGGAGTGTGTGCGCACCTCACCGCCGACGACATCGTCACCGCCACTCACCGGCCACACCACATCGCCGTGGCCAAGGGCGTCGACCTCGACGCCATGGTCGCCGAAATCTTCGGCAAGGCCACGGGGCTCGCCGGCGGACGCGGCGGCCACATGCACCTGTTCGATGCCGCGGTGAACTTCTCATGCTCCGGCATCATCGGCGAGGGCCTGGGCCCGGCGGTGGGCGCGGCGCTGTCGAGAAAAATGCAGGGCAAGCCTGGCGTGGCGGTAGCCTTCATGGGCGAAGGGGCCGCCAACCAGGGCGCCTTCCACGAGGCGCTCAACCTAGCCGCGGTCTGGCAGCTGCCGGTGGTGTTCGTCATCGAGGACAACGCTTGGGGCATCTCCGTGGCCAAGCAGGCCTCCACCGCGGTGCCGCGCAACGACCTGCGCGCCGCCGCCTATGGCATTCCCGGCCATCACGTGGCCGACAACGACGTGGAGGGCGTGTATGCGGCGGCTGGCGAGGCCATCGCCCGTGCCCGCGAAGGACAGGGGCCGAGCCTGATCGAGATCGAGACCGCACGGCTCGCCGGCCACTTCATGGGCGACGGCGAGGACTACCGGCCCAAGGGCGAGAAGGAGGGGCTCCAGGCCCGCGACCCGATCCCGCGCTACCGCCAGGCACTGCTCGATGCCGGTGTGCTCGACGAGGCCGGCGACGCCGAGCTGGTGGCCGAGGCCCACTCCCGGGTCGAGGCGGCCATCCGCTTCGCCCAGCAGAGCGAGTTCCTGCCGCCCGAGGCGGCACTCGAAGCCGTCTTCGTAGGGGAGCCATCATGAGCACTATGCAAGCGGCAGTCTGGTACGCCGCCAGGGATCTGCGCGTCGAAGCGGTCGAGGCTCCGACGTTGCAGGACCCCCATCAAGTCAAGGTGAAGGTAGCCGCCTGCGGAATCTGCGGCAGCGACCTCCATGAATACAGCGCCGGTCCTATCTTCATCCCGGTCGAGGCGCCGCACCCGCTCAGTGGGCAGCAGGCCCCCATCATCATGGGGCACGAGTTTGCCGGCGAAGTCGTCGAGGTGGGTGAGCGCGTTACCCGGGTCAAGCCCGGCGATCGCGTCGCCATCGAGCCGATCCTGTCGCCCAACCAGGATGGCCGCTACCTGATGGAGCGCTACAACCTGACGCCGCTGCTGGGATTCCACGGGCTTTCGGGCGGTGGGGGCGGTTTCGCCGAGTACACGGTCGTCGGCGAGCACATGGTGCATCTCTTGCCCTCCGACCTCAGCTACGAGCAGGGCGCGCTGGTCGAGCCGGCCGCCGTGGCGCTGCATGCCGTGCGCCAGAGCGCGCTGAAGGCGGGCGACAGCGCCGTGGTGTTCGGCGCGGGCCCCATCGGCCTGATGGTCATCGAGGCGCTCAAGGCTGCGGGAGCCGCGCGCATCGTGGCGGTAGAGCCTTCGAACTCGCGGCGGGCCAAGGCGGCCGAGCTGGGCGCGTTGGTCGTGGATCCCCGCGAACAGGACGCGGTGACCGCAGTGCACGAGCTGACCGACGGCGGCGCCGACTTCGCCTTCGAGGTGACCGGCATACCCGCCGTGCTCAACCAGGCCATCCATGCCACCCACGCCGGCGGCGAGACCGTGGTCGTCAGCATCTGGGAGAGCGAAGCGGCATTCCAGCCCAACGACCTGGTGATCCGCGAGCGCACGCTGAAGGGGATCATCGCCTATCGCCACGTCTATCCCGCGGTGATGGCGCTGATGCAGCGCGGCTACTTCCGCGCCGAGGACCTGGTCACCGCGCGCATCCCTCTCGCCGCAGTGGTCGAGGAGGGCTTCGAGACCCTGCTCGAGGACAAGTCGCAGATCAAGATCATCGTACGACCCGGCGATCAGCCGGGCCAAGGAGTGATGCCATGAGCACCAACGCAAGCACTGCCACGGCCACCCGCAAGCTGACCATAGCCCGGGCCATGGCCGAGGCCACTGCGCAAGAGATGCGGGCCGATCCGCGTGTCTTCGTCATGGGCGAGGACGTCGGCCCGCTGGGCGGCGTGTTCGGCAACACGCGCGGGCTGTTCGACGAGTTCGGCGCCGAACGGGTGCGCGATACGCCTATCTCCGAGACCGCCTTCATCGGCGCCGCCGTGGGGGCTGCGTCCGACGGCATGCGCCCCATCGTCGAATTGATGTTCGTCGACTTCTTCGGCGTGTGCATGGATGCCATCTACAACCTGATGGCCAAGAACACCTACTTCTCCGGTGGCAAGGTCAAGGTGCCGATGGTGCTGATGACCTCTACCGGCGGCGGCTATTCGGACGCCGGCCAGCACTCGCAGTGCCTCTACGCCACCTTCGCCCACCTGCCCGGCATGAAGGTCGTGGTGCCGAGCAACGCCTTCGATGCCAAGGGGCTGATGACCGCCGCCATCCGCGACGACAACCCGGTGGTGTTCATGTACCACAAGGCGCTGCAGGGCATGGGCTGGCTGGGCACCGAGAAGGGCGCCACCGTGCCGGTGCCCGAGGAATCCTACACCGTCGAGATCGGGAAGGCCGCGGTGGTGCGCGAGGGCCACGATGTCACCCTGGTCAGCCTGGGCGTCGGGGTGCATCACTGCCTGCGTGCGGCCAAGGCGTTGGAGGAGGAGGGCTTCTCCGCCGAGGTGGTCGACCTGCGCAGCCTGGTGCCGCTCGACCGCGATACCGTGCGGGCCTCGGTGGCCAGGACCGGGCGCCTAATCGTGGTTGACGAGGACTACCACAGCTACGGGGTCAGCGGCGAGATCATCGCCAGTGTGGCCGAGCACGCCGACTGCCGGCTCAAGGCCGCCCCCAAGCGGGTGGCCTACCCGGACATTCCGATTCCCTTCGCGCCGACCATGGAGCAGTGGGCACTGCCCAACGCCGACAAGGTCGTCGCGGCCTTCCACCAGATGATGAAAGAAAGTTGAGGAGAGACAGCATGACGACTGACATAGCCGTGCCCCAAGACCTGTGGGAAGGCGATACCGAAGGGGTGATCACCTCCTGGCTGGTAAACGACGGCGCCGAGGTGGCACAGGGCGACCTGATTGCCGAAGTTATGGTGGAAAAGGCTCAGTACGAGATCGAGGCACCGCTCTCGGGCAAGCTCGGCATCGTCAAGGAGGAGGACGAAGTGGTGGAAAAGGGCAGCGTGATCGCCACGCTGGAGAGCTGAGGAGATTGGCGTGAAACTCACCACGACACCACATGACGAGGCCCGTCCCTCAGGGACGGGCATGCCACTAACACCGGTGAGGGAGATCCCGCTGAAAGGCATGCGCGGCATGATCGCGACCAGGATGCTGCAGAGCCTGCAAACGACGGCGCAGTTGACCCACCATGCCAGTGCCGGGCTCGGCGCCCTCGAGTCGCTGCGCTCACGCTGCCGCGAACGGGGGCAGGTCGTGCCCTCGTTGCAGGATCTGTTGCTGCGCCTGGTGGTGCAGACCCTGGCCGACTTCCCTGCGCTCAATGCCACACTGGAGGAGAATCGCATCGTCCAGCACGGTGCGGTGCACCTGGGGCTGGCCATACCGCTGCCCGACGACCTGCTGGTGGCACCGGCGCTGTTCGACGCCCAGAACCTGAGCCTGGGACAGTTGCCCGCGGCACGCCGGACGCTCACTGAAAGAGCGCAGGCCGGAAAGCTCGGGGTGCGTGAGCTGACCGGGGCCACCTTCACCGTCTCCAATCTCGGACGCTCGCGGGTGCACCACTTTACGCCGATACTCAACGTGCCCCAGGTGGCGATTCTCGGCATCGGTGGGATGGAGCGGCGCGCCGTGCCATCATCTCAGGGGTGGCGAGAGGAGACGCTCATCGGCTTTTCGCTCACCTTCGATCATCGTGCTGTCAACGGCGCGCCGGCGGCGGCCTTCCTCGATGCCCTGTGCGAGCGTATCGAGGGGCTGCCATCCGATGCGTTCGACAGCGAACTGAGCGTCAACGACGACTAGATGGAGGAAGCCACATGACGGCGCTTTCGCCCGGATTGGATCGCGCGCTCCAGCGGCTCAGCGTCGAGCAGGGCCTGGCCGCCGAGGAGGCCAGGCTCGACGCAATCTGTCAGGGCGAAAGTGAGTTCGAACTGCTGGCCTGGCAGCCGATGGATCGTGCGCTGGTGATGCCACGCCGCCACGAGCGCAACGAGGGTTTTCCCGAGGCGCGCCACACCCTGCGCAAGCTGGGCTGGCCGATACTGTTCCGCGCCACGGGCGGCACGCCGGTGCCGCAATGCGCCGAGGTGATCAACGTGACCCTGGCGCTGCGCTGTCGCGTGGGCAGCTCCGCGGCCCATCTCGAGTGGGGCTATCATCGCCTGGGCAACCCCTGGTGCGAGTGGCTTGCTGCGCTCGGCGTCAGCGACGCCGACCTGGGCTCGGCGCCCGGTGCCTACTGCGACGGGCGCTTCAACGTGCGTATCGGCGGGCGCAAGCTGGTGGGCACCGCCCAGCGCTGGCGGCGGGTGCGCGGTTGTCGCGACATGGCGCTGTTGGTCCACGGCGCCATGCAGGTCGATGGCGATCCGGCCGAGCTGGTCGGCATCGTCAATGCCTTTCAGGAGGCCGTCGGCGATCCCCAGCGCTTCCTCCCCGGGAGCCATGTCGCGCTCACTCAGGCGCTGCCGGGGTTGGAAGTAGAGTCAGTGCTGCCGGACCTGCTGCATCGGCTGGCCGATAGGGAGGAAGCGGCGTGAGCGAGTACACGGATTCGCTTCGCGATGTATTCGAGCTGTTCGGCCCTATCACCGCGCGGCGCATGTTCGGCGGGCATGGCATCTATCACGACGACCTGATGTTCGCACTGGTGGCCGACGAGACGCTCTATCTCAAGGTCGATGCGCACAACCTCGGCGACTTCGAGCGCGAGGGGCTCGAGCCGTTCGCTTATGACAAGGGCGGCAGGGTGGTGCAGATGTCCTATTACCAGGCGCCGGAAGAACTGTTCGAGGACCGCGAGTTGGCTGCGGCCTGGGCACGCCGCTCCTTCGAAGCCGCCTTGCGCGCCCAGGCGGGCAAGCGCAAGAAGAAATCCATGAGCACCGGTTAGCCTCGCCTTACCGGTCACATTCCCTCTGCGTTTTGATGATGTCATTGCATCAAAGTGATGTAGAATAGACAGTGTTAAAACCGCAATGAGGGGCTTGGCCATGGAAGCGCTGAAGAGAAACGGCGATGGCGAGGAGGGTATCCGCGGGGTCAAAGTGCCGCCCGAGGTGTATCGCAACAAGGTCGCCTTCATCCAGACGGTGCGCGAGGGAATCTCGGGCAGCGTGGTCAAGCAGGCCATCCATGCCCTGGGCGACAACCGGGAACTGTTCGTCAAGCTGCTGGAGACCACGCCGGGCAACCTGCACCGCTTCTACAAGCGCAAGGCGTTGAGTCGTGCCGATAGCGAGGAAGTTCTGGATGTGCTGCGGGTCTTCTATCACACCCGCCAAGTGTTCGGTGACGGCGACAAGGCGCTGCGCTGGCTCAACACGCCCATTCCTGCCCTGTCTGGGGAGAAGCCGCTCGACCTGTTCGACACCTTCGAGGGGCGCTGCCTGGTTCGCGAAGTGCTGCGCAAGGTCGAATACGGGGAATTCAGCTGATGAGGCTGTTTCGTATCGGGCCTGAACAGCACATCGAGAACATGAGCGGCATGGGCGCAAGCTATCGGGACGGCGCCAGATGGAATACTGCAGGCGTGCCGGCGCTTTATTTCGGCACGACACCGAGTGTGGCCATGCTGGAACTCGGCAACTATGTCCCTTCGCCGCGCGACCTGCCCGACAGCTACCGGCTGGCGGTCTTTGAGGCGCCGGACGAAGCCATAGAAACCTGGCCGGTCGATCGGCTGCCGGACGAGTGGGCCGAGTTTCCCTATCCCGCTTCCACCCAGCAGATGGGCACGCAGTGGCTCCAGCGCCGGGAACGGCTGATATTGCTGGTGCCGAGCTGCGCCGTGGCGGGCGGCATGGAAAATATCGCGGTCGTCAATCCCTTGCACCCTGACGTCTCGAAGATCCGGCTGCTTGAAAAGCACGGCACGATCTACAGCGAAAGAATGTTCAAAGGAATCTGACTTGACGGCTCCTGATCGGAGGTTGATCGACAGCGGCGCCGCCAAGGCGCCGCTGCCATGCCTTCAGTGGCGCGGATCCCACAGCCGGCTGCCGGTCTCGGCCTCGTAGCCCATGCCGTGGGGCGAGCTCACCAGCTCGAGCTGCATGCCCCAGGGCGCCATGAAGTAGACCCAGGTCAGCCCCTCCATGGGGCCCTCGGTGAAGGTCTTGGGTTCGCCCAGCACATCCAGTCCTTGCGCCTGCAGATAAGCCACGGCCTCGTCCATGTCGTCCACGTAGAAGGCGATATGGTGACCGCCGATGTCGCTGTTGCGTGGCTGCTCGGTGCGCTGGTCCGGTGCGGTGTACTCGAATATCTCCAGGTTGGTGCCGTTGCCGCAGCGCACCAGATGCGCAGCGGGAATGGTCGCTTCGCGATGCACGTCGAGGTTCTGTGTCATCCAGTCATCTTCGAAGGGCCCGAACGGGCCGATGGTGAAGAAGGCCTCACAACCCATGACGTCGACGAAGAAATCCACCGCCGCCTGGCGGTCGGGCACGGTAAAGCCGAAGTGCTGGGTGCCGCGCACTCCCGGGACTTCGGCTTGGGCGGTATGACTCGTCAGTAGCGCTGCCAGGGCAGCCCCCACCCAGTATGTCTTGTTCATGGCATGTCTCCTTGTTATTGCCGTTACTTGGCGGTGGCATTGCCACCGAGTTGAAGATGGCAAGGAGCATGCCAAGGCGAAGATCCTAGATAAGCTGCTGTTTTCTATGCCTTGGACGAAAAAAGCGGGAGGGAAAGGGTGACCATGGCGATACAGTGCCTTGACAGCTGTCACGTTACGCATGGGCCACTTGCGTGCCACGTTTCCGCCAGCCTCGCCGGGCGTAGGCATGAGGCGGGTGCGAATGATGGCTGGAGCATGCCAGTATTGTCGGATCGAATTGCCAGGGACGCTCTTCATGACCCGACTGTTCAAGAAGCACTACCATCCAGCCGGTACCGCACCAGGTACCCTGCGCGAGGTCTCGCTCGAGCAGGCCGGCCTGCTCGGTCCTGCTACGTTTCGCCTGGCCCGTCGCGAAGCGGGGCGCTGGGGCGCGATGCAGGAGATCTCGGTCGCCGAGATTCCCGAGGCCGCCGCGGAAGGGCCGCTGTGCTGGCTTCACGTGCAGGGGCTGCCCGTGGCCGAGGAGCTGGAACTGCTCGGCGAGCGGGTGGGCCTGCATCCGTTGGCCCAGGAGGACATCCTCAATGGCGGCCAGCGACCCAAGGTCGAGCGTTTCGACGACGGTCTGGTGGTCATTCTGGGCATTCCCGAATTCGACGAAGAAGGCGATCTGCATCTTTACCAGCTGTCGCTGTTCATGGGGGCAAACATCGTCGTCAGCGTGATGGGCGAAACGCTGGATCCCTTCGTGGTCTTTCGCCGACGGCTCAAGGAGAGCGGTGGTCGCGCCCTGGGCGAGCCGGACGACCTGCTCTACGGCATGCTCGATGCCGCCGTCGATCATGCTTTCCCGGTACTCGACAGCGTGGGTGAGCGAATCGAGGAACTGGAGCTCGAGATACTCAACCAGCCGGACAGCTCGACGCTGGAGCGCCTGCACGGCCTGAAGCGAGAGCTGATCATGCTGAGGCGTTACCTCTGGCCCACCCGCGAGGTCATCAACCAGCTGTTGCGCGATCACAACGACCTGTTTACGCCCGATACGCGGCTGTGGATGCGTGACGTCTACGACCATACGGTGCAGGTGATCGACCTGGTGGAGAGCTATCGCGACATGACGGCGAGCCTGCTCGACGTCTATCTTTCCAGCATGAGCCACCGGCTCAACGAGAGCATGCGCAAGCTCACTATCGTTGCCACCGTGTTCATGCCACTGACCTTCATCGTCGGCGTCTACGGTATGAACTTCGCTCATCCCACTAGTCCCTTCGCCATGCCAGAGCTCGGCTGGTACTGGGGCTACCCTGTCGTATGGGGGGTAATGATCGCCGTCGCCGTCGGCATGGTGGTTTGGTTCAAGCGCAAGCGCTGGTTCTAGGCTCTTCTGGGTAAGTCATGGACAGCCCCGTCATCGAGACACGCCACTACCCCGATCGCGTGCTGACCGACCGCCACGGGTTTCACCAGCTGCTGCTGGGACTCGACGGTGCGCTGGAGCTCGAGTCGGCGGGTCGGCTGGTGCATGTGACCCGCGGTGTGTTGGCCCCGTTGGCCAGTGGTGACGTGCATCACTATCTGGCGCCGGGCGACAACCGCGTAGTGGTGCTCGAACTGCCCGAGGCTTGGTGAGAGACGTTGGCCTTCGAAGAACTGATCGTAGGACAGGCGCGGCGCTTGTTGCGGCGACCTGCACCTGCTCGGGCTGCTGGCCTATGCCACACCGCTGCTCTCCACACTGGTACTGATCGTGGCCGGCTATGCCGAGGCCACGCCGTTGCTGGCGCTGGCGGCCGGTGTGATTACCTTTGGCATGCTGATCGGCAGCGGTGCGCTGAGGCATGGCAGGGCAAGAAGCTCGAGGGCACGACGAGCCTCGACTCAAGCTGCTGACGTAGCTGACCGACAAGTCCAGAGGCATATACGTTCGAATCTATACGGGAGAAGCCGGGTCCGACTATCTTGGACACGCCTCAATAATGCGGATCGTCCGCTCATCGATGCCCAGAAGGGACATCGGATCGGCTACGCCTTGCTCTCGTAGCCATGCCAATTGCAGTCGCAATGCTTGTCCTTCGAGATACCCTTTCGACCGCGACCGGACCATGGAACCGTTAGAAAGCTGTACGTGATGCACCAGTTCGTGAAGCAGATAACTTCGATCAAGAAGGTTCGCCGTGTTAAAAGATTGATCGAGATAAATGGTGCTTGTGGCTGGGTCATAGACGCCCAGTACCCTGGGTGGCAGTCCTGCGGTCCAGCCTGGAAAGCATCGTTTCTGAAGAGCTTCTTGGCTTTCCTTATTCACCGCGACGGCGGCGGCGTTCGATATTCCGTCTGAGAGACGACCCAGTCGACCAACTCCTCCAGCAAAGAAGTAACCTCGGAAGAGGGGACCCCGGGCTGCGCGATAGCCAGCTTGACGCCGACAACCGCGAGAAAAGCTGCACTGAACAGTACACGCCGTTTCGATTTCATGTCAGTCACCCAGGGGTTTTAATGTACTCATCGCTTTCCTTGCCTACGTGTTAGGGGACGAAAGCCGTCGCCGAAAACGGTATTGAGGTCGAAGGTAGAGTGTTGGCCGATCGCGTCGAAGTTCTGCTCGAGCCACATGTCGGCCCAGCCGCGCCCCTGGTGAAACAGCCGCGAGACGAAATCCCACTGGGCGTTGAGCTTGCTCGAGGCGGTAAGTTGCTCGACTTCCTGCTCGGCGTGGATCAGATGCAGGCGCATGGAGCGGTAGCGCTCCACATCGAGGTCTTCGGCATCGATCAGTTGTTGCAGCAGCTGGATGCTGCGCAGCTCCTTGATCAGGCTGGAGTTGAAAGTGATCTCATTGATGCGGTTGACGATGTCGCGGGCGCTGTCCGGCAGCCGTCTGCGCTCCAGCGGGTTGACCTGAACGACGACCAGATCCTGACAATCCATGTCGTCAACGAGCGGGAAGAGCGCAGGATTCCCGCTATACCCGCCGTCCCAGTAGGCCTCACCGTCGATCTCCACCGCCGGGAACATGAACGGCAGGCAGGCCGAGGCCATCACCGTATCGACGGAGATCCCGGGCTGGCGAAAGACCGTGGCGCGACCGGTCCTGACATTGGTGGCGGTGACGTATATCTTGGCCCTGCGGCAGGCGTTGACGCGCTCGAAGTCGACCAGCTCACAGACCAGGTCACGTAGTGGATTGAAGCCCAGGGGATTGAGCCTGGCCGGTGCAACGAGCTGGGTCAGGCTTTCGAACATCAGGTAGCTGGGTGAGTAATCGAGGCTGCCGGTACCCGTCAGCCAATCCCAGGGGGTGGGCTGGATGGGCGAGAAGCGTGCCGCATCGCTGACCCCACGCCAGAAGTGGCCAAGGGCGTCGCGCGCCCCCTGGCGGCCGCCGCGGTGTAGCCCGTCTGCCAGCACCACGGCATTCATTGCCCCGGCGCTGGTGCCGCTGATGCCATCGATCTTCAACCGTTCTTCTTCCAGCAGTCGATCGAGTACACCCCAGGTCAACGCACCATGGGATCCACCGCCTTGCAGGGCGAGGTCAATGTGCTTGCGTTCTTCCTTGGGCATGCCATCTCCTGTGTCATCGATGTTGCGTCGCAGTGTAGATACCACATCGACGACTGTCCCGGCTCATGACATGTGCAGTTTGGCCAACATCGTGACCAGCCGCTGGCACAGCGCGTCCAGTCGCTCACGCTGGTTCTCGTCCACCAGCTCGCCATTCTCGCCGAAGGCCTGAGCAGCGCGAGGTATGGCCAGTGGACTGGGCAGCACGGTCACGCCGAGATTGCCGAGCAGTTGGCGGATCAGTGCCAGGCTGCGCATGCCGCCCAGTGCGCCCGGTGAGGCGGAGACCACTGCCGCCACCTGGTCGGTGAACAGGGCCAGGCCACTGCGCTCGCCGTCCGAACGTGACATCCAGTCGAGTGTGTTCTTCATTAGCGGGGTGATGAACCCGTTGTACTCCGGTGAGGCCAGCAGCAGGCCCTGGTGCTCGCCCAGCAGTGCCTGCAGGTGGCGGGCGTTGGCGGGCAGACCCTCGCGGTTTTCCAGATCGCCATCGTAGAGCGGCAGGGGATAGTCGCGTAGGTCGATGAAGGTCGCTTGGCCGCCGGCATGCTCGACTCGTTCGGCGGCAAGGCGGGCAAGACGCTTGTTGAAGGAGTTTTCTCGGGCGCTGCCGGCGAAAACCAGGATGCGCGGTGGGGTGGAGGTCGTCATGGAAGAAGCGTTCCTTTTTGCGAGTGGTCGTCGGTGTCTCTCGGCAGTCATTCCCGCCAAGGCAGGGGCGGCGGCTCCAGGCGCTTGCCGTCGAACTGGGGGATGCTGCCGAAGCGTTCGCTGCCGGCTTCCCAGTCGCGCTGGGCCTCGATGATCTCGGCCTTGCTGTGGCCGACGAAATTCCACCAGATCAGGATCTCCTCGCCCAGCGGTTCGCCGCCGACCAGGATCGCGCGTCCGCCTGCCGGCAGTTCGAGAGCGACCTGGCTGCGCCCGCGGCCCAGATAGGCCAGCTCGTTGGTGGCGAAGCGCTCGCCCTCGATGACGAGTTCGCCTTCCAGCGGCAGCAGGCCGTATTCGAAGTCCTCGGACAGCGGCAGTTGCAGTGAGCCGCCAGAGGTCGCCGCCAGGTCCAGTCCCACCAGCGGCGTGAAGGCGAGCGTCGGCGCACGCTGGCCGGCGAATTCGCCAGTGAGCAAGGTCAACACGACGTCTCCCTCTTGCCACTGTGGCAGCGTTGGGTAGTGGTCGAAGCGCGGGTCGGTGCGACGGTGGGCTTCGGGTAGGGCGATCCAGAGCTGGGCGGCATGCAGGTGTGACTCGCCGGTTACCGACTCCTCGGTATGGCTGATGCCGCGTCCGGCCGTCATCAGGTTGACCTGGCCGGGGCGAATCACCTGCTCGTTGCCCAGGCTGTCACGATGCAGCACCTCCCCCTCGATCATCCAGGTGAAGGTTTGCAGGCCGATGTGGGGGTGTGGGCCGACGCGCAGGCCGCGTGCGTCGCCCTTGAACACTGCCGGGCCGGCATGGTCGAGGAAGCACCAGGCGCCGATCAGGCGGCGATGACGCGAAGGCAGCACCCGGTTGACGGGGATGCCGCCGACATCGGCGGTGCGCGGCGTCACATGCTGCACCTGGCGCTTGCCATCGACGATGGGGCAGTCCAGGGAGGAGGAAAGATCGGCGTCGTTGACGAGGTTGCTCATTGTCATTTTCCCAGGAAGATCGACGTAGGCAGGGCGGTCAGGCCTGTTTCAGCATAGGTACTCACTGGTTGCCCTGCCTGTCGAGATGAGCAAGGGGAACAGGAGGGGCCCGGCCATGGCTGGGCCCGACACCGTTCAGTTCTTCTGGGCGGTGTAACTCTGCAACAGGTTGGCGTAGGCGGGCAGGTGGCCGGCCAACAGACCGCCGAAGCCCTCGATGTCGTTGCGCCAGTCGCGGTGCAGTTCGCAGCCGACACCGAACCAGGTCATCAGTTGGGCTCCGGCCTGTGACATGCGATCCCAGGCAGCGTCCCGGGTGGTCTGGTTGAAGGTGCCGGAAGCGTCGGTGACCACGAACACTTCGTAGCCTTCCTCCAGGGCCGAGAGCACCGGGAAGGCCACACACACCTCGGTGACCACGCCGGCGATCACCAGCTGCTTCTTGCCGGTGGCCTTGACCGCTGCCACGAACTCCTCGTTGTCCCAGGCGTTGATCTGTCCGGGGCGGGCGAAGTAGGGCGCGTCGGGGAACATCGCCTTCAGTTCCGGCACCATGGGCCCGTTGGGGCCGTCCTCGAAGCTGGTGGTTAGGACGGTGGGGATCTCGAAGAACTTGGCGATATCGGCCAGGGCCAGCACGTTGTTCTTGAAGTCGTCGGGGCTGAAGTCGCGCACCAGCGAGAGCAGGCCGGACTGATGATCGACCATCAGCAGGGCTACATCGTCCTTGTTGAGTCGGTTATAGGTAAAGGACATGGGTCTTTCCTCCAAGGTTGAGTGAAGCGCCCGGTCAGGGGGCCGGGCGCGGTTGGGCGCGGCGGAGCCGCTAACCCTCCAGACGACCGAACTTGCCGGCCTGGAAGTCGGTGAATGCCTGTTGAATCTCGGTTTCGCTGTTCATCACGAAGGGGCCGTACCCCACCACCGGCTCGCCCAAGGGGGCACCGGCGAGCAGCAGCAGCTTGGCGTCGTTGTTGGCTTCAAGCCGTATCTCATCGCCCTGACGCTCGAAGCACACCAGGCCGGCGTCACGCACCACGGCATCGCCATTGACCTGTACGGTGCCCTCGAGGATTACCAGTAGGGTGGTGTGTCCCTCGGGAACTCTCAGAGTCGTTTCGCCGCCCGGCTCCAGGCGCAAGTCCCAGACTTCGATGGGGGTGAAGGTATGGGCCGGTCCTTCATGGCCGCCATACCTGCCGGCGATCACCCGCAGTTCGCCGGCGCGGTCAGGCAGTGCCACGCGGGGAATGTCGGCGTCGAGCAGCGTCTGATAGGCCGCCGGTGCCGACTTGTGCTCGGCCGGCAGGTTGACCCATAGCTGCACCATTTCCAGGGTGCCGCCCTGCGCGGTGAAGTCGCTGGAGTGGAACTCCTCGTGAACGATGCCGGCACCGGCGGTCATCCACTGCACGTCACCTTCGCCGATACGACCACCGCTGCCAGTGGAATCGCGATGCTCCAGTTCGCCCTTGTACACCAGCGTCACGGTCTCGAAGCCGCGGTGTGGGTGAGCGCCGACGCCGCGCGGCCGGCTAGCCGGCGGGAAGTCATGCGGGCCGGCGTGGTCGAGCAGCAGAAAGGGGCTCAGGTGGTCGGCACCGAGGCGGTCGTAGCTGAACAGCGAACGTACGGGAAAGCCGTCGCCGACCCAGTGCCCGCGAGGGGCGCCATAGATGCCGTGAATCTTCTTCATGGTTTGGCTCCTGCATGGATTGGGCTATAGCCCGATACAGGAAGCTTATGAGGAGAACGGAAGAGGCAGTAGAGGGTATAATTCACACTCTGCGTTCCAAAAACAGAACGATAAGGACAAGGGCATGCAGGATCTCAACGATCTCTACTACTTCGTTCAGGTGGTGGACCATGGCGGTTTCGCCCCGGCCGGGCGCGCCCTCGGCATTCCCAAGTCGAAGCTGAGCCGGCGCATTGCCCAGTTGGAGGAGCGCCTCGGTGCCCGGCTGATTCAGCGCTCGACGCGCCATCTCTCGGTCACCGAACTGGGCCAGGCTTACTATCGCCACTGCGCGGCGATGATGGTGGAGGCAGAGGCCGCCGAGGAGCTGATCCAGCGCAACCTGGCGCTACCGCGGGGCACGGTGCGGCTGAGCTGCCCGCCGAGCCTGCTGCACTACCTGATCACACCGCTGCTGGTGCGCTTCATGGCCCAGTGTCCCGACGTGGAGGTGCAGGTGGAGGCCACCAGCCGCCGGGTCGACGTGATCAGGGAAGGCTTCGATATGGCCATCCGCGTGCGCTTTCCGCCGCTCGAGGACAGCGATCTCTCGATGAAGGTATTGTCGCGCAGCCCACAGCGGCTGGTGGCCGCGCCCGCCCTGTTCGAGGCGTGGCCGATACCGCAGGCGCCGGGCGATCTGGCCGGGCTGCCGAGCCTCGACTTCGATCAGGTGAGCCGGCAGCACGACTGGGTGCTGGACGGCCCCGAGGGAGCGACGGCGCAGATTCGGCACCATCCCCGGCTGGTCACCGACAACGCCGAGACGCTGCATCAGGCCGCGTTGGCAGGGCTGGGGGTGGTCAAGCTGGCGCTGCTGGTGGCAGGACAAGACCTGAAGGCGGGGCGTCTCGTCGATGCGATACCCGGCTGGGAGCCGAGGGGAGGGATCCTGCACGCCGTCTTTCCGTCGCGGCGCGGCGTGCTCCCCGCCGTGCGCGCGCTGCTCGACTTCCTGGCCGAGCACATCAACGAGATCGACTTTACCAGCCAGACCGCCCTGGCCGTGGCGATGGATGAAGAGGAGGAATGATGCTGTTGCTGCTCAGCACAGCCGCGTGCCGAGCAGCAGCAGCGAGGCATCGGCGTTCTGCCAGCCCCACCATACCAGGGCCAGAGCGATACCGAGGGCCAGCAGGGCGGCAGCTTTCACTAGTTGGATTCGGCTCATGCCTGGGCCTCCTGAATGGCGGCGCGCTTGATGGGTGCCTCGCTGATGAACCAGTGCAGCAGGGCTGCTGCCACGGAGAGCAGGATGGCCAGCTTCCAGACGACGTCGTAATCGCCATGCAGGTCGTAGAGCTTGCCGCCCAGCCACACGCCGGTGAATGAGCCGACCTGGTGGAACAGGAAGACGATGCCGCCGAGCATGGAGAGGTGGCGCACGCCGAACACCGAAGCCACGATGCCATTCGTCAGCGGCACCGTGGAGAGCCACAGCAGGCCGATGGCGATGCCGAACAGATAGGCGCTGGCCGGGCTCAGCGGCAGGAACACGAAGGCCGCAATCACCGCGCCGCGGGTCAGGTAGAGCCAACTGAGCAGGCGGGGCTTGGAATAGATGCCCCCCAGCCAGCCGGCGGTGTAGGTGCCGAAGATGTTGAACAGGCCCACCAGGGCCAGGGTGGTGCTGCCCACCTGCACGGCCAGGCCGTTGTCGAAGAGGTAGCCGGGCAGGTGCACGCCGATGAACACCACCTGGAAGCCACAGACGAAGAAGCCCAGGCACAGCAGCCAGAAGCCGCGGTGTCCGGCGGCCTCGTCCAAGGCTGCGTGCAGCGAGAGGTCAGTTGCCTGTCGGGCCGAAGGGCGATCCTTCAGCATGGCGCCGAGCGGCACCATCATGGCCGCCAGGGCCCCCATCGCCAGCAGCGCGACCGACCAGCCCAGCCAGCCGAGCAGGCCCAGGGTGCCCGGCAGCATGGCGAACTGGCCGAACGAGCCTGCCGCGCTGACGATGCCCATGGCCATGCTGCGCTTCTCCGGGGCCACGGCACGGCCCACGGCGCCGAGGATCACCGAGAAAGTGGTCCCCGAGAGCCCCAGGCCGATCAGTAGCCCGGCGGAGAGCGACATGCCCAGGGCCGATTCGGAAAGCCCCATGAACAGCAGGCCGAGTGCATAGAGGATGCCGCCGACCGCAACCACCCGGGCCGCGCCGAAGCGATCGGCCAGGGCGCCGGTGAAGGGCTGGGCGAAGCCCCAGACCAGGTTCTGCAGCGCCAGGGCAAAGGCGAACACTTCGCGTCCCCAGCCCAGCTCACTGCTCATGGGTTCGAGAAACAGGCCAAAGCCATGACGCAGCCCCATGGCCAGGGAAATGACCAGACTGCCGAGCAGGATCAGCAGCAGGGAATGGCGGCGAAGGGCGTCCATGGCAAGATTCCTGTTTGCAGGCTAATGAACTTTGCACTATCGCGCTTTATCGACATACAGGCAATGTCGCTAATTGGCGACTGTCCTGTTGCCGCCATGCCACATGTGTAAAGGCAGTGTGATTCGCTATCATGAACAGTGTTCGGAAATTTTTTGGAGATCCGCCATGTCACGGCGCCTGTTGTTTCCCATTCTTCTCGCCCTCGCCGCTATGCTGGTGGCGGGCTGTAGCTACCAGCCGGCACGCATCAAGTCCGAACCGCTGATCGTCATCGACGATGAACGTGGCGGGCATCATGGGCGAGGCTTCTGTCCCCCGGGGCAGGCCAAGAAAGGCCGCTGCTGAAGCGTGATGGGCGAGCCAGGTCCATAATGACTCCATACGGGAACCGAAGGGGGCGTCTTCCGCTCTGCCTCGCGAGGTATATGCCATGAGAACGTCCCTGCGTCTGCTTACTCTTGCCTGCGTGCCTCTCATGCTGGCCCTGGCCGGCTGCAGCTACTCGCCGGCGCGCATCAACCCCGAACCGCTGATCGTAGTCGATGGCGGGCATCGGCACTATCACGAGGACAGGCATTATCATCACCGCGAGCGCTACGTGAAGCGCCACTACCGTGATGACCATCGCTATTATGAAGATCGCCATTATCGGGATCGACACCGTCATCGTGGCGGCTTCTGCCCGCCCGGGTTGGGTATGCAGGGTCGCTGCTGACAGGTACCTGCCGGTTTCATGATGCCGCTCGGCAGGGTAGTGTAGGAGCTTCCCTGACCGAGCGGGCATCAAGAAACCGTCATGTCTCTACTCGACCTACGCACCTCCAATCTGGGCCAGGAGCATGTCGCACATGCCCATTCGCATCACCAGTTGATCCTGGCGACCTGCGGGGTCACTGAACTTGCGATCGAGGGCGTTGGCGATCGCGTCACCGGGGGCCGCGGCTGCCTGATTCCTTGTGCCTGCCATCACGAATACAAGGGCGACGGGCGCAACCGGACGCTGGTGCTGGACGTATCGCTTGACGCTCTGGGCGACAGGCGCGACGGCGACAGCCTGCAGCGCTTGTTCGAGCGCCCGCGCTTCTTTCCCGTGTCGCCTCGCCTCAATCACCTTGCCGTCACGCTGATGGCACAGCTCGAGCAGTTTCCGGCGCTGCATAGCGAGATCGCCGCCTTGCTGCTGCGCGCGCTCTATCTTCAGCTTGAGGACGAGCTGCCCAGCAATACCTCCGCATCCTTGGCCGGCCATCGATCTGGCGAGCGCATCGATCTCCAGCGTCTCGATGAGTGGATCGATCGGCATTTGGCCGATGAGATCCGCGTCGACCAGCTGGCGGCGCTGTGCGCACTGAGTCCGGGGCATTTCCACGCGCTGTTTCGCGACATGACGGGCGTCACGCCCGTGGCCTATGTCCAGCAGCGCCGCTTGGATCATGCGCGAGCCCTGGTACAGCATAGTGGCCTGAGCCTAGGGCATATCGCTGCGTTGGTCGGCTTTCGTGATCAGGGCAGCTTCAGCCGCGCTTACCGGCGTCATTTCGACATTTCGCCTTCCATCGAGCGCCGCGATCGCTGAGCCCGGGGCAAGAAGACCGGAGTCACGGGCAAACGCAGTGGCAGGCCAGCCGCTAGGCTGAAAGGGAATCCCACAAAGCACAATCATAACGAGGTGGATCATGTTCCCGACGCCGCTGACCCGTCTGGCAGCGCTAGCCACACTCCCGCTGGCCGTTGCCAGTGCCAACGTTCAGGCGCAATCCCACGAGATGGCCATCGCCACCCTGTTGCCGGAAGATATGGGCAACAACGAGGTCTACCCGGCGCTGGTGCACTTCAAGAATCTGGTCGAGACCCGCACCGACGGCGAGGTAGAGGTCGTGATCTTCGGTGGCGGCCAGCTCGGCTCCGAAGTGGAGACGGCATCCGAAGTGCAGGGCGGGCGTACCCTGCAGTCCACGATCATCACCACCGGGGCGATGTCATCCTTCTACGACGACTACCAGCTGATGACCGCCCCTTTCCTGTTCGACAACTGGCGCCAGGCTTGGGCCTTCTTCGATAGCGAGTGGTTCGCCGACTTCATGTCCGGCACCATCGAGGAAGCCAACATGCGCTATCTGGGCACCTTCGACGACGGCGGCGGTTTCGTGGCCTTCACCAACAATGAGCGCCTGATCGAGACGGTCGAGGACCTGGAGGGGCTCAACATCCGCACCGAGGAGAACCCGGGCCACGTTGCGATCATGAAGTCTCTGGGCGCCTCGGCCACGCCGCTGCCATGGGGTGAATTGATCACCGCGTTGGAGACCGGCCTGGCGGATGGCCAGTTCAATGCACCGGTACTCAACACGACCTTCAATTTCGACGAGGTGACGGATTACACCACGCTCACTGGCCATGTCTACAACAGCGCCGCCTGGTTGATCAGTGAAGAGTGGTTCCAGTCACTCGATGAAGCGCACCAGGCTGCCATTCTCACCTCGGCGCGTGAGGCCATCGAGCTTTCCCACGGAATGTCGGGGGCGCTGGCCACCGCCAGCTGGGAGGAGTCCTGCGAGCGCTTCGAGGCGTGCTACATCATGCCGCCCGAGGAGAGAGAACGGATGGCCGAGATTGCCCGACCGGCGTGGAAGGAATGGATTGTCGGAGACTTCGGTATCGAGGCCGAGCGCGTCGACGCCTTCCTCGGCGAGGTTGCCCGGGTGGGAGAAGGGGTGGCCGAGTCCGACGTGACGGTCTATGGCCAGTAACGCACGGTTTCTGCGTGCATAACGTCGCTCCCTGGTCGGTACGACCGGCCGGGGGGATCTTCGAGGTTATCCTATGCCACTCCTCCAGCCCTTGCGCCGCCTGAGCGACACGGTCAATCAGGTGGCGATCGTGATCTGCGTGGCCTGTGTGTTGATCATGCTGGGTATTTCGTTTACGGCGTTCCTCTACAAGTTGGCCACTGGCAGCACGCTGAGCTGGACCTACTCGCTGGCGCGTCTGTTCCTGCCCTGGATCGGCTTTCTCTCGATGACCATCTCGCTGCGCTATGGCGAACACGTGGCCATGACGCTGCTGGTGCGTAGCCTTCCACGAGCGCTGCTCAAGCTGGCCGCGGCCCTGTGTCTGGTGGTGATCGGCCTGTTCGGGGCGCTGTTGCTGTGGTACGGCTGGGACTACTTCGTAGGCGCTTCCCAGGTCTACATGGTCTCGGACCGCATCCAGATCCCGGGCAAGTTCACCGCTATCGTGGTGCCTGTCAGCGGCGCGATCCTGCTGCTTCATCTGGTGCAGGGTTTCGCTCTGCTGGAGCACTTCATCGACGACGAGTCGGCCATCGACGAGCTGATAGAGACCGTCGACACTGCAGCCGTCGACACGGAGGAGCGCGCATGACGCCTGCCATCGTAACCTTCATCGTATTGTTGCTGATCGGTGCGCCGGTGGCGGTGGTAATGGCTCTCTCCGGCCTGGCCGGCGGTTTTGCCATGGGCGGAGAGCGCATGCTCGGAATCATCGCCGACCGCATGTTCTCCGGCGTCTCCGGCTTTCTGCTGATCGCCGTTCCTTATTTCATTTTCACTGCCGAACTGATGAACCAGGGCGGACTGACCCATAAGCTGATTGCCTTCAACAATGCCCTGTTCGGCCGCGTGCGCGGTGCGCTCTCACACGTCAACGTCTCGGTATCGGTGTTCTTCGCTGGCCTGACCGGGGCGGCGATCACCGATACCGTGGCGATCGGCAAGATCATGATTCCCGAGATGAAACGGCAGGGCTACGACGCCGAATACGCAGCGGCGATCACTGCCTGCTCGTCGATCATCGGACCCATCATCCCGCCCAGCGTGGTGATGGTGGTCTATGCCACGCTGCTGCGCGATATCTCGGTGATCGACCTGTTCGCCGGAGGCATCATCCCGGGAATCTTGATGGCGCTGGCACTGCTCGGGGTAAGCTTCTACCTGGCCTGGCGGCGAGGCTACCCGAAGCAGACGCCGACGCCCTTCAAGATAGCGGTGCTGTCGTTCCTGGCAGCGCTGCCGGCAATGATCGTGCCGCTGATCATCCTGGGGGGCATTCTCTCCGGTCTGACCACCATTACCGAGGCATCCGGCTTCGCCGCCGTCTATGCCATCGCCATTGGCGTGCTGCTCTACCGCAACCTGAGCTGGCAGAAGATCTGGCATGCGCTGGTGGTGACGGTACGCTTTTCCGGCGTGGTGTTCTTTCTGCTCGCCACCTCAGCGGTGCTCGGCTGGTTCGTGACCCGCTCGGGCATTGCGCGCGATGCAGCGGGGCTGATCACTACCCTGAGCGACTCGGCCTTCCTCCAACTGATGCTGGTATGCGTGCTGCTGATCCTGATCGGTACGGTAATGGACGTGCTGCCGGCATTGGTCGTGGTGGCGCCGGTGCTGGTGCCGGCGATGATCCAGCTTGGCTTCGATCCGCTGCATTTTGCCATCCTGATGATCGTGGTGCTCAATATCTCCAACGTGACGCCACCGGTGGGAATGACGCTGATGACGGCGGCACGCATCGCCAACGTACCCTATGAGCGTGCGATCGTCGCGTCGTTGCCGTTCTATGTGGCGTTCTTGTCGGTGATCGTGCTGCTCGCGGCATTCCCGGCACTCTCTACCTGGGTTCCCTCGCTGCTCAACTGAGGAATGCGAATGCAAGGACAGACACGATGAAGCTCTTCTATCATCCCGACCAGGCACATCACGCACCTGGCGCTTTCCTGGTACGCGGTCAGCTCACCTCCTCGCCGGAAGGGCCTGTGCGGGCCGAGCTGTTGACCAAGGGCCTGGAGTCAATGGGTCTCGTCCTGCACGAGCCCGAGGATATCGACAGCCCGCGGCTGCGCAGCCGCCTGGCAAGCATCCATACGCCGCGTTACCTGAATTTTCTCGAGACCATTCACGCCCGGTGGCGCGAACTTCCGGGGGCCTCCGAACTGGTGATACCCAACATCCACCCGTGTGGCGGTGGCCATCACTACCCGCGTCATCCGGTGGGGCAGGCGGGCTGGCACCTCCACGACATGGCGTGTCCCATCGGTGCCGACAGCTTCCGCGGGATACTGGCCAGCGCGGCCACGGCCCAGGCAGCGGCCGAGGCGCTGATCGGCGGCCACGGCACCACTTACGCACTGTGTCGTCCGCCGGGGCACCACGCCGGGCCGGACCGGGCGGGTGGCTTCTGTTTCCTCAACAACTCGGCGTTGGCGGCAACCGTCCTGCGCGAGCGTTTCTCGCGCGTCGCCATTCTCGACGTCGACCTGCATCACGGTAACGGCACCCAGGACATCTTCTACTATCGGAACGACGTCTGGACCGGCTCGCTGCATGTCGACCCGGCCGATTTCTACCCCTTCTTCTGGGGTGGAGCCAACGAGGAGGGCATGGGCGAGGGGTTGGGTACCAACGTCAATCTGCCGCTGCCATTGGGCAGCGATGGCGACGCTTTCCTCGAGGCGCTGGAGGCATTGATCGCGCGCCTGGAAGCGTTTCGTCCCGAGGCGGTGGTGATCGCGCTGGGACTTGACGCCCATCGTGACGATCCGCTGGCCGGCATGACGCTCGAAACACAGGACTTCTTCGCGGTGGGCAAGCGCCTGTCGCGGCTCGCCCAGCCCGCCGTACTGGTGCAGGAGGGTGGCTATCCTACCGAGCATCTGGGCGACAACCTGGCCGCCTTCATGAATGGCTTCAGCGGCAGCTGACGTCAGGCTGTAGACGTGCAAGTATTCGCGGTTCCACGCAATTCACTTTCATGAGAGAGACGATATGACTGTTCAGTACCACCACAGCAACGCCCGCATGAGCCAGATCGCCGTACACAACGGCACCGTCTATCTGGCCGGCCAGGTACCGAGCGACGCCACGGCCGACATGCGCGGTCAGACCGAGCAGGTTCTGACGCGCATCGACGAGCTGCTGGCCGAAGCCGGCAGCTCCAAGGAGCATCTGATCTCGGCCCAGGTTTGGGTGACCGACATGGCCGAGTTCGACCAGATGAACGCGGCCTGGGAAGCGTGGGTGGTGCCGGGTCGCCCGCCGGTGCGCGCCGCCCTCGAGGCCAAGCTGGCCAAGCCCGAATGGAAGGTCGAGATCATGGTGGTCGCGGCCCTGCCGGAGGCTTGATATGCGTATCGTCACCGCCGCGGAAGTCGCCGGCGCGCTGCCATGGCCGGCGCTGGTCGAACGCCTGGCACTGACGTTCCGTGAGGGCGTGGAGTCTCCGCCACGTCATCACCATGCCATGCAGCGGCCCGACGGAGAGGCCACCATGCTGCTGATGCCGGCCTGGGAACGGGCCGGCTATATCGGCGTGAAGATGGTCAACGTCTTTCCGCAAAATGCCGACCACGGCCTGCCGGCCATTGCCGGCGTCTATTTGCTCAGCGAGGGGGTCCACGGGCGCCCCCTGGCCTGCCTCGACGGCAGCGAGCTGACCCGGCGGCGCACCGCAGCGGCCTCGGCCCTGGCGGCGCGCGAGCTGGCCAGGAAAGATGCCGAGACCCTGCTGGTGGTGGGCACCGGCAAGCTCGCGCCCATGGTGATCGAGGCCCACGCCGCGGTGCGCCCGATCAAGCGCGTGCTCGTCTGGGGCCGCAACCCGGAGAAGGCACGGCGGGTGGCAGCCGACTATGCCGACCGTTTCGACTGCGAAGCGGCCGAGTCGCTGGAAACGGCAGCCCGTGAAGCCGACATCATCAGCTGCGTGACGCTCTCCAGCGAGCCGCTGATTCGCGGCGATTGG
The DNA here is from genome assembly GCF_019430905.1 of Billgrantia antri. GTDB lineage: Bacteria > Pseudomonadota > Gammaproteobacteria > Pseudomonadales > Halomonadaceae > Halomonas > Halomonas antri. The sequence goes on along the minus strand of NZ_JAHYCA010000003.1, from coordinate 161,042 downwards.
CTAACTCCCGGCACCCATCTCGACCTGATCGGCGCGTTTCGCCCCAGCATGCGCGAAACCGATGCCGAGTGCCTGCGGCGTGGAGAGGTATTCGTCGATACCTATGCCGGTGCTCAGGGTGAGGCGGGCGACATTCTCCAGGCGATCGACGAGGGGACGTTCAGCTTCGACGACATCAGCGCTGACCTGGCGGAGCTGCTGCGTGGCGAGAAGCCGGGGCGTAGCTCGGCCGAGGCCATTACCGTGTTCAAGTCGGTCGGCGCTTCGCTGGAGGACCTGGCGGCCGCTATCGAGGTCTGGGAACAGTTGGAGAGCCACGCATGAAGGAGATGCGCCGAACGGGCTTTTACTGGCACGAGCGCTGCTTCTGGCATGACCCGGGTGCCATCGGCGTGTTCTCGGCGCCCGGCGAGTTCCTTCAGCCTCAGTCCGCCTCGGAGAGCCCGGAGAGCAAGCGCCGGTTGAAGAATCTGCTCGAGGTATCGGGGCTGATCGACGAGCTCGACGTGCGCAAGGCGCCGCCGGCGAGCCGCGAAGATCTGGCACGATTTCATACCGGGCGTTACCTCGACGAACTCGAGGAGGGGGAGCTGACACGAGGCGGCGATGCCGGCGAGTGCGCGCCTTACACGCCGGGCAGCCTGGCGGCGGCGAAACAGTCGGCGGGTCTGGCGATCGCCGCGGTGGAAGCGGTGGCGAGCGGCGAGCTGGCCAACGCCTACGCCCTGTGCCGCCCGCCGGGCCACCATGCCGAAGCCGATCGTGGTCGCGGCTTCTGCCTGCTTGGCAACATCCCGGTGGCGGTGATGCGAGCCCGGGCGCTGGGGCACGCTCGGCGCGTGGCGATCCTGGACTGGGACGTGCACCACGGCAACGGACAGCAGGACGCCTTCTACGACGATCCGGATGTTCTCACCGTGTCGATTCATCAGGCCGGCAACTATCCGTTGGACAGCGGCTATTTCGAGGAACTGGGCGAGGGGGCAGGGCATGGCGCCAATCTCAACCTGCCGATGCCGCCCGGAAGTGGTATCGGCGCCTACCGCTACGCCATGCAGGAATTGGTAATGCCCGCCATCGGCGGCTTTGCCCCCGACCTGATCGTGGTGGCCTGTGGTTATGACGCTTGCGGCAAGGACCCGCTGGGCAAGATGATGCTCAACAGTGCCGCCTTCGCCGCCATGACCCAGCAACTCAAGGCCCTCGCCGAGCGCATCAGCGACGGTAAGCTGGTCATGATTCACGAGGGGGGCTACTCCGAAGGCTATGTGCCGCTGTGCGGCCATGCAGTGATCCAGACCTTGGCTGGCAGCCGCATCGAGGTGCCGGACCCGCAGAACGACGAGATCGCCGCCTGGGCCTACCAGTCGCTGCAGCCGTATCAGCGTGCCCTGATCGACAGCTGGTGCGAGGGCTGGCGGCGTGCGGCTCCGCTCTGAAACAACCTATCTGAACCGACGAGGACGATATGACGCCACTCTATGATCGAGATGGGTGGATATGGCGGGATGGCGAGTGGTTGCCATGGCGAGAAGCGCAGAGCCACCTGCTGACACACACCCTGCACTACGGCATGGGCTGCTTCGAGGGCGTGCGAGCCTATGCCGGGGCGCAGGGAACCCACTTGTTCCGCGTTGCCGAGCATACCCGGCGCCTGCTCGACAGTGCCCACGCGCTGGATATGCCGGTGGCCTTCGATGAAGCGACGCTGATCGAGGCCCAGCGCCAGTGCCTGGTGCGCAACGAGCTGAGCAATGCCTACCTCAAGCCCACCGTTTTCTTCGGCGCGGAAGGGCTGGGGTTGCGTGCCAAGGGGCTCACGGTGCACGTGATGATCGCCGCCTGGGACCTGGGCGATTACATCTCGGCCGAGGCGGCTTCGCAGGGCCTGCGGGCGCTGACCTCTTCCTGGGCACGACATCACGTCAACATCAGCCTGTGTCGGGCCAAGACCAATGGCCACTACGTCAATTCCATCCTGGCGCTCAACACCGCTGTCAAGGCAGGCTTCGACGAGACCATCATGCTCGATCCCGAGGGCTACGTGGCCGAGGCGTCGGCAGCCAACGTCTTCCTGCTGCGCGACGGCGTGCTGCATACGCCGGAAGTGACCTCCTGCCTTCAGGGCATCACCCGCGACAGCGTGATCCAGCTTGCGCGCGATGTGCTGGGCATCGAGGTGAGAGAGCGACGCATCACTCGCGACGAGCTTTATACCGCCGACGAAGCCTTCGTGACCGGCACTGCCGCCGAGATCCTGCCGCTGCGTGAACTCGACGGACGCCATATCGGCGCTCGCGCCGGTGCGCCGCTCCCGGGACAGCCGATCGCCGGGGATTCCCTGACGGCGAAGCTTCAGCACCTCTATCGTCGGGCCACGCGAGGGGAACTGGGAGATGACCTGACTGCCTTCAGGTCCTGGCTGACTTCGGTCTAAGCCATTCGTTCGAGCCTGTCGTCCGCCTTGAGGCGCGCAACGCCATGTTGACTGCTAATATGGCTCCACGTCGAAAGATAGTGGGGTGTGATGGCACAGGTAATCGGCATTCTCGTAACGCTGCTATTGACACTGGGCATGGCGTGGGGCGCCGCCGCGCTGTGGTTTCGCCTGCCCTGGTCGCGAAACCGGCGACGTCTTGCCGTGGCCGGCTGGGGGATAGCCGCGCTGGTCCTGCTGTGGCTTGGCGTGCGAGGCCAATGGCTGGCGAACGCAACCCAGCTCTTGCTGCTGGTGGGACTGACGACCTGGTGGTTTCGGCTACGCCCGGCGCATGATCGGCCCTGGTCCGATGACGTTGCCTGCCTGGCCACCGGCGAGGTCCGGGACAATCGTTTGACGATGCACCATGTGCGCGACTTCGACTGGCGAACCCGCGACGATGCCGAGGTACGCTGGGAAAAGCGCAGCTACGACCTGGATCGGCTCGACTCGGTCGACATGATCGTCTCCAGCTGGGGGCGGCCGGGCGTCGCTCATGTGATGGTCTCGTTCGGCTTCGAGGGCGAGACCTTCGTGGTTTTCTCGGTGGAGGTGAGACGCCTGAAGGGCGAGCGCTTCTCCGAGATCGGAGGCTTCTTTCGTCAGTATGAACTCGCCATCGTGGCGGCCGACGAGCGCGACGCGGTGGGCCTGCGCAGCAAGGTGCGCGGTGAGCGAGTATCGCTATTTCGGTTGCGGATGCCGCAGAGCGCCATGCGTTCGCTGTTGCTGGCGTATGTCGACGAGGCCAATGCCTTGGCCGAGTCGCCGCGTTTCTACAACACCATCACTGCCAACTGCACCACGCTCATTTTCGCCATGGCGCGTGGCATCGGGGCCCGCCTGCCGCTGGATTACCGTCTGCTGGTGACCGACAGGCTGCCGGGTTACGCGTTCAAGGTCGGCGGGCTGTGGCCCGGCTTCACCCTGTCCGAGCTGGAGGCAGGCGGGCGCATTGATGAGCGGGCACGCCGCGTGCATCGCGCACCGGATTTCTCACAGCGCATTCGGCAGAGGGTGCCAGGCTGGGAATCTCTGGACCGGGAGTCGCTGGCGCAACGGCAATAGCGTGCAATAAAGAGCGCCACGGGCGTGAGGCCTCGTGGCGCATGTCTCCCTGGGCATGGTCCTTCATGCCGACTTTCCTGCACCGGCTTCCGGCCCGGTCGCGTCCGTGTCGCAGTTCGACAGTATCCCTTGTCTGAGTGCCCTGGCGGGGCATGGACCTTTATCCCATGAACAGGTGACGGTGCCATGACAGCACGAAAAAAGGTGGGGTAAAGGTTATCGAAGCTTAGTCACCCCGGGTCGATTCTTCCAGTGAGCGAAGCAGACCGCGCAGCAGCGAGAGCTCCTTGCGACTGGGACGTGCGCGGGCGAACAGCGCCTGCAGCTGGGCCTCGGTGCGTGCGTGGGGCTGGGTCAGGAAACCGCTGGCCTGCATCACCCGGCTCAGGTGCTCGTGGAAATACCCAAGCTGTTCCCGGCTTGGCTGCCGCTCCTCGGCAGGCTGCGGGTGGCGGTAGTCGCTGTCCGGACGCTGGCGCCAAGCCTTGAACACTTCGTAGGCAAGCACCTGAACCGCCTGGGAGAGATTGAGGATCCCATAGTCAGGGTTGGCCGGAATGCTGACCTGATGGCTGCAGCAGCGGATCTCGTCATTGGTCAGGCCGAAGCGCTCGCGACCGAATACCAGCGCTACCGGATCGTCCGTCGCATGGGCGACCAGCTCACGGGCCATCGCTTCGGGTTCGTCGAAGTGGGGCAGGGGCAGGCTGCGCAGCCGGGCGCTGGCCCCGACCACCTGTACGCAGTCGGTTACCGCCTCTTCCAGCGATGCCACCACCCGGGCGGTGTCGACCACGTCCTCGGCGCCGGCGGCCAGGCGCGAGGCCTCGCTATCGGGGAAGCAGCGTGGGTTGACCAGCACCAGCTCGGTCAGGCCCATGGTCTTCATGGCCCGCGCGGAGGCGCCGATGTTGCCGGGGTGATAGGTCTGGACGAGCACGATACGGATATTGGCGAGCATGGGTCGGCTTGCTGTCGGGAAAAGCGTGATGGTAGCGCAAAAAGCACAAGCCCCGCACGAGGCGGGGCTTGCTTGGTCTTGCAGGCCGGTCAAGGCCTAGGTGGGGGTGGCTTACATCATGCCGCCCATGCCGCCCATTCCACCCATGCCGCCCATGTCCGGACCCGCTTCCTTCTCTTCCGGATCGTCGGCGATCATGCACTCGGTGGTGATCATCAGGCCAGCCACGGAACCGGCGGACTGCAGGGCAGTACGGGTTACCTTGGCCGGGTCCAGCACACCCATCTCGAACAGGTCGCCGAACTCGCCGGTCTGGGCGTTGTAGCCGAAGTTACCTTCGCCTGCCTTCACCTCGTTGAGGATCACGGAGGCTTCCTGGCCGGCGTTGGTCACGATCTGACGCAGCGGGGACTCCATGGCGCGCAGCGCGATGGCGATACCGTGGGTCTGGTCCTCGTTGTCGCCCTTGAGGTCCTTGATCTTGGTCAGCACGCGGACCAGAGCGGTACCACCGCCAGGCACCACGCCTTCCTCGACGGCGGCGCGAGTGGAGTGCAGGGCGTCCTCGACGCGAGCCTTCTTCTCCTTCATCTCCACTTCGGTGGCAGCACCGACGCGGATGACGGCGACACCGCCAGCCAGCTTGGCGACGCGCTCCTGCAGCTTCTCGCGGTCGTAGTCGGAAGAGGTCTCTTCGATCTGCGCACGGATCTGGTTGACGCGGGCCTCGATGTCGCCTTCGTTACCGGCGCCGTCGATGATGGTGGTGTTCTCCTTGGACATGGTGATGCGCTTGGCGCTGCCCAGGTGATCCAGGTTGGCCTGCTCCAGGGTCAGACCCACTTCCTCGGAGATCACGGTGCCGTTGGTCAGGATGGCGATATCCTGCAGCATGGCCTTGCGACGGTCGCCGAAGCCGGGTGCCTTGGCAGCCGCGACCTTGACGATGCCGCGCATGTTGTTGACCACCAGGGTGGCCAGCGCTTCGCCTTCGATGTCCTCGGCGATGATCGCCAGCGGCTTGCCGGACTTGGCGACGGCTTCCAGCACCGGCAGCAGTTCGCGGATGTTGGAGATCTTCTTGTCGACCAGCAGCAGGTAGGGGTCTTCCAGCTCGACCGCCATGGTGTCCTGGTTGGTCACGAAGTAGGGCGACAGGTAGCCGCGATCGAACTGCATGCCTTCCACGACTTCCAGCTCGTCCTCGAAGCCACGGCCTTCGTCGACGGTGATGACGCCTTCCTTGCCGACCTTCTGCATGGCTTCGGCGATGATCTCACCGATGCGCTTGTCGCCGTTGGCAGAGATGGTGCCGACCTGGGCGATGGCCTTGGAGTCGGTGCAGGGCACGGCCAGGGCTTCGATTTCCTTGACGGCGGCGACCACGGCCTGGTCGATGCCGCGCTTCAGGTCCATCGGGTTCATGCCCGCGGTCACGCCCTTCATACCCTCGGTGACGATGGACTGGGCCAGCACGGTAGCGGTGGTGGTACCGTCACCGGCGACGTCGGAAGTCTTGGAGGCGACTTCCTTGACCATCTGGGCGCCCATGTTCTCGAACTTGTCTTTCAGTTCGATCTCCTTGGCGACGGAGACGCCGTCCTTGGTGACGGTGGGAGCACCGAAGGATTTTTCCAGTACCACGTTGCGGCCTTTCGGGCCCAGGGTAGCCTTCACGGCGTTGGCCAGAACGTCTACGCCACGGGCCATGCGCTTACGGGCGTCATCGGAGAACTTGACTTGTTTCGCTGCCATTTTTCGTTACTTCCTGTGAGTTCGTGAACGTCTATGGGAACGGAGTAGGTGCGTTGGCTCAGCCTTCGACCACGGCGAGAATGTCGCTCTCGCTCATGATCAGGACTTCCTCGCCATCGATCTTCTGCTTCTCGACGCCAAAGCCTTCCTTGAAAATCACGGTGTCGCCGACCTTGACGTCCAGGGGACGGACGTCACCGTTGTCGAGAATCCGGCCGTTACCGACGGCGAGCACTTCGCCACGAGTCGGCTTTTCCTGGGCGTTGCCCGGAAGCACGATGCCGCCAGCGGTTTTCTGCTCTTCTTCAACGCGACGGACGACGACGCGATCGTGCAAGGGACGGATGTTCATTGCTCACGTTCTCCTGATGGTCAGTGGTGCCATGCAAGCATGGCGGTTCATCATTTCCTCCCGGCAAACCCGGAAGGTGGAGGGCGAGGACGCCTTCCTTGTTTAAGATGCCGAGCTCCACTCGGCACCGTAGCCTTGTGCTGACCGAGAAATGGGGCCGGGCAAATCCCTTTCAAGGGCCAGCGGTAAAATTTTTTTGCCTGGGCGATTCGTCGATGAAGCCTAGCGGCGTGGCTCGTTGCGACTGATGAAGTCGCCTTCCAGCGGTTGTCCGTCATCTCCTCCGGGCTGGCCTTCCTGAGTGTCGCGCACGTGCGGATCCCCCTCGGGGCGCTGCCAGTCGCGGCTGTGTCCTGTGTTGCCTGGCGAGCTGCGGTAGGCCACGCCTTGCAGGCGAAGGTTGATCAGTGCCAACAGGCGTGCGAGCAGGCGGCGCGCACCGGGCACGACGCACAGCAGGCCGAGCGCGTCGGAAAGGAAGCCGGGGGCAAGCAGCAGGGCGCCGCCGAAGATCAGCGCCGCGCCCGTCAATAGTTCACTTGAGGGCAGTTCGCCTTGCGCCATGCGCTGGCGAGCGCGTGCCAGAGTGGCGGTGCCCTCTTGGCGTATCAGGTAGAGCCCGATGAAGCCGGTGGCCAGCACCAGTATCAGCGTGGCCAGCAGGCCGATCTGGCTGCCGACGGAGAACAGGACGACGAAATCGAGAAGCGTGAACAGGGAAATGAACAGAAGTAAGGGCATGGTGACTCCGTACGCATCGGTTCACCTTGAAATGGGGGCGACTCCTCCAAGTTCAAGCGGTGGCGCGGAGGAGTGCTGACTTGCATGTGTTATGTTGCATCGCACAAAATTGTATACGACACTCAAGCTCCGTCGTTAGCTGCCGAACTAGTAAAGAGACATGTGCGGTGCGGCACTCCGTGGCCGGTTTACCGCCAACCGGCAGTGACCGCCTTTGCCATAACAGGGGACAACGAATGAAACTGGACAAGAGCGTAGTTGCGATTACCGGCGGTGCCCGCGGCCTTGGCTTTGCCATGGCGCAGCGCCTGGGGCGTCAGGGGGCCACGCTGGCATTGATGGATCTGGACACTGATGCTCTGGACAAGGCCGTCTCCGCGCTGCATGCGCAGGGCGTGGAGGCCGGCGCGTTTCGTGTGAACGTGGCGGACGAGGCATCGGTGAAGCAGGCTTTCGGTGATGTGGCGGCTACCCTGGGGCCTGTCAGCGGCCTGGTGAACAATGCCGGTATCCTGCGTGATGCCCTGCTGGTCAAGGCCAGAGACGGCAAGGTCGAGAAGACCATGTCGCTGGAACAGTGGCAGTCCGTCATCGACGTCAACCTCACTGGCGTCTTCCTTTGCGGGCGTGAAGCGGCCTCGCAAATGGTCGAGGCGGGGCACGGTGGGGTGATCGTCAATATCTCCAGCATTTCGCGGGCCGGCAACATGGGCCAGAGCAACTATGCGGCGGCCAAGGCTGCCGTGGTGGCGCTGACCACCACTTGGGCCAGGGAGCTGGCACGCTATGGGATTCGCGTGGGTGCGGTGGCGCCGGGGTTCATCGAGACCGACATGACCGCCTCGATGCGTGACGACATGCTCGAGAAGCTGACCGCCGGCGTGCCGCTCAGACGGCTCGGCGATCCCGATCATATCGCCCAGAGCGTGGCGTTCATCATCGAGAACGACTATTTCACCGGTCGGGTGATCGAATGCGACGGTGGTTTACGTCTATAGGCCATAAGAAGAAACCCTGCCCAGAATGACGGCGAGGCCGGCGGATAGCCGGCCTCGCTGCGTTTCGACCAATGCTCGATTCTGATCTTAGAATTCCACTTGGTCGCGGAAACCGTCCACGGTGGCCGATCCGATGCCGCTGACCCGGGTCAGGTCGTCGGCACTTTCGAAGTTTCCGTTGGCTTCGCGATCCTCGATGATCGCCTGGGCCCGGCTAGGGCCAATGCCGGGCAGCTCGGCGAGCAGTTCCGCATCGGCGGTGTTGACGTTGATCGGTGCCACGTCCTGGGCCATGGCCAGTGTCGCGAAGCTCAGTGTCAGCGCCAGCAGGGCGGCCTGTACGACTCCCTTCATCGTTATTTTCCTCTCGTGAAGTTGTCTTCTTGAAGTATTCGAGCCCCGAACGAGGCTCGTGCTCCAAGCTAAACGATGCCGACAGCTAACAAGAGAGGTATATCGCTACTCGCTACGTAAGAAAAAAGCGATAGTGCTTGGGAGAAATCGTCCATTTGGTTTGTAAGCAATATGGCTGCAGGGAGTCGACACGATGCCCGGCGCCGCCCGACACCTGGTGTGAGTGCCGAGCGAAGCCGGATGCGTCAGCCTTCCGCAGCCGCCTTGTCGGTACGCGCGGCGAGGATGAAGTCGTTCTTGTGCAGCCCCTTCATCTCGTGCGACCACCAGGTCACGGTGACCTTGCCCCATTCCGTCAGCAGGGCGGGGTGGTGGCCCACCTCCTCGGCGATTTCGCCGACGCGGTTGGTGAAGGCCAGGGCCTGCTTGAAATTGCGGAACTTGAACACACGCTCGAGCTGCTTGATGCCGTCGCGCTCCTCGATGTTCCATTCGGGAATGTCGCGCTTGAGCGTATCGATCTCGGCGTCGCTGACATGGGGAGCGTCCCAGCTGCACGCTTCACACTGCTGTTCGGAGAGTTCGGTCATGCTTCTTCCTCGTCGGGGTGTCGTTGGGGTGTATCGCGGTGGCGTTTACGCCTTGGCAGCCTTCTTCGGGGCCGGCTCGAAGCGGGGTTCGTGCAGGCCCAGTTCCATGGCCCGGTGCACCATGCTCATGATGTCCTGCTGGGAAAGCTCGTGCAGCCTCGAGAGATCGTCAAGCACGTAGTAGAGCGGCTGCAGGATGTCGATGCGATAGGGCGTGCGCAGCGCCTCGATGGGGTCGAACGGGAAATGTTCGGGCACGTCCGATAGTGCGTGCAGGGTCTCCTTGGGCGAGGAGATGATGCCGCCGCCATAGATGCGCCGTCCGGCCGGGGTGTCCACCAGGCCGAACTCCACGGTCATCCAGTAGAGCCGCGCCAGGTAGACCCGCTCCTTGGGCTCGGCGGCAAGGCCGAGGCGACCATAGGTGGCGGTGAATTCGGCGAAGGCCGGATTGGTGAGCATCGGGCAGTGGCCGAAGATCTCATGGAAGATGTCCGGCTCCTTGAGATAGTCGAGTTCTTCCGGGGTGCGGATGAAGGTCGCTACCGGGAAGCGTCGGTTGGCCAGCAGCTCGAAGAAGGTGTCGAAAGGGATCAGCGCCGGCACCTGGGCGGTTTGCCAGCCGGTGGCGGCGTGGAGCACGCGGTCGATGTCGGCGAGCTGGGGAATGCGATCCTCGGGCAGGGCGAGGCGCTCCAGGCCGTCGAGATACTCCTGGCAGACACGTCCCTCGAGCATGCCGAGCTGGCGCTGCATCAGCGTCTGCCAGGTGGCATTGTCCTGATCAGGCCAGTCGATGAAGCCGTTGTCGTCAGGCAAACGAGCGCGGTAGCCGGTCTTGCTGGCCACGCCGCTGAGATACGGGTTGGATGACGTCATGGCTGTCTCCGGTCGGAAGGTCTTGTGCTGATCTTGTGTTTGTCTTGCGAACCTTTGACTCGAGTCTAGGGCAGCGAATTGGTGTTTCTCCCGACGCAGTAAAGCGCTTCCGAGCACGGAACCGGGTCGAGGTGTAAAGAAATCCTTACGATTCATTCTTTCTTTGTGCCAATGGTCTTCGACCGGGTACGGTGGCGCCTTTGTACCCGAACAGCCGTCACGTTATCTTTACACCCAAGTCACGTCGTCTTGACGTGTTTTGCTGCTGGCATGACCAGTCGCGTTCCGATCATGCCGTAGAGGCCTACCATGAGATTGAGGTTTCATTGCCAGAACCGTATCGGCATTCTGCGCGATATCGTTTCGCACTTCGTCGACTACGGCCTCAACGTGGCACGCGGCGAGGTGGGCGGGGAGCACGGTAATGCCATCTATCTGCATATCCCCAACCTGCTCAATGCGCAGCTGGCCACGTTGAAACCGGTACTCGAGTCGATACCTGGAGTATTCGGTGTGCGCCGGGTCAGCCTGATGCCCAGCGAGCGGCGCCACCTGGAACTCGATGCGCTGCTGTCGTCGCTCTCCGATCCGGTGATGTCGATCGACATGGAGGGGCACATCGTGGCCGCCAACCGCGCGGCGGGGCAGCTGCTTGGGGTGCGTATCGACGAGGTGCCGGGGCTGTCGCTGAATCGCTACCTGCCCGACGTGGATCTGCCGGCGCTGGTCAGGCGCAACAATGCTCGGGTCAACGGCCTGCGCATCAAGCTGCGCTACGCGACCTTCCTCGCCGACATCGCCCCGCTGCACCGCGAGCATCACGACGACGTGGCCTCCCTGGCCGGCGCCGTGGTGACCCTGCACAGCGCCGATCGTATCGGCGAGCGCATCTACCAGGTCCAGCGCCAGGAGCTGCGCGGCTTCGATGCGCTGTTCCAGGCGAGCCCCAGGCTGGCCGCGCTGATTCGCGAGGCGCGGCGCATGGCACCTTTGGATGCGCCGCTACTGATCCACGGCGAGACCGGCACCGGCAAGGAGCTGCTGGCACGGGCCTGCCACCTTGCCAGCGCTCGCGGGCAGTCGCCGTTCATGGCGCTCAACTGCGCCGGCCTGCCGGAGTCGATGGCCGAGACGGAGCTGTTCGGCTATGCGCCCGGCGCCTTCGAGGGCGCGCGCCCCGAAGGCAAGCTAGGGCTGCTGGAGATGACCGCGGGCGGCACCATCTTCCTCGACGAGGTGGGAGAGATGAGCCCTCGGTTGCAGGTCAAGCTGCTGCGCTTCCTGCAGGACGGCGGCTTTCGCCGGGTCGGCAGTGACGAGGAAACCTATCTCGACGTGCGCGTGATCTGCGCCACCCAGCAGGACCTGCCCAAGCTGTGCGCCGAGGGCCACTTCCGCCAGGATCTTTACCACCGGCTCAACGTTCTGTCGTTGACGGTGCCACCGCTGCGCGACTGCCTCGATGGCATCGAGGCCATGGCGCTGCACTTCATCGATCGCGCCGCCCGCCAGATCGGCTGTCGCATGCCCTCGCTTTCGCCGACGGCGCTGGCCAGGCTCTCCACCTATCACTGGCCAGGCAACGTACGCCAGTTGGAGAACGTGCTGTTCCAGGCGGTATCGCTGTGCGAGGGCGATGCCATCGAGCCCGCCCACCTGCGCCTGCCGGACGTGGGCCAGGCGCCGGGGTTGTCGGGGATCGATCTCGACGGCTCACTTGCCGACATCATGGGCGACGTGGAGCGGCGTATCCTGGCCTCACTCTATCCGCAGTATCCTTCGAGCCGTCAGCTGGCCAAGCGCCTCGGGGTCTCGCATACCACCATTGCCAACAAGCTGCGTAGCTACGGCATCGGCGCCGCCGATGCCTGATCCTCGACCCCTGGAGTGCGAGCGGCCAGTTCCCTGACCTCGGCGTAACGGTACGCTTCCAGCGCGCCGAAGCCGGCAAGGCGGCGCGCCTTGAGGCGGGTGAGCAGAGGGCTGGTCAGACCGCACAGGAAGCGTGCCAGCAGGTCGGGGGTGGCGGGATGGGGCTCGCTGCTGCTGGCGAGCTGCTGCATCAGCTCGCCCGCGAGCCGTGCCACGGCCTCTCCCGACAGCGGCTCGAGCGGCTCGGGCTCAGGCAGACGGGCGATATCACCGCGACAGGCCGAACAGTGGCCGCAGCGTTCGAGTGCCCGGGTGTCGCCGAACCATTCGGCCAGCCGGCGGCTCAGGCACGCCTCGCTCTCGAACAACGCCAGCATGGCGTGCAGGCGCTCGACTTCGGCCCGTTCCTTGTCATGGAAATAGGCGTGCAGCTCCTCGCACAGGGCCGCCGGGTCGATATTGCTGCGCAGCACCTCATAGACCTCGGTCATCTGCTTGCTTTCGAGCACCATCCAGCCCTGGGCGACGAAATAATCCAGGGCAGTGAGCACGCGGGCGCGTTCGACGTTGAGACCGCGCTCTTGGCCCAGCCGTTCGAGGGCCGCGAAGTCGAGGCTGAACCAGGTGAGGGCACGCTGCGAGGCGTCGAGAATCACCTGGACGAAGGCGCTGCGCTCGCCTTCGAAGCGCGCTATCAGCACCTCTGGCTCGTCGTGCAGGCGGAAGCGGTACTCGGCGAAGTAGCTGTAGCGCGGCGCGATGATGCCACGCAGTTCGAGCTGCACCAGCAGGGTCTTGAGCGGTAGCGGGCGAATATTGCTGTGCTGGGAAAGCGTGTTGAGCACCAGTTGCCACTGGTGCCCGGTGCCGGTCGCCTCGATCAGCTCGTCGATCACCATGCGGATGCCGTGGGGTTCCGGGGTGTCGCCGTAGACGAAGTTCTCCAGCACGTTGACGTTATCGCGCCCGGCCAGCATCAGGCAGTCGGAGGGCTTTCCGTCGCGGCCTGCGCGGCCGATTTCCTGGCTGTAGTTTTCCACCGACTTGGGCAGGTCGAAGTGCACCACGTTGCGGATGTCGGCCTTGTCGATGCCCATGCCGAAGGCGATGGTGGCGACGATGCAGGGCGTATGGCCGGCCATGAAGTCGCGCTGGATACGCTCGCGGGTCTCGCTGTCGAGTCCGGCGTGATAGGCGGTGGCAACGAAGCCGGCCTTGCTCAGGTAAGCGGCCAGACGCTCGGCGGTCTGCTGCAGGGTGACGTAGACGATGGTGGGCTGGGGCGGCTCGCCGCCGAGCCTGGGCCGGAGCCACTCGACCAGGCGGCGTGGGCGCATCTCGGCCGGCACCGGCGCCACTTCCAGGTTGAGATTGGGGCGGTAGAAACCGGTGGCGGTGACGTCGCCCTCGGCAATGTCGAAGCGCTCGCGCATGTCGGCGATCACCCGCGGCGTGGCCGTGGCGGTCAGCAGCAGTACCTGAGGAATGCCGAACTCATGGCGGTAGTGGGGTAGCTTGAGGTAATCGGGGCGGAAGTTGTGGCCCCACTCGGAGATGCAGTGGGCCTCGTCCACCACCAACAGCGAGATCGGTATGCGGCGGATGAAGGCGCGAAAGCGCTCGTTCTTGAGCCGCTCCACCGAGACCATGAGGATGCGGATCTCGCCGCGCTTGACGCCCTCCATCACCGCCGCCGTCTCCTCGCGGCTCTGGCCCGAGTCGATGCCGGCGGCGGCGATACCGTGACGGGCCAGGAAGGCGAGCTGATCCTGCATCAGTGCCAGCAGCGGCGAGATGACCAGCGTCAGGTAGGGTAGGTGCAGTGCCGGCAGCTGATAGCACAGCGACTTGCCCGAGCCGGTGGGAAAGATCGCCGCCGCCGAACGGCCGGCGGAGATCGCTTCGATGACCGGGCGCTGCCCAGGGCGGAAGTCGTCATAGCCGAATACCCGCTGTAACGTCTGATCGATCATGTAGGCGCTCCCTGCTCTGTTGTTCTAAACGCTGAATTCTATCGACTCGAGGCGGAGGCCATGGCAACCACCGGACGCCCATTCTCGCATATCGTCGGTTTCGACGATTGTCCGTTCCCACGCACTCATCGCGGCGATGTGCCCATCATCGGCACGGTATTCTCGGGGTTGCGCCTGGAAGGAGTGCTTTCCGGCAAGGTGCGACGGGATGGCGTCAACAGCACCCGTGAGCTGATTCGTCTGGCCGGCAGTTCGCGCTTTGCCGCGCACCTGCAACTGATCATGCTGCAGGGCGTGGCCCTGGCCGGTTTCAACGTAATCGACGTGCCGCGCTTGCATGCCGAACTGGGGCTGCCGGTGCTGGTGGTGGCGCGCCGGGCGCCGCGCCAGGGGGCCATGCGCCGGGCGCTGCTCGAGCGCATTCCCGGCGGTGCCCGCAAGTGGGCACTGGTCGAGCGCCTTGGAGAGATGGAGCCGCTGGCGGGCGTCTACGTCCAGCGCATGGGGCTGAGCAGGGAGGAGGCGGGCGCGGCGATCCGCGCCACCACGCCCCATGGCAGAGTGCCCGAGCCGCTGCGGGTGGCGCACCTGATTGCCGGTGGGGTGGCCACGGGGGAGAGCAGCGGGCGCGTGTAGAGAGCGTGCCGACTTGGCCGGCCGGCACCTGGCGAAGGTTAAAGGCCCTCATGCTGGTGGGGGGGCCGGGACGAACCGGTGATCGACCTCAACCAGCAAGCCAGGGATCGGTTGACCGCAGTCAGCGAGTGCGAGCTGTTCATCGTGCCCGGTGCCTCACATCTGTTCGAGGAGCCCGGCAAGCTCGAGGAGGTCGAGCGCCAAGCTGCCCGCTTTTTCCTGAATGATCTCTAGCTCGGCTTTCCTCAGGCACTTCCCGAGGCAAGACCACGTCGAGCGTGGAGAGTTGGGGACAACCACGTCATGACCCGAGCAGCCGGGCTTGGCATAATGCTCCTTTTTCTTCTTCGCCCGCAGGGAAGACCCCATGACCGCCTGGAGCAAGCTGCTGATCGCCACGACGCGGCTGATCGACCTGCACGACAGCGCCCACGAGCCCGGCTCGCCCTTCGTCCAGGTGAGCCAGGAGCAGCGTCGCGGGCTGCGCGACGGCTACTGGCTCGACCTCGGTTGCCTGCTGCTCGACTACCTGCTCGACGAGGATTTCGCCACCAACAGCGCCTTCGTCTCTCAGAGCCGCTGCCTCAATCACCTGCGCGAGAGCTACCCCGGGCTGCCCCACGATGACCTGAGCTTCGTCATCAACTTGCTCGCCACCCCCAGCGAGATTCATTTCCGTCAGCCATCGCCGACGCCGGGCGACGACGCGGCGTCAGAGGAGCGCAGTCGGCGCAGCACCAAGCGCACCGCGTTGATCGAGAAACAGGGCCAGACCGGCCAGGTGCGCCTCACCCCGAGCGGGCGCCAGGCGGTGACCCTGGCCAGCCAGGTCGAGGACCTGCTCTACTCCGAATACGACGCCGCCAAGGTGCTGGCGGCGCTGGCGCGGGGCGATTTCTCCCGCATTCCCGACATCACCAACCAGATCCTGCTGGCGATCCGCGCGCTGACCCAGGAGCTGCGCCGGGTGCGCGAGAATCCCACCCGCGAGGGCAAGCTCTCCGCGCTGCTCGACAACGAGCGCCACTACCACAACGCCCTGACCAACATTCAGCAGACGCTGCTCGACGCCCGCGCCCAGCTCGCCACGCCGCGCCTGATGGAGCGCTTCGAGAGCTGGCGCGAGGCGCAGTCCGACGACTGGGACCTGCGCGTGCTCGCAAGCGCCATCGGCCGCGTGCTCACCGCCATCGAGAACCTCTCGCGGCGGCTCTCCGAGCTGCTCGCCGATATCGCCGAGGGACGCATCCAGGCCATGGGCGTGATCGACTTCCAGGACATGGCGCGCCAACTGCTCGAGGCACCTCCCGCTGGTGCGCTGCGCGATGCCGTGGTAGCGCGAATGATGCCGCTGCACGTGCAGGCCACCTTCCCGCGCCTGGCACCGCTGATACCGCTGCTCGAGAGCCGCCGTGCCGAGGTCAGCCCGGTGGCGCTGGTGTTCGACGAGGCGCGGGACGCAGCCCCCGAGGATCCGCTGCTGGCGCGCTTCCTCGAAGCGCGGGGGCCGGCGCTGCGCCAGCGCATTCAGCAGGCACCGCTGTCGCTGCCCGAGGCGCTGACCGAAGGCTGGCACCGCTTTGACGATGACGACTGTTTGGCACAGCTACTCAATACCTTCGTCGATACCGAACTGCTCGCTCCTGGGCTGACGGTGGGTATCGACGCGACGCCTTTCGAGCTTGAGCTCGACGACGGCCGCCGCATCGAGGGGGCCGTGACTCCCTCTCTCGGCTTCTTTCAGGAGCAGCACGTATGAACATGACCGAGATGGGCGAAGTGGTCGCCTACCTGCTGCGCTACCGCAGCGCCGAACGCACCCCGGGCGGCGGACGCAAGCGCCGCGCCGCCCGCGAGGGCCAGCTCTCCGAGCGCGACGTCTGCGCGCTGATCGACGACGCCAGCGAGGCCGAGCGCGAGGCGCTGCGCGACTTCCTGGCCGGGCAAGGGCTGCGGCTCAAGGCCTTCGAGTCCGGCGACTACCCCGGCATTGCGCCCGGCTCGCGCTACTACGCGCTGCTGCCCGA
Organism: Billgrantia antri; assembly: GCF_019430905.1. Lineage (GTDB taxonomy): Bacteria > Pseudomonadota > Gammaproteobacteria > Pseudomonadales > Halomonadaceae > Halomonas > Halomonas antri. Next base: position 144,357 of record NZ_JAHYCA010000003.1, on the reverse strand, counting down.
CCCGGAACTGGAGCAGCCGCCGCTCTACACCCGCGAGCCGGTGTTCGAGGCGCTCAAGCTGCGCCAGGAGAGCCGCGCGGAGCTGGCCCAGTGGTACCTGCAGCTGTGGCTGCTGATGCACACGCTGCTCTATACCCGTTACAACCGCGCGCTCTCCGACGTCAGCCGCTACCAGGAGGCCACCTTCGCCGGGGCCGAGCTGGTCGAGCTGATGCGCGACCAACTGGAGACGCTGCGCAGCCTGGGCGAGGAGGCCCCAGAGGCCAGCCGCGTGCTGCTCGAAGAGCGCGGCGAGGACATCAGCCGCCGGGTGCGTGCCTTCATCGACCTGCAGGTGCGCGCCGGGCTGCTCGAAAGCCTGCGCGACGCTGAGGCGAGTGCCGGCGCCGAGGAGAGTGTCGGCGAGGTGTGGCAGCAGACCCTGCTTGGCGCCCTGGAGAGCGAGCAGATCGGCATTCACCAGCTCGGCCACCTGCAGGCGCTGGCTCAGGGCCGTGCCCAGGACCGCTATCAGGATGAAGCGCAAGAAGCTGTCATCGACGAGCACGAGGAGACCCAGGCATGAGCGTGATCAACCGCATCGAGGTCGCCAACCTGCTCAACAAGCACGGCGACGTGGCCTCGCCCTGGGACGCCAAGATGCGCCACCTGCTGCTCGACCTGCGCGGCCAATCGAGCGCCATCAGCATGGAGAACGGCTTCGGCAAGACCACGCTCTCCGAGGCGCTGATCGGCCTGCTATCTCGGGACCGCACGCTGCTCTCGCGCACCCGGCGCAAGTGCTCGCCCTCGGCGGTAGGCGGCACGGCGCGGAGCTGGAGCCACCTGCGGGTGGAGTTCCGCTCGCGCAGCGGCCTCGAGCGCCAGGACGACATGCTGGCTGCCGTCGGCGAAGAAGTGGCCGGCGAAACCTTCGTGTTCGGCTTCTACGGCTACAGCGACGGCAGCGGGCTCTCCTTCTACCACTATGCCGGGCGTCTCGAAGACGTGCCGGTGCATCACCTCACCCTCGACGGCAAGCTGGCGCTCTACGCCAACCGCGACGTCAAGGCGGCCATGGCCGAGCGCGGCGTGCGCTTGACCCACAACCGCGAGGAGTGGCTCGAGGCGGTGGGCGCCCACGTCTCCCGTCGCGAGCTGGCCCAGCTCGCCGCCTTCCAGAAGGAGGGTGGTGCCGACAAGAGCCAGATCTTCAACGCCATCAAGCCCCGTGCCGGCGAGAAGGCCGATCAGGCGTTCTTCTTCGAGGTGCTGGCTCCCGAGATCCTCTCCGGCGCCACCCGCGGCGAGACCGACGAGAGCGAGGAGCTGATCGAGGAGGTGATCCTCAACTCCGGCACCAACATCACCGAACTGCGCCATCGCCTGGAGGAGGCAGAGAGCGACCAGCGCCGCGCCAGCGACAAGGTGGTCCGTCTGGCCGAGCTGCGCGAGCAGGGCGAGTCGCTGCGCGACGCCCGCGCCCGCCTGATGGAGCTCGACCAGGGCCTGGCGGCCAGCGAAGCCTTGCTGGGCGGCCAGGCGCTGCTTGGCCTGCCGGGGCTGCCGCGTGCCAGCGCAGGTGATGACACCGAAGAGAGCGGGGCCGCTACGCTTGACGGCTTCGCCTGGATCGCCGGCGATACCTCGCGGCCGCGGGTCTCCACCTCGCTGCTCGCGACGCTCTCCGGCCTCTCCGAGCGGGCCGTGCGTCAGGCGCTCTCCGAGCGCGGCGCCCGGGTCGACGTCCATCGTCGGCTGATTCACCCGCCCCAGGCCGAGTGGCCGCTCAACCGCGATGTCGGTCACGTCAGCTTCAAGGCCGCCCGCGAGTGGCTGGCCGAAAGCCACGCCCTGGCCGACGATACGGCCCGCGACCGCGCTCTGAGTGCGCTGGACGAGGGCGCCGACGCCTTCGAGGCCGCCGACGGCAACCGCTTCCGGGAGGAGGTGATCGGCGACGGAGTCTATCTCGAGGAGCTGACCCGCGAACTCACCGAGCTGGACGAGCGTCGCGACGACCTGGAGCACGAGCGCGAGCGGCTGGAATCCCAGCAGCGCGACTTCGTCGACAACCAGAGCTTTTACACCCAGGCGCTGGCCGAGGGCCTATTCAGCGAGGACGAGCTGGAAACCCCCGAAGCCAGCGCCGCAGCGGCCAAGGCCGAGGCCGCCGACGCTCGCCGCGCCCTCAACGCGCACCTGGGCCGCGTCGGCGAACTCAAGCAGATCGCCGCCTGGCACGACACCTACCGCAGCGAGTGCCCGGGTATTGCTCCGGCCGAGCGGCTCGAGGAGAAGCTTGAGCGCGAGGCCGAGCTGGCCGAGTCCCTGGACGAGCTGACCCGGCGCCGCGACGAGGCGCTCGGCGCCTTCGAGACCGCCCGCGGCGAGCGTGAGCGGCTAAACGGTGAGCGTGAACGTCTGAGCGGTGAGCAGGGCCTGCTGGCCCGCGGCCAGGCGCCTTGGCGCGCTTTCGTCCAAGGCTGGCCGGGTGAAGAGGTGAGCGGCTTCTGGTCACGGCGCAAGACCGCGCTGGCCGAGCTTGAGTCGAACTGCCGTGAGGCCGAGCAGCGCCGTCAGGAGGCCGAGCGCACACTGGCCCGTCTGGCACCGCTGGCCGAGGCCGCACGTCATTACGCTGAGCTGCACGGTGACGACGAGCCGGTGCACCTGCGCGCGCGCCTGCGCGAACGGGAGCGCGAGCTGGGCGATGAGCGCAAGCGTCTGCTCGATGAAGAGAACCACATGCGCACGCTGCACCGGGCGCGACTCGACTTCGCCGAGCGCAGCGAGCTGGCCCCGGAGAAGTGGCTTGCCGATGCCCGGCGCCGCTACCCGCGGCTGCTGCGCGAAGCGGAGGCGCTGGAAGCCGACATCGCTGCCCGCGAGCGCTACCTGGAGAGCCTCTCCGGCGATCCGCTGGAGCGGCGCGTGGTGGAGGCCGAGGCCCATCGTCAACTGGACGAAGCCGGCATTGCCTGGCAGCCGCTGCATGCGGTACTCAACGTCGAGACCCATACCCCCGAGCAGCGCCGCGAGTGGCTGGTGCAGGCCGCCGGGGTGCTGTTCGCCCCGGTGATAGCCGGTCGCGAGGCGGCCGAGACGGCCGCCGCCACGCTGATCGAGGCGGGCCTGGCGGTGCCGGTATTCGAAGCCGAGGCGCTGGCCGGCCTGCTGAGCCGGGGCGAACCGCCCCTGGGCGCAGTGGCCGGCGTCGAGACCCTGGCGGTGAAGGCCGCGCTGGACCCCAGCTATCTGGAAGCGCTGCGCGAGGCCACCGAGAAGCGGCTGGCCGCCGACCGCGAGCGGCAAAAGGCGCTGGCCGTCGAGTGCGAGCGGCTCGATCCCCACGGCGAGACCTTCGCCCTGGCGCTGCGCGCACGAGAGGCCGACGAGGCGCAGGTCGAGGTGGCCCTGGAGACGCTGGCCGAGCGGCAGGCGGCGCTGGAAGCGCAAGAGACGGAGCTGGCGCCTCGGCTAACCGACGCCGCACTCGCCTGTATCGACGACTACCAGCGCTACCTGCAGGAGGGTGGCGAGATCGCCCAGCAGGAGGCCGCCGAGGCGCGGCTCGAGGCCGAGACGGCGCTGGCCGAATTCGCGCCGATGCGCGAAGCGGCGGCTCGCGAGCTGGAGGCCCATGGCCAGACCTGGCTCGCCGCCGAGCAGTTCAGCGACGCCGGCGGCGTCGAGCGGCTGCAGGCGCTGGAGGCGCGCCTCGCCGAACTCGAACGCCACCTGAGCGAGGCGAGCGTTCGGCTGGAGGCCGCCGAGGAGCAGCGCGAGGTGCTCAAGCGCCAGGTGGAAGAGACAGAAGCCCAGCTGCGCGGAATCTTTAGCGACGGAGAGCGCGACCGGCTGCGTGCCCTGGCGCGCTTCGAAGCGGAGGGCGGCGTCGACTTCATGGCCACTGCCGCCGAGGTGCAGGAGGAGCTGGAAGCCGCCCAGGCACGGGCGACCCGCCGTGCCGACTTCGACTTCACCCGCATTCGCGCTTATTTGGAGGTGCGCGACGCCGCCGGCGGCAGCCAGAAGCTCGAGCGCGAGATCGCCCGGGTGCGGCGCGAACTGGGCGAGCTGCGCGAGATGCGCAAGGCGCGGGGAGAGGAGCGCGACGCCCTGGAAGCACGCCTGGCCGAGCAGCGCCGGGCGCTGGCCTGCATCGATCAACTGGCGGTGGAGTGGCTGCGGGTGCTGCGCGACCTGCCCGAGGGCTGGCCGCGGCGCCTGGCGGCGCTGGTCGATCTCGCCGAGGCCAGCCGCTGGCCCGGGGAGGCGGACGAGCACGCGGCGCGCAACGCCGCGCTCGATGCCTGGTACGACATGGTCGCAAGCGAGGGGCATGACGAGTTCGACATCGAGGCGCTGGAAGCCTGTCAGCAGACCCTGGTCGATGCCCTAGGCGAACTCAACCTGGGCGAGCAGGCGCGCAACCGCGAGCGCCAGGCGCGCCAGGTCGAAGGCGGCGAGCGCAAGCTGGCCGAGGCCCTGGCCGAAGCGGCCCACAGCCGCATGTTCAGCGACACCGAGCGTGCCCGTCTGGCAGGGCTGAGTCATTCCAGCTCGAACCAGTCCAGCGCAGAGGCTCTGGACGACCTCTCGCGCCTGCACGATCAGCTAGCCGGCCAGCTCGACGACCACATGATACGGGTCGAACGGCTGCATGCTTCCCGCGAGCAGATCGAAGGTACCCTGGTGGAGCGCCTCAGCTCGATCATCTCGGACGCTGCCGGCAACCTCGACATTCTCAAGCGCGTGGCCAAGAGCAGCGGCGAGGGCGGCGCCTTCTTCGAGGTCAAGGCCTCGCTGATTGGCCCCGACCAGCTGCGTGACCTGATCGCCACGCTGCTGGCCGACATCGACGAGCACCAGGCCGCCATGCGCCGCCGCGCCGAGCGCGACGGCGGCATGGTCGACGGCGAGGCGCGCCGGCGCGACGACGATCTGCTGCGCCAGATCCGCCGGCGCATCTACCGCGGGCTGTTCCACGACGTGGCGATCCGCCTCAAGCACGACGCCATTCGCCCACACGGGCGGCTGTTCTCGCTCAACGAGGAGATGTCGGAGGGCCAGCGCGAGGCGGTATCGCTGATGTGGCTGGTCAAGCTCTCCGAGTTCGCCATCGAGCGCGAGCTGCGTGAACTGCCGGGGCACCATCGCCGCCGCGCGCGCACCAGCCGCGAGAGTGTGATCCTGCTCGACGGCCTGTTCTCCAAGCTCTCGCACCGCCGCCTGATCCAGGACTCGCTGGAGTCGCTGCGCAACACCCGCGGGCGCTTCCAGATGATCGGCCTGATCCACAACCCCAACTACGAGAACGACCCCGACATCTTCCCCACCTACCTGGTGGGCAGCGTGATCGGCGGTGCCCAGGGGCAGGGCGGCCACGTGATGGTGCGCGATGGCCGCATCGCCGCGCCGGAATCCCTCGGCCGCAGCGCCGGCGAGGCCAGCCTGTTCGGCATTCACGTCAGCGAGCCCGAGCCAACCTGAGCCGATTCAAGGTCCGAAACAACGGAGAGGAGAGAACCATGCACGTCATCATCGATCTCTGCGTCGTCCCGCTGGGAGTGGGCGTGTCGGTCTCGCCGCAGATCGCCGCCTGCCAGCGGGTGATCGAGGCCTCGGGCCTGGAGCATCACATGCATGCCTACGGTACCAACATCGAGGGGCCGTGGGACGAGGTGATGGCGGTGGTAAAGCGCTGCCACGAGGTGGTGCACGAGATGGGCGCGCCGCGCATCACCACCACCATCAAGCTGGGCACCCGCATCGACCGCGAACAGTCCATGGCCGACAAGGTGTCGAGCGTAGAAGACAAGCTACGCGGTTCGTGATTCGCTCATGCCGTGGATAGCGGCGTGAGCCAGGCATCGCCCAGGCGCAGCAGGTGGTCGGTGAGGGCGTCGAGCACCTTGCCGCCCTGGCGCCAGTGGTGCCAGTAGAGCGGGACGTCGATCACCTGGCCGGGTGAAAGATCGACCAGCCGGCCTTCGGCGAGGTGCGGTCCCGCGTCGATCTCCTGCAGCCGGCCTTCGCTCAGTTCGCGCTCGGCCTGACGCTCCGGCACCATGCCGTAGCCGAGCCCGGCCAGGGCCAGGCCGACGAAACCCTCCGAAGAGGGGCAAAGGTGGTGGGGGAAGGGTGGCTCGACGCCGTGCATGGCCAGGTAGCGATGCTGCAGGCGGTCGTCGGGGCCGAACACGATGGCCGGCGCCCGGCGCAGCGCCTCCGACGTCACGCCCTCGGCGAAATGACGCGCCACGAAGGCGGGGCTGGCCAGGGCGCGATAGCGCATGCTGCCCAGTGCATGACTGCGTGCGCCTTGCACTGGCGTTGGTGAGTCGCAGATGCAGCCGGCCACGTCACCGTCTCTCATGCGCTTGAGAGCTACCTCCTGATCCTCCACCACCAGATCGAACAGCACGGAATGTTCCTCGCAGAAGCGCCCGATGGCCTCCGGCCACCACGTGGCCAGGCTGTCGGCGTTGATCGCCAGGCGCAGTCGCTGCTCGCCACCACCCAGTGCCGGCACCTCGCCCAGCAGATCGCTCTCCAGCAGGCGCACCTGCTGGGCGTGGTTGAGCAGCCGTCGGCCCAGTGGCGTGGGAGCGAGGCGCGGGCTGCGTACCAGCACCGGCTGGCCCAGGCGAGCCTCGAGCAGCTTGATGCGTTGGGACACGGCCGACTGGGTCAATCCCAGGTGACGGGCCCCGCGTTCGAAGCCTCCCTGATCGATTACTACCACCAGCGCTTCGAGCAATTTGTAGTCAAGCATTAGTATTGCTAATTCCCTAGTGGCTTTATTCATTTCATTAATTACATTGTCGAGCTTAGCCTTGGCAGCACTGACTTGGCCAGGGAGGAAGATGCGATGTGGTTGTCATGGCTGAACGGGCTGTTGATCTGTGCCGGACTGATCGTGGCCATCGGGGCGCAGAATGCCTTCGTGTTGCAGCAGAGTCTGCGGCGGCAGAACGCCTGGCTAGTGGCTGGGGTCTGTGCACTTTGCGACTGGCTGCTGGTGGGGCTGGGCGTGCTAGGACTCGGCGTGTTGATTGCTCAACAAGAAGCCCTGATGGAAGGCGCGCGTTGGGCAGGTGCTGCCTTCCTGGCCTGGCAGGCGTGGCTGGCGTTTCGTCGGGTCGTCGCCGGCCAGGCACTGGCGGCGGGAGGTGGCAGGGTGCAGTCGTGGCAGGCTGCCATGGCGGCGACGTTGGCGGTGACCCTGCTCAACCCCCAGGTCTATCTGGAAACGGTGGTGTTGCTCGGCGCCATCGGTGCGGTGCAGCCGAGCCCGCTGGGTTTCTTCATCGGTGCGGCGATGGCGTCGTTCGGCTGGTTCTTCGGCCTGGCGGCGGCGGCCGGCTGGCTGGCCCCACGTCTGGCCAATCCGCTGGTATGGCGGGCCATCGACCTGGCGATCGGCATCATTCTGGCATGGGTGGCATGGAGGTTGGCGAGTGGAGCGATGATGCCTTAATCAAGCCTCCCAGAGGGTTAGGGTGTAAGGAAATATTTACGCACTGTCACGATATCGCACCGCACGGAGTGCCACAGCGCCACGATCACCTCAGGTGTAAGGATCTTCTGACACATCGATGTGCAGTTATCCCCAGCCAGCGCTCTCAAAGACGCCGGCGGGGCGTTCCTCGGGGAGGGGGCGCGCACTAGTCTGGAGTCACCAGTCGGCACCTCGAGGCGTGCCGCATCCAACGCAGACTCTGCGCTTGCATAACAATGTCCACCCCCTGGAGGAAGCAATGAACGCACCCGCCAAGACCGTGTCACCGATCTCACAAGACAATCCGATCGGTACCAACGGCTTCGAGTTCGTCGAATACAGCGCACCCAGCGCCGAAGGCATCGAGGAACTGCGTGCGCTGTTCAACCGCATGGGTTTCACCGAGACCCGCAAGCACCGCTCCAAGCAGGTGTTCCTGTTCCAGCAGGAGAACGTCAACTTCGTGCTCAACGCCGAGCCGGACAGCCATGCCGCCGAGTTTGCCAAGGTTCACGGCCCCTGTGCCTGCGCCATGGCGTGGAAGGTGGCTGATGCCAAGCAGGCCTTCGAATACGCCCTGGCCCATGGTGCCGAGGCGGTGGAGAACCCGATCGGCCCCGGAGAGGTGGGCATTCCCGCCGTGCGTGGCATCGGCGGCTCGCTGCTCTATTTCGTCGACAACAAGGTCGACAGCGAGGGGCGCACCATCTACGACATCGACTTCGAGCCGATTCCCGGCCGTTCGCCCAACGACAACAGCGTGGGCCTGAAGGTGCTCGACCACCTGACCCATAACGTCGACCGCGGCCAGATGGACAAGTGGGCCGACTTCTATACCGAAATCGCCAACTTCCGCGAAAACCGCTACTTCGACATCAAGGGCAAGAAGACCGGCCTGCACTCCCGCGCCATGACCGCACCCTGCGGCAAGATGCACATTCCCATCAACGAGTCGGCCGATGATACCTCCCAGATCGCCGAGTTCCTTCGCGAATACAACGGCGAGGGCATCCAGCACCTGGCCATGGCCACCGACGACATCTATGCCACCGTGCGGGGGCTGCGCGCCAATGGCGTGACCTTCCTCACCACGCCGGATACCTACTACGAGAAAGTCGACTCGCGGGTGCCCAACCATGAAGAGAACGTCGAGGACCTGCGTGAGCTGAGCCTGCTGATCGACGGTGGTCCGGATGAGGGCGTGCTGCTGCAGATCTTCACCGAGACCGTGATCGGCCCGATCTTCTTCGAGATCATCCAGCGCAAGGGCAACGACGGCTTCGGCGAGGGCAATTTCAAGGCCTTGTTCGAATCCATCGAGGAGGATCAGATTCGTCGCGGGGTGCTCAAGGCGGATTGATCGGCAAGCGGCTCCCATCGCGTGGATGGGAGCCGCTTTCTCATACGACTCAGGATGAAATCCTGAGCACTCCAATTAGTACAAGAAAATGTCGTTGCAATCTCGGTGTTGCACCGGGCATATTGCTGCGTCAGTTCATAACAACGACTCCCTGGTGACGTGATGACGACCGAGCAACAACCCCGCGCCCAGTGGCTAGGCCGCTGGGGCTTCGTACTGGCGGCGACGGGTTCCGCCGTCGGCCTGGGAAATATCTGGAAGTTCCCCTACATGACCGGCGAGCATGGCGGCGGCGCCTTCGTGCTGGTCTATCTCGTGTGCATTCTGGCGGTGGGTGTGCCGGTCATGATGACCGAGATCGCCTTTGGCCGGCGCGGTCGGGGCAGCCCCATCGACGCGGTGCGCCGGGTGGTGACGGAGTCCGGCAGAAGCTCTGCCTGGTCATTGCTGGGCTGGATGGCGATGCTGTGCGGCTTCATGATCCTTTCGTTCTACGTGGTCGTGGCCGGCTGGTCGTTCTCCTACCTGTGGAAGATGCTGAGTGGCGGCCTGAATGGCTCGGGCGTCGACGACATGGCGGCGATCTTCGTCGCCAACAACGAGAACCCGTTCAACCTGGGCTTCTGGAGCACCCTGGTGACGCTCGTAACCATGCTGATCGTGGGCAAGGGCGTTCAGGCGGGCATCGAGAAGAGCGTCAGCTGGATGATGCCGGGCATGGTCATCATGCTGCTTATCCTGATCGGTTACGGCGCGTTCTCGGGCGGCTTCGGCGAGGCGTGGAGCTTCCTGTTCTCGTTCAACACCGGCAGTCTGTCCAGCGAGGGCATGCTGGCCGCCTTGGGCCATGCCTTCTTCACCCTGTCGCTGGCCTCGGGTGCCATCCTCACCTATGGCAGCTACCTGCCGGAGGGTGCTTCGATCGGGCGTACCACCTTCAGCGTCGCTATTGCCGATACGCTGGTGGCGCTGATGGCGGGCCTGGCGATCTTCCCCATCATCTTCGCCAACGGCATGAGTCCGGAAGGCGGCCCGGGGCTGCTGTTCATGAGCCTGCCGCTGGCGTTCCAGGCGATGCCGCTGGGCACGCTGTTCGGCGTGCTGTTCTTCGTCATGCTCTCGATGGCGGCGCTGACCTCGTCGATCTCCATGGTCGAGGCCACCGTCTCCTGGCTGGTTGACAACAAGGGTATCACCCGGCGCACCGCGGCCTGGGGTACCGGCATCGTGCTGTGGCTGGTGAGCACCCTGGCGATGTTGTCTTTCAACCTGGGCGCCGACTGGACCCTGGGCGGCCGTCACTTCTTCGACTGGCTGGACTATCTCACCTCGCGCTGGATGATGCCGCTCGGCGGCCTGGGCATGGTGCTGCTGGCCGGTTTCGTGCTCAAGAGCGAAACCTTTCGCGAAGAGCTGGGCCTGGCGCCGCACTGGCATGTGCTGTGGCTGTTCATGGTGCGCTACGTTAGCCCGCTGGGCATCATGGTGATCTTCGTCGATGCACTGGGTATCGCGCGCCTGCAGTTCGGTCTGCACTGGCCGTGGCTGCTCGCCGTGCTGGCGCTGATTACCTTGATCGGCGAGTTGCTTAGCCCCAGGCTAAGGCGCACCCTGGCTGGCTGAGCCATGGGCTTGCCCCGCCCGGGGCAAGCCGTTAATGTCGGGCCGGGTCCGTTAGGGACGTTTCATCGGGATTGATAGGATGCTCTCACCTACGGTTTTTGGTGCCGGCCCGATTGCGCCTCGCGTGCTGCGAGGTGCATTGGCGCTTCTGATACTGCTCTTTATATCCGGTTGTGCCGGTCGCGACGGCCGAGAGGTCGTCGAGCGAGCCTCGGCGCCATCCGGCTGGCATGGCGAGCGGGGGCAGGCCTCGTTCTATGCCGACCGCTATCATGGCCGGCGCACCGCCAGTGGCGAAACCCACGACCGCAACGCGCTGACGGCGGCGCACCGCAGCCTGCCATTCGGCACCCGCGTCCGGGTGACGCGGTTGGACAACGGCCGCGAGACGGTGGTGCGTATCAACGATCGCGGGCCCTTCGTGCGCGGTCGGGTCATCGATCTTTCGCGACGTGCGGCCGCAGAACTCGACATGCTGGGGCAGGGCGTGGCGGAGGTGCAACTTTCGCCTGAGTGAAGTGCTCTGGAATTCAGCGTAGCGCCGGCACTTCGCGCTGGAATTCGCGACGCCAGCGGGCCAGCAGGGCCTCGCGCTTGAGCCGGTCCAAGGTGGCGAGCAGGCCGGGACCGATCGCTATCGGGCGCAGGGCGTCGCCGACTTCGTCGCGCAGGGCGCCGGCGGTGCCTGGACCGGACAGGGCGGGATGCATGGCCCCCAGGTGGGTCTGCTCGGCAATCACGCGCTGGCCGGCTTCGCTGAGCAGGTAGTCCATGAACAGGGCGGCCGATTCGGGATGCGGCGCCAGTCGTGGAATGAAGGCCAGGCGCTGGGTAACCAGCGCATAGTCATCGGGCACCACCATGACCAGCTGCGGGTGATTGGCCACCGCGTCGCGCACGTAGCTGCCGAGCAGGTTGTAGCCTAGCAGGTAGCGTCCCTCTTCTAGCCCGCTGAGCATCTCGCCGGTAGTGCCGGTGAGTACCGTGCGGGCGCGTCCCAAGGACGAAACCAGGTCCCAGTAACGCGGCGAGAGTCGCGACTCCTCGATGGCATAGGTATAGCCCGCGCCGCTACGTACCGGATCGTAGGTAACGATGCGGCCGGCCAAGGCGTCGGCGTGGTCGCTCAGCAGCTCGAGCAGGTCGCCATGGCTGCGCACCTCGCCGAAGCGTTCGATCAGGTCGCGATGCACCACCATCACGATCGGCTCGAAGGTGAAGGCAAACAGCTCGCCGCGCCACTGTGCCCATGCCGGCCAGCGTCGGGCCACGTCGCTTTCGAGCGGCTGGGCATGGCCGTCGTTGGCGAGATGGTACTGCCAGGGCATGGCCGAAGAGAGCACCACGTCGGCGGCATCCGGTGCGTCCAGGAAGTGCTGGTGCAGCTCCAGGGTCGTCAAGTTGCGGTAGGTCAGCTCGATGTTCGGATGGTGACGATGGAATGCCTCAAGCAAGGGGCGCGCGTGAGGCAGGTCCAGGGCGGCGTGGATGATCAACGGCTGGGCTGGTTCGGCCTCCGGGTCGGCAGGGTAGTGCAGGGTCTCCTCGGCCGTGGCGGCCAGGCTCCACAGGCCAAGGAGCAGCCAGAGCAGTGGGCGGGTCATGGGCTCTCCTCGCCGAAGCGCAAGCGTACGATGAGCCCCTGCCCGTCCGTGCCCTGGGTCAGCTCGAGCCGTGCGCCGTGGGCGCGGGCAATGCTGTCGACGATGGCCAGGCCGAGTCCGGATCCTTCACCGCCTTCCTCGCCACGGTGGAAGGGACGCAGCACCAGCAAGCGGCGCGATTCGGGGATGCCCGGGCCGTCGTCCTCGACTTCCAGAAAGGGTGGCCGGGCATGGGTGCGCAACGTGATACGCCGGCCACCGTAGCGACAAGCATTGTCGATCAGGTTGTTCAGCGCCTCCTGCAGTTGCCAGTCGATGCCCTGGATCCGGACGGGCCGTGAGGCACACTCCACGCCGAGGTCGATGCCTTGACGATGGCAGCCGGCCCAATGGTCGCGCACCGCCTGGCGGGCGAGGTCGTTGAGATCCAGCGGCGTCAGTTCGGGGCGGTACTCGGGATTGTCGAGACGCGTCAGCGACAACAGCTGCATGGCCAGCCGCGCGGTGCGGGCGCTGGTTGCCTGCATGGCGCTCAGGGCATCGCGCCAGCGGGCGGGGTCGTCGTGGCGCAGGGCCAGTTCGGCGCGGGCCGAGAGCCCTGCCAGCGGGGTGCGCAGCTGGTGCGAGGCGTCGCCGATGAAGCGTTCCTGGTTGGCGCGTACCCGGCGCATACGCGCCAGCAATTCGTTCAGGGTTTCGCGAAGCTCGGCCAGCTCGCGGGGCAGCGGCAGGTCGAGGGGAGCCAGGGTGCGCGGGTCACGGGCACGAATGGCGCGCCTCAGTCGCGTCAACGGTCGCAGTGCCGAGCGGATCGCCACCAGCAAGACCACCACGGCGACCAGAGCCATGGCGAGGATGTAGGCGAGATTGGCACGCAGCAGCTCGTGGGTCAGCGCGTCGCGACCCTCGCGACTGTGTGCCACGCGGATCTCGAAGCGCTCCCTGAGGCGCCAGTCCTCCAGGCGGGAACGGCGCACGCCCTGGCGGAGCGTCATGCCTTGCCATTCGACGTTGCGATAGAGCAGGGTGTCGCCGCTCTCGCTGTCGCCTCTCTCGTCGCCGGGCAGCTCGGCATTGCCGGTGATAAAGCGTCCATCCCGATCCACCAGGCTGTAGAAGACGCGCTCCTCGGCGTCGGTGGCGAGCATATCCAGGGCTGCCGGAGGCAGGTCGAGCCACAGCCGGTCGTCCTGCCACTGGACCTGTTCGGCGATCGCCAGGCTGGCGGCCTCGAGCAATCGGTCGAAGGCGCGGTCGGCGGTATGGCGCGCGTCCACCCACGCCTGGAATACCATCAGGCCGCCCAGTGCCAGCAGCGGCAGCAGTAGCCAGGCCAGCAGCCTGCGGTAGAGGCTGTCGCCGCGCTTCACGTTGCCTCCAGCAGGTAGCCGAGCCCGCGTACCGTGCGCAGGGCGACGTCGCTGCCGTCCAGCCGCTTGCGCAGCCGATGCACGTAGACCTCGATGGCATTGTCGCCCATGGGTTCGCCCTGGAAGGCTTCGTCGGCGAGGCGTGCCTTGTCGACGGGTTCGCCGGCGTGACGCATCAGGCAGCCGAGCAGTCGCTGCTCGCGGGGCGGCAGGGCCAGTGCCTCGCCGGCGAGGGTAAAGCGCTGTGCCAGACCGTCGAAATGCAGCGCCCCGACACGCAGCTCCTGTCCCCTGGCCCGCCGTCTCAGCAGCGCACGCACGCGGGCCTCGAGTTCTTCCAGCGAGAAGGGCTTGGCCAGGTAGTCGTCGGCGCCCAGGTCGAGCCCCCGCACGCGATCCTCCACCGCGCCTCGGGCAGTGAGTATCAGAACCGGCGTGTCGCGGTCGAGGCGCCGCAACGTCTCGAGCACATCGAGGCCGCTGGCGCCGGGCAGGTTGAGGTCGAGCAGGACCAGGGCGTGGCCGTGCTGCGGGTTCTCCAGGTGTCGGCGGGCAGCGTCACCGTCGGCCAGATGCGTCACCACGTAACCCTCCAGGGCGAGGGCGTCCTGGAGGGTCTCGGCCAGCAGGCGGTCATCCTCGACGAGCAGCAGGTTCATGTCATGGCCTCCGTCTCTCCCTCGTTACCCACGGTCGTCAATTCGTTCAGCGCCGCTTTCAGTGCGGCCTCGCTACGTGCGTCGAGACGGCTCGTCGGGCCGGAGAGAGTCAGCCAGCGCTTGGGTTCGCCGGGCGCGCTGGGCAGGGCGTGCAGCAGCATGTCGCCGCCAGGCAGTTCGGGGCGAGGGTCGTCGCCTGCGACCAGCGGCCACTGACTTCCTGGCCGCAGTTCGTGGCGCAGGGCGGCATCGGGCAGGGCGACCAGTCGGCATTCGACGTGGTGTCCATGATTCTCGAGCAGGGCGGCGGTCTCACCGGTCTTGGCGGCCAGTCGGTCCAGCAGTGGCTGTATGCGTGCGGTCAGGTGTCGGCTGGGGGGATGGCGACGTGCCAGGCGAAGCGGTGCGCTGCCCAGGCTCCAGCGCCCATCATGGCTGCGCTGCACGTAATCGAAACGAGCCAGGGAACCCAGCAATCGCAGCAGGGTGCTCTTGTAATAGCCCGTCGCCTGGGCGAGTTCAGCCAGGGTGAAGGCTTCCTGATCGGCATCGAACGCTTCCAGCACGGTCAGTGCGCGCTCGACGGCCTCGACGCGATCCTGGGCCATGCCATGGTCTCCTGAGTCTGGAGGCATTGAACTTTGGTCGCAATTGCGACCCGATGCATTGACGCTGCCTTTCGGCACGCCTAATTTCTATCCTGAAGAACGTTGTTCTGCCTTACAGAATTGTAAGGTAGCCGATGAAAGACCGCAAGTCACATTTCACAACACGCCAAGACCGGAGGGACAACAACAATGTCCACGAAAACGCCACTCAAACTCATCGCCATTGCCGCTTTCACACTGAGCGCGGGCAGCGCCATGGCTTTCGAGCCGCAGGGTAAGGTGGAATGTCTCGCCCCGGCCGACCCGGGCGGCGGCTGGGATTTCACCTGCCGCAGCGTGGGCAACGTACTGGAAGAGCTGAACCTGGTACCGCGCAGCGTGCAGACCGTGAACATGGCGGGTGCCGGCGGCGGTGTGGCTTTCGCCCATACCGTGTCCAAGCGCGCCGGTGACGAACAACTGCTGGTCGCGGCTTCCACCGCCACCACCACTCGCCTGGCCCAAGGCCAGTTTCCGGGCATGACCGCCGACATGGTCAATTGGATCGGAGCGCTGGGTGCCGACTATGGCGTGATCGCCGTGGCCGCCGACTCCGACTATGACGACCTGCCCGAGCTGATGGAGGCGCTCAAGGAAGACCCGCGTAGCGTCAAGTTTGCCGGCGGCAGCGCCAAGGGCGGCTGGGACCACCTCAAGGTATTGATCGCGGCGGATGCGGCCGGTGTCGACGAGTTGCCGCGCATTCCCTATCTCTCCTACAACAACGGTGGCGAGGCCATGACCCAGGTCGTCGGCGGGCATGTGGATGCGTTCACCGGCGACATCAGCGAGGCGCAGGGCTTCATGGAATCCGGCGACCTGCGCGTGCTAGCAGTGCTGTCAGACGAGCGTCTGCCCGGAGATTTCTCCGACATTCCCACCGCCAAGGAGCAGGGTATCGAGGCCGTCGGGCCAAACTGGCGTGGCTTCTACATGCCGGCCGACATCTCCGACGAGGCCAAGCAGTACTGGGTCGATGCCATGGATACCATCTATGCGAGCCAGGAGTGGCAGGACATCATGACCAACAACGGTCTGATGCCGTTCCATATGAGCGCCGGTGAGTTCGAGACATTCGTCAAGAACCAGATTGACGACATCGAGACGCTTTCCAAGGACATCGGGTTGATTCAGTAATGGCATTTAACGACCGTATTTTCGGTATTCTGCTGATCGTCCTGGCCGTCGCGTACGGCTGGGGCGCCAGCCAGTTTCCCGAACCGTTCGGTGGGTCCGAGTCGATCGGGCCCGATACCTTTCCTACATTGTTGGCCGTGGTGCTGGGGCTTTCGAGCCTCTACCTGATCGTGCGACCCGACCCGGATAACGCCTGGCCCTGGAGCCGTACCGGCATCGAGCTGATCGTCGCCGTGATCGTGCTAGTGCTCTATGCCATGCTGCTCGAGCCACTGGGCTTCATCATCAGCACCACGCTGGCTGTCGGTACCCTGTGCTGGCGCATGGGCGCCGCGCCACTGCGTGCCTATCTGGTCGGAGCGGTAGCGGGCGTGGTGGTCTTCCTGCTGTTCAGCTTCGCTCTTGATCTCGCGCTGCCGCTGGGCCTGCTCTCGTTTCTGGAGGTGAGCTGATGGAAACCCTTGGCTTTCTGATCGATGGCTTCGGGGTGGCGCTCGCCCCGCACAACCTGATGTTCGCCCTGCTGGGCGCCTTTCTCGGTACCCTGATCGGTGCGCTGCCTGGCCTGGGACCGGCCAATGGCGTGGCCATACTGATACCGCTGGCCTTCTCTCTGGGACTGGCCCCGGAAACCGCGTTGATCATGCTTACGGCGGTCTACGCCGGGGCCATGTACGGCGGGCGCATCTCGTCGATTCTGCTCAATATTCCCGGCGACGAGCCGGCCATGATGACCTGTCTCGACGGCTACCCCATGGCCCAGCAGGGCAAGGCCGCCGAGGCGCTGGCGATCTCCGCTATCGCCTCCTTCATTGGCAGTCTGGTTGCCACCGTGGGCCTGATTCTGCTCGCGCCGGTGCTGGCGCGCTTCGCCCTGACCTTCGGGCCCGCCGAGTACTTCGCGTTGTTCCTGCTGGCCTTTGCCACGCTGGGCGGCATCACCGGCAAGAACCCCGTCAAGACGGTGGTGGCGGCCTGCCTCGGGCTGATGGTGGCCACCGTGGGTATCGACAGTACCGGCGTGCAGCGCTATACCTTCGGCACCCTGGAGCTTTACGAGGGCATCGACTTCATCATCGCCATCGTCGGGTTGTTCGCCATTTCCGAGCTGCTTTTCTTCATCGAGGAGCGAGCCGGCGGCGGCAAGGCAAAGATGGTCGTCAATAAGCTCAAGCTCTCCTGGGCCGACATTCGCAACATCCTGCCGTCGAGCCTGCGAGGCGGCGTCCTCGGCTTCATTGCGGGTGTGCTGCCCGGTGCCGGGGCCTCGCTGGGCAGCTTCATCGGCTATACGCTGGAGAAAAAGGCAGTGGGCAAGAAAGGCTACTTCGGCGAGGGCGACCCGCGCGGTGTGGCCGGCCCCGAGGCTGGCAATAACGGTGCCTCGAGCGGTGCCCTGGTGCCCATGCTGACGCTGGGCGTGCCGGGAAGCGGCACTACCGCGGTGCTGCTGGCGCTGCTGATCTCGCTCAATATCACCCCCGGGCCGTTGATGTTCACTCAGAACGCCGACATCGTCTGGGGCGTGATCGCGGCACTTCTGATCGGCAACTTCCTGCTGCTGATACTCAACATCCCGCTGGTGGGCATCTTCGTCAAGCTGTTGTCGGTGCCGCCGATGTTCCTGCTGCCATGCGTGACGATGATCGCCTTCGTGGGTATCTACTCGATCAGCAATACCACTTTCGACCTCTACTTCATGGTGGCCTTCGGGGTTGCCGGCTATGTACTGCGCAAGTTGGATATTCCGCTGGTGCCGATCATCCTCGGCCTGCTGCTGGGACCGGAGATGGAGAAGAACCTCAGTCACGCCATGGGCATTTCCGACGGCGACTGGAGCATCCTGTGGGGAAGCGGCCTGGCCATCGGGCTGTGGGTGTTCGCCGGCCTGGGCCTGATCCTGCCCTATATCGTCGGGCCCATCCTGCGTCGCCGCATGAAGGTGACGACCGCCGCTGCGGCTGGCAATCCGGAGGGCGATTGAGACCTAGGTGTCGTCCCGGGAAGAGATGACCGGGCCAGTATCCAACCGTCACCAGGGGCGCCGAGCGATCGGCGCCCCTGTTTGCGTTCAGGGAGGCGGCATGCACTGGCTTGGTGCCTGCGAGCGGTGCAGGCGTTCCTTAGCAGCGCAACCTCGTTTCTTTCCATGCACGGCTACGGTGCGCCAGGCGGATGACCGCACGAGCAAGCCAAGCGTAATCGATTGTAGGAAAAGCATTCTTCGGATTATGTCGCACGATGGCGCAAGCGTTGCATGGGCAGGAAGCCTAGTGCTGCACGGCCACTACCGGTCGTGCATGAACTTAACAACAAGTCCCTCCCGCAGGAGGGCGCAAGGAGGTTCGAGTGAACGCTTCCCGTCGCATCATGCCTTATCCACTTCGTTCCACCGCCGCAGCGCTGCTGTCGGTTGCCACCCTTGGCTTCGCCAGCCACGCCGTGGCCCAGCAAGAGCCCATCAAGGTGGGGATCCTGCACTCGCTGTCCGGCACCATGGCGATCAGCGAATCGACCCTCAAGGACACCGTCGAGATGCTGATCGCGCAGCAGAACGAGCAGGGCGGTCTGCTGGGACGTCAGCTCGAGGCGGTGGTGGTCGACCCGGCCTCCAACTGGCCGCTGTTCGCAGAGCGTGCCCGTGAGCTGCTCGAGCAGCATGAGGTGGACGTGGTCTTCGGCAACTGGACCTCGGTGTCGCGCAAGGCCGTGCTGCCGGTATTCGAGGAGCTCAATGGCCTGCTGTTCTATCCGGTGCAGTACGAGGGCGAGGAGTCATCCGAGAACGTCTTCTACACCGGCGCGGCGCCCAACCAACAGGCCATACCGGCGGTGGAGTATCTGCTCAACGAAGTGGGCGTGGAACGCTTCGCACTCCTCGGCACCGATTACGTCTACCCACGCACGACCAATCGTATCCTCGAAGCCTTCCTCAAGGAGGAGCACGGCATCGCCGACGAGGACATCATGATCAACTACACGCCATTCGGTCACTCCGACTGGCAGAACATCGTCGCCGAGGTGCGCCGCTTCGGCAGCGAGGGCAAGAAGACCGCGGTGATATCGACTATCAACGGTGATGCCAACGTGCCGTTCTATCGCGAGCTGGCCAACCAGGGCATCGATGCCGCAGACATTCCGGTCATTGCCTTTTCGGTGGGAGAGCAGGAACTCTCCGGCATCGATACCGGCCCGCTGGTCGGTCACCTGGCGGCATGGAACTACTTCATGAGCGTGGATAGCGATGCCAACTACGACTTCATCGACGCCTGGATCGACTACACCGGCGATGAGGAAGCGGTAACCAACGACCCCATGGAAGCGCACTACATCGGCTTCAACATGTGGGCCGAGGCGGTGCGCAAGGCCGGCACCACCGAGGTCGATGCGGTCAAGGACGCCATCATCGGCGTGACCGTGCCCAATCTGACCGGCGGCTATGCGGCGATGATGCCCAACCATCACATCACCAAGCCGGTGCTGATCGGCGAGGTGCAGGACAACGGCCAGTTCGACATCGTCTGGCAGACCCCCTCCACCGTGGCAGGCGATGCCTGGTCCGACTACCTGCCCGGCTCGCGTGACCTGATCTCCGACTGGCGCAAGCCCATGGAGTGCGGCAACTTCAACGTGGCCAGCGGCAGCTGCGGCGGAAGCACCGCCGCCGAAGAGGCCGAGGCGGCACTTGCCGAGTAAGAACTGCATAGCCCCCGCTGCCATGCAGCGGGGGAGCGCGCCTTCTCTACCGATCCCGAGGAATTCCCTAATGCGATATCCCCCCATGCCCGGGCCAGCGGCGGTCGGGGCGAGGGCCGGCAGCGCTGCCGAAGACAGCGAGCCCATGCACGCTGCAACGAGGGGCTCGTGGCTGATGGTTCTCGTTCTGGCCCTCGCATTCGTGCTTGGCCTTACATTGACCGCTCCCGTCTCCGCGCAGGAGGCTGAAGCGGCCGACGATACAGCGGCACAGGCGCTTCTCGAGGCGCTGGACGTGTCGTCGTTTTCCGCCAAGGGCGAAGCCATCGAGGCCATCGTGCGCAGCGACGACCCCCGCGCACGGGATTGGCTCCAAGCCTTGCTCGATGGCCGCCTGCAGCGCACCGACGACGGTCGCTTCGTGGTCGCGCTCGACAACTCGGGCCGCCAGTGGCCGGTCGAGGACGCACTGACCGGCGAGGCGTTGGGCGAGATGTCGCGCCGTGACCTGGAGCGAATAGGCATCAACAACGCGCTGCGCAACCAGCTGCGCAGTGCCATCGCAGTGGTCGATCTCTATGCTGCCGATGTCGGGTTGCGTCGCGCTTCGGCCGAGCGCCTGCTGGGCGAGGTCGATGGCGACCTGGCCGGCCCCCTGGCCAAGGTGATCGAGGAGGAGCCGGATGCCAGGGTGCAAGAGCGGTTGATCCAGGCGCTGGCCATTTACCGCCTGGAGCAGGGCGAGTTCGCGGCGATAGACGATCTGCGCGGTAGCCTGCACCCCCGGGTGCGGGTCGCTTTCAATCGCGTACTCAACAGTGACGATCCTGCCTTGGTCGATGGCGCCCGCGAGGCGTTGAACAGCATCGAGCAGATGCTCAAGGTCAACCGCGCGGTCGAGACCCTCTACTTCGGCCTGTCGCTGGGCTCGGTGCTGGTACTCGCCGCCATTGGCCTGGCGATCACCTTCGGCGTGATGGGCGTGATCAACATGGCGCATGGCGAGCTGATCATGCTCGGCGCCTACACCACCTGGGCCATGCAGCAACTGCTGCCGGGCCAGCCGGGGCTGGCGTTGATCCTGGCGATTCCCGCCGGCTTCCTGGTCGCGGCGCTGGCGGGTATCGCTATCGAGCGCGGCGTCATCCAGTTCCTCAAGGGACGGCCGCTGGAGACGCTCTTGGCGACCTTCGGTATCAGCCTGATCCTGCAGCAGCTGGTGCGTACCGTGATTTCGCCGCTCAACCGCACCGTCATCACGCCTGAGTGGATGAGCGGCTCCATCGCCATCAACGATGCTCTCTCTCTCACGCTCAACCGCATGGTGGTGCTTGGCTTCGCCCTGGTGGTGTTCGCCGCACTGGTGCTGATCATGCGCCGCACCCGGCTTGGGCTGGAGGTGCGGGCGGTGACCCAGAACCGCGCCATGGCGCGTTCGATGGGCATTCGCGCCACGCGGGTCGACATCCTGACCTTCGCCCTGGGCTCCGGCGTGGCGGGGCTGGCCGGCGTGGCGCTGTCCCAGCTCACCAACGTGGGGCCCAACCTAGGCCAGAACTATATCATCGACTCCTTCATGGTGGTGGTGTTCGGCGGCGTGGGCAACCTGTGGGGCACCCTGGTAGCGGGGCTGTCGCTTGGCGTCATCAACCAGGTGCTGGAACCCTGGGCCGGGGCCGTAATGGCCAAGATCATCGTGCTGGTGTTCATCATCCTGTTCATTCAAAAGCGCCCCCGTGGACTCTTCCCGCAGAAGGGCCGGGCGGCGGAGGGCTGATCCATGCAATCGAGATCGTGGCTGATGCGGCCGTTCGGCGAGCGCTCGACGCTGATCTTCCTTGCTGTGCTGCTGGCAGCGATGGCGCTGGTGACGCTGATGCACCTGGCCGTGCCACCGGGGCACTCGCTTCATGTCAGTGCTTATACCGTTAACTTGTTCGGCAAGTACCTGAGCTACGCCCTACTGGCGGTGGCGGTGGACCTGGTGTGGGGCTATCTCGGTATTCTCAGCCTGGGCCATGGCGCCTTCTTCGCCATGGGCGGCTATGCCATGGGCATGTACCTGATGCGCCAGATCGGCGACCGCGGCGTCTACGGCCACCCGGTGCTGCCCGACTTCATGGTGTTCCTCAACTGGGACAGCCTGCCCTGGTACTGGCATGGCTTCGACATGGCCGGATTTGCCTTCCTGATGGTGCTGTTGGCGCCGGGAGCGCTGGCGCTGATATTCGGCTTCCTGGCGTTTCGCTCGCGGGTCACCGGGGTCTATCTGTCGATTATCACCCAGGCGCTGACCTTCGCCCTGATGCTGGCCTTCTTCCGCAACGAGATGGGCTTCGGCGGCAACAACGGGCTGACCGATTTCCGTGAGATTCTCGGTTTCAACCTGCGCAGCAGCGAGACTCGCCTGGGGCTGTTCCTGGCCAGTGGCGTGGCGCTGGCAGTGGGCTACTTGCTTTGCCGGGCGATCGTCACCAGCAAGCTGGGCCGGGTGTGCGTGGCGACCCGCGATGCCGAGGCACGCACGCGCTTCCTCGGCTACCGGGTCGAGCGCTTCCAACTGTTCGTGTTCGTGGTCTCGGCCATGCTGGCGGGCCTGGCCGGGGCGCTCTATGTGCCCCAGGTGGGGATCATCAACCCCAGCGAGTTCTCGCCGCTGTTTTCCATCGAGATCGTACTGTGGGTGGCGCTGGGCGGTCGGGCGACCCTCTACGGTGCGGTGATCGGGGCGATTCTGGTCAACTACGCCAAGACGGTGTTTACCGGCGTGATGCCGGATGCCTGGCTGTTTGCCCTGGGCGGACTTTTCGTGCTGGTCACGGTGTTCCTGCCGCGTGGTGTAGCGGGGTTGCTGTCGCTGCGGCTGCGCCGCCGTCGTGACGCTGACGCTTCGTTTTCCGCCAAGGAGGCTTCGGCATGAGCATTTTGCGTTCCCTGGCCAGCCGTGATCGGGTGTTCGATTTCCTGGTCCCCGTCGAGTCGCCGGTCGACGTGCGACACGGGCCGATCCTCTACCTGGAGGACGTGACGGTCAGCTTCGACGGCTTCAAGGCGATCAACGACCTCAACCTGACCATCGACGACGGCGAGCTGCGCTGCATCATCGGGCCTAACGGCGCCGGCAAGACCACCATGATGGACATCATCACCGGCAAGACCCGGCCCGACAGCGGCAAGGTGTGGTTCGGTAGCCGCCACGACCTGCTGGCCATGAACGAGCCGCAGATCGCCAGCCTCGGCATCGGGCGCAAGTTCCAGAAACCCACTGTGTTCGAGGCGCTGACGGTATTCGAGAACCTGGAGCTGGCAATGGCCGCCGACAAGCGCATCCTGCCCACGCTCACTGCGCGCATGAACGGCGAGATTCGCGACCGCATCGACGAGGTTCTCAAGACCATCGGTTTGGCCGAGCTGCGTGTGCGTCAGGCGGGCATCCTATCCCACGGCCAGAAGCAGTGGCTGGAGATCGGCATGCTCCTGATGCAGCGGCCGCGCCTGTTGCTGGTGGACGAGCCGGTGGCGGGCATGACCGAGCAGGAGATGGAACGCACCGCCGAGCTGCTGACCGGTCTCGCAGGAAAACAATCCGTTGTCGTTGTCGAGCATGACATGGGCTTTGTGCGCTCCATCGCGCGCAAGGTGACGGTACTGCATCAGGGCAGTGTGCTGGCGGAGGGTAGCATGGACCAGGTATCGAGCGACCCGCGGGTGGTCGAGGTCTACCTGGGTGCCGAAGCCGAGGAGGAGGTCTGATGCTCGAGATCGACAAGCTCAATCAGTTCTATGGCGAGTCCCATACCCTGTGGGATCTCGACCTGACCGTGCCGGCGGGCCTGTGCACCTGCGTGATGGGGCGCAACGGGGTGGGCAAGACCACCCTGATGAAGGCCGTCATGGGTGAGGTGCCGGTGGCCTCCGGCAGCATCCGCTATGCCGACGATGTCGAGCTGACCCGACGGCGGGTGGAGGATCGTTCGCGGCTGGGGATCGGCTACGTGCCCCAGGGGCGGCAGATCTTTCCGCTGCTCACCGTGGAGGAGAACCTGCGCACCGGTCTGGCGGCTCGCGGCGATGGCCGGCGCACCGTTCCGGAGCGCATCTTCGAACTCTTCCCGGTGCTCGAAGAAATGAGGCACCGCCGCGGTGGCGATCTCTCGGGCGGCCAGCAACAGCAACTGGCCATCGGCCGGGCGCTGGTGATCGAGCCTCGGCTGCTGATCCTCGACGAGCCGGGGGAGGGGATCCAGCCCAATATCGTCACCCTGATCGGCGAGGTGATTCGCAAGCTGATCGCCGAGGATGGCCTGACCGTACTGCTGGTGGAGCAGAAGCTACCCTTCGCCCGCAAATATGCCGATCGCTTCGCGATCATGGACCGCGGCCGACCGGTGGCCAAGGGCGCGATCGCTGAGCTGTCCGATGCCCTGATCAAGGAGCACTTGACGGTCTAGCCGTTTTGCCAAGCTGGGAATTTTTCCTGCACCGTTCTGGGCCATGGCCAAAGGGGTCGTCAGGCGCTCTTGCGCACAAACTGTGCGCCGCGCTGGCTTGTGTGCGCCAATCTGGTGCGAAGCTGACCTTTGCAGTTGTGGCTGTATACAAAATAACTCGATGAATTGTATTCATTTTTTCTACATTTCACCGTTCTGGTACAGCGGTTGCCATGAATAGGGCAAAGCCTCGACGAAGAGGCCGAACCCTGTTGCAAAAGGCCGATGCCGATGACGGCTCGTTTCGACGCCAAGACACTGCTGCCGCCCAGCGCCTCCGGTCACCGCTTCGATGCCGGCCGACGCTGGGTGGCGTCGCTGGAACTCGGCTTCGACAGCCGCCAGGACACCACCCGCCTGGTGCGGGCTCGTCACCAGGGCCCGTTGCGGGTGCAGCGGCCTTTCTATCCCGAGGGCCGCGAGGGCTCGTGTCATGTTTACCTGCTGCATCCGCCCGGCGGGCTGGTAAGTGGCGATGTGTTGCACGTCTCGGTTCGGGTCGAGTCGGGTGCCCGCGCATTGGTGACGACCCCTGCGGCCAACAAGCTCTATCGTGCCGACAGTCATGGCGTGGCCTGGTCCCAGCGTACAGAGCTGCAGGTGGCGCCGGGTGGAGTGCTCGAGTGGCTGCCCCAGGAGACCATCGCCTTCGATGGCTCGTGCGGTGAGCAGCACACGACCATCGAATTGGCCGACGATGCGCGTTGCCTGGGCTGGGAGGTGCTGGCGCTGGGCCGACCGGCGAGCCGGCTGCCCTACGTGTCGGGCCGAATCGAGCAGCGCTTTCGTCTGTTGCGAGATGGCAAGCCGCTGTGGCTGGAGCGTCAGCCGCTCGATCCGGCTCACCCGCGCTTCAAGGGACGCTGGGGGCAGGGTGGTGCCAGCGTGCAGGCCACGTTATGGGCCGTAGGTCTTGCCGACGAGTCTGGTGCCGTCGAGGTGCTGCGTAACGCAATCACGGCGAGCCCGCGCTGGGCGGTCACCGTGCGCCATGGCGTGCTGCTGCTGCGCTATCTGGGGCATGAGCGTAACGAGGCCTGGGATCTTTGCCAGCAGGTCTGGGCCCGTCTCAGGCAGCTGATGATCGATTCTCCTTCCCATCCCCCACGTATCTGGTTCACCTGACGATTCCAGGAGATTCGCATGGAACTGACCCCGAGAGACAAGGACAAGCTGCTGCTGTTCTCGGCCGCCCAACTGGCCGAGCGGCGACGGGCTCGCGGCCTCAAGCTCAACTATCCGGAGGCGGTGGCGCTGATCAGCTTCGAGATCATGGAAGGCGCGCGCGACGGTCGCAGCGTGGCCGAGCTGATGAGCTACGGCCGCGAGATCCTCGGCCGCGACGACGTGATGGAAGGGGTGGCCGAAATGGTGCACGAGGTGCAGGTGGAAGCCACCTTCCCCGACGGCACCAAGCTCGTCACCGTCCACACACCCATCCTCTAAAACTGGCTGCACTCGGCCATGCTGTGTTGGCTTCACGACAAAAAGTGCTCATTTACTAAAGTAAACTCCGCTTTTTTGTCGCTCGCCGCCTTGCCTGGCCTTCGTTCGCTCAGTTTTAGCTGTCGACGGTTCTAGCTGCTCAATGGCAGCCACAACGTAGAGGGAAGGTCCAATGATTCCCGGTGAGTATCAGTTGAAGGACGGCGAGATCGAGCTCTGCGCCGGGCGCGAGCGAATCATGGTCGTGGTGGCTAATACCGGCGACCGGCCGATCCAGGTCGGCTCTCATTACCACTTCGCCGAAACCAACCCGGCGCTGGCCTTCGACCGTGCCAAGGCGCGTGGTTTTCGCCTGGACGTTGCCGCGGGCACGGCGATTCGCTTCGAGCCGGGCCAGACCCGGGAGGTCACGCTTATTCCTTTTGCCGGCACGCGCCATATCTATGGTTTTCGCGGCGATGTGATGGGCAAGCTGGATGGAGGTGACGCATGAGCTCTGATTCTCCCAATCGCATCAGCCGGCAGGCCTATGCCGACATGTACGGCCCCACCGTGGGCGACCGGGTACGCCTGGGCGACACCGAGCTGTGGATCCAGGTCGAGCGCGACGCGACCCACTACGGCGACGAGGTGAAGTTCGGCGGCGGCAAGGTAATCCGCGACGGCATGGGACAGAGCCAGCGCTGTGACGATGCGGTGATGGACACCGTTATCACCAATGCACTGATCCTCGACTGGTGGGGCATCGTCAAGGCAGACGTGGGCATCCAGGCAGGGTGCATCGCGGCCATCGGCAAGGCGGGCAATCCCGATACCCAGCCCGACGTCGAGATCGTCATCGGCCCCGGCACCGAGGTGATCGCCGGTGAGGGCAAGATCCTCACCGCAGGCGGTATCGACGCCCACATCCACTTCATCTGTCCCCAGCAGGTGGAAGAGGCCTTGATGAGCGGTATTACCACCATGCTCGGCGGCGGCACCGGGCCGGCCACTGGCAGCAACGCCACCACCTGCACGCCGGGCGCCTGGCACATCGGCAGGATGCTGCAGGCGGTGGACGAGCTGCCGATGAACATCGGCCTACTCGGCAAGGGCAACGCCAGCCTGCCCGGGGCTCTGGAAGCGCAGCTCGAGGCCGGCGCCATGGGGCTCAAGCTGCACGAGGACTGGGGCACCACCCCGGCTTCGATCGATAACTGCCTGAGCGTGGCCGAGCGCTACGATGTACAGATCGCCATTCACACCGATACCCTCAACGAGTCGGGCTTCGTCGAGGATACCCTGGCGGCGTTCAAGGAGCGCGGCATCCACACCTATCACACCGAGGGCGCCGGTGGCGGTCATGCGCCGGACATCCTGATTGCCTGCTCCAAGCCCTACGTGCTGCCGTCGTCGACCAACCCGACCCGGCCCTACACGGTGAACACCATCGACGAGCATCTCGACATGTTGATGGTGTGTCACCACCTCGATCCCAACATTCCCGAAGACGTGGCCTTTGCTGATTCGCGCATTCGCCGCGAGACCATCGCCGCCGAGGACATCCTGCAGGACCTGGGTGTGATCTCGATGATCGCCTCGGACTCCCAGGCCATGGGGCGGGTCGGGGAGGTGGTGTGTCGTACCTGGCAGACCGCCCATAAGATGAAGGTGCAGCGCGGCCTGTTGCCTGAGGACGAGGCAATCGGCGCCGACAACTTCCGCGCCCGGCGTTACATCGCCAAGTACACCATCAACCCGGCGATCACCCACGGTATCGCCCATGAGGTGGGCTCCATCGAGGTCGGCAAGCTGGCTGACCTGGTGCTGTGGAGCCCGGCCTTCTTCGGCGTCAAGCCGGCGCTGATCCTCAAGGCAGGGATGATCGCGGCGGCGCCCATGGGCGACCCCAACGCCTCGATTCCCACCCCGCAGCCGGTGCACTACCGCCCCATGTTCGGCGCCTTCGGCCGTGCGGTGAGTCAGTCACGGCTGACATTCGTCAGCCAGGCGTCGCTGGACGGCGGCATCAAGGAGCGGCTGGGCCTGCAAAGCCCGCTGGCGGCATGCAGGAACGTACGCGGTGTGCGCAAGAGCGACATGAAGCTCAACGATGCCTGCCCCGAGCTCAGCGTCGATCCGCAGACCTACGAGGTGCGCTGCAACGGCGAGCTGCTGACCTGCGAGCCGGCCACCGAGCTGCCGTTGGCGCAGCGCTATCACCTGTTTTAAAACCATGACGATATCGCCCAGCCAGCTTGTCATCGCGAAACCTCGCGTGACCGCTGACCCCTCGGGCGAAGCGACGCGGTCGATCTTCATGGATGAAGATCGAGGAAAGCCGGCACAGGGATGTGCCGTCTTTCCGACCGCAGGAGTCCGCCCGAGGGGGCAGGGTTTCGGTCACGTGGCGTTGAGCGAGGGCGAGGCTGGCGGCCAGCGAAGAGGCAATAGCAATGCTAAAACTGACCGAACGTCTAGGACCCATCGCGGCCAGCCAGGAAGCGGACACCCTGACGCTGCCCTATGAGCTGCGCATTCGTGGCCGGCTCAAGGCGCTGAGCGACGCCGGTCGTGAGCTGGGCCTGTTCCTCGATCGCGGTCCGGTGCTGCGCGACGGCGAGGGCCTGCGCGCCGAGAGTGGCGAGACCGTGCGCATCCGGGCTGCTGCCGAGCCGGTGGTGACCGCCAGGCTCGCGGCGGGCCTGCCGCTGGCGCGGCTTGCCTATCATCTGGGCAATCGCCACGTGCAGCTGGCGTTGGGCGAGGACGAGCAAGGAGGGTACGTACGCTTCCCGCCGGACCACGTACTGGAAGAGCTGGCCGAGCTGCTGGGAGCGAACCTGGAAAGGCACGAAGCTCCTTTCGATCCCGAGCCCGGCGCCTACAACCAGATCGGCCATTCTCACGCTCACGGTCACGACCACGACCACGTCCACGACCACAGCCACCATCAACATGGACACCGCCATGCCCATTGAGGGGGCGCCCAAGGCGGTATTGCCACAGGGCGATGACCTGGCTTTGCTGGGACTGATGCAACTGGTCAGCCCGGCGCTGCCGATCGGCGCCTTCGCCTTTTCGCAGGGGCTCGAGAGCGCCTTCGAGCTGGGCTGGGTGGATGACGAAGCGAGCCTGGGCGAATGGCTTGCCGGTGTGCTCGATGACGGCCTGACGCGCTGTGAGCTGCCGGTTCTGGCGCGTTTGCAGCAGGCCTGGGCGAGGGGAGACGGCGAGGCGATAGACCAGTGGGACCGTTGGCTCGCCGCCAACCGTGAAACCGCCGAGCTGGCGGCGGAGGACTCGCGGCTGGGGGCGTCGCTGGCACGGCTGCTTGGCAGCCTGGAGCTGTTGCCCTCCAATTTTTCCGCTGAGGCTACCGCGCTGCCGGAGCGGGCGGGTTACGTGACCGTATTCGCCTGGGCCGCCCAAGTGCGTGGGGTGGCGCCGCGCCAGGCCATGCTCGGCTTCGCCTGGGCCTGGCTCGAGAACCAGCTCGCCGTGGCCTGCAAGGCACTGCCGCTGGGGCATACCGCGGCCCAGCGACTGGTCGAACGGCTGCGTCCGGCGCTGGTGGCAGCGGTGGATGAAGCACTCGAACTGAATGACGACGAACTCGGCCCGGCGCTGCCTGGGCTGGCATTGGCCAGTGCACTGCACGAAACGCAGTACTCGCGGCTTTTTCGGAGTTGATTGCGATGAACCGTGGCGTCAGGTGAATGAATACATGACGCAGCAGGGACATGGTGAGCCGGCGTGTTCCCATGTCCAGGCATGCTGCATTCAAGAATGAACGAGGAGTAACGACATGACACATTGCCTACGCGTCGGTGTCGGCGGCCCGGTTGGCTCCGGCAAGACGGCCCTGCTCAAGCAGCTGTGCCTGGCGCTGCGCGACCACTATGACATCGCCGTGGTCACCAACGATATCTACACCCGCGAGGATGCCGATTTCCTGCTGCGCCACGAGGCGCTGCCGGCCGACCGTATTCTCGGCGTGGAGACCGGCGGTTGCCCGCACACGGCGATTCGCGAGGATGCCTCGATGAACCTCGCTGCCATCGACGAGCTGCAGGGGCGCCATCCGGGCCTCGAACTGGTGCTGGTGGAGTCCGGCGGCGACAACCTCTCGGCCACCTTCAGCCCCGAGCTCTCCGACCTGACCCTCTACGTGATCGACGTCTCCGCCGGCGACAAGATCCCGCGCAAGGGCGGGCCCGGCATCACCAAGTCGGATCTGCTGATCATCAACAAGATCGACATCGCCGAGCAGGTTCACGCCTCGCTGGAGGTGATGGAGCGCGACTCGAAGACAATGCGCGGCGAGCGCCCGTTCGTCTTCACCAATCTCTACGACGGCGTGGGTCTCGAGGAGATCATCCGCTTCATTCTCGACCGCGGCATGCTGCCTGAGCGCCGACCCCAGACCCAGCCTGCCAACGCTTGAGCTCAAACCCGTTTTCCTCATCGGCAAGGAGATCGCCACCATGAAGAACCGTCCTTCTACCGCTGCGCGCCTGGCACTGGCCGGCGCCCCCCTCATGCTGCTGGTCGCGGGCCTGGCCGTTGGCCACCCGGGCCATGACCATACCCATGGCAGCGGCTTTGCCGCCGGTCTGGCCCACCCGTTGCTGGGATTCGATCATTTGCTGGCGATGCTGGCAGTGGGGCTTTGGAGCCTGCGCCAGGGTCGTGCCTTCAGCCTTGTCGCGCCACTGCTCGCCGCGGGCGGCATGCTACTGGGGGCTGGCCTGGCCTGGGGCGGCTTCGCGCTTCCGGGGGTGGAATTCGGCATCGCCCTGTCGGTACTGCTGGCCGGCGTATTGGTCGCCGCACTGGTCAAGCTGCCCTCTGCCATTGGCGCCGGCGTGGTGGTGCTGTTCATGCTCTTCCACGGCCATGCCCATGGCAGCGAGATGCCACATGGCGCCTCGATGCTGGCGTACCTGGCTGGTTTCACCTTGGCGACACTTGCCATCGCCTATGCGGGTCGTGCGACGGGGGCGTTGCTGATGGCTCGTGAGAATCGCTTCCTGCGGGCGCTGGGCGCTCTGATAGCCGCTGCTGGTGCACTGTTCGCTTTCGGCTGATTGCGAACCGCCAATGCTCCCTCCTGCATGCCCGGCGTTAGCCGGGCGTATCGTCCTGGCAGCCACCGCTAGTTGGCTCAAGTTGACAGGCAACCTTCCACTGCCCAGCTTGAATAAGCAACACGATAAAGGAGTGCGCATGGATACGCTCATGCTGGCGGTCAAGATCATCATCACGCTACTGGTCGCGATTCTCTTCGTGCAAAACATCGCCTTGGTCGAGGTGCGTTTCTTGACCTGGAGTGCCCGCATGCCGTTGGCGTTGCTACTGCTCGTCATCTACGTGCTTGGCATGGTCAGCGGCAAGGCGCTGTTTCAGTTGTTGAGCCGACTGCGCAGGCGTCGCCCCCATCATTGAGATTGTATCTAATCCACATGGGTCACAGCCTGCCGCCGCGGATCGACATACCACGGCAGGCCGCGGCGGGCATTGTACTCGAGCTCGGCGATGATCTGGGCGCCAAGCAGCACGATGACGGCACCCGCCTCGAGCGTGAGTAGTATCACGATCAGCGTGGCCAGCGAGCCATAGACCACGTTGACCAGCGAGACGTTGAGAAAATAGAACATCAGCAGGAAACGGATCCCTTCCCACAGCAGGGCAGCGACGAAGCCGCCAACCAGAGCCCTCTTCAAGGCTATCTTCACGACGGGCAGGACCTTGTAGATGGCGCTGAACAGCAGGAAGACTCCGAGGAAGCTGAAAAGGTTGAGTAGCGGCTCGGAGAGGCCGGAAAAGGGCATGTCGCGGCCAAGTACCAACCGCCACAAGGTGCCGATTGCCTCGGCCAGGGATACCATCAAGGTGAGAGCCAGCAACCCCGCCCCCAGCACCAGCATGAACAGGTAGGGCAGCAGCACCGATACCCAGATCCGGCGTTTGGGGTGCGCTTCCGGCGTGTGGAAGATGATCGCTAGTGCATCCTCCAGCATGCGAAAGACGAAGGAACTGAAGATCAACAGCGTCAGGATGCCGAACAGGCCGATCACGTCACGCGACTCCAGCAGGGCGCGCACTGCCTCCATCAATGCCTCGGCATGGGCGGGTGCGAGGTGAGCTACCTGAACGCTCAGCACTTCCAGCAACACGACTTCATCGACGATCTGGGTCAGCAGTACGGCGAGTAGAGCAAACAGCGGTACGATGGAGAGCAGGATGTTGTAGCCGACGCCACCAGCCAACAAGATACCTCGGTTGCGCAGGAAAGCGCACAGGACTCGCCACAGGAAAGCCGCAGTATGCGGGAACAGCGTGACCATGTCCCGCTGCACCCTGTGATCTCGAGACATGGCGAGGTTCCCTCCGTGTACCGGTTGGCGTCCTGCTGGTTAAGGTATTCGGGCTGGCCGATAGCGACAAGTCTATAGGTTCACTGGATGCCTGGCACACGTCCGCTACACTGGAGCTGACGGTACCCGCTGACTGCCGTGTCCCTTCTGAAACGAACAGCAAGGAGAGCTGTATGCGCAATATCATCTATATCATTGGTTTGATCGTGGTGGTGCTTTTCATCTTGTCGATGCTGGGATTGCGCTAGGCCCAATGCCCACTGTTGGGCGACATTGTGAAGCCTCATCCCATTTGAGGCCTAGCCTTGCAGCATGACCCCGGGGAAAAGCAAGCGATGGGCAATCGACGCGGTTGGCTACGCTGGCTGGGGGCGGGGTTGAGCATGCTGCTGCTGGCCGGCTGCTTCGCTCGTGTCATGCCGCCCGAGCCCCATTCGCTTACCCGTCCTGTCGATGTCTATTTGCTCGATCACGGTCGCCACTCCAGCCTGGTTCTGCCGCGCGAGGAGGGTGGTGTGGTCCGCTACAGCTACGGAGAATGGCGTTGGTACGTCGAAGGGCATCGCCACTTTTCGGCCGGGATCGCAGCCATGCTGTGGCCCACCGCGTCAGGTTTGGGGCGTGGCGAATATCCACGGATAGAATCGCCCGATCAGTTTCATCGACTGGCACCGGAGGGACTGGACGAAGTCTACCCTCTGCGGGCCGAGGCCAGGCGAGTCCTGAGTCTGCGGCGGCGTCTCGATCGGCACTTCGAGCGAGCCGGCGTCGAGCCCGTGTCGAGTGAAGAGTTCGGACTCGAGTTCGTGCCCTATCCGCGCCGCTATTCCGCCGTTCATCAGTCGAATCTGGTCGTAGCACGCTGGCTGCGTGCACTGGACATGGAGGTGCTGGGCTCATCCTGGTGGTCCCGTTGGCGGCTCGAGACGCCCTGAACAGGAACGGGCTCGGTTGATGCAGTGTGCGGGGCCGAGCCCCGCTCAGCCGCTTCCTTTCGCCTCGGGGGATCGCTATGTATGCTGAGGAGGGAGCGGAGGTCAGCACTTCTATACGCGGCTGTCGCCTTCCGGCGGCGGCACTGACGGACCATCTGGAGGTCTAGCCCATGTCGGAGACACCCGAGAGCCCACTCTACAAGGATAAGCGCGTCATGGCCCTGGCTGCCGTGGCAGTGCTTGCCATCATCTGGGCAATCTTTGCTCACAACAGTGCGAGCGATCATCGCGAGCGCAGTCAAGCGCTCGAAGAGCAGCTGTCGTCGGTCGAGGGTGAACATCAGGACCTGCTTGCAGAACTCAATGAGCGCAATCAGGCCGGAGAGAATGTCGAGACGTTACAGAGGCGCTTGACCGAACTCGAGGAGGAGCGCCAGTCAGTGGAGGCCGCCATGGCAGAGGAGCGACAGGCGGCTCGCGACGAGATCGATCGTCTCGAGGCCGAGGCCGGCGAAGCGGAAAGCCGACTCGCGGATCTGCAGGAGCAGCAGGCGACGCTGGAGAGCGAGCTCGAGTCGCGCCGCGGCGAGCAGGCCGAGATGGAGGAGAATCTCACGGCGCTGCGCGATGACTACCAAGCCGTGCAACAGGCACGCGAAGAGGCCGAAACGGCTCGCCAGGAGGCCGAGCAGCGGCTGCAGGAAACCGAGGCCGCCCAACAACAGGCCGTTGAAGAGCGCCAGCAGGCCGAGGCCGAACGCGAACAGGTTACCAACGAGTTGGGCCAATTGCGTGAAGAGGCCGAGTCTGCCGAACAGCGCCTCGATACGCTCACGCAGGCGATCGACGAGCGCCAGCAGACGCTCGATGCGCTAGAGAGCGATATCGAAGCCCTCCAGACCTTGCGTAGCGAGGTGGAAAGCGAAGTCGGCGATTTGCAAGATGAGCGCGACAACGTGGTGACCGAAACGGAAGCTGCGCGCCAGGAGCATGAACAGCTGACTGCCGAAATCGAGTCGGGACGCAAGGAACTCGAAGAGCTCCAGTCTCGCCTGGAACGGCGCCGGCAGCAGTTGCAGCAGATCGAATCGCAGCTGGTTCAGTGGCGTGAGGCCCTTGCCGAGCTGGAGCTGCAGAACGAGCCTTCTGAGCAAGGCCAGGCGCAACAAGAGGGCCAGCAACGCGAAGGCCAGGCGCAGCAGGAGGGCCAGCATCGCGAAGGCCAGGCGCAGCAGGAGGGACAGCAACGCGAAGTCCAGGCGCAGCAGGAGGATCAACCACAACAGGAAGCCCCTGCCGACGCCGAAAGGAACTGATCGCATCGGAGGCGGCCATGCGGCGAGCTACGGCTCGCCGCATGCGGTTTCAGGCATGCGTGGTGTCGGATATACCACTCGATCACCGACATCGAGGCGTATACTGTCGTGACAGGTGCAAGTGCGCTGCCATAGGTAACCATGCAAGGAGACAAACGTGATCGAAGGGGTCAAGCATATCGTGGCCGTGGCATCCGGAAAGGGTGGGGTAGGGAAATCCACCGTCACCGTGAACCTGGCGCTGGCCATGGTGGCCGAGGGCTTTCGGGTGGGGATCCTCGATGCCGACATCCATGGCCCCAGCCAGGCCCAGATGTTGGGCGTGCCGGAAGGCGTGAAGCCTCAGCAGGCCGGCGAGAACAAGTTCCGGCCGCTGGAAATGCACGGCGTGCAAGCCATGTCGATGGCCTTCATGGTCGATACGCGCGAACCCATGGTGTGGCGCGGGCCGATGGTGGCAGGAGCCTTCCAGCAATTGCTGACCCAGACGGCCTGGAACGATCTCGACGTGCTGTTCATCGACATGCCACCGGGTACCGGCGACATCCAGTTGACGCTGGCGCAGAAGGTGCCGGTGGATGGAGCCGTGATCGTGACGACGCCACAGGACATCGCCCTGCTCGATGCGCGCAAGGGCATCGAAATGTTCCGCAAGGTGAACGTGCCGGTGCTGGGTGTGGTCGAGAACATGAGCCTGCACGTATGCTCTCAGTGCGGCCATGCCGAGCCGATCTTCGGTGAAGGCGGCGGTGAGCGCATCGCGGGCGAGTACGAAACTCGCGTGCTGGGTCAGCTGCCGCTGGCCCTGTCGATTCGCGAGCAGGTCGACGGCGGCCGGCCGACGGTGGTCGCCGAGCCGGAGGGCGACGTGAGCGCTACCTTCCGCAACATGGCGCGACAGATCGCCGAAGCACTGAGTGTGCAGTCGCCCGACGAAGGGCCGAGCATCTCGTTCAGCGATTGAGGGCGACACGGCCGGGAGCGTTGGCCGCTGGTCGTGACGAGTGCACCTAGGGCCGCTATGATAGCGGCCCTACGCTATATAATTTCTCTCAGGACGCCCCATGAGCATCAAGCCCGACAGTTGGATCCGCCGCATGGCCGAGCGGGAAGGCATGATCGAACCCTTCGAAGCCGATCAGGTGCGCTACGTGAACGATCAGCGGGTGATCTCCTTTGGTACCTCCAGCTACGGCTACGACGTTCGCTGTGCCGACGAGTTCAAGGTATTCACGAATATCCATTCGGCGGTGGTCGACCCCAAGGCCTTCGACGAGAAGAGCTTCGTCGACATCAAGGGCGATGTCTGCATCATTCCGCCCAACTCCTTTGCCCTGGCGCGTACCGTGGAGTACTTCCGGATCCCGCGCAGCGTGCTGACCATCTGCCTGGGCAAGTCGACCTATGCCCGCTGCGGCATCATCGTCAACGTGACGCCACTGGAGCCCGAGTGGGAAGGGCACGTGACGCTGGAGTTCTCCAACACCACCAACCTGCCGGCCAAGATCTACGCCAACGAGGGCGTGGCGCAGATGCTGTTCCTGGAGTCGGACGAGGAGTGCGAAACGTCCTACAAGGATCGCGGCGGCAAGTATATGGGGCAGAGGGGGGTTACCTTACCCCGCACCTGAGAAAGCGTCGATTAATTGCTGCGCTCGACATCCTGACCGCCGGCGGTGCTCAAAATCCTCATGTAGCAGGCTACACTCCGGTTTATGCGCTCCGGCGGCGATCAGCCTGCCATCGCTCGCGACATAAATCGCCAGCTTTCTTACAATTTTTTTTGCGCTTCACCTATCATGCGTCGTCATGATCTTCATCCAGTTCTTCGGCGGCGTCGGCGTGGGAGAGGCGCAGCCCATGGGGCGGAAGCGGGGTGCCGTCGAGCACAGCGGTCTCGCCCACGAGGCGCAGCCGCCCTTCGAGGAACCATTTCACCGCGATGGGGTAGATCAGGTGTTCGCGGGTGTGCACCTTCTCCTTGAGGCTGGTCTCGGTCTCATCCCCGCTCACGTTCACCACGGCCTGGATTGCCACCGGGCCGCCATCGAGCTCCTCGGTGACGAAATGCACGCTGCAGCCGTGCTCGGCCACGCCGTCGGCCAGTGCCTTGGCGTGGGTGTTGAGTCCGCGATAGGCGGGCAGCAGGGAGGGGTGAATATTGAGCATGCGGCCGTGAAAGCGCTGCACGAAGCGTGAGCTGAGGATACGCATGAAGCCGGCCAGCACCACCAGGTCCGGCTCGTGGCGCTCGATCACCTTGATCAGGGCGCCATCGTAGGCTTCACGGCTGTCGTATTCTCCGTGGGGCAACACCACAGCATCGATGCCGGCATCGCGAGCCCGCTGCAGGCCGTAGGCATCCGCGACGTTTGAGATCACCGCAACGATCTCACCGCCCAGGCGGTCGTGGGTCTGTTCGTCTATCAGCGCCTGCAGATTGCTTCCGTTGCCGGAAATCAGCACCACGACCCGGCGCGCGCCGGTCGGCTCCGGCGTCAGGTCGTTGAGAGTGTCGCTGGCGTAGTCGCTCATGCCTCGAGGTTCTCCAATTGCACGGCTTCTTCATCTTCGCTGCGAACAATGATCTCGCCGATGCGGTAGACCGTCTCGCCCTGTGCCTGCAGGTGGGCACGGGCCTGGTCGGCCTGGTCAGCAGGAACGACGACGACCATGCCGATGCCGCAATTGAGCACGCGATACATCTCGTGCTCCGAGACGTTGCCCTGCTGCTGCAGCCAGTCGAACAGCTCCGGGCGGGTCCAGCTGTTCACGTCGATGCGTGCAGCCAGCGTTTCCGGCAACACGCGCGGCACGTTTTCCAGCAGTCCGCCGCCAGTGATGTGGGACAGAGCGTGAACGGTTACGCCGCTCTCCTTGATCAGCGACAGCAACGGCTTGACGTAGATGCGGGTGGGGGCGAGCAGGGCATCACCCAGGGGTTGGCCATCGATGGAGGTGTCCAGTGAGGCGCCGCTCACCTCGAGGATCTTGCGGATCAGCGAGTAGCCGTTGGAATGGGCTCCGGTAGAGGCGATGCCCAGCAGCACGTCTCCTTCGCCGACCTTGCTGCCGTCGAGGATCTCGGTCTTCTCCACCACGCCGACACAGAAGCCGGCCAGGTCATAGTCGCTGCCTTCGTACATACCGGGCATTTCGGCTGTCTCGCCGCCGACCAGCGCACAGCCGGCACGCTCGCAGCCTTCACCAATCCCGCTCACCACGTCGGCGGCGATGTCCACATCGAGCTTGCCCGTGGCATAGTAGTCGAGGAAGAACAGCGGCTCGGCGCCGGCCACCACCAGATCATTGACGCACATGGCGACCAGATCGATGCCGATGGTGTCATGCCGTCCCAGGTCCATGGCCAGACGCAGCTTGGTGCCTACGCCATCGGTGCCGGAGACCAGTACCGGTTCGCGATAGCCGGAGGGCAGCTGGCACAGTGCGCCGAAGCCACCCAGTCCGCCCATCACCTCGGGGCGCATGGTGCGCTTGGCAACGCCCTTGATGCGGTCGACCAGGGCATTGCCGGCATCGATGTCAACGCCGGCATCCTTGTAGCTCAGCGAAGCCTTGGCGTTGTCGGGAGAGGTGGAATCGGTCATGGCCTGTCCTGTAGGAAATACGCGGTTAGTGGTCCGTTGGCCGGCGCCTGGCGGCGAGTCGCCAGGCGGCCAAAGCAGTGGGCAAGATCGGGCCGGAATTGTAGCATCACGAAACACGGCTCGCATCGCCGTGAACGCCGTGAACGATGAACGCAGGGAGGTGTGATGCGCAGAGAGTGGTGGATCCTGATCGGCGTGGTGGCCTTGGTATGGCTGCTGTTCCAGTTGGAGACAATGTTGATGCCGTTCATTGCAGGCATGATTCTGGCGTACCTGAGCGACCCCTTGGCCGATCGACTCGAGCGGTTGGGATTGTCGCGCACATTGGCGGTATGCGCCGTGTTTCTGCTCATGTCGGTCCTGCTGGCGATCGCCCTGCTGATACTGATTCCCTTGCTCATGCAGCAGATTCGCCAGTTCAACCTGATGATTCCGGGCATCTTCGCTTGGGTCCAGACGGTGCTGGCACCGCAGCTACAGGACTGGGTGGGGCTCGACGTAACGGCCGATCTCGATGCCATCCAGCAGACGCTGGCAAGCAACTGGCAGAATGCGGGGGAGTATGCGGCGCAGCTGCTGGGTCGGGTAGGGCGCTCTGGCATGGCCTTCATCACCTGGGTGACCTACGTGGCGCTGATTCCGGTGGTGACGTTCTACCTGCTGCTCGACTGGGACAGGATGATGGCCAACCTGCGCGACCTGCTGCCACGTCAGTGGGAGCCCGATGCAGTGCGCCTGGGGCGTCGTTGCGACGAAGTCCTGTCGGCTTTCCTGCGTGGTCAGTTGCTGGTCATGCTGTCGCTCGGCGTCATCTATGCGCTCGGGTTGACGCTCGTCGGCGTACGCTTTGGCCTGCTGATCGGCATGGTCGCCGGGCTGGCCAGCATCGTGCCGTTTCTGGGCTTCATCGTCGGTATCAGTGTGGCGCTGCTGGTGGCCTTCTTCCAGTTCGGCACTTGGCTCGCGCTGGTGGGCGTCGTGGTGGTGTTCGCCACCGGGCAAGCTCTCGAAAGCACCCTGTTGCAGCCCAAGCTGTTGGGAGACCGTATCGGTCTGCATCCAGTGGCGGTCATCTTCGCCGTGCTGGCGGGTGGCAACCTGTTCGGTTTCACCGGGGTGCTGCTGGCGCTGCCGGCTGCGGCGGTGATCATGGTACTCTTGCGTGAGCTCAACGATCGCTACAAGCGAAGCACCTTGTACGGTGTCGATGGCTCCGAGCATCGCAACGAGGATTCACCATGAGCCGAGCGCCTGCGCAGCTGCCACTGGGGGTGGGGCTGCGCGACGATGCGACTTTCGACAACTTCCTGCCGGCAGCGAATGCCAGCCTGGTGGACCACCTCGCACGTCAGTTCGACGATGACGGCGAGCCGTTCCTCTATGTGTGGGGGGCTTCCGGCAGCGGTCGCAGCCACTTGCTGCAGGCGGCCTGCCACGCTGCCTCGGATCGTGACCTGCGAGCCCTCTATCTGCCGCTTCGGGACCTGGGGCACTTCCCGCCCTTGATGCTCGAGGACGCCGAACGGCTCGACTTGGTGGCCATCGATGACGTGGACAGTGTCGTGGGACGACGGCGCTGGGAAGAGGGGCTCTTTCATGCCTTCAACCGGCTGCGCGATGCCGGCAAGCGGCTGCTGGTGGCTGGAGCCGTGGCACCTCGCCAGCTGCCGGTAAAGTTGCCGGATCTGGCCTCGCGCCTGACCTGGGGCGTGACCTTTCATCTGCAGCGGCTCGACGATGGTGAGCGGTTACAGGCCTTGCAGCTTCGTGCCCGGGTTCGTGGGATGCAGCTGCCCGATGAGGTGGCGCGTTACATCCTGCATCGTGGCCCACGTCGTCTCGACGAGCTGTTCGAAGCGTTGGCGGTACTCGACCGCGCATCGCTTTCCGCCCAGCGCAAGCTGACCATTCCCTTCGTCAAGCAGGCGCTGGGCTGGTAGCGTGGTTCAGCGGTTCAGGTTGACCTCGAGGCGCTGGCCGTTGCGCAACGATACCTGGCGCAGAATGACCTGACGCTGCCCGTTGGCGGGATTCACCACGCTGCCCGAAACGTAGAACTCGCCGGGCGGAAGGCCCCGCAGCGTAAAGTTGCCGTTGCCATCGGTGCGTGTCGTGTGGGTGTACTCGCGCGCGCGAGGATCGGCAGGCTCGACTGCTCTCCCAGCGAGTGCTTGCTCGGCGGCTTCTGCCGAGTAGGTGGTAACGGGAGCCACGGCAATGGTCTCCCCGGCACCCGGCCTGCCATTGAGACTGAGGCGACCGGACAGGATGGCGCTGCCCGTCTTGGGCAGTGCAGCATATTCTTCGGCGGGAAATGCCACCTGGCGGGGTATGCGGGGTGCTGCAGGAGCGGTGCGCCGCTCGTCGGGCTGCTCGGCATCGGGACGTTGTGGCTCGCCGATCTCGATGACTTCGATACGCTCCGGGGGCGGCCCCGGCTCCATCATCTGACAGCCGGCCAGCAACAGGCTCAGCAGCACCAGGGGAATCCAGGCTTTCATTCGATCGCTTCCTCGCGGCCATGCTCATGTGCCTCGAGCATAAACGAAGAGCGCTGGCTGGTCACAGTTCGGAGACAAGGAAAAGGCCCGTCGAAGCAAGTTCGACGGGCCTTACGAGACGATGAGGCGAGGTTGCGTTACGCCTTGTCGGCCTGCCCGGTGGAGGCCTGCTGAGCCTGCTGAGCCTGCTTCAAGCTGCTTTCGGCGAGCTTCTGGCTCTGCTGCATGAAATCCTGATTCAGAGAGACGACCTTCTCGGCATCACCCTTGATTCGCTCGGCCATGTTCTTGGCGAATTGCTGCTGACCCTCGATGTAGTTACGCAGGCCATCGGCATCGCGCACGTCGAGAAGTACACGGGCCTGGGCAAGGCCGGTGTCGGTATACGCCTTAGCGGTATCCAACTGAGTGGCGACGAGCTTCTCGGTGTAGTCAATACTGAGAGCGGCATAGGCGCGGGCCGGGCCGAGAAGCATGGCTTCGAACGGTTTGGTATCGAAGCTGAATGTCTTCATCATGTCCTGTGAACCTCCAGGGTCGCGATAGGTGACGAACGGGTATCCGTCCTGCTGCGTTGCAACATAGCAAAGATGCTTTTGCACTGCAATATTAGATTCGGTAAGCCTGTGTCGCTTCTTGTCAAGCAGCGCATTCGATGCGATTGCGGCCGTTGCGCTTGGCCTGCAGCAGCATGGTGTCGGCGCGATGAATCAGGTCGACGACGAAATGGTCGGAAGGCTCCAGGCTGGCGATCCCGATGCTGATCGTGAGTGGTGTTGTCTGGGTCATCGTCCGCCGCAGGCGCTCGGCGATCTCGCGTGCTCCGGTGGCCGTGGTTTCAGGCATCAGGATGAGAAACTCGTCGCCGCCATAACGGCCTACCAAGTCGCACTCCCTGACGGTGGCCAGTATCGTACGGGCAACACGGCGCAGGGCTTCGTCGCCCGCGAGGTGACCCTCGATATCATTGATTTTCTTGAAATGATCGATATCGAGCATCATCAGGCAAAGCGGCTGCTCGTAGCGCGAGGCGCGGCGAAGCTCCAGCTCGGCCAGTTCCAGCAGGTAGCGGCGATTGTAGATATCGGTGAGGGCGTCATGTGTCGCCAAGTGCGTCAGATGTTCGTTGGCGGCGACAAGTTCCGCTGTGCGTTCGTGTACCCGCCGTTCGAACTCCTTGCTTTCGGAGTAAGCGCCGACAGGCTGTTCGGGGAGCAGCGACATGTCGCGGGACACGCCGAACAGGTGGGTGACGGCGCCTTCCTGGTTGGTAATCGGCACCAGCAGGGTCTGCCAATGCCCTTGCTGGCAAATACCGTCACGGTCGAGATAGCCGCCTTTCTCCTCGTAGCGAATCGGGCTGGCACACTCGACGCAGCGGTGCAAATTGGCAATTACCCCATGGCACAAGGGTGGGGGCAGTAACTGCTCGATGCGCTTGCCGGTGTACGTGGCTTCATCGCCGAGCATGGCCTGACGCGTCGGGTTCATGGCCTCGATGACGAAATCGGCGGGGCCTTCGACGCGAACGATGAACATGTGTTCCGGACAATAGTCCCATAAACTGCGTACCAGCAGCATGCCGGCGTTGGCACTGAGCCGGTTGAGGATGGTCGACGTCATCCAGGATGTCTGGTGCATGGCTGGGTTCCCTTCAGTGGCGTTCCTCTTGTCCCAGAGGTGACGCTGAGCCTGCGGCATCGCAGCATTAACACTAGGACGGCGCATTTCTTCGTGCAGCATGAATTTGTTCATGCCAACGCTGGAGCTGCCGTTCGCCTTGCTCCATCGTTGGCATGAGGCAACTCAAACTGCGGTCAAGACAGGCGCTTCTATACTGAAGCTTGTGTGTCCAGGAAGAGGGCAGCGCCATGTCGAATCCAGGGAAAGAGGTTGGTGAATCAACGGTTTCCCAATGCCTGTCGTGCTATCTGAAGGCTCTGTGCCTGCCCCCCGACCTTTCACCTGACCAAGCCGGAGCCCTTGGTCGTATCGTCGATACTCCCGTCAGGCTGGAGAAGCGGGAGTCGCTGATCGAGCAGAAAGCCGTCTTTCGACATCTATTTGTCGTGCGCACCGGCAGTCTCAAGC
Organism: Billgrantia antri; assembly: GCF_019430905.1. Classification (GTDB taxonomy): domain Bacteria; phylum Pseudomonadota; class Gammaproteobacteria; order Pseudomonadales; family Halomonadaceae; genus Halomonas; species Halomonas antri. The sequence continues at coordinate 102,029 of NZ_JAHYCA010000003.1, read as the reverse complement.
AGCTCACCACAGATGCCCGCAGCGAGATGTTGGTGACCGCATTGTACTTGCCTGGCGACATGATCGGATTCGATGCCATCGGCCCTGGCTACTACCCCGGAACGATCATTGCTTTGGAAACGTCCTCTCTCTGCCGCCTTCCTTTCCAGTACTTGGATGAGTTGAGCTCCCGCTTGCCCATTCTGCGCCACCATTTGCAGCGCAACATCAGCAAGACGATGCAGGAGGAGCGAGTTCGCCTGCATCAATTGCTGTCCCGCACGGCAGAGGCCCGTCTGGCGTATTTCCTGCTCGGCATCGCCGACTCCTTCCGTCGTCGCGGATTCTCGGCGCGCCACTTTCGTCTGGCGTTGTCGCGTGCCGATATCGGCAGCTACCTGGGGCTGACTCACGAGACAGTGGGGAGGACGCTGGCTGCCTATCAGGCTCAGCAGCTGCTGTATGTGAGCGGACGCGATTATCATCTGCTCGACATCGTCGGCTTGGAGCGGCTGGCCTCTTCTACCGGCAGGCGGCAGAAGAGGGCATGAAGTCTCTGTCTCAGGCGTGACGCAAGGCGATGGGCGCCCACTGGTGCTCGCGGAACTCGAGCAGCACGCGAGACTCGGCTTCCTTTTCCGTGACGAAATCGATGAAGGCCTGGTGCAGCTCCGGCGTGGCATTCGTTTCGAGCAGCCAGGTGAAGAAACGCTTCGACTCCACCGCCGCGAAAATGGCCTGATCGAGCAACTGGCCAGCCATGCCGTCGTCTGCCACGAACATGTGACGGTGAGTCAGCTCGAAGCTGGGTGAGTCCATGGGCGGCGCGTCGACACAGGCTTCGAGTTCCAGCCGAACCGCGATACGGCGCAAGGTGTCCATCCGCTTTTCGCATTGCAGACCCAGGCTTGCCATCAGCCGACTTACCTGGGGGGCCTGGGGCAGGAAGCTGAGGGCCAGCCGGCGGTAGCGATTGAGTTCCGCGCTTTCATGGGCATTGGCGAGCGTCAATTGCTCCTGAGGAATCAGCAGTAAGGAAGCGGTCTTGTTCAGCATATCGTTGATATACCTTTATTTTTTAATGTTTACGAGTGAGGTTGCCTTTCCTTCGTTTGGCGAAGTTATCTTAGAGATGGAGCGGTGAGCGAAACAACGATAACTGTCACAAAGAAGGCGGTTAGCGCGACGATCTGGGTAGGGCCTTGATAACTGTCGCCCTGTGCAACAACCGGGAGTGAACTGGGTGGCGTAGCTGCCGTTTGCCTTGCATGTGGCCAGTCCCGGCATCATGGTGGGAGTAGGAACGACAAGCGAGGGAATGACATGAGCGAACATCGTATCGAGCGTGACAGCATGGGCGAGCTACGAGTGCCGACATCGGCGCTCTATGGGGCGCAGACCCAGCGAGCCGTGGAGAACTTTCCGGTTTCAGGCCAGTCGATGCCGGCGGCATTCATCCACGCCATCGCCCGGATCAAGCTGGCCGCGGCCAAGGTGAATCACGACCTGGGGCTACTGTGTGGCGAGCGAGCCGAGGCCATCATGGCGGCCGCGCAAGAGATCGTCGACGGCAAGCACGACGACCAGTTTCCCGTGGACGTGTTCCAGACCGGCTCTGGCACCTCGAGCAATATGAACGTCAATGAAGTCATCGCTCATCTGGCCAGTCGTGACGAACTGAAGGTCGGCCCCAACGATCACGTCAATATGGGCCAGTCGAGCAACGACGTGATTCCCACCGCCATCCATCTGTCGGCGGCATTGGAAGTTACCGCACGGTTGCGCCCTGCACTGGTGCAGCTGCGTGCCACGATCGACGAGCGGGCGCTGGAGCTGGACAGGGTGGTCAAGACCGGGCGTACCCACCTCATGGATGCCATGCCGTTGCGAATGGGGCAGGAACTGGGAGGGTGGTCGAGCCAGATCGGCCAGGCCATCGAGCGAATCGACAGCGCCATGCTCAGGATCTCGCGGCTGGCCCAGGGAGGAACAGCGGTAGGTACCGGTATCAATGCGCACCCTGAATTTGCGGAGCGAATGGCAAACGAGCTCAGTACTCAAACCGGTCTGGCACTGAGCCCCAATGATAGCTTTTTCGCCAGCCTGGGGGCGCAAGACGCCGCCGTGGAGCTGTCGGGACAGCTCAAGGGGTTGGCCTGCGCGATCATGAAGATCGCCAATGATCTACGCTGGATGAATTCCGGCCCCCTGGCCGGGCTGGGCGAGATCGAACTCGAGGCGCTGCAGCCCGGCAGCTCTATCATGCCGGGCAAGGTCAATCCGGTGATTCCCGAATCGGCCGCGCAGGCCGCTGCGCAAGTGATCGGCCTGGACGCGGCGGTCACGGTGGCGGGGCAGAGCGGCAACTTCCAGCTCAACGTGATGTTGCCGCTGATTGCCAACAACTTGCTGACCTCGATCACGTTGATGACCAATACCGCGCGATTGCTAGGCGAGCGGGCCATTGCCACTTTCCGGGTACGGGAGGACAGGCTTGCCGAGCCGCTGGCGCGCAACCCCATTCTGGTAACGGCGCTGAACGGCGTGATCGGCTACGATGCGGCGGCAGCCATTGCCAAGCAGGCCTACCAGGCCGGGCGACCGATCATCGAGGTGGCCGAGGAGCAGACCGACTTGAGTCGCGAGGAACTCGAGCGCCTGCTCGACCCGGCACAGTTGACCTCTGGGGGCATACCGGAGTAAGGCGCGGTCTCACGATTCCTGCTCCCGGGAACGGGCCTCGCGAATCGTCTTGCGTGCCCAGGCGCGCTCGTCGCCGTCGGCCTCGGGATTGTCGTGCTCGTCGCTGCGAGACGGGCGAAAGCATAGTGTGGCCAGGATCGGAAAGTGGTCCGAGCCAAAGGCGGGCAGGCGCTCGAGTCTCTTCAAGGTGAAGTGCTCGCTGGTGAAGATATGATCCAGCGGCCAGCGTAGCAGCGGGTAGCGGGCATGGAAGGTACTGTATCTACCTCGTCCCTGGCGGGGATCGAGCATACCGCTGATACGACAGAACAGGCGGGTGGTTCGCGACCAGGCAACGTCGTTGAGGTCCCCGGCGACGACGGTGGGCTTGGGATGGCGATGGATCTCCTTGCCGACCAGTAGCAATTCGGCATCGCGCCACAGCGATTCCTCACTTTCGTTGGGTGCGGGTGGGCGCGGATGCAGGGCGTGCAGCGTCAGCTTGTCGCCACTCGCGAGCACGATGTCGGTATGGATCGAGGGGATGTCATCCTGGATCAGCCATTCGACACGAGTATCGACCAACGGCAGCCGAGAGTAGAGGTGCATGCCATAGAGGTTGTCGAGGGGAATCTTGACGCTGTGAGGCCACTTCTCCTCTAGTGCCTGATCGAGTCGCTCCTGCCACCAGTCATCCGACTCCAGGGTCAGCACGACATCGGGGTCTTGTCGCTGGATGATCCCGGTGAGTCGCTCAGCCTGACGATTGGGGGTCAGCACGTTGGCGACCAGCAGAGTAATGCAGCGCTCCTGCTGGCCAGGTTCGGCGTCCTGTACCTGGACAGGCCAGAGTCGTGTCCAAGGCAGGATGAAGCGCGCCTGAAGCACTACCACGAGCAAGCTCGAGGCGAGCAACGGCCAGCGCCAAGGCGGGTCGAGAGGTAGGCAGAGCAGAGCGGTGAGCAAGGCGGCGAAAGCCAGCTGCAGGCGCGGGAATTCGCAAGCACGTATCCACCACCAGCGAAGCGGCAGCTTGGCGACGAGCGTGGCAGCGACCAGCATGGCCACCATCGCGGTGAGCGCGGCTGTATAAAAGGGCATAGGCTCCTGCCTGAAGGCAAAGCGATAAGCGCATTTACTCTTCCGAGCCTAAGCGATGTGAGCCTCATGCAGCCAGTCCGTGGCGGTGCTTTTCGGTATATTGCTTCAGGGCATCGACCTGGCGTGGCGTGAGTCGCAGGCCGAGTTTGGTTCGCCGCCACAGGATATCCTCGACATCGATTGCCCACTCTTGCTCGATGAGGTAGTCGACCTCGGCTGCCGTCAAGCCTGCACCGAACGCTGCTCCCAGATCCTCCGGTTTCTCGGCGCCCCCGAGAAAACGCAGGCACAGGCTGCCATAGGTACGGGCGAAGCGGCGCGCGCGTGACTCACCGAGCCAGGGATAGTCGCTAAGCAGCTGCGCCATGAAGGGGGCCTGACCCTCGATGTCGCCTCCAGGCAAGGCGGACGTGGCCGTCCAGCTCGGTCCCATGTCGGGCAGGGCGGGAGCAAGCTGCCTCAGTGCGGCTTCCGCCAGCTTGCGGTAAGTGGTGATCTTGCCGCCGAACACCGAGAGGAGCGGAGCGCCGGTTTGGTCCAGGGCCAAGGTGTAGTCGCGGGTCATGGCCGAGGGGTCGGCCGATTCGTCGTCGCACAGCGGGCGTACGCCGGAGAAGCTCGTAATGACGTCGCGGCGATCGAGCTGGCGCCGAAAATGCTGGTTGACGACACCGAGCAGGTACTCTGTTTCCGCCGCGCTGATCGATGCCTGGGACGGGTCGCCCTGATAACGGTGGTCAGTGGTACCGACCAGGCTGAAGTCGTCCTCGTAGGGTAGTACGAAGACGATGCGTCGATCGCTGTTCTGCAGGATATAGGCGCGATCGTCGGCGTTGAGGCGCGGTACGACGAGATGGCTGCCCTGAATCATGCGAATGGAGTAGCGTGAAGGGCGCGCCACCTGCTCGCGCACCACCTGTTCGACCCAAGGCCCTGCGGCATTGACCAGGGTTCGTGCATGGCGTTCGAAGCGCTCCCCGCTGCGGGTGTCTTCCAGCTCGATCCGCCAGGTGCCGTTCTCCTCCCGAGCCCTCGTGCAGCGCGTACGTACCAGGATTTCAGCTCCCTTCTCGCGCGCCTGAAGGGCGTTGAGCACGACGAGTCGGGCATCATCGACCCAGCAATCTGAATATTCGAAACCGCGCATCATCTCCGGTTTCAGCGGCGAGTCGGCAGGGAAGCGAACACCGCGCGAGCCGGGCAGGGTCTTGCGCTTGCCCAGATGGTCGTAAAGGAACAGTCCCGCGCGGATCATCCAGGCGGGGCGTAGATGAGAACGATGCGGCAGGATGAAACGCAGCGGCCAGATGATGTGCGGTGCCTTGCGCAACAGGACCTCACGCTCGCGCAGGGCTTCACCGACGAGGCGGAACTCATGATGTTCGAGATAGCGCAGGCCGCCATGGATCAGCTTGCTGCTTGCCGACGAGGTGGCACCGGCCAGATCGCCCTGTTCGCACAGGCCGACCGTCAACCCACGGCCGGCGGCGTCATTGGCAATGCCGGTACCGTTGATGCCGCCGCCGATGATGAACGTATCGAGTAGCTTGCGGGACGTCTGCGCCATGGAGAGAAAACTCCGAACTTGGGGCCGCCGGAGCGGTGCCGGTTGAATCGCTGATGGTTGAAAACGAAAATAGAGCAATCACAACCGAACATCAAGGGTTCGCAGACAACACTGCCGTCACCGGGGGTGTCGGCAGTGTCTGAGCGGCTAAGAGTCAGGCGATATGCAGGGCGACGCCGTTGACCTGCATGAGATGCACGATGCGCTCGGGGGGCTGGCGATCGGTGAACAGGGCGTCCAGCTGGGCGATGTTACCCTGGCGTACGACGGGGTTGCGGTGGAACTTCGAATGATCGGCGGTCAGGTAGACCTGGCGGGAATTGAGGATGATGGCTTGGGCGACGCGGGCTTCCTGATAGTCGAACTCCAGCAGTGAGCCGTCCTCGTCGATGCCGCTGATGCCGATGATGCCGAAGTCCACCTTGAACTGATTGATGAAATCGATCGTCGCCTCGCCGATGATGCCACCATCGCGTGAACGAACCTGGCCGCCGGCGATAATGACGTTGAAGTCCTCCTTGTGCTGGAGAATGGCCGCCACGTTGAGGTTGTTGGTGATCACCTCGAGACCTTGATGATCGAGCAGGGCCTCCGCGACCACTTCGTTACTGGTGCCGATGTTGATGAACAGCGAAGCGTGATCGGGAATGTGCTTGGCCACCAGGGCCGCGATGCGCCGCTTGGCATCGAGGTTGAGGTTCTTGCGCGTGCTGTAGGCGGTGTTGACGGTACTCGACTCGAGCCCCGCCCCGCCGTGCACGCGGCGGATCATGCCCTCTTCCGCCAGTGCATTGAGGTCGCGACGTATGGTCTGGGGGGTGACGGAGAAATGCTCGGTCAACTGCTCGATGCTGGCATAGCCCTGACGGCGCACCAGGTCAATGATGGCATCTTGGCGCTGTTGCTGGTTCATGTCGGCTCCCTTTCGATCACGCGAGTGTAAGCGATTCGGCGCGCCGTCGGCAGGCGGTTACGGTTTTATTCTACGAAAGTCGTAAAGCAATGCGAACATTCTCCAGTACTCTTGGTGATCATAAACGAACATACAACGACGAGGCGTAACATGGCCGACTATCTTCTCGCCATTGACCAGGGCACCACCAGTTCTCGGGCCATTCTCTTCGACCGCGGCGGTCATGTGGTTCGTGTTGCGCAGCGAGAGTTTCCCCAGCACTTCCCTCGCGATGGCTGGGTCGAGCATGATCCGGAGGATATTTGGGAGACGGTGCTAGCGACGTGCCGGGAGGTGGTGGAGCAGGCGGGGATCACGCCTGACGCCTTGGTCGGTATCGGCATGACCAACCAGCGCGAGACTACGCTGCTGTGGGACCGTGCGACGGGGCGTCCGCTCTACAATGCCATCGTCTGGCAGGATCGACGTACCGCCGATTTCTGTCAGCAGCTGCGCGATCTAGGCCATGCCGAACTCGTCCAGTCACGCACCGGCCTGCTGGTCGACCCGTACTTCTCGGCAACCAAGCTGGCATGGCTGCTGGACAATGTCGAGGGCGCCAGGGAGCGCGCCGAGCGCGGTGAGCTGGCCTTCGGCACGGTGGACAGTTTCCTGCTGTGGCGGCTGAGCGATGGCCGTGTGCACGCCACCGACGCTACCAACGCCTCGCGCACGCTGCTGTTCAACATTCACACCCAGCAGTGGGATGACGACCTCCTCAAGCTGTTCGACATCCCACCCAGCCTGTTGCCGGAGGTGCGCGACAGCAGTGACGACTTCGGCGCCGCGGATGCCCAGTGGCTCGGAGTCGAGCTGCCAGTCGGAGGTATCGTGGGCGACCAACAGGCCGCGCTGGTGGGGCAGGCCTGCTTCGAGCCGGGCATGGGCAAGAGCACCTATGGCACCGGCTGCTTCATGATCGTCAATACCGGCGACACGCCGGCGGCGTCGCGCAATCGGCTGCTGACCACGGTGGCCTATCGGCTGGGTGGCAAGACCACCTACGCCATGGAGGGCAGCATCTTCGTGGCCGGGGCAGCGGTGCAGTGGTTACGCGATGGTCTCAAGCTGTTCAAGGAGGCCGCCGAGACCGAGGCCTTGGCCAAACAGACCCGCGACGGGCATAGCGTTTACCTGGTGCCGGCCTTTACCGGCCTGGGGGCGCCGCATTGGGATCCCAAGGCCAGGGGCGCGATCCTCGGGCTGACCCGGGATACCGGGATCGCCGAGATAGTTGCCGCCGGGCTGCAGTCGGTGTGCTACCAGACACGTGATCTTCAGGTCTGCATGAGCGATGACATGGGGGTCCCGCCGGGCACGCTGCGCGTCGATGGAGGCATGGCGGCCAACTCGTGGCTGGTGCAGTTTCTGGCCGACATGTTGGGCGTGCAGGTGGATCGTCCCACGGTGCTCGAGACGACGGCGCTGGGAGCTGCCTACATGGCAGGGCTGCGCTTCGGTTGGTATCGCGATCTGGAGGAGATCGCCGAGCTGTGGCGTTGTGAGAAAAGCTTTATCCCCAGTATGCCGGAGGTCGAGCGTGAACGGCTTTATCGAGGCTGGCTCGAGGCGGTCGAGCGTGTAAAAAGCCAAGCTTGAAGCTTGCAAAATGCAGCGATATCGGTAAGATATGCATCCGTTGCCGCAGCGCAGATTGGCGGCAATGAAAGCCGGAAGCAGGACCATAGCTCAGTTGGTTAGAGCGCCACGTTGACATCGTGGAGGTCGGCGGTTCAAATCCGCCTGGTCCTACCAGCTCTCCTGATTATCCAGGACCATAGCTCAGTTGGTTAGAGCGCCACGTTGACATCGTGGAGGTCGGCGGTTCAAATCCGCCTGGTCCTACCAGAATTCCGAAACGCCCCGTGGCATATCATCGCCACGGGGCGTTTCTTATTTCTGCATCGCTTGTTTTCGTGCCGCATGGTTATGGCGCAGCAAGCCAATCTGGCAGGCTCGTGCGCTCGAGGAAGACTTTCACCAGCCGCTCGATGCCCGCCTGATCCTCTTCGCTGAAGCGTGCGCGGCGGGGGCTGTCCAGGTCGAGCACGTCCCACAGCGTTCCCTCCCGCATGAGCGGGATCACCAGCTCCGAGTTCGATGCGGCGTCGCAGGCGATATGATCGGCGATGGCATGAACGTCGTCGATGCGCTGCGGTTGGCGGCTACGGGCAGCGGCACCGCACACGCCTTTATCGAACGGGATAGGGTTGCAGGCAGGCTTGCCCTGGAAGGGGCCAAGCGTGAGCAGCTCGGGCTGGCGCTGCAGGTAAAACCCCACCCAATTGAGTTCATCCACCTGCTGCATGATAAAGGCGGTGATCTGGGCGGCATTGACCAGCCAGTCGGCACTATCCATCAGGGCGTCGAGCTGTCGGGCGAGCAGTGCGTAATCGGGAGTTTTCGATGCCATGGAGTCTCCTTTTGCCTTGGGTTTGAACAATGGTCGGGGCGGCACTAGGTTTCGGGTAGGGATTGCCGTTTGACCGATCAGGAGGATTGAGTATGCGCGTGGTTGCCGATGTCAATGTCACCCCAATCGGGGCCGGAGCTTCGCTGTCAGCCCATATCGCCGCCTGCGAGGAGGTGATCGAAGAGGCAGGGCTCAAGTATCGCCTGCATGCCCACGGTACCAACCTGGAGGGGTCATGGGAGGAGGTGATGCAGGTCGTTCAGCGCTGCCATGACGTGCTGCATGAGCGCGGTGCGCCGCGGGTCGACAGTGCAATCCGCCTTGCCACGGCCACCGACAAGGATCAGAGCCTGGAGGGCCGAATCGACAAGGTCGAGCGCAAGATCGGCTGATCCGACCACATTGCCAAGCAAGCGGGCCGACGCATGGCGTCGGCCCGTTGTCGTTCAGTCGGTGACAAGTCTCGGCATTACTTCCAGCCGGGCACGGCGCCACCGTCGAACAGTTCCTGGGCCTTTGCGGCAACCTCTTCGCTCTGGTAGGCGGAAACCAGCTGCTCGATCTCCTCGCGGTCTTGATCCCCTTCGCGCACGGCGATGATATTTACATAGGGAGATTCCGGGCCCTCCTTGAGCAGGGCGTCATCCAGATGCAGGCCGGCCGGTTGGGCGAAGGTATTGTTGATGAAGGCCAGGTCGACGTCCGGCAGCACGCGTGGAAGCTGGGCCGCCTCGATTTCACGGAACTGGAAGTCGTGGGGATTCTCGACCACGTTGACCGGCGTGGCCTCGAGGTTCTCGTGGTCGTCGAGGGTGATCAGGCCGGCGTTGTGCATCAGAATCATGGCGCGCCCGCCGTTGGTCGGGTCGTTGGGCAGGGCGACGATGGCGCCGTCGGGCAGGGCCTCGATGCTGTCATGTTTCTCCGAGTAGGCGCCGATCGGATAGACGAAGGTGTGGCCGGCCACGGCCAGCTCATAGCCGCGATCCTCGACCATGCTCTGCAGGTATGGCTCGTGCTGGAAGGCGTTGGCATCGAGGCTGCCGTCGGCAAGTGCGGCATTGGGCGAGACGTAGTCGGTGAACTCGACGATCTCGACCTCGAGGTCGTAGCGCTCCTTGGCGATCTGGACCGCGACTTCCATCACCTCCGACTCGGGGCCGGACATGGTGCCGACCTTGATCGTGCGCGATTCGGCATCGTCGTTGCCGCAGCCGGCGAGCAGGCTGGTGGTGGCGAGAGTGCCGACCAGGGTGGCAGCGCCGAGCAGGCGGGTCAGGGTTGCTTGCATTGGGTCATTCTCCTTGGGTGTGGCGTCACTTGCGATCCGACTTGCGTACCAGGGTGTCCCCCAGGCTCTGGAAGCCCTGCACCATGACCACCAGGATGGCCACGGTGATCAGCATGATGGTGGGGTTGAAGCGGTTGTAGCCGTAGCGAATGCCCAGGTCGCCCAGGCCGCCACCGCCAACGGCGCCGGCCATGGCCGAGTAGCTCACCAAGGTGACGATGGTGATGGTCAAGCCGGTAATGATGCCGCCGCGGGCCTCTGGCAGCAGCACCTTGGTGATGATCTGATGGGGCGTAGCGCCCATCGACTGGGCCGCTTCGACCAGCCCGGGGGGAATCTCGTTGAGTGCACCCTCCACCAGGCGGGCGACGAAGGGGATGGCGGCCAGGGTCAATGGCACGATGGCGGCGTTGGTGCCGATGGAGGTGCCGACGACCAGGCGTGTGAAGGGGATGATCGCCACCATCAGAATGATGAAGGGGATCGAGCGGCCGATGTTGGTCACCATGCCGAGCACCTGGTTGAGTACCGGACGTGCGAGGATCTGGCGTGGCCGGGTGACGTAGAGCATCACGCCCAGCGGTACGCCAAACAGGGCCGAGATCACGCCCGATACGGCGACCATGTAGAGCGTGTCCAGGGTCGCCTGGAGAATCAGGTCAATCATCGCGCTGGACATGGCCAAGCACCTCCACGTGAAGATCATGGGTTTCGAGGTAGTCGATGGCGCGGCAAGTCTGCTCGGGGGAGCCGAGCAGTTCGGCGATCATAAGCCCCAGGGTGCGCTCCTGGATCGATTCCACCTTGGCCTGCAGGATGCTCACGTCCACGCCGCACTCACGTGCCAGGCGGGAGATCAGCGGGGTCGAGACCGCGTCGCCCGAGAACGCCAGGCGCACCACGGGGTGGGTATGCTCGCCTGGCTCCTCCTCGAGTCTTTCCACCAGTGCCTTGGGCGGTTCGAGCTGGAGAAAATCATTGAGGAACTCGCGTCCGAGCCGGGTGCGCGGGGCGGTGAAGAAGTCTCCGACCTCGGCTTCTTCGACCAGCTCGCCGTCGGAGATCAGGCTGACCCGGTGGCAGATCGACTTGACCACCTCCATCTCGTGGGTGATCAGCAGAATGGTCAGGCCGAGCTTCTGGTTGATCTCGCGCAGCAGGGTGAGGATCGAGCCGGTGGTTTGTGGGTCCAGCGCCGAGGTCGCTTCGTCACATAGCAGTACGCGAGGTTCGCTGGCCAGCGCCCGGGCGATCGCCACGCGCTGCTTCTGGCCGCCGGAGAGCTGGGCGGGAAACTGGCGAGCCTTGTCGGCCAACCCGGTGAGTTCCAGCAGCGGCAGTACGCGTTCGCGAATGGCGCCACGCTTCAGGCCCATCAGCTCCAGCGGCAGTGCCACGTTGTCGAAGACATTGCGCGTTGTCAGCAGATTGAAGTGCTGAAAGATCATGCCGATGCGATGACGTGCCTGGTTGAGTTCGGTGGCGGAGAGGTCGGTCATCTCCTGGCCGTCGACCACGACGCTGCCGCTGGAGGGGCGCTCGAGCAGGTTGACGCAGCGAATCAGCGTCGACTTGCCGGCCCCGGAGAGGCCGATGACACCGTGAATGCTGCCCTGAGGAACGTGGAGGTCGACGCTCTTGAGCGCCTCGATAGTTCGCGGCGGCGTATCGCGCCGGCGGGCGGCGAACGGTAGCCGGCTTTTTGTGCCGGTGAGGTGGTAGGTCTTGGAAACGTTGCTTAGCGTGATCATCTGGCTTCCTGAGAGGCCGTCCCCCGGTGGAGCGGGTTCAGCGGCAGCCAGGAGGATGGCCGGAACGAAAAAAAGGCCACCCTGGCGGGTGGCCATCAACGCTGGACACACCCTTTTAGCTGCACTTCACGCCGCTGGGAATGGAGCTTTCCATTTCCCCTTGGCGTGGGCGCCCGCAATCCGGGTACAAATCGGCGCCTGAAATGTGATGGCGAATGGTAGGGTCAATGAAGCGCTCTGTCAATGCATTGGTGTATGTTTGTAGCCTTCGGTTCGATTGCTAGCAAAATGTTCTGTTGGCGGTGTGTTCGGCATGGCATCGTTCTGGTGAAGGGGCGTCGCCTGATGTTCATGCCAATGGACGTTGCGGTCGCGAATTCTTACACTGCGAGCCCTAACACATTCTCACCATTGTCGGGACTGCCCAGGAGGCGTCATGTTCACAGGCATCGTTCAGGGGACGGCCGAGATCGTCGCCATCCAGGAGGCGGAGGCATTTCGTACCCACGTGGTGAGCTTGCCAGCCGCCCTGCGCGAAGGGCTCGAACTCGGGGCTTCGGTGGCCCATAACGGCGTTTGCCTGACCGCGACCGCCATCGAAGGCGAACGGGTCAGCTTCGATCTGATGCGCGAGACGCTACGGGTGACCAACCTCGGTGCGTTGCGTGAAGGGGATCGCGTCAATATCGAGCGAGCGGCGCGCTTCGGTGACGAGATCGGTGGGCACGCGATGTCCGGACATGTCATGGCCATGGCCGAACTGGTGGAGTTGGATCAGGCGCCCAACAATCGTCGCCTCTGGTTCGAGGTGCCCCATGCGCTGGGGCGCTTCCTGTTCGACAAGGGCTACATCGGCGTAGACGGGATCAGCCTGACGATCGGTGAAGTGGGGCGAGCCACGCCCGAGCACGGCCCGCGCTTCTGCGTCGACCTGATTCCCGAGACGCTCGAGCGCACCATTCTCGTCGATCGCGTGCCGGGCGATTGGGTCAACATCGAGATCGATCCCCAGACCCAGGCCATCGTCGAGACGGTAGAGCGTGTTCTTGCCTCGCGTGGAGTCTGAGGCACGCTTCAAATGACCGTTTCGTCAAGTCTGCGTTGGCAACCACGCTGGCGCATGGCGTAGAGTTTGCTTATACAGAGCGAACCGTGCCGTGGCATGGCTCCCAGGGTGGCCTCGCATCGCCGACGGCCTTTGGGTACCATGTGCGGCTTTTCTCGCTCCCTGGCCGAACACAGCCCTTGTGCGCAGGAATGCCAAAAATGAAGAACCTCCTCGAAAGACGCTTCAAGCTGACAGAACACCAAACCAGCGTAAAGACAGAGGTCATCGCCGGGATTACCACTTTCCTGACCATGGCCTACATCATCTTCGTCAACCCCAGCATTCTCTCCGAAGCCGGCATGGATTACGGCGCCGTGTTCGTCGCCACCTGTCTGGCTGCTGCCGTCGGCTGTCTGATCATGGGGCTATGGGCCAATTACCCGATCGCCCAGGCGCCCGGCATGGGGCTCAACGCCTTCTTTACCTACGGCGTGGTGCTTGGCATGGGCTATACCTGGGAGGCGGCGCTGGGCGCCGTATTCCTTTCCGGTTTCACCTTCTTCCTGTTAAGCGTGTTCAAGATCCGTGAATGGATCATCAATTCCATTCCGCTCTCCCTGCGCCTGGGCATCGCTGCCGGTATCGGCCTGTTCCTGGCCATGATCGCGCTGAAGAACGCCGGTATCGTGGTATCGAATCCGGCCACCTACGTGGCGCTGGGCGATCTTTCCGAGCCGTCCGCGATCTATGCACTGCTGGGTTTCTTCGCCATTACTGCCATGGCCTATCTACGTGTCACCGGAGCGGTAATGATCGGTATCCTCGGCGTGACCGTGCTGGCCATGATTCTGGGGCACAACGAGTATGGCGGCCTGATGTCGATGCCGCCCTCCATCGCGCCGACCTTCATGGCGTTGGACCTCGCCGGCGCGCTCGACGTAGCCATGCTCAGCGTGATCTTTGCCTTCCTGTTCGTCGACCTGTTCGATACCTCGGGCACGCTGGTGGGCGTGGCCCACAAGGGCGGCCTGCTCGACAAGGACGGCAAGCTGCCGCGGCTGGGTCGCGCCATGATGGCCGACAGTGGCGCCTCCATGGCGGGTGCGGTGCTGGGTACCTCGACGACCACCAGCTACATCGAGTCCACCGCGGGCATCGTCTCAGGTGGTCGTACCGGGCTGACTGCCGTGGTAGTGGCCGGGCTGTTCCTGGTCAGCCTGTTCTTCGCCCCGCTGGCAGGCTCGATTCCAGCCTACGCCACGGCGGGTGCGCTGCTCTACGTGGCGGTACTTATGGCGGGTAGCCTGTCCCACGCCAACTGGGACGACCCGACCGATGCCGCTCCCGTCTTGATCGCTGCCCTGGCCATGCCGCTGACCTTCTCCATCGCTGAGGGTATCGCGCTGGGTTTCATCAGCTACGCTGCTATCAAGACCCTCTCCGGCCGCTTCCGCGACCTCAACCCGGCTGTGGTCGTGTTGGCGATCATGTTCGTGTTGAAGTTCCTCTTCCTAGACTGACATTTCCTCACCGAGAGCTGCGATGAGCATTTACGGCGACTACATCAAGTCCGTGATCCGAACCGTCCCCGACTGGCCGCAGCAGGGGGTCAACTTTCGCGACATCACGCCGCTGCTGCAAAACAGCTCGGCCTTCCGCAAGCTGATCGACAGCTTCGTGCACCGTTATCAGGACATGGAGCTCGATGCGATTGCCGCCATCGATGCGCGCGGTTTCATCATCGGTGCACCGGTGGCCTATGAGCTTGGCTGCAGCTTCGTGCCGGTGCGCAAGAAGGGCAAGCTGCCGTTCCGCACCATCAGCGAGACCTATACGCTGGAGTACGGCCAGGCTGAGGTGGAGCTGCACTCCGATGCGTTCCGCCAAGGCGACAGGATCCTGATCATGGACGACCTGATCGCCACCGGTGGCACCATGCTGGCCGCCGCCAAGCTCATCACCCGCTCCGGCGGGCAGGTGGTGGAGACTGCGACCATCATCGACCTGCCGGAGATCGGCGGGTCACACAAGATTCGCGAGGCCGGCTTCAGTGTCTTTGCGGTCTGCTCCTTCAATGAGGACGAGTGACGAAATCATGAGCAACGCCCGCTATCATCAGCACTTCACCGTCTCCTGGGATCAGCTTCATCGTGACGTGCGCGAGATGTGTCATCGCCTGGTCGAGCGCGACTTCAAGGGTATCGTGGCGATCACCCGTGGTGGACTGATTCCAGCGGCGCTATTTGCTCGTGAGCTCAACGTGCGCCTGATCGACACGGTCTGCATCAGCAGCTACGACCACATGGAACAGGGCGGCCTCGACGTGATGAAGGGCGTCGACCACGATGGTGATGGATGGCTACTCGTCGACGATCTGGTCGATACCGGCAAGACTGCACGCAAGGTACGTGAGATGTTGCCCAAGGCGCATTTCGTCACCGTATATGCCAAGCCAGAGGGTCGCCCCCTGGTGGACCAGTACCTGACCGAAGTGGCCCAGGATTGCTGGATCCAGTTCCCGTGGGACATGGGGGTGGCTTACGTGGAGCCCCTGGTCGATCAGGTCAAGCGATAGGCGAGACGAGGGCGACATGAACTGTCCTTTGCCGGAGAGTTGGCAGCGCTGGTTGGGAGGCGAGTTCGAGGCCTCCTACATGCAGGCGCTGCGTGATTTCCTGGCGGCCGAAAAGGCTGCCAGGAAGGTCATCTACCCCCACTCCTCGAACTGGTTCCGGGCCTTCGAGCTGACGCCGCTGGAGCAAGTCAAGGTGGTGATCCTGGGGCAGGACCCCTACCACGGCCCCAGCCAGGCCCATGGATTGTGCTTCTCGGTTCGCCCTGGCGTACCGACGCCGCCCTCGCTGATCAACATCTACAAGGAGTTGGCCGCCGATGTCGGGTTTCAGCCGGTGGATCACGGCAACTTGGAGTACTGGGCTCGACAGGGCGTGCTGCTGCTCAATACCTCGCTGACGGTGGAGCAGGGCAATGCTGGTTCGCACCGAGGCAAGGGCTGGGAAACCTTCACCGACCGTGCAATCGAGACGGTCAACGCTCATGCGCCGCCGTCCGTCTTCCTGCTGTGGGGAAGCCACGCGCGGCAGAAGAAGGCATTGATCGACACGACGCGACACTTGGTGCTGGAGTCGCCGCACCCGTCGCCGCTCTCGGCTCACCGAGGCTTTTTCGGCAATCGCCATTTCTCCCGCGCCAACGCCTATCTCGAAGCGAAGGGACGCGAGCCGATCGACTGGCAGCTGCCTGCTACCCCCGAAGCGCCGACCGTGTAGCGGAGATGCCTTAACCTGCTCGCGGGTTGCAGGTAAAATGCGCGCGACTCGTCCACAAGACACACGTCGCCACTTCCACCCCACGCCGAGAGGTCCGTCATGAGCGTCCACGCCATTCAACATCCGCTGGTCCAGCACAAGCTGGGTCTGATGCGCGAAGCCGGCATCAGCACCAAGAGCTTTCGTGAGCTGGCTGGTGAGCTGGCCAAGTTGCTCACCTACGAGGCGACCAAGGACCTGGAATTGGAGGAGCAGAACATCGACGGCTGGAGTGGCAAGCCGATTCCGGTGAAGTTGCTCAAGGGCAAGAAGGTAACCATCGTACCGATACTGCGCGCCGGACTGGGCATGCTGGATGGCGTGACCGACCTGATTCCCAGCGCCCGAATCAGCGTGGTGGGGCTCTACCGCGACGAGGAGACACTCGAGCCCGTGCCTTACTTCGCGAAGTTCGCCGGCGATCTCGACGAGCGCATGGCGATCGTCATCGATCCCATGCTGGCGACCGGCGGTACCATGGTGGCGACGCTCGACATGCTGCGAGAGCGTGGCTGTCAGCAGATGAAGGTGATCGTGCTGGTGGCGGCTCCCGAAGGGATCAAGCGAGTGCAGGACGTCTATCCCGACATCGAAATCTATACTGCGGCGGTGGACGACCATCTCGACGAGCATGGCTATATCGTCCCCGGTCTGGGCGATGCGGGGGATAAGATCTTCGGTACCCGGTGAGCCATACGATACGGATAATACGCCCCTGAGATTGCGATCCAGGGGCGTTTTTCTGGGCAGGATGCCTTCATATGAACCAATGACACAAAAGAAGGATAGCTTCCCATGAATGAACACGTGGCGACGGCGCAGGTGCCGGTCGAATCCTTGCCCAGGGTAATTCTGACCGGGGCGCAAATGCTCTTCGTCGCCTTCGGTGCGCTGGTGCTCGTACCCTTGCTGACCGGCCTCGATCCCAGCGTGGCACTGTTCACCGCCGGTATCGGTACTTTGGTATTCCACGGCGTGACGCGGGTCACCGTGCCGGTTTTCCTGGCCTCGTCCTTTGCCTTCATTGCCCCGATCCAGGGCTCGGTGGCTAACTTTGGCGTGCCCGCCACCATGGGGGGGCTAATGGCGGCGGGACTGGTCTACGTGGCGATCTCCCAGGCAGTGCGCATGAAGGGTACGGCCTGGTTGCATCGCCTGCTGCCGCCAGTGGTGGTGGGCCCGGTGATCATGGTGATCGGTCTGGCCCTGGCCCCGGTAGCGGTGAGCATGGCCACCGGCGAGACCAGCGACCATATCGACTATGGTCCCGCCATCCTGCTGTCGATGGCCAGCTTGCTGGTCACGCTGGTATTGGCAGTGTTCGGGCGCGGTCTGTTGCGCCTGGTGCCGATCATGGGCGGCATCCTGGTAGGTTATGCCATGGCGTTGATGATGGGCGTGGTGGACTTTGCGCCGGTGCATGAAGCCGCCTGGCTGGCCTTGCCGTCGTTCACGGCGCCGAGTTTCCATTGGGCGGCGATCCTGTTCATGATTCCGGTGGCCATTGCTCCCGCCGTCGAGCATATCGGCGACATGATCGCCATCGGCTCGGTCACTCGCAGGAACTACCTGGAGAAGCCCGGGCTGCACCGCACCCTGCTGGGCGACGGCCTGGCGACCTCCGCGGCGGCATTGTTCGGCGGCCCGCCCAACACAACCTATTCGGAGGTAACCGGGGCGGTAACCCTGACCCGTGCGTTCAATCCGAAGATCATGGTCGTGGCGGCTTGCCTCGCCGTTGGCCTGGCCTTCGTCGCCAAGCTCGGGGCGCTGCTGCAGACCATTCCAGGCCCGGTAATGGGCGGCATCATGACTCTGCTGTTCGGTTCCATTGCAGTGGTGGGCATGAATACGCTGGTGCGCGCCGGTCAGTCCCTGACGGCGCCGCGCAACCTCGTGGTGGTGTCACTGATCCTGGTGTTCGGCATCGGCGGCATGCAGTTCGGCGGTGGTCAGTTCACCCTGCAGGGCGTGAGCCTGGCGGCCCTGGTGGGTATCGTGCTGAACTGGGTGCTGCCCGGCGCCGAAGAGGAATAACGGACAGCCTTGAGCATCGTTCGCAGCGTAGGCGAGTGCAGGCGGTTCCGTATCGAGCTCAAGCGTGATGCAACTCTCTGCCGCCCTCCGAGAAGGTCGGCGGGGAGTTGGCGCTGACGATCACGCACTCACCGTCCCCGACGTTGCGAAAGCGGTGGGGCAGGCGGGAATCGAAGTAGTAGGCGTCGCCCGCGCGCAGGATCTGGGCCTCGCCTGCCACCGTGAGCTCTATCTCCCCGGAAATCACAACGCCGCCTTCCTCGCCGTCGTGCTCGAGCATGTCGGCGCCGGTGTCGGCTCCAGGCGGGTAGCGTTCATGAATGATCGACATGCTGCGATCGGGGCGACGTGCCGCCACCAAGCGCCATGACAAGTTGCCATCGCCGATCTCGGTGAGTTCTTCGGCGGGATAGAAGGCGCGCGGTGACGAGGGTTCGTCTCCGGCGAAGAAAGCGCTGATCGAAACCGGCAGCGCATCGAGTATTTTCTTCAACGAGCTGACCGAGGGGCTGACGCTGTTCTGTTCTATCAGCGAGATGGTGCTATTGGTGACACCGGCTCGCTTGGCCAGCTCGCGCTGGGATAGCTTGCGCGCCTTGCGTAATTCGCGCAGGCGGCTTCCCACATCAAATCCATCCATTGTCAGGTCCAGGGTGCGTTCGATTTGTTTGACGCATGATACCCTCGCTGCCGCCGTCGTGCATGAGCTGATCCGGATCATGGCGCATGCACATTGGCGCACTCGCCATGGCACCGGCGTGCAGGCTGAGGCATCATGGGGACATGACCGATCGATCAGAAGCCCGCGCCCTGGATCCCTTGACCGATGTCACCGGCCTGATCCTGGCCGGAGGGCAGGGCAGCCGCATGGGCGGCCGCGACAAGGGCCTGGAGCGGCTGGGTGGGGTGGCTCTGGTGGATCATGTCCGGGCGCACCTGGCCGGTAACGTGGCTGAGGTTTTGATCAGCGCCAACCGGCATCTCGAGCGCTATCGGACCTTGGTTGATCGTGTCGTAACCGACACCGAGGGCGGCTTTCAAGGGCCGTTGATGGGTATCTACAGTGGGCTGTGTGCCGCCACAACCCCGTGGGTGCTGGTGGTGCCCTGCGATACGCCGCTGCTTCCGGACGACCTGGTGACCAGAATGACGGCCGGTATCGGTCATCATCGTATCGCCGTGGCCCATGACGGCGAGCGTTGGCATCCTGTGGTGATGCTGTTGGAGCGTGCCTTGGCGGGTGACCTTTGCACCGCCCTCGCCGCAGGGGAGCGTAAGGTCGGTCGCTGGATCGAACGCCACGCCTGGACCTGCGTGGATTTCAGCGATTGCCCCGGGGCTTTCGGCAACCTCAATACCGAAGAGGACAAGCGGCGTCTGGAGGCGCGTATGCATAGCAAGAGGAGGGGAGGACCCTAATGACATCTGCGGAGCCTGCCCATCTCGATTTCGACGATGCGCTGCCGCTGCTCGGCATCGCCGCCTGGAGCGGCACCGGCAAGACAACGCTGCTGGAGCGCTTGCTGCCACGACTGACGGCACGCGGGTTGCGTGTTGCCGTGATCAAGCATGCCCATCACGGTTTCGATGTCGATCAGCCGGGGAAGGACAGTCATCGCCTGCGACAGGCCGGTGCCGCGCCTATGCTGGTTGCCTCCCGTGCCAGGTGGGCCATGATGATGGAAACCCCCGGACAAGAAGAGGCCGACCTGGCACAACTTATCGAGACGGTGCGCGGTCAGCGCCCCGATCTGGTGCTGGTGGAAGGCTTCAAGGCCTGGCCCCTGCCCAAGCTGGAACTGTACCGCGAGGAGCTAGGCAAGATGCTGCGCGTGGCCGAGGACCCCTGGGTCAAGGCGGTGGCCAGTCAGCCTCCCGTCAGTGTGCCGGAGGGGGTCGATTGGCTCGATCTGGACGACCTGGAGGCGATTGCAGAATGGGTCAGTGAATGGCCGACTCGCTGGTCGTCGGCGCGGGCACCGCGCAGCCTGGTCTGAGCTTACCTTCCTGCCATGAGCATGCATTCATATAACCGAATTCGAGGCTGCTCCATATGAGTCTGACCCATCTCAACCAGCGCGGCGAGGCCCACATGGTCGACGTTGCCGACAAGGCGGAAAGTCGTCGTGAGGCGACCGCGTCCGGCTTTATCCAGATGAAGCCCGAGACGTTGGCACTGCTGAACGAAGGCGGATTGCCAAAGGGCGATGTCCTGGCCACGGCGCGTATTGCCGGTATCCAGGCCGCCAAGCGAACCCATGATCTGATCCCGCTGTGTCATGCACTGCCGTTGTCCAAGGTGGCAATCGACTTTCATCTGGACGAAGCGAATTGCCGGGTCGAAGTGATAGCCACTTGCCGCCTCAACGGGCGAACCGGTGTGGAAATGGAGGCATTGACGGCGGTCTCTGTGGCCTGCCTGACGCTTTACGACATGTGCAAGGCAGTGGACAAGGACATGGAGATCGGCGCCATCCATGTCGATGCCAAGCGTGGTGGCAAGTCGGGCGATTATCAGCGTCAGACAAGCGTAACGGCGGCTCCGATCGTGACCGGCGAAGGTGCGGCGGGGGAGGTCTCGGTGGGTAGTCGTTGCGATACCGACTCGCCCTGTGTTCGGGTCAAGTTCCTCGCCGAGTTGCGAGAACGGCTTGGCGTGAGCGAGTTGACCCTGCCTCTCGATACCCTGCCAAGTACCGATGTCGGAGGCTTGAAGAGCGCACTGCTCAAACGCGATGCACGCTTCGCACGACTGGGCGAGGGGCGGGTGCTGTGCGCTGTGAATCAGGTCATGGCATTGGACGCGACCCCGATCACCAATGACGATGAAGTGGCATTCTTCCCGCCGGTAACGGGAGGGTGAGTGACATGATTCGGGTTCAGCAGGCCGCATTCGATGCGGGCAGCGAGCAACGCCAGCTGCTGGAAGGGCGGACGGACATCGGCGCCGTGGTCAGTTTCACCGGGCTGGTACGTGACTTCAACGAACGCCCCGACGTGAATGCGCTGACGCTCGAACACTACCCTGGCATGACCGAGGTCGCGCTGGGCGAGATCGTGGCGGAGGCAGAGTCGCGCTGGCCGTTGCAGGGCGTGCGCTTGATACATCGGGTTGGACGTCTTGCTCCCGGAGATCCTATCGTATTGGTTGTGGTTGCCAGTGCCCATCGTCGTGCTGCCTTCGAGGCATGTGACTTCATCATGGACTATCTCAAGACTCGTGCGCCTTTCTGGAAAAAGGAACATAGCATTACCGGGGATTACTGGGTTGCCGAGCGCGAGTCGGACCACCGGGATGCCAGCCGCTGGGAGAGCGACAATGACAAAATCCCCTGAGACCCTGCCAGCTGAACTGGTCGATGGCTTCGGCAGGAAGGTTCGCTATGTGCGGATCTCCGTTACCGATCGCTGTGACTTTCGTTGCGTCTACTGCATGAGTGAGGAGATGACCTTCCTGCCGCGGGCGCAGATCCTCACGCTCGAAGAGTTGGGTTTGGTCGCGCGGGCGTTCGTCGAGATGGGTGTGGAAAAGATTCGCCTTACCGGTGGCGAACCTCTCGTGCGGCGTGGTATCGATCAGCTCATCGAACAGACCAGCTCGCTTCCCGGGCTGCGCGATCTGGCAATGACCACCAATGGTGCGGGACTGGTCAAGCATGCCCGGCGCCTGCGTGAGGCGGGCCTCGACAGGCTCAACATCAGCCTGGATACGCTTGATTCCGAGCGTTTTCGACGCTTGACGCGCACCGGGGATCTGTCTCGTGTGCTGGAAGGATTGCAGGCAGCGCAAGAGGCCGGCTTCGAGCGTATCAAGCTCAATGCCGTAATTCTCAAGGGACGTAATGACGACGAGGTGCTCGACCTGGTCGAGTTTGCCAGATCCCGAGGCGTTGATCTGAGCTTCATCGAGGAGATGCCGCTGGGGGATGTTTCCGATCACTCCCGCGCCGAGACCTTCTGCTCGAGCGATGACGTAAAGTCCATGATCGAACGCTACCATGAGCTGATTCCGACGGCCGAAACGACACTCGGGCCTTCACGCTATTTTCGCATGCCGGATAGCAGCAGTCGCATCGGCTTCATTTCACCGCATAGCCACAACTTCTGTGCCAGCTGCAATCGTGTGCGTGTCACTGCAGAGGGGCGGCTATTGCTTTGCCTGGGCAATGAGCACTCCGTAGACTTGCGTGCGGTGTTGCGACAATACCCCGGGGACCTCGATGCCTTGAAGCATGCCATTGTCGCGGCGCTGCCGCTCAAGCCCGAACGCCATCATTTCACTACCGATGGCGATGTCCAGATCGTGCGCTTCATGAACATGACCGGCGGCTGAGCAACAGCGAGAGAGGGGTTCTTTCTCTCCATTGTTTGGCGATATTCTGCCTTGCGTTGGAATGGACTTTTCTTGCCAATTCGGCAAATCGGCATATACTTTTGACGAGTGAGCCTTGTGGCTGACTCGTCTTTTTCTTGCATGGAGGAGGCCAATGTCCAGCGAAACCCTGGAGCGTATCGCCCGTAACAAGAACGTGGCTCGTGCTGCGGCCCGCCAGTTGAGCATGGAACAGCTGCACAAGCTGTCCGATGTGATCGGCGAGGTCATCGAGCAGAAAAATGAAGAGGAGAAGCTCCGCAAACAGGAAGAAGCGGACAAGGAAAAGAAACTGGCTGAGATCCGCGAGGCCATGAATGATGCCGGTCTCTCCGTGGAAGATCTCGTAGGGGAACAGCCGCGCCGTCGGCGTGGTCGTCCGCCCAAGAATGCCAGCGGTTCGTGAGCCAGTTGTCCACGAATCGTCTGCTCGCGCAACTCGGGTCGGGGGTGATGCATGAGGTGTCTCCCCCGGCCTGTTGACTCATCTCGGCTGAATGCCGCTCCGCTATGACCGATAGGTACTCAGCGGTAGGCAGGTACCTCCACGGCCACCAGTTGAAGGTGTACGTCCGGTAATTGGCGCAAGTGCTGACCCAGCCAGGAAGTGACGAGAGGCTGCAGGGCGGTACGCAATTCGGCCAAGGTGTCCGCCTCGACTTCCTCCAGACGCTCATCAAGCCAATCGGTAAAGCTATCTTCGTCCATGGCGCTGACTCGATGGGCGTCCATCATCAAGCGACCGATGCGCGTCCAGCCGGTTTTCGTCGAGGCGACCGACAGTGCAAGATGCAGGATGCCATGGCGTGGCGATCCGCGCTCGGCAGTCAATCCCGGCAAAGGGGTGACGGCATCCTGACTGACGATGCAGGGTCGCTGTGGATGACGCGACTCCAGGCTCAAACCCTCGCCATCGAGTCGAACGAGATCGCCATTGATCGGCGCCAGCGGTGCCTGTATTCCCATCGACTCCGCAAGTTCCTGATGGGCCTGTTGATGACGGCGTTCACCATGTACCGGCAGTAGATGGCGTGGCTTTATCCAACCATAGAAGGTACGCAGCTCGTCCTGGGCGGGATGCCCCGAGGCATGAAGCTCGGGGTGGTTGAACTCGTCCCACACTGCAACGTCGAGATGTCTCAGGGCATGTTTGAGTCGTTCGATCTGACGCTCGTTGCCGGGAATCGCCTTGGCTGAAAAGATCACGGTGTCGTCGGCCATGAGCTCGAGGCTGTGGTGGCGGCCGTTAGCCAGGCGGCTGAGGGCGGCGCGAGGTTCGCCCTGGCTGCCGGTAGCAATGACCAGCACTTCCTGCGGCGGGAGGTAGCCGAGGTCGCTGACCGGCACCAGCGGTGGCATGTCGTCCAGGTAGCCGAGGCCCCTGGCCACGGCCACCATGCGCACCATGGCCCGTCCCATCAAGCTGACCCGACGACCGCAGCGTTCGGCGGCTTGGGCTACGGCCAGGACCCTGGCCAGGTTGCTGGCAAAGCAGCTCACCACGACCCGGCCTGAACACTGGCTCAAGCGCTGCTCCAGCGCCCTGGCTACTTCGCCTTCACTGCGCGAATGACCCGGCATGGGAGCATTGGTGGAGTCGCCGACCACCAGGTCAACCGGCGCCAGGGCGCGAAACAGCGAACCTTTCACCGGCGGGCCGATCAGCGGTTCTGGATCCAGCTTCCAGTCGCCGGTGTGCAGCACGCGATAGTCCCCGGCGGCGATCAGCAGGGCGCAGCTTTCCGGTATCGAATGGGTCAGTGGCAGGTAGCGCAGGGTGAAGGGGCCATTCTCCAGCGCCTCGCCCGGCTCGATTACCTGGATGGCGTCGACGGCGAGGCCGCGTTCGACGAACTTGACCCGCAGCAGGCCGGCCGCCAGGGGCGTGGCATATACAGGGCATTGCCACTTGGGCCATAGCCAGGCGGCGGCGCCGATATGGTCCTCATGGCCATGGGTAATGACCAGGATCCTGGGGCGAATGCCGAGCGCCTCGGGCGTCTCGAGGCTGGGTACCTGGAGCGGTGCATCCGGCAGGTCCTGGCGAATCATCATGCCGCAATCAACGGCAATCCACTCATTCTCGTGCCCGTAGAGCCCCAGGTTCATGCCGATTTCACCGCAGCCTCCCAGTGGCAGGAAGTGAAGCGGGGAACGGCGGCGGGGGCGTATCGTGGCGTGAGTCGAATGCATCGGCAAATCATGACCAGACAATGGAAACTTCACTATACGGGAACGTCGCGACCCAGAACAATGCGATGCCGGTGGCGAGTACGAGGTTGAGCGTGTTCCCACTCTGTCGAGTTCGCTACAATGCGTGCTCTCCGAACAGCGTTCCGCACCAGGTTGGCCCATGTCTCACTATTATCGTCTCGTCGTCTCCTGCCCCGATCGCCGTGGCATCGTGGCCCGCGTTTCCGGTTTCATCGCTGGTCACGGCGGCTCTATCACGGAGGCCAGTCAGCACTCCGACCTCGAAGCCGGGCGCTTCTTCATGCGCTACGAGATCCTGGCCGATTCTATCGGCATGACCGCCGCCGAGCTCAAGGAGGCGTTCGAGCCTGTGGCCCGCGAATTCGACATGGACTGGGCGTTGCGCGATACGCGTCGCCGACCGCGGGTAGTGATCATGGTGTCACGCGAGTCGCATTGTCTCGTCGATCTGCTGTATCGCTGGACGGCTGGTGAGCTGGAGGGCGATATCGTCGGGGTCATCTCGAACCACGACGACATGCGCAGCATGGTGGAATGGCATGGCTTACCCTACCATCACGTGCCCATCACAAGCGACGGCAAGCAGGCGGCATTCGAGGAGGTGGAGCGTCACGTCGAAGCGCTGCAGGCCGATACCGTAGTGCTGGCCCGCTACATGCAGATCCTGCCGCCGCGGCTGTGTGAGCGCTATTCCGGGCGGGTGATCAACATCCACCATAGCTTCCTGCCGTCATTTGCCGGGGCGCGGCCCTACCACCAGGCTCACTCTCGAGGTGTCAAGCTGATCGGAGCCACCTGTCACTACGTCACTGAGGAACTGGATGCCGGGCCGATCATCGAACAGGACATACATCGCGTGAGCCATTGCCATACGCCCCAGGATCTGGTCCGCTTCGGTCGCGATGTCGAGAAGGGGGTCCTGGCGCGAGGCTTGCGTTGGCATCTCGAAGACAGGGTGCTGATCCATGGTAACAAGACCGTGGTCTTTGCCTGACAAGTACAGGTAGGGCGGCAATGACATTTTCCGAGCCGATTCTTGCCCCATGGCTGCTGTTCGCCTGTGGGCTTGCCTCGTCGCTGGGGCTGGTCCTGGCGCTGCGTCAGCGTCCGTGGCAGGTCCTGCTGGCAAACCAAGGCCTGCAACATCGCTGGCTGGCGGCTAGCGTGGCGGTCGTACTGCTGTGGCAGCTCAGGGCTCAATCGGTCGATTGGCTGGCGCTTCAACTGATGCTGACGGCGCTGCTGACGCTGGTCTTCAAGGCGCCACTGGCACTGACGACCAATCTGTTGGCCAATCTCTCGCTGGTCGCGTTGGGCAAGGCCGGCTGGCCACTGCTCGGCGTCAACGTGCTGATCACCGGATTGGTGCCTGTGCTGGTCATGGTGGCGATATGGCGTATCGTGGATCGCTACCTGCCGGACAACCTGATGGTCTTTCTCTTTCTGTGCGGTTTCTTCGGCGCCGCGTTGGCGACGCTGGGGACTGGGCTCGCCGGTTTGGGATTGGTCATGCTCGGTGCCAGCGACCCGGATGCCATCCATCTGGCAAAGGAGTACGCCCTGTTCCTGCCACTACTGATGCCCTCGGAGGCCTTTCTCACCGGAATGCTGCTCAGCGTGCTGATGGTCTATCACCCCGACTGGGTCGCTACCTTCAACGACCACCGCTATATCGATACCAAATGAAGCTTCAGAACGGCAGGCTGAGCTGACGCCGCGCATCGTCCGTCACCAGCCTGACTCCTACGCCGAGCAGCCGTACCGGGCGCGCGCGGCGTGCCCAGGCCTGTTCCATCAGGGCAGCGAAGTTCTCCAGATTAGGCAAGCCGCCTCGTGAGTCGAGGGTGGTGAGGGAAAAGTCGTCGAAGCGTACCTTGACGAAAATGCCGGCCACGGGCGGATGTCCGTGCCGGGCGAGCCGGGCGTCGAGACGCTCGCACAGGGGTGCCAGCTCGGCATGGCAGAGCGAGAGGTCGGGCAGGTCGCTGGCGAAGGTGATCTCCGCGCTCACCGACTTGCGTTCGCGCTCGATGCGCACCGGCCTGTCGTCGATTCCCCTGGCCAGTTCGAACAGGCGCCGCCCGAACTTGCCGAATTCCTGCAGCAATCGGTCGAGCGGTATCCGCTGCAGATCGCTGCAGGTCTCGATGTCGAGGGCCTGCAATCGCTTGGCCGTGGCCGGGCCTACGCCGTGCAGCTTGTTGACCGGAAGCTGGCACACGAAGTCGTCCACCTGGGACGGAGAAATGACGGTAAGGCCGTCGGGTTTATCCCAGTCGCTGGCGATCTTGGCCAGAAATTTCGACGGAGCGGCACCCACTGACACCGTGATGCCGACGCGCTTCAGGCACTCCTCCTTCAGCCAGCGTGCCATCCAGGTGGCACTGCCCGAGAAGCGCGTAACGTCGGTGACGTCGAGAAAGGCTTCGTCCAGCGACAGCGGTTCCACCAGCGGGGTGAGTTCGTGAAAGATCGCCGATATCTGGCGTGACGCTTCGCGGTAGCGATCGAAGTCCCCGCGCAGCAGGGTCAGGTGGGGGCATAGGCGCAGCGCGCGCGCCGTGGGCATGGCGGAGTGAATGCCGTAGGCGCGGGCAGGGTAGTTGCAGGTGGCGATGACCCCGCGCCCCTCCGCACTGCCACCGATGGCTAGCGGCACATCGCGCAGCGTCGGGTTGTCACGCATCTCCACCGCGGCATAGAAGCAGTCGCAATCGGCATGCAGAATCTTGCGGCTCATGGGGATTCGCCAGCTCTCACCCCAAAGCTTGGCCGTTGCCGCCGCGTATCACTCCCACACCAATCCCCTCGATGTCGAGCTCCTGTCGGCGCAGGTCCACCTCGATCGGGGCGAAGTCGGCGTTCTCGGCTTCCAGCACCACACGATGCCCCTGGCGATGGAAGCGCTTGACCGTCACTTCGTCCTCC
This sequence comes from Billgrantia antri, assembly GCF_019430905.1. GTDB lineage: Bacteria > Pseudomonadota > Gammaproteobacteria > Pseudomonadales > Halomonadaceae > Halomonas > Halomonas antri. The sequence continues at coordinate 74,365 of NZ_JAHYCA010000003.1, read as the reverse complement.
AGGCGTGCCACCACGATCTGGCCGTCGCGCACACGGTCGGTGCGATGCACGGCCAGCAGATCCCCCTCGAGAATGCCGATGTCTTTCATCGACAGGCCGCGTACCTTGAGCAGGTAGTCGGCGCGCGGAGTAAAGAAGTCGGGTGGCAGGGGGCAGTAGCGGTCAATGTGTTCGGCGGCAAGGACAGGGCTGCCGGCGGCCACTTCACCGATGATGGGCAGGCCTTCGGCGCTAGGTTCGCTGACGAGGCTGTCGGCTTCCTGCGCGGGCAGGCGAATGCCGCGGGAGGTGCCGCGTATCACGCGGATCACGCCTTTGCGCTCCAGGGCGCGCAGGTGCTCTTCGGCGGCGTTGGGCGAGCGAAAGCCCAGTGCACGGGCGATCTCGGCGCGAGTGGGCGGGTAGCCGAATTCGTTCATGGTCTTGACGATAAAGTCATAAACGTTCTGCTGGCGCGATGTGAGAGGGCGGGTCATGGCGAACTCCAGAGGCGTGACTGCCGTATTGGTCAAGTATACAGCATGGAAGCCCATACAGTAAAAGGGTCGCTGACCGTCTTGCGTCGTATCGCAAAAAGCGTTTAAAACGCTTTAGATCATCGACACATTGAGGCACAAGATGTAATGGCGTAGACTTTTGTAATGTTTAAAACAGTTGTTTTCAGTGGGAACTGATCATGGCCCAGACCGATACCGTCACGCGCATCCTCGATACCGCCGAGGTGCTGTTCGCCGAGCGCGGCTTCGCCGAGACCTCGCTACGTACCATCACCAGCAAGGCTCGCGTCAACCTCGCCGCGGTCAACTACCATTTCGGCTCGAAGAAGGCGCTGATCCAGGCGGTCTTCTCGCGCTATCTCGACCCTTTCACGGTACGCTTTCATCACGCTCTCGATGAACTCGAGGCGCAGCACGCCGGCGCTGTCATCCCGTTGGAGCAACTGCTCGAGACCATGGCCCGAACGGTGCTCGAGGTGCCCGCGGAGAAGCACAGTCTCAAGGTCTTCATGAAGCTGCTGGGACTCGCCTACAGTCAGGCCCAGGGCCACCTGAGGCGGCATATTCAGGAGGAGTACGGTAGCGTGTTCACCCGCTTCACGGATCTGGTGCGCCGCGCCACGCCTGAGTTGCCCGATGCCGAGCGCTTCTGGCGCCTGCACTTCGTGCTGGGGACGGTGATCTTCACCCTATCCGGTCTCGACGCACTGCGTGACATCGCCGAGAAGGATTATCATGAGCACGTTTCGGTACGTGATTTGATTCGGCGCCTGCGCCCCGTGGTGGTGGCGGCCATGAATGCGCCACTGCCGCCGCCGCCCGCCGCCCAGCCGGCCAAGGCGAGCTGAAATGCGTACTCCGCAACTGGAGGCCCTGCCACCCAGGGAGGGGCTGTGGTTCGAGGTGGACATCGGTCGTCAATGCCTCGTCCAGTGGCAGGGTAAGCAGCGCCAGGCGGAGTGGCCGGTATCGACGGCCGCGGCGGGGGTGGGCCAGCGTGAGGGCAGTGGTTGCACGCCGCGGGGCTGGCACTACGTGCGGGCAGCGATCGGTCAAGGACAGCCGCCTGGCGCGGTGTTTCGTGGCCGACGTCCCACCGGTGAAGTGTACAGCGCGGCGCTGGCCGAGGCGCATCCTGGGCGAGACTGGATCCTGACCCGTATCCTTTGGCTGTGCGGGCTCGAGCGGGGCGTCAATCGTGGCGGCGACGTCGACTCCCAGAGGCGCTATATCTATCTACATGGCACTCCGCCCGATCAGCCGATGGGGGAGCCCCGCTCGCATGGCTGCATCCGCATGCGTGACGAGGCGCTGCTGCAGCTCTTCGCACTGGCCCAACCGGGCACTCCCTTCTGGCTGCACGAGTGACGAGGCGGGAAAGGCACGCCAGGACGGGCATTGCGCGGTGTGCCCTGTATGGCTGTTGCCATCGGCGCCTTTAGTCTAGAATCAGCTCCCTTTCATGCCCAAGGACTCCGATCATGACCCAGACCCTCGGCCCGGTGATGCTCGATCTGGAAGGCACCGCATTACGTAAGGAAGAGCGCGAATTGCTCAAGCGTCCCGAGGTGGGCGGCGTCATCCTGTTCGGCCGCAACGTCGAGCATGCGCGACAGGTGCGGAAGCTTTGCCATGACATACGGCGTGTGCGCCCTGAGCTGCTGCTGGCTATCGACCAGGAGGGCGGCCGTGTCCAGCGCCTCCGGCAAGGGGTGACGCGCTTGCCGGCCATGGGGCGTATTGGCCGGGACTACGAAGTGTCGCCGGAAGTGACCCTTCGGCTCTGTCTCGATGCCGGCTGGCTGTTGGGCATGGAGATGGCCGCCTGCGGGCTCGATCTCAGCTTTGCTCCGGTGCTCGATATCGACACTGGCGTCTCCAGCGTGATCGGCGATCGCAGCTTCTCCTCCGACCCGCAGGCGGTGGCGGCCATGGCCGGTGCGTTCATCAGCGGGCTGCACGAAGCCGGTATGGCCGCAGTGGGCAAGCACTTCCCCGGCCACGGCAGCGTGGCGGCAGACTCCCATCTGGAGCTGCCGGTCGACGATCGCCCCCTCGCGGCGTTGCGCCAGCACGACCTGATACCGTTTACGGAACTGGCTTCCCGGCTCGATGGCGTGATGCCGGCTCACGTCATCTACTCCGCCTTCGATTCGCGTCCCGCAGGGTTTTCGGCAAGTTGGTTGGGCCTGCTGCGCGAATCGCTCGGCTTCAAGGGCACCATCTTCTCCGATGATCTCGGCATGGCAGGCGCCGGCTTTGCCGGTACCCCAGGCGAGCGAGCCCTGGCCGCGTTAAAAGCCGGCTGCGACATGGTATTGGTGTGCAACGACCGTGCGGCCGCGCTCGAAGCGCTGGACGCCTGCCAGGGTCGGACCACGCGTCTGACGGCGCGCTTGCGTTACGGCCGGGCACGCCCCGACATCGAGGCGCTCGAAGCCCTGGGGCGCTGGCGTCGGGTGCATGCGCGTCTCGAGGCCATGGCGTCGCTCTGATCTGTCATATCGTTTTTCATATTCGTTTACCTGCGTTGATACGAGCCACTCATGCCCAAACTCGAAGCCGATTTTCACGAATCCCTGGCCACCATGCGCGATGTCATGGAGAACGCCGACTGCCTGATCAGCCATGAGGAGGTCGAGCGCGCGCTGGATCGCATGGCCGAGCAGATCACCGCCGATCTGGGCGACAAGCTGCCGGTCTTCTACTGCGTTATGAATGGCGGCTTGATCACCACCGGCCATCTGTTGACTCGCCTGGGCTTCCCGCTTGAGGTCGATTACCTCCATGCAACGCGCTATCGCGGTGGGTTGCGCGGTGGGGAGCTGTTCTGGCGGGTTTCGCCCGAAATCCCCATGGCCGATCGCCATGTAGTAATCGTCGATGACATTCTCGATGAGGGCGCGACGCTTGCCGCCATCCTCGATTACTGCCGCGAAGCCGGTGCGGCAAGCATTTCCACCGCCGTGCTGGTAGACAAGCGACACGATCGCAAGGCGGTGCCGGACCTCAAGGCCGATTATTGCAGCCTCGAAGTGGTCGACCGCTACGTGTTCGGCTTCGGCATGGATTACAAGGGCTACTGGCGCAATGCGCCGGGGATATTCGCTCCTAAAGGTCTCTAGCTCGCGAATGCTTCATTCGCGATAGATTTCGGAATGCCAACGCAAGCTGTGCGTGCAGAATGCTGAAAGTTCGGTGGAAAAACTATAAGACGCCTTGTTTCATGACTTTATGGAATTCATAGGCGTCTTTTTTTCGTTTGAGCATGCCCTTGGCCATCTGCTCTCATTGAGCCACTGATCTCTCATGCTTGCGGGACATTGTTCATGGATTTACCTCACGTCAGCCAGGGCCTGGGTATCGTGCATCCCATCTGTATTGAGCGGGGGCGTAATGCCGAGGTGTGGGACGAGCGTGGCACGCACTACATCGACTTCATCGGCGGTATCGGCGTCCTCAACCTGGGGCATTCGCATCCTCAAGTCGTCGAGGCCGTGAAGTCTCAGGCCGATACGCTGTTGCATTCGGCGTTCAATGCCGTACCGCACCGCGGCTATCTGGAAGTCGTCGAAGCGCTGGATGCCTTCGTGCCCGTCTCCTACCCGCTCTCCTGCATGCTCACCAACAGCGGTGCCGAAGCCACCGAGAACGCCTTGAAGGTGGCGCGTGCGGCGACCGGGCGCCAGGCGGTCATCGCCTTCGACGACGGCTTTCATGGGCGCACGCTGGCGGCGTTGAATCTCAACGGCAAGGTGAAGCCCTACAAGAACCGCTTGGGCGCCTTGCCGGGCCCGGTGCACCACGTGCCTTTTCCCAGCGGCGACAGCGATGTCGATGCTGAACAGGCCATGGCCGCTCTGGAGCGACTCTTCGAGGTCGAGACGCCTGCCGATGAAGTGGCGTGCATCATCGTCGAACCGGTCCAGGGCGAGGGTGGTTTCCGCGTACTGTGTGCCGACTTCGCCAAGCGGCTGCGCGCCCTGTGCGACAGACACGGTATCGTTTTGATCTTTGACGAGATCCAGTCGGGGTTCGGACGTACCGGCACCCGCTTCGCCTTTACACGGCTGGGCGTCGAGCCCGATCTGCTGCTGATGGGCAAGAGCATGGCGGCGGGGCTGCCATTGGCGGCGGTGGCGGGTAGGGCGGAATTCATGGACACCGTGCCCAAGGGCGGGCTGGGCGGTACCTACTCGGGCAACGCCCTGGCCTGCGCCGCGGCGCGTACGGTGATGGCTCTGATGAGCGAAGAGGCTCTGGCGAGCTGGGGAGCGCGCCAGGAGGCGCTGATCGTCGAGGCCCATCGACGCTGGCAGACCAGTGGGCGCTTCCCGATGCTGGGCAATCTCACCGGCGTGGGGGCCATGCGCGGGATCGTCTTCGAGGATACCGACCGGGCCAGCGGCGCCGAGCACCTGGCTGCGCTGCTGACGTCGGCGCGCGAGGCCGGCGTGCTGCTGATGCCAAGCGGCCGGCGGCGCAACGTGCTGCGCTTGCTGGCGCCACTGACCGCCGAGCCCGACACCTTGCAAGAAGGACTCGGGCGCATCGAGCGCGCCCTGGATTCGCTCTTTCAACCCAATACCGAGGAGGCCTGAATTGCCTGCCAACTATCTTCCTTGCGATGAAATCCGCGACCGTTTTTCCCGGGCCATGTCGGCGATGTATCAGGCTGAAGTTCCGCAGTACGGGGCGCTGCTCGATCTGGTCGAATGCGTCAACCGGCAAATTCTGGAGGCCGACCCCACCCTGGCCGAGCGCCTTGCCGCCCATGGCGAACTGGAACGCCTGGGTGCCGAGCGTCATGGCGCCATTCGCGTGGGCACGGCCCAGGAGCTGTCCATGCTGCGTCGCCTGTTCGCCGTCATGGGCATGCATCCGGTGGGCTATTACGACCTCTCCGAAGCCGGCGTACCGGTACACTCTACGGCCTTCCGCCCGGTGGATGACGCGGCGCTGGCGCGCAACCCTTTCCGCATCTTCACCTCGCTGTTGCGCCTCGAGCTGATCGAGAGCCCGGCGCTGCGGGAGCGGGCGGCAGCCATCCTTGCCGGCCGCGATATCTTCACCCCGGACTGTCGCCGGCTGATCGAACTCCATGAAGCGCAGGGCGGGCTCGATGAAGAGCAGGCCGAGCGCTTCATCGGCGAGGCCCTGGAGACGTTCCGCTGGCATCGCGATGCCACGGTGGATCTGGAAACCTACCAGGCGCTGCATGCCGAGCATCGGCTGATCGCCGATGTGGTCTGCTTCCGCGGCCCGCATATCAATCACCTCACGCCGCGCACGCTCGATATCGACGAAGTGCAACGGCGCATGCCCGATGCCGGCATGCAGCCCAAGGCGGTAATCGAGGGGCCGCCCCGTCGCGCGTGTCCCATCCTGCTGCGTCAGACCAGCTTCAAGGCGCTGGAGGAGGGTATCCGCTTTGCCGGTGAGCGGCAGGGGACCCACACCGCCCGCTTCGGTGAAATCGAGCAGCGTGGCATGGCGCTGACCCCCAGGGGGCGTGAGCGTTACGATAGCCTGCTTGGCGAAGCACGGCGCCGCGCCGCCGGCCTCGACAACGAGGCGCATCAGCGCGTGCTCGATGAGGTCTTCGCCGACTTTCCCGATGACGAAGCCACTTTGCGGCGTGAAGGCCTGGCCTTCTTCCAGTATCGCCTTACCGACGCCGGCACGGCGGCGGTTCGTGTGAAGAGTGACTCCAGCACGGCGGCAGGCCGAGTAGAGGGTGCTGGCCTGGAGACGCTGATCGCCCAAGGCTTGGTGGAAGCGTTGCCACTCACCTACGAAGATTTTCTGCCGGTCAGTGCGGCAGGAATCTTCCAATCGAATCTGGGTGGCGGGCAGAACGGGGCCTATGCCGGCAACGCCAATCGCGAGGCCTTCGAGCAGGCCTTGGGGGCTCCGGTCAGCGATGAGCTGGCGCTCTATGCCGAGCGTGAGCGGGTTTCCCGCGAGGCGGTGCTTCAAGCCCTGGGGCGCTGAGTAGCGCCTGTCACCCGGGCGCTCAACTCTTGAGAATAGCGAAAATCAAAAGCCGAACCAGGAGACCTGGTTCGGCTTTGCCATGCTGGCGCCTAACGCCTAACGCCTAACGCCTAACGCCTAACGCTTGGCGTCAGGAGGGGAAGGAGAACTGCGCGCCCTCGCGTACCCCGGCTGACGGCCAGCGCTGAGTGACGGTCTTGCGCTTGGTGTAGAAGCGCACGGCATCCGGTCCGTAGGCGGCGAGATCACCGAACAGCGAGCGCTTCCAGCCGCCAAAGCTGTGGTAGGAGACCGGTACCGGCAACGGCACGTTGATGCCGACCATGCCCACCTGGATATTGTCGCTGAAGTAACGCGCCGCTTCGCCGTCACGGGTGTAGATGCAGGTTCCGTTGCCGTACTCGTGGTCGTCGATCAGCTGCATGGCTTCCCGCATCGAGCCGGCGCGAACCACGAGCAGCACGGGACCGAAGATCTCCTCCTGGTAGCAGGTCATCTCGGGGGTCACCCGATCGATCAGGGTGCCACCGACATAGAAGCCGTTTTCAAAGCCCTGCACCTGCACGCCACGGCCGTCCACCACGATCTCGGCACCCTGGACCTCGGCGCTGTCAATGTAGCCGCAGACCTTCTCCTGGTGAGCCTTGGTGATTACCGGACCGAAGTCGTTCCCGGCGTCGGCGAAGTGGCCAACCTTGAGAGCCTTCATTCGCTCCTGCATCTTGGCGACCAGGGCGTCGGCGGCGGCATCACCCACGGCGACCGCCACCGATAGCGCCATACAGCGCTCGCCGGAGGAGCCGAAGGCGGCCCCGGTTAGCGAATCGACCACGTTGTCCATGTCGGCATCGGGCATCACGATGGCGTGGTTCTTGGCACCCCCGAGGGCCTGGCAGCGCTTGCCGTTGGCGCTGGCGCGGCCGTAGATGTATTCTGCGATCGGTGTGGAGCCGACGAAGCTGACGGCCTGCACTCGCGGGTCGTCGAGCAGGGTGTCGACGGCCTCCTTGTCGCCATTGACGACGTTCAGCACGCCGGCCGGCAGGCCCGCCTCCAGTGCCAGCTCGGCGATGAACAGTGTCGAGCTCGGGTCGCGCTCAGAGGGCTTGAGCACGAAGGTGTTGCCGCAAGCGATAGCCATCGGGTACATCCACAGCGGAACCATGGCCGGGAAGTTGAACGGTGTAATACCGGCGACCACACCGAGCGGCTGGAACTCGCTCCAGGAGTCGATGCCCGGGCCGACGTTCTTGCTGTGCTCGCCCTTGAGCAGCTCCGGCACGCCGCAGGCGTACTCCACGTTCTCGATGCCGCGCTGCAATTCCCCCTTGGCATCGTGGACGATCTTGCCGTGTTCCTGGCCGATCAGCCGGCAGATCTCGTCGGCGTGCTCTTCGAGCAACTGCTTGAAGCGGAACATGACCCGGGCGCGCTTGGCCGGCGGCGTGTTGCGCCAGGCCGGGAAGGCGGCCTGGGCGGCGGCGATGGCCTCCTCGACGGTGGCCTTGCTGGCGAGGCTGACCTGGCCGCTGACCTCGCCGATGGAGGGATTGAAGATATCCTGGGTGCGTCCTTCGTCGTTGACGCGTGTACCGTTGATCAGGTGGCCGAGCGTGGTCATTGCGTTACCTCTCAATTCAATTCGCCGATGGCCTCACCCAGCACATTCACCAGGCGGTCGATCTCGTCGCGCTCGACGATGAAGGGCAGGCCGAGCTGAATGGTGTCGCCGCCGTAGCGCACGTAGAAGCCCTTGTCCCAGCACTTCATGGCGATCTCGAAGGGGCGCCGTGCCGGCTCGCCGGGGTAGGGCTCGATCTGCAGGGCCCCGGCGAGCCCGTAGTTGCGGATGTCGCTGATATGGCGGGTGCCCTTGAGCCCATGCAGGGCCTCCTCGAAGACTGGACTCATCTCACGCACGCGATCGATCAGGCGGTCGTTCTCGAGTACGTCCAGGGCTGCGAGGGCGGCGGCGCAGGCCACCGGATGGCCGGAGTAGGTGTAGCCGTGGGGCAGCTCGAGCATGTAGTCGGGCCCGCCCTGTTCCATGAAGGTCTGGTAGATCTCGCCCTGCACGATTACCGCACCCATGGGCACCGCGCCGTTGGTCAGTTGCTTGGCCACATTCATGATGTCCGGCACCACGCCGAACTCCTCGGCGCCTGTCATGGCACCCATGCGGCCGAAGCCGGTGATGACCTCGTCGAAGATCAGCAGGATATCGTGCTGATCGCAGATCTCGCGCAGTCGCTTGAGGTAGCCCTTGGGTGGCGGGATGACGCCAGCGGACCCGGCCAGCGGCTCGACGATCACCGCGGCGATGTTCGAGGCATCGTGCAGGGCGATCAGCTCCAGCAGTTCCTCGGCCTTCTCGGCGCCGCGCTCGGGCATGCCGCGGTTGAAGGCGTTCTCGGCAAGCAGGGTATGGGGCAGGTGGTCGGCATCGACGCCCTGGCCGAACAGGGCGCGATTGGCGCCGATGCCGCCCAGGCTGATACCGCCGAAGTTGACCCCGTGATAGCCCTTGGCGCGACCGATCAGCTTGGTCTTGGTCGGCTTGCCTTTCTTGCGCCAGTAGGCGCGGGCGATCTTCAACGAGGTATCGGCGCTCTCCGAGCCGGAACCGGTGAAGAAGACGTAATCGAGCCCCTTCGGTGTCAGGCCGCGAATGCGATGGGCCAATTCGAACGCCTTGGGGTGGCCGAATTGGAAGGCTGGGGAGTAGTCCAGCTCACCGATCTGGCGGCTGACCGCCTCGGCGATTTCCGGGCGACAGTGACCCGCCCCGCAAGTCCACAGCCCGGAGAGGCCGTCGAAGACTTGCCGGCCCTGGGCATCGGTCAGGTAGCTGCCCTTGGCACCGACGATGATGCGTGGATCGTGCTTGAACTGGCGGTTGCCGGTGTAAGGCATCCAGTAGGCGTCCAATTGCTCCTGGCTCAGGCCGGCGTGCAGGGTCTCTTGAGCTGTCATGGCAGCACCCTCTGTTGGCTTTGCTGTTGTTGATGATATGAAGGCAGGCTAGTTCGGCTAGAAGCTAAGTTAAATGCAAGTTTTTTTAAGCTTACGCAAGCTACTGCTTAACTTTCTTTCCCCGCAGCGATACCCTCGAAATCGAACGTCCTGAGAAAAGGAAATGTACATGTCACGCCGCAAGCAGGCCCTCTCGGCCCAGCCCAGCGATGCCGACCTGCGCCTGCTGAAGATCTACCGCAAGGTGGTGGAATGCGGTGGCTTTTCCGCTGCCGAGGTGGAGCTGAACATCAGCCGTGCCGCCATCAGCATGGCGATGAACGATCTCGAGACACGTCTCGGCTTGCGGCTGTGCCAGCGTGGGCGTAGTGGCTTCTCCCTGACCGATGAAGGCGCGGAAGTCTACCAGGCGACGTTGCAACTGCTGGCTGCGGTGGAGGGGTTTCGCACCCGGGTCAATGGGCTGCATGCCTGGCTCAAGGGTGAGCTCAACATCGGCATCACCGACAACCTGGTGACCATGCCCCAGATGCACATCACCAATGCCCTCAGCGCGCTCAAGGAGCGCGGTCCGGAAGTGCGCATCAACATCCGCATGATTCCACCCAGTGATATCGAGCTGGCAGTGCTGGACGGCCGCCTGCATACCGGGGTAATCCCTGCGCTGAAGTGCTTGCCAGGGCTCGATTACCTCTCGTTGTATGCGGAGACGTCCCAGCTTTACTGTGCCTCCGGCCATGCCCTGTTTGACAGCGAGGGAGTGACCGAGCGTGAACTAGCGAGCTGTGATGCCGTGGTACCCGCCTATGCCCAGACGCCCGAGGTCAAGGCGCTGCACGAGCCGCTCAGGGCCGCAGCCTCGGCCACCGACCGGGAAGGAATCGCCTTTCTCATTCTCTCCAACCGCTATATCGGTTACCTGCCGACCCACTATGCCGAACGCTGGGTTGGGAGTGGCCGGATGCGGGCCCTGGATCCCGGACGTTGGCACTATCTTACCCACTACAGCGCGATCACCCGCAAGGGGGCTCCGCCCAACCTGGTGCTGGAAACCTATCTTGAGGAGCTCCGCGGCATGATAGGTGAATAAGAGCGACAGAGTACCGGGTGCAATGGCAGTGACAACTAACGCACAACCCAGCAGGCTTGGCCTGCTGGGTTGGTAGCATGGCCCGGCCGATGTCGGGGCGCTGATTCAGCTGGTTCGTGTTGCTGGGGTAGCGCTTATGGAGGCTTCACCTGCGGCGCCCAAGTCGGTCGCGATAGCCTCTCCCTGTTCCTGCCAGAGCTGCCGCTCTTCGTCGGTTGCACGAGGTGAGAACAGGCCGAGCTGAGCATAGACAAGGCCGAAAACCGGCGACAGCCAACAGGCGAAGGCCAGCGGAATGTACAGCAGGTTTTCGACGTTGCCGTCGGCGATGCCGAGCGCCAGGGCGCTGATCACGAAGGCGCCACCAGCATTCCACGGAATCAGCGGCGAGATGAGGGTGCCGCCTTCCTCGATGGCGCGCGACAGGTTCAGGGTCGAATAGCCCATGCCACGATAGGTGGGGGTGTACATACGGCCGGGCAGGGCGATGGAGAGGTAGGGGTCGCCGGCGACCAGGTTGGTGGAAACCGAGGTCAGCACGGCTGAGGTCTGCAGCCCGGCGAAGCTACGCACCTTGGTCATGATGGCGCGGATGATTGCCTCCAGGCAGCCGGTCTTTTCCAGCGCTCCACCGAAGCCCAGCGCGATGAGCACCAGCGAGATGGTCCACATCATCGACTGGATGCCGCCGCGATTGAGTAGGCTGTCCATGGCCGCAACGCCGGTATCGATCGAGTAACCGCTGTTGGCATAGGTCAGCACGTCATGCACGCCCGCCCCCTGAACGAGCATGGCGGTGATCGCACCGGCCAGGGCGCCGGCGAACAGCGAGGGGATGGGCGGCATGCGCTTGACTGCGAGCACGATGACCAGCACCGCCGGCAGCAACAGCCAGGCCGAGATGGTGAAGTTCGCCTGAAGCGCGGAGGTAATGGCGTCGATCCGCTCGAAGGAGGCAGAGTTGTCGTCGATCAGGACGAAGCCGGCACCGAGATAGATGGCGAAGGCGATCAGCATGGCGGGGACAGTCGTCGGCATCATGTTCTTGATGTGCGAGAAGATGTCGGTGCCGGTGACCGCCGGGGCGAGGTTCGTGGTATCCGACAGCGGCGAGACCTTGTCGCCGAAGAACGCGCCCGAGACCACCGCGCCGGCGGTCCAGTACATCGGAATATCGAAGCCGGCGCCGATGCCCATCAGGGCCAGGCCCACCGTGCCGACGGTGCCCCAGGAGGTACCCAGTGCCAGCGACACGATCGAGCACAGCAGCATGGCTGCGGCCAGGAAGATGGTCGGCGAGAGGATCGTCAGGCCGTAGTAGATCAGGGTGGGCACGGTGCCGCTGGCAATCCATACGCCAATGATCATGCCGACGCAGATCAGTACCGAGACGGAGGGCAGCGACACGTGAATGACGTGGAAGATCCCTTCTTCTATCTGCTTCCAGCGGAAGCCAAGCTTGACGCCTACCAACGCCGTGATGGCCAGACCGATGGCCAAGGGGATATGCGGAGTGAAGTCGCCGAAGTAGAACAGCTGCACTGCCAGTACCAGCAGTGTCAGGACGACGGGAGTCAGCGCCAGCGCCAGACTTGGCTGCTGATGCTGGATGGGCGTTGAACTTCTCATATTAACTTTACCTTGGGACAAGTGTGCGTTTGTTCTTGGGTTGCTTATTACTTGATAAGCACTACGCTGCTTCCCAACCCTCATCGCCATGACAGGCGACCAAGGCCGATGACTGGGTTCTCCGGGTATCGTCGTGGGATCACCTCCTCTGGTCGTTGTCGCTTGTTGTCAGGAGCACCGTCACTAAAGCCTAATTGTTGGCCAATTTAGATAGGAATTGGCTCCAAATAACGCTAGATTGTTTTACCTTTGTCCTTAAAAACAAAAAATGGTAGGCAATATGGCTAACAAACTGGACCGCATAGACCGCCGTATCCTGAACCAGTTGCAGGAGAACGGGCGTCTTTCCATCGTGGAGCTTGCCAGCCGGGTCAATCTGACCAAGACGCCTTGCGCTCAGCGTGTACGCCGGCTCGAGCAGGCCGGCATCATCCGCGGCTACCGTGCCGACCTTGACCCCGAGCAGTTGGGGGCGGGCCATGTGCTGGTGGTGCTGGTGACGATGGAAAAGACCAGCGAAGACGCCCTGGACCGTTTCAACGAGGCCGTGCGCCTCATTCCCGAAGTGCAGGGCTGCTACATGGTGGCGGGTAACTTCGACTACCTGCTCAAGGTGAGAACTCACGATATCTCCCATTACCGGGCCGTGCTGGTCCAGCAGATCGGCCGGTTGCCGAATGTCCATCAAACGCACTCCTTCGTGGTGATGGAGCTGGTGAAAGACGAAGTAACTGTGCCGGTTCCCATCGATGCCTGCTTCCAGCCGTAAGTTGCTCAACCCAGCACTCTCAGGCACTGTCCCGTGTGATAGAGCGTGAAGCCGCTTTCATAGCCGGAGCTGCGTAGCGATCTGGCGCGTATCGGCCGGGGTGTGCGAATCGGCAGGGGCAGGGCATCGTCCTCGCCGGTCATCAGGTATCGAGCGAAACCCTTGCCCACCACGGTGCCAGTGGTGATACCGCGCCCGTTGTAGCCGGAGACGCCAAGCACGCCCGGGGCAAGCTCGAAGAGGCGCAGCGTATGATCGGGCGTGAAGCCGATGCGTCCCGTCCAGCTGTATTCCCATTCGATGCTATTCAACCGAGGGAAGTAGTGACGCTGGATGCGGTTGGCCCAGCAGCGCAGGAAGGCGGCGGGCTTGCCTTCCCCCTTGCCGAGGCTGCCAAGGATCAGTCGGCCTTCGGCATCGCGGCGCAGGCTGCTCAGCACCATGCGCGTATCCCAGGCACCATGGCGCTCTGGCAGGACCTCATCGGCAGCCCCGCCGGACAGTGGTCGGGAGGCAACCTGGTAGAAGTGGCCGACGAAGAAATGGCGGCGGACCTCGTTCCACCGATCCTCGGTATAGGCGTTGGTGGCAAGCACCATGCGCTGGGCCTGGATGCTGCCCTGAGCAGTGGTGACCCGCCAGTCGTCTCCCGCTCGGGTGACGCCGGTGGCGGCGCTGTGGGTATGCAGGCGTGCGCCGGCCGCCTGCGCGGCACGCGCCAGGCCACGGGTGTAGGCGCTGGGATTCAGTGTGCCGGCGCGGTGGTCGAGCAGGGCGCGGTGGATGCGCCTGGTGCCCACGAGTCTCTGGCACTCGTCAGCTGCGAGCAGTGCCACCGGGGCGCCGCGTCGTTGCAACTGCTCCGCTCGTCGTGCCAGTTCCTGCTCGCCCTTGCCATTGTGTGCCATGTGCAGGGTACCGGTGCGGGTTGCCTGGCATGCGATACCGTGCCGCTCGATCAATGAAAAGACGACTGCAGGGGCGCCGCCGAGGATGGTATTGGCGCGCTCGCCGATCTCCTCGCCAAGCACCGTCTCGATGTCGTCAGGTGGAATCCACAGTCCCGCGTTGACGAGGCCGACATTGCGTCCTGAAGCGCCGCTGGGTACGTCGCCGGCTTCGATCAGGGTCACGCTCACGCCAGCCTCGGCCAGGTGCAGGGCGGTGCTGAGACCGGTAATCCCTCCACCAATCACCAGCACATCGGTGCTGTGATCGCCCTGCAGCATGGGCAGCTCCAGGGGCGGCTCCGGAGAGGTGTCGTGCCAGAGACAGCGTTCCTTCATTGTGCCTCCCGTACATCGGGTGATGGGGAAGGCCTCGGCGAGCCGCTGCGCCGAGGCCGAGGATACCTAACCGGTCAGTCGAACTTGATGCCCTGGGCGAGCGGTAGCTCCCGGGAATAATTGACCGTGTTGGTCTGGCGGCGCATGTAGCTTTTCCATACGTCAGAGCCTGACTCGCGGCCGCCACCGGTTTCCTTCTCGCCACCGAAGGCGCCGCCGATCTCGGCGCCGCTGGGGCCGATGTTAACGTTGGCGATACCGCAATCGCTGCCCACCGCGGAAACGAAGGTTTCCGCCTCGCGCACGTCGGTGGTGAAGATGCAGGAGGAAAGGCCCTGGGGCACGTCGTTGTTGAGTGCGATGGCCTCGTCGAGCGCTTCGTAGTCGATCACGTAGAGGATCGGTGCGAAGGTTTCGTGCCGCACCAGGTCGCTCTGGCCTTCGACCTCGACGATGGCCGGCGCCACGTAGTAGCCCTCGGGATACTGCTCGGCGAGCTGGCGCTGACCGCCGAATACGTTGGCACCCTGTTCGCGGGCCTGGGTCAGCACTACCTGCATGGTGTCGAAGGCCTGGCGGTCGATCAGCGGGCCGATCAGATTGCCTTCGAGCGGGTCGCCGATACTGATGCCGGTATAGGCCTGCTTGAGCCGGGCGACGACCTCTTCCTTGATGGAGCGATGCACCACCAGGCGGCGCAGCGTGGTGCAACGCTGGCCAGCGGTGCCCACCGCCGAGAAGAGGATGGCGCGGACGGCCATGTCCAGGTCGGCGCTGGGCGTCAGGATCATGGCATTGTTGCCGCCCAGTTCGAGGATGCTGCGACCGAAGCGGGCGGCCACGCGCGGCCCCACTTCACGGCCCATGCGCGTGCTGCCGGTGGCGCTGATCAGGGGGACCCTGGCGTCGTCGGTCAGTTGCTCGCCTGCGGCACGTTCGCCGATGATCACCTGGCTGAGGTATTGGGGCGCGTCATCGCCGAACTCGGCCATAGCGCGCTCGAGCAGCGCCTGGCAGGCCAGGGCGGTGAGCGGTGTCTTTTCGGAGGGCTTCCACAGCAGGCTGTCGCCGCATACCAGGGCCAGTGCCGCATTCCAGGCCCAGGGGGCGACCGGAAAATTGAAGGCGGTGATCAACCCGATCGGGCCGAGCGGATGCCAGCTCTCACGCATATGGTGCCCGGGACGCTCGGAGGCGATGGTGAGACCATAGAGCTGGCGGGACTGACCCACGGCAAGATCGCAGATGTCGATCATCTCCTGCACTTCACCGAGCCCTTCCTGGAGGATCTTGCCGCACTCCCAGGTGACCAGTGCGCCCAGGTCCTCCTTGTGGCGGCGCAGCTGATCGCCGAACAGGCGAACCAGTTCGCCGCGACGCGGAGCGGGCACCTGGCGCCACGCTTCGAAAGCGCGCTGGGCGTTGGCGATGGCCGTGTCGATCTCTTGGGCAGTGGCCGTTCGTACACGACCGATTTCGCTGCCGTCGATGGGAGTGGCGACCGCGATATCGCCGTCTCGATACTGTTCAGGCGCCACGCCGAGGCGCTGCATCAGGGAGTCGATCATTCTTTCTCCTATCGTTATCATCCGAGAATGTCGTGGCGCCAGTATCGCTAGCGCTGCCAAAAGGCAACAAGCGACGATTACGATACATATCATTCCTTAATTTCATGCTAGGCGGGCGAAATGAGTCGTCGACACCTTCCTTCCCTGGCCGGGTTGCAATGCTTCGAGGCGGCGGCCCGCCATCTGAGCTTCACCCGTGCGGCAGATGAGTTGAGCTTGACCCAGAGCGCCGTGAGCAAGCAGGTCGCACAGCTGGAGTCGATCCTGGAGCATCCGCTTTTCCGGCGTATTCGTCGGCGCTTGCACCTCACACCCGAGGGGGCGATCTACTTGGGCGAGGCGCGCAAGATCCTCGCCCAGGTGGAGATGTCGACGCGCTACATGCAGTCATACGGCGGCGAGGCGGACGTGCTCAACGTGGCGACCCTGCCTACCTTTGGCGCGCGCTGGCTTATCCCTCGGCTCAACGGTTTCCGCTTTCGCCATCCCAACATCAACCTCAACATCAGCAACCGGGTCGAGCCGTTCGACATGCAGCAGGAACGGGTGGAGGTGGCGTTCTTCTTCGGCCACGGGGCCTGGCCCAAGGCCGAATGCATCAGGCTGCTCGAGGAGGAGATCGTGCCGGTCTGCTCGCCGCAGGCGCTGGAAGGCATGAGGGTGGAGGAACCGCTGGCACTGACGCGGCTCGTGCTGCTGCAGAGCGCCACCCGGCCGGAGGCTTGGCACGACTGGTTCGATGCCCAGGGCCAGTACACCGAGCACAGCTACCATGGGCCGCGTTTCGATACGTTCTACATGGCGCTGCGGGCGGCGCAGGCCGGCTGCGGCGTGGCGCTGGTGCCGCGTTTCCTGGCCCAGGAAGAGATCGACGAGGGCAAGCTGGTGGTTCCTTGGTCGTTCAGCCTGAAGAGCCGGGACGCCTATTACATGGCTTACCCGGAGCACATGGCGGACCTCTACAAGGTGCGCGCCTTCATCGATTGGATACGGGAACGCATCGTCTGAAGGCGAAACGCAAACGCCCCTGCCGAGGCAGGGGCGTGACGGCCGTCAAGGCATCGCCTTGTCAGCGGTTCAGGCCAGGCCGAGCTCGTGGGTGGCTTCCTCACGCATCTTGAACTTCTGGATCTTGCCGGTAACGGTCATCGGGAACTCGTCAACGAACTTCACGTAGCGCGGGATCTTGTAGTGGGCGATCTTGCCCTTGCAGAACTCCTTGAGCTCGTCGGAGGTAAGCTTCTGTCCATCGCCGAGCTTGACCCAGGCCATGACTTCCTCGCCGTACTTTTCGTCGGGCACGCCGATCACCTGCACGTCGGAGATGGCCGGATGGGTATAGAGGAAGTCCTCGATTTCACGCGGATAGATGTTTTCGCCGCCGCGAATGATCATGTCCTTGATCCGCCCGACGATGGCCACGTAGCCCTCTTCGTCCATGGTCGCCAGGTCGCCGGTGTGCATCCACCCCGCGCTGTCGATCGACTTGGCCGTGGCTTCCTCGTTGTTCCAGTAGCCGAGCATCACGCTGTAGCCGCGGGTGCACAGTTCGCCGGTTTCGCCGCGCGGTACCACCGCACCGGTCTCGGGGCTGACCAGCTTGACCTCCAGGTGGGGATGGATGGTGCCCACCGTGGTCACCCGCTTCTCCAGCGGGGCATCGGTCTGGGTCTGGAAGCTCACCGGGCTGGTCTCGGTCATGCCGTAGCAGATGGTGACGTCTTCCATGTGCATCTTGTCGATGACCTTGCGCATTACCTCGATGGGGCAGATGGAGCCAGCCATGATGCCGGTGCGCAGGGAGGAGAGATCGTACTGGGCGAAGTCGGGATGTTCCAGTTCGGCGATGAACATCGTCGGCACGCCGTAGAGCGCTGTGGCCTTTTCCTCGGAGACCGCCTTGAGCGTGGCTTCCGGATCGAAGCCGTCGCCAGGATAGATCATGGTGGCGCCGTGGGTCACGCAGCCCAGGTTGCCCATCACCATGCCGAAGCAGTGGTAGAGCGGCACCGGAATGACCAGGCGATCCTTCTCCGAAAAGCCCATGGTGCGGGCGACGAAGAAACCGTTGTTGAGGATGTTGTGGTGGGAGAGGGTGGCACCCTTGGGCGCACCGGTGGTGCCCGAGGTGTACTGGATGTTGATCGGTTCGTCGAACTGCAGCGTGGCCTGAATGTCGGCAAGGTGTTCATCCGAGACTTCATCGGCATGCGCCAGCATGCTCTGCCAGCTGAACATGCCGGTCAGGGTGCGGTCGGCATCGAGGCACACCACGCGCTTGAGCTCGGGCAGCTTGGCGCAGGAAAAAGTGGAGGGCGCGCCGTCACGCAGCTCCGGCGCCAGCTCCGCCAGGGTGGCCACGTAGTCGGAACTCTTGAACTGGCCCTGAAGGATCAGGGTGGAAGTGCCGGACTGCTTGAGCGCGTACTCGAGTTCGTGGGTGCGGTAGCTGGGGTTGATATTGACCAGGATGGCGCCGATCTTGGCTGTGGCGAACTGGGTGATGGTCCACTCGGCGCAGTTGGGTGACCAGATGCCGACTCGATCGCCTTTCTTCACGCCCAGCGCGAGCAGGGCTCGGGCGGCCTGATTCACCGACTGTTGAAGCTCCTGCCAGGTATAGCGCAGCCCTTGATGCAGACTGAGCAGCGCTTCGCCATCGGGAAAGCGCGCCACGGTCGCGTCGAAGCAGTCGCCGATGGTTTCGCCCTTGAGCGGTGTATCGCTGATGCCGCTGACGTAACTGTTCGATACGCGTTCAGGAAGTGCTTGGCGTGTCATCGTATTACCCGTCTTGTTGTGCAGTTGGCTGCGGTAGTCGATTGCCGATGAGCGCCATCACTGGCGGCCCATCCGTTGAACGGCGTGGCGAGGACGTAACGTTGCGGTGACCCGGCCTTAGGGCTGGGCGAGACGTTCGAGCACTTCGCGGGCGCGCATCTCCACGTCATCGAGTTCGCGCTGCATCAGGCGAATGTCCTCGAGCTGACGCTCCATGTTGCTGCGCTTGTCGGCCAGGATTTCCAGCAGGCGCTTGAGCTGTCGCGCGTTGCCGTCGGGCATGGCGTCGTACATCTCGATGACCTCGCGAATCTCGGCCAGCGAAAAGCCCAGACGCTTGCCGCGCAGGGTCAGCTTGAGGCGAACCCGGTCCTTTTCGTGGTAGATGCGGGTCTGGCCACGGCGCTCCGGCGCCAGCAGCCCCTCCTGCTCATAGAAGCGGATCGTGCGGGGGGTCACTTCGAACATCCGGGCCAATTCGCCTATCGAATAGGTACGGCGATGCCGGGGAAGGCTGTTGCCGTTGGCCGGGGGGGCGACTTCCGCTTTGGGTATGCTCATCTCATTCGTTTCCTATGAGTTGGACGGGCCGTCTGGCGATGTCCCTCCACTAATCGCAACACTAGACGACGTTGACGTTAACGTAAAGTGGTTGTCGACCAAGGGAGGTATGCGATAAAACCTAGCAAGTGCTAGGTTGGTTGGCGATGAGGTGCGGCCTCGTTGACCCAGCCAGCCGGTTTTTGCTGGACGAACGGACCGCCAAACTGCTTGAGGACAGCGCAATGGATTTCTCCCTTACCGACGATCAGAAGGCACTCGTCCAGGCCGCCGCGGATTTTTCGCGAGCGGAACTGGCCGATCACGCTGCCGAATGGGACGCCACTTCTCACTTTCCGGTCGATGTCATTCGCCGGGCAGGTGAGGCGGGCTTCCTCGGCATTTACATCCCCGAGGAGCGTGGCGGCCTGGGCCTGTCGCGGCTCGATGCCTCGCTGATCTTCGAGCAGCTCTCCCAGGGCTGCATCTCGACGACCGCCTATCTTACCATCCACAACATGGTGGCCTGGATGGTGGCCAGCTGGGGCAGCGAGGCGCTGCGCGAGAGCTGGGTCGAGCGCCTGATCAGCGGTGAGTGCCTGGGCTGCTACTGCCTGACTGAGCCGGGCTCCGGTTCGGATGCCGCCAGCCTGCGGACCAAGGCCGTGCGCGAGGGTGACGAGTATGTCATCACGGGTTCCAAGATGTTCATCTCCGGAGCCGGGGCCAACGACGTGATGGTGGTCATGGCACGCACCGGTGCGCCCGACAGCGGCGCCGGCGGCGTGTCGGCGATCCTGGTGCCGGCGGATGCCGCTGGCATCGAGTACGGCAAGAACGAAGAGAAGATGGGCTGGAAGAGCCAGCCCACCCGGCTGATCAGCTTCGATGGCGTGCGCGTGCCGGTGGGCAACCGGCTCGGCGAGGAGGGTGAAGGCTTCAAGCTGGCGATGAAGGGGCTTGACGGCGGCCGGCTGAATATCGCCAGCTGTTCGTTGGGCGCCGCTCAGCATGCGCTGACCTTGTCACGCAACTACCTGCAGGAGCGCAAGCAGTTCGGCCGAGAGCTGGCGCAATTCCAGGCGCTGCAGTTCAAGCTGGCCGATATGGCGACCGAGCTGGCGGCGGCGCGGCTGATGGTTCGCCACGCCGCCTGGCGCCTCGACCAGGGCGACCCGGAAGTCACGGCCTATTGCGCCATGGCCAAGCGTTTCGCTACCGATATGGGCTTCAACGTCTGCAACGAGGCGCTGCAGCTGCATGGCGGTTATGGTTACCTTAGGGAGTTTCCCCTGGAGCGCATGGTGCGCGATACCCGCGTTCACCAGATCCTCGAGGGTACCAACGAGATCATGCGTGTGATCGTGGCACGCCGTCTGCTGGCGGACGGCGTGATCGAAACGCTGCAATGAGCATTGGCTGCAACGAGCATAAGGAGAAAGCAGGCATGACGGATCTAGCAGTCATCTTCGATGAGCTGCCTACTCGCGACGGCGGACGCATCGGTGTCGCCACCCTCAACGCGCCCAAGTCGCTCAATGCCCTGTCGCTGGAGATGGCGCGGCAGCTCGATGCCAAGCTCGAGGCCTGGGCGGTGGATCGCAGCATCGTGGCGGTATGGCTGGAGGGGGCCGGAGAAAAGGCGTTCTGTGCCGGTGGTGATGTGGTGGCGCTGTACCGTTCTATGACCGAGGAAGGCGACGATCCCGGCGCCGGGCGCGACAGCCTCTTTGCCGAGAGCTACTTCACCACGGAATATCGTCTCGATTACCGCATCCACACCTATCCCAAGCCGATCCTGGTGTGGGGCGACGGCATCGTCATGGGCGGCGGCCTGGGTCTGATGGCGGGTGCCTCGCGGCGCTTGGTAACCGAAACCACGCTGATCGCCATGCCCGAGATCACCATCGGGCTCTATCCGGACATCGGTGCCAGCTGGTTCCTCAATCGCATGCCGCCGGGCGTTGGCGCCTATCTGGGCATTACCGGGGGCCAGCTCAATGCCCGCGATGCGCTCGATCTGGGGCTGGCCGACCACTTTGTGCCGCGCGAGCGACGTGAGGCTTTGCTGGAAGCGCTGGGCGAGACCGATTACGGAACCCGCAGCCCCCGTGACCTGCAGGCCGGAGTGCAGCGGGTCCTGGACGAGCTCGAGGCGCGCGACCGGGCACCAGCGCCGCAGGTTGCGCCGTTGATCGATCATATTCAGGCGCTGGTGGGCCAGGTCGATGCCGTCGCCGCGGTCGAACGTATCCTCGAGGACGCACGTGACGACACCTGGCTTGCCGCTAACCGCAAGCGGCTGGCGGCCGGCAGTCCGCTGAGCGCCCATCTGGTCTGGCGCATGCTCGAGCGACATCGCCACACCTGCCTGGCCGATGCCTTCCGCGAAGAGTTGAACCTCTCGGTGCAGTGCTGTCGCCTGGGCGATATCGCCGAGGGCGTGAGGGCCCTGCTGATCGACAAGGACAAGAGCCCCAAGTGGCAGCACGAAAGCGTTGCCCGCGTTCCTGAAGCGGACCTCAAGGCCCTGCTGGCGCCGCTGTGGAGCGAGGAGGAGCACCCGCTGCGCGACCTCGGCCGCGCCAAGCAAGGCCACTGACCCAGTCACTCATTCTCTCGCATAACGACAATCAGGAGCAGCACGCATGAAAATCGCCTTTATCGGCCTCGGCAACATGGGTGCGCCGATGGCCCTCAATCTTGTCAAGGCCGGCCATGAGGTCAGCGTATACGACCTGGTCGATGCCGCCATGCGGCGCCTCGAAGAAGCCGGCGCCCGGGCCGCCGCCAGCGCCCAGGACGCGACCAACGGGGCGGAGGTGGTCATCTCGATGCTGCCGGCCGGGCAGCATGTTCGCCGCCTCTATATGGGGCAGCCGGACGCCTCGGGACTGTTCGATGCGCTCGAGGGCAAGCCGCTGATCATCGACGCCTCCACCATCTCGCCGCAGGATGCACGCACCGTTGGCGAAGCCGCCGCCGAGCGCGGGCTGTCCTACCTCGACGCTCCGGTTTCCGGTGGGGTCGGCGGCGCCCAGGCCGGTACCTTGACCTTCATCGTAGGCGGCAGTCAGGCCGGTTTCGAGCAGGCCAGGCCGGTACTGGAAGCGATGGGCAAGAACATCTTCCATGCCGGTGAGGTCGGGGCCGGCCAGGTCGCCAAGATCTGCAACAACATGCTGCTCGGCATTCTCATGAGCGGCACCGCCGAAGCCTTGGCCCTGGGGGTCAAGAACGGTCTCGATCCGGCTGTGCTCTCCGAGATCATGAAGCAGAGCAGCGGCGGCAACTGGGCGCTCAACGTCTATAATCCGTGGCCCGGGGTGATGGAAGGGTCCGCCGCCTCGCGCGACTATCAGGGTGGCTTCCTCACCGACCTGATGGCCAAGGACCTGGGGCTGGCCTGGGAACTGGCGCTGGGCTGCAAGGCCACGGTGCCGATGGGCTCACAGGCGCGCAACCTGTTTGCCCTGCATGCGGCGCAGGGCAACGGTGGTCTCGACTTTTCCAGTATTCAGAAGCTCTATAGGGCTGGCGAATAGCCACATAGCCTTTTGGCGCTTTCCCTCGCAGCGGGCACAATCTTGTGCCCGCTTCTGCTTTTCGAGGCTTCATGAAATCCACCGTTTCCCCTTCTGGCGCAGGCGAGCGCCGCCCCATGCGACGGGAGCTGCTCGAAGGCCCCATCGCCCTGACCCTGCTGCGCAAGTGTCTGCCGGTGGTCGGCGGCATGATCGCCATGATGAGCTTCAACCTGGTCGATACCTGGTTCATCGCTCGGCTTGGGCCGCAGCCGCTGGCAGCGGTGTCGTTCACTTTTCCGGTGGTGTTCACGGTGATCAGCCTGGCCATCGGGATGGGTATCGGCACCTCGGCGGTGGTGGCCCGCCTGCTGGGGCGGGGCGATCACGCCACGGTACGGCGCAGGGCCACTGATGCCGCGCTGCTGGCGCTGGCGGTCGGCGTGCTGCTGAGCGTGCTGGGCCTGGCCACCCTCGAGCCGCTGTTCCGCCTGCTCGGGGCCGACGCCGCACTGCTGCCGCACATTCGTGACTACATGGGTACCTGGTACCTGGGCGCGGCGGCGGTGATCGTGCCACGAGTGCTCAACAGCGTGCTGAGGGCCCAGGGCAACACCCTTATCCCCGGACTGATGATGGCGCTGGCCGCGCTGCTCAACGGGCTGCTCGACTGGCTGCTGATCTTCGGCGTGGGGCCGCTGCCGGCACTCGGGGTGCAGGGGGCGGCCTTGGCCACGCTGCTGAGCTGGAGCGCCATGACTGCGGCGTTGTTCGGCCAGCGCGAGCTGCGCGAGTGTCTCGACCTGCGTCATCTCACTCCGGGCGGGCTGCTGGCGTCGTGGCGGGAGCTGGGTCGCATTGCCGTGCCGGCAGCGATAACCAGCGTGTTCACGCCGTTGGCCCTGGCACTCGTGACGCGCATCGTCGCCGGCCATGGCCACCATGCGGTGGCGGGCTACGGCGTGGGCACGCGCATCGAGGCCATTGCTCAGATCGGCGTACTGGCGCTCTCGATGACGCTGCCGCCCCTGGTCAGTCAGAACGTCGGGGCCGGGCAACACGAACGCGTGCGAAGGGCCATCTTCGGCTGCTTCGTCTTTGTGCTGGCGTGGCAGTTAGGTGTCTGGCTGCTATTGCAGCTATTGGCGCCCTGGCTCGTGGCCAGCTACACCCCGGGCGGCGAGATGAGCGAGGTACTGCGCAGTTTTCTTTGGTGGGTGCCGCTGGGGCTGGGGGCGCAGGGCGTAGTGATCCTGGCGGTGTCGTCGTTCAACGCCTTGCATGAGCCGGCCCGGGCCATGCGCCTCTCGGTGATCCGGCTGTTCCTGCTCACGGTGCCGCTGGCGTGGCTGGGTGGCGTAGTGGGCGGTATCGAGGGAATTTTCATTGGACTCTTGCTGGCCAATGTGGCGGTGGGCTCGGTGGCCTGGGGTGCGCTGCGTCGACGTCTCGCCGGCATGGAGATGGCAGCGCATGACGCCGGCCCCATGCGGCCAAAAGTGTAAGGAATGGAGGCAAGAAAGGGTTGGCTTTACGGCTTGTTTGCTCTACATTCGATAAAAATGTCGAAATTCCTCCAGGAGAGCCGCCATGAGCCAGATTACCCCCGTCACTTGGGAAGACCCGTTCCGCCTGATCGACCAGCTCGACGAAGACGAGCGCATGGTCCTGCAGACCGCCCATGACTACTGCCAGGACAAGCTCATGCCGCGCGTGCTCGAGGCCAACCGCCACGAGCGCTTCGACCGCGAGATCATGAGTGAAATGGGCGAGCTGGGCCTGCTCGGCGCCACCATCGACGGCTACGGCTGTGCCGGCATGAACTACGTCAGCTACGGCCTGATCGCCCGCGAGGTGGAGCGCGTCGACTCCGGCTACCGCAGCGCCATGAGCGTGCAGTCGAGCCTGGTGATGTACCCCATCCACGCCTTTGGCAGCGAAGCACAGCGCGAGAAGTACCTGCCCAAGCTGGCTAGCGGTGAGTGGGTGGGCTGCTTCGGCCTCACCGAGCCGGATCACGGCTCCGACCCGGGCGGCATGTCCACCCGTGCCGTGCGCACCGACAACGGCTGGCGCCTCAACGGCACCAAGACCTGGATCACCAACTCACCGATCGCCGACGTCTTCGTGGTCTGGGCACGTGACGAGGAGGGCGTGGTCAACGGCTTTATCCTCGAGAAGGGCATGAAGGGACTCACGGCGCCCAAGATCGAAGGCAAGTTCAGCCTGCGCGCCTCGATCACCGGGCAGATCGCCATCCAGGATGTGGAAGTCTCCGACGACCAGCGCCTGCCGGGCGTGACCGGCCTGAAGGGGCCGTTCTCGTGCCTCAACCGGGCACGCTATGGCATCGCCTGGGGTAGCATGGGGGCCGCCGAGGCTTGCTGGCACGCTGCCCGCCAGTACACTCTGGATCGCAAGCAGTTCGGCCGCCCCCTGGCCGCCAACCAACTGATTCAGAAGAAGCTTGCCGACATGCAGACCGAGATCGCCCTGGGCCTGCAGGCCGCGCTGCGGGTCGGCCGCATGATCGATTCCGGCCAGCTGGTGCCCGAGGCGATCTCGCTGATCAAGCGCAACAACTGCGGCAAGGCGCTGGACATAGCCCGCGTTTCCCGTGACATGCACGGCGGCAACGGCATCGCCGACGAGTACCACGTGATTCGCCACGTGATGAACCTCGAGGCGGTGAATACCTACGAGGGCACTCACGACGTTCACGCGCTGATTCTGGGTCGCGCGCAGACCGGTCTTCAAGCCTTCGCCAACTAATTCGCCAAGCGCCAAACGTTACCTCTAACGAGGAGCGACGCAGCGACGAATGTGGAAGGAGTCAAGATGAGTCGACCGCTGGAAGGCATCACGGTGCTCGACATGTCGCGAGTGCTGGCCGGCCCCTGGGCCGGCCAGCTGTTCGCCGACCTCGGCGCGCGGGTTATCAAGATCGAGCATCCCGAGCGCGGCGACGACACCCGCGGCTGGGGGCCACCTTGGCTCGCCGAATCTGACGAGGCTGAGAGAGTGGCGGCATATTTCCTGTGCGCCAATCGCGGCAAGCAGTCGCTGGCAGTGGATGTGGCAAGCGATAGGGGCCAGACACTGATTCGTCGACTTGCCGCCGGCGCCGATATCGTGCTGGAGAATTTCAAGGTCGGCGGTCTGGCCAAGTACGGCCTCGATTATGCCAGCCTCAAGGCGCTCAATCCGCGCCTGATCGGTTGCTCGATCACCGGCTTCGGCCAGGATGGCCCCTATGCGCATCGCGCCGGTTACGATTTCATGATCCAGGCCATGGGCGGATTAATGAGCATCGGCGGTGAGCCGGACGGCATGCCGATGAAGACTGGCGTAGCGATCACCGACGTCATGACCGGGCTCTACGCCACCATCGGCGTGCTGGCGGCACTGCACGAGCGCGACCGGACCGGGCAGGGGCGGCACGTGGACGTGGCGCTGCTCGACGTGCAGGTGGCGGCGCTCGCCAATCAGGCGCTCAATGCCCTGGTCAGCGGCGTCTCGCCCGAGCGCCACGGCAATGCCCACCCCAACATCGTGCCCTACCAGGCCTTCGCCTGCGCCGACGGGCATCTGGTGCTGACCGTGGGCAACGACAGCCAATTCGAGCGCCTGGCCGAGCTGCTGGGCCAGCCGCAATGGGCCAGCGACCCGGCCTATGCCACCAATGCGGCCCGGGTGGGCAATCGTGCAGACCTGGTGCCGCTGATTCAATCCATCTTCCTCACCCGCGGACGCGACGAATGGCTGGCCGAACTGGAGGCGCGGGGCATTCCCGCCGGGCCGATCAATACCATTGCCGAAGTCTTCGACGACCCTCAGGTGAAATATCGCGGCATGCAGCGTTCACTCAAGCGCGGCGAGCTCGACGTGCCCCAGGTAGCCTGTCCGCTGCGCTTCGACAGTGAGCCCGCCATGAGCGAGGTCGCGCCGCCCCGGCTGGGCCAGGATAGCGACGCGATACTCGCCGAAATGGGCCTGACCGCCGAGGACATCGAGCGGCTCAGGCGCGAGGGTATCGTTCGTTAGGCTCTCTCGTTCAGCGCGGCGAGAAGCGTCGCGTCAGCCCCGTCTCGGCGATCATGCGGGTGGAGATCTCCTCGATCGAGAAGCGCGTGGTATCGATGTAGGGAATGTGCATCTGACGATACAGGCCCTCGGCCTGTTCCACTTCC
Organism: Billgrantia antri; assembly: GCF_019430905.1. Classification (GTDB taxonomy): domain Bacteria; phylum Pseudomonadota; class Gammaproteobacteria; order Pseudomonadales; family Halomonadaceae; genus Halomonas; species Halomonas antri. The sequence goes on along the minus strand of NZ_JAHYCA010000003.1, from coordinate 47,521 downwards.
TGCACGCACTGGTCCAGCGAGCTGTAGCGGCTGTTGGGTCGCCGCTCATGGCGAATCGCAGCCAGCCTGCGTGGGTCGATGGTCAGGCCGAACAGCTTGTGACGGTACTGAGCGAGGGCGCGGGGCAGCTTGAGGGTTCCGTCCTCGTCGAGGTCGTCCTCGGTGAGCGGATAGTTGGCGGCGCGGATACCGAACTGCAGGGCGAGATAGAGCGAAGTCGGCGTCTTTCCACAGCGCGACACGCCGACCAGGATCACGTCGGCCTGATCGTACTGGTGCGTGCGGGCACCGTCGTCGTTGTCCAGGGCGAAGTGGACCGAGTGGATGCGGTCCATGTACACCTCGTCCTTGCCGATGGAGTGGGTGCGCCCCACGGTATAGCTCGAATGGGTGCCAAGCTCCTTTTCCAGTGGCTTGAGGAAGGTCGAGAAGATGTCGATCTTGAAACCGGGCGCGCTGCGGATCACCTCACGAATCGACTCATCGACGATGGTGTCGATGATGATCGGCTCCTCACCATCGCGCATCGCGGTGTCCGTAATGATCTCGACCAAGGTTTGGGCCTTGTCGAGCGAGTCGATGTAGGGCTTGGTCAGCATGCGCAGGTCGACGTTCTCGAATTGGGCGAGCAGACTGCGGCCCAGGCTCTCGGCAGTAATGCCGGTGCCGTCGGAAATGAAGAAGGCGGTACGGGACATGGCGTCGGCGGTATCCGTAGAGGGTTCGATGGAACATTGTCAGGGCTGGTGTCGGCGACGGCAAGGCGTGGTTCCTGCCGGTGGCACAGCGCTCGACTACAGAAACGGCTCGAAACGGACGATTGTTGTAAAAAACCTCCAGTGACTTCGATGTTAGACCAATGGCGAATATGGCCGCTTGCGTTTATGGTGGGCAGCATTGCGCACTTTGCCAGAAACCGGGCTTCGGATAAGCCTGGGCAACGAAGATTCAAGGGGGTTACGTGGAAGAGTACATCCTGTGGTTCGATCAACTCGGCATGGACGACGTCGAGCGGGTAGGCGGCAAGAACGCTTCGCTCGGCGAGATGATCTCCAACCTGTCGGGAGCCGGCGTCACCGTTCCTGGCGGCTTTGCCACGACTGCCCATGCCTATCGCGAATTCCTGGCCCATGAAGGGCTCAATGAGCGTATCAATCAGGCGCTGTCACGACTCGACGTGGACGACGTCGGTGAGCTCTCACGCGTCGGTGCCGAGATTCGCCAGTGGGTGATCGACACCCCGCTGCCGCCGACCTTCGAGGAACACCTGCGTACTGCTTACGACAAGCTGTCCAGCCTGCATCCCAGTCTCAAGGTGGCGGTGCGCAGCTCGGCTACCGCCGAGGATCTCCCCGATGCCTCTTTCGCCGGCCAGCAGGAAACATTCCTCAATATCGAAGGCTTCGACAACGTCAAGCGTGCCGTGCACGAGGTTTTCGCCTCGCTGTTCAACGACCGTGCCATCTCCTACCGCGTGCATCGCGGCTACGCCCACGAGAACGTGGCGCTGTCGGCGGGCATCCAAAAAATGGTGCGCTCCGAGACCGGAGCCTCGGGCGTGATGTTCACCCTCGACACCGAGTCCGGCTATCGTGACGCGGTGTTCGTCACCGCCTCCTGGGGGCTGGGGGAAACGGTCGTTCAGGGATCGGTCAATCCCGATGAGTTCTACGTGCACAAGCCGACGCTGGCCGCGGGACGCCCGGCCGTGCTGCGGCGTAACCTCGGCTCCAAGCTGATCAAGATGATCTACGGCAGCGATGCCAGCGCCGGCAAGTCGGTTTCCACCGTCGACGTACCGCTCAAGGACCGCGCGCGCTTCTGCATCAACGATGACCAGGTGATGGCATTGGCGCGCCAGGCGGTGACCATCGAGCAGCACTACGGCCGCCCCATGGACATCGAATGGGCGCTCGACGGCGATGACGGCGAGCTTTACATCGTCCAGGCGCGTCCGGAAACCGTGGTCTCCCAGCAGGAGGGCGGTAAGCTGGAGCGTTTCCATCTCAAGGAGAAGGGACGCACCCTGGTGAGCGGGCGCGCCATCGGCCAGCGTATCGGTCGCGGTGCGGTGAAGATCGTCTTTACCCCCGAGGAGATGGACAAGGTCAATGCCGGCGATGTGCTGGTGACCGACATGACCGATCCTGACTGGGAGCCGATCATGAAGCGTGCCTCGGCGATCGTCACCAACCGCGGCGGGCGCACCTGCCATGCGGCGATCATCGCTCGTGAGCTGGGTATCCCGGCGGTGGTTGGCTGCGGCGATGCCACCGAGATTCTCGAAGATGGTCGCGACGTCACCGTCTCCTGTGCCGAGGGCGACACCGGGCATGTCTACGAGGGGCTGCTCGACTACGACCGTCGCGTCACCAGCGTCGATTCGATGCCTGAGATCCCGTTCAAGATCATGATGAACGTAGGCAACCCGGATCGCGCCTTCAGCTTCGCCAGCCTTCCGCATGCCGGTGTCGGCCTGGCACGCCTGGAGTTCATCATCAATCGCATGATCGGCGTACATCCCAAGGCGCTGCTGGAATACGACACCCTGCCGCTGGACCTGCAGCAGACCATCAACCTGCGCACGGCCGGCTATGCCAGCCCGGTGGACTTCTACGTCGACAAGCTGGTCGAGGGTATCTCCACCCTGGCGGCGGCGTTCCATCCGCAGCGGGTCATTGTGCGCCTCTCCGACTTCAAGTCGAACGAGTACGAGAACCTGATCGGCGGCAAGCTCTACGAGCCGGGCGAAGAGAACCCCATGCTCGGTTTCCGCGGTGCCTCTCGCTACATCTCCGATGCCTTCCGCCCCTGCTTCGAGCTGGAGTGCAAGGCGCTCAAGCGTGTGCGCGACGAGATGGGACTCGACAACATCGAGATCATGGTGCCGTTCGTGCGTACCACCGACGAGGCCCGCGAGGTCGTGGAGCTGATGGCGGCCAACGGGCTCAAGCGCGGCGACAAGGGCCTCAAGATCATCATGATGTGCGAGCTGCCAGCCAACGCGCTGCTGGCCGATGAGTTCCTCGAGTATTTCGACGGTTTCTCTATCGGCTCCAACGACCTGACCCAATTGACGCTGGGCCTGGATCGCGACTCGGGTATCGTGGCGCACCTGTTCGACGAGCGCAATCCGGCGGTGAAGCGACTGCTGGCCATGGCCATCCAGGCCTGCCGGGCCAAGGGCAAGTACGTCGGCATCTGCGGCCAGGGCCCGTCCGACCACCCCGATCTTGCGAAGTGGCTCATGGAGCAAGGCATCGATTCCGTGTCGCTCAATCCCGATGCCGTACTCGAGACCTGGTTCATGCTGGCGGGAGAAACGCTCTCGTAGCTAAGTTTGCTTAATTTACAAACTTGCCCGATTGATGGCTCTCAATCGGGCATTTTTTCGCCTATGCTGTACACCTCTTACATGGAGTTACCGAGGGGCCCGCTCATGGACTTCCGATCAGTTTCCTTTCGTCGATACTGGTTAGTTACCGTTGCTTCAGCGTGCGTGCTGGGTACGCCGCTGTTGGCAACATCCGAGGTGGCCTTTCAATACGAAGCCCCGGCCATCGAGCCGGAGGCCGCGTCCGGCTACGAAGAAAAAACCGGCTGGGCCACCGAGCGCTTTGCCGTGGCAGCCGCCAATCCGCTGGCCACCGATGCCGGCTATCAGGTACTCAAGGCGGGTGGATCCGCCGTGGATGCCGCCATCGCCGTGCAGATGGTGCTCACGCTGGTGGAGCCCCAGTCGAGCGGCATCGGCGGGGGTGCCTTTCTGATGCACTACGACGGCAGCGGGGTGAAGGCCTACGATGGCCGCGAGACCGCCCCCCGTGCCGCCAGCGAATCGCTCTTCCTCAACGGCGGGGGCGAGCCCCTGGAGTTCATGGAAGCGGCAGCCAGTGGTCTGTCGGTCGGCGTACCGGGCACCGTGCGCATGCTCGAGATGGCTCATGAGAACCATGGCAAGTTGCCTTGGGCGGAGCTCTTCGCTCCCGCCATCACCCTGGCGGAAGAGGGCTTCGAGGTCAGCCCGCGCCTGCATACCAGCCTGGCCGCCGAAGAGCGGCTGCGCGACGATCCGCTGGCCAGCGAGTTCTACTACACCGAGGAGGGCGAGCCGCTGCCTGAGGGGCATCGCTTGCAGAATCCGGCACTTGCCGAGATTCTGCGGGAAATCGCCGAGAACGGCAGCAAGGCGCTGCATACCGGACCAATCGCCGAGGACCTCGTGCAGCGGGTGCAAGGCCATTCCTCCCGACCGGGGGCAATCAGCCTGGAGGATATGGCCACCTACGTGGCGAAGGCTCGTGACCCGTTGTGTACCGACTGGCAGGCATATCGTGTCTGCGGCTTCCCGCCGCCGTCCTCGGGGCACCTGACCATCATACAGATACTGGGCATCATGGAACACCTGCCGGATCTAGAAGAACCGCTTGAAGAGGATCGGCCCGGTACCGAGTGGCTGCACCGCTTCCTCGAAGCGTCACGGCTGGCATTCGCGGATCGAAACAAGTTCATCGCGGATCCGGATTTCGTCAGTCCTCCCGGCGGCAGCTGGAATAGCATGCTCGACGAGGACTACCTGGCCGAGCGCGCCGAGCTGGTCGGTGAGCAGAGCATGGGGCCCGACGGGGCACAGGCGGGCAATCCTGGCGAGGTGGAGACTGCATGGGCCGTTCAACCCATCCAGCCCGAGTACGGCACCAGTCATATCAGCATCGTCGACGAGGAAGGCAATGCCGTCGCCATGACCACGACCATCGAGTCAGCGTTCGGCTCTCGCATCATGGCCGATGGCGGCACCGGGCTGCCGGGCGGTTACCTGCTCAACAACGAGCTCACCGACTTTTCGTTCCGTCCGCTCGATAGCGATGGCTCGCCGATCGCCAATCGGGTCGAGGCCGGCAAGCGGCCCCGCTCGAGCATGAGTCCGACGCTGGTCTTCGACCGCGAAAGCGATGAGCTGATCGCCAGCCTGGGCTCGCCCGGTGGGGCGGCGATCATTCACTACACCGCCAAGGCGCTGGTGGCCATGCTCGACTGGGGCCTGGATGCCCAGGAGGCGCTCGACCTGCCTCACGCCATCACCTTGGGTGGGCCGGCCTATCTGGAAGAGGGCCGATTTCCTGCGGAAGTGATCGAGACGTTGAATGAACTGGGTCATGAAGCCAGCGAGCGCGAATTGACCAGCGGTTTGCAGGCAATTCAGCGCACCGAGGAGGGCTTCTTTGGGGGGGCTGATCCACGTCGTGAAGGCGTGGTGATGGGCGACTGACGAGACTTGGTGGCGCCCCCTGGGCGCCACCGTTCAACGTCGCAGCCAGTTGCGCAGCTTCACCAGCAGAATCGCCCCGTCGCTCAGCTCTCGACGATCGCGGATGAGTTCCGCGAGGCGTTCCGGGTGGTCGGTGATGATGGCATCGACGCCGAGATCGATCATCTGCGACATGCGCGCTCGGTCGTTGACTGTCCAGGCATGCACTTCGTAACCCAGCTCACGCGCCAGCCGGATCTCGTTCTCGGTGATGCGGTTATGGCGTAGCCCCAGAGCATCGAAACCGCGTCGATCGAGAGTCCCCGGCATGACCAGCTGTGCCAGCAGGGTCACGCGGAGATCCGGCTCCTGTTCCTTGATCATGTCCAGTACATTGGTCGACATCACCGCCAGCCTCGTCTCTCCGCTGACGTCGGGGCTGCCGCAACGGGCGGCTTGTGCTGGCGACACATGAGACAAGCACTCGCGGCGCGCTTCGGTTTCCCGCCGCAGTGACTCGAGTACGGCCTTCACCAGAGCGGCTTCTTCCCCCGGTTCCGGTTTCATGTCGATCATCAGGGCGCTCTTGCCGCGTACCGCGGCGAAAGCTTCGTCGAGGGTCGGAACACGTTCTCCGACGTAAGCGTCGCCGAACCAACTGCCGACATCGAATCGCCGCAGCGCCTCGAGGGACATTTCGTGCAGGAGGCGTGAGTCGCCGGTCAGACGCTGCAGGCTACGGTCGTGGTAAAGCACCGCCTCCCCATCGGCCGTCAGGCGCACATCCACTTCCACGTAGTGGGCGCGATCCGCGCTTGCCTGCTCGATTGCCGAAAGCGTGTTTTCGGGAGCGGCTGCCGAACTGCCACGATGTGCAATGATGGCCACATTGTCGCGAAGTTCGAAGCTGTTGACGATCCACCAGGCCTGAACCAGGGCGAACAGCACCACGGCCAACTCCACGCCCCAGGCGAGCCGGCCGGGGTGGGCATCGGGTGGTGGTGGGGCGGGGCGAGGCTCACGGTGGGCCAGGCGCAAGTAAAGGCAGGCCGAGAGCAGCGCATTCGCCGCGATACCGACGAAGGTGATTGCCAAGGTGGCCAGCACGTAGCCCGTGGCGTACGCCAGCATGGCCGGAATCAGCACCGCATTGCGTTCCGGTAGCCACCACAGTAGGGGGGTGAAGACATGATCGAAGATTGAGCTGGTCATGAACGGCAGGGCGACGATCACCAAGAGCATGGAGATCACCACCAACGCGACCTTGCCCCGATGGCCGCGGGTCAGTTCACGGCTGCGCTGCAGGGCGGCGAGAGGCGACAGGTTCTCCAGCATCGCAGTCGGCAGTGCCAGGATCCAGCGGACGTAGAGCCAGCCCGCGATGAGCGCCCAGGCGAGAGACAGAGGTATGGCACCAGCCAGGAAGAGCCATAATGCGGGCGGTCGCATGCGCAGCACGAAATAGGGGTCGACCCCGCCGATGACAATCTCGTATAGCCAGCCGAGCAGCAGCGCGACGGGAATCAGCAGCAGCAGGTGCGTGCCCACTTGCAGCACCACCAGGCCGGCTAGCACGGGGAGGCGGCGCAGAGTTTGCCACAGCGCGATGAAGGCCAGTTGGTAGTGATTGTCGCGACGCTTCACCGCCACCAGGATCATCCCGGCCTGTTGCAGGTAGAGCACCAGGAACGTCAGACCGATGGCCGCCAGTAGCCAGAGTATGCCCCCTGCGCTGAACAGCAGATCGAGTAGCGCGGCATTGGTCACGACCGTTCGGTCGAATCGCCTGAGCAGGCTGGTCAGCGTCCAGGCCACGCCCGGCAGCAGCAGGCTCGAGGCCAGCAGGGTGAAGAAGAGATGGTACGCCACCAGCGGACGCAGGTGCTCTCGCAGGCTGCGAAGGAGATCCACGCCTAGTGACGTCATCGATACGGAGGCTCCCGGTCAGAGTGCTTGCCACAAGCGTGGCACCGCCGCTGGCGAATGGACAAGCGCCGCCACGCGGCGCTTGGCATCAAGCGTCGAGAGGCAGGCGCTCTTCGGCCACCACGATGCCATTGTTGTCGGCATACAGCCACTGCCCCGGACGCAGGGTAGCGCCGGCAAACGTGACTGGTATGTCGCGGCTGCCTTCACCGCGTTTTTCGCTCTTGCGGGGATGGGCACCGAGGGCCTGAACGCCCAGATCGGTCTCGGCCAGGACGTCGACGTCGCGCACGCAACCATACATGACGACACCAGACCAGCCGTTCTCGACGGCCTGCTCGGCCAGCATGTCGCCGAGCATGGCGCAGCGCTGGGAGCCGCCGGCGTCGACCACCAGCACCGCACCTTCTCCAGGTTCGCCGACGGCCTGCTTGACCAGCGAGTTGTCCTCGAAGCACTTGACGGTGCGTATCGGACCGCAGAAGGCATCGCGCCCGCCGAAGTTGATGAAGATCGGGTCGAGAACCTGGACTTCAGGATGGGCGTCGCAGATGTCCGGTGTAATGATGGCGCTCATTGCAGGTTCCTTGCCTGGGAAATGTTGGTCGGGATGATGCCATGGTTCGTGCGCTCAGGCCTTCGTCGATTCGTCGCAGGCGGGCACGCCACCGGCGGTGGCACGGTGGCGTGGGTGAAGCGGGGCAGCGGAACTAGAAACGAAGCCCGACCGAAGCGGTAAAGGTGTCGAGAGTGTAGTCGCTGTCGAAGTCGTAGCGCTCGTACTCGGCACGGATCAGCACCGGATTGAGGTTGAATTGGGCACCGAGGCCGTAGACCGGGTCGAAGCCGTCGTTGTCTTCGAGATCGACGCTGGTGTCGCCCAGGTTGCCGTCGACATCGGTCTCCCAACTGGCAGCCCCGACCTTGGCGAAAGGTGTGAACCAGCTCGTGATCGGAAACTGGCCGATCAGGCTGGCGCCGTAGGCGGTGGACTCCAGGTCAGAGTTGGCGCCATCGGTGCCACGCAGGCGCACACGGCCGAGGTCGGCGTAGAAGGCCTCGGCGGCCAGGTAGCGGTTGAACTGGTAACCGGCGAAGCCCTTCCAGACGTTGTCGTCATCGTCGAGATCGAAATCGCTGCTGCCGCTCTCGATGAAGTTGTCCACGTCGTCGCGGTCGTTCTCCAGCGAACTGAAACCGGTACCGAGGCCCAGGTAGGCATAGCGCTCGTGCGGTGCGTTGGCCTGGGCTTGTGCCCCAGTGGCAAAAAGCAGCGTGGTGGAGGCGAGTGTTACGGTGAGGAGCGTTCTCTTCGACATGTTCTGACTCCTTGAATGTCCCTTGGCCTCGAATCCCTCTTCATTCTCGTGCCCGGACGACTTCAGGCCGCCAGCGCACAGAGGCTCCTTAAAGTTAGACTCGCAGGAAACGGCTCACAAGGCGAGGTAGGTAAAAAAACGTAGCGAAGCGTCGCCTCACGGCGACATGAAGGTAAGGCAATACAGTGACTTATAAAAAAAGCGCCCTCGTGGGAGGGCGCTTCGTTCATCGGCTCCGGCATCTTTTGCAAGGTGCCATCGATGTTGCGAGCATCGGAGTCGAACCTGATGCTATCGGAATTCGAGGTATCAGGCTTCCTGAGCGACCGGAATCACGTTGGAAGCGGCGTTCTGATACTCCTCGATCTCGTGGAAGTTCATGTAACGATAGATCTCGCCGGCCATGGCGTCGAATTCGCCCATGTATTGCCGGTACTCCTCGACGGTCGGCAGGCGACCCTCAACCGCGGCTACCGCGGCCAGTTCGGCCGACGCCAGATATACGTTGGCGCCGTCGCCCAGGCGGTTGGGGAAGTTGCGGGTCGAGGTGGAGACCACGGTGCTCTTGGCGGCGACACGGGCCTGGTTACCCATGCACAGCGAGCAACCCGGCATTTCCATGCGTGCGCCGGCGCGACCGTAGATACCGTAGTATCCCTCTTCGGTGAGCTGGTGCTGGTCCATCTTGGTCGGCGGTGCCAGCCACAGGCGGGTCTTCAGGCTGCCGGCGGGCTGCTTCTCGAGCAGCTTGCCGGCGGCGCGGAAGTGGCCAATGTTGGTCATGCATGAGCCGATGAAGACCTCGTCGATCTTCTCGCCAGCCACGTCGGAGAGCAGGCGGGCGTCGTCCGGGTCGTTCGGGGCGCACAGTACCGGCTCCTTGAGCTCGGCGAGGTCGATCTCGATGACCTCGGCGTACTCGGCGTCCTTGTCGGCGCGCATCAGGCTCGGGTTGGCCAGCCACTCTTCCATGGCCAGGATGCGGCGCTCGATGGTGCGCTTGTCGCCATAACCGTTGGCGATCATCCACTTGAGCAGGGTGATGTTGGACTTCAGGTACTCGGTGACGCTCTCCTCGGACAGCGTGATGGTACAGCCCGCAGCACTGCGCTCGGCGGAGGCGTCGGAAAGTTCGAAGGCCTGCTCGACGGTGAGGTCCTCGAGACCTTCGATCTCCAGCACGCGGCCGGAGAAGGCATTCTTCTTGCCCGATTTCTCGACGGTCAGCAGCCCCTGCTTGATGGCGTAGTAGGGGATCGCATGGACCAGGTCACGCAGGGTGACGCCGGGCTGACGCTTGCCCTTGAAGCGCACCAGCACCGATTCCGGCATGTCCAGCGGCATCACGCCGGTGGCGGCGGCGAAGGCGACCAGGCCCGAGCCGGCCGGGAACGAGATGCCCAGCGGGAAGCGCGTGTGGGAGTCGCCGCCGGTGCCCACGGTGTCGGGCAGCAGCATGCGGTTGAGCCAGCTGTGGATGATGCCGTCGCCCGGGCGCAGCGAAACGCCGCCGCGGTTCATGATGAAGTCGGGCAGGGTGTGGTGAGTCTCCACGTCGACCGGCTTCGGGTAGGCGGCGGTGTGACAGAAGGACTGCATCACCAGGTCGGCCTGGAAGCCGAGGCAGGCGAGATCCTTGAGCTCGTCGCGGGTCATCGGGCCGGTGGTGTCCTGGGAGCCCACGGTGGTCATCTTCGGCTCGCAGTACATGCCCGGACGCACGCCCTCCATGCCGCAGGCCTTGCCCACCATCTTCTGCGCCAGGGTGAAGCCCTTGCCGGTGTCCTTGGGCTGCTCGGGCAGGCGGAACACGTCGGACTGGGGCAGGCCCAGTGCCTCGCGCGCCTTGCCGGTCAGGCCGCGGCCGATGATCAGCGGGATACGGCCGCCGGCGCGTACCTCGTCGAGAATCACCTGGGTCTTGAGCTCGAAGGTCGAGACCACCTCATCGGTGCCGTGCTTGCACACCTTGCCTTCATAGGGGTAGACGTCGATCACGTCGCCCATCTCGAGCTTGGAAACGTCCATCTCGACGGGCAGGGCGCCGGCGTCTTCCATGGTGTTGAAGAAGATCGGGGCGATCTTGCCGCCGAAGCAGAAGCCGCCGGCGCGCTTGTTGGGCACGTTTGGAATGTCGTCGCCGAAGAACCACAGCACGGAGTTGGTGGCCGACTTGCGCGAGGAGCCGGTGCCGACCACGTCGCCGACGTAGGCGACCGGGAAGCCCTTGGCCTTCACCGCTTCGATCTGGGCCAGCGGGCCCTTGGTGCCGGGGACTTCAGGCTCGATGCCTTCGCGCTCGTTCTTGAGCATGGCATTGGCATGCAGCGGAATGTCGGGGCGCGACCAGGCATCGGGGGCCGGAGAGAGGTCGTCGGTGTTGGTCTCGCCCGGTACCTTGAACACCGTCAGGGTGATCTTCTCGGCCAGCGCCGGCTTGGACAGGAACCATTCGGCGTCGGCCCAGGATTGCAGAACATCCTTGGCCACGGCATTGCCGGCCTTGGCGCGCTCTTCCACATCGTGGAAGGCGTCGAACATCAGCAGGGTGTGCTTGAGCTGTTCACCGGCCTCCTTGGCCAGCCCGGCGTCGTCCAGCAGCTCGACTAAGGTGGCGATATTGTAGCCGCCCTGCATGGTCCCCAGCAGCTTGACGGCGTGCACCTTGTCGACCAGCGGCGACTCGGCCTCGCCCTTGGCGATGGCGGTGAGGAAGCCGGCCTTGACGTAGGCAGCCTCGTCGACGCCGGGGGGAACGCGGTTGGTGAGCAGGTCGAGAATGAACTCTTCTTCGCCAGCGGGCGGGTTCTTCAGCAGTTCGACCAGCGCAGCAGCCTGCTCGGCATTCAGGGGCTTCGGCGGGACGCCCTCGACGGCGCGTTCTTCGACATGTTGGCGATAGGCTTCAAGCACGTTGGGGCCCTCATCTGGTGTGTTGCCCAAGGCGGTTCGGTACGGCGACGAGCATCGGCGAAATGGCCGCCCTGGCGGGAAAACAACCGTAGTCACTGGGTGGCGCGATTCTACGGCAAACTGTCGACAATGTTAAGTTGGCCCTCCTGGCGCGGGGCTAGACTTTGGTCGTCGCAATGTCTGCTGAACTACAGGGTGCCACCCGGAGCAGGGCGCGTTACCATGGGCGGGTTAAACGATTAGGGGACGGGTAGATGTGCGCGCGTATCGCCTCGCCCTGCGTGGGGCTCTGTTCGACGACGCTGGGGGACCCGGTGTGCCGGGGCTGTCAGCGCACCGACGACGAGATCGGCGAATGGATGGCGTTGTCCGCCGAACAGCGCGACCATCGCATGACAGAGCTGGATGGCCTGCGTGAACGCGTGGCCGGCCGCTACCTGCGGGTCGACGACGCAGCCTGCCTCGAGGCGCAGCTGAAACGCCACCGTATTCGCTTTCGCTCCGAGCAGCCTTCGCTCTCCCGTGTCGTGGAGCTACTGCGGGTCGGGCGTGACCGCATACGCGACCTGCGGCGCTACGGGGTGACGCCGCGGGAAGGGGCGGTGGGGCTCGATGCCGCCGCACTCCACGACCGCCTGAGCGCAGAGCTCATGGTCGAGGCGGGTGAGCGTCGGCGTGCGCAGCGAGCGTGTACGGACTCCCCCTGTTGCTTGCCTGACCCAGAATTGCCGAGCTGACACCATGTCCGAGACCCTGGATGCGACCCGCAACGACATCGAGCTGCCGCCTGGCCTGCTTACCTTTCTTGCCTGCCCCACGCCCGACGCCTGGGTCGAGTGGGCGCTGAACAATCCTGAGCTGCTGCTGATCGATCACGCCCAGTGCGAGAAGAAAGCCGCCTCGACCGCCATGAGCCTGCTCTATCGCTATGTGAACCAACCGCTGCTGCTTTCCAAGATGTCCCAACTGGCCCGTGAGGAACTGTTGCACTTCGAACAGGTGGTCAAGCTGATGGAGTCGCGGGGCATCGAGTATCGGCACCTGAGCGCATCACGCTATGCCGAAGCGCTACGCCGACACGTTCGTCCTCAAGAACCCGACAGGTTGGTCGATATTCTCATCATAGGGGCTTTCATCGAGGCGAGGAGCTGCGAACGTTTTGCCAGGCTGATCCCGCACCTGGATACCGAGCTGGCTCGCTTCTACCGCTCGCTGGTGAAATCGGAAGGCCGGCACTACGAAGACTACCTGATGCTGGCGCGATATCTTTCGTCGGATGCCATTGACAAGCGAGTGGATTTCTTTGCCGAATGCGAAGCACAACTAATAGTCACGCCGGACACGGCGTTTCGTTTCCATAGTGGCGTGCCGGCCTGATGCCGCCACTTTGCCATGCAGGGTTCCGTCATGCAGGACGCTTCTGTAACCGAGCATAACAGTGAGGATGGCGATCATCTGACGCTGTTCGGCCAGTTCTCGCTGGTGCTGGGCGATGATGTGCTGACCCAGTTCAGCTACGACAAGGTCAAGGCACTGCTGGTCTACCTGCTGTTGCATCAGCAGCCGGTCAACCGAGCCAGTCTGGCCGAATTGCTATGGCCCGATCAGGGGCTCTCTTCGGGGCGCACCAACCTGCGCCACGCGCTGCACTGCCTGCGCCAGTCACTGGGCGAACACGCCGAGCAAGTACTGGTCGTTTCTCGTCAGACCATTGCCTTTCGCCGCCCTGATGGCTGGCGTTTCGACCTGCACGAACTCCAGCAGTTGCTGGAGGGCACGCAGGACGTGGCCACGCTCGAGCGGCTGCTGCGACGCTATCGCGGCGATCTGGTGGAAGAGCTGCAGCTGTCGTCTTGCACCGAGTTCCAGCGCTGGCTGGTGCAACTGCGTAACGAGTGGCGCCAGCGTGTGATCCGTTTCGCCGAAGGCGTGCTCGAGCGAAACGAGGACGTGCCCGATGCGCTGCTGCATACCCTGGTCAGCCGCTTCTCGGGTTATGGTCCGTTCCATGAGCGCCTGGTGGGTCAGCTTGCCGAGCAGGGTCAGCTCGCCGCGGCTCACGAACAGTACAATGCCTACCTGCAGCTGCTGGCGCTCTCCGGCCAGCAGCCCGAGCCGAACTTTCTCCAACTGGCGCGCTACTGGTCGGACGGCAGTCCGGATCTGCAGAGCCTGTCGCCCCAAGGCGCATTCTCTCGCACGCTGGCGGCCGGCAGTTCGCCACTGCGCGAGGACGAGATCGAGCAGCGTCAGCTCTCGGTGATGGCGATTCGCCTGCGGGTCAACGGGGAGTTCTCCGCCCGCGACGAAATCCGCGCCTGCCTGGCCCTGCAGATCGAGCTGATGCGTTGGCTTGAGCAGCAGTGCCACCACCTGGGGGGGTTCTGGTTGCCTGGAGCTACCGGTGGCTTGGGGTTGGCCTGCTTCGGCACTCACGGCCCGGCACACCAGCTGGCCGAGCTGGTAGCGCTCTACGAGCATTGTCGCCGTGTGTTGCCCGAAGAAGTCGCGCGCCATTGGAGCGGCGAAGACGAAGCGCCGCGCATCGAGTTGGCGGCCGGTCTCAATAGCGGCCGTGTCGTCTATTTGCCCGAGCGCCAGCTGGTCGACCCGTTGGGCCAGGTGACCCAGGGCGCGCTTGACCTGATGTGTGCCGCCGAAGGTAGCGAGTTGGTCATTTCCCAGGAAGCAAGCCAGCACATGCCGCCGGCGCTGGACCTGCAGCCGCGTCTTTCCTCGCGGCTGGTGGCGAGCGACGGTCGGGTACGTCTGCGTGCACTGGTGCTGGGTCAGAACGAGGGCGGTCGCGATGCCATGCCGCCGAGCCTGGTTGGCCGTGAGTCCTCGCTGCGCGTGCTGCGCGACGCTCTGGCCCGGGCCGGCATCGGCCTGCGCCAGAGCGTGCTGGTGCGAGGTGCGTCCGGCATGGGCAAGTCGGCCCTGATGGTAGGATTTCGGCAGCTCGAACTGAGCCGTGACGCGGCCATCTGCTGGAAGCCCACCACTCGCCTGTCGGTACTGGAGCCTTACGGGGTAGCGCGTACGCTGCTGCGCTGGCGGCTCGACGGCACGCTCGACAAAGAGGGACTCAAGGGCCTGATCAGCCAGTGCGAATTCGCACTGAGCCCCGAGCAACTGGCGTTGCTCGAGGAGGCGCTGGGCGTCAGAGAGTCTTCCGAGGTGGCGCAGCTGGCCAAGAGCGGCGAGGCGGTGGATCTTGTCGTTGCGCTGTTGTGCCGGGTCATCGAGCGACATGCCGCCGAGCGTCCACAGGTGTTGATGATCGATGATCTGCAGTGGCTAGACGAACCTTCGTTCCGCGTGCTGGCCGGCCTGCAGGCACGCCTGCCGATCAATTGTGCCTTTCTGCTGGTGGCCAGCCACCATGGCCGCGAGACCCTGCCCACGCGACTGCACTGGGACCAGCAGGTTGCCCTGAGCCATCTCGATGCGATGCAGTCGTCACGCCTGCTGTCGCAACTGGCCAGGCGCTACCGGCTGCACCTCAGCCCGCGCCTGCGAGGCCAGATCATAGAGCGCTGTGATGGCGTGCCGCTCTACATGCAGGAGATCTGCCGACGCCTGGAAATGGACCGTCGCGAGGGGCGCAGCGTACAGCTCGATGAGTTGCCGCGTGGTCTGCTTGGTCTGCTGGCCGGACGCATCGACCAGCTCGATGGCGACCGTGAGGTCGCGCATGTCGCCGCCGTGCTGGGCCGCCGTTTCCGGCTCGACTTCCTGGCCGAGTGCAGCGGCTGGGACATGACCCAGCTCAACCGAGCCCTCGAGCAGATGCGCCGGCTCGAGATCATTGAGCCCGCCGGGGGCGAAGGCGGATGCCGCGAATACCAGTTCAGTCACCAGTTGCTGCAGGAAGCCGCCTACCTCTCCTGTCCTCGTGACGTGCGGGTGCGTATTCACCGTCAGGTCGTCAGCCTGATCGAGGAGCGCTTCCCGATGTGGATCGGACGGCATCCCGGCGATTTTGCCACCCACCTGCGGCGCAGCGGACATTACGCCCGAGGGGCGCGCTATTTTGAACTGGCGGCGCGCGAGGCGCTCAAGGTCAGCGCCAACCGCACCGCACTGAAGATGGCCGACTTCGGCCTGGCCAGCCTGCGCCACGTGGAAGGCCAGGAGGAACGCGAGATCAGCCTGCTGACCGTGCGTGGTCAGGCTGCCTTCGCCCTCGAGGGACACGGTTCACCGACCGCTCACGAAAGCTTCGTGCGCGCCCGCGAGTTGCTGGTGCAGCATGGCGGTTGCCATGCCGAGGATGCCGAGGACCTCGAGCAGGCCTTCCTGGTCAAGTGGGGGCTATGGGTGGGCTGCAGCCAGCGCCATGCACATGCCGATGCCTTCTCCCTGGCCGCCAGCCTGGCTTCCATAGCCGGGCGCCTCGACGATCCTCGCTACCAGCGTCTCGCCGACTACGCCCGTGCCAACTGCGAGTACTGGGCGGGCCGTATTCGGCAGGCATTCGAACATCTCGACGAGATCGCTCCGCTGGAGCAGCCGATGCTGATCGAATGGCTGCCATTCTCCGAACACCCCCAGGTGGCCGCAGCTTGCTTTCAGGGCTGGGCGATTTGCCTGCGCGGCGACTACCGGCGCGCCGAACAGCAGGTCGAGGCGGCAATCCGCCTGGCCGAGCGAATCGGGCACCCCGGCTCGCTGGCCATGGCGCTGCTGTTTGCCGCGGCGCTCTACCGACAGCTTGGCCATGTGCACCTGGCGGCACGCCGTGCCGAGCAGGCAGTAGCTCTGACGGAGACTCCGGACTTGCATCTGTGGCAGGTATCGGCCCAGGCGATTCTGGGCTGGCGCCGGGCTCTCTCCGGTGATCGCGATGGCCTGAAGATGATGGAGCTGGCTCAGGAGGAACTCGGGGAGATCACCGGCCGCGACCGTTACCATCGACCTACTCTGTGGTACAGCGACGCCTGCCTGGCGCTGGATGAACTCCCTCGGGCAGAGGATTACCTGGACCAGTGCCTGATGATCGCGCGCGAGCGCAGTACCCTTTTCGTCTCCGAACTGGCGGTGCAGCTCGCACGCGTACGCCACCGTCTCGGGCGCCCGACGAGCGAAGTGCGGCTGCTGGTGGAGCAGGCGCTGGAGTGCGCTCGCCTGCATGAGAACCGTCACCAGGAGCTCTGTGCACTCGAGGCGTGGCTGACCTTGATTGATGGCCAGGATGAAGCCACGCGCGATCAGTTTCGGGCGCTGCTCGACAGTGTGAGCCACAGCGATGCCCCGGTACTGATTCGCTGGCGCATGCTGCTCGACCGCCAGCTACCGCAGTCGCTCGATATCGCCGGGCGCGTGGCAGTCGGCAACGGGTGAAGGTGTCAGGGCTGAGCGTGTCAGGAAGAGGTGCCGCACTCGAGCATGGCAATGCGCTGCAATGCCTGGGTGCGGTCCTCTCCGCATAGCGCGCTGTCGAAAGCGAAACGTTCGCACACCGTGGGACGGTTCGAATCGCCGAACAGGCGACAGAGGTTATGCTCGTCGAGCTGCACGCAACGCACGCCGGCCGGTTTGCCATGAGGCATGCCGGGTATCGGCGAACTGATCGAGGGAGCAATGCAGCAGGCGCCGCAGCCGGGGCGGCACGACTCGGCGGCGTCAGCGGAAGCCTGCTGGCTCATGGTCTGACCTCGGCGATGGCGCCCTTGTCGATCCCCTCGAATGCCTGCACCCGCGTGGACAGTCCCGTCTGGCCGGCGATCTGCCGTGCCAGCCATTCGGCAATATGTTCGACCGTGGTGGGAGAGTCGAGCACGATGCAGCGCTCCAGCGGCAGCCGCAGTTGAAAGCGGCCCTGCTCGGCGCGGTAGCGGCTGGTCAGGCTGGGAGAAATCTCGAATTCGGCCTGGTCGATGACGTCGGTTGCATCGACCAGGTAGCGATCGTCCAGATAGCGTGCCCACTGGGTCTCCAGCGCGGGGCAGCGCTCGCCGCGCTGCCAGATGTGCAGGCGTGAGCGGTGACCATGAGCGATACGCTGGCAGTTGCCGGCGTGATGCTTGAGACCGTGGCTGTACGTGTAGGCGGCGCCATCGAAGACTTCCGCACGCAGGCGCAGGCGAATGTCGCTGACCCGTGGCGGTGGGCGCTTCATCAGCTCCCGGGCGAGGAAGTCGGCGAGTCGCTCCGGAGTGACCTCGGCCCAGGGCAGCAGCGTGAAGGCCTGTCGCGGAGCGCGAACCTCCAGCGAGTAGGGGTGCGAGGTACGTAGGCAGATCCCCTCGCTGCATTCACTGACGCTGATGCCGGGTGCGCGCGTCGGCACCAGCAGCGTATGGTCGGCGCCGGCATCCAGGCGCGACTTGATCCATGGCTTGACCTCGCCGAAATCGAACAGCATGCCATCCTCGCCGAGCTCGCCGTCGAGCTCGGCATCCACGTACCAGCTGACACCGATCAGCCCGCGCTGCGGGCACCAGAGTGAGGCGTCGAGCTGGCTCAACCGGTTGACGAACAGAGTCATCAGTCGATTCCCGTTATCTTGTGGGTCTGCAGCGACAGGCGCCACTGCGGATTGGCCAGACAGTAGGCCACGGTCGCGTCCAGGTGCCGGGTTCTCTCGGCAAGCGGCGTGGTGTCCAGCGGTTGCAGGTAGAAGTGGCGAAAGTCGAGATCGGTGAAGCGCTCGGGCGGCGCCTCCTGCTGCGGGTAGACCAGCTTGAGTTCGTCGCCCCGGGTCAGCGCCAGCGACGTGGCGGCCTTGGGACTGACACACAGCCAATCGATACCGGCAGGCGCGGGCAGGGTGCCGTTGGTTTCCACTGCCACTTCGAAGCCACGCGCATGCATGGCATCGATCAGCGCCTCGTCGAGCTGCAGCAACGGCTCGCCGCCGGTGAATACCACATAAGGTGCTGCCCGCTCCTGTGCCTCGGGCCAGAGCGACATCAAGTGCTCCGACAGGGCATCGGCGCTGGCGAAGCGTCCACCGTGCTGCCCATCGGTACCGATGAAGTCGGTATCGCAGAAGCGACAAGCGGCACTTGCCCGGTCCTGTTCGCGCCCCGACCACAGGTTGCAGCCGCTGAAGCGACAGAAGACGCTGGCACGACCGGCTCGTGCCCCCTCGCCCTGGAGTGTGTAGAAGGCTTCCTTGACGTGATACATCAGGCCCCTCCGCTGACGAGGTCGGGGCGCGGCGCATCGGTGGTATACCCCAGTGGGTCGCTCACACCGTTGGCGGCGAAGGCGGCAAGCCGTTCGCGGCAGCTGCCGCAGCGGCCACAGGCAAGCGTATCGCCGCGATAGCAGGTCCAGGTCTCGGCGTAGTCGAGACCCATGGCCAAGCCCTCGGCGAGTATTTCCGCCTTGCTCGCGCGCAGGTAGGGCGCACGGATCTCGACCGGCTCGAAGTTGGCGATACCGGCCACCGCATTCATGGCGTCGACGAATTCGGGGCGACAGTCGGGATAGAGCACGTGGTCGCCGCCGTGGGCACCGTAGTCGACCCGCCTGGCGCCGATATTCACCGCCTTGGCAATGGCCAGCGACAGCAGCACCATGTTGCGGTTGGGCACCACCGTAGCGGTGAGGTTCTCCTCGCCATAGTCGCCCTCGGGCATGTCGCGGCGGGTATCGGTCAGCGCCGAATTGTCGATCAGACCATGAATGGCGCGGATGTCCACCACCTGGTGCGGCACGCCCAGTGCGCTGCACACGCGGGCGGCGGCTTCCAGCTCGCGGGCGTGGCGCTGACCGTAGTCGAAGGAGAGGGCATGAACATCGCAGCCCTCGTTCAGGGCGCGATGGAGGACGGTGTAGGAGTCCATGCCGCCGGAGTAGATCACCACGGTGGCATCGGGGGAGACGTTGGTCATAGTGAGGCTCTGAGTCGGAGAATTTGTCACTCCCGCCTTGGGCGGGCGCCGGGATCCGGTCCGGCGCGCGTCAGTCTACCGGTTGGAGCGAACGCTGGCCAGAGCCCCACCCGCTTGCTAGACTTTCCGCCCTCTCTATCTCAGCACTGCGTTTCGCCGACAGCGAAAATCGTGCAGCGCTGCATCGTCCTGACAACGGTGACCCCACATGAAAGCTCCCGAACTGCTCTCCCCGGCGGGGACGTTCAAGAACATGCGCTATGCGTTCGCCTATGGCGCCGATGCCGTCTACGCCGGCCAGCCGCGCTATTCGCTGCGCGTGCGCAACAACGACTTCAAGCTCGACAACCTGCATCGCGGGATCGCCTATGCTCACGAGCGCGGCAAGCAGTTCTACGTGGCGTCGAACATCGCGCCGCACAACAGCAAGTTGAAGACCTACCTGCGCGACATGGAACCCGTCATCGAGGCCGGGCCGGATGCGTTGATCATGTCCGATCCAGGGCTGATCATGATGATCCGCGAGCGCTGGCCCGAGCAGGTGATCCATCTCTCAGTGCAGTCCAACGTGGTCAACTGGGCGGCCGCCAAGTTCTGGCAGCGACAGGGCATCAGCCGCATCATCCTGTCGCGGGAGCTGTCGCTGGAGGAAATTGCCGAGATTCGTGCCGAGTGCCCCGACCTCGAGATCGAGACCTTCGTGCATGGCGCCCTTTGCATCGCCTATTCGGGCCGTTGCCTGCTCTCCGGCTATTTCAATCACCGCGACCCCAACCAGGGTACCTGTACCAATGCCTGCCGCTGGCAGTACAACACCGTAGCCGCCGCCCAGGACGAGACCGGCGACCTGGTACCGGCGAACTCCGCGGCGGCCCATGCGGCCAGCGGCGTGTGGACGCCCGGCCAGGGCGGGCTGATCGCCTCCGGTGGCGGTAGCACGACCCACAGCACGGCAACGGCTGGAGGGGTGGAAGGCCAGGACGAGCTTTCCGCCTTGATCGAGGATGCCACCCGACCGGGCGAGCTGATGCCGATCTTCGAGGACGAGCACGGCACCTACATCATGAACTCGAAGGACCTGCGCGCCGTGCAGCACGTGCCCCGGCTTGCCGAAATGGGCGTGACGTCACTCAAGATCGAAGGGCGCACCAAGTCCCACTACTACGTGGCGCGCACCGCTCAGGTCTATCGGCGTGCCATCGACGATGCCGTAGCGGGCCGGCCCTTCGATATGCGGCTGATGGACGAACTCGATAACCTGGCCAACCGTGGCTACACCGAAGGCTTCTATCGCCGCCACGTACATGACGAGTACCAGAACTACGAGCGTGGCAACTCGGTCGGCGTACATCAGCAGTTCGTCGGCGAGGTGATCGGCTACGATCCCGGTCGCGGCGTCCTCGAAGTGGACGTCAAGAACCGCTTCGAGGTGGGTGATGGCATGGAGCTGATGCTGCCCGGCGGCAATCGGCGCTTCAAGCTCGAGCACATCGAGAACAAGCACGGTGAGTCGGTCCAGGCGGCGCCGGGCTCCGGTCACGTAGTGCGCATTCCGGTGCCGGGCGAGAGCATTGCACCGGAACGAATCGAGTTCGCCCTGCTGATGCGCGATTTGCCGGGCTAGGGCATTGTGACTGTCGGATCAAGATGACGAAGGCGGCCAATGGCCGCCTTCGTCGTCTTGTCGAGGCATCCGGTGAGAGTCAATCGGAAGCGTCCGGCTCATGGTAGTGTCCCACGCCGTCACGACCGTCGTGCTTGACGCGGTACATGGCCTTGTCTGCGGCGTCGACCAGGCTGGCGGCATCCTCGAATTCGCCATCTTCCAGATCGGCAATGCCGATGGAGGCGGTCACGTGCAACGGCTTGCCGTCGGCCTGGGCCAAGGGTTGGGTGGCGAGGTATTCGCGAATTCGGTCGGCCAGGATGCCGGCATGCTGACGGCGGGTGTTGGGCATGATGACCAGGAACTCCTCGCCGCCATAGCGTCCCGCGATATCGCTTTCCCGCACCATGTTGTTGAGCGCGGCGGCGAAGTGGATCAGGACCTCGTCGCCGAAACGGTGCCCAAAGCGGTCGTTGATCCGCTTGAAGTGGTCGAGGTCGATGAACATCACCGAAAGAGGCTGTCGGGCACGCTTGGCGCACGTGAAGTGCTGGTCGAGGCGCTTCTCCAGCCAGGGGCGATTGGCCAACTGCGTGAGATGATCGGTGCGGTGCTGTTCGTCGAGCACGACATGGCTGGCATGCAGCGCCTCCAGTTCGCGCTGCTGTTCGGCCAGCCGAATCGTCATTTTCAGGTTCTGCTCGAACAGCAGCTCCTTGGCCTCGGCCAGCAGGTGGGTGCTGTCGATGGCAGGCGGGCAGGTGATCTCGAACAGGCGCGCCAGTGAGGGTAGGCGATGCTGCAGCTCCTGCATGACCGTCATCAACATGACGATGTCCAGCGAGGCCACCGACGCCAGCTGGCGCAGCAGGGCGCTGAAGGCGGAGGCCGAGTCAGCGGCGAGCCAGCAGTCGGCGATGCGGCACGAGAGGCGCAGGCAGAGCTTGCGCGCGTCGCCGTCGGCCAGCGGACCATGGCTATCGATGATGCCCAGCGCAATGGGGCTGGGCACGCCCCAGCTCATGGCGATCCACGCTCCTACCAGGGCGTGATCGCAGCCGTAGCGTTCTTGCTCGGCCTCGCTCAGCTTCTGGTGTTGGCGAAGGTCGGGAACGTGCGCGGCATAGGCATCGCCATCCAGCGCCTCGAAAGCCAGTATGCCGATGTCCTGCAGCAGGGCGATGGTGAACAGCTGAGGGGCTTCGTGAGGACACAGGTGCTGGGCCAGTTCCTGGGTGGCGGTGGCGGCGATGATGGCTCGCTGGCACAGGTACTCATGGTCGAGGACGGCGTTGGCTCCTGGGCGGGGGAGACCGAAGCTCAAGGCGATGGCCAGCGTCGCATCCAGACCGATGCGCGAGACGCCGTCCAGGCAGGTGGAAACGGTATTTCCGCCCCGTGAATAGGAGGCGCTGTTGGCCATTGAGAGGAGTCGCAGGGTAAGGGCGGGATCCTGCTCGATGGCGCGGGCGTAATCGGCAAGGCAGGGGTCAGAAGAGCGGGCAATGGCAATCAAGCGCGCCGCCGCCGCCGGCAGGCTGGGCAGCGTACGGCATTCGGCCAGTCGGCTTCGCAGGACTTCGGGCAAGGGCGGTAATGCTTGAGTGGCGAGGCCGGCCACGTCAGAAGATTCCGCTATCGATATCCTATCGATCGGCATAGTGTTCCCCGCCCGTATTGGTTCTTGTTGTCCCCGGCCAAGCCTAGCAGAACGGCATTCGACCAAGCGTTTGAAAAATTATTGCTTTCTCAACGATGCATCGAGGTGGTCGACGACCTCCGCCCAGTCTGCATCCTCCTCCAGCGCCGTGTACAGGAACTCGGCCTGAGCGGGATTCCAGAAAGGCGCCTGATACAAGGCCATTTCGGGCGGCAGTGGGGCATGCTGCTCGAGGAAAGCCTTGATCGAGGCTTCATCGGCCGCAAGGCCCAACTGTTCGAACAGCTCGCTGAAGGGGTGGTCGGGATGCTCCATGTTGCAACTCCTTACGCCTGGGGTTTTGCTTCGTTACGTTCAACTTAGCCCGACAGCGGCGAGACGCCAGCCGCTGCGGCAGGCATGGCGGGCCGGCGCCGCCCGGATCAGCGCTCGCCGACCAGCGGTGTGAGAAATCGTCGGCGACGCTCCTGCTCGTCGAGCGGCTGCGCCAGGAGATGTACCAGCTTGGTCATGGCGGCCTCCGAGGTCATGGCGTCCCCCGAGAGGACCCCGGCCTGCACCAGCCCTTGGCCGGCTGCGTAATGCCCCGGTGCAATGCCGCCGATCGGGCACTGACTGATCGCGGCAAGCAGTTTGCCCTCGCCGCTGGCCTTGGCCAGCACACCGACCAGTTCAGGATCGTCTGGAACGTTCCCCCCTCCCCAGACCTCGAGCAGCGCACCGCGTACTCGATTGTCGCCGAGCCAGGCGTCGAGCTGCCAGGGCTGGATCCCGGGCCAGAGCGTGAGCCTGACCACGCCGCCCTCGGCCAGCGAGGTATAGTCCGGCAGTTCGAAGCGAGGGGCGCCGCGCTGCTGGGCTTCGAGTCCGCGACCGGGATAGAGGACCGCGTCGTCGTCGATGCGCTCGCCCAGCACGGGGTAGTTGAAACTGGCAAAGGCGTCGTCGGCCTCGCTGTGAGTCTTGCGTGTGCGCACCCCCCGCAGCAGGCGCCCGGCGAAGGCGATGGCGACTTCCTGCAGCTCCGGCTTGGCGGCGAAGCGCAGGGCGAGTTCGATGTTGTCGAGCGCATCGCTGCCTTCGCTCTCCAGGGGGTGCATGGCCCCGGTCACCACCACGGGGCGGTCCAGTCCCTGTAGCTGATAGGCCAGGCTGGAAGCCGTCCAGGACAGGGTGTCGGTGCCGTGCAGGAGGACCACGCCGGCGTAGTCGCCCACCTGGGCGGCGATGGAAGCGCCCAGGCGCTGCCAGTCACGGGGCGTCGCCGCGCTCGAGTCGATGGGGTCGCTTGTCGACTGAACGGTGAAGCGTGGCAGGCTAGCCTGGCGGCTCGGGGGCAGGCCAGCCAGCGCCCGTCGCAACCTCGCCTCGATATCGCCTCCCGGGGCCAGCCCTTCGGCACTGGGAATCATGCCCAGGGTGCCGCCGGTGTAGAGCACCAGTACGGGGCAGTCGGAAGAGGCGGATTCGATCATGGCAGTTCCTGAGGTCAGAGGTTCGTTGAGACACGCCAAAGTGCGCAGCGAGCGACATGATAACGGGAGTCGCTAGGGAACTCACTCGTCGGCTCTGACTCTGACGCCTTCCGCGACTCGTTCACCGGGATGAGTGATCACCGTTTCGCCCGCCTCGAGCCCCGAGAGTACTTGGCTGACGAGCCCCTGGCGTCGCCCCAATTCCACTGGCCGGTGCACGGCGCGCCCCGCTTCGATCACGAAGACGCTCCACTCTCCCTGGTGGCGAAACAGTGCGCTGGTAGGCATCTGCAGGACCTCATCGGCCGCCCAGACCAGAAATTCGGCATCGACACGAAAGCCGCTGCCCAGGCCCAGCGTGGCCAGGTCGAGACCATCGGCGAAGTCCACGATCACGGGGACCCGCTGTTCGTCCACGCCCAGCGCCGAGGTACGGGTGAAGCCGGAAGGCGCAATGCGCCTGACGTGGCCTGTCAGCGGCTTGCCGCCCCAGCCGGTGATGTTGACGCCCATGCCGGGACGCAGGCGCACGGCGTCCATGGAAAGCAGATCGACCTGAATCTCAAGGTCGTCGAGGCTGCCCAACTCCAGGATCGGCTCACCGGCCGCGACGCTGCCCTCGCAACAGCGGTAGCGTGTCAGCACCAGCCCCGAGACCGGTGCGCGCACCTGAAGTACCGGTTGGTCCGACTCGCTGCGCTGGCCGCTGGCCACGGCGAGCAGTGCCCTGGCGCTTTCCACCTCGAAGCGCGCGACCTCGACCCCGGATGCAGCGGAATTTTCCAGCGCCCGAAGCCGGTCACGCTGGTTCTGGCGCTGCTCCAGCTCGGCAGTGGAGATGAGGCTGCGTTCATGCAACTGGCGATAGCGCTGATACTCGGCCTCGGCGAATCGCCGGTCGGCTCGTGCCGTCTCGAGGTTGGCCTGGGCGGCACGTAGCCGGGCCTGAGCAGCCAGCAAGCTGTCTTCTGCCTGCTGTCGAGTACGCACGTCCAGCGCCGGAGCAGGGCTCGGCTCGAGGCGGAACAGCGTATCGCCTTCCGCGACCCGATCGCCCTCTTCGAGCGTCACGCGCTGGAGAAAACCCGTGATCGGTGCCGAGACGTTCCAGGTATCACGCAGGCGGGTACGACCCTCTTCGATGATCGAGTCGGTGAAAGGCCCCACGCTGACCCGCGCCACGTTGACCGGCACCGGCATGGGGCGCAGCGCCCAGGCCAGCAGGGCGAGCAGCGCTAGTCCCAGCGCGGCCCAGATGGCGTAGCGAATCCAACGGCGACCTTTATTCATGCTCTTCCCCCGTTCATGCTCTTTCCCTGTTGTACTGGAGCCATGGATCGTCACTCCACGGCCTTGAGGACGCGCAGCTTGTCGAGACGTCCGAGGCGGCGGAAGACGAGGACGCCGACCACCACTGAAGCGATCAGCACGCCTGCGGCTGCAAAGCCGAAGACCTGGGAGGTGAAGACCAGCGGTATGCGGAACAGGTCGTTGCTGAAAGCCGTATGCAGCAGGCGAACGAATACGCTACCGATGGCCCAGCCCAGCGGGATGGCTGCCAGGGTGAGCAGGGCGATCTCTCCCAGCAGTATCCGCGAGACCTCCGCCCGGGTGTATCCCAGCACCTGCAGGGTCGCCAGCTCCCGGGCGCGCTCGGCGAAGGCGATACGAGCATTGTTGTAGACCACGCCGAAGGCGATGGAGGAGGCGATGGCAACGAAGATCACCGCGAACATGCGCAGGGTCTCGTCCATGTAGTCGCGAATGCCGCGCTCGGCCTCGTTGAGCAGGCCGATCGAGGCCACCATGGGCATCTCCCACAATGCGGCATGCAGCTCGGTAGTGTATGCGGGGTCTATCAGCAGCCAGGCGCCGCTCACCGCAGGACCTTCATGCATCAGCGCGTTGAGGGTGTCGCGTCGCAGGTAGGCACCGACGCCCAGCGGTTCGTCCACCACGGCCGTCAGCGGCAGGCGCAGGCGCTCGCGCCGCCCCTCCATGACCGCCACGTCCAGCGTATCGCCGACCCTGGCATCGAGAACCCCCGCCAGGTGGCGTGTCAGCATGATTCCCGCTTCGGGCACGGGTTGAGCCTGGCCATGGGAATCGAGCACCCGGCGCAGCTGTGGCTCCGGCTCCATTCCCAGCAGGCTGGTACGGTACTCGCGGTGGCCATGAATCAGTGTCGCCGGCACCCGGCGCCAGGTTTCCACCGCCAGTACGCCAGGCTGATGGCGCAATTCACCGGCTGCCCGTGCCGGTGTCGGTTCGTTGAAGGTGAGTTCGACGTCCATCTGCAGTACCTGGCGGTACTGCTGGTCGATCATCTTTTCCACGGCGGCGAGCTGGTAGGCGCCGATCATCAGCAGGCCGGCAGACAGGGCAATACCCACGATGGAGAAGCCGGCCTTGGCTGGATGCCGGGCCAGGTTGCGCAGCACGATACGTCCTTCGTTGCCGAGCAGGGCGGGGGGAACGCAACGCTCCAGCCAGCTGCGGCGAAAGCGGTGCGGAGCCGGCGGACGCATTGCCTCTGCGGGCGGGCGCCTGACTGCCCGCCATACTGCATGCCAGGTGCCAGCCAGGGCGGCGCATAGCGTCACCGTGAACGACAGGGCCAATGCCCAGGCGGGTACGCCGAAGCGCATCTCGGGGAAGCGGAAATACGCCCGATAGACCTCGGCCAGACCGCTGGCGGCCCAGCCGCCCAGCGCAACGCCCATGACCCAGCCGAGCGTGACGATCGATGCCGCCAGCAGGCCGTAGTGCCGAGCCAGTTCGGTGTCGTGATAGCCAAAGGCCTTGAGGATGGCCAACTGCTCGCGCTGGGTCTGGATGATGCGCCCCATCACCACGTTGAGCAGGAAGGCCGACACCGTCAGGAAGATCGTCGGCAGTACGGTGGCCATGATGCGCTGCTGGTTGAGCTCCTCCTCGATGAAGCGATGCGACTGCTGATCATGGCGGGTCTGCGCCCCGGTGGCGCCATAGCGGGCCAGCGCCAGGTCGAGGGCATCGATGATGTCGTCCTGACTGGCCCCGGCCTGCAGCGTCAGGCTGATGCTGTTGAAGGCCCCTTCCATGCCGTAGGCGCGGGATAGCGAACGCTGATTCATCCATAGCACCGCATAGCGGCGATAGTCCGGCATCAGGTCGGTGGGAGCGGCCTGATAGAGAAACTCGGGGCTCAGCGCGATGCCGGAGATCGTCAGCCGGGTATGACGGCCGTTGACGATCGCTTCCAGGGTGTCGCCCGGTTGCAGTCCATGCGCTTCGGCAAAGGCATCCGAGACGACGGCCTGGTCGTCGCGCCCGGCTTCCGGCAGGCTGCCGCTCAGCAGGTGGAGTCGATTGAGCAGTGGCTGGCGGCCGTCGGGCAGCGACAGCAACTGGCCGCGCACCGGATCTCCGTATCCGGGTACCGCCAGCCGAACCGTGGCACGAACCCGAGGTTCGATCAGGTTGACGCCATCGACTCGCTGCAGCTGCTCGAGTACGCCCAAGGGAGCGCGCTTGACCTCGGCGAATACCTCGGCGAAGTGATGACTGGCATAGAACCGGTCGCGGGCACCGGACAAGGCTTCCAGGGTGGTAACGGCGAGAATCAGCGTCATCACGCCGCTGGCGATGACCAGGGCAATGGCCAGCGCCTGACCCTTGAGACGCCACAGGTCGCGATACAGTTTGCGGTCGAGTGTCTGCATGCCTGTGTCCGTGGCTACCAGCGCAGCTCGTGCGGCATGCGGCGCTGGGCATTGACCTGCAGCTGCTCGACCCTGCCGTCGCGCAGGCGCACGATGCGATCGGCCATGTCGCCGATCACCTCGTTGTGGGTAATGATCGCCACGGTGGTGCCGGTTTCGCGATTGATACGCTCGAGCACTTCCAGCACCCGGATGCCGGTCTGGAAGTCGAGGGCGCCGGTGGGTTCGTCGCATAGCAGCACGTCAGGCTGCTTGGCCACGGCGCGGGCAATGGCAACCCGTTGTTGCTCGCCGCCAGAGAGCTGCGAAGGGAAGTGGTCGAGGCGATGTTCGAGACCCACCAGCGCCAGGGCCTCCTCGGGGGGCAGCGGGTGGCGGCTGATATCGGTGACGACGGCGACGTTCTCCCGCGCAGTAAGACTCGATATCAGGTTGTAGAACTGGAACACGAAACCGACGTGATGACGGCGAAAGCGGGTCAGTTCCCGCTGGTTGGCGCGTGCCAGGTCGATGCCCTGCGCCAGGGCGGGCGAATCGCTATTTGAGTGACGAGAGACGGAGTGGTGAGAGTCGCGTGGGTCGCTCGGATAATAAAGCAGCGAGCCCTCACTGGGGCTGTCCAGGCCGCCCAGGATGTTGAGCAGGGTGGACTTGCCCGATCCGGAAGCGCCCAGCATTACCACCAGCTCTGCCGCATGCAGCTCCAGGTCGACGCCGCGCAGCGCCTGGATGGTGATTTCGCCCATCGGGTAGAAGCGCTTCAGGCCGCAGGCCTGGAACACGACGCGGGACATGGCGTAGGGACTGCCTCATGTAAAGAATAGAAACAGGCTAGCACGCCGAGGCGTCGACATATGGTTGATCGAGGTCAAGCAGCGTTCAGGTTGGCAAGGGTTAATGCGTGAACAGCTTCCCGCTCTTGTCCAGATCGAGGCGACGGTTGCGTCCGGCCAGCATGGCGAAGGCGGCAGCCGCGGCCACGATGAGCAGCAGCACTAAGGTGATGGCATCGAGGGAAACCTCGAGCTGCAACAGCACGCCCACGGCCAGCGGTCCCATGGCCGCCAGGGTATAGCCGCCGCCCTGGGCCAGGCCGGAGAGCTTGCCGGACAGTCGCGAATTGGCCGTACGCAGCACGATCAGGGTCAGCGCAAGGCTGAAGCTGCCACCCTGGCCCAAGCCCAGCAGCACCACGCCCGGCCAGCGCCATTGAATGTCGGCCTGAAGCAGCAGCCACAGGCCGCCCGCAACGCAGCCTAGCACCAGCAGCAGCGCCGGGCGCTGGTCGCGGCCGAAACGCGCGAGCCACGGTGCGCCCAGCGCCGAGACCAGTTGCACCATGACCGAAGCCCCCATCAGCCAGCCGGCCTCGGCTTCGCTGTAGCCGCGGCTCTGGAGCAGCGTCGGCAGCCAGCCGAAGACGATATAGGCCAGCGAAGACTGCGTGCCCATCAGCAGCATCACCTGCCAAGCCAGCGGCTGCCCGAGCAGCTCGCGCATGCTGCCACCGGCCTGCGGCGTCGTTATGGCACGTGGCGTGCGTGGCATCAGCGATACCCAGGCGACCAGGGCGATGCCGGCGAGCAGGCCCCAACTGATCAGGCTGAAACGCCAACCACCCAGCAGATCGGCGAGAGGAATGCTCAGGCCCGCACCGAGAGCGCCTCCCAGGCACAAGGCCATGGTATAGACCCCCGTCATCAGGTCCGCCCCACCGGGCAGCTCGCGCTTGACCAACGCCGGAAGCAGCGTGCCGGCAATCCCGATGGCGGCACCGGCAAGCAGGGTGCCGATGAAAAGCGACGGAACACTAGGGGTGCCGCGCAGCAGCAGCCCGGCAATGAGGATACCCAAGGCCAGGGTCAGTGTACGCTCGGGACCTATGCGCTTGGCGAGCCATGGCGCCAGCGGTGCGAAGACACCCAGGCAGAGCACCGGCAGCGTGGTCAGGGCGCCGATGGCCAGTGGCGAAAGGCCGGTTTCAACCTGGATGCGCAGCAGCAGCGGGGCGAGCGAAGAGAGGGCAGGCCTCAGATTGAGACCTACCAGCACCATCAATAGAAGAAACAGGATAAGGCGTCGTCGATTGGGGCGTGATTCAGTCGTCATGGCCCCGCCATTTGTCGCTGCTCCTGACGAAGGGGTTCTTTCCCTCGGCGGCCCTGTCCCCGTCGTGGCGCGCCAGCGAGGGGGGCTCGTTGACGCCGCGCGGGTCGTAGTTGACCCGCCCGGGGGTGGCGGCACTCTGCACCTGGCGGCGAATGTCGGAAACGTCCTCGACGCTGATGAGCTGTTCCTGATTGCCTAATACCTGGCGCTGGGTGACCAGGCGACCTTCGAAGGTCCAGCAGCGCTGGGGAGTCTGGGCGACGTACCAGTGGCGACCGTTCCAGTGGGCATGGCCCTGATCGTCCAGCTGCAGGGCCTCGAGCGGCACCAGGGCGGCAAACAGGCGGGCATTGAGGACCAGGCCGCCGTTAGCCATGCTCACCGCGCCTTCGTAGCGACCGGCGTGGAGGGCGTCGATGACGCTGCTGCGTTTGGCTTGAGGCTCGATGCTGCCTTGGCCGCAGAGATGCAGCAGACTGTCATCGATCTGCTTGATGACCCAGACCGGAATCGGTTGCTTTCCGGTCAGCCATTTCAGCATGCTCGAGCCTCCTCGCGTCTGGTCGTGTTTGCTGCGTATTCAGTCGTTTGCGTTGCGCCAATCTATGAAGATAAGGATACGACGAACCGTATACCATACCAGGCTCGCCGCCAACCGCCGTGCCCGTGCGGGCGCCGTTCAGGCGCGTCGCGTACGCTGACCGCCGCGGCTGCGCCGACGACGCGGTGCCTGGCCGTCACCATTGGCCGCATTGCCATTGCCATTGCCATTGCCATTGCCATTGCCATTGCCGCCATTGCCATTGCGTTGGCTCGACTGGCTGCGATTGGCGCCGCCCTGGCCCGAACGGCCGCCGCGGCGGTTGCGTCCGTTCTCGATCGGCTCGGGCTTGGCGTTCGGGTCCGGTTCGAAGCCGGGCTCGATGTGCTTTTCCAGGTCGCGCTTGATCAGTCGCTCGATCCCCTTCAGCAGCCCGTGCTCGTCGACACAGACCAGCGAGACCGCCTGGCCTTCGCTGCCGGCGCGGCCGGTACGTCCGATGCGGTGAACGTAGTCCTCGGCGACGTTGGGCAGCTCGAAGTTGACCACATGGGGCAGTTCGTTGATGTCCAGCCCACGCGCAGCGATGTCGGTGGCCACCAGCACCTGCAGATCGCCACTCTTGAAGGCCGCCAGCGCCTTGGTACGTGCCGACTGGCTCTTGTTGCCGTGGATGGCCATGGCCGGGATCTCCTGCTTGGAGAGCTGTTCGGCCAGGCGATTGGCGCCGTGCTTGGTGCGGGTGAAGACCAGCACCTGATGCCAGGCGTGGCGGGTGATGAGGTGAGCAAGAAGATCGCGCTTCTTGTCGCGATCGACCCGATACACCGCCTGATCGACGGTCTCCGCCGTGGTATTGCGGCGCGCCACCTCGATCTTTTCGGGGTTGTCGAGCAGCTTGGCGGCCAAGGACTGGATCTCGTCGGAAAAGGTCGCCGAGAACAGCAGGTTCTGACGTTTCTCGGGCAGCACCCGCAGAACTTTCTTGATGTCGTGGATGAAGCCCATGTCGAGCATGCGGTCGGCTTCGTCGAGCACCAGGATCTCCACCCGGGAGAGGTCAACGTGCTTCTGCTGGTGCAGGTCGAGCAGTCGCCCGGGGGTGGCGACCAGCACGTCGAGGCCGGGACGAATCGCGTCCACCTGGGGCTGCTGGCCAACCCCGCCGAAGATGACGTGACTCTTCAGGGTCAGGTGGCGGCCATAGTCGGCCACGCTCTCGCCGACCTGGGCGGCGAGTTCACGAGTGGGCGTGAGCACCAGCGCACGAACCTGGCGCTGGCCGGGACGCGGGCCGCCGGCCAGGCGTTGCAGCATCGGCAGGGTGAAGCCAGCGGTCTTGCCGGTGCCGGTCTGGGCGCTGGCGAGCAGGTCGCCACCCTTGAGCACCGCGGGAATGGCCTGACGCTGGATCGGGGTCGGGGTGGTGTAGCCCTGCGCCTCGACGGCACGCAGAAGTTCGGCCCGCAGGCCGAGATCGGAAAAGAGGGTCATGCGGTCTCCGCAGGTACGTCCTGGCCTCGCCGTGTGCGACATGCACATGACCAGTCCCGGGCCAAGACGTGAGAAATTCGGTTCAGGGGCGCGGCAGGAGGGACCACGGATCGCCGCGAGCCCGCATTATGCCACAGCACGGTTGAACATGCAGCAACGAGGGCGCTCACCGCGCCTGCCGGATACCCGAGGCGATCTCAGTGGCCACCTGGTCCCAACCGCTGCCCAGCGCGCGTACCAGGGCGGGGTAGCCGTCGTCTTCCAGCGCTGTCTGCTCATGAAAGCGTTCCATGGCCAGCAGACGACCATCGGGCGCGAGCAGTTGCCATTCGCCGCTGACGATGGCGAAACCGTCGTGGTGTCCCTGGAAGCGATCCACCTCGAGCCGCAGGCGCAGGGCCTCGCTGCGTCCTAGGCTGGCTTCGTCGTGCATGATCCGGGTGTCGGGGAGTTGCGTGGCGAGCCTGTCGCGCAAACCGCGTTCCAGCTGGCGTCCCAGTGGCTCGACCCAGAGGTGCTGGCGCGCGGTGTTGAGCGTGATGTCGTCGAGCTGCAAGACGATGCCATCGGTATCCAGATAGTGCGCCAGGCGCGGTGGCTGGACGATCAGCAGGCGGCTGGGATCGGAGGCGGCGCTCGGCAGCGCGGCTCCGCTGTCGGGCAGCATGTAACGATTGGGCGGTTCAGTGGGCGAAGCGCAGCCGGTAAGCAGCATGCTCACCGTCACGACGAGCCAGATCATCCATCTCATGCCATGATTCCTTTCGATGCGACAAGGACAGCATAGTGCTTCATCGGGCAAGCCTCATCAGTTGCTGCGCGGGGCGCGGGGTATCGGATCTTCGGCGTCGAGACTGTCGAACAGCAGGGCCCGCGGGTTTTCGTTGAGCGTGCGCGTCACCGGCTGCAGGTCTCGCAGGGTTCGCTCCAGCCGCTCGGCGGCACCGGTCAGCTCGCGATAGGCGCTGGAATCCGGCGAAATCCCCGCCAGCGTCTCGCGCAGTGCTTCCAGCGAGGCGTTGAGGTTGGCCGGAAGGTTGCGCGTACCCGGGTCGTCGAGCATCCCTTGCACCGAGGCACTGAGTTCGCGGACTTCGCCGAGCATGGCTTCGGAGGCCGTCAGGTTGCGCTCAAGACCTGCCAGCAGCGGCTCGATCTCCAGCGCGTTCAGTTTTTCCAGCAGCGCGGTGACCTGGGACTCGATCTGAGCGAAGCCAGTCGAGGTGGTGGGGAACACGGTGCGTTCGCTGAACGTTTCGGCGACGTAGTTATCCGCCTCTTCACGATAGAAGTTGATGTCGACGAACAACGATCCGGTGAGTAAATTGCCGGACTTGAGCGAGGCGCGCAGACCGCGACCGAAGAGGCGGTGGAAGCGTTGGTCCCACTCCTCGAGGTCGATCTGCTGGTTCTCGATCCCCAGACGCTGCGGTTCGATGCGAATCAGCACCGGGATGGCGAAGCTGCCGCGGTTTTCCGGCTGGGTCGCGGTAAACTGCCAGGGCACGCTGGCCACGGTGCCGATGCGCACGCCACGAAACTCCACCGGGGCGCCGCGAGAGAGCCCGCGCACGCTATCCTCCACCAGCAGCACGTACTCGAGGTAACGGTTGAAGGTACCCTGGCGCGCACTCTCCTCGTCGGGGTAGAGATTGAAGGTGGCGCCATCCTCGACCGCCCGGCCGCGGGGGAGGTCGTCGGGAACGCCGAAGGTGACGCCTCCTCCCAGTAGCGCCTCGATCGATTCCACGTTGACGCGAATGCCATCGGCATCGAGGCGCAGGTCGACCCCGCTGGCCGACCAGAAACGAGTGCCGTCGGTAACCAGTCGGTCGTAGGGACTCTCGATGAAGATGCGCTGATTCATGCGCCGGGCTTCGGGATCGAAGTCGACCTCCTCGACACGCCCCACGGTATAGCCCTGGTAGGTGACCGGATCCCCCGTGCGCAGGGAGTTGCCGAGCTGGCTGATGAGGGTGACGCGTATCCCGGCGGCGTCGGCGGGGGCGATGGGAGGTTGATCGCTGACCTCGAACTCACGCTCGCCGGGCTCGCCGCTGCCCGGCTCTAGCTGAATGTAGGCACCGGAGAGCACCGTGCCCAACCCGCTGATCCCCTCGCGCCCGATGCGCGGCTTGACCACCCAGAAGCGGCTGCCTTCCGTCAGCAGAGCGTCGGTGTCGGGCGACATCCGCGCGGTGATCACGGCGTGGGACATATCTTCGGAGAGCTGTACGCGCTCGACCCGGCCGACCTCGACGTTGCGGGTCTTGATCAGGGTACTGCCGGCCTCGATGCCTTCCGCGCTGCTCATGGTCAGGGTGATCTGCGGGCCGCGACTGCGGTAGTTGTCGTAGACCAGCCACAGCCCGATCAGCATGGCCACGATGGGCACGATCCAGATCGGCGAGAGGCGTAGCTGCGGCGTGGTACGCGCGCGGTGCATGTCGCTGTTGGCCTCGTTGTCGCGCGGAGTGTCGCTCATCCAGTGGTTCCTTGCGTTGCATGGCGGTCACGCGGCAGGGGCGTGTCCCAGATCAGGCGGGGGTCGAAGGTCATGGCGGCCAGCATGGTCAGCACCACCACAGCGGCGAAGGCCAGGGCGGCGGGGCCGGGGGTGATCGACATCAGCGTGCCGGCGCGAATCAGCGCCACGAGTATGGCGACCACGAAGACGTCGACCATCGACCAGCGGCCGATGAACTCGGTCAATCGGTAGAGCCAGGTGCGATGGGCGGCGTTGAGCTCATTGCTGCGCTTCACCACCAGGCAGAGCCAGGCCAGCGCCACCAGCTTGCCCACCGGTACGATGACGCTGGCCATGAAGATGACCACAGCCACCGGCCACGAGCCCATCTGTATTAGCTCAACCACGCCGCCGATGATGGTGGAAGGGTCGCTGTGGCCGAGGCTGGTGGTGGTCATGATGGGGTAGACGTTGGCCGGGATGTACATCAATGCGGCAGCGGCCAGCAGTGCCCAGGTACGCTGCAGGCTGTGCGGCAGGCGGGCGTGCAGCCGCTCCCCGCAGCGCAGGCAGTGTCCGCGACCGCTTGCCTCCAGGCGATTGACCAGCCCGCAGGTGGGGCAGCCGGCCAGGCCCTGGGGGGCGGCGGTGGTGCCGGTGCGGGTGCCCTCGGGCGCGAGCGGCTCGCCGGCCAGCGAGAACCACATCCAGTCCGAATCGATGGACTGGGTGGTGAACAGCAGCAGCAGGGCGAAGACGCAGTAGGCCCAGAACGAGAGGCCGAGTTCGATCTGCGCCAGGTCCGACACCTTGATCAGGCTGACCAGAGCGCCAACGATGAAAACGTCGGCCATCATCCACGGGTTGAGATGCGCCAGGCTGCGGGCGATGTGCCGACTGGCCGGCAGAGGCTGGTCCTGGAGCAGGCCCAGTTGCAGCCACATGACGCCGAGCAGATAGAGGCCTGGCAGCACGGCGATCGTCATGATGACCGCAATCGCCACCAGGGGTTGATCGAAGCCGATCAGCGTGGTGGCCGTATGGGTCAGTTCGATACGGTTGCCGACGCCGCTGGTACTGAAGCTCACGAACGGAAAGGAGATCGCCAGCAGTAGCGCGACCATGGCCGCCATGGCCAGCGCCATGCTGCGCTGGGCGGGTTGACGGTGGCGAGTCGCCAAGGTGTGCCCGCAGCGAGGGCAGTTCGCCCGCTGGCCGGGGCTTAGCGGCGGCAGGGCCACGAGCCAGTCGCACTCGTGGCAGGCACGCAGCCGGCGGCGTGAGCTGCGGGCCTCCGGTGGGGCCTGATCGACCAAGGGGGCGCTGGGGACGAGTGATGGAGGCTGAAGACGATAAGGCACTGACGAGTCGACTCGAATACTGGTGGAGCGAGGCTGCTCGCATCCTGTCATCGGAAAGCCGTGTCGGCTGCATCAAAGTGTGGCATGTTGACGCCCCGCGTACCATATACAAACATTCGCCCCTGAATGTTCCTTGAGGAGACGACATTGTTACTTCCCCTGTTGGCCGTGCTGGCTGGTCTCGTACTGCTGGTCTGGAGTGCCGAACGCTTCGTCGACGGAGCGGCGGCGACATCGCGACGTCTGGGTGTGTCGCCATTGCTGGTCGGCATGCTGGTGATTGGCTTCGGCACCTCGGCGCCCGAGCTGATGGTGTCTTCGCTGGCGGCGGGGCAAGGCAATCCTGGGCTGGCGCTGGGCAACGGCTACGGCTCCAACATCGCCAACATTGGCTTGATCCTGGGGCTGGTGGCGGTCGTCTCGCCGCTGGCGGTGCACTCCAGCGTGGTACGCCGTGAACTGCCGATTCTGGTAGCGGTTACGTTCTTGTCGGCGCTGCTGATGTGGGGCGGGATGATCAGCCGTCTCGAAGGCACCCTGCTGCTCGTGCTGCTGGCCGCCATGATCGGCTACAGCATCTGGCAGGCCCGTCGCAGTGGGTCCGACCCCCTGGCAGACGAGACCGAGGAAAGCCTGCAGGCGCATCCCATGTCGCTGCGCCGCGGCGTGATCTGGACCGTCGTCGGCCTGGCATTGCTGGTGCTGAGTTCGCGTGTGCTGGTGTGGGGAGCCGTGGAGATCGCCGTCGGCTTCGGCGTCAGCGACCTGATCATCGGCTTGACCATCGTCGCCGTCGGCACCTCACTGCCGGAACTGGCGTCCTCCTTCAGCGCCCTGCGCAAGGGCGAGCACGACCTGGTGGTGGGCAACGTGGTCGGCTCCAACCTGTTCAACACCCTGGGCGTGGTGGGCCTGGCCGCGGTGATTCATCCGATTGAGGCGGGCAGCGAGGTGCTGCTGCGCGACTGGATGTTGATGACCGTGATGACGCTGTTGATGACCGTCTTTGCGATCGGCTGGAAAGGGCGCCCCGGGCGCATCAATCGCCTCGAGGGCGCGACGCTGCTGGCGCTGTTCATCGGTTATACCGTTTTCATGGTGCATCTGGTCCTGCGTAGTGCCGGTGCACTCTAGCGGGACCGCACGACGCTGCTGCGACATCCCGACACATCGGTAACCCGCGACCCGGCGCCTGCGCTCTAGTAGGCTTGAGTGCAAGCACACAATGCGGTGACGAGTATTGATCCAGGACAGTGTCAAGGCATGTAGGGTTTTGTAAGTTTCGCAACCCTGCATGTCTCACTGTTCTAGGCTCTTGGTACACCCAGCCGAGTGTCGAGGTGGAATGCGTCACGACATGTCCAGGAAGGACGTGGTCGGAAGCACAACAACAGCACCCCGTGTGCTTTCGCATCCCTTGAGACGTTGACTCTTTCGCAGCCAAGAGGTACGTCATGGAGCTTGATCCGGTATTGCTCTCGCGATTGCAGTTCGCCTTCGTGGTTTCCTTTCACGCCATCTTTCCGGTCTTCACCATCGGTCTGGCGTCCTATCTCGCCGTGCTTCACGGTCTCTTCTACAAGACGCGCAATCCCGCCTGGGACCGCCTGGCACAGCTGTGGACCCGGGTCTTCGCGGTGGCCTTCGGCATGGGGGTGGTGTCGGGCATCGTGATGTCCTTCCAGTTCGGCACCAACTGGAGCAACTTCTCCCAGGCGAGCGCCAACTTCATCGGGCCGCTGCTGAGCTATGAAGTGGTCACCGCCTTCTTCCTGGAGGCCGCATTCCTCGGCGTGCTGCTGTTCGGGCGCGGTCGGGTTCCCCAAGGCGTCCATCTGTTCGCCGCCATCATGGTGGCATTGGGCACCTTCATCTCCACGTTCTGGATCCTGGCGGCCAACAGCTGGATGCACACTCCAGCCGGCGTCGATTTCACCGATGGCGTCTTCCGCATCACCTCCTGGACCGAGGCGATCTTCAATCCCTCGTTCCCGTTCCGCCTGGCCCACATGGCGCTGGCCTCGTTCATTACCGGCGGTTTCGTGGTGGCCGGGGTGAGCGCCTGGTACCTGCTGATCGGTCGCGATGTCGAGGCCAACCGCAAGGCCCTGTCGATGTGCCTGTGGCTGCTGCTGGTGTTGACGCCGACCCAGGCGCTGGTCGGCGACTTCCATGGGCTGAACACCCTCGAGCACCAGCCGGTCAAGCTTTCCGCCATGGAGGGGCATTGGGAGACTCGCAGCGCGGTACCCTTCCTGGTGTTCGCCGTGCCGGACCAGGAAGCGCAGGAGAATCGCTTCGAAATCGGTATTCCCTACGCGGCAAGCTTGATCCTGACGCATGATCCGAACGGCGTGGTGCCGGGGTTGAACGAGGTGCCGCCGGAGGAGCATCCACCGGTGGCGATAGTCTTCTGGGCGTTTCGCGTCATGGTCGGTCTCGGCCTGTTGATGATCGCCGTCTCGCTGGCAGGCCTCTACCTGCGTCGCGGTGGCAGGGTCTACCATTCGCGTCCCTATCTCCAGACGCTGCGGTTGATGTCGGTGACTCCCTTCGTCGCCGTGCTTGCCGGCTGGATCACCACCGAGTCGGGGCGGGCGCCGTGGCTGGTCTACGGCATGATGACCCACGCCGAGGGGGTGACCCCATCGCTCACCGGCGGCATGGCGCTGTTCACCTTGATCGGCTACATGGCGGTCTATGGGGTGATCTTCTATGCCGGTACCTATTACCTGACGCGGGTCATTCGCTACGGCATGCAGGATAAGGAAGACGACCAGGTGATCGACGACTTCGAGACGCCCAAGCGTCCCTGGTCGGCGACCCACACGCCGTTCGACGCCGATCCGACCGAGAAGGGGGCCTGATGATGGAAATGTTCGACCTATCGCTGATCTGGGCGCTGATCATCGGCTTCGGCATCATGATGTACGTGCTGATGGACGGCTTCGATCTGGGGCTCGGCATCCTCTTTCCGTTCGCCCCGGACGAGGACGCCCGCGACGTCATGATGAACTCCGTGGCACCGGTGTGGGACGGCAACGAAACCTGGCTGGTGCTGGGGGGCGCTGGGCTGCTGGCGGCGTTTCCGTTGGTCTATTCGGTGTTCCTGCCGGCGCTGTACATCGGCGTGTTCCTGATGCTGGCGGGCCTGGTGTTTCGCGGCGTGGCCTTCGAGCTGCGCTTCAAGTCGACCCGCGGCCGTCGCGGCCGCCGGCTGTGGAATCTCGCCTTCAGCGGCGGCTCCGCGGTGGCGGCCTTCGCCCAGGGCGCCGTGGTGGGTACCTACATCCAGGGCTTCGCCACCGAGAACAGGGTCTACGTCGGTGGGCCGTTCGACTGGCTCACGCCGTTTACGCTGCTGACCGGTGTCGGCATCATGATCGGCTATGCGTTGCTCGGCACCACCTGGCTGATCCTCAAGTCCGAGGGTTATATCCAGCAGTGGGCCTACCGGCTGACCACGCCGCTGCTACTGGCCGTACTGGTGATCTTTGGCATCATCAGCATCTGGACGCCGCTGGTGAATGTCATGGTCTGGGAGCGTTGGTTCGGCCACATTCACGTGATCTGGGTGCTG
This sequence comes from Billgrantia antri, assembly GCF_019430905.1. Lineage (GTDB taxonomy): Bacteria > Pseudomonadota > Gammaproteobacteria > Pseudomonadales > Halomonadaceae > Halomonas > Halomonas antri. The sequence continues at coordinate 8,271 of NZ_JAHYCA010000003.1, read as the reverse complement.
CCGGCGCTGACACTGTTGAGCATGTTCACGGTGTACTGGGCCTCGCGCCGCGGTCACGAGGTGCTGCCGTTCATCGCCACGCTGGGGATTTTCCTGTTCACCTACCTGGGCCTGGTGGTCAGCAAGTGGCCCTGGATCGTGCCGCCCAACTACACCATCTGGGACGCGGCCTCGGCGCCGGAATCCCAGCTCTTCCTGCTGATCGGCGTGCTCTTCGTGCTGCCTTTCGTGCTGTTCTATACCTTCTGGTCCTACTGGGTGTTCCGCGGCAAGGTGCGTGTCGGCGAAGGCTACCACTGAGCCGATGATGCGCGACGCCCGATCGGCCTCCTCGCCGCGGCAGTGGCTGGCGGCCCATGCCGTCGGCCAGCGCCGCTGGCTGGGCCTGGCGGCGATGGCCGGGGTCGCCGTCGGCGTACTGACGATCATCCAGATGGCGCTGCTGGCCTGGATCGTCAGCCGTCTGCTGGTCGTCGGCGATTCCCTGGCGGCACTGACCTGGGCATTTCTCAGCTTGATCGCCGTGCTGGTCGTAAGGGCATTGTGTCAGTGGGGCCAGGAAGTGGCCGGTCAGGAGGCGAGCCTGCGTATCCGCGATGCGATTCGCGGCGAGCTGCTGGAACACCTGGCCGCCATGGGGCCGGTACGGGCCGGCGCGAGGCATAGCGGCGCGCTCGCCAACCAGCTGGTGGAGCAGGTCGAGGCGCTGGACGGCTACTTTGCCCGTTTCCTGCCGCAACTGCGCCTCAGCGTGATCGTCCCGCTGCTGATTCTCCTGGTCGTCGTGTGGCTCGACTGGCTGGCGGCGCTCTTCCTGTTGCTCTCCGCGCCCTTGATTCCTCTGTTCATGGCGCTGGTCGGCATGGGTGCGGAGCGGCTCAACCGCGAGCAGTTTGCCGCCGTCAGCCGACTCTCGGGGCACTTTCTCGATCGGGTGCGAGGCATCGCCACGCTGCAGCTGTTCCACCAGACCCGTGAAGCCGGCGAGGAAGTGCATGAGGCCGCGGATCGCTATCGGCGCCTGAGCATGCGCACGCTGCGGGTGGCCTTTCTCTCCTCGGCGGTACTCGAATTCTTCGCCTCGGTGGCGATTGCCGTGGTCGCGATCTATGTCGGCTTCGGCCTGCTGGGCTACATCGAGTTCGGTCCCGCCGATGAGCTGACGCTGTTCAGCGGCCTGCTGATCCTGCTGCTGGCGCCGGAATTCTTCCAGCCGCTGAGAACCCTGGCCCAGCACTATCATGACCGAGCAGCGGCCCTGGGGGCCGCCGATGGCATGCTGGCGCTGCTTGCCGAACCGGTGCGCCGGGTCGAGGGCAGTGCAGCGTTGCCGTCGGCTGACGAGCGGCTGGTGAGCCTGGAAGGCGTGACCCTGTCGCACCCGGGGCGCGGTCGAGTGCTGGGGCCGCTAAGCGTCGAGGTGGCAGCCGGCGAGACGCTCGTCGTCACCGGGCCCTCAGGGGCGGGCAAGTCGGCCTTGCTGCAATTGCTGGCGGGCTTCGTGGCGCCCGACGAGGGGGCGCGGCGCACGCAGGCTGGGCTGACGTTCGCCTGGATGGATCAGCGCCCGGTGCTGATCCATGGCAGCCTGGCCGAGAACCTTCGCCTGGCCGCGCCCGAGGCGAGCGAAGCCGACCTGCAGCGGGCACTCGAACGTGCCGGGTTGGCCGAGCTGGTGGCCTCGCTACCGCACGGGCTCGAAACGCCGCTGGGGGAGCGGGGCTCGGGCCTGTCGGGAGGCCAGGCGCAGCGTCTGGCACTGGCTCGCATATTTCTCTCGGACGCCAGCCTGGTGCTGCTCGACGAACCGACCGCGAGCCTGGACGAGGCGAGCGAAGCGCGGGTCATCGAATCGCTGACCAGGCTGGTCGAGGAGGGCAGGTCGCTGGTCATCGCCACCCACCATCCCGCCCTGATGGCCATGGCGAGCCGGCGGCTCGAACTCGATGCAGGCGCTATCAAGGCCCAGGCAACGGGAGTTCCTCTCCATGAGTGAGTCGCTGAAAGCCACCCTTTCCCCTTGGCTGCGACTGCTTGCGCGGCGCCCGCGGCGGCTCGCCATCGGCGTGTTGCTGCTGGTGGTGACGGTGTTCTCGGCGGTGGGCCTGCTGGCGCTGTCGGGCTGGTTCATTGCCGCCAGTGCACTCACTGGCATAGCCCTGGCGATGGGCCTCGCGGCAAGCCTTGACGTCTACGTGCCCGGCGGCGGGATACGCTTCTTCGCCGTCAGTCGTACCGTGGCACGCTACCTGGAGCGGCTCTACAACCACGACACCGTGCTGCGCCTGCTGGCCGACCTGCGCGGTCGCCTGTTCGGCGCCATGGCCAGGCTCGATGACCGCAGCCTGGCCCGGCAGCGCTCCAGCGACTGGCTCAACCGATTGACCGCCGACATTGATACCCTCGACAGCCTCTATCTGCGCCTGCTGGCCCCGCCGGCGGTGGCGCTGGTGGCGGTCGTGCTGGTCGCTGCCTTCCTTGCGCTATGGGTACCGGCGGCGGGTCTCGCGGTCGCGGCGCTGTTGCTACCCACCTGGGTCTGGCTGACGGCCGGCCAGGCGCGGCTCGGCATGGCCGCGAGCCGACGCCAGGTCGGTCACCTCCAGCGCCTGCGCAGCCAGGCCATCGAGTACCTGACCGGCTTGGCGGAACTCGAGGCCTACGGCAGCCGGGCCTGGCACCGGCGCGGTTTTCGTCAGCGTGAGGACGCACTGCGGCGCGACCAGCGGCGCACCGGCCGGTTGGCCGCTTTCGGCACCGCGCTGGTGAACCTGATGGTCGGGCTGGGCATGGTCGCGACGCTGTGGCTGGCGGCGGCGGCCTGGCAACAGGAGGCGATCGGCGGCCCCATTCTGGTCATGCTGCCGCTGGCGGTGTTCGCCATCGGCGAAGCGCTGGCGCTGCTCCCGGCAGCCTTTACCCAGCTAGGTGCGACCCGTGGCGCGGCCGAGCGGCTCAATGCGGTGGAGCGGGCGAGCGAAAGCGTGCCCGAGGGCGGTAACGTCGAGCTGCCCGCCGGTGCACTGTCCCTGCGGCTCGAGGCTGTCAGCCTGCATTATCCCGGCGCGCTTGCGCCGGCGCTGCGGAACATCGCGTTTGAGCTGATGCCGGGCGAGAGACTGGCGCTCAGCGGGGCTTCCGGTGCGGGCAAGAGCAGCGTGGCGGCATTGCTGACCCGACGGCTTCCTCCCAGCCAGGGGGTGATCATTCTCGCGGACGTGCCGCTCGAGCAGGTCGACGAACGTTCGCTGCGTGAGCGCGTCGCGATTCTCGGCCAGCGCATCGATCTGTTCCAGGGCAGCCTGGCGACGAACTTGCGGCTGGCGGCGCCGGAGGCCAGCGAATCCCGGCTCTGGCAGGCCCTGGCCGCGGTCGATCTGGCGCAGTGGGCGGAAAGCCTGCCGCATGGGCTGGCCACCCGGGTGGGCGAAGGAGGGCGCGCCCTGTCAGGCGGCCAGGCACGGCGCCTGGCCCTGGCGCGGCTGATGCTGCGCGACCCGGGGCTGGTCATCCTGGACGAGCCCTTCGCCGGCCTGGATGCCGATACTGTGGCACGCCTCTCGCCACGGCTCGACCAATGGCTTCAAGGGCGCAGCGTGCTCTACCTGGTGCATCAGCTCGACGGCGGCGGTTTCGAGCCGCCGGGCATCACCCGCGAGCGGCGTCTCGAGCAAGGAGAATTGACCGTTTGCGCAAAATCCGAGTATCCATCAGGATAAAGGGATAAAGGCAAAGAGGTGCACCATGCGCGACTTCCTGAAGCGACTGCCGAAGGTCGAACTCCACCTGCACATCGAGGGCTCGCTGGAGCCGGAGCTGATGTTCGCTCTGGCCAGGCGCAACGGGGTCGAGTTGCCCTTCGCCTCTGTCGAGGAGGTGCGTGCCGCCTATGACTTCCAGGACCTCCCATCCTTCCTCGAGCTCTATTATCGCGGCATGAGCGTGCTCAAGCGCGCCGAGGATTTCCACGACCTGGCCATGGACTATTTTCGGCGTGCCCATGCCGAAGGCGTGGTGCACGTGGAGATGCACTTCGACCCCCAGGCCCACCTGGCCCGAGGCATCGAACTCGACGTCGTCATGGAGGGGCTCAGCCTGGCGCGGCGCGAAGCCGAGCGTGAGCTGGGCATGTCCACGGCGCTGATCATGGCTTTCCTGCGCGACCGGCCTGCCGACGAGGCGATGAAGGTACTCGAGAGTGCCGCTCCCTATTGGGAAATGCTCGATGCCGTGGGGCTCGACAGCGCCGAGCGCGGCCACCCGCCCTCCAAGTTCACCGAGGTCTTCCAGCGCGCCAAGATGCTGGGAATCCCCCGGGTCGCGCATGCCGGCGAGGAGGGACCGCCCGACTACATTCGCGAGGCCCTAGATCTGCTCGACGTATGCCGTGTCGACCACGGCGTGCGCTGCCTGGAGGATCCCGACCTGGTCGCGCGGCTGAGAGACGAGGCCATCGTGCTCACCGTCTGCCCGCTTTCCAACGTACGTCTGAAAGTGGTGGAGCGTATCGAGGATCATCCCTTGCCCCAGTTGCTCGACGCCGGGCTTAGGTTGACCATCAATTCGGACGACCCGGCCTATTTCGGCGGCGGCATGCTGGACAACTTCGTCGCCTGCCACGATGCCTTCGGCTGGTCGAAGGAGACCTTCATCCAGCTCGCCGGTACCGCCATCGAAGACGCCTTCATGAGCGACGCACGCCGTCTCGAACTGCATCGGCAACTCGCCGAGAGCGCCTGAACGACAGCGCCCCCGGCGGTTGCCAGGGGCGCATTCCCCTTGCTTTCTGCCTCAGAACGGCGATTCAGGGCGTGTCGCTACCGACTCAGGGCAGCGCCGGCACCTCGAAGTCGGGCATCTCACCGGTCAGGCTATGCAGGAAAGCGGTGATGTCGGCGATGGTGGCATCGTCGAATTCACGATTGAGCATCTCCTTGCCCATGATCGCCACGGCTTCCTCGAGGGTCTCGGTGGCGCCGTTGTTCATGTACGGATAGGTCACGCCGACGTTGCGCAGCGTGGGCGTGCGGAACTTGTGCATGTCGGCTTCGTCACCGGTGACATCGAAGCGCCCTACATCGGTGGAGCCGGGTACCTGGATGGCGTAGAAGTTGCTGTCGGTGAAGGCCGGGCCGCTGTGACAGGCGATGCAGCCGTTGTCGACGAAGGCCACCATGCCGTCCTTCTGCTGCTGGCTAAGCGCGTCCATGTCGCCCCGCAGGTAGCGATCAAACGGTGAGTTTGGCGTGTTCAGCGTGCGCTCGAAGCTGGCGATCGCCATCGCCAGGTTATCCTTGTTGATCGGGTTCTCGTCACCGGGGAAGGCGGCGGCGAATTTTTCCTGATAGAGCGGGAAGCCGTCGAGGCGCTCGATGGCCATGTCGAGGGCCATGGCCATCTCGATGCTGGCCTGGATCGGGCCCAGCGACTGGCCTTCGAGATCGGGCTCACGACCGTCCCAGAACTGCGCGCCGAGGAAACCGGAATTGAGTACGGTGGGTGTATTGCGCTCGCCGATCTGGCCGTCGTGGCCGGTGGCGCGCGGTATGCGGTCGCTCCAGCCCAGCGCCGGGTTGTGACAGGTGGCGCAGCTGATCACCCCACTGGAGGATATCCGCGGCTCGAAGAACAGCATGTTGCCGAGTTCGACCTTCTCCTTGGTGAGCGAGTTTTCCGCCGGGATCGGCGGCAGGTGGGGCAGCGGCTCGAAGCGGTCGCGATAGTTGCCGAGGCCGTCGTCGGCGGTGGCACCGGTAGCCGCCAGAGCGGCGCTCAGCGACACTGCAGCGGCGAGACGGGTCGGTCGGACGAGAGCGTGATGTGTCATGACGAATCCCCTTGGTTGCAAGCTAGAGACGGTTTTAGCCTGTTATGCAACATCAGGTTACGGATGCGTCTTGAGCCGTATCAACCAAGTGAAATAGTCGGAATGGAGTGCTTATTGAGGTGGGTCAAACTTTAATTCGTTCCCGCTCTTACGGACGAACAAACGCTTGTCTTCAGGTTCCTGAGTGTGATCCTCGATAGCAGTCTGAAAAAGGTTGGTAATGGGGCCGGCTTTCGCCGGCCCGCTCCCTCTCAATGCGTTGTTACCAGCATCACCACGCTCAGTGCGGCCGAGACCCACATGGCCGGCTTGATGTCGTAGAGCTTGCCGGTAGCGAGCTTGATCAGCACGAAGCTCAGGAAGCCGAAGGCGATACCCAGCGTGATCGAGTAGGTCAGCGGCATCAGGATGATCGCCAGAAAGGCGGGGAACGCCTGCTCGAACCGCGACCAGTCGATCTTGCTGATCGGTGCCAGCATGAACAGCCCGACCAGCACCAGTGCCGGCGCCGTGGCGATGCCGGGCACCAGCGACAGCAGCGGCGAGAGGAACAGGAAGGGCAGGAACAGCAGGGCGATGGTCACCGCCACCAGCCCGGTACGGCCACCCTGGGCCACGCCGGCGCCGGACTCGATGAAGGTCTGCGCCGCACTGGTGCCCAGCGGGGCGGCGATCATCGAAGCGAAGGCATCCACGGTCATCGAGCGCTTGAGGTTGCGCGGGTTGCCGTTCTTGTCCTTGAGGTCAGCCGACTCGGACAGCGCCATGAAGCAGGAGAGCGCGTCGAAGAAGTTGGTGAACAGCATCACGAAGATGAACGGCAGGTAGGCGACCTTCAGCGCCCCCCAGATATCCACCTTCATCACGGCGCTGAAGTCCGGCCAGGCGGCCAGGCCGTTCCACTCCACCACAACGTCGCCGCCCCACATCCTTCCCATGGGGGTGGCCAGCAGGGTGGTCAGGGCGATACCCAGGATCAGGGCGCCATTGAACCGCATGATCACCATGATGGCGGTGGCCATCATGCCGATGAAGAAGGTGATCAACGAGGCGTCCATATTGCCCAGCGTGACCAGGGTGGCATCGCTGCCGACGATGAAGCCGGCGTTCTTGAAGCCGATGAAGGTGATGAACAGGCCGATGCCGCAGGTGATGGCGTAACGCAGCGAGGGCGGAATCGCATCGATGATCGCCTCGCGCACGTTGAACATGGCCAGGGTGGCGAACAGCACGCCGGACCAGAACACGCAGCCCAGCGCTACCTCCCACGACAGGCCGGCGCCCAGCACCAGGGTATAGGTGAACAGCGCGTTCATGCCCATGCCCGGCGCCACCAGGATCGGATTGCGCGCATACAGCCCCATCGCCAGGCTGCTCATGAAGCTGATCAGCACGGTGGCGGAGAGGGCGGCGGAGAAGGGGATGCCGGCGTCGGAAAGGATCGCCGGGTTGACCACGATGATGTACATCGAAGCCAGGAAGGTGGCGATGCCCGCCAGGATCTCGGTCTTGAGGCTCGAGCCGCGACGGCTCACGCCGAAGTAGGTGTCCAGCCAGTGGGCCTTGCCTGTGGCCCGCCCGAGGGACTGGCCATCAGCCTTGTCGGCCAGGGTAGAGGAGGTCGGTTCCATAGCTTGTGTCCGTTGTTGTTGGATGGCGTCGTCGAATAAGGGTTATGGGGTGTCCTGCGACATGCCTGACCGTTTGGTCAGGCTGTGCACGGCTACAGCCTAGACGTTATTTGACCGATTGGACAGGTGGGTTGCGACCAAGGTCGTAGAGGCAGGTGGGAAAGGTTTCGAGGGTGAAGGGAGGTGACGTAGGTACTGAAGGAGGCGTTGCCCTCAACGTTTCGCTTGGTTACGGTAGGTAATAAAGCCACAGCAGATGGTTAACTGATCAAGACGTACTCAGGGATGCCGCATTAGGGATGATGGGAATCGTCATCCATTCTGCCAGCAGGGCGGTAGCGTCCCTGAAAATCACGGCTCAGCCCAACGGGCGATGCATTCCGGCAAAGCCTTTGCCAGCACATGCCTCCGCACCATAGATCTTCATGGGCCAGCGCAGTCGAGCTTTAGGCGCATGGTCACCTTTACCTTATCGATGAGTTTCAAGGCAGGTGTGTGTCTTTATACTTGGCTTCTTTGTATAAGAATATGTGCATACAGTATATTGATTACGGCAGAACGCGCGTGCTCGCGAATTCAGCATAGGTGGCCGAGCTATGCTTAAGTGAATGAAAAATCAATGAGTTGTAAGAAATGAAGCGCGACAGATAATTTTATTGAACGCGCAGGGGTGTTCATCCAATATCAGGACGCGCAGTCCAATCACTGTTGAACTAAACCGCTTCGCGGTAGCTGTCCGGTAAGCCGTCGTCGAGGCACGTCTTTTGCCTCATCGCACCACACTGTTCTTTGACCCACGTGGGTCAGAGAACA
>NZ_JAHYCA010000002.1 GCF_019430905.1 Billgrantia antri | reverse complement strand
TGTTCTCTGACCCACGTGGGTCAAAGAACAGTGTGGTGCGATGAGGCAAAAGACGTGCCTCGACGACGGCTTACCGGACAGCTACCGCGAAGCGGTTTAGTTCAACAGTGATTGGACTGCGCGCCTTGAGGTTGAATGAACATCTGCGTGTCCAACAATATTATCTGACGCGCTTCATTTCTTCCAGCTCATTGATTTTTCTCGCGCCTAAGTATAACCAGCCACCTATACAAAATTCGTGCGCTTGTACGTTTTGCCGGAACCAATACTACTTTATACATATCCATATAAGAAGGAGCTACCAGATGGATACGCAAAACAAACCACCGAAGCTGACAACAGCCCACGCACCGAGAAATCTATTGCTACTTGATACGCCACTTCATTCGATTCCATGGCGTGCGTCATCCTGCCAGCATGGGAGGTTCCGAGGTACGTGCCTTCCTGAAGCACCTTGCGGTGGAACATAAAGTGGCAGCCGCCACGCAGAACCAAGCGCTGAAGCTGGGTAAGGGATAACCAGTCATTCAGGCACGCTACCGCCAGGAAGGCCGATCACCAGCCCCCTCCCTGGCGGCCACAGGCCGCCGACATGCCACTACCGGGATAACATTAGCGTCCGGTCTGAAACACATCATTGCTAAAGGAATCATCGGCATAGACGACCGACTCTTGAGAAAAAAGTCATCGGAAATTGTAACCTTGGCCACGAACAGTAACTCTACGCACGGACCTCCACAATTAACTCGACGAAATCGCACCCCTTCCTTGAGCCATTGCTTGTTTGACAAAACGAAATACCGCAACATAGCAAGCCGTAAAAACCAACCTGAATAAAATTTCTCTTCATCCTCATATCGACCTTCTACCTATTAACGTCATATTAAGCTGCCGACCGAAAGCCGTCGCGCGGCTTTCAGACAAACGTCTCCATCACTTAATTCGATGCGCCCTTAAGCCACCGCCGGCAGTGCCGCCTGCACCTCTAGAGGAACTTTTACGCCAGGAGGCCAGATGAGCACTTCTTTTCCCTTACGCCGCTTATAAGCGCTGTAGCTCAGATAGAACTCCGCCTGCGGTAGATCAGAATAAAGCTCCCGTATTGGCGGGACATCATCGTAGGTCATGATCCAGGGGAACTCAACGCCAGAAGTCAAGACTGATGAAAGCTGCCTATGTTCCTGATCGGAGAAGCGGTTCATGTAAAGCTCCGCACCTTTTACGTAGTAGGGCGGGTCTATATAGACGAAGTAGTCTCGCTCCCGCCCATGCTCTGAATTAATTCTTTGCAGCAGACGATTTCCGTCTTCGCATGATACTTCTATACGGTCTGAGAATATTCCTATTCTTCTAATTCGCTCACACAGCGGATCTTTGTTGAAGCGTGCATCAATCTTATAATTTCCCGTTTGGTCGTAACCTCCTATAGGACCACCATTATGCACTATGCCTGACCGGGTCGTTCTATTCAGGTAAAAGGTAGCGAACCCTAGGCGAAGTGGATTAGCCGCAGAGCATCCTTCATAGACGGCACGCTGACGGCGCCATTCGTCTACGCTAAGTTCGACGTTTTGTACCAAATCAATGAATTGCTCGTTATACTTTGTAACAGCGATCCAGAATGAACTGATGCGTGGGTCCGCGTCATTTATTGTGATGGTCTCGGCATATTCCTCGAACAGCAGCCTGAGCGCTGCGCCTGCGCCCCCAGCATATGGTTCAACATAATGCGGTGCAGTAAATCTGTTGTGCTTTAGCAGCGATATCAAAAACTCTGAAAGTACTGCTTTGCCGCCTGGATAGCGGAGCGGGCTATAGTGTTCAGCCATATGCTGCCCTCAAAAAAACCACGAAATTAGTTCAATATTATCTCAAGCATGGGCTCGGCTCGTTCCCACAGTGCCCTAAGATCCCCTTCCGTGGGAGTAACATACGGATTGTGTGTAAACTCATTGAACCCGTCTATTGTGATAAAATAGTTGCCGTCCTTTGCGGCAAGCGATCTTGCGGATTTGTATCCATCGGCGGCCATTCCGTGCAGCATCCTCTTCTCGACAGCGTAACTTATAAGATCCCTAAGGGGCGGCGTCCAGTCCGGATTGTGACTCCTCTTCTTTCCAGTCTTGTCGAAGTGGGCGCAAACTGCCTCTGCATGTCCCTCTTTCTTAATATAACTCCAAAGGGCTACGTCCATTAGGACTCGAAGCATGACCCCTGTAGAATTTCGCTGTTCAGAGACCTTCAGCGATTTCAGCTCTTTGAAGATAGCGGACACCTTCGTAACTTGTGATCGACAGACAAAGCCGCGCGGCACAACTGAGAGAGAGGGCTTCGGTATCGTGGGAGCCGGCCTAGGCCTTTCGTGGCGCGTTTCAGAACTGTTTTCTTCTGTATCCTCATTATCTACCACCAATGCATCAGGATCAAAGGAGCCACGTTTCTTGGTTTTCGGAAGGTCCTTTTCGGCCTCCTCTATGTACTTCCGGAAGCCTGCTTCATCATTAATTTTGCGAGTCATACCCTTAGTGGTTACATCTGATACGACTCTAGCGAGGACAGCTTTGAACCGGTCAGGATGAGTAACGCCTACAAAACCCTTCTCGTCATCAAGCTCGATACCGAGGAATTTACGACCAGTCTGCGACTCAATGAACCTCTCTAAGGTTGTGAGGGGAAATCGGGGATCCTCGACCCGCTTACGGATATCTGCTTCAAGCTCGAGAGAAAGCGCGATCCTATGGAGTTTTTCAGTTCGGAGGAAGCTGCGGATTTGTGCAAGCGAAATACCGAGCTGATCGGCAACTTCGGACGGCTGGAGACCTTGTTCTATTAGCTCGTGATAGAAGCGCGCTTGCTGTAGCGAGGACCACCGCCTTTTTGCATCGCCTGTGTGAAGGGCGGCAATGATGGGTGCCGCCGACAGACGATCCGGGACGACCGCAACGTCTATCTTCCCAAAGGAGGCCAAGTCCGCCTTTGCAGATAGAGATCGAAAATATTTCACCTGAGACGTTGTTGGTGCTAGTTCCGGACTCAGCAAGAGCTTTATAGCAGCTAACCTTCGGTTACCCTCAAGGACGGTGAAACGGCGACCGGCGGGGACCACCACGAGGCGTTCGTTGGCGAACAAGCCGAGTTTGGCGATGGATGCCGCTAATCCCTTGACGTCTTCATGGGCTAGCAGTTCGTGGAGTAGCTGTCGTTGGTTATTCGACCGCCGATCCGCAGGGATTCGGGTGTTTTTTGGATCCAACAGAAGGCTCCCCGCCTTAACCTGCGTCGATCTAGTATCTACCGCCACAATTATCCCCCCTTATTGCCTCAAAGCTGGCCCTTGGTAGTATTGTCTGACATTGAGCGATCTAGCGTCCAGTAGTGATTAAGCAGCACGTTCGGATATTGAGTCCACACACCAATGTGTTAAACAATGTTATGCCGCACGCACCTCAACCTTTAACACATTGAAAAATATGGATATTATATTTTCCAGCCTCACACACCGATCACCTCACATGTGCCATATCATGGTGAGGTATGAATGCTGTCTTTGACGGGATATCGGCACCGAAGGGCTCCCTACCCATTGCAGAACCGCCCTATGCTGGTTGCTGGCACTCTGCCCCCCTCCATTGAGCTTCGGCAACCTTCACTGGCGTTGACAACTGGTCGGGCGCTAAAGGGGCCTCCTACAATCGTTAATGCAACCGATGGTGGATGAGGAAATGTCGCTCTATTAGCCCTACCTATCCTATACCGCATCCTGCACCTCCCGGCACTTGGGATAGGTTGAGCATCCCCAGAATCGATTGCCGGCGTTCGCGCCGCGTTTGGAGGTGCGTAGCACCATGGCGCTGCCGCACTTCGGGCAGGTTCGGTCGAAGCTGGATTCGAAGCGGGCCTTGAGCTGTTTGACGTGCTGGCGGTGCGTTTCCCGGTTGGGCGCCAGCCGGCCGGTTTCGATTCTTTCCAGCGCTTCCCGGACCTGAAAATCGTTCATCACAGGCTCTCGGAACGTCTTGATGTAGCGCACATAGCCGCCACCGATGGTGACGTTCTCCGGCATGCTGGTCTTGAAGACGGCGCTGCCGGAGAAGACCACCACGGAGTGGATGGCTTCCAAGGGAACGTCGAGCAGAGCTTCCAGCGCCTTTACGTGCTTGTAGTTCTGGCGCAGCGGGTTCTGGAACTTGAAGGTCTTGCGGTAGAGCTTCTGGGTCCACTGTGCCTGCTTCTCGCTGCCGAAGATCCAGCCCGTCATGTGCTTGGTCTCGATGACGAAGATTCCGTAGCGGGAAACCAGTACGTGGTCGATCTGAGTGGTGCCGTCGGGCGTGGGGAGCGTGACGTTGTGAACGCCCCGGTACTCATCCGCCGGCAGCCGCACCTTGGCGATCAGCTTGACGAAAGCCTCGCCAAAGATGCCCTTGAACCAGCGGGACTTGAGTATGCCGAGTGCCAGCGCGACGAGAAGCAGCCACCACAGCGGCCTTACGGCTTCAAATAGAATCGAAACATCCAAGGGTTCGTCCGCCTGCGTGATCTTGGGTACGGGTCTTCGCTTCAGCCCGCTTTGCTATCACGCTATCGTGTTGCCGCGTGTAATGCCACGTAACGAACCCGAATTTTGACCTTGATCGTGTCGGCAAGGGCGAAGGCTTACACCATGTAAGCTTTCTCTTACGCCTGCGGTTTCAGGTGTCAGAGGTTAGGCCCGCCGGAAAGAAGCCGCATGCCGGGGCTTGCTAGTCCGAGCTGACGCCATGCTCGTCGGCATCCTCATCCCCTTCTTCGATCATCTCGCTGGCTTCTTGCTGCTCTTCGGCTGAAGCCTCCGGCTTCTGTCGGTCCTTCTTTGCCACGGATAAGGTGGCGGCGATTGCGAAATGGTCGGAGCCGGGCATCCTTACCCGGTCCATATCGACCAGATGGAAGCCATCAGAGACGAACAGGTGGTCGATCGGGTATCGCAATAGCGGTAGCTCAGCAGGGTAAGTGTTCAGTAGCGCACGGCCGCGGCGTGGATCCTTCAGGTCGCTCAGGCTGGAGAACAGCCGGGTGGTGTCGGACCAGGCGACGTCGTTGAAGTCGCCGGTGACGATCCAGCGGTTATCGGGGTCATCTTCGACATGTCGGGCGACAAGCATCAGCTCCGCGTCGCGAACCCGGCTGTCGCGACGCTCGCTCGATTCGTCGTTGCGGGTAATCCGGTCGCGCAGCCCCGGCGGAACGGGATGAATGCCAACGTAGCGTACCGGCCCTGCTTCCGGCAGCTCCAAGGTAGCGAAGACCGATGGCCGGCGATCGGAGACCAGGTGCTTGACCTCCTGCTCGAGCAGCGGGAAGCGTGACCAGAGCACGATGCCCAGCCCTTCGCCGCGCACCTCCCCGACGCGATGCGAATAGTGTTCGTCGAGCGGTGCCAGCGCCTCGGCCCAGGCGCGATCCACCTCGATCAGCAGCAGGATATCCGGATCCTCGCGCCGGACCCTGTCGAGCAGCTCGCCGTAGCGCTCATTGTTGTAGGTGACATTCGCGGTGAGCAACTTGAACGTCGCCCTGGGCTCACCCGGTTCGTTCTCGGCGGCGGGTACCTCGGCCGGCCAGAGCGAGGTGAACGGCAGGATGTGCGATACCTGCCACCCCCCTATGGCAAGGAGCGCCACCAGCCATAAACCATGCTCCGCCCGCGGCCGATACCGCCAGGCTTGGATTGCCAGCAGCCCCAGGGGGAGCACCAGCGCACAGGCCAGCTGCAGCCGAGGGAACTCCCATAGCCGGATCCACCACTCCCCGCTGGGTATCAGCGGCAGCACGCTCACCACCAAGGCAAGCAGCGTCAGCAATCGTGTCGTCCAGAGAAGGAGCGATCCCTCCATGTCACCTCGCGTAAGACGACTGTGTCCTTTTACTGTAGTCGTTCACACTTGCCCTCAGGCAGCTCCGCTCGACACGGCACAACGGTGAAGCCTGGATGCGCGAGCCAGGGCGCTTTCCTTGGCGATCATAAATGGAGGTGAGCTGCCGAGGTGGCTATTCGCCCTTCCTGGCCACGATGAAGACCGTGCCCTTACCCGGCTGCCACTCTCGCTCGATGGTGAAGCCGGTATCGGTCAGCTTGTCGACCAGAGCTTGCTTGCCGAAGCGATTCACGTAGGGGGCGAACCCCAGCATCTGCATGGGCGGAATCACCATGCGCAGCAAGAAGTTGATATCGCCGATCAGGACGGTGCTGGAGACGAACACGCCGCCGGGCTTGAGTAGGCTGTGTACTTTGGCCAGCGTCGCCTCCAGGTCCTCGAGCAGGTGCAGGATGTTGAGCCCCAGCACGGCATCGAAGCTTCGTTCTTCCAGCGCCACCGTCTCCAGGGTGCCTTGTCGGAAGGCGATGTTCTCGGTACCGGCGTCACGGGCCTTCTGCTCGGCGATCTCCAGCATCTGGTCGGAGATATCGATGGCGACGATATGCTTGACGTGAGGCGCATGAATGATCGCAGTGCTCCCCGTGCCGCAACCGAACTCCAGCACGGTCGAATCCGGGCGAAAGTACTCCTGGGTGATGGCGAGCTTGTGCTGGTACGCGCTCTCGTTACGAATGGGACTCTTGGCGTAGCGCGCGGCACTCTTGTTCCAGAAAGCTCTGGCGTTTTTCATTTGGATACCTTGGTCAGTTGACGTCCAAGCTGCGCGCTTCGCCAGATTACCACCGCTCGGCCCAGGAAGATGCCGCTCAACAGGCCATAGAGCAGGCTGACGGTGGCAGCAAACTCGGCCGTGTCGGTAATCGGGAGCTGGCGGGCACGGATCACCTCCACCGTGTACTTGGCGAAGAAGATCGCCAGCATGATGAGCAGCGGCTGCCAGTTACCCGGCAGGTAGTAGGTTTGGCGCTCGGGAAAGAAGCGCACTCCCTTGGGGATGCCGAGCTTGATATGGAGCGCCACGGAGAGCGCGACACCGAGCGCCCATAGGGCAAGGCCAACAGGGTCGATGCCGAATGCGGAGACGACGCCGTATAACGCAAGGATGAGGAAGGCCGCCGGCAGGAGGGTGATACTGCGTCGGCTGGCTGTGCGGTCTCTGCTCTGCTGGTAGCCCATCACGAGCAGCACGATGAAGAGCAGGAATACCCAGCGCGGTGTGTTTCTTATTATCTCGATCAGCACGGCCGATTCCCTGGCGTCGATTTCGCCTCAGCATAGCGAGGTGAGGCCAACCCCACCAGTCAGTGCTTACTTACTTGGCATACGCTGCTGGAGCGTTCTGGGGCTGAACAGATGGCAAGCTGAAGAACGCCGCCACGGCGGCCCCACGCAGCGCCGCGGTGCCCTTCCAAGGCCTCGCAAACAAATGCTCAAGATTGGTATGGGCAAGCCGATAAACTTTATACTAGGCTGAATGAAACACAATGTTACCAAATATAAACTTAATGTATCTGATCGACGGCAATACCGGAAGTACCTAAGGGATGCAGAGACGCTTTGGCGTGAGCAGACGAGATAAAAGCCAAGCGCAAGCGCTGTGGTGAACTGGAGAATCCTGGCGCTGATGCGCCAGTGGAGGTGACGCCATGAACTGGACAAAACTCCCCGACAACTGGTGGTGCAACGAGTTCGGCGACCAGATCCACCGCTACGAGATCCTGGACGACGAGGACCGATGCCTGGTCGAGTACCACCTCCACCACGCAGGGGAACGTCTGCCTTGGAGTGGCAAAGCCCACACTCTGGCCGAAGCCCAGCGCCAGTTGGAGCAGAGCCGGGCGTTGATGGCCTGAAGAGCAGCGTTCCTCTGCCTCACGGCACCCTGTAGCACAGCTCCGCAAAGCCTGTGCCCACCTGGCGGACGGAGACCAGCTCCAGCGGCGGATTGGTGATGCGGCGTGGAAACAGCGGCTTGCCGCTGCCCAGGGTGACCGAGCCCACCTGGACGAGGATTTCATCCAGCAGACCGGCATCATGGAATTGGCCGGCCAGATCGCCACCGCCCACGACCCAGAGGTTCTTTCCGCCAGCCGCTTGCACCATCTCGGCATGAACGGGAGCGACGCTACCCTGCACGAAGCGGATATCCGCACTTTCGATGCTCGGTAGCTTGCGGCTCGAGAAGACCCAGGTTGGCTGCGAATAGGGCCATGCCGAACCGGTTGCCTCAGCGACTTTCTCCGAATGTCGCAGCATCCACTCATAGGTGGTGGAGCCCATGGCCAGTGCCCCGACCTCTGCAAAGAAGGCGGAATAGCTCGTATCGTTGATGTCTCCCAGGGGAAAAAGCCAATCCAGGGAATCGTCTTCGGTGGCGATGAAGCCGTCGAGGCTGGTCGCCGTGTAGTACTGCGTCTTCATGATGTTTGGCTCCGAATGAGCAGGCGCTCTACCGGCTCAGCGGCCGTTCAGCCCCTTGCCGGCAAGGATATCGGGTAGGCACTTTTCGATTCGCGATGAGCGGGTACTGGAGTGCTTGGCCCCGCCGACATGGAGGATGTAGCCCCTCTGCCGCCCCGGGGTAAGCGCCTCGAAAGCGGCTTTCAGTACCGGGTCTCTTTCCAGCGCCGAGCGAAGCTCTTCCGGATACGTCAGCTCACGCTTCTCGCTGAAATCCACCTTGGCGCCGGCCTTCTCGAGCTCGATGGCCTCAAGGAGGTAGGCCTTCAGCGTGCCGGCCCGCTCGGTGATGTCACGCACCTGGGTGAAGCGAATCTGCCGCATCGCCTGGGAATGCTCGCCCGGTGCGACGAGTAGCCGTTGCGGGTCGTTCAACAGGCTGCCCTTGAAGAAACCGAGGGCACAGTAATGCTTCAGGCCGAAGATCAAGGCCACGTTGCCGCCCTGACACGAGTAGCAGAGCTTGCCCCACTTCACCGCTTCGGTCAGCCCACAGCCAAGCAGTATGTCTCTCAGCGCTTTTCTTTCTTCGTGCCATTCCGGCTTGTTCAGGAGCGAATCGACTTTCGGACTTGTTGTACTCATTACCTATCCTTGTTTTTCGATCACCGTCGCCTTCTTCCCCAGTCAGTACTTACTTACCTCTAAAGGGCGTTAAACTTACCACCCACCCCTTCATAGAACGTTCTTCTGAGTTCCGCCAGTCGGCCTTGCAAGTTGCCGTCCGTGTCGGGGCATTGAGTGGTTTCAGCGGGACGTATCATCCCCGAGCGAGCGAATCACCCGGCATGGATTGCCGGCGGCGAACGCATCCTCGGGGATGTCCTTGGTCACCACGCTACCGGCGCCGATGACCGAGCGGGCGCCGATGGTGACGCCGGGGCAGAGGATCGCCCCGCCGCCGATCCACACGTCGTCGCCAATCGTGATCGGCTTGGCGGCTTCCAGGCCGCTGCGGCGCTGCTCGGCATCGAGCGGGTGGGTGGCGGTGTAGACCTGCACGTTAGGCCCGAACATCACGTGATTGCCGATTGTGACCTGCGCCACATCGAGGATCACGCAGTTGAAGTTGAAGAAGACCCGCTCGCCCAGGGTGATGTTGCCACCGTAGTCGCAGTAGAACGGCGGCTCGATGAAGGTGCCCTTGCCCATGACTCCTATCAGTTCGAGCAGCAGCCGCTTGCGCTCCTGCCCCTGGTCGTCTCGAGTGTCGTTGAAGGCCTTGGTCAATATACGGGCGCGGTGACGCTCTTCGAGCAGCTGTGGGTCCCGTGGGTCGTAAAGCTCACCGGCCAGCATCTTTTCCTTTTCGCTTTTCATCGCTCCTCCGGCGAAATTACGACTCAGCTAGCGATTGCTCGAGCACCGCATCGGCCAGCTCTTCAGGTGGCTGGGCTGAGTTCAACCTGAGAGTCGAGCACGGCAGTTGTTCGATCCACTCTTCGTGTAGCGCCACGCTGCGAATCGGTGGAGAAGCCGTATCGTAACTTGCTGCCCATTCGAGAAACTCCAGGTGCTGTTCATACATGTCACCCATCGGAAGTACTCGACTGCCGTATCGTCGGCGCTCACGCTCGCGCAGCCTTTCCATTCGTATCGCAGGGTCGAGGCGCAAGAATACAGCCAGGGTGAACAGGCCTTCGAGCGCCTTGCCCCAACTGACGAGAGAACCGGACAACACCCAGCTATCGTGGCCTTGCATATCGGCAATAATCGAAGCTACACGCTGTTCCGGAGAGTTCTTCTGGGTGAAAGGGGGATCGGTGCGCTTCCAGTAGTAGTCGTCAACGTCCAGGTGCGGAACTTGAAGTCGTGACGCCACCAGCGAACCCAAGCTGGTACTCCCGACGCCTGACGCGCCGAAGATATGAATTCGATTTGCCATGTTTACTCCTCCTTCCATGTGTAGTGAAACGCTGCCCAGCGGTGTACTTCACCATGCCGGTCAGCAAGGCTTTCCTTATGCCCTTACACCAGCAGCCGCCACACCAGTGGCAGCAGCAGTGCGGTGAATACGCCTGTCAGGCTCATGCCGAGGGAGGCGAAAGCGCCGGCGGTGGGGCCGAGTTCGAAGGCGCGCACGATGCCGATGGCGTGGCCGTTCACACCAAGGGCGAAGCCGAGAATACGCTTGTCGGTGATCTTGAGCAGGCGGGCCAGTAGCGAGACGAAGATGGTGGTGAGCACGCCGGTGATCAGCAAACCGCCGAGCATCAGCGACAGCGAGCCGCCGATCTGCTCCATGATGCCCATGGCCAGTGGCGCGGTGACCGACTTCGGCGCCAGCGAGGCCAATACCAGGGGGGGTGCGCCCAGCAGCCAGGCGATCAGCACGGCATAGAGCGCCGCCAGAACGGCAGCGAGCGGCACGCAGCAGAGGATCGGCTTCCACAGGGCAAAGATATGCTGGCGCTGCTGGTAAAGCGGCACCGCCAGCGCCACGGTGGCGGGTCCCAACAGCAGGGTCAGCCAGGCAACGTTGCGCTGGTAGTCGACGTATTCATAGCGCAGCAGCCACAGGCTGGCCGCCGTAATCACAGCGCCGATCAGCACCGCCGGGCACCAGCTCGGCCGGCCCATTCGTTCGAACAGATAAATGCCGCCGAGATAGGCGGCCAGCGTCAGTGCGATGGCGAGTATCGGCGTGTTCAGCAGAGAGGCGTGCAGGTCGCTCATGGCTTGCGCTCCCGCTCTTCCGCACCCGCGGCTTCCTGAGGCATGAAGCGGCGCATCAGCCACAGCGTGGTCAGCACGCTGAGGAAAGTGCCCACCCCGAGGGCGGCCATGATTGCGGTCCATTGGCCGGCGAACTCATCGATCACGAAGAACACACCTACCACACCGGGCATGATCAGCATGGCAAGCAGCGGGATCAGCGCCTGGCTCGCCGTAGCCACGCTCTCGTTCAGGCGCCGTTTTGCCAATAGCCAGGCCAACAGCAGCAGCAGGCCCGCCATGACGTGGGAGACGGGCAGCGTCAGCAGTTCGACGATGGCGTGACCGAGCAGTTGGAAACCCAGCAGCCACAGGAACCCACGCAACAGCTTCATGCCTTCTCCATTCGGCCCAGGAAGGTGTATCCACTTATGGCGGCGCTGGCACCAGGCAGCCAAGCCCTCGGCAGGGCTGTTCAAGAGGTTATCACGCTATCGTTTGCGCGTGGATGGCCCGGCTAGCATTACCGCCACGCCAACCGCCCCAGTGAGCATTTACCCACCTGGTATCGCCCATGGTCCGGTACTGCGATAGTCACTACGAGGGTTCGGCACTCTTTTCGACACTCTTTCCGGCACTGCTTTCGGCATATACCCACGCCGGCAGTTGGGCGCGCTTCAACCACGGCAGCCTGGCCAGCAAGGCGATGACCACCAGCGCGAAGCCGAGCCGTGCCCACAGCAGGCCGGAGAGATCGGCCCCCATCAGCATGATCAGCAGGGTATCCTCGATCAGGCTGTGACACAGGCCAAGGAAGCAGAGTGTGAGCACGATGTCCCGCGGGGTCAGCTGGCCCGAGCGCGCCTCGCGCAGCAGCAATCCGGCGCCGAAGGTGAGTCCCAGGGTGATGCCGATGACGGTGATGTTGGCGCCCGCCGGGCCGATCCCCAGCAACCGCAGCAGCGGGTAAAGTAGCTTGTGGATCAGCCGCTCGACTCTCAGCCAGCGCAGCAGCTTCAGCAACGCCATTAGCGCCAGGATCACCAAGAAGATGGTCGCCAGCGTCATCACCTGGCCCTGCAGCCAGGCCGTCAGCGTCGCCTCCCGGGCTGAAGGCTCCCAGACCACGCGGTTGGCGTGCTGCAGCCAGCCGCCCAGCGAATAACTCAGATGCAGCAGCCAGCCCAGCAGCCAGGCACCGCCCATGCGCAGCAGCACGGTCAACCACCAGGGCACGCCGACCATGCGCGCCACTGCGCCTTCGATCGGCAGCGAGTGGCCCACGGCCATCAGCGCACCCAGCACCGTCACCTGCGCCACGCTCAAGGGTGTGTCCCGGGTGACCTCGAAGAAGATCACCAGGCCGGTGTAGATGTTCGTCAGCAGCGTGGCAGCCCACACCAGGCTCAACGGCTCGGGTAGCCCCAGCGGCGCCATCAACGGCGCGAGCCAGTGACCGAGCAGCTCGGTCATGCCCAGCATCTCGAGTGCCTTGACGATCAGCAGCGCCGGCACCATCACCTTGAGCAGGGTCCAGTAGACCTTCCAGGCCTCGCGCAGCAGGCTGCCCACCGTGCCGAGAATCGAGGCGGGGCGTCGTTGTGTCATGGGTGGGTACCGTAAGCGAATCAGCCGCCTAGTCTACAGCCAGGCATGCGCAAAGAAACTACCGTTCAGGTAGCGGGCGTCATTCATCCTTGGGCCCGACCCAGGCGAAGGGGTTGTGGGCGACTTCCCAGAGATAGCCATCCGGGTCGGCGAAATAGCCGGAGTAGCCGCCCCAGAAGACCTTCTGCCCCGGTTTGACCAGCGTGGCGCCGGCGGCCACCGCCTGTTCCAGGAGCTCGTCCACCTCGGCCTCGGAGGCCAGATTGTGCGCCAGGGCAATACCGGCAAAGCCGCTGCCCTCGGCTGAGACCCCGGCGTCCTCGGCCAGCGCCTCGCGGCCGTAGAGCCCCAGCCAGGTGCCGTTGAGGGTGAAGAAGGCCACTTCGGGCGGCGACTCCATGCGGGGTAGTCCCAGCCCCTGCTCGTAGAACCGGATCGACGCCGCGAGATCGCGGACGCCGAGAGTGATCATGCTGATGCGTGGCTTCATGGCGCTTCTCCCGAATAGCGGCCTGCGGTTGGGCCGCGCTCAGCTTACCTTAAGCCGCACCAAGCTCTGGCGCCAGGCACGGTGAGGGTCGCCAGGGAGGGCATTGGAGCAATGAAGCCGGGGCGCATTCGCGCCCCGGCTTTTGAGGAGGGAGTGGCTCAGAACTCGGCCCACTCAGGCTCAGCCTTCGCCACAGACCGTACCGGTCGCCGGGTGGGCAGCGCCACCTCTGACGAGGTCGTCGCTGTGTAGGAGAGCGCCGCGACGGTGCCGCCCGGCGCCGCCAGTCTGCTCTCCTCCCTGGCCAACTGGAAGATGGCCACGGCCTCTTCCAACTGGGCGGCCTGGGCCTCCAGGGAAGCCGCCGCCGCCGAGGCCTGCTCGACCAGGGCGGCATTCTGCTGGGTCACTTCATCCATCTGCGATACTGCCGTGTTGACCTGCTCGATGCCCGAACTCTGCTCCTGGGAGGCCGCGGAGATCTCATCCATGATGTCGCTGACGCGCCGCACCGAGGTGAGGATCTCCTGCATCGTGCTGCCGGCGTTCTCGACAAGGGACGCGCCCCGGTTCACCTGCTCGGCAGACGCTTCGATCAGCCGCTTGATCTCTCCTGCGGCATCGGCGCTGCGGCTTGCCAGGTTGCGTACCTCGCTGGCCACCACCGCGAAGCCTCGCCCCTGCTCGCCGGCACGCGCCGCTTCCACCGAGGCGTTCAGCGCCAGGATGTTGGTCTGGAAGGCGATCGAGTCGATCACGCCGATGATGTCCGCCACCTTGCGCGAGCTCTCGGTAATGCCGTGCATGGTGCCGACGACCTCCTCCACGACCTCGCCACCGCGGCCTGCGGTCGCCGATGCCTCCTTGGCCAGGGTACTGCCCTGGCGGGCATTCTCGGCATTCTGGCGCACGGTGGCCGTCAGTTGCTCCATGCTGGCGGCGGTTTCCTGGAGCGAGGCCGCCTGCTCTTCCGTGCGAGAGGAGAGATCGGCATTACCGCTGGCGATTTCCCGAGCGCCGACATGGATCGAGCCGCTACTGTCGCGTACCGTCGAGACGGTTTGCTGCAGCCCCGCCTGCATGTGCTGCATGGCGGCAAACAGCTGGCCGATCTCGCTGCGTCCGCGGTCGGCAATCGCTCGGGAAAGATCGCCCTTCGCCATTTGCTCGAAGTGTTCCACCGCCTCCTGAAGCGGTCGAATAATGACGCGTACCATGCCGATGCGAACGGCAGCCACGCAGAGTGCCACCAGCAGCAAGGCCGACAGGCCGATGATCTCATAGACACTTTTGGTCGCAATGAAGTGCTCCCTCAGGGTCGCCCCTCGCTCGCTGGCATAACTGACGAATTCCCGGTTGGCCTCGATGAATTCCTGGTTGATCGCGTCACCCTCATGCTTGGCCACGCGGTAGCCGGGCTCATCACCCTGTTGCAACGCGGCCAGCTGGGGTTTCAGCCCTTGGTCCACGAGGCGAGTGAAAACGTTCTCGAGGGCATCCGCATAGGGTCGCCCCTGCTCGGTCTTGGGGGCAGCGACAAAGGCAGCGAACCGTCCTTCCGCGTTTACCAGGAAGCGTGCTGCCATTTCCAGGTAGCGCTCGGCCAGCGCCCGGTTACCCTCGTTCAAGGCGTCCAGATGATTGAGTAAGCTCAGTTGGGTATCGGCGACATTCACCTGCGCCCGATTGAGCTCGTTCAATTGCTGTACGTTGACGACATTGAGTTCTTGAAGAGAAGCACTGCCCAAACTACTGGCCTGGTAGCCCAGGAAAGAGACCAGGCCAATCAACAGGGCAAAAAGCCCCAACACCCCAGTCAGACTGGCCTTGACGGTTAGATTATTCACAAGTCGTTGCATTTCCTGCTCCTCTGGGTAATGCCGTGGTCCTCCACGGTGGTTCCCTGGCTTTCATGACGGCTCCTGCCGCAGCTCTCAGCCAGCCACTACTTATCGGCTTGTGCCGTTTCACTTTGAGCAACGATTGTTGGCAAGAGGCGCACGACTTGATCTTGATCAATATCGACTATTGATTAGAGAAAAATTTACTTGAGTTTCAGAGAAACCGTTAAACCCTGTTTCATTAAATTTAAATCAAGAAAAATAAAATAAAAAATTAACAATATAAAAACTATAACTTAATCAATTTGAACAATTCCCTTTGACACACTTGTGGTAGAGCGCTGTCAAATGTCGCGCAATCGCCTATGCTCTAGCTTTGCCCATGCGTAAGGACACCATCGGTAATGCCACGCTTCCACACCACCTCGGCCAAGGACTGGCTGGACCGCCTGGACCGGTCGCGCCACGCGCTGACGCTGTTGTTTGCCCTGTCGATGCTCGAGACCCTGCTGATCCCGATCCCCATCGAGGTCATCCTGATTCCGTGGATGCTATGCCATCCCAAACGCAGGTGGACGATCGCCGCCGTGGCGCTGGCCGGTAACCTGACGGCCGCCTCGCTCGGCTATCTGCTGGGCGCTTCCGTGATGGAACAATGGGGTGACCAACTGGTCAGCTTCTTCGGCAGTCAGGAGAGCTACGAGGCATTTCGCTCCCAACTGCAGGAGGAGGGCTTCATGGCGGTGCTCACTATCGGCCTGGTTCCCCTGCCATTCCAGATCGCCATGCTGGGAGCCGGCGCCAGCAGCTACCCCTTTCCGTTGTTCCTGCTGGCCGCCATGCTCGGTCGCGGCATTCGCTACTTCGGCCTGGCCGCGCTTGTCGCCGTCACGGGCGATGCCGCACTACGCCTCTGGCAGCGCCACTCTCGCTCGATGGGCGTGCTGGGCTTGGCGCTATTTGGACTCTGGATATGGTACGAGGTAGCGAACTAGCGGCAACGACTCATCGCCGCATCTCACTGCCTTCGTGCAACCAGCAAGCCAACCCCGGCGCTGGCGAGCAAGCTGGCGCAGCCACGGTTGAACAGCCGCCTCATGGCGGGGCGTGAGAACCAGTGACGCAGAAAGGCACCGACATAGGCATAGCCGACAATCGCGACCCATTCGAGCAGCAGGAACAGAGCACCCAGAACAGTGAACTGCAGCACCACGTGGCCGGCCGGATCGACGAACTGCGGCAAGAAAGCGGTGAAGATGAGGATCGCCTTGGGGTTGCCGGCCGCCAGCAGAAACTCCTGACGCGCCAGCCCCAGCAAGCCGCGCTGTCGCTCCTCGAACTCCCGTTCGTCACCAGGTGCGGCGAACCATAGCTGGTAGGCCAGCCAGAACAGGTAAGCGGCCCCCAGCAGCTTGATGGCAAGAAACAGCTTTTCCGAGGCATACAGCAGCGTGGCAAGTCCGGATGCCGCCAGCGCAATCATCACCAGAAATGCCGACAAGCGGCCTATCCCCGCCAGGCAAGCCGTATTCACGCCGTAGCGCTTGGCGTTGCTCATGGAAAGCAGGTTGTTAGGACCCGGAGCCAGGTTCAGCGCGAAGCATGCCGGAATGAAAAGCCATAAGGTCGTCAAGTCCATGCCATTTGCCTGTGGGTGCTTTGAGCCGGTGAGGGCCGTGAGTCAGTCGACGCCCGCTTCGCTGGCAACGACGTTCGAACGCTGCTGCCATTGCGATCGCCGCATCCGCGACAGGCACACAGGGCGCTGATGGAACTCGGACGCTTCGAAGCGTTCGAAGCCGACCTTCTCCGCCACTCGCAACGAGGCCTTGTGCTCGGGTTCGACGATGGCGACGACCGAGTCGAAACGTCGGTCTTCGAAGGCATGACCGAGCACGGCGGTCGCGGCTTCAGTCGCCAGCCCCTGGCCCCAGTAGCGCCTGGCAAGCCGATAGCCAAGGCTCAACTCCGCGGTGCCCTTCACGCGCTCAGGGGATACGCCGCAGAAGCCGACGAAGTTCCGCTCGTCCTTGTCGACGAGTGCCAGCGGCCCCGTACGATGGTTGATATAACAGTCGAAACACCAGTCGAGAAAGACGCGGGTTGCCATCTCATCGCAAACGCCGCGCAATGAATAGCGCATCACCTCAGGATCAGCCAGCATCGCGGCCAATTCCGGTACATCGCCGGTCGCCAGCGGGCGAAGCCGTAGACGCGGCGTTTCCAAATCGAACATCATGGCCTCCCTGGCAGCATCACGGCTAGTAAACGGCCTGGCACGAATCACTCATCAGTCTAGAACAAGGCCGAGCGAGATGCGGCATCGAGGCGGCTCCTTTGCCGTTTGCCCACCTTACGAGGTGTGCCGTGCGCTGGAGCCGGCCGGTGACATCCCCGCATGCTGCCGCAACTGCTCGAACTCCTCATTGCTGACGGCATTGCGCTCGGCGTCGAGAATATGCCCACCGATGGCGGCAACGGCCTGGGTGATATGGATCAACGTCTCCGGGTTGCGCGCCACGCTACGCTTGTTGATGAAGTGGATCAGGATGGAGACACCAGGCACGGTGGGTTGATCGTCACCTTCATGGATGGGCGGCAGGGTGCCGGGCGGCGACGAATTGGCAATGGTGAGCTTGTAGCCGGCAAGCGGGTCGCGAATCGAGTAGACGCCCAGCTTGGCGTCGTAGCCGGCGTTGTACTCCCTGAGCAGGCGAGCAAGGCGGCGGTTGGTGTCCAACCCCGGCCAGTCCAGAATCACGAACAGGCACTGCTTGATCTCATCGCCTGAGGCGACCTTGAAGCGATGCATCGGCTCCGGCGCATCCGGCTCCGCTTGCCCTCCCGCTTCCGGCCGCGGCGTTTCCTCCGTACGGACGACGGGGGGCTCTTGCACCACGTGCGTCGCCACCGGCGCTTCTTCGAGTTCGTTACGCGCTTGACGGCTCTTCATGAAAGCCACCATGCACACCAGCGCGAGCAGCAACGCCACTCCCGCCACAATCAGTACCGCTACGACCGGATCCATCCTGCGCACCCCTACTTTTCTGGCCCACGGGCATTCCCCACTTCCGCGACCTTCCCTGCCTTCACATCGGTCACGCTCACACGGGCAACGCCCCTATCGGGTCATTGTTGTTTTCCTGCAGATTACGCCGATATGCAACGCATCGCTATCTGCGCAATCAACGCTGGCGGTGCCCGTTTGCTTCCATTGCGCCGATGAAGTGTTGTTTCTTCAACGTCTTTCCCGGCACCGCATGTGTTTCTCGACGGGCCGGTCATCCACCTTACCAGCTTCACCCTGTGGTTTGCGTTGAAGTATTTCGATGGAAGTCGGCGCGTTAACCCCCCATGCTAGGTATAACGAAGTCAAAGGGAGCCATACCAATCCAAGTGACACTGGCCGCCAGCGAGCCGGGACTGTCATACCACGGAATGATATGAAGGCCAGTGTTGTAGGTGCCGTCAACTCAGGAGCGCTGCCCCGATGGTACGACTCGACAAGAAAGCCAAGCGGTTATACGTGCTGGATACCAACGTCCTTATCCACGACCCCGCTGCTTTGTATCAGTTCGAGGAACACGAGGTGGTCATTCCCATGACCGTGCTCGAGGAACTCGACAAGCACAAGAATGGCCTGCGCGAGATCGCTCGCACCGCCCGCCAGGTCAGCCGTACCCTTTCCGACCTCACCAATCAGGTCACCTTCGACGAAATTCAGCGAGGCATTCCGATTCCCCGCGCCGATGGCACCACCCTCGGCAAGCTGCGCTTCCTCTGCTACCCCGAGCTCGAACCGCTGGAAAACCTGGCCGAGAGCCCCGACAACGTGCTGCTCGCCGAGACCTGCCGGCTGCGCGACGAGCGCCCCGATGCCTCGGTGATACTGGTCACCAAAGACATCAACCTGCGGGTGAAGGCCGCCGCCTTGCACGTGCCGGTGGAGGACTACCTGACCGACCGCGCCTTCAGCGACAGCGACGTCATGCTGGAGGGGGTACGCATCTATCCCGATGCGGAGGGCGGTAGCGGTCCCTGGGATCAGATGGACGTCAATGTCGAGGTAGAGCGCGTCGACCATCACACTTTCTACCGCCTGGAAGGCAAGATTCCCAACGGCTGGCACCTGGGCATGCTGGTGTCCGACAGCGAGAACGGTGCCAGCTTCGAGGCCATCGTGCGCGAACTGGGACCCAATCAGGCGCGGCTGCAGCTGTTGACCAATTATCGCCACAAGGATGGCGTTTGGGGCGTGCATGCCCACGACAGCCGCCAGAACTTTGCCCTCAACCTGTTGATGGACGACGACATCGATCTGGTCACCATTGCCGGCAGTGCCGGCACCGGCAAGACCTACATGACGCTGGCGGCGGCCTTCCAGCAAACCCTGGATGCCAAGCGCTTCGAGCGCATCGTCTTCACCCGGGCGCCAATCTCCATGAGCGAGGATATCGGTTTCCTGCCCGGCACCGAGGAGGAGAAGATGTCGCCGTGGATGGGCGCGTTCCACGACAACATGGATAATCTGCTGCGCGACGAGCACGACGGCAGCACCAGCTGGAGTCAGGACGCTACGCGCAGCCTGATCGGCTCCCGCGTGCAGATTCGCGCACCCGGCTTCATGCGCGGTCGCACCCTGAACGACACCTTCCTGATCATCGATGAGGCGCAGAACTTCACGCCCAAGCAGCTCAAGACCCTGCTCACCCGAGCCGGGCGCAACACCAAGATCGTCTGCCTGGGCAACGTCGGCCAGATCGACACGCCCTATCTCACCGCCAATACCTGCGGCATGGCGGCGGTGGTGGAACGCTTCAGCAACTGGCCACACGCCGGCCATGTGACGCTACGCAGCGTCGAGCGTTCACGCCTGGCCCTGGCGGGTGAGGAACTGATGTAAACCGAGCGCCAGGTCCGGCAACCGCCGGGCCTGGGTCCTGCCCGACCGAAGCACGAACGCAAGCGATGCGTCGGCATGCCTAGCCCAGCCAGAACCCCAGCAGCAACAGCAATGCCAACCCGATCATCAACGGCACGGCGAGGCGGGAGAAGCGTCGCTCGTAGCGGGCAAGCCCATCCAGCCGAGCGATAGCACGATGTTCTCGCGCCACCAGGCGGGCGCGCAGCTGCAGACCGCGGGACTCCAGCATGCCCCCTGCCGTGACCAAGCCTGAGCGCATCCTGCGCGCCAGCGCCGCATACCCCCACCACAGGTCGCCCGGCGGGAGATGCGAACTCAGCTTCCACTCGCCCTCCCCCAGCTTTGCCGCCAGCAGTGCCAGGCCCGACAGTCCCAACCCGAGCGCCGCCGGCCACAGCAACCCCGGGAGGTCCGACAGCGTCGGCCAGTGCACGCTTTCGCCCAAGGGCAACCAGAGCGGCACCGCAGCAGCGGCCAGCACGGCGAACAACCAGGCCAGGCACATCGGTGAGCGCAGCGGGGTGCCGGGCTCGCCCCGTCGCCGCCATTGTCGCCACAACGCACGGGCCACCAGCAGGGTGCTGCCCACCGCCGCCACGCTGAGCCAGCTCACCAGGCTCGAATACTCGCTCTCCTTGAGCGCTTCCTTGATGAATCCCTTGGCGATCAGTCCCGACGTCAAGGCGCCTCCCAGCGACAGCGCCGGCAGCGCCAACAGCGTCACGATCAGCCACGCCGGCAACCGCGGCGGATGCTCGCTGATTCCCACGCCGAAGAACAAGGCGCCCTTGGTCATGCCATGGTGGCCGGCGAACAGAGTCACCGGCGCCAGCAGTGCCGGCCACGCGTCGGGCGCCGCCAGCCCCACGCCCACCAGACTGGCCAGCATGCCCAGTTGGCTGACGCTGGAGTAGGCCAGCACCGCCTTGGGATGGCGCTGGATCACGCCCAGCAGAGCGGCCCCGAAGGCCCCGACCAGCCCTGCCACGATGATGACCTCACCTAGCCGCGCCAGCCCCGCCTCGCCGCTCCCCAGCGGCAGCGTGCTGAGCCAGCCCAGCACGCCGCCCTTGACCATTACCCCGCTGAGCACGGCGCTGGCCGGCGTAGGCGCCACCGGGTGCGCCAACGGTAGCCAGACGTGCAGACCGATCACCCCCGCCTTGACGCCGAACCCCAGCCACAGCAGGGTGGCCATCCACACACCCCGTTCGGCATCGCCGATGGCCACCCGCAACTCGGTCAGGGTCAGCGCCTCCGCACTGCCTGCCGACCACAGCAGGCCCGCCAGGATCATCCCCTCGCCGATCAGTGCCAGGACGATGTAGGCCAGCCCGCCGAGCTTGGCCTCGCGGTCGCGGCGGTGTATCACCAGGCCGTAGGCGGCCAGGGTCATGGTCACGAAACCCAGATAGAAGCTGGGGATATCCTCGGCCAGGATCAGTAGTAGATTGCCTGCCAACGTCAGCGGCCACAGCAGCGTGAAGCCCATCAGACGGCCAAGGGCATTCGCATCGCCCTCCCCCGCCTGGCGTCGCTCATCGGCCAGATAGCCACGTGCATACCAGCCGGCCAGCAGCCATAGCAAAGCACCGAACAGCAGCCAGGGCCTGCGCGCCTCATCGAGCTGCCAAAGGCCGCCAAGCATCCAGCCCGGCATCGACACGCTCAGCTCGCCGGGCCACAGTGCCAGAAGCAGGGCCGGCAGCGGTGCCGACCACCACCCGACGCCGAGCAGCTCCAGGCGCGACCGGGAGTTGCGCCCCTCCTGCTTCACCAGAGCCAGCCGCAGCCCGCCGTACAGCATCACCAGCAGCGGCCAGAGCAGCACCACGGGAAGCAGCAGGTTCATGGCAAATACTCCACTGTCGCCATGAACGTCGCCAGATCCAGCGGGCTGAAGGGCACCCCTGCCAGCAGCCCGACCAGAATGCTGAACAGCGCCGTCGCGGCAGTCGGCAGCAATAGCCAGGTGCTGGTCTCGAAGCGTCCGAGATGGCGCTCCTCCGGCCAGCGGCCACGGCCGTGTGCCGGGCCCTGGCGGAACCACAGCCGATGCACGATCGGCAGGAAGTAGGCGGCGTTGAGCAGACTGCTGGCGGCCAGTACGGCAATCGCCCACGACATGTCGGCCTGCACCGCACCAATGCCCAGATACCATTTGCTGATGAAGCCGGCGACCGGCGGCAGGCCGATCATGCCCAGTGCCCCCACGGTGAAGGCCAGACTGGTGAGGGGCATTCGGCGTCCGGCGCCATCGAGCTCATCGATCCGATGGATGCCGAGCTCCTCGGCATAGTTGCCGGCGCAGTAGAACAGGGTGACCTTCATCAACCCCTGGTGCATCAGGTGCACGAGGCCGGCAATCGTGCCGAAGGGCCCGAACAGGCTGATGCCGAGCACGATATAGGAGACCTGGCTGATGGTCGAATAGGCCAGCCGCGGCTTGAGCTCCTGCTGCGACAGGGCGCGTATCGAGCCGAAGAGGATGGTGACGCTGGCGATCGCAGCGAGCAGCGTCAGCAGGCCCAGCTCGTGCACCAGCGAAATGCCGTAGACGTCGTACACCAGCCGCACGATACCGAACGCCCCGGCCTTGACCACCGCCACTGCATGCAGCAGCGCACTGACCGGCGCGGGGGCCACCATCGCGCGGGGCAGCCAGCCATGCAACGGCACCAGCGCCGCCTTGACCCCGAGGCCGACAAGCAGGACCAGGAACAGCACGGTCAACAGGGGATACGCGTCGGGCCCCAGGTCGGCGAGCCTCTCACGCTGACCGAAGGCCACGTCGCCTACCAGAGCGTACAGCGCCACCACGCCGAGCAGCAGTACCAGCCCGCCGGTCACGGTATAGCGCAGGTAGACCTTGCCTGCCGCCAGCGCCTTGGCATGCCCCCGGTGCACCACCAGCGGATAGGTCGAAAGCGTCAACAGTTCATAGAACAATAGAAAAGTGAACAGATTGCCGGCCAGGGCGATGCCGGCGGTACTCGCTACACAGAGGCTGAAGAAGCCAAAGAAGCGCTTGCGGTTGGGCGAGTCCTCCAGGTAACCGATGGCGTAAATCGTGGTGGCCAGCCACAGCAGCGACGAGAGACCGGCGAACATCAGCCCCAGCGCATCGACCTGGAGCAGGAAGCTGGCGCCTTCCACCACCGTGAAGCCGAAGACGAAGTCGCGCCC
Organism: Billgrantia antri; assembly: GCF_019430905.1. GTDB lineage: Bacteria > Pseudomonadota > Gammaproteobacteria > Pseudomonadales > Halomonadaceae > Halomonas > Halomonas antri. The sequence goes on along the minus strand of NZ_JAHYCA010000002.1, from coordinate 759,344 downwards.
TTGATAGAAGCCCAGCACCAACAGCGCAACTAGCAGGATCTTGAGCACGGCGGCCGAGAGGTTGACCACCGCCCGCGCCCGCCAGGCTCGCTCCGGCAGGGCGAAGATCAGCGGGGCCACCAACAGCGAGGTGGCCAGCGTCAGGACCGGCAGCCAGCCCTGGCTCATGGCTCGTCTCCCGCACCGCGCAGCAGCGTCAGTGGCCACTCGGCCGCCAGCCCCAATAGCAGCGCCGCCAGTGCCAACAGCAACGCGACGGTCTCCATGGGCCAGGGCACCCGGCGAAACTCGGCCTCAGGGGCATCCTCGATGAAGGAGTAATGAAAGAGGCGAAACACGTAGGCGGCGCTGAGCAGCGTACCGACGGCGAGCACCATCATCCAAGCCCAGTGGCCTCCCGACAGGGCAGCATGCAACAGCAGCCACTTGGCGGTGAACCCCATGCTGGGCGGTAGCCCGACCACGCTGATGGCGGCCATGCCGAAGCTGAGCAGGGAGAGCGGGAAACGTCGGCTGGCGCCGGCCAGCCCCTCCACCCTAGCGGCACCGGTCGCGAGGATCAGATTGCCCGCCGCCAGGAACATGGCCGCCTTGGCCAAGCCATGAGCGGCCAACTGCAGCCAGGTCCCTTGCCAGGCCAGATCGGCCACGGCCGCGTCCGTTCCGATCAGGAGTGGAAAGGCCAGCAGCAGGTAGCCCAACTGAGAGACGGTGGACCACGCCACCACTTCCTTGAGCTTGGCCGAGCGCCAGGCCTTCACCCCGCCCCACACCACCGCGGCGCCGGCCAGGCCACCGATCATCCAAGCCGCGACGGTCGCCTCCGGTACCAGCAGCAGCCACAGCTGCAGGGCAATGAAGAAGGAAGCCTTGATCACCAGGCCGGCATGAATGGCGCTGACCGGAATCCAGGCCCAGGCGTGCACCGGCACCAGCCAGACGTGTAACGGGAAGGCCGCGGCCTTGAGCATCAGCCCACCGGTGAGCAGCCCCACGGCGACCCACAACAACACCCCGGGCTCGGCCACCTCGGCCAGACCCGCCAGATCCAGCCGTCCCCAGGCACCCAACATCAGCGAGATCCCCAGCAGGAAGGCCAGCGAGCCCACCAACGCCAGCAGCAGGTAGCGTAGCCCGGCCACCAGCGCCTCGACCTTGCCCGGCAGCAGCATCAGCCCCACTGCCGTCAGCCCCATCAGTTCGAGGCCGATGTAGAGCGACAACAGGTCGGCAGCCAGCCAGATCAGCGCCAGGCTCGAGATCAGCAAGCCCAGCAGCGGCCAGAACCACGCCTGTCCCCACGTCAGCGCCTGAACGTCATCGCGCAGGTACGCCGGGGCATACAGCGCGCTGGCGAGGCCGATCAGGTAAGTCAGCAACAGCAGCAGCAGCGTCAGCCCATTGACCCGCCAGTACAGGACCAGGTCACCAAGCTCGACCACTCCGCTCTTGCCCGTCGTGCCCGCTACCTGCGAAGACAGCCAGCCCAAGGCCAGCAGCGGCAGCAACCCGGCGACGGCAACCGGCCAGGTGCGAGACGGTCGCGCGATGGCGCCGAGCACACCTAGCAGCAGCGGCAGGACGAGCACGAGCCAAAGCGCGGCCTCGTTCTCCATCGGCGTTGCCGCGGGTGACAGTCCCAGGCGCTCGATCATGTCGGGCGCCCATTCGTCCTGTACACCACATGGTGAGACGCCTCCAGGGCTTCCAGCCGTCGGATCAGCAACGCCCCCAGCGCCGTGCCCAGCAGGGCCACCGCCAGGCCGGTGACGACCAGGCCATGGGCGACAGCCAGCGCCCGGGAGTCGACCAGCGACATGAGTATCAGGAAGATGCCGGTGCCGATCACGTTGAACGACAGCAGGCGCCGCAGAAGGTGGTGATGCAGGGCAAAGGCCCACAGCCCCAGGCCGAGCAGGCCCATCCCGGCAGGGCGCAGCGAACCGCTACCACTGCTGACTTCCATCAGCGCCAGGCCGAGCATGGCCAGCACGGCCAGGGCCGGGAACAGCCGCATCAGGACCCGTTGCCAGGGAAGCGCAACGGGATCGTGCCAGTGGGTCAGTAAGCCACGGGGCTGTGTGGCGGTAGGCATCACCCCCAGGGCATGGAACAGGAAGGCACCGGTCAGTACGGCCCCCAGCACCAGTTCGAGCAGCGCCAGCCACACCAACCCAAGCCAGGCCCAGGAGAGGGCGACCGCCAGGGCAAAGGTCACGAACCAGCAGCATGCCCTGACCAGATGGCGGTCGAAAAGCGTTGCCGCCGCCAGCAGCAGGAGCACTACGGCCAGCAGCAACTCATCGAAAGGCGGCATCGAACGGGCGCCTTTCAGTGGTGGTTTCGGTTGACGACCTCTTCGATCATCGCCTCGAGTTCGTCACCCGGGCCACGCTCCAGCATGGTTTGCGCTTCGCTGTACAGGCACAGGAAGCGCTTGCAGGAGGCGCAGAATACCTTGTCGTCAGGGTTGTGCACCTTCGACACGCGATACAGGTGGCTGCCGCAGCTCGGACAGGCTACCGGCAAACGCAGCTCCTCGGAAATATCGGGCATCATCACAGTCTCCTTGTGCTGACTCATGGTCTACAGGTAGACCTTGGGATCAGTCCTGCCTGACTCAACCCCAAGGCTCCAGGGGAATAGCCCCTGCCCTAAGCCTGTCAGAGTCCGAGCTTTTCTGCCACGTAATCGGCATCCTTGTCGCCGCGACCCGAGAGGTTGACGAGGATATGCTCCTCCTTGGCCATCGTCGGCGCCACGCGCATCGCCCAGGCCACGGCGTGGGCGCTCTCCAGTGCCGGAATGATGCCTTCGACCCGCGAGAGAGTCAGAAAGGCGTCGAGACACTCGTCGTCGGTGGCGGTCTCGTAATCGACCCGCCCGGTCTCCTTGAGGTAGCTGTGCTGCGGGCCGACACCCGGATAGTCGAGCCCCGAGGCGATCGAGTGAACCGGAAGCGGATTGCCCTGCTCGTCTTCCAGAACGTAACACGCCATGCCGTGGATCTCGCCGGGCTTGCCCAGGGTCAATGTCGCCGAGTGGCGCGGCGTGTCGAGGCCTTCGCCGGCTGGTTCCACCCCTACCAGGTGCACGTCATCATCATCGAGAAAGGCGGTGAACATGCCGATGGCGTTGGAGCCGCCGCCCACGCAGGCGGTGACGTGATCGGGCAACCGCCCATGGCGCGCCAGGAACTGCTCACGCGCTTCGCGACCAATGATCGACTGGAAGTCGCGCACCATCTTGGGAAAGGGGTGCGGGCCCACCACCGAGCCGATGGCGTAGATGTAGTTCTGTGGATCCTTGAGGTACTCCTCGAACGCGCTGTCCACGGCATCCTTGAGCGTCGCCGTGCCACGGGTGACCGCCACCAGCTTGCAGCCGAGGATCTTCATCTTGGTGACGTTGGGGTGCTCCTTCTCGATATCCACTTGGCCCATGTGGATCTCGCAGGGAATCCCCACCAGGGCACAGGCGGTGGCCAGCGCTACGCCGTGCTGACCGGCGCCGGTCTCGGCGATGACCTTGGTCTTGCCCATGAACTTGGCCAGCAGGGCCTCGCCCAGGCAGTGATTGATCTTGTGCGCCCCGGTGTGGTTCAGGTCCTCGCGCTTGAGATGAATCTGGGCGCCGCCGAGCTGCTCGGAGAGACGCCGGGCATGGAAGATCGGGCTGGGGCGGCCGACGTAGTCGGCGAACAGCTCGACCAGCTCCTGCTGGAAGTCGTCACGCTGGCGAATCTCTTCGTAGGCGGCGTCGATCTCGTCCATGACCCGCTTGAGTTCGGGCGGAATGAACTGGCCGCCAAAACGGCCGAAGAAGCCCTGGGCATCGGGCAGGTTGGCGAAATGCGAAGTGCTCATGGATCGATCCTGACGGTAGGAAGATTAGCGTCGGGACATCTTGCCCAGCGCCACTCCCCCTGTCGAGGCAGACCTTGGTGCCAAGCCCGCTTCAGGCCGCAAGAAACAGCCCCACGTTGAGCAGGATCAAGTTCGCCAGCAGCGTCACGACGTTGAGACCCATCATGGGCAGCAGCGGCGCCAGATCGCCCTGCTCCACGGCTGGCGGCAATGACCACAGGCCGCGCAGCAGCCAGGCCAGGGCCGGTAGCGTCAGCCACATCAGCCAGGCCGTGGCGGGTAGCACCCCGATCAGCCAGGCCAGGGGCACCACGGCATAGGCCGACGCCAGCAGCAGTGCCACCAGCCGGGCCGCCCGGCGCGGCCCCAGACGGATCGCCAGATGGTCGCGCCCAACCCGCCTGTCGGCGTCGATATCGGGCAGCTGATTGATCAGCAGCAGTGCGCTGACCAGCAGCGTAGGGACCAGGGCAGCCGCCACCGCCGTGGCCGTTAGCGTGCCGGTCAGCGCCTGATAGGCCCCCGGCACCATCAGCAGGCCGAAGCCGGCTCCGGGCGCCAGCAGGCAGAGCCAGGGGCGGCGCGTCAGCCAGCCTGTGTAGGCCACCACCAGGACGAGGCCTACCAGGCCATACAGCAACATGACCGGTCCCGCCCGCCACAGGAACCAGGCGCCGATCAACGTTACCCCCGCGAGGCAGGTCCAGGCCGCTACCCACACGGCATGAGCGGCCTCGGGCCGCTCGGGCAGCGATCCGCTGCCGCCGGAAAACGGCGTGCGCTCGGTCAGCGCATCCAGGCCGGATTGAAAGTCATGATGCTCGTTGAACAGGTTGACCGCGGCATGGGCCAGCAGTGCGCCGAGCAATACCAGTAGCGCATCGAGAGTCGCTAATGCATGGCCGTCGGCCCGGGCCGCGGTCATTGCCAGGCCCGCGCACAGCGGCGCCAAGATCAGGAAGTTCGGCCGGCTGCTGCGCAGGCAGGCGCGAAGCGCAGCCGGCATTCCGACAGACGTGTCCAAGCAGCTTCAACCCAGCCGTTCGTTGAGCCAGGTAGCAATGTCGCCCACCTGCTGCGGACAGACCGCATGCGCCATGGGATAGCTCTGGTAGTGCACCGCGTAGCCCAGCCCCTGCAAGCGCTGGTAGGCCGCCTTGCCGAGCGACTCGGGCACTACCGGATCGAAGGTACCGTGGTGAATCTCGACCGGCAGCTCACGGTTGGCCTCGGCCAGTGCGATCGTCTCGGCAGTGGCGAAGTAGGTCGACATGGCCAGCAGGCCGCCCAGCGGTGCATTGAAGGAGAGCGCTGCCTGGTAGGCCACCGCCCCGCCCTGGGAAAAACCGGCCAGGATGATGCGTCGACTGTCGATGCCGTGATCGATCTGCTCCTGTATCAGCGCCTGGATGCGCTCGGCGGAGGCCACCAGCTGTGCCGTGTCGACGCGACGGTCGAGGCTCATCTCGTGGATGTCGTACCACGCCGGCATGACCATGCCGCCGTTGATGGTAACCGGCAGCCGCGGTGCATGGGGCAGGATGAAGCGCACCTCGAGCCCCGCTTTCAGCGGCAGCGCCGGCACCAGAGGCTCGAAGTCATGTCCATCGGCTCCCAGGCCGTGCAGGATGAAGACACAGGCATCGGCCGGACGGCCGCTCTTCGGCTCGATGATCAGTTCGCCGGGATGACTCATGGCTGGGCTTCCTTCGTCGCAGTCTGGGCAAAGCCGACACCCTACCGCAAACCTGGGACCACGGCGAGAGCGGCGCTCTTCAGAACGGCCACACCAGCGGAATCAGCACCAGCGCGACGATCGCCGTCAGAATGTTGAGTAGCCCGCCCACGCGCAGGAAATCGCCGAAGCGGTAGCCACCAGGACCGTGCACCATCAGGTTGGTCTGGTAGCCGATGGGCGTGAGGAAGCTCGCCGAGGCGGCGAACATCACCGCCACCACGAAGGGCATGGGATTGACGCCGAGGCTCTCGGCGCTGGCCATGACCACCGGGAAGGTAATGACCGCCGCGGCGTTATTGGTGACCAGCTCGGTCAACAGCGCCACCAGCAGATAGCTGCCGATCAGCAGCAGCCAGGGATTGCCGTCTGCCAGTCCCAGTGCCAGACCGGCCAGGGTCGCCGCTGCTCCCGAACTCTCCAGCGCGGCGCCCAGGCCGAACGAGGCGGCAATCGTCAGCAGTACCTGGGTATCGAGCCCGCGCTTGGCCGCCCCCACCGAGCAGCAACCGCTGGCGAGTGCTGCCACCGCGCCCAGCATGGCGGCGTTCATCATGCTCATCACGCCGAAGGTGGCGAGTGCCACGACGCCCACCAGGATGCTCCAGGCCAGCCATGCCTTCTCGTGGTTGGGCCGTGCCTGGCCATTGACCTGGCTGATCAGCAGGAAGTCGCGCGACTGGCGGTGACGCTCGATGAAGGGAGGCCGCGCCTCCAGCAGCAGCACGTCGGCAGGTTGCAGTCGTACCTGGCCCAGGTTGCCGGCCACCCGCTCGCCGCCTCGGCATACCGCCAGCACGGCGGCGCCATACAAGGTTCTGAAATGGCCGTCGCGAATCCGTTTGCCGACGAACTGGCACTGATCCGAGACCACCGCCTCGACCAGGCGCCGCTCCTTGAATTCCTTTTCCAGGCTCGATGCGCCATGGTGCGATGGCACCAGGCCACGAATCTGCTGCAGTTCCACGGCACCGTCGGAAGTACCGGCGAAGACCAGCCGATCATGCCCCTTGAGACGCTCTCCCGGCCCCACCACGCTGACCACGTTACCGTCGCGTTCGATCTCAACCAGGAACAGCTCTCGCAGATGGCGCAGGCCCGCCTCTTCCACCGTGCGGTCGACCAGCGGCCCCGCCGGATCGACCTCCATCTCGATGGTGTACTCGCGAGGATTCTCGAAGGCCGAGGCCGCACCGCGGCGTTGCGGCAGCAGGCGCGGCGCAACCAGGACCAGGTAGAGCGCTCCGACCACGGCCACGGGCAACCCTACCCAGGCCAGATCGAACAGCCGCATGGCAAGCGCCGGGTAACGCTCCACCAGCAGGCCATGCACCACCAGGTTGGTGCTGGTGCCGATCAGCGTGATGGTGCCGCCGAGTATCGAGGCAAAGGAGAGCGGCATCAGCAGGCGATGCGCCGGGAGCTGCAGGCGTCGGCTCCAGCTCAGCACCGCGGGGATGTAGGTGGCCACAACCGGCGTGTTGTTGAGGAAAGCGCTAAGGGCAGCGACCGGAACCACCAGACGAGTCAAGGCGCCGCTCTCGACGCGAGGTCGTCCCAGCACGTGGCGAATGATCAAGTCGATGCCGCCTGTCTCGCGAATGCTGGCCACCAGCACATACATGAAAGCCACGGTGAACAGGCCGGTGCTTGAGAAGCCGCCCAGCGCCTGGGCCGGCTCGATGACACCGAGGGTCAGCAGCAGAATGACCGCGCCCAGCAGCACGATATCGGGGCCGAGGCGTGAGAACGCCATCAGAGGAAAGACGGCGAGGACGATGACGAGAGCTAGCCAGGCATCCAGCGGCATGGGAAAGGGTCCGTGCACATGGGAACGTCGAGCTATTGTGCACTGCCGCCGCTTATTCTAAAAAGTTATTTTTAGAAATTCAAAAATAACCAAAAAACATAAGTAGCGAGAGAAGAAAAGCTCTCCTGCCACACACGAGCACAACGAAAAAGGCCCGCCTGAGCGGACCTTTTCTGAGCTGCTTACGCAGTCACATCAACGTCAGTTGGCGATTAGCCGATGACCTTAATGTTAGAGGCCTGAAGGCCTTTCTTGCCCTGAGTGACGTCGAAGGAAACCTTCTGGCCGTCCTGGAGGGTCTTGAAGCCGTCAGCCTGGATCTCGGAGAAGTGCGCGAACAGGTCGTCGCCGTTGTCGTCCGGAGAGATGAAGCCGAAGCCTTTGGTGTCGTTGAACCACTTGACAGTACCGGTAGCCATTATCGAATTCCTCTAATAGCATTGATTTTCCGGGAAATACCCGAGTTGCAGTGGGTAAAACAAGAAACTTTTCACCGGGAAATCAAGACGCCATGAGCGTTTCGATGACCACCTGCGATGTTCGACTTGCTAACCAACTGCACGCATCTTGCTTTGTTCAGGCACCCACGTCAAATACTATTTTGCATCGATGACGTAATTTTTACCGGCCCATTCTTTACCTACCCGCGAGAATCCAGCCTGCAGCCTTCTCGGCGATCATCAGCGTGGGCGAATTGGTGTTGCCGCTGGTGATGGTGGGCATGATGCTGGCATCCACGACCCGCAGCCCCTCGACGCCGTGCACGCGCAGGTGACTGTCCACGACAGCCATGGGATCGTCACTCTTGCCCATCTTCGCCGTACCCACCGGGTGGAAGATGGTGGTACCGATGTCACCGGCCAGCCGTGCGAGATCCTCGTCGCTTTGGTACTGCACGCCGGGCTTGACCTCCTCGGGGCGATACTTGGCGAAGGCCGGCTGCTCGGCGATACGCCGGGTGACCCGCAGCGAGTCCGCCGCCACGCGACGATCCTCCTCGGTGCTGAGGTAGTTGGGGGCAATGGCCGGGGCCTGGTGCGGATCGCGGCTCTTGATGCGCACGCTGCCCCGGCTGGTGGGGTTCAGGTTGCATACGCTGGCGGTGATCGCCGGGTAATCGTGCAACGGCTGGCCGAAGGCCTCGAGGCTGAGCGGCTGCACGTGGTACTCGATGTTGGGGTGTTCGTACTCGTCGCTGCTGCGGGTGAAGATGCACAGCTGCGAGGGGGCCATGCTCATCGGCCCGGTGCGACGCAGCAGGTACTCCATGCCGATCTTCGCCTTGCCCAGCCACGAGGCGGCCAGGGTGTTGAGGGTCTTGGCGCCGGTCACCTTGTAGACCGAACGGATCTGCAGGTGATCCTGCAGGTTCTCGCCGACGCCGGGCAGCTCGTGAACCAGCGGAATGCCATGCTCGGCCAATAGCGCCGTGGGGCCGATGCCGGAAAGCTGCAGCAGCTGCGGCGAGCCGATGGCACCGGCGGCCAGGATCACCTCGCGCTTCGCCCTCACCCGCTGAATCACGCCGTCGCGTTCGAGCTCGACCCCGTTGGCGCGGGGCTTGCCGCCCTCAGCGGTGTCGAACAGCAGGCGATGGACCTGAGCGGAGTGCCACAGGGTGTAGTTGCTGCGTTTCTCGCACACCGGACGCAGGAAGGCCTTGGCGGCGTTCCAGCGCCAGCCGTCGCGCTGGTTGACCTCGAAGTAGTCGACGCCCTCGTTGTCGCCGCGGTTGAAGTCACGGGTACGCGGGATGCCGGATTGCACCGCCGCCTCGGCGAAGTCGTCGAGCACTTCCCACTTGAGGCGCTGCTTCTCGATGCGCCACTCACCGCCGTGGCCGTGATAGTCACGGTGGGCTGCATCGCCGTCGCCGCCCTCGTCAAGTCGGTAGTGGTCTTCGTGCTTGATGAAGTCCGGCAGGCAATTCTCCCAGCGCCAGTCGTCGTCGCCCACCAGCTCGGCCCAGCCATCGTAGTCGCGGGCCTGGCCGCGCAGGTAGAGCATGCCGTTGATGCTCGAGCAGCCGCCCAGGGTCTTGCCGCGGGGGTAGATCAGCGAGCGGCCGTTGAGGCCCTTGTCGGGCTCGGTCTTGAAGCACCAGTCGGTGCGCGGGTTGTTGATACAGTAGAGATAGCCCACCGGGATGTGCACCCAGTGATAGTTGTCGCGGCCGCCCGCCTCGATCAGCAGCACCCGGTTGGCCGGGTCGGCGCTGAGACGGTTGGCCAGCAGGCAACCGGCGGTACCAGCGCCCACCACGATGTAGTCGAATTCCTGCTCTGCCATGGCGTGCTCCCTCGACATGCCCCGTTCGAGGCTGATCCGAGGGGAAGACCTGCGAGGAGGCGCTGTGAACCCATCCCTGGGCGCTACATTTGCCGTCCATGGCAAATGACCTCCTCTTCGGTCTCCCCTCGGCGCCTCTCACTGACGTCTTTCGAATCCTGCAAATGTACTGGTAAGGATTATTTATGGGTGGGCATGGCGAACTCGGCGCCCGCGTTTATCGAGTCCGACCAGCGCTGCATGATCGACTTCTGCTTGGTGTAGAAGCGCACACCCTCTTCGCCGTAGGCGTGGGTGTCGCCAAACAGCGAGCGCTTCCAGCCGCCGAAGCCGTGCCAGGCCATGGGCACCGGGATCGGCACGTTGATGCCGACCATGCCGACCTGGATGCGGCGGCCGAACTCGCGGGCCACGCTGCCGCTCTCGGTGAAGCAGCTCACGCCGTTACCGAACTCGTGGTCGTTGATCAGCTGGATGGCGGTGACCACGTCGGGCACCCGCACGCAGGCCAGCACCGGGCCGAAGATCTCTTCCTTGTAGATGGTCATCTCCGGAGTGACGTGATCGAACAGCGAGCCGCCCATCCAGAAGCCTTCGTTGCAGCCGTCGCCGGTGGTGGCAGCATCGAATTCGCGCCCGTCGACCACCAGTTCGGCGCCCTCGGCTACGCCCTTCTCGATGTAGCCGGTGATGCGCTGGTGGGCCTGGGCGGTGACGATGGGGCCCATCTCGGCATCCAGCTCGAGGCCGTTCTTGACCTTCAGTGCGCGGGCGCGCTCGGCCAGGCGTGGCACGATCTTGTCGGCGACGTCACCGACTAGCACCGCCACGCTGATCGCCATGCAGCGCTCGCCGGCGCTGCCGTAGGCGGCGCCGATCAGGGCATCGACGGCCTTGTCGAGGTCGGCATCGGGCATCACCACCATATGGTTCTTGGCGCCGCCCAGGGCTTGAACTCGCTTGCCGTGTCGCGCGCCGTTCTCGTAGATGCGATTGGCGATGGGCGTGGAGCCGACGAAGGAGAGCGCCTGTACGTCGGGGTGCTCGATCAGCGCGTCGACCGACTCCTTGTCGCCCTGCACCACGTTGAACACGCCGTCGGGCAGACCGGCCTGCTTGAGCAGGTCGGCGATCAGCAGCGAGGCGCTGGGGTCGGTGGGGCTCGGCTTGAGGATGAAGGTGTTGCCGGCGGCAATGGCCACCGGGAACATCCACATCGGCACCATGGCCGGGAAGTTGAACGGGGTGATGCCGGCCACCACGCCCAGCGGCTGGCGCACGGTCCAGTTGTCGATGCCGCCGCTCACCTGCTCGGTGTAGTCGCCCTTGAGCAGTTGCGGGATGCCGCAGGCGAACTCGACGATGTCGATGCCGCGGGCCACTTCGCCCTGGGCGTCGGTGAAGACCTTGCCGTGCTCCAAGGTGATGGCGCGGGCCAGCTCGTCCTTGTGGGCGTTGAGCAGCTCGAGGAACTTGAACAGCACCCGCGCGCGGCGGATCGGCGGGGTATCGGCCCAGGCCGGGAAGGCAGCCTTGGCCGCGGCAACGGCGGTCGCCACGTCGCCGCGGGAAGCGAGCGCCACATGCCCCGACACCTGCCCGGTGGCCGGGTTGAAGACCTCCTGGGAACGGCCCGATTCGCCGGCCGTCATTTGCCCATTGATATAATGCGCGATCGTGTTCTGAGTCATGAGTTACCCTCTCTTGTCGTTGGCAGCGTTCGGTTGAGTGCCGCGTCATCCGTCGCTCTCAGCGAGCAGGCATAAAGCTGTGACCATCTAGCCTACCGCGCCTAGCGTCACGATCAATTGAGAAATCCAAAAGCAAGATATAAGGTATTTTTATATCCAGGCAGGACACCACCATGCATGATCTCCCCGCCCTGCGCGCCTTCGTCACCGTGGCTCGCGAGGGCAGCGTCTCCCGCGCCGCCGAGCGTCTGCATCTGACCCAGCCGGCGGTGAGCCTAAAGCTCAAGCACCTGCAGGAAGCGCTGGGACTGACGCTGTTTCGCCGCCGCCCCCAGGGTCTGGCGCTGACCGCCGACGGTCACGCCTTGCTGCCCCCGGCTGAGCGGGCGCTGGCCGCCATGGCCGCCTTCGAGCAGAGTGCCCGCGCCCTGCACAGCACCCTTCGCGGCCGGCTGCGCATCGGCACCATCGTCGACCCCGAGTTCATTCGCCTGGGCGCCTTCCTGCACCGCCTGGTGGAGCGTGCCCCGCAGCTCGAGACCGAGCTGCAGCACGGCATGAGCGGCAGCGTGCTGGAGTGGATACGCCGCGACGAACTCGACGTGGGTTTCTTCCTCGCGCCACCCGGCGAGGGCCCCGGGGCGGAGACACCGGAGATCGCCCATCGCGAGTTGACCCACTTCGATTACCACGTGGTGGCGCCACCCGGCTGGGGCAGCCGCGTGGCAGATAACGACTGGACGAGCCTGGCCGCCCTGCCGTGGATCGTCACGCCAGCGCTATCGGCCCATTACCGGCTGCTGCACGGCATGCTCGACCCGCTCGGCGTCACGCCAACGGGTGTGGCACAGGTGGATCAGGAGGCGTGCATGCTCGATCTGGTGCGCGCCGGCGTGGGCCTCAGCCTGGCCCGCGACGCCCTGGCCATGGCCGAGCGCCAGGAGCGAGGGCTGGTCGTCGTCGAAGGCGTGCGCCTGCCCTGCGCGCTGTGCTTCGTGTGGCAGCGCGAGCGTAGCGAAGAGCCTGCCATCGCCACGGCGCTGGAAGTGCTGGAAGAGGTGTGGGGCAACCAGCCCTGAGCACCAGGGCCCGCCGCGAATTCCGCGCCGGGCCCTGCCCGTTACAGCTGTTGCATCTGAGCTAGCCTGAGCGCCGCTGCGGGCAGCCCTGGCGAATGCGGTCAGTCGCGCTCCACTTCCACCAAGCCGCTCTCGCCCTGCTGGGTTCGCACCTCGATCTCGCGACCGTCGGCGTCAATGCCCTCGATCTCGACACGGCCGTCGCGGTCGACCTGGATCTCCTCGAACTCGACCAGGCCCTCGGCCACCGCCGCCTGCATGGCCAGGCGCACGTCCTCCTCGTTCATGCCCCAGGCGCCACCGTCACGGCGATTGCGCTGCTCTTCGAGAGATTCGCCATTTTCCAGCGACAGGCGCACGTCGGCCTGCCATGTCTCATCGAGCCAGCCCTCGATCTCGATGGTGTCGCGCTCCTTGGCCTCGATCTCCTGGAAGTGCTGGAAGCCGAAGGTCGTACCCTGCTTCAGCGCCTCGTCGAGGCGGTCCGCCGCCAGGCGACCATCGTCAGCCTGCACCGTGGTGCCGGCGAGCATCAGGGTGGCCAGGGAACCGATCAGGATCATGTTGCGTTTCATGGGTCTCATCTCCATTCATGGTCACGTTCTAGGCGTCCTGTTTCTGGACACAGATCAGGTTTTATCACCGGCCACCTTGCCCGGAGCTGACGGTGGCGTTCATGCTGTGTTCATGTCGGGCGCGGCATCCTTGGCGACATGAAGACACACCTCCTGCGATCCAGCTCCTCCCTCGCCTTCGCTCGTCGAGCGCTGCGAGCTCTGCTGCTGTCGGCACTCCTCGGCCTGATCGCCGGCCATGGCCTGGCCGATGAGCACTGGCGCGACCTCCACGAAGCCGTACGCAGCGGACGCCTGGTCGCGCTGCCGGAGATCCTCGACTGGCTGGAAGCCCGCTACGAGGGGCATGTGCTCGAAGTGGAACTGGAGCGCGACGATGGCCGGCCGGTCTACGAAATCGAGATGCTCGGCCCCCAGGGCCAGGTGGTGGAGTTCGAGTTCGACGCCGAGAGCGGCGAGCTGATCGGCATGGAAGGCGTCAATATCGACGGCATGCGGCGCAACGAGGAGGCGCAATGAAGGTGCTGCTGGTGGAGGACGACGAAGCGCTGGCCGCAGCACTGGCGGAGGCGCTGCATGAGGCCGGGGTGCTGGTCGAGCGGGTCGGCAGCGGCAGCGAGGCCGACTTCCTGGTCCATACCGAAGCCTACGATGCCGTGATCCTCGACCTGGGACTGCCCGACGGCGACGGCAGCCGCTGGCTTGCCCAGTGGCGGGAGGAGGCCATTGAATTGCCGGTGCTGGTGCTGACCGCACGCACCCGCTGGGCGGACAAAGCCGCCGGTTTCTCCGCCGGTGCCGACGACTACGTGACCAAGCCGTTCGAGACCGCCGAAGTGCTGTTTCGCCTGCGCGCCCTGGTACGCCGCAGCCACGGCCACGCCCATCCGGTGCTACGCATCGGCGAGCTGGCCTTCGATACGCATACCGGCAGCGTCACCCTGGCGGGTCGACCGGTGAGTCTGACCGCCCAGGAGTCCCGTTTGCTCGCCTACCTGGCCCACGCCGCCCCGCGGGTGGTCAGCCGTAGCGAACTCGTCGAGCACGTCTACGATCGTGACCACGAACCCGACTCCAACGTCATCGACGTGCAGATCAGCCGCCTGCGCCGCAAGCTGGGAGCGGAGCGCATCGAGACCCGTCGCGGACAGGGTTACCGGCTCAACGGCGACGCCGAGGCGTCATGAGCCGCCTACGCCGCTTGTCGCTGGCCAGCCGGCTGATACTGGCCACCCTGCTGGTCCTGGCGATTACCCTGCCGCTGGCCGGTCTCGGCCTCGCCCAGCATTTTCGCACCACCGCCACCGGCGCCTTCGATCGCCAGCTGGAGGCATTGCTCAACGTGGTGATCGCCGGGATCGCCTGGGATGACGTGCAGCAGCGGCTAGTACAAGAGCGCGACCTCGGCGACCCGCGCTTCGAGCAGGTGTTCTCCGGCTGGTACTGGCAGGTCAGCGACGGCGGCGAACGGGTACTGACCTCACGCTCGCTATGGGATCAGCGCCTGCCCGTGCGCAGCACCCTGGACGTACTCCACCACGACCAAGTGGGCCCACGCGACATGCCGCTGCGGGTCATCGAACGCGATATTCAGCTGGCACCGCTCGAAACGCCACTGCACGTCAGCGTGGCCGCACCGCGAAAGACGCTCGATCTCGAACTGGATCGCTTCGCCCGGCTGGTGGCGCTGTCGCTTGCCGGCCTTGGGCTGCTGGTATTGACGATGTTGGCACTGCAGGTGCGCTGGGGCCTGGCGCCGCTGCGGCGCATGCAGGGCGACCTGTCGCAGGTCGAGAACGGTGACGCTGAACGCCTCGACACCCGCCTGCCCGCCGAACTGGCTCGCCTGGCCGGGGCCATGAACGCCGTTCTGGAGCGCGACCGGCGCCTGATGGCGCATGCACGTCATGCTGCAGGCAATTTGGCACATGCGCTGAAGACTCCGGTGAGCGTACTGACCACCCTGGCCGATGGCATCGAGGAGCCACGTCGCAGCCGCGTTCGCGACGAACTCGCCCGCATCGACAGCGCCGTACGCCACCACCTGGCCCGTGCCACCGCAGCAGGCGATGCCGGCCTGGCTCCCAGGATAGCCGTCGCCGAGACCCTGGCCCCGATCCTCGAAGGGCTGGGACGCCTTGCCGGGCGCCGCGGCGCTACTCTCGAGCACCGGGTAGAGGAAGGCCTCCGGGTCAGGATGGCGCCCCAGGACCTGCAGGAGCTGGTCGGCAACCTGCTGGACAACGCCCTGCGCTGGGCCAGCCGCCGGGTTCGCTTCAATGGCTACGAAGCTGACAATGGACTCTGGCTCAGCGTAGAGGACGATGGCCCCGGCATGGACGCGGCCCAGCGCCAGGCTGCCATGGGTCGCGGCGCCCGACTGGACGAGCAGCGCTCCGGCAGCGGGCTTGGGCTGGCCATCGTCGCCGATCTGGCGGCACTGCACGGCGGCCGGCTGGTGCTGGACACCTCTCCCCTCGGCGGCCTTTCCGCCCGGGTATGGCTGCCGGCCCAACCGCTCGCCGGGATGCCGGCCAGGATGGACTAGACGCCCTTCACCAACTGCGCCGCCTCTCTGCGCCGCTTGAGCTCGTAGACGACGGCGAACAGCACCGTGATCAGGATCAGGGTCAGCCCCAGGGCATTGACCGCCGGGGTGAGGCCGGTGCGCACCTTGGAGGCGATGTAGACCGTCAGCGTGGTGTCGTAGCCGACCACGAACAGCGTGGTGTTGTAGTTCTCGAAGGATTGCAGGAAGGCGATCACCGCCGCCGAGTAGAGCGCCGGCTTGAGGTAAGGCAGCAGGATGCGCCGGAACATCTGCCACTGGCTGGCGCCGAGATCCAGCGCCGCGCGCTCCATGGTGCGGTCGAAGCGCTGCAGGCGTGCGGTGACCATCAGCATCACGTAGGCGGCGATGAAGGTGGCCTGACCCAGCACGGTGAGGAAGATGCCGCCGCTGACACCAAACTGGCGCCAGAAGATCAGCGTGGAGATGCCGATGATCACGCCGGGAGTCAGCAGCGGCGAGAGGATCAGGGCATAGAGAAACGGCTTGGCGCGGCTCGTCACGGTGTTGAGGAACAGCGCCGTGGCGATGCCGATGGGCACGGCGACGACCAGCACGCCGGCGGCCACGATCAGGCTGTTGCCGAGCGCCTGCCACATGCCGCGGTCGGCGGCGAGCTCGCCGAACCAGCGCAGGGTGGTACCGTCCCAAGGCGTCACGGTGGGGAAGCGGCTGTCGTTGAAGGTGGCCGCCGCCATGATGATCAGCGGCAGAAACAGGTAGGCGAAGAAGATCACCACGTAGAAGCGCAGGCCGAAGGCCAGGAAGCGTTGCGAACTCATCTCCCAATGTCCCCCAAGCCCACTTTGAACACTTTCATGACCAGCGACATGAAGCCGATGCACAAAACCAGCAGCAGGAAGGCGTAGGCCGCGCCCTGGTTCCAGTTGCCGCCCTCGAAGAACCAGTTGTAGATAATCTGGGTGAACCAACGGCTGCCCGGCGAGCCGAGCAGTGCCGGCACGGCGTAGCTGCCGGCCGCCAGCATGAAGGTCATGATGCAGCCGGTGGCGATCCCCGGCTTGGCGTGGGGAATGACGATGCGCCGATGAGTGCGCACGGTGCCCGCCCCCAGGTCGCGCGCCGCGCGCACCTGATTGTCGTCGAGGCTCTCGATGGCGTTGTAGACCGGAAACACCATGAACAGGATGTAGGCGTAGACCATGCCGACCATCACCCCGCCGTTGCCGCTGAGGAAGCGTATCGGCCGCTCGATCAGCCCCAGCATCATCAACACTTCGTTGAGCGGGCCGCGAAACGCCAGGATGATGAACCATGAGTAGGTGCGCAGGATCTCGTTGATCCAGAACGGCACGATCAGCAGCAGAATGCACAGCGCTGCCTGCCGCGGGGTGGCGACCTTGGCCAGGTACCAGGCCAGTGGATAGCTCACCGCCAGCGTCAGCAGTGTGACCAGCACGCTCGACCAGATCGTCTTGAAGAAGATGGTGCGGTGGATGTCGTTGTCGAACAGCGTGGCATAGTTGGCCAGGGTGAACCGATCGTCGGGCCCGCCGATCTGGGCCGGCAGCAGATTGGGCTTGAGCGAGTACTCGATCATCTGCAGCTGCGGCAGCGTCACCATCACGATCAGCCAGATCCCCAGCAGGGTGACGATGGCCATCGCCAGCGGCCCACCGAAGCGGGCCTGCAGTTGCCTAAACATGCGTCCCTCCGGCCTTCGTCCTGTCGCCGTCCACCACCTCGCCGGTCTCCTCGTCCACCATCGGGCTGCCGTCGTCGGGCAGCACAACGGCGTCGGCCGGATCGAAACCGAAGGTCATGCGCTGGCCGATGGCAAACGCCCCGGCATGGCCACGCGACACCTCGTGGCCCAGCTGCACGCGCAGCTTTTCACCCGAGGCCACCAACCGCGTCTCGAGCATCATCCAGGCGCCCTCGAAGTGCACCGCCTCGATTTCCGCCTCGAGCCTCGGCCCCGCGGCATCCGCCGCCACCGGGCGCAGGTGCTCGGGACGCAGAAATAGCGCCGCGGCTTGGCCGTTGGTCAGACGCGTCTCACGGCCCGCCCGTCCGGCCAGCTCGCCCAGCGCGCCAGCGTCGAGACGCACCCGCTCCCCTTCACTATCGGTCACGCGCGCCTGGAGGCGGTTGTTCTCGCCGACGAAGGAAGCGACGAAGCCGGTGGCCGGCTCGCGGTAGAGTGTCATGGGATCGGCGACCTGCTGGATGCGACCGGCCGACATCACCGCCACCCGGTCGGACATGTTCAATGCCTCGCCCTGGTCGTGAGTGATGTAGATGAAGGTGATGCCGGTCTTGCGCTGGATCGCCTTGAGTTCGGTGCGCATGTGCTGGCGCAGCTTGAGGTCCAGCGCCGACAGCGGCTCGTCGAGCAGCAACACCCGCGGCTCCACCGCCAGCGCCCGGGCGATAGCCACGCGCTGCTTCTGCCCGCCAGAAAGCTCGGTCACCCTCTTCGGCCCGCTGCCCTCCAGCGCCACCAGCGCCAGCAACCGCTCGGATACCTCACGCCGCTTGCGCTTGTCGACCCCGCGCACCTCGAGGCCGAACTCGATGTTCTCGTACACGGTCATCAGCGGGAACAGCGCCAGATTCTGGAAGATCATCGCCGTGGGGCGACGGTTCACCGGCACGCCGGCCATGGGCTCGTCGCCAATGAATACCTGCCCCTCGCTTGGCGTGAGGAAACCGCTGACGATGTTGAGCAAGGTGGTCTTGCCGCAGCCCGAGGGGCCGAGGAAGCTGAAGAACTCGCCCGAGCCAATCGCAAGCGAGGTCTTTTCGATGGCGGTGAAATCGCCGAAGCGCATCACCACCTCGTCCAGTCTGACGCTACCGTCCATCTAGTCTTTGCCTTTAATTACGTACTTGTTTCATCAGTGCAGGAGAGCAGCTTCGACCTGACATCGAAGCCGCTTCGGAAGGTGAAAGCATCACCTAGGCACTTAAGTAGCGATCCTGGTACTCATTGCGCAGCGCCACGTACCACGGCTCCTGGATCGGCCACCACCATAGGTTGGCCAGGTCCTGCTCGGTGTAGGAGTCGGTGAAGAACTGGCGCGTCTCTTCGGGCAGCAGTTCGGTGGCTCCCTTGGAGGTGGAGTTGTAGCCGGTCGCCTTGACGAACAGGGCACCCGCCTCGGGCGTGTAGTACCAGTTGATCAGCTCGTAGACGGCGTCCGGATTCTGGGCATTCTTGGGAATCACGAAGCCTTCCATCCACGCCAGCGCACCTTCCTTGGGCGCGCCGTAGGCGATGTCCTCGCCCTCCTGCTGCAGGCGGAAGGCGGTGGAGTCCCAGGTCTGGCCGATGATGGCGCCGTTGGTGCGGAAGGCCGCCTGGGCATCGTTCTCGGTATCCCAGAACTGCACCAGCATGTGCTTGTGCTTGATCGCCTCTTCGAGAATGACATCGAAGTTGGCGCGCATCGCCTCTTCGCTCTTGTAGGAGTCGAGCAGCGGATGCGGCAGCCGGCCCTCGCGCTCGAGCCACAGACCGATGCCCACCAGCGCCGAGTGGCCGCGTACGGTCACCCCCTGGCCGTGCTCGGGGTTCCACAGGTCGGCATAGCTGAGGTTGGCACGATCGATCTTGGCATCGCGGCGATGCCAGGTGATCGCCTCGGTGCCCCAGTCGCTGGGCGCGAAGTAGCGCTTGCCGTCGACCACGCCGCCGACCTCGGAGCCCTCGATGGCGCTGTCGAGCGCACCGGACCAGTTGATGCGTGACTCATCCAGCGGCTGCACCAGGTCATAGTCCAGGTAGCCGGGCACCCGATCCACGGTGGGCATGATCACGTCGAAGCCGGTGCCGTCGGTAGCTCGCAGCGAGTTCATCAGCTCGTCGTTGGTGCCGTAGGGCGTGAAGGTCGCGCGAATGCCGGTCTTCTCGGTGAAGTCGGCCAGCATCTCGTCGGTGAAGTAGCCCGCCCAGGCGTAGATGCGCAGGGTCTGTTCCTGAGCCAACACCTTGTTGATGTAGAACGACGGCACGGTAGCGGCGGCGCCGGCTGCCAGGGTGCCTTTGAGGAAACGGCGACGTGTAAACGACATGACGGTTCTCCATGTGGGTCTTGCACAGGGTGACAGGGGTCAGTGGCTTGGCCCCCGACCCTTATCGCGCGACTCCATGACGTAGAGATGAACATTGAATGACCGTTCAACTCTCATGTAACAAAGAGTAGCAGCCGCCAGGAAAAACTCCGTAGGCCGATTCAACGCTGCATTTCCTCTGTGACGCCGGCCGAGGGCGCCGGCGTGAATGACGGTGCTTGGCTCTATGCGCCGCAGCGAGCATGACCCACCCCAGCGGCTGGTCGTAACCTACGCCTGCTGGTAGCCTTCCGAAAATCAACGAAAAAAGTGCGCCCCCTGGCCAAACGCGGCGAGCGCACGGCCCCGTCGACCTGACACGCTGAGGGACAACGCCCCATGTCGGCCATTACGCAGGGCGCGAGCCCCCCGCTGAGGCGTTTCAGTCTGCGCTTCTGCGACCCGCAACGGGAACATGCCTACCGGCAGGAGACCTTCCCGCGCACCCTGATCCAGGGGCGCGCAGCGATGCTGGTCGGCATGCTCGTCTACCTGCTGTGCGGACTGCTCGACATCTGGTACGTCCCGCCGGAAGCCAGATGGAGCGTCTGGCAGTCACGCCTTACCGCCCTGATGGTGCCGAGCTTGCTGCTGGTGGTCAGTTTCACCCCGGCCTTTCAGCGCCTGGCGCAGTGGTGGCTGCTGGCCGTCTGCGTGGCGGCCGGGTTCGGCCTGATCGCAATCCAGTCCCAGGTGCCGCTCGAGAACACGCCTTACTACTACCCCGCCATGGTGATGTTGACCTTCTACACCTACAACTTCATCGGGGTTCGCTTCCCCTATGCCCTGGGCATCGATGCCCTGCTGCTGGCGAGTTACAACCTGGTCTTCGGCGTGCTGCTCGACTATCCCGCGCATATCCTCTTCAGCCACAACGTCTTCATCGTCTCGGCCAACTTGATCGGCGGTGCCACGGGCTATCTGACAGAGCGCCAGGGGCGGCAGCTGTACCTGCGTGAGAAGGAACTCGAGGAGGAACGACGTTTCCATCGCGAGCGTTCGCTGCACGACCCCTTGACAGGACTCCCCAATCGCGAGCTGCTGTACGACCGCATCGAGCAGGCCCTGGTCGCCAGCCAGCGCCACCGCAAGCTGCAGGGTGGGCTGTTCATCGACCTCGACGGGTTCAAGCAGATCAACGACCGTCTCGGCCACCGAACCGGAGACAAGCTGCTCGAGCAGGTCGCCCGCCGCCTGTCGGCCAGCGTGCGCAAGACCGACACGGTGGCGCGAATCGGCGGGGATGAGTTCTTCGTTCTGGCCCGTGACCTGGATGCCGAGCAAGACATACATCGACTGGCGTCCAAGCTGCTGGAAAACCTCAGCCTGCCGTTGGCCGACGTACCGGAGCCCTTTACCCTCAGGGCCAGCATCGGCGTGTGCCTGTTCCCCTACCCGGGCATGAGCGTCGACGACATCGTCCACCGTGCCGACATGGCCATGTATCGGGTGAAATCCGCGGAGAAGAACGGCTACTGCCTGGCGAAATACGAAGCCTGCCAGAGCGGGGCGGGGTTCCGCCCCGACACGGCCTAACCTAGCGCCTCAGCCGGCCTGGATCGCCACCTTGAGTACTCCATCGCGCTGGTGCGAGAAGAGGTCGTACGCGTCGACGATGTTCTCCAACGCATAGCGATGAGTGACCAGGGGGCCGAGGTCCAGTCGCCCGGTTTCGATCACCTGCATCAGCCGGCGCATGCGCTCCTTGCCGCCGGGGCACAGTGAGGTGACGATCTTGTGGTCGCCCAACCCGGCGCAGAACGCCCCGAGCGGGATCGTCAGATCTTCGGAATAGACGCCCAGGCTCGACAGGGTGCCGCCCGGCTTGATCACCCGCAGCGCCGACTCGAAGGTGGACTGCAGCCCCAGCGCCTCGATGGAGGCGTCCACGCCGCGCCCGCCGGTCAGACGCAGGATCTCCTCGACCACGTCGACCTTGCGGAAGTCGAGGGTGACGTCAGCACCCATCTGCCGGGCCATGGCCAGGCGCTCGTCGACGCCGTCAACGGCGATGATCACGCCGGCGCCGCGCAACCTGGCCCCGGCCGTGGCGCATAGGCCAATCGGTCCCTGGGCGAATACCGCCACGCTGTCGCCGATCCGGATGCCCGCCGATTCGGCGCCGGCGAAGCCGGTCGACATGATGTCGGGGCACATCAGTACCTGCTCGTCGGTCAGACCGTCGGGCACCGGCGCCAGGTTGGCCTGGGCGTCGGGCACCAACAGATATTCGGCCTGGGCACCGTCGATGGTATTGCCGAAGCGCCAGCCACCCATCGGCTTGTAGCCGTGGGCGTGATGGCCGCCGTCCTGGGCGCAGCAGCCGTCCTGGCAGGCGTAGGAGGTAAAGCTGGGGCAGATGGCGCCGGCGATCACCCGCTGCCCTTCCCGATACCCTTGTACGTTGGCACCCAGCTTCTCGATCACCCCGACCGGCTCGTGGCCAATGGTGAGCCCCTTCTCGACCGGGTACTCGCCCTTGAGGATGTGCACGTCGGTGCCGCAGATGGTGGTGGTGGTGACGCGAACCAGGGCGTCATTGGGGCCGATCTCGGGAATCGGCTTGTCGTCGATCTCGATGCGCCCCGGCTCGATGAAGATTGCCGCTTTCATCATGGCTGGCATGGTGTCTCCTCATGGTCGTGAAGCCGCCGAGCGGCATCACGCATCAGGTTCGACCAAAGCCGGCCGGCACGCCTTGATCCACGTCATGACTTTCGGCTAAGCGAACGGAAGCACTGCCCCACTACGTTACATCACCGGTACGCCGGCCACCCAAACGTGCAGATGGAAGGCGAACAGATAGTAGGCGATGAAGCCAACGGCGAGCGTGATGACGGTACCGGACATACGCGGCGACACGGCCGGCGCCGGCTGACGCCGCCGCGCGGTGCGGAAGTCGAGCACGGCCCACAGCAAGAAGGCGCCGAAGAAGACGATGTCGCCGAGGCGGCCGTTGGCCAGCAAGTGTGCGAATGCCCAGACCTTGACCGCCAATACCATGGGATGGCCCAGCTTTGCCTTGATGTGGTTGTTGGGGACGTAGGCCGCCACCAGCAGGATGAAGGCGGGGAGCATCAGCAGCGCCACGGCATGACGCATTCCTGTCGGCGGGTGCCAGACCCAGGTCGGGTCGAGGCGCATGTGACCGTAGCCCCAGATGGCCAGTGCCAGGCCGACGATGGACACGACCGAGAACAGTGCCTTCCAGCGCATCTCGCCCATCTTGCGAATTTGCGCACCGCGCCAGTCATCGGCAACGATGCGTATGGAGTGCATGCCAAGAAAGATCACGAGACCCACGATCATTACGGACACGGCATTGCCTCCATCAGCAAGAATTGAACGAATCGCTGCCCAGCCTACTCACTTGGACTGTTCAGCGCCAGCCATCGCATCATGTACGCGCCTGACCAGGCAGGCCACTCACGAGGAGGATTCGATGACCCAAGCGGCCCCGCCCCTGCCAGACGTTCTGGCTGGCCCTCTGTTGCGACGCCTGGCGCCCGAGCGTCTGAGCCTGTGGCTGGTGGCCTCACAGCCGTTGGAACTCGCGCTCATGCTGCACCCCGCAGGCCTGCCACCTCGGCGCTTGCCATTGGGCGAGGAGCGGCTTCAGCGTATCCCCGTGGGCCGCCACGCCTGGCTGCACTTGATCGATGTCTCGCTGGCCACCCCGCTTCCCACCGGCACTCCCATCGACTACGACCTCAAGGTAGTCGCTGACACGACCGAGCGCGGCATCGCCGAGTGGGCGCCGCACCTGCTTCATGAAGGTGCAAGCTATCCCCGCTTCGTGCTGGCCGAGCACCACCACCGGCTGCTGCACGGCTCCTGTCGCAAGCCCCACCATGACGGCCCCGATGGACTGGCCCACGCCGATGGCTGGCTCGCCGAGCGGCATCGGCAGCCGCAGGAGTGGCCGGCCTGGCTGCTGCTGACCGGCGACCAGATCTACGCCGACGACGTGGCCGGCCCGATGCTGGTCGCCATCCATGCCCTGATCGCACGCCTGGGGCTGTTCGACGAGGAGCTGGAAGGCGCCACGGTGCCCGACAGCCAGGCGCTCTATCGCGACGCGGCGACCTATTACCGGCGCGAGGCGCTGCTGCCCGACACCGAGAGTGGTACCGCCCTGCGCGAGCGCTTCTTCGGTGGCGTGCGCAAGCCGGTCTTCACCACGGCCAACGCCCACAATCACCTGATCAGCTTCGCCGAGATCATCGCCATGTATCTGCTGGTGTGGTCGCCGGAGCCGTGGCGTCTGATCGACACGAGCCCTCCTTCGCTCGACAGCGAAGACCAGCAGCGCTTCCTGGACGAGCAAGCCATCATCGAGCGCTTCGTGGCTGACCTGCCTGCCTGCGCCCGGCTGCTGGCCCACCTACCCACGCTAATGATCTTCGATGACCATGACGTGACCGACGACTGGAACCTGACCGCCGACTGGGAGCAGATCGCCTACGGGCATCCTTTCTCGCGTCGCATCATCGGCAATGCCCTGCTCGCCTACCTACTCTGCCAGGGCTGGGGCAACGACCCCGACCGCATGGCCGAACTCACGACAAGCAGTGCCGCACTGATGGAACGGGCCAGCCAGAACGAGGGGCGTCTCCCGTTCGAGGAGCAGAATGCCTTGTTGCAGCAGGTGCTGCGCTTCCAGGGCTGGGAGTACCGTATTCCCGGCACGCCCCCCCTGCTGGTGCTGGACACGCGCACGCGTCGCTGGCGCAGCGAACGCCACCCCTCACGCCCCTCGGGCCTGATGGACTGGGAGGCATTGATCGAGCTGCAGGAGGGCATGCTCGACGCGCCCTCGGCGATCATCGTGTCCCCCGCCCCCATGTTTGGGGTCAAGCTCATCGAAGCGGTGCAGCGGCTCTTCACCCTGGCCGGCAAGCCGCTGGTGGTGGATGCCGAGAACTGGATGGCGCATCGCGGTGCCGCCAGCGTCATGCTCAACATCTTTCGTCACTCCCGTACGCCGGGCAACTACGTGATTCTCTCCGGCGACGTTCACTACTCCTTCGCCTACGACATCGAACTGCGCCATCGCCGGTCGGGACCGAGGCTGTGGCAGATCACCTCCAGCGGCATCAAGAACGCCTTTCCCGACACCCTGCTCGACTGGTTCGACCGGCTCAATCGCTGGCTCTATGCCCCGCGCTCCCCGCTCAACTGGTTCACCAAGCGTCGCCGACTGGTCATCCACCCACGCGACCCCGACCGCGCCAAGGCCGGTGAACGACTGTGGAACGGCAGCGGCATCGGCCTCGTCGACTTCGACGACAAGGGGCGCCCCAACGACATCCGCTATCTTGATGCCCGGGGCTTCGAGGTGAGGTTTCCGCCCGCACGCATCTCGAAGTAGCGTTCGCGTAATCGGGTCATCGCCAGCGCGGTGCGCCGGGGACGTTCGGAGTACTACGAGACGAACCCGCTAGTCGCGTCCACCGCACTTGGCCAAGGAATGGTACGCGGGGCCTTCGATCACTTCGCCGTCGGTATCGAAGCGGCTGCCGTGGCAGGGGCAATCCCACGACGCTTCGCTGGGATTCCAATGCACGATGCACTTCATGTGCGGGCACACCGCGGACAGCACCTTGAGCTCGCCTGCTTCGGTGCGGTGGATGGCAAGCTTCTCGCCATCGACGGTCGCCACTCGACCCTGCCCCGGTCCGATGCACTCGACGCTCTCGAGCTTCTCGGTGCCCAGGTAGTCCTTCACCATATGCTTGGTGACGCTGACGTTCTCCTTGACGTACTGACGTGCGGACTTCCCTGGGGTGATGCGCCGCGCCCCGAAGCGGGCCTCCCAGGGATTGTCGCGTTCGAGGACCTGGTCGGCGATGATCATCCCGGCCAGGGTACCCCAGACCAGGCCGTCGGCGGCGAAGCCGGTGGCCATGCACAGGTTGTCGTGGCCATGCATGCGGCCGATGTAGGGCAGACCGTCCGGTGAGGTATATTGCTGGGCCGACCACTGCTGAGCAAAGCTCTCCACGTCGAACCGGGCGTCGAGATAGTCACGTAGGTTGCGATAGGCTTCGACCTGGTGATGGCCGAGCGGGTGCTTCTCGCCGATGACCATCAGGTAGTGGTCGTCGCCGTGGCGGTAGCTGCGCAGCGAGTGGAAGGGATCGAGCACCCAGAAGATGCCCTCGGGATAGTCGCCGCTGCGTAGCCGGGCACTCACCGCATACTCTCGCGACACCGGCATACCCGCCTGAACCAGGCTGATGCCCTTCGGCGTGTGAGTCGCCTGGATGATGTGCTTCGCACTGATGCTGCCTGTGTCCGTCCTGAGCCGTCCCTTGTCCGCGTCGATCTCTCGCACCGGGCTGTGCTGAAGAATCAGCACGCCCTCGCCGAGCAGCGCATCGGCCAACCCCTCGACGTAGCGCAGCGGGTTGAACTGGGCCTGGTGGGCGATACGAATGCCCCAGCTATCGAAGGGTAATCCGGACTCCTCAACCATCTCGACATCGAGCCCCGCGCTGACCAGCGCATCGAGTTCTTCGTTCAGATCATGCCCGGCGTGCTGACGCTCCTCGGTCACCAGGCGATAGGCCGGCTGGCGTCGAAACTGGCAGTCGATGGAGAAGCGCTGCACTAGTGCCTCGACATGGTCGACCGCCCCGGTCCTGGCCCGTACCACCTCGGCGGCCACCTCATCGCCCCACTTGTGGCGCAACGGCGCCTGCCCCGAGGCCAGGGTAGCGTAGAGATTGCCGGTGGAGCCCCCCGTAGCCCCGCCTCCCACCGTACCCGCCTCGAGTACCATGACCTTGAGACCGGCCTCGGCCAGCGGCAGTGCAGCGGTCAGCCCGGTGATGCCGGCGCCGACGATGGCGACATCCACTTCGGCATCCTCGACCAGGGGCGGATGTTCGGCCACGCCTTTGCTGCCCAGCGTCCATATCGCTTGCATAACGACTCCTTTCGTTACTTGTCTGTCCACAGTTATAGATGCCCTGTCGGAGGGGCGCTAACGACGCTTACCGGGCGAGATACTTCGTCACCGAGGGGTGACGAAGTTACCGTCGCCTTCCTCCTATGCTTGTCATGATGCGGTGAACTTGGCAGCGCCTGGCGCCTACCCTTGCCACAGTACCGCAATAACGACAAGGACTTAGGAGCAAGCTTGGCACAAGGACGCGACACCAATGCCCGCTTGGCAGGGATGCTGCTCGCCCTTTCGCTGGCCGGGTGCAGTAGCGGCGGCGGCAGCTCTCCATCGAACGGAGACGATCCCCCTCCCTCCCCGCCACCGCACGACCTGCAACCGAGCCCCGTCGATCCCGCCCCGAATGTCGAGTCCCCCGATGACCACTATTCGGTGCTCGTCGGTGTGGCCGATTCAGGGTTTCGCCTCTCTCATGAAAGCCTACAGCCACGGCTGGCGACGGTGAGCAACGTCGCCGAACCCGATGACCCCGACGTCAGCACAGCGAGCCGGCACGGCACGGCGGTGGCGTCGGTGGTGAGCCTGTCGCGTGATACCCGAGACCTGGCGCCCGGCGATCATGGTCTCCACTTGGCCAAGGTCAATCGAGACGACGAGACACATAGCTATGACAACGTGATGGACTACAGCACCGGTTATCTCGCCGACCTGGGTTCACGCGTGATCAATCATAGCTATAGCGGTCGCCTCGAAGCCCCCAGCACAACGGCAAGCTACCTGGGGCGTAAATCCCTCGATTCGCTGCGCCGCATGGTAACCGCCAACGACGGCCTGGGCTCGGTGTATGTGGTCGCCGCCGGCAACCAGGGCGAAGCGCTGCAGGCCGAACGTCCGATTCACCAGCATGCCGATCTCTTCGAGCGCATGCTGATCGTCGGCGGCTCGACCCGAAGCGACACGAATGAGGTGGAAAAAGCCCCGCTCAGCAATTTTCCCGGTGCCGACGCAAATTGGCAGTCGCGATTTCTCACCGCCCCCTGGCGGACGCTGGTGGCGCTGGACGACGCCGACGATAGCTACGGCTGGGGCCAGGGCACCTCGTTTTCGGCCCCGCGGGTCAGCGCTTATGCGGCCGCCATCATCGAGCTGTGGCCGCACCTGGACGCCACGCAGGTGTCGCAGCTGCTGCTGGACACCGCCGACCGGACATCGCCGCTCTATGCCCGAAACGACTGCGGAGAGAGCGGCAACGTGAACTGTGGCTATTTCTATCTAGGCCAGGGCGAGGCCAGCCTCGAGGATGCCCTCGAGCCTCAAGGAGAACTGGTCATGCCGACCGGCGACAGCGTCGACCAGGGCGGACAACCGCTCGAGCGGAGTGCTGCCCAGCTCTCGGCCGCCTATGGCGATGCGCTGGAGACGTCAGGCGTGCTGAAGGAAGTTGCCGTCTTCGACGAGCTCGGTCGCGACTACCGCACCGACCTTTCAGGCCATGTATCGCAACGCATCGAGCGCAACCGCTCGATGCATCGCCGCATGGAACACATGGCGGTAGCAACCCAGGGGCATCGTGAAGAGACGCGCGGCAAGTTCGACAATATGAGCTTCTTTGCACGCCATGACGCCTTCGGCGACACCGCCGCCGCCAGGCTGGACGGTCGCATCGGCCGGCACCGTTGGTCGCTGTTCCAGTTCCGCGGCGATGAGCCTAACCCCATGAGCCCCCAAGTCGAAGCCGGCTTCATGCCGATGCTCTCCTTTCAGGGCGGCACGGCCATCACCCGCGGGCTAGACCGGATCGCCGGTGTTCGTCATCGCCTCGATTTCAATCAGCACGTGTCGCTGCTGGCCGAGCACTGGTCCGGCAGCTCGCCTGAAGAAACGACACCTCTGACGGATCGCTATCGTGCCGACCGCTCCAGCATTTCCCTGGCCCTGACGCTGAGCGAACGCCTGACCTTGACGGCAGGCGCCGGGGTCAGGCGCGAAGATCGCGGCCTGCTCGGTGCCCAGGGTACGGGAGCTCTGGCAATGGGCGAGGATAACCGGCTGGATCTGCATCGCGTTCAACTGGACTATCGCCTTGGCGACTCCCTCACCGCTTTCGCCAGCCATGAGGAAGGACGCGGCGAGATGAGCGGCAGTGGGCTGATCCAGTCCATCGAGGGCATCCGTACCCGGGAAACCACGTTCGGCCTGCAGTGGCACGGTAAAGGCCATCAAGCTGCCTTCGCCCTGCGCCAGCCGATGCGTCTTGCTGATGGCGAGGCGGAGTTGCAAATACCCACCGGACGCACCTTGGACGGCAAGGTGCTGCGCGACGACGTTCAGGTCTCGCTGGCTCCCTCCGGGCAGCAACGCGATCTCGAGTTCGGCTATGCGCTGCTGCCCTCGGAACACACCCGGTTGCAGCTCAATCTGCTCTATTCCATCGAACCGGGACACGACCGCAATGCCGACGATGAGATAGCCGCCATGCTCAACTACACGCACCGGTTTTGAAGGCTGCGCAAGATCGTCCAGGCTGGGGTTGCCGTACCGCATGACGCTGCGCTTGTTACCTCGGACACAACGATTACCTTGAGGGTAATGCCCTTCCAAGGAGGACACCATGACACGTACCGTCACTACCGCCGCGCTTGGCCTGGCTGCCGCGGCCCTCTCCCTGTCGTCACCCGCCCTGGCGCAGCCGCAAGAGTCCGTACAGACGGAGGCCGGCGCCCTGGGTCTCGAAACCGTCGTAGACGGGCTTGTTCATCCGTGGGGCATGGCGTTTCTGCCCGACGGCCGACTGTTGATCACGGAGCGTGAGGGTCGCCTGCGTCTTCTCTCGCAGGATGAAACCCTGTCCGAGCCGCTCGAGGGCGTTCCCGAGGTGTTCAATCAGGGCCAGGGCGGGCTGCTGGATGTCGCCCTGCATCCCGACTTCGCCTCCAATCGGTACGTCTACCTCTCCTTCGCCGACCCCGGCAGTGGGGGCGCCACTACCGCGCTGGGTCGCGGTCGACTGCGCGACGACCGGCTCGAGGACTTCGAGGTGATCTTCCGCATGGAGCCGCGAGTCGAGCACGAGAACCACTTCGGTGGCCGTATCGTCTTTGCCGATGACCAGACGCTGTTCCTCACCCTGGCCGAACGCTTCCAGTTCGACCCGGCCCAGGATCCGTCCAACCATCTGGGTACCATCGTGCGCCTCAACGATGACGGTACGCCAGCCGACGGCAACCCTTTCCTCGATGACGAAGAGGCCCGCGACGAGATCTGGTCGTACGGTCATCGCAATATCGAGAGCGCGGCTCTTCATCCCGAGACGGGCGAGCTGTGGGTCGCCGAGTTCGGCCCGCTGGGCGGAGACGAGCTCAACCGGCCCGAGGCGGGACGCAACTATGGCTGGCCCGAGGTGAGCTGGGGCAAGCACTACGACGGCGAGGAGATCCCCGACCCCGGCGACGAGGGCGACTACGCCGGCTCAGTCAAGCAGTGGACGCCGGTGATTTCCCCCTCCGGCATGATCTTCTACACCGGCGATGCCCTGCCGGAGTGGCAGGGCAGCATGCTGATCGGCGGACTCTCGGAGCAGGGGCTGGTGCGCCTCACCCTGAATGGCAACGAGGTAGCGAACGAGGAGCGCCTTCCGCTCGGCGCTCGCATCCGCGACGTCGAGCAGGGGCCGGATGGCCGAGTCTACGTACTCACCGACGAAGCGGACGGCAAGCTGATCCGCCTGGCGCCACTCGAGGACGACGGCGCCTGAGCCGATATCGCTCGTCGCACAACGCTGGCGTCACATAAAGCAACCGATGGACACCGTGTAAAGCCTGAAGCATTGCTACGTTGAACGGGCCATACAAAGGAATGGTTACCAAGCAAAAAGGAGGATCCATGAAGATCGCTAGCCCTCAGGAACTGTTCATGCGCATGCTGTCGGAAACCAACAGTGCCGAGAAGCAGATCACTCGCGCACTGCCCAAGATGGCACGCGCTGCCGATGACCCGAAGCTGGTCGAGGCGTTCGAGCATCATCTGGAGGAGACCCAGGGCCAGTTGGAGCGCATCGAGCAGGCGGCCGACTCCATTCCCGACATCCGGATCAAGCGGCTCAAGAGTCACGCCATGGAGAGCCTGATCCAGGAAGGGGAAGAGTTGGTCGACGCCACCGAGAAGGGGCCCCTGCGCGATGCCGGACTGATCGCCGCCGCCCAGAAGGTGGAGCATTTCGAGATCGCCACCTATGGCACGCTATGCGAGCTGGCCGAACAGCTGGGCCATACCAAGGCCAAGGAGATCCTGGCCGAGACGCTCAAGGAGGAGAAGTCCACCGATGACAAGCTGAGCAAGCTGGCCAAGCAGGACATCAACAAGAAGGCGGGCTAACGCCTTGTTGGCTCACGGCAGGCCGATCAGCGGCCTGCCGCCTCTCACACCAACCGCTTCTGCCTGAGGGCCCCCTCACTCCTTCACGCCGAAGACGTGCTTGAGATAGCTCACGTAGCTCTCGTCACGCGACATGGTCTTGCCCGGTGAATCCGATATCTTGGCCACCGGCTGACCGTTGCACGAGACCATCTTGATCACGATGTTCATCGGCTTCACCCCCGGCACGTCGCAGGTCAGGTTGGTGCCGATGCCGAAACTGGTCCGTATCCGCCCCTCCAGCGCCGTCTTGATTCGCATGGCCTTGTCGAACGTCAGGCTGTCGCTGAAGATCAGCGTCTTGGTCTTCGAGTCGATGCCCAGCGACTCGTAGTGACGAATGCACTTCTCGGCGAACCATAGCGGGTCGCCGCTGTCATGGCGTAACCCGTCGAAGAGCTTGGCGAAGTAGAGATCGAAGTCGCGCAGGAAGGCATCGAGGGTGACGGTATCGGTTAGCGCGATGCCCAGGTAGCCGCGATACTCCTGCACCCAGGCTTCCAGCGCGGCCCGCTGACTGTCGATCAGGCGACTGCCCAACTGCTGATGCGCCATGACCCACTCGTGGGCCATGGTGCCCATCGGGCTGATGTCATGGCGACGCGCGATGTCGACGTTGCTGGTGCCGACGAAGTTGCCCGGAAATTCAGCCTCCATGACTTCGACGATCGCCTCCTGCACTGGCTGGGAGAGCCGCCGTCGCGTGCCGAAGTCGGCCAGGTTGAAGCTCGCCAGTTGCTCGGGGGTGTAGGCCTCGCGCAGTGCCGCGAGCTTGCGCCGCAGCTGCGCGACGGCCTGGTCGACCTGAACATCCGGGTAGAGCGTGCGATTGCGCACCTCGCTGATGATCGCCAGTATCACGATCTCGAACAGGATGCTGTGCGACCAGGGCCCATCAATGACGATGCACAGCTCGCTGCCCTGCATGCCGACCCGGACGTACTCCGGCCGAAAGCGAAACAGCTCCAGGAAGCGAATGAAGTCGGGCGACATGTAGGGAAAGCTCGCCAGGTAGGCCGACTCCTCGCGGGACAGCTGCAGCGTAGCAAGGCGATCTATCTGCTCGCGAATCTCGGAAATGTAGCGCTCCAGGGGCTCGGCATCGCGACAGCGGAACTCCCAGGTGACGCTGGCATTGGGGTACTGGTGATGCACCCCCTGCATCATGGTCAGCTTGTACCAGTCGGTATCCAGCAGGGAGCGGATGATCGGCCCTTCGCGATAGGTCTCGCCCATGTCACCTTCCGTTTGCGTGATTCGAGATGCTTGCCCGTGCCTGTCAGGCTAGCGCCCGCGGCGATCCGCGACCACCCGGGGCGCAGCTTCCTGCACCCGGCAAGCCGCGGCCAGGCGGTATAAGGCACCGCGTCGCCCAGAACAGTAAACTGCTGTACCAGCGCGCCACGTCGCTGAACAGGGTGTAGGGCACTAGATAGCACAGCGCTACCACGCCCCAGACCAGCCAGATTCCCTTGCCTTTCAGTCGCCTCACCTTGCGCATGATGTTTCCTTTGGCGTCGAAATGACCCGTTTCGCCTACAGCCTCGATGATGCGGAGCACTCGCCAAGCCAACGCCGTGTGCTATGGGTAAAGGAGACACTTTCCGAGAGGCTTACGCCATGACCCAGCATGAAAGAACCGTGATGGCCTTCGACGACCAGGGCCGCGAATACATGATCGACATCTTCTCCAGCGCACGCGAACTCAGCGAACTTCAGCACGCCGGCGCCACCGGCGACACGCCTCTCTTTCGCACCCATGACGGTCACGACGTCACCTACCTCGGTAACGGCGAGTTCATGGTCATGGTGCCGGGCGAGGAAGGCGGCGTGACCGTAAGGACCGACGATTCGGAGTTCGTCTAGGCTCTGCCCGAAAACTGGCTGCGCTCGCCGACTTTTCAGACAGAGCCTAACGCTACGAACGCATCACGATGCATGGTCCGAGAGACGGGAGCTGAGCAGTGGAAGCTGAAAAGGAGAGTTGACAGCCAGCCGTTCCTTTTATAGAACGTTCATTAAAAGGAACAGCTCGAGGCCACCACTCTTGGACAAGCTCTCTCTCGGCACACTGGGCCAACACCTGCAGGAGCTGCGCCAGGCGCAGGGCATGTCGCTATCGCAGTTGGCCGCTGCCGCCGGCATCGCCAAGTCGAACCTGTGTCGCCTCGAGCAGGGCAATGGCAACCCCACCCTGGATACCATCTGGCGCCTGGCGGTGCAGTTGAAGGTGCCCTTCGGCACCCTGGTCGCACCCATCGCCGTGCCGCTGGGCGAGGATGGCGTGGAGGTCCGCCTGCTCGATCAGGGCAAGGATCATCCTCAGGTCGATGCCTACTGGATGCGCTGCGCGCCGCATACCCTGCGCCTTGCCGAGCCCCACACGCCCGGCGCCCGGGAGTCGCTCACCCTGATCAGCGGCACGCTGGAAGCCGGCCCGGAAGGCGACACCCGAACCCTGTCGGCCGGCGAGACCCACACCTTCGCCGCGGACCGTCCCCATCTCTACCGCACCGGAGACACCTGGGCCACGCTGCTGCTCAGCGTCGTCTATCACGAGGAACCCGCGTCATGAGCCTGCAAGCCGCCTCCTCGCCTACCCGCCCCTGGCTGACCGGCATGAGCGAGGCCATCCCGCTGCTCGGCGGCTATATCCCGGTGGCTATCTCCTTCGGGCTGATCGCCACTCAGGCCGGCTTCAGCGCCTGGGAAGCCGTGGCGATCTCGACGCTGATCTATGCCGGTGCCTCGCAGTTCCTGTTCGTCGGCATGGTGGCCGCCGGTGCGCCGCTGTGGCTGGTAGTGGCCATGACCCTGCTGATCAACCTGCGCCATGTGGTCTACGCCCCCAACCTGGCCCCCTGGCTGCCCACCAGCCGCCTGTGGCCCTGGTTGATGCACGGCCTCACCGACCAGATCTTCGCCCTGGCCCACGCTCGTCTGCCGCAACTGCCCGCCGCCCAGCGCCTCGGCTGGTACACCGGCGCCGCGCTGCTGGCCTGGCTCAGCTGGATCGGCGGCACGGCGCTGGGTGCGGTGGCCGGCGGTGAACTGGTCGCACGCTGGGCCCTGATGGGTGAGATCCTGCCCTTCGCCCTGCCTGCGCTGTTCCTGGTGCTGGTGGCACCGCGCTTCACCTCGCGGCGCTGGAGCCTGGCCCTGGGCCTGACGATTGCCAGCGCCTTGCTACTGACACTGCTGGGCCTGACCAACGTGGCGGTCCCCCTCGCTGCCGTCTGCGGCGCGCTATGCTTCCAGCTCGTCAAGTTCGACCACTGCCAAAAGACTGAGTACACGCAAGGAGAGCGACATGAGTAGCGCCCTGTGGATCGCCGTGCTCGCCTCGGCGCTGGGTACCCTACTGATCCGCCTGCTACCACTGCTGTGGATGCAGCGCCGTCTCGCGCGCCAAGGCGGCGACGACAGCCTCGAGGCCATGCCCCAGTGGCTGACCCTGCT
This sequence comes from Billgrantia antri, assembly GCF_019430905.1. Classification (GTDB taxonomy): domain Bacteria; phylum Pseudomonadota; class Gammaproteobacteria; order Pseudomonadales; family Halomonadaceae; genus Halomonas; species Halomonas antri. The sequence continues at coordinate 724,874 of NZ_JAHYCA010000002.1, read as the reverse complement.
CGGCCCGTTGATGATCGGCGCCCTGTTCGGCGTATCGCTGACGCCGGTGACGCCCGGTGTCACCTCCTGGCTGGCCACCGCCATCGGCGTACTGGCGACCCTGGCCGTATGGTGGTACAAGCGCACCCTGGGCTGGCCGGTGGCCGCGGGCGTGGCGGCCTACGGCGTGGTGATGGTGCTTTTCTCATGAGCTCTATTCCATGACTTTATCCGACCAGCGCCGATCCCATGCCGTGACCCGCCAGACAGGACCACTCGCCCTGCTGTTGACCCTGCTGCTGACGAGCTCACCGGCGACAGCCGGTTGCCCCGATCCCTCCAGCACTGACTTGGCCGCCATCAAGGGCGTTGGCGAGCGCACGGCCTTGCCCGCCGGCCGGGAAGTGGTCGTCGACGGCGTGGTGACGGGCGAGTTTCTCGGCCGCGAGCGGCTGAACGGTTTTTATCTGCAGCAGGCGACGGAGCACGGCCCCGTCGGCCTGTTCGTCTACATGCCTGGCGCCACGCCGAGCGATGGGGCGCTCATCGCTCCCGGCAGCCACGTGCAACTCCACGCCCGGACCGGTGAGTACCGCGGCCAGGTGCAATTGGAGCGGGTCGAGCAGATCGAGACCTGTGCTAGCGACCGACTACCCGAGCCGATTGCGGTCGACTGGCCGCTCAGCGAAGAGCAGCTGTCACGCAAGGAAGGGCTACTGCTGAGGTTTCCGCAGACGCTGGCCGTCACCGGCAACGACGAGCTGGCCCGCTACGGCTCGCTGGGGCTGACCACCGAGCGCCTGTTTCGACCCACGAACACCCCCGGCGAGCCCCGGCAGCGGGGCATCCTCGTGCTGGACGACGGCAGCTACCGCGCCTATTCGAGCCCCATTCCCTACCTGGATGCGGAGAGCACCCGTCGTGTCGGCAGCACCGTTCAGGGCCTGACCGGGATACTTTCCCACGCCTTCGACGCCTACCGACTGCACCCGACCCTCGAGCCGCGCTTCGAGAACGCCAACCCGCGCCCGGAGCCGCTGCCGGCTCCGGGAGAGCGGCTACGGATAGCGACCTTCAACGTGGAGAACTATTTCGTTACGCTCGGCCAGCGCGGCGCCGCCAACGCCGACGAGCTGGAGCGCCAGCGGGCCAAGCTCGCCGCTGCGGTCGAGGGCCTGCAGGCCGACATCCTGGCCCTGGTGGAGGTTGAGAACGATCCGCACGCACTCGATGATCTGGTAGAACAGCTCAGCGAGCGGACCGGCATTCGCTATCGTGCGGTGGGCGGGGAAGCAGACCGCGGCAGCGATGCCATCAAGCTCGCCCTGATCTACCGGCCGGACCGGGTGGAGGCCGTGAGCGAGCTCTATGCCGACGACGACCCTGCCCATCATCGCCCGCCACTGGCAGCCTTCTTCCGCAGCGTGAACGGCGGCCCGGCCTTCGGAGTCGTGACCGCCCACTACAAGTCCAAGAGCGGATGCCCGCCCAGCGGCGATATCGATCGCGGCCAGGGCTGCTGGAATCAGCGCCGGGTGGAACAATCCGAGGCCATGAGCGACTTTCTCGAGCGCCTGGTCGCTGCCGAGGGGCACGAGCGCCTGCTGCTGGCCGGCGACCTCAATGCCTACGGCGCCGAGGACCCGATCCGCACCCTGACCCACGCAGGGCTGATCAATTTGATCGCCCGCGACCTGCCGCCGGAGCGACGCTACAGCTATGTGTTTCGCGGCGAGTCGGGCTACCTGGACCATGCCCTGGCCAGCCCCGAACTGGCCGCGGCAGTGACGGAGGTGCGGCCGTGGCACATCAATGCCGACGAGCCGCCATTCCTCGGCTATGACGGGTCGGACAGCGCAGCACCCCACTTCCGTCCTGATCCCTTCCGCTCCTCGGACCATGATCCGATCGCGGTGGACCTGGAGTGGCGTTAGGGAAACGCTGCACAAATGCCTGCGCGAGCGAATCACTGCGTTGCGCGGTGCCGAAGCGTCGGACCGTCGGAATCATCACATATACCCCATATGCTCCTGTTCCTGTGCGCCTTGTGCTTCATCCCGCTCGCCGATTTGTTCAGCGCTTCCTTAGCGACGCCAGCGTCCCAGGTCGATGTCATCGCGATTGGTGGCCGCACCGACGGCAGCGCCCAGGCCGCCACCGATCATCGCGCCCCGGGTCACGCTGCCGCCCGTCATGTAGGCGGTACCGGCGCCGGCGGCTGCCCCCAGGCCGGCGCCACTCAGCGCTCGTTCGCCGGTGGTGGTGCCGCAGCCAGTCAGTCCCAGGGCCAACACACCGGTCAACAGTCCAATAGATAGCATTCGCATGGCATTTCCCTCCCAACAGGGTCGATTACGACCCATCTTCCCGTTTGATTTTCTTTGGCAACCAAGCAACCGCCCCGGCTTCGGTTTCCACTCAACGCCTTGGCCGGAGCGCAAGTCATCGAAACCGCACAGCAACAGCATCAATTCGCATGCCACGGGGTCACTGCTTGCCGATGCGCTGTATTCCTTATACAGCCTCAGGAGGAAGACGGTTCATGGTACGGATAACGATCCACACTCTTTGAGAATTTGAGGCACTTGAGTATCAAGATGGCGACAAGCAAGGCTGAGCCGCACCGGAGTTAAGGTGGCTTTCTTCACCCCACCCAGGCATGACTCCACCCGTGTCTGAACTCATCAATAGAGAGCTGCAAGGACCCGCCAGGCGTCGTGGTGGGCACCGAGTTGCGGGATATCCGTGACGGCCAGGCCTGCTGCACGGCTCAGGGCGCCGACTCGGGCCCCGGCATCGCACTTGGATAGTCGATATCGCGAATTACCCCCGGATCCGCAACCGGCACGGCAATCACCCTATCAGCGAACCGGGCGATAACCGGCCTGGCCCCCAGATCATCCTGGTTGGCGGCCAGGGCAGGCCAGAAGTCACGACCGAAGAAGACCGGGTGTCCGGGCATATCGCGGTAGAGGGGTCTGACGATGGTGTCGGCTGCGGCTCGCCGGGCCAGTCGCTGGCAGGTTTCGGGCCTCACCCAAGGCATATCACCCAGCCAGATGGCGACGCTGTGGTATCCACAGCGCGACAGCGGCTGGTCGAGCTCCCGGAAGGCATGGGCGATGCTACCACCCAGCCCCACCGGGGCCGCTGGACGGATGACCAGCGCCACGGCCTCGGGAATTCCCAGATCGGCGGGGGCTACGCGGGTATTCACCACCACCCTCACCTGCTCGAAGGCATCCATGGCGGCGGCCAGGGTAGTGGCGAGCAGCGTGCGACCGTCGGCGAGACGCGCCAGTCGCTTGTCACTGCCGAAGCGCCGGGAGTGCCCTGCCGCCATGATCAGGGCCAATGAGTGCTTAGAGCGCATCTCGCGCCTTGCCCCGATGGACCCGAACGATATCGGCCATGACCGCTAGAGCGATTTCGGCTGGCGTCTTGCTGCCGAGACCAAGGCCAATGGGCATGGTGATCCGGGCGACCTGCTCGGGGCCGAGCCCTCCAGAGCGGAGCAGCCGTGCCTCGCGCTGACGCGAGGTCTGCCGCGACCCCATGACGCCGACATAGAAGGCGTCGGTGCGAACGGCCTCGATCATCGCCAGATCATCGATGCGGGGGTCATGGGTCAAGGCCACCACGGCGGTGGCGGCATGGCAGGCACCCGAGGCAATGAAGGTCGAGGGCAATACTGCCTGTACCTCCACCCCCGGTACCGCAAACGCCCGGCGCGCCTCCTCTCGAGGATCGCAGACGATGACCTCGAAGCCTAGGGTACTGGCGAAGCTGGCACAGGCCTGGGAGACCGGTGAGATACCCGCGATGATCAGGCGCAGCGCCGGGCCAATTCGCACGCCGATCACGCCTTCCTCCCGCAGAATGGCGGGCCCCGGCGCCTCGGCCAGCGCGAAGTGCGCCCCGCGACCATCCAGCGGCACACGCCGAATCAGGGCTCGCCGGCCGAGCAGGGTGGCATGCACCACCTCCAGATGGGTCAGGGTGGCCGCGTCGGGCTCCAGCCGCTCCACCAGCACCTCCAGGCTGCCACCACAGGGCAACCGCACACGGCTAGACCCCGGAGCCTCCCCCTGGCCGCCATACCGGATCCGTTGCACCGGCTCGCTGAATTCCCCCTGGCGCAGCCGCTCGAGAAAGTCTTCTTCCACACAGCCACCGGAGAGCGATCCCAGATGCTCACCGTCCTGACGGGCCACCAGCATGGCGCCAGGCTCCCGGGGGGACGAACCGAAGGTGGCCAGCACCGTGCACAGCCATAGACGATGGCCCCGGTTGGCCCACTGCAGGGCGCGCTCGATGACCTGCAGATCGAGATGCTGCATCAGCCGATCGCCTCAACCGGAGCCGACCGAGCAGCAGCCAGGGTGCGGCGCACCACCTCCGGTGTGAAGGGGGGACGGGTGAAGCGTACCCCGGTGGCATCATAGAGGGCGTTGGCGATGGCCGGAGCGCCGGGCAGGGAAGTGGATTCCCCTACTCCCAGCGGCGGTGCCTCGGGGCGCTCAAGAAGCATGACGTCGATATCAGGCAGCTCGGAGAATCGCAGGATCGGATAGCCGCCCCACTCTCGGCTCACCGGCAGGCCATCCTCGAAGGTGACCCGCTCCTTGAGGGTCCGGCTCAGCGTCTGGATGACATTGCCATGCACCTGATGACGCACGCCGGCCGGATTGACCATGAGGCCGGCATCCTGGCCCACGACCAGCCGCTCGATGATGATGCGTCCACTCTCGGGGTGCACCTTCAGCTCCACCACCCAGGCCGCCAGAGCCGCGCCGAAGCCGGGAAACTTGCTGTGTACGTACTGGGCATAGGCCACCCCTCGCCCATGGTGCCAACCTTCGACCAACCGGGGCGCGGAATGGGCCACCCGGGGCTGCCAGCCCGCTCGCTCGGCTACGGCCTCGGTCAGCTCCACCGCGCGCGGGTCGGCCAGGTAGCGCAGCCGGTAGGCCACCGGATCCTCACCGGCCAGTTGGGCCAGTTCGTCGATATGGCTCTCATGCGCGAAGGTGTTGGGCATGGCCGAGACCCCACGCAACCAGGAGGCGCGCACCAGGGTCGGCACGTCATCGCAGGCGATCTGCCGATGCAGGTATCGATAAGGCGGGACCGAGGTACGATCCCCCATCTCGAAGGGGATATCGCTGGGCTTGACGATGCCGGTCAGCAGCAGGGCCAGGGTTGGGGCATTATTGGAGGGGTAGCGGGCGACGAAACGATAGCCCGCCGGACTGCCATCGGCGTTCAGTCCCCCCTCGACATCCATCAACTGGGCCGCGCCCTTGGGCTCCCAGCCATGCTCCTGTTCCCGGGTCAGCTGTACTCGTACCGGCCGCCCCACCGCCCGCGACAGCAAGGCAGCATCCGCCCCTACATCGTCGGCACAGTTGCGACCGTAACAGCCAGAGGCTTCCATACGCGTGATGGTGATCACACCCTCATCGAGCCCCATCAACCGCGACAGATCAGCACGCAGGCTATGGGGGTTCTGGGTGCCGGACCACACCTGCAGCCTGTCGTCACGATAGTCGGCCACCGAGCAGGAGGGGCCGATGGAACCGTGCAGTTGGAAAGGCCAGACATAGGTGCGAGAAACACGCTGCGCAGCCCGGGCCAGCGCCTCCTCCACGTCGCCCTCCTCCAGCAGGGAGCGCCGTTGGGCCGGCAGCTCTCGCAGAGCCTGTTCAAGATCGTCGAGCCGGGCCAAGCCCTCCGGCTCGCGCCAGGAGACCTTGAGCCGCCTGGCCGCCGCCGCGGCCTGCTCCTCACGCTCGGCGACCACGCCCACGAAATCGCCGATCACCACTACCTGAACCAGCCCGGGCATGCCAGCCACCGACGCCTCATCCACCGCCACCAGGCTGGTGCCCACGAAGTCGCCGCGATCATGGCCGGTATAGGGGGGGCGGATCACTCGACCGTGCAGCATGCCGGGCAGGCGCAGGTCATGCACGAAAGTCAGCTTGCCGACGGCCTTGTCGGGAATGTCCACCCGCGGCGCCGCCTGCCCTACCAGCCGATAGTCACCGGCCGGCTTGAGCGGTACCTCATCGGCGAGCTTCAAGGCATGACGATCGCCGTAGAGAAGTTCACCGTAACTCACGGCGGGACGATCCCCCTCGGCCGGCAGGATGGTTCCCTCGACGCAACGCAGACCGCCCTGCTCTACGCCAAAGTGGCTCGTCGCCAGATCCAGTAGGTATTCGCGCGCCTGGGCTGCCGCACGTCGTAACGGCTCGGCGGTGATCTGGATAGTAGCGCTGGCGATGGTCGGCCCCTGGTTGGGGACTTCGAAGGGATGGCCCAGCACCATGGTGACCTGCTCGAGGGCGACCTCCAGCTCCTCGGCGACGATCTGGGCCAGGGCCGTGCGAATGCCGGTGCCCAGATCCACGTGGCCGTTGAAGGCCATTACCCGACCATCCGTGAGCACGGCGATGAAGAGCTCGGGCTCCGTGGGTATGAAATCAGAGTGTGTGCCCGGTTGGCCCGGCGCCGGCTTGGGTGGCACCACGGGCTCTCGGTAGACCACCAGCAGGTCGGTTCCATTGAGGAGCAAGTGTCTATCCGGCAGTGATATGGACGCCATTCAAGCCTCTTTATCTGTTATCGGTGGCCAGGAACGCGATACGGAGGAAGCAGCGGAACGGCCTGAAAGGGGCCAGACAAGCTTGCCCTATCCGTCATTTAGTTATAGTGTATACACCATAAATAAGCACGAATTCCCCGTCGCCTGCAAGCCTATGTCGCGCCTGCGTTGACACTCGAGGCTGCTCTGCCCCGCCGCCAAGGCCATACTCGGCGTTGACACCGTGACAGCCAAAGGTCGTCGACAGCACACCAAGGATGCTCCATGACTACAGAGACGCCAGCTCACGCCGCCATGTCCAGCGACCACCGAACCCCCGCCGAGCAGGGTTATGACTTCTCCGAACAGGTCGGTCACCTGTTGCGCAAGGCCTACCAGCGCCATACGGCAATCTTCCAGCGCTACAGTTGTGACAAGCAGCTGACCGCGATCCAGTTCGTCACCCTGTGCACGGTCATGGAGCGTGGACCAAGCTCGCTCACCGAGATCGTCAATGCCACCGCCATCGATCCCGCCACGATCCGCGGGGTGATCAAGCGGCTCAAGGCACGGGAATGGATCACCCTGACCACCGACCCCAGCGACCAGCGCAAGGTGATGGTGGTCATCACCGAGGCGGGTGAGACCCTGGTCGAGACGATGGTCCCCATCGCCAAGCAGATCAGCGATCAGACCATGAGCAACCTCAACCCTGCCGAACGTATCGCCCTGATGCATCTTTTGGAGAAGATGAACGCCGACGGCTGAGGTGGATACCCGGCCGCCGTCGGCCGGGTCGGGTCAGTCATGCCGCAAGTGGTTCAGCGTCTCGTCGAGGGAGACCACGTCGCCGTACTTGCTGTCGATATCGAACAAGTTGGCCTCGTGGGGCGCGGGGTGGCGATCACCGACGCAATCGCGCACAACCATCACGCGGAAGCCATGCTGCAGGCCGTCCACGGCGGTGGCACGAATGCAGCCGCTGGTCGAACAGCCTGTCAGGATCAGGGTATCCACTCCCATGGCTACCAGCGTCGAGGCCAGCGAGGTACCAAAGAAGGCGCTGGCGTACTGCTTGGTGATCACCAGCTCATCGTCAGACGGGATCACCTCCTCGCAGAATGTGGCATAGGGGTTGCCCGGCACCATGGCACGCATTACCGGTGCCTTCTTGACCCAGATGCCGCCGTCACGTTGATCCGGCGCCTGGTAAAGGATATTGGTATGGATGATCGGCACCCGGGCCTCGCGCGCTGCAGCCAACAGCCGCGGCATCTTGGCCACTGCCTCTACGACACCTGGGGCGTATAGCGGCGAGCCAGGCGTGGTGTAGCCCTGCATGAAGTCGACAACCAACAACGCGGCCTTATTGCCGAAACCGATCCGGCCATCCCAGACGCCCTTGTAGTTGTCGCTGGCTTCCTGAGCGTATTGCGCCATGACGATCTCCTCAGTAGGCGCCCGACAGCAGGGCGCCGGCTCCCGGCACCACCGGTTCGAGATCGAGGGCCTTGAGCATGGCATAGGTAGTGGCGATGGCCGCGGTGACCACCGGCTTACCAGTGAGCGCTTCCACCTTGGAGACGGCGGCCAGCGAGGGCATCTGCACACAAGCAGAGAGCACGATGGCATCCACGTCGCTGTAGTCGAGGCCGGCGACGATTTCCGGCAAATTGGCGGGATCGTGGCGGGCCACATCGAGGTTGTTGGGAATCTCCAGCGCACGGTAGTCGACCACCTCGACGCCCTCCTCACGGATGTAATCCACCACCATCTCGGTGAGCGGCTTCATGTAGGGCGCCACCACCACCACGCGCTTGGCTTTCATTACGCCCAAGGCATCCACCAGGGCGCCGGCGCTGGTCACCACCGGGGTATCGCAGCCGTTCTCCTCGGTGCGGCTGCGCAGGCGCCGCTGGGATTCGCGGTGGTAACCCGGTCCCATGGACATGATCGCGACCAGGCAGGCATAGCCCATCACGTCCACTGCCGCGTCGGAGAGCTCCAGCGCACAGCGGTCGGACTCGGCGTCCATGGCAGCCAGTTCATCCTTGCTCACGGTCTTCATGCGCATGCGACTGGAGTGGAAAGTGAAACGCTCGGGGCGAATCAGTTGCCTCGCGGTCAGCATCGCGGGAATTTCCGTCTCCATGGTGATGTTGGAGCTGGGTACGATCTGGCCGATACGGTATGTCTTGGTCATGGCGCAAGGCCCCCCTCAGAGTTCAGTGCCCAGGAAGTCCTCGAAGGCGTCGAAGAAGCCCTCGTAGTCGTCCCAAGGAATCATGTGTCCCGCCCGCTCGGCAGTGGTGATGCGAATCGATGGCAGCAGGTCGCGGATCTCGGCACGATCTTGGTCCTGGATCACCCCGCCCTTGCCGGCGCAGATCAACAGCGCTGGTACCGTCACACCGGGAAGGTCCTGATGGATATCCACGCTGTGAAACTCCTCGAAGGCCTGGACGATGGCTGGCTCGTAGCAGGTATGCAGCCACTCGGCGCGCAGGCGCAGCTGATCCTCGCTCCAGCTCGGGCAGTAACCACGCATGGTCTCGAGATCAGCCCCCCGGGTGCAGTCGCGGATCGAATCCACGTACCAGGGCAGTTTGCTGGGGTACTCGCGGCGTCCCGGTCCGGAGACCGGCGGGTCGATCAGCACCAGCTTGTCGATGTTCCGAGCGCCCCGGGACAGGGCACGCAAGGCGAAGCGGGCGCCCATGGAGTGGCCGGCAAGAATGACATGCTCCAGCCCCAGCGCCGCGATGAAAGCGCTCACGTCATCGGCACAGGTATCGGTGTCGTAGGCGAGCTCGGGTCCGCTGGAGGAGAGACCACGACCGCGCACGTCGAGCACATAGGTATCGAAGTGTCGGCCGAGGCGCTCGGCCACGAAGCCCCAGGTCACGGCCGGGCTGGTGATACCGGGGATCAGCACCAGCGGCTGGCGGGTGGACGATGCCTCACCGCCATAGCGCAGGTAGTGCTGGCGAATGCCATTGGCCTGGACGTTGGCGCCGTACAGGAAGGTGCTGCTCATGCCGGACTCTCCTCGTCGGTGTGCTGAAGCTGCCTTAGCGGCACCTCGTAGACGTCATAGCCGAACACCCAGGCCGGGTCTTCGTCCCGGCGCAGCCAGGTGTTGTCGTGCGAGACCTTCTGCACGCGGGAGGCGCGCTCGAAGCGGTTGGTACGGTACAGCTCGAAGGCGTCCCGGTAACGGTCGGCGCCGACCTCATCCAGGCAACGCACCAGCATGGCGGCATCCTCGATGGCCATGGCGGCGCCCTGGGCCATGTGGGGCTTCATCGGATGGCAAGCATCACCAAGCAACACCAGGCGGTTGTCATGCCACAGTGGCAGGGGGTTGCGCTCGAGCAGCGGCCACTTGGTGACCGTCTCGGTGCAGTCGATCAGTGCCTGAACCGTAGGGTGATAACCCTCGAACGCCTTGCGCATCTCCTCGCGGGAGCTGTCCACGAAGGAGGTACCGTGATTCCACTCCGGCTCGGGCACTCCGGTGACGTAGTAGTATTCTTTCTCATCGCCGGTCACGAAGTAGACCATCATGTGGCGATCCTCCGACCACCACTTCACGCACGCCTCGAAGTCGAGGTCATAGGCCTTGAGCTTCTCTGCCGAGATGATCGCGCGATGGGCGACCCAGCCACTGTAGATAGGCGCCTCGGGCCCCAGCAGCTTCTCTCGAATGCGTGAATTGACGCCATCGGCGCCGATTACCAGGTCGGCCTCGTCGGTAGTGCCATCGGCGAAGGTCATGACCACCTTGTCGCCGCTGTCGTCGACGTCCACCAACCGCTTGTCGAAGTAGAGCCGCTCCTGATCCAGGGTGCTTACCATCAACTCATGCAGGTCACCACGGTGCACGGTGATATAGGCCGCACCATACTCTTCGCGGGCGAAAGCGCCGAGCGGGATGCGGGACAGGTACTCACCGCTCTTGCCATCGCGACTGAACCAGTGCGTCGGGTGGGAGCCCATGGCGTTGAGCTTGTCCTCGATGCCGATGCGACGCATCACCTTCATGACGTTGGGACCGAGGTGAATACCGGCACCCAGCCGGGAAAAGGCCGGTGCCTGCTCGTAGACCCTGGTGTCGTAGCCAGCCTGCTGCAGGAGCGCACCCGCTGCTGCGCCTCCGAGACCTGCACCAATAACGGCAATTTTTCGATTCTTGGTCATTAACTCCACCTATTTGATTTTATTGATCTTCCTCGATGCCCAATGGGCAGAGGGCATGCGCAGAGCGACTCTTCGTCGGGGGGCGCTCCAGCATGGGGCACACGCCGGGGTAAAACGAGGCTCAACTACAACGTATACACCATTTATTTTTACGTCAAGCACCGTTTACCTGATCGTCTCGCCAAGCACCCACATCAGGGGAAAAAGAGAAGAACCTTGATCAACGCCCATGAAACGGTAATTTTTCGAAGGGAAAGCATGACGCAGATCATAGCTTGCAGAGATAGGACGCAAGGTGCTATATGTGTAGAAACCTAAAATTAATAGCGTATACACTGCAATCAATCAGCACATCCGGATCCGCAAAGGGAAGCGCAGGGTGATGCCTGAACTGGCTCCTTCAGGAGTCGATAAATGTGGATAGCGCCAAGAATAACGACGAGTCCCTATGACCGAAGCGATCTCCCTGACTGTGAATGGCCGCTCGTACGAGCTGGCAATACCGCCGGACACCCCTCTGCTGACCGTCCTGCGCAATGACCTGGAGCTCAATGGCCCCAAGTACGGCTGCGGCCTGGGCGAGTGCGGGGCCTGCAGCGTGCTGATCGACGGCATGGCCGCCCGGGCCTGTGTGCTGCCGGTTTCGGTCGCGGTCGGGCATGAGATTCTTACCCTCGAGGGCCTGGCCAGCGAGGGCCGCCTCGACCCAGTCCAAAGCGCCTTCATCGAGGCCCAGGCCGCCCAATGCGGCTACTGCCTCAATGGCATGATCATCAGCGTGCGTGCCCTGCTCAATCACACCCCTCGACCCTCATCGGCCCAATTGCAGTCCGCTCTGGAGTACAACCTCTGTCGCTGCGGCACTCACGTGGAGATCCTCGAGGCGGCGAATCGCGCCGTGGCAATCAACGCCGCCGAGTCGCCGGAGGCACCCCATGAGTGATCGGCAGCTCTCCACCCCCATGGCTGAACCCACAGAGCTCCCCGCTCCGCTGGCGTCGCCCAGGCGCTTCGGCGTAGCGGTAAGGCCGCCCCACTATGGCTGGAACGGCGAACACTTCATCAGCGATCGGCTGGTAGCCGTGGATCGGACCAGTGTGGAGGGCCTGCCGGGCTGTGTTGAAATCGTCAACGAGGGCGATTTCGTGGGCGTGGTGGCCGACAGTCTTTCCGCGGCGAAAGACGCCGCGCGTCACCTGCAGCTCGAATGGCGGGCTCCCTCCGCTGCTGGTCAAGGTGACGCCGCCCCGCTTCCCGCGACAACCGAGGCGGCGTCCCGGGAGCTGTCGGCTGGACATGCCGAGGCGGCCTCGGTCCATCGCCATGAGTATGGTTGGCCTAGCCGCCTGCGCTGGGGCGACGCCCCTGGCTGGGTGGTGGCAGATTGTTCCGGTCAACGCCTGATGCTATGGGCGGAAACGATCACTCCCGAGACTTTGATCCAAGACCTGCAGACCCTCACCGGCCTACCGGCCGAGCAGATCGAGCTATACGGGAACACCCCTGCGCGGGTTTCCGGTCTGGGGCGTCACTGCGGTGACGACGCCGCGGTCGATGCCGCAGTGATGTCCCGGCATCTGGGCTGCCCCGTGGCGGTATGGCTGGATGCCGCCTACAACCGTGATGTGCATGCCCTGGGCCAGGCACAGCGCATCACCCTGAGCGCCGACCTGGCGAAGAGCGGCGATATCGCCGACTACCGCTATCATCAGGCCCATGCCTCGGGCAATATCGCCGCCGTGGGCCTGTGGCTCTGCGGCAGGCAGCCCACCCGGCGGACCGAGGCCGGCGAAACACCGTCCTTCTCGCCTTATGCCTTCAGTAACGCCCAACTGACCACCCGTCGCGACGATCATGGCACCGGTCGGCACAGCGAGGACCTCGCCGAGATCCAGCAGGCCTTTGCCCGGGAATCCTTCCTGGACGAGGTGGCCCACGACAGTGGCCAGGACCCCCTGGCGCTGCGGCTACGTCACCTCGACGATGCCCGTGGCGTCGAGCTGATCGCCTTGGTGTCGCAGCGTGCCCGGTGGGGCGAAGCGCTGCCTTCCGCTGTCGCCAAATCGCCGGATCGGATGCGCGGTCGCGGCTTCGCCTATTCACAGCTGCCCGACCGGCATCAACGCATCCCCGAAGGCGTGCGCTCGGCCTGGATCGCTGATGTGGAGGTGAACCGTATTACCGGCGACGTTACCTTGACTCGGCTGGTGGTCGGCCAGGACGCCGGCCCCGAAGTAGATACGGAGCGCCTGCAGCAGACTCTGCAGACCCGGGTGCTGGGTAGCGCCCGCCCGCTGCTGGGACGCAACCCGGCGTTCGACGAATGGGGTGATGGCAGCGATCATACTCGACATGTCGAGTCGACGACTGGCGGTGCGCTGGCGACCCGCACCGACATGCCAACCAAGGAGAACGCATACGGCGAGGCGACGACTTCGCTGCCACAGACACTCGATGACGTGAATCTTGCCCCCGGCGTGGCGGTGATCGCCAATGCGCTGTTCGATGCCACCGGAGTGCGCTTCCGCCAGCCACCCTTCACCGCCGGTCGCGTACGTCAAGCTCTCCAGGACCAAGCCAATCCCTTCCAGGAAGAGGCACCCGGCAGACCGACCAAACGCCCCCGACGCCGCTGGCTCAAGGCGGCAGCCCTGACCGCGGTGGCCGGCACAGCGGTCATGGCCTGGCCCTGGAAGGGGGCTATTGCGCCGATCAACCGCCCCGCGGCCAACCTCTATTCCGCCGAGACCATCGAACGCGGACGCCTGGTGGCCGCGGCCGGCGACTGTGCGGCCTGCCATACCGCCGAGGGAGGTCGGGAGAATGCCGGTGGACGTGCCTTCGAGACGCCCTTCGGAACCCTTTACAGCACCAATCTGACGCCCGACGAGAGAACCGGGATCGGGCGCTGGTCCTATGCCGCCTTCGAGCGTGCCATGCGTCACGGCATCAGCCGCGATGGTAAGCATCTTTATCCGGCCTTCCCTTACACGGCCTTCGCCAAGATCAGCGATGCCGACATGCAGGCACTGTATGCCTACCTGATGGCGCAGCCCGCAGTGAGCGCCGAGAGACCGGCCAATGCGCTGAACTTTCCGTTCAACTTCCGGCCATTGATGGCCGGCTGGAACGCTCTCTACCACGCCCCCAGCTCCTTCGAGCCCGATCCTGGCCAGAGCGATCTCTACAATCGCGGCGCCTACCTCGCCGAGGGCCTGGGGCACTGCAGCGCCTGTCATACGCCACGCAACATCATAGGAGCGGAGCGGAAGGGGGAACACAGCCTGGCCGGTGCCATGGTGGACGGCTGGGAGGCCCCGCCGCTCAATCGGCTATCAAGCTCGCCGATTCCCTGGAGCGAGGCCTCCCTCTACGACTACCTGCGCCACGGCGCGTCGTCACTGCATGGAGCAGCCTCAGGCCCCATGGCACCGGTGGTGGCCGGCCTGGGCGAGCTGCCCGAGTATGACGTACGCGCCCTGGCTCACTATGTGGCGGTCCAGATGGGCGCACCGGCAGGCGATAGCGAAACCGTACGAGCCGACGCTGCAGCGCGTATCGCCACCGCTCAAAGCGGCCCCATCGACATGGAGGAGGGAGAACGTCTATTCGAAGGGGCCTGCGCCGGCTGCCACATGAATAGTGGCGCACCTTCCTTCACCAGCGCCCAGACCACGCTTGCATTGAACACCAACCTACATAGCCAGCATCCCGACAATGTCATCCAGTCGATTCTGGGTGGCGTGCATGCCGACCATGTACCCGGCCTCGGCAATATGCCCGGTTTCGCCGACAGTTTCAGCGACTCCCAGGTCGTCACCCTGACGGCCTATCTACGGGCGCGTTTTGCGCCCGATCAAGCCCCCTGGCGAAACATCGAGTCGCGCGTGAAGACGATTCGCCAGCATAACAACAGCCCTTCCTACACCCCTGAAGCAACAACAAGACGAGGTTGATCATGAAAAGAAGTAAGTGGATATGGCTGGTCTGGGCAGTGGTCCTGCTCTGCTACCTGGTTCCTTACACGCTGTTGAACGATGTGCAGGCATGGTATGGCAGCTTCCTGTTCTGGACGATTGCCGGTCTCGCGGTCATCGCTCTGAACCTCTTCATCACCAAGGACTTCGAGGAGCACAGCAATGACTGAGTCACTAATCTGGTGGTCGATCGCTATCTATCTCTTGATTGCCATCGGCATCGCCATCCTGTCGCGTCAAGGCAAGTCGGAGAGCATGTCGGGCTACTTCCTGGGTAACCGGCAGATGAACGGATTCGTGTCGGCGTTGAGCTATAGTGCGACGACCTATAGTGCCTTCATGATGGTCGGGCTCGCCGGGCTCACCTACGCCGGTGGCGTTGGCGCCTTGGGCTTCGAAATCATCTACTTCGCGGGTGTGTCGCTGGTGGCCATCTTCGGGCCGAAGTTCTGGGCAGTCGGCAAGAAGTTCAACTTCGTGACCCCGAGCGAGATGCTGGGGCATCGCTACAACAGCAAGCGAGTCGCCATGGCGGTATCGATCGCCAGCTGCATCTTCCTGATACCTTATGCGGCAGTGCAACTGGCCGGGGTCGGCTACCTGCTGCAAGGCACCACCAACGGTGCTATCCCCTTCACCACTGGGGTGATGCTGGCCACGGCGATCGCAATCTTCTTTTCCTATGTGGCAGGCATTCGCTCGGTCATGTGGACCGACTCGCTGCAGGCGATCATGATGATCGTCGCCTCGACCCTGGTCGCCTTCCTGGTCATCCAAGGCCTCGGCGGCTTCGGCGCTCTGTTCGATACCCTGGCTACCGAGCATCCCCAGTCGCTGACGGTACCGGGCTCCGGCCTGTTCAGTTTCATCACCTTTCTCGGCCTGACCATTCCCTGGTTCTTCTTCAGCCTGTCCAATCCTCAGGTCAGCCAGCGGCTGTTCATGCCTTCCTCGCTGCGCTCCATGCGGCAGATGCTGATCGGCTTCCTGGTCTTCGGCTTCATCTATACCCTGGTGTCTGTGCTCTGGGGCTTCTCGGCCCTCGCCGCCTTCCCGAGCCTGGAAGGTGCTGACCTGGCCACGCCATCGCTGCTGGCGTCCGAGTTCGTGCCGCCGGTGCTGGGCGTCATCGTGATGATCGGCATCATGGCGGCGGCGGTCTCCACCATCGACTCGATCATGCTGACCCTCTCCTCGATGCTGGCGCGTGACGTCTATGCCAATGTCAAACCGGGTGCCAGCGAGAAACGTCAGCTGCTGGTCGGCAAGATCGTCATTCCAGTAATCGCGCTCATGGCGCTGGGATTCGCCGAGCTACAGCTCGATCTGATCGCGGTACTGTCGGTAGCGGCCTCCTCCGGGCTGGTGGCCATGGTGCCGGCGATCATCGGCGCCTTCTACTGGAAACGCGGCACCGCCGCCGGCGCTCTGGTGAGCGTGGTGGGTACCGGCGCCTTCGTTCTGTTCGTCTATGCCATCGGCAACTCCTTCCTGGGACTCCCCGCTGGGGTATGGGGGATCATCGTCTCCAGCGCGCTATTCGTTGGCGTAAGCCTTGCTACCCAACCTTGCCAATCTTCTGCCGACAGTTTTATGGAAGCCATCAAGGAAGAGCTTTCGAAAAAGTCACTGAAGCCCAATAAAAGCGAGACGGAATTTCCTCCTGCACTTCAGAGTAAAGTGCAGTAGCAACACGGACACACTGCACAAAAACCAGTGGCGTAATTATCACTCAACAGGGGGCATAATTGCCCCCTCTCCTAGAGCGCTCATTGCCCAAAGTCAGGTATGACAAAAACCAAACTCATTCAATTCAGATTCGCACAACGTATCCCAAGGCTTGAGCCTCAACCACCTACTTGAAGCGGAGAACATCATGGATCAGGCGAGCTTTACAGAAATTTGCCTTCATCAGCTTAAAATGTCGGGCGTTCATGAAGGCGAAAAAGTGATCGTTCTAACACAGGGAAATGAAAGAATCGACTACGCTGATGCATTCATGGCGGCAGGACAGAGAATTGGCGCTAAAATGTATCACATGCGCTTGCCCGCCCCACTACCTTCTGGAGGCTGGAATGTCGGCGTAAACAGCTTATCAAGCATGCCTGATGCAGTTGAGGCACTGAAACAGTGCGACATGCTGATAGACTGTATTTTTCTTCTTTTTTCACCAGAGCAAATGGCCATACAGGCAGCGGGGACGCGCATACTCACTGTCGTAGAGCCTCCGGAGCTTCTGGCCAGAATGCTACCCAACCAAGAGCTAAAGGAGAAGGTCGAGATTGCCGGCGAGCTTCTTTCTAAAGCAAAGGTGATGCGAATCACCTCGGCTCATGGCACGGATGTCACATACAAGCTAAACACTTATCCTACCGTCACAGAGTACGCCTGCACGGACGAGCCGGGACGATGGGATCATTGGCCGTCGGGGTTCGTTTTTACGGGCGGGGACGACGACGGCGTTGATGGTCAGATCGTCGTAGCTCCCGGTGATGTCCTGCTGCCACAAAACATCTATGTCCGCGAATCGATCACTTACACAATAGAAAAAGGATGGATTACAGATATTCGAGGAGGACTAGATGCCGACATCGTCAAATCATACATGAAAGATTTCAATGATGAACGTGGGTTTGGCATGAGCCACGTCGGCTGGGGGATGAACCGTGATGCCAAATGGCATAGAATGGTTCCAGGAGAGTTCCCAGGCGGCATGGGCATGGAACCCAGAAGCTTTTATGGGAATGTGATGTTCTCAACCGGCCCCAACAATGAGCTTGGCGGAACAAATGACACAGCCTGTCATCTTGACATTCCCATGAGAAATTGCTCTCTTTTTCTCGACGATAACCCCGTATTGATCAATGGCGACATTGTAAACAAGGACATTGCCATTCGAGAGAAATAGGAGATAAGCCCCAGGCTAACTTTAACCTGGGGCGTACTACTGATGTTTCTTGGATGAACCCTAACCGCTCAGGATTACAACCTATCCAGCCTTTGATTCAGCCACTCCCAGAGCGACGGCGAGTCCTCGCCGATAAAAACCAGCTGGCTCTCGCCTTTCATCCAGTGCTCCAGCTCCCGGCTGGTCAATCGCCCCGCCGCACGCTGCAGCGCCAGCACGCGACCGTCGTCCAGGCGAACGACGCCCTTGAAGCGCAGGATCTGTCTGGGCATGTCATGCAGCAGAGCACTTAGCGCATTCATGTCCACAGCCCCCTCGCGCTTCCAACTGAGCGTCTCGAGCCCCAGGGCTTCGATGCTGGTCGCCGGGGAAGGCCCCGAACGCACGCGGCGAAACATCGGCGTCTCGCTCGCTGCCGGCCAGAAGACGAATTCCGGCGGGAGGGCTGCCTGGGTGGTTCTCACGTGACGGGAGCCGGGCAGCAGGACGGCCTGCTCGAGCCGGGAAATGGTTGGCTCGTCCACCAGGTCGGTCTTGTTGATCACGACCAGATCGGCATTGTCGACCTGGGAGGCCACCAAGTGGCGCAGCGCCGGGCTCAGGTCGGCAGGATCTAGTGCCGCATCGACCAGGGAGATGACGGCCTCCAGCCGGGCCCTGGCCCGAATGCGTGGATAGTGCAGGACATTCACCACCCGCTCCGGATCCGACACGCCGCTGCATTCGATCAGCAGATGATCGAGCTGCCCTCCGCGTCGCTTGATCATCGATTCGATGGAAGCGGAGAGCTCGCCCTGCAGGCTGCAGCACACGCAGCCATTGCTCAGGGTAATCAGGTCGTCGCGACGCTCGTCGACCAGCGCCTCGTCGATATTGAGCGCGCCGAAGTCGTTGACCATGACCCCGAGCCGACGACCGTCGGCATGCTGCAGCAGGTGATTCACCAGGGTCGTCTTGCCGGCCCCCAGGAAGCCGGCCACCACAGTGACGCCGAGCTCAGCGGTCATGGCCTGCGTGCGCTCTTCAATCACGACGCAGGACGCCGGGCAGCACGCAGAGCATCTCGTACAGCAGCGTGGCCCCCATCAGGGCGGTGTTGCCGCTGGGATCGTAGGGCGGGGAGACTTCGACCAGGTCGCCACCGACGATGTTCAGCCCCGCCGCACCGCGCACGATCTCGAGGCCCTGGGCGGAGGTCAGCCCGCCCATCTCCACGGTGCCCGTACCCGGCGCCACGGACGGATCGAGGCCGTCGATATCGAAGGTGATGTAGACGGGGGTATCGCCCATCTGCGTGCGCACCTCCTCCATCAATGGCCCCAGCGAGCGATACCAGCACTCCTCGGCCGTGACGACACGAAAGCCCTGCTGCCGACACCAGTCGAAATCCTCGGCCGCATAGCCGGTGCCGCGCAGACCGATCTGCACCACCTTGCCCTGGGCCAGCAGCCCCTCCTCCTGGGCACGCCGGAATGGCGTACCGTGCGCCAGCGGCTCGCCGAACATGTGCTCGTTCACGTCGGCATGGGCATCGATGTGGATCAGGCCCACCGGCCCGTGCTTCTTCGCCATCGCGCGCAGTATCGGAAGGGTGATGAGATGATCGCCCCCCAGCGTGAGCGGTATGCAGGCGTGCTGCAGCACCCCGCTGTAGTAGCGCTCGATGATCTCGACCGTCTTGGGCAGGTGGAAGGTATTGATCGGCACGTCGCCGATGTCACCCACCTGCAGGCTGTCGAACGGTGCGGCCCGCGTGGCCATGTTGTAGGGCCGCAGCATGCGAGATTCGTCGCGAATCTGACGCGGACCCAGTCGAGTGCCGGGACGATTCGACGTGGCGATGTCCATCGGCACGCCGATGAACGCTACATCGAGCCCCTTGGCACTGTCATGAGCGGGCAAGCGCATCATGGTTGCGGGCCCGCCGAACCGGGGCATTTCGTTGCCGCCCAACGGTTGATTGAACGTCGCCATGTTACTTCTCCTCCCGGCTCACCTTGAGTTCGATCTCGACGAAGGCGAACTGACCTTCGCCCGCATTGATGACGTTGTGCTCGACCCCGGCCTGGCGGCGATAGGAAACGCCGGCCTTGACCTCGCTCTCGTGGTCGCCCTCGGGGGTCTGCAGGCGCATCACGCCATCCACCAGCGGTACCACGACGTAGTCATGGGGATGTCGGTGCCAGCCGGTTTCCGCACCGGGCGCAAAATCCCAGCGCGTCACGATGACCTTGTCATCCTCGAGCTGCCGTGTCGGTTCGGCCGGTAATGGTTGGTGGCTCATGAAACCTCCTAATCGAAGATGAGCTCGGGCAGCCACAGGGCGATCTGCGGAAACAGCACCAGCAGCACGATGCCGAGTACCTGCATGGCCAGGAACGGCACCACCGAACGATACAGGTCGCCGGTCGTGACCTCGGGAGGCGCCACCGAGCGCATGTAGAACAGGTTGTAGCCGAAGGGCGGTGTCAGATAGGCGCTCTGCATCGCCAGCACGAACAGCGTGGCGAACCAGATCGGGTCGAAGCCCAGCGCCTTGATGATCGGCACGTAGAGCGGCACGGTAATGAACAGGATGGCCGAGTCGTCCAGGAACATGCCCAGCACCAGATAGCTGAGCAGAATCACGCTGAGCACGAGGTAAGGACTCAGCTCGGCGGCCATGATCTGGCCCACGATCGCCTGGCCGGCCCCCAGCGCGATGTAGATCTTCGAGAAGATCACCGCACCGATCATGATCCACATCAGCATGCCCATGATGCGCGCGGTGCTGAACAGCGCACTGTTGAGCATGGTGACGTTGAGCTTGCCGTGGGCCAGGGCGCAGAGCATGGCACCGAAGGCGCCCAGGGCCGAGGCCTCGGTGGGCGAGGCGACGCCGGCGGCCATGGTGCCCAGCACCACGGCTATCAGCAGGCCGGGCAGGATCATGGCCTTCAGCGCAACCACCTTCTGCCAGAAGCCGATCCGCTCGGAAGCCTCGATGGGCGGCCCCAGCGTCGGGTTACGGTAACAGCGTATGCCGATGTAGAGCATGTAGATGGCGGCCAGCATCAGGCCGGGCATGACGCCCGCAGCGAACAGCTTGCCCACCGATTCGCGGGTCAGGAAGGCGTAGAGGATCATGACCAGCGAAGGCGGAATCAAGAAGCCCAGTGCGCCGCCCGCCATGATGGCGCCCGCCGAGAGCTGCTTGCTGTAGCCGCGCTTGAGCATGGCGGGCAGCGCGATCAGCCCCAGGCTCACGGTAGCGGCACCGGTGATGCCCACCATGGCGGCAATCAAGGCGCAGATCACCACGGTTCCCATGCCCAGCCCGCCGCGCACACCGCCCATGATCTTGTAGATCATCTGGAAGAGGTCGTCGGCAATACCCGATCGCTCCAGGATCATTCCCATCAGGATGAACAGCGGCAGGGCCACCAGAATGAACTCGTTCATCAGGCCGAAGATCGAGGGCATCATGATGCCGAGGCTGTCCGGCCCCCAGATCCAGTAGCCGAAGCCGACGCCCACTCCCATCAGGGTCCAGGCCAGCGGCACCCCGAAGAACATCAGGGTCAGCATGGCGCCGAACATCAGTAGCGTCAGCAAGATGGGGTCAATGCTTACCATGGGAATCTCCCCGGCTGTCGGTGTCCTGACCGATCGAGGAATCGGTCTCCAGGGGATGCCCCAGCAGGGTGCAGAGGTGGCGCAGGGTATTGGCCAGCATCTGCAGCATGATCAGCAGCACGGCCAACGGAATCATCACCTTTACCGGCCAGATGATCGGTGCCCAGGTGCTGCGGAAGGAGCGCTCCTGCATGGCCACCGACTGCATGGCGAAGTCGTAGGCGCTCTCCAGCAGCAGCGTCAGCAGGATCAGCGTGAGCACGCCGATGAGAAAGGAAACCAGCGCCTGCCCCTTCGTCGAGAGGCGCTGGTAGAAGATATCGATCCGCACATGGCCGTGCCATTTCTCGGTGTAGGCCCCGGCCAGGATGGCATAGACGCCATAGGTCAGGGTCGAGGCCTCATGCGCCCAGTTGGTGGGCGAACGCATCAATTGCCGCGCCGCCACCTCGTACACCAGTATGCAAACCAGGGCGAAGCCAAGCCAGGCAACGAACCGCCCGAGCCACTCGCTCAGGCGGTCCTGCCAGCGGATCCAGGCATGAAGCAGATGCATCGCTGGACTCCCGGTCACTCGAGGCGACCCTTGTCACGTGCCATGTCACGGATCATCTCGATGGCCTCGGCGGCACGCGGCGACTTCTCGGCCTCGGCATCCCACACTTCCTGAGCCGCCTCGGTCATTGCCACCACGTCGCTTTCGGGCAGGGTGGTAATCTCGAACAGGTGGGCCGCCTCCTCGTTCCACTCGACGAACTTCTGGTGACGGTAGTCGGCCCACTCGGCGGTGACGTCCATGAACGTCTCCTGGAGATCCTCCGGCATGCGATTCCAGACGTTCTGGTTGACCAGCACGTTGTCGACGAAGCCCGGGTAGAGCATGTTCATCTCGGTGTAGCTGGTCGCCACCTCATTGAGCTTGAGCACCGAGTAGTCGTAGGGGCCGCCATAGATCAGGCCGTCGATGGCGTTGGTGCTCAGCGCGATGTAGAACTCCTGCGGCGGGATGTAGACCGTGGGAATGTCGAAGTGGTTGAGTACCGCCGAGACGGACGGGGTCGCGCGAATCTTGAGCTCGCTCATGTCGGCCAGGGATTCGACCGGCTCCTTGGTGAGTAGATCGAACTTGCCGCCGAACACCGGCACGGTGTAATGCACGCCCTGCTCGGCATAGTTTTCGGCCAGCAGTTCGCCGAGACCACGCTCGTTCCACAGCTCCTTGGCTTCGTCGAGATCGGTCCAGGCCATGGGAATGCCCGACTCGAGTACCGCGGTATCCATCTGCCCACCCCAGTAGCCGCCGTAGCCGTAGATGGCCTGAAGGGTGCCGCTGCGCAGTGCCGAGTACATCTGGTCGTTGGGTACCAACTCGCCGCCACGGAAGATATTCAGCTTGATGCGGCCATCGCTGGCCTCAAGCAGCATGTCTTGAAGACGCTGGAAGATCTCGTCCTCTTCGGTGCCGGTATAGCGCTGCATGCGGATCTCGATGACATCGTCCTGGGCTAGCGCGGCGACCGGAAAGGCCAGGGCGCTTCCCGCCAGGGCCAGGCACGCCAGGCCGGCCTTGAGAGAAGTGCTAACGGGTCGATTGGTGAACTTGTTGTTATCCATGGTGTTCTCCTGCTGAGTGGGAAGCGTGAAGCCTACCGGGGTGCCTGGGAGCACTCTTTGGGTGCCGGAATCACCCAGTCGTTCTCACCACGTGGCGTGGTGATGTATTCGGGCCAGCGGAAATGAAGCGGCGGTTCGTAGTCACATAGCGGGGCCAGCCACTGGTCCCCGCCGATGCCGCCACCGGTACGCCGTTCGAACTCGGCCTGCGCCGCGCTCAGCGCCTCCGGCTGCTGGAACAGGTCGAGCAGGGTCAGCCCCACCGTTTTCGCCGCCGTCTCGATCATGGGGTCGATGCACGGCGCCAACCCGCCCAGGGCGTTCATCACCCAGTCCGGGTAGGCGCCGCCATCATTGCGGGGCGCTAGCGCCGGGCGGCCGATGTAGAGGCGCACGGTCGGCGCATGCCAGCTGTATTCGGTGTAGTCGTCGGAGGTGAAATGGGTCTGGTTGGGCGGGAGTATCTGGCGCAGTTCCCGCTCCGCGTCCTGCGGCTTGCGCAGGGTCTCGATATCGGCCAGGAAGGGCTTCTCCATCGGCGTCATGCCCAGGTTGGCCTGGATCTGGCGGGCCAGCTCGATCGCCTCGTCGCCCAACCGCGGCGCGCCGACCCGCTCGAGGTTGGCGTAGGTCAGCTCGGCCAGGGCATGGTTCGGCAGCCCGGGGCGCGACTTGGCGACCCAGTGGCGCTCGACCCGGCAGTGGGTCAGCTTGGCCACGGATTCGGCGATATGGTCGAGCCCCCTGACCACGTGTTCGGCCTGTTCCACCGACGAGACACGAATGAAGTACTGGATCTGCGACATCTGCGCCGCGAGGTTGTCGGCGGTCGCCTGGCCGGCATTCAGGATCGCCTCGTTCATCGACCAGTTCAGGCCGCTGGCCAGCACGTGCTCGCGCAGGGCCTTGGCGTTGGTATACATCTGGGTGACGGCGTCGTTGGCGCCGGGGGCGCGAGCGCTGGCATGCGAAGCCGCGATGGGCGAGTGGCTACCGCGGGTCATCCAGGTCTCGGGGCTGTCGCACAGGAAGGTATAGATGACCCCGTAGGCGGCACCGCAGTGGGTGTCCCAGCGCGTGGTATTGCACAGCGGCAGCATATAGAAAGGATGGAAGCTGATCGCCGCGTCCAGGTCATCGTAGTAGCCACGGGCCGCATGGATCGGCTTCGAACCGCGCACCTTCTCGGCCGGCTCGCCGAAGAACTTCAGCGTGCCACCGATGCCCTGCTCCTTCATCAGGGCCTGTATGGCCAGAAAGCCCCCCAGCGAGC
This sequence comes from Billgrantia antri, assembly GCF_019430905.1. GTDB lineage: Bacteria > Pseudomonadota > Gammaproteobacteria > Pseudomonadales > Halomonadaceae > Halomonas > Halomonas antri. Next base: position 700,719 of record NZ_JAHYCA010000002.1, on the reverse strand, counting down.
CCATGCCCAGCGCGGAGTGCGGGTCGGTATGGCCGCCGGCCCAGGGGCTCAGGTTGTCGCGGGGACGTTTCACCACGTCGGCCGCCTGGCAATTGCCCGGCACCGCATCGTACTCGGCATAGCCGCCGAGCGTGGGGCCTTCGCCGTTGCGCCAGGTGGCGCAGAAGGCCGTGGGCATGCCGCCCGAGCCCTCTTCCACCTCGAAGCCATGCTCGCGCAGCAGGTCGACGTAGAAACGCGCCGAGCGGTATTCCCGCCAGGCGGTTTCGGCATAGTGCCAGATGGTCTGGTTCCACTCGGAAAGCTTGGGCATCAGCGCTTCGACGCGCCGGGTGAGAGCATCACGTTGAGTCTGCGTGGTCATTCAGGCTCCTCTCGGGAGTGTTGTTGCTTTGAAATCCACTATAGAGCAAACTCAACTCATCAAAAGTCAAAAATAATCATCTGATTGGTCAAAATGGCTCAACAAAAAGCGAACCATCTCCCCTCGCTACAGGCCTTGCGCGCTTTCGAGGCCCTGGCCAGGCTTGGCAGCCTGACCGATGCCGCCGACTATCTCAGCCTTACCCGCAGCGCCATCAGTCACCAGCTGCGACTGCTGGAAAGCCAGCTCAACCTCCGCCTTTACGAACGTCGCGGACGCGGCGTGATCCTGACCCCGGCGGGGCAGCTGTATGCCGGCGAGGTACGTGAGGTGCTTCAGAACCTCGAGCGCATTCATGCCAACCTGCCGGACCAGGAGTACAACGGCCACTTGCACGTATGCATGCCGCCGGGCTTCGCCGCCAGCGTCATCAGCCGCCATATCAACGATTTCTACCGTGCCTACCCCACCATTCGCCTTCATCTGAGCACCAACCGCGAAGACGAGACGATCAATCAGCCCAACTTCGATCTCTTCGTGGTCTTCAGCGACGGCGTGCATACCGACCACCATGCCGAGCTGCTGGCACAGCCGATGTACCACCCCGTGTGCAGCCCGACCCTGCTCAACGAGCTCGATATCACCCACCCTCGCGACCTGGATCGCGCCACCCTGCTGCACCTGCACGATGCCCACGACTGGCAGCTGTGGCTGGCTGGCTGCGGCGGCAAGCACCAGATCAAGGTGGAATCGGGGCTGTACTTCTCGAACATTCTGCTGGTACTGCAAGCGGCCCTGTCCGGCCAGGGAGTCGCCATCGGCGACGACGTGGTATGTGGCGACAGCCTGCGTCATGGCCAGCTGGTTCGCCCCTTCGGCGAGAAGATCCCCAGCGACCGGGCCTACTATCTGGTCACGCCGCATAGCCGGCTGGAGGACCCCAACGTGCAGGCCTTTAGCGATTGGCTGAAGAAGCTATTGGAGAGCTTGCTCGGCGCTTCAGCCGTGTCCAGTTGAGCGATTGAAGCGGCAAGAACGTTCACCTCAGGCGCAAGAAATTAACACCTCATGGCCTTTTTCTCTGGTTTATGGTGAATCTTGCACAACAATTAGAGGTGAATGCCATGTTCGATCCCTGGCGCTCCAGCCATGCGCCCGCCCCACGCCATGCCGATATCGTGCTGCAAGGGGGCAAGATCTATACGCTCGATCCCGCACGCCCCTGGGCCGAGGCGCTGGCCATGGCCGGCGGTCGGCTGTGCGCGGTGGGAGACGACAGCGCCATGCAGGAGTGGATCGGCCCCGATACCCGCGTGATCCCGCTGGGCGGTCGCTTCGTCATGCCCGGCCTGCACGACATGCATACCCACCCCGACCTGGGGCTGGCCGCCAAGTACGACGATGCGCTCAAGATCGGCATCGAGGACCCCACCCCCGAGCAGGTCAAGCAAGCCATTCTCGACTATGCCGCCAGCCACCCCGGCGACGGCTGGATCCACGGCGCCTACTTCGTACGCTACACCTTTCGTCAGGCCGGGCTGACGCCAGGCCGGGAATGGCTGGACAGCTTCATGCCCGACCGCCCCGTGGCCATCCTCGACCGCATGTGGGGCACCATGATGGCCAACAGCAAGGCGCTGGCCCTGGCCGGTATCGACCGCCACACTTCGGACCCGCGCAATGGCTACATGGAGCGCGACCCGCTGACCGGCGAGCCCACCGGCCTGATGATCGACGGCGCCTATGCCATGATCCACGCCGCCATGCCGCCTACGCCGGTAGAGGTGCTGCGCAAGGCCTATCAGGAGGGCATGCACTTCCAGACCAGCCGCGGCGTTACGGCGACCAAGTACGTGCACGTGTGCGAACAGCGGCTGGCCGCTCTCAAGCAGCTCGACGATGCCGGCAAGCTCAGCCTGCGGGTGGAGGCAGCCATCAGCTGGCAGGACGACATATTCCCGGTCAAGCGGCGCTGGGAGCTGCTCTGCGGCGAACGCCACTACTACGCCAGCAGCCGCCTGAACGCCAACGCCGTCAAGTTCCACTTCGACGGCACCGTGGAGCCGCGTTCGTCCTTCCTGCTCACGCCGTGGGAGAGCGGCGACGACTGGCGCGGCAAGATCAACCTGACCCCCGAACACCTGCGCGATATGCTGATAGACATGGACCGCCGCGGCATTCGGGTCATCGCCCACTGCACCGGCGACGGCGCCTCCGACCTGTTCCTGGATGCAGTGGCGGCCATCCGGCGCATCAACGGATCCAGCGGCGTGCGTCATCAGTGCGCCCACAGCACCATCCTGCACGACGCCAACCTCGCCCGCTTCGCCGAGCTGGACGTCATTGCCGAGTTCTCCCCGGCGGCCTGGTATCCCTCGCGCTTCACCTCGGGGGCCCGGGCCGGCTATGGGCCGGAGCGCCTGTCGCGCGCCTACAACCTGCGCGGCGTGCTGGATGCGGGCGGCGTGGCGGTCTTCGGCACCGATTTTCCGGTCGCCTCCATCGACCCTTGGTTGGCGCTGGAAACCCTGGTGACGCGCCAGAACCCCTGGGAACCGGGTGAGGAGCGCTTCGGCACGCCGATCGGCCTGGAGGAAGCGCTACGTGTCGCCACGCTCAACGGCGCCTACGCCATGGGCCTGGAACATGAAACCGGCTCGCTCGAAGTGAACAAGTCGGCCGATCTCATCGTGCTGGACCACAATCCATTCACGCGGGAGGTACGCGGCAACTTGCACCGCACCCAGGTCGAGCTGAGCTTCCTACAGGGCCAGCCAGTCTACGACCGCGACCGCACGCTGATCGATTTCGATCTGGAGGCCACCTGGCAGGGCCAACCTCCCACCCTGGCCTCGTGATACGCCACGACAATGCCGCTTTACGGAGTCATGACATGACCTGTGCTGAACTACTCATTCGCCTGCTGCGCGACCGCTACGGCGTCGATACGCTGTTCGGCATCCCCGGAGTGCATACCGTGGAGCTCTATCGCGGGCTCGAGGCGAGCGGTGTGCGCCATGTCACGCCGCGCCACGAGCAAGGCGCCGGCTTCATGGCCGACGGCTACGCCCGGGCGACGGGCCGGCCCGGCGTCTGCCTGATCATCACCGGGCCCGGCATGACCAACATCGCCACCGCCATGGGCCAGGCCCTGGCCGACTCGGTGCCCATGCTGGTGATCTCCAGCGTCAACCGCCGGGACACCCTGGGCCGCGGCCAGGGCCGGCTGCACGAACTGGAGAGCCAGCGTAACCTGGTGGCCGGCGTGGCACGCTTCAGCCATACCCTGCTCGATCCCGCCGGCCTGCCCGAAGTGCTGGCCCGGGCCTTCGCCGTCTTCCAGGGCCAGCGGCCGGGGCCGGTGCATGTCGAGATTCCTATCGACCTCTTCGACGCCCCCGTCAGCCCGCCGCGGGAGTGGAGCGCACCGACAATCTACCCAGCGGCACCCGACCCCGACGGACTGGCCCAGGCGGCGCAGTGGCTGCGTGACGCCCGGCGCCCGCTGGTACTGCTCGGCGGCGGCTGCGTCAAGGCACCCGCGGCGGCAAGGGAACTGGTCACCCGCCTGGACGCACCGACGGCGACCACCATCAACGCCAAGGGCCTGCTGGGCGATGCGCACCCGCTCGACCTGGGCGCCAACACAGGGCTGCCGGCCGTACGCAAGCTGGCCCGCGAGGCCGACGTGATCCTGGCCATTGGTACCGAGCTGGGCGAGACCGACTACGACGTGGTCTTCGACGACGGCTTCGCCCTCACCGGCCGGCTGATACGCATCGACCTGGACGCCCAGCAGCTGGTGCGCAACCAGGCGCTGTCGCTGGGCCTGGTCGGTGATGCGGCGCAGGCCATCACGGGACTGCTCGCGCATTTCCCCATCCCGCTGGACAAGCAGGGTTTCGCCCGCGCCAGCTCCACCCGCGAGGCGCTGAATCTTGCCCAGGACACCACCCTCGCTCCCTTCGTGCCGCTGTGCGAGACGCTGCGCGCGGTACTGCCGGAGGCCATTTGGGTAGGCGACTCCACGGCGCCGGTCTATGCCGCCAACCATCTGCTGGCACTGCCGGCCCCCCGCCACTTCTTCAACGCCTCCACCGGCTACGGCACGCTGGGGTACGGCCTGCCGGCAGCGCTGGGCGCCCAGCTCGGCCAGCCGCAGCTGCCGGTGATTGCGCTGGTCGGTGACGGCGGTGTGATGTTCACCCTCTCGGAGCTGGCCACCGCCGTCGAATACCGCCTGCCGGTGGTGATCCTGCTGTGGCACAACCAAGGCTACGAGGAGATTCGGCGCTACATGGACGCTCACGGCGTCGAGCGCCTGGGCGTCGACATCCAGGCACCCGACTTCATCACGCTCGCCGGCGGGTTCGGCTGCCTCGCCACCCGGGTCGACTCGCCCCCCGAGCTGGCCAAGGCACTCGAGAGCCGCCCCTCCGACGGGCCTTTACTCATCGAGGTCGATGCCAATGCCTGGATGGCCTGGTGCGGGGACAACGCAACCGCGGCCAAGGAGCCCGTATGACCCACCTGGAACACCAGTTCATCGACAACCGATGGGTCGCCTCGGCAAGCGAACGCCGCCTGGCCGTGACCAACCCCTACACGGAAGAGCTCATCGCCGAGGTGACGGCCGGCCACCCGCGCGACGTGGATGCCGCCGTGGACGCGGCCAAGCGCGCCCTCCCCGCCTGGCAGTCGCTCAGTGGTGCCGAACGCGGCCGGTATCTCGAGGCGTTCGCCGAGGCGCTGACGCGCCGGCGGGATGAGCTGGCACGTGTGTCGTCGACCAATAACGGCAAGGTGCTGGCGGAAGCGTTCATCGACCTGGACGACGCCATCGCCTGCTATCGCTACTACGCCCGGCAGGCACGCGCTCTGGACGCCCGCCAGGGCGAGCCGGTGCGACTCGACATGGAAGGCGTCGAGGCGCGCTGCTATCACGACCCCGTCGGCGTCGTCGGGCTCATCACGCCGTGGAACTTCCCGCTGGTGACCAGCGCCTGGAAAGTCGCCCCGGCACTCGCCGCGGGCTGCACCGTGGTGCTCAAGCCCTCGGAGGTGACGCCGCTGCCCGAACGGGCCATCGCCGAGATCGCCCTCGAGATAGAACTGCCGGCGGGCGTTCTCAACCTGCTCTTCGGCGACGGCCAGGGTATCGGCATCCCGCTGTGCGCCCACCCCGATATCGACAAGATCTCCTTTACCGGCAGCAACCGGGTGGGCGAAGCGGTGATGCACGCCGCGGCCGACCGCACCGCTAGGGTATCGCTGGAACTCGGCGGGAAATCCCCCGTGCTGGTCATGGAGGACGCCGACCCCGAGCAGGCCGCGGACTGGGTGATGGCGGGCATCTACTACAACGCGGGGCAGATCTGCTCGGCGACGTCGCGGCTGCTGGTCCATCAGGACGTGGCGGAGCCGCTCTATGCAGCCTTGGCAAAACGCATCGACGCCCTCGAACTGGGCGACCCGCTGGCCGAGGGCAGCAACATGGGCCCGCTGACCAGCGCACGACAGCGCGACGCGGTGCAGGCCTACCTCGCCATCGCCGAGCGTGAAGGGCTGCTGGCGGTACGCGATGCACGCCACCGCACCCTGCCCGACCGCGGCTTCTTCCTGGCACCCACGCTCTACCGCGACGTACCCTCGACCAGCCGACTATGGCGAGAGGAGATATTCGGCCCGGTACTCTGCGCCCGTAGCGTGGCCGACGAAGCTGAGGCCATCACCCTCGCCAACGACACCGACTTCGGCCTCGCCGCCACCGTGATCAGCGGGGATCCAGAGCGGGCCCGACGTATCGGCCGCCAGCTCAAGGCCGGCAGCATCTGGTACAACAGCGAACAGCTGGTGCTACCCCAGACCGGCTGGGGCGGCTTCAAGCGCAGCGGGATCGGTCGGGAACTGGGCCCATGGGGCCTGGCGGCATTTCTGGAGGTGAAGCACATGGTAGGGCCCGCTGGCGAGGCTTGAACGCATTCGGTCGAGGGGCCGAGCCTTCGTCCAGCGCGCTTCGAACCAACCGCTGATAGGCCTCACCAGTGCATGCACGGGATATCGGCAAGTGCGCCTGATCTTAGTAATCGGAGGAAAAGAAGTCCTTGGGTGTGGCGCCCAATTGTTCTTGGAAGGCAGCAATAAAGGCCGACATGCTCTCATACCCACTACCCAGAGCGGCATCGGTGACTCTCTCGCCCCGCTCCAGTGCCGGTATGGAGGCAAGCACACGGCACCGCTGCCGCCACTGGCGAAACGTCAAGCCGGTTTGATGCAGGAACCAGCGGCTCAGCGTGCGTCCCGATACCCCGAGCCGGCAAGCGTGGTCCTCGATTGACGAGCGGTCCGCTGGTTTCTCCTGCAGCTGGCGACAGATATCCCCAAGCCGAGGATCTTCGGGCCAAGGCAGCATCAAGCCGGCTTGTTCGGCGACAGCAAGCCGATCCAACAAGACCCCGACCAGTCGCCCATCGGCTCCCGCGTCATCGTAGCGTACAGGTAGCTCACTGAATGCCTGAATCAACTCCCGCAGCAATGGACTGACCACGATCACCTCGCACTCGGGGCGTGGCCTAAGCATGGCCGCAGGCTCGATATAGAGGCTGCGCATGAGGGTACCGGGCGAACAGGTAACGGCATGCCGCATGCCCGCCGGCACCCACACTGCCCGCCCGGGTGGCGCCAGGAAATGGCCTGTCTCGGTTTCGACGCGCTGCGTGCCACGCAGCGCGTGGGACAGCTGCGCCCAAGGATGGTCGTGGGGCTCCACAATGGCCCGGTTCGGCAAGGAGTGCGTACTGCCATAAAGGGGGCGGGGCAATTCGACCAGTTCCGCAAGGCGGCTGGGTTCTTCTGGCGCTACCACGGCAGCCGGCGTGTCCGTTTGGCGATGCTTCACGTCTTTTTTCCGAAATACTCACATTACGCATTACCTTATAATAATTTGGAAAATATTTTCATGGAGTTGTTTTGGTGATGCTGCAACGTCTGAGACTCGTGTTCGATGACTTCACGCTGATACTCTTGCTCGTGGTAGTAACCGCCACGCTGATGCCGGCACACGGAGCGGGGGTTGCGTTCTTCGAAAAACTGACCGCCCTGGCCATTGCCTTGCTGTTCTTCATGCATGGCGCCAAGCTTTCACGCCACGCCATTATCGCCGGTGTCGTGCACTGGCGATTACACCTACTGGTTTTTCTCTTCACCTTTGTCGCCTTCCCCCTCATCGGCTGGGCAACAATACCGGTGCTGGAACCGCTGCTGGGCGAAGCCCTGACACGCGGTCTTGTCTACCTGTGCGTGCTGCCCGGCACGGTGCAGTCGGCGATTGCCTTCACTTCCCTGGCCCGCGGAAACGTGCCGGCAGCCATCTGCAGCGCCTCCGCCTCCAGTTTGATCGGCATTCTGCTAACTCCACTGCTGATGGTGTGGATACTCGATACCCAGGGTGTAGGGGAGCGCTTTTCAGCAGCGGAAGCGGCACTCAAGATCAGCGCACAACTGCTATTACCCTTCGTGGCAGGCCATCTATCTCGCCCATGGCTCGGCGCGTGGGTCGACCGGCATCGCACCTGGTTGGGAAGAGTCGACCAGAGTTCGATCTTGCTGATCGTTTATACCGCTTTCAGTGCTTCAGTCGTGGACGGGCTGTGGCGCATGGTGTCACTGTCAGCGCTGGTAACCTTGAGCGTGGTTTGCTGCCTGCTCCTGGCCCTGGTGCTCAGTAGCACCACCTGGCTAGCTCGATCACTGGGCTTCCCCCGCGAAGACGAAATCACCATCGTGTTCTGCGCCTCCAAGAAGAGCATGGCCACGGGAGTCCCCCTGGCACAGATCCTGTTTTCAGGAAGCGCCTTGGGCCCCGCCCTGCTACCACTCATGATCTTTCACCAAATCCAACTGATGGTGTGTGCCGTTCTTGCCTCTAGGTATGCGCGTCAAAGTCAGGCTAGCGGCATTCCTGTCAGCTAGGCTGGGTGGGCGAAATCAAACCACCACCACAGGGACAGGAGATCGGGTGTAGGAATTTTTGAAAGAGGGTGGTGGGCCCAGCTGGACTCGAATAAACCACATTAACCGGCTGAAGCTAGCCCAGGTGCTCGGTCAGCATGCTTGCATTGTGCCGCTCGCTCTTCTGGGTGCAGAGCTTCTTGGTAGGGATAACGTCGGCCAGGTAACGCTTGAGCGCTGCTTCAAGCGTCATGTGCTCCGAGGCGCTGCGCTGTTCTCATGAACTTATACCTTAGTCCAGTGTAATTGTGCCCCGAAGTCGCGTCGGCGAGCGGCAAAGCTGCGCCAGAACAAGATCTTGCTCCATAGAGGGGCCTATGTCACTTCGCGAAGCGCACCTTCACCGCGCTCCAAGGCTTCACAAATCATTTTGAAGATTGTATAAAATATAAAAATCAAGGTGACTGCCTCTGACCGCGGCCACCGAGACGAGATCAACGACAACAGGTGCCCTATGAAACGCGTGCATGTGATCGACAGCCATACCGGAGGCGAGCCGACAAGGCTGGTGATGGATGGCTTTCCCGCACTGCCAGGAACCACCATGGCGGAAAAGCGTGATGTCTTGCGTTACCACCACGACAAGTGGCGTCGTGCCTGCATGCTCGAGCCACGCGGCCATGACGTGCTGGTCGGCGCGCTGTATTGCGAACCGCAATCCCCGGATGCGAGCTGTGGTGTCATTTTCTTCAATAACACGGGCTATCTGGGCATGTGCGGGCACGGCACCATTGGGCTGGTCGCCTCCTTGCACCATCTCGGCAAGCTGTCACCCGGATCGCACCAGATCGACACGCCAGTAGGGCCGGTCGGCGCCACCTTGCATGACGACGGCGCCGTGACAGTTCGCAACGTGCTTTCCTGGCGTTATCGCAAGGACGTCATCGTCGATGTCCCAGGGTTCGGCCCGGTTCAGGGCGACATCGCTTGGGGCGGCAACTGGTTCTTTCTCGTCAGTGATCACGACCAGTCTCTGACGCTGGACAATGTCGAGGCACTGACCGCATTCACCTGGGCCATTCGCCAGGCGCTCGAGGCGCAATCCATCACCGGCGAAAACCGTAGCCCGATCGATCACATCGAGTTGTTCACCAGCGATGCCGCGGTGGATAGCCGCAATTTCGTGCTCTGCCCCGGGAAGGCCTACGACCGCTCTCCCTGCGGCACCGGCACCAGTGCCAAGCTCGCCTGCCTCGCCGCCGACGGCAAGCTGGCTCCCGGACAGCCGTGGACGCAGGCCAGCATCACCGGCAGTCGATTCGAGGGGCACTACGAGTGGGAAGGCGACGCCATTCGCCCCTACATCAAAGGGCGCGCCCACCTGAGCGCCGAGGCCACTTTACTTATCGACGAGCAGGATGACTTTGCTTGGGGCATCAACGCCTCATGAATCGATACCACCGGCCTCACACCAAGGGTAGCCGGTATCTTCCAGCGCCCTCCGGTAACGGGTAGTAGGGTCGCTATTCACCGTGCGATGACGTGACAAACCAATAAGGATCCCAACATGAGGAACAACATTTTCACTGGCTGCATCCCTGCCCTGATGACGCCTTGCAATGCCGACCGTCAGCCCGATTTCGATGCCCTGGTGGCAAAAGGCCAGGAGCTCATCGATATCGGCATGAGCGGCGTGGTCTACTGCGGCTCCATGGGCGACTGGCCACTGCTGACTGAAGCCCAGCGCCAGGAAGGCGTTGCACGGCTGGTCGAAGCCGGCATACCGACGATCGTCGGCACCGGGGCGGTCAATTCCAGAGAGGCGGTCTCTCACGCCGTTCATGCCGCCAAGGTTGGCGCCCACGGTCTGATGGTCATTCCTCGCGTGTTGTCCCGCGGCACTTCCGTGGCCGCTCAGAAGGCCCACTTCTCGGCCATTCTCGAGGCCGCTCCCAACCTGCCGGCAGTGATCTACAACAGCCCCTACTACGGCTTTGCGACTCGCGCCGACCTGTTCTTCGAGCTGCGTGCCCAGCACCCGAACCTGATCGGCTTCAAGGAATTCGGTGGTGCGGATGACTTACGCTATGCCGCCGAGAACATCACCTCCCAGGACGAAACGATCACGTTAATGGTCGGTGTCGACACCACGGTCTTCCATGGCTTCGTCAACTGTGGCGCAACTGGCGCCATCACCGGTATCGGCAACGCGCTGCCGCGGGAGGTGCTGCACCTGGTGGCATTGAGCAAGAAAGCCGCTCAGGGCGACGTCAAGGCGCGCCGCCAGGCGCTCGAGCTGGAGAAGGCGCTGCACGTGCTCTCATCCTTCGACGAGGGAGCGGATCTGGTCCTCTATTACAAGCACCTGATGGTGCTCAATGGAGACGAGGAGTACGCCCTGCACTTCAATGAAAGTGACGCACTCAGCGAGGCACAGCGCCGCTATGTGGAAACGCAATACCAGTTATTCCGCACTTGGTACCGCAACTGGCTGACCACGCTCGAGGCGGCATAACGCCCCTCTCACTGTCGTTCACCGTCCACTCGAGCCCCTGATAACACTTGCGTGCCGACTCGAGTTCCGACACGCGCGGCCGAGCCATCCCGCTCGGCCGACCACTTCTCGACAGGAAACGTTGTATGGTTCGCATGACGCTGGAAGCCGCAACCGAGTTGAGCGAAGCGGTGCTCCGCCGGCAGGGCTTCAGTCAGGAGCAGACTCGCGCCCTGACCCATACCGTGATCGCCGGGCAACGCGATGAGTGCCACTCTCATGGCCTCTATCGCCTGCTGAACTGTGTTTCGACCCTGGCTGCCGGCAAGGTGAATGTCCATGCCAGGCCGGAAGTACATGACCAGGCCCCCGGTATTGTTCGCGTCGACGCCAAGGGCGGTTTCTCACAGTTGGCTTTCGAAGCCGGGCTGCCCGAGTTAACACGCAAGGCGCGCCAACAGGGTATCGCCGCGCTGGCCATAAATCACTGCGTTCACTTCTCTGCCCTGTGGGTCGAAATCGAAGCCATCACTCAATGCGGCCTGGTGGCGCTGGCCTGCAACCCCAGCCACGCCTGGGTGGCCCCCGCCGGCGGCACTAAGCCCCTCTTCGGCACCAACCCGATTGCCTTCGGCTGGCCGCGACCCGATGGCCAGCCACCGTTCATCTTCGACTTTGCGACCAGCGCCATTGCGCGTGGCGATATCGAGTTGCATCGACGTGAAGGTAAACCCGTTCCTCATGGATGGGGGATTGATCGCCATGGGCAACCGACCCAGGACGCCGCCGCGGTGCTCGAGGGCGCGATGCTCACCTTCGGCGGCCATAAAGGATCTGCCCTGGCGGCCATGATCGAGCTGATTGCCGGCCCGCTGATCGGGGACTTGACCAGTGCAGAATCCCTGGCCCACGACGAGGGCAAGGGCGCCTCGCCTTATCATGGAGAGCTGATTTTGGCACTGGACCCGAGACGCTTTCTGGGCGACAGCGCCACCGAGCACCTGCAGCGTGCCGAGGCGCTGTTCACCGCCATGACCGCCCAGGGCGCCAGGCTGCCGTCGCAGCGTCGCTATGAAGCGCGCGAGCGAAGCCTCACGCAGGGAGTGGAGATTCCCGACAGCCTCTACCTGGAGTTGCAGCAGCTGGCCTGACCAGCGACGCCGACAGATTCACCCGCAAGCGCACATCCCATTCGATGTCCCGCTTATCAAGGAGACGACCATGACACTGGAAGGCAAGATGCTGATCGGCCAACAGGCCGTGGCAGGAACACAAGATCCCATCCATGCCATCAACCCGACCACCAACGCACGTCTCGATCCAGCCTACCCCGGCGGTAGCCGCAAAGACGTTGAACGCGCCTGTTCACTGGCCTGGGAAGCCTTCGATGAGTACCGCGAAACCACGCTGGAGAAACGTGCGCGCTTTCTCGAGACGATCGCCGATGAGATCGAAGCCATCGGTGACACCCTGATCGAACGCGCCGTAGCCGAGACCGGCTTGCCGCAGGCGCGCATTCAGGGCGAGCGTGGGCGCACCTGCAACCAGTTGCGCCTGTTCGCACGCACGGTGCGCGCTGGCGAATGGCTGGACGTGCGCATTGACCCGGCCCTCCCGGAACGCCAGCCACTCCCGCGCGCCGATCTGCGCCAGCGCCATGTGGCTCTCGGTCCGGTCGCCGTGTTTGGCGCCAGCAACTTCCCGCTGGCCTTCTCGGTGGCAGGCGGAGATACCGCCTCTGCTCTTGCCGCCGGTTGCCCGGTAATCGTCAAGGCCCACTCGGCACATCCCGGTACCAGCGAGCTGGTCGGTAAAGCCGTTCAGGCGGCGGTAGCGAAAAGCGGATTGCCGCAGGGTGTCTTCTCGCTGATCTTCGGCGCAGGCCGTGAAGTCGGCCACGCCCTGGTGACCGACGCCAGAATCAAGGCCGCCGGCTTTACCGGTTCCCGTAGCGGCGGCCTGGCCCTGTGGCAGGCGGCACAATCGCGTCCGGAGCCCATCCCCTTCTATGCCGAGATGAGCTCCATCAATCCGGTGTTCCTGCTTCCCGCGGCGCTAAAGGCTCGCGGCAAGGCCATGGGCGAGGCTTTCACCAATTCATTGACCATGGGGGCAGGCCAGTTCTGTACCAACCCTGGCCTGGTGATCGCTCTCAAGGGACCAGAGCTCGATACCTTCATTGCTGCGGCGAAGGAAGCCGTGGAGGCCAGTTCTGCACAAACCATGCTGACGCCCGGCATCTTCGACGCCTATGCAGGTGGCGTCAGCGCCCTGGCCGACAGCGGCCAGGCTCGCGAGATTGCACGCGGACAGCCGGGCGACGCCCCCAATCAGTGTCAGGCGGGCCTGTTCGCTACCGCAGCCCGGGATTTCATGGCCAGCGAGGCGCTGCAGGCCGAGGTATTCGGTTCGACCTCGCTGATCGTGGAGTGCAACGATGCCGACGAACTGCGGCAGGTCGCCGAACACCTTGAGGGACAGCTGACGGCAACTCTGCAGATGGAAGCCGACGATCTCGACGCCGCGCGTGTCCTGCTGCCGATCCTGGAGCGCAAGGCCGGCCGGATTCTTGTCAATGGGTGGCCCACCGGCGTTGAGGTCTGCGACAGCATGGTGCACGGCGGCCCCTTCCCGGCCACGTCGGACCCTCGCACGACGTCCGTCGGCACGGCGGCAATCTTCCGTTTCCTGCGCCCCGTCTGCTATCAGGACCTGCCGGAGGCGCTGCTGCCGGAGGCCCTGCGAGCCAACAACCCGCTGTCGCTCAGACGCCTGGTCGACGGCCAACGCGAAGAGCCGTAAGCCCTGTTGCCCGAGCTGCTGCCTGGCAGCGGCTCGGGTACGGCTCGCTGCCTCGCGGTTATTCGAACTTTGCTCCCTTTCTCATCCCTGCCTTCACTCCCCTCCCTTGGGCGGACTGCTTCACAGCGTTGGCCCGATCTCCATGGCATGTGCCTGGCAGTGCCATAACCTGCTCTCCTGTCTGGGAAAATAATGTCGGATTTGGCAAATGGACATTTATTGCAGGTTGTATACAATGTGCAGTGTAACAGCTGAGGGGCACGGCCATGGCGACATACAAGACACGCGCACAGTTCGTTGCCGACGACTTGCGTCAGAGAATTCTGGGTGGTGAGTTCCAAGGCGGCACCCAACTGCGCCAGGATGCCCTGGCCAAGGATTATGAGGTCAGCCGCATTCCCGTACGTGAAGCCCTACTGACCCTCGAGTCGGAGGGTCTGGTGGAGTTTCACGCGCACCGCGGCGCCTTTACCACAGAGCTTTCCGTCAGCAAGATCCGCGAGCTGTTCGAGCTGCGCGTACTGCTCGAGACTCACATTCTCCGGCGAGCCATAGACAACTTGACCGAGGCCGACCTGGACAAGGCCGAGAGCATTCTCATCAAGTATGATGAAGCGCTGAATTCCGGAGGTGAGATCGGCAACTGGAGTGAATACAACTTTGCCTTTCACGAGGCGCTGTATGCGCCCGCCAAGCTACCGGAAACCATGGCGCTCATCAGCCAGCTGAACACCAAGTCTGACCGCTATATCCGCATGCAGCTGCTGTATACCCAGGAAATCGAGAAAGCCGAGAAGGAGCACCACGGTCTTCTCGACTTTGCTCGCCAAGGCGATGCTGACCAGGCCTGTGCGCTGTTGGAGACACACATTCAGGAAGCCTGCGAAGGTATCGTCGCCGTGCTGGAAAATCGGGCCAAGGCCATGATGCAACAAGCCTGACGTCGAATGCCCCTCTCACCTCACTATTTGCATGCCCGAGACAGACGCCTTGCCAGCCGTTTCGGCTGTGCCTCCCCCTTCTTGTTCAGTATTTCAGTCCTGTTCATTACGTAGAGAGCCTTAGACGGCGCTCTTCATAGCTGCACTATCGCCGTTCTCCCTCCTCGCCTTCCCATCGTTACCCCCGTATGAGCCGCATGTGGCGGATCGCGTGGCAAACGTAGACTTTAGTCGAGGTTGTGTCGCTCATTCGTGTATCTTATATTTTATACAATCTTCAAAACAGACCCGCCTCTGGGAAGCTGCGCCCCAATGAAGAAGCTCCCAGTTGCCGAGATGACACTTAGGCTCCAGCCAGACTACGAGGACTTCCATGCCCGCTTGCGAAAACGCCCGTACACCCGCGACCGATAGCCGATCTATCGATGCCGATATCGTAGTCGTGGGCGCGGGCATCGTAGGCGTAGCCTGCACACTGGCATTGAGCCGTCAGGGTTGGCGAGTCCTGGTATTGGACAAGGATGTACCCGCAAGGGGAGCTTCCTGGGGTAACGCCGGGCACATGGCCACCGAGCAAGTATTCCCGATAGCGGATGCCTCGATCCTGATGCAGCTGCCCCGCATGTTGCTGGACCCCATGGGGCCGCTGCGCCTGGATTGGCGGTATTTTCCCCAGGCTTTACCCTGGTTCACCCGCCTGCTGTGGAACCTGCGCCCTAACCCTTACCAGAACAGTGTCGCAGGAATTCGCGCCCTCAATGAACGTAGCCTGGGGGCCTGGCAGCGCCTGCTGTCCAGCCTAGACGAGTCCGAGCAACTTAAAGCAGATGGCTCTTTCCTCATCTATGAAAAGCCGGAATCTCGCGACCTTATCACCGCCCTAGGCGCACGCATGTCACAGCAGGGTGTCGACGTCGAAGCCTGGCAAGGCGACACCATCCGCAAGCAGGCACCGCAACTGTCGGACCACATCCTCGGCGGGCTGTTCTTTCCGCGTACCGGGCACGTCGTCGACCCCGGGAGGGTGGTCAAAACCCTGATCGAAGCCGCCAAGCATCACGGGGCCATTTTCGAGCAGGAGCACCTCGCCACGGCGGACACAACGGCGCAGGGCGTGAAACTTATTACCCAGAGCGGAAAACGTATCAATACACGCAGAATGCTGTTGGCAGCCGGCGCACACTCAGGGCCCCTGACCAGGCAGCTCACCGGCGTCAAGATTCCGCTAGACACTGAACGTGGCTACCACCTGATGCTTCCGGAGGAGCAGGGGCGATTGCCGGTTGCAGTCACCTCTTTCGAGCGCCGCTTCATCATGACCCCCATGGCAGAAGGTTTGCGCCTGGCAGGCACCGTTGAGTTCGCCGGACTCCAGCGCCCCGCCAGAATGCAGCGCGCCTGGCAGCTTCACCGCTTGAGCCAGGGGCTCTTCAAGACCGATCTTGACGTTTCGGATGCCACCCCATGGATGGGGTTCCGCCCTTCCCTTCCCGACTCACTGCCCATCATCGACAGCGTTAACGGTGGCAAGGTGCTGCTGGCCTTCGGCCATCATCATCTTGGGCTGACCCAGGCTGCTATTACCGCCGATATCATTACTCACCTGACCAACCACGGAGATCCCAGCAAGAAAAACACCAGTCATTCAATCCCTGATCTCAGGCCGTACCGGCTAGATCGCTTCTCTTGAACGCCACTTAACGCCAATTCAAAACAACTCACAAGGAGCAAACATGTCCTCACAGATGGGTTCCACAAGACTCCCCAGCATGACAGAAGTTCTTGCTGTCATGGTCGGCTTCATTGCCATCATGTTTGTCAGCATCAATGTATTGGGCCTCCCCATTCAGCTTGCCCTCTTCGCATCCTGGTTCCTGGTCATGGCCTTGGGGGTGAGGCTGAAGATCTCCTATGAAAGCATGCAGAGCGGATTGATCAATGGCATACACAATGGCATGGAAGCCGTGCTTGTGCTAACCACCGTGGGCGCCCTGATTGGCACCTGGATTGCTGGAGGCATTGTTCCCAGCATCATTTACTACGGTTTGTCGGTCATGAATCCGCAGATCTTTCTGTTCGCTGCCTTCATCATTTGCGCCCTGACCTCTCTTTCAACCGGCACTTCATTCGGCACGGCCGGTACCGCAGGCGTTGCCATGATGGGTATTGGCCACAGCTTCGGCATTCCTCTCCCGCTGGTAGCCGGCGCAGTCATCTCCGGCGCTTATGTCGGCGACAAGATGTCTCCGCTTTCCGATACGACAGTCATGACGGCATCGCTATGCAAGGTCAATCTCATCGATCATATTCGCTCGATGTCGTTGGTTAGCGCACCGGCAATCCTGATCGCTTCGGTTCTGTTCATTGTTGTTGGATTTTTTTACATCAGCGGTAGTGTCGACACCTCTCGCACGACTATTGCCATGCAAGCACTGGAAAGCCACTTCACTATCAGCCTTTGGCTTCTCCTGCCGGCAGTTATCGTAATCGGGCTTCTGACTCGTCGCTTTCCCGCCATTCCCGTCATAACCTTTGGTGCGGTGCTTGGCAGCATCTGTGCCTGGATGGCACAGGGGGTCAGCCCTGTCGAGGCCATACGGATCGCCTATGTAGGCAACGCTATGCAATCGAACGTGGAGTTTCTTAACACCCTTCTCAATCGGGGGGGTATCGAGTCCATGCTCGGCGTTGTAGCCCTGATACTGTTTGCTCTCGGCCTCGGCGGTCTGATGGAGCGAGTCGGAATTCTGAAAGCCATCAGCAACGGCTTCCTGCGCTGGGCCAATAACCCCGGACGGTTGACCATCTCAACCATGCTTGGTGGCTTCTTTGGAAATTTCTTCGGTGGCGCGGCCTATGTGTCTCTGATTACCGCTAGCACCATTACTGAAAAAAATTACGACGATCAAGGCGTTGACCGCCGAGTACTGTCACGCAATGCCGAGGCTGGGGGTACTATTACTACACCGATGGTGCCTTGGACAGATGGCGGTGTGTTCATGGCAACGACCTTGGGGGTTTCCACTCTCGGATACTTGCCGTTCCTGTGGTATCACATGCTGGTCATTGCAATTTCCATCTTCTACGGCTACGCCAACATCGCCATCTGGCGTACAACTGAAAATATCGAACCTAATCCCTCATCGTCTGAAAGGGGCATCCAAGCGAACTGAAGATTTGCTCTTTTATTTATTAGGTTTCCTAAGCAAATAAAACCACCAAGCAGTGAACTACGCCCCCAAGCAAAGTGATTCACTCAGCAGCTGTAACTCAAGGCCTGAACCCTTTACAGCATGGGTTCCAGGCCTTTCGCTCCACTCTGTTATGCTCGTTTTTGTGGCATTGACCTCAATGACCGATACATTAGCATTAGTGTCAGGAAGCGCAATTTCTCTAATCAATGAATACTAATCGAAAGCGTACCTATATCCACCTTTACCTGACTACGCCTTCGGCGCACCAGGATCCTCAGCTCATCTCGGCGATTGTCCTGAAGCTCGGCCCGCACATCTGACAGTCGGGTACTGATGGCCTGCGACAGCCGCTGTAAAGCCTCACGACAGCGTCGCAGGGCCTCGTCACGGGGCTCCAGCGGCAGGTAGGCCAAGTCGATGTCGACCGAAAGGCGGGGTAATGGCTGCACGAAGAGGTTGATGGCCGTACCGCCCTTCAGGGCGAAGCACGGCTCGTCATTGAGAAGCGGCAGCAGCGAGACCAGCAGCCTGACCTGTTCGTGGCAGTGAGCTTCAATCGGCATGCAGGAACGCCTCCGGCACCGTGACCTGATATTCTCTGTCCAGCTTGCCGCCCTGGCAGAGCTGCCGCTTGCCTTTGCCGAGATCCAGTCGACGTGGTTCCAGACGACCGTACCAGGCATGCCCGGCGTGGCGAGCCAGCACCAGGAAGGCCCGCTTGGTTCTCACCGAACGGCATCCCTCCAGCAATGCCTGCAACCGTCGCGGACGCAGCGTATTGAGCCCACCGAAGGTGTCCACCAGCTCACTGCTGAACAGCAGCTCATTCGGCGTCACGGCGATCCACTCCAGGACGGCTCGCTCTGGGGTCGATACCTGCAAGCTAAAGGCCCTGCCATCCGGCGCGTAGTCCGTGAAGCTGCCGGGAAGCTGCGCTGGAAGGCCCTTTTCAGAGTGGAGCACCATCCGCCCTGCCCACTCGGCATCATTCAACCACCGGGGCAGCCGAGCGGCATCCTTGCCATACAGGTGCGTCGTGCTCTCCCCCATGGGCAGGTAGTGGGCAAAGCCATGCAGTGCCAGAGCCGTCTGGCCACCCGGCCAAAGCGGTGGTAAGCCCGTGTCGTCGCTCGTCTGCAGAGCGAAGACAGCGCTCTCCCAGGTAAGAGGCTCCCCCGCCTGGCAGTAGGCGCCGTGCCCCACGCGTTGCAGCCAGCCACTGCCGGCCAGCTTACGCGCCTGATCCGAGGTGACGCCGTGTGACGCCAGCCAGGCGGTCGTCACGACGGCGCCATACGGTATCTTGTGCAGCAACTGGTTTATTTTCACGTATAAAAGCGGCCTTAAATTCCGTCTTCAAAGTGAAGAATAAACCATACCGGTTTATCTTCAAGCCTAAAATCGCCATAAAAAGCCGTTTTATCTATAGATTTTAAACCTGATGCTGGATAATTTTCCTGAAAAGCAGCTTGTTATCGTCGCTGACCTCGGCGCCATGGAGATCATTGAGCCGGTTGATGACCCCAGCCAGGCGCTGCTTCTCAGAATCGTGAGGCTTGAGGCTTGCCGGCCCCTTTCCTCGCCCGCATGCGTATCTGCTCAACTTCACGTAAGCTAGCGGAAAGAGTGAAAAACTAATCTATAAGACGCAGCAGGGAAGCAGCTATGACAAGGCAAGCTTTCAGCGAACGGGACATCTGCACCAAGTTCATCACCCCCGCTATCGAGCGGGCGGGCTGGAACATCCACACCCAGGTACGCGAAGAGTTCCCGGTTAGCGATGGCCGAATCATGGTACGCGGCCGCATGCACCACCGGGCTCACCCGCGTCGGGCGGATTACGTGCTGTCTTTCCAGAAGAACCAGCCCATCGCCGTCATCGAGGCCAAGGACGCCAGCCACAGCCTGGGCCATGGCATGCAGCAGGCCCAGGCCTACGCGGAGAAGCTCGATGTCCCCTTCGCCATTAGCTCCAACGGCAGCGGCTTCCTGTTCAGCGACCCCCACCGCCTGGTCTTCGATCAGGCCGAGACCAACCTGGCGCTCGATCAGCTCCCCGGGCCCGATGCGCTCTGGCACGGCTACCGCCGCTGGAAAGGCCTAAGTGAAGAGACACGCCCGGTCGTCGAGCAGCCCTTCTACGATGACGGCAGCGGCCGCACGCCCCGCTACTACCAGATGGTCGCGGTCAATCGCACGGTCGAAGCCATCGCCAAAGGGCAGGATCGCCTGCTGCTGGTGATGGCCACCGGCACCGGCAAGACCTACACCGCTTTCCAGCTGATCTGGCGACTGTGGAAAGCCGGCCGCAAGCAGCGCATCCTGTTTCTGGCCGATCGTAACGTACTCGTCGACCAGACTAAGAGCGGCGACTTCAAGCCCTTCGGCGCGGCCATGACCAAGATCTCCAAGCGCCAGATCGAGAAGTCGCACGAGATCTACCTCTCGCTGTATCAGGCCGTCACCGGCAGCGAGGAAGAAAAGAACATCTACAAGCAGTTCAGTCCGGACTTCTTCGACCTGGTCGTCATCGACGAATGCCACCGCGGCAGCGCCGCCGAAGACTCCGCCTGGCGCGCCATCCTGGACTACTTCAGCGGGGCCACCCATATCGGGCTGACTGCGACGCCCAAGGAGACCACCGAGGTTTCCAACATCCACTACTTCGGCGAGCCCATCTACACCTACTCGCTCAAACAGGGCATCGACGACGGCTACCTGGCGCCCTACAAGGTGATTCGGGTCGACCTGGACCGTGACCTGCAGGGATGGCGCCCCAGCGACGGCCAGACCGACATCCACGGCGAGGTGATCGAGGATCGTATCTACAACCAGCGCGACTTTGACCGTCACCTGATCCTGACGCAACGCACCGAGCTGGTAGCTCGAACCGTCACCGATTATCTGACCCAGACCGACCCGATGCAGAAGACCATCGTCTTCTGCGAGAACATCGACCACGCCGAGCGGATGCGCCAGGCGTTGGTCAATCTCAACCCTCAACACGTGGCCAAGAACCGCAAGTACGTGATGCGCATCACCGGCGACGAGCTCGAGGGGAAGGCCGAGCTCGACCACTTCATCGACCCCGAAGAGCCCTACCCCGTCATCGCCGTCACCAGCAAGCTGATGACCACCGGCGTCGACGCCAAGACCTGCAAGCTGATCGTGCTCGACCAGCGCATCCAGTCGATGACCGAGTTCAAGCAGATCATCGGACGCGGCACGCGGATTGACGCAGAGCACAATAAGTTCTGGTTCACGATTCTGGACTTCCGCAAGGCCACGGAGCTTTTCGCCGACCCTGCCTTCGATGGCGAACCAGAAAAGGTCTACGTACCTGGCGAAGGCGACCCGCTACTACCGGACGACGACGATGAAGCCGAGGACAGCGGCGATGGAAACGCGCCCGCTGACGAAGACGGCGCATCCCCCGACGACGAGTCACCGAACGATCCCGCCTTGCCCCCCGAAGGGGGCTGGGTGGATGACGAAGACGGCGGCATCGGCGAGCCGCCCAAGCGATACGTCGTCGATGACGTCACCGTGGCGGTCATCGGCCGGCGCGTGCAGTACCTGGGGCCGGACGGCAAGCTGATCACCGAAGAGCTGACCGACTACACCCGCGAGACGGTACGCGCCCACTACGCCACCCTGAAGGACTTCCTGCGCCGTTGGGAGGCCAGCGACCGCAAGCAGGCCGTGTTGGATGAGCTGGCCGAACAAGGCGTGTTCTGGGAAGAACTCACCAGCGAGGTCGAGAAGACACTCGGCGATACACCGGACCCCTTCGATGCCATCGTACACATCGTCTACGGCCAGCCTGCACTCACCCGTCGCCAGCGCGCGGCCAAGGCCCGCCAGTCGGACTATTTCACTCGCTATGAAGGCCAGGCCCGCGCCGTGCTGGACGCCCTGCTCGACAAGTACGCCGACAACGGCGTGGCCACCATCGAGGACACCAAGGTATTGAAACTGGCACCGCTGGACCAGCTCGGTACCCCCGTGGAGCTCGCCAAGGCCTTCGGCGGCAAGGCCGGCTATCGCGAGGCCGTGAGAGCCCTCGAGGAAACGCTCTACGACGACGCCGCTACAGCCGGCTGACACAGCTAGGTACAATACGTCGCATTCTGCGCGCCGGCAGCCACACCGGCGCGCTTTCGGTTATCGAGACGAGATTCCCATGAGCATCAGCACCACCATCAAGAGCATCCAGGACATCATGCGCAAGGACGTCGGCGTCGACGGCGACGCCCAGCGCATCGGCCAGCTGGTCTGGATGCTGTTTCTGAAGATCTACGATGACCGCGAACAGGAATGGGAGCTGGACTACGACGACTACGTCAGCCCCATCCCCGAGCAATTGCGCTGGAGCAGCTGGGCCGCCGACCCGGAGGGGCTGACTGGCGAGGGCCTGAAGAGCTTCATCGACAACACCCTCTTTCCCGGACTGCAACAGCTGGATGCCGGCGGCGACGCCCGCGCCGCCGTCATCCGCAGCGTGTTCGAGGATGCCTACAACTACATGAAGTCCGGCCATCTGCTGCGCCAGGTGATCAACCGCATTCAGGAAGGCATCGACTTCAACGCCTCTCAGCAGCGTCACGCCTTCGGCGAGATGTACGAGCAGATCCTCAAGGACCTGCAAAGCGCCGGTAATGCCGGTGAGTTCTACACGCCGCGCGCCGTGACCGAGTTCATGGTCAACCGCGTCGATCCCAAGCTTGCCGAGAGCGTGATGGACCCGGCCTGCGGCACCGGCGGCTTCCTCACCTGCGCTATCGAGCACAAGCGTAAACATTATGTGCAGACGCCCGCCGACGAGCAGACGCTGCAACACAGCATCTACGGCTGGGAGAAGAAACCGCTGCCGCACCTGCTGGCCACCACCAACATGATCCTGCATGGCATCGAGGTCCCCAGCCAAATTCGTCACGACAACACCCTGAACCGTCCCTACCGGGACTGGGGCCCGAATGAGCGAGTCGATGTGATCGTCGCCAACCCGCCGTTCGGCGGAACCGAGGAAGACGGCATCGAGAACAACTTCCCGGCGGAATTCCGCACCCGTGAGACCGCCGACCTGTTCATGGCGTTGTTCATTCGTCTGCTGAAGCAGGATGGCCGCGCCGCCGTGGTGCTGCCGGATGGTTTCCTGTTCGGCGAGGGCATGAAGACGCGCCTCAAAGAAAAGCTGCTCAGCGAGTGCAACCTGCACACCATCGTTCGCCTGCCCAACGGCGTGTTCAACCCCTACACCGGTATCAAGACCAACCTGCTGTTCTTTACCAAGGGCCAGCCGACCGAACAGGTGTGGTACTACGAGCACCCCTACCCCGAGGGCTACAAGAACTACAGCAAGACCAAGCCCATGCGCGTCGAGGAGTTCACCACCGAGATCGACTGGTGGGGCGACGAGGCTGATGGCTTTGCCAGCCGCCAGGAAACCGAGCAGGCCTGGAAGGTCGGTATCGACGAGATCAAGGCACGCAACTACAACCTGGACATCAAGAACCCTTGGCAGGAAGAGCAGGTCAGCCACGACCCGGAAGAGCTGCTCGCGCAATACGCTCGCCAACAGGCCGAGATCCAGGAGCTACGTGACCAGTTGAAGACTGTACTCAGCGACGCGCTCAGTCATACATCTCAGGATCAGCCAGCCCCCCAGCAAGCGGAGGAGCCGGCATGAGCGCTCAGAAGCTGATCACCGACCATCTCGACCTCTGGACTAGCGCCGTGACGCACAAGAACGGCTCAGGGCGGAATGCATCGGGTAAGAACGGGAAAATCGAGCTTACCGGTATCAAGAAGCTGCGCGAGCTGATCCTCGAGCTCGCCGTGCGCGGCAAACTGGTGGAGCAAGACCCGAGCGAAGAGCCCGCCAGCGTGCTATTGGATCGTATCGCCGAAGAAAAGACCCGGCTGGTCAAGGAAGGGAAGATCAAGAAGCCGAAGAAACTGCCGGAGATTGCTACGGAAGATATGCCTTACGCGGCCCCCAAAAATTGGAAGTGGGTCAGGTTTGGCAATCTATTTCCCAGCTTTCAAAACGGAGCATCAAGTCGAGGTGACAATGATGGCGAACAGGTCGCCGTAATTCGGCTTGCCGACATAGATAATCTTGAAATTTCCCTAGAAAATACACGCCTGCTCCCCATAGACAGAAAATCTATAGAAAAATACAGCGTCACAAAAAATGATATACTAATCATCCGAGTCAACGGCAGCCAAGACTTGGTGGGCCAGCTAATTCCTGTCAGAAACAACCTCAACGCGATATATTGCGATCACTTCATAAGGGTAAGAATTCCTGAAAGTCTGGTGGCAACCGAGTACCTCTGTCTTTTAAGTGCCTCATCTATCTTTCGCTCCAGAATAAAAGAGCTATTTGTCAGTACAGCCGGGCAAAAGACAGTCAATCAAAAACATGTCAGCTCTCTCCCGACTCCTCTTCCTCCACTTGATGAGCAACACCGCATCGTCGAAAAAGTCGACGAGCTGATGGCCCTCTGCGATCGGTTGGAACAGCAGATCGGCGACCAGTGGGAAGCCCATCAGATACTGGTTGACACCCTGCTCGACGCCCTGGCCCGCTCCACCGATGCTGCCGAGCTAGCCGAGAATTGGGCCCGCGTGGCCGAGCACTTCGATACCCTCTTCACTTCTGAGGCCAGCATCGACAAACTCAAGCAGACCATCCTCCAATTGGCGGTGATGGGACGACTGGTAGAGCAGGATCCCAATGACGAGCCCGTCAGCGTGCTACTGGAGCGTATCGCTGAGGAGAAAGCACGGCTGTTGAACGAAGGTAAGATCAAGAAATCGAAACCACTTCCTGAAATAGAAAAAAATCAAAAAGCTTTTTTTCTACCTAAAACATGGAGATGGATAAGATTTGGAACGATAACATTCAACAGGGACTCGGAGCGCATTCCATTATCGGTTGACGACAGGTCACGCCGGCAGGGTGGATATGATTACTATGGAGCATCAGGCGTTATCGATAAAATTGACGAATACTTATTCGACAAGCCTCTACTGCTGATCGGAGAAGATGGCGCCAATCTTATAAACCGCTCCACACCGATTGCTTTTATAGCCAGAGGAAAATACTGGGTCAACAATCACGCACATGTCATAGACGGGATAAGTGAAGATTTTTTGAAATACCTCTGTCTCTACATCAATGCTATATCGCTCGAACCCTATGTGACCGGGACTGCTCAGCCGAAAATGAATCAGGCAAAGATGAACAGTATTGTCGTTGGCCTTCCCCCGAAACAAGAGCAACAAAGGATCACCGAGAAATTCGAAGAGCTAACGGCCCTCTGCGACCAGCTCAAGGCACGTCTGGGTGAAGCTGGTGAGACTCGCGCCCAACTGGCTAAAACGGTTGTGGAACAGGCGGTGAGCTGATGGCCTACGATCGCCCCTGGAAGTCGTTTCAAGAGCAGCTGGCCCTGCTCACCGTGCGCGGAATGCAGGTCGGCGATGAAAGCGCCGCCCTGGAGTATCTGGAGCGCGTCGGCTACTACCGGCTGAGTGCTTACTGGTATCCCTTCCGGGTCTTCGAGACGGTCGGTCATGACCGACATGACCGCCCAATCACCAGAGCAACGGATCAGTTCGTTCCCGGCACCCAGTTCGTCTACGCGGTGCGACTATACCTCTTCGACAAGGAGCTTCGGCTTCGCCTGACCGATGCCTTGGAGCGCATCGAGATCGCGTTGCGCGTGGATATCGCCTACCTATTGGGCGAGAGCGATGCCTTCGCACACCTGCATCGCGCCACCTTCCATCCCTCCTTTGCCCGCCGCAAATCCGGACGTGACCCGCGCGACAGCTTCGAGAAGTGGCAAGAGCGCTGCGAGGGGATGGAGCGACGCTCCAAAGAGGACTTCGTCAAGCACTATCGGCAAAAGCACGGGCCGCGGCTGCCGATCTGGGTCGCCGTCGAGACCTGGGACTTCGGCACCCTCTCGCAGCTCTTCGCCATGATGAAGGTACCGGACCAAATACGGATCGCGCAGAAATACGGCGTTCAGGACTGGAAGGTCTTCCAGAGCTGGCTTCGCTCGCTGAACTACCTGCGCAACGTCTGTGCCCACCACAGCCGGCTCTGGAACCGCAACGTCATCGACCAGCCCAGGCTGCCCAAGCCAGGCGAGATAGTATGGTGCGATGCGTTCCATGACGAGCAGCGGCTCGCCCGTCCTTTCCTGCTACTGAGCATCGTTCGGCACATGACCCTGGTGGTCTGCCCCAATACCGGGTGGCATCGACGCCTACAGGCACATCTGGAACGTTTCCCGGTGCCGCATTCCAGGCGGAGGCTATCGCTGGAGGACATGGGGGCTCCACCGGGCTGGGAGCGCTGGTGGACCGAATGAGGCGGTGAGAACACAAATAAGAACCCCCGCGTAAGCTCGTGAGAGCCAAGAGGCGGGGGCCGTGTTGACAACCATGGTAGAGCACCACCCTGGGCGAGGCAACGCTTTTCTCTACCAAGCGCAAGGAGGCACCTGGATGGCCATCGAACAAGGTATCTGGAAGCTTGCAGGTAATGCGGGCGAGCTGCCGCAGAAGCTGCGGCCCACGGGGCTGGCCGACGAGGGGCGGCTGGAAGAGCAGATCATGCAGGATGTCTCGATCCTCAATCGGGATTGGCTGCTGATTGGCCGGCAGGTACGCACCGGCTTCGACGAGCTGATCGACCTGATGGCGATCGACGCCAACGGCACGGTCATCGTCATCGAGCTCAAGCGCGACAAGACGCCCCGCGACGTGGTCGCTCAGGCCATCGACTATGCCTCCTGGGTCGTCACCCTGGCCGACTACCAGCTGATCGAGATCTACCAGGCCTTCGCCGAACGCTATCAGCGCCCTCACGCGTCTCTCGAGGACGCCTTCGAGGCCAAGTTCGGCATCACGCTGGACAGTGTCACCCTCAACGAGAATCACCAGCTGGTCGTCGTGGCCACCCAGCTCGACGCCAGCAGCGAGCGGATCATCAATTACCTCAACGAGCATGCCCAGCTCTCGATCAACGCCATGTTCTTCGCCGCGTTCGAGGACCAGGGCAACCATTACCTGAGCCGCGCCTGGATGATCGACCCGGACGAGCCAACTCAGCCGGCCGCCCGCAAGACGCGCAAGGAGCCCTGGAACGGCGAGTTCTACGCTTCCTTCGGTGATAACCGCCCTTGGGAGCTGGCACGACGCTACGGCTTCATCGCCGGCGGCGGTGCGGCCTGGTACTCGAAGACCCTCGCCATGCTCTCGGAGGGAGACCGGGTCTGGGTCAACATCCCCAAGACCGGCTATGTAGGCGTGGCCGAGGTGACCGGGGAGCGTTGCCGAGGCGACCATTTCACGGTGCAAACCGATCAGGGAAGTCAGCGACTCCAGGATCTTACTACGGCCACCGAGTACCCGCAGATCCACGGTGTGATCGATGAAGGTGACGAGGAGGCAGCGGAATATCTCGTGCCGGTCCGCTGGATCGCCTCATTTCCTGTATCGCAGGCATTCAGCGAAGTCGGCCTGTTCGGCAATCAGAACACTGTCTGCAAACCCACGACACCAAAATGGGATCATACAGTGACGCGCCTGAAGCAGGCATGGGACATAGATTGAGCCGGTGACCATTGAGCAAGGGCAAACGGAAGCTGAGCGGCAGGCAGAGCAAACCGCGAGGCTGGTGAGAGGCGCCGGGCCGGTGCCAGCAAGGCCCGCCCCGTTTGCAAAACTGATGCCTGGAAGGAATCGCCGCCAGCAAAGAAAGTGAAGAGGAGCAACCCTATCCGCAGCAGGATCTCGTGGCTGAGCTAGCCCGTACGCGCCCCAATTCAAGTGTCGCGGCGTCGCTATGTTCACGACGCGCCACATGTGTAACAGACAAAGCAAAGCCCCACGCCGCAAGGGCTTGGGGCTTAATGTGGTGGGCCCAGCTGGACTCGAACCAGCGACCAAGGGATTATGAGTTCGCTTGTAAATCTATAAGATGCTGATACCCAAGGAAAAGAGACCGTAATCAAGCGAAAGGCACAGTTCTTTGGAATCAGTAGCTTAGCGAAATTTGAGGATAGCACACGAAGCTGGTGTGTGTACCGCTGTTGTACCGCTGAAGGTGCCATCTCGGTACAGGTTGGGCCATCCCATAGGGCTAGCCTGCAAGCAGCGCTGTATGCCACTTGGTTGACCTTCCTTGAACTGTCAAGTAATCCTCGACAGTTGCTTTTAGGTCAGTCTGGGGGCTCTGACGTTCAGCAGCCCCCAAGTTGTCAGGCTTAGACGTGCATTTTTGGCCCAACTATGTCCATTAGCTTGGCGTAGTCCGTCACCACGTCGTACTTCACTTTATTGCTGGTTATCTGTTGGCTGATATCGTCGAAGAACTTACGGGCACATTCAATCTTGGTTTTTTCGATCTCGCGCAGCTTCATAGATGACATGCTGCCTTTGGTTTCGGCGACGAAGTAGATGTGTTTCACGCTACCAGCACGGAAGGAGATTGCCCAGTCTGGATTGTAGTCGCCTACTGGCGTGGGAATCAGGAACCCCTTGGGCAGCTTGGCATACACCACCACCTCGCTGCTGGTATCGAGCTCTTTAACGAAGCGCCGTTCGACGTTAGAGTCGGTTATGACGTAGTCGTAGACATGGTTCTTCAGCTTTGTGGTGGCACGTGAGAAGTCCTGCCCCGTCTGATTGGCGGTGAAGATATCTACGTCGTAACGCTCATCAACTTCATCGTAGGCCAGGCGCTCGATCACCATGGCGGCTTTTTGCTCAGTGATTATCCGCGAAGCCTCGGCAATAAAGTGCTCAGGATTTTGTCGAAACTGCTGGAATACAGAAAGTTGTATACCCTGTAGAACTTTTGCCGTCGTCTGGCGTGTCAGTTGAGAATTTTCGGCTATCTTACCGAGCAGATCATAACGAACCCGCGAGTGAATTGAGTCGCCATATTCAGTGGCAGTTTCATCAACCTTGAAACCATCGCCTTGCTTCAGTTGTTCATCGGTCAGGCCATCCTGCTGGATGCCTTTTTGGACGGTGTACTGTAGCGGGGTGACGCGCAGGCTTTTGTCCAGAGTGTTAATGCACTTGCGTATCAGCTCATTAGAGTCAAAATCGACGCGGTATACCGCTTTTCGATTGATCTGTTGCCACAGCGCCTGGAACTCTTTCTTATCGAAGTTGGCGTTAAGAGGGTTGGTTTTCGGTTTACGGCCATCTTCCGGTTTTGGCAACTGGGCTTCACTGTAGACGCTGTCTATCAACTCGAAGACCTGGTTCGCATAGGGTTGCAGCTCGCTCGGCAATGCGGCCAGGTTGCCTTCTTGTTTGGCCTGATGATAAAGGTCAGCGATATGATCCGCATCGTCAGTGTAGTCGTTCTTAACCAAGTAGCGGTATATCTGCTTGGCCATGGCGGCGGTCACGTCTACTGAGCCTTGCTCGGTCGCCAGCTGTTTGCCGGTAAAGTAGGCTTCGGTCGCCTGGCGTGGCCTTGCGCTCAGAGTTTCACTGATCTCCTGCTGCAAGCCGGCCACAAAATTCTTATAGCTTTCACTCGCAATCACCGTGAGCACATTAATGTCGTGTACCACTGCAGGGTTATCCATGCGGTCGCCGTGCTGGTCCACTGACAAGCGCAGCCCGCGCCCCACCTCCTGGCGGCGTGAAATAGTGTTGTCACTGTGCTTGAGCATGCACATTACGAAAACATTAGGGTTATCCCAGCCTTCGCGCAGAGCAGAGTGGGAGAAAATGAATCTAACCTGCCGTTTAGCACTGCTTTCTGCGTCGTCCGGTACCGTATGAAAGGCTAAAAGACTTTCTTTATCTTTAAGAATCAGGTCGTAGGCGTCTACATCGTCGGAATCAACGGAGCGCGCACCGACAGCAGGATCTTTCAGGCGCTTTGTCTTCTTGTCGATGGAGAAGTAACCGTTGTGGGTGGCTGCTGGATCGATGCCGTCCAGATAGGCTCGGTAAGCTTCATTCTCGATAGCCAGCTCAGACAGGTATTCATCTTTCAACAGCTGATATTCTTCTTCGAAGATACGTGCATACTCACCTTGCTCATCCGGCTGATCATAGTCGCGGTATTTAGCCACCTCATCGATAAAGAACAGCGATAGCACCTTGATGCCCTGAGCAAACAACTGCTTTTCTCGATCCAGATGTGCCTTGATGGTTTCTCTGATCTGGATTCGCCGAATATCACGTTCAGACACGTCACCGTTGGCTTCCCCGGCTTTCAGAACCAAACCGTTGGTGAACTCCACGGTATCGTTAGTGGCGTCAATCTGGCTGATGGTGAAGCCGTCACGATACTGATCTAGCTCGCCGGACTCAGCAAACAGATCATTCCGGAACCGCAAGCGGCGTAGCTGGCGTTTGATCTCACCAGACTTGAGCTTCACTTCCAGCTCAATGCGGGCGACTGGGGCCTGCCTGGAGACGTCGATGCCCTCTAAGTAAAGGTACGCATTGGTGCCTGCTAGCCCCCGCGCCTGGATGCCACGCACGGCAATCTTTTTGACCAGCTTCTGGTTGTAGGCATCCAGCGCATCCAGGCGGTGAATGCGATTGTGCTGGGTATTATGCGTGGCCGAATAGCGCAGGATCATCAGGGGTTTGAACTGGGGCAAGGCTTCCATAGTGGCCTTGCCTTCCATCTTCTGCGGTTCATCCAGAATCAGAATCGGCCGGTTGGCGGCAATAACGTCTATCGGTTTGCGAGACTGGAAGTCATCCAGTTCTTCGTAGATACGCCGGTTGTCCTTGCCCCGCGCATTGAATGCCTGGATGTTCATCACCATGACGTTGATGCCGGCATCCGATGAAAAACTCTCCAGTTCATGAAGACTCTTAGAGTTGTAGATGAAGAAGCGCGCCTTCTTTCCATAACTCTCGGCAAAGTGCTCTGCGGTGATCTGCAGGGACTTGTAGACCCCTTCACGGATGGCAATAGACGGCACCATGATGATGAACTTGCTCCAGCCATAGAGCTTGTTCATCTCAAAAATGGTCTTAATATAGCAGTAGGTTTTGCCAGTGCCGGTCTCCATCTCCACGTCGAGGTGAATACGGGTGGCAGCTAGGGCGTCCCTCTTATAGGCCGCCTTTACCGGCACTTGATTACCCTTGTTGTCATATTTAGTGAAGTCGGTCAGCGACTGCGAGGCCGGCAGGTTCTGGCGGCGCTGAACAGCCTGCATGTTCTCCAGCAGCTGGGCTTCGCTGAGCTCCAGGTTAGCATTTTTAAAGCCCTCGAATTCCGACTCTGGCCGGATATGTTGCCCTTTCTTCACTTCTCCGGGGTCTATTCTATAGCTCAAGCCATCGAGGGGTGGCTGACCGGCAAAACAGTCCACTACCGATTTTACGGCTTGGGTCTGGTAGGCTTGGGTTTTGAATTTCAGCTTCATGACATTCTCTTTCTGCATTCTTTCTGCACATCACAGCGCAGAAAGAAACTGATCTGTGCTTCTTGTCGATGGCTTACACGCCCACCAGCTGGCTGAACTGACAAGGAATGCTTGTCAGTAGCTCCTACTCCATTCGCTACCAATAGAACATTCATAAGGTGCGTACTTCGGTGCTGGGCGACAGCTGACGGAAGATCTGCTCGACATTGATCTTCACCGCGTCAGAAACAAACCCATTGTCGCGGAATACCACGCGCAGCGGTTCATATTTGGCCAGTTCCTTGACCAGCTCCTCGGTGATGCCCGTGTCAAAGCAGGCCACCAGTGCATTGTCGTCGACGAAGAACACCGTCTTGCCCTGCAAGGTTTCGCGGCGAATCGGCAGCGTGAGGTCCACACCCCAATCTACCAGCACTTGGAACAGTAGATCCTCCGGGATGCGGTCGGGTTTGAAATTATCCACCGCCTCCAGCAGATCGGCCTGCTTCAGTTCGTCGGGACGGTAATAGATGTCTTTCATGTTCGAGGTGTCGACCTTGAGGACGCGGAAGCCTACGTCCTTTTTCCAGCTGGGGTCACACGGTCCCTCAATGGCGGCAGAACCTGCTTTCCGAAGGCGCTCCTTTGTCACCTCAGACAAAACAAGAGGCCGTCCATTTTTTTTCATCATTTTGATTGCTGCTTGTACGGTCTTCTTGGCTGTTCCTGTGGTGGAAGCCTCCGCTTGTTCTAGGCTTTCGGGCAACTGAACCATTATAAACCTATGGTTGGAGCCATAAGTTGCGTTCGCCTTGAACACTGCCTCAGCTGTGCTCCCGGAACCAGCAAAGAAATCCATTATCAGCGCATTGCGGTCATTAGGCGTAACATAGTCGATTAGCTTCGCCAACTCTTCATGATCTTTTGGATTCGTGAACACCTTAGCGCCCATAAGGTTGCGCAGATACTTCACCGACACTTGGGACTGCTTGTAAAAGTACGAGCCGCGAACCTGAGTGGCGAAATCGCTATCGTCGCCTTCATCCCCGTTATCGTCCTCGGCCTCTGAACCGAATTGGCTATCCTCTGTCTCTTCCGGAATGGGGCGAATATGGGCTTTACGAAACGGTGGCTCGGTATGATCGTCCCGAAACTCCACCAGTCCTAGCTTGATTTGCCGCTCCATCTCCTCAGGAGATGAGTAAATCCATCCACGCTCTGGAACAGAGCACGGTTTTCCAGTCTTCGGATGAATCACGTCATATCTTGGGCCATCGCCACCAGGCCAGGATATGTCACGATCCCGCCAAGGACCGTGTTTATCAACGCGCTTGTAGCGGGACCATTTCTTGGCTGGATGCTTCTTAGGGAGTTCTGAATACCATTGGGATATATCAGCTTCTATTGACTTGTAGTCATCGCCATGAATCCCCTTTAATCGGAGAAATTCCTCCCAAATCTCTCGAGCGCCGGGCTTTTCCTCTCGCCAGACTTCCTTTTTTTCGCGTAGTAGCGCGACATTCTTAGAGAAAACCAGAAGGTACTCGTGACCTACTGAAAAAAACTTTGCATCATTTTTTCGCCCCTTCTCCCATACTAGCTGGGCAACAAAATTCTTTTCTCCGAAAACCTGATCCATAAGCTTTCGGAGTGCAGACTGCTCATAATCATCGATGCTAACCATGACCACACCATCATCTTTCAGTAGCCGCTTAGCCACCGTAAGACGTGCATACATCATAGACATCCAGTCTGAATGGTATCTACCCCGAGTTTCCGGATTCGCAATCAAACGGCTGCCTTCATCATCTCTTACACCACTCTCGCTCTCATAAGCTTCTTTGGATGACTGAAAATTATCTTTGTAGATAAAATCCTTTCCAGTATTATATGGCGGGTCGATATAGATCATTTTTACTTGACCCAGATAAGTTTCCTGAAGGAGCTTCAGAGCATCCAGGTTATCTCCCTCAACAAAGAGGTTCCTGGTGGTATCGAAGTGCAAGCTTTCTTCGCACATCGGTCGCAAAGTTTTACTAATGGCAGCATTTGCTGTGACGAGCGCATCCCGTTTACCAGGCCAATCCAACCGATAGCGCTCCTGTGGCCCATCTACAATCGAATCACTCAGCTCTTGCCGCAACTGATCAAAATCAACAGCCAGGCGCAGCTTTCCTGTGGCCTCATCCCGCGCCTCGGTCACACAGCCGGGAAACAATTCCCGAATCTTGGCGATATTATCCTGGCTCAGGTCAGGGCTGTGCATTTTCATTTTTTCCATGGTGTTATATATCTCCAGACCTCTGCGGTTATGACCGGGTATCGTAATCGGCAATTTTCTCGCGGATCGAGCGCAATTCGGCGTTGATCTCGACTTTGCGGTTGAACTGTTTCTCGTTGCGCAGGCGCTTCTCGAGCTTGTCGGCATTCTTCTTGAGGGATTCCACGGCCTTGAGGCGCTCCAACTGATCTGGCAGGGCTTCACCCTGACGCGCCGGTGCGGGAAGCAGGCTGCGCAGCAGCTGCTGGTAGAGCTGCTTCAGGTCGATGGCCGTGGGCAGCGGTTGCCGGGGCGTCTCGGCTGGCAACCAGTCGCTGCTGGCGTAGTGGTCATCAAGCACCCATTTGCTGGGGTCGGCCTGGCTTGGCCGCTTGTAGGCGGCAATGACACGAATACCGCGGGCGCCGTGTAGCTCGAACAGGATCGGAAAAGGAATGGCGCGGTCGATGGCCCGCAGCACGTCCTGGTGCAGGTCATCGCTCTTGAGAGTAATCACGAAGACCTGCAGCTCCGGCACCTCAAAGGTGCCAGGCAGATTGAGCGTGTTATGGGCTAGCTTGGCATGCCAGGTGATCTGGGCGACGTCATCCCGCAAGCGTTCCCTGAGGGTGGCGGTGGCACGCACATGCGCCAGGATGCGCTGCTTGGCGACCACACGGCCAAGCAGCGTCTTGTGGGGGTACTGGTAGAGCGGTGCCGTCATGCCTCTTCCCTGCTGGCCGCATAGCGCTCCGTGCCTGTATCTGTGGCTGAGCCTGCCTCACGAATGACGATAAAGGTAATCAGCTCGAAGTCGTCGAGCCCTGCAATGGTATCGACCAGCGCCGTGGTCTCGCCACCGCTGAACAGGCTGTCGATGTCCCTGTCCTCCTTCACCTCGATCATCGAGCGGATGGCCTGATCCAGTAGCGCCGAATAGGCGTGCATCTCCCGGCCGTCGTGGGTTTCCTCGTTGAAGGGTCGATAGACGGCTTCGACGGGGTCGCTCAGCCCCTTGCATGCGGTACGTGTCAGGTCGAGCAAGCGCTTGACCTCGGTGTAGTCGCTGATCACCTCACCGGTATGGCTGATGTAGACCAGATAGAAAGGGTGCAGGCGGTTCTGCTGCTCAAGACCACTCCCTTGGTGACCTACCCGCTGATTGAGATTGCGCAGAGTGAAGATGACCCCGGGCTGCAGGCCCTTCTCGGGGCGAGCCGGCACGACGGTATGCAGCCCGTTAGGGATTCGGCTTAGGTCGCCGTTCTCCTTCATGTAGCCCAGCAGGTCCATACGAAACTCATTCAGGCCCAGATCGGTGATCGATACCCCGGACTTGAGGTCTTCCATCTCCACCACTTCATCCTGCAGCCGGCGCAGCTGCTCGCGCCGGTAGGCGACGTCGTTGGACTGGGCGTTGAGCACGTTGTCGTCGCCGGTGGCGGTGACGTCGGCGATCACCATACGGTTCTCGACACGCTCCTTGAGGTTGATGTACTCGTCCAGGCTGATGTCCGGCCAGTAGTTCACCAGCTGGATGCTAGCGTTGGGCGAGCCGATGCGGTCGATGCGCCCGAAGCGCTGGATGATGCGCACCGGGTTCCAGTGGATATCGTAGTTGATCAGGTAGTCGCAGTCCTGCAGGTTCTGGCCTTCCGAGATGCAGTCGGTCCCGATCAGGATGTCCAGCTCACGGGGCTCGCCAGGATATACCACATCCTTGCTCTTGGCCTGTGGGGCGAACAGCGTCAGCAAGCCCTGGAAGTCGTAGTGCTGGCGGCTGCCCGGCATGGCCCCAATCGTCGATTTCGGGGCGGCGCTACCGGTCACCAGGCCAGTGTGCACGCCCTGGCTCTCCAGCAAGCCAGTCGCCAGATTGTCGTAGAGGTACTTGGCGGTGTCCGCGAAGGCAGTGAAGATTATTACCTTGCGGTTGCCGGGGTTGATCGGCGAGGCCAGCTTGCTGGAGATCTGCGTCTTGAGATGCTGCAGTTTGGCATCGTCGGCCGGAGTGACCTTGGCCATTTCCTCCAGCAGCAGTTCGATCCATACCAGGTCGGTGCTCAGGTCATGCTCCCAGGACGGCAGGTCCATGTCATCCAAGCTGATCTGGACCTTCTTGCCTACCGTGGTGTCGCCCGGCATGGGTATGCGGTCATCGTCGGGGTCGGCGTCTTCGAAGGACGCGGTGATATCCGCGAAGCTCTCTGAATGGCCGGTCCGTTTGAAGGCCGCAATCTTATCCAGGATGGTCTGGTAGCTATCCTGAAGCCCCTCCAGGGTCAGGCGAAACGCTGCCACCGAGCTCTCCAGGCGCTTGAGCAGGTTGGTGGTCATCAGGGCCTGCAGGCTCTTCTCCCGGTCCACCTGCTTGAAGCTTCCGCCGCCACTAGACACTTCGGTGTCGTACATCTCCTCATACTTCTTGAGGCGGCTGGGCAGGATGTAGCTGATCGGGGCGTAGACCGAGAGCTTGAGCTGGGAGAGCTGCTGGAAGATCTCGTTGAAGCCGATCACGTCGGTTCGGTGGGTGAGCGGGCAATGAAACGAGAGAGGCTTGCGCCGCTCCGGGAAGCTGCCGATATCGCTGGTGTCGTAGAAGGTTTCGATATGCCGGCGTGAGCGGGCGATGGTGACGCTGTCCAGCAGCTCGAAGAAGTCGAAGTCCAGCGCCTGTAGGATGGCCCCCGTGGTACGCTTCTCGGGCGGGAGCGCCGACCACTCGTTGAAGGTGGCCTGGGCGCGTCGGAAGATGCCCTCGATGTCCTGGGCGCCGCTGAGATGGCGGGACAGATTCTCGGCTTCGCCCTCGTAGGCCAACGCCAGCTGGTTCTTGAGGTCGGTGAAGCGGTTGTTGACCGGCGTGGCCGAGAGCATCAGCACCTTCGTCTTCACCCCGGCACGGATGACCTGATTCATCAGTTTCTGGTAGCGAGTCTCGCGATCCTTGTAGACGTCGTTGTTGCGAAAGTTGTGCGACTCGTCGATCACCACCAGGTCGTAGTTGCCCCAGTTGACGCGATCCAACGGCATGCCGAAGGATTCCCCGCGGGTGCGCTGCAGGTCGGTATGACAGAGCACGTCGTAATTCAGGCGGTCCTGGGCCAGCACGTTGGTCATCAGGTTGCGGTTGTAGGTCAGCCAGTTGTCGGCGAGCTTCTTGGGGCACAGCACCAACACGGAGCGGTTGCGCAACTCGTAGTACTTGATGACCGCCAGGGCGG
Source organism: Billgrantia antri (assembly GCF_019430905.1). Taxonomy (GTDB): domain Bacteria; phylum Pseudomonadota; class Gammaproteobacteria; order Pseudomonadales; family Halomonadaceae; genus Halomonas; species Halomonas antri. Next base: position 664,069 of record NZ_JAHYCA010000002.1, on the reverse strand, counting down.
TGAAGGTCTTCCCGAGCCCCACGCTGTCGGCCAGGATGCAGCCGTTGTAGGTCTCCAGCTTGTTGATAACGCCGGTGGCCGCGTCGCGCTGGAAGTTGAACAGCTTCTGCCAGATGACGCTGTCCTGGTAGCCGGTGCGGTCGTTGGGCAGCACGTCCTCGCTGATGTCTTCCAGGAACTCATGGAAGATGTGGTAGAGCATCAGGAAGTAGATCCGCTCCGGTGGGTTCTCCCGGTAGACCGAAGCGATATGCTCGCGCAGCCGCTCGGTGACGTCCTCGAGCTTCTCATCGTCCTGCCACAGCTGGTTGAAGAGGGTCATGAACTGAGAGGTGTGGGCTGACTCGCTGAAGCGGGTGACGAAGTTGGAGACCGCGTTACCCTGCTGGTAGCCCAGATCCACCGCCGTGAAGCCCTGCAGCGGCATATAGACCGTATCGCCGCCTGGGGCAGCAACGCCGGCAAAGGGCTGCATGGCGGCCTGTCCACGGTTGGAGCGGAACCGAGCCTTGCGGCGCATCCAGTCGGCACACTCACGAGCAATGGCCCGCTGGGTCATCTTATTCTTGAGCTGGATCTCGAACTCGCTGCCGTGGACGCTGCGCTCGCGCTCCGCCTTGGGGATGTGGAACTCACGGTGCTCCTTGCGGAACTTGTCGCTGGCCTGGTCAGGCACGAAGGTGGGTGAAGTGAAGATGAACTCGACCGAGTCCAGCGCCTCCAGCTCATCCTTGAGCGCCTCGTAGGCGTAGATCGAGAAGCAGGAGGCCGCGATCTTGAGCCGGGCACCAGGCAGCAGGGTGTCCTTCAGATCGTCTCCGAGGAGCCGACTGACGTTGTCGATGATCTCCATATTTTCCCCCGCGGTGACCGGCCAATCAGCGCCATTGGCATAGTTCTAATAATTAACCGTAGGTTACGGTAATTGCGGGGGAGACGGCAATCAGGCTATCTACCCACCTGCTCTACGCCGCTTCAGCTCAGCTCGCATCCAAGCCGATGATTCGGCCATGTCCCGCCGCAATTCGTCCAGCTCTTCGGAAGTCAGCCACCTAACCGCCGGCTCCCCGCTTTCTGGGTGCGTCTCGCCGACCTGCTCGACGGTCTTGTCTTCCAGCTCTTTACGCCGTTGCCAGCGTGTCTGCTCGCCCATGTCTACCTCCTAGCGGAAAGGCGGCCATTGGCCACCTGAGCTATCGCTGGTCAATGGCTCCCATAATCTCAGAAGCCAGTATCGGAGAATCCCGCCGCCTCTGAAAACGGGGTTCTTCCGGTTCCAGCTCCTACATCGTTGCTAGTGTGCGTGCTGCGTGGTGTATCCTCTCGACCCGAGTGGGCCGGACGGTTCACGAAAGCGGAAATCTCTGCCTCAAGGTTCCTCTCCCCATCGGCCGATAGCTCGACAGCAGGTACAAAAGCGGCTTCTGTGTGGGCCTCCCGCCCTTCGTCGAGCATATCCAGGGCTACCATAAAATGACGTTGTTTCATCGTGGGGTCTCCTTAGGTGTCTTGCTGGCCACAGTTCACAAAGCTAGCTATCTCGTCATTACGATCCTGCTGACGTTCACTACCACCCAAGCTGTCGCTGTCGAACGAGGGAGCAGAATCATCCGCTTCCGCGACCTCACTATCCCCTTCCGGCTCCATGCTCGCGCGGATGGAGAACGCCATGCGGCCACCAGCGGTTTGATCGACCTTGCTCTGGAACTTCCCAGCCATCTTCGACCCAACTCCTTTAGCTAGCTCGCCAGCCGTTCCAGCTCCCAAGGATGCTGCTCGCTTGAATCCACTACCGCCACCAGATCGGGAGCCAGAACCAGCGAAACCAGCCGCCTGCGCAAACGGAGTGTCACCGGTGCCAGCTTCATCTCCAGTGGAGCTGCTGCCACTCCCACCACCGCTGCTGTTACCTCCAGTGCCAAAGCTCGGCATGTCAGCTCCAGACCCCGACATATTGGACTGGGCTTTCTCGAAGGCAGCCTTGATGGCTGACCCGCCACCTACTGCATTCGCCGCACCGCCCAACATCGCGCTCCCAGCCATCTTGCCCGCCGTGAGGGCCATACCTGCCGCTGTCATGGCTGCTCCTACCGCAGCACCGGCACCGAATGACCCGATGCCCATTGCTCCCACACTGCCACCCGACACCAGACCGGAAATCATCGGTGGAATCTTGTTAACCAGAAATAGCAGGATCACCGAAACGACCAGCATCACGACCAACTCCTGGGACGCCATGTTCTCGCTCATCTGCGAGTAGTAGTGAGTAATAAACTCCCTACCGATGGCAACCAGGAGCACCATTGCCATCAACTGAGCCGCTATGCCGAGAATAGCCTTGTAATAGTTGATCGCCATGTCTGATGTCCAACGAGAGCCGCCAAACCCCAGGAAAAACACTCCGGCATAAAGCAGTATCCAACTGGCGGCTAGCAGCAGGAGTAGGTTGACGGAGATAATCGCCAACACCAGCAATACGGCCAAGGCCATACCTTCCATCACCAACGCAGTGGCAAACTGTTTCCAGCTCAACTCTGACGTAGCCTTCACCGTCTGGTCGTACAGTTCAAAACCGATATCGAGGATGCTGGAAGGCCCCAAGTTGCCGTTGGAGAGGCCACCGGCTTGTGCCCCAAGGGTTTGCAATGACTGTACGATGGTTCCCGCGATGTTCATGCCCTGAGTCGCGTTCGTCAGCAACCACCAGAAAAAGCCTGTAAAGATGGTGAAACGAACAAGCTCGGCAAAGAACTCACCAATGTCGGCCTTGCGCAGCGCCATCATGCCGAACGTCCAGACCATCGAGATCACTACCAGGGTCCAGAACAACCGACTGGCGGCCGCTTCTATGGCAGGCCCCCACGTTGATGCCGCGGAATGAAAGCGGTCCAACACATCATCCATGATGTTGCTGCTGGATAGCTCCTGAGCCATTGCGGTATCGGACAGCATGACGACGGCCATCACGCCCAAGCCACCAAAAACGAATCGTTTCATGCGACGCCTTCCCTCAATATCTGTCGGGGGAGCTGGGTTCGAACTCCCATTCCCGCATGCGTTGGGCCTTCTCGAACGACCGGCAGGCTTCGGTAAAGGCTTGGCGGTTCGATTCCCGGCTCAGCTCACGGATAGCCTGCTGAAAGGCAACTGGCGCGCACGTGATCGCACTCGCCTCAGGTACCGTTTCCTGCTCACAACCTACCAAGGCAACAGCCGCCACAAGTGGGATGATCTTCTTCATCGCAGCCTCCTTAATAGCGATCTGCTGCGCTAGGTTGGTAATTCCAGGTACGCATCTGCCTTTCTCGCGCTTCCCCTCTGGCGTTAGCATCCAGTTCGGCAGCGAGACGGGTGGCTTCAGCGTTCTGCTGAGCAATCAGCAAGCTGCGGATTTGCAGGAGTTAGTTGGCTTGGTTACTGGCTAGCTGGTTGGCGTAACCAATGGCGGCAAGCTGGCCATCCGCGCCCTGAGCAGCAGATTGCAAACGTTCAAGCTGTCGAGCATCAGACGCCAGGTTATCTTGTTGCTGATCCAATCCACGGAAGAGCGCATCGTTGGCCGCTTTTTGCGATTCAGACGCCAGGCGACGATTTTCATCCATCGCTGCACGTTCGGCATCCGTGCAACCGCCGCCATTGAAGCAGGGGGAACTCCGGTAATACGCTACGTCCTGGAACTTGCCCAGATAGGCATCGAGGCTGCCGAGCTGATTCTGGTAATGCTGAAGCGTATTGGTGGCTTGGATCAGATCATTAATCGTGGATTGTGCCCTGTCCCAGATATAAGCCGCTGGAGCCATGGTGTTTTGCAACTGGTTTTCATACTGCTGCAACTGCGTCTGATACTGCTCGATCAGCTTGAGGGTCTGGGCCACAGATTCCATTGCAGTCATGATGTTCTGTGACAAGTTTCCACCATCGATGACAGGGATTCCCGCTTGGGCAGGCATGGACGTGGTCAACGCCAAGGACATGATGAGAGCAGCCGTTTTAGCCGCTAAAATTCGTTCTCTTCTCATGATTGAGTGCTCTTAGCTTCATCGTGACTAAGTTGCACTCACCAACCTATAGCGGCTCACTCATGAAGATTGCGAGCCCCTACCCCTGCTGGAGACCCCAGCGGTGAAGTGTGGACCTCTACAGGGATAGCTCGTCACTTACTATCCCGGCGTCCGACCTGCGCGACACCGTCAAAACGCGCGGCCAATGGTTGTTGAACATCGGTGTCATTGTCCTGGGGAACGGTTAGGCTTCCCAAGGGTTAATCGCATCTACTGTTTGTTGCCGCCTTCTAAAGGGAAAGCACTATAGTGAACGTCCCTTTTGCTGTCTTTTTGCCCTCTTGGCGTCCATCTCTGCCCGTAACTTGGCTTTGCGGCGCTCTTGCTCGCTCTGCCCCCGTGGGAGCAGTGTCGGAGTCTTGCCCGCTTGTCCCTCAAGGTGAAGCACATCGGCCTGGGACAGCGATTGCAGCCGGTTCCGGCGCACCGGAGGTGGCGGCTGACCGATGGGCGGCACTCCCGCCCGTTTGCTTCGGGTCTTGGCCGAGGCGGTGTTCTCGCCGTTCGCCAGAGCTTGGCGGCGAGTTTCCAGCCCGGCGTCCGCAAACCGGATAGGCAACTGTCCATCCGCTGCCGCCTTGATCACCCGCGCTTTGAACTCGGGCGAACCGTTTACGGTGATGCGCTCGCCGTAGCATTCCATCACCATCCTTAGCGCCTTCTGGATGCCTGCCTGGTCGGACTCCCTGGACACCTGGAGCCGGTCGCCATCGTCGCGCACGGCGCTGGCTCCGGCCCGGTAAACGATGGTGCCCTTCTTGGTGATGTTGTCGATCACCGGCGCATGGCCGGGCTTCGCCTGCCCCTGACCCTTCAAGGTGTTGCCCTTGAGGCCCTGAGCGGCCTCTCTAGCTCGTAACGCGGCCAGGGCCCCGGTATCGCCCTGCAAGGCTTCCCGTTTTAGCCAGTCTGCCCAGGTGCGGCGCCCGTGTGCTTCATGGATCGCCTGGCGTTCCTCACGGTACTGCTTCTGAATCGCGTCAATGTCGGCTTTCAGGGCGCTGCTGGCCTGCGCATACAGCAACTTCTTGGTCAGCCTGCCGCTGGTGAGCTTGATGGCCGCCCGCCGGGCCTTGCCCTTCCTCTTAGCGTTCTCAATCCGGCGGTCTTTCTGCCGCCGAGCTTTGTCCAGGGCCGCCGTCTTGTTGGCTGCCGCGCTCTGCTGTTCCGATTTGAACCGGGCGTAAAGCTCGGTGGTGTTCACGCGCAGCCGTACCGGGTCTTTGCGGTACTGGCGGTGGGGCTTGCCCTGTTGCGCCTGGTCAGGCTCGAACGGGCCGAAACGGGCCTCTAGCTTCGGCTTGGAGAAATCCCGCCCCAAGGTGCTCGCCTTGACCGCCGCGTCATCACCGGCCACGACAACCAGCCCATTCCCCCGCGCCCGGAGTTCCAGGCCATTGTCACGCATGACCTGGTGTAGCTCAGCCCAGGACTGTGCGGTTTTGATGTCGTCCAGGCACTCGCGCTTGATCCAACCGATCAGGCTTTCAATACCGGCATGACGCTCCATGTCGGCGGCTCGCGACTCGGCCCCGCGTCGGCGCGGCATGTGGTTGTCCTGCTGCAACCCATAGTCCCGTTCCATGACCTCGCACAGCTCGGCCAGCGTCTGGTGTGGGTAGTAGGGTTCGTGGATGGTGTTGCGCGTCGGGTGGATCTTATTGACGGCGATATGGATATGCAGGTTGTCGGTGTCGTTGTGAACGGCACTGATGCGCTGATGCTCGCCAAAGCCCAGCCCCTCGCAAATGCGGTCCTCGATGGCCGACAGGGTGTCGGCCTCGATCTGCTCCCCGGCCCGGAAGCTGACAATCAGGTGATAGGTCTTGTCACTCTTCGCCCTGGTGTTGGCAAACTGGGTCGCCAGCACTTCGCTGATGGCATCCCGAACCGAATACGCCTCGCAGTTGGTCAGACGTACCGCGCCAAGACGGTGCTCCTTGCTTTGCTCGTCGGTGATGTAGTTCACCAGACCAGCAAAGTCTGACTTGCCCAGGGAGCGCATGGGGACGTGTTTGGCGATCATCAGTGCCAGCCCCACATTTTAGCGGCTAAAAAAATCACGATCTGGCCCTTGGCTGCACCACAGATTTCAATACCTGACTCATTTCCTCCTGAGTGGCTTCGATCCTTCCGAGCAGGCTAAGGATGGTAGCCGCCCCGAAGTGAGCCGTTCTCACGTCATCTGTCAGCCAGAGCTTGAGCAAGCCCCCTAAACGACCCAAGTCCCCATTTACACGAACCAGCTCGCGGACATACTCGTAGTCCATAACGCCACTAACCTGATAGCCCTGCCCCACTTCCCGCAGAAAACAGGCAACGCTTAGCCCTGCCTGCCTGGCGTTGGATTCAATCAGTTCTCTCTCTTCCGGAAGGCAGTACACCTTGAGCGGAGTGCTGTTCTTCCGTGTCACTCTTTGCTTCTCACTCATGCCAGCTCCTATCTCAGATGCCATGCCTCGAAGAGCAGGATGTCCGTTGAGCACCGCAGGTGCGAATAAGGACCAGTGAAGAGGAACACCACGCTTGCGGGGTGGGACTACTTCACACATCCTGCCCGCACTTCAGCGATGATTTTTGTAGGTACGCCATGTGCAAAGCATCGCTATTTCTCTGCATTTCGTTGCACCCGCCCGTTTTTTCCTGTGCATCTGTGACAAACAGTCTCGAACCCTGACGAAGTCGACACTTACGGCGATAATGCAGCACTCCAGAAGCGGTAAAGCAGCGATCTAACAGCGATTTACCCATAGCGGTGTCCTTGCGCTTTCCACATTGAAATACACAGCTTTCCACGCGGTTTCCGCACTGCCCCTCAAGTGTCAATGAATCAGAAGCGCTGCCCCTCAAGTGTCAATGAAAGCGCTCAAGTCTTGCCGACCGCGTTGCGTAGTGCTGTAAGCCCATGCGCGGAGCTCATTCGATGCGGAAGACCCGCCGCCTTGACCGCTTGGTTCGCAACCTCGTGCCCAGCTCGCTCTGCTAGATCGGCGGGGCTGCGATTGCTGTCATCCTCCAGCAGCGAGTAGTCCGTCAGTTGTTCGCCATTCATCAACCGATTGAGCAAGGCTCCATACTCCTGGGTGAAGTGACGTTCGAGACGTGACCAAGCCGACAACGCCGTGCTATGCGTAAGTTCCCACCAGCCAACGGCGCTACCCGCCATCCTCACGGCTTCATGACTCCAGTGCCATCGGGTCGGTTCATGAGCATGGGCGCATACCTCACGCCACGCCTCCTCCAGACCAGGCATACCAAAGTCTTCTGGGCGCGGCTCACAGAGAACCGCGAATGCAGCAGGTTGCGGTGGCCAGGATTCGTTACCCGTCCGCGTTGCTTCCTGCACCGCCTCACGACAGCGTTTGATACCCAGTTCGAGGTGTCGACGAGTCAGGAAAGCCAGCTCAGCCATCCAGACACCTGATTCATCGAAGACCCCCCACTGGCTCGTGAACTTCCATCCGTACAGCACACCCAGAGCATCAAACAACTGATCCACGTCAGTTTCTCCGATCAGCGGGCCAGTCTTCGTCGATGATTCCCCCACTCTGTTGAGCTTTGGCGCGTGCGCGTGCTTCTGCGGCGGTAACACGGCGAGATGGAGTGCGTTGGCGGAGATGTCCATTAGCGAGTCCTCCGGTAGTGGACTGAGCTGCGAGTACATCTTTGCGCAGCCAGTCGGCAAGCTTGGTATGCCAGGCAGCCGTACTGGCCGTGCGACCAGTATCGGCATGGTGGGCCGTGAACTTGGCGAGCTGATATCGCTCGGGAGCCAGATCAGCTAAGAGACCTGCTCGTAAACAGGCCATCGACAGCTCAGTAGGGTCCGGCGTCCATTCGAGGGTCATGGGAAAGCGATCAGAACGTATTGGGATGGTTGACGAAGATTCCTGAAGAGGAACTGCGTCACTGTTCTGATCCGCTCGACCAAGCATCGACTCTCCCGCCTGAGAGTGAGAGAGGTTCATTGATGGTTCATTGGTGGTTAGGGGGACACCAGATGTCCAGGGGCCCTGGTCACCAAGTGTCCGGGGGCCCCGGACTCCACGTCCCTGGGGGGTGGACTCGGTGTCCAGGGGGGTGTAAGTCCTCTCCGCGACTCGATTTGCCAGTCTCAGTTGATACAGGTTGCTGGTCTGCCCCGCCGCATTCCGACGAGGCTGAATGCTGAGTAACTGATACTCTTCGAACTCACGTAACCAACGGCGAACGCTCTTGGTACTGGACTCACAGCGACGTGCCAGAGTGGAGATGGCTGGCCAACACACCCCTTCTTCGTTGGCGTTGTCGCCCAACGCTACCAACAGCAAGCGACGCCCAGCCTTGTTGTCACGCTCGTTCAGGTAGCTCAGTTGGACATCCCATGCCCAGTTCATGGCGACAATACTCACGCCTTACCCCTTCGTATCCGCTTCACTTTTCCGCTCTAACCGCTCAGGCTTCATCAATCAGCCCTGCAACGTCGGTTGCACGGAAATAGACACGCCTTCCAACCTTCCTCTTGGCGGCATTCCATTTCACAGCAAACTCTGACTGGCTCTGCAAAGATATTCGGAGACCATCGGGACTACGCTTCAACAATTCCGACAAATCGGTCAGGGAGAGCAATGGCCCATAACGTTCAAGCAACTGTTCTTCGGTTGTCATAAACACCTCAAGATAGCGCATAGCGAGATTACGCTTTTAATATCTACGCCAACTTGCGGTTATTTTCAAGCAATTGATTTAAAAGAAAAAAGTATAGCTATACCTTCCTTAAAATAGTTCACCTATACTTTCTTAAAAGAACTCACATAATTCAAAAAACCACGATATTTCAATATGAAAACTTAATCAGAAAACCAGGCATCCACGCCCCTCAAGTGTCAATAATCACCCTAGATGAATCGCCTCGCGCACGGGGCTTGGTCAATGCACTTCATTTCATTGATACTTGAGGGGCACTTTTTTATGCAGGCCTCTGGAAGCATAGAGACATGCGCCGTGTACGGGGAAAGACTAGACAGGAAACAGGTGGGGTGGTGCGATCATGTTAGGCCGCGCCATAAGAGAAAAATTTTAGCTGCTAAAACCGCATCTCTACAGCCTTAAGAACGACTCTACTTTTTTGGTTTGGTGTAGTATGTTGTAGTAGTATACTACAACATACTACATATCCCCTAGATTTCGCTATCGAATGAGTCATTGGTGGAGGTTTTTTGCCATCGCCACTGCAGTTCATCCTCATCATTGAGAATAAAAAGTCCTGACCAAATAGCGACCCAAAATTGCATTGTCACTAGCCACGGCCTCCCCATGAGCCATCCAATGGCTCTCACTCCTGACATCCACAATGGTTCACGACGGGAAAGTACTGTAGAGGGGCTAATAACTCTAAACTTAGGAGCCAAAAACCCCCATCTCCAGTAGTCTTGCAGCCTTTGCTTTGCCCATTTTATAGAGTTGCAGTTCCACCAAACGCCCCACCGAAACTTCCACTCATCGTGCATCAACCAGCTATGTGTCAAATAGGAAATTTGAGAGTCAAATTGAGAGACCACCTCTCCCCCCTCAAGCTCTACTTGACACTTACGGAACTGCACAGACTCGATAGAAAACATTATTTTATTATTCGATAACGTAATCAACTCTTGGCATGGCACATTCACCATGCTGCATACGATGGGTCGCTCATCAATATCACTCAAACAGATCTTTTCTTGATAGCGAATTCCTCCTCCAACAGCCTCAAAGAAAACCTCAAGATTTAAAATATTATGTTTTTTTGAACGAAAAGCCAGCTTCGATACTTTCGCACCGGCATCAATAGGCTTTGCTAACTGTAAGGAGTATTCCAGATAGCTCCCCAGAGGAATCCACCTTGCTCCCAAATGGTGACGACGCGCCCAAGCCTCGTGAGAGCGACGAAAAGTCTTTAAAAAAAGAAATCTGGTTACATAACCCCAAACCCAACAAGCAACTTTCACAACTAAACTAAATGGCATTGGAATAGACATGAGCACCTCTAACAGATTTTTAAAATTTCAAAAAATACCCAATGCAAAATTAAAAACGAATAACTCTCATCAGCAAAACCTTGTTATTAAATAATAAAAACCACCAAACCAATTGCGAAAGACAAGTTTTTATAGCATTCAGCTGTTTGCATTTGCAGCTTTTTTATCATTCCTGATTCGCCATCTACGGCCAAAACATGCGTAAATTATTAAAACAGAGAAGCTGGCACCCAAGCTAACTACATCCACATGCTCTCTGAACTTATAGCCAGAAAAAATCATCAGAACAAAATAGATGGCTCCTAAAAAATCAACAACTAAGCTATGCTTCGCCTCTTGGTTTATTAGATATAACATCAGCAGTGACACTGGATAAACTATTGCCAAACAATAGATGCCTAGGGAAATAAACACGACTGAAGTATGCGCAAGCTCAGTTTCTGGAGCACCTCGGGTGACAATAAACAACCCGGATCCGATGCCAATTAACATACCACTGGCAATAAAACCACAGCTAATTCCAGCCCTACTTGGAGGTAGCAATATTTTCTCAAACCACCACTTCTCATTGTGATTCTTTGTGCCACACCAAGTAACAATTGCTGTTACCACCAAACTGCCGACACTGAGCAAAAAGAAATGGGCAATAGATATTGGCTCTTGGATTAAGCTTAAATACCAATCGGGCAAGTCACCAGCAAGATCAATGAAACAATCACCGATTATCACCACAAAGAAGCCAGATGTTAAAAACACCAAAAAGCTTTCAAACGCCGAACATATTGATATTTTTTCAAATGCTGTTTTTCTCAAAGCTTCACCCCATTCACATTAACACATCCACAAAAACCAGGTAGAACTTATTTTATCAAGCTTTACTACCAGATTTTTCGCCCTTAAATGAGTATATGGCCTCAACATCTGCATCGACTTGTGGCCACCGAACGCTGCGACATTCTGGTCAGAAAGTCCAGCTTCTACCAATACCAACCGCCCGACGGCCTCATGACATAGGTGGTGAAAGCAGAAGTTATCGCGCCCAGCTTGTTTCTTCGCCTGCTCCAGAGCTTGTTGTAGGCGTAGGGCCACGTTTGCCGTCCCGACCGGGTTCACCGAAGAACGCCAGGTTGAGGTGTTTCAGCTGCCATCATCATGGAAATTTTATCCTACTAGGCAGCTTAACGTATTGCTGAGTATTATTTGAAAGGCGCAACGAAGAGTAACCACCTATAATTCTATGCCCCACCCAACGAGAATCTATTATTTCTTCTCCTCCAGAAGGGTTAACCAAAAGCAACCTTCCCATAAATTCAAGCCATTCTCCAGGAGAAAGAATAGATTTCGAGTAACCATGGAACGAGCGACCACTCTCATATACTGCCATATTTGTCACCACCCGCTTTCCAATCAACCTCAACATCCTTGATGTCACATAATCTTTCTCCCACTCCTTTATAGAAAAATCCACCATTGGAACATGATACTTTCTCCCCTTTCGAATAAACATAGAGTGAAAAGCAAGCTCTTGATTTTCCTTCAGCTTATTTATCTCGTCATTAAGCCACCCCCTTCCAATCATTGATGAGGCAACAGGAAACACCTCCCTGTCGTCGAGAAGAGAATCTCTCACATAATTATATCTACTAAAAAAAAGCTGGGCATCCATGCCCCGAAATATATCACATATAAAATAGATCGGATGCTCCTCACTAATCATCGGACTCTAATTCCCTGTAGAACTTGGTATGTATGAATGGCGAAGTCATCTGTCATTCCAGAAATAAAATCTACGACAAGATGATTTCGAGCATCTCTCTCATCTCCATCGGAGTTTTTCAGAGATCTCTTCATGAATTCATATTTTTTAACATACGACTTTGGCAGCCTATTAAACACTCGCATATCAAACTCAAGAGAATGCGCCTTTGCTTTTTTATAGTCACCATGCAACAGGCATTCGAAACGACTCTCATCCATTTCAAGAATGTGGCGAAAATGTCCTAAGATTCCTTTTATAGCACTATTGCCAGCTAGCTCTATCTTTTCAACATCCTCATTGCTATATATATATTTTCTTGCAAAGCTCTTAATAGATTTTATTTTACCCCCAGCCTCTTTATTATCATCTATCAGTTTAACTTCTTCACCAGCACCTATTTTTTCAATATTTTCAACAAACTCTTCAGCTGCCTCTTCAACAGCAACCCTTATCAAATCAGTTTTAAACTTAACGAAGGTGTCTACTGGACTATTTGTATCATCTTCGTACCAATCAAGCTCTTCTCTAAGCTGATAGCTTTGAATAACGTTCTTTTCTAACCCATCTTCAAGGTCGCTAGTACAATAAGCAATATCGTCGGCTGCTTCCATAAGCTTCGCTAACGGAAATGCTTTTCCCTCTTCCCAGCCCACCAATTCGCATGCTTGTTTATATTTCTCATAGTCATAATCAAAAATACCGAATTTCTCAGGCGCCGCAGCCTTAGCAGATTTTTGTACCCATGGGTACTTAATACAAGAAAGTAATAGCGTAGCAGTCAAATTCAGCCCATACTCATCCTTTCCGCTCAAAAAGCAGGCGAGTCTAAACCCTTGAGGATTACCATCAAAAAAACGCAAATTAGTATTTTCTTGATGTTGCCGAAACCAATTCCTAATAGCAGCTTCCCCTAGATGACCAAAAGGGGGATTACCTATATCATGCAGCAAGCAACTTGTTTCCACAGCATTAACGAAAGCAGCCAGATTTTCGTATGACTTCCCACCAAGGTTAAGCTTTTCAATTACTTTCTGTGCAAGAAATCTTCCAACCTGCGACACCTCAATTGAGTGGGTAAGCCTAGTCCTAACCGCTGCATTTTCATCTAAAGGGAATACTTGAGCTTTCTGCTGAAGTCGACGAAATGCCGCTGAGTTTACAACCCGGCCCTTATCACTTTCCGAAGAAATCAACTCATTTGTTTCCGAATGAACGCTACTTTTCCTTAACCGATCACTTACAACAAGGTCAAGCAATTCGTTTCCATCAAAAGCCATATCTCCCTCCACTTCACATATTAAACCATCAAGCAACATTGACAAGAAATTCTTGATTTTTTGGAATCTTTCTCTATTTATAAAAACCCCTTACATCAATAATCATTCTTGCCGCCTAGGCTCTATAATCTACATTGAATACGATCTAGTTTCTCAACCAATTCTTCAGCTCGCAAGTGAGTATACCGCCGGAGCATCTGCATTGACTTGTGCCCACTGATCGCGGCGACCTCCTGGTCGGATAGCCCCGCCTCTACCAGGCGGCTGACGGCTTCATGGCGTAGGTCATGAAAGCGGAAGTCATCGAGCCTGGCCTTCTTCTTGGCCTGGTTCCAGAGCTTGGTGTAGGCGTAGGGGCCGCGCTTTCCGTCCCTGCCAGGCTCACCGAAGAACACCAGGTCACAGTCGAGCGGGCGCACCGGGTTGTTCAACGCCTGCTTGAACACCTCGGTGGCCGCCTGGGTCAGGGGCACCAGGCGAGCTTCGTTGTTCTTGGTGTCCGTGAGGCGCACCACGCGGCGTTTCACGTCGACCTGGGAGCGAGAGAGGGTCAGGATCTCCGACGAGCGCATGCCCGTCTCCAGGGCGATTCTGGCGATCCAGGCCAGCATGGGGTTGCTGTGCTGCCGTAACACGGCGAACAGGCGCTTCTCCTCGTCGGGGCTCAGGCGCCGGTCGCGCCCTTCCCCAGGGCTTGGCTTGCGGATGTTCTGGACGGGGTTGTAGGTCAGACCCAGGCCCCATTCCTGGATGGCCACGGTGTAGAGGTGGCCGAGCAAGGCGAGCTCCAGGCGCACGGTATTGGGGCTGATGGGTTGGCCCCGATGCCCAAGGCTGTTCAACCGGTCATCGCGGTAGTGGGCAACCAGCTCTGGCGTCAGTGCCGCGAGGGAGTATTTGCCCAGGTGCTCGATCAGCGTGTTGGCCTTGTGGCGCTCACTCTTCTGGGTGCTGGGTTTCTTAGTGGGGGTGACATCGGCCAGGTAGCGCTTGAGCGCTGCTTCTAGCGTCATGCGCTCCGAGGCGCTGCGCTGGATATAGACGCCGCGGACCATCTCGTCTTCGGTGCGGCGTGCCCAGTCCTGGGCATCTCGCTTGGTGCGGAAGGTCTTGGCGGTGGTGGGCCAGCCGGTCTTACGGATGACGGCTTTCCAGCTACCGGCGGGGGTCTTGACGATGGTGGCCATGAAAGTCTCCAGGGGGCTGAAGGATCGGCACTGTACCGAAACTGTACCCTTGGACTATGGGACTCACCACAGAAAATTCTTAAGTAGCTGATTTTAATGGTGGGCCCAGCTGGACTCGAACCAGCGACCAAGGGATTATGAGTCCCCTGCTCTAACCAACTGAGCTATAGGCCCTGCATTGCGCCGCCGTATGATAGCGAATGCTGCCGGGCGAGGCCAGAGGCTCGGGGTCGGCTTTTTCCGTGCCGACGGTTCGGGCACTTCTCAGCGTTTGGCGTGTCTTCTGGGGGAAGCTTCCGCTGCAGGAGACGCACCGCTGATGAAACGCCTTTTCTCTTCCTTCTCTTTGATCGCCCTGGGCGCCTCCGCCCTGCTGTTCGCCCTGCCGTTGGCGGCCTGGGAGCTGGATCCCGAGCACTCGCGGGTCTCCGCCACGGTAATGCAGATCACTCCCGATGGGCCCGTGCCGCGCCAGCATGAGGTACGCCGGCTTTCCGGCAGTGCGAATGAGGATGGCTCCCTGGAGATGCCGCTGCGGCTCAACCAGAGCGACGTGGTGGAACGGCTCGGGCAATTGCCGCCGTGGCTTGCCGGCGTCACCGAGCGGCCCATGGCCACACTGACCACGCAGTTCCCGCCCGGACGGCTGGACCGGTTGGCGGTGGGCGATTCCCTGGTGGAAACCCTGACCATGAAGGTGCGCTCGGGCAATGCCGTGCGCGAGGAGTCGCTGCCGGTGCGCTTCACCAAGACGAGCAGCGGCCAGGTGCAGGTGACCAACGCCGAGCGGGTGGCGCTGGATGGGCAGGCACTGATGGCCAACCCCACCCTGCGTTCGGTGCTGCTGCTGCTCGGCTATGAGCAGATCGGCGACGAGGTACCGGTCAGCCTCGATGCCCTGCTGGTCAAACCAGAGACTTAAAACCTCTCGGGCAATATGCCCTCTCAGCCAAGCGCCTCGCTCTCCTCCAGCGCCCCGGTCTGCACCTTCCATTGGGCGGCGTAGCGGCCACCCTTCTCGAGCAGCTCGGCATGGGTGCCCCGCTCCACGACTTGCCCGGCGTCGATCACCACGATCTCGTCGGCGTGCACGATGGTCGAGAGCCGATGGGCGATCATGATCACCGTGCGGCCGTGGCCTATCTTGGCCAGCGAGCGCTGGATCGCCGCCTCGGTCTCGTTGTCCACCGCGCTGGTGGCTTCATCGAGTACCAGGATCGGCGGATCCTTGAGCAGCGCACGCGCCAGCGAAAGGCGTTGACGCTGGCCGCCGGAGAGGCGCACGCCGCGCTCGCCCACGGCGGTATCGAGCCCCTGGGGCAGGGCCTGGATGAACTCCCACGCTTCGGCGGTGCGCGCCGCGTCGATTACCTCCGCCTCGCTGGCCTCGGGACGGGCGTAGGCGATGTTGTCGCGAATCGAGCCCTCGAACAGGTAGACGTCCTGGCTGACCAGGCCAATGGCCTGGCGCAGCGACGCGAGGCTGACCTCACCGATCGGCTGGCCGTCGATGCAGACACGGCCGGCCTGGGGATCGTAGAAGCGCAGCAGCAGCTTCATCAGGGTCGACTTTCCCGAGCCGGTGGCGCCCACCAGCGCCAGGGTATTGCCGGCGGGCACGTGCAGGCTAACGCCATCCACGCCCACGCCGCTGGTCGCATAGCGGAAGCTCACCGCCTCGAAGCTCACCTCGCCGCGCACTGGCTCGGCCAGCGGCTGGCCTTCGTTGTCCTTCACCGTGATCGGCACGGCGAGCAGGTCGAGGATGCGCCGGGTGCTGGCCATGGCGCGCTCGAACAGGTCGATCACCTCGGCCAGGCCCGTCAGCGGCCACAGCAGGCGCTGGGTGAGGAACACCAGCACGCCGTAGGCGCCCACGTTGAGGTCGCCGCGCAGCGCCATCATGCCGCCGACGGTGAAGGTAGCCAGGAAACCGGCCAGGATCGCCATGCGGATCACCGGGATGAAGGCCGAGCTGACCTGGATGGCGCGCCGGTTGGCCTCGACGTAGGCTTCGCTGACGCTGCGCAGCCGCTCGGCCTCGCGCGCCTCGCTGGTGAAGCTCTTGATGGTGGCAATGCCGGAGAGATTGTTGGAGAGCCGGCTGGCGAGGTCGCCGACCTTCTCGCGCACGTCGGCGTAGAGCGGGCCGGCCTTGCGCTGGAAGAAGAAGGCGCCCCAGATGATCAGCGGGATCGGCGTGAAGGCCAGCAGCGCGATCAGCGGCGAGATGACGAAGAACACCGCCCCCACCGCCACCACGGTGACGCCGACCTGGATCAGCGCATTGGCGCCGCCGTCGAGGAAGCGCTCGAGCTGGTTGACGTCGTCGTTCATGGTGGCCACGAGCTGGCCCGAGCTCTTCGACTCGAAGTAGGCCATGTCGAGGCGCTGGGCATGCTCGTAGGTGTCCAGACGCATGTCGGCTTGCAACCGCTGAGCCAGGTTGCGCCACAGGATCTTGAAGAGATACTCGAAGATCGATTCGCCGGCCCAGATGAAAAAGGTGAGCACGGCGAGCACCATGATCTGCTGCTGGGCGGTCTCGAAGCCGATCCGGGCGACGAAGCTGCGCTCCTGGTTGACCACCACGTCGATGGCCACGCCGATGAGAATCTCTGGGGCGATGTCGAAGATCTTGTTGATGATCGAGCAGGTCGTGGCGGCGACGATACGGCGGCGATAGCCGCGGGCGTAGCGCAGCAGGCGCACCAGGGCCTGGAAACTGTTGGCGGAAGCATCGGTTGGCATTTGAGAATTCCTTGCGAACAAGAGTCGCAGCTTACCGGGTCAGGGCGCTTCCACCAAGGAGGAACCAGGCCAGCCCGTCGACTCAAGCGGCTAGACGGGCGAACCACCGACATGATCTTGGCGCACCGGAACTGTACAATACTTAGCTTGCTCACCGCCAAGGACGCTCGATGCTCGCCGACCTCTTTGCCGTGATGGCGCCCGTGCTGGCCGGCGCCGGCCTGGGCTTCACCTGGATTCGCATGGGCCAGCCCTACCCCGTGGACTTCGTCACGCGCCTGGTCTTCAACATCGGTACACCGGCCTTGGTGATCTCGTCACTCGCCGGCGCTGACATCGACGCCAGCAGCTTCGGGCGCACCATGCTGGCCACCGCCCTGGTGATGGTTTGCATGGGCCTGGCCACCTTCGCCATGGCACGCCTGCTACGCCGAGATTGGCGCGTGTTGCTGGCCCCCATGATGTACCCCAATACGGGCAACATGGGGCTGCCGGTCGTGCTTTACGCCTTCGGGAGCGCCGGCTTCGCCTTCGGCATCACGGTGATGGTCACGGTCTCGCTGTTCCAGTTCACCATCGGCGCCGTGATCGCCAGCACCGGCAACCCGCTGCGAACGCTGGTCAGGACACCCACGGTTTACGCTATCCTGATAGCACTGACGCTGCTGCTGACCGACACCGAGCTGCCGCGCTGGCTGGCCAACAGCGTGGGGCTGATCTCGGGCTTCACCGTGCCGCTGATGCTGATCACGCTGGGCGTGTCGCTGGCCAGCATAAAGGTCAAGAACCTGCGCTCCGGGATCGGCTTCAGCCTGCTGCGCATCCCGGTCGCCGCGCTGCTGGCCTGGGGCATCGGCACGCTGCTCGATCTGTCGCCCTTGGCGCTCAGCATCCTGGTGTTGCAGATGAGCATGCCGGTGGCGGTCTTCAATTATCTGTTCGCGCAGCGCGCCAAGCGTGAGCCGGAGTACGTGGCCAGCCTGGTGTTCTGTTCGACGCTGCTGGCCTTGCTCTACCTGCCGATCCTGCTGGCGATCCTGATGTAGCGCCAAGGGCCGCATACGGGTGATGGGAACACCCAGGCCGCCCCGGAGTCTTTATTCGACGGGGGCGGTAACAAAATGCAAGGGAGGGAGACATGCTTAAGGCAAGCAAGCGGCTGGCAGTGCCTCTGCTGGCCGCTACCTTGGGGAGTGGCGGTTCGGCCCAGGCCGTCGAGGCCCTCGACCGAATCTCTACCGAACACCTCGAGCTGCGCCTGGAGCGCATCGCCGAGGGGCTCGAACACCCATGGTCGGTGGAGCAACTTCCCGATGGACGCTTCCTGGTCAGCGAGCGCCCAGGGCGCCTGGCGCTGATCGATGAGACTGGCGATGTCACCCACCTGCAAGGCGTGCCCGAGGTCAGCGCACAGTCACAGGGCGGGCTCCTCGACGTGGCACTGCATCCGCACTATGGCGACGGCGAGCACGATTGGCTCTACTTCACCTGGAGCAAGCCCGGCGCGGGCGGCACCGCCACCGCCCTGAGTCGTGCCCGGCTCGGCGATGGCGAGCTGACCGACGTCGAGCTGCTCTTCGCACAAGGGCGTTACAGCGATCCCGGGCGTCACTACGGCTCCCGGCTCGCTTGGCTGCCCGACGGCACCCTGCTGATGAGCGTTGGCGAACGCGGCAGCCCATCGCGTGCGCAGGATCGTCGTGACCATGCCGGCAGCGTGCTGCGGCTGACTGAGACCGGCGGCGTGCCCGACGATAACCCATTCGTCGGGAACGACGAGGCCCTCGGCGAAATCTTTACCTTCGGCAATCGTAACCCCCAGGGCCTGGTAGTCACCCAAGCGGGCGACGCCTGGGCCACCGAGCACGGCCCGCTGGGTGGCGACGAGCTCAACCGGCTGATCGGCGGCGAAAACTACGGCTGGCCCGAGGTGAGTCTCGGCAAGACCTACGTCTCCCGTCGCCCTGTCGGCGAGGCCACCCTGCCCGGCATGCGCGATCCCGTTCACGTCTTCGAAGATCGTTTCGCCCCCTCCGGCCTGGCTGAGGTCACCTCCCCCATGTTCGAGGCTTGGCGCGGCAATCTGCTGGCCGGGGGGCTGCACCGCGAGCAGCTGTACCGTCTGACGCTGGAGAACGCCCAGGTGGTCGACACGGAGTTGGTGCTTGACGGACAGATCGGTCGCATTCGCGACGTTCACCAGGGGCAGGATGGCGCCATCTACCTGATCAACGACGATCCCCAGGGCAGTCTCTACCGGCTGAGGCCGGTGAATTGAACTCAGGCGCGGCGCCCGGCCTGAGAGCCGGCACAGCCGCCGCATTCGTCGACCACCGTTCGCGAGCCGCCATGCGCCTACGCAACCTCATACTCCTGACCATCATCGCACCGCTCTTTCTCGCGCTGCTGACCTTCAGCCTGGTGGCCATCAAGTCGCTGGAGGACAACGTGCGCAATCGTCTGGAGCGGGAAGTCCAGGTCATCACCAACGTGATCGGCACGACCCTGAGCCAGGCCCTGACGCGCGATGCCACCGAGCCCCTGGAGGAGTCGCTCTACTCCGCTTTTTCGTTTCATCGCATCTACGGCGCCTATGTGTTCGACGCCAGCGGGCGGGAGATCTACGGCCTCGGGCTGGGCCAGGCGCTGTTCAGCCCCGAGACCATTCGTGAGGTGGCCGAGGAAGGAAAAATGCGGGCCGCCTACCGTGAGCACGAAGGCTGGCACTACTACTCGGCGTTGAAGCCGCTGCTTTCCGCCACCGGGGAGATTCAAGGCGTACTGCAAGTCAACCGCCTGAATACCGGCATCGAGAACTACACCGGGTTCCTCAGTCAGCTGGCACTGTTGGCCTTCGTCATCGGCGCCGCCGGCATCGTATTCGGCATTTGGTGGGGCTTTCGGCGCCACATCGAGCGACCGCTGGAGCGCCTGCTCGCCGTCATGCAGCGTGTCGAGGCCGGCGACCGCGGCCAGCGTGCCGAAGCCAAGGGGCCGCAGGAGTACGAGCGCCTGGCCGTTGCGCTCAACGGCATGCTGGATGCCATGGCCGAGAAAGACGCCGACATCGAGGCGCGCCGGCGCAAGGAGATCGAGCTCGAGAAACGCCTGCGCAAGTCGAAGAAGCTCGCCGAGCTGGGCGTGCTGGCCGCCGGGGTTGCACACGAGATTGGTGCGCCGCTCACGGTGATCAACGGCCAGGCCCAGCGCCTGGCCCGGCGTGAGACCCTGGACGAGGCGGATAGGGCCAAGCTCGGGCGCATTCGCAGCGAGGTGGAGCGTATCGTCGAGATCGTGCGCCAACTGATGGAGCTGGGTCGCCGTCACAATGTCGAGAAGGAGCCGCTGGAGCTGTCCGACCTTCTCGCGACGGCACGCGAATTGGTCGAGGAAGACCTCGAGCAGAACGCTATCCGGCTCGAACTCGACCTTGCGCCGTCATCCTCACCGCTGCTGGCCAACGGCCAGCAGTTGATCCAGGTGCTGACCAACCTGCTACGCAACGCCGCCCAGGCCGAGGGCGTCAGCCGTGTCCGCATCCACTCACGGGAACAGGGAGGCTGGCTGACGCTATGGTTGGAGGATGATGGCACAGGAATCGCCGATCAGGACAAACCGAAGGTCTTCGATCCTTTTTTCACCACCAAGCCCGTTGGCCAAGGTAGTGGCCTGGGGCTTTCCATGGTGCACCGAATCATCAACGACCATGGTGGCACCGTCGGGGTGTTCGACAGCGAACTGGGGGGAGCCGGCTTCGAGATCGGACTGCCACTGAACGATAACGATGGAGGAGGAACCGCCACGTGACTGGGAGCCACAGCCATACCGACCTTCCGATCCTCATCGTCGAGGATGACGCCGCCATTCTCGAACTGCTGGAAGAGGAGCTCCAGGAAGCCGGGTATCACACGCTAGGTGTAAGCAGTGCCGAGGAAGCCGTGGTTACCCTGAGTCATAGCGAAGTGGCTCTGGTGATCAGCGACGTACGTCTCCCCGGCATGAGCGGCATGCAGCTGCTCGAGCAGCTGCGCCATGAAGGCAATCGAGTGGGGTTCATCGTCATCACCGCCTTCGGCACCATCGACCAGGCCGTCGAGGCACTAAAAATTGGCGCCGACGACTTCCTTAC
This sequence comes from Billgrantia antri, assembly GCF_019430905.1. Lineage (GTDB taxonomy): Bacteria > Pseudomonadota > Gammaproteobacteria > Pseudomonadales > Halomonadaceae > Halomonas > Halomonas antri. The sequence goes on along the minus strand of NZ_JAHYCA010000002.1, from coordinate 642,909 downwards.
CAAGCCACTGGACCTGGAGAGCGTGGGGGAGGCGATTTTTCGGGTACTGGAAAACCGCCGCTTGGCCGAGCGTCTGTATCAAAGCGAGCCGGCCGGCCACTTCCACGGCATCGTCGGCGAGAGCGAGACGATGCAGTCGCTCTTCCACGATGCGGCCCGCCTGGCCAGAAGCGATGCACCTATCCTGATCCTCGGGGAGAGCGGCACCGGCAAGGAGCTGCTGGCCCGTGCCATTCATGCCGAGAGCCCGCGGGCCGACGAACCTTTCATTGCCATCAACTGTGCCAGCATTCCTTCCGAACTGATGGAGAGCGAGTTCTTCGGCCATGTGAAAGGCGCCTTCACCGGCGCCAACGAATCACGCCAGGGCCTGTTCCAGGCAGCCAATGGCGGCAGCCTCTTTCTCGACGAGATCGGCGAGATGTCGCCCGGCCTGCAGGCCAAGCTGCTACGGGCATTGCAGGAGAAGATGATCAAGGCAGTGGGTGCCGAGAAGGAAGAAGCAGTGGATGTGCGCATCATTGCCGCCACCCATCGCGACCTGGAGCAGGAGATCGAGAGCGGCAACTTCCGCAGCGACCTGTTCTATCGTCTGGAGACCTTTTCGCTACGCATCCCTCCCCTGCGTGAACGCCCGGGAGATGTGGAGCGACTGATCTCCGCCATGATCGAGAAGCATGCCGGCGCCCAGGGCAAGCACATCGAGCGCATCGAGCCCCTGGCCTTGCAGACCTTGCTGGAATACCCCTATCCCGGCAACGTGCGCGAACTCGAGAATGCCGTCATGCGCGCCGTGACCCTGGCGGAGGAGGGTCTGCTCAGCCATGCCGACCTGCCCGAGCGTATTCGTCAGCATGGTCAGGAACAGCGGGGGGTGGCCCGTCAGGTCGAAGCCGGCCATGCCTTGATGACCCGTGGCCAGCAGAGTTGGCCCAGTCTGGAGGAGGTCGAGAAGCGCTACATTCAGAAAGTGCTCGAGGCGACGGGTGGCAACAAGCGGCGTACCGCCGACATCCTCGGCATCGCCAGGCGTACGCTCTATCGCCGCCTTGAGGAAGAGTAACCGCGTCGTAGCGATGCAATGCCATGGCAAGACACAAAAAGACCCCGTGGGAGCTCGGGGGCGAAGCACGCCATGCAATCCTACTGACGGTGCAAGGGGGGAGGGTGGCGGGCCGCCAGCGGATTGCGCCGCGTCATGCTAGAGTGACGCATCCTTGCGTCGATCCTACTCCTCTGGCCCCAGCCGCCCGGCCGGGGCCGAAACCCGGTAGATCACGAAGCGCCTTCGTTCTCCTCCTCCGGATAGTCCCACTCTTCTTCCTCGTTCTCGTACTCGTACTCGGGCTCTTCACCCGGGACCGCCTCCGCGCCCTTGCCGAAGCCGGCGTCGTCCTGCGCCCCCGGCATGGTCGGATCGGCACCCGGAACGGTTTCAGTGCCTGGCTGTTGCTGCATGCCCGGGTTCTGCTCCATTCCAGGCTCCTGTGGCATACCCGGCTCTTGCGGCATACCCGGATCCTGCTGCATGCCCGGATCCGCTTCGGTGCCCGGCATGGCCGGATCCGCGCCTGGTGCAGTGGTACCGTCGATACCCGGTGCCGCAGGATCCCCCGGATCGACGCCGGGTGCGGTCTCATGGCCCGGAGCCTCTTCCGTAGTCGGGTATGACGGCTGATCGGTGCCTTGCTGCGTCTGGTATTGGTCCTGCTGAGTCTGCTGCGCCAGCGCCAGCGGGCTCGCCGTCAGACCTACAGTAATGCCGAAAATGCCTAGCTTCTTCAGAAATTCCTTGGACATCATCTCTCCACCTCCTGCCATATCGTCTTGCAACGACGGGTTGGGCTTCCTGCCTGCCCCCGCCATCCTCGGCAGGGGCACGTGAAAGGGCCGTCGGTTTAACTGCCGCTGCCCTGCTCTTCCTCGGAGGACGCTTCCTGATCACCCTCCATGGTGGCCTGCTGCCCCTCGGGTTGCTCCTCAGGTACCGGTTCCTGTTCGGCTTCCGGGAGCGGATCCTGCTCGGGAGCCACGTTCTCGGTCACTTCCGAGTCAGCCTGGTCTTCCGTGTTTGCATCGGCGTTCGTCCCAGGCACCTCAGCGCCATCATCGGAAGCGGTGTCGGTCTGATCGATTCCGGGATCAGACGTCGCGTCATCCATCTGGGTACCCTGCTCCTCCATGGCGGGCGCCTCCTCCTCGATGGGCGGCAGCTCGTCTTCCTCATTGCCGCAACCAGCAAGTGACAGCGTCCCTAGCGCTACCGCCACTGCCGAAGCCAAGGCAGTCAGTCGCCAGGCAGATCTGGGTTTACGCGTCTCATGACTCATTGGCTCTCTCCCTGATTTGACTCGTCCTCACTCCGTTCCAGCAGAAGACGTGCCAGCCTCACCGGGATTTCTATTTTTTGCTTAAAATACAGAATATTAACTTTAATCAAGAGAAGCATTCCTGCTCCCCACACTGTGCTTATTGCTGGCGCAAATTGACACATGGGCAGGTCTGCCACAGGCAATGGCCCCGGATCTCGCACGGGCAGAAGCAAGGGGCAGCAAAAAGGGGCACCGAACGGTGCCCCTGCCAGGGAATCGGGCCTTGCGCCGCCGCACTATTCCGGCGTAATGCCCCGCAACCGCTCGCTACGACGCCGTAGCAGCTCCAGCGTCGTCAGCAGCAGCATGGAGAGCAGCACCAGCAGCGTCGCCACGGCCAGAATCGTCGGACTGATCTGTTCGCGGATACCCGACCACATCTGTATCGGCATGGTGGTTTGCGCGGGGCCGGAGATGAACAGCACCACTACGACCTCGTCGAAGGAAGTAATGAAGGCGAACAGGGCGCCGGAAACGACACCCGGCGTCACCAGGGGCAACACCACCTTGAAGAAGGTGCGCGTGGGGTTGGCGCCAAGACTGTGCGCCGCCTTGATCAGCGTGGTATCGAAGCTCGACAGCGTCGCGGTGACGGTGATCACGACGAACGGTATGCCAAGCGCGGTGTGCGCCAGGATTACGCCAAGGTAAGTCTGCGCCAGGTTGACCTTGGAGAAGAAGAAGAACATTGCCGCCGCGGAGATGATTAGCGGCACAATCATCGGTGAGATCAACAGCGCCATGATCGCGCCGCGCGCCGGCATGTGCCGATTGGAGAGGCCCAGCGCAGCCACGGTGCCCAGGACCGTGGCCAAAAACGTCGAGGCGATGCCGATGATGAAGCTGTTCTTGATGGAGTTGAGCCAGGCGCTGGAAGTGAAGAAGTCTTCGTACCAGCGCAGCGAATAGCCTGCCGGGTCGAGACTGAGCATTTTATCCGAGAAGGTGAAGTAGGGCTCCGCATTGAACGATAGCGGAATGATGATCAGCAGCGGCCCCACCAGGAACAGGAAGATCAGCGCGCAAATGCCCAGAAAGACGTAGTGCCAGATGCGCTCACCGCGAGTCGCGTAGGAAGGAATGGCCATCGGATTACCCCAGCTTGACCTTGTCGACACCGATAAGGCGGTTGAAGACCATGTAGAAGACGATCACCACGAACAGCAGGATCGAGGCGATGGCTGCGGCCAGTCCCCAGTTGAGTGAGGTCTGCATGTGGTAGGCGATGTAGTTGGTGATGAAGCGCCCTGACTGCCCACCCACCAGCGCCGGCGTGATGTAGTAGCCGATCGACAGGATGAAGACCAGGATACCCCCGGCGGCGATGCCCGGAATGGTCAGCGGGAAATAGACTCGCCGAAAGTTCAGGAACGGCTTGCCGCCCAATGAGCGAGCCGCACGCATGTAGCTCGGCGGAATCGTCTTCATCACCGAGTAGAGCGGCAGGATCATGAATGGCAGCAGGATATGCGTCATGGCAATGATGGTGCCGGCCTTGTTGTGGATCATCTGCCAGCGTGCCTCGTCGGCAATCACGCCAAGCGCGACCATGACATCGTTGAGCACCCCCTGGGACTGCAGGATCGCGATCCAGGTGGTGGTGCGCACCAGCAGCGAGGTCCAGAACGGCAGCAATACCAGAATCATCAACAGGTTCGAATGGCGCAGTGGCAGGCTCGTCAGCAGGAAAGCGATCGGATAGCCGAGCAGCAGCGTCAAGCCAGTGATTACCGCACTCATCCAGAAGGTGCGCCAGAACAGCGAGACATGCACCTTGAGATGATCCGGCACCTCGACGATCTCTCCCGACGGCGACAGCTGGCGATCCACCGCCGCCAAGTAATAGGAAAGCGTGTAGGGAGTTGCCTCGCGTTGGATCAGCTTCCAGGTGTCGAGCTCACCCCAGGTGTCGTTGATCTCGATCAGTGATTCACGGAAAGGCGGTTCTACACGGCCAATTCGCCGTGCCGTGCGGCTGATCGTCGAGCGCATGCCCGACTTCTCGTAGTTGAGCCGGCTCGACAGCAAACCCAGGTTGCGCGCTTCCTGCCCCTCACGCAGATCCTCGGCAAGTGCGGCAAATACCGGTTCGCCAGGCAGCGACTCGCCGTCCCAGCCTTCCAGGGCGGCGACTGTGCGCGACAGCTGGGTGGAAACTTCGGGATTGTCGACGCTGCGCCACAGCATTTCGACGATCGGCATGATGAATGCGATCCCCAGGAACAGCAGCAATGGCGATACCAGCAAGAAGGCCTTGACCTTCGAGCGCCGCACGGCGCGCCGCAGGCTGGTCTTGAGCGGTACGCCATCCGCAGTGGTCAGGGGAACAGAGGGCGATTGGGACACTCAGGCCTCTCCATCTAGCAAAGGAAGCGGTTGGGAAACGCGTATGACGATGGGACCGTCGCCCGGGAAACCCGGGCGACGGCGGACCTTTACTGGGCCAGCCAGGCGTCGAAGCGCTGGGTCAGCTCATCGTTGTAGTCGGCCCAGAACTCGTCGTCCTTCTGGATGGCAGTCGCGAAGTTGGGCGGGAACGTCGGCATGTGCGGCATCATGTCGATACCCGTCTCGGCGTGGACCGAGACCAGGTCCGAGGAGGAGTAGCGCGCCGGACCGTAGGAGATGTACTGGGCCTGGTCGGCGAGGCGCTGGGTGTCGGTGGCGAAGTGGAGGTAGTCCTTCACCTTGTCGAGCTTGCCGGTCGGGACCACCCAGCCATCCAGCTCGAACACCTGGGCATCCCAGATGATCTCGAAGGGCTGGTTCTCGGAGACCATGGCATTGAAGATGCGGCCGTTGTAGGCAGAGCCGAAGGCGACTTCCTGATCGGCGAGCAACTGCGGCGGCTGAGCGCCCTCCTCCCACCAGATGACCTCGTCCTTGATCGTGTCGAGCTTGGCGAAGGCGCGCTGGATGCCCTCCTCCGTCTCGAGCACGTCGTAGACATCCTCCGGCGCTACACCGTCGGCGACCAGCGCCCACTCGAGGTTGTTGATCGGCTTGCGCAGCAGGGTGCGCTTGCCGGGGAAGTTCTCAAGATCGAAGACATCGGCAATGCTGCTGGGCTGGTTGTCCTCGGGGAACATCTCGGTGTTGAAGGCGACGATGTTGGAGTAGACGATCGAGGCGACGAAGCACTCGCCCAGGGCGCCGTCGACGAAGTCCTCGCTCGGCGGCGTGCCATCCGGCGCATCCGCCAGCAGTTCGTCGTGATCCAGCGGTTCGATCAACCCCTCGGCACAGGCGATCATGGCATCGGCCGGCAGCATGTCGACCAGGTCCCAGGTCACGTTGCCCGCCTGTGTCTGTGCACGCAGGCCGGCCAGGGCATTGCCGCTGCGGTCGAGATTGATGATCTCGTCGCCGGTCTGCTCCATCCACGGCTCATGGTAGGCCTTCTGCTGGCTCTCGGTGTAGGCGCCGCCCCAGGAGACGATGTTGAGCGTCTGCTGAGCCTGCGCCACGCTCGCCAGGCCCATCGCCGAGGCTCCCGCCACGGCACATACCATCAGTTTGAGAGCCGGTTTCCCTGCTTGCTTGCTATCGTCTTTCATCGTCTATCTCCGCTTGTTGTACTTGTTGACACCGCTTCAGATTGAAACGCATTCAGGCATCGAGAGCCCGACAGTCGCTACTGGCCCAGCCGACGTCGATCGACTGGCCCGGCCTCAGCGAAGCATATCCCTTCGCGTTGGGAGTCTTGAGAATGAATTCATCGTTGCCGCAGACACTGAGACGGGTACGCAGGTGATCACCGAGATAGATGACCTCCCGGACCTCCGCAGGGAAGCGGTTGTCGAAAGCCTCGTCGGCTTCGCCCGAGACGATGGCGACGCGCTCCGGACGCAGGGAGAGCGTCGTGCGCGTCCCGATGCCCCCTGCGGCGACGGCCTTGGCCAGTACCGTCTCCCCACTGTCGAGGCGGACCTGGCACTTGTCCCCGATGGTCTCGGTCACTTCGCCATAGAGACGATTGTTCTCACCGATGAAATTGGCCACGAAAGCATTCTCGGGCGCTTCATAGAGCGTATCCGGTGCCGCCAACTGCTGAACCACGCCATCGTTGAAAACGGCAATGCGATCGGACATGGTCAAGGCTTCGGTCTGATCGTGGGTCACGTAGATCATGGTGACGCCCAGGTCGGCATGGATGCGCTTGATCTCGTACTGCATCTCCTCGCGCAGGTTCTTGTCGAGCGCCCCCAACGGCTCATCCATCAGCACCAGCTCGGGCTCGAAGACCAGCGCCCGGGCCAGAGCCACGCGCTGCTGCTGCCCTCCTGACAGTTGCGCCGGGCGCCGATCGCCAAAGTTCTCGAGGCGCACCATGGCCAGCGCACGGTCCACCTTGCGCTTGGTCTCGGCCTTGCTCATGTGACGGACTTCTAGGGGGAAGGCGAGGTTCTCGGCGACCGACATATGCGGAAAGAGAGCATAGTTCTGGAATACCATGCCGATGCCCCGCTTGTGCGGCGGCAGGTCGTTGATCGGGTCGCCCTTGAGCAGGATCTGGCCATGAGTGGGTGTCTCGAAGCCCGCCATCATCATCAGGCAGGTGGTCTTGCCCGACCCGGAAGGGCCCAGCAGCGTGACGAACTCCCCTCGGTGAATGTCGAGGTTGAATCCCTTGACGACCAGCTCGACCCCGTCGTAGCTCTTCTGCACGTCAATGAAACGGACGAAGTCTGCATCCGTCTCATGACCGTCTTCCCTTGCGTTATCGTGGCGTTCTTGTAGCAGGCTTTCGTTCATGCAGGGTTCCCATAGCGGCTGGCCGAACGTTAAGAATGATTGTCTTTGCTCAGGCTGGCCCTTGTTCTTGTCGGAATTCCCTGACCCTATTCCTATCCGGTCAGTGCCCGCAATCCCCACAGAGTCCAAATAGCGTTGAACCAGGACGGGGGACAGACGGCGGGATATCGGTTAACCCAACGTTACCCAAGGTAAATTATTATTACGCTGATGTCGCTGGCAACGCTTTCAGGGTGAATTCGGCAACGCCATTCCGTTCATGTACACTCCCTGTCCACACTACAGTGTCGCGCAGGAACGTCCTGCATGCCGATTATAGAACTGGCACCAAGCGCCAAAGCCGCCACACTTGACATTGTGTAACGTCCCACACGTGCACCCGCGTACGTCTCGTCGGAGCGCCGACATCACGTAAATCAGGAGAGCACGAACATGTACAGTAAAATCATGGTTCCGGTCGACCTCGCCCACTTGGAAGTGCTCGAGCCTTCCCTGCAAGCCGTGGCCGATCTGGCTCGACATTATCAGGCCGAAGTCTGCTATGTCGGTGTAACCTCCACGGCCCCCAGCAGCGTGGCCCGAAGCCCGGAAGAGTATGAGCGAAAACTGGAGGCCTTCGCCCAGCAGCGAGCGGCGCTGCATGGCCAGCCCGTCAGTGTGCATACCCTAAGCAGTGCCGACCCGGTCGCCGATCTCGACGACCTTCTGATTCAGGCAATCGATGACGTAGGCGCCGACCTCGTGGTCATGCCAACCCACCCACCGAAGCACCTCGACGTCATCATGCCGTCTCATGGTGGCAAGATCGCCACCCATACCGATGTCTCGGTCTTTCTGGTCAGGCCTTCTCGTTCCTGACCCCATCCGTTCACCGCCATCGTACATTCGATCTTTCAAGGGGAGAGCGTAACGTGGATAACGATTCTCGCACCGACAGGGCCAGAGAACCTGAGCCCTCGGAAGGCGTGCCGGCGCCGGAAGGGCCGGCCAACCTGATTGATACCGACTACGTCATCGGGCAGGACAATCTGGCTACCGACAAGCTCGGCTTCAGTATCGACCTGCACGGCAAGGTCTTCACCATCTCGGCACTGGTCACGGTATTCTTCGTGGTCATCACCCTTGCCCTGCAGACCGAGGTCGAGCCGCTGTTCAATGCCATGCGCAACTGGCTCACCGGCAACCTGTCCTGGTTTTTCCTTCTCGCCGGCAACATCTTCGTGTTGCTGTGCCTGATCCTGGTCGTATCACCGCTGGGCAAGGTTCGCATCGGCGGCATGCATGCCAAACCAGACTTCACCTACCTAGGCTGGTTTGCCATGCTGTTCGCCGCCGGGATGGGCATCGGCCTGATGTTCTACGGCGTCTCCGAGCCGATGTCTCATTTCGGTTCGGCTCTGGGCGGCACTACCGTGGAGGATGGCGTGCGCACCGACTGGGCGCCGCTGGGGGCAGCTGCGGACGATCCTGCAGGCGCCGCCCGCCTGAGCATGGCCGCGACGATCTATCATTGGGGCCTGCACCCCTGGGCTATCTATGCCGTGGTGGCGCTGGCGCTGGCCATCTTCTCGTTCAACAAGGGCCTACCGCTCACCATGCGCTCGATCTTCTACCCCATACTGGGCGAGCGGGTATGGGGCTGGCCGGGTCATATCGTCGACATCCTGGCAGTCTTCGCCACCCTGTTCGGGCTCGCTACCTCGCTGGGAATCGGCGCCTCGCAGGCCTCGGCTGGCCTCACCTATCTCTTTGGCGTACCCGAATCGGACGCCACCATGGTGCTCTTGATTCTCGGCATCACCGCCATCGCCATCGTGTCGATCCTGGCCGGGGTGGACAAGGGCGTACGCCGGCTGTCGGAGATCAACATGGGGCTGGCGGTGCTGCTACTGCTGTTCGTCATCCTCGTCGGGCCGACCCTGCTGATCCTGAGCGGCTTCTTCAAGAACCTGGGCGCCTATGTCGTCAACCTGCCGGCGTTGTCGAACCCCTTCGGCCGTGAGGATGCCAACTTCAGTCAGGGGTGGACTGCCTTCTACTGGGCATGGTGGATCTCCTGGTCGCCCTTCGTCGGCATGTTCATTGCCCGCGTGAGCCGTGGTCGCAGCGTGCGCGAATTCCTGATCGCCGTGCTGCTTGTGCCCTCGCTGGTCTCGGTCCTGTGGATGACCGCCTTCGGCGGTACGGCCATCGACCAACTGGTCGGTGACGGCTTCGAGGGTGTGCGCGACTCAGCCCTTGAGCTGCAGCTGTTCGTCATGCTCGGTGAGCTGCCGCTGACGGCCATCACTTCCTTCGTCGGCATCGTGCTGGTGGTGGTATTCTTCATCACCTCGTCGGATTCCGGCTCGCTGGTGATCGATACCATCACCGCCGGCGGTAAGGTCGACGCGCCCAAGCCACAGCGCGTATTCTGGGCCATCATCGAGGGTGTCATCGCCATCGCCCTGCTGCTGGGCGGCGGGCTGACCGCCCTGCAGGCCATGGCCGTCTCGACGGGTCTGCCCTTCACGTTGGTGTTGCTGGCTGGCTGCTATGCCATCGTCAAAGGGTTGATGAGCGAACCGCGTACTTGACGCAACCGGCCGAACGGCAGGCAGCCCACGGGGCTGCCTGCCGCCGAGGGCGACACACTCCCCCCTCTTGACGAACCTTCATCGCCATCCGACTGGCCGCTCCCGACGGTGGCTCATTCAGCGGGATGAAAAAGCCGCCGCCGTCAAGTGTTTCATGCGGCTATCGGCCACTAGCAACGCGCTATCGCTTCGGGCATATTTCGAGTAGATCATTACAACTATGCCTAAGGACCGTTCTCGCCCATGATGGCACCCGAAGACGCCTTTCGTCTGCTCGCCGATGGCTTGGGCAAGGCCGGCACTCCCCAGGCGTTCGATCACCTGGTCGAGCGCATCTCCACGATACTCGGTGGGGAGCACGTGCTCATCGGAAAGCTGCTTTCCGATAATGCCTCGATCCGAACCGTTGCCTTCTGGTCACGGGGCTCGTTTCAGCCAGCCTCGGTCTATGCCCTGGCCGGCACTCCCTGCGAGCACGTTCTCGAGGGCGAAGTATGCGAGTTCTCCGGCGACGTTCGTCAACGCTTTCCTGACGATATCATGCTGGAAGAGCTGGGCGTCGAGAGCTACGTGGGCATTCCACTGCGTGCGCCGCAAGGCCACCTCGTCGGCCTGCTGGCGGTGCTCTCCAACCATCCGCTCGAACTGGCGGCCTATGCCCCGGAGGTGCTGCGTATCGCCGCAGCCCAGGCTGGCGCCGAGATGGCGCGGCGGGCCGAGGAGGAGAAGCGGCGCAGCAGCGACTATCGTATCCAGCAGCTCATCTACTGGGACAGCGTCACGGGCTTGCCCAACCGGCGTTACTTCATGGAGCGCCTGGAGGAGGCCTGCGAGCAGGCCCGCTTGCGTGACAACTGCCTGGGTCTGCTCTATCTCGACCTGCAGCGCTTTCGCCAGATCAACGATACCCAAGGGCACGAACTGGGTGATCTCATACTGGCCGAGATCGCCGGCCGCTTCGGCGCCCAGGCAGAGCCGGGAGAGTTCATCGCCCGTCTTGGTGGCGATGAGTTCATGGTGCTGCTCACCGACACCCGGCCGGCTGCCATGGCTCACGCCATCGAGCGATACCGCAACAGTCTCACGGCACCGATCCAACTATCGGAGCGTAGCTTCTCGATTTCCGCCAGTGTCGGCGCGGCACTGTTTCCCCGCGATGCCGACACGGCCCAGTCGCTGTTCCAGCATGCCAGTATCGCGCTCAACCATGCCAAGCGGGACAGCAGCCGCACCCGCTTCTTTACCGCCACCATGGCGGATGAGCTACACCAGTACGAGCTGCTGCAACTGCGCTTCAGCGAGGCCTTGGCCAAGGGCAAGCTATCGCTCGCCTTCCAGCCCCAGTTCAGCCTCAAGACAGGCAAGCTGACCGGAGCGGAAGCGCTGTGCCGCTGGCATGACGAGATCCTCGGCCACGTCAGCCCCGGCACCTTCATCCCACTGGCTGAGGAGCAGGGCTTGATCTGTGCCCTGGGCGAATGGGTACTGGAGGCCGCCTGTCAGCAGCTCCTGGCCTGGGAGCGCCAGGGCAAACCGTTCCCCGGTCGGCTGTGTGTCAACGTGTCGGCTCAACAGATGGACGATCCCCGCCTGGCCGAACACATTCAGCGCATCGCGACACGCGTGCCCCCCGGCAAGTTGGGGCTGGAACTCACCGAGAGCGGCCTGATGCGCAACCCCGAGCAGACGGTGCGCGTTACCCGGGCGCTGTGCAAAGCGGGCTTCAGCCTGGCGATCGACGACTTCGGCACGGGCTATTCGTCACTTTCCTACCTCAAGCGCTTTGCCGCCGACACCCTCAAGATCGACATGTCCTTCGTCCAGGACATGCTCAAGAGCAGTCATGATCACGCCATCGTTTCCACCATCATTGCCATGGCCCAGACCCTGGGCATGCTGACGGTGGCGGAGGGCGTCGAGGCCGCCGAGCAGGCCGAGGCCCTGCGTGCGCTGGGCTGTACCGGGGTTCAGGGTTTTCACTTCGGTCGCCCGGTGGACGGCGACACCTTCGCCGAGCTATGGCTGTGAGTCGCCCGCTGCGACGAGCCGTCAAGTCCACAGCGCACTGACGGGCAGCGTGGGGTCGTAGTGCCTCGCCACCTGGGCCTGCAACAATTCCGCCGTCGCCAGGGCATCGATCATGGCATGGTGCCCCTGATAGTCGGGCAGCCCGTAGCGCCGCCGGCTGTCTCCCAGGCGTATCGACACGGGTGGACGCCGCATCCAGCGCCGCACTCGCGACCACAGCGAAAGCCGGTGAAGCCTTGCTTCCAGCGACATGGTATCGATCATCGGAAAGCGAATCCCCTCTCCCAGCCTCTCCTTGATCGCCTCATCCAGAAAGGGCCGCTCGATGTGGCGGAAATGCACCACGACGACCCGCCCCGCCAAGGCCTCGAGCAGTTCGGGCAGGATGGCCTCCAGATCAGGGGCCTCGGCCACTTCCGAGTGAGTAATGTGGTGATAGGTGACCGAGGCCTCGGACAGCGGCCGGCTGGGACGCACGACCCAATAGCGGCGCTCGGCCATGGGGATTCGCTGCAGGCTGAAGGGCACCAGGCCGATGCTGACGATGGCATGCCGCTGCACGTCGAGACCGGTGGTTTCCAAATCCAGTGCCACCAGCGGTGCCTCGGCGATGGGCGTCTCGGGCGCCGGCCAGTCCGCGGCGAAGAAGGTCTTCAATAAGGGCGCCCGGGTTTCGGCCGCCCGGCGCTGCAGGTAGGAGGGCCATTCATGCCCTTGCGAGCGTGAGGTGAATCGATGGGACAGCATGACTCAGCGCGCCCGACCGGTTTGCGCCGGCACCGGATAGCGATACTTGAGGAATTTCTGGGCATGACTCAGGGCCTGGAAGGCATCTTTCAAGTGGTGGCGTTCGCTGTCGGCAACGTTCTCGGGCTCGATATTGTTGTCCGGTTCATGCTCCTGCTGCAGATCGAACACCTGATGGCGAATCCGCACCATGGAGAGCAGCTCCATGGCATAGCGCAGCTTGTCGCTCGCCCCGGGGGCCAATAGTTGCGTGGCGGCAATGTCATCCAGCCGCTCGAAGCTGTTCTGGGCACGCGAGCCACACGCCAATGCATGCACGCGGATCAGGTCGACAAGGGGCGCCGTTCCCCGGCGCTTGAGATTGATCGAGTTGTTATGCTTGCCATCCTTCTCCATCACGAAGGTGCGGAAGAAGCCCAGCGGCGGCGTACGGTTCAGCGCATTACGCGCCAGGGCAGCAAGGAACAGCGGGCTGTTAGGCGCCTTCTTCGCGATCAGGTCCTGCAACTGCTCGACGTAGGCCTCTTCGCCATGAGCGCTGTCGAGATCGAAGAAGATCGAACAGTGCAGGAGCCGCTCCGGGGTCGGCGACTCTATCCACTCCTCAAAGTAGCGTTTCCATACCGACAAGGGCTGGCGCCATTGGGAATTGGTCGCCATGACCTCTCCCTTGCAGTAGGCGTAGCCGCAGGCCGCCAGACCGTCACTGACGAACTGCGCCAGGCTGAGGAAGTAGGCGTCGTGCCGAGCCGGTTCGAAGTCGTCGGAGAGGATCAACGCATTGTCCTGATCGGTGACCGCGGTCTGCTCGTTGCGTGCCATGGAGCCGTTGACCATGAAGCAGTATGCCACCGGCGGTGGCCCCAGTGCCTCCTCGGCCAACTCGAGCAGGCGTCGCGCGAAACTGCGCCCGATAGTCGACAGGGCGCTGCCGACCATCTGCGAACTGGCCCCCTCCTCCACCATGCGCACGAACGCGGCACGCACGTCGGGCGCCAGACGCGCCAGCCCGTCGACGCTGGATTGGTGAAAGATGTTGCTGACCAGATAGAGGCTGCTGTGGGTCTCGTAGCGAATGATATCCGAGAGATGCACGATGCCCACCGGCCGGCGACGGTACAGCACCGGCAGGTGATGAATGTTGTTGCGCAGCATGCACAGCATCGCCTCGTGTACCGACTCATCCGATTGAATGGTGATCAGCCCGCCACTCGCCAGTTCGCCCACGGGGGTGTCGGGCGACACCCCTTCGGCCACGATGCGGGTGCGAAAGTCACTGTCGGTCAGGATGCCGCGTAGCCGCCAGGGTCGGTCCTGACTGTCGCTGAAGGTGTAACGCGGGTCGTCGGGCTCATCGAGGATCAGCGCCGACGAAGCCTGCGCCGCGGTGATCTGGCGGGCTGCCTCCTGTACCGTGGCGCTGGCTTCCACCATCACCGGGTAGCGCGTCAGCAGCTTGCGCACCCGGGTGATCATCATGTCATTGGCTTTCTTGTGCTCCTCCACGGCCGCTTCCAGTCGTGGACGCTCCAGCTCCACGAAGTCGGCGAAATGCTCGTCGGCCTCGCACAGGTGCTGAAAGACCGTCTCGGGGAGGTAGTAGATCAGGGTGTCTTCCAGGGCCCGGGCCGGGAAGCGTACCCGATTGTTTCTCAACAGACTGAAATGGCCAAAGATGTCGCCTTCGCCCAGGCGATCGTAGAGATCGCCCGTGCGCCGTCGAATCTCTACCGCTCCACTGCGGATGTAACACAGCTCGTGGAGCTCCTGATCGAGCTGGAGGATATCGCTTCCTGCCTTGAAATAAGCCACCTCGACCTGCCCGGCCATACTGTCGAGCAGGTCGTCGTCGAGTGCATCGAAGGGCGGGAAGCGCCCCATGTGCTGCCGAATCTCGAGTAGTTCCGCTTCCATCTCGGTAGGGCCCCCAGGGTCGATGCCAATCGTCATGCCGCGCCTTGAGCATAAGGGCCCGCCGACGCCAGACACAAGAAAGGCCACCCGCAGGTGACCTTTCTCGCCATCAGGAAGGCCGGCTTACGACTGCTCGGCCATCTCCTGTACGCGCTGCATCAGCTCGGGGTCCTGCTGGATGGCATGACCGATGGCATTGAAGGTGTCGACGTCAAGACCGTTCTGCTCTACCACCTCGACCATCTTATCATTGGCCTCCATGCGCACTTCCTGCTGGGCCTGCTCGTCTTCTGCCGCATGCAGACGCTCGGTGTACTCCTGTGAAATCACGGCGATTTCCTGGGAGGCATCGGCAAACTGCTGAAGCTGATCATCCGAGAAGTCCTGTGCGGGTGCCTGCGCTTGCGGCTGACCGGCCGGATCCTGGGCGGGGTCCTGCTGAGCATGCGCCTGTACGGTCAGCAGCCCGGCAGCGAGCAGGGCAGCCGAGAACAGTGCGGTCATCCGTTGCATGTAATACCTCCAAGGGTGTTGCCGTGAATGTAAGAAGTCTGACGAGGGGGAACGATGGGAGTTCAGATTTTTATGCAAGAAAATGTAAAAAAGTGCTCCCTTGGCATCAATCCCAGCCAACCAAGTGTAAAAAGTTAACCTGCTAGCTTTCGCTTGCGCCACCAACTCAGTATCGTCAGCGCTTGGTTGCCCGAGCACAAGGATCTTCCCTGCCATGTCGTCATCCGCCAACTCTCGTCTCGAGGCCGCTCTGCTGGCCAGCATGCCGGTGCTGTTCGTGGCCTTGTGGAGCACCGGCTTCATTGGCGCCAAGTTCGGCCTGCCCCATGCCGAGCCCTTCACCTTCCTGTTCATTCGCTTCGTGCTGACCCTCGCCCTGCTGATTCCGCTGGTCATGCTGATGGGCACCACCTGGCCGCAGGGCTGGCGCTTGAAGGGACATATCGCCGTATCGGGCCTGCTGGTGCACGCCGCCTATCTGGGCGGGGTGTTCTACGGTATCTACCTGGGCATGCCGGCGGGCCTCACGGCACTGCTGGTCGGCCTGCAACCGCTGTTGACCGCTACGCTGGCAGGTCCGCTGCTGGGCGAGCGCATCACTGCCATTCAGTGGCTCGGGCTCGTACTCGGACTAGTCGGTATCGCCATGGTGCTGGGCAGCAAGCTCGACCCGGGGACGGCCTCGTTCCGAGGCTTCGGTCTCGAGGCGCTGGCCTGCGTGCTGGTTGCACTGGCGGGAATCACCCTGGGCACGCTGTACCAGAAGCGCTACTGTACCGGCATGCCGCTGCTCTCGGGGACGGTGGTGCAGTATCTCTCCGCCGGCGTCCTACTCGGTCTCGGCGCCCTGTGGCTCGAGGAACGTCATGTCGAGTGGACGCCCACCTTCGTACTGACCCTGGGCTGGCTGGTGCTGGTGCTGTCGATAGCCGCCATCCTGCTGCTGATGGCGCTGATCCGGCGCGGCGAGGCTTCGCGCGTGGCCAGCCTGTTCTATTTGGTGCCCCCGGTCACGGCACTGCAGGCCTGGTGGCTGTTCGACGAGCGTCTGCCGGTGGCAGCGCTGGTCGGCATGGCCATCACCATCGTGGGTGTGGTGCTCGCGGCACGCGGCCAGGCACGCCGATAGGCCCTCGCCTTTCGGTAGGAGCAGAGAGACTCAATCTGCCGCGAGTTGCTCGAGATATCCCGGCCCGAGGTTACGCATCTGCTGGCGAATCCACTGGCTGCGACGCTCGACATGGGGACCGGGGCGAGTCGCGTCCCAATGGCGGGGATTGGGCAGGATCGCTGCCAGCCGGCTGGCCTGGGCCTCGCTAAGTCGCCCGGCCGAGACGCCAAAATAGTGCTGGCCGGCCGCTTCCAGGCCGAACACCCCATGGTCCCACTCGACGATATTGAGATATACCTCGAGAATGCGCTGCTTGGGCCACAGTGCCTCGAGCAATACGGTGAACCAGGCCTCGAACCCCTTGCGCAGCCAGCTACGCCCAGTCCAGAGGAAGAGATTCTTGGCGGTCTGTTGGCTGATGGTGCTGGCCCCACGCAGCGTCGCCCCGTTGCGGCTGGCTTCCCAGGCCCGGCGTATCTCGTCCACATCGAAGCCGTGATGAAGGGCGAAACGCTGGTCCTCGGCGGCGATCACCGCCAACTTGGCATGGTCGGAGAGTTCTGCCCACGGCCGCCATTGATGACGAAGGGGCAGCGTTTCACCAGCCGCCCATGCTTCGACCTTGCGCTCCAGCATCACCATGGAGCCATAGACGGGCACATACCTCAGCATCAGCACAAGGACGATGGACAGTACGACGAAGGCGGCCCCGACGAGGGCCGCCCAACGTAGCGCGCGATGCAGCCAGGCCTGGATCATGCCCCACCCTGGCAGGTGGAGCGCTCAATGCTTGTGCAGATGCTCGGCATGATAGCGCAGGTGATCCTCGATGAAGGTGGCAATGAAGAAATAGCTGTGATCATACCCTGGCTGGCGCCGCAGCGTCAGGGGGTGATCATGCTCTTCACAAACCGCCTCGAGGCGCTCCGGCTTGAGCTGCTCCTCCAGGAACTGGTCCGCCTCGCCCTGATCGATGAACAGATGCTGACTCGAAGCGCCCTTGGCCACCAGCTCGCAGGCATCGTATTGCGTCCAGGCGCCGGGGTCGTCACCTAGATACTCGCGAAAGGCCTTGCGCCCCCAGGGGCACTGGGTGGGATTGACGACCGGCGAGAAGGCCGACACCGAGCGGTAGTGCCCAGGACGGCGCAGCGCCAGAATCAACGCCCCGTGGCCACCCATCGAGTGGCCGCTGATCGCCTCGCGACCATTGACCGGAAAGTGCTGACGCACCACTGAGGGCAGCTCCTCGGCCACGTAGTCATACATGCGGTAGTGCTGCTTCCAGGGGGCCTGGGTGGCATTGACGTAGAAGCCCGCTCCCGAGCCGAAGTCGTAGCTGTCGTGCTCGCCCGGGAGGTCCGTGCCTCGCGGGCTGGTATCGGGACAGACGATGGCGATGCCCAGCTCCGCCGCCAAGCGATGCGCGCCCGCCTTTTGCATGAAGTTCTCGTCGGTGCAGGTCAGCCCCGACAGCCACCACAAGAGCGGCACACGCTCCGTCTCGGCCTGCGGCGGCAGGTAGATGGCGAACTCCATCTCGCAGTCCAGCGCCCGCGAGCGATGCCGGTAGCGCTTGTGCCAGCCACCGAAGCTCTTGTTGCTCGATATCGGCTCGAGGTTCTCGGTCATGGTCATGGTTCGATCTCCTTACCTTCACCGCCCAGCGGAATACGGCTGGGCGGCTCGTCAGAGCTGGCGCCAGGCGCCTGCTAATTATGGGCGCGGCACCGGGCACCTATCAAAAGTGCAGCACCGTCCGAATGCTCTTGCCCGCGTGCAGCAGCTCGAACGCCTCGTTGATCTGCTCGAACGGCATGTCGTGGGTGATGAACTCGTCGATCTTGATCTCGCCGTCCATGTAGCGCTGCACGTAACCGGGCAGCTCGCTGCGCCCCTTCACCCCGCCGAATGCCGAGCCGCGCCACACCCGGCCCGTGACCAGCTGGAACGGCCGCGTCGAGATCTCCTCGCCGGCCCCGGCCACGCCGATAATCACCGACTCGCCCCAGCCCTTGTGGCAGCACTCCAGCGCCGAGCGCATCACGTTGACGTTGCCGATGCACTCGAAGGAGTAGTCGACCCCGCCGTCGGTCAGGTCGACGATCACCTGCTGGATCGGATCCGAGTGTTCCTTGGGATTGACGAAGTCGGTGGCGCCGAACTGGCGCGCCAGGTCGAACTTGTCCGGGTTGACGTCGATGGCGATGATGCGGCTGGCCTTGGCCATCTGCGCGCCCTGGATCACCGCCAGGCCGATGGCACCCAGGCCGAACACGGCCACGGTGGAGCCCGGCTCGACCTTGGCCGTGTTGAGCACGGCGCCGATACCGGTGGTCACGCCGCAGCCGAGCAGGCAGATCTTGTCCAGCGGCGCCTCCTTGGACACCTTGGCCAGCGACACCTCGGGCAGCACGGTGTACTCGCTGAAGGTCGAGCAGCCCATGTAGTGGTGCAGCATCTTGCCGTCGAGCGAGAAGCGCGAGGTGCCGTCGGGCATCAGCCCCTGGCCCTGGGTGGCGCGCACCGCCTGGCACAGGTTGGTCTTGCCCGAACGGCAGAACTTGCACTTGCCGCACTCGGCGGTGTAGAGCGGAATGACATGATCGCCGGGCTCGAGGCTGGTGACGCCTTCGCCCACCGCCTCGACGATGCCGGCCCCTTCGTGGCCCAGCACCGAGGGGAACAGGCCCTCGGGGTCGGCTCCGGAAAGCGTGAAGGCGTCGGTGTGGCAGACGCTGGTCGCGGCGATGCGCACCAGCACCTCCCCGGCCTTGGGGTTCTCGACGTCGATCTCGGTGAGTTCGAGCGGCTTGCCCGCTTCGAAGGCAACAGCGGCACGCGACTTCATTCAGATCTCCTGATAATGATGACTTGCACTATCAGTCTAGGTGCGGCCAGGGCTATGATGATATAGAAACAACGACACAACATTATTCCAACTGAGCAACAATGGAGCATTTATGGCTCACTGGGATGGCATCGAGGCGTTCGTCGAGGTGGTTCGCCTGGGCACCTTTGCCGCGGCGGCACGACAGCTTCACGTGTCCAACTCGCACATAAGCCGCCAAGTCGCGCAGCTCGAGCAGGAGCTGGGCTTGCCGCTGCTCTACCGGACCACGCGCCAGATCCATCTCACCGATGCCGGCGAGCGCTATTACGTGCGCTGCCGCGAACTGCTCGATGGCTTCCGCGAAGCCGAGAACGACCTGCAGAGCCTGCAGGAGCGCCCCCACGGCGTGCTCCAGCTCAGCTGTGCCACCACCTTCGGAGAACGCTTCCTCGCCCCGTTGATCAACGACTTCCTGCGCCTTCATCCCCAGCTCGAGATGCGCCTGCACCTGACCAACCGCCAGGTGGACGTGATCGACGAAGGTTACGACGTGGTCATTCGCATGGGCACGCTACAAGACTCTTCCCTGGTAGCACGGCGTTTGTGCGAGCGTCACGAATACATCGTCGCCTCCCCCGATTACTTCCAGGGCATATCGCAGCCGCACTCAGTGGCGGAACTGGCCCATCATCGTTGCCTGATCGGCTCACGCGATGTGTGGCGTTTCGACATCGATGGGCTGCACCGTGAAGTCCGCGTGCAAGGGCCCTGGCAGGCCAATTCGGGGCTCGCGCTGCTCGATGCGGCGCTCAAGGGGCTGGGGGTGGCGCAGTTGCCCGATTATTACGTCATGCCCTATCTTGCCAGCGGCGAGCTGGTCGAGGTGCTGTCCCGCTTCCAATGTCGAGATGCGGGGGTCTGGGCCGTCATGCCGCGCCATCGTCAGCATGCCGCCAAGGTTCGACAGTTCGTCGACTACCTGGTCGACCATCTGCCTGCCGCCCTGGCACGAGCCTGCGCGACGAGCCGAGAATAAAAAAGGCGCCCCGCAGGGCGCCAGGATGAGGCTTGCCGATAACCTTGGCTTCAAGCGCCGCTTTACTTGAAGTTCTTGCGATACATCTTGATGGCCTCTCCGACGATACCGCTGCGAAAACTGAGCACGCAGACGACGAAGATCAAGCCAAGGATCGGGCTGACCCAGTTGCCCAGCGGCGATTGCGACAACAGGTGCTGCAGGCCAACCACCATTCCCGCACCAAGGACCGGGCCGAAGAGTGTGCCCACGCCACCCAGCAGAGTCATCAGAATCACTTCGCCGGACATGTGCCAGTGGGCATCGGTGAGCGAGGCGAGCTGGAACACTATCGTCTTGGTGGAGCCGGCCAGACCGGCCAGGCCGGCCGACAGGATGAAGGCCACCAGCTTGTAGGCCTCGACATTGTAGCCAAGCGACACGGCGCGCGGCTCGTTCTCGCGAATCGCCTTTAGCACCTGGCCGAACGGCGAGTGCACGGTGCGCTGGATCAGGGCGAAGCCGAATAGGAACACCGCAAAGACGAAGTAGTACATCGCCAAGCTGTTGTTCAGGTCGATGACGCCGAACAGGTGGCCGCGCGGCACGCCATGCAGGCCATCCTCGCCGCCGGTAAAGGGTACCTGAATATAAAAGAAGAACACCAGTTGGGCCAGGGCCAGCGTGACCATGGCGAAGTAGATACCCTGTCGCCGAATCGATAGCGCGCCGAAGACGGCCCCCAGCAACACGGCAGCAGCCGTACCGACCAGGATGCCGAGCTCGGGAGTCAGCGTCGGATAGCTCGACAGCAAGTAGCCGGTCACGTAGCCCCCGGTGGCCAGGAAAGCCGCATGACCGAAAGAGAGCAGGCCGGCATAGCCCAGCAGCAGGTTGAACGCGCAGGCGAACAGGGCGAAACACAGCATCTTCATCAGGAAGACCGGGTAGGCTGCGAAAGGAGCCACCAGGCCGATGACGATCAGCGCCAGGTAGAAGGCGTTGCGACGCAGGTTGGCACGCCGCTCGCGTTTCATCGACGGGGTCAAGGTTTGAGTCGTGGCCATGGCGTCATGCCTCCTTGCCGAAGAGTCCGGCGGGCCTGAGCAGCAGCACCAGGATCATCACCAGGAAGATTACGGTATTGGCTGCCTCGGGGTAGTACACCTTGGTCAAGCCTTCGATCAGCCCCATGGCGAGTCCGGTGACGACAGCCCCCAGGATGGAGCCCATGCCACCGATGACGACCACTGCGAATACCACGATCAGCAGGTTGGACCCCATGGTCGGCGACACGGGATAGAGCGGTGCAGCAAGCACGCCGGCGAAAGCCGCAAGCGCCACGCCGAAGCCGTAGGTTAACGTCACCAGCAGTGGTACGTTGACGCCGAAGGCCTGCATGAGCGAGGGATTCTCGGTGCCGGCCCGGAGGTAGGCGCCTAGACGTGTACGCTCGATGATGAACCACGTGGCAAAGCAGACGACGATAGCCGCCAGCAGCACCCAGGCCCGGTACTTGGGCAAGAACATGAAGCCCAGCTGGAAGCCGCCCTGGAAGATCTCGGGCGTGGGGTAGCGAGCCCCGGAGACGCCAAAGAAGTTGATCAGGGAGCCTTCGAAGATCAGCGCCAGGCCGAAGGTCAGCAACAACCCGTAGAGATGGTCGAGATGCGCGATGCGTCGCAGCAGCACGCGCTCGATCAGCATGCCGCCCAGCCCCACCACCACCGGTGTCAGCAGCAGCGCAGCCCAGTAATTGATGCCTAGGTATTGCATCCCCAGCAGTGTGGTGAATGCCCCCAGCATGTACATGGCCCCATGGGCGAAGTTGACGATCTTCAGCAGGCCAAAGATCACCGCCAGGCCCAGGCTCAACAGGGCGTAGAAGGCGCCGTTGATCAGACCCAGTAGCAACTGGCCCATGAACACCGCCAACGGCACCCCGAATATCATCGTCATGTCGGATTCTCCTCGCCGTCAGAGGGGCGGCGGCCGAGGCCGCCGCCGTCTCGTGTCACGCTCAGTTCTGAACCAGGTCGCACTGGCTTTCGGCGAGCGGACGGTATGCCTCTTCGGCGGGAATGGAAGTCAGGATCTCGTAGAGGTCCCACTCGTGAGTGGACTCTTCCGGCGACTTCACGCGGGCCAGGTACATGTCGTGCACCATGCGGCCATCCTCGCGGATGCGGCCATTGCGCGCGAAGAAGTCGTGGATCGGCTGCTTCATCATGTATTCGCGCACCGTCTGGGTGTCGTCGCTGCCGGTCGCCTCGACGGCCTGGAGATAGTGCATGGTGCTGGAGTAGATACCGGCCTGGACCATGGTCGGCATGCTGCCCACGCGCTCGTAGTAGCGCTCGGCCCACTCGCGCGCCTGATCGTCCATGTTCCAGTACCAGCCAGTCGTCAGCAGCAGGCCCTGGGTAGTCTCCAGGCCCATGGCGTGGACGTCGTTGAGGAATACCAGCAGACCGGCGAGTTGCTGTCCGGCCTCGACGACGCCGAACTGGCTGGCGGTGTTGATCGCGTTGACGGTATCGGCACCCGCATTGGCCAGGCCGATGATCTCGGCCCCCGAGCCTTGGGCCTGGAGGATGTAGGAGGAGAAATCGTTGGTCGGGAACGGGTGACGCACACCGCCGATGACCTCGCCGCCATTTTCCTCCACCACCTTGGTCACGTCGCCTTCAAGTGCATGGCCGAAGGCATAATCGGCGGTCAGCATGAACCAGGTGTCGCCGCCCTGTTCGACGACGGCACGCGCGGTACCGTTGGCCAGCGGATAGGTGTCGTAGACCCAGTGGATATGGTTGGGCGTGCAGTGCTCGTTGGTGATGCTCGACGCCGCCGAACCGGAAACGATACCAAAACCGTCGTTGTCTTCGAGCACCTTGGTCACGGCGATGGTCACCGAGGAGGCGACCATGCCGGCGACCAGGTCGACATTACGCTGATCGACCCATTCGCGCACGGTATTGGCACCCACGTCAGCGCTGTTGCTGTCGTCGGCACTGAACACTTCGATCGGGGCGCCGTCGACGCTGCCGCCGAAGTCCTCGACGGCCATCTGGAGGGCCTCGAGGCCACCCGGGCCGGCCAGGTCGCGGTAAGTGCCCGACATGTCGGCGAGGTAGCCGATGCGCACCTCACCATCGCTGATCTCCGCCTGGGCGGTGGTTGCCATGGCGGCGGTGGCGGCAATGGCGATGCTGCTGGCGAGTGTCTTCTTGATGAAGGTCATTGTTCGTCTCCATAGCCCAACTGGGCGGGTTGTTGTTGTCACGCGCACTGCGGGTAAGTCGCAATTCTAGGTAGTTCGAAATTAGCGATTGCGTATTGACGGTTGTGGTTCTTGTTTCGCCTTCAAGGCGCGTCTTGGCAAGCGGCCCGCCTGCCGGGGCATGGCGAACCGGGACTTGCTTCGTAGCAGGCTGACTAGACTCCTAGCAGGGCATTGAGGTGGTCACGCTTCGATGGCAGCTCGGCGGCACTGATCTCCTCGACGATGCGGCCGTGTTCCATGACGTAGTGACGATCCGCCAGCGGTGCGGCGAAGCGGAAATTCTGCTCTACCAGCACGATGGTCATGCCACGGTCGCGCAGTTGCACCAGCACCTCTCCCAGCTTCTGCACGATGACTGGCGCCAGCCCTTCGGTAATCTCGTCGAGTAGCAACATGCGTGCCCCGGTACGCAGAATGCGCGCCATGGCCAACATCTGCTGCTCGCCGCCGGAGAGACGGGTGCCCTGGCTGCGACGGCGCTCGTAAAGGTTGGGGAACATCGCGTAGATCTCGTCGATCGACATCCCGCCCGAGCGTACCGTGGGCGGCAGCAGCAGGTTCTCCTCGACGTCGAGACTGGCAAAGATGCCACGCTCCTCGGGGCAGTAGCCGATCCCCAGCCGCGGTATCCGGTGTGCCTTCATGCCAACGGTTTCGGTGCCGTTGATCATGATCGAGCCGGTACGTCGACCGACCATGTTCATGATCGCCTTGAGCGTGGTACTGCGGCCTGCGCCGTTGCGCCCCAGCAGCGTGACCAGCTCGCCACGGCGCACCTCCATGTCGACGCCATGCAAGATGTGGGATTCGCCATAGAAGGCATGAAGGTCACGAATACGCAGCATTTCGGCGCCATCGTGATCGCGATATTCGCTGCGAGTCGGCTGTTCGACGACCTGATTCATGCACTGGCCTCCTCTGTCTCGGCCTCGCTGCCCATGTAGGCCTCGCGAACCTGTGGATCGGCGGAAACCGTCTCGTAGTCGCCCTCTGCCAGCACGGCACCGCGGGCGAGCACGGTAATCTGGTCGCACAAGCGGCTCACCACGCTGAGGTTATGCTCGACCATCAGTACCGTGCGCCCCTTGGCCACGCGGCGAATCAGCTCGACGATGCGATCGACATCCTCGGCCCCCATGCCCTGGGTCGGCTCGTCGAGCAGCATCAGCTTCGGATCCATGGCCAGCGTCGTCGCCACTTCCAGGGCCCGCTTGCGCCCGTAGGGCATTTCCACGGTCAGCACGTCGGCGTATTCACGTAGGCCAACCTCGTCGAGCAGCTCGATGGCTCTCGCGTTGAGATGTTCCAGGCTGCGTTCGGATTTCCAGAAGTGAAACGAGGTGCCGATCGGTCGCTGCAGCGCCACGCGCACGTTCTCCAGGGCCGTCATGTGGGCAAATACCGCAGAGATCTGGAACGAGCGCACCATTCCCATGCGCGCGATCTCGTTGGCCTTCATGCCGGTGATGGCCTTGCCACGGTAGAGGATCTCGCCCCGTGTCGGCGGCAGGAACTTGGTAAGGAGGTTGAAGACGGTCGTCTTGCCGGCACCGTTGGGGCCGATCAAGGCATGGATATGCCCCTCCCGAACCCGTAGGTTGACGTCGTCCACCGCCGTGAAGCCGCGGAATTGCTTGGTCAGTCCGCGAGTTTCGAGGATGAACTCCTGGGTCATGTGACGTCCTCTCTGGACCGCCCGCGGCGGCCCATGCTGATTATTGTCGTTGTCGTGTAAGGCGGCGGTTCGTGGCTGGTTCAGCCTGAACTCTAACCTTTACGTTAACGTAAGCTAGAGGAGACACACTCGCGGGGCAACCATAGAAACGTCGAACTCGACCAATGGCGTAGAGGCAGCCCCATGTCAATAGCGTGCAAACAAAAACGCGATGCCATCGGGCATCGCGCGGGGATTGGATCAGGCCCCCTCAGGAGCCTGTCGCAGGAATCAGCACTCGATGGCGTTCACGGCGAGGCCGCCGCGTGACGTCTCCTTGTACTTGTCCTGCATGTCGCGTCCGGTGTCGCGCATGGTGCGAATCGCCTTGTCGAGCGAGACGAAATGCTCGCCGTCACCACGCAGAGCCATTTGAGCCGCGTTGATCGCCTTGACCGAGGCGATGGCGTTGCGCTCGATGCACGGCACCTGGACCAGGCCGCCCACGGGGTCGCAGGTCAACCCGAGGTTATGTTCCAGGCCGATCTCGGCGGCATTCTCCACTTGCGCCACGCTGCCGCCCATGACCTCGGCCAGGCCCGCCGCGGCCATGGCACAGGCCGAGCCGACCTCGCCCTGACAGCCGACCTCGGCGCCCGAGATAGAGGCGTTCTTCTTGCACAGGATGCCCACCGCCCCTGCCGCGAGCAGAAAGTCCACTACGTCGCGCTCGCAGGCGCCGGGCTGAAACTTCATGTAGTAGTGCAGTACCGCGGGAATGATGCCGGCCGCACCGTTGGTCGGCGCGGTCACCATGCGCCCGCCGGCAGCGTTCTCCTCGTTCACCGCGAGGGCGAAGACATTGACCCAGTCCATTGCCCCGAAGGTGGTAGCGATCAAGCTCTGATCGTCACTCGCCGCCAGCAACCGACGGTGCAGCGATGCCGCGCGCCGCTTGACGTTGAGCCCACCAGGCAGCACGCCTTCCTGCTCGAGGCCGGTATCGACGCAGGCACGCATGGCCAGCCAGATCCGCCACAGGCCATCACGCACTTCGGCTTCGCTGCGCCATGCCTTTTCGTTCTCCAGCATCAGCTCGCTGATACGCATGTCGTGCATGCGACACAGCGCCATCAGTTCGGCGGCCGAGTTGAAATCGTAAGGCAGCGCGGTGTGGTCCTGGTCAAGCTCACCGCGCTCGGCCTGGGCCTCGTCGACGACGAAACCACCGCCGATCGAATAATAGGTATTACGCCACAGCTCACCACCGTGACCATGGGCGATCAGCGTCATGGCATTGGGGTGGTAGGGAAGGCACTCCTCGTACCACTGCATGTCGCGTGCCCAGAGGAAGGGGATCGCCAGGCGCCCGTCGAGCATCAGCGTGCTCGCCTCGAGCAGTTCCTCGATACAGGGCGCGACGATCGCCGGATCGATCTGGTCGGGACGTTCCCCCATCAGCCCCATGATCACGGCGCGGTCGGTACCATGCCCCTTGCCGGTAGCGCACAGCGAGCCGTACAACCTCACCTCGATACGGGCCACCCGCTCGAGTTGGTCCTCGTCACGCAGTGCCTGAACGAAGTCGAAGGCGGCGCGCATGGGCCCCACGGTATGGGAGCTGGAGGGGCCGATACCGACCTTGAACAGGTCGAAGACACTGATTGCCATACGTTACCTCGTCTGCTGCCAGTCGTTCGCCATGCGCTTCATGCGGCTCATGCATCAGCCTGACTAAAACATGTTTGCCTTTACGGCACTGATGACCTTATGTTGGTGGCGAGACTGCCGTTCGGCAAACGAGAATATCTGCTAGAAGCTATAGCAAAACTAAACCATGAGCCGACTCTTGCACGCCCAGACCCATGCCTGGCTGAAAGTCTTCGCCGTCAGCGCCCGACATCTCTCCTTCACGCGCGCGGCGGAGGAATTGCACGTCACCACCGGCGCGGTGAGCCAGCAGATCAAGCAGCTCGAGGAGCGGCTGGGCTTCCGCCTGTTTCGCCGCCTGCCGCGGCGCCTGGAGCTCACCGAGGAAGGCAAGCGGCTGGCTGCCGTGGTCGACGAGGCCTACCAGTCGGTCGGTCTCGAGGTAAAGCGTCTGCGTAGCGGCGTGATGAGCGGCGTGATTCGACTGCGCAGCGTGCCGGCTTTTCTCAGTAAATGGTTGATGCCGAGGCTGCCGCGGCTGCAGGCGCGCTTTCCCGATATCGAGCTGCAGGTCATCGCCGAGGACAGCAGCCTGTCGCTGCGCGAAGGCGAATTCGATCTGGCCATAGACCTCAACGACGGCTACTACCCCGGCCTTGCCATCACCCCACTGATGGAAGAGGTGATATTTCCCGTTTGCGCCCCGTCCTTGATGCGTCGCCGCCCCACCTTGTCGCGCCCCGAGGAGCTGGCCTGGTACCCGTTGCTGCACGACATCACCGCCTGGCGCGGCGGCCACTCCTATGCCGAGTGGGAGCACTATCTGGAAGCTATCGAAGCCCCCCCGATCAATGTGCGCCGCGGCTACACGTTCAATCGTCATCGGCTGACAATGGAAGCGGCGGTGGCAGGCATGGGGGTCGCCATCGCCCGCCAGGCCCTGCTGACCGACGAACTGAAGTCAGGCAGCCTGATCGCCCCCTTTCCCCAGCGCATCCCCACGGGCAAGCGCTACGGCATCGTGCATACCAGCGGCGCCCTGGACGACCGGCGCGTGGCGGCGGTACACGACTGGATCGTGGAGGAAGCGCAACGCAGCCAATCCCTGCCCATGGCAGTCCCGTAGCGATGACGCTACACTCTGCGTGTTTCTGTTAGTGCTGCCCCACCGGAACCTCTATGCCTCGAACTTCTTCCCTGCCGCCGCCGCCCGCGGCGCCTATCGGCTTTGCTGCGGCCTGCCTGCGGGCCGTGTTCTATATCCTGCTCATCGCTGCATTTCTGCAAGGCATCTACTACGAAGCGCTGTACCTTCCCGCCCGGCGTTCCTTTGCCGAGCTGGGCTTCACCGAGCTGTGCCAGAGTGTCGTGCTGGCAGCCAGCGCGCTTCTGCTGTGCACGCCCTCGGCCAGGCGCGAACTGCCCACCGTCTCGCTGCTGATGTTCGCGCTGATCGTTGCTTCGCTGATTCGCGAGCAGGATTACTATCTGGACCGGCACCTTTTCGACGGCGCCTGGCAGTTGCTCGTCACTCTTGTGCTGCTTCCCTGCCTGACCCTCGTCCTGTGGCGGCGCCAGCGCTTCTCGAGCGAGTTTGTCACCTACGGCAACAGTTTCTCGTTCGGCCTCTTCGCTGCCGGCTTCCTCGTTACCTACGTATTCTCTCGCCTGTATGGGCGCAGCGAGATGTGGATGGCTATCCTCGAAGAACATTATCTGCGCACCTTCAAGGAGGCCGCAGAGGAGATCACCGAGCTGCTCGGCTACAGCCTGATCCTGATTGCCGTCATCGAACTCGTCCTGCTCTCCCGGCGCTGGCAGCAGGCCCGTTCCCTGCCCTGATGGCAGCGTGTTCTCAAACTTTCATTTTGCCCGTACCAAAAGCAGGACGCCCACCGCCATGGCGGTGGGCGTCCTGTCATGCCCGGTATGCTGGACTGGTCACTCGTCGAGGAACGAACGCAGCGGCTCCGAACGGCTGGGATGGCGCAGCTTGCGCAGCGCCTTGGCTTCGATCTGGCGGATCCGCTCACGGGTAACATCGAACTGCTTGCCGACCTCTTCGAGGGTGTGGTCGGTGTTCATGTCGATGCCGAAGCGCATGCGCAGCACTTTGGCCTCGCGGGCGGTCAGCCCGCCGAGCACGTTGCGCGTGGCCTCGATCAGCCCCTCGCCGGTGGCCAGGTCGACCGGCAGCTGCATGGTGCTGTCCTCGATGAAGTCGCCCAGATGCGAGTCGTCATCGTCGCCGATGGGCGTCTCCATGGAGATCGGCTCCTTGGCGATCTTGAGCACCTTGCGCACCTTGTCCTCGGGCATCTCGAGACGCTCGCCCAGCTCTTCCGGCGTCGGCTCGCGGCCCATCTCCTGCAGCATCTGGCGCGACACGCGATTGAGCTTGTTGATGGTCTCGATCATGTGCACCGGAATGCGGATGGTCCGCGCCTGGTCGGCAATCGAGCGAGTGATCGCCTGGCGAATCCACCAGGTGGCATAGGTCGAGAACTTGTAGCCGCGACGGTACTCGAACTTGTCCACCGCCTTCATCAGGCCGATATTGCCCTCCTGGATCAGATCCAGGAATTGCAGCCCGCGGTTGGTGTACTTCTTGGCGATGGAAATCACAAGACGCAGGTTGGCCTCGACCATCTCCTTCTTGGCACGCCGGGCCTTGGCCTCGCCAATGGAGAGCCGACGATTGATCTCCTTGAGCTCCGCCACCGCCAGCTGAACCATGTCCTCCTCGAAGGCGATCCGGCGCTGGGCACGCTGGATATCGGGACGCAGGGGCTCCAGGCGCTCGGCGAACTTGGGATTCTGGGCAATGAACTCGTCAACCCACTCCTGGCGCGACTCGTTGCCCGGAAACGCCTTGATGAAGCTCTTGCGCGGCACTTTCGCCTTCTTGACGAACAGCTGCATCACCGTCTTTTCCTGGGCGCGAACCTGTTCGACGCTGATGCGCACCTGACCGACCAGACGCTCGAAGTGCTTGGGCACCAGCTTGATCGGCGAGAACAGTTCGGCCAGACGCTCCATCTCGGCCTGGGCCTGCGCCCCACCCCGACCGTGCTTGGCAATCGCCTCGCGCACCAGCTCGTTCTGCTCGCGAATCTGCTCGAAGCGGGCCTTGGCTTCCTCGGGATCCGGACCGCCGGAACTCTCCTCCTCCGCCTCACCGGTGTCGTCATCATCCTCGTCACCGGCGTCGTCATCGTCGTCGGTAGCGCTGATCTCCTCCTCGGGAAGCTCGGCCTCGGCAACGCCGGGAATACCTTCGTCAGGGTCGATGAAACCGGAAAAGAGATCGGAGAGACGGCCGGGGGCTTCTTCATCCTGGGTCGCGTCATATGCCTCGAGAATCGAATCCACCGCGCCGGGCAGCCAGGCCAGGGCCGACATCACTTCGCGCGTACCCTCCTCGATGCGCTTGGCGATCTCTATCTCCCCCTCGCGGGTCAGAAGCTCCACGGTTCCCATCTCGCGCATATACATGCGCACGGGGTCGGTGGTACGGCCTACGTCGCTCTCCACCGCTGCCAGGGCAGCCACGGCCTCTTCAGCCGCCGATTCGTCGGCGGAATGATCAGACATCATCAGGGTATCTTCATCGGGGGCCTCCTCGACGACGCTGATACCCATGTCGTTGATCATGCCGATGATGTCTTCCACCTGGTCGGGGTCGGCAATATCCTCGGGGAGGTGGTCGTTGACCTCGGCGTAGGTCAGGTAACCCTGTTCCTTGCCACGCGCGATCAACTCCTTCAGACGTGACTGCTGCTGCGCATTTCCAGCCATAGAAACCCTATCTCGACGAAGAAGAATGAAGCACCTGAAGCGCTGGGGTGGAGAAAACTCATGAAGCCCAATAGTATAGCGGGAAACACCGCGAGCCCGCCAGTGCGGCCCATTTGCTCGATCACTCAGGTGTGTTAGTTTAAACGGTTATGCTGTCGCGGAGCCCAGTCCATGCTCCCTATGTGGTGGTGATAGAAGAGAATTCAACCCTGTCACCAACATCCTTCGTCGTCCTGACGCTTGTATCTCAACTTCCCAGCTCGGCCAGCAACGTCATGAGTCGCTGTCGCTCCTCGGGCGAAAGCCGTTCCCCCGAGCGCTGCTTCGCCAGAAGCGCATCGATCTGCTCCTGACATGACGGCCGCCTCTGGTGGCGACGAAAATGCTCGATCAGGCCATCAAGCTCCTGGGCCCGGGCATCGCGAGGAATGAGCATTTCTCGCCGTGCCAGCAACGCCAGGCGCTCGCCCTGAGCGCTGCCCTGAAAATGCGCCAGCACCACCTGTGGACTACGGTAGCGCCCAGCACGCAATAGCCGAACCAGTTCGCGACACAGCGCCGCGTCGCCATCTCCCTCGGGACACCAGTCGTCCTCGCCGGGCAAGCGCTCGACCAACGCCGGCTCATGCACCAGGAGTTGCAGCACGCGCGCCACCAGCCCCAGCGAAGCCCCCTTGGCCGGCGGTACATGACCCACCACCTCCTGCCCGGTAGAGGATGCGGCAGGCGCAACATTCGGCTCCGCCAATGACGGCGCCACGCCTTCGTCCCGCGCCAGGAGCGCCTCGAAGCGCGATTGGTCGACCCCAGTACGGCGTGCGAGTTCCCCCAGAAGCACCGTCTGAAGCATGCCTCGCGGCAAGCGACTGGCCGCCTTGAGCACCTGGCTGGCGAAACGCTCACGCTCCTCGACTCGCGCCAGGTCTCGCCCCCGCGCCGCCTGGTCGAACAGGAACTCCGACAGCGGACTGGCGCAGGTGATGCGATCCTCGAAGGCCTCACGCCCTTCTCGACGCACCAGCGTATCCGGATCCTCCCCTTCAGGCAGGAACAGGAAGCGCGCCTCGCGACCGTCGATCATCTGCGGTAACACCGTCTCCAGCGCGCGGCTGGCCGCCTGGCGCCCCGCCTTGTCGCCGTCGAAGCAGAACACCACTTCGTTGACCATGCGGAACAGCCGCGACAGGTGCTCCTCACTGGTGGAGGTGCCAAGGGTGGCAACGGCATAGCGAATACCGTACTGCGCCAGTGCCACCACATCCATGTAGCCCTCGACGATGATCACCCGCTCCAGCCGTGGATTGGCCTGCCTGGCCTCGAACAGCCCGTAGAGTTCGCGCCCCTTGTGGAAGACCGGCGTCTCGGGCGAGTTCAGATACTTGGGCTTGGCGTCCCCGAGCACCCGACCGCCAAAGGCGATGGTGCGTCCACGCACGTCGCGGATCGGGAACATCACCCGGTCGCGGAAACGGTCATAGGTGCGTCCGCTGTCCTCACGCTGCACCAGCAGGCCGTATTCGACCTGCACCGCTTCTACAATCTCCCTAGCGCTCAGGTGGCGCTTCAGCGCCTCCCAGTCATTCGGGGCATACCCGATGCCGAAGTCGCGCTGCACCTCCTCGGAGAGACCGCGCCGGGCCAGATATTCCCGTGCCGACTGCCCTTCGGGCATCCTCAGCCGTTCGCGATAGAAACTGGACGCGAGTTCGAGCAGGTTGACCCCCTCCTGGCGCTTGCGTTCCCGCGCCTGAGCACGCGGATCGTCGGCGCCTTCGCGCGGCACCTCGAGACCAAGCCGTGAAGCCAACTGCTCCACCGCCTCGGGAAAGCGCAGCTTGTCGTACTCCATCAGGAAGCGCAGGGCATTGCCATGGGCGCCGCAGCCAAAACAGTGGTAAAACTGCTTGTCGGCACTGACGGTGAAGGAGGGCGTCTTTTCCTGATGGAAGGGACACAGGCCCGAATAGTTGCGCCCCGCCTTCTTCAGCTGCACCCGCTCACCGACTACCTCGACCACGTCGACGCGCGCCAGCAGGTCATCGATGAAACGCTGAGGGATCTGGCCGGCCATGCAGGTCTCGCCACCTCCCGGCGGGATGGATGAAACAAGAGAGGAACGGGTCGCGAAAGACAAGCGGCCACCTGACGGCAGCCGCTTGGTCATCCTTCCAGAAGGACCGATGCCCGAGGCGTCGGTACTTCCTTAGTACGGATCAATAGAGCCGTTCGAAACGCTTGCGCTCACGCTGGAGCTTCTTGGCGTGACGCTTCACCGCAGCTGCCGCCTTGCGCTTGCGCTCTGCAGTCGGCTTCTCGTAGTGCTCACGACGACGCACCTCGGACAGAATGCCGGCTTTTTCACAGGAACGCTTGAAGCGACGCAGCGCGACGTCAAACGGCTCGTTATCACGTACTTTGACAGAAGGCATTAAGCACTCACCTACCTTAGAATCTTGAGTTCGGTCATAACGCATACCCTGGCCGGGCACGCGACCCAATTGTACAGCGCACGGTAGTTTAGTCGGCGATACCAAGCATTGCAAATTCCTGCTGCGGAAAAAGGGATTGAGGCGTCCCGATTTGATAAAATGCCGGCTTTCACGCTGCACGAGCCTGAACCATGCGAGTCCTTGGCATCGAGACCTCCTGCGACGAGACCGGCGTCGCGATCTACGACACTGACCGCGGCCTGCTGGCCGACGCGCTCTTCAGCCAGATCGCCATGCATGCCGAGTACGGCGGGGTAGTGCCGGAACTCGCCTCCCGCGACCATACCCGCCGCCTGCTGCCGCTGATTCAGCAGGTACTCGACGAGGCCGACATGACCCGCGGCGAGCTGGATGCCATCGCCTATACCGCCGGTCCCGGTCTGGTCGGCGCCCTGATGGTCGGCGCCAGCACCGCCCATGGCATGGCACGCGCTCTCGATATTCCGGTGCTTGGGGTCCATCACATGGAAGGCCACCTCATGGCGCCCATGCTCGAGGCGGCGCCGCCCGCCTTTCCTTTCGTGGCGCTGCTGGTGTCGGGCGGACATACCCAACTGGTGGAAGTTCAGGGGCAAGGACAGTACCGCCTGCTCGGCGAGTCAGTCGACGACGCCGCCGGAGAAGCCTTCGACAAGGCCGCCAAGATGCTCGGCCTGGCCTATCCCGGCGGGCCGCAGGTCGCCCGCCTGGCCGAAACCGGCAATCCCGGGCGCTTTCGCTTCCCCCGGCCGATGACCGACCGCCCGGGACTCGACTTCAGCTTCTCCGGGCTCAAGACTCATACCCTGACCACCCTGCGCCAGCTCGACGCAGCCGGCGAACTCGACGATCAGGCCCGCGCCGACGTCGCCCTGGCCTTCGAGGAGGCCGTGGTCGACACCCTGGTGATCAAGTGCCGCCGGGCGCTCGACGACACCGGACTCAAGCGCCTGGTCATGGCCGGCGGCGTGAGCGCCAACGCGCGCCTGCGCGAGCGACTGGGCCATGAGGCCGAGAAGCGCAGCGCACAGGTCTACTATCCTCGCGGTCGCTTCTGCACCGATAACGGCGCCATGATCGCGCTTGCCGGCGCCCGACGCCTGTTGGCCGGCGAGCGTGACGAGATCGGCCTGATGAAGGCCGTGCCGCGCTGGCCCATGGAAACCCTAAAGGCCCCTGTCGGCGACTAGATGCCCGGCTCCTCGCCGTGCCGCAGCCGGTGAATATTGAGCAGGTGCCGCACCAACACCAGGGCGGTGAAGGCCATCACGACCCACACGTAGTCGGGAGCCAACCACAGGCTGGCCAGCGGGGCGATGCCGGCGCTGGCCAGTGACGCTACCGCGGCGGTGCGCACGCGCCAGGCCAGCAGCGTCCACAGCGCCGCACAGCACAATGCCACCCAAGGCGTCAGCACCAGCATCACGCCGAAGGCGCTGGCCACCGCCTTGCCGCCGCGAAAACGATGCCATGGCGGATAACTGTGTCCCAGCAGCACGGCCAGCCCTGCTACGCCCTGCTCCCATGGCGCCAGGTCCAACCCCAGGGCCAGCCATAGCACGGGCATGCCTTTCAGCGCGTCAAGCAGCAGCGTCGCCGCCGCCAGTCGGCGACCATGCAGACGCAGCACGTTGGAGAACCCCGGGTTGCCCGAGCCTTCTCGGCGAGGATCGCCCACACCCGCCAGGCGACAGACCCATAGCGCTCCCAAGCAGGAGCCGCTGGCGTAGCCCAGCAGCACCAGCGTCAACAGCAGCAGTAACCCTTCGACCGTCACCCGGTCCCGCCTCCTTACCCACGCCTATCGCTGCATGATGCCAGCCGCGACGCCGCGGGGACAGCAAACTGTCATTCCTCCACGTCGCTCAGTACAATCGGGCCTCCTTTTTTCGATGGGAGCCGCGCATGGACCGCATACTGATCGAAT
The DNA here is from genome assembly GCF_019430905.1 of Billgrantia antri. GTDB lineage: Bacteria > Pseudomonadota > Gammaproteobacteria > Pseudomonadales > Halomonadaceae > Halomonas > Halomonas antri. The sequence continues at coordinate 608,265 of NZ_JAHYCA010000002.1, read as the reverse complement.
CTCTCGAGATCGAGACGGTGATTGGCGTTTATGACTGGGAGCGCACCATTCGCCAGCGGCTGACGCTCGACCTGGAACTGGCCACCGACATTCGCCCGGCGGCGGCCGACGATGACCTGACAAAGACCCTCGATTACGCTGCCATCAGCCAACGCATCGCCGGCTTCGCCGCCGAGCACGATGTCGCCCTGGTCGAGACGTTCGCCGAGCGCCTCGCCCAACTGCTGATGGAGGAGTTTGGCGTGCCCTGGCTGCGGTTGACGCTGCGCAAGCCCGGTGCCGTGCCCGCCGCCGCGGCCGTAGGGGTACGCATCGAACGTGGTCGGGAGCGCGCCGGATGACCCGCGTCAGCGTCAGCATAGGCAGCAACATCGATCGCGACCATCACGTACGGCGCTGCCTGGACGTGCTTGACGCCACCTTCCGCGGTCTCGCCGTCTCTCGCGTCTACGAGAGCGAGCCGGTGGGCTTCGAGGATGGTCACAACTTCTACAACTTGGTTGCGGTGTTCGACAGCGACTGGTCGGTCGGGGAGCTGCAGGCCTGGTGCAAGCGCATCGAGCGGGAACACGGCCGCCGCGAAGGGACCCCCAAGTTCAGCCCGCGCACGCTGGACATCGACCTGCTCACGGTGGGCGATCTCGTCGGCGAGCACGATGGCGTCCGGCTGCCACGCGGCGAGATTTTGCATCATGCCTTCGTGCTGCTGCCGCTGTCCGAACTGCTGCCGGACACACCGCACCCCGTGGACGGGCGAACCTACGCCGAACTGTGGTCGGCCTTCGACGACGACCAACAGCGACTCTGGCCGATCACGTTTGACTGGCCGCGCACGTTCTCGCGTTAGGCGGTGGCAACCTGCATGGTAGGATCACGCGCCCGAGAAATCCTGCAGGAGGATGGCCCGGCGCCGGCGGGCCAGCTCCCGCCCCAGCTCGCCACCGCGAAACCCTTCCGCCACCAGCTCCCGCGGCTCGACCTGCGAGACCGCCTGCCAGGCTCGCTCGAGCCGCTCGGCCAGAGCCGGGGCATCCACCGCCAGCAGCGCAAGCAAGGGGGGCACCCGCTCCTCCCGCCGCCAGGCGTCGATGCCGTCCAGCCAGGCCTTGACGTCGTCCGCCTCGGGTTCGCTCCGGTGTCGCAACTGTCGGGTGAGTGCGGCCTGACGCCCCAGGTCACGATAGCGACGCGGCAAGCGGAGACGCTCGGCCAACGTCGCCTGCCGGGCATCGTCGAGATGCTCCACCAGCCGTGCCCAGCGCCAGCGGGGGCACTCCTCCTCGGGCAGGTCGTCGGGCAGTCTCGCAAGCCTCGTCAGCGCCTCGGAAAGCGCAGCGGCCTCCTCGACCAGTTCCGGCATCAGAACCGCCAGCGCATTGCATTCATGCAGGGTACGAAAGTAAACCGCCGGGTCCGCTTCACCCAGCGCCTTCTCGGTCTCGGTCCAGACCCGCTCGGCCACCAGGTGGTCGAGCTCGCCGCTCGCCGCGAGCTCCACCATCAGCGCCCGCGTCTCCTCGGCGATGGTGAAGCCGAGCCGGGCATAGCGCGCCAGGAAGCGAGCGGTGCGCAGCACGCGCAGCGGGTCCTCGATGAAGGCCGGAGAGACATGGCGCAGCTGCCTGGCGTGAAGATCCTTCAGGCCGCCGTAGGGATCGACCAGCTCACCTTCCGGCGTTTCGGCCATGGCATTGATGGTCAAGTCACGCCGAGCCAGGTCCTCCTCCAGCGTCACGTCGGGACTGGCATGCACCTCGAAGCCCGTGTAGCCGTGGCCCGACTTACGCTCGGTCCGCGCCAGTGCGTACTCCTCATGGGTGTCGGGGTGCAGGAAGACGGGGAAATCACGCCCCACCGGGCGGAAGCCTCGACGCTGCATCTCCTCGGGCGTCGCCCCGACCACCACCCAGTCGGTATCGACGGTAGGCCAGCCAAGCCGGGCATCGCGCACGGCACCTCCCACGCGGTAGACCTCAAGCCCTTCGAGGCAGCGTCCGCGTGTCGCCTTCATGAATGCCCGCGCTCCACCCGTTCAGGAAGGCGGTGCTCCCACTCGGTGAAGCCGCCATCGAGGCTGTAGACGTCGGCGAAGCCCTGGCCTGCCAGCCAGGCCGCCGCCTGCTGGCTAGAGTGACCGTGGTAGCAGACCACCACCAGCGGCGGCTGCCTCGGCGTCGACTCGAGCAGTGCCGGGACACCGTCATTGTCGAGGTGCAAGCTGCCCGGAATGTGGCCGCCGGCGAAGCTCATCGGATCGCGAATATCGACCAACGTGAGCTCGGTCTTGGCGTCGATCCAGGCGGTAAGAGTCTCGATCGACAGGTGTTGAAACATGGGGGTCGCCATCTTGGCCTCCCGAATGACGGATCGTGATCAGTGGCGTTGGCGGCTAGGCACGCCAATTCGCTCACCGGTAGCGAGGTTCAGCGCAGTGAGACTGCCGCCCCAGACGCAGCCGGTATCCAGCGCCTCGGCGCGCACCATGGCACCCTCGGCACGCCCCTCCAGCGCCGCCCAGTGGCCGAACAGCAGCCGCACGTCATCGCGGCGAGGGTAGCAAAACCAGGGAGCGAAGCCATCGGGTGCGCTGCCGAGGCCCTCCTTGGCGCTGAAATCCAGACAGCCGTCGGCATCGATGAAACGCATCCGCGTCAGTACGTTGACGATGACGCGCAGTCGATCGATGCCGTCGAGCGACGCCTCCCAACAGGGGGGTTCGTTGCCGTACATCCGTTCGAGAAACGCTCCGCTGCGCTCGCTGGCGAGCCGCTCCTCGACCTCCGCGGCCAGGCTTGCCGCCTGCTCGGCCGACCACTCGGGCAAAAGCCCCGCATGGGTCATCAGCGTCTCTCCCTGCCCCGCAAAAGACTCGCGCACCAGTAACGGGCGCGCCTGAAGCCAGTCGAGCAGCGCCTCACGGTCGGGGGCAGCGAGTATGGTATCCAGCGTATCCTTGCGATTGAGCCGGGCGCCGCCACGCGCTACCGCCAGCAGATGCAGGTCGTGATTGCCAAGCACGCTGAGCGCGGCATCGCCCAGCGCGCGTACCTCCCGCAGGCAGGCGAGCGACTCGGGGCCGCGATTGACCAGATCGCCCGCCAACCACAACCGGTCGCGGGCGGGGTCGAACTCGATCCGCTCCAGCAGTTCGACGAACTCGGCGTGACAGCCCTGCAGGTCCCCGATGGCATAGACGGTCATGGCACTGTCCCTTGCGGTACGGTTTGAATTCCCAACCAGCCCGAAGGCTTCCTCGCTGCCGTCAGTGTACCTGGTTGGGGCCGGCCAGACGGAAGGGGGCGATGGCCACCTCGAAGGGACGCTGGCTGGCGGTGTCGACACAGGTATAGGCGCCTTCCATCACCCCCACCGGCCCATCGAGGATGGCTCGGCTGGTATAGCGGAAGGTCTGACCGGGACCGATCAGCGGCTGCTGGCCCACCACACCCTTGCCGCGCACCTCCTGCACCTTGCCGCTGCCCTGGGTGATGCGCCAGTGTCGCGCCAGCAGCTGGACGCTGCGCTTGGAATGGTTGTGGATCGTCACGGTATAGCGGAACACGTAGCGCGACTCGTCGCGAGAGGATTCATCGTCGCGAAAGTCGGGCTCCACGTCGACCAGCACTTGCTGCTCCAGAGGCATGTCCGGTGCCTGGGTCATGGAGCCTCCTCCTCGATGGCCAGGTGGTTGGCGATGCGAACGAACTCCTCCACCCCGAGCGTCTGGGGGCGGCGGGCGGGATCGATGTCAAGCGCCGCCAGAGCATCGCCATCGATCACGCCCTTGAGGTTGTTGCGCAGGGTCTTGCGCCGCTGGGCGAAGGCCTGACGCACGACCCGGAACAGCAACGCTTCGTCGCTGGCGGGCCATGGCGGCTCGGCAAAGGGAGTCAGCCGCACGATGGCCGAATCGACCTTGGGGCGAGGCACGAACGCCTCCGGCGGCACCGTGAACAGATAATCGACGCGACAGCGGTACTGCGCCATCACCGAGAGCCGCCCCCAGTCGGCGCCGCCCGGCTCGGCGGCCAGGCGATCGACCACCTCCTTCTGCAGCATGAAATGCATGTCGGCAATGGCATCGCCGGCTTCCAGCAGATGGCCGATCAGCGGCGTCGAGATATTGTAGGGCAGATTGCCCACGACCCGCAGCGGCTCGCCGTCGCTGCGCAGCTCGCGAAAATCGAACTTCAGCGCATCCCCCTCGTGCACGACGAAGCCCGGGTAGTTGAAGAACTGCACGCGCAGCCCCGGAATCAGGTCGCGGTCCAGCTCGATCACTTCGAGGTGGCCGCCCGTCGCTTCGAGCAGAGGCTCGGTCAGGGCGCCCTGTCCGGGGCCGATCTCGACCAGCCGGTCGCCGGGGCGCGGCGCGATAGCGCGCACGATGCGCGAAATGATGCCGGGGTCACGCAGGAAATTCTGGCCGAAGCGCTTGCGAGCGCGATGAACCGGCGGGCGCGATGCCATGCAAGAATCCTTGTCAGTCGTTTCGTCAGGAAGTGGCCGCGGCCGAACCACGGCAGGCCATCTCGGCGGCCAGTGCCGCGGCGACCCTCAGGCTGCCTGCATCGGCCAGGCCACGGCCGGCCAGGTCCAGCGCCGTGCCATGATCCACCGAAGTGCGCACGATCGGCAGTCCCAGGGTGATGTTGGCGGCCCGGCCGAAGCCGGCGTACTTGAGCACCGGTAGCCCCTGGTCGTGATACATCGCCAGCACGGCATCGACGCCGGCCAAGTGGCGAGGCGTGAACAGGGTATCGGCCGGCAGCGGTCCGTCAAGCACGAAACCTTGCTTGCGCAGGCGCTCGAGGCAAGGCGCGATCACCTCGATCTCCTCGCGCCCCAGGTGCCCCCCCTCGCCGGCGTGCGGATTGAGGCCACACACGGCGATGCGCGGCGCCGCCACCCCGAACCAGCGGATCAGGTCCGCGTGCAGGATGCGCAGGATACGCTCCAGGCTGGTGGCGCTGATCGCGTCGGCCACCTCCCGCAAAGGCAGATGCGTGGTCGCCAGGGCCACGCGCAGTGCAGCACCGCCCTGCCAGCCGGGCTGCGCGGCATGCAGGGCGGAGTCGGTCGCCAACATCATGACGACCTCGTCGACACCGCAAGCGTCGCGCAGATATTCGGTGTGACCGCGAAAGCCGACGTGGCCGGCATCGAGGATCACTCCCTTGTGCAGCGGCGCGGTGACCATGGCATCCGCCTGCCCTTGGCGACAGGCCGCGATCGCCACATCGAGGGTCTCGAGCACGTAGCCGGCGTTGGCTACGTCGAGCCGGCCCGGCCGGCTCGGCTCGCGCAGCGCTACCGGCCACACCGGCAACACGCCGGGACGCACTGCCGGTACCGGCTCGCCCGGCTGCAGTTCGAGCAGGCCGACCTCGAGGCCGAGCCGTTCGGCCCGTTCGGCCAGCAGCGTCGGGTCGCCCACTGCCACCACCCTGGCGGGCGGCGGCTCGCCCAGCGCCAGCTGCAGCATCAGCTCGGGACCGATACCGGCGGGCTCGCCGCAGGTCACGGCCAATACGGGGGCGGTGGGGGGCATGGTGCTCAGCTGCCGCTGGTGAGCCGGTTGTCGACGAAGGCCTCGGCACGGATCTCCTGAAGCCAGGCGTCCAGCGCCTCGTTGGCCTTGCGCTGAAACACCATCTGGCGCGCCTGCTCGGGGCTGACGTTGCCGCCCTGCTGCTCGATGAAGCGCTCCACCTCGCGATTGCTGACATTGACGCGGCCACCCACCTGGCGCTGGTGCAGTTCGCGCAGCAGCATCTCACGGCGGATCTCCTCGCGTACGCTCGCCATGTTCAACCCATCGGCCTCCAGCGCATCGGCGAACTGGTCGAGGGTCATGCCGTTGCTCTCGGCGATCTCGCGAATCTGGCGATTGAGGGCGGTATCGTCAACGCTGAGACCAGCATCCGCCGCCATCTGCAGTTGGATCTCCTCGAGAATCACCTGCTCGAGCACGTGCTCCCGCAGTACCCCTTCGGGCGGTAGTCCCTGTCCCTGGGCGGCGATCTGGCTGCGCGCCTGCTCCATGCGTTCCTCCAACTGGCTTTGCATGATGGCCTGCTCGTTCACCACGGCCACGATGCGGTCCAGCGACTGCCGCTGCACCGGCTGGAAGTTCTGGTTCTGCTCTTGGGCCAGTGCCGTCAGCGGCACGGCACCAAGGCACAAGACCAGCCCCAGGGCTCCCAGAGTGGCTATAGGCGGTATCCGCATGTCTCTCTTTCCTCTCATGTTGTCTCTCTGGTGTGGCGTCCCGATCCCGTCAGAAAGCCGTGGTGCGGTAGCCCGGGACGGCACGCTCGAAGTAATCGCCGGCATGGCCGCCGACGCCGCCCAGTCCCTTGAACACGAAGCGCAGGAAGATGCCACTTTCATCGGTATCGTCCGCCACTCTGGCGGTGTCGTTATCGTCGACCCACTCACGCCAGACGAGTTGTAGACCATAACAACAGTCGTTCCACTGAACACCCGCCACTTGATCGAGCATGCGCTCATTGGTGGAGTCGTAGACCGCACGGCCAATCAGATCCACCCGCGGCGAGAGCCGCCAGGCAATGGATAAATCGAACTCTTCACGATTGTAATCACGAAACTCGTCGTCGTCCGGCTCTACCGACGGATCGAACCCTTGGAGTTCCCAGCGGTAACCAAGGTTCAATACATGTCCGGCCTGGCTGCGGTAGCTCAAGTCAAGGGAGGTACGCTCGGTACGCTGTTGCTTGTCGTCGTAGATCCACTGCCAACGGCTGCTCCAGGTGTCGCTGATTTGCCAGTCGAGCCGTGTCACAAGAGATGAGCGGTCGCGAGTGGCGTTGTACCAGCGCTCGAAGTTGCCCCCCTCTTCCGGTGGGCGTGGTAGCGTATCGGCATCGCCCTCCATATCGATATATCGGTCGTCGAAATAGAATGCCTGCCCCACCCCGAATGCCAGCCGTTCGCGGCCACGTGCATCTTCCAGTAACCGCGTGTCGACACCCAGCGAGACACGGTTGAGGTCTCCCACTCGGTCGGCGCCCGAGAAACGATACGGCGACCACAGCTGGTTCCAGGAGAAGGCACGCTCACCGGTATCGAAATCGGGGAACTCGCTCTGGTCACGAGCCGGCACGTAGGCGTAGTTGATCCGCGGTTCGAGGGTCTGGCGGTACTCGCGCCCGCCGAGTTCGAGCTCGCGCTCGAAGATCAGACCGCCATCCACCGAAGCGACCGGGACCGCGCGCTGCAGCGAGGTGTCGCGCTCCGTCTGGCGCTCACCGTAGTCGAGGTCATAGGCGGTGTAGAGCCACTCGACCCGCGGCTCCAGGTGTCCCCATGTCTCGTCGAAGCGCCAGCCGGTGACGGGCGAGAGGTGCAGGCGCGTACCAATGGCCGCTTCGCGTAGCGGGACCTGGTTGCGGTCCACGTCGCGCCAGAAGTAGGTCGCATTGGAGCGCCACTGCTGGTACCACCCGCCCGGTTGCGTCCAGCGCGCATTGGCATTCAGGCTGGGCAGGCGATAGAAGGGCTTGTCGCGATCGCGCAGCGGATCTTCCAGCTTCTGGAAGCCTTGGGCGCGTGCCTCGAGGTGCCACAGGTCGCCGCGATAGTCGAGCCGCGCCAGGCGCTGCATGTTGTTGGGGCCGTTACCGAAGGGGCTGCCGAAATCGTCGAAGTAACGTCCATCGCTGGCCGCACCGTAGCGCAGGTCGTAGCTCGTGCGCGCGTCGAAGCGACCGCGATGGAGGTAGTCGACGTACCATCGATCCTCGCCCTCGTAGCGCGAGCCCGAGCCGCCGGAACCACCGCCGTCGCTGGTGAGATAGGCACCCTCTATCTGCCCGGCATCGCTGGGAAACAGGTAGCGATACTCACCGGCAAGCAGCAGCCCTCGATCGCTGATCCAGCGCGGCGTGATGGTAGCGTCCTGATTGGGTGCGATGTTCCAGTAGAACGGCTGGGCGTAGTCGAGACTGTCGCTGGAGAAGCCCAGCACGGGCCACAGGAAGCCGGTATGCCGACGATCGTCGATGGGGAAGCGCACCCATGGCCAGTAGAACACCGGGACGTTGCCCATCTTGAGGCGGGCATGACGCGCGGTGCCGAAGCCGCTCTCGCGGTCGAGCACCAGGTCACTGGTGACCAGTTGCCACAGATTGCTGCCGGGGTCGCAGGTGGTGAAACTCGCCGAGGTGAGCCGGAAACGCCCGTCCTCGAGCCGCTCCAACTGCAGCGCATCGCCGCGCAGATGCTGGTCATGCACCACGAAGTGGGCCGTGTCGATGCTGGCGGCATCGCTGTTCAGCGACACCTCGCCGGCTTCACCGCGCACCAGCAGGTTGATATCGCGCAGGGCCAGGGGGCCTTTAGCGTAGGCCCAGTCGCGTTCGGGGGGGACACTCACCCGCGGTGACTCGAGTTGGCTGTCGCCGCGGCGCAGTATCACCTCGCCACCGAGAATGGTCTCTCCCTCATCGCCGTAGTAGGCGCTGTCGGACTCGGAACGAACCTGCCCGGGCTCATCGGTGGCGGGCAGGCGGTAGACCGGCATCACGTAAGTGCCGCGGCACAGTGCTTCGGCGGGACGGTCTTCGGCCCAAGGGTGCCAGTCGAGCTGCCAGGCCGGCAGCGGTTCGAGCGCCATCGTCTGTGACGCGCCGAACGTCAGGCCGGATGTAATCAAGCCGGCCAATGCCGCGCCTGCATGTCGCTTGCCCATGGTCCCTCGATGTCCTTGGCGAAGAGAATCGGTATTATACAGACCGCACCCAGCCTGTCGTAGGCGACTGACCGCTCAGCATGCGGCGGCGCCCCACGAGCGTCAACAGCCAGCACCCGGCACAACTGAAGGAGCCAGCATGACCACGGCCGACACCTCGACGCGATTGGACGCCCTGCGCCGTTGGGCAGCTGCTCGCCACCGCCTGTCTGTCGCAGCGCTAGACCTGCACTTGGCCGCAGGTGACGCCAGCTTTCGGCGCTACTTTCGCCTGCGCCTGCCCGACGGCGGTACGCGCATGCTGATGGACGCGCCTCCCGCCCAGGAGGATAGCCGTCCCTTCGTCGAGATCGCCCAGCGCTGGCGCGCCGGCGGGCTGCCGGTACCCGCCCTGCACGCGGTGGACCTCGAGGCCGGTTTTCTCGAACTCGACGACCTGGGGGACACCCCGCTGCAGCACCGCTTCGCCGGCAGCGACGCCGCCGACACTCTGGCCTGGCACGATCGCGCCATCGAACTGATCCATGCACTGCAGAATCGCGCTGGTCCCGACGAATTGCCGACCTACGACGCGGCCCTGCTCGGTCGCGAGCTGGACCTCTTTCCCGAGTGGTGTCTCGAAAGCTGGCTCGGTCTGCCCCCCCCGCCCGGTTGGACCGGACTGCGCCAGGCACTGATCGACTCCGCCCTGGCCCAGCCGGTGGTCACCGTGCACCGCGACTTCGACGCCATGAACCTGATGGTGCTCGACGAACGGCTTTACCTGATCGACTTCCAGGATGCCGTGGCCGGCCCGATCAGCTACGACCTGATCTCGCTGCTGCGCGGCCGCTACTGCCGTTTTCCGGCCGCTCGCGTCGCCAACTGGATCGAGGCGTTCCGCCAGCAAGCAATCGCCGATGGCCGGCTGTCCGGGGCCACCACGAGCGAGGCCTTCCAGCGCCAGGCGCAGGCCATGGCCGCCCAGCGCGCGCTCAAGGTGCTTGGCATCTTTTGTCGCCTCACCCTGCGCGACGGCCGTAGCGGCTACCTCGAGCGTCTGCCGCATTTCCTCGCTCACCTCGAGGAGAGCCTCATGGCGCTGCCCGAACACGCGGCTTTCAATGCCTGGCTCGCCGATACCTTCCGCCCCGCCTTGGAGAGACGCCTGGCAGGTCACGCCGATTCGGAGACGACATGAAGGCCATGATCCTCGCCGCCGGTCTCGGCAAGCGCATGCGGCCATTGACCGACCACTGCCCCAAGCCGCTGTTGCCGGCAGCCGGCAAGCCGCTGATCGTACACCACCTGGAGCGCCTTGCCGCTGCGGGCATTTCCGACGTGGTGATCAACGTCAGCTATCGCGCCGAACAGATCGTCGAGGCACTTGGCGACGGCAGTGCCTACGGCGTCCGCATTGACTGGAGCCGCGAGACAGCCCCGCTGGAGACTGGAGGAGGCATCCGCCAGGCGCTGCCGCAGCTGGGCGGCGCGCCTTTCCTGCTGATCAACGGCGACGTCTGGTGCGAACTCGATCTCCGCACTCTGCCACCGCTGGGCGAGGACCTGGCCCACCTGGTGCTGGTCGACAACCCCGGCCACCATCCCCTGGGAGATTTCCACCTCGACGCCACCGGCCGGGTGCATGCGTTGGGCGAGCCGCGTCTGACCTTCGCTGGTGTCAGCCTGCTCGACCCCGCCCTGGTGGCCGGCCAACCGCCCGGCGAGTTTCCTCTGGCCCCGCTGCTGCGCGACGCGATGCGCGCCGGCCGCGTCGGCGGCACGCATTACCGCGGCGGCTGGATCGACGTGGGCACGCCCGAGCGACTGGCCGAGCTCGACCGGGCGCTGCTCCAACGCCGGGGCTGAGCCCGAGGTGGCTCAATGTTAAGCTGCCCAACATGAACGCATCGATAACGAAACCCTGCTCATGAAAGCCTGCGTCAAGTGGCCCGATAGACGCCAGTTCGTCGCCTGGGGTTGTAGAGAGCGGGAAGCGGCCACGGTGGCCGTCGTGGATCAGCGCATCTAACCAATAGGAAGGAGTTCAGCTCGTGAAAGCCAGCGTCAAATGGACCGATGGTCGCCAGTTCGTCGCCGAATCCGGAAGTGGCCACAGCGTGGTGATCGACGGCCCTCCCGACCACGGCGGCCGCAATACCGGCCCGCGCCCCATGGAGATGCTGCTGATGGGCATGGGTGCCTGCACCTCCTTTGACGTGCTGGAGATCCTCGAGAAGTCGCGCGCCGGTGTGACCGACTGCGTGGCGAGCATCGAAGCCGAACGCGCCGACACGGTGCCGTCCGTGTTCACCCGCATTCACGTCCACTTCACCGTCAGCGGCCACAACCTCAAGGAGAACCAGGTCAAGCGCGCGGTGGAACTCTCCGCCGAGAAGTACTGCAGCGCCTCGATCATGCTGGCCAAGGGTGGCGTCGAAGTAACCCACTCCTACAGCATCGTCGACGACTGAGGACAAGGTTCACAGTACGTGACGGCACAAGGCCCGCACCTGCGGGCCTTTTGCTGCATAGGGTGCGTGACGTGCTGCTAGACGGGCGGTGCATCCACGTGTCGCCAGAGGTATAGCGCCAGGTGCGAGCGGTAGGGAGCGAAGCGGGCGGCGGTACGCAGCGTCTTGCGTCGTGGGCTGGTCAGTCGCTCCAGTGTCTTGCGCGCCGCCACGTCGCCCTCCGGCCATACATCCGGTTCACCGAAGTAGAAGATCGAGATCATGTCGGCGGTCCACTGGCCCACGCCCCACAGCGCGGTCAGCCGCTGTGAACGCTGGGCATGATCCAAACCGCGAAGGTCATCGGCTTCGAGCCGCCCGGCCCGGGCCTCTTCGGCGATCAGGCATAGCGCCTTGGACTTGGCCCCCGAGAGGCCGCAGCCACGCAGCGCTGCCTGGTTCGGCTCGACGAAGAACTCCATCAGCGGCGTCTCGCCGGCGGCATCGACGACCCGCGTCCAGATCGAACGCGCCGCCTTGACCGACAGCTGCTGTCCGGCGATCGAGCGGCACAGGCGTTCGGCCAGCGGCTCGCTGTCATCGGCCTGGAGCGTGACCGGCCCGCCGCGCTCGAAGGCATCGGCAAGGCCAGGGCTCAGCTCGCGAGCGACCTCGACGAAATGCAGATGGATCTCCGCGGACATGCTGCGCCACTCAGACCCGATAGACGCTCTTGGTCATCACCTTCGACATCAGCGACATGCCGAACTTGACCGGTGCCGGGAAGCGCGCCCCGCCGGCTTCGAGCGCCAGCTGGGCATGGTGCGCCTCGTCGATTGCCATCTGGCGCAGCACGGCGCGTGAGCGGTGATCGCCCGCGGGCAGCTTGACCAGGTGATCTTCCAGATGCTTGCCCACCTGTTCCTCGGTAGCGGCGACGAAGCCCAGGCTGATGCGATCGCCAATGGCGCCGGCCACCGCTCCGAGGCCGAAGGAGGCAGCGTAGAACAGCGGGTTGAGCAGGCTGGTATGGCTGTCGAGTTCCTGCAGTCGCTCATCGCACCACGCCAGGTGGTCGATCTCCTCCTGGGCGGAGTGCTCCATCTGGCTGCGTACCTCGGGCAGCTTGGCGGTGCAGCCCTGCCCCTGATAGAGCGCCTGGGCACACACCTCGCCGGTGTGGTTGACCCGCATCAAGCCTGCGGCATGACGACGCTCTTCGGCGCTCATGTCTTCATCCTGAATGCCTGCGGTGGCCGGCGTGGGACGCGAGGCAACGGCCGCATGGGGCACCAGGGTGCGCAGCACGGTATCGAACTGATGGATCAGGTTATCGGCGTGGGAGTAGTGGCGGTTCATCTCACTCGGTTCCTGTACGCGGCACAACGGTGGCGAAGGCGCCCGCGAGGGTGCCATAAGCACGGCAGCGCCACCCATAGGGGTGGCGCCACGAAGCGGGATGCACCTGATGCGTCGCACGCCTCGACGCGCGCGGTTTGCTCCGCATAGCGCCGGCTAGCCAGCCGGCCAAGTAAAGCGTCGACCGCCCATCAGGTGCATGTGAATATGATAGACCGTCTGGCCGCCCTGGTCATTGCAGTTCATCACCACACGATAGCCGTCAGCGGCGAAGCCGCGCTCCTCGGCCAGTCGGGCCGCAACGTACGGCAACCGGCCGACCAGCGCCTGATCGCTCGCTTCGACGTCGTTGAGCGTGGCGATGTGCTGCTTGGGAATGATCAGGATGTGCGTCGGGGCTTGGGGATTGATGTCGTTGAACGCCAGTACCTGCTCGTCCTCGTAGACGATGTCGGCGGGAATCTCGCGTTTGACGATCTTGCAGAACAGGCAGTCTTGCATCGGCTCGAGCTCCTATCGATCCCCTAAGACGGGGCCTTGCGGTCGCGAGCGCCCTCAGCGGAAGCGGCGCTGGGCCAGCAGGTGGCGCACCAGCGGGGCCAGGATCAGTTCGATGGCCAGCGACATGCGAGCGCCGGGCACCACCAGGGTATGCGGTCGACTCATGAACGAATCCTGGATCATCGCCAGCAGCCACGGGAAGTCCACCGTCGAGGGATCGCGGAAGCGGATCACCACGAACGACTCGGCGTCGTTGGGGATGTCCTGCACCTCGAAGGGGTTGGAGGTGTCCACCGTGGGCACGCGCTGAAAGTTGATGTGGGTCCGTGAGAATTGCGGCTGGATGTAGCGCACGTAGTCGTTCATGCGACCCAGGATGGTGTCGATCACCGCTTCCTGGGAATAGCCGCGCAGCTTGATGTCGCGGTCGATCTTCTGGATCCACTCCAGGTTCATGGTCGGCGCCACGCCCACCAGCAAATCGACGTGGCGGGCGATATCGTGCTCCGCCGTCACCAACCCGCCGTGCAGCCCCTCGTAGAACAGCAGGTCGGTACCACAGGGCAGCGGCTGCCATTCGGTGAAGGTGCCCACCTGATGGCCGGCCTCGATCATCTGCTTGTCTTCGGCGTGGATGTAATGGCGGTAGGTACCACTGCCGTGCTCGCCATACTCCTGAAACAGCGTCTCCAGGCGGTCGAGCAGGTTCGCCTCCACGGCGAAGTGAGAGAGCTGGTCCTTGCGCTCGGGCTCCTCGCGGAAGATCCGTGCCAGCTCCTCGCGGGTATAGCGATGGAAGGCATCACCGTCGACGAAGGCGGCATGCACGTCCTCGCGCGTGAACATGCGCTCGAAGGTACGCTTCACCGTGGTGGTGCCGGCCCCTGACGAGCCGGTCACGGCGATAATGGGATATTCGCGCGACATCAGGCGTTCTCCGCTCCGAGAATGGCCTGCTGCACGGCCTCGGGAATGGCCACGCTACGCCCTTGGGCAGGATCGACCAGGACGACGTTGAGACGCGCCGTCGCCACCGGCCGGCCGCCTTCGGCATGGCATACCCGGTGGTAGACGGCGATGGCCTTGCCGCTTGGCGCCGGCATCGCGGTCTCCACTACCAGGGCATCCGGCCAGCGCGCCTCGGACTGGTACTGCACGGCGAGGTCGGCCACCACGCTGGGGTAGCCCCCCATGTCCCACTCACTCAGCCCGAGCGCGCCGAATGCCTGAGTGCGCGCCTCGTGGAGCAACGACACCAAGGTATCGTGGCCCAGGTGCCGGCCGTAGTTCATGTCGGTGATGCGCACCGACAGCGGCTGCCGGTGCACGATAGCGGACTCGGGAAACTCCAGCTTGACTCGCTCCATGCCCACTCCCTGAATCTTGTTATTGGGTCGATGCGGACGCTTGGCCGTGGCTCAACCGGCCTGCCGCTCCCGGGCGATGGCCCGATAGGCGATGTCGCGACGGAACTGGGCATCTTCCCAGCGAATCGCCGCCACCCCCTGGTAGGCCAGGTCGCGGGCCTGGGACACTCCATGGCCCAGCGCAGTGACACACAGTACCCGGCCGCCGCTGGTCACCATCCGCCCCTGGTCATCCTCGGCGGTACCGGCATGAAACACCTTGCAGCCCGTCGCTTCGGCGGCATCGATCCCCTCGATGACATCGCCCTTGCGATAGCTGCCGGGGTAACCGCCCGCGGCCATCACCACACCGACGGCGGCATCGGTATTCCACTCGCAGGTATGGCCAGCCAGTTCGCCGCGCGCTCCCGCCAGGCACAGTTCGGCCAGGTCCGACTGGAGACGCAGCATGATCGGCTGGGTCTCAGGATCGCCGAAGCGACAGTTGTATTCGATGACCTTGGGATTGCCCTCGGCATCGATCATCAGCCCGGCGTAGAGGAAGCCGGTATAGGGAAGGCCCTCGCCCGCCATGCCGTGTACGGTGGGCATGATCACCTGCTGCATGATGCGCTCATGCACGCTCTCGGTGACTACCGGCGCCGGTGAATAGGCTCCCATGCCCCCGGTGTTGGGACCGGCATCGCCATCGAGCGCCCGCTTGTGGTCCTGACTGGTGGCCATGGGCAATACCGTGGTCCCATCGACCATGACGATGAAGCTGGCCTCCTCGCCCTCGAGGAACTCCTCGATCACCACGCGCGCCCCGGCACCGCCGAAGGCGTTGGCTTCGAGCATGTCGCGCACAGCGGCCTCGGCTTCGGCCAGGGTCATGGCCACGATCACGCCCTTGCCGGCGGCCAGACCGTCGGCCTTGATCACGATCGGCGCGCCCTGCTCGGCAAGATAGGCCAGCGCCGGCTCGACCTCGGTAAAGGTCCGGTAGGCGGCCGTGGGAATGGCGTGGCGCGCCAGGAAATCCTTGGTGAAGGATTTCGACCCCTCGAGCTGGGCGGCGCCCCGGGTGGGGCCGAAGATGGCCAGGCCGGCCTCGCGGAAGCGATCGACCACGCCCTCGACCAGTGGCGCCTCGGGACCAACGATGGTCAGCGCGATGTCTTCGTCGCGGGCGAACGCCACCAGACGCTCCAGATCGGTCGTCTCGACCGCCACGTTGGTCAGGCCCGGCTCATGCGCCGTGCCGGCATTGCCGGGCGCCACGAAGACCCGCTCGACGCGGGACGACTGACTGACTTTCCAGGCCAGGGCATGTTCGCGGCCACCGCCGCCGATGATCAGAACCTTCATCCGCTTGCTATTCCTGTTTCTTGCTGCGCAGGCCCGCGAATGTACGGGCCCGATGTTCGGCTGGGAAGACGTCGCGGCATTATGGCAGAAAGCAGCCCGCTACGCCGCCTCGCTCTGCAGGAATGGCGTGCTTCACTTGTCGCTATCGTCGTTCTTGCCCGTCTTTTCCTTCGACTCCGGCTTGCCGGGCTGGCCCTGACCGATCGCCTGCTGCCAGAAGCGCATGTTCTCCTCGGCCATTTCGCGCATCAGCTCCATGGGGGAGTGGCGCATGGCCTGCTGCCACTGATCCTGCATGCGCTTTTGCTGCTCGAGCATCAATTGCGTGCCCTGCTCGAGGTAGCGGGCCAACGGCAGCGGCTGTGCCATGTCATAGACGCGGATGAACTGTGCCAGCAGGTCGTTGGAAAACACCTCGGCCTCGCCATCGGCCTGCTCCTGCTCGATGATGATCGACAGCAGGATGGTACGGGTCAGATCCTCCCCGCTCTTGGCATCCTCGACCCGGAACGGCTCGTCGTCGAGAACCAGACGCCGAAGATCCTCGAGCGTCACATAGCGGCTCTGTTGGGTATCATAGAGCCTGCGGTTGGCATACTTGCGAATCACGCGCACGATGGCACTCCTTGTTGGAAAGGCAGACAGCCCTTGGCTGCTATTGTGCACCGCGCCACCGCCCTTGCAAATCGAAGCGACCAACGAGGCCCGATGAACCTGATCCTGCTTACCCCCGAGGAGATACGCGACGAACGCCTGGCGTGCCTGCGCGACCCGCGCCGCCTGCGCCACTTGAAGGAGGTGCATCGCGCCAAGGTCGGCGATCGTCTGACCCTGGGCGTGGTGGGCGGCGGCATCGGCCGCGGCGAGCTCACGCTGCTCTCGGGCGACGAGGCCCGCTTCACGCTCGAGGGGCTCGACACGCCACCGCCACCTGCGCTGCCGGTACATCTCGTGCTGGCCCTGCCGCGTCCGCGCATGCTGGCCAGAAGCCTCGAACACATGACGGCCATGGGCGTGAAGCAGATCACCCTGCTGCATACCCGACGGGTAGAAAAAAGCTACTGGCAATCCCCGGAACTCGATCCGGCCAAGATTCACGAGCACTTGGTACTGGGGCTCGAACAAGCCAGGGATACGCAGTTGCCTGAGGTGACTCTGGCCAAGGGCTTTCGCCCCTTCGTCGAGGAGCGGTTGCCGACACTGCTCGAAGGCCGGCGAGGCCTGGTGGCCCACCCCGGTTTGGCCCAGGCGTGTCCGACCGGGATCGGGACACCCACCCTTCTCTTTATCGGACCGGAAGGCGGCTTCATACCGTTCGAGGTCGAGCGCCTGCTCGCGGCCGGCTGCGAGGGCATTCACCTGGGGCCGCGCATCCTGAGGGTCGAGACGGCCATCGTCGCCCTGTTGGCCCGGCTGTTCTAACGAGCTGTCGCGACCGCCTGGGCCAACCGGTCAATCGGACGAACCCCCGTCGTCGAAGTCGGCGTCTTCCTCGGGGTCGTGCTCGACCAACGGGGAGTTCTCATCGCAGTTCGGCTCGGTGAGAAAGGTTTCGCGCACGTCCAGCAGACCCAGATGCCCGATGGTGCGGCGACCGAGCAAAAGCGGGTAATTCATCTCCTCACGATTGCGCAGGCTGAACTGCTCCTCGTAGATGGTGTCGCCCAAACACACCTTCATCAACACCACTGGGCGCCGGTCGACACCACCGGCGCCGCGCAGCTTCAGGCTGCGATAGAGCGGCAGTTCCATCCTCTCGCTGAACATCTCGCCCTCCGCCTCGTCCTCCAGCCTGAGACGGAAGCGCACCCACTCCTCGCCCTCCTTGTCGAAACGCTCGATATCGCGGGCATCGAGCGACGAGGTCAGCGCACCGCTGTCCAGCTTGGCTTTCACCTCGACCCCCCAGGGCTCGAGCGTGCTCTTCTCGACCCAGCCGAACACAGACGCCTCCTCGGCCATGGCCGTCATCGGAGCAGACACCAACAGCGCCCCTGCCAAGGTCTTCCAGCACAGGGAGAGTCGACAAACCTGACGGAATATCATCTGCCACTCAACGGGCATGGTTTCACCTCCTATGTTCGTCATCGCTTCATGGACCTTGATTCAGCATGCCGGTTCCAGTCGCCTGAACCCAAACGTTACGTTTACTACACTGTGCGTGTCACCAAGGATAAGGAGGGCAACACGATGACGCAGTCACGCACCACAAGGACGACCCTGGCGGTTTCGGCCAGTCTGTTTCTCACCGGGCTTGCCGGCGCCGCACTGGCCCAGTTCGACCCACAGGGCCTCTACTCGACCCATGCGATCCTCGATGCCGAGGTGCATTTCGAGAGTGCCCCGGCCAGCGAGCCTAGCGAGGTGGTCGACATCCTCCTCGGCGACGACAGGAAAGTGCAAGCCATCGTGGTCGACACCCACGACTCGGTAGGCCTGGATGGCGATACCGTGGTGATCACCAATCAGCACTATCGCTTGGTCAACTTCGACGAGAACGGCAAGACCCAGCATGACATCATTGTCGAGACCGACACCGAGGCGCTCGACGCCATGCCTCGCTATGACCAGGAGTGGATGAACACCGCCCAGGAGCGTGCCCGCGAAGCCTGGGATAGCGCCGGCGAAGGGGCCGAAAGCGCCTGGCACCGGACCCGGCAGGGGCTGGACCGCATCGGCGAGGGCGCCGAGGACGCCTGGGAGCGCACCCAAGAAGGGGCCGAACGAGCCGGACGCCGCATCAGTGAGGTTCTCGACCAGTGGACCAGCGATAGCGACAGCTGAACGTCCCGCGGCCGGGCGCCACGCAGGCCCCGGCCGACAGGTCAGTGGCGCTGAAGCCGCTCCAGCAGGCTCAGCGTGGCAAAACCGTCCGGCGTGACGCCGATGCTTTGCTGGTATTCACGCAGTCCACGTCGCGTGTTGGGCCCCATCACGCCATCCGGGGCACCGACGTCGAAACCACGCGCATTCAACGCCTGTTGCAGCTCACGCACCTGGCTGCGCGACAGCGGTTGCACGTCGCGCGGCCACCCGGCCCGGACGCCCTCGCGTCCGGCGATGCTGTCGGCCAGCGTGCCCACCGCCAGGGCATAGCTGGTGGCGTTGTTGTAGCGCAGGATGGCGCGATAGTTGGGTCCCACCAGGAAGGCCGGCCCCCGGGCACCCGCCGGCGCGATCACCGATGCCTGCTCGAAATCGGGCAAAGTGCCACCGCCGCTGCGACTCACACCCTGCTGCGCCCATTCGCGGCTCGAGCGTCGCGTGGAAAGCTCGGTCTGGGCATAGTCGAAATCCTGCGGCAGCCGTACCTCTACCCCCCAGGGCAGACCGGGCTGCCAGCCGGCTCGCGCCAGATAGTTGGCGGTGGAGGCCATCACATCCGGAATGCTGCCCCAGATGTCGCGACGCCCATCGCCGTCGCCATCCACGGCGTAGGATTCGAAGCTGGAGGGAATGAACTGGGTATGCCCCATGGCGCCGGCCCAGGAGCCGATCATGCGCTCCGGCGAGATGTCGCCAGCCTCGAGGATACGCAGCGCGGCGATCAGTTCGCCGCGAGCGAAGTCGCGCCGACGCCCGTCGAATGCCAGAGTCGCCAGCGCCTCGAGCGTGGAGAAATCACCGAAATTGCCCCCGTAGTTGCTCTCTATGCCCCAAATCGCCACCACGACCTCGGCCGGCACCCCATAACGTTGCTCCATGCGCCGGGCAGTTTCGCGGTGCTCGTCGAGCCTGGCCCGCCCCTGGCTGATGCGGGTCTGGGAGACGGCGCTATCCAGGTATTGCCAGATGGGACGCACGAATTCCGGTTGCGAGCGGTCGAGTTCGATTACGCGGGGCCGGTAACGTACTCCGTCCAGGGCGCGCGCCAACGTCGCCTCACCGATCCCCTCGCTACGGGCCTGGCGACGGAAATCGCGCAGCCAGGTCTGGAAGTCGCCCGGCTCGGCACGTTCGGCCTCACCGGAAGCAGGTTCAGCAGCGGCCGGCGTTGTAGCAGCCTGCTCCTGCCGGTCGTCGGCCACGACGTCCTGGATAGGACCGGATTGGCATCCGGCCAACAGCAGCATGAGAAGAGCAGCAGAGAAAAGCGGACGAGTCATGGCACGTATTCCTTTACATCGAAGGCCACCGATAATGGCTCAGAAGCGGACTCCAGACCAGCCCTCCGAGCCGGGTGAAGCGTCGTTTTGTGTAACCAACCAACCCGCCAGCTCGAACGTCACTTGGGGTCGCTCTCGCGGGGATGATGCACGGCGTTGGCGTCCGTTTCCAGGCCGCTCTTGAGCTCATGAGTGAGCGGATCGTAATTGGGTCGCAGCTCGTCCTTGATCGTGCCGTGCCATAGCTTGGCACCGACGAAGTAGCCGGCACGGCCGATCACGTGGGCCGCCACCGGCGCCGTCATCATGATGAAGAGGATGACCCCGAGCGCGCGCGCCACTACCGCCACCTCGCCGAAGTGCAATGCCACCGCCAGCATGATCAGCGAGGCGCCGAGGGTGGCCGCCTTGGTAGTGGCATGCATGCGCGTCAGCAGATCGGGCAGGCGTACCAGCCCGAGCGCGGCCAGGAACATGAAAAGAGCCCCGGTCAGGATCAGGCCAGCCTTGAACATCTCAATCATCGCGCGGCCCCCCGCGCTCCAGGAAGCGAGCGAAGCCGATGGCCGCCATGAACGCCATCAACGCCATGACGATGGCCACGTCCAGCAGGCTCGGCACGTCGGTGGCGATCGCCACCACCCCGATGATGCCGACGATCATCGAGGAGAAAAGCTCCAGCGCCACCACCCGGTCCGGCAGGCTGGGCCCACGGTAGAGACGCACGAAGGCCAGGCACAGCGCCAGGGACATGAGCGCCAGACTCGCCAGGATCACGGTCGACACGGCTTGTCTCCTCGGTCAGTGAAACAGTTCCAGCGCGCGGCGCTCCAGCTCCGCCAGGTTGCGGCGCAACTCGGCCTCGTCGTCGAGGAACATGGCGTGAATGTAGAGCACCCGGCGGTCGTCGGAAACGTCCAGGCTCAGGGTACCCGGCGTCAGCGAGATCAGGTTGGCCACCAGCGCGATCTCGAACTCGCTGCGCGCCTTGAGCGGCATGGCGATCACGCCAGGTCTCATGTACCAGGGCGGCGTGACGACATCGAAGGCGACCTTCAGATTGGCCAGCAGCAGTTCTTTGAAGAAGAATCCGACGAAGCGGATCAGCCGCGGCAGGCGCTGGGCGTATCCCGCCAGCGCCGGCACCTGCGGCTGGATCAACGCCAGCACCAGGTAGCCGAAGGCCAGGCCCGCGAGCAGGTTGCGACCGCTGAAATCGCCGGTCAACACCACCCAGGCGACGCCCAGCAGCAGGTTCCAGGCGGCTCCGATCATGGCGAGCCCTCCCGGCTTGGTCCCAGCACCGCTTCGATATAGCGCTCGGGCGCCATCAGCTCGCCCGCCGAGGCCTCGGCCAGCGCATACAAGGGCCCGGCATTCAGCCCGATGAACAGCGTACACAGTGCCAGTCCCACCGCTGGCAGCGACATCAGCCACAGCTCACGCTGGCCGACCGTCGAATAAGACTCGGCCGCGTCATCGCCGGGAGCCGCCTTCCAGAACACTTCGGACCAGATCTTGACCATTGAATAGAGCGTGAGCAGCCCCACCAGCAGCGCGATGGCCGTCACGCCGTAGGCTTCGGCTTCGATGCCGGCACGGATCACGATGAACTTGGCGAAAAAGCCCGACAGCGGCGGCATGCCGGCGAGCGACAGCGCCGGTACCAGGAACAGGACGGCAAGCCATGGATGGCTGCGATAAAGCCCGCCCAGGCGCTTGAGCCGGTAACTGCCCTGGAGGCGATGGACGATACCGCTGACCAGGAAGAGATTGGTCTTCACCAGGATATGGTGGGCGATGTAGAAGATCCCGCCGACGATGGCCAGCGGGGTGAACAGCGCCAACCCCAGGATCATGTAACCGATCTGACTGACGATATGGAACGACAGGATGCGCCGGAATTCGAACTGGGCCGCCGCGCCCAGCACCCCCGACAGCATTGTGAACCCCGCTCCCCACAGCAGGATCTCGTGGGTGTAGCCCGGGCTATGGTGAAAGATCAACGTGAATACCCGGTACAGCGCATAGACCCCGACCTTGGTCAGCAATCCGGCAAACAGTGCCGATACCGCGACCGGCGGCGTGTGGTAGGAGGCCGGCAGCCAGAAGAACAGCGGGAAGGCCGCCGCCTTGATGCCAAAAGCGACCATGAACATCATCGCCAGCACGTCTGCCATGCCGTTGTCCTCGAGGCTCGCCAGACGCCGGGCGATGTCGGCCATGTTGAGCGTGCCGACCATGCCATACAGCAGCCCCACCGCCACCAGGAAGATCACCGATGACAGCAGGTTGAGGGTGACGTACTTGATCGCCCCCTCCATCTGCGCCTTTTCGTTGCCGAGGATCAGCAGGGCGAAGGACGCCACCAGCATTACCTCGAACCAGACGTAGAGGTTGAAGATGTCGCCGGTGAGGAAGGCACCCGCCACCCCGGCAAGCAACAGGTGCATCAGCGGGAAGTAGCCGTAGGCCTCGTGGCCGCGTCCGGTGGTGGCAAGGGAGTAGAGCGCCACCGCGAACCCGATGATGCCGGTGAGCACGACCATGATGGCACCGAGCAGATCGGCCACTAGGCTGATGCCGAAAGGCGCCGGCCAGTTGCCCACCTGGAGTACCTGGATGCCGTCCCGACTGACCGTTGACAGTAGCCAAACGCTGGCGACCAACAGCAGGCCGGTTCCCGCCACGGCGACCACACGCTGCATGAGGCGCGAGCGCCAGAACAGCAATGATACGGCCCCGGCCAGCAGCGGGATCAGGATGGGTAGCGCGACCTGGACGTTCACGTGTCGGTATCCCGCATGCGGTCGAGGTCATCGGCGCGCACAATCTCCCAGGCGCGGCGCACCAGGACCACGGCGAACGACAACACGCCGAAAGCGATCACGATGGCGGTCAACACCAGCGCCTGCGGCAGCGGATCGGCCACGGTCCCCTGCGGAGCGGTCAGGCCCTGCGGGACTAGCGGCGGCCCGCCGCGTGTCAGCCCCGCGGAGACGAAGATCAGCAGGTTGGCGGCGTTGGACAGCAGCATCAGCCCGATCACCAGCTTGACGATGGAGCGTCGCAGCATCATGTAGATGGCCGCGGCGAATAGGATGCCGATGGCAATGGCGAGCAAGGGTTCCATGTTGACTCCTCGGTCTCAGGCATCTTCGCGATCGGTGTCCACCAAGGCGGTGATGGCGGTCAGCACGGAGCCGATCACGACCAGATAGACCCCGATGTCGAATAGCAGTGGCGTAGAGGCCTTGAAGCCGATCACCGGTATCGTCCACCACTGAGCGGTGAAGAACGGTTCGCCCTGCCACAAGGCCGGCAGGGTCGAAAACACGCCGAGCGTCAGGCCGAGGCCGATCAGATCGCGCGGCGAGACCTTGAGCATAGCGTGCGTGGCCCGCCCCCCATAGGCGAAGAGGTAGAGCGCGAACGCCCCCGACGCCACCAGCCCGGCGATGAAACCGCCACCCGGCTCGTCATGGCCGCGCAGCAGCAGGAACAGCGAGAACAGCAGCTGAAGCGGCAGCAGCAGCCGCGCCGCCACGCTGAGGATCAGGGTACCGGACCTAACCATTCTCGCTCTCCCGCGGCGGGGTAGGCGCGGTGCCACCCGATTCGGCGTGGAAGCGCAGCATGGCCAGCACGCCGATGGCCGCCAGTGCCAGTACGAACATCTCGCCCAGCGTATCCAGAGCGCGGAAGTCCACCAGTATCACGTTGACGATATTGTGGCCATGTCCCTGCGGCTGGCTGTTGGCGACCAGGAAGTCGGAGATGCGCGGCAGCCGTTCGCCGCCAAGCACCGAGAACATCAGCAGCGTGATCATGATTCCGGATAGCCCCGCTACCACGAGATCGCGGGCGCGCTCGGTGGGCGTGGAGAGTGTGGCGAAGCGTGGCAGGCGGAACAGCACCAGCACCAGCAGGATCACCGTCAAGGTCTCGACCAGCAGTTGGGTGATGGCCAGGTCCGGCGCGCTGAACAGGACGAATACCAGCGCGACGGAGAATCCCATGATGCCGACCGCGGCGACGGCAGCCAGGCGTGAGCGCATCACGCAGGCAGCCACCGCCCCGGCCACCATCAAGCCGGCGACCACTGCCTCGTGCGGGTAGGCGGCCACGGGCACGTTGAGGTTCGGCGCATGACGGAACAACAGCGCATGCCCAACCAGCCCAAGCAGGGTCAGCAGGGTCACGATCAGATAGTTGCGAATATGGCCGTTCTGCAGCATGCGGGTCTGCCACTCGGCAGCCGCCACCATCCCCGCCATCAGCGCCTCGTAGCCGGCCTCTGGCCCGCGCGCCATGAACGGCCTGAGCCGGGCCAGGTGCGCGCGCAGGCGATCCCAGCGGCGCCACACCATCAGGCCCAGCGCCAGGCTCACCAGCGACAGCACCAGCGGCAGGTTGATGCCGTGCCAGAGCGCCAGGTGCACGTCATGATCGGTGGCGCCGAGCCCGGCGATCGTCGCCACCACCAGGCCGTCGAGCCACCCCGGCGCCAGGCCGAACAGCAGCGACAGCCCAGCCAGCAGCGCCGGCCCCGCCAGCATGCCCGGCGGCGCCTCATGGGGCGTACGCGGCGTGCGCCGCAAGGCGCCGTAGAACGGTCGAAACGCGACGATGGCCGCCACCGCCAGAGTCAAAAAGGCGGCCACCGACGTCAGCCCGACGATGACCACACGATACTGCGTGGCAGCCAGCGCCGACTCGAGCATCAATTCCTTGCCGACGAAGCCCAGTAGCGGTGGCATGCCGGCCAGCGAGAGTGCGGCAACGGCGGCGACCACGGCAGTACGCGGCATCACGTGACGCAGCCCGCCCATGTGGGTGACATCCTTGGTGCCGGTTTCATGGTCGAGAATGCCGGCCACCATGAACAGCGCCCCCTTGTACAGCGAGTGCGCCAACAGGAAGGCCACGAACGCCACCAGCGCCTCCGGCGTGCCCAGCCCCAGCAGCATGGTCAGGGTGCCGAGCGCCATCACCGTCGAATAGGCCAGCAGCTTCTTGATGTTGGTGTGCTGGATCGCCAGGAAAGCGCCCGTGGCCATGGTGAAGGCCCCTACCAGCGACAGGCTGAGCGTCCAGGCGTCGGTGCCGCCGAGGGCCGGATGCAGCCGCGCCAAAAGAAAGACACCCGCCTTGACCATGGTAGCCGAGTGCAGGTAGGCCGAGACCGGTGTCGGTGCGGCCATGGCACTGGGTAGCCAGAAATGGAACGGGAACTGGGCCGACTTGGTGAAAGCGCCGACTAACAGGCAGAACAGCATCGGCAGGTAGAGGGCATGGCTGCGTAGGGCATCGCCCCGCATCGTTAGTTCGGCCAGCGACCAGCTGCCCCCGGCCTGCGCCAGCATGACGAAGCCGGCCAGCAGCGCGAGCCCACCCCCGGCGGTAACGTAGAGCCCCTGCTGTGCCGCCTTGCGCGCTGACAGGTCGCCATGATGGAAACCGATCAGCAAAAAGGAAGTAATGCTGGTGAGCTCCCAGAACACGAACAGGGTCACCAGGTTATCGGACAGCACCAACCCGAGCATCGACATCATGAAGGCGATGAGCACGACCAGAAAGCGCGGCAGGTCTTGATGACCGTGCAGGTAGTCGCCGGTGTAAACCAGCACCAGCGCACCGATCCCGAGAATAAGCAGGGCGAACAGCCAGGACAGGCCGTCGATGAGGAAAGTCAGCGTAATGTCGAGCCCCGGTACCCAGGCCCATTCAAGCAGCACCGCCTCGCCCGAGGCGATGACGGGCCAGAGCCCGAGCAGCCAGATCATCATCGAGGCCGGCAGAAGCGACAGAACCAGCGGCGTTCGGGCACCGAACCAGCGATGGAGCAGCGGCGCCATCCCCGCCACCACGAAGCCACCCAGCACGGCCAGCTGCATACGGCGCTCTCCCCGATCAATGGACCGAGCCATGCCTCGGCATCGCTCCTCACCTCGACGCACTCACTTTATAGAGACAAGGTATTGAAAGGCAAGGAAGCGCAGGCGCGTTCGTTTTGCGTTGACGTAGCGAGAGGCGGCATTATAGGACGTTCTGCCCAAGGACGGGAAACAAACGCTTGATGCTTGCGTCCTCCCGTCCGGCAGGCAAACTATGCCCCTCTCCTCACGGACCCGCGCAGGATGAGCAAACGATGACACTGTTGTGGATACCCCTGCTACCGCTGCTGGGCATGCTGGTGCCCATGCTCAGCGCGCACAAAGGCCGCCGCCTGTGTACGCTGGCCACGGCCGTGGCACCGGCCCTGGCTCTACTCCTGGCACTGAGCCAATGGCCAGCACTGGCGACTGACGAAACGCTGCGCTTTTCGCTGGAGTGGCTGCCCGCGCTGGGCCTCGATCTCGCCTTTCGGCTGGACGGGCTGTCGCTGCTGTTCAACTTGCTGATCCTCGGCATCGGGCTGCTGATCCTGCTTTACGCGCATTACTACCTCTCGCCCGATGAGCCCTTCGGGCGCTTCTACGCCTATCTCATTCTGTTCATGGCCTCGATGGTCGGCATCGTCATGGCCGACAACCTGATCCTGCTGTGGCTCTACTGGGAACTGACCAGCATCTCCTCCTTCCTGCTGATCGGCTTCTGGTCCCACCAGAGCGACGCGCGCAAGGGCGCGCGCATGGCCCTGACCGTGACCGGCGCCGGCGGCCTCGCCCTGCTCGCCGGCCTGCTGCTGCTGGGCGACATGGCGGGCAGCTTCTCCATGGACCAGGTGCTCGCCAGCGGCGACCTCATCGTTGCCGATCCGCGCTACCCGATCATGCTCGTGCTGGTGCTGCTGGGGGCGTTCACCAAGTCGGCCCAGTTCCCGTTCCAGTTCTGGCTGCCGCACGCCATGGCAGCACCGACCCCCGTTTCGGCCTACCTGCACTCCGCCACCATGGTCAAGGCGGGCATCTTCCTGATGGCGCGACTCCATCCGGCCATCGCCGACAGCGCCCTGTGGTCGGTGACGGTCTCACTGATAGGCGCCGCCACGCTGCTCTACGGGGCCTGGTTCGCGCTGCTCAAGACCGACCTGAAAGGGATCCTGGCCTTCTCCACCGTGAGCCATCTGGGGCTGATCACTCTGCTGCTGGGGATCGGCAGTCCCATGGCCGTACTCGCCGCGCTGTTCCATATCCTCAACCACGCCGCGTTCAAGGCGGCGCTGTTCATGAGCGCGGGCATCGTCGACCATGAGACCGGTACCCGTGAACTTGGCCGCCTGGGCGGGTTGCGCCGCCCCATGCCGGTGACCGCCATTCTGACGACCCTGGCCGCGGCCGCCATGGCCGGCGTCCCGCTGCTCAACGGCTTTCTCTCCAAGGAGATGTTCTTCACCGAGACCCTGGCCACCCCGGTGCTGGGCGGGCTGAGCTGGCTGCTGCCGGCGCTGGCCACGCTGGGCGGCGTCCTCTCGGTCGCCTACTCCCTGCGCCTGGTTCACGCGCTCTTCTTCAAGCCCGCCCAACAGCCGCTGCCCAAGACGCCCCACGAGCCGCCGCGCCTGATGCGGGCTCCCGTCGAGCTGCTTGTCGTGGTGTGTGTGGCGGTGGGGCTCGTCCCGGTGCTGGCCGAAGGCATCCTTGCCCCGGCCGTGCGAGCGGCGCTCGGCGAGCCGCTCGAATTCCATCTGGCGATCTGGCACGGCGTCAACCTGCCGCTGATCATGAGCCTGGTGGCACTGGTGGCGGGGGCGGTCGCCTACTGGCGCCATGCGGACCTGCAACGCTTCGTGCGCAGCTTTCGTCCGGTCGACGCCCGCCTGGTATTCGAGGCTGCCATCCAGCGCCTGGGCAATGCCGCCGAAGCCGGCCTGGCTTGGTTCGACGGGGCCTCGCTGCAGCGCTACATGACCTGGCTGCTGCTCGCCACTCTAGTGGTCGGTGGGCTGGGGCTAGCTCAGATGACCGGCCTGACCGGGGAGAAGGGCAACCAGCCCCTGGACGGTGTCCTGGTGCTGGGCGCCGGCCTGCTGCTGTTCGGCGGCATCGGCACGGCCGTCACGCATCGTTATCGTCTGGTCTCGCTGCTGCTGCTGTCTGTGGTAGGTCTGGTGGTGTCACTGACCTTCGCCCGCTTCTCCGCCCCCGACCTGGCCCTGACCCAGCTCTCGGTGGAAGTGGTGACGATGATCCTGCTGATGCTGGCGCTGTTCTTCCTGCCGCAGAAGACGCCGCCGGAGTCCTCCAACCGCCGCAGCCTGCGTGACATCGTGCTGGCCGGCTCGCTCGGCCTGGTGGTGGCAAGCCTCAACTATGCCGTGCTGACCCGCGACAATACCTCCATCGCCGGTTTCTTCGTCGAGAACAGCGTGCCCGGCGGCGGCGGCCACAACGTGGTCAATGTCATCCTCGTCGACTTCCGCGGCTTCGATACCCTGGGCGAGATCACCGTGCTGGCGCTGGCTGGCCTGGCCATCTTCAAGCTGCTCAACCGCCTGCGCCTGTTCATGCCGCACAGCGACGGCGAGGGGCGAGTATGGTCGCCGGACCGCTACCCGGCGATCCTCACCTCGATCTCCATGGCACTGCTGCCGCTGGCCCTACTGGTATCCGCTTTCATCTTCCTGCGCGGCCACAACCTGCCCGGCGGCGGTTTCATTGCCGGCCTGATCACGGCCGTGGCACTGATCCTGCTCTACATGGCGCGCGGGGTCGAATGGGCCCAGGCGCGGCTCGACTTCCCCTATCAGCCGGTGGCCGTCGCCGGGGTCGGCATCGCCACCCTGACCGGGCTGGGCAGTTGGCTGTTCGGCTACCCCTTCCTGACCTCGGCCTTCGGCTACTTCAGTCTGCCGCTGGTAGGCAAGTTCGAGCTGGCGACCGCGCTGCTCTTCGATCTTGGCGTGTACCTCGCGGTGGTCGGCGCGACCCTGATGATACTGGCCAACCTGGGCAAGGTCACCACGCCGCACCGGCCGGCCAAGGAGCCCGTCGAGAGCCACACCGATGCCCACCAGCGCCCCAGCAAGGAGACCTCCTGATGGAAAGCCTCTACGCCATCACCACCGGCGTATTGACCGCCTGCGGGCTCTACCTGACCCTGCGCGGTCGCACCTTCCCCGTCGTCGTGGGCCTGACCCTGCTCTCCTATGCGGTGAACCTGTTCCTGTTCTCCATGGGCGGGCTCACTACCGACGGCGCGGCCATCGTCGACGGTGCCGGCCACTATGCCGACCCGCTGCCGCAGGCCCTGGTACTCACCGCCATCGTCATCGGCTTCGCCATGACCGCCTTCGTGGTGATCCTGGCGATGCGTGCCCGCAGCGAAGTCGGCAACGATCATGTCGACGGCCGTTCGCATGACCACGATGAGGAGCGCAGCCGATGATGCATCTCATCGTACTGCCCATCGTGCTACCTCTGGTGGCAGGGATCGTGCTGCTCTACCGCCGCCAAGGCGGCACCCGGCTGAAGCGCCTGGTCGGCGTGGGCAGCACCGCCCTGCTGGTGCTGGTCGGCGTTGCCCTGGTCGAGCGTGCCGGGAGCGGCGAGGTGGCTTACTATGCCTTGGGCGACTGGCAGCCCCCCTTCGGCATCGTGCTGGTACTCGACCGACTGTCGGCCCTGATGGTGCTGCTCACCGCCGTACTGGCACTGGGCGCCGTGGTCTTTGCCTGCGATGGCGACGACGAGCGCGGCAGCAACTTCCATGGCCTGTTCCAGTGGCAGCTGATGGGCATCAACGGCGCCTTCCTTACCGGCGACCTGTTCAACCTGTTCGTCTTCTTCGAGGTGTTGCTACTGGCCTCCTATGCCCTGTTGCTGCACGGCGGGGGCAAGTCACGCATTCAGGCCGGCGTACACTACGTGGTACTCAACCTGGCCGGCTCCGCGCTGTTCCTGATCGCCGTGGGCGTGCTCTACGGCGCCACCGGCACCCTGAACATGGCCGATATGGCGTCGCGCCTTGCCGAGCTGCCCGCCGAGCGGGCCGGGCTGGTCACCGCCGGCGGACTGATGCTGCTGGTGGTATTCGGGCTCAAGGCCGCCATGCTACCGCTCTATTTCTGGCTGCCGCGCACTTATGCCGCCGCCCCGGCGCCGGTAGCGGCACTGTTTGCGATCATGACCAAGGTGGGCATCTACGCCATCCTGCGGGTCTATTCGCTGATCTTCGGCGAGGCCGCGGGGCCCTTGGCCAATCTCGAGCAGGCCTGGGTCTGGTGGCTGTCGCTGGCCACTCTGGTCGCGGCCGGCGTGGGCGTGCTGGCGGCGCGCGACCTGCGCCTGTTGGTGGCCTACCTGGTGCTGGTCTCGGTGGGCACCCTGCTCGCCGGCATCGGCATGGGCTCGCCGCGGGCGGTCTCCGCCCTGCTCTACTACCTGATCCATACCACCCTGATCACCGGTGGCCTGTTCCTGCTGGCCGAACTGATCGGTCAGCAGCGCGGCAAGGCCGGCACTCGCCTGGTGCGGGGCCGTCCGCTGCAGCAGGGCGGCTGGCTGGCCGGGCTGTTCTTCCTCGGCGCCGTATCGGTGGCCGGCCTGCCCCCGCTCTCCGGGGCGCTCGGCAAGGCGCTGCTGCTGGCCGCTGCCGAGGGCGGACAGCGCCTCTGGCTGTGGCCAATCCTGCTGCTCACCGGGCTGTGCGCACTGATTGCACTCTCCCGTGCCGGCTCCACCCTGTTCTGGCGTAGCCAGGGCGAGCCTGCCGGTGAAAGATTGACGTGGCGCAAATGGTTCGGCGTGACCTGGCTGCTGGCTGCTTCGCCGCTGCTGGTGGCGCTGGCCGGCCCCGTCAGCGAATACACCGAGGCCACCGCCGACCAGTTGGCGGCTCCCCAAGCCCTGATCGATGCGCTGCTGCCCAGCGCCGGAGGTGCTCCATGATCAAGCCTCGTCCCTGGCTGCCGACACCGCTGCTGTCGCTCCTGCTGCTCGTGGTCTGGCTGTTGCTGGTGCGTAGCCTGGCCTTCGGTCACTTTCTGCTGGGCGGCTTTCTGGCGGTGACGATCCCGCTGGCGACCCACCGCTTCTGGGATGCCCAACCGCACATCGCCAAGCCCTGGCTGCTGCTGCGCTTCGTGCTGCGCGTGCTGGGCGACATCCTGGTCGCCAACCTCGAGGTCGCCTGGTTGATCATCCACCCCCGCCGCCGCCTGCATCCGCATTTCGTGGAGTACCCGCTGATGCTGCAGGATCGTTTCACCATCACGCTGCTGGCCAACACCATCAGCCTGACGCCGGGCACGGTATCGGCCAACCTGCGCCTGGACGGCAAGAGCCTGCTGATCCATGCCCTGAACGCGAAGGATGAAGCGGCCCTGATCGCCCATATACGCGAGCGTTACGAGCGGCCGCTGAAGGAGATCTACGAATGCTAGACATCGCGCTGACGATCAGCCTGACGCTGGTGGTATTGGCCCTGCTGCTTAACGTCTACCGACTCGCCGTGGGGCCGGACATGCCCGACCGCATCCTGGCGCTGGACACCATGTACATCAATTCCATTGCCTTGATCGTGCTGATGGGGCTATGGCTCAACACCAAGACCTATTTCGAGTCGGCGCTGTTGATCGCCATGCTCGGCTTCATCAGCACCGTGGCAGTGTGCAAGTACCTGTTGCGCGGCGATATCATCGAGTAGGAGGCTCCATGACCCTGTACGTGATCCTCGAAGGCGTGATCGCCTTCTTCCTCGTTGCCGGCGGCGCCTTCGCCTTCATCGGCTCGCTGGGCATGGCCCACCTGCGCGACTTCTACATGCGCCTGCACGGGCCCACCAAGGCCACTACCCTGGGCATCGGCTGCATGCTGATCGCCTCGATGCTTTACTTCTGGGTCACCCAGGGCAAGCCCGACATCCAAGAAATGCTGATCACGCTGTTCCTGTTCATCACCGCACCGGTAAGCGCCCACCTGCTGGCCAAGACCGGGCTGCACATGCAGCTCAAGCACATCGACGAGACCGGCGGGCGCCCACCCGAGCTACGTCCCGAGGAAATCGGCGAGAAGCCCGTGCCCCACCCCGACCGCGGCCACGGCTGACGTCGGGCCGCTGGCTACAGCCAGCCGCCCAGCTCGTTCTCGGCGATCGCGACCAGCGCGGCGACATGATCGTCGCGCTCGTTGAGGCAGGGAACGTAGGTGAATTGCTCACCGCCGGCAGCGAGAAAACTCTCGCGGATCTCCTCGTTGATCTCCTCGAGGGTTTCCACGCAGTCGGAGGCGAACGCCGGCGAGATCACCGCGATATGCCGCTTGCCCTGGCGCGCCAGTTCGGCCACGTGATCGACGGTCTGCGGGCCGACCCACTCCTCGGGGCCGAACTGCGACTGGAAGGCGGTCTGTACCGTCCCCTCCTCCCATCCCAGCCGCTCACGCAGCAGCCGCGTGGTCTTCTGACACTGACAATGGTACGGATCGCCCTCGCGCAGGAAGCGCTTGGGCACGCCGTGATAGGAAGCGACCAGCACCTCGGGCGGTGTCTCGGTGGCGGCATAGGTCTCGCGCACCGAGTTGGCCAGCGCCTCGAGATAGGCCGGATGCTCGAAGTAGGCCGGCACGGTGCGCAGCGCCGGCTGCCACTTAAGCTTCATCAGGGTGCGAAAGGCCTGGTCGTTGGCGGTGGCGGTGGTCGGCGAGGCGTACTGGGGGTAGAGCGGGAAGAACAGGATGCGCTGGCAGCCTGCGGCCTGCATACGGCGCAGCACGCTATCGGTGGAAGGGTTGCCGTAGCGCATGCAGAAGTCCACCAGCACGCGATCGCCATGACGCGCCGTCAACGTCTCGGCCAGCTTGCGGGTCTGCTCGCGGGTGATGGTCAGCAGCGGGCTCTCGTCCTGCTGCGTGTTCCAGATGCTGCGGTAGGCCTCCCCCGACTTGAACGGACGCCGGGTCAGAATGATCAGCTGCAGCAGTGGTTGCCACTTCCAGCTCGGATAGTCCACCACGCGCTTGTCGGAAAGGAACTCGTTGAGGTAGCGGCGCATCGACCAGTAATCGGTAGCGTCAGGCGTGCCCAGGTTGGCCAGCACGATGCCGATCCGGGGGGTTGGTACCGCGGGGTGATCCGCCGGAGCATGAGCCGGACGTTGGCGTTCCGCCGGGCTCGGTTGCACTTGCGATGCGGCCATGCGCTGCGCTCCTCATGCGTGAAGAAAGAAGCGTTCATTGTATCAGGCGAGGAGCGCACAGGGCATGAAGTTATACTATAAAGACGATTTGTATAACTTGGATCAAGGTTAAAGAATAGACCAGCGCAGACGCTAGAACACGAGCGGCATGCGTGACGTCAGCGGGTCGTGATAATGAGTGTCCCGGCCGATCACCTCGTCCTGCGGTACGTGCTGAACCAGGAAGGCGCGATGAATGCCGGCGCGCTGCAGTTCGAGATAGACGTCCTCCAACGAACGAAAGACGGTCGGCTTGCCGCGACGGGTCAGCAGGTGACGCCCCCCTTCCACATCCTCCAGCTCCACCTGATAGCAGTGGCTGCCGGAGTGCGTGATGACCCGCACCTCGAAGTTGTCGTGTCGGGAGACGAATTGTTTCAGCTGTTCGAATTCCATGGTTCCCTCCATGTCCTGGAATTGTTTCCATTGGCCTATGCGAGATATGCGTCGGGCACAGCATGACTGTGCCCGATGTGATCTGCATGACGCTGGCATATCATTATTATGACAGCCGAGACGTCCGAGGGTTCCGCTATTCGCGCCCGTGGCGCTACTGATAATCGGAGGGATCGATCGCCTTGGCCAGCGAGTTGCGGTCGACCCACTTGCCCGCCTTGGTCTCCTTGTAGCGGAACACCACGCGGTCACCCACCGCCACGGCGAGCTCGGCGTCCTCGGTCTGGTAGCTGTAGGTTTCGCCGTCCACGACCAATTGGAAACGGTAAAGGTCCGGCATGCCCAGCCACTCCTTGAAGGGACCTTCACGCTCCAACGCCTGAAGTTCGCCGCGCGCTTCCAGTTTTGGGGTGCGCTGGCGCTTGCCGCGCCGAAATCCGCCTGCCATGGTCACTCCTCGAAAACGACTGTCGGGGGCTCGGCATTATACGGTGCCGGGCGTCAGGCTCAACCGCCGCCCAGGCTTATTCGCCGAACGCATCGCCGTAGCTGTCCGGCGCCAGGTCCTCGAAGCGGGTGTACTTGCCGATGAAAGCCATGTGCACCGTGCCAATGGGACCATTACGCTGCTTGCCGATGATCAACTCGGCCAGGCCCTGATTGTCGGGATTGTCGGGATTATAGACCTCGTCACGGTAGACGAAGGCGATCAC
This sequence comes from Billgrantia antri, assembly GCF_019430905.1. Lineage (GTDB taxonomy): Bacteria > Pseudomonadota > Gammaproteobacteria > Pseudomonadales > Halomonadaceae > Halomonas > Halomonas antri. The sequence goes on along the minus strand of NZ_JAHYCA010000002.1, from coordinate 574,214 downwards.
GTCGGCGTCCTGCTCGATGGCGCCCGATTCGCGCAGGTCCGACATCACCGGCCGCTTGTTGGGTCGCTGTTCCAGCGAGCGGTTGAGCTGGGAGAGTGCGATCACCGGACAGCCGAACTCCTTGGCCAGCCCCTTGAGCGAGCGCGAGATCTCGGAGATCTCGCCGGTGCGGTTCTCGGAGAAGCCGGGGATCTGCATTAGCTGCAGATAGTCGATCATCACCAATGCCAGATTGCCGTGCTCGCGCACCAGGCGGCGCATTCGCGAGCGCATCTCGTTGGGCGACAGCGCCGCCGTATCGTCGATGAATAGTTGCTTGTCCTTGAGCAGGTTCACCGCCGACGTCAGTCGCGGCCAGTCCTCGTCCTCGAGCTGGCCGGTACGCACCCGGGTCTGGTCGATACGCCCCAGCGACGACAGCATACGCAGCATCAGCGCATCCGCCGGCATCTCCATGGAGAACACCATCACCGGCTTGTCGCTCGAGATAACGGCATGTTCCACCACGTTCATGGCAAAGGTGGTCTTGCCCATGGAGGGGCGCCCGGCGATGATCACCAAGTCCGAGGGCTGCAGGCCCGAGGTCATCTCGTCTAAGTCGCGAAAGCCGGTGGAGAGCCCGGTCATCTCGCCCTTCATGTTGAACAGCTCGTCGATGCGGTCCACCGCCTTGGCCAGCAGTTCGCTCATGCCGATGGGGCCACCCGACTTGGGTCGTTCCTCGCTGATCTGGAACACCAGCCGTTCGGCCTCGTCGAGCAGTTCATCGGCCGGCCGGCCTTGAGGACTGAAGGCGCCGTCGGCGATCTGGCTGGCCGCGCGGATCAGCTTGCGCAGCGTGGCCCGCTCGCGCACGATGTCGGCGTAGGCGCGGATGTTGCTCGCCGAGGGCGTGTTGCGCGCCAGCTCAGCCAGGTAGGCGAGCCCGCCGACGGTGTCGAGCTGGTCGCGCCCCTCAAGCGCCTCGGACAGCGTGACCACGTCGAGCGGCCTGGCGGCTTCGGCGAGGCCGATCATGGCGTTGAAGATCAGGCGATGCTCGTAGCGGTAGAAGTCGTCCGCCACCAGTCGGTCGGCGACGTTGTCCCAAGCCTGGTTGTCGAGCATCAGGCCGCCCAGCACCGACTGCTCCGCCTCCAGCGAGTGCGGCGGCACCTTGAGCGCAGCGGTTTCCTGATCGAGCTCGAGCGTGTCGTTCATGGTGCGGCAACCTTGATGAGAACGGGCCGTGCCATTCTACCCGATGGCCGGGGCCCACCCTACCTTTCAAAACCACAAAAACCGCGACCGAAAGCGGTCGCGGCAAGGGATCGAAACCGTGCGCGAGCAGTGGCCCGGCCATGGCCGGGCCGCACTGAGAACCTAGAACCAGACCTCGGTCTGCACGCCGAAGCTCCACTGGCCGCCGGTAAAGCCGTCGCTTCCGAAGGCGTCGTCGCCGTTGAAACCGTTGAGCTCCTCGTCCCAGTCGCTCCAGGAGGCGAACAGGCGGATCTCGGGGCGCTGCCAGAAGCCGCCCACCTGGGGCTTGAAGGTCGGTGCGATGGTGAACTTGGTGTAGTCGCCCTCCACCGCGCTGTTGCCGCCGCGACCGCGGGGATCGAGGTCCATCCACTGGTAGCTGGCCTCGTACTGCATCTCGAAATTCTGGGTGAGTTCGTTGGCCAGGCGTACGTTGAAGGTGGCCCAGTCGTACTGGTCGCCCTCGACGTAGCGGTCCTCGCTGGTCTCGGCGAGGATCGCCGGGGCCACGCGCCAGCGCGGCGCCACGTAGGTAGTGCCGTATAGGGCCAGGCGCGTCGCGGCGGCGTCGTCGGTGAGGTCGCCGTCGCTGCCGAGCCCCTTGACCTGGGCGCCAAGGCCCTGACCGTGCAGCACCGCGGCCTTGAAGTTGCCCTCGCCCAGGCCGAAGAAGCTGTCGCCGTGATAGGCCACCATGGTATGGAAGCCGCTGTCGGCAGCGGTCTGTCCCTCGTCGATGTCACGCTCTTGGTTGTCGGCCGCCGACAGGCCGTTGACCATCCACTGCCAGTTGCCGAAGTAGTTGTTGGAGGTGACGACCAGGCTATCGGTGGAGCCGGTATCGTCGGGGTTCTCGCTATCGACGGGAAAGTCGCTGAAGCTGCGCCCGTAGAGCGAGAAGTTCGAACGCCAGCTGTCGGCCAGCTGCATGTCGTAGATACCGGCACCGGTACCGGCAAGGAAGATGATGTCGCTGTCGAGCCAGTGGATGTCGAAATTGTCGCGGTCGAAGCGCTTGCCGGCCCAGATCGAGGCGTTCTCGAAGGCACCGGTGAAGCTCGGCAGCTCACTGAACTCGGCGTAGACCTGGCGCACGTTGAGGTTGGAGTCGTCGTCCCAATCGTTGCTGGTGGTGGTGCCACTGGCCAGCATGGTGCGGTAGTGCGCCTTGGCGCCGTTGTCGAACTGCATGCGGTAGTTGAGGATCGCCTCGGCGTAGGTATCCGGCTCGTTGCCCAGCCGCCCCACGGCGCCGCCCAGCCCGCCGGCCGGGGTCACGTAGGGCCCGCCCTCGATGCTCTTGCGGTCTTCGCCCAGCAGCAGCCCCGAACGGGCATAGACGTTGAACGAGAAGCCCTCCTCGCCGCTGGCCTGACGCTCGACCTTGGCCAGTCGCTCCTTCACCTCGTCGGCGGAAAGACGCCCCTCGACCTGGGCCTCGGCAAGTTCGGCACGCTGCTCCGCGGCAGCGGCACGCTGCTCGGCGGCGGCGATGCGGTTCTCGAGCTCGAGCAGGCGCTGCTCGAGAGAGGCGGTATCGGCAGCGGCGTGCCCCATCATACCGAAGCTGGCCACGGCTACGGCGGTGACAAGCGGGGTTCGTAGCAAGGCAGTCTTCATCGCAGTGGTTCCTTTTATGGTTGTATGTTCGTTTGTTTCACAAGAGAGACGGGGCGAAACACGGCACTGTATCGTTTCAGACAAGCATCGCGACGATGCCTTACGGCCCTGCTGCCCTAGCCTGAAGCCCAACGCATCCAGACCAGGCAAAAACTTAATCGTTTAAGAGTCGTGACGCAAAGGCAAACCGTAATATTACTACCAATGTCTAAGCCGAAATCCGCGTGCGCCGATGTCGGGCCAAACGAACAAGGGGCGCGGGAGAACTCCCGCGCCCCTTGGCGTCGCTGTCGAGTTAGCTGGAAACTGACTCGGCGGCTTACTCCGCGACCACGACCACGCGAACGGTGGCGTCGACTTCGGCGTGCAGGTGCAGGTCGATGTCGTACTCGCCGGTCTGACGGATCGGACCTTCCGGCATGCGAACTTCGCTCTTGGCGACTTCGATACCGGCCTGGCCCAGCGCCTCGGCCAGGTCACGCGGACCGATGGAGCCGAACAGCTTGCCTTCGTCACCGGCCTTGGCCACCAGCGACAGCTCGATTTCGGCGAGCTGGGCGGCACGGGACTCGGCGATCGCCTTGCGCTCGGCGGCCTGGGCTTCGAGCTCGGCGCGCTGCGCCTCGAAGGCTTCCACGTTGTCCTTGGTAGCCGGTACGGCAAGGCCGTAGGGCACCAGGTAGTTACGACCATAACCGGGCTTCACGGCCACCTTGTCACCCAGGCCGCCCAGCTTGCCAATGTTGTCGAGCAGAATGACTTCCATCTCGTTAACCTCTTGTCAGTCGCCGCGAGGGGCCAGACGGCCGCGGAAATCCACGAACACGTCGATGAAGGCCGCCAGCAGCACTATCAGAATCATGGGCCAGGTGGTGATCAGCAGTACGTAGAAGGCGATCAGCCACAGCCCGTTCATGCCCTTTATCCCGATGAAGCCGTGCACCAGCGCCATGCCGGCTATCAGCAACGGCACCCACACCAGCATGGAGAGCGACGGCAATCCCAGCACCATGCCCACCACACCGAACAGCACCAGCAGACCGAGTTCGCGCGGCGCCAGGCGCAGCGCATGGAACTCCAGCCGAAAGCCGCCGGGGTTGTAGAGCCCCGCCTGCCAGGCACGAGCCAGCGCCAGGCAGCCAATGGCGGCAATCAACACCACCAGGCCGGTAATGCCACCGATCAGCAGCGATGCCAGCTGCTCGGTGTCATAGCCCTGGCGTACCAGTTCCGCCAGCATGCGATCGATCTCGTCCGAGCCCTGGCGCAGCTGCTCCAGCAGTGGCCCGGTGCCGCCCGGCGGTACGAAGATGCCGAGCTGGACCAGCACCGCCGTGGCCAGAGTGCCGACGATCAGTGCCTCGCCCCAGCGCATGCGGGAGCGCAACACCACCGCCATCAGCGTGACCAGCAACACGCTGGCCAGCGGGATGACGTCGCCCTGCGTCCACCACCATCCAGCAGGGATGGCAGCCGCTGCCAGCACTGGCAGCGCTGGCGACAAGCCGCGCCGCAGCGTGACCAGGGCAACGATGGCACCGCTCAGCCAGAACAGCCAGGGTACGATCGCTGCCAATGCCGCTCCGCCTACGGCGTAGGGCGTGCCGCGCATCAGCCATCGGGCTATCGGCAACATCGAGTCGCGACTTACTGGTGGCTGTCGGTATAGGGCAGCAGAGCCAGGTAGCGCGCGCGCTTGATGGCGGTTGCCAGCTGACGCTGGTAACGGGCCTTGGTACCCGTGATGCGGCTGGGTACGATCTTGCCGGTTTCGGTGATGTAGGCCTTCAGCGTGTCCAGATCCTTGTAATCGATCTGCTTCACGCCTTCAGCGGTAAAACGGCAGAACTTGCGACGGCGGAAAAAGCGTGCCATGTAAAGACTCCTCGGTACGTGCGATCAGTTGGCTTCGGCAGTTTCTTCGGTGCGCGGCTTCTCTTCGCGACGCGCACGCTTGTCGTCTGCCGGCTTCATCATCGGCGAAGCTTCGGTGATGGCTTCCTTGCAGCGCACCACCAGGCTGCGAATGATGGCGTCGTTGAAGCGGAAGATGTTCTCGATTTCCTCGAGGGTCTCGCCGCTGCACTCGACGTTCATCAGCACGTAGTGAGCCTTGTGGATCTTGTTGATCGGGTAGGCCAGGTGACGACGGCCCCAGTCCTCCAGACGATGCACGGTACCACCGCTCTCGGTAACGATGCTGGAGTAACGCTCGACCATGGACGGCACTTGCTCGCTCTGGTCCGGGTGGACCATGAACACGATCTCGTAATGACGCATGGGATCTCCTTTCGGGTTGGCAGCTTCCGCGTGACACCCGTCCAGGACAGGCGCTCAAGGGAAGCAAGGAGTGATAGTCAAATAATGACGCCCGCTCACACAGGAACGGGCGCCTGCATTCTAGTGACCCGCGCCCCCAGTTGCAAGAGCAGGGCGAGTCCGCGACTCAACCGCCGCGACGCTGGCGCACCGCCTCGAACAGACAGATCCCGGTGGCCACCGAAACGTTGAGACTGGAGACGCTGCCGGCCATGGGCAGCTTGACCAGCCCGTCGCAGGCCTCGCGGGTCAGGCGGCGCATGCCCTTGCCCTCGGCGCCCATCACCAGCGCCGTAGGCCCGGCGAAATCGGCCTCGAACAGCATCGCCTCCGCCTCGCCTGCGGTGCCGGTGACCCACACACCGAATTCCTTGAGCCGGGCCAGCGCTCGGGCCAGGTTGGTCACCTGGTAGACCGGCACGCTCTCGGCGGCACCGCAAGCCACCTTACGTACCGTGGCGTTGAGCGGCGCGGCCTTGTCCTTGGGTACGATCACGCCGTGCACACCGGCGGCATCGGCACTGCGCAGACAGGCGCCGAAGTTGTGCACGTCAGTGACGCCGTCGAGCACCAGCAACAGAGGAGGCGTCTCGTGAGGCCAGGCCTCGAGCTTGAACCAGAGCGACGCCTCGCTCTCGAAAGCGAGCGGTGCAGTGAAGGCAACGACGCCTTGGTGCGAGGCTTCTCCGGCCAGGCGGTCCAGTTCGTCGCGCGGGTGCCGTTCGATTCGTGCCCCGCCTTGCCGAGCCATGTCGACCAGCTCGGCCAGCCGTTGCTGCGCCTCGCCATCCTGCACCCACAGTACACGCGGGCTATCGCCTCGCTGCAACAGGGCGCGCACCGCGTGCACGCCGAACACCGCATCGAGCCCGGCAGGCATGCCCGACAGGTTCGGCTTGCGGCGTGCTGCCCCTCTTCCCGCGTTACGCGGCTTGCCCTGGCGACCTGAAGCCATCAGCCACGTGCCTTCGGCTTGCGCGGGCCACGGCGCCGCTTGCCACCCTTGCCCTTGCCAGCCTTGTCATCGGACGCTCCCTTGCCGGCACCAGGCTTTGGCGTGAACGCTGCCTCACCCTCACCACGCCGCTTGCGCGGCTGACGCTTGGGCCGCGGCTTCTCGTCCTCGAGCACGAAATCGATCTTGCGCTCATCGAGGTCGACGCGAGCCACCTGCACGGTGACGCCGTCGCCCAGACGGTAGCTCATGCCGGTGCGCTCGCCCTTGAGGCGATGCTTCTCGGGCTCGTAGTGGTAGTAGTCCGAAGGCAGCGAGGTGACGTGCACCAGCCCCTCGACGTAGACCTCGTCGAGACGCACGAAGATACCGAACTGCGTCACCGAAGCGATGGTGCCTTCATAGACCTCGCCCAGCTTGTCGGACATGAACTCGCACTTGAGCCAGTCCTCCACGTCGCGAGTGGCGTCGTCGGCACGACGCTCGGTCATCGAGCAGTGCTCGCCGAGCTCGAGCATCTGCTCGAAGGTGTAGGGGCACCACTTGCTGGGCGGCTCCACCGGCGCACCTTCGGCACGCAGCACGGTATTGGTCTGACGCGGTCCGCGAATGACCGAGCGTATCGCCCGGTGCACCAGCAGGTCGGGGTAGCGGCGTATCGGCGAAGTGAAGTGGGCATAGGCCGGGTAGGCCAGGCCGAAATGGCCTTCATTGTGCGGCGAATAGACCGCCTGACTCATCGAGCGCAGCATCACGGTCTGGATCACGTCGGCGTCCGGGCGCCCGCGAATCGCCTCGGCCAGGGCCTGGTAATCCTGCGGCGTCGGCTCGTCGCCGCCGCCCACCGACAGGCCCAGCTCGTTGAGGAACAGACGCAGCTTGTCGAGACGCTCCGGCGAGGGACGCTCGTGGATGCGATAGAGCGCCGGCAGGTCGTGCTTGTCGAGAAAGCGCGCGGTGGCCACGTTGGCCGCCAGCATGCACTCCTCGATGAGCTTGTGGGCGTCGTTACGCTGCCGAGGCACGATCTTCTCGATCTTGCGCTCCTCGTTGAAGACGATCGCCGTTTCAGTGGTCTCGAAATCGATGGCGCCGCGCTCCTCGCGAGCCTGACGCAATACCTTGTAGAGCTGGTGCAGTTCCTGGAGCGGCTTGACCAGTTCGTGATACTCGCGACGCAGCGCATCGTTATCGGGATCGTCCTCGTCGAGAATCGCCGCCACCTTGGTGTAGGTGAGCCGGGCATGCGACTGGAACACGGCCTCGTAGAAGTGATAGCGGCTGATTGCCCCGCTCTTGGAGATGTTCATCTCGCATACCATCGCCAGGCGGTCGACGTGCGGATTGAGCGAGCACAGCCCATTGGAGAGCAACTCGGGCAGCATCGGCACCACCTGCCCGGGGAAATAGACCGAGTTGCCGCGGCGAATCGCTTCTTCGTCGAGCGAACTGCCCGGACGCACATAGTGCGACACGTCGGCAATGGCGACGATCAGCTTCCAGCTCCCGGACTTGGTCTTCCAGGCGTATACCGCGTCGTCGAAATCCTTGGCATCCTCGCCGTCGATGGTCACCAGCGGCAGATGGCGCAGGTCGATACGATGCTGCTTGTCCTGTTCGGCCACCTCGGCAGACATCCCGGCGATCTGATCGTGCACCTCGGGAGGGAATTCGGCCGGGATCTCGTAGCTGCGGATCGCGATGTCGATCTCCATGCCCGGGTCCATACGCTCACCGAGCACCTCGACCACCTCGCCCACCGGCTGCACCCGGGTCTCGGGCTGCTGCACGATACGGGCCGACACCACTTGCCCATCCTGAGCTCCGCTGCAGGCACTGTGGGGGATGATCACCTCCTGGGTGATGCGCGGATTCTCGGGGATCAGCACGCCGAACTCGGGGGTGTTGGCGCGATAGACGCCGACGATGGTCTGGGTATTGCGCGCCAGCACCTCGGCGATGGTCGCTTCGTCGCGACCGCGGCGGTCGCGACCGCTGATACGCACCAGCACGTAGTCGCCATGAAAGACCCGCCGCATCTGCCGCGGCGGCAGTACCAGATCGGGTTTCTTGCCGTCGTCGCGCAGCACGAAGCCGAAACCGTCACGATGCCCCAGCACCTTGCCCTTGATCAGGTCGAGCTTGTCGATCAGCGCATAGGCCCCGGCGCGGTTGCGCAACACCTGGCCATCGCGCTCCATGGCCGCCAGCCGGCGACGCACGGCTTCCTGGAGATCCTCGTCATCGAGGCCCAGCATGCGGCTCATCTTCTCATGGGTGATCGGCTTGCCGTACTCTTCCAGTCGCGCCAACAGGTACTCGCGGCTGGGTGCCGGCTTGTCGTACTTGTGGGCTTCACGGCTGGCGTGGGGGTCGTCGCTGAGCGTCCAATGAGTCATGCGTGGGGCATCCTAGGCAACGGGAGCAGCGTTCGGGGAAGGGCGCGGAAAAGAGGCCGCGTGCGTAGGGTGTTGCTAATGGAGTCGTTTGTCATGCCCCGCAGTATAGCGCCGGTGCCGGTTCGGCCCAACCATGACGGCACGATCAGAGGAAAGACCCTGGCGAGATCGCGCAGAGCCTTGCGTCTTTTTCACGCCGACGGCGAGGTGAAATTTCGGTGGGCGCTCTTGCATTGGGCCACAATTTGGGTAAGATACGCGTCGCCTGCCCAGATGGCGGAATTGGTAGACGCGCTAGCTTCAGGTGCTAGTGTCCTTACGGACGTGGAGGTTCAAGTCCTCTTCTGGGCACCATCGCTTCCTGCGAAGCGTTGGTCGGGTCAGGCCCCTGCTCTTTGTCAGCTCGAATCGCTCGTGTTCGCCCAGGTGGCGGAATTGGTAGACGCGCTAGCTTCAGGTGCTAGTGTCCTTACGGACGTGGAGGTTCAAGTCCTCTCCTGGGCACCATCCCAGGCACGCGAACACACGGCGATAACGACAACGGCATGATGCGCCCAGGTGGCGGAATTGGTAGACGCGCTAGCTTCAGGTGCTAGTATCCTTACGGATGTGGAGGTTCAAGTCCTCTCCTGGGCACCACCGCTCTTTCGAGCGAATCGCGTCATGCAAGCTGAGCATTTCCAGAGCAAACCAACGAATTAATTTAAGGAACCGCGACCAATCGCGGTTTTTTTGTGCCTGTGCTTCGCTCGCGCAGCGACTTCAATAACGAGAAGGAAGGCGCGCAACCTCGTCGAGCGCCCATCCCTCGGTCACGACTTCCCCTTCCAGCACCTCGGCCACCACCTCGGGCAGGCGCGGGAAGAAGTTCAGCCCGGTACGCGCCTCCACCTCGTCGATACTCACCAGGTAGTCGTCCAACGGCTCGTCGCCGCGTACCTCCTGCGGCATGATGAAGGCCAGCGCCCTGGGCGTCTCGGCCGGCACCACGACGATCTTGAAGAAGGCTTCGGGAACCTCGACCAGCCCCACCCGGTGGGTAACGTTGTCGAGGAAGCGCTCGGGGAAGACCGGACCGGTGATCACCTGTACCACCCCGAAGCGCGGCACGAAGTGATCGATCACCACCTCCTCCAGGCGCTGCCAGAGCCGGCGATTGAGATTGGGCCGCTGGGGCGAGATGTTGCTCATCAGGAACGACTGCTGCTGGGCACGGGCACCATGCACCGTGGCAACGGCATAGTTGGGCGCCAAGTGGCCGCGGTCGTAGCCGCTGTCGAAATAGCTATCGGCACTTATCGGCCACAGGGTGCGCCAGTCCCGGCGAAAATCGGGGCGCGGCCCGGCGCGAGGATCCTCTACTTCATGCAGCAGGTAGCTGACCCACAGCGGATTGACGCGCACATCGGACCAGCCCACAAGAAAGCCGTCGTTGCGCAGCACGCGGTGCACGCTCAACGGCATCGGATCCTGCCAAGTGGGCACGCCCATCCAGCTCAGCTGGTCGCGGTACTCCTGCTCCTGGGTGTACCACAGGCCACTTCCGACCACGACGAAAGCAAGCGTGATGACGAACTGCCGGGTGCGGGAGCGCCAGCGTGACAGCGGCGAGCGACGCCGCCTGCTGCGAGAACGTGCAAGAGCCATGGATCGGTCCAGAGGGTGCCACCGCCGGCGCCCGGAAGCGCCGGCATTGAATAACGGTCGCGGAGGGAGTGCGCCGGCTACCAGCCCAGAGAGAACATGGTCTCGAGGTCGTGCCGGGAGTGCACCTGCATGGCATTGAGGGTTTCGGTATCGCGTATGCCTTCAACGGCATTGAGGCGTTCGGTCACCAATTCGGCCAGGCTCTCGAAATCCGGTGTGCGAGCGATCGCCACCAGGTCGTAGCGGCCACAGGTGGAGTAGACCTCGCTGATTCCTTCGACGTCGGCGAGCCGCTCGGCCACCGCCTTGACCTGGCCCTTGTCGGTATTGATCAGGATCACGGCATTCTGCATCGGGCTCTCCCTTGTCTTGTCCCCGTCGGGCTCCACCGCGGCAGACATCGCCGCGACCTGGCGCGAGTATAGCAGGCCGGCCGCGGCGGCTGAATCGCCCCCTCAGAGACAGGGGGGCAGGAATACGATCGGATAGCCCACGAACAGGGTGCCGCCCGCCGAGAACAGGAAAATCCCCGCCGAGACGTAGGCGAAGAAGCGCTCACGCCGGGGCTCCGCCCTTCGCCCTGCCACTACGCTGGCCCAGGCCAACCACAGCAGCAGCAACACGGTGAAGAGCGTGGCCAGTCCCACCCCGATATTGATGCCGGTCAGCATGTCACGTTCGGGGTCGGGCGGCGCCACCGAGCAGGCCACCGAGAGACCGGCATAGATCGCCACGAACCAGATGCCCCAGAGGGTGACGCCGCTGACCAGGTGAATGGGATGCGTCAGTCTCAGCAGGCGCTTCATGATGTCCCTCCCAGCAGTACCGGCAGCAGCCAGATGGCAGCGAACAGGGACCAGTAGACGACCAGGTTGTAGGACCACAGGCGCAGCACTACCACGGGTTCCATGGGCGCCTCGGCCCCCACGTAGCCATACCCCACCCGCAGTCCCTGCAGCAGACATAGCACGGCTCCCAGCAGCGCATGAATCAGGACGTAGATCAAAGCCACCAGCAGCGTGGCGTCGTGGGCGGTTTCGCTGGGTGCCAGCGGTGCCTGCCAGATCGCCACGCCAAGCAGCATCGCTTGCAGCGCGCCAAGCCCAGCCGTCAGGTACATGCCGCCGCCGAGCCCGGCGTCGCTGCCGCGCTGCAGGCGTCGCACCAGCCTGGCCAGCCACGCGGCCCCCAGCGTCAGCACGAGACCCGCCCCCGCCAGCAGCGGCAGAGAGAGCGGCGAAGATGCCGGCATCTGCCACTCGGGCGCCACGGTCCACAGGTAGAACCAGCCGAACAGCAGCGAGAGGTAGAACGAGCCGTTGGCCAGATGCGAGACCGACATGCACCATACCCCGGGCCCGTTCAGGGTGCGCGAATGCAGCGGCGGTTGGCCGGGCGCCACCGTGGCGTCCGGTGCCGCCTTGGGATGAGCGCCGTTCTCCCACGACCAGCGTAGCAGGAGCACGGCGGCCACCAGCGTCGCCACCGCGGCCAGCAGGTAGATCTTGATCAGCAGACTGATGCATACCACCGCCAGGGTCAGAGCGGCTAAGAAGGGCCACCAGGAGTTGGTGGGCAAATGAACGACTTCGCGCGGCTTGCCGGTCAAGGGGTCGCTGCCCCAGGTTTCGCGACGCCCGTGGTCGATGGTGTTGAGTCCATGGCGGCCCTCGGTAATGGTGCGCGGCAGCTCGGGAACCTCCCATAGAGGGTGGCGCGTCTCGAGCCGCGGCAGGCTGACGAAGTTGTAGGGCGTCGGCGGCTTGGGCATGGCCCACTCCAGACCACCGGCATTCCAGGGGTTCTGCGGCGCCCTCCTGCCAAAGCGGAAGTGCAGCGCGACATCGAGAATCAGCAGCGCCACGCCGGCGGACATCGTGAACCCGCCGACGGACGAGATCAGGTTGTAGATGTCCCAGCCCATTGCCGAGTCGTAGGTATACACGCGTCGACGCATGCCCAGCAGCCCCGTCCAGTGCATGACCAGGAAGGTGGTATTGAAGCCGAGGAAGAGCAGCCAGAAGCTCCACCTGCCCAGTTGCTCGGAGGGCATCCGTCCCGAGATCAACGGCAGCCAGTAGTAGAGCCCGGCGATCAGCGGAAACAGCATGCCGCCCACCAGCACGTAGTGCATGTGCGCCACCACGAAATGCGTGTCGTGGACCTGCCAGTTGAACGGCACCAGCGCCAGCATCACCCCGGTCAGCCCACCCAGCACGAAGATCACCAGGAACCCCGCGACCCACAGCATCGGCAGCGACATGACCGGTCGCCCCAGCCACAGCGTCGCGAGCCAGACGAAGATCTGAATGCCGGTGGGAATCGCCACCAGCATGCTCGCTGCCGAGAAGAACGCCAGCGCCAGCTGCGGGATGCCCAGGGTGAACATGTGGTGCACCCACAGACCGAAGCTGACGAAGCCCATGATGACGATCGCCGCCACTACCCAGCCGTAGCCGACGATGGGGCGCCGGGCGAAGACCGGGATCAGGGTAGAGACGATGCCCGCCCCCGGCAGGAAGATGATGTAGACCTCGGGATGGCCGAACAGCCAGAACAGGTGCGCCCACAGCACCGGGTCGCCGCCGCCGGCCACGTCGAAGAACGGCATGCCGGCGGCACGCTCCAGCTCGAGCAGGATACTGCCGAGAATCAGCGGCGGAAAGCCGACCACGATCATCAGCGCCATGGCCAGGATGTACCAGGCGAACAGCGGCATCTTGTGCAGGGCCATGCCTTCGGTACGCGTACGCAGGATCGACACCACCAGCTCCACCCCGGCGGAAAGCGCCGAGATCTCGACGAAGGTGATGCCAAGCAGCCAGAAGTCCGAGCCACGCCCGGGTGAGTAGTCGCCGCTACTCAGCGGGGTGTACATGAACCAGCCGCTGGACGGGGCCATCTCGAACAGCAGGCTCGATACCAGGATGATGCCGCCGAACAGGTAGCAGAAGTAGCCGAAAGCTGAGAGTCGCGGACAGACCAGGTCACGCGCGCCGATCATCTTGGGAATCAGGTAGATCGCCAGCCCCTCGAGAATGGGAATGGCGAACAGGAACATCATCACCGTGCCGTGCATGGTGAAGACCTGATTATAGATCTCGTGCGACATGAAATCGTTGCCGGGGAAAGCGAGCTGGGTGCGGATCAGCATTGCCAGCAGTCCGCCGATCAGGAAGAAGATCGCCCCGGTGACCATGAAGCGCAGCCCGACGCTGGTATGGCTGACCACGGTCAGGGCAGCCAGGCCGCGCGGGTTGGCCCAGACATCGGCCATGCCCTCGTGCAGGCGACGAACTTCGGGAGTCAGGGTTACATCCTTGTCATCGCTCATGGTTCCAGCGTCTCCAGCCAGGCACCGATCTCGTGTAATGTCTCGGTATCGATGTGGTGATGGGGCGGCATCCGGTTGCCGGGCTTGAGCGTCTGATGGTGCTGCAGCCAGTAGGCGATGGCGCCCTCTTCCATGGGCAACACGCCTGCGCCCAGCGAGGGACGGGAGCCGACGTCGCTGAGGTCGGGTCCGCGAATGTCGTGCTCCAGGTCGTCGACGACGAGTTCGTCGGGAAAGCCAGCGACGGTGTGGCAGGCGGCACAGTGCTCGCCGAAGGCCTCCCGCGCCTGATCGAACCCTGGCTGCAGCTCGGGCGAAGAGCGGCGCTCGGCGAGCCAGGCGTCAAAGGCGTCGCGCTCGAGTGCTTCGACGTGGAGCAGCATGTGGGTATGCTGCGCACCGCAATACTCGGCGCACTGCGCGCCAAACACGCCGGGCGAGTCGGCCTCGAGGCGAACGATGCTGTCGCGTCCGGGGACCATGTCGCGCTTGCCGCCCAGCCGCGGTATCCAGAAGGCATGAATGACGTCGTCGCTAGTAAGGTGGAAGTCGACGGGCTCGCCGGCCGGCATCACCAGGCGATTGGCGGTGACCACCTCACGCTCCTCTCCCTCGCCGGGATAGCGCACCTCCCACCACCACTGGTGGCCGATCACCTCGATGCGCTCGGCCTCGCCCTCAGGGAACGGCAGCATGCCACGGCCGGTGGGCGCGGCGAACACAAGCAGCGCAACGATGCTGACCACCGGCAGCGCGACGCCGCCACCCAACACCCAGCGCAGCATGATGCGGCGCTCCTCGCGCGGCGTACGCGACGCAGGCTCGCGGCGACAAAAGGTGTAGAACCACAGCGCATAAACGCCAAGAGAAACGGCGACGGCGACGGCGAGCATGGCCCACCAGACCCAGAACTGCTGGCGAGCGGCCGACCCCGCAGTGTCCAGGATCGACATCTCGCCGCCGCAGCCGGCCAGCAGGCCTGCCAGCCACAGGGGCCACCGAGGGAGCCGGCCCGGGCGGTTGACCCGATGCCGGCCAGGGCGTTGAATGCCAGTGAGAGCCCTGAACCGATCGCAAAGGACGCGAACATGGCCGACCAACCGATCCGCACCATCAATAGCCGCATTGCCATCTTCGGCCACCCGATGCACCCGACCCTGGTACATTTCCCGGTCGCCTGCCTGCTGCTGCTGGTCGGCAGCGATGCTGCCTATCTCTATACGGGTGATGTGTTCTGGGCGCAGGCGGGCCTGTGGCTGGCCGGTGTTGGTGCACTTAGCGGCTGGATTGCCAGCACCGTGGGACTGATCGACCTGGTCACGATCCATCGGATCCGACGCAAGCTGCTCGGCTGGTGTCACGCCATCATGGCGGTGATGATGCTGTCGCTGGCCTCGCTCAACTGGCTGTGGCGTTTCCTCGAGGCCACCGACCTGCTGCCCTGGGCCATCGCCCTGTCCCTCCTCACTGCTGTCCTGGTCGGCCTCACCGGCGCCCTGGGGGGCACGCTGGTCTACGAGAAGGCGGTGGGCGTCGAGATCGACGACAAGTGAGAGAGACTGAGTAGGATTCGGCATCGTGACTCTCCTTGTCATGCCTCAAGCGAACGGCTTGCTCAGCACCAGCACCAGGACGGCGAGCATCAGCGTTGCCGAGGCGATCGCGAGCAGCCCGCTGGCAGGCACCAGAAAACGGCGCTGCGCTTGCTCCAGGCGTACGATCAATGCGCCGCACAGGACATGGCACAGCACCATGCCGCTTACTGCCATCAGCTTCAGCACCAGCCAGCCGCCGGTTATCTGCCCGACGAGAAACAGCGCCGTGCCGCTCATGATCGCCAGCAAGGCGAAAGGGGTGGCGACGTAAGTGAAGAGAAAGCGCAGCAATACCGGAACGGGGGCGTCGAAAGACGCCCCCTCCTGTCCTTTGGCGCCCGTCAGCAGCATGGCGGGCAAATAAAGCAGAGACGCACACCAGCACAGCAGCGTGGCAATGTGCAGCACCTTGATCCACGGCATCACGGCATCCTTGCAGCAGCAGTGTGAACCCACCCTAACCAATGTAGGGTAGCGGGGCCAGGTTTACCGCCCGGCGATGCGTGCCTCTACAAGGCCGCACGGCTACCTACGCTATTCTTCTGAAACCGCCCGACACCAGGCAGCTACGGTGCGATACACTTGGCAATTGCGCCCCCGAGAGAAAACGTGTTCCCTGCTTGACGTATAAAGAACTTCGGACCCTGCGCTGAGTCAGATAGATCGGTTGGTGCGTGAAGCAGCGACCATGGCGCCAGTCTGGGCCGAAGCGGAAAGTCTGGACCGTGTCGAAGCAGGAGAGAGAAATCCATGGCCAAAGAGAGCCGGCCTCAGGCTGTACATAGCCGACGTACCTTCCTACGCCGAAGCCTGGTGGCCATCGCCGCCCTGCCGCTGGGAGCCGGCGTGCTGTCGCGCCAGGCTTTTGCGCAGAGCCTGCCGAAGCTCGATCCCAGCGACGAGCAGGCCCAGGCGCTGAACTATGTCGAAGTGGCCGAGCAAGCCAGCGACCACCCCGCCTACGAGGAGGGTGAAGCCTGCCACAACTGCATGTTCTTCCAACGCCGCAACGAGAGTTGCCAACTGTTCCCGCAGAACAGCGTCGAATCCGGCGGCTGGTGCCAGTCCTGGGTCACCGCGGACTGAGCGGGCCTCAAGGCCCGCCGCCCTTGGGTCCGGGTCACTCCTTGCCCTCCTCGTCGGGTAGCGGCCATTGATAGCGCCGCGCCACCGTCCCGTCCTCGGAGAGCGATTCCAGCCGCACGGGAAATCCCCACAGCTGGTGCAGGTGGCGTATGACCGGATAGACGCTGCGGCCCATGGGTCGCCTGCTGTCCTGCACGTGATGCAGGGTCAGCGAGCGATTACCGCGGATATTGGCTTCGAAGACTTGGATATTAGGCTCGCGCAGTGACAGCGCATACTGCTGCGCCAACGCCTCGCGGATCCGACGATAGCCACGCTCGTCGTGAATCGCCGTGACCTCCAGCATCTCCTCCTGATCGTCGTCGACGATGCTGAACAACTTGAGGTCGCGCATCACCTTGGGCGAGAGGAACTGCTGGATGAAGGACTCGTCCTTGAAGTTGCGCATGGCGAAGTGCACCGCCTCGAGCCAATCGCTGCCCGCGGTGTCGGGAAACCACTCGCGATCCTCGTCGGTGGGGTTCTCGCACATGCGCTTGATGTCGCTGAACATGGCGAAGCCCAGCGCATAGGGATTGATACCGCTGTAGAACGGGCTGTCGAAACCGGGCTGGCTGACCACCGCGGTATGCGACTGCAGGAACTCCAGCATCAGCCCCTCGTCGACCAGCCCCTCGTCGTAGAGCCGGTTCATCAGCGTGTAGTGCCAGAACGAGGCCCAGCCTTCGTTCATCACCTGAGTCTGGCGCTGGGGATAGAAGTACTGCGCCAGCTTGCGCACGATACGCACGATCTCGCGCTGCCAAGGCGCCAGCAGCGGGGCATTCTTTTCGAGGAAGTAAAGCAGGTTCTCCTGGGGTTCGGGGGGATAGCGCCCTCCTGCATGCAGCCCCAGGGGGTCCTCCTCGCTGTCCAGGCTGCCGGGTAGGGCATCCGCCTGCGGACGCCCGGGAATGGTACGCCACAGCGTGTTGACCTGTGCCTGGAGGTACTCCTCGCGCTCCGCCTGGCGGCGCACCTCCTCCTCGGCGGAGATCGGCGATGGTCGCTTGTAGCGGTCGACACCGTAATTCTGCAGCGCGTGGCAGGCGTCGAGCAGCTGCTCGACGGCCGTCACGCCGTGACGCTCTTCGCACTCGGCGACGTAGCGGCGGGCAAAGACCAGATAATCGACGATCGAGCTGGCGTCCGTCCAGGTGCGGAACAGGTAGTTGCCCTTGAAGAAGGAGTTATGACCGTAGCAGGCGTGGGCCATGACCAGCACCTGCATCATCAGCGTGTTCTCCTCCATCAGGTAGGCGATGCAGGGGTCGGAGTTGATCACCAGCTCGTAGGCCAGCCCCATCTGGCCGCGCCGGTAAGCCTGTTCGACCGCCAGGAACTGCTTGCCGAACGACCAGTGATGGTAGCCCACCGGCATCCCCACGCTGGCATAGGCATCCATCATCTGTTCGGTGGTGATGATTTCGATCTGGTTGGGATAGGTATCCAACCGATACTCGTCGGCCAGCCTGGACAACTCTCGCTCATACGCCTCGAGGATCTCGAAGTTCCAGTCGGAACCGGTGGCAATCGGCTTGCGTCGGGTCATGCTGCCTCCTCGTCCACGTCAATGGGCGGCGCGGCGCTTGAACAACTCGCGGAACACCGGGTAGATGTCGCCCGCCTCGACGATCTGACGCATGGCGAAGCGGTCGGGGAACTCGGCGGCTACGGTCTCGTACTCCTCCCACAGCGCCTGGTGGGCATGGGGCGTGATCTCCACGTAGGTGTAGTACTGCAAGCGCGGCATCAGCGACTTCATCAGCCGCTCGCGACAGTTCACCGAATCGTCGTCCCAGTTGTCGCCGTCCGAGGCCTGAGCCACATAGAGGTTCCACTGCGAGGGCGGGTAGCGCCGGGTGATGATCTCGTCGACCAGCGTCAAGGCGCTGGAGACGATGGTGCCGCCGGTCTCCCGCGAGTAGAAGAACTCCTCCTCGTCGACCTCCTTGGCCGCGGTATGGTGGCGCACGAAGACCAGCTCGACCTTCTCGTAGTTGCGCTCGAGGAAGAGGTAAAGCAACAGAAAGAAGCGCTTGGCGATGTCCTTGTGGGCCTGGGTCATGGAGCCCGAGACGTCCATCACGCAGAACATCACCGCCTTGCTCGAAGGCTGCGGTTGATTGATCAGGTTGTTGTAGCGCAGGTCGTAGGTATCGATGAAGGGAACCGCCTCGAGGCGCTTCTCGAGGCGCTCGATCTCGGCCTTGAGCTCGGCGATCCGTGACGGATTGCGCAACACCGGATCCTTGCGCTCCTCCTCTTCCAGCGCCTCCTGCGCCTCGCGCAGCGCCCGGCGAATGGGCGCGCGCATGGCGATGCGGCGGGCATAGGCCTCGCGCATGGAGCGCACGATGTTGATCCGCGCCGGCACGCCGTCGCGGGTCACCCCGGCGCGCACCGGCTTCACCTCGTCGAGGTCCTTGAGCGCCTTGCGCTCCAGGTGCGGCAGCTCCAGGCCGTCGAAGACGAAATCGAGGAACTCCTCGCGGGTCAGACTGAAGGCGAACTCGTCCATGCCCTCGCCCTGGTTGGAGGCCCCGCCCTCGCCGGCGCCCTCGCCACCGCCACCCCCGCTGGGGCGGCGCAGGCGATCGCCCTCGACGAACTCCTTGTTGCCCGGACTGACGATGGTGCGCTTGCCGCCCGGGCCATGCTGGAACACCGGCTCGGAGATGTCGCGAGTCGGAATCGAGACCTTCTCGCCGCGCTCCATGTCGGTGATCGAACGGCGGTTGACGGCCTCCTCGACCGAACGCTTGATGTGCGTGCGATAGCGATCGAGGAAACGCTGACGGTTCACGGCGCTCTTGTTCTTGGCGTTGGCGCGTCGATCGATGAAATAGGTCATGCCGACCTCCTGGCTCGCGCCGCTTATTGCGATTTACGCACCCGCAGATACCACTCCGAGAGCAGCCGCACCTGCTTCTCGGTATAGCCACGTTCCTTCATGCGTGCGACGAAGTCCTCGTGCTTCTTCTGGTCCGCGGTCGAGGCCTTGGCATTGAAGGAGATCACCGGCAGCAGCTCCTCGGTGTTGGCGAACATCTTGTGCTCGATGACGCCGCGCAGCTTCTCGTAGGATTGCCAGCTGGGGTTCATGCCATTGTTCTGCGCCCGCGCCCGCAGCACGAAGTTGACCACCTCGTGACGGAAGTCCTTGGGGTTGGAGATGCCGGCCGGTTTCTCGATCTTCTCCAGCTCCTCGTTGAGGGCCTGACGGTTGAACAGCTCGCCGGTCTCCGGGTCGCGGTACTCCTGGTCCTGGATCCAGAAGTCGGCGTAGGTGACGTAGCGGTCGAAGATGTTCTGGCCGTATTCGGAGTAGGACTCGAGATAGGCGGTCTGGATCTCCTTGCCGATGAAGTCGACGTAGCGTGGCGCCATGAACTCCTTGATGTAGCGCAGGTAGCGCTCGAAGGTCTCCTTGGGCAGATGCTCCTGCTCGAGGCGCTGCTCCAGCACGTAGAGCAGGTGCACCGGGTTGGCGGCGATCTCGTGGTTGTCGAAGTTGAACACCTTCGACAGGATCTTGAAGGCGAAGCGGGTGGAGAGCCCGTCCATCCCCTCGTCGACCCCGGCCGCATCGCGATACTCCTGGATCGACTTGGCCTTGGGATCGGTGTCCTTGAGGTTTTCGCCGTCGTAGACGCGCATCTTGGAGTAGATGCTGGAGTTCTCCGGCTCCTTGAGACGCGAGAGCACCGAGAACTGCGCCAGCATGCGCAGGGTATCCGGGGCGCAGGGCGCCTCGGCCAGTGAGGAGTGTTCGAGCAGCTTCTTGTAGATGTTGATCTCCTCGGTCACGCGCAGGCAGTACGGCACCTTGACGATGTAGACGCGATCGAGGAAGGCCTCGTTGTTGCGGTTGTTGCGAAACGCCTGCCACTCGCTCTCGTTGGAGTGGGCCAGCACAATGCCGTCGAAGGGAATCGCCCCCATGCCCTCGGTGGGGTTGTAGTTGCCCTCCTGGGTGGCGGTCAGCAACGGATGCAGCACCTTGATCGGTGCCTTGAACATCTCGATGAATTCCATCAGGCCCTGGTTGGCCTTGCACAGCCCGCCGGAGAAGCTGTAGGCGTCCGGATCGTCCTGAGAGTAGAGTTCGAGCTGGCGGATATCGACCTTGCCCACCAGCGAGGAGATGTCTTGGTTGTTCTCGTCGCCCGGCTCGGTCTTGGAGATGGCGATCTGGTTGAGTCGTGACGGGTACAGGCGCACTACCTTGAACTGGGAGATGTCGCCACCGTACTCCTTGAGCCGCTTGGCCGCCCAGGGCGACATCACGCTCTTCACGTAGCGACGCGGAATGCCGTATTCCTTCTCGAGCAGTTCACCATCCTCCTCGGGCGAGAACAGCCCCAACGGCGACTCGAATACCGGCGAGCCCTTGATGGCATAGAACGGGATCCGCTCCATCAACAGCTTGAGCCGCTCGGCCAGCGACGACTTGCCGCCCCCCACCGGGCCCAGCAGATAAAGAATCTGCTTGCGCTCCTCGAGCCCCTGGGCGGCGTGGCGGAAGTAGGCCACGATCTGCTCGATGGCCTCCTCCATGCCGTAGAACTCGGAGAAGGCGGGATAGCGGCGAATCACCTTGTTGGAAAAGATTCGGGAGAGCCGCGGATCCTTGGCGGTGTCGATCACCTCGGGTTCGCCGATGGCCTTCAGCATCCGCTCGGCGGCGCTGGCGTAGGCCATGGGGTCCTCACGACACAGCTCCAGGTACTCCTGCAGGCTCATTTCCTCCTGCTGGACACGGGAGAAGCGGTTTTGCACATGATCGAAGATGCTCATCGAAGCCTCCTGTTTGCCTTACCCCCCTGACCATCGATCCGTATGGCCACCGTGGGTTACTCATCAGCCTAGACACTTCGGGGCAGAGTGGGTGGCAAAGAATCAACGCAAGGTAAGGATAATCATGAGAACGCAGGGCGTGCCAAGGGTTCGATCAGCGCATGGTGATAATTAAACGCTACTTGAACGCAGACGCCATGAACTGCCCGCCCCGGCCCCGCGCAGCTGGTCCAGCCATCTGAGCGGATAGATTCCCTCCCGCTGCACACCATTGCATGCTTGCAGCGGTGCCGGCGCCCTCTCAGGGGGGAAAGGCAAGCATGGCTTCGCCCGCAGACCTCATGAGGAATTCGATGAAAAGGGATGACGCCACGAGGCCCAAGCCCCCGGCCAGCATGGAGAACCTTGAATAATGCCCCAGCACGGAAACGCCCCCGGCTGGGCGTGAGAAAGTCATAACGGCGGCTACTCGCAGGTAGTAATACAGCGAGGCCAGCGTATTGAGTACCGCGACTACGGCCAGCCAGGCATGGTCGGCCGCCAGCGTCACCTCGAAGAGCAAGAACTTGCCGAAGAAGCCCACCAGCGGTGGGATGCCCACCAGCGACAGCATGGCCACGATCAGCAGCGATGCCGCCAGGGGTTGCGAGCGTACCAGGCCGCGGTAATCGTCGAGGTCGGTGCGCCCGCGAAGCTGAACGACCACCGCGAAGGCCGTCAGGTTGGCCAACGCATAGGCGGCAAGGAAGACAAGCAGTGCCGTGGCGGCATCCGTGGCGCGTCCGATCATGGCCACGGCCATCAGCGCATAGCCGGACTGGGAAACCGACGACCAGCCCAGCAGCCGGCGAACATCGTTCTGGCGGAGTGCCGCCAGGTTGCCCAGGGTCATGGTGGTCGCCGAGACCAGGGCCAGCAGCCAGGTCAGCCCTTGCTCGACGGGCAACAGCGCCACCAGACGCGCCAGCGCCAGCGCTGCCCCCACCTTGGGGGCAACGCTGAGCAGCGCAGCGATCGGCGCCGGCGCCGCCTGGGCGACATCGGGCATCCAGGCATGCGCGGGGAATGCCGCCAGCTTGAAGGCGAGCCCCAGGATCACGCAGCCCATGGCCACGCTGAGGGCAAGCCGGTCGCTCTGGGCCAGGAAGGCGGACAGCACGCGGTAGTCGGTGTCGCCGACCAGGCCGAACAGCATGACCACCCCGACACACAGCAGCGCATTGGCCAGGGCGCCGATCAGAAAATATTTCATGCCCGCTTCCAGCGCCGGCGCAAATCCGCGGTGGTAGGCCACCAGCGGGTAGCTGGCCGCCGAGGAGAGCAGCACGCCGAGCAGCAGCTCCATGCTATCGCCTGCCGCCGCCATGACCATGGCGCCCAGCAGCGCGAACAGGCACAGCGCATAATACTCGCCATGCCGCGGGTCGCTGCGCATCCAGTCCGGAGACATGGCTACGGCGAGCGCGCCGCTACCCAGTATGATGAGTTTGGCCAACGAGGCAGGCGCATCCAGGATCCACACCCCCGTGAACGTCAACGAAGGCGCTGCCGGCCACTGTACGATCACGGCGACCAAGGCGATCGTCAGCGCCACCAGCGCCGCGCCGGCCAGCCAGCCCTGGCGCGAGTGCGGCATGAAGGCGGCACCCAGCACGATCACCACCGCCCCGATCAGCAACGCCAGTTCGGGGGTCAGGTCCGCCACGGGCATCAGCGTCCTCCGCTCAGCAGGCTCGCCGAGGCCTCAACCACCTCGAGCAGGAAGTGCGGCGCCACGCCGATCGCCACGATACCCAGCGCCAGGACACCGAGCACACCGATTTCGGCACGGTTGAGGTCGGGGAAATTTTCCAGGTGCTCGGGCAGCCGACCGAAGAACAGCCGCCACAGCAAATCCAGAAACAGCGCCGCGGTGATCACGATGCCCAGTACCCCCAGCACTGCCAACCAGGGGTAGACGGCGAAGGTTCCGGTAAACACCTGAAACTCGGCAACGAAGCCGGCCAGCCCCGGCATTCCGAGGCTGGCGAAGGCCGCCAGCACGGTCAACGCGGTCAGCTGCGGCGCCCGACGAGCCAAGCCACCATAGCGCGCCATGGCATAGTCCCCCGTGCGTTGCCACAGCGAGCCGCTGATCAGGAACAGCGAACCGGTGATCAGGCCGTGGGCAACCATCTCCACCGTGGCACCGGTCAGCGCCAGCCGACGCGCCTCGTCATGCCCTCCGGCCAGCGAAGCGGCCACGGCAATCCCCAGCACGGTGTAGCCCATATGGTTGATAGAGGTATAGGCGATACGCCGCTTGAGGTTGGCCTGGCCCAGCGCCACCAGGGCGCCATAGAGAATCGCCAGCAGTGCCAGCAGCGCCACCGGCAGGGCAAATCGGGCGAAGGTCTCGCCGAGCATCGCCAACGGCAGCCGGATCATGCCGTAGGTCCCCATCTTGAGCAGCACCCCGGCGAGAATCGCCGAGGCCGGCCCCGGCGCATCGACGTGGGCCTGGGGCAGCCAGGTATGCACCGGCACCAGCGGCGTCTTGATCGCCAGCCCCAGCATCATGGCCAGGAACACCAGACTGGCATAGGTACCACTGCCCGCCAGCGGCTGCTGCTCGATGATGGTGCGCATGTCGAATGTCGGCGAGTCGAGCGAGAGATAAAGCGCGATGATGCCGAGCAGCAGCGCCAGCGAACCGGCAAAGGTATAGAGGAAGAACTTGAAGGCGGCGAGCTGGGGCTCGCCATGCCCCCAGCGTCCGATCAGGAAATACATGCCCACCAGGGTGAGGTCGAAGCATACGTAGAACATCAGCAGATCGAGGGCCAGGAAGACACCCAGCGATACACCATGCAGGAACAACAGCCAGGCATAGTACTGGCGCGCCCGTCCTTGTGTATCAAATGGATAGACAATGGCCGCCAAGAACAGTACGGCACTCATGGTCGCTACGGCCAGGGCAATGCCATCGACGCCGACCCGATAGGCCATGCCCAGCGACGGCACCCACTGCACCTCGTCGACGTGTTGAAACAAGGCACCGCTCGGATCGAACGCCAGCCAGGCCATCACCAGGGCCAGCAGCGACACGCCGGACCACCCCGTCGCGATCCAGCGCGCCTGAGCGGAACTCCAGCGTGAGGTCGCGACGAGCACGAGGGCACCCAGCAAGGGGGCGAACAGCGCGACGGTCAGCATCACAAGATGGCTCCTATCAGCAGAAACAGGATGAACGCACCAAGACCGACGGTGATCGTGGTGTAGTAGTGGTGCGTCTGGCCGGATTGGGTGGCACGCGCCCAGCGCCCGCCGGTCTCGGCCCCTTGTGCCAGCGCACTGGGCAGACCGTCGACCAGCCATTCACCGCGCCGTGCGTTGATGTCGGCCAGCCACTGCCAGCAGCGCGCAGCGATCATCAGGCCGGCATCGACGACCCGATCGTCGCCGCGCGCCAAGCCTCTTGCAGTGCCGCGAAGGCCCAATGCGAGCTGGGTGGCAGGAGCATCGAAAACGCAGTCATCGAAGCGTGCCAGAGAGTGGGCGAATCGCATGACGCCACCTGCCACCTTTTGATGCAGCGTCGGTAGGCCGAGCCAGCCGGCCAATACGGCCTGCCATGCCGGCTTGGCCTCAGGTGCGCTCGTGCGGGTGGCCCAGAGCCCCACGCCGATACCCAGCGCCACGAGTATCAGCGATACCACCATCAGCCATGCATGCTCCTTGGGCAGTACGATTCCCAAGAACGCGGCGATTGCCTCGGAGAACGGCCGCCACCAGAGCAATGAGAGCATCAGCGTCACAAACGCCAGCCCTGCCAGCGCAATCCGCTCTTCCCACGCCGGCGGCCGGCCCGAGGAGCGTTGCCGTTGCGAGCGACCGAAGGCCAGCCTCTGGAAGCGCGTGGCATACAGCGCACTGAGCCCGCCCGCCACGGCTATGCCCAGGGCCAGCCAGGTCGAGACGTCGGCTGCGGCGGAGGCGATCTGCTCCTTGCTCCAGGCCGCGCCCAGCGGCGCCACACCGGCCAGTGCCAGGCACAGCACCAGGCTCAAACTCGCCACACCCGGCAGCAGCCGCCCCAGACGCATGTCGGCCAGCCGGTAGCTCTCGACACGCCGTTCGGCCAGCCCCGCGACCAGGAACAGCCCTGCCTTGAAGCAGGCATGGGTAACGGTGTGCAGCAGCGCCACGCCGGGGAAGCCCGCTCCCACGGCCACCCACATCAGCCCATACTGCGCCGACGTGGAAGCGGCCAGCAGCCGCTTGGCGTGGCCCTGGCAGCTCGCCACCAGGCCTCCGATCAGCGCCGTGGCCAGTCCCAGGAAAACCACCAAGGGCGAAAACCAGGCTGCCTGGTCGAGCTGCGGCGCCAGCCGAGCGAGCAGGAAAGTACCGGCGGCGACCATGGTCGCCGAATGCAGCAATGCCGAGGCCGGCACCGGCCCAGCCATGGCGGCAAACAGCCAGGCACTGAACGGCAGTTGCGCCGACTTGGCCGCCGCCGCCAGTACGATGCCCGCCACGGCGACGTGCAACAGTCCGCCCGAGAGTTCGCCAAGGGCGTCATAGCCGAACCCGCCGGTGCCGGCAAACAAGGCCGCCGCGGCGATGTAGAGCCCCAGGTCGCCCAGTCGGGTGACGAGGAAGGCCTGCATCGCCTGGCTCGGAATGTCCTCCTCCTGCCAGCGATGCAGGATCAACCCCCAGGAACAGGCCCCGACCAGCTCCCAAGCCACCAGCAGGGTCAGCAGGTCACTGGCCAGCACCAGCAATTGCATGGCGCCGACAAAGGCCAGCAGCAGTGCTACCAGGCGACGCGGCGCCTGACCGACATGGGCTGCGGCATAGAGCGTCACCGGCAATGCCACCAGCGGCACCAGCCAGGCAAATATGTCGCCTGCCATGGAGCGCTCCAGCCCCAGCGTCAGGGCCTCGCTCCAGCGATAGCTCGCCGCCGTCCCGGCGTTCAGCGAGAGGCCAGTCACGGCAAGAGTCAGCAATAGCGCCACTCCCGCCGAGAGTCCGAGAGCCAGCGGCCCGAGGCGTCGACCTGCCCCGTACAGCAGCAGTGCCAGCAACCACGGCGTCAGCGGTACGCCCCAGAGCGTCATTGCTTCAGCTCGCTCAGGGCTTCGGTCATGTCGGCCTGTTTGGCGCGAAACACCGCCACCACCAGGGCAAAGCCGAGCGCCATCTCGATCGCCATGACCGCCATGACTACGATGGTCAACAGCTGCCCTTCGGGGGCGCCGGTACCGCTAAAGGCCCAGAAGGCCACTGCGGCCAGCATCACACCGTTGAGCATCAGTTCGAGGCCCATCATCAGCATCACGAACGATTGCTGGGACAGCGCCCCATAGAGGCCGATCCCGATCAATGCTGCGGCAAGAATGAGAAGTGTGGTGAGTGTCATATCGCCCTCCTGGCCTCGTCCTTGGTCGTTCCCTGGCTTCGTCGTTCAATGGTGGTGATGGGTGTGCTCTCCCTCCTCCTCGCTCGGTTGCCCGGCCGGTTCGCCGCCGGGCTCGAGGCCCGGCGGCATAGAGCCATCGTCGGCACAGCCATAGCGCCCACGCCGACTCGACAACACCACCACGCCGACCATGGTCGTCAGCAACACAACGCCGGCGGTCTCGAAGACCAGCATCGAATCGCCGAGCAGCTCGCGGCCCAGCGAAATTGTCGGCACGTGTTCGGCCGGCAGCGGCGCGTCGGGAAACTCGCTGAGCACGGCCACCGCCGAGAGCACGACAAAGGCTATTACGCCGACGACGATGGCAACGCGCTCCTGATGAACCATCTTCATCGGGTTTAGCCCGGCCGGGTTCATCATGAACATGACCATGAACAGCGCCATGACCATCATCTCAACGGCCATCATGCAGAACATCGCCACGCCCAGGTATTCGGCGGTCAGCAGGATCATGATCGCGCCGACGGCGATGAACGACAGCAGCAGGAAGAACGAAGCACGCACCATCGAATCGGTGCAGAACACGCGCCAGCCGGTGAGGACGGCGAACGCCGCCAGGACTCCAAAAGCGATATGTGTACCGAGACTCGGTGTCATGACCACCCCTTGGCTTCGTTCAGGCCATCCATAGGGCAACTGCCCCCGCCCAGATCAGGTCGATAAAAGAAAGCGGCAGCAGCACCACCCACATCAGCGTCACGCAGCGCTCGGGCGCGAACCTGGGCAGCCGGCGCCCCAACCACAGCAGCGCGACCAGTACCGCCAGGCTCTTGATCAGCAACCAGGCCGGCCCCGGCAACCAGGGACCCAACCAACCTCCAAGGAAAGCGGTAGCTGCGATGGCACTGAATGCCACCAGCATGGCGGCACGCGCCAGCGCCCATACCAGACGCGGCGGGCCCGAGCGCTCTACCGCGGTGCCGCCTGAGAGGTCCGTCGAGTCGGCCAGGTCGAGCGGCCCCCAGAAGGTCAGCCCCAGACCCACCATCAGAAACAGCGGTAGCCCCAACGGTTGGGAAACCACGTGCCAGAGCGACGTCTGCGCCGCTACCACCTCGGTCAAGCGCAGCGACTCGGCCGGCAGCGCCACGCCGATCAGCACGAACATGCTGATCAGCAGGTAGGAGAGCCCCAGGGCGACGTAGCGGTAGGCGCCGATCAGGGCCAGGTGAGCGTTGGCCGACCAGCCGTGCAGGAAGATCACCACCGTGGCCAGGGCTTCCAGGCTGCCCCACAGCACCAGGCTGGTCGCCAGGTCGACCCCGACCAGCGTCGGCGACCACGGCACCAGCGCCAGCCCCGTGGCGGCCAAGGCCAGGTAGAGCGCCGGTGCCAACCGCCAGGCGGGAGCGTCCGGTGCCTCGGTGGTCGTGGCCTGCTGCGTCATCAACCAGGCGGCGCTGGCCAGGGGAGCGAGCCATACGCTTCCGTCCCGGGCCGAGCCTGTTGCCAACAAACGGTCCAACACCGCCACGAGATAAGCACCCAGGCCGACCATCAGCCAGGCCAACAGCCACGGCAGGATCAGTTGATCGAGGATCATGCACGCCCCTCCCGGTCGCCGGTGGAACGCTGCCAAGGCTCCTCAAGGGGATGCAGATCGAGGGCGCTGACATCCAGGCTGGCCAGGGTCAGCATCGCTTCGCCCCACTCCAGCCCCGGTAGCACCTGCCCCAGCAGGTCGCTCATGTCGTGAGGAAAGGCATCGGTCCAGGGGCCACGCGGGGTCTCGACGGCATCGGTCTCGGCGGTCTTCAGGTCGTGTCGCGCAGCCTGACCTGCCAGCCACAAAGACTGCTCGATCTCGTCGAGCCATTGCCGCCAGCGAGCCGCGGTATCGCCCGCGTCGCGACAGGTCGGCGCAAAGCCGAGCCGGCGGTAATGCGCGTCATGGCTGCGTAGGTCCTCGTCGATACCCGCCGCGCGAACCGCCGGGCCTCCCAACTCCCGCACCTGCGCTTCGTCCAGCACGCCGCGGCCGGGCTCGGGCAATGCCAGCCGCCACAGCCCCCCGCGCTCCAATGAGCGGCGCAAGGCTGTAATGTCGCTGTTCGGGCTCAGTTGCCCCGTCAAGCTCAGGGTTCGTTCTGCCAGTCGCGGCCAGCCCGCGACCAATAGACCCCGGTAAAGCCGGCGCAGATGATGGCGAGCACGGCTCAGCTCGAGCTCGGCGATCGGCACCGGTGCCTGGCGGGCCGCATGGAAGATCGGCTCGACGACGCTGGCAAAAGGCTTGCGCGTGACCGTCCAGGCCTGCACCAGGTCGCCCTGCAGGCTGATCTCCGCCTGCAGTCCCGGCGGTAACCCGGAATGAAACGGCCCCAGCCGGAAGGTCAGCGTGTCCAGCGTCAAGCCATCACGCAGGTCGTCCTGCATGTTCATGGCCATGGGCCGACCGTAGGGCGTACCGCCCATCATGCCCTCGCCGCCATGGCCATCGTCGCCTAGCCCCTCCCAGGGGTTCGGTGGCTCGTCCGGCTGCAGCCGGGGCGCACTGTCGCGCTTGCCCAGCATCAGCTCGCGATGCGTCTCGGCCACGCCTTGGGGCAACGCCTCGAGGGTGTCGATACGTATGGGGTCGTGCAGTGCCTCGAACGGCTCGCAACAGCACCACACGCTGGCGAACGGTGCGGGCAACTGGTCGTGGACACGACGCAGGTCGTCGCGCCAGCCGGTCGGGATATCGCCCGCTACCAGCAGCACGCTGGCATGGCGGGGCGTGTCGACGAGGCGAATGCCCGGCGAGAGCGCGAGCGTTTCGCGCAGCGGGCCGATTCGCGCCCCCTCGGCCAGGAAGACGGCCGCCGGCGCATGAGCCGCCAGGCGACGTTGCCAGCTCACTGCCACCGGAACACCCCCTCACGCCAGGCGTAGACGATGCCCACCGACAGGATGGCCAGGAACATGCCCATTTCCATGACCGCCATGGCGCCCTTCTCGACGAACACCACCGCCCATGGGTACATGAACATCATCTCCATCTCGAAGGCGATCAGCAGCAGTGTCATGGGGTAGTAGCGAATGTGGTAGCGGTTCCAGGCATGCGTGTCGGGACTGCCGCCCCCCAGGAAGGGAGCCCGCTGGGGGTAAGTCGGCTTTGGCTGTCCGCGGGCCGGCAGCCATTGCAGCAGCCATCCAAGGCCCAGGGTAGCCATCAGAACGGTTGTCAGGGTGAGAAGCGCCATGCGAATCCCTCGCGTTGCGTTCACGAAACCCAGCAAGGCATCAAGAGGGGTTTCCATCCCCTTCGGCGATTATCAAGTCCGGGCCCCTCATAGGGTAGTTGCCGAATTCGACAGGAACAAAGGCCACGCATGGTCCCCCCTCGCGACCAGGTTGCTGTCGACCGGGTGTCGGGCAGACCTACTCCAGCGTCTCGAGGTAGGCCGCCATGTCCAGGGCGTCCTGCTCGGTCACGCCTAGATCCGGCATGGCAGTGAGCGGATCCACCTCGGTGGGGTGGCGCAGCCAGTGCACCATGTTCTCGGGCGTGTTGGCGAGCACCCCGGCGATATAGCGCCGTCCGCCGATGCCCGCGAGCGGCGGGCCGACGTCAGAATGCGGTCCCACCGTGCCCGGAATACGATGACAGGCGATGCAGGCATAGCCGTACATGGCCATCTTGCCGCGCTCGGCGTCGGGCGTCGCGGCCCGTCGCGCCTGCGCAGGGGCACTGACGTCATTCCTGTCGGCCCCTTCCTCGACGTGCTCTTCGGCGACCATGGCCTGGTACTCGGCGGGGCTTAGCTCGGGCAGGCGCATGACGAAGGCGGTGACATTCCAGATCTGCTCGTCGGTGAACTTGAACTGCCAGCTCGGCATGCCGGTCATCTTGATGCCGTGCTTGACCGACCAGAACACCTCGGCGGCACTCTTGGCTTTTGCCGTATGCGCCAGATTGGGCGGTACCGGGGTCATGCCCTTGCCCACGTCGTCGCGACCTACCCCAGGTGCCCCATGGCACTGCACGCACTTGCGCTGGAAGATGGGCCGGCCCTGCTCGGCCATTTCCGCCGTCAACCTGGGCGTCTCGACCTCTTCGGCGCGCTGGCGAATGGAACGATCCAGGGCCATGTTGAGCACGGTAAAGACGGGCTCGGTGTGCTGCTGCAGCGCCGAGACGTTGTACGCCCCCCAATAGACGAAGCCTGCCGCGCCTACCCCCATGGCGACCACCAGCGCCGCGATGGCGATGCCGACATGTATCTCGATCCGCTTGCGGATCTTCCGGACGGAGTCTTGGCGGTTCTGATTCTTCATTTCAGCGTGTACAGGTAGGCGGTGATGTCTCGTGCGTCGCTTTCGCTGACGCCCATGTTCGGCATGGCCGTACGCGGGTCGACCGCTTCCGGCTCGCGAATCCAGCGCACCATGTCGTCGGGCGTGTTGGGCAGCACCCCCGCCAGGTAGACACGCTTGGCAATGCGCTCGAGTGACGGCCCGGTGCGCCCATCTGCTCCGCCGATGCCGGGGATGACATGGCAACTGCCGCAGCCGTACTCACGGATCGCCGCCTGGCCCACTTCCGGGTCGCCCGGCGGCGGCTCGCCTTCGTCACTGCTGCAGCCGCTGGCAATGAGCAACGGCAGCAGCAAGAGGAGCACAGTTCTCGCTGTCATAGGCACGGCCCCAGAAAGAAGTTGGGAACACCTTCGGCCACGACGAGCAGCGCGGACAACGCGCTGATGAGCAGCCCCATGACCGCCATGAAGCGGATTCGCCCCGCCTCGCCATCGCCGGAGCCCGGCCAGTGCCGCCCGGCCCGGCCCCACTGTCGCCAGGCCACCGCGACGCCCGCCAGGCTCAGCAACAAGGTGGCCAGAGTCGTGGCGTGCAGCATCCACATGGAGCCGGCTTCGCAGGCCCGGGATACCAGCAGGTAGCTGCCCAGCAGGTGCAGCGCCCAGGCGGTGGGGCCGATTACCCAGCCGAGCCACAGCATCAAGGGGTGCAGCAGCACGCCGCGTTCCGATTCACTGGCCATAGACGCGCGGCCCCCAGTACAAGAGTAGATAAAAGGGAATCCAGGCGAAGCAGACGAAATACCAGTAGTTGGTATCGACCACGACGCCGATCTGTCGCTGCCGGGTGAAATAGCCGCGCCAGGCGAGGATGGCGACCACCGCACTGCCGAAGACGATCGACGTCACGTGAACGTAGTGAAAGCCGGAGATGGTCCAGACGATCGAACCGTAGGCGTGGTCCTTCCAACTGAATTCATAGGCCATGAGCTCCAGCGAGCGCAGCACCAGCACCGCCGTCGCCAGCAGCACGCTGGCGGTGACGCCGATGGCCAGCCCTCGCTTGTTGCCACGATTGATCGCCTGGCCAGCCAGGAACATGGTCAGGCTGCTCAGCATCAGCAGCCCCAGATTGATGCTCGGCCACAGCATGGGGGGAGCCGACTCGCCGCTCGGTGGCCAGACGTCGGCATAGGCCGCCAGGTACATGTAACTGACGCAGAAGGTCAGCACCACCGCGGACTCGATCGTGATCAGACCGAGAATGCCCCACCACAGCGGTGCCCGCCGGTCCGGGTTGAAGCGAGTCATTTCCGCGACGTCGATACCTTGCACGACTCTCATCAATCGTCCCTCCAGGGCCGGCGTGGCCAGAACCAGGCCACCAGGGTGAAGGCCACCAGGAAGAAGGCGATCACGAAGAAGACCGGATGGAAGATGATGCCGATGAATCCCATCGAGGCGGCCAGCGCCGAGACGAACGGCCAGATGGTCGGCTCGGGCAGTACCTGTACTCCCACGGGCTTGGCGTCCAGGATGCTGGTGAGCACCACCTCGCGGCGGTCGTTGCGCAGGCCGGTCACCACTGCACGTTCACCCGCCTTCTCCCAGTCCCACAGCGGCCAGCGGCTCTCGACCATGGGGATATGGCGAAAATTGTAGGAGGCCGGCGGCGAGTCCGCCGCCCACTCCAGGGTCGGCGCCCCCCAGGGGTTGGGCTCGGCCCGCCGATCGCGAAATACGCTCCAAACGGCATTGATCAGCGTGACGCCGAAACCCGCCGCCAGCACCAGGGAGCCGATCGTCGCCAGCAGGTTGAGGTCGCCCCAGCCCATCTCCTCGACGTAGGTGTAGATGCGCCGCGGCATGCCCTCGAGCCCCAGCTGGTGCATGGGGAAGAAGGTCACGTTGAAGCCGATGAAGGCCAGCCAGAAGCTCCACTTGCCGGCCGTTTCGCTCATCATGCGGTCGGTGATCTTGGGCCACCAGTAGTAGGTCGCGCCGATCAGCGGGAAGACCGCCCCGCCGATCAGCACGTAGTGGAAGTGAGCGACAAGGAAAAAGGTATCGTGCACCTGGGTGTCGAAGGGGATGGACGCCACCATGACGCCCGTCAGCCCGCCGATGACGAAAATGGCGAAAAATCCCAGCACCCACAGCATCGGCGTGGCGAAGCGGATCTTGGCCCCCCACAGCGAGGCGATCCAGCAGAAGATCTGTACCCCACTGGGAATGGCAATGGTAGCGCTTGCGGCGGTGAAGAAGCTCATGCCGAGCTGGGGCAGGCCGGTGGTGAACATGTGGTGCACCCACAGGCCGAAGCTGACGAAGCCGATGGCCACCACCGACAGCACCAGTGCCGTGTAGCCATAGATCGGGCGCCGGGTGAAAGTGATGATGATGGTCGAAATCATGCCCAGCGCCGGCACCAGGATGATGTAGACCTCGGGGTGACCGAAGTACCAGAACAGATGCTGCCATAGCAGTGGCTCACCGCCGCTCTCGACGATGAAGAACTGGGTGTCCACCAGCCGGTCGAGGATCAGCAGCGTACTGCTGACGATCACCGCCGGCATGGCGAAGACGATCATGAATGACATCACCAGCGCCGCCCAGACGAATAGTGGCATGCGATTCAGCGACATGCCCGGTGCGCGCATCCGCAGCGTGGTGACGATCAGCTCCACCGCTGCGGTCAGTGCCGATACCTCGATGAAGGTGATCATGGTCGTCCAGACGTCGACCCCGTAGCCAGGCGAGTAGAGCTTGCTCGACAGCGGCACGTAGTTGAACCAACCGGCATTGGGCGCCATGCTCAGCAGCAGCGAACCGAACAGCACGATGCCACCGATCAGGTAGACGTAATAACCGAAGGCGTTGAGCCGGGGAAAGGCCATGTCGCGCGTCCCGACCATCAGCGGCACGAAGTAGATGGCGAAGCCCTCCATCACCGGAATGGCGAAGAAGAACATCATCACCGTGCCATGCATGGTGAAGAACTGGTTGTAGAGCTCCGGCCCGAGCAGCTGCTGCTCGGGGCCGGCCAGCTGCAGGCGAATCAGGATGCCGAGGATCCCCGCCAGCAGGAAGAAGCAAAAGGCGGTGATGATGAAGCGCTTGCCGATCATGCGCTGGTTGACGTGGGTGAACCAGCCAAGCAGCCCGCCGGGCGAGTGCCAGGTGCGCTCCAGCCTCGCGGTCTCCTCCGGCGAATCGGTCACCGCGTAAGGGGCGACGGGTCTCTCGCGCGTCATTCCAGACCCTCCAGGTAGCCAAGCAATGTCGTGAGCTCTTCCGGCGTCAGCTCACTCGGCGGCATCTTGTTGCCCGGCTTGACGTGCTGCGGATCGGTGATCCAGCCGCCGAGATGCCCGGTGCGGTTGGGTACCGTGGCACCGGCCAGGGTGCGCCGGCTGGCGAGATGGGTCAGGTCGGGCCCCTCATCGCCGCTGGCCGACGTACCGCGAATCGCATGGCACCCGGCGCAGCCGGCCTGCATGAACACCTGCTGGCCGTCTACCTGCGCCTGCGTTTGCGGTGCGGACGCCGGCTGGCGCTGGCCCTCCAGCCAGGCGTCGAACGCTTCCGGCTCTTCTGCCACCAGCAGGAAGGCCATCAGCGCATGCTGGGTACCGCAGTATTCCGCGCACTGGCCGCGGTAAACCCCAGGTTCGTCCGCCGTCACCGAGGTGACGTTGGTGCGCCCCGGCATCATGTCCGTCTTGCCCTTCAGGTTGGGTACCCAGAAGCTGTGAATGACGTTGTCCGACTTGAGCAGAAAGCGCACCGGCTCACCGACGGGGATGTGAATCTCGTTGGCGGTCGTGGCGATACGCTCTCCCGCCTCGTCCAGGTAGTGGACTTCCCACCACCACTGCTTGCCGATGACCTCCACGGTCATGGCATCGTCGGGCAGTGGGGCATCGATCACCCGGCCGATGGAGAAACTCGACAGGGCGAAGGGAATCGTCGCTGCCAGCGGCAGGATGATGCCGCCGGCGATCACCAGGTTGCGGCTCTGCCGGGCGTTCAATGGCATTGCGGTCTGCTTGCGCCGGGCACGCAGCACGGCCACCGCCAGCAGGCTCAGCACCAGCAGCGTGACCAAGGTGGCAACCAACAGCGTAGGCCACCACAGTCTGGCGATCAGATCGGCGGCCGCCCCCGCCGGATCGAGCGCCGACTGAGGGCCTTCGCAGGCGGCCAGCAACGGGGCGGTGGCCCCGACCAGTCCGGTTGAACGTTTGTGCTTGCTGAAGGACATCGCGGTGACAATCCATTGCAACGTGCATGCGCGAAGCGGCAGTTGCGGGTGCATTCCATGCATATTCGGTAGACGCACTGTGGACGCGTCGAGGATTCGGAGCCGGCTCGTCGCCCTGCTCCGCCTTCACCCTAGTACAGGTTGGCGTGGCCTGCTCATCGCTGCCGACAATGAACACCGCTTCTTACGCTTACCCACCCAGCGATTGCATTGACCACTGACAGCGACGGGCTCTCCTACCGGCACTGCCGGCTGGGCGTTTCACCAGCGGTCAAGTTCGCTATGCTGATTGGCAAACTTCAGGTGGCTGCCCGTCGCCACGGCAAAGGAAGCAAATGCTTGAATTCGAGCGAACGTTGGGCGTCTTGCTGCCCTGGGAATTCTCACCGTCCTGGATCGCTGCCTGCCTGCTTGCGGCGGGTCTGTACCTGCGTGGCCTGCAGCGTCACCGCCATCAGGGGCGGACGGTGGGTTTCTGGCGCCCGTTCGCCTTTCTGCTGGGCGTTGGAGCCGTATATGCGGTGACGCAGACCCACTACGACTACCTGTCGCAGTACATGTTCTTCACCCATCGTGCCCAGCACCTGGCCCTGCATCATGCGGCGCCGTTCCTCATCGCCCTGGCCGCGCCGTTGCCGGTGCTGGCGGCCGGCGTGCCGAGTCGTCTTCACCACCCTCCGGGTCGGGCCGCTATCGTCGGGATCTTGCGACCGGCTTACCGTCTGCTGCAACATCCGGCGATGGCGCCATTGCTGTTTGTGGGGTTGATCTACTTCTGGCTCATTCCAGAGATTCACTTCGATGCCATGCTCAGCCGCGAGCTCTATCAGATCATGAACTGGAGCATGCTGCTGGATGGGCTGCTGTTCTGGTTCCTGGTGCTCGATCCACGCACGCCGCAACAGGGCGGCCTGGGGTACGGGATGCGCATCCTGGCGCTGCTGGTGGTGATTCCCCCCCAGATTCTGCTGGGGGCCTACCTGACCTTCAGCGAGAACGTCTTGTTCGACGTCTACGCCGTCTGCGGTCGCGCCTGGCCGCTCTCACCGTTGACGGACCAGCAGTTGGGCGGCCTGATTACCTGGATCCCCGCCTCGATGATGAGCGTGGCCGGCGTGCTGATCGTGATCCGCAGCATACTCTCCGGCAAGGGCGACACGCACCTGGGCGAACCGGAGCAGGAAAGAGGAGTCCCGCAGCCATGACATTCATGATGCCCCGTTACGCTTCGCCGAAGCGACGCCCCCTGCGCCACGCTCGGGCCCTAGCGCTGGCAGGGCTGCTGGGGCTGGGCGTCTTGCTGACGGGGTGCACCGATCCGGGCTGGCAGACCAAGGACATCTCCGGCCTCATGCCACCCCTGGCGTTCGAGCTCACCGACGAGTCGGGAGAGGTAGTCGAGGCAGAGGCCTTTCGCGGCGATGCAACGCTGCTGTTCTTCGGTTTCACTCACTGCCATGACGTCTGCCCGGCGACCATGGCGCGCCTCGATTCGATCCTGGACACGCTCGGCGCAGAGGCTCGCGACGACCTTCGGGTGCTGTTCGTCTCGGTGGACCCGGCCCGCGACGATCCCGCGACCCTGCGCGAGTACACCGCGAATTTCGGCCCCGAGTTCCTCGGACTCACCGGCAGCGAGGACCAGCTGGATGCCCTGACACGCCGCTACCGCGTGACCTACGGCTATGGGGAAAAGAATGCCGAGGGACACTATATGGTGTCCCACCCCAGCGCGATCTTTGCCTTCGACCGCGACGGCGAGGCGCAGTTGCTCATTCGCCAGGACGACGCAAGGGAGGCGGTGGTGAGCGATCTGCGCCAACTCTTGGCCAGCGGATAAGGCGACGGCCTACAGCCCCGCCGCTACCCGCGTGCCCTGGTCGATGGCGCGTTTCGCATCGAGCTCGGCGGCCTCGTCGGCCCCGCCGATCAAGTGCACCGCCACACCGGCTTCCTGGAGCGGCTCGAGCAGCTCGCGGACCGGATCCTGACCGGCGCAGACCACCACGTTGTCGACCTCGAGCAGGCGCGGCTCCTCGAGATGGCGGATATGCAGGCCGTCGTCATCGATGCCCACGTATTCGCAGCCGGCCAACGCCTCGACGTCGCGATGGCGCAGTGAGGCCCGATGCACCCAGCCGGTGGACTTGCCCAGCCCCTTGCCGGGTTTGGAAGACTTGCGCTGCAGCAGGAAGACCTGACGCGGCGTCTCGGGACGCTCGGGGGGGCGAATGCCGCCACGCTCGGTAACCGCGAGATCCACGCCCCACTCGGCGCACCAGGCTTCGCGGTCCAGCGAAGGATGCCCCACATGGGTGAGCAGCTCGGCCACGTCGAAGCCGATGCCACCGGCACCGATGATCGCCACCCGTCGCCCGACCCGCTCGGGATGCAGGATCGCCATGGGATAGCTCATCACCTTGGGGTGCTCGATACCCGGCAGATCGAGGCGCCGCGGACGCACGCCGCTGGCCAGGATCACCGCATCGAAGCCACGCAGCGCCTGCACGTCGGGTTCGCTGCCAAGCTTCACCGCGACGCCGTGCCTGTCGAGCATGACCTTGAAGTAACGCAGGGTCTCGTCGAACTCCTCCTTGCCGGGGATCTTGCGCGCCAGGTTGAACTGTCCACCCAGCTCACCGGTACGCTCGAACAGCACCACACGATGGCCACGCTGAGCAGCGGTCAGCGCCGCCGCCATGCCGGCCGGGCCGCCACCGACCACGGCAACGTCACGCGGCGTCTCGGCCGGCTCGATCAAGAGTTCGGTCTCGTGGCACGCCCGTGGATTGACCAGGCAGGAGGTGAGCTTGCCCTGGAAGGTATGGTCGAGGCACGCCTGGTTGCAGGCGATACAGGTGTTGATCTCGTCGTCGCGCCCTTCGGCCGCCTTGCTGACCCAGGCCGGGTCGGCGAGGAAGGGGCGCGCCATGGAGACCATGTCGGCATGGCCCTCGGCGAGCACGCGTTCCGCCACCCCGGGCATGTTGATGCGGTTGGTGGTGATCAGCGGGATGGCGAGTTCGGCCTTCATGCGCCGGGTCACCTCGGTGAAGGCCGCCCGCGGCACGCTGGTGACGATGGTGGGTATGCGCGCCTCGTGCCAGCCGATACCGGTGTTGATCAGGCTGGCCCCGGCTGCCTCGATGGCACGCCCCAGGGTCACGACCTCCTCCCAGGTGCTGCCCTCCTCCACCAGGTCGATCATCGACAGGCGGAAGATGATCAGGAAGTCGTCGCCCACCGCCGCACGGATCCGCGACACGATCTCGATCGCAAAGCGCATGCGATTCTCGAACGGCCCACCCCAGCGATCGTCGCGCTGGTTGGTGCGCAGACACAGGAACTGGTTGATCAGGTAGCCCTCGGAACCCATCACCTCGACGCCGTCGTAGCCCGCCTCCCGCGCCAGGGAAGCGCAGCGCACGTAGGCCTCGATCTGTTGCTCCACCTCCGTGTCGGAGAGTTCGTGCGGCGTGAACGGGTTGATCGGCGCCTGAATCGGCGACGGCGCCACCAGCTCGGGTGAGTAGGCATAGCGCCCGGCATGCAGGATCTGCAGGCAGATGCGACCGCCCTCGGCATGCACCGCCTCGACCACGCCGGCATGGTCGGCTACCTGCTCGGCCCGCTCCAAGGTGGCGGCACCCTGGAAGACGGCACCCTCCTTGTTGGGCGCGATGCCGCCGGTGACGATCAGGCCGACGCCTTCACGGGCGCGCTCGGCATAGAAGGCCGCCAGGCGCGCAAAGCCACCCTGCGCTTCCTCGAGGTTGGTATGCATGGAGCCCATCAGCACACGATTGGGCAGCGTCAGATGGCCTACCTCGAGCGGACGAAACAGATGAGGATAGCGCACGCCGAACTCCTCCTTGGGTCGAGTCACGGTAATTTCAAACAACTGTATGATAGCCAGACGGCAGGCGCAAAGAAAAAGCGACGCTTTCGCCCAAAGACGAAGTGCGTCTGGCTCTCGCGACAGGAGGTGCCGCGGCTCATGCCCAACGGGCGAAAGCGAAGACGGAGGGAGTATAGACGATACGAAAAGGCCCCGAGCCATCAGCTCGGGGCCTGAAATCGAATGGCGGACCGGACGGGACTCGAACCCGCGACCTCCGGCGTGACAGGCCGGCATTCTAACCGACTGAACTACCGGTCCGCATGGTGGGTGATACCGGACTCGAACCAGTGACCCCCAGCATGTGAGGCTGGTGCTCTAACCAACTGAGCTAATCACCCACGGATATCGCATTGCTGCGATGAGGACTTGCCAGGCCAGGACATTGTGGCGGACCGGACGGGACTCGAACCCGCGACCTCCGGCGTGACAGGCCGGCATTCTAACCGACTGAACTACCGGTCCACAACAGATGACACCAGCGGTGGAAACGATGGCGGACCGGACGGGACTCGAACCCGCGACCTCCGGCGTGACAGGCCGGCATTCTAACCGACTGAACTACCGGTCCGCTGCATGTTTCCTACGTGCTCAGGATTCGCCATCGCCCAAGTTTGAGCGCGATGGTGGGTGGTACAGGGTTCGAACCTGTGACCCCCAGCTTGTAAGGCTGGTGCTCTCCCAGCTGAGCTAACCACCCCTGGTCACGTGGCGCTGAATTCTACAGGGATCGGCTTGGTTGTCAATGCCCTGGCCGTGCAAAACGGCCAGGGCGGCACGTTTTCTCGAGACGAAAGCGGCTCAATCCCGCGTCGTTCGTATCATTGCTCACTGTGGCACCCGATGCGTTTTCATGAAAGCGGCGATCGCGGTCGCCCCTTCTTCGATCAGTTCCGCCTGGGTACGACCCGAGCGTCGCCGCGGTTTCCAGTCATGATCGCCATCTTCCAGCCAGTGGACGCACGCCCGCTCGCCCAACACATAGCTCTCGACCTCCTCACGGGTGCCAAACGGGTCGCGACTGCCCTGCACCACCAGGGTGGGACTGTCGATTTGCGGCCAATGGGCGAGACGCAAGGTTTCCGGTTTGGCGGGAGGATGGAATGGATAGCCGCAGAGTATCAACCCAGCCGCTCGTTGGCGCGCCGCCAACAGGCTGGCTACCCGGCCGCCCATCGACTTGCCGCCAAGCCACAACGTACCCCCTTGAGGATGTGTCAGAATGTCGCACCAGCGCGATAATTCTTCTACCAGGCGTTCAACGGGCGGTGGCGGTATTCGCCTGCCTTCACGCTCGGCACGCTGCATGTAGGCGAACTCGATGGCCAGGGTCTGCACGCCCCGTTCGGCAAGCGCATCACGCAATTGATTCATGTAAAGAGAGTGCTGCCCAGCCCCCGCGCCATGGGCGATCAGCAGGCATCCGGTACCGCCATCCCCCTTCACCTCCAGCGGCCCGAGTCCCTCGACGTACCAGCGTCCTGGCTCCCATACGCCTCCCTTTTCATGCATCTGAATTACCTCAATAGGAACCGCATCTAATCGAGCAAAGTTGGACACACGTCAATTTCCTATACCAGTTTCGCCTGTATCCTTGGTTCAGTCTGTCAGGCGGCTGCGCTAGAATCCGCCCTGCTTTCTAACCTGCATCACCCTCAACCGGGAATCTTGCCGTGGCCTGCGCCACCGCGAGCTCTCGATTCGCGTTCGACGGGAACCTGACATGAGCACAGCACTAGAGCATCCGACCTACAACTACAAGGTAGTTCGGCAGTTCGCGATCATGACAGTGGTGTGGGGCATCGTGGGCATGCTCCTCGGTGTCATCCTTGCCGCACAACTGGTCTGGCCGCAACTCAACCTCGACCTGCCTTGGACGAGCTTCGGCCGCCTGCGCCCGCTGCACACCAACGCAGTCATCTTCGCCTTCGGCGGCTCCGCGCTGATGGCCACCTCCTATTACGTGGTACAACGCACCTGCCAGACGCGGCTGTTCAGCGACCGACTGGCCGCCTTTACCTTCTGGGGCTGGCAGGCGGTGATTCTGTCCGCCGTCGTCACGCTGCCGCTGGGCTACACCACCACCAAGGAGTATGCCGAGCTCGAGTGGCCGATCAACATTCTGATCGCCGTGGTCTGGGTCAGCTATGCCATCGTCTTCCTGATGACCATCAAGCAGCGCAGGACCTCCCACATCTACGTGGCCAACTGGTTCTTCGCTGCTTTCATCCTGACCGTGGCGGTGTTGCACATCGTCAACAACGCCGCCATCCCGGTATCATGGATGTACTCCACCTCGATCTACGCCGGCGCCATCGACGCCATGGTGCAGTGGTGGTACGGCCACAATGCGGTGGGCTTCTTCCTGACCGCCGGCTTCCTCGGCATGATGTACTACTTCGTGCCCAAGCAGGCGGAGCGTCCGGTCTACTCCTATCGCCTGTCGATCGTCCATTTCTGGGCGCTGATCATGATCTACATGTGGGCCGGTCCGCACCACCTGCACTACACCGCACTGCCCAACTGGGCGCAGTCGCTGGGCATGGTGATGTCGATCATCCTGCTGGCGCCCTCCTGGGGCGGCATGATCAACGGCATGATGACCCTCTCTGGGGCCTGGCATAAGCTGCGCACCGATCCGACCCTGCGTTTCCTGGTCGTGGCCCTGTCGTTCTACGGCATGTCCACCTTCGAAGGCCCGATGATGGCGGTGAAGACGGTCAACGCGCTGTCCCACTACACCGACTGGACCATCGGCCATGTCCATGCCGGCGCCCTGGGCTGGGTGGCGATGATCACGATCGGCTCCATGTACCACCTGATTCCGCGCCTGTTCGGTCGCACCGAGATGCACTCGGTCGGGCTGATCGCCGTGCACTTCTGGCTGGCCACCATCGGCACCGTGCTCTACATCGCCTCGATGTGGGTCAACGGCATCCTGCAGGGCCTGATGTGGCGCGCCATCAACCCGGACGGCACGCTGATGTATACCTTCATCGAGGCCGTCGAGGCCAGCGGCCCGGGTTACATCGTGCGCCTGATCGGCGGCCTTTTCTGGGTCACCGGCATGCTGATCATGGCCTACAACGTCTTCATGACCGTCAAGCGCAGTGAAGCCGCCAGCCAGCAGCCGATTCCGCAGTCTGCCTGAGTAACCGGGGAAACCGACACCAATGAAACACGAGATCGTCGAAAAGAACGTTGGCCTACTCGCCGTGCTGATTCTGGTGGTGATCAGCTTCGGCGGCCTGGCCGAGATCGTTCCACTGTTCTTCCAGAAGCAGACCACGGAGCCGGTCGACGGCCTGCGCCCTCTCTCCGCCCTCGAGCTGGAGGGGCGTGATATCTACCGCCGCGAAGGCTGCGTCGGCTGCCACTCTCAAATGGTGCGCCCATTCCGCGCCGAGACCGAGCGCTACGGCCACTATAGCGTGGCCGGCGAATCGGTTTACGAGCACAACTTCCTGTGGGGCTCCAAGCGTACCGGCCCGGACCTGGCCCGCGTTGGCGGCCGCTACAGCGACGACTGGCACCGCGCCCACATGTACAATCCGCGCGACGTCGTGCCCGAGTCGATCATGCCGGCCTACCCCTGGCTGTTCGAGCGCACCCTCGACGGCGAGGACACGCCGCGCAAGATGGAGGTGCTGCGTAGCCTCGGCGTGCCCTACACCGACGAGCAGATCGCCAATGCCACCCGTGAGGTGCGCGGCGAGCAGGAGATCACGGCGCTGGTCGCCTACCTGCAGCAGCTGGGGACCGTACTCGAGGGCACGCGCTGATCATGGATACCGGTACCTTTCGCGGCATTATCACCGGTCTGCTGATCATCGCCTTCCTCGGCATCGTGTGGTGGGCCTATTCCCGGCGGCGCAAGCCGGACTTCGACGAAGCGGCCCAGCTGCCCTTCGCCGACGAAGACGAACAATCGAACCGAGACCGCAGCGCCTCGCAGCAGGGCTCGCATCGCGAGCAGGCAGGCGAAGCCGATTCCCGTAAAGACAGGGGAGACGAAAACGCATGAGCAATCTATGGGATGACTCCCTTTCCGGGTTCTGGAGCGCCTGGATCATCTTGATAACGCTGGGCTCTATCGCCTTCGCCTTCTGGATCCTGTATGCCAACCGCAAGACCGACAAGGTGCCCGATGCCGAAGGCAACGTGGAAACCACCGGCCATGCCGCCGACGAGATCGAGGAATACGACAACCCGCTGCCGCGCTGGTGGTTCCAGCTGTATGTCGCCACCGTGGTGTTCTCGCTCGGCTACCTGCTGCTCTACCCGGGGCTAGGCAACTTCGCCGGTCTGCTCGGCTGGACCCAGGAGGGCCAGTGGGAAGAGGAGGTGGCCCGCGCCGAGGAGCGCTTCACGCCGATCTTCGCTCAGTACGAGGAGATACCGATCCCCGAGCTGGCTCAGGACGGCGAGGCCATGCAAGTGGCCGAGCGGATCTTCCTCAACAATTGTGCGGTATGCCACGGCGCCAACGCTCAAGGCGGCTACGGCTTTCCCAACCTGACCGACGACGACTGGCTGTACGGCGGCGAGCCGGAACAGATCCTGACCACGCTGGTCCGCGGGCGCAACGGTCTGATGCCCTCCTGGCAGCAGCTCGGCGAGGAGAACATCGAGAACGTCGCCAACCATGTGCTGTCGCTCTCCGGCCTGGAGCACGACGCCGAGCGCGCCGAGCTGGGTTCTTCGGTCTTCACCTCGGTGTGCGCGGCTTGCCACGGGCCCGACGGTACCGGCAACCAGGCGCTGGGCGCACCCAACCTGACCAACGACACCTGGCTCTATCAGGCACCTGGCCAGAGCGTCCTCGACTCGGTACGCCAGACGCTGCGTAACGGCCGTAACGGCCATATGCCGGCCCAGGAGGCCTACATCGGTGCCGAGCGCGTGCACCTGGTGGCCGCCTATATCTACAGCCTGCGCCTGAACGACTGACGACTCCGCCCGGGCGGGGCAGTGCGACCCACCGTCGCACTGCCCCGCCACCCGACGGGCTCCCGATACAATGAAGCCCACTTCATTGCCTTCCCAAGCGGGCCAGCGCGGCCCGTCGCGAGTCCGACATGAGCAACAAGATTCCCACTCGAGACGTGACCCCGGACGCCGTGGGCCACCACACGCCCCAGACGACGGTTCGCCAGGAGATGTACGCCAGGCGTCGCCACATCTACGTGCGCGAGATAAAAGGGGTCTTCCAGCGCGTGCGCCGTGTGGCGAACTGGCTGCTGATGCTGGCCTTCTTCGGCCTGCCGTGGCTGACCTGGGGCGACCGTCCGCTGATCTGGTTCGATCTGCCCGGGCGTGAGTTCCACATCTTCGCCGCCACCTTCTACCCGCAGGAGTTCGTGCTGCTCTCCTGGCTGTTGATCATCTGCGCCTTCGGCCTGTTCTTCATCACCGTGTTCGCCGGACGCGTATGGTGCGGCTATACCTGTCCGCAGAGCGTGTGGACTTTCCTCTATATCTGGGTGGAGAATCGCCTGGAGGGCTCGCGCAATCGCCGCATCAAGCTCGACCGCGCGCCGATGAGCCTCGACAAGGCCTGGCGCAAGGGGGCCAAGCACGCCATCTGGCTGGCCATCGCGCTGGCCACCGGGGTCACCTTCGTCGGCTATTTCACGCCGATCCGCGAGCTGGTCGCCGAGCTGCCCACCCTCGAGGCCCATGGCTGGTCCTACTTCTGGGTCGGCTTCTTCCTGGTCTTCACCTACCTCAATGCCGGCTGGCTGCGCGAGCAGGTATGCATTTACATGTGCCCCTATGCACGCTTCCAGTCAGTGATGTTCGATGCCGACACCCTGATCGTCTCCTACGACACCGAGCGCGGCGAACCCAGAGGATCACGCAAGAAGAGTCTGAGCCACGCCGAGGCG
Source organism: Billgrantia antri (assembly GCF_019430905.1). Lineage (GTDB taxonomy): Bacteria > Pseudomonadota > Gammaproteobacteria > Pseudomonadales > Halomonadaceae > Halomonas > Halomonas antri. The sequence continues at coordinate 529,417 of NZ_JAHYCA010000002.1, read as the reverse complement.
CGTGCAGCCGGCCATGGCGACTGCATCGACTGCGATCTGTGCGTGCAGGTCTGCCCCACCGGCATCGACATTCGCGACGGCCTGCAGTATGAGTGCATCACTTGCGCCGCCTGCATCGATGCCTGCGACAGCGTCATGGACCGCATGAACTACCCACGCGGGCTGATCCGCTACACCACCGAGAACGCGCTGGAAGGAAAGCGGTCGCATATCCTGCGACCTCGCCTGCTCGGCTACTTTGCCGCCCTGGTGGTCATGATCGGCCTGTTCGCCTGGGCGCTGGGCGATCGCATGCCGCTCAATGTCGAAGTCGAGCGCGAGCGCGGCCAGCTCTACCAGATGACCCGTGACGGGCGTATCAGCAATGTCTATACCTTGACGGTGCGCAACCTCGACGAACGGGATCATGTCTATCGACTCGATGCACGCGGCCTGCCAGGTCTCACGCTCGATACCTTGACGCTGGAGGTGCCGGCCGGCAGCACGCGCTTGTTCGCCGTACAGGCCACCGTCGATCCCGCGGCGCTGGAGATGCCCAGCCATCCGATCGAGCTGCTGCTGCAAGCGCAGCACGACGAAAGCATCGCTCTCAAGCGCGAAACCCGCTTCATCGGAAATATCCGGAGATGACCGCCATGTCCACCCCCGCGCCCTGGTACAAGCAGTTCTGGCCGTGGTTTCTGATCGGCCTGCTGTTCTCGGCAATCGGTGTCAGCTCGACCTTTGCCGTTCTCTCGGTTCGCTCCTTCGACGGCATGGTGCAGGAGGATTACTACGAGCATGGCCGCGCCATCAACATGGTGCTGGCCAAGCAGCAGCGCGCCCATGCGCTCAACCTTGCCGCCGACCTGCGTATCGACCCGCTGACCAGTGACATCATCGTCCAGCTCGACGGCGACGATCGTCCTGAGCGGCTCCACCTGCGGCTGATCTTCCCCACCCAGGACAACCGCGACCAGGACCTGACATTGGAGCATGTGCGCGACGGCCACTACCTGGGCCAGGCGCCCGACAACTTGCGCCACCGCTGGTATCTGCAGCTGCAGCCCAGCGCGGAGACGCCCGAGTGGCGCCTGGTGGGCGAGGCGCGCTTTCCCAGCGACGAGAGCTTCAGCCTCACCCCCGGCGTCGAGCGGAGCAGCTGATGAGCGTAGTGACGACCCTTGACGCCTGACGACATGAGTCTGGCTGCCGGCCAGCCACCCCCGAGCCAGTCCTGCTATCACTGCGGCAACCAGGTGCCTGCCCAGGCCCCCTGGTCGATCACTCTGGACGAGGCAACGCACCCCCTGTGCTGTCCCGGCTGCGAGGCGGTGGCCCACGCCATCGTCGAGGGCGGCCTGGCCAGCTATTATCGCTTTCGCACCGAGCTGCCCGAGCGGCCCGACGAACGCCAGGCGGTCAAGGCCGAGACCTGGGCGGTATTCGACGATCCGGGCCTGCAGCAGCAGTTCGTGCATGCCGAAGGCGACGATGGCGAGGTACACGCCACTCTGGCAGTGGACGGCATCACCTGCGCCGCCTGCGCCTGGTTGATCGAGCATCGCCTCAACGCCCTGGAGGGAGTGACCGCCAGCGCCGTCAACCTCACTCATCATCGCGTTCGCGTGGCCTGGGACCCGGCCCGCCTCAAGCTGTCGCGTCTTCTCGCCGAGATGGCCGGCATCGGCTATAGCGCCCAGCCCTACGAACCGGATGCGGCCCAGCAGCGTTTGCAGTTCGAGGAGCGCATGAACATCCGCCGTCTCATCGTGGCGGCGGTGGGCATGGCCCAGGTGATGATGTTCTCGATCCCGATCTATACGGCCGGCCCCGGCGAGATCAGCGAGGACTTCCTAGCACTGTTCCACTGGCTGTCGTTCGCCCTGGCCACCCCGGTCGTGTTCTTCTCCGCCATGCCCTTCTTCCGCAATGCCGCGCGCGACCTGCGCACGCGGGTGCTAGGCATGGACGTGCCGGTTTCCATCGCCATCGGCGGTGCCTACCTCGCCAGCGGCTATGCCGTACTCTCCGGCAGCGGCGAGGTCTATTTCGACTCGGTGACGATGTTCACCTTCTTCCTGCTCTTCGGCCGCTACGTGGAAGCCCGTGCACGACGCCGCAGCGGCCATACCGGCAATGCCCTGGCCGGCGCCCTGCCGATCTCCGCCGTGCGCCTCGAGGCGAACGGCGAGGAGCGCATCCTGCCGGCCAGCGAGCTCGTCGCCGGCGACCGGGTGGTGATCAAGCCCGGCCATGGGGTACCCGCGGACGGCGTCATCGAGGAGGGCGAGTCGAGCCTCGACGAATCGATGCTCACCGGCGAGTACCTGCCGGTGACTCGGCGTGTCGGCGACAGCGTCACCGGCGGCAGCCAGAACATCGAGAGCCCGCTGGTAGTGCGCGTCACCCACGCCGGCAAGCAGGCGCGGGTGGCCGGCATCATCGACCTTACCGACCGTGCCTTCGCCAGCCGCCCGCGCCTGGCGCAGATGGCCGCGCGCATGGCGCACCTGTTCGTGCTGCGTCTGCTGGTGGTGACCGCCTGCGTCAGCGTCGCCTGGTGGTTCATCGATCCCAGCCGCGTGCTGTGGGTGACGCTCTCGGTGCTGGTGGTGACCTGCCCCTGCGCCCTGGCGCTGGCCACGCCCACCGCGCTCACCGCGGGACATGGCCAACTGCGTCGGCGCGGCGTGCTGATCACCCGCGCCGATGCCATCGAGTCGCTGTCCCAGATCGACCGAGTGATCTTCGACAAGACCGGCACGCTGACCTGCGGCGAGATGCAGTTGGTCGACACCCATCCGCTCGGCAACCTGCCGGCGGAGCGGGCCAGGATGATCGGTGCGGCGCTGGAGGCCCACTCCGAGCACCCCATTGCCCGCGCCTTCCGCCCCTGGCGCGAAGCGACGGTAGAGGCACGCGAACGCGTGAGCCGTACCGGCCAGGGCGTGGAGGGCACGATCGACGGCCGGCGCTGGCGTCTTGGGCACGCCGACTTCGCCGCGCCCGACCATTCCCTGGCCGCCCCGGGCGAGGGGCAATGGCTGCTGCTCAGCGAGAACGGCGTGCCGCGTGCCTGGTTCGCCCTGCGCGACCGATTGCGCGACGACGCCGCGCAGACCATTGCCGAGCTGGTGGCGCGAGGCATACACGTCGAGCTGCTCTCCGGCGACACCAGCGACGCCGTACGCGGCATGGCCGAACAGCTGGGCCTCGATACCTGGCACGCCGGCGTCGGTCCCGAGGGCAAGCTCGAGCGCATCCGCACGTGCCAGGCTGCCGGTGAGAAGGTCGCCATGATCGGCGACGGCATCAACGACGTGCCGGTGCTCGCCGGCGCCGACGTGTCGATCGCCATGAACGGCGCTACCGACCTGGCGCGCACCAGCGCCGATGCGGTGTTGCTGAGCCCACGGCTGATGCGTATCGTCGAGGCGATCGAGATCGCCCGGGCCACCCGGCGTGTCATGCGCCAGAACATGATCTGGTCGGTATGCTACAACTTCTCTGCACTGCCGCTGGCCGCCATCGGCATCGTACCGCCTTGGGTCGCGGCGCTGGGCATGTCGGGTAGTTCTCTGGTGGTGGTGGGTAACGCGCTGCGGCTCAACCGATTTCGTCTGCGCCCTAGCCAGACACCGACTCCCGACGCACGATGGGTGAACGCATGACGATCCTCTATCTTCTCATTCCGCTCTCGCTGATCCTGCTCGGCCTCGCCGTGTGGGCCTTTTTCTGGGCGGTGAAGAACGACCAGTTCGAGGATCTCGAAGGACCGGCCCACCGCATTCTCTTCGACGAGGACGAGAACGACCTGACGCCGGAAGAGCGCGAGCGGCGACGCCAGGCCAGCCGGCACAAGTCGGCCGGCGCGGCCGGCGCGGATGGCGACGACCCGGCGGAGCGCTGATGGATCCTACCGGCCTCGGCCTGCCGCCGCTGCTGGCGGCCTTCGTCTTCGGCCTGCTCGGCGGCGCCCACTGCATCGGAATGTGCGGCGGTATCATGAGCGCACTGACCTTCGCCGTGCCGCCCAGCATGCGCAGCCCGGCACGCCTGTCGGGGCTCCTGCTCGGCTACAACCTGGGGCGCATCGCCAGCTACACGCTGGCCGGCGCCCTGGTGGCCTCGCTCGGTACCGTGGTGGCGCTCTCATCGACGGCGCGAGTCGGCCTGCAGCTATTCGCCGCGCTCATGCTGATCCTGATGGCCCTCTATATCGCCAACTGGTGGAAGGGACTGCTCAAGGTGGAAGCCCTGGGCCGGCACCTGTGGCGCTACCTGGAGCCGGTCGGCAAGCGGCTGATGCCAGTGGTTAAAATACCCCAGGCCATCGGCCTCGGCGCGATATGGGGCTGGCTGCCCTGCGGCCTGGTCTACTCGATGCTGGCCTGGAGCCTGGCCACGGCGGATCCGCTGCGCGGTGCGCTGCTTATGGCATCCTTCGGGCTAGGTACTCTACCTGCGTTACTGGTCACCGGTTTCGCCGCGCGCCAGCTCAGCACGCTGATTCGCCACCCGGCGACCCGCACCCTGGCTGCCATTGCGATCATCGCCTTTGCCCTGTGGCAGCTCGTCGCGCTGCTGTCGCAGAGTGCCACAGGCCACTGATGACGCCGCCGCGAAGCGGCATTACCACTTCGTTTGACGCAGCTCAATCCGCCTTGGGCAGCATACCGCTAGCATGAGGTAACCGTTAGCCTTTCGGAGTGTCATCATGTCCGTCCCCGCACGCTGCGTGCATCAAGCGATGGCCGATCCTTTCGCCTGGGACGAAGCCCTCTTGCGACGCTACGACACCCACGGTCCACGCTATTCCTCATACCCCACCCTCTATTCTTTCAGCGAGGCATTCGGCGAGCGAGATTACCTGGCGGCCCTGACCCGCAGCAACACCGATGCCAGGCCACTGTCGCTCTACGTGCACATCCCCTTCTGTCGCAAGGCCTGCCATTACTGCGGCTGCCACAAGATCGCCACCCGCAACGCCAAGCTGGCCGAGCCCTACCTCTCGCGCCTGGATCGCGAGATGGTGTTGATCAAGCCGCATCTGGATACGCGCCGTGAAGTGGCCCAGCTGCACTGGGGTGGCGGCACGCCGAGCTTTCTCAGCCTCGATCAGATGAGCGACCTGATCGATCGACTCGATGCCCGCTTTGGACTGTCCAATGCCCGTGACCGCGACTACGCCATCGAGATCGACCCGCGCGAGGCCGACGTCTTTACCCTGCGCCACCTGCAGGCGCTGGGATTCAATCGTCTCAGTCTCGGCGTGGTGGATCTCGATCCACGGGTGCAACGCGCCGTCAACCGGGTACAGCCGCGCGTTCTCACCGAAGCGCTGCTCGACGAGGCCGACCGTCTCGGCTTTCATTCGCTCAACCTGGATCTGATCTACGGCCTGCCGTTGCAGACCCGGGACACGTTCGCCGCCACCCTGGAGCAGGTGATCGCCATGGCGCCGGCGCGCATCTCGGTCTTCAACTATGCGCACATGCCCGAGCGCTTCGCGGCCCAGCGTCTCATCAACACCGAGGACCTCCCCGGCCCCAAGGAGAAGCTGGCAATCCTGCGCACTACCATCGCCATGCTCACCGGAGCGGGCTACGTGCACATCGGCATGGATCACTTCGCCCGCGCCGACGACAGTCTGGCGATCGCCCAGCGCGAAGGCACTCTGCAGCGCAACTTCCAGGGTTACTCCAGCCACGCCCAGTGCGACCTCGTGGGACTGGGGGTCTCGGCCATCTCCAGCATCGATGATGTCCATGTACAGAACCATACCCATCTCGCCGCTTACGAAGCGGCGCTCGACGCCAGTCATTTACCTACCGCACGCGGTATACGCCTGACGTTCGACGATCGCGTGAGGTGGCATGCCATCGAGCGCCTGATGTGCGACATGGCGCTCGATCTTGATGAACTCAGTGAAACGTTCGGCATCGACGCCCCGCGCTACCTGGCAAATAGCCTGTCAAGGCTGGAAGCACTCCAGCGCGATGGTCTATTGTCCTTTGAAAGCCATCGAATCGTGGCCACACCGCTCGGCAGACTGCTGATCCGTCACTTGGCCATGGCCTTCGATGTTCACCTGTCCCCCACTCCCGACGAACGTTTCTCACGCATCGTCTGAGAGCCCGGTAGCACACTGAGGGTTAAGTACATTGCGGCCAATAGTCGCAAGGGGCATTTCACCTGCATGAATAATGCTCCATAATGGCTTCACGACAGTGAACGAGGAGGTGGAGCATGCCGGTCAACGCGGCCAATGCACTCGGCAAGCGGCGCTCGCTGCTGCATGAAACCCGTTGCCAGAACTGCAGCCTGAGTTCCCTGTGCCTGCCTCTTGCGCTGGAACTCGAAGACATGGAGCAGTTCGACGCCATCATCCGGCGTCGCTCACCGCTGAAGAAGGGCGAGTCGCTGTTTCGTCAGGGCAGTGCCTTCAGCAGCGTCTTCGCGGTGCGCTCCGGCAGCCTCAAGCAGGTCACTACCGAGGGCTCGGGCGAGGACCAGGTGACCAACTTCTATCTGCCCAGCGAACTGGTCGGCCTCGACGGGATCGATGAGCAGCAGTACCCCGGCAGCGTGATCGCCTTGGAGACCACCACCGTCTGCGAGATTCCCTTCGACCGGCTCGACTCGCTCTCGGAGCAGCTGCCGGAGCTACGCGGCCAGCTCTACCGCAGCATGAGCAAGGAGCTGCGCGACGACCGCAAGATGATGCGTCTGCTGTCGCGCAAGACGGCCGACCAGCGCCTGGCCAGTTTCTTCACCAGCCTGTCGGACCGCTTCCGTCGTCGCGGCTATTCGCCCTACAGCTTCCGCCTCTCCATGTCACGGGCCGATATCGGCAACTACCTGGGGCTGGCCGTGGAAACGGTGAGCCGCATTCTCGGGCGCTTCCAGCAGCAGGGGCTGGTCGAGGTGTCGGGACGCGAAGTGAACATTCTCAATCTCGAAGCGCTGGTGGCACAGGCCCAGGACGATCATTGATCCTTGCCGTCACCACGAGCAAACGCAAACCGCCCGGCCAATGCCGGGCGGTTTGCGTTCGGACGAACTATTCGGGGTGGACTGACGGCTCAGCTGTCGTGCGCAACATTCAATGCATCAATGCGCCTGTCGCGCAGTCGCGCCTGCTTGGCCTCGAGCCCCTCGAAGTCGAACAGCTCGCGGTCGGCCAGCTGCGACGGCGCCACGTTGGACACCGCCTTGAACATCGACTCGATGCGGCCGGGGTGCTTACGCTCCCACTCGGCCAGCATCTCCTTGACCACCTGACGCTGCAGGTTGGGCTGGGAACCGCACAGGTTGCAGGGGATGATGGGGAAAGCCATCAGCCGCGCGAATTCGGCGATGTCCGCTTCACGGCAGTAGGCCAGCGGCCGGATGACGATGTTCTTGCCATCGTCGGAGAGCAACTTGGGCGGCATGGCCTTAAGGCTTCCGCCATAGAACATGTTGAGGAACAGCGTCTCGAGAATGTCCTCGCGATGGTGGCCCAGCGCTACCTTGGTCGCCCCGATCTCCTCGGCGAAGCCGTAGAGGGAGCCACGCCGCAGACGTGAACAGAGCGCGCAGGTAGTCTTGCCCTCCGGCGTCTTCTCCTTTACCACCGAATAGGTGTCGCGCTCCAGAATGTAGTACTCGATGCCGGTGGTCTCGAGATACTCGGGCAGCACGTGCTCGGGAAAGCCGGGCTGCTTCTGGTCGAGGTTGACCGCCACCAGAGAAAAGTTCACCGGTGCGTTGCGCTGCAGATTGCGCAGTATCTCGAGCAGCGTATAGCTATCCTTGCCGCCCGACAGGCAAACCATGACACGATCGCCTTCATGGATCATGCCGTAGTCGATGATGGCATTGCCCACCTGGCGCCTCAGGCGCTTCTGCAGCTTGTTGAATTCTCGCCGCCCCTTGGCATCGAGCTGCTCCAGCGGGGCGTGCGCCTCGTCCTGCGGCAGAGAGACATCGAGATCGGCAACGGCACGGGGGTCGAATGAGACGGCGTCTTGCATGGTCGGGGCACTGCCAGAGCGAACGGTGGGTGAGGCCGCACATGCTACCATCGACGCCGCCCGTAGGCGACGCCATGGCAGCGACTTACTGTCTCATGCCTCGCGGCGGTCCTGCATGCCGGCCCGCTCCAGGCGCAGGTACATGAGCGCCGTGGTCACGGCATCGCCGAGCGCAGTATGGCGGCCCATGATCGGAACGCCGAGCGCCTCCGCCACTGCCTCGAATCGCTGCGCAGGTGACTCTGGCTCCATGACGCTGCGACGTTGCTGCCGATGGTACAGCTGCGCGACATCGATTCCGCTGTTGGGCAGGTCGAAGCCGAAGCGGGGACGGATCTGGCGATTGAGGATGGTCATGTCGAAGTCGAGCCGCCAGCCCAGCAGCGGCCGGTTGCCGATGAAGTCGAGCAGGGTCGCCAGCGCGTCGTCCAGGCCGACCCCATCGTCCAGATCGACACCGCGCAGCCCATGTACGCGGATGGAGTCGCCGGTCAGTGTCGCGGGTCGCCTAAGGCGCAGATCCAGCGATTCGCTGGTGAGCACCCTGTCGCCGCGGACCTTGACCGCACCGATGGAGACGGGCTCGGCGGTACGCGTATCGATACCGGTGGTTTCGCAGTCGATGGCGACCAGCTCGTCCCCGGTATAGGGACGAAAAAGCCAGCCATACTCGCCACCTGCATGGCGCCGACGGTCGTTGGCCCGACGCAGCGCTCGAAACATGCCTACCTCCTTTGTATCTGTCCGCCTCCCGCCGCCACGAACCTCACGAATATTCGAGGTGGTAACGTTGCGACAGGCTCTGTTTGAAGTCCTTGACGATATGCAGCGCCTCTCGCAGCAGGTCGCGCTCCAGTGACGATAGCTGCTGGACCACGACACGGTCGGGGCTCTTGCCGTTGCCGTCGCCGTCGAGGCGCTCGAGCTGTTGCTTCAAGCGCAGCTCGGTGAATAAAGACAGCGCCTCGGCCAGATTTTCGGCAACGCGCTCTTCCAGCCTGCCGTCCGCCGTCAATGCCTCGAGACGCTCCAAAGTCGAAGTCGGCTTGATCTTGCGCTCCAGCGCCATGGTGCGGACCCCATGCACGATGGGGAAGATGCCGCCCTTCTTGATGTCGATGCCGTGCTGGGGCTTCTTGAGTGAGCCGAACAGCGTCAGCGGCGTGGAGAAGCGCAGCGCAGTGCGGGCGAAATAGGAGAGCAGCAGTTCGTCACGCGAGCACTGCTCGAACAGCGCTTCGCGCACCCGCTCGAGCAGCGCCGGGTTGCCCGCCACTGCGTGGGAGTCGAGCATGATGGCGAGCTTCATCAGGCTGTCGCCATCGCGTCTTTGCGCCCAACGGGCAATACGCTCGCGCCACTGGCTGACGGTGCCCACCCACTCGGGATTGTTGACCATGATGTGTCCGGGACAAGGCGGGTAGCCGAGTTCGATCAGCGTCTCGGTCAGGCGCTGCATCTGCTCGCTGACTCCGGGCCACTCCAGCCCGTCGGCCAGAATCAGGCCGTTGTCCTGGTCGGTCTTGAGGATCTGTTCGCCGCGCCCTTCGCTGCCCATCACCATCAGGCAGCTGTCGCGATGGTAGCGCTCGTCGATCAGAAAACCCCACGCCTTGGACATGATGCGCCCGTTGAGCGCCGCCAGCAGGCCCATGGCAAAACGCAGCTTGACGCCCTGCGCCATGAGCGCCTTGACCAGCTCGGGGGTCCGGCGGCTGGCGCGGAACAGGGCATCGAGGCTATCGGCCTGCTCCACCTGCAGGCTGACGACATAGCTGCGGCTGGAGAAATAGCTCAGCACATCGGTCAATTCGACCACGCCGGTCGGTGGCGCCCCCTCGGCCTCCTGCACCACGACACGCTCCACCTTGTGGCGGGTCATCATGACCAGCACCTCGAACAGGTACTGTTCGGGCCGTACCGTCACCAGCGCGAAGTGAGCGATCTCACGCAGCGGACTCTCCCTGTCATGCCCCTCCAGGACCAGCGCATTGAGCAGATCGGTCTTGGTCACCATACCTGCACCCTGCTCGCTTTCCACCAGCAGGCTGTCGGCATGGCTCTCGTGCAATCTGGCGACTGCCTCTGCAATGGTCGTCTGCGCCCCCATGCACAGCGGCGGACGCATGCATTCACTGACTCTCGCCAGCATGAAGCCGGCCATGGTCACTCCGCCCTCGGCGCGCTGCTCGGTCAGCAGGCGCGCCTTGTGGGCAAGGGTCTGGCGAAAGAATTCGGCAAAGGGGGGATAGTCATCGCACAACTGCAGGAACAGTGCCTTCGGCATCAGGTAACAAAGGCACTCCTGCTCGGCGCGGAAGCGATAGCGACTCTTGCCGTTGAGAATACTGATGGCACCGAACAGATCACCCGCGGTGTAGTGGCCGATTCGCTCGCGGGCTCCCGGTTGGGTGGTGTCCAGCTCGGCCACCTCGCCCTTGTGAATGAGAAAGACGTACTCGCCGGGCTGACCGGTTTCGAGAATGATCTCGTCACGGTCGAAGTAAGCCAGGTCGATGCCATGACGGACACGCTCACGCCCCTCTTCGTTCAAAAAGGAGAAAGGGGGCTGAGAAAGATCGACATCGACCATGTTGGTAACCCTCGTGGTGCGGCCGTCATCGCCGTCAGCACTCGAACGAGTCCGAAAGAGAAGCCTGGCTGGCAAGTCGCGGTATCGAGGGACCACTCAAGCCTGGGCATACACGCCTTGCCGCCTGAAACTCGAAGAAACACGTTTTCCCATTTGGGGGACTTACGCCTAACCGGCCTTACAGTGGCAGAATAACAGTCCCGACTTTCAAGACATAACCTAGACCAACGTCAAAGGACACCGACTACGAAGACTTTCCATCCGCACTAGACAATGGTCTTACGAGCCAATGAGATAGACAAAAGTTCTATGCTAGACAATCGTCCTACCATCAACGGAAGCGGTATCGCAATACACATGCCACGAAAACGTAACTTGTTGAATTTAAAAACTTTATACGAAGATGAGAGTATCGCAGTTTGCTCATGATACGAAAGTCTGGGATTTTAATTTTTTGATTTATTGACCACTATTGCTCTTGAGCCATTGGGGATAACGCGCCTGTTTAAAGCGGCTCGATGACAGGTAACCAGACGTGGTGGGAAGTGCGGCTCGTCCGCAGGGATCATGGGTCAACTGATGCTGGCTAGCATCTCTAGTCCTTACCGCTCGACTCGCTTGGAGCCCCCTGATGAAGCTTGGCAACTCTCTTGGCGGCTTCCCAACCTTAACAACAAGTGGAGAGCATTCACTATGGCAGATGACAAATCCAACGCGACTGCATATTGGAAGGCGAACCTACGCCTGATTACCGGCTGTATGATCGTCTGGGCATTCGTCTCCTACGGCTGTGCCATCCTGTTCCGCCCCCTGCTGTCAGGCATTCCTGTCGGCGGCACCGACCTTGGATTCTGGTTTGCCCAACAGGGATCCATCCTGACCTTTATCGTGCTGATCTTCTTCTACGCCTGGAAGATGAATCGGCTCGATCAGCAGTTCGGCCTCGGGGAGTAAGCCAGCATGAGTCAATTTGCGATCAACGTTCTCTTCGTCGGCGGCTCCTTTGCCATCTATATCGGTATCGCGATATGGGCCAAGGCCGGCTCGACCAAGGATTTCTACGTCGCCGGCGGTGGGGTGCACCCCATTACCAACGGCATGGCAATCGGTGCCGACTGGATGTCCGCGGCATCATTCATTTCCATGGCCGGCCTCATCGCTGCCGGCGGTTATGCCAACTCGACATTCCTGATGGGCTGGACAGGTGGTTACGTGCTGCTGGCCATGCTGCTTGCCCCCTATCTGCGCAAGTTCGGCAAGTTCACCGTCCCCGAATTCATCGGTGACCGCTTCTACAGCAAGCAGGCCCGTCTGGTGGCGGTCATCTGCCTGATCGTGGCTTCGGTGACCTACGTTATCGGCCAGATGGCGGGCGCGGGCGTGGCCTTCTCTCGCTTCCTGGAGGTCGAAGCGACCACCGGCCTGATCATTGCTGCCGTGGTGGTGTTCTTCTATGCGGTACTCGGTGGCATGAAGGGGATCACCTACACCCAGGTGGCCCAGTACATCGTGCTCATCATCGCCTATACCATTCCGGCGGTATTCATCTCCCTGGAGCTGACCGGCAATCCGATTCCGCCGCTGGGCCTGTTTTCCGATCACGCCGAATCCGGCGTACCGCTGCTGACCAAGCTCAACGAGGTGGTCACCGCGCTGGGGTTCAACGAGTACACGGCGGATGTGGACAACAAGCTCAACATGGTGCTGTTCACCCTGACGCTGATGATCGGTACTGCCGGTCTGCCCCACGTCATCATCCGCTTCTTCACCGTGCCGAAGGTGGCCGACGCACGCTGGTCCGCCGGCTGGGCCCTGGTATTCATCGGCCTGCTCTACCTGACCGCTCCGGCCGTGGCCTCCATGGCGCGCCTGAACCTGGCGACCACCATCTATCCCGAGATGGCCGGCCAGGTCGAGAACATGGAAGAAGCCGCTACCAACCCCATCCTCTATGAGGATCGCCCCGAGTGGATCCGCACCTGGGAAGAGACCGGTCTGATCTCCTTCCAGGATCTCAACGACGACGGCCGCATTCAGATGTATAACGGCAATGCCGACTTCACCGATCGCGGCTGGGAAGGCAACGAACTGACCGTCAACAACGATATTCTGGTACTGGCCAACCCGGAAATCGCCAACCTGCCCGGCTGGGTCATCGGCTTGATCGCCGCAGGCGGCTTGGCTGCCGCACTGTCGACGGCCGCGGGTCTGCTGTTGGCCATTTCCTCGGCGATCAGTCACGACCTTATCAAGGGCTCGATCAATCCCAACATCTCCGAGAAAGGCGAGCTGATGGCGGCACGAATCTCCATGTCCGTTGCCATCATCGTGGCTACCTACCTGGGGGCCAACCCGCCGGGCTTCGCCGCCCAGGTGGTGGCACTGGCCTTCGGTATTGCCGCCGCCTCGCTGTTCCCGGCGCTGATGATGGGTATCTTCTCCAAGCGGGTAAACAACGTGGGGGCCATCGCCGGCATGCTGGCCGGTCTGATCTTCACCGTGGTCTACATCTTCGTCTACAAGGGCTGGTTCTTCATCCCGGGCACCAACAACCTGCCGGATACCCCGGACAATTGGGTGCTGGGCATCTCGCCGCTCTCCATCGGCGCGATCGGGGCCCTGATCAACTTTGCCGTGGCGTTCGCCCTCTCCAAGGCGACCCAGGAGCCTCCCCAGGAGATCCAGGAACTGGTGGAAAGCGTTCGCTATCCCAAGGGAGCTGGCATGGCGGTCGACCACTGAGTCATAATCCTATCCCGGCGTCACCCTGGCGCCGGAACCCATCTCACATCGGGCTTCCTTCGGGAAGCCCGATGGCTGTCAGGAAGCTCCCAACATGATTTGGCACTTTATTGCGGCGGTCTTCGCCGGACTCGGCGCCGCAGGCGTCGGACTCCTGCTGCGGACCCTGAGCGGCAAGCGGCTGCCCCGCTGGATCGTCCCGGTCTTTGCCGGCCTGGGTATCCTTGGCTATCAGATCAACCATGAGTACAGCTGGTACGAGCATAAGCGCAATCAGCTGCCGGCAACGGCGCAGGTGGTCGATACCGAACAGGACCGCATGTTCTGGCGCCCGTGGACCTATGCCTTTCCCTTGACAGTGGGCTTCAGCGTGGTCGACCACAGCAGCATGGAGCGACGCCAGGCCGACGATCATCAGCTGGTTGAATTCATTCTTTACCGTTTCCAGAGGGCCCATGTGGATCGACTCCACCACCAGCCGTACCTGATGAACTGCGCCTCGGCCGAGCTGGTGCCGCTCGCCGAAGAGAGCCGCCGGCCACGCGTCGATGCCCTGCGTGAGCTCGATCGGGAGTCCGCGCTCTATCAGGCGGTCTGCTCGACCGAGTAGTTCCGGAGCCACTGCCAAGCCACCGCCAGGCCCGAGTGCCCTCGGGCCGATATCCCGATAGAATGATCGGCACTTGCCGGGGGGAGAAATCATGTTTGCCGGTTGGCTGCTGGTCGCCGTTTCGCTGCTCTACATCGCCATCCTGTTCGGCATCGCCTGGCTGGGCGATCGCAACGCACGCCGGCGTGGCACCAGTCGCCAGCGCCCTGTCATCTATATCCTGGCGCTGGCCATCTACTGCACCTCGTGGAGCTTCTACGGTGCGGTCGGCCAGGCAGCGACCTCGGGTTGGTCCTTCGCCAGTATCTACGTCGGGCCGATCCTGACCTTCATGCTGTTCTGGCCGATACTGGCCAAGATGATCCGCGTGGCCAAGCGGCAGAACGTCACTTCGATCGCCGACTTCATCGCCTCGCGCTACGGCAAGGCGCAGTCCCTGGCGGCCTTCGCCAGCCTGGTCGCGCTGATCGGCACGCTGCCTTACATCGCCCTGCAGCTGAAGGCCGTGTCGACCTCGTTCGCCGTACTGACGGATGCAGCCGACATCACCCGTACCCCGTTGTTTGCCGATACGGCCTTCTTCGTGGCCATCGTGATGGCTGCGTTCGCCATTCTGTTCGGCACCCGCCACACCGATGCCACCGAGCATCATGAAGGCTTGATTCACGCCGTCGCGTTCGAGTCGATGGTCAAGCTGCTGGCCTTCCTGCTGCTGGGCGCCTATGTCACCTGGGGCATGTTCGACGGACTTGGCGAGCTGATGGCCATCGCCGACACCCAGATGGAACTGCAGCGCCAGCTCGCCGATCAGGATTTCGGCCGCGGCTTCTGGGCCCAGACACTGCTCGCCATGCTGGCGATCTTCTGCCTGCCACGCCAGTTCCACGTCGCCGTGGTGGAGAATACCCATCCCAACGATGCCGCCAAGGCACGCTGGCTATTCCCGCTCTACCTGGTGGCATTCGCCTTCTTCATTCTGCCCATCGCTGCCGCCGGCCTGGCCCTGTTCCCCGACGGCTCGGTGGAACCCGATACCTTCGTGCTGGCACTGCCGATGGCAGCCGGCCAGCAGTGGCTGACCCTGCTCACCTATATCGGCGGCTTCTCCGCGGCGACCGGGATGGTCATCGTGGCCACGGTCGCGGTCTCGATCATGATCTCCAACGAGATCGTTATACCGCTGCTGTTCCGGCTGCGCTGGCTGGATGCTCGGCCACGTGACTATGGCCGCCTGGTGCTTCAGGCGCGGCGCATCACCATCGGCGTAATCCTGGCGCTGGCCTATGGTTTCTACCGGCTCATCGGCGAGTTCACCTCGCTGGCCTCGATCGGCATGCTCTCCTTCGCCGCGGCCGCGCAGTTCGCTCCCGCACTACTTGGCGGCCTGTACTGGAAGCGCGGCAACCGCCTCGGGGTGGTGGTGGGGATGAACGCCGGGTTTGCCATCTGGGCCTACAGCCTGCTGATGCCGGGAATGATCCAGGCCGGCGTGCTGCCGACCGAGTGGCTCGCCGGTGGCCCCTTCGGCCACCCCTGGCTGACGCCCACCGCGCTGTTCGGGCTCAACTTCGGCGACAGCTTCACCCATGGCGTGATGCTCTCGCTCGGCGTCAATCTGTTCTGCTACATCTTCGTTTCACAGATCACCTCGCAGCGGGTTGTCGAACGCATTCAGGCCTCGTTGTTCGTCGACAGCGTCGAGACCCGTCAGACCTCGGTCAACCGCCCCTGGACCGGCGCCACCACCGTCGGCGACCTCAAGGTGCTGTGCGAGCGTTTCCTCGCCGCCGGCCAGGTATCGCGCGCCTTCGACGACTACGCCCGACGCACCGGCAAACCGCTGGAGGACGGCAACCGTGCCTCCATCGACGTGATCCAGTTCACCGAACGCTTCCTGGCTTCGGTGCTCGGGGCGTCATCGGCACGCATCGTGGTCAACTCGGCGCTTCAGGGGCGCGGCATCGGTATCTCCGACGTGATTTCCATCGTCGACGAGGCCTCGCAGGTACTGGAGTTCAACCGCGCCCTTCTGCAAGCCACCATCGAGAACATCAACCAGGGCATCAGCGTGGTCGATCAGAACATGCGCCTGGTGGTGTGGAACCAGCGCTACCTGGAACTGTTCCGCTTCCCCGACCACCTGATCCGGGTCGGTGCGCCGATGGACAAGATCTTCCGCTACAACGCCCATAACGGCGAGTACGGCCCCGGTGATCCTGAGGAGCACGTGCAGCTGCTGATCGACAACATCCGTGACGGCCAGCCTCACCGCTACGTGCGCTACCGCCAGGACGGCAGCGTACTGGAGGTACAGGGCAATCCCATGCCGGGAGGCGGCTTCGTCTACACCTATCAGGACATCACCCAACAGAAGCGCATCGAGGAAGCGTTGATCCGCTCCGAGAACAACATTCGCATCTACACCGACAACGTGCCGGCGCTGATCGCCTACTTCGACAAGGAGTGCCGCTACCTCTTCACCAACCGCGCCTATGAGCAGGCCTTCGGCATCGATCGCAACGAGGTAATCGGCAAGCCCCTCGAGGCCGTCATCAGCAGCGAGATGGCCGAAGAACGCGACCCCTGGATTCGCCGCGCCCTGGCCGGCGAGCGCGTCAGCTTCGAGGTGTCGATGCGCATTGCCGAGGATCTGCGCTACATGCTGGTGACCTATACCCCGCACTTCGGCGATAGCGGCGTGATTCTGGGCTTCTTCGCTCTCTACCAGGACATCACCGAGCGTCGCCTGGCGGAGATAGCGCTGAAAGAGACCAACGAGACCCTGGAGGAGCGCGTGCGGGAGCGTACCCAGGCGCTGTCCGAGGCCAACACCGCGCTGCGCCAGGAGAACCGCGTGCGCGCCGAGGCCGAACAGGCCTTGCGCCAGGCCAAGCAGGTGGCCGAGGATGCCAACGCCTCGAAGACCCGCTTCCTCGCCGCCGCCAGTCACGACCTGCTGCAGCCGCTCAACGCCGCGCGCCTGTTCACCTCGGCGCTGTCGCAGGAAATGGACGCCGAGGACATGAAGCGCACCATCGGCCATATCGACAATTCGTTGCAGGCTGCCGAGGAGCTGCTCGGCACCCTGCTCGACATCTCCAAGCTCGATGCCGGCGCCCTGACGCCGAGGCGCAGCCACTTCGCCCTGGCCGACATCTTCCAGCCCCTACGCGCCGAGTTCGAGGTGATGGCCGAGGATCGTGGCCTCGACCTGGTGGTGGTCCCGACCCGTCAATGGGTCGATAGCGACCCGCAGATGCTGCGCCGGATCATCCAGAACTTTCTCTCCAATGCGCTGCGCTATACCCAGGAAGGACGGGTACTGCTGGGCTGTCGGCGCCGCGGGGCGCGCCTGACCATCGAAGTGTGGGACTCGGGGCCGGGCATTCCCGAATCCAAGCAGGCCGAGATCTTCCAGGAGTTTCGTCGCCTGGACCAGGCCACGCGCCACAAGGAGAGCGAGAAAGGGCTGGGCCTGGGACTATCGATCGCCGATCGTATGAGCCGCGTGCTGGATCATCCGATCAAGGTCTTCTCGCGGGAAGGCATCGGTACCATGTTCTCGGTCGGCGTGCCGGTAGTGGCACCGCGCAGTGCCGCCGAGCGTGCCGAAGAAGCCGCTTCGCCGCGCCGCGTAGGCAACAAGCTGGTCGGCTCCCGTATCCTGTGCATCGATAACGAGACGCTGATTCTCGAAGGCATGAGAGCGATGCTGTCGGGGTGGGGGTGCGAGGTCTACACCGCCACTACCATCGGCGGGGCCAAGTCGGTGCTGCGCAACCTCGACGGCGAGCCGGATGCCATACTGGCCGATTACCACCTCGACAACGAAGTGACCGGCCTGATGGCGCTGGAGGCACTCAGCGAGCGGCTTCAGGGCGCCGTACCGGGCATCGTGATCACCGCCGACCGCACCGAGGAGGTGGCCGAGGAGATACGTCGCAGCGGCTATCATCTGCTGCAGAAACCGGTACGCCCTGCCGCGCTGCGCGCCCTGCTGACCCGCACGCTGCAGGCCAGCCGGGCTGCTCGGCAGGAGAGTTAGAACAGGGTCACGTCCCGCTGACGGGGCAAGCCGCGACGCCGACAACAGGCCCAGGCAAAGAAAAACCGCCGCATGTTTCCATCCGGCGGTCCTGTCTTATGTTCAGGCTTGGCGTGCGGTGTTCAGGATTCGACCTTCGGCGGTTCCACCTCGAGCTTCTGCGCGGCGATGACCGCCTGGGTGCGCGAGTGCACGCCCAGCTTGCGCAGGATGGCGGTGACATGGGCCTTGATGGTGGCTTCGGAGACGTTCAGCTCATAGGCGATCTGCTTGTTGAGCAGGCCTTCGGTGAGCATGTTCAGCACTCGAAACTGCTGCGGCGTCAGCGAGGCGATGGCCTCGGCAAAGCGGGTCTCCTCCTCGTTGGCATCGCCCATGGCGTCGGCCAGTTCCTGGGGCAGCCAAACCTCGCCATCGAGGATCTCACCCACCGCCTCGGCGATCAGTTGCAGGGAGGAGGACTTGGGGATGAAGCCCGACGCCCCATAGTCGATCGCGCGGCGCACCACATGGGGTTCGTCGCTGCCGGATACCACCGCCACCGGAATGTCCGGCGTCTGGCCACGCAGCTGGATGAGGCCGGAGAAGCCATGGGCACCCGGCATGTGCAGGTCGAGCAAAATCAGGTCGGCGTCGGGATGCCGGGTGACGACCTCGCAGGTGGCCTCCATGGTGTCGGACTCGACGATCTCGGCCTGTGGCGCCAGCTGGCGCAGCGCCTGCGTCAGCGCCGCACGGAACAGCGGATGGTCATCGGCAACGATGAATTTCTGGGCAAAGGCCATGGATACTCCTCCGGTTCCTCGAGCTCGGGGCCTGGGGCCGCCTCTTAGGGCTCATCGATTGTTCATCGCATGTTACCCCATGCTTGGGCGCTTCCCAAGCGTACGGCAGCAGTTGTCGACAACGTTCGAGAAAATGTGAGTGCAAGGAGAATGGCCAAGCGCACCGGGACAATTTTCTTTTCACTCGGAAACAGCAATCCCCTTGCCGATCGTTTAAAGCCGCTTCTATCTTCAAAGACGATGGCAGACGCCAGCAGTGCCGGATTCCCGGTAAATGGAAGTACAAGCATGGAAACATGCGGAAAGGATTCAAGGAGATAACCATGGCACAGCGTAACCAGAACCCCGGAAACTTTGCCAACGATCCACAGAAGGCCTCCAAGGCCGGCCAGAAAGGCGGCCAGCACAGCGGCGGCAACTTCGCCAACGATCCACAGAAGGCCTCCAAGGCCGGCCAGAAAGGCGGTCAGCACAGTGGCGGCAATTTCGCCAACGACCCGCAAAAGGCCTCCCAGGCCGGCCAGAAGGGTGGCCAGCACAGTGGCGGCAATTTCGCCAACGACCGCCAGAAAGCCTCCGAAGCCGGTCGCAAGGGCGGCAAGAACAGCTGAGTGCTGCCGCTCTCTTCAGCCCTCGGCGTTGGTCTGATCCAGCGCTGACCGACTCAAGCTGCCGGAGCCTGCCTCCGGCAGCTTCTTCTCCCGCACCGAACGGTATGAACATGCCATCCGCACCCTATTTGCAGGTCGGATGCGCGGTTCGAGCCGCTTTGGCCGGTCGCAGCAAATATACGGTCATGAACCAGTCTGCACCGCAAGCCAAGAACCCAAGCTGGGCCCCGCCAAGCCGCACTCAAGCACGTGTGAAGAGCAGATCCATCCGTCCAAGTGAGCGGATACCCTATCGCAACCGCAAGGAGATAGCCCATGGGCACTGAACCGCAAGCCCCGAAGCATTTGGAAGACTGGCTACGCGATGCTCACGCCATGGAAAAGCAGGCCGAGAAGATGCTCGAAGCCCAGGCCAGCCGGCTGGAGCACTATCCACAACTCAAGGCACGCATCGAGCAGCACCTGACAGAGACTCGCGGCCAGGCGGAAAAGATCGAACAGTGTATCTCGCTGCTCGGCGCCGACCTCTCTTCCATGAAAGACATCGGCGGTAAGCTGGCCGCCTTCGGCCAAGCCATGGGCGGCATGATGGCAGGCGACGAGGTGGTCAAGGGCGGCCTCGCCAGCTACGCCTTCGAGCACTTCGAGATCGCCAGCTACAAGGCGCTGATCCAGGCTGCAGAAAAGGTCGGCAAGCCCGAGATCGCTCGCATCTGCGAACAGATCCTGCGCGAAGAGGAAGCCATGGCCGAGTGGCTGGGCCAGCATCTCGACGCAACCACACGCCAATTCCTGGAGCGCTCCGAGGACAGCGATCTGCGCGCCAAGACCTGAAGACACAGCGAGCTTCAGAGGACGTTGCCACGTATTTTTTCAACGATTTAGATAGCCCCCTCGCTTCCCCCGGCTCCTCGCCGGGGCTTTTTGCCTGGCGAACACCCGAATGTTCAACGAGAAAACGCCGCCCCACGCAGGAGCGGCGCCATGTTTGCATGCTGTACCTTCACGGTGTCACATGTGGTCGCGGGGAATCACCTTCTCCCAGTTCTTGGAAAAGACGCGATAATCGTCCTCATAGGCGTCGAGCTGCGCGTGGATGAAGAAATTGCTCTCATCGCAGCTCAGTATGCTGCGCGTATAGATCTCCACGTTCCAGTCATCGCGCTTGAACGAACGCTCCGTATAGGTTTCGCCGCGCGCCGAGGTGAAGTCATCATTGACGGTGCTGTACCACTCGCGAGTGCTGCGCCTGATCTCGGTGCCGATGTCCTCGATGCGGAAATGTCCTTGATCGTTGATCACCTCCAGAGTGGACTCCTTGCTCGCCAGGTCGCGATGCAGCAGCCAGTTGTGCTCGCTGGCGGCGAAGGTGTGGACGTCCAGGGGAGGAGCCTCCTGCGGTTCATCGAACTCCGGCAGGCGTTCGTCCTCCTTACTCGGCGTGCGCTCCGGCAGTATCAGCACGCTGCTGTCCGGGTAGATGTCGACCTGAGCCGGTTCTGGCGGCAGCCAGGCCAGCGGCCAGTAGGAAGTCGAGACCGAAAGGCGCAACTGGTGACCTACCGGAAAGCACTGCGCGATGCCGTTCATCGGGATGCGCACACGATAGCGGCGATGCGGTACCAGCGGCTCGGGATCGGCGTCGCTGTCACGATGCGACAGGTTGAGCAGGCCATAGGTGACGCGGGTCGACTTGCCATCCGGCGCCACGTCGGAGAGACGCACGGCCAGCATCGCCTGCGGCTTGTCGCAGGAGAGCTCGAACTCCACCACCGGCATGCCGAAGATCTCGAGCGGCTCGGCCAGCTGGCGGCTGCTGAAGATCAACGAGCCGCCGTCCTCCTCGCGCTGGTCGCCAGGCAGATCCGGCGTGGCGGCATAGGAACACCACTTGCCGGCCGACTGCCCCACGCTGAGCGGCGACTGCAGCGCCAGTGCGCTTTCATGCCCCTCCTGCTGATGGGGTCCGCCATGCCCCTCGCCCATGGCAATGGTATAGGGACCCAAGCCATAGCGCCTCGTGCGAATGTTGTCGGACGGCCAACTCGCCTCACCTATCCAGCGGCCGGGACGCTCGTCGTACGACGTGTCCGGCGGCACGCTGTGTTGCTCCCAGGCACGCAGCATGGGTTCGTCCATGATGCCGGTCTCCTGGCCCTTGAGCCAGTAATCCCACCAGCGCAGCGATTCCTGTAGAAAGCCGATGGCCGGCCCGGGGATGCCCTGATGGGGATATTTATGGCCCCAGGGCCCGATCAAGCCCTTGCGCGGCACTTCCAGATGCTGCATCAGGCGCAGCACGGTATTGGTGAAGCCGTCTGCCCAGCCGCCAATGGCATAGACCGGACACTGGATCGCCGAGTAGTACTCGTTGACCGAGCTAGTGGACCAATAGGCGCTGCGACGCTGGTGCTCGATCCACTGCTCGAGCCACAGCCCGCTGTTCTCCATGCGGTCGAACCACATGTCGCGCCAGCGGTTGCCGACGATCTGGGGATCTGGCGGCAGGGTATTGAAGGCGAACATCACGGTCGCCTCGGAGAGATTGTCACCGAGCAGGCAGCCGCCCATGTAGTGCATGTTGTCGGCATAAAGATCATCGCTCGAGCAGATGCTGATGATCGCCTTGAGCGCCGGCGGCTGCTTGGCCGCCACCTGCAGGCTGTTGAAGCCACCCCAGGAGATGCCCATCATGCCGACATTGCCGTCACACCAGGGCTGCTCGGCCAGCCAGGCAATGGCGTCGACGGCATCTTCCTGCTCCTGCTGGGTGTACTCGTCGGTGAGCACGCCATCCGAGTCGCCGCTGCCGCGCATGTCGACCCGCACGCAGACGTAGCCATGGCCGGCCAGGTAGGCATGGTTGGCGGCGTCCCTGCCGCGGGTGATGTCGCGCTTGCGGTAAGGTATGTACTCCATGATCGCCGGCAGCGGCGCACGTTCGGCCTTTTCCGGCAGCCAGATCCTGGCTGCCAGTTGAGCCCCGTCACGCATCGGGATGAAGACGTTCTCTATTTCGCGAACCTGGTAGGGAAACGAGTCTACGACACTCACAGCGCCTCCTTGCTGGTTCATTCAATGGGTTCGATCTCGAACTGGAGCGCCTCCAGGCAAGCCTTGTAGCGCTGATCGACTTGTTCGTGATCCTCCCCTGCAACATAGAGGGTTCCCAGGCGATAGCTAAAGCTGTCCTGATGCATGAGATCGCCCAGACGGTCGCCCGGTTGCACGTCGAGCCGCACCTTGGTACCGGGAAAGCGCTCGGCAAGCGCCTCGATCTCCTCACGGCTCGGCACCCGCCGGACGATACCATCCTCATGCTTGTAGGGGATGAAGCACTTGGCGGCGACGGCATGATCGCCCAGGCGATTGGCCAGGGAGGGACGCTCGCCCAAGGCGATATCGATGGCCACTTCATGATTCGACATGCCATCGACCATGATGAAGATCTCGCTGTGGGACTGGGAGATACGGGTGTTGACCTCGATCAGCCACAGCTTGTCCTGCGACTCATCCCAGAGGAACTCGGCGTTGAAGCAGCCGTTGTCGTAACCGATATGCTCGAGAAACTTCTTGGAGACATCGATCATCTGACGATGGATGGGCTCCGGCAGGTGGCTTGGGTATTCGATACGGTCGTAGGGAGCATCGCTCATTTCCGTGCTGGGCTGGGAAATGATGCCGTGTACATTGAATTCACCGCGATAAACGGTCCCCTCCGGAGCGCCCTGCACGCCTGCGACGAGTTGCTCGGCGATACAGGAATTGCCGTCCATGTGCTGGATTTCCGGCGGCAGCTCGGCATGATTCAGCGCCTCGTTGAACGGATCCCCCAACTGACGAATGCCTTCGCGAATCTCCTTGATGGCTGCATGGAACTGCTCGTCGTTCTCGATCTTGAAGCCCAGATGCGAGGAGAAGGCCTTGACCGGCTTGAGCCAGAACGGATAGTCCAGCGTGACCTGAGAGAGCGGGTCCTCCGCAAAGGGATCGACGCCGCAGAACGCCGGTACCACTTCGGGAACGACTTTCTGCTGCTCGAGCCGGCTCCAGTACTTGTGCTCGCACTTGAGCACGCTCTCCACCGAAGGCGAGGGAATGTCGTACTCCCGGCACAGGATGGGAACCATGACACTGGTGGGAAAGTCCCACTGCGCCACAATGGCGTCAACGGAGCCATAAAACGCCTCGAGCTTGCTACGCGCCTCGTCCAGCAGGGCATTGAACGAAAAGTTGGGCGATTCAACGGCCTCCTTGACCGACAGCAGGCTGTGTATCTTGAACTTTTCCGAGTGGCGCAGGGTTTCCAGTTCCTGGCGCTGCTGGTCTTCCAGCGCCACGACAAAGATGTTCCGCTTCATCCGTCTATCTCCATGACAGTATCGTTGGAAAGCCCAGTAACGGGCTCTCCTTTCTTCCATACATACCTCAAGATAAGTAGGCGGCGTTCAAGGTTCCATAACCTGAGCGATTCTTTACCCTTTCAAACCCCGGGGAAACAAAACGGCACGCAAAGCCCCATCTACTTCTTCCAATACCTACTGCTGCAGCCAGGTAGTCGGTTGCCGCGCCCGTGTACTTGGCCCTTGCCGCGAGCGGGGCTAGGCTGAGAAACAGGACTCGTTGCCTGAGTACAGCGGCCAAGGATGGAGCCGATGGAACGACTCGAGGAATACCGCCGCAAGCGCGACTTCACGCGCACCCGGGAACCCGCCGGAGAGGCTCAGGGTGAAGCCGCCACGGGAAACCTCTACGTGATGCACAAGCATGCGGCGAGCCACGACCACTTCGACCTGCGCCTGGAGCAGGACGGCGTGCTCAGGAGCTGGGCCCTGCCCAAGGGACCCAGCCTCGAGCCCGGCGAGAAGCGCCTGGCCGTCGAGGTGGAAGACCACCCGCTCGAATACGCCGACTTCGAAGGGGTGATTCCCGAGAAAGCCTATGGCGGCGGTACCGTGATGCTGTGGGATCGCGGCACCTGGCAGCTCAAGGGCCGGCCAAAGCAGGATCGCATCGACATCGAACTCGATGGTGAGCGGCTCAAGGGCAGCTGGACCCTGACTCGCATGAGCGGCAAGCGCCAGGACAAGCACGGGCGCAATTGGCTGATGATCAAGCGCCACGACGACAAGCCGCGCATGAAGGATTCGCTCACGGCCGACCTCGACGCGAGCGTCGCCAGCGGGCGCAGCATGCGCGAGATTGCCGAGGATCGCGATGACACCTGGGGCTCGGCCGACGATGCAGGTGAGGCCACGCTTGCCCCACCCGACCCCAGCCGACTCGACGGCGCACGCAAGGCCAGGCTGCCAAAAGAAGTGCAGCCGCAGCTCGCCACCCTGGCCCGCGAGGTGCCGGCCCAGGGCGAGTGGGTCCACGAGATCAAGCTCGACGGCTACCGTCTGCTCGCCCGCCTCGACAAGGGTGACGTGCGCCTGATCACCCGCAACGGCAAGGATTGGACCCACCGCTTCCCCGAGATCGCCCGGGCGCTCGAGTCGCTGCCGGTGGACTCGGCGCTGCTCGACGGCGAAGTGGTCGCCATGGGCAAGGATGGAGTGAGCCGCTTCGGTGACCTGCAGGAAGCACTCTCCAGCGGGCGTACCGCCGCGCTGGTCTACCAGCTCTTCGACCTGCCCTATCTCCAGGGCCACGACCTTCAGAATGTGGCGCTGCTGGAGCGCAAGCGCACGCTCGCGGCGCTGCTCGAGGCGGCAGACATGGCATCGGGCACCGGCACCATCCGTTACTCCGACCATCTCGACGCACAAGGCGCGGCTTTCCATGAACGCGCCTGCCAGATGGGGCTCGAGGGCATCATCAGCAAGCGCGCCGACAGCCACTACCGGCAGAAGCGCAGCCGCGACTGGCTCAAGGTCAAGTGCGTCAGCCACGAGGAGTTCGTGATCGGCGGCTACACCGACCCCGGCGGCTCGCGCAGCGGTTTCGGCTCGCTGCTGATGGGCGCCTACGGCAAGCAGGGCCTGGCCTATGCCGGGCGCGTGGGCACAGGCTTCAACAATCGGCTGCTGGAGCAGCTCAGCGCCACCCTGCAGGAACTCGAAGTGAAACGCTCACCCTTTCACGGCAGCGTGCCGGACAGCCGCTCGGTGCATTGGGTGCGGCCGGAAATCGTGATCGAAGTGGAGTTCACCGAGCGCACCCGCGACGGTCGCCTGCGCCACCCTGCCTTTCGCGGCCTGCGCGAGGACCGCAACCCGGAGGAGATCCGCATGACCCCGACCAAGGAAATGGCCGCCGAAGGCACGCCGGAGCAGGATACCAAGCCCGACAAGCCGGCTCCCAGCAAGCGCAAGGACGAGACCTCGCTGCTCGGCGTTCGCCTCACCAGCCCCGACCGCGTGCTGTTCCCCGAGCAGGGCCTGACCAAGCTCGACCTGGCGCGCTTCTACGAGCAGATCCAGGATTGGGTGCTGCCCCATCTGGTCCGCCGGCCACTGTCGTTGGTGCGCTGTCCCCAGGGACGCAACGACGAATGCTTCTTCCAGAAGCACCCGCGCACCGCCATTCCCGACAGCGTGCCGCGCATCGACGTGCCGGAGAAGAAAGGCAGCGCCGAGTACGTCTACGTCGAAACGGCTGCCGACCTTATCGGCCTGGTCCAGGCCGGTGCGCTGGAGATCCACCCCTGGGGCAGCCGCATCGACCACCTCGAGCAGCCCGACGGCCTGGTGTTCGACCTCGACCCGGACCAAGGTATCGCGTGGAAGGAGATCTTGCGTGTTGCCGGCACCCTGCGCGAGCGCATCGAATCGCTGGGCCTCACGGCGTTCCTGCGCACCACCGGCGGCAAGGGCTTGCACCTGGTGGTACCGCTCGTGCCCAGCGCCGAGTGGGATCAGGCCAAGGCCTTCGCCAAGGGAGTGGCCGAAGCACACGCCAAGGATGACCCCAAACGGCTGACCACCAACATGTCCAAGGCCAAGCGCGAAGGGCGTATCTTCATCGACTATCTGCGCAACGGTCGCGGTGCCACGGCGGTAGCTTCCTACACGGTACGCGCACGCGAGAACGCCCCGGTGGCGGTACCGATTCGCTGGGACGAACTCAACGCCGCGCTGCGTGCCGACCGCTACAACGTACAGAATCTGCGTCGCCGGCTATCTGCCCTGCGCGAGGACCCCTGGGCGGGTTTCGACGAGGCGGCACGCCCGCTGGAAGCCGATCTGCTCAAGGCCGTGGGCGTGAAGTGACGGCAGTCTGGGTCAGGAGCGGGAGGAACGAGATGAGCGAAGTGCCCTGGTGGATGGAATCCGGTCCCGAGACCTGCCAGTTCTGTCTGCGCACCTTTCACTACGAGGCGGGCTATCACTGCATCTATTGTGATCGGCCGATCTGTCCGATCTGCGTCGAAACACGCTTCGAGAGCCGCGAGACGCTGTGCCCCGAATGCCATGAAGAAGGCGTAAACCATGGGGGGAAAGGCTGATGGCAGCCAGAGCGATGTGGAAGGGCGTGATCCGCTTCGGTGAAGTGGAGGTACCGGTAAAGCTCTACTCTGCGGTACAGGATCGCAGCGTGCACTTCCGCCTGCTGCACGAAAAGGACCGCTCGCCGGTCAAGCAGGCCATGGTCAATCCCGACACCGAGCAGATCGTACCCCACGCCGAGACCCGCCGCGCCTATCGCACCGACGAGGGCAGCCTGGTGGTGTTCGACAAGCAGGAACTCGAAGCGCTGGAGCCGGACTCGGGCCGCGATATCGAAGTGATCCGCTTCATGCCACCGCAGGTGATCGATCACCGCTGGTACGACCGCCCCTACTTCCTCGGCCCGGATGGCAGCGAGTCGCTCTATTTCGCCCTGGCCGAGGCGCTGGGCAACAGCGACAAAGAGGGCCTCGCGCGTTGGGTCATGCGCAAGAAGAGCTACCTCGGCGCGCTGCGCCTGCATCGCGGCGTGCCAATGCTGATGTCGTTGCGCCACGAGGAGCAGGTGGTGCCGGTCGATTCACTGGAGCCACCCAAGGGCAAGGCACTCGACACCAGGGAGCTCGACATGGCACGCCAGTTGATCGGCATGCTGGAGGCGGAGTTCGATCCCGACGAATATCACGACGAGTACCGCGAGCGGGTGCTGGAGCTGATCGAGGCCAAACGGCGCGGCAAGAGGGTCAAGGTCACCCCGATTCGCCGGCGCGAAGCTTCCGACGATCTCTCCAAGGCGCTCGAGGCCA
Organism: Billgrantia antri; assembly: GCF_019430905.1. Lineage (GTDB taxonomy): Bacteria > Pseudomonadota > Gammaproteobacteria > Pseudomonadales > Halomonadaceae > Halomonas > Halomonas antri. The sequence goes on along the minus strand of NZ_JAHYCA010000002.1, from coordinate 501,834 downwards.
GCCTGAAGAAGGAGCGCAAGCGTGCCTAGCCTGAAATCGAAAGCCAAGCCGAAGGACAAGCGCAAGACGAAGGAGAAGGACGAGCCGGCTCATGGCGAGGAGAAGCAGCGCTTTCACGCCAGCGGCCCGCGCCCGCTGTGGTCGGGCACCATCACCTTCGGCCTGGTCAGCCTGCCGGTCAACCTCTACCCGGCCAACCGCCCCAAGCCGGTGTCGCTGCGCATGGTCGACAGCGACGGCACACCGCTGACGCGGCGCTACTTCTGCGAGAAGGAGGAGCGCGTGCTCGACTACGATGAGCTGATCCGCGGCTACGAGGTCGAGAAGAACGAATTCGTCGTGGTGGAGGATCGCGAGCTCGATTCGCTGGCACCGGAGAAATCCCAGGAGATCGACCTCAAGCGCTTCGTCGGCCTCGACGAGATCGATCCGATGTACTTCGAGCGCGCCTACTTCATGACCCCCGACAAGGGCGTGACCAAGGCCTACCGCCTGCTGGCGGAAAGCATGGAGGCCACCGGGCGCGCCGGCATTGCCACCTTCGTCATGCGTGGCAAGGAGTACCTGGTGGCGATCATCGCCGAGAAAGGCATCCTGCGCGCCGAGACGCTGCGCTTCGCCGAAGAACTGCGCACTCCGGACGACATCGACCTTCCCGAACCGCCCAAGGTCGACAAGAACAGGGTGAAGGCGATGCAGCAGTCCATCGAGGCCCTGACTGAAGAGGCCCTCGAGCGCGAGGCGCTGCAGGACCGGCAGAGCCAGCGCATCATCGCGCGTGCCGAAGAGAAGCTCGAGCGCGGCGAGGATGTGATCGCCCTGGGCAAGGAAGACGAGCCAGACCTCGATCCGGAACAGGGCGGCGAAGTGATCGACTTGATGCAGGTACTCAAGCAGAGCCTGGCCGAAGGACGCCCTCCCGGCCAGGAGGTGCGCAACGATGACGGCGAGAGCCAACCGAGAAAGCGCGGTAAGCCGACGGCCAAGCGCAGCGAGACGAAGAAGCGCCCCTCAGGCCAGCACGGCACGGGCAAGAAGGCTGCCGATCAGGACGACGGCAAGGCCGCACCACGCGGCAAGCGCCGCAGCGCCGGGCTTGACGAACTGGAGAATCTCTCCCGTGATGAACTCTACGAACGCGCCCGAAAGCTCGACGTGCCAGGCCGCAGCCGCATGAGCAAGGCCGAACTGGCCAAGGCCGTCGCCGGCGCACACTGAGACGAAAAAGCCGGCCCGAAGGCCGGCTAGGTCGTTCATGCCATTCTAGAAGCGCTGGACAAATCAGCGGTTGGCGCGATTCTCGATGAGATCGTCGACCACGCTCGGATCGGCCAGGGTGCTGGTATCGCCCAGACCATCGGTCTCGTTGGCGGCGATCTTGCGCAGGATGCGACGCATGATCTTGCCCGAGCGGGTCTTGGGCAGCCCCGGCGCCCACTGGATGACGTCAGGCGAGGCGATCGGGCCGATATCCTTGCGCACCCACTGGGTCAGTTCCTTCTTGAGCTCGTCACTGGGCTCGACGCCATCAGTCAGGGTCACGTAGATGTAGATGCCCTGGCCCTTGATGTCGTGCGGGAAGCCCACCACGGCGGCCTCGGCCACGGCCTCGTGGGCCACCAGCGAGGACTCGATCTCGGCGGTGCCCATGCGGTGGCCGGAGACGTTGAGCACGTCGTCGACGCGGCCGGTGATCCAGTAGTAGCCGTCCTCGTCGCGGCGGCAGCCGTCGCCGGTGAAGTAATAGCCCTTATAGGTAGAGAAGTAGGTCTGCACGAAGCGATCATGATCGCCCCAGATGGAGCGCGCCTGACCGGGCCAGGAGTCGCTGATCACCAGGTTGCCGTCCACGGCACCCTCGAGCACGTTGCCCTCGCTGTCGAGCAGCGCCGGCTGTACGCCGAAGAACGGCAGCGTGGCCGAACCCGGCTTGAGGTCGATGGCGCCAGGCAGCGGCGAAATCATGATCCCGCCGGTCTCGGTCTGCCACCAGGTGTCGACGATGGGACACCGGGAGTTGCCGATCACGCGGTGGTACCACTCCCACGCCTCGGGGTTGATCGGCTCGCCCACCGACCCCATCACGCGCAGCGTGTCGCGCTTGCTCGAGTCCATCACGTCGTCGCCATGCGCCATCAGCGCGCGGATGGCGGTAGGTGCGGTGTAGAGGATGTTGACCTTGTGCTTGTCGACGATCTCGCCCATGCGACCGTGGGTCGGATAGCTCGGCACGCCCTCGAACATCAGCGTGGTGGCGCCGTTGGCCAGCGGCCCGTAGACGATGTAGCTGTGGCCGGTGACCCAGCCCACGTCGGCGGTGCACCAGTACACCTCGCCGTCCTGATAGTCGAAGATGTACTGGTGGGTCAGGCTGGCATAGACCAGGTAGCCGCCGGTGGTGTGCTTGAGCCCCTTGGGCGCGCCGGTGGAACCGGAGGTGTAAAGGATGAACAGCGGATCCTCGGCGTTCATCTCCTCGGCCGGGCAGTCGGTCGCCTGCTTGTCGACCTGGTCGTGATACCAGAGGTCGCGGCCCTCCTTCCACTCGATCTCGCCGCCAGTGCGCTTGACCACCAGCACGTTCTCGCACACCTCGGTGCCCTTGCGGGTCAAGGCGGCATCGACGTTGTCCTTGAGCGGTACCTGCTTGCCGCCGCGCACCGACTCGTCGGCGGTGATGACGAGCTTGGAATCGGCGCCGATGATGCGCTGGGCCAAGGCATCGGGAGAGAAGCCGCCGAACACCACCGAGTGCACGGCGCCGATGCGGGCACAGGCCAGCATGGCCACCGCCGCCTCGGGAATCATCGGCATGTAGAGGGTGACCACATCGCCCTTGCCGATGCCGAGTTCCTTGAGCGCGTTGGCCAGTTGGCAGGTCTTGGCATGCAGCTCGCGGTAGCTGACGTGCTTGGCATCCTTGGGATCGTCGCCCTCCCAGATGATCGCAGTCTGGTCGCCACGTGTCTCCAGATGCCTGTCGAGGCAGCTCACGCTGGCGTTCAGGGTGCCGTCCTCGAACCAGCGGATGTCGACGTTGTGCGGATCGTAGGAGGTATGCTTGATCTTCGTCGGCGCCTTGAACCAGTCGATACGCTTGGCCTGCTCGGCCCAGAAGCCCTCGGGGTCGTCGACAGACTGCTTGTACAGGGCCTGATATTTCTCGCGATCGATCCAGGCGTTGGCGGCGATGTCGTCGCGTACCGGATAGACATGCTGATCGGTCATTGGCTAGCCTCTTCCAGGAGATGCACCCTCACGGTGGATGTGACCGGCTGCCTTTTTGTCGTTGCGCCGGCTTCAGATTCGCCTTCCAGCATATACCCTCGGAGCGGGCCTAACTCTTAGACATTGGTATCAGGATTTTTCCGTTATTAATCAGCCATTTGTAGTAGTTTTCCCATGCCCTCCAAAGGGCTGATAGACCAACGTCTGAGCACACGACAGGCAGCGATAGCGGCGCCCGTTGCGCGCCAGCGAGTGGCGCCGCGAGGTGAAGAAATGCGCTTGGCAGCCGCAGTGATAGCGATACGGCGTAGGACTTGCGCGTCCCACATCGAAGCGATGCGTCACCCGCGGCTCGAGCCCGAACAGCCGCGTCATCACGGTACGCCACTCGCGCCCATGGGGCCTGGCCCGATGACCATCGCTCAGGTGTCGCACCAGCCAGTGGGCCATTTCATGCGGCACCACCTCGCTGAGAAAGGCATGGCGGTTCTCACGATACAGTACCGGGTTGAAGCGCAGCCCGCCGCGGCCGTAGTGGGCCTGACCGGCGCATTTGCCACGCAGGTCGCTCCAGACCCTGGGCCGGGGCAGTTCGGGATGATAGTGGCGACACAGCTGCCAGGCGGCCTCCACCCGTTCCAGCAGGGCACGCTCAAGCGCTGCATCGTCGAGACTTGCCAGCCATTCGGGGCAGGGATCAGGGAGCGCATGTCGTTTCATGGGTGCTAAAATGACGTCCCGCCACGGCGCTGTCCAGCCCAAAGCGGCCACGATCCGCCTTCACGATGCCATGCGAGAGGCCCGATGTCAGATACGCCCCTGCCCCAGCCCCTGCTCGAGGACGACGAACTCGAGCGCCTCGACGAGTTTCTCGACTCCGAGCGCGTCGACCCCGATGCCCTGGACCTGATCTCGGCCCATGGCTTTCTCGTCGCCCTGGCAGTGGCGCCTCGTGAGATCGAAGCCACCACCTGGGTGGCCGAGCTGTTCCACGGCGAACCGGCCTTTGCCGACGCTGCTGAACGCAGTGAGATCCTAGGCCTGCTGGAGAAACTTCGCGGCAATGCCATCGACACCCTGGAACAGGGCGGCCTGCCCGAACTGCCCTTCGAACTGACCCTGGACGGTGCGGCCCCGGAAGAGACGCCCATCGGCGACTGGTGCGCCGGCTTCATGGAAGGCGTATTCCTCGACGAAGCCGCCTGGTTCGAACAGGACGAAGAGACGGTCGCCACCCTGCTGCTGCCCTTCATGGCGCTTTCGGGCCTGTTCGACGACGAACCCGACATGGCCGACATGACCGCGGACACTGCTCGCCTGGAATCGCTGGCCGGTCAGCTGCCGGACCTGGTGCTGGATCTCTACCTGCACTACCGCGTGCCCCCCGAGACGCCCAAACCGATGCCGCGCAAGAAAAAGCCCGCCGGCCGCAGCGCCGGCAAGGGCAAACCCGGCGGCAAGCACTAATAGGGTGATCAGCAATAGGATGGCACATCGAGGATTGGCGTCACGCCGTATGGCCAAGCGCAATAGGCCATCACCGTAGCCGTGTCAGCCAGGCATCGAAACTGCCGAACAGCCACTCCTTGAAGCGCTGCCAGCGCGGGCGCCGCACCCAGGCCCGGTAGGTGATCTCGTGGCTGGCGGCGAAGTTGCGCTCGAACAGTGCAGCCACCTCGCCGGCGAAGCGGGTGTCTTCCACCTCCTGGTTGGCCTCCAGGTTCCAGTGCAGGCTCCAGTGGTCGAAATTGCACGAGCCCAGGCTCGACCACTGGTCGACCAGCGAGAACTTGGCATGGATGAAAGTGGGCTGGAACTCGAAAATGCGCACGCCGGCGCGCAGCAGGCGCCGGTAGAAGCGCTGGCCGGCATAGCGCACCCAGGGGTGGTCGTGGCCTTGGCCGGGCAGCAGCAGGCGCACATCGACGCCGCGGCGAGACGCACGGGCCAAGCGCATGCGCAGGCTGAAGGTGGGCACGAAATAGGGCGTGCACAGCCAGATGCGGCGCTGGGCAGACGACACCCGGCCATACAGCGAGTGGCGGATGGCCTGGTAGCGATAGCCCTGCCCCCACACCACGCGGCCGCGCATGGCGTGGTAATCCTCGTGTGGGTGGAACCCGAGCTGCAAGTGGCGTACCAGAGCCGCATCGCCGGCGCCACGTGTCATCGGCGAATCCCATACCCGCGAGAACAGCCGTACCCAATCGGCAACGACCGGTCCCTCGATCCGCACCGCGACCTCATACCAGGCCTCGAGGAACTCGTCGACCGCACCGAAGCCGCCGGTGAAAGCGACCTGCCCGTCGACCACCACCAGCTTGCGATGATCGCGGGTCAGGTTGCGTGTCAGCGAACGCAGCCCCAGCGGGTTGAACAGCCGCAGTGCCACACCGGCCTCCTCCAGGCGCCGGCGGTCCTCCCCACCAAGCCCCATGGCCCCGTAGGCGTCCAGCATCAGCGCGACCGTCACGCCACGCTGCGCGGCCCGGCACAGCGAATCGATCAGCGCCGTGGCCAGTTGCCCCGACTCCATCAGGTAGAGTTCGACGAGGATCGAGCGGCGCGCCTCTTCCATGGACGCGAACATCGCCGGCAGGAAACGCGACGACTCCGCCAGCAGCTCGAACCGATTGCCATCCCGCCACACGCCGTGCATGGCTGCCTCCCGTCTCCTTGCCTTATATGATTGACGCACGTTTTGCCCATCGAGGGAAAGCACCTGACCCGCCCAGGGCAGCATGGCTATACTGGCCCCTCGGTTCGACGTCGAGGCAATCGGATGGCCCTAGCCCATACTCTGTTCGCTGCACTTCGCGCCCCGTTGAAGGGCTTGATCAAGGCCTGGGTCGGGACCCGCCTCATAGAGCCCGAGCCCGGCGACCTGTCCCTCGACCCTTCGCTCCCCACCCTCTACGTACTGCCCCATCCGGCGCTTTCCGACGCCTTGCTGCTCGATGTGCTGTGCCAGCGCCATGGGCTGCCATCGGCACGAGGCAGGATCCGTTTGCAGGCTCTCGATCTCCCGGCCAGTGTCGCACTGCCTGTCAGGCAACGCCGGCTATGGCGCCGCAGCCGTGCCCTGGAGGCCCCTTTCCACCAGGCCCTGGCATACCTCGCCGACAATCCCGAGGCCGATATCCAACTGGTTCCGGTGAGCGTGTTCTGGGGGCGGGCACCGGGCAAGCGTTTCGGCTTCTGGCACCTTCTGGCGGCCGACAGCTGGCAGCTGACAGGCAAGCTACGCCGGGCGCTGTCGGTGCTGGTCAACGGCAAGAGCGTCGAGGTGCACTTCGGCGCGCCGCTCGAGCTTCGCGACCTGCTGGACGAGCGCGGGCCCGCCGTGGCCAATCGCAAGAGCGCCCGCCTGCTGCGCGTCCACTTCCGGCGCATGCGCACACGCGTCCTGGGTCCTGACCTCTCCCACCGCCGCACGCTGATCGAAGGCGTGGCCACCAGCCCCGAGGTGCGACGCGTCATCGGCGAGCTGGCACCGGCCGAGAAGCGTTCGCCGGAGCGTTTACAGCGGCGAGCCCTGCGCTACGGTCGCGAGATCGCCTCGAACATGACCTACCCGGTGCTGCGCTTCATGGACGGCCTGCTGCGCCGACTGTGGAATCGGCTGTATGACGGCGTCGAGGTACGCGGCCTCGAGCGGGTCAAGGCGCTGGCCGGCGACCATACGCTAGTCTACGTGCCCTGCCACCGCAGCCATATCGATTACCTGCTGCTCTCCTACGTGCTCTACCGCGACGGCCTGATGCCGCCGCACATCGCCGCCGGGCGCAACCTCGACATGCCGCTGATCGGCCCGCTGCTGCGCCGCGGCGGGGCCTTCTTCCTGCGCCGCAGCTTCCGCGACAAGCCGCTCTATGCAGCCGTCTTCAACGAGTACCTGCATCGCCTGCTGGAGCGCGGTCACCCGCTGGAATACTTCATCGAGGGCGGCCGCTCGCGCAGCGGCCGCATGCTTACGCCGCGCCCCGGCATGCTGTCGATGACGCTGCGCTCGTTTCGCCGCAGCGCAGCAGGCAGCAGCCCTCCCCGGCTCGCCTTCGTGCCCGTTTATGTCGGCTACGAGCGCATCATCGAGAGCGCCAGCTACCAGCGCGAGCTGCGCGGCGGCAAGAAGCGCAAGGAATCCCCGCTGGCCCTGCTGCGGGTCCTCGGCAAGTTGCGCCAGCCATTCGGCAAGGTCGCGGTCAATGTCGGTGAGCCGCTACCACTCGGCGCTTGGCTGGATGACACCACACCGGGCTGGAGGGACGACCTCGCCCAGGCCAAGCCAGCCTGGCTCAACCAGGCCGTGCCGCGGCTGGGCGACGAGCTGGCCCGGCGTATCAACGCCGCGGCGGCACTCAATCCGGTCAATCTGGTGGCACTGGTTCTGCTGGCCACGCCGCATCACGCCATCGAAGCCAGCCTGATGTCGCGCCAGCTCGCTCTGCTGACGGCGCTGCAGCGTCACAGCCCCGGAGGGCAGCACGTCAGCCTGCCCCAAGGCGAACCCGACGAGTGGATCGATGAAGTCGTGTCACTGGGGATGGTCGAGCGCCGCCCCCATGCGCTGGGCGACATCGTGACGGCGACGGCGGAGCAGGCCAGTCTGCTGGTGTGGTACCGCAACAACGTCCTGCACCTCTTCGCCCTGGCCGGCCTGACCGCCTTCGCCTTCCGCCATGCACCGCGTCATGATCTCGATAGCCTGCAGGCACAGCTCGCCCCCCCCTGGCCGATTCTGGCGCGGGAGCTGTTCCTCGACCCGGTGGCACTGCCCCAGGCCTTGCCCGCCATGCTCGACGCGCTTTGCCAGCAGGGCCTGCTGCACCGTCATGCCGACGCTTGGCAACGGCCCGCAGCACTGGAGGCCGGCGAGCAACTTCGCCTATTGGCGAGGCTGATGCAGCCCTCGCTGGAGCGCGGCTACCTGCTCCTTGCGCTGCTGCTCAGCCAGCCGGCCGGCACTCTGGGGCGCAACGCCCTCGCCGAGCGCAGCCAGCAACTGACCGAGCGTCTGGCCTTGCTCACCGGCCGCGATGCGCCAGAGTTCTTCGACCACAAGCTGTTCGCCAGCCTGATCGATAGCCTGGAAGCCGAAGGCTGGATCTGGGAGCAGAATGAACGTCTATGGTTCGACGAGCGGCTGCGCAGCGCCGCGCAGCGCACCGGCGAGCTGTACGATCCGGCGTTGCGGCACCGACTGCAGCTCGTCAGCCACGGATAGGGAAAGACTTAGTCAATGCTTCTGGAGCGAATCGCTGCGTTGCGCTTCATCTCGCTCGCCCACTGCTGAGCGCTTTCCAGTAACGCTTGAGGTCACTTTCCTGAGTAGCTTTAGGCCTTGAGCGAGCGGTGGACGTAGAGGTCGTAGCGGCTGGTTTTGCCTTCGATGGCGTGCTGCGGTGCCCGACCCTCGATGGGTGGCGCCTTGCGCGGGCGCTTGACCACCACGCGGTGGGTGGCCACGTCCAGCGCCGCTTCGAGCAGGCGCGGCGCGTCGTCATCGTCGCCGGCGAGCTCGCGGAACAGGCGCATCTCTTTTTTGACCAACGCCGATTTCTCCCGATGGGGAAACATGGGATCGAGATGGATCACTTGAGGCGCCACCGGGCTGGCAGCAACCAACGAGGCGAGTTCGCGGGTGGCATCGCCATGCGCCAAGTGCATGCGGGCGACGATCGCTGCCACCTCGGGGTCATCGGCGGCACGCGCCAGGCCGTCCTCCAGCAGGGCATGTATCGCCGCCACGCGCTCGATCAGCAGCACCTCGGCACCGAGACTCGCCAGCACGAAGGCATCGCGGCCGAGCCCAGCGGTAGCATCGACCACGCTGGGCGTGACGCCCGCCGCAAGGCCGCAGGCACGAGCGATGAGCTGGCCGCGGCCGCCACCGAAGCGACGCCGATGCGCGGCCCGGCCTTCGGCGAAGTCGACCCGCAGCGGCTTGCCGTAGCGAGCCGGGTCGCCCGCCAGCACCAGCGCATCCCCTTCGCGCAGAAGCTCGAGCCCGTCGCTCACCTGGCCCGAACGCGCACTGACGAAGCTCATTTGCCCTTCTGCCACGCCACCTGATCGCGTAGGTAGATCGGCTGGCTTTCATGGGCGGCAGGGCGAATACCCTGCGCATGGTCCCGGGCGGCCAACAGCACCATCTCCTCGGCCGCCGGCTCGGCTTCGACGTCGCGCTGGGTGACACTCGACTGCACCTCGGTCGGCATCTTCTCCCACAATGACCAGCCGGAGCCAATGCCGTACCACCCGACCCGCTCGGCCATCTCAGGCAGTTGAAGCCGCTGAGGTGGCATGACCGCCTCCTCGCGCAGCGCCTCGACCGCCCCATCGTGGCAACGCCAGGCGGCGACGTAGATCTCGCCCATACGTGCGTCCATGGCAGTAACGACATATTCGACGCCGTGACGCCGATGTGCCGCCAAAGCCAGCGCCTCGAGCGTCGACACGCCGAGCAGCGGCAGGTCCAGGCCGTAGGCCAGCCCCTGAGCCGTGCCGGCGGCGATGCGCAGCCCGGTGAAGGAGCCGGGGCCACGACCGTAGGACACGGCGTCCAGCTCGGCGACGGTCACGCCCGCCTCGGCCAGCACCTCGTCGACCATCGGCAGCAGCCGGCGGGTATGTTCGCGGGGGGTCAGGGCAAAACGGGACACCAGCCTCGGTTCGCCGCCACCACGCTGGATCAGCAGGGCGGCGGAGCAGGCGCTGGAGGAGGCATCGAGGGCCAGCAGGTTCGGCATAGGAAAGCGTCGGGTCAGGGCATGGGCGGACCATTATACGCCGCCGCGTGACGCGGGACGATGGCCCATGACGACGATGGCCCGCCGAAGCGGGCCATCAGGACTGGTCGGTACCCCGGATCAGCCTTCGAGCGCTTGGATCACCTTGCGCGTGATCTCGTCGACGCTGCCGACCCCTTCGACGCGGTGGTAGGCGGGCGCCACGTCCGGAGCCTCCGCGGCCCACTGCTGGTAGTAGTCCACCAGCGGAGCCGTCTGCTCGTGGTACACCCCCAGGCGATTGCGTACGGTGGACTCACGGTCGTCGTCGCGCTGGATCAGCGGCTCGCCGGTAACGTCGTCCTTGCCTTCCTCCTTGGGCGGATTGTACTCGACGTGGTAGACCCGGCCGGAGCTCGGGTGCACCCGGCGCCCCGCCAGACGCTTGACGATCTCTTCATCCGCCACGGCGATCTCGAGCACATGGTCGATCTTGACCCCCGCGTCCTTCATGGCGTTGGCCTGGGGGATGGTGCGCGGGAACCCGTCGAACAGAAAGCCATTCTCGCAGTCGGGCTGAGCAATGCGCTCCTTGACCAGAGAGATGATCAGATCGTCGGACACCAGGCCTCCGCTGGTCATGATCTCCTTGACCTTCAGGCCCAGTTCGCTGCCCTCCTTGACGGCAGCACGCAGCATGTCGCCGGTGGAGATCTGCGGAATCTTGTAGCGCTCGCAGATGAACTGGGCCTGGGTACCCTTGCCGGCACCCGGCGCGCCCAACAGGATCAAACGCATCTAGCTGCTCCTTGAGAGAGTGGGAATTCTTGTGAGTAAACGGAATGTCATGAACGATAACCGCGGCGACGACATCAGACAACCGCAAGCTACCGAAAAGCCTCGCCTATCCGCCTAAAGCTGCTGCTTTTTCAGTCAATTAAGGCCGGGTAGCACTTTGGTCTTCCTTGCCTAAAGTGGTGTGCAAAAAAACCGACGGCGCCCCGCAGGACGCCGTCGGCACTGTTTCCCGACTAGCACATCACAGCAACATGCGCCGGATATCGCTCAGCGCCGCCGCCAGGAAGGCGGTGAAGCGCGCGGCATCGGCGCCATTGACGGCCCGGTGGTCGTAGGAGAGCGACAGCGGCATCATCAGCCGCGGCTCGAAGTCGGCACCGTTCCACACCGGCTTCATCTGCGCCTTGGAGACGCCGAGGATGGCAACTTCCGGGGCGTTGACGATCGGCGTGAAGGCGGTACCGCCGATGGAGCCCAGGCTCGAGATGGTGAAGCAGCCTCCGGTCATCTCTTCGCGCTTGAGCTTCTTCGACTGTGCCTTGCCGGCCAGTTCCACGCTCTCCTTGGCCAGGTCGATCAACGACTTCTTGTCGGCGTCGCGGATCACCGGCACCATCAGACCGTCCGGCGTGTCCACGGCAACGCCGATATGGACGTACTTCTTCCATACCAGGGTCTCGCCGTCGCTCTTCAGGCTGACGTTGAACTGCGGGAACTTGCGCAGGGCGAAGGCGCACGCCTTGATCAGGAACGGCAGCGGCGTGAGCTTGGCGCCCTGGGCCTCGGCCTCGGCCTTCATCGACTTGCGGAAGGCCTCCAGCTCTGTGATGTCGGCCTCGTCGAACTGGGTGACGTGGGGCACGTTGAGCCAGCTGCGATGCAGGTTGGTAGCGCCCATCTTGAGCAGGCGCCCCATCGGCTTCTCTTCGATCTCGCCGAACTGGCTGAAGTCCTGGTCCGGCACCGGCGGGATGCCCGCACCGCCACTTGCCGCCGGCGCAGCAGCAGGCGCCTTGGCCTGGCCTGCCATCACCTGCTTGACGTAGGCGTGGACGTCCTCCTTGAGCACGCGTTCCTTGGGACCGCTGGGCTTGACCAGCCCCAGGTCGACGCCCAGCTCACGGGCCAGCATGCGCACCGCGGGGCCGGCGTGAACCAGCTTGCCGTCGCGCGGCTTGTGAGCCGCCATCTGCGCCTCGGGGCTCGGCGTGCCGGCCGGGGTCGGAGAAGGCTTGTCGGCCTTGGCCGAGGATGACGCCGCGGCTTTTTGCTCGGCCGGCTTGTCGGCCTTCTTAGGCGCCGGCTTGCTGCCTGCCACTTCGATATAGCCGATCAGGTCGCCCTCGGAGACGGTGTCGCCCTCCTTGACGGTGAGTTCGATCAGCTTGCCCTTGTAGGGGCTCGGCACGTCCATGGAGGCCTTGTCGGACTCCAGCGTGATCAGCGGGTCTTCCTCGTCGACCTCGTCGCCGGCGCTGACGGCGATCTCGATGACCGGCACGTCGCTCGAGCCGGAGAGGTCGGGCACGCGGATCTCCTTGCGCTCGGGTTCGCCGCTCGTCGCCTCTTCCTCGGCCGGCGCCTCGGCCTGTTCGGCGGGCTCGTCAGTGCTCTCGACGGCTTCCGGCTCGGCCTCATCGCCGCCTTCGCCGGCGATTTCCATGGTACCGATCACGTCGCCCTCGGAGACGGTGTCGCCCTCCTTGACGGTGAGGGACACCAGCTTGCCGCTATAGGGGCTCGGCACGTCCATGGAGGCCTTGTCGGACTCCAGCGTGATCAGCGGGTCTTCCTCGTTGACCTCGTCGCCTTCGGAGACCGTCACTTCGATCACCTCGACGTCTTCCGAGCCGCCCAGGTCGGGCACCTTGACCTCGACAGTACGCTTGCCGCCGCCGGAGGCTTTCTTGGCCGCCGGCTTCTCTTCGGCGGACTGGGACTCCTTGGGCGCCTCTTCTTGCTTGGCCTCGGCTTTCTCTTGGCCTGCGGCGTCATCGCTACCGCCGCCCTCCACCTCGAGCTCGACGATGTCGTCGCCCTCGGAGACGGTGTCGCCCTCCTTCACCAGTACACGGACCACCTTGCCGCCCTTGGGCGAGGGTACGTCCATGCTGGCCTTGTCGGACTCCAGCGTGATCAGCGTGTCCTCGGGCTCGATGACATCGCCTTCGGATACGGCGATTTCGATGATCTCGACATCTTCGCTGCCGCCGATGTCTGGAACTTTGATGATTTCGCTACTCAAGGTCGCGCTCCTTCCAAATCGTGCCTGGAACAGGCGGGCCCAGGCCCGCCTGGCCACCGGATCAGCTGGTCAGCGGGTTGGGCTTGTTGGGATCGATGCCATACTTCTTGATCGCCTCGGCGACGACCTTGCGATCCAGCTCGCCGCGGTCGGCCAGCGCCTTGAGCGAGGCCACGGTGACGAAGTAGCGATCGACCTCGAAGAAGTGGCGCAGCTTCTCGCGGGTGTCGGAGCGGCCGTAGCCGTCGGTTCCCAGTACATGGTAGTCGGTCGGTACCCAGGCGCGGACCTGGTCGGCGAACAGGCGCATGTAATCGGTGGAGGCGATGGCCGGCCCCTTGCGCCCTTCCAGGCAGCGGGTGACGTGCGGCTTGACCGTCTCCTCGGCGGCGTTGACGAACGCCTCACGCTCGAGCAGCAGGGCCTCGCGCCGCAGCTCGTTGAAGCTGGTCACGCTCCATACGTCGGCGCCCACGCCCCACTCCTCGGCGAGCATCTGCGCGGCGGCTTCCACCTCACGCAGGATGGTGCCGGAGCCGAGCAGCTGCACGTGCCCCTTGTCGCCCTGGTGCTCGCGCAGCAGGTACATGCCCTTGATGATGTCTTCGGCCGGTACGTTCTCGAGCTCGGGATGCTCGTAGTTCTCGTTCATCACCGTCAGGTAGTAGAAGCAGTTCTCCTTGTCGGCGAACATGCGCTTCAGACCGTCCTGGACGATCACCGAGACCTCATGGGCGTAGGTGGGGTCGTAGCTGCGGCAGTTGGGGATCATCGCCGCCTGCAGGTGGCTGTGGCCATCCTGGTGCTGCAGGCCCTCGCCGTTGAGCGTGGTGCGCCCGGCGGTGCCGCCGACCAGGAAGCCCCGCGCCTGCAGGTCGCCGGCGGCCCAGGCCAGGTCGCCGATACGCTGGAAGCCGAACATCGAGTAGTAGATGTAGAACGGCAGCAGCGGCAGGTTGTGGTTGCTATAGGACGTCGCCGCGGCGATCCACGCCGACATGGCGCCGGCCTCGGTGATGCCCTCCTCGAGGATCTGACCCTTCTTGTCCTCGCGGTAGAACATGATCTGGCCCTTGTCGACGGGCTCGTACTTCTGGCCTTCGGAGGTATAGATACCGAGCTGGCGGAACATGCCCTCCATGCCGAAGGTACGCGCCTCGTCGGGCACGATCGGCACTACCTGCTGACCGATCTTCTTGTCCTTCACCAGGCCGTTGAGGATACGCACGAAGGCCATGGTGGTGGAGATCTCACGCCCCTTGGAACCGGCCAGCTGGGTGGCGAAGGTCTTGTCCTCGAGAGTGGGGATCGTCAACGCCTGGAAATCGCTGCGCCGCTGCGGCAGGTAGCCGCCCAGGCGCTCGCGCTGCAGGTGCATGTACTTAAGCTCGGGCGAGTCGTCGTCCGGCTTGTAGTACGGCACTTCCTTGAGCTGCTCGTCGGTCAGCGGAATGCCGAAGCGATCGCGGAACTTGCGCAGCGCCTCGTATTCCATGGTCTTGACCTGGTGGGCTTCCATCGACGCCTCACCCTCGCCGCTGCCCATGCCGTAGCCCTTGACGGTATGCGCCAGGATCACGGTGGGGCGGCCGTTGGCGTTGTTCACCGCCTCGTGGTAGGCCGCGTAGACCTTGAACGGGTCGTGGCCGCCGCGGTTCAGGCGCCAGATGTCCTCGTCGGACATGTCCTTGACCATCTCGGCGGTTTCGGGGTACTTGCCGAAGAAATGCTCACGGGTGTAGCCACCGTCGATGGCCTTGTAGTTCTGGTACTCGCCGTCGACCGCCTCGTCCATGCGCTTCTGCAGGATGCCCTTCTTGTCCTTCTCGAACAGCGGATCCCACAGCCGGCCCCAGACCACCTTGAGCACGTTCCAGCCGGCGCCGCGGAAGACGCCCTCGAGCTCGTCCATGATACGGCCGTTGCCGCGTACCGGGCCGTCCAGGCGCTGCAGGTTGCAGTTGATGACGAAGATCAGGTTGTCGAGCTTCTCGCGGCTGGCCAGGTGGATGGCACCCAGCGACTCCGGCTCGTCGCACTCGCCGTCGCCCATGAAGCACCAGATCTTGCGATCGTGCATGTTCCTCAGCTCGCGCGAGTCGAGGTACTTCATCACGTGAGCCTGGTAGATCGCCTGGATCGGCCCCAGGCCCATGGAGACGGTGGGGAACTGCCAGAAGTCCGGCATCAGCCAGGGGTGCGGGTAGGAGGAGAGGCCGTCGCCGTCGACTTCCTGGCGATACTTGTCCATCTGCGCCTCGGTCAGGCGTCCTTCGAGATAGGCGCGGGCATACACGCCCGGGGCCACGTGCCCCTGGATGTAGACCAGATCGCCCTCGAAGTCACCGTTGGGTGCGCGGAAGAAATGGTTGAAGCCGACGTCGTAGAGCGTGGCGGCTGACATGAAGCTGGCGATGTGGCCGCCGAGCCCGGGATTGGCGCGGTTGTTGCGAATCACCTGGGCGATGGCGTTGTAGCGAATCAGCGAGCGGATACGCCGTTCCATGAACAGGTCACCCGGCATCGGTGCCTCACGATGCACCGGGATGGTGTTGCGATGCGGCGTCGTCACCGAGAAGGGTGCCTGCATGCCGTCGCGGCGCAGCCGGTCGGCCAGGCGCGTCAGCAGGTACCGGGCGCGTTCCTCGCCCTCACGATCCAGGACCGATTCCAGGGAATCCAGCCATTCCGTGGTTTCGACCGGATCGAAATCTTCTCTTGCCTCCAGACTCATAGACGTCTCTCCGAGTGACAATGTGATGTCAGGTCGCCCCTGCGTGCTTGGACGCCGAGGCAAGTGTTGCTACTGACCATCAGGGGAATGTCAGGCCGCGACGCGGCTGTTGTAGTCATTTTACAGAAGCGTATGCAACGAATGGCGTAGAACATACCGTAAAGTGGCCTTCCTGCCAATCTCGGGGGAATGGAATTTTTTTCCACATTCTGAATAGTGCATTGCAACACAAGCTGTTACGCGCCCTCCCGATAGTTTCAGCCGAAAATATCTCGGTTGTAATAAAACTACCGTATGATTACTTCCACCCCACCTTGCCCCACTTCGCATCGATCATCCCAACGTCTTGAGACACTGACGAAAATAGGCCCAGTCGAAGGCCGCGCCGGGATCGCTCTTGCGCAGTGGAGCGACTCGCGCATGGCTGGTGATACGCGCGAAGTTCATGTCAGGGTAGTTCACCTTGAGCGCCTTCATGACCGCAGCAAGCGCCCGATACTGAGCCTCGCGATAGGCATGAACCTCGTCACCCTCCAGTTCGATGCCCACGGTGAAATCGTTCAGCGCCCGCCGCACCCGTCCCCGATCGATCCAACAGGAACGACCGGCGTGCCAGGCACGCCGGTCGAAAGACACGAACTGCACGCACTCGCCGTCGCGTCGAATCAGCACATGAGCGGACACCCTCAGCTGGGTGATGCCGGAAAAATAAGGGTGCGCCGAGGCGTCCAGCGTGTTGGTGAACAGCCGCTCGATGTATTCGCCGCCGAACTGGCCGGGCGGCAGGCTGATCGAATGCAGCACTACCGCCGATACCTCCCCCGCCGGACGCGCGTCCTGGTTGGGCGACGGCACACGCCGTACCTCGGCCAGCCATCCTTCCTCGATTCTCATCTCGTTCCCCTGACGTGCTGGTGCTGGATTCCCTATAATGACGGTCCCGATGCTCCATGAACATGAAAAGGCCCGCCATGCATTATCAGGACGCCCTTGCCGAAGCGATCCGCGAAGCCGCCGCCCACCTGCTGGCCGAGGATGTCGGCCCCGGTGACATCACCGCGCAGCTGATCCCCGAAGCGCAGTGGGCCACCGCGCGAGTCATCACCCGCGAGCCGGCAGTCCTGTGCGGCATGGCCTGGGTCGAGGAGATCTACCGTCGCCTCGATCCGAGCATCACACTGCGCTGGAATGCCGCCGACGGCGATCGTCTGGAGGCAGGGCAATGCTTCCTGGAAGTCGAAGGCCCAGCCCGCCGGCTGCTGACCGGCGAGCGCGCCGCCCTCAATCTGCTGCAGACGCTCTCCGCCACCGCCACTCGCACGCGCCACTACGTCGATCTACTCGATGGCACCGGGGTGCGCCTGCTCGATACGCGCAAGACCCTGCCCGGCCTGCGCCTGGCGCAGAAGTACGCGGTTACCTGCGGCGGCGGGCACAACCACCGTATCGGGCTCTTTGATGCCTTCCTGATCAAGGAGAACCACATCGCCGCCTGCGGCAGCATCGCCGCCGCCGTGAAGGAGGCGCGCAGCATCGCCCGCGACCTGCCGGTGGAGGTGGAAGTGGAGAGCTTCGACGAACTCGATCAGGCGCTGGCGGCCGGCGCAGATATCGTCATGCTGGACAACTTCAGCCTGGAGGACATGCGCGAGGCGGTGAAGCGCACCGCGGGGCGCGCAACGCTGGAGGCTTCAGGCAACGTCGATGAAACCACCCTGCGCCAGATCGCCGAGACCGGCGTCGATTGCATTTCCAGCGGCGCCCTGACCAAGGACGTCAAGGCGATCGACCTGTCGATGCGTATCACGGCATTGGAAAAGCGCTAGGTTTCGATAGCCGCGAGGCGCTTCTCCAGGCGCCTTCGCTCGAGCCGAACGTCGCCGCGCGTTACCCATTCCGTGCCGAGATCCTGCCAGCCACGGCACAGCAGGCTCTCGGCCAGCATGCGGCTGGCATCGACGGTGGCACGACCATGACCGTGCTCGAGCAACATGCGCTCGGCATGTACCAGCAGGGTCGAGCCGATGCCGCGTCGCGCCAGTGAAGGCCATACATAGAGTGTCTGCACATGTCCCTTGGGAACGTCCAGCTCGAGGAAGCCGACACAGCGCCCGTCACAGGTGGCCATCAACGTCGTGTAGAGGGCCTGACGCGCGGCCCATACGCTGCCCTCACGCGGCATGGTCGCCGCCCACGCCTCACGCTCCGCCACGCTGTAGTGAGCGGCCGCACCCTGCATCACGGCATGATGGAAGACCTCGGCCTGATCGGCACCGTCACGGGCCCTGGCCTGGCGGTAGAGGATCCGCGGTGAGCCGCTCGTCGGGGAAGGCGCGTCGTTCGTCGTCATCGTTTCCATCTTCCCTGCCCTGCGTGATTGGACTCGGCATGCAGGTTACACAAGCTCGCCGCCGACGCCAATGGCGGGCATAATGCCTCCCCATGAACGCACCATCCTCTCCCGCCGCCGGCTACCCGATGCAGCCCATCGGCTACATCGAGAGCGACTTTCCCGATAAGTTCGGCATACCCCGCCAGCCCGGTCTGGCGTCGGCTGCCCATGCCGAGTTGATTCTCGCCTCCCCTTACGACGAGCCCTTGGCGGTGCGCGGCCTCGAGGCCTTCAGCCACCTGTGGCTGACCTTCGTCTTTCACCACAGCCCCGAGCGCTGGACGCCGCTGGTGCGTCCGCCGCGCCTCGGCGGCAACACCAAGGTCGGCGTTTTCGCCAGCCGCAGCACCCACCGCCCCAACCGCCTGGGCCTGTCGCTGGTGGAACTTCTCGAGGTCGATACCCGCCAGGGGGTACGCCTGGTGCTGGGCGGCTGCGATCTGGTAAGCGGCACCCCGGTACTCGACATCAAGCCCTACCTGCCCTGGGTGGAGGCACGTCCCGAGGCACGGGCCGGCTACGCCCCCGAGGCGCCCCCGCAACTGGCAGTGCGCTTCGCGCCCGCGGCCGAGGCTACGCTGAACGAACGGGATGACGGCGACTCGCTGCGCGCGCTGATCACTCAGGTGCTGGCCCAGGATCCCCGCCCGGCCTATCGCCAGGGCGTCGAGGAGCGAATCTACGGCGTACGCCTGCGCGACGTCGACGTGCGCTTCCAAGTAGAAAACCCAGCACTAGCGGGCAGGCCGAGAATGCACGTGACCCAAATCGTCAGCGAGAATTAGCATTTTACGGTCATTTACATGCCGCGATCGCTCATGCTCTTGGAATGATAATTGTCGATAACCTTTCGGTATTGACTCGGCGAGGCCCCGATATGGCGGCGAAAGAAGCGGGTGAAGTGCCCCTGTTCAGAGAAACCCAAGGATTCCGACAAGTTACCCAGGGTGCCAGAGCGATTGTCTGAGAGGCAGCGGAACGCCATCTGCATCTTGCCGATATTGGCAAACATCTGCGGTGTCATGCCGGTGTTCTGCTTGAACAGGGTAAAGAAATGCGCCCGGGAAAGACCGCACTGGCGGGCGATGCCTTCCATGTCCAGCTCCCCCTGGGGATGGTCGAGAATGAACTGGCTCGCCTGGCGAATTCGGCCATCGTAGAAATCACTGGCAACACCCACTCGTAGCCTGGCAAGGTGGCGCAGTTCGGAATGTTTTTCGGTGATCCCGATAAGCAAATTAAACAGCAGCTCTTCCAGAGTATTCTGGGGCACCAGCCCGAAGGAGAACATGGCATCGATCAGCAAGTCGGCATGATGCCGCATGTGGGGGGTGAGTTCGATGCAGGGGCTGGAGAAGAAGTCGGGCCGGCCGCTGAGCGCCAAGCCGCGCTGCAAGGCCGCCAGCCAGCTCGGTTCGATGTAGAGAGCCAGGATCAGAGTATCAGCGGCACCGCTCTGGTGATCGTAGAAATGCGGCTCCCAGGCATTGATGAGCACCGCCGTCCTGTCGGTCAGCGGCAAGCGGTGATCACGCACGGAAAAGTAGGTATCCTCCCCGTAGACCTTGAGCAGCACATGGCATTCGGAATGCGCGTGGGGCACCAGCGACTCATCCATGTCCAGCAGGGCAACGCGACCAAACTCGCCATGCAAGATGCGGTGGGCACTCGACATGACGTCCTCGTCAGTGGAAGGTTAGGTTAAATGCATCCTAGTAACCAGCCAGCGTACCATCTCTTCCTCGTGCAACGGCTGCAGCCAGACCAAAGTCGCATGGCAAGCCACTCAGCGGCCATTACGCCTTGCCCCGTCGAGATCCCATGGTCGGTCCACATCCTGCACGACGCCCGGGTCCTGAACCGCGATCTCGATGCAGTCAGCCCCATGCCGCCGCACCACGCTGCGAGCTCCCTCGTCGTCGGTCAGTTGCTCGAGCGAGCCCCAGAAACACCGGCCGAACAGCACCGGGTGCCCACCCTGCCCCCGGTAGAAGGGCCGCACGATCGACCGATCACTGGCCCTTGAGCACAATAGCGCCAAGGTGTCCTCGCTCAACCAAGGCATATCGCCCAGCATCACGGCCACCGCAAAGGCTTGGCTCTCGATGCTCAGTGCGCGGATACCGGCGGCGAGGCTGGCCCCCATGCCCTGTTCTGCCGTCTCGGCAACAATAGTGCCGACATCCTTGGCAATGCCCAGATGGACGGGATCGTCCTCGAGGCCCACCACTACTCGAATCTCGCCGAAATGTGGCCGGAGACTCGCCAGCGTGGCGGCCAGCAGCGGCCCACGCTGTGGCAGGTGTGCCAAGCGCTTGTCGTTGCCGAAGCGGCGCGCCCGACCGGCTGCCAACACCAGGGCAACGACGGCGTCAGCGGCCATAGTGGCCTTTTCCATGGTAGACCCGCACGATATCGGCCATCACGGAGAGGGCGATCTCGGCCGGGGTCTTGCTGCCGAGATCGAGGCCGATCGGCATGTGAATGCGATCGATGTCGGCCTGGGATAGTCCTCCGGAACGCAGCAGCCGCGTGGCGCGGGCATCCGAGGTCCGGCGCGAGCCCATCACGCCGATATAGAAGGCCTCGGTACGCACAGCCTCGATCATGGCCAGATCATCGATGCGCGGATCGTGGGTCAACGCCACCACCGCGGTTGCCGCATGGCAGCCTCCGGCGCCGATGAAGGCCGACGGCAACTGCGGCACCACCGTAACTCCCTCTGCCACGAAACCTTCACGCATCTCGGGGCGAGGGTCGCAGACGATCACCTCGTGGCCCAACGCCTGGGCGAAGCGAGCGCAGGCCTCGGCCACCGGCGAGAGGCCGGCCAGCAGCAGGCGCAGCACGGGCCCGATACGGATGTCGACGGACGCTGGCCGGCGCACCACGCAGGGCCCCTCGGCAACATCATCATCGCGAGCCTGAAAGGCGCCGGCCTCGACATCGACACGCCGCACCAGTCGGCGCTGCCCCTGCAAAGCCTGGTGCAGCACCTCGAGGTGCGCCAGCCAGGCGGTGTCGGGGGCACGGTGCTCGATCAGTACCTCGAGCACGCCGCCACAGGGCAGGGCGAGGCGTCGGCTCTCCTCGCGACTTTCACCGTAGCGACGCAGGGACACCATCCGGCAAAAATCGCCGGCGATGAGCTCCGCGAGGAAGGCCTCCTCGACACAGCCACCGGACAGTGAGCCGACATACCGACCGTCGCGACGCGCCACCAGCATGGCACCGGGACCACGTGGCGCCGAGCCGTAGGTCGACAGCACGGTGCACAGCCAGATGGGGTGTCCCTCGCGGACCCAGGCCAGTGCCTGGGTGATCACCTGATGATCGAGGTCACGCATCGCTCCGCCCTCTCATGGCCACCGATGATGCAGCCGCGTTCAATCGGCCACCTGAGTCGTCTCGGTGTCGGGATCGAGCGTCTTCTCGCCCAGCAGCAGGGAGACCGCGATACCGCACACCAGTGCCCAGAAGGGGGCGCTGATCCCAAGTAGGCTGATGTTACTCATCGCCACCACCAGCGCCACGAAGGCACCGATCTGATGGCCGCGATGCCGGGAGAAAGCATGCTGGAAGGCCGCCAAAAGCACGCCGATCATCGCAAGGCCGGCCACGCTGCCGATCAGGGCGCTGGGCAACGCTAGGATGAAGGGCACGGCCGCACCGGCAAAGAGCCCGAAGGCACAGAACAGCACGCCGTTCACCAGGGTGGCACCATAGCGGGTGCTCTTGTCGTCGCCGGCCTGTTCGGAGGAGCAGATGGCGGTCATCGGCCCGGCGATGTTGGCGTTGTGACCGCCGAAGAGGCCGGCGAACATGCCACCGATACCGCTGATGATAGTCATGGCATTGACCGGGGGACGGTACTCCTCGGCCAGCAGCACCCCGGTGGCCTGGGCATTCTCGGCCCCGATCACCAGTGCCGCCAACGGCACAGAAATGGCCAGGAAGGCACCCAAGGTAAAGCTCGGCGCGGTGAACTGCGGCACGACGAAAGCGATGTCCACGTCGGCGGGTTGCACGGCCCCCATCGCCAGGGCGATGCCAACGCCGACTACCGCCGCCACCAGCACCGGTGGCACCGCCTTGACGAAGCGCGAGCTGAGGAAGAAGGCCACCACCGCCGTGCCGGCGATCCAGGGGGCCGCACCCACCGAGTTCACCGCACCGATGCCGAAGCGGATCAAGGCGCCGGCGATCATCGCCATGACGATGGGCATTGGCAGCCAGCGCATGATGCGCCCGACGACTCCGCTAACCCCTAGCGCTAGAACGATCGCCCCACTCATGATGAAGGCGCCGACCGCCTCGTTGAAGGGAATCGTCGCCAGGGCGGTGATCATGATCGCCGCCCCGGGAATCGAGTAGGCACCGGTGATCGGCTGACGATAACGCAAGGCCATGATCAGGCTGATCAGGCCACCCAGGAAGTAGATGGCAAACAGCCAAGCCACCGTCTGGCCGTTGCTCAGGTTGCCGGCATCGGCAGCGCTGATCACGATCAGGGCCGGCCCCGAGCAACCAAACAAGGCAGCAACGATTCCCGCACTGATAGACTTGGCGGTGAAGACCCGGGTCAGATCCCTGAGCAGTGGACGTTTGGTGTCCACGGCTGCAGCGGAAGCAGGGCTGGACCCACTGTTGTCGTGTGTGTGCATGCTATGTCTCCAAGAGGTTGTTGTTGTGTCATGCTGACGCCGATCACTCACCGATGAACACGGCCTTGCGCTTGCCATGGAAGGCCTCGACACCCTCGCGGAAGTCGCTGGATGTGCGCAGCCGGCTGTAGCAGTGGCCTTCCATCTCGATCGCCACCGACAGCGGCGCATCCTCGTTGTCGTTGATCAGGCGCTTGGCGGTGCGCTGGGCAAGCGGCGAGAAGCCACGCAGTTCATCCACCAGGGCCTGGGTGGCACTTTCCAGCTGTTCGTCGGGGACGCACTCGGTGGCGATACCCCATTCCAGCGCTTGGTGACCGCTAATGCGTTTGGCGCGCATCACCATGTGCTTGGTCCGGGCGATGCCGATGATCTTCTGCAATCGGGCCGAGCCACCGGACCCAGGGATCTGTCCCAGTTTCTGCTCCGGCAGGGCATAGAGGGTCGTCTCCGAAGCGATGCGAAAATCGCAGGCCAGCGACAGCTCGAAACCGACGCCGAAGGTGTAACCGCGATTGGCGGCAATCACCGGCTTGGAGCAACGCGCCGGGGCGGCTACGTTGTCGGCGAGTTTCGAGACATGTTCCGGCGACGCCTCGAGGAATCCCTTGATGTCGCCACCGCTGGAGAAGTGTTCGCCCTCGGCGCGCAGCACGATGACACGCACGCCGTCATGGGCATCCAGTGCCTCGAACACGCGGCGCAGCTCGTCGCGCTGGGGCATCGAGATCACGTTGAGCGGTGGACGCGCCAGGATGATGTCGGCGCGCTCGGCCTCTGCGTCGATCCGAACACTGAAACCATCGAAGTTACTTGCCAGATAGGTGCTCACGTCATTGGGAGTCATGTCTTGGTTCCTTGTCCTGTATCGGTTGATTAGTGTGTCTGTGGAGTGGGAGCATCGTGATCACGCAGCACACGACGCAGGATCTTGCCCACTGGGGACTTGGGAATCTCGTCGACGAAGACGTAGCGCCGCGGGCGCTTGAAGCGGGCCAGGCCTGAGTTCACGCAGTGCCGGTCAAGCTCCTGCTCTTTGATGGTCTGCCTGACCTTGACGAAGGCAGTGACCACTTCGCCCCACTGCTCGTCGGCCAGCCCCACCACCACGACTTCTTCCACCTGGGGGTGCACCGAGAGCACATTCTCGATCTCCACCGGGCTGACGTTCTCGCCGCCTGTGATGATCAGGTCATCGACCCGGCCGGTGACGAACAGGTCGCCATCGGCATCGAAGTAGCCCGTGTCGCTGGTGAAGTACCAGCCCTCCTTGAGCGACTTTTGGTCGGCATCGGGGCGGTGCCAGTAGCCCTGGAAGGCCTCATCACCGTTCATGTCGGCGATGATTTCGCCCTCCTCCCCCACGCCCAGCATCTCGTCAGGCGACTCGGCCCCCACCCGGACGACCCGGATGCGTTGGTTGAGCGCAGGCCGGCCCGACGAGCCCGGCTTGTCACTGGCCCGCTGGTCGATGGTGAAGGTATATATCTCGGAGCTGCCGTAGTGGTTGACGAACAGGCTGGGCCTGAACGCCTCCTGGACACGGGCCATCAGTCCCGCACTCATCGGCGCGCCGGCGAAACCGAGCTTGTCGACGCTGGCCACCCGAGACGAAGAGAACTCGGGGTGCTCGATAAGCATGTGGTAAAGGGTCGGCACCAGGTAGAGGTTGGTCACGCCCTCACGCTCGATGGCGTCCAGCGTCGCCGCAGGATCGAACTTCGGCACGCAGACGAAGTGGCCATCGACCAGCGCCATCGACAGCAGCGAGCGCACGCCCATGGTGTGATAGAGCGGCATTACCCCCAGGGTGCACTCGTCATGGCGATAGAGGTTCTGGGCCACATGGGCCAGCGCTGCGGTGCGCTCGGCGCGATGCAGGCGTGGCACGCCCTTGGGCTTGCCGCTGGTGCCCGAGGTGTAGAGCATCAGCGAGACATCCTCGGCGCCGGCACGTAGCACCAGCTCACCCTCCACACCGAGCAGGGCGTCGAAGTCATGAGCGCCGATGTCCTCGACCTCTCCGGCAGTGATCCGCGGCAGCCGCTGCGCCTCGGCACAGCCGTTCACCGCTTCGGCCACCGACGCGTCATAGGCGAGCGCCTTGACCTCGGCATCCTCGATGCAGTAACTCAGGTCCCGAGCCGTAGACCGCCAGTTGAGGGGGGTCACCACGATCCCGGCGAATTGGCAGGCCCAGTGCAGGGTCGCCATCTGCCAGCGGTTCTGCATCACCACCAGCAGGCGGTCCCCCTTGGTCAGGCCCAGCGCCTCGAGGCTTCTGGCGACACTCTGGATATCCTCGAACCACTCGGCATAGGTCTTGCGAAGCTCGCCATCGGAAATGGCGATCGCCCCGGGGCGACGCTCCACCGACGCGATAAAACTACGACCAAGGTCAAACATCGTTGTTCTCCTGTTGACTGTCGGGCCCGGTCGCCAAGCGGCGCGACCGAGCCACTTCGAGTACCGCCTGGACCATGCCGGTATAGCCAGTGCAACGGCATAGATGGCCGGACAGCATGTCGCGCACCAGGGCCTCGCTGGGGTCGGCCACACGGCTCAGGAACTCCTCGCAGGACATCAGAATCCCCGCGGTACAGAAGCCGCACTGCAGGGCGTGATGACGCCGGAAGGCCTGTTGCAGATCGGAAAGGCCCTCCTCTCCTGCCAGCGACTCGACGGTATCGAGCCGCCGACCCTCGGCCTGTACCGCGAGCATCAGGCAACTACGGCTGGCGCGACCGTCGACGCGCACCGTGCAAGCTCCGCACACGCCGTGCTCGCACCCCACGTGGGTGCCAGTGGCGCCCAGCTCATGACGCAGGAAGTCGCACAGTTGGGTACGGGGCTCGGCATAGCCGCTGCGCTCGCGGCCATTGAGGGTCAGGGTCACGCGGATGCGCTGGTCAGCCTTGGCGTGCATGGGCGATCTCCTCGTCACTTGGCCCACCGGCGATCAACTCCCGGCCGCGCTCACGAATCAATTGGCGGCGATAGGCCGCCGTGGCATGGGCGTCGTCCTCGGCACCCAATGACCAGGCAAAGGCGTTGAGAGTCTCGCCCGGGTCCTCGTGGCGGTCGAATACACGACATACTGGACGGTCGGCGACGCCGCCCACGCCAAGGGTGACTCGCGCCCCGTCGATCACCCCCGCCAGCGCGACGATGGCAAAATCGCCATGTCGCATGGACACTTCCTGGAAGCGGTACTCCAAACCTGGCCGCGCCAAGGGAAAACGCACCTCGGTGATCAGCTCGTCCTGACGGCGATCGGTGGTCAATACGCCCTGGAAGAAGTCCCCCGCCATGACCCGGCGCGACTTGCCGCGGCGGTTCTCGAGCACCACCTGCCCTTCCAGGGTCACCAGGCACAACGGCAACTCCGCACTGGGGTCGGCATGTGCGATGGAACCGCATACGGTGCCACGGTTACGGGTCTGCCAATGGCCGATCCACGGCATCGCCTGGGCCAGCAACGGGACCGCTTCGGCGAGACCGGGATACTCGAGCAGTTCGGCCTGGGTCACCCCGGCGCCCACCGCCAGGTGATCGTCACGGCGCTCGATGAAATGCAGATCCTCGATACCGGCGATATCGATCAGTTGCCTGGGCTGGGCCAGACGCATATTGAGCACCGCCATCAGCGACTGCCCCCCTGCGATCAGCCGGGCGTCATCACCCGCCTCATGCAGTCGCTCGCATGCCTCGCGACGGTTCGACGGGCGTAGATAATCGAAAGCTGCGGGCTTCATGAACGACCTCCCAAGCGGCCGAAAAGGGTCTTGAAGCGCTGCCACAGCGACAGCCGTGGCGCGGTGCCGCCCATCCGCAGTGACAGACGACTGAAAATCTGGCCGATGATCATCCTCGAGGCGCTTTGCAGCATGCGCCCGCCCACCGAGGCGACCTTGCCGCCCACGGAGGCGTCGTAGTCATAGTCGAGGCGGGTATATCCGTCCTCGATCTCGGTCAGGCGAATGCGTGCACTGCCGTCCGCCGAGCCCATGGCGCTGGTACCAGACCCGGAGAGTCGCAGGCTGTGGGGAGGGTCGAGGTCGGAGAGTGCCACCCGCGCATCGAAGCGCGCGCGGATCATTCCTACGCCGACGGTGACATCGGCGCGATAGGCATTCTCCCCGGTAAGTTCCAGGGCATGACAGCCAGGAATGATGGCCTGCAGGGTCTCGGGGTCGAGCAGGGTATCGAAGACCACCCGGGGGCTGCCCGGCAACGTGACCGAGTCGCTGGCGGTGAGCCGCGAGCCACCACCGGCTGCGGGAGCGGCCTGATCCTCGCCCACTCCCTGGGGACACGGAGGCTCATCAATGCCGATCAAGGCGCGTACCTTGGACGGCGTCAGCGGCAGCTCGATATCCGCGATGCCCAACGCGTCGGCCACGGCATTGGCGATGCACACCGGGGTGCTCATGTTGTTCCCTTCACCGACGCCCTTGGCACCCAACGGGGTAAACGGCGACGGCGTCTCCCTGTGCAGGATCAGCGGTTCGGGCACCTCGACACTGGTAGGCACCAGGTAGTCGGCGAAGGTGCCGGACTGAAAGCTGCCATCGTCGCCGTAGGCAAACTCCTCCATCAGCGCCGCCCCAAGCCCCTGGGCGAAGGCCCCGCGGACTTGGCCATCGACCAGGTCGGGATTGAGCAGGCGCCCCGCATCATGCAGGGTGACGTAGCGATCGAGTGTCACCCTGCCGGTGATGCGGTCGATCTCCACGCCGCAGTAGTCGAAGATGAAGCCGTAGCAGAGCGAGCTGTTGATGCGGTCATCGTCGTCCGGTGCCTCGAGCTGGGGCGGCGACCAGAAGGCCGTCTCGCGCAGCCCGCCCGGCTCCCAGTCGGGTAGGGTGCCAGGCGCCCAGTGGGTGGCGCCGGCCAGGCGGCCAAAGGGCATCGTGAGCTCGCCACCCTCCACCCTCACCTGCCCCTCGGCGAAACGGATGCGTGCGGCCTCCACCTGCCACTGGGCGGCGGCGATGCCGGCCAGGCGATCGCGCACCTTCACTGCCGCCTGATAGACGGCCCCAGCCACGGCACCTGAGAACCGACTGGAGTAGTTGCCCGAGGCGATCGACCAGGCATCCTTGCCGGTATCGAGCTCGACATTGACGCTGATCGACTCCAGTGACACCCCGAGCACTTCGGCGATCACCTGGGCGACCACGGTGCGGTGCCCCTGCCCCTGGGGTGTCGAGGAGACATGAGCGCTGATGTCACCCAGCGGTCCTACGCTGATCGTCGCGGTGCTCACCGCACCGTTCTTGGGGCCGGCCTTGCGGCGCTCCTCGGGCGTCATGGCGGTGGTGATGTAGCCCATGTTGGAGATCGACGGCTCCACCGCCACGGTGTAGCCGATGCCATAGAGCCGCCCTTCACGGCGTGCGTTCTCGCGTCGCGCCAACAGCTCGTCCAATCCACCGTCACGAACGCCTTGCTCTACAGAGGCGGGATAGTCACCTGAGTCGAGCAACGCCCCGGCCGCGGCACGGTAGGGGAAGCTCCCGGACGGCACCAGGTTACGGCGGATCACCTCGAGAGGGTCCAGCTCGAGCTCCACGGCGATGCGCTGCATCAGCCGCTCGAGGGCGAAGTAAATCTGGGGGCCGCCGAAGCCACGGTTGAGGCCGGTGGGCGTCTTGTTGGTCAGCGCCACCCGGTTTCGCACCTGGAGATGTTCGATGGCGTAGGCACCTGTCAGGTTGCCGTGCATGCGGTAGAAAGTCGCCGGCTCAGGTGCCCGCAGGTAAGCGCCACAGTCATCGACCTGGTCCCAACGCATCGCGGTGACCCGGCCATCGCCGGTCACCGCCGCCTCGATCTCGGTGACGCGATTGGTGGCCGAGGACGCCCCCTGGAGATGCTCGAGACGATCCTCCACCCACTTGACCGGCGCCCCGGCCTTGCGCGCGGCCAGGCCCATCATCACCACATAGGGAAAGACCCCCTGTTTGATGCCGAAGCTGCCACCAGCGTCCGGTGGGGTACGCAGGCGAAGACGGTTGCCGGGCACATTGAGTGCACGTGCCATCACCGAGTGCAGTGCGTAGGGGCCCTGAAAGTTGGAGAGTACGTCATAGCTGGCACTGGCCGGGTCATACTCGGCGAGGACCACGTAGCACTCCATCGGCGTGCAGGAGCTGCGCGGCACTCGCACCTTGAGCGAGACACGATGCTCAGCCTCGGCAAAGGCCCGCTCGGGATCGCCATAGCGGAAGTGGCGCTCGCTGACGACGTTGCTCCCCACTGCCTCATGGAGCAGTGGAGCCTCTTCAGCGATGGCCGTTTCGGTATCCACCGCGACGGGCAAGATCTCGTACTCGACGCGGATGGCCTCCAGGGCATCCTCGGCAAGATAACGACTCTCGGCCATCACCACGGCAACCGGCTCGCCGACATAGCGCACCTTGTCCACCGCCAGGCACCAGTGCTCCATGGGCTGGCGCACGCCGACCGGAAACGGCCGCGCCCAGCGCTGGATATCCTCGCCGGTCAGGACGGCGTGCACGCCGGGCATGGCCAGCGCCGGCGAGGCGTCAAGGTCGACCAGCCGGGCATGGGCATGGGGTGAACGCAGAACGGCGGCATGCAGGGTGCCTGGCGCCACCGCCAAGTCGTCGGCATAGCGACCACGCCCCTGCAGCAGGGCATCATCCTCGACGCGCGGCTGCCGGCGGCCTATCTGCTTCCCCTGCCCTGTCTGCCGCACTGACTCGAACTTGTTCATATACTCCTCCGCGATAGCCATGGGGAAATGGCTTGCCATCTGGGGGAGTCTATGGAATCAAGGGGAGACCGACCCTGCGCGGCGGAATGGAGTTTGGCCCGAGTATCGGGTGTTTTGCTCGTGAGTCCGATTTGCGACTAAAGGATAAGAAGCTTGCAACGGCTCAACAGACGCCATCAGAACGTAAGAAGGCGGCCCTTGGGCCGCCTTCTGGAAGAATATGAAGCTCGTTATAACGCTCAGTCGAAATCGATACCGATACGCCGTCCCACTTCTTCGTAGGCCTCGATAACACCGCCCAGCCCCTGGCGGAAACGGTCCTTGTCCATCTTGTTGCGCGTCTCGGCGTCCCACAGGCGGCAGCCGTCCGGCGAAAACTCATCGCCAAGCACGATCTCGCCCTTGAACAGGCCGAACTCCAGCTTGTAGTCGACCAGCAGCAACCCGCCATCGGCGAACAGCTGCTTGAGCACCTCATTGACCTTGAAGGTCAGCGTCTTCATCTCGGCGAGCTGTTCCGGCGTGGCCCAGCCGAAGGTCTCGGCCAGCGACTCGTTGATCATTGGATCGTGCAGGGCGTCGTTCTTGAGGAAAAGCTCGAAGGTGGGCGGGGTGAGTTCACGCCCCTCCTCGACGCCGAGACGCTTGACCAAACCACCGGCGGCGATGTTACGCACCACGCATTCCACCGGAATCATGTCGAGCTTCTTGACCAGACTCTCGGTATCGGAAAGACACTTCTCGAAGTGGGTGGGAACGCCAGCCGCGGCCAGTTTCTCCATGATGAAGGCATTGAAGCGATTGTTGACCATGCCCTTGCGCGCCAGCGACTCCATGCGCTCGCCATCGAAGGCGCTGGTGTCGTCACGAAAATGCAGGACGAGCAGATCGGGATCGTCGGTGGCATACACCGATTTGGCCTTGCCGGCGTAGAGTTCTTGGCGCTTTTCCATGGGAGTCTCCAGAAAGATGACGCGTGACGATTAGGATGGCCGTTCAGTAGATCGCCTGCCAATGCAGCCCGCTGTCCTGGGCGGCAACCGTCAGGCGAGACGCATCGCCGTCGAGCAGCGGCGTCAAGGCCTCGAGGGCGAGCTCGGGGCGGTTGTTGTGTTCCGAGAGATGGGAGCAGACGATACGCTGCAGCCGATCGAGCCCCAGGTGCCGTAGCAGCGCCGCGGCCTGGACGTTGGCCAGATGCCCCCAGTTGCCGCCGACGCGGCGCTTGAGCCGCGGTGGGTAGGGCCCGACCTCGAGCATGTGTCGGTCGTGGTTGCACTCGAGGATGAGGGCATCGCAGCCGCGGAAGGCCTCGACCACGTGGTCGGTGGGATGGCCCAGGTCGGTCAGCACGCCGAGGTGCCGACCATGCGACTCGAAGCGGAACTGGACCGGCTCACGGGCGTCGTGGGGTACGGTGAACGGGTCGATCGTGAGGCTCTTCACCGCGAAGCGCAGCTGCGGTGTGATCCAGTATCGCTGCGGCACCTCGCCCAGACGCCCGGAGAGCCAGGTGCCCGGCGTAATGTAGACCGGCACCGCATGACGACGTGCCAGGGGCCCCACCCCGCGCAGATGATCGCCATGCTCGTGAGTGACCAGCACGGCATCGAGCTGACGCGGATGCAGGCCGACACGCGCCAGTCGCCGCTCGGCCTCCCGCAAGCCGAAGCCGCAGTCGACCAGCACCGTGGTCTCGCCGTCGCTGACCAAGGTGGCATTGCCCTTGCTGCCGCTGCCGAGCGAGGCGAAGCGAAGCTTGCCCTCGGTCGGCAGCAGCTCGTTGGCCGCCCCCTGCGGCATTAGCGCAACATGCCCGACACCCGCTCGAGCAGCTCGCGGGCGTCTCCTTCGGTGAAGCGCCGCTCGCTCTCGTTGACGGCACGTAGCGTAGTGCGTTCGGGGCCATCGGACTCGAGCACCAGGCGGATCTCCTGAGGCATCTGGCGTACGTCGGGACTGAGAATGATCTGCAGCATGCCGCGATCACGCTCGGAAGCGGTCATGTAGCTGACCAGGAAATCATGCTGCTCGGGGTTCTGCTCGAGCAGTACGCGCCGGTTCTCCACGCTGAAGTCGGCTTCAAGCTGATGGCTCAGCTCGGCCCAGACACGATCGATGGCGAGCGGAATGCGCACGACCCACTCGCCGCTGGCGAGCTGCTCGAAGCGCAGGCGGTCCTCGCTGGCAATCTGCTGACCCGCCAGCGAGGCGGCACTGGCGGTGGCGCTACGCGCGCTGAAGTGCTGCTCCAGCGCATCGAGACAGGCCGCTACCGGGCGACCGTTCTGGTCACAGCGCACCTCGCTGTCGCCGGCGCGCAACCCCTGGCGCACGCTCAGCCGGCCCTGGGCCGTCTCCAGCACACCGCGGGCATCATCGCTGGATTGCACCTGCAGGCCGCGAGCGCGGGCGAAATCCTGCAGTTGCGGCCACACCATTCCCGGATCGGCGCCGATCACCAGCCAACGGTCGTTGCCGACCTCGCGCCGCTCGACAAAGTCCCGCTCCACGGCACCACCGGACACCAGGCGCTTGGGGCTCGGCGCTTCGAAACCGTCATCACGCCTGTTCAGCGAGCCACTGGCTTCCGGCACCGGCATGGCATCGCGATAGCGCTGCTCGTTGCGTCCTTGCGGCAGGACCAGGGGCGCACTGCGCTGGGCCTCCACGTAATCGATGTTGCGATCGTCATAGAAGCCTTCTCGGGCACAGCCAGCGGTGGCCAGGGCAGCGACAGCCACCAGCGGCATCCATTTCAGCGCAGAGTTCATGCATTCACCTTGCAGTCAGATTTTCGGGGCGGCGGGAGCGTTCCACGCCGCCTCAATCGTCGATCACGCCGGCCAGTTGCAGGGCCTCGTCCACCGTCGCATGGTACTTGCCGGACAGCCAGGTAAGCGGCAGGCGAATGCCTTGCTCGATCATGCCCATGCGGTGCAGCGCCCACTTGACCGGAATCGGATTGGATTCGATGCCCAGATTGGTATGCAGCGGCATCAGCCGGGTATTGATCTGGTGCGCGCGATCGGCATCACCGGCGACCGCGGCAACGCACAGCTCGTGCATGGCCTTGGGCGCCACGTTGGCGGTCACCGAGATGTCGCCGTTGCCGCCCATCAGCATGAACTCGCAGGCAGTGGCGTCGTCACCGGAGTAGAGCATGAAACCGCTGCCCTCGAGCCGTGCGATGAGGTCCTCAGCGCGCTCCAGGTTGCCGGTGGCATCCTTGAGGCCGACGATATTGTCGACCTCGGCCAGGCGCAACACGGTTTCGTTGTAGAGATCGGAGCAGGTACGGCCGGGCACATTGTAGAGGATCACCGGCAGGCGGCTGCCCTCGGCCACCGCCTTGAAGTGGCGATAGAGCCCTTCCTGGGTGGGCTTGTTGTAGTAGGGGCATACCGACAGGCAGTAGTCGGCCCCCACCTCGCTGGCGTAGCGCGCCAGCTCCACGGCCTCGGAGGTGGCGTTGGCCCCGGTGCCGGCAATGACCGGAATACGGCCGTCGACCTCCTCCACCACGGCGCGAATCACGTCGAAGTGCTCGGCGAAGGACATGGTGGTGGGCTCGCCGGTGGTACCGGCCGCGACGATGCCGTCGGTGCCGTTCTCCAGGTGGAAGTTCACCAAACGGCGCAACGCCTCCCAGTCGATATCGCCATTGGCCTTCATCGGCGTCGCCAGGGCGACGATACTGCCAGTGATCATCCTCTCTTCCTCTACGCAATGGCCGCTCATGCCGCGCTCGGCTGCCGCCTCGACAGCATCGCAAGCAAAGGGTAAATGGTACTCAGGCGGCACAGGCCTGTACAGCACGGCCGACGCGCTCTTTGACAGCACATCTCGGCATGCGTGTAATTAACCGCTCCCCACCCCGTCAAGGAGCTTCTCATGACGCTTGCCATCGGCCAACCGGTGCCCGACTTCAGCGCCACCGCCACCGGCGACACCGTCGTTTCTCTCGCCGCCCTCGCGGGCCGCCAGGTAGTGATCTACTTCTACCCCAAGGCCAGCACGCCCGGCTGCACCACCGAAGGTGGCGACTTCCGCGACCGCAAGGCCGAGTTCGACGCGGCCAACACCGTCATCCTCGGCGTCTCGCGCGACGGGCTACGCGCGCAGGAGAACTTCAAGGCCAAGCAGGCCTTCAACTTCGAACTGATTTCCGACAAGGACGAGGAAGTCTGCCGGCTGTTCGATGTCATCAAGCTGAAGAAGTTGTACGGCAAGGAGCACCTCGGCATCGAACGCAGCACCTTCCTGATCGACGCCGATGGCAAGCTTGCCCGAGAGTGGCGCGGCGTCAAGGTCAAGGGGCACGCACAGGAGGTTCTCGAAGCCGCCCAGGCACTCCACGCCGCCCGCTGAGTCCACCGGAGCCTCGCCCGGTAACTGCCGGGCGGGGTCGTCCTACTCCCCGCCCTGTTGCTTCAGCTCGACGGGCTGCTGTGCATCGTGGTACTGCCTGATACCTCGCGGCCAGGCATAGACCAACGCCTTGAGCAAGGTCGCCAAGGGGATGGCGAAGAAAACGCCCCAGAAGCCCCAGACCCCGCCGAAGAACAGTACCGCCAGTATGATCGAGACCGGATGCAGGTTGACCGCCTCGGAGAACAGAATCGGCACCAGCACATTGCCGTCCAGCGCCTGTATCACGCCATAGGCGACCAGCACATAAAGGAACTGATCGCTCATGCCGAAGTGAAACCCCGCCACGGCTGCCACCGGCAGGGTTGCCACGGCGGCCCCGATGTAGGGCACCAGCACCGAACAGCCCACCAGCACCGCAAGCAACGCCGAATAGGGCAGGCCGAAAAAGGCGAAGGTGAAGAACGACACGGTGCCGACGATGATGATCTCAATGAACTTGCCACGCACGTAGTTGGCGATCTGGGCATCCATTTCCTGCCAGATGCGCGTCATCAGCGAGCGCTGCTGCGGCAACAGTGACAGGGTGAAGCCGATCAACTGTTCGCGATCCTTGAGCAGGAAGAAGACCAGGATCGGCACCAGCACAAGATAGATGATCAACGCCAGCATGTTGCCCAGCGACGCCAGCGAGAGCGTCAGCGCACGCTGGCCGAACTGGGTCAGTTCACGGCCGGCGACGGCGATCCACTCCTGCACTTGGTCAGGCGTGACGAAGTTGGGGTAGCGCGCCTGCAGGTCATCCAGCCAGCGCTGTCCACTGGCAACGATGCGCGGCGTTTCCTGTACCAACCCGACGAGTTGGTTCCATATCAGCGGCATCAGAATGAAGGCCAGCGCCAGCAGCACGCCGATGAAGGCGAGAAACACGACGATGACCGAGATCAGGTGAGGGATACCGCGCTGGGTCAGGGCAGTGACCCCGCCCTGCAGCAGGAAAGCGATTACCAGAGCGGTGAGGAAGGGCGCGAGCATGCGGCCGAGCAGGATTACCGCGGCAAAGCCCAACACCAGCAACACCAGCAGGATCACCGCCTCCTCGTCGGAGAAGTAGTGTTCGACCCAGCCCTTGAACACTTGACGCAGGGTCATGGAGTCGGCTCCTCACCACCCTTGCGCAGCCAGTAGTGGTAGACCTCGCCCCGCTCTTCTCGGGCGATCAGCTCATGGACGCTGTGATCGGCGAAGGTCTCGAAGTCGCGCCAGGAACCGGCATCGGTCGCCAGGATCTCGAGTACCAGGCCGGCCTCGAGCCGAGCCAATACCTGCTTCGCCTTCAATAGTGGCAGCGGGCAGGGCAAGCCGCAGGCATCGAGCACTTCATCTGGTTGCACAGCCATGTCGTCTCCCGGGAAAATAGCGAGCGCTCGTGCGCTTGGGGCAACATGCCCTTGCAGCAAAGCGTAAAACCCTTGAGATTTAAAGGCACTTTGCAGGCCGAATCAATGTCGGATAGAGAACCGACCGCCGCTTCGAAAGAGACTGGCACATGCTGCGCAAGCCCCGAACCTGCCTGACCACCGCTACCATGGCGTTGACGCTGACGCTGGCCGCCCCCCTCCCGGCAAGCGCCACGGAGGACTATGGGCTGCCCAACCTGACCGGTAGCAGTCAGGCCATCACCGGCGAGGAGTTCCGCCTGGGTCGCGCCTGGCTACGCCAATTCCGCGCTCGAACGCCGGCCTGGCAAGACCCCCTTGCCCAGGAGTACGTAGAGTCGCTGGTGTCGCGCCTGCTCCCACATAGCGGGCTGACCGACACCAGTACCGTGGTGGCACTGGTGGACAACCGCGCCCTCAATGCCTTCGCCGTGCCGGGTGGCGTGATCGGCGTCAACGCCGGGCTGTTCGCCTTCGCCAGCGAGGAGGATGCCGTCGCCTCGGTATTGGCGCACGAGCTCGGCCATTTGTCGCAGCGCCACTATTCGCGCGGTCAGGCACGCGCCGAACAGACGCAGTTGCCGGCCATGGCGGCGATGCTGGCCGGCATGCTGATCGCCGCCAGCGGCGGCGGCGATGCCGGTATCGCTGCCGCCATGGGCTCACAAGCCGCCTTCGTCCAGGACCAGTTGGCCTATTCACGGCGCTTCGAGCAGGAAGCCGATCGCCTCGGCCTGCTGACCATGGCCCAGGCCGGCTTCGACCCCGACGCCATGGTCAGAATGTTCCGCGCCATGCAGCGCCAGGTGAGCCTGCAGGGCGGCAATCCGCCGGAATTCCTGCTCACCCACCCGCTGACCGAGTCGCGCATCAGCGACGCCGAGTCCCGCGCCTCACAGCTCGCCCCCAGGCGTCCCCGCGAAGAGGATGACCCGAGCTATCATCTAGTGCGCGCCCGGGCACTGCTGGCAGTGAATCAGCGTGACCCGCAGCAGGCCGCGACGCGCCTGGCGCAAGATGACGCCCCGGCCGTCGCCAGGCGTTATCTGGACGCCCTGATCGCTGCCCGTCAGGGCCAGACCGACAGCGCGCTGAGCCAGCTCGACCGCCTTGCCCAGGAGCTGCCCGACCTGGCCATCATGCCGGTCAGCGCCGCCGAGGTCGCCTTCGATGCTGGTCGTTACGATGAAGCCATCGAGCGCAGCCGACGCCTGCTGCGACTGATGCCGGGTCACATGCCGGCCACGCGCATCCTGGGTGAAGCGCTGCTCCAACGCGATCCCAACGAGGCCTACCGAGTCCTCAATGAGCTGGCCAACCGTCGCCCCGAGGACCCACAGGTCTTCACCCTGCTCGCCGAAGCCGCCGGCCGCAGCGGCCGTGAGGCCTGGGGCCACCTGGCGCGGGCCGAACAGATGCAGCTCACCGGCGACATTCAACGCGCGATTCGTCAGCTCGATGTGGCCCGTCAAGTCGCTGAGCGCAGCGGCGATACCAACGCCCTGGCGCGCATCGAGCAGCGACGCGAAGACTTCGTGGGCTATCGCGAGACGATGGAGAAATTCTGAGCTGCGAGCCAAGCAAAAGCCCGTGACGCTGTCACGGGCTTTTTTGCCGAAGCTCAGGAATTGAAATTGAGCATGCGCTCGAGCGGCTTGAGCGCCTTCAGGCGCAGCTCGGCGTCGACGAAGATCTCGCCGCTGCCCTCGCGCAGGGCGCCGGCCAGGTTGTCCAGGGCATTCATCGCCATCCACGGGCAATGGGCACAGCTGCGACAGGTGGCGCCGTTGCCGGCAGTGGGGGCTTCGAACAGGGTCTTCTCCGGTACCATCTGCTGCATCTTGAAGAAGATGCCACGGTCGGTGGCCACGATCAGCTTGTCGTGGGGCAGCTCCTTGGCCGCCTTGATCAATTGCGAGGTGGAGCCGGCCACATCGGCGAGTGCCACCACCGAGGCGGGAGACTCCGGATGCACAAGCACGGCAGCGTCGGGGTAGAGCCCTTTCAGGTCCTCGATGCCCTTGGCCTTGAACTCCTCGTGGACGATGCAGGCGCCGTCCCACAGCAGCATGTCGGCGCCGGTCTTCTGCTGGATGTAGCCTCCCAGGTGCTTGTCCGGCGCCCACAGGATCTTCTCGCCACGCGCCTGCAGGTACTCGATGACGTCCACCGCGATGGAAGAGGTCACCACCCAGTCAGCGCGCGCCTTCACTGCCGCCGAGGTGTTGGCATAGACCACCACGGTGCGCTCGGGATGTTGATCGCAAAAAGCGCTGAACTCATCGGCAGGACAGCCGACATCGAGTGAGCAGGTCGCCTCCAGCGTGGGCATCAGCACGCGCTTCTCGGGCGACAGAATCTTGGCCGTCTCACCCATGAAGCGCACGCCGGCCACCACTAGGGTGTCGGCTTCATGGCGTGCCCCGAAACGGGCCATCTCCAGCGAATCGGCTACGCAGCCACCGGTCTCCTCGGCCAGCTGCTGGATCGCGTCGTCGGTGTAGTAATGCGCCACGAGCACGGCATTGTGCTGCTCGAGCAGACGCTTGATCTCGTCGATGCGCGCCTCGTCCTCGGCGGGAATGCGGGTCGGGCAGTAGGCGCGGGCGAGATGCTCGCGTACCTCGAGGCGGGAAGTCATGATCGTCATCGTGTCTACCACTGTGACTGCAGGGGCTCCCCCTGCGTGTACCGGGTGTATCGCAAGCCGTACGCTCCGCACGGACGATACGCCTGGGCTGCCAGTGGCGTCTCTCGCCACTTCAGCCCCTCACGCGAGTTTACCTCACTTCGCCGTTTGCGACACCTGCCGACCAACGGCGGGTCCAGGCACACTCACGCTAGTACCAAATGCGGTTCGTGCCTCCCTATTTCAAGGGGTACGCGTTCAAGGGGCACGCGGGCCGAAAGCAAAGCGCCCCCGCCTCTTACGAAGCGGGGGCGCAAAATCTGGTGGGTCGTGTAGGATTCGAACCTACGACCAATTGGTTAAAAGCCAACTGCTCTACCAACTGAGCTAACGACCCAGCACTTGCCAGCAAGCATCCAGGTCCGGAAATGGTGGGTCGTGTAGGATTCGAACCTACGACCAATTGGTTAAAAGCCAACTGCTCTACCAACTGAGCTAACGACCCTTCCGAACGGGTGCAGATATTACTGATCGCACCCTTGGCTGGCAAGGACTTTTTTGACTTTCGTCCTGCCTCGGCCCCTACCTACCGTTGGAATTCCTGGGCTTGCGCATCGCCTGGACCGGGCGCCGCTTGTTCTTGTCGCGGCTCCAGCGGTTTTTCTCGTCCGGAGTCAACTCGGGCACCTTGCGCGGCGTCAGGCCGGCGGACTGCGCCAGGTCGTCGATCTCGTCCTGGGAGAGCTCCACCCACTCGCCGGCCTTGGCCCGCTTGTCGAGAAAGATGTTGCCGTAGCGTACCCGCTTGAGGCGGCTCACGGTCAGTCCCTGTGATTCCCACAGCCGGCGCACCTCGCGGTTGCGCCCCTCCATGATCACCACGTGGAACCAGGTGTTGATGCCTTCGCCGCCGAATTCCTGCACGTCGGTGAAGCGCGCCGGGCCGTCCTCGAGCATGACGCCCTCGACCATCGCCACCACGTGCTCCTTGCGCACCTCGCCCATCACCCGCACGGCATACTCGCGCTCGATCTGGGTGGAGGGGTGCATCAGCCGGTTGGCCAATTCGCCGTCGGTGGTGAACAGCAGCAGCCCGCTGGTGTTGATGTCCAGGCGGCCGATGGCAATCCAGCGCTCGCCTTTGAGGCGCGGCAGGCGTTCGAACACGGTGCGTCGGCCCTCCGGATCCTTGCGCGTGCACAGCTCGCCCTCCGGCTTGTTGTACATGATCACCCGGCGCGGCGTCTCCTCGGCCCCACGCAGGGTCACCGGGCGGTCGTCGAAGGCGACCCGGTCGCGCATTTCGATACGATCGCCGAGCGAGGCAACCTTGCCGTTGACCTTGACGCGCCCAGCCTCGATGGCCGCTTCCATCTCGCGGCGCGAGCCCAGCCCGGCGCGGGCCAGGACCTTCTGCAGTTTTTCGGTGTTGCTAGTCATGTGTCGTCTGACTTCTCGTCTACGGTGGATTCCGCCCCCGCTCCGCCATCATCGTCGACGCTGGTGCGGGCACGTTCGGCCAGGCGCGCCTCGAGATCGGCGAAACTCAGCCCTGGCCTGTCGGACGCCTTCCCGGCGTGTGGTTCGTCGGCCGTCCCGGCCGTCGTTTCGGCAAGCGTATCATCTGTAGCGACACGCCCATTCGCCTCGTTCTCGTCGTCGCCTTCGCCGACGTCTTCCCCTCCGGTCGCCGGCTCGTCGGCCTGCGCCAACAGGGCACTGGGCGGCGGCGCTTCGTCCTCGAAGATCGGCTCCGCCATCCCCTTCA
This sequence comes from Billgrantia antri, assembly GCF_019430905.1. Classification (GTDB taxonomy): domain Bacteria; phylum Pseudomonadota; class Gammaproteobacteria; order Pseudomonadales; family Halomonadaceae; genus Halomonas; species Halomonas antri. The sequence goes on along the minus strand of NZ_JAHYCA010000002.1, from coordinate 462,096 downwards.
GCTCATGCATGGGCGGCAATTCGTCCAACGTCTTGAGCCCGAAATCGTCGAGGAACTGGCGGGTGGTGGCATAGACCGCTGGCCGGCCCGGCACGTCACGATGACCGACCACACGAATCCAGCCGCGCTCGGCCAGCGTGCGCATGATCGAACTGCTCACCGCCACCCCGCGCACCTCCTCGATATCGCCGCGGGTCACCGGCTGGCGATAGGCGATCAATGCCAGGGTTTCCAGCAACGCCCGGGAGTAGCGCTGCGGGCGTTCGTCCCACAGCCGCGAGACCCAGGGCGACAGTCGCGGACGAATGCGCAGCTGGTAGCCCGAGGCGGTCTCGATCAGCTCCATGGCACCGCGGTCATGGCGCACCGCGACCCGCTCCAGCGCCTCGCGCAGTGTGCGCCGCTGCGGTCGCTCGTGGTCGTCGAACAGCCCTTCGAGGCGCTCCAGCGATAGCGGCTCGGCGGCTGCCAGCAGCGCCGCCTCGAGAATCTCGTCGAGGCTGTCGGGCAACTCCAAGGCGGTCATGCGGTGTCATCCCCTCGCGACATGCTCTGCTCTTCTTCGCCCCACGTCGCTTCGGCATAGGGCACCTCGACATAGGGCTCTTCGGCAAAGGGACTCTCGACATCGGTGCCGTCGTCGTAGGCCTCCTCCTCCGGCGTCTCTCGCGGTGTGCGGGCGCGTACATGGATCGGCGATAGCGGCGCATTCTGCACGATCTCGATCATCGCCTCCTTGGCCAGTTCGAGAATGGCCATGAAGGTGACGATCACCCCGGCTCGCCCTTCCTCCAGGGTGAAGAGGGCCTCGAACGGCGTGTAATGCTCATGATTGAGCCGCTCCATGATCGCCAGCATGCGCTCGCGGGTCGAGAGTACCTCGCGCCCCACCTGGTGGGCCTGGTTGAGCTCGGCCCGACGCAGGATGCCGGCCAGCGCCCCAAGCAGCTCGTCGAGTTCCACGTCGGGGTGGATGACCCGCGCCTGCAACGGCGGCAGCGCGGCCCGCGCCGGGAACCAGTCGCGGCCCACCCGCGGCAGCTCGGCCAGCGCCTCGGCGGCACTCTTGAGCTGCTCGTACTCCTGCAGGCGGCGGATCAGCTCGGCGCGAGGATCCTCCTCCTCGTCTTCGCTCCCCTCCTTGGGCGGGCGCGGCAGCAGGGTGCGCGACTTGATCTCGGCCAGCATCGCCGCCATCAGCAGATATTCGCCGGCCAGCTCGATCTCCATGGCCTTCATCAACTCCACGTACTCGATGTACTGGCGGGTGATGGCAGCTACGTCGATGGCCAGGATATCCAGGTTCTGGCGACGAATCAGGTAAAGCAGCAGGTCGAGCGGGCCCTCGAAGGCTTCGAGAAAGATGCGCAGCGCTTCCGGCGGGATGTAGAGATCCTCGGGCAGCTCGGTGATCGGCTCGTCAAACAGGCGCGCCAGTGCCTCCGTCTGCACCGCGGCATCGGGCGTCTCGTGCCGCTCGGGCGTGTCTGTCTGGGGCATCTCGCTCACGCGGGGCCTAGCCTCCCGGCAGGGCTCGTCTGAAGGTCGATCACGCAGTCTAGCAAGAGTGCAGGGGGCAGGGTAAGCCCGGCTCGGCCTTCGTACCCGCTACCAGCGGGAGCCCGCCGAACGGCATCACTTCCCCTCGTATGCGGGCCCCGGCGATACACTCGAGGTGCCCGGCCTCCACGGTGCCCTTAACGCATGCCCGCGATAGCAGCGTAACCTTGTCCGCTGCTTTGATCATGCCTGCCACATGCCCATCGATGCTGACCTGAAGGCCTTCGAGATACGCCGATACGCTGCCGCTCATCGTCACCATGACCGGGTGATCCTGAGCGATGACAGCCCCCTCGATGCTGCCCTTGACCACGACCAGCTCACGCGCCGTCAGGCTACCCGTCACCCGTGTCGCCATGCCGATACGGCTACCCTCGGGATCTTGCGGCAATCGGACGAAGGCCGGCGGTTCGACTCTCGCCGCCTCGGCCACCGGCTCGCTCAATGCCGAAGCCGGTAGCGGAGCCTCCCGGGTGACTCCCGCCACCAGGCGCTTTCTCTTGCGCCGCCCGCCGTCCCAGACGATCAGTGTCATGGAGACCACGCCAAGCAAGATAAGCCATGTCTGAATGCCCATGTCATTACTCCCTATCCTCGCATCCCCCTTATAGGGGCCTGGCCTCACCTGCGGTGGAGTAAAAAAGCCGCCAGATGCCGCATAGCTCTACGCTTTGATGACAAGAGAGTCGAACTAGGCTGCATGATGACTCATCGAACCTGGAGGGTTGCATGTTCCACAAGGCAAAGCATCGTCAATCGGCGACTGCGACGTCCAGCATCGTCGCAGACGATAGCGACCGGCCTCCCACGCCCCGCCAGGAGAGAGCCGCAACAAGGTCCAGCGTCTCGGTGATCGGCAGCCATACCTGCGTACGCGGAGACATCGACGCCGGTGAGGACCTGACCATCGAAGGGCACGTCGAGGGAACGATCACCTGCAAGCAGCACACCGTCACCCTGGGACAGGGCGGTCGCATCCTCGGAGACGTCTACGCGCACACCCTGCATGTCGCCGGCGAGGTCGAGGGCAACCTGGTGGCGCTGCATCGTGCCACGGTTCACAAGGGTGCCAATGTCAGGGGAACGATCGTGACCCCCTGTCTGATGCTCGAGGATGGCAGCACGTTCCACGGCGGCATCGACATGGACCCCGAGAATGCCCTGCTCAAGGAGGCATTCGGCGAGCCTGTCGCCGGCGCACAGGCGCCCTTTGCATCGTTCGAGGTCGGCGACACCGATGAGCCCCACGCCGAGCCAGAACCGGAAGGCGATACCCGGCAGGTCGAAAACTCGAGCTGATCGCGCCACTCGCGGTGCTGGAGTCGGCCTCACTCCGCCGCTTCGGCCTTGCGATAGCGCCCGGTATAGTCGAACAACTTCTCACGCACCTGCCAATGGCGTCCCACCTTGCGTCCCACCACGAAATCGGGGTGGCGCAAGCGCCGGCGCTCGGCGACGACTTCCTCCGCGCTCAACGGCAGCCAGCGCGCTCCCGGCGCCCGCAAGTGATCGCGCAGGAACACCGCCTCGAAAGCGGCGCGCTGTGCCGATGTCTCGAGGGCAAACCATTCGGCCAGCGTCGTGCCCTCCTCGTCGTGATAGGTCACCTTGAGCCGCGGCAGCCCACGGCCGTTGACGGTGGCCTCGAGCAGCATGCCGGCCACCCGCAGCACCCGGGCATCCCTGAGGCGCAGCGCCTCCTTGAGCTTGTCGTCGGCATCCACCTGCAGGGCTTGGCAGCCGTGGCAGCGCCGCGCGGCGATATCGTTCTCGGTGCCGCAGTCGCCACATACCTTGAAGCGGAAGCGAAAGTCGCACTGATACGGTTTACAGGCGCCCGATGCCGCGCCACGCTTTCTATTGGCGCCCAATGCCGCGCCATGCTCGACGCCGTCCGTTGCCACTCCAACAAGCCCCTGGCAGCGGCGACCGAAGTGTTCGATCACGAGCTCCCCTTCCTTGCGGCCCCAGAACAGATTGGCGTGACCGCAGGCAGGGCACTCGACCTGCACCGGCTCGGTGTCCGAGGCCGGCCGTGGGCTGCCCACCTCGGGCGCGTAGAGATCCCAGGGGTTGCCGGCGTAGTCGAGGATCAGGCAATCGGCCTTGCCCGGCGCGAGACGCAGGCCGCGGCCGACGATTTGCTGGTAGAGGCTCACCGACTCGGTGGGCCGCAAAATCGCGATCAGGTCGACGTGGGGCGCGTCGAAGCCGGTGGTGAGAACCGCCACGTTGACCAGATACTTGAGTTCACGCGCCTTGAAGGCATCGATGAGACGCTCACGCTCGCGCGACGGCGTCTCGCCGGTCACCAGCGCCGCCTCGGCGGACGGCAGGTAGCCAAGGATCTCCTCGGCATGGGCCACCGTGGCGGCGAACAGCATCACGCCCTGGCGCCTGGCGGCGCGCTCGACGATCTCGGCGACAATACCCGGCGTGGCGCGATTGCCCGCCGCCACCCGGTTGAGATCTTCCTCCCGGAACAGCCCACCCGTGGCCGGTGCCAGCGCCGAGAAATCATAGCGCTCGACGGCGGCATCCACGCGCCGCGGCTCGGCCAGGTAGCCCTGCTTGACCATCAGCCGTAGTGGCTGCTCGAACACGCAGTCGCGAAAGAAGCAGTCGTCGTCACCGCGCACCATGCCGTGGTGGTGACGGTGATAGATGAAGCCCTGCCCCAGGCGGTAGGGCGTGGCGGTCAGCCCCAGCACCTTGAGCCGCGGATTGGCCTGGCGCAGGCGTTCGATCACCCGACGGTAGCTGGCGTCCTTGTCCGGCGAGACCCGATGGCACTCATCGATCACCAATAAGGTGAATTGGCTGTCGTCGAAGCGCTCGATGTTGCGCACCACCGACTGCACCGAGCCGAACACCACCTGGCGTGCACTCTCCTTGCGTCCCAGGCCGGCGCTGAAGATGTCCGCCTCGAGCCCGTAGGCCAGGTACTTGGCGTGGTTCTGCTCCACCAATTCGCGCACGTGAGCCAGCACCAGGACCCGCCCGCGGGCGAGGCGCGCGAGCTCGGCGATGACCAGCGACTTGCCGCTGCCGGTCGGGAGCACCACCACTGCCGGCTCGTCGGAGTGGCGGAAGTGCATCACCACGCGGCGCACGGCCTCGTGCTGGTAAGGACGCAGCGAAGGGGCCGCAACAGCAGGCATATCGGAGGCAACGCTAGGGCTCATGGCAAGACACGGCAGGCGACAAGGCCCGTCATGTTAACCGTCATCGGACGCATCGTCAGGTCGATACGGGCCGGCGAAGCGCGGTTCTCTCCCGGCCATCCGGGCCGCCACGGCCTCCAACTGCTCCTCGCCGCCGAGCAGGCCCCGCTGCAGGCTCGCCTCCAGCGCCAGGCGCTCGCGCTCGGACATGCCGGGGGTACTAGAGAAGAGTTCACGGGCCGCGGCCACGGCCTTGGGCGAACGGGCCGCCACTTCCATGGCGATGTCTCGCGCGGCGCGCTGGGGATCGTCATCGAGCCGAGTGGCCAGGCCAAGCGACACGGCTTCGCCGCCGCTTACCTTGCGACCGGTCCAGGCCAGCTCGCGCAGCACGTCGCTGCGAATGCTCGCGCCGGTCACGCTGATCCCCATGTCGGGAATGATGCCCCAGAGGATCTCGAGTAGCGCCAGCCTTGCCCTGGGATGCGCCACACGAATGTCGGCGCCCAGGGCGATCTGCAACCCACCGCCATAGACATGCCCGTGCAGGGCGGCGATCACCGGCACGCCGACGTCACGCCAACCCAATGCCAGGCGCTGCACCGGATTGATGCCCTGCTCGTCGGGAGCCAGCAGCAAGGGCAGCCGCTCCGGGCGGGTCATGATCGCAGCCATGTCGAGTCCGGCGCAGAAGCTCTCGCCTGTTCCTGAGAGCACTACCGCACGCAGACCTTCAAGTTCACGCAGGCGTTGCTGCGCCTCGAGCAGGCCATCCATCATCGCCCAGTCGAGACCGTTGTGCTCGCGAGGCCGCGCCAGGGCAACCTCGGCGACATGGTCCTGAAACGCCAATGTCACCCGCTCATGAAAAACTTGTCTTGTCATGCTTGCTACCTCGTATCGTCCCTCAGGGCAGTCTGGCGAGGCGGCTACCATTGTCAAACATTCGTTTCATTTTGCTTCGATGGTTTTTCCCCCAATTCGTCTATAGTGAAGGTTCAGTGTCGTGTCGGACGAAGCCACCTCAGGGCAACGGGGAAGCAGCGTGGCTATCGTCATACTCGTGGATGAAATCACTGGTTCATCAGACCTAAACATCGCGAAACTTGATGAAGCTCATGCAAACCGGGGGCTTTCTGCGAGCATCATGAAACGCCGCCGCTGATGCGGGGAAGCGGCTGACGCTCGGCCTTCGAAAAGAGGACACTGCCATGCCAGAAAAACCAACAAGGATCACCAGGCTGGCCCTGGTGCTGGATGAGCTGTTGACACTCGCCGAGGCGCACGAACGCGCCGAGGTGGCACGCTATCGACGCCTTGCCTTCAGTTTCCTGCCTTTCGATACCGCCGTGAGCCGCCTGATGGCCTCGCTCGGCATCCAGTGCGAAATGCGCGTCGAGGAGTTGCACCGCCTGTCGCGTCAGTTGGGCCTGCCGGAGGCCTCCCCTCCCCAGGCATCGCCACAGGCTGCTTCCGCTCCTCCCTTCTTCGTCAGTACGCCAGCCGTGGCATTCGACGTCCTGAGCCAGGCAGTGACCGACGCGGGGTATTCGCTGCACTTCCATGAACACCTGCGCGAGGCCAGCACCGTCCCGGCGCTCTATCCCGCCCTGACGGCAGTAATCAAGCAGAAGCGGGCGGAGCATGCCGTACTGGAAGGCTTCCTCGCGTCTCGCAGTGGACTGACGCAGATGGAACAGCGCGCCTGACAGCGATGCCCTGCCCGAGCAGCGCAGCCAGCCACAGAACGGCAGGGATGTGCCCAGACAGTAACAAACGAAGAGGCGACCCGCAGGTCGCCTCTTTCCTTTAATGCCAGCCTAGAGTCAGCCGAGCCATACGCAGGCAGTACGGCACAGCCGTATCCAGGCATTGCCGCAGGTGACTCCGCGAGATGCCAGGAGAGGCATCACCCTCACCACACGCTTCGGGTGCGGCTCATCACGTCAAGCCAGCAACAAGCCCTGGAGCAGCAGGTAGCCAGGCAGCCAGGCGGTCACCAAGCCTTGTGCCAGGGCGGTACGCGCCACCAGCGGCTGCAGCTGGGGGTGATGGCAAAGCATCAGGTAGAAGCCGAACCAGAGCCCCGTCCAGGCCAGCCAGTTGAGCCCCGACCACCAGCCCCAGAGCCCCTCGGCCACTACCAGTTGCAGTAGTCCGGTAGGCAGCGCGGTGAGCGCCACGAAGAGGCAGAAGTAGCCCAGGCCATGGCCGGAGCTGCCGTTGCGGCGATTGATGGCCACCCACAGATAGGTAAAAGCAAATAGCAGGGTCATGGCCGCGGCACGCACGCTGCTCGCATCGGCACCCGGGCCGAAAGCGGCATAGGCCGCCACCGCCAGACTGACGCCTCCGGCGAAGAAATTTATCACCTGGATCTCGCGGTCCTCGATGCGTCCCAGCATCCACAGGCCGTTGAGCACCAGCACCGCGCCCACGTAGAGCAGACTCAGTCCCTCATGCACCTTTGCATTCTCCCGGCTCGGGGCGCCAACCCATGCCGGAGCCCCTCTATCAGGCGCTCTTATAGCCGCTAGCGACGACCACGACAACACATTAATGGAAATAAATTCCATCCTTTCTCGGACCACAAAAAAGCGGCCCGAAGGCCGCCTCGTCTGGATGTACAAGGAAGGCGCTTAACCCACCCATGTGCGGGCATTACGGAACAGCCGCATCCAGGCGCCGTCGCGGGTCCACTCCGCGGGACGCCAGGAGTTGGTCACCGCCCGTACTACACGCTCCGGGTGAGGCATCATGATGGTGACACGTCCGTCCGGCGTGGTCAGACCGGTAATGCCGGAAGGCGAGCCGTTGGGATTGGCCGGGTAGTGGGTGGTGACCTGGCCGTAGTTGTCGACGTAGCGCAGGGCGACCTGGGCGCTGCCCTGCATGCTGCGCAGATGGGCGCTGTCACGGAACTCGGCGCGGCCCTCACCATGCGCCACGGCGATCGGCAGCCGCGAGCCCTGCATGCCGGAGAGCAGGATCGAGGGGCTCTGCTCCACCTGGACCATAGCTACCCGCGCCTCGAACTGCTCGGACTCGTTGCGCACGAAGCGCGGCCAGTTCTCGGCCCCTGGGATCAGCTCCTTCAACTGGGCGAACATCTGGCAGCCGTTGCAAACGCCGAGGCCGAAGCTGTCCTTGCGCGCAAAGAACGCCGCGAACTGCTCCTGCGCACGCGAGTTGAACAGTACCGACTTGGCCCAGCCGCCACCGGCGCCCAGCACGTCGCCGTAGGAGAAACCGCCACAGGCGACCAATCCCTTGAACGCCTCGAGGGAAACCCGCCCTTCGAGGATATCGCTCATATGCACGTCCACCGCCTCGAAGCCGGCATGGTCGAAGGCCCAGGCCATCTCCAGGTGGCCGTTGACGCCCTGTTCGCGCAGGATGGCCACCGCCGGGCGAGCCGTGTTGACGAAGGGGGCCGCGACGTCCTCGTCGACCTCGAAGGTGGGGCTGGCCGAGAGGCCCGGGTCGCGGCCGTCGAGCAGGCCATCGAACTCGTTCTTGGCGCAGTCGGGGTTATCGCGCAGCGCCTGCATGCGATAGCTGGTCTCGGCCCAGTTGCGCTGGGCCAGCAGCCGGGTGGTCTCGAGCAGCGGTTCCTCGAACAGGGTGACGCGCACCTGGTCGTCGTAGCGCGGCCGGGCAATGACGCCGCAGGTCTCGATGCCGGCGGCGGCGAACTGCGCCAGCACCTCTTCGGTGAACTGCCGGTTGACCTGGATCACCGCACCGAGCTCCTCGGCGAACAGCGCGTCCACCGCCTGGGTGGGCTCGTCGATCAGCCAGTCGAGCTTGATCTCGAGACCGGCATGGGCGGCAAAGGCCATCTCCAGCAGGGTGACCAGCAGGCCGCCGTCGCTGCGGTCGTGATAGGCCAGCAGCTTGCCATCGGCGTTGAGTCCCTGGATCACGGCGAAGAATGCCTTGAGATCCTCGGGATCGTCGAGGTCGGGGCACTCGTTGCCGAGCTGACCGTAGACCTGGGCCAATGCCGAGCCACCCAGACGATTCTTGCCTCCGCCTAGATCGATCAGGATCAGATCGGATTCGTCCTGTTCGAGATTGATCTGCGGCGTCAGGGTTCGCATGGCATCGGTGACCGGCGCGAAGCCGGTGACCACCAAGGACAGCGGCGCGGTAATGCTCTTGTCTTCGATCTCGCCCTTGTCGTTTTCCGCCTGCCAGGCGGTGCGCATCGACATGGAGTCCTTGCCCACCGGTATGGCGATGCCGAGCTGGGGGCAGAGTTCCATGCCCACCGCGTGCACGGCATCGTACAGCGCCTGGTTCTCGCCGACATGGTCGGCGGCGCTCATCCAGTTGGCCGAAAGCTTGATGTCGCCGAGCTTCTCGATGGGCGCCGCCGCCAGGTTAGTGATGGTCTCGGCGACTGCCAGGCGGGCGCTGGCGGCCGGGTCGATCAGCGCCACCGGCGGCCGCTCGCCCATGGCCATGGCCTCGCCGGCATGGGTGTCGAAGCTCGCCGTGGTAACCGCGACGTCGGCCACCGGCACCTGCCACGGGCCAACCATCTGGTCGCGGGCTACCATGCCGGTAATCGAGCGGTCGCCGATGGTGATCAGGAAACTCTTGGAGGCCACCGTGGGCAGGCGCAGCACACGCTCCATCGCCTCGCGCAGGTCGAGGTTGTCGAGCATCACGCCGGGCAGCTCGAGCGCCTCGCGCTGGAATTCACGCTGCATCTTCGGGGGCTTGCCGAACAGCACGCTCATCGGCAGGTCGACCGGCTTCGAGTCGAAGTGGCCGTCGCGTACCTCCAGGTGATGCGCCTCGGTCGCCTCGCCGACCACCGCGTAGGGGCAGCGCTCGCGAGCGCACAGTGCATCGAAGGTGGCGAGGTCCTCCGGCGCTACCGCCAGCACGTAGCGCTCCTGGGCCTCGTTGCACCAGATCTCCAGCGGGCTCATGCCGGGCTCGGCGTTGGGCACCGCGCGCAGCTCGAAGCGGCCGCCGCGCTCGCCGTCCTTGACCAGCTCCGGCAGGGCATTGGAGAGCCCGCCGGCACCGACGTCATGGAAGAAGCGAATGGGGTTGGCTTCGCCCAGCGCCCAGCAGCGATCGATCACTTCCTGAGCGCGGCGCTCGATCTCGGGGTTCTCGCGCTGCACCGAGGCGAAGTCGAGATCGGCGCTGGAAGCACCGGAAGCCATCGACGAGGCCGCCCCACCGCCCAGGCCGATCAGCATGGCCGGACCGCCCATCACGATCAGCTTGCCCCCGACCGGGATCTCGCCCTTCTGTACGTGGCCCTCGCGGATGTTGCCGTAACCGCCGGCAATCATGATCGGCTTGTGGTAGCCGCGCCGCTCGATGCCGCCGGCCCCCAGGGTATCCTGCTCGTAGGTGCGGAAGTAACCGGCCAGGTTGGGACGGCCGAACTCATTGTTGAACGAGGCCCCGCCGATCGGCCCCTCGAGCATGATCGACAACGCCGACTGCATGCGCTCGGGCTTGCCGTAGTCGAACGCCTCCCAGGGCTGGACGAATTCGGGAATGCGCAGGTTGGATACGGTGAACCCGGTGAGGCCGGCCTTCGGCTTGCCACCGATGCCGGTGGCCCCTTCGTCGCGGATCTCGCCGCCGGCACCGGTGGCCGCGCCTGGATAGGGTGCGATCGCCGTGGGGTGGTTATGGGTCTCAACCTTCATCAGGATGTGGATCGGCTCGCGATGCGCGGCGTACACCGCGCGCTCCGCGGCCTTGCCGGTCAGCGGTGCGGCGAAGAAGCGCGGCGCCGTGGTGCCCTGGATCACCGCGGCATTGTCGCTGTAGGCCGAGAGAATGTCCGCCGGCGAGGCCTGGTAAGTGTTCTTGATCATCTTGAACAGCGAGTGGCTCTGCGCCTCGCCATCGATCACCCAGTCGGCGTTGAAGATCTTGTGCCGGCAGTGCTCGGAGTTGGCCTGGGCAAACATCATCAGTTCGACGTCAGTGGGGTTGCGCTGAAGTTCGCCAAACGCCTCGACCAGGTAGTCGATCTCATCCTCTGCCAGGGCCAGACCCAATCCCAGGTTGGCTTCCTCCAGTGCCGCCCTTCCACCACCGAGTACATCCACCTGGCCCAGCGGTGCCGGCTCGTGATGCGCGAACAGCTGCGCCGCATCGCTGGCATCGGTCAGCACGCTCTCGGTCATACGGTCGTGGAGGGTCTCGCGAATCGCCATGAAAGCGGCTTCGGACATCGGCGCTTTCAGCGCTACGCGATAGGCGATGCCGCGCTCGATCCGGCGCACGCCGCCCAGGCCACAGTTGTGGGCGATGTCGGTGGCCTTGGATGACCACGGCGACTGGGTGCCGATACGCGGCACCACCAGAAACAGCTGACCCTCGCTGTCCTTCACGCTTCGGGTGTCGCCGCTCTCGCTTCTGACGCCGTAGTCGAGCAGTTGATCGAGGAGGTTGCGCTCCTCGCCGGAAAATTCACCGTCGTGATCCACGAAATGCACGTAGGCGGCGTGCAGGGACTCGACCTCGGGAACCCGTGCGCGCAGGGCAGCCAGCAGCTTGTCGTGACGGAAAGCGGAAAGGGCAGGCGCGCCTCGAAGTTCGAGCATGTCTTGAAGCCTCTGAAGCAAGCGGAGGAAGGAGGGCCGCACGGCGGCGCGGAAAGGCGACATGATACTGGAAAGCGGGGGTGGGACGAAATGCAACGGATGACAGGCGTGTCCCGGGCCGTTATCGTGAAGCTCTCATCGTCAACCGTCGCCTGAATGCCCGAGCCCGAACGTCGTATCCTGCTGAGCCGCCTGCGCCTGGCCGCCCTGTCGCTGCTGGGCATCGTCTTGTGCCTGTTTCCCTACCGCCACTTCATGCCTGCCAAGGGCCTGTTGGAGGCGGTACGCGAGCGCGACTTCATCAGCATCCACACGCGCAACACGCCGACGACCTATTACGAGGGGCGCCACGGCCCGACCGGGTTCGAATACGAGTTGATGCGCCACTTTGCCGAGTTTCTCGGCGTCAGCCTGACTCTGGATGCGCGCCACCACATCCAGAGCGCACTGGAAGCGGTACGCCAGGAAGGCGATATGGCCGCGGCGGCCCTGCCGCTCGACCTGACCCAACCTGACCTCATCTATAGCCGCCCGATTCTCGACCTGCAACCGGTACTGGTCTATCGCCGCGGCCTGCCACCGGTCACGCAGATTGACGACCTCGCCGGCCTCAGCGTCGGCACCATTCGCGACTCGGGTACCGATCGCGTGCTGAGAGAGCTGCAGACCGAACACCCTGAGCTGGGCTGGCGCGAATCCCCGGAAGTGGAAGTGGCAGAGTTGCTGAGCCAAGTGGAAAGCGGCGCCCTGGATGCCGCCGTTGTCTTCGAACACCAGTTTCGCATCAATCGCATCTTCTTTCCCGGCGTGGAGCGCGGCTTCCCGCTGGGAAAGCCCCTGTCCCTGGCCTGGGCCTTTCCCGCCGAAGGCGGCCTGGGATTGCAGCAGGAGGCCAACCGCTTCCTGAGCGGCCTACAGCAGGAAGGAAAACTCGACGAACTGGTCGCCCGCCACTTCGGCCATGACGATTATCTGGAATACGTCGGCGCACGCACCTTCCTCGCCCATCTCGACGAACGCCTCCCCGCCTATACCGAGCTGTTCCGCGAGGCGGCACGCGATACCGGCTTCGACTGGAAGCTGCTGGCGGCAGTGGGCTATCAGGAGTCGCACTGGGATCCCGAGGCGACTTCACCTACCGGAGTGCGCGGCCTGATGATGCTGACCCTGCCCACTGCCAGCGAGATGGGCGTGAGCGACCGGCTCGATCCGGCGCAGAGCGTGAATGGCGGCGCGCGCTATCTGCGTCAGATCATGGAACGCCTGCCCGAATCGATCCAGGGCGAGGATCGCCTCTATATGGCCATGGCTGCCTACAACGTGGGGCTCGGCCATCTATACGATGCGCGCAAGATAGCCGAAGAGCGCGGTGGCGACCCAAATAGTTGGCGAGATGTTCGCGAGGCGCTGCCGCTGCTGCAGCAACACGAATGGCACAGCAAGACGCGTCATGGCTATGCCCGTGGCGGCGAACCGGTCATCTACGTGCGTAACATCCGGCGCTACCACGAGATCCTGACCTACGTCGACCGTAGTCAGCAGCAATTCCTGCAGCTCAATGAGACGTCTAACGGCGAGGGTGACGATACGCCGCTGTTCGACATCATTTCGCCCCTTCACTAGAAGAGCGTGCCCATGTACCGACATGCCGCCTTCTTCGTCACCTGCCTGGCCATGGTGCCTCTCGTTCTCGGTGTCGTACTGGTGGAGGGGGAATCTCCGCTGCATGAACAGGTCGCTCTTGCTCTGACCGGCACTCTCGTCCTGGCCATGCTGATGCTGCTGCGAGGCTGGCATGGGCCAGCGAAGACCCTGGTAGGGTTGGCCCTGTTGCCGTTGACGCTGGCTCTGGCCAGCTACGTGCTGCCGGAGTACTGGATACCCCTGTCACAGTGGGATGCCATGAGCCGCGGCCTGGCGACCGGGCTTACCCTCGAGGATTGGCGTCCGGGGCTGCTGACGACCATCGCCCTGCTCCTGCTCGCCATGCTCGTCGCGACGCGCGGCCGCGCTTCCCAAGGTGGCCCGCTGCTGCTGCTCATGACCGCGCTGCTGCTGGGCATCCAGGCGCTGCTCGACGGTATGGGCCTCGATGCGCAGCTGCCGCGCTCAGCCGCCTCCCCCTGGTCCACGTTGGCCATGGCGACACTGCTGACCGGCCTGTGCGTGGCGGCACTGCCAGGATGGCGAGCCCACGCCGCCGCTCTACGGCGCACCCTCACGCCATCGCTCCTTCTCGTTCTGGCCGCGCTGCTGCTGTGGCACCACCAGAAGGGCGTCACCACGCGTGAGCTACATGCCACGACCGAGACCGAGGCCCGGCAGCTCGGTGATCGCCTGATGCGCGAGATTTTCGACCACCTGGCCGCCGTGGAGCGCTTCGCCAACGCCTGGACCCTGACCGATACTCCGCCGAGCCAGGCCGAGTGGGACAGGTTGGCAGCGCCCTACCACCACGACTTCCGTTATCTGCTCAACATCGCCTTCGTCGATACCGACAGCCGCATTATGCGGATCTATCCGCCCAGCGACAGCAATCGCCAGGTTTTGGGGGCGCGATTGTTCGATGCCCAGCCCGCCGGGCGCGAAGCGGTCCGCCGCGCACTCGTCGAGCAGCGCATCGGACGTACGGAGGTCATCATGCTGCTGCAGGGCGTCCCTGGTATCATCCACTACCTGCCGATTCCGCTCGACGAGAGGCGCACCCTGGGCGCCGTGGCCATGGTCATCAGTCTGCCGATGCTGGCCGACACACTGTTCAGCGAAGTCGACACCCAGCACACCAGCCTGCTGCTCACCCAAGGCGAGCGGATCCTGGCCAGCCAGGTCCCCGACACACGACTCGGTCCCTGGCAGCACGAGGTGCAGCTCGACATCAGTGGCATACCGCTGCGCCTGACCATCCAGCCCAGCCACTCCCGCCTGCTTGAACAATTGCCTCGCCTTCCCATGGTCACGCTGGTCACCGGCCTGACCCTGGCCTATTTGCTCTATCTGGTGCTGCATGGGTACATCAGGCTGGCGCACCAGCACCGTCGGGTACATGCCACCAACAACGAACTGCGCCGCGAGATTCGCACTCGCAGCCAGCTACAGGAAGAAGTCGAATGGCTGGCCCGGCATGACGAACTGACCCGGCTCCCCAACCGGCGCCTGTTCATGGAAACGCTGGCAGCCAACGCCACGCGGCGCCCGCTGAGCGTGCTGATCTGTGATGTGGATCATTTCAAGCGCATCAACGACCATCAGGGCCACCTGGTCGGCGACCGATACCTGGAGCAGTTGGGTCGGATAGGGCGCGACGTGGTCGAACCTTGGGGTGGACTGTTCGCCCGCTACGGCGGAGAGGAGTTCGTCGCCTTCCTGCCTCTAGCCGACTCTGTGCGAGCACGGGAAATTGCCGAAGCCTTGCGTCAGCGCCTGCTGGATGCCGCTCTGCTTCACCATGACGGCCGGGTTCTGACGGTCAGCATCGGCGTCGTCACTCTGACACATGGCCCGCTCGACATCGCCACCCTCATGCAGGCCGCCGATGATGCCCTCTATCGCGCAAAGGCCGAAGGGCGTAATCGTGTCAAGGTCGCCCAGGCCCTAAACACCGTCGAGGGAGCCTGACGGGGCTTCGCCACTTTCGCGCCTGGCTTCGAAGAAGGTCTTGAGCAATTTTGCGGCGCGCGCGGCGAGCACGCCGCCCTCCACCGTGACGTGATGGTTATGCCAGGGCTGGGCGAACAGGTTGGCCTTCGATTCGACCATGCCGGTACGCGGTTCAGCGGCGCCATAGACCAGTCGGGCAATACGCGCATGAATGATCGCCCCGGTGCACATCAGACACGGCTCCAGGGTGACGTAAAGGCTACAGCCATCGAGGCGGTAGTTGCCCAGCCGGGCGGCGGCATCGCGCAGCGCACGAATCTCGGCATGGCCACTGGGGTCGTGGCCCGAGATGGGCGCGTTGTAGCCGGCACCGACGATCTCGCCGACGCTATCCACCACAACTGCCCCTACCGGCACCTCGCCGATGGCCAGGCCCTCGCGGGCCTGGTCCAGCGCCCGGTGCATGTAGAATTCGTCACTGCGCATCGGCGCCGACTCCGTTATGCTGTCTGAAACAACCGTATGATACCTCCCGAGGACGTCCCATGACCGATGCCCTGAACGCGCTCGTCGACCTGCTTGGCCTGGAAGAGATCGAGGAAAACCTGTTCCGTGGCCGCAGCCAGGATCTCGGCCTGCCGCAGCTGTTCGGCGGTCAGGTACTCGGCCAGGCACTCTCGGCCGCCACCCACACGGTGGACGCTTCACGCCAGGCGCATTCGCTGCACGGGTATTTCCTGCGTCCCGGCGATCCCCATCGCCCGGTAGTCTATCAGGTCGATGCCGTGCGCGACGGAGGCAGCTTCACCACCCGGCGCGTCACGGCCATCCAGAAGGGGCGTCCCATCTTCTTCTGCAGCGCCTCCTTTCACGGTCGCGAAGAGAGCATGTCCCATCAAATGGCCGCACCCGACGTCGCGACGCCCGAAGTTCTGGCCCAGGATCCACAGGCCCGCCTGGAGCGCTTTCCCGGTCACCCCATCGAGTTTCTGCATCTGGGGGACGAAGCCGAGCCTGGCCAACCCTCGCGCAAGCGGCTGTGGTTCCGCCTTACCGGAGAACTGCCCGACGACCCCGCCCTGCATCGCTACCTGCTGGCCTACAGCTCCGACTTCAATCTGCTGACCACCTCGCTGGTGCCCCATGGCATTACCTTTCGCGACCCCAAGCTGCAGATCGCCAGCCTCGATCATGCGCTGTGGTTCCATCACGACGTAAAGGTCAACGACTGGCTGCTCTACGACATGGACAGCCCCTGGGCCGGTGGAGCCCGCGGTTTCGCCCGTGGCAGCCTCTACGACCGCAGCGGTCGGCTGGTCGCCTCCACCGCCCAGGAGGGCCTGACCCGCCTGCGTGGGCCTCACTAGCTCGCCACGGCATGACTCGCCAGACGGTCCTGCGCGACGAATGTCGTAGCCACAGGAGGCAGCGTAACCCTAAAGAAAAGCGATTATCGGCCGAAGTTAGTAGCTACTGACATCCGTATCAGTACACTTTCTCTTCTCGAGGTTTCGCAATGCAAGCATCGCCTCCCAAGGCCTCATTCTCCCTTAGCCTCCAGGCTCGCCTCCTGCTCCTGGTACTGGTCCCCTTGCTGCTCACGACCATCGGTCTGGTCGCTCTGGATGCCTACAGTCGTATCCAGGACAGCCACGCCGCTCTCATTCGTGAGCGCCAACTGCTCATCGAGACCCGCAAGACCGGTGTCCGCGACGTGGTCGAAAGCGCCCACACTGCCATCGAGCCCGTGCTCCAGGCACCGGGGCTCAGCGATGCCGAGCGTCGTGAGCGCGCTGCCGAGATCCTGCGCGCCATCAAGTTCGAAGGCAGTAACTATGTCTTCGCCTATCAGTACGACGGGCTCAATGTGGTGACCGCACCGATGCCCGAGCGCGAAGGCACCAACATGTGGGACCTGCAGGCACCGGACGGCTCCTACATCCTCCGCGACCTGATCGGCGCAGCGCAGCGGGGAGGCGATTTCTACGAGTACCCATGGGAGCATCCGGGCACAGGGAGCGTCGAGCCCAAGTACTCCTATGCGGCCAACGTGCCTGAGCTGGGCTGGATGATCGGCGCCGGTGTCTATGCCACCGAGATCGATGCCGCCATGGCCGAGACCGAAGCACATACAGCCGCCTCGCTGCGCCGCGCCATTCTGTTCTCGTCATTGCTGGGACTGGGACTGTTCGTCGGCGTGGCGGTCGTGTCGGTATGGCTGGTACGCCGCACCGTTGCGCCGATCCGTCGTACCGCCGAGGCCATGCGCGACATCGCCAAGGGGCAAGGCGACCTCACCCGGCGCCTGAAGGTGGAGAGTCGCGACGAGATCGGCGAACTGGCGAGTCAGTTCAATGCCTTTGTCTCGCGTATGCAGGAGACTCTGCGCGACGTGCGTCGCAGCACCGCGAGCGTCAACCAGGCCGCCGAAGAGATCGCCCAGGGCAGCGACGAACTGGCCACCCGCACCGAGCAGGCCGCCGCCAACCTGCAGGAGACCTCAGCGTCGATGGAGGAGATCACCGCGACGGTGAATCACAGCACCGAATCGGCCGAGCAGGCCAACCAGTTGGTGGTGGCAACCTCTCAGGTCGCTCGCGACGGGGAGAGCGCCATGCAGCGGGTCGAGCGCACCATGGCCGATATCGACGCTTCATCGAGCCGTATCGCCGAAATCGTCGGTCTGATCGACGGCATCGCTTTCCAAACCAACATCCTGGCGCTCAACGCCTCGGTGGAGGCGGCCCGCGCCGGTGAACATGGTCGCGGCTTCGCCGTGGTGGCCCAGGAAGTCCGCACCCTGGCCAGCCGCTCCGGAGAGGCCGCCAAAGAGATTCGTGAGCTGATCAATACCTCCGTCGCTCATGCCCGCGACGGCAGCGAGATCGTCCAGCGTGCTGGCGCCACCATGCAGGAAATCGTCACCAGCGTGGCACGGGTCAGCGATGTGATCGCCGAGATCAGCGCCGGGGCACGGGAGCAGAATGCCGGCATTGGCCAGATCAATACCGCAGTGGCCGAAATGGACACCATGACCCAGCAGAACGCCGCCATGGTGCAGCAGACTTCCACTGCCGCCACCGAAATGCGCCGTCACGCCCAACACCTCGGCGAGCTGATCGGGACCTTCGTCCTCGGCGAGGACGAGCCCTCCCAGCCGCAGCAGCGCACCACCAGCCTTCAGCGTCCCGCCGCGCTGCCGCGCCCGGTCGCTGATCCCAAGCCACGCCGGGCGCACGCAACCGAAGAGGAGTGAGAAACCTTCTGAAGCCAGAGGCGCCCCGCCCGACACCGTCGTGCGGGGCGCAGCGCTCAGGTGCGAATACCGGGCACGTCCTCCTGCAGCTTCGGCATGGGCTGTCGTGGAGGCACGTCGATGGGGACCTCGATCTCCCCTACCTCCCCTGCCTGCCAGAAGCGCAACCGGGCATCCTCGTCCACTGCAATATCGCGCACCAACTCGAGATAGCGCAGCGGCGTCTCGGGTACCTCTTCATTCACCTCGAGCAGCAGCGCACCGGGCCGCAGGCCGGCCTCGGCGGCCGGGCCGTGCACGTCGCTGACCAGCACGCCGGAGCGATCGGGCAGGCCCAGCGCCTCGCGAAGATCCTCGGTCGCCGGCACAACGGAAATTCCCAGCGCCACGACCACCTGGTCCTCCACCCCCTCGTAGTCGATCCTTCGGGCCGCCTTGAGTACCTGCGGCGCCACGTGGATGCTCGCGCCCACATGGAGCGCCAAGGCGATGGCATCGCTGGGCCGACTGTCGATGAGACGCAACGCTTCGCTCCCCGGCAGACGCAGCGCCAACATGCCATAAAAGGTGCCGTCGATGATGGCATCGACATACACCCGCTCCAGAGTAGCGTCGAACTCACCGAGTACGTCACCCAGCAGGTCATGCGTCATGGGCCGGGGCGGGCGCTCGCCAGCCAAGCCGCGCAAGATGGCGCCCGCTTCGCTGACACCGATGAAAATCGGGATCACTTCGCGCGCGCCCGGCTCGCGCAGCAACACCACCGGTGGCCCACCCAAGCCGGCCCAGCCCACCGTGGCGACTTCCACTTCGACCATGTCAGCGATATCGGCGGCCAGCTCGCGCGCGCCCACGCCCATCGAGCCCGCCGACAGCAACGCACCGCATAGCAGTGACATCAGACAATGCCAGCGCAACGGCAGTGACATGAGCCTCTCCAGGTTCAAGCGTGGTTTCTTCAGCATGGCACCCGTGACGCACGCCTGCCATGTCACGCTCCGCCATGGCTACCGCCACAGACCGAGCCCGGCCCTCTTCGGCTTGAAAGCGGCTGCATGGCGCTTCATTCTTAAGTCTCGTTTCCATGGAAGGACAGGCAATGGACGACGTCGCCAGCGACTTCCTGGCCAACAATGCCCTGTTCGTCGAGCTTGCCGTGGCGCTGCTGCTAGGAGCGCTGATCGGCATCGAACGTGGCTGGGTGGCCCGCGAGCGGGAGTGGGGCGAACGCGTGGCCGGGGTGCGCACCCATGCCCTGGTGGGACTGTTCGGTGGCGTGGCGGCCCTGCTGTCGGAAACGCTCACACCGTGGGCGTTCCCGCTGATCTTCTTGGCCGTGGCAATCATCGCCCTGGTCGGCTATCGGGCGCGCATGGAACAGAGCCGTGATTACAGCATTACCGGGCTGGTCGGGCTGCTGCTGACTTTCTGCTTCGGCGCCCTGGCGGTGGCGGTAGGCATGGCCCTGGCCACGACCTGCGCAGTGGTCACGGCGCTGATTCTCGACAACAAGCGCGAAATCCACGGCCTGCTCAACAAATTGCAGGCCAACGAACTCGACGCCGGTCTCAAGCTGCTGTTGATCAGCGTGGTAATGCTGCCACTGCTGCCCAACGAGGAAATGGGCCCCGGCGGCGTGCTCAATCCCCGGGAGATCTGGTGGCTGGTGGTATTGATCGCCTCGATCTCGTTCGTCGGCTACTTCGCCGTCCGCCTTGGCGGCACCGAGAAGGGCATCATTTTCACCGGACTGTTCGCCGGGCTGAGTTCCTCCACCGCCCTGACCCTGCAGTATGCCCGTCAGTCACGGCGTGAGCCCCAGTTCGCCCCGATGCTTGCCGCCGGCATCCTGCTGGCCTGCGGCACCATGCTGCCGCGCCTGCTGCTCTATGCCGCGCTCGTCGGCCCTGCCTTGTTGCCTCAGCTGCTGGCACCGGTGATTGCCATGGGCGCCACCCTCTACCTGCCGGCACTGTGGCTATGGCACCGGCATCGCCGCCATCTCAAGGCCGACCGGCCGATGACCCAGAACCCACTGGAGCTGCGTGCCGCCCTGCTGCTCGGCGCCCTGCTGGCGCTGGTCATGGTGCTGGGCGAATGGCTACGGGATTGGCTCGGCAATGCCGGCCTCTACCTGCTGGCAGGCGTCTCGGGGATTGCCGACGTGCATGCTATCGCGCTGTCGCTGAGCCGCATGGCGATGAGTTCCATCGAAGTCACCGTTGCCGTGCAGGGCATTGTACTGGCCGCCGCGGTAAACAACCTGTTCAAGGTCGTACTGACCGCAAGCGCGGGTAACCCACGCCTGACCCGAAGCATCACAGGCCCCGTGGCAGCCTCGGCGGTGGCCGGGCCGAGCGTGGCCTGGCTGATGTGATCAGGGCAGTCTGAGCGCCTCACGGAAGCCGCCCCAGAACATGCGCTTGCCGTCGAACGGATGGTTGGCCGGATCCATCATGGCCGCCAGGCGCGGATCCTCCATTACCTTGGCGTTGATGCGATCGCGTTCCTCACGCGAAGCGTAGCGAATCCAGGCAAAGATCACCGTCTCCCCCGGCTCCAGCTTGACGCTCTGGGGGAAGGAGGTGTGCTCCCCCGGCTTGACGTCATCGGCAACGCATTCGACGTACTCCAGCGCGCCGTGATCGCGCCAGACCTCGCCGGCCTGCCGGGCCATCTCCAGGTAAGCATCGAGATTGCCTTCAGGCACCGGCAGCACGAATCCATCGACATAGCTCATGGTCTTGTCTCCTGTGAGGGTGGCTGAGCCGAACGGCTCATGCTCCCTTCGAATCGGCAGCGGCAAAATCGACAGCGTGCCGCCATGCCGTCACTTCCTCCAGACGACGCTCGAGGAAACGTCGCTCGGCGCCGTGCGTCACCAGCTCGAGCGCCTGTCGGTAATGTTCGGCTGCGTCAGCGTGGCGCCCCAATCGGCGCAGCAGGTCGGCACGCGTCGCCGGCAGCAGGTGGTAGCCAGGAAGATGCACGTGCTCAAGCAGCTCGAGCCCCACTTCCAAGCCATCGGCCATGGCCACCGCCACGGCCCGGTTGAGCGCCACCACCGGCGTGGGCTGGATGGCATGGAGCAGGCTGTAGAGCGCGGCGATGCGCCGCCAGTCGGTTGCGTCCGGCGCCGGCGCCCGGGCATGCAGCGCGGCGATGCCGGCCTGCACCGCGTAGCCGCCGGGCATACCGCCACGCAGCGCGATCTCGACGTGGGCACTGCCCTCCTCGATCTCCTCGGCATGCCACCGCGTACGATCCTGCTCCTCCAGCAGCACGATATCGCCGGCTTCGTCGGTACGCGTGTCACGCCGGGCATGGTGCAGCAGCATCAGCGCCAGCAGGCCGCGTGCCTCGCGCTCGGCCGGCAACAGTCGTACCAGCATGCGCCCCAGACGAATCGCCTCGGCGCAAAGGTCGCCGCGCACCCAGTCGTCGCCGAAGCTGGCCGCGTAACCCTCGTTGAAGATCAGGTAGATCACCGCCAACACCGCTTCCAGGCGCTCGCCCAGGGCAGCGTCGTCGGGCACCTCGAAGGGAATGCCGGCATCGCGAATCTTGGCCTTGGCCCGTACCAGGCGCTGGGCCAGCGTCGGCACCGGCACCATGAAGGCACGGGCGATCTCCTCGGTGCGCAGCCCGCCCAAGGTATGCAGCGTCAGCGCCACCTGAGCCGGCCGGGCCAGGGCCGGATGGCAGCAGGCAAAGATCAGGCGCAGGCTGTCGAGAGGCTCAGCCTCGAGGTCATTGTCATGCAGCAGCTCCAGGTGCTGGCGCAGCTCGTCGCCCTTGCGCTCGCGCATCTGCTGGTGGCGCAGCTGGTCGACTACCTTGTGACGCGCGGTAGCGATCAGCCACGAGGTCGGGTTCGGCGGCCAGCCCTGCGTCGGCCACTGCAACATTGCCGCCTCGAAGGCCGCCTGCACGGCATCCTCGGCCAGCTCGAAATGGCCGAAGCGGCGAATCAGGCTGGCCAGCACGCGGCCATATTCATGGCGATAGAGTTCGTCCAGGGTCACGCAAATCCCTCAGAGTCGATAGGCAGGGTCCACCGGCCGCACCTCGACCGAGCCGCCGACCCGCAGCGGCGGGATGCGCCGGGCCAGCCCCAGGGCCTCATCCAGGTCGCGACACTCCACTACGTGGAAGCCGCCCAGTTGCTCGCGACTCTCGGCGAAGGGGCCGTCGAGCATCACCGTCTTGCCATTCTGCTCGCGAAGCGTGGTGGCGGACGCCACCGATTGCAGCCGCGCCCCGCCCCGATAGTGGCCACTGGTGACCATGTCCTGGATCAGAGAATTGTAGTCATTCATGACCGCATCTCGCTCGGCATCCGGCAGGCCGTTCCACAGCGCCTCGTCGATACAGCACATCAGCATGTATTGCATGTTGGTCTCTCCTGGGTGGTTCATAAGACTAGCGCATCCGCCGTCATTCATGAGTCGTACGACCTCCCTCTGAATCGACATTTCCTTTTAGATCAACCCAGCCGCCACCAACTCGTCGGCGACTGCCTGGAACGTATCCTGATGAATCGGCCCTCCGTTATCCACCCGCTTGGCGATTCGGGCCGCCAGCTCTGGCCGGTTGGCCACGGCAACCCCTCGCGCGACGGCCGCTTCGAACAGCGCGGCGGACTGCTCGGGAGAGGCCTTGCACACCACCACCGGTACGGGAGTCTCGCCCTTGACGTAGCGTAGCCCCACCAGCCAGTCGCCGGCGGCGCCCAGCATGAACGAGGCGTGCTCCACGCCGGTTCTTGCGGTGTGGGCGTACATGTCGCGCCGCTCGCGTTGACGGGCCCGGCGGATCTCGGGGTCTCCCTCCAAGTCCTTGCGTTCGCGCTTGTGCTCGGTTCGGGTCATGCGCTGGTCGCGCCGGAACAGCCAGCGCTGCATCAGCACGTCGATCGTCCCGACTACGAGAAACGCGACCAGGGCGGTAACGATAAGAGGCTCGAGCATTGCCATGAAGATACCGTCAAGGCAATCGAAGCCGCAGCGCGGCGAGCCCATCAGGGTTTGCAGCCCCAATCGAAAGACGATCACGAACGCCGTGCCCAGCGCGACCATCTTGATCAGCGACTTGATGAATTCGATCACGCCGCGGGCCGAGAAGATTCGCTTGAAGCCCTCGGCGGGGTTGATGCGCTCGAATCTCGGCTTGACCGGGTCCACCGAGAATACCGGGCCGCGCATGATCAGGATGTTGGTCAGTACGGCGGCCACGACAGAGATGATGATGATCGGCAGTGCCGAGCGCACCACGATTTCCGCCCCCAGCGCCAGCAGGCGTGGCCACAGGGTGTCGAACGGCTCGTGATAGAGGCGTGTGGTGGTGCTGATGAGGTGACGCACCCGGCGTTCGATTCCGCCGACGGCCATGACGAGGTAGAGCGTGCAGCCCAGCATCACCATGGCGGTGACCATGTCCGAACTCTTGCTGACCTGCCCTTTCTTGCGCGCGTCGCGCAGCTTCTTTTCGGAGGGCGGCAGCGATCTCTCTTCGCTGGGTTTCTCGCTCATGCGTGCCCCTGCTCCCCCGGCGGCCAGGCGATACTGCCAAGCAGCATCTCGAGGCGCCGATAGCCGTCGCCCAGCGTGCCGAGTTCCTCCATCAGCAGTGGTATCAGAAAGACGATGTAGAGCAGCATCAGAAAGGTGAAGAGCAGGTTCTTGATCGCCAGCGACAGCGAGAACACGTTCAGGCTGGGCGCCATGCGTGCCAGATAGGCAAGCATCAGGTCAGCGACCAGCAGGGCGATCACCAGCGGCGCGACCATCATCACCCCCACCCGCATCACCTGGTCCAGCATATCCAGCATTGTCAGGGCAGTGCGGGACTCCAGCACCGGCACGAAGCGCTCCACCGGCCACAGCGCGTAGCTCGCATAGAACCCCTCGAGCATGATCATGAAGCCACCCGAGACGAAGAACAGCGCCACCAGGGTCACCACCAACAGCGTGCTGGTGACGCCCGACTCGGTGCTGCCCATCGGATCGAGCAGTTGCCCCATGGTCGAGGCACGCTGCAGGTCGACCACTTCTCCCGCCACCTCCGCCGCCCAGAACGGTATGCCGAACACCACGCCGATGACGGCGCCAATCATCAGCTCCTTGATCAGCAGGGCGGCAAGACCGAAGGCCGACAGCGGCCCCAGCAAGGGTAGTGCGGAGAAGATGAACGGTATTGCCGGCAAGGCGATGGTCACGGCGACGGCGGAGCGGATCATCCCGGTCAGGCCGAGCCGATTGAAGGCCGGTGTGATCAGGATCACCCCCAGCGCCCGAGTCATGCCGACGGAAGCGGCCACGAGTATGGGATATACCATCTCGGTAAGGAAGGGAAAGAATTCCTCGAATGCCATGGGACCTCAGCGCGACCAGGCGGCAAAGTTGTCCAGCACCTGATCGGTCAGGTTGACGAGCTGCCCTACCAGCAGCGGCCCGCCCACGATCAGCACCAGCATGATCACGATGACCTTGACCGCCTGGGGCAGCGATTGGTCCTGGATTTGCGTCAGCGCCTGGAGCAGGCCGATGCCGAAGCCGATCACGATCGCCGCCAGCAGCGCAGGGGCCGACAGCAGCAGCACGGTCCACAGGGCATTGTTCATCAGCGTGAGGAAGATCTCGCCGGACACGGTGGCTAGCCTCCGTAGCTGAGGATCAGGCCGTGCATCAGGCGCGACCAGCCGTCAACGGCAACGAACAGGAAGATCTTCAGCGGCACCGAGATCAGCGGCGGCGCGACCATCACCATGCCCATCGCCATCAGTACATTGGCCACCACCAGGTCTATGACCAGGAACGGGATGTAGATCAGAAAGCCGATCTCGAAGGCCCGCACGAGCTCGGAGGTGACGAAGGCCGGGATCAGCACCACCAGGTCGTCATCCTGCAGATTCTCGCGCGCCTGCTCCGACCAGATGTTCTGCGTGGCATCGATGAAGAAGACGCGCTCACGCTCGTTGGCGTAGAGCGATAGGTACTCCTGCAGCGGCCCGCGAAGCAGCGTGCCGGTCTCGCGGATGTCCTCGACGCTCTCCAGTGAACCGCCGTGGTTCTCGAGCCGGTAGGTGATCTCGCCGACCAGCGGCGTGGTGATGTAGACCGTCAGCACCAGGGCGATGCCGTAGAGCACCAGGTTGGGCGGCGTCTGCTGGATCCCCAGGGCGTTGCGAATCAGGAACAGCACCACGGCGATCTTGAGGAACGAGGTCATGGTCACCACCGCCAGGGGCAGCAGCCCCAGGCCGGCCATGACGATGATCATGCCTATCAGGTTGGGCTCGAACTCACTCATCGCCCGTAAGCCTTACGATCTGCACGCCCAGGCTGTCGCCGATCTCCACCAGCCGCCCTCGCCCCATGGGTCGCCCATTGACGACCAGGTCAACGGCGTCCTCCGTCGGCCGGGACAGCGGCAGCACGCTGCCCGGCCCCAGTTCGCGCAGTTCGCCGAGGGTGAGCTCCAGACGGCCGAGCTCGCACACCAGGCGCATCGGCAGGCCATCCAGGGCCGCCGCATCCGTGGGCGGCGATTTTGGGCTACGAGAGTCTTCTGCCATGGCGTCACGGCTCCTGTCGTTACTGAGGGGATGGTTCTCGAGGAGATGGCTGCTGGGGATATCGTTGCCGGCCCGCGCCGGCCGGGGCACATCGAGGTCGTCGCCATGCCCGGCGGTAAGTGGCGTGAGCAGTTTCAGGCCATCGTCCTGTTCCACCACCTTGGCCATGGGGCGTCCGGCGATCGCCAGCGCCTCGGCCGGTCGTTCAAGCAGCACCACGTCGCCCGGCATCAGGCCGCACAGCTCGTCCAGTCGCAGCCGTTGATGGCCGGCGACCCACTGCACGGAAATGGGCAGCGTCGAGCAGGGCCTGGGGTCGACGGCAGGCAGAGCCCCCAGCAGCGGTGCGACGGCCCGCATGGCGGCGGTGCCCAACGACAAGCGCAGATGGCCGGCGTCCCCGTCGGCCATCAGGGACAGGGTCAAGCGCATGGCCGCGAGCTCCTCGGCCGCGGGGAGCGCCGCATCTAGGTGCACGGCAACGCCCAGTCGTGCTTCCAGGGGCTCGAGCCACTCCAGCAGGGCGTACTCCAGCCACAGCGCCATGAGGTCGGGCTCGCACGTCGCCAGCCCAGCGCGCAGCGCCAGGCGATCCGACAACAGCGCCAGGCTGTCATGGCAGAGCTGCAGCAGCGCCGAGGCGCCGCCTATCGATAGCCCCAGTGCCACGGGCAAGGAGGGTGGCTCGGTTTCCGGGACGATGCGCAACCGCAGCGCCCGCCCGCCCAGGGAGAGCGCAAGTGCCGGGCGCGGGCAATGCAGAGCGTTGAGCATGGCCACCTGCTCCGGCGCGTACCGGGGCAGACGCGCGGCCACGACCTTGCCCCCTGCCACCGAGCCCTGCCGCCCCGCCTCCGGCATTAGGTCTAGCTCCGCCATTCCGAGCCTCCGCGCGGAAAGGTGTCCTCGAGGTCCGCCTCGAGGCGCCCCTCCTGCACGATGCGAACGTCGCCGCGGCGACGTTCGACCAGCCTCCCCAGCGCCTCTCGGGCATGAGAACGCTGCCTCCAGACCTCGGCCTGCCGGGCACACTCCTCGAGCAGCCGGCACCGCTCCCTTTTTGCCAGCGCACACGCATCGGCCAGCTCGGCCTGGCGGCACTGATGATCCTCGATGGCCTGGCGCGCCTGCTCCAGCTCCGCGGGCGACAGCGTCGTCCCCTCCGCCGCCTCGAACCACGCCTGCTCTAGCCGGTCGAAGTCGCTCTGCTCGCGCGCCAGGGTGAGGTCGAGCTCATCGATGCGGTGCGCCTCGTCCCGGCAGCGCCGCTGCTGCGCCACTAGGGCGGCCTCGGCCAGACGTTCGCGCCGTTCACGCAGCGCCATGAGTTGCTCGAGACGGAATCGATCGGTCATGACAGCAGTTCATCCATGCGTTTCAAGGTTTCCTCGAAGTTGTTGTGTTCCTTCTCGCTCTGGCGAAGGAAGGCTTCGATGGCGGCATGCCTGGCAACCGCCTCGTCGGTAAGGGGATCGTTGCCCTCACGGTACTCACCGACCTGAAGCAGCAGCTCGACGTCGCGATGTCGTGCCAGCAGATCGCGAATTCGACCGGCGTTGCGGCGCTGCTCGTTCGAGATGACGGCATCCATCAGGCGGCTGCGGCTGGCGAGGACGTCGATGGCCGGAAAGTGGTCGCGCTTGGCCAGGTCGGCGCTGAGTACGATATGGCCGTCGAGAATGGCCCGTGTCTCCTCGGCGACCGGATCGAGGCTGCCGTCGCCCTCGGTGAGCACGGTATAGAGCGCGGTGATGCTTCCGTGGGCCCCCGGTCCCGCCCGCTCCAGCAGGCGTGGCAAGGCGGCGAAGAGCGAAGGCGGGTAGCCGCGTCGGGTTGGCGGCTCGCCGGCGGCCAGGCCGATCTCGCGCTGGGCCCGGGCAAAACGGGTGATGCTGTCGACCAGCAGCAGGACGTCGCGCCCCTGGTCGCGGAAGTGTTCCGCCACGGTGGTGGCGACCATCGCGGCCCGCGCCCGTTCGATGGCCGGGCGATCGGACGTGGCCACCACGCAGACCGTGCGCTGGCGGGCCCTTGCATCGAGCTGCACGTCCAGCAGCTCGCGCACTTCGCGGCCACGTTCGCCGACCAACCCCAGCACGATGACCTCCGCCTCGCTGCCGCGCACGATGGCGGAGAGCAGCGACGACTTGCCCACCCCAGGCTCGCCGAAGATGCCGACGCGCTGGCCACGTGCCACGGTCAACAGGCCGTCGATGGCGCGAATGCCCAGCGCCAGCGGATGCTGGATCAGCTGTCGCGCCAGGGGGGTTGGGGGCTCGGCATGCACGGGGCAGATGCGCAGGGTATCAATTTCGCGCTCCGGTGCGGCATCGATGAAGGTGCCCAGTGGGCTGATCACCCGCCCCAGTAGCGCCTCCCCCACCGGCACGCCCTGCGGCCCCCCGGTAGCGATCACCTCGGCCCGGGTGGACATGCCCTGGAGGTCGCCGATGGGCGAGAGAATGGCGTGCTCCTCCTCGAAGCCGATCACCTCGGCGGCGACGTGACGCCCGCTTAACGGGTCGCGCAGGTAGCACAGCTCACCGATGCCGGTGCCGTCGACGCTGGCATGCACCAGCAGGCCGCGAATGCGCCGTACCCGACCGTGCACCGGGCGCAGTTGGGCATCTTCCAGCCGCGCGCCCAGCCGCGGCAGCAGCGCCTCGAGGTCGATCTCGGGGGGCGTCATAGCTGCGGCTCCTGGCCACTCGTCAGCGCTCGACGCAGGGCGGTCAACTGGGCATCAAGCCCGACATCGATGATCGCCACCGGGCTGACCAACAGGCATTGGCCCGGCCCCAGCTGCGTATCGCCCTCGACGCGATAGGCAGGGCCTTCGGCTATCGACGGCCATTGGGCCAGCAGCGCTTCGACGGCTGCCACCCGCTCCGGCGCCACGCGTACGCTGACCCGCATGTCGTGGCGCAATTCGCGCAGGGCCTGGCGCGCACAGCGGCTCACCAGCTCGGTATCGTCGAACTCGCCCAGGATACGGCGCACCATGCCCAGGGAGAGTTCGGCCAGTGCCTGGTCGAGCCCCGCCAGGTAGCGCTCCACCCGTTGGGTGGCTTGCGCCAGCAGTTCGGCCGCCTGAGCTTCGCCTTCCCGGCGTCCCTCCTCGAAGCCGTCGGCGTAGGCGCTGGCGGCGGTATGCCGGGTTCTGGATTCCACCTCCCTGGCGTGCTCCCGGGCGCGCTCGAGAAAGGCATAACCATCGATCCAGGCCTGGGCCTCGTCGCCGCGCAGGATGACCTTACCCGGGCGTGTCGGCAGTTGATGCATGCTCTGACTCCCTGATTTCTGCATCGACGATGGCAGCGGCACAGCGCACGATGCGCGGCCCCTGCCGGCAAACCTCGGGGGAGGCGTCATCCAGCGCCTCCTCCCGCGGCAAGCCGCTGGCCACCCCCAGCCTCAGCCAGGCGGCGAGTTCGGGAGGCTGCTGCGACAGCCAGGCCAAGACGCAGGCCTCCCCGTCGCGCTCGACCACCCGCGCCAACGCTTCGATGTCGTCACCGCTCGCTGCCGCCACCGCCAGCTCGCGGTTGGCCAGCGCGGTGGCGAAGGCGGCGTCGCCAAAGCGCTGCTTGAGCGCCACCACGCGTGGCGCGCGAATCTCACGTACGAAGGCGGTGGCATGGCAGATCACGCCGCAATACAGGTTCAGGGTGGTGCCAGCCCACGCCGGCAACGCCAGCAGCCGGGCGTCCTGTTCGGTGGGTACGGGCAGCGCCTCGGGCGGTGTCAGGCCATGGCGGTCGACCAGCCGCTGTGCCAGGCGGCGCTGGAAGCGGGGATGGTGCGCCAGCGCTTCCAGGGTGGCGTCATCGGCGATCTCCCCCAGGCAGTCCTGCAGCCAGGAGAATGCAACGCCGCGCGCCGGCGCCTCGACGAAGGAACGCCATGGGGCCGACGGCCCCCGCTCGCTGATGGTATCCGCTGCGCTCATGTAGGCGGCTCCAGGTCGTAGGACGTGCGCCGGCGCCGCTGCCAGGTCATCCACCCCACCACCCCGGCCAGGCCCAGCAGGGCGACTGCGAAAATACCGAACAGCCAGCTGACCCGCCTGACGCTGCTCGCCGGCATGGCGATGCCGAGAAAGGTGCTCGTCAGTGGTGGCAGTATTTGCACCCGGGGCTCCAGCCTGACCGCCGCCACCGGCACCACCGATACGTTGTCGTAGGAGAGCCCGGCAATGCCGTTCGCCACCAGCGTCTTGATCCGCGGGATCAGTGGGCCCACCTCGAGTTCGGGCGCGTGGCGAATGAACACCGAAGCCGACGAGGGCGTGCTGTCCTGGCGCACCAGGTCGTTCTCGGGTAGCACGACATGTACCCGAGCCGTGAGAACGCCATCGATCTGCGACACCGTATGCGACAGCTCTTCGCTGAGCGCATAGAGCATCTGCGCACGCTCCTGCACCGGCGACGAGACCAGGCTGTTGCCCTGGAAGACCTCGCCCAGATTGGAGAAGCGCTCCTGGGGAAGCCCCAGGCGATCGAGTATTTCCACCGCCTCGGCAAAGCGATCCTCGTCGACGGAGACAGTCATGCGCCCGCCATCGGCGGCGACCCGCTTGGCGGCAATACCGTGCCTGGCCAGCGCCGCCACCATGACGTTGGCCTCGCGCTCGCTGAGGTCGGTATACAACTCGGTGTCACACGCCTGCAGCATCAGCGCCACGACGAGAATCGACAGCGCTCTGAGCCAGCCCCTGCGTCGTTGAATAAATGGCAAGCCGCTCATCCCCGCAGCAGCGTCGAGCAGGCGCCCGACGTCTGGGCGGCGCAGGACGCCATTAACCTCGACTCGACCGCATGGTCGAACATCGAGCCGAACGCTTCGATCATGCGTTCGAACTCGGCGTCTCCAAGCGCCTCGGTATTGGCGCCACCAGCGCTCTCGCCGCTTTCGGCGCTCGACAAGACCCGTGAGGCGTCACTCCCCTCACCGCCCTGGCCGGATGAGAACACCTGCATCCGCTCAAGGGTGCCCTCAAACCCATTGAGGATTTTCTCGCCCAGCTCGGCCGGGGTCACGGCCTGCAGAGTCGAGCCGGATGCGCGTGCCATGTGTTCGAACAGATTCTGCTCGGCAAGCGCTCCAGAGTTCGCCATGCCCTCCGCCATAGGGGCGGGCGTCGCACCTGTCGTCATTGCGGACATCATTACGAATCACCTCATAACGTGTGCCTGAACGGCAGACAATTCCTGCCACATTCGTGCCGATCAGCCTTCGTCCTTGAGCATGTCGCCGGCATAATCCATCAGGTGCATCATCGCCAGGGATCCCACAGCCTGGCCGACGATGGCCTGAGCCTGGGCGTTCTCGATGGCAGCATCGAACGCCTGCTGGTCCGTGCTGGAGAGGTCGTTGCCACCGGGTGCACCTACGGCTTCAGTCGCCATGATCGCTTCCTCCTTTTCTTCTCTACGTTTCGCCTACTATCTTCGTCTCGCCGTCACTCGCTGACGGCGGTCTCGGTCGTTCCGCCGCGAAACACCCTGACAGCGGATGGACCGCGCGGGGTCGGTTGACGTAGACGCTCGACGTGCCTGGCCACGCTGTCGATCCATGCCGGCGGCCCCCAAGCCTGGAGCGTCGAGCCGCCATCCACCAGCCGCACACGCAACGGCGTACCGATGCGGGATGCTTCGATGTTTTCCATCAGTTGCTGCGAGTCGATTCCATCGAGCTCGAAGCGGCGCTGAGACATCTCTCCCCGCGTGGCGACATGCAGTACACCGCCATCGAAGAACCAGGCCAGGCCGTTGGCTGCGCTGACCCTTGCGAGGAATTCTTCAGCAGTACTGGCACGTATATCACCTCGCACCCGCCCTTCGACTTCACGCGAAATCTCTACCGGAAGCGACAGGTTATGTCCCATCTCCCGGAGCACGTCGCGCACGTCCTGATCGATGATGACGTAGCGATACTCGCGCTCCTTCCACTCTTCCATTGGCCATCCGTTTGCCTGCTCTTCGGCAATGCAATTCCCTGCAACGGTGGTCAAGCCCACGCCAAGAAGAGCGAATATTGCATAACTGTTTCGCACCGAGATCGAAAGAACCTTTCCTATACCAAGAAGGATAAAGGTGCAGTAGTATCGAAGCGTCTTTGCCTGACGAGGTGACAGGCTTCCCTGGAATACCCGCAGCGGAAAGCTCCTTGAAAGGCGTTTTCCACGCCAAGCAATCTCGGGGCGTGCTTCCACATACAAGGAGGTTTCATCGGTGATGCGTAATGACCTACGAATGGCCGCTCTCCTGCTTTCCTGCCTAACACTCGGTGCCTGCTCGACCACCGGCAGCGGCCAAGGCGGGGAGGAAGCTCGCCTGCTCAGCCTGGCGGACGACATCGGCCAGCGCGGCGACCACGCCACGGCCGCCGCCATGTATGAGAGGGCGGCGGAGCTATCTGCCG
Organism: Billgrantia antri; assembly: GCF_019430905.1. Taxonomy (GTDB): domain Bacteria; phylum Pseudomonadota; class Gammaproteobacteria; order Pseudomonadales; family Halomonadaceae; genus Halomonas; species Halomonas antri. The sequence continues at coordinate 429,930 of NZ_JAHYCA010000002.1, read as the reverse complement.
ACGATCCACAGATCCATGTGCGGCTCGGCAATGCCCGGCTCGATGCCGGCAACGCGGAGGCCGCCAAGGCTTCCTTCCGTACCGCTCTTACCCTCGATATCGAGAACACCGATGCCCTGCTGGGGCTGGGCACGGCCCAACTTCGCCTCGGCGAGGTCGAGAGTGCGATACGCAACCTGCAGAAGGCAGCGCCGGAAGTAGACACTCTGGCTGCCTGGAGCCGCCTGGGTGTCGCCCATGCCCTGATGGGCCAGGGAGAGTCGGCGCAGCACGCCTTCTCCCAGGCGGCGGCACTCTCGCCGCACAGCCCCGATGCCCTCACCAACCTGGCCCTGGCACATTCGCTGACCGGAGAGGACGATGAGGCCATCGAGCTGATGCGTCGTGTCAGCGATTCACCGCTGGCCGAGGAGCGCCACTTCCGCAACATGATCCTGATATTGGTGCTGGCCCAGGAACTGGAACAGGCCCACAGCGTCAGCCTCCCGGAGATGACCCCCAGCCAGCGCCAATCGCTGATCGAACAGGCTTCACGCATCGGCGAGATCGCCGACCCTGCCACCCGGGCTCGCGCCATGGGCCTGGCCATGGCGCGATAAAGCACTTGGGGCCAGGTGCCCCGGGGGAGCAGTGGCTGCAGGTGCATGCTCACAAGTCCCCCGTGGTGACGCTGCGGCTGGCGGAACCGCGCGCTTCCGATTCGAGCTGAATGCGCCGGCTGTTGGCGCGCTCGCGGTCTTCCAGGCGTTCACGGGCCGCTGCCGCTACCGGGGCGCCCCGTGCGGGCCCCATCTCGCGGCCGTAGAGCAGATCGCTGGGGCGCTCGACCATGGCCTGCAGATTGAGATCGTTGGCACAGCCAGGTGGCAGGGGGACGATGCCGGCCTGCCCGGGTGATACCCGACAGCTGTTGGGCGCAATGGCACGTCGCAGCGCCTCGGCATCGTTCCCTGCGGGCTCGTCCACCTGGCGATAGCCGCTCTCCCAGGAGCTCGGCCCCATCGACGAAACGCAGCCACTCAGCAGCAGAGTCAGGGGGAGAAGTCGCCAGGATCGCCAGCTTGCGTGATAGCGCATGCCCTCATTCTCCTTGTTCATTGCAGATGGAAGCCGAAGGGGTCGTCACTCGCGACCCGGTAGGCGCTGCTCGTGTCGAGCATCCCCTCGTCCCCGACGACCCGGGCATGATCCATTGGCTGTCGCACCGGCGACGGCGACGAGACGGGTTCGACGATATAGGGCGTGATCAGGATCACCAGCTCGGTCTCGTTGCGCTGGAAGCGCCGCGAACGGAACAGGTTGCCGAGGATCGGGACATCACCCAGCACCGGAACACGCTCGATGTTATTGAAGGTGTCACGCTGGAACAGGCCGGCGATGGCGAAGGTCTGGCCGCTGCCCACCTCCACCAGGGTATCGGCGCGCCGTACCTGTAGCCCCGGCACGCTGATGCCCCCGATTTCCACGCTGCTGCCGGTCAGGCTGCTCACCTCGGGACGTACCTGCAGCGAGATGCGGTCGTTGGGCAGCAGCACCGGCGTGAACAACAGCGAGACGCCGAACTGCTTGTACTCGATGCCGACCAGGTCGCGATTGACCGGCACCGGGATCGGAATCTCGCCACCGGCCAGGAAACTGGCGGTCTCCCCAGTCACTGCCGTGATGTTGGGCTCGGCCAGGATCTGCAGCAGACCGTTCTCCTGCAGCGCCTGCAGCAACCCATCGATGCTGTCGCTACCGCCACCCAGAGTGCCGAAGGTCATGCCGGCCTGAGAGCCTGGCAGCACACCCAGCGACAGAGAGCCGTTATTTATCAATGCACTCCAACTGACGCCGTACTGCAGCAACTCTTCGCGCGATACTTCGGCGAAGCGCACGCGCAGGTTGATCTGGGTGCTGCCCTGGTAGGTGGTGGCATCCAAAGCTTGCCCCTGTTCCGGCGTGTGGCTCTCGAGCGTCGACTGGATGGCCATGGCGCTGCCGACATCCGTGCTTTCGCCCTCCGCCACCAATTGGTTACCGGCCATGCGCAGCACGATCGGCGCCCCACCTCCCGCCTCCTGCAATGCTTGATTGACCGCCTGGGCGCCGTCACGCACCTGCAGGCGCATCGACGCCTGGGTACGCTCGTCCGCGCCCAGCACGATCAGGTTGGTATCGCCTTGAGCCTTGGCATAGAGGTAGATCACCCCGGGAGAGACGACCTGTACGTCGGCGATCTCGGGGTCGGCCACGAAAACCGACTCGGCCGGCTCGCCGAAGCGCAGGATGCGCCCCTGCCCGGTTTCCAGCGTAAGCCCCTGTTCCCCGCTACCGTCGGCATTCTGGGCGTGCGCGGAAGCCATCAGCACGAGCCAGGACAACAGCGTGGCCAGGCAGCGAAGGAGTACCGAGCCGTGGGAAGGAGGAAATAACGAGGGTCTGGCTGCCATCGCAGTCACTGCTCCTTGATGGGAGGGGTTGTCGTTCGAACTGCTCATTCCGCTTCACCCTTGGGCGCGCTGGCAGCTTCGCCATCGCCCCGGGAGTGCGATTGCGGCAACCTGACCTGGGCCAGCGACTGGAGACTGAACTCCGGCGCCACCTCGGACCAGGCGATCACCGGCAGGTCCAGCTCGTGTCGCCTGGCCCACTGCTGCAGCACCGGACGCACATCGGCGGAAACCACCACTACCGGCGACACGTCGCTGTCCAGCATCTCCAGGCGCTGCTGGAACCAGCGGTTCAGGGCGCGCGACAGCGCTGCCGGCACGCTGCCGCTTCTGGCGACGCCATCGGTACTGCGCTGCGTGGCGCGGATGGCCTCTTCGAGCTGTCGGGTCACCACCCAGGCCGGCAGCACCCGATCGGCCCGGGCGAAGCGATGACAGATCTGGCGCGACAGGGCGGCCCGAATGCGCTCGGTCAGGCGCGGCACGTTGGCTTCCTGGGGGCCCCAGGTCACCACTGCCTCGAGGATGGTGCGCAGTGCGCGCAGCGGAATGCCCTCGTCCACCAGGCGGCGCAGGATGTCCGAAATCTTCTGCAGCGAGACCACGCGCACCGCCTCGCCCACCAGCTCTGCATAGTCCTGCTCCATGCGCGACAACAGCGTCCGGGTCTCCTGAATGCCAACGAACTCTCCGGCATAACGTGCCAGGGTGCGTTCCAGACACAGGCACAGCACCTGATCGGCCCGGCGATAACCGATCCCGGCCTCATCAAGGCGCTCGACCTCCTGCACGGCCACCCAGTGCCCCGAGTGCCGCCCCAGCGGCGATAGATGCTCGACGGCCTCGACCTCCAACATTTCCAGATGCACGGGATCGTCGTCGAGCAGTACCTTTTCGGCGGGAAGCTCTCCCTGCCTGATCGGGACTTCATCTAGCTCGATGGCGAAATGGTCGGCTTCCAGCGACGCATCGACATGCAGGCCGACGCCCGGCATCTCGATCCCCAGGCTCGCTCCGGCCCGGCGGCACGCCTCGTCGAGTTCCCAGCGCAGGGCATCAAGAGAGAGTGCTTCGGCCAGCGAAGCCGACAGGCACAGCACCACACGATGTGATTCACCCGACTCCGGCACTGTGCCGGCGTTAGGCGCGGGCTCCTGGTCAGCCGGCGTTGCCGCTTCCCTAGTGGGAGAGGGAGCGGCGCTTGCCGCCATGGGTGCTGGGGACGAAATCTCCCCTCCGGTATCGACCTGCGTCGCCAACCTGCGCTCCCGGCGACGTATCACGTAGGCCGCGAAGCCCAGACCGGCCGCCAGGGTGAGAAAAACGCCGGGAGCGAACCCCGGGATGAAGGCAGCGAAGAGCAGGATGACGGCGGTCAGCCCCAGCGCCCGGGAACTCCTGCCGAGCTGGCCGACGATCTCGCTGCCCAGGTCACCGCTGTGGCCGGAGTTCGAGCTGACCCGTGTCACTACGGTGCCGGCGCCGACGGCGATCAGCAGCGCCGGGATCTGGGCCACGAGCCCGTCGCCGACCGTCAGCAGCGAATAGGTATTCACCGCCTCGCCGAACGGCATGCCCCGCTTGACCATGCCGATCGACAGGCCACCGATCAGGTTGACGCAAAGGATCACCAATCCGGCGATGGCATCGCCCTTGACGAACTTCATCGCGCCGTCCATCGCCCCGTAGAGCTGGCTCTCCTGTTCCAGGCGCTGACGCCTGCTGCGCGCCTCTGCCTGCTCGATGTCGCCGTTGCGCAAGTCGTTGTCGATGCTCATCTGCTTGCCCGGCATGGCATCGAGAATGAAGCGGGCGGCCACTTCCGCGACCCGTTCAGCCCCCTTGGTAATTACGAGGAACTGGGCCACGGTGATGATCAGAAACACCACCAGGCCGATTACCACTTCGCCGGCGATGACGAAATTGCCGAAGGCCGACACGATCTGCCCGGCATCGCCCTCGAGCAGGATCAGGCGCGTGGTGGTAATCGACAGCGCCAGGCGGAACAGCGTGGCCAGCAGGATGATCGGCGGCAGCGAGGAGTACTCGACCGGGTGCGAGATGTAGAACGCCACGACCAGAATCAGCAGGCTGAAGCCTATGTTGATGCCGATCAGTGCATCCACCAGCGCCGTCGGCAGCGGGATGATCATCATGACCACCGCCAGTATGATGAAAAGCGCAATGACCACGTCGCTGCGCTGGGCAGCCCGCTGGGCGACGAGATTGAACTTCGCCAGGGCCGCGCTCATGCCTCCCTCCGCTGCTGAAGGAAGTCGCGGAAACGGCGCCGGGCCTCATCCTTCTGCCCAGCTACCCATAGCGCCCGGCTCTGCAGCAATATCAGCCCGGGCGAGGCTCCCTGTAGGCGCTCCAAGCGCGCTATCGCGTCGAGCGCCCTCGGCGTGTCGCCCACCGCGATGAAGGCCCGGGCCAGCGTGTGCAGGATGCCGGCATGATCGGGGGCGATATGCGCCGCGATCAGCAACAGCACCAGACCACGCTTCGCTTCGCCGCTCTTGAGGTAAAGATGCCCCATCATGTGCATCAACTCCGCCGCTCCCTGGTCACCATCTCTCACCGCTCGAGCTCCTCGGCCTCGGCACGTCGTTCCGCCCACTCCAGGCGCTGCGCGATCTCTTCGTTGAGCAGTTGCGCTGCCATCTCGACGACCTCGGCTTGCGTGTCCATCTCGGGCAAGACCGCATCGACCACGTGCTGCAGCAGCCCAATGCTGCGCTCATTGGCGTAAAGCGAAGGATCGCCGGCTGCGGGCTGCGCCATGCGCTCGATTTGCTCACGCAGCGTGCCGCCCTCCTGGCGACGCGCCTGGCTGCCCTCCACCGCCCTGGCGAAGTCGGCTTGTCGCTCCGGATCGACGGGCTTGCTGCCGCCGGCCTCGCCAGCATGGGGCACTGTCCCTGCGCTGGTGCGGAGACGTTGATCGTCCTGAATACGATCGGCGGTGACTCTCATGGCGTCGCCTCCATGGCAAAGGGCCGGCAGCGTTTCGCTACAGCGTCAGGGAGAACTCATCATTGCCACGGCGTACCGTGACGCGGTTATCGGCGATCTCGGCCAGTACCCAGCCCTCCTGGAGGGCGGCACCGGGGTAGAGGCGTTCACCCCCAGGGCCAACGACATAGGGATTCTCACCGAACCACACCGCCTGGAACTGCAGGGCTGGCGAATCGGTCGACAGCTGCGGGCGAGCTTCGCTGATCAGCAACTGGCTACCGCCATAGTGCCGATCGAACCAGAGCTGCACGTCGCGCCACTCGTCATAGCGTTCAGGGGGGAACTCACCGTCAACGACCAGGTGATTGCCGGCATCGCGAACCTGAAGCCCCTCCAGCCCGGCCTCAGCGAGCCGCCGGGCCAATGCCTCGCCGGGTGGCGTATCGACGGCCATCAGCGAGCGGGCCGCCTCGGCGGCCTGTGGATGCAACATGCCTGTTGAATGGAGCGCGCTGGCAGAGATACTGGCCCCCGCCGTGCCGACGCCAACGAGCTGGTAGATGCCAACGATCGCCAGGGTCGTGCAGAGTGCCGTCACCGCGGTGCTGCGACTGGCCAGCACATGTGCCGGCCCCTGGCGCGCCTGGACCAGACGGTGGCGCCAGTGCGCCGGAATCGGCGCCCGACGCCATTGATGGGAGACGAGGCTTACCAATGGTGCGAACCGGATACCGAGGCGTCGACTCACCGGCGCCAGGACTCCTCCGATGCGAGACCACCACTGCACCAGCTTGCCCCGAAGTGCCAATGCGAGGGGTAAAGCGAAGCGCTGCAGGGCGGCTCGCAAAGGCGCCAATCGGTGCCTCAGGGTCGCCCTTGCTACGGGCACGCTTGCCTGCACACGGCGCTGAAGTGTGCCCATACCTCGCCGGGCGTTCTGCAGGGCTGGCGGAAGCATCAGCTCAGGGCGGGTAAGCGTGAGTTTCACTTCGCCAATGGCAAGGGTGACCGGCAAAGGCGTACGCCAACCGGTACCTTGCGCCAGCGGCTTACCGTTGGCCTCGACAGAACCTCCGACCGCCTCGATGGCCACCATTCGAGCGTGAAAACGCAGAACGACATGTTCAGCGACAACGCCGGCATCGCTCAGCAACACATCGCAACTGGCCGCGGAACCGATACGACAGACCGGCTGTTCGAGCGGAACGGACACTCCCGCATGAAGACCGCTCCTCACTTCCAGCGTGGAGAACATCTCGGTCGTCGGCATCAAGAACGAAGTCACGGAAGCCATGGATGCCACCTGTCATGAAATACCATCAAGCCCGAGCCCCCATCTCGAACATGACGGCAGCCAAGATACGCAGCCTGGATAATGAAAGCCTGAACGGACGCTGGTGCCCGCCAGCGTCCGCCGTGGCAATGTCAGTTGTTGGGACGTGCCGCCCTGGCCGTATCGACCTCGGTGTTACCCTCGGTCTTGACCTTGCTGACCTCCATCGATTTCTTGGCGGCCTGATCGAAGATATCCTTTAGTTGCTGTACATCGATGCCACCGCCACCGCCAGCGCCTGAAACACCATCAGCAGCCATTTTCTTTTCCTTGATCTTGAAGATCGCCATGCCTTGCCTCCTTTTAGGATGGAAGAAACTGAACAAGCGGCTACCCGCCCGGGTCGTTCCGAGATGATGAGAAGTTCGCAATCTTACTGGGCAACACGCCACTTTTATAATAGACACAACAAACACTAATGCAATATAAAACAGATGAAGAATTAATCAAAAAAGACAAACAACTTCATAAAGAATCGTTATAAAACCGTAAAAACGACCATCGATCATAAATCGTGATAAATAATGCCACTCCAAGCCCACACCCCGCACCAAAACGGCTTTGCCTTTAGGCAGGTATCATGAAACTTTCATCCTTGGTAGATAGACATGGTCGCCAGGCGCGATCAAACCTGGCTCTGGTATATGATTCATATTCAGCTCAACCACTTCTCTCACATCATAGCCATAGTGCCTAGCAATGCCTCCTAGCGTTTGTCCCTTCTGCACAACCACGACCTCATGAACGTTCACCAAGTATGGATTGAAGCGTCCTCCCACTGCTCCCTCCTCAACCGGCGTGACATCATAACTTCTGAAATTTCCAGCATCTTGCAGTACCCCTCCTCCTCCTTCGACCATCACCAATGGCATTTGATCGGAACTGGAAGACGACGGAAATGTTGGACTTGGATTATCGGGCGGCTGCACGACCCACTGCGGCCTTGGTTCCCCATACTTTTCGGGAATAGAGGCTTGACCGTCATCTTTTTTGTTTTTTTCCATATCCGCCAGAACTGTGGAGAGAGAGAACAAGCCCAGCCCTCCTCCAAATGTAATGGCCGTGGTGTAGTCTCTTTTTGCCTTTGGTTTATCGGAAGCACCTGACTCAGGTGAACTGGCAGTAGTGGATTCATACAAAGCCACTTGAGGATGGTTAATTTCAGGTGTTCCCGGGATGCCTTGTCCTTTCGCCTGGTAGCCCGGCGCCTGAACCCAACCAGCCGCCGTGCCGTAAATAAACATTCCTCCGGAAAGGGCGTCGATATATGACACCATAGTCCCATCCCGTGTAACAACATCTCCGAAGGAAGCCAAGGCAATATCATTGCTTCCCAGTATATAAAATGGGGACCCAATATCATCCACATGCGGCATGAACGGCCTTCCAGTAATAGCCTCCATATAGCCCTTGCTCATGTAAAAGCTGTTGGCGAAGGCAAAGCTACCGCTAGCCACGACCCCATTCCCTTCCACTGTCGAAATATAGGACTGGGGAAGATTGATCGAAAACGTAACGGCTTCTACACCACGCAGGATACGGCCAAGTTTGGTGTTTACAGCCGTATGATTTGGCAGGAGTGACCTAGTGGCTATGCTGGCACCGCGGACAAGAAAAGCGCCAGCTTGGGCGGGCACCCATCCCGTGTAACCTACCCCAGCCCCGAGGGCCATAGAGGTAGTCAGCAGTCCCGTTGCTGCGGTTTCCATTGGCGTACGGGTTACGGGTGGTACATAAACTCTGGCTTGAACGCGTATTCTTGCATCGCTAGGTATCGTCCCGGCAGCCTCCGCATTGAGCAATGGCACTAGAGCATCCCGTTCGATCACGAGCATGCACGTCACATGGTCCTTCGAGTGCTGGGGAGCCGCAGCCTGAAGCAAAATGCCTTGCTCACTGATTCGTACACTGCCATGCAACTTGACGAAGGAACCTTCAGCGTCCAGAGCATGCGTAATAGTTCCCGGCCGGCCTGCCCTATCGAGAGCCCCTGGAGAAGCGAGCTGCAACAATTCGCTATCCAGCCGTCTCAACTGATTGGGATTGAAAGCCCTCCACTGCTGGGAAGACAGCGCCGATACCTGAGATTGATCCATTGCTGCAACTTGACCAGGCGTCAAAGAGGCTATCTGGCGTGTTGTCAGCGCTGAAACCTGGCTCGGGGTTAATGATGTCACCTGCTCAGGGAGGAGCCACATCAATCGATTCCCCTTGATCTGCACCAGTGCATCGGTGGAAACGGCTTGTAGCTGAACATCCGACAAGACACGAAGCTGAGACGCACTTAAAGCGCCAACCTGATCGCCACTCATGGCAGCAATTTGTTTTGGTCGCATGACAGCCAATTGATCGCGACTGAAGTACGACATCTGATCCGTTGACAGGCCCCTGATCTGGTCCAGAGTTAGCTTCTTCACCTGGGCGTCGGTAAGAGCACCAATTTTTTCTTTCGAGAAGAGCGCAACTTGATCTCGAGTAAAAGCCGTAGTGCGGCCTGGCGTCATTTGTGAAAGATGCTCAGGAGCAATGGAGCCAACCTCGGCATCTGTAAGCGCTTTTATCTCCACCGGCCTGAGATCAGAGATACGGGACGAGACAAAGGTCGAAGATGTTCCCGAAGCTCCCGGCTTGCCTGCGACACTTGGTGTAGCTGCAGAGGTACGTGGATTCACCATGTTGTGGGGGCTTGGCTTGGAATGGGTCGGTCGTGTGACGACGACCCCATAGGCTCCCGTCACAGTGCCCGCAAAGCCGGTTCCCAAGCCAATGATGGCATCTGCCTTCTGCAGGTCAGACATCTGGTCGCCGTAGACCACCAGGTCATGAACCGATACCGCCATGACCGGCATGCCGGTCCCAATCGCCGCCCCATCCATCATGCGCCCAGCCAGGTTCCAGCCCGACGCGCTGTGCATATAGTCCGTCAGCTTGGCAGTGGTCGCTCCTGGACGGCTCATTCCCATGGTTGCGAAAAAGGCTCGACCAATCGATATATCGTCTCCAAATCTTGCGAAACCAGCCGCTCTCGACATGCCCGAACCAATAGGCAAGAACGTCGTCGCGATCATCCCCATATTCATCCAGGACTCTTTTTCGCCCCACTCACCTCCTCTCTTTATATGATCAACCTGATTCTGTATCGCCCTGCCTCCTAAATAAGATGTTCCCAAAAGAGTCGCACCAGCAAAAACCGGGGCCAACGGAGTGGGGATCATCATGCCCACGGAGGCGATCCCGGTACCGATACCAATCAATGGATCGACAATTTTCTCTGCCGTGGAAACATTGCGCGCCTGGACAACGTCCAGAGATATGTTTCCATTCTCCTCCTTGAGATCCAGTCCCTCCGGAGCAACTATCAACCCGTTCTGATCGAACTGCCTATTGTGATTCTGGAAATCCTCCAAGTCTGAAAAATTCTTCCCGGATGCATCGACATATCTTAGCTCACCGTCCTCTTTTTTTACGGAAAACAGAGCACTCTCCACCATTCCCACTTGGTTATCAACATAAAAGAACGGCACTACCTTGACTTCTGGACTTTCCCCACCCTGACTGTAAATCTCATCGACCACGCTATCGACGACATCCTTTCCTTCACTCGAAGAAGGATCCACATTGAGCCAACTCTTTACAACAGACCTCAAATTATCTTCATTCTCCATTCGCTGAAAGCGAGAGACATTCTCGTTCTCTAGCATGCTCCGAAAACGTGGGTTATAGATATCTTCCAAGGCTCGATCGGTCGACTCCACCAGGTAGCTGAACTGCATGCGTGCCTCCTGCTCAGGAGATTCACGCTCTTCGAACAAGTCGACCGGCTGGCTGGCTCGGTGGCGATACCACTCCTCCAAGCTACGCATATTACTCTGCGCCTCTTCCAGCGCGTCTCGGTGGTTATTGGCTTCCTTCAATGCCAACATGGTAATGGCTTGGTCTGCATGAACCCAAACCCAGTTCACCTCGACCTTTACCCCCACCCACTCATCTCGCTCTGCCAGTATTTCCAGGCCACCTTGGTCATAGTCTTCGGAGGAGCTTAGTGAGATTTTGATCTCACCCTCCCCTATCGGGACGGTAATGGGCTCCTCCCCTGGCTTCAATAGATCCTCTGGAGGAACTTCCTCACCTTCACCAAAAACCTCTATGAAAGACTGTTCTTCATCTTCAAGCTCAGAAATTATATCGTCTACATTTTCAATATCTAAACCAAGCTGGTTTCCAAGCGTTCCATACAGTCGAGCATGAGCGACCTCCAGATTCGTAACTGATGCAGCCGGAGTCTCCACCCTACAGATATTTTCGGACATATCTACGCCGGAGTTAAGCTCATGCCATTCAACATTCAGCGGACGCTGTCGGTAGTCTTCATTCCATTCACGAGAATCGTCGGGATCAACAGTGAGCTGCTGCTCCGTTGTTTTACCTGTATCAAAGTGGTTGACGACCCAGACTTGACCATCACGATAGTCGAGCTCCTGGACAGTGAATTCTCCAAGATAGGTACCACCCAGCGTTTTATGTTTCCGTCCCTCCTCGAAGAGGTGAGGATTGTCCTCGTTGTATTCTGCAAGCAGACGAGACTTTATATCCTCTATTTCAACTGTGAATTCAGCGCTCTCGTAAACTGAGTTATAGTAATTTAAATAGGCCTGAGAAAGCTCAAGTCTCCGACTCGCTTCCTCCTGACTATCTCTCGCTTTTTCCAGCTCAACAGATATCTCACTTTCAGAGTCTGTGGCATCCGAGTGCTGCTCAAGCATATCGACGACATAATCAGCCAAGAGGCTATCTCCATGCCTATGGTTAAAATCCGCCTTACTGAACAAAGCATCCACTTCTGCCTGAGCTTCCTTACCTTTTTCCACCTCGGCCGAATAGTTATAACCGCTACCTGCCTCACTTATTACCGGAACTGTACCGTCAGGATAAAAAGGCATGTTATCTTGGGTAGTAATCGCCTCACCGAGCAGGCGTTCTGCTTCTTGATACTCCCTCTTGGCTTCCCCCGCCTCCTCAAGTCTGGATTCGGCTTCGCGCAATCGCTCTTCGGCCTCCTCGAGGGAGCCCTCTGGCTCAGGGCGCACCCATCTCCGCCCATGGGGGGCCAATGCTTCATCGAGAATCTCACCAGCGCGTTCAATAGCATCCTCATACTCCGGATCAAGAGCATAAACATCCTGTTGCTCCTGGTGATAAAGCCCTTTGTCATTCGCCTCCATCTGTTGGACAAGCAACACATTTAATGCAGCCATGGCCTTGGCCACCTCGGGGTCATGCCATTTGTCATACATCGGCACCCACTCACCGCCGGAAGGTGCCTGCCCTGGAGGTGGGTCGCCATAGGGATTCTCGACGGAGACGTTCGTACTGGGCAGGAAACCTTTGCCATAGGCATCCATAGCCGTGGCTAATTCCTCCTGCTTTTCATTGATAGCCGCTTGCTGGTCTTCTACGGCTTCACCCGCAATAAGGCTCTCAACGACTTCCATGACAATTTCCGAGGCCTTAGCCTCATCGGCATCATCGCTGTCAGGATCGATTTCTAGTAGCGTATCGATGAGGGAAGCCATATACGTGCCCCTCTCGACATCAACTTCCATTCCTTTCTCGTCATGACGAACCGTAATATCCCCCTCCGGTGGAGTGGTCACGGTATAGCCGTTGTGGGTCACACTGACCGTCTTCTCGCCATCGGCACTCTCGCTGGTAACGGTCCTGCGGCCGTTGGCCTCCACGACGGTCTCGATGCTGCGTCCATTCCGGTATTCGGTGCGTTGCACCTCGTTACCCTGAGCATCGACAAAGAAGGTACTTTGGGTAACTTCGCCCATCGTGAAACGATAGCGGGCGATTTCTTCGCCGCTATCGGCATCCACGATACGCCGGGTCACGCTGTCGTCCGGCTCCGTATACTCTGAAACTTCGAAACCGGCAGCCGCGAGTTGAGCGATGATCTGAGCAGGATCGAGCCCCATCTCCTCGGCGATCGAATCGATGCTCTTGCCTTCTGAGACTGCCTCGGCAATCTCATCGATTCCTTCCCGGCTCGTATCCTGCTCAGGATCGAGTTCCGTGCGGTTGCCGTCATCGTCAATGATCATTGTCGTGGTCTTACCGTCGTCAATAGTGACTTCCTCGACCGTCACTCCGTTTTGTTCATACGTGACGGTCGTAGTTGTTTTGCCATCGGTATCCACGACGGTCTCGGTCACACGGCCATCCGACTCGATCAATACGTTGGTGGTACTACCGTCAGTGTTCTCGGTCCGACGAGTCTCGTTGCCATCATTATCAATGACGCGGGAGGTCTGTGTTCCATCGGGCCCTGTCTCGTGACTGACGACGAGATCGCCACTTCCTGATTCGGTGATCCTCGTGATATCGGTGTAATTGGGACCCTGCCCTTCCACTCCCGAGTCGACTTCGAAACCGGCCGCTGCTAGCTGGGCAATCACCTGCTCGCGAGTGAGCCCCTGCTCCTCGGCAATCTCTTCGATACTCTGGCCATTAGCGACTCCATCGACAATCCCATCGACACCCCCCCGGCTCGTATCTTGCTCAGGGTCCAGCGTCGTTCGCGTACCATCCTCGGCCACCACTACCGTCTCGCTGTTGCCGTCGCTATCGGTAGTCGTGATCGTTACGACATCGCTGCCGGTCAGTTCGGTTATTTCTACGACGCTGCCATCACCCAAATCGTCTTCAAGGCGTGTTGCCCTTTCGCCGCTCTCTTCGTCCTCACTGACGGTGACCTTGCGTCCCTCATCGTCCCGGACAGGCGATTGACTCAGCGTTTCGCCATCTTCACCCGTCACCTCGATCCAGTACCGGTCGGTGTCGTGATCGTAGTATTCGTGGATGGTTTCGCCTGTCCCGGGGTCGGTGATCGTCGTGCGGGTAACGTTGTCCCCGGCAAGGCCCCATTCAGCTGACTCCACCTCGTAGCCACCCGCCTCGAGCCGTTCGACGACATCCTCCCGACTCAGTTCGTCGTCTCCGACAAGGTCGAGACCTTTGCCCTCTGCAATTTCATCAGCCAGGCCCTGAGCCTGTTCGGCTGATTCCTCGTCGATGACAGGCTCTTGCTCGGCTACGTTATCGACAGGCAGAAAAACATCGTTCCGGTTCAGGGGATCGAAGTTCAGCGGCTCGAAACTCGGGGAATCGAAACTCTCCGGTACCGTGGGACCATAAACCGGAGGTTCCGAGTTGAGCTCCAGTTGCTGCAGGTATTCCGGCGAGTAGACCCCATAGCCCACCATAGGGGTGTGGCTGGTATTGATCGGCTGGAACGCCGTCCCCCCATTCCACTGGGGTAGTGTTGGTGTCACCGTCTGTTGCGGTGTGAACGCTGGCGGGCTGGAAGGGCGTGGCTTGGCGGATGCCAACATGAGCGCACGGGAAAAAGCCGAATCGTTGCCGGACGCAATTCTGCTGGCCAGCCGCAATACACTGTTCAGCCTCACCATTGTTGTTCTCTCCTTCATGACGAGGACAAAAGATATGGGTAATGACTGTTACCGTTGTCAGCTCTGCAAGGCTAGGCCGGCTCCGCTATCGGATTGGGACAAAGATGCTCGGCGATCCGATCTGCCAAGGCGGCCAATACTGTCTGGTCCCCCGACGGACTGGTCATCAGCATGAACTCGGCTTCCGGCAGCGGTGGCAGGCTGTGCTCTTCCGCCAGGGCAATCAGCCCGGGTCCAAGCTGGCTGGCGGGCATTGGCGCCAGTGCAAATCCGCCTTCTACCGCGGCGCGCAGGCTGGCTCCGCTGGAGCAGAGCATCGCCATGCGCTGCGGGATGCCGGCAAGCGCCAGTTGAGTCAAGGCGGCCTCACGATAGGGGCATGCTTCGGGGAACAGGGCTAGAGGCAGTGGCGAGGGCAGGCGCACGGGGCAGTGTTCGGCCCAGGCCCAGACCAGGGGGTCGTGCCATAGCAGGCGACCCGGCTCTTGGGAACCGCATTGAGCACCCAACACAATGTCCACATCGCCACGCTTCATGGCCACGATCATGTCGCCGGGAATGCCGACCCGTACGCCGAGTTCGACCTGAGGGTTGTCTTCCACGAACTCCCTGAGCGCGCGCATCAGCGAGGCATTGACGCAGTCCTCCGCGACCCCAAGGCGCACGTTGCCTTGATAGGTAGAGCGGGAGAGCTGGGTCATGGCGTCGCGATTGAGTGCCAGGATGGCCCTGGCGTAGGCCGCCAGACATTCCCCATCCGGCGTGACCTCGAAGGCACGCGTCGTACGCCGAAGCAACGGCTTGCCGACCTGGGCCTCCAGCCGGCGTAGATGTCCGCTGATGGCCGGCTGGGTCAGGTGCAGGCGGTTGGCGGCGCGAGTGAAGCTACCTTCATCGATGACGGCAACGAAACTCCTCAGGAGAAGCAAGTCGAGCATGTGCATATCTTTCCATGATAAGTATGGCTTTCATTTCTTATGTATCACTCGGCAGCGTGTCGTGACACGCCGCCTGATGATTGCCTCGCCCTCTTCAAGCTGCCTAAAGCCGCTCTTTCGCCCCCTCATCCAGAGTAGCAGAGTTAAGAAAAAAGTATCATCTTGGTTCATTATAAATACCATCACACTATTTGATTTATTTTTTCCTTTCGGAGGTGCTGGCATAAAAGAAGACAACAACCAAGTGAGGTTATTTGTATCATGACAATTCTCCTGCACGTTTCATCTTCACCCCGCAAGCAGCGCTCTGCATCGCTGGAAGTCGCGAGGAGCTTCATATCTCACTACCGGGATTATTCTCCCCAGGTCCAGGTGAAACATCTCGACCTCTGGGAGATGGGCCTACCCGAATTCGATGACAGCGCCATGACAGCAAAGTACGCCGGGCTAGCCGGCACACCGCTGACGCCAGCTCAGCAACAGGCCTGGGGCCGTCTGCGTCAGCTCGCTTCCCACCTGCACGAGGCCGACCTTCTGCTGTTCTCGATGCCGCTGTGGAATTTCGGCATACCCTATAAACTCAAGCATTTCATTGATCTGGTATCGCAGAAGGATCTTCTGTTTTCCTTCGACCCCGAGTTTGGATTCAGCGGCCTGCTCACTGGCAAGAAAGCCATCGTGGTTTATGCCAGGGGGCTGAGCTACGCCAACGATTCGTTTACGCCATCGCAAGAATACGACTACCAAAAAGTATACTTCGAGATGTGGCTGAAATTTGTCGGCATTACTGATATCGAGTCGGTGATCGTGGAAAAGACTCTCTTTGGCAGCGAAGTCGATGGCGAAGCGCGACTACACGCCTGCCTGCAGGCGGAGCAACTCGCAGAAAGCCTGGCGCTCTCCCAGCGGGCGGCTCGAATCCCATCCTGAACGCCGGCAACGTCAAGGATGGCAAAACGACCGATTCGCCGAGCATAATGGCTTCGGGGGTTCGTCCGGAAAACCATATCGTAGCGCGAGGGACACAGCCTCATGGAAATCACCCGCAGCCGTGACTTCACCGCCGAACGCGCCTGGGGAGCCAAGGACATCGCCAACATGAACGGCATTACTACCCGCCTGCACTGGACCGACCAGCCATACCGCTGGCACGTCAACGACGGCGAGGAAGTCTTCGTGGTACTCGATGGTCAGGTTGAGATGCGCTATCGCAGCGATGGTGTCGAGCATTCCCAACTGCTGGAAGTGGGCGACATCTTCTTCGCCTCGGTGGGCACCGAACATGTCGCCTGCCCGCTGGGAGAAGCCCGGGTGCTGGTGGTCGAGAAGGAAGGCAGCGTCTAGGCCCCGCTCCACTCCACCACGAAGCGCTCCCTGGGCCAGCGCACCTTGGCTAGCCCGGCCAGGCGGTCCTCCGCCATGTCGCGATAGCCCAGCGCCAGCAGCAGCACACTGCGCAGCCCCCTCTCCTCGAGGCCCAGCAGGTCATCCAGCGCCGGCGGGTCGAAGCCTTCCATCGGCGAGGCGTCGATCCGCTCCGCGGCGGCGGCGGTGAGTGCCGTTCCCAAGGCGATATAGGCCTGCCGCGCCGCCCACTGTTGTTTCTCTTCCGGGGTGAAACCGGCAATGGCGGCATGCAACGACTGACGATAGCCCTCCAGCTCCTTTGGGTCGAGATCGCGCGCCGCGGCAGTCAGTGCGATCAGCTCATCCACGTGTCGCCCCTCCACCTCGGTCCAGGCGGCGAAGATCAGCAGATGGGAACATTCGCTGACCTGGGGCTGATCGCATGCCGCGTGCCGGATTCGCTCGCGTAGTGTCTCATCTTCCACAACCAGCACGCTGTATGGCTGCAGGCCGTAGGACGATGGTGCCAGGCGCGCGGCCTCGAGGATGGTATCCAGCGTTCCTCGAGATATCTTCTTTCCATTCATGCGCTTGGCGGCGTAGCGCCAGTGCAGGGCTTCCATGAGCGACATTGGGATTCTCCTGTGGTCAGGCTTCCGCCGTGACAGGCGGAGCGGTATTGCGGCGCGAGGCACCGCGGTGGAAGAGGACCGCGCCGAGGAGTACCAATACCCCCGCCAGGCCCAGGTAGGGTGGTACCGCCTCCCCCAGCAGCGAGACGGCAATCAGGGTGCCCACAAGCGCAGCCACCATGCCGATCTGACTGAGATAGACGGGGCCGGCAAGCTTCTGCAGCACGAAGTAGAAGACGTAGAGCACGGTGAAGACGGCGACTTCGACGAGCAGCAGGCGGAGCACCCCTGTCGAGTCGATCAGTTGGCCGAACTGATGCGCTTCGAACGCCAGCACGAAGGGGGCAAGCGTCAGCGCTCCGCCCATTAGCATCAGCGCGGCGAGATAGACCGGCCCGGCCTCTCCGGGCCAGCGCAGGGTGCGATAAATGTTGCCCAGCGCGATGATCAGCGGGATCGTCAGCACCAGCGCCACCCAGCCCTGGGCGCCCTGCATGCCGCCTGCCTTGGCCCATGCCAGCAGCACCCCGCCGGCCAACCCCAGCAGCACGCCGGACAGACGCAGTGCTCTGATGCGCTCCATGCCTAGCCCCACCGCCAGCATCCAGGTAACGAGGATCGGGAAAGCGAAGCTGAGCGAGACGAAGCCGGCGCCCACATGACGCACCGCCAGGAAGCCCAGGGCGTTGGGTAGAGCGAACAGCGCGCCGGAGACCAGCGCGTACTCGACGATGCGACGGTCGAGCCGCATCGGTTGACGCTGCAGGCCGGCCAGGACCAGCAACAGCAGGCCGGCACCGCTCACCGCCACCATCAGGAAGCTCAGGCGCGGCGCGCCGGCCCCGTCGGCGAGCTTGGCCACGACCAGCGACAAGGCCAGGAGGCTGCCGACCAGCAACAGGCAGCCCAATGCGTACCAGCCGGTGCGGTTGCGTGTATTCGTAGAGTTAGTCATGATCGACCCCCATAGCACGGCAAAAAGAATCTTGCCGAAAAGTATCTCGATGGAAAGATAAACGCACCTATGAACCGTGTCAAGCAAGCCATTGCCCAATGGCAACGGGAAATGCCCGATCTCGACCTGCTGCCGATGGAGGTGGTGGGCTATATGAAGAACACCCATCAGCTCACCCAGGAGCGTCTGCTGACCTTGTTCAAGGAGTACGACCTGCAGGCCGGTGAGTTCGACGTGCTGGCCACGCTGCGCCGTTCGGGGCCGCCCTATCGCCTGGGGCCGACGCAGCTGTTCGAGACGCTGATGATCTCGTCGGGCGGCATGACCAGCCGGCTGGATCGGCTGGAGAAGGCGGGCTGGATCGCACGCTCGCCGAATCCCGAGGATCGGCGCGGCACGCTGGTGTCGTTGACTGACAAGGGCATCGCGCTGATGGAGGAGATGATTCCCCGACACGTGGAGAACGAGGCCAGGATTCTCGCTGCTCTCAGCCGCGAGGAGCAGCAAGAGCTGAGCCGGCTTCTCGACAAGCTGCTGGTGGGCTTGGCCCGCGAGACATGAGCCGACCAGGCCACGCTAGGCGAAGGTGAACAAGTCACCCTGGCGGTGGCGCCGCTCGTGTTCCACCAGCCAGCGCTTGCGCGGCAGTCCGCCCCCATAGCCGGTCAAGGTGCCGTTGGCGCCGATCACCCGATGGCACGGCACCACGATGGCCACCGGGTTGGCGCCGTTGGCCAGACCCACGGCGCGACTGGCGCCGGGTCGCCCTATTCGTGTCGCAAGCTCGCCATAGCTGATCGTGGTGCCGGCCGGAATCTGGCGCAGCGCCTGCCACACCAGGCGCTGGAATGCGGTGCCGCCGGTCGCCACCGGCACCGCGTCGAGATGGGACGGATCACCGGCGAAATAAGCCTCCAGGGCTTCACGCACGACGGCAGTCGCTCTGCCCTTGGCAACACGATACTCGCGGTAGTGACGTCCCAGCAGGCGATGCAGGCGCTCGTCGTGGCTGTCGAATTCCAGTGCCCGCAGCGCTCCCTGGTCGTCGCTGACCAGGCTCAGCTCGCCCACCGGGGACGCCATCAGATCAAGCCAGAGCTGCATCACCTCTCTCCTCTCTTGGTCTTGCCATCGTTGTCGCCATATCGGCCTGCCACAGGTGCATCACGGCATAGGCACGCCAGGGCCGCCAGGCCTCGGCACGCGTGAGCAGCTCAGGTGGCGTGGGGCGCCGGCCCTGCTCCGCCAGCGCGCGTTGCAGCGCCACATCCGTGGGCAGGAAAGCGTCACTCTCCTGCAGGCCGCGCATGGCGATGTAGTGCGCGGTCCATTCGCCGATACCCGGCAGGGTACAGAGATGGACCACGGTGTCGTCCAGATGCAGGCGGCGGTCGAACAGCTGCGGCTGCTCGCGGTAGGTCGCTGCCAACCGCACCAGCGCCGTGGCGCGTGCGCCGGGCATGCCCAGCGCCCTGATCTCGTCGAAGGTGAAGCGCTCGGGGGCGGGAAACAGCCGGCCCAGGCCGGCCTCCTCCTGGCCTGCCACGCGTTCGCCCAGCCGCTCGACCAGCCTGCCGGCCAGCCGCGTGGCGGCGTCGACGCTGACCTGCTGGCCGAGAATGGCGCGCACGGCGACCTCGAAGGGATCCCACCCGCCGGGCACGCGCAGCCCGGGGCGGCGTTCGACCAACACCGCCAGAGCCGGGTCGCGACCTAGCCCTTGGCGTATCGCCTCGGGATCGGCCTGCAGGTCGAAGAGCCGCCGAAGCCGGGCAATCACCCCGGGTAGCACCGCAAGGTCGGGTAGCCGGATCGACGCCTGCAGTGCCTTGGCGTCGGAAACATGGTGCACGCTGACGCTGCCCACTGCCTCACCTACGCGGAAGAGACGGTGATAGCACTCCCCGTCGATACGTTCGAGCCCCGGGATCGCACGCCGGGCCAGGAAGGCCAGCATCGCCTGCCAGTCATAGGGGGGTCGGTACGGCAGACACAGCGTCAGCGCAGGCGCCTGGGCAGCGCCTCCTTGATGGCCACGTAGCGTCCCTGGCGCCCGGCCAAAGAGCTTCCTGAACACCTCGTTGAAACGGCGCACGCTGCCGAAGCCGCTGGCCAGCGCCACGTCGGCAAGGGGCAGCCCCGTCTCATGCAACAGTTGTTTCGCCAGCAACACGCGCCGGGTCTGGGCCACGGCCAGCGGGGATGCCCCGACATGGCGTTGAAACAGCCGGCGCAGCTGGCGCGAGCCCAATCCCAGGCGGTCGGCCAGCGCCTCTACTCCGTCGTCATCGAGTGCGCCTTCGTCGATCAGCCGCAGCGCCCGCTTCACCGTGGTCGAGGTACCGGCCCAGGCCGGGGAGTCCGGAGCGCTCTCCGGTCGGCAACGCAGGCACGGTCGATAGCCTGCTTCCTGTGCCGCTGCCGCAGAGGCGACGAAGCGGCAATGCTCGTGCTTCGGCGTCTGCGCCGGGCAAATCGGACGACAGTAGATGCCGGTGCTGGTCACGCAGGTGAAGAAGCGTCCGTCGTAGCGCGCATCACGAGCCAGCAGCGCCTGGTAGCAGGTATCGGTCGAGAGGTTCATGGACCCATTCTAGCCTGGGTGCTGCCAATGTCTGGCGGTTTTCGGACGTGAACGGCAATGCAAAATGGCTCTGCGAAATATCCCCGAACTGGCTCTTAGCAAGGAACCAACCAGGCCTCACACTCGAAGGACAGCCGCAATTGTGAGGATTCACCGATGCCCATCCGCCATGCCACCCTGGCCGACCTCGAGCCACTCAGTGAACTGCTCGACGCCTACCGCCGCTTCTACCGCCAGGAGCCCGACCTCGAGGACGCCCGGCGCTTCCTGCAGGCACGCCTGGAACGCGGTGATTCGCACATCCTGGTGCATGCAGGCAGCGCAGGAGAGCTGCAGGGCTTCGTACAGCTCTATCCGCTGCTCTCTACCGTGCGCCTGGCGCCACTTTGGTTGCTCAATGACTTGTTCGTCTCACCCGCGGCGCGGCGCAGCGGTGTCGGCCGCGCCCTGATGCAGGCCGCCCGGGAGCTGGCCGAGAGCCATGGCGTCGGCCACCTCAAGCTTGCCACCGAGATCGAGAACCACGCGGCCCAGGCGCTCTACGAGTCGCTCGGCTGGCAGCGCGACACCACCTTCTACCATTACGGCCTGCTGTTCGATACCACAGCGGGCCAGGGCTGACCGGAGACGCCATGTACGTTCCCCCATCGATGCGGCTCTCGCGCGAGCAGGCCTGGAGTCTGATAGAGAGGCACGACTTCGCCGTCCTGGTCGGCGCCGACCTTGAGGCTACCCACCTGCCCCTCCTCCTGGAACGCAGCGAAGGCGAGCAGGGTACGCTTTATGGCCACTTTGCCCGAGCCAACCCGCACTGGCGGATGCTCAATGGCAGCCGGGCGCTGGCGATTTTCAACGGCCCCCATGCCTATGTCTCACCGACCTGGTATGCCAGTCAGCCAGCCGTGCCCACCTGGAACTACCTGGCCGTGCACGCCACGGGCACCCTCGAATTGCTGGGGACAGAGGCCACGCGTGAACTGCTCGAGCGCAGCCTGGCGCACTTTGAGCCCGCCCTGCTCGATTCGCTGTCCCATGAACAGGGTTATCTGGAGAAGATGCAGGTCGGCGTGGTCGGTTTTCGACTGCCCATCGAGACACTTACGGGCAAAGCCAAGCTCGGTCGCCAGCGCTCTGAGGCCGACCAAGCCGGCGTCGAGGCGGCTCTGGCCGAGAGCCGCAACCCACAGGCACGCCAGTTGTGGCACTACATGCAGCGATTGACCAATGAGGAGAGCCCTACATGACCCTGGCTGACGTAACGCAAAACGACTTCGGCCAGCCGGTCGGTGCCCCCCAGCCTGCCTGGCAGCCGGCACGCCGGCCGCAGCGGGATCCCCTGTCGGGAGACCGGGTCCGCCTCGAGCCACTCTCGGCCGAACGCCATGCCGATTCGCTGCACCCCGCCTTCATGATGGCGGGCGAAGGTCCGCACGACGCCCCGGCGGCTCGCTGGACCTACTCCGGCGGCATGCCGTTCACCGGTGCCGAGCAGTGCCGTATCTGGCTGGCCGACCGGGCGCTCAGCAAAGATCCCCTCTTTTACGCCATCGTCGAAGCGGACTCCGGTCGTGCCCTGGGACTGGCCAGTTATCTCAACATCGTGCCGGAACATGGCAGCATCGAGGTCGGCCATATCCACTTCACGCCCTCGCTTCGGCGCACACCGGCCGCCACCGAAGCCATGCTGCTGCTGATGCGCCACGCCTTCGCGCTGGGCTACCGGCGCTACGAGTGGAAGTGCAACGCCCTCAATGCCCCCTCGCGGCGTGCCGCCGAGCGCCTGGGCTTTCGCTTCGAGGGCATTTTCCGGCAGCACCGGGTGGAAGGCGGACATAACCGCGATACCGCCTGGTTTTCGCTGCTCGACGGTGAATGGCCGGCCGTCGAGGCTCGCCTTGAGGGTTGGCTCGCGCCAGAGAACTTCGACGCGAAGGGAAGACAGTTGAGTTCGCTATCGGCGCTGACGTACGAGGCCTGCCAGGCCGGTTAGCCCTTCTCCAGATCGCACCACGCCTGGGCCAGCCACTGCCCGGCACGACCGATCTCGGCCTCCACGGTGCCGGCGTAGCCCAGCACCAGGCCCGGCTGACCGGGAGAGGTCAGGTAGTAGCTCGACAGCGGCGACAGCGAGATGCCCTCGCGCCTGGCTTGCTCGACGAGAATCCGCTCCTGCTCGGGCGCGTCGAGCCAGGCCACCAGATGCATGCCAGCCTGTCCGTCTGACAGCCGCAAGCCACGCGACACCGCCGGCGCCAGCGCCTTGCGCAGCAGCGCTTGGCGCCGACGGTAACAGTCACGCATGCGGCGAATGTGGCGCGAGAAGTGGCCACGGGCGATGAACTCGGCGAGCGCCGCCTGCACCGCGTACTGCCCTTCGCGATGCAGCCTGGCGTTGGCCCGGCGAAACGGCTCGATCAGCCCATCGGGCAATACCAGGTAACCCAACCGCAGGCCGGGATACATCACCTTGCTGAAGGTGCCGACATAGATCACTCGCGAGTCTTCCACCAACCCCTGCAAGGCGGCAATGGGCCGCTGGCCATAGCGAAACTCGCTGTCGTAGTCATCCTCCACGATCCAGGCGCCATGTCGCTCGGCGGCTTCCAGCAGCGCCAGGCGCCGAGTGAGGCTCATGGTCACGCCACTGGGGTACTGGTGCGATGGCGTGACGTAGATCAGCCGAGGGGAGCCTGGGCATGCTGGCTCCACGACACCCATGCCCTCGGCATCCACCGCAACCGGGGTCATCTCGAGCCCGGCGGCGGCGAAACAGGCCTGGGCGCCGTGATAGCCCGGCTCCTCGAGCCACACTTCATCGCCGCTGTCGGTCAGTAGCCGCACGATCAGCTCGAAGCCCTGCTGGGCACCCTGCACGATGAGAATCTGCTCGGGACGACAGCGCACCGAGCGGGAGAGCTGCAGATAGTCGGCCAGCACCTCGCGCAGTGCCGGCACGCCCCCTTGGGCCTGGTAGTCGAGCCAGTCCATCGGCATGCGCTGCTGGTACCGGTGCAGCAGCCGCTGCCACTGGTCATGGGGAAAGCGGTCCAGTGCGGGCACGCCGGGAGCGAAGGCGGACGAGGTCGTCTGGCGGGCGTGGCTGTATCCAAGCAGCAGGGTGCCGCGCGTGGAGAGCAGCGGTCCTGCATCGGACGGCAACCGCGATGAGATGGCGACGTTCTCGGCGGCAACCTGCGCTTGCGGAAACGGCAGGTCGGCGATGAAGGTACCCGCCCCCTGGCGGGTCGTGAGGAAGCCTTCGGCCAGCAACTGGTCGAAGGCAGCCAGCAGCGTGTTTCGCCCCAGGCCCAGGTCGCGGGCCAGCTGGCGGGTGGACGGCAAGCGCTGGCCGCTGGTCAGACGACCGGCACGAATCCATTCGCGCAGAGCGTGATAGAGCCGCGTGCTCAAAGGCAGGCTCGACGGCTCTCCCAACACCAGGCCCAGCGCATCGGTCAGTCCTTCCGCCTGTTCGAGGGGAACCGCATTTCGTAACGCTACGCCTTCAGCGATCCGGTTCATCCGCCACCACTCGGTTGCGGCCGGCTCGCTTGCCCTCATAGAGATTCTGGTCGGCGCGATGCAGGATGGCCTCGACCGTTTCTTCGGTACCGTGAAACGCCGAAACACCACAGGTAATCGAGGTCTCGAAGCGCCGTCCCTCTTCCGAGGTAAATGTCTGCTCGCGTACCAGTTGGCGAACCTTCTCCGCCACACCGACGGCTTCCTCGAGGCCGGTTTCGGGCAGCAGCAGAGCGAACTCCTCACCGCCGAGCCGGGCCGGGATATCGTTCGTTCGCAGCCGCTCACGCAGCAACTTGCTCACCGTCACCAGCACCTGATCCCCGGCGGGATGGCCATGGGTATCGTTGATCCGCTTGAAGTGGTCGTAGTCGAACAGCACCACCGAGGTGGGTCTGCCGTATCGACGATAGCGTGCCAGCTCCTGTAGCAAGCGCTGCATGAAGTAGCGACGGTTGAACAGACCCGTGAGCTCATCGGTGCGTGACAGTTGGCGCAGGCGCAGCTCCAGCCTCTTCTGCTCAGTGATGTCGCGCACCGTGCCGATCAGGATCTGCTCGTCGCCTTCCGGCACGTAGTCGGCCAGCTCATGCACCCAGCGCACCTCACCGTCGGGGCGCACGATGCGATGCTCCACGTCATGGCTACCGGTTTCCTGGGCACGCCGCATGCTGGCCTCGACGCTTTCCAGGTCGTCAGGATGGACCATGACCTTGAAGGCACGAATGCTGGGAGTGAACGTGTCTGGATTGACGCCAAAGATGTCGTAGACCACCTCGGACCAGAACAGCTCGTTGGCCTTGAGGCTGGCTCGCCAATAGCCCATCCGGGCGATCTGCTGGATGCGTTGCAGGGTGCGGCTGAGGTTCGCGATCTCCTCGCGAGCCTGCTCGAGCTCGCGGCGAATTTCGGCACAGGGATCTTCTGGAAAGCGGCCATTCGCCTCCCGGGTAAGCCGCTCATGATCGATTCTACCCTGCGAACCCTTCATGTCATCTCTGCGACAATTTCGAGTAAGTTGGATGCAGCATACCGCTTGTCGTGTCTCTCTACCAACGCTCCCCGTTCCCGAGCTGCGCGCGGTCTCGCAGATGTCGCGACAGTCCCGTACGTCCTTCACGCATCATGGCATGATGGTTCCAGATCACGACCGGCCGCGCCATCCAGGCCAACAGCCCCATCCAGGGTCGCGCCGTGCGAACCTGCCATAGATAGCGGACCCGGGTACCCGTCTGCTTCGCCTGCAACTGCCAGCGACCAATACCGACCACATCGCCGCAGGCTTCGCCCTCGATCAGACGGGGCCGGTAAACGCGGGTGATGCGGATGTCAAAGCGCAAGCCATAGCCCAGCCGGCTCTTCCAGACGAAACGCTGGGTGCGACCGATCCCCTGCTCGTCCCCGCTCACGAGTTGCCGTACCTCCACCAGGCCGGGCCACCAGTCGGGCCAGTGTAGCGAGTCGGCCAGGGCATCGAAGACCGCCTCGAGCGGAGCGTCGAGATGCCAGACGGTCTCGAAGTGAAAACTTGGCATGAGGCGCGACTCATTCATGAACGACAGGCCCCATGAACCTCAGGGCGAGAAATGGTCATGGGGGAAGGCTGGGTCGAGGTCGAGATCCTCCAGATGCACGCTCTCGAGGCGCTCGCCCCGACGGTCATAGCTGATCACGCGGCGTGGGAACAGCGTCTCTCCGTCGAGCCAGAGGTCGTAGCGTGCCACCTCGTGCACGGCGCGGCCGGGCTCGGCCTCCACCACGACGTGCTGCACCGGGTGCCCCTCGAGTTCCGTCGGCCCGAGCAGGCGAGCGCTCCCGTGTTGCTGCAATCGCTCGACGTTGCGCAGCAGCGTGCCCACGTCCGACTGGTCCACGCGATGCCCGCGCGAGCTGCGTACCATGCGGTTGGTCGGGCGCAGGGACAGCCCCGGCCGCTTGCCCGGCGAACCGAAGGGCCACAGTTGTACCTTGCCCGTATCGGGGCGGTAGATCAGTACCGCGCCACGGTAGGGAGACTCCATGTCCATCCGCACGTAGCCGGGAGTCCGATAGCTGTAGCGGATGACCTCCTCCCCTCCGCTGCCTTGGCTGCGCAGCGTGAGGCGATAGCCCTGCAGCGCATCGATGCGCGCCAGCGCCGCGGCGACCGGGTCCTCCTCGATGGAAGCACTCATCGCCACCAGTACGAGTAGCAACATGTGGGCTCTCCTCGAATCCCTCCCTTGAGCCTAGCAGGGGCCACGGCGGCGAGTGAGACATAAAGGTCGAGAGGCGGCGTGCATGCTATCGTAGAGGCGTCGCCAACCCATGGAGAGGCCAGATGAAATACCTCGGAGCCCATGTCAGTGCCGCCGGCGGGCCCGACCAGGCCGTATTGCGTGCCGTCGAAATTGGCGCCGACGCCTTCGCGCTGTTCACCAAGAATCAGCGCCAATGGCGGGCCAAGCCCCTCGGCGATGCCACCATCGAGGCCTTCCGCGCCGCCTGCCGGGAACATGGCTTCGGCCCTGGCCAGATCCTTCCCCACGACAGCTACCTGATCAACCTCGGCCACCCGGACAAGGCGGGGCTCGAGAAATCTCGCGCCGCCTTTCTCGACGAGATGCAGCGCTGCGAGCAGCTCGGCCTGACGCTGCTCAACTTCCACCCCGGCAGCCATCTCAAGAAGATCAGCGAGAGCGAATGTCTCACTCGCATCGCCGATTCGATCAACCACGCCCTGGCCGAGACCCGCGGCGTCGTTGCAGTGATCGAGAACACCGCCGGCCAGGGGACCAACCTGGGCTGGCGCTTCGAGCACCTGGCCGAGATCATCGAGCAGGTCGACGACAAGTCGCGGGTCGGCGTCTGTATCGACACCTGCCACGCCTTTGCCGCCGGCTACGACCTGCGCACGCCCGAGGCCTGTACCGCCACCCTCGACGAGTTCGGCAAGGTGGTCGGCTTCGACTACCTGCGCGGCATGCACCTCAACGATGCCAAGAGCGAATACGCCAGCCGCGTCGACCGCCACCACAGCCTGGGCCAGGGCAACATCGGCCTCGATGCCTTCACCACCATCATGCGCGACCCGCGCATCGACGAGATCCCGCTGGTGCTGGAGACTATCGAGCCCGGGATCTGGGCCGAGGAAATCGCCTGGCTGCGCGCCCAGATCGCAGATGGATGACTTCTTGACTGACCAAGCGGACGCCGGCTGAGGCACGTGGCGCGCCCGGGCATGAGCGCGCCGGCTCCCCTCATGCCACTCAATCCAGCATCACCGCCTGGGCATAGTCGCGTGCGGCGCGCCCTTCGCGCAGCGTCTCGGCCCACCAGGCGAGCCGCGCCAACAGGGTTTGCATGCCACGCTCGTAGCGCTGTGCCTGAAGCGGCTGGCCCTGCTCATCGAACTGCTCCCAGACGCTGGGAAACATCACGCCATCGCGAATCCCTACCGCGTGGAGTTCGGCGAAGACATGGCGCAGGTGCTCCACCGCCCGCAGCCCACCCGAGGCGCCACCGTAGGAAACGAAGGCCACTGGCTTGGCCTGCCACTCCGCCTTGTAGCTATCGATCAATGCCTTGAGCGCGGCGGGGTACGAGTGGTTGTACTCGGGCGTGACCGCGATGAAGGCATCCGCTTCGTCGAGGCGTCCGGCGAATGCCGAGTCGGCCTCGGCGGCGGGATCGATCACAATCGGCGCGAACGCCTCCCGGCGCTGGACCTGCTCGACGACCCACTGCCCCACGGTATCGCAGAGCCGTCCTTCTCTCACGCTGCCGTAGATCACGGCCACCTTGATCGTATCGCGCATCGCTATTTCTCCTTGCGGGGTGAAGATGCGATGAACGATAAGACTTCAAGCAAGGTTGAGGTCAAAGATCGACGTACCAATGGCTTCGATAGGATCTGGCTATTCAAGCTCGACCAGCCCATGTCGCATCGCGTAGCGAAACAGGCCCGCCAGGGAATTGGTATTGAGCTTGCGATAGATGTTGCTGCGGTGCGACTCGACCGTGCGCGTGCTGATGGCCAGTGCTTCGCCGATATCGCGGCTGCTCATTCCTTCGAACATCAGCTTCAGGATGTCGGTTTCGCGCTGGGTCAATCGCCCCTCCTTCTCCTCGAGCAGAACCCGCGAGACGCTGGAGCCGAAGTGGCTGCGTCCGCTCGCCACCTCGCGCAGGGCGAAGACCATCTCCTCCGCCGAGGCATCCTTGAGCACATAGCCGGCGGCACCGCAGGCCACCGCGCGCCGAATGTACTCCTCGTTGTCGTGCATGGTCAGCACCAGGACCCGAATACCGGGGCAGGTCTCCTGCAGAATCTTGCAGGCTTCCAGACCGGAAATGCCGGGCATGGTGATATCCGTAACCACCACGTCCGGTCGCAACTCCTGCGCCAGCGTCAGCAGCTCCTGCCCGGAACTCGCCACGCCTATCAGGTCAATTCCCGGCTGCGCCTCCAGCCGGTACCTCAGCCCTTCCAGCACCAGCGGATGGTCATCCGCCAAAAGTACGCGTATAGACCTTTCCATCGTTTCTCTCCCCACTCGTCATGCTGGAGGCTCGCTGAAACGGCACCTTGAGCCTGATGCGCACACCCTTGCCGGGTGCCGCCTCGATCGTGAGGCGCCCCCCCAGCAGGTCCACGCGATCCTGAATGTTGCGCAACCCCATGCCGCTACCGTCCTGTTCGCGGTGCGGGTCAGGACGCCAGGCAAAGCCTTCGCCATCATCGGCGATCTCCAGATACACCCAGCTGCGACGCCGCAGGACCTTCACCCTGACCTCGCGCACCTTACCGGCGTGTTTCTCGATGTTGTGCAGGCTCTCCTGGGTAATGCGATACAGCGCCGTCGCCAGCACCGGCTGACAATGCCGGCTGTCGATGTTCGACTCGAAGTGAATGCGGACGGGCTGGCGCTCCGCCAGCTCCGAGCAGAGGCTTTCGAGAGCCGCGACCAAGCCCAGGTCGTCGAGCACGCTCGGGCGCAGGTCGCAGGCCAGCCGGCGGAGGTCCTGGATGCCCGTCTCCAGGATACGGTCGGTCGCCGCCAGGGCGGCGGAGGCATCGAGGTGATCGCCCCGGTCCAGGGCATCGTCGATGCGCTCCAGCTTGAAGCGCGCCGACACCAGCAGTTGATTGATACCATCATGGAGTTCGCGGGAGATCCGCCGACGCTCCTTCTCCAGGAAGCCGAAGGTCTTCTGGGCCATCTTGACCAGTTTGCGATTGGCCACCCGGGCTTCGCTCAGGTTGACTGCAAGGCCTATCACGGCAATGACCAGCAGACAGGAAACGGTGAAGAACGCCATCAGCAGGATGGTCCTGCGCGCATTCTCCAGCATATGTTGTTCCATCTGGCCGACGACCTGCTCGATGTCATCCAGATAGAGGCCGGTGCCGACCATCCAGCCCCAGTCTTCCATTCCGATGGAGTAGCCCAGCTTGAGCACCGATTCACCGCCGGACGGCTTGTCCCAGCGGTATTCGGTATAACCCCCGCCCTCCCGGGCGCGCTGGACGAGACTCTGGATCAACAACTTGCCGTCCTCGTCGCGAAAGTCCCACAGGTTCTGGCCCACCAGGTGATCCAGCCGCGGATGGACGATGCTCAGGCCGTCGTAGTCATAGACGAAGAAGTAGCCATCGGAGCCATACTCCATCCGATGGAAAGCCTCCGCCACGCGGCGTTGCGCCACGTCTCGGGGCAAGGATGGGTCTTCATAGATATCACGGACCGCCGTATAGGCGAGCTCCATGTAGTTCTTGAGTTCCGCCTTCTTGGCTTCTAACAACCCCTCCTTGAGTATTTCCGACTGCACCCCACTCAATCGTGCACTCTGATGGATGGCGAATACCGTCACACCGGCGATGAGAACCAACAGAGGGAGCAAGGTAAGCAGTGTCAGCTTGGTTCTGAACGTGAACACTGGCGTATACCTGATTCATTATTATTGTGTGCCCGAAAGCCCCACCGAACTCGATACGAACGAGATTCGGCAGGGCCTGATTTCAAACTCGGGGTCAACTCTCGAGGCGACTTACCATCCTACCACCGCCGGCAACCACAGCACCACGTCGGGGAAGACGATGATCAATGCCAGTGCCAGGAGCTGAATCAGCACGAAGGGAACGGCGCCCTTGTAGATATCGCCCGTGGTGATCCCCGGCGGCGCCACGCCCTTCATGAACAGCAGCGACCAACCGAAGGGCGGCGTGAGAAACGACGTCTGCAGGTTCATAGCGATCAGGATGGCGACCCAGACCATGGACATGTCGCCCTGGCTTGCCAGGAAAGGCAGGA
The DNA here is from genome assembly GCF_019430905.1 of Billgrantia antri. GTDB lineage: Bacteria > Pseudomonadota > Gammaproteobacteria > Pseudomonadales > Halomonadaceae > Halomonas > Halomonas antri. The sequence goes on along the minus strand of NZ_JAHYCA010000002.1, from coordinate 399,464 downwards.
ACAGCGGCACGGCGATATAGGAGATCTGGATCCACTCGAGGAAGAAGCCCAGGAAGAAGACCAGCAGCAGCATGAAGATCAATGTGCCGTACATGCCGCCCGGTACCCATTCGAACATCGCCTCGATCAGAAACTCGCCGTCCAGCCCGCGGAACGCCAGGGCGAAGACTTGGGAGGCGATCAGCACGAAGAAGATCATGCAGCTGATGCGCAGCGAGGTCTTGACGGTATCGGAGAGCACCGGCAGGGTCAGGCGGCCGGAGACGACGGTCAGCACCAGCGCCCCCACGGCCCCCACCGACGCCGCCTCCGTGGGTGCGGCTACTCCGCCGATGATCGAGCCCAGCACGGCGAAGATCAGCAGCAGCGGCGGCACCACGACCTTGACGAAGTCCTTGCCCAGCTCCTTCTTGCTGACGGCGGCGCGCTCCTCTTCGTCGATGGCCGGAACGTCGGCGGAAAAGAAGAAGGCCAGCACCAGCAGATAGGCCAGATACATGCCGGCCAGCAGCAGGCCGGGCACCAGGGCCGCGGCGAACAGGCTGCCCACGGAGAGGTTCATGATATCGGCCAGCACCAGCAGCACCAGACTGGGCGGAATGATCTGCCCCAGGGTGCCGGCGGCACAGATGGTGCCGCAGGCTACCGTCTTCTTGTAGCCGCGGCGCACCAGGGTGGGCAGAGCCATCAGGGTCAGCGTAACGATGGCCGCGCCGACGATGCCCGTTGCCGCGCCCAGCAGCACGCCCACGATGATCACCGCCAGGGCCATGCCGCCCGGCAGGCCGCCGCACAGGTGACCGATCACGTCGAGCATGCGCTCGGCGATCTTCGAGCGTTCCAGCATCACGCCCATGAACACGAACAGCGGTATGGCCAGCAGGGTGTAGTTGGAAACGACACCGTAGATCCGCGAGGGCAGCAGCTCGAACAGCCAGCCGTCGAAGCCGATGAAGCCGAACACGAAGCCGACGAAGGCCACCACGAAGCCCACCGGAATGCCGGTCATCACCAGCACGAAGAAGGCCACGATCATGGCCAGGGCGTAATATTCCAAGGGCATGGGTCAGGCCCTCCCAGCATAGTGTTGGACGAGGCGCCTGCCGTTCTCTAGCGCCTGGCGCACCGATTCGGTTGCCACGAAGACGAAGCCGACCACCACCAGGGCCTTGGGAATCCAGCGCCAGGGCAGGCCGGACGAATTGGGTGAGCCCTCGCCGCGGTGGAACGAGGTCTCGGCGAAGGGAAGGCTGTAATGGATGATGAGCAGTGCGCAGGGCAGCGCCACCAGGAGGGCAGTGATGAGGTTCAACCACATCATGCCGACCGGGCTGAAGCGGCTCGACAGGATGTCCACACGCACGTGATCGTCGAACTTCATGGCGTAGGCAATGCCCATCATCGCCATGACGGACAGTAGGTACCACTCCAGCTCCTGGGCCCACACCGCACCCAGGCCGAAGGCATAACGACTCAGCATGTTGCCGAAGATCAGTGCGATCATGATGACCATGGCTGTGCAGCCGATGAAGCCGGCCAGGCCGGTGATGCGCTCGAGCAGGCGCTCGAGTGACGTACAGAAACGCAGCATGCAATCTCCCTCCCCCGGGCTGGCCCCCGGTGGACGTATGAAGCGAGGTAGAGGTCGCCTTTGAAAGGCAGGTCCGGGAAAGCCCCTCGGCTACGGGACCGGAGCCGAGGGTCGGGCCGGGTCAGATCATGCCCTGGCCGTAGCGGCTGATCGTGTTGGCGAAGACGCCCTCGCTGTTGGCCTGCCAGCCGTCATGCTTCTTCTTGAACGCCCAGAAGCTGTCGTTGATCTTCTTGACCAGCGGGTCCTTGTCGGCCTCGGTCGCCAGAATGTCGCGGGTGGCCTCGAACAGGGCCCGGATGACGTCGTCGGGAAGCGTCTCGAACGCCACGCCGTGGTTATTGACCAGGTCGTCCAGGGCCTCGCCGTTCTGCGCTTCGATCCAGGTGTGGGAGGTGATGTTGCAGGCTGCGGCCGCATTGTGCAGCACGGCCTGGAGGTCGCTGGGCAAGGAGTCGTAGGCGTCCTTGTTGACGATCACCTCGGTGGTGGTGGAGGGTTCGTGCCAGCCCGAGGAGTAGTAGTGCTTGGCCGCGTTGTGCAGCCCCAGCGCGCGGTCGAGATAGGGCCCCACCCACTCCGCCGCATCGATGGCGCCACGTTCCAGGGCCGAGAATATCTCGCCGCCGGGCAACAGGCGGGCATTGGCACCGATGGCGTTATAGACGTCGCCGGCGAGCCCCGGCATGCGGATGTTCAGGCCACGGAAGTCCTCCACGCTGGTGACCGGCTCGCGGAACCATCCCACCGGCTGCGCCCCGGTACAGCCCACGGCCAGCGGAATCAGGTTGTAGGGCTCGTAGGTTTCCTTCCACAGCTCGTAGCCGCCGCCATGCGCCAGCCAGGCATTGAAGCCCTGGAAAGTCATGCCGAACGGCACGGTGGTGAAGTACTGGGCGGCAAACGACTCCCCGGCCCAGTAGTAGGAGCAGGCATGGTTGAGTTGTACCTGCTGACCCCGCGAAACGGCATCGAAGCCATCGAAGGCGGGGATCAGTTCACCGGCACCGTAGACGCGAATTCGGATGCGGCCACCCGACATGTCCTCGACTCGCTTGGCAAAGTCCGTGGCGGACCCCGGCCCCGACTGGAAGAAAGGAAAGCCCGAAGGCCAACTGGTGGTCATGCGCCAGTTGAAAGTCTCCTGGGCCTTGACGATGCTTGGTGCCATCACGGTACCCACCGCGGCGGCACTGCCGTACTTGAGGAAATTACGCCTGTTGACGCTCATGAAATACGTTCTCCCGGCGGGCTCGATGACTCTTCAAGAAGCGGTCGATCCACGCCCTTGTTTATTTTAATGAGTGAATCTTGAGCTGGTCAGCGAACTGACCCGGGGAGAATAAAACAGAGGGAAGTAAAATAAATCCGGAGGGTTGCGTAAATTTTTCTGCAGCAATCCCTTAGTTATTCATACGCTTAATTCCTCCGTAGAACTACGTAAAACCGCCCGGGATATTAGCCAGAAGTATATACTTGGAAATATATTTCACTAAATCCGTCAAAAAAGCAATGGCGATACGGAGCCGCAAGACATCATCATGAACTCAAGCAGCGCGCCTCGACAGAAGCAACACGGGAAGGGCCGTTCGCTGAGGCCTCGCTTCGGGTCGACGGCTAGCAACACCCCCATGCGAGGCGTCGAGCCGGTTTTTTCTAGCGAAGCGTTAAAACTTAGTCCACGCCTTCGGGTCAAAGCATTTGTCGGCCGGCGAGAAAGCTGCCACCCTCAAGTGACAGGCACGCCTCTCGTAGGGACAGTGAGGTCCCGAGGGTCGCCCCATTCACCCGCAGGAGGACATGCGCATGGGTATCATCGAAATGCTGACCGTGAGCGTGGCCGCAGTGGCGCTATTGGCTCTGGCCTATGCTGCGAGCGAGAAACAGAGGCACCCCGTTCGCAAGGAAGTGCGTATCGAGGAGCATGAGCGCGATCCTTATCGGAATCGCACACGGCACGACTGAGCGTCAACGCACTGATATCGCAGCCCCCGGCACCTCCGGTGTCGGGGGCTTTTCCATGCCGGGGCCACGCCGCAGCAGTTGCTGCACCTGCCACTTCGCCTCGGCGGGCAGCGTCTCGAGAAAGTGCACCTCGCCGTTCTGCAGTACCGCCTGCGGCACCCCATCGCGATAGAGCAGGCGATTGCCCGAGACGGCAGGCAACCGCTGACCGGGCGTAAGGATCCCCACCAGGTTGAGCGGATCGGCGGCCGCCACCACCACGCGGGTGCCGTCCGGCTCGCGGCGCCGCATGGCCTTGAGCCCCCCTACCGCCCCGGCCAGGGCGAACTGCTCGCCGGCAAACTGCTGCACGAAGCGCCCGCCGCGAATCTCGCCGCGCGCCTCCAGGCGGCGGTAGACGTAGAGCAGCTCGCGCCACGGCGGCAAAGCTGGTTCGCGCTCGATCACGCGGCGGAACACCACCCCATAGCGCTCCAGCAACACCCAGGCGATATGCTCAAGGCTCTCCATGTCGGTAGTGATACGACGCCTCTCGATTGGCGATTCACGCTCGGGAGCGGGTAGCCACGACCAGCGCCCGGCAGCGTCCACTCCCGGGGCATGCCGCCTGCGCCTGCGCCCGCTCGCGGCAATGGGCGGTCGCTTGCTGGCTGGGGCGATCAGCGCCCGCAGGCCGGTGAAGCTGTCGGAGGTGATCAGGCCCCACGAGGCCAGCTCGCCCAACGCCTCTTCGATCTGGGTACGCAGCATACGCGTGGGGCCCATGAGATCGGCGAAGAACATCGCCCCGCCGCCCTGCAACGCCTCCAGCACCCGGCGCGCCCCGCCGGAGAGCGGCAGCTCGCCGACATCGGGTGCCGGCGCCGCCTGACGCCAGTCGTGCAACGCCTGGCGCTCGATGAGCGCGATGGGAGTATTGCGCAGCGGGCCCGGGCGCTGGCGCTCGTCGCCCTCGGCGATTCTGGGTGGCAGCAGGCGCAGCCAGATGAAGCGCCCGCTGGCGAGCAGCTGGTCGAGCATGTGCGGCGAGAAATCAGCCACCCGCGCCGGCAGCACGTCGCTCTCCCAGGCGCCCGCAGCCACGGGAAAGCCCTCCAGCCGCTCCACCGCCGCGGCCAGCGCCTCCGGGCCTTCCGGCCGCTCGCTCAGGCCGTGCCAGTCGAGCAGGAAGCGCAGGTAGTGCTGGATGCTCACCGGCTCGATCTCGGCGCGCCGGCGGTCGATGGCGTAGCGATGCATGCGCGCCAGCAGGCGCCGCTCGCACCAGGCCACCTGGCTGCCGCCGAGGAAAGCCCCTTGCAGCACGAAGCCCTCGACCTCCAGGCGCGCCATCGCCGCCATGCAGCGCTCCAGCGATATACCGAAAGGCGCGGCCAGACTAGCCGCCGTGACCGGCCCCAGCGTCTCGAGCCGTGAGCGCAGCAGCTCGGTCAGCGCCTCGTCTGGGGTTTCCGGCCCCTCGCCCGCCGCCTCGATGGGCGGCTCGATGCCTGCCCCGGGGTGGAGCGCCAGCAGCTCGCCAAGGCGCTCCGCTGCCGTGCACAGCGGCTCGCCGTCGGGTGGCACGACGACCGCGGCACGCCTGTCCCGGGCGAGAGCATCGAACCAGGGCCGCCACTCTTCTTCGGCCTCGTGCATGGCGATGAAGCCGCTCACGACCAGCGCGTCGGGCAGCTCGTCGGCATCGCGCGGCGCAGGCCATGCCTCTTCGCGCACCCGGGCGACCACCTCGGGAGCATGGCGTGCCGAAGCGGCGGCCTCGGCCACGTCGAGCGCGCCGCCGGTGCGCACGCTGAGGGTGCGCCGCTCCTCCTGGGCACCGTCGTCGAGGAAGGCGTAGGGGCGCGCGTTGACCACCTCCTCGGAGAGCGGCGAAGGTACCGCCAGGTCGCACCCGCTGACGGCGATCTCGCCGGCTTCCAGGTGCAGCAGCAGGCACTCCAGGCTATCGATGTCCATGGCCTCGGTCAGACAGTCGTGCAGGGTCTGGTCCACCAGAGGGTGATCGGGCAGCTCGCGCGCGCCGGCCAAGTTCTCGGCGCAGGCGAGCTGGTCGGGAAAGACCACCGAGAGCAGATCCTCTGAGTCCTGGCGCTGCAGCTGCGGCGGGCGCCGCCTGCCGTTGCGGGTACGCGGCACGGCGAGTCCCACCGAGGCGTTCCAGCGCCAGCGCAGGCCGAACATCGGCGCGTCGAGCAGCGCCTGAATCAGCACCTCGCGCACCGTCTTGCTGCTGAGATAGCTCCACACCTCGTCGAGGGGGAAGCTGTGGGTGGGCCCCAGCGACAGCACGATGCTGTCCTCCAGCGCCGCTGCCTGCAGCTCGAAATTGAACTTGCGGCAGAAGCGCTTGCGCAGCGCCAATCCCCAGGCGCGGTTGAGCTTGGAGCCGAACGGCGAGTGCAGCACCAGGTGCATGTCGCCGGCCTCGTCGAAGAAGCGCTCCAGCACCAGATGGTGCTGGCTGGGAATCACGCCCAGCGCCGCACGCGCCACGGCGAGGTAGCGCACCAACTGCTAGGCCGCAGCCGGCGTGAGGCCGTACTCGGCTTCCAGCCACGCTTGGGCATCGCTCTCGTCGCCAGCGGCCAGCTGTCGGTCGACACCCTCGCGCAGCCGCGAGACCGCCTGCGAGAGCTCTGCCGTGCGCGCCGGCGCCTCGCCGAACCAGAACGGAATGCTCGGCGGCGCCCCGCGGGCATCCTCGACGTAGAGCTTGCCGGTGGCGAGCTTGAGGATGCGATAGGCCTGGTTACCGAGCTGGAAGATGTCGCCCGGCATGCTCTCGAAGGCGAAATCCTCGTTGACGGTGCCGACGCGGAGCTCCTCGGGCTGCAGGATCACGTCGTAGTCGAAGTGGTCGGGAATCGCCCCGCCGTTGGTCAGCGCCACCAGCCGCGCATTGCGCCGCGGGCGCAGGCGGCCGTTGACCCGGTCGCGATGCAGGTAGGCGCCACGACGCCCGCGGCGTGTGGTGTAGCCGTCGGCGAGCATCTGCACCACCGCATCGAAGCGCTCCGCGCTCAGCTCTCGATAGGGCCAGGCCGCTCGTATCCGTTGGAACAGCTCTGCCTCGTCGCTCTCGCCCGCCCCGGCGACCTCGGCGACGACCTGCTGGGCCAGCACGTCGAGGGGTCCCTCGGGGATGTGCAGGCGATCCAGCTCGCCGGCCTGCACCGCCCCCATCAGCGCGGCGCACTCGACCAGATCGTCGCGGGTCAGCGGGAACAGCCGCCCCTTGGGGGTACGCCCCACGCCATGACCGGAGCGCCCCACGCGCTGCAGGAAGGCCGACATCGAGCGCGGCGAGCCGAGCTGGCAGACCAGGTCCACCTCGCCGATGTCGATGCCGAGCTCCAGCGAAGCGGTGGCCACCAGCGCGCGCAGCTCGCCCTGCTTCAGGCGCTGCTCGGCGTCCAGGCGGTGCTCGCGGGCCAGGCTGCCGTGATGCGAGGTCACCCACTCTTCACCGAGGCGGTCGGCCAGGTGGCGCGCCACCCGCTCGCAGACCCGTCGGGTATTGGCGAAGATCAGCGTGGTGCGGTGCTGGCGTACCAGCGCCGCCAGGCGATCGTAGATCTCCTCCCACACCTCGTTGGCCATGATGGCGGTGAGCGGCGAGCCGGAGACTTCGATGGCCAGGTCGCGCTCACGCACGTGGCCGGTGTCGACGATGGTGCACTCGCTGCCGCCGGTGAGGAACGCCGCCACCGCCTCGACCGGCTTCTGCGTCGCTGAGAGCCCGATGCGCTGCGGCGGGCGCTCCGTCAATCCGGCCAGGCGCTCCAGCGACAGCGCCAGGTGCGAGCCACGCTTGGTGCCGGCCACCGCATGGATCTCGTCGACGATCACCGTCCGCACGGTCGACAGCATCCGCCGCCCCGAATCGGACGTCAGCAGCACGTAGAGCGATTCCGGCGTGGTGACCACGATGTGCGGCGGGCGCTTGCGCATGCGCTCACGCTCCGACGAGGTGGTATCGCCGGTGCGCACCCAGGCGCGAATCTCCGGTGCTTTTTGCCCATTCACCGTCAGCGCCTCGCCGATGCCGGCGATGGGCAATTGCAGGTTGCGCTGGATGTCGTTGGAGAGCGCTCGCAGCGGTGAGACGTAGAGCACCACCGTCTCGTCAGGCAGCTCGCTGTCGAGCCCACGCTGCACCAGGCCATCGATAGCGGCGAGAAAGGCCGCCAGGGTCTTGCCCGAGCCGGTGGGCGCGGCGATCAGCACATGGCCGCCCACGCCGATGGCCGGCCAGGCGCGCGTCTGCACCTCGGTGGGCGCACCGAGGTCGCGTGCAAACCAGTCGCTGACGGCGGAATGAAAGGCATCGAGCGGCATGGGCGCTCCGGAAATCGCTTTTCTACAACGTAATCGAGTACAGGGAGATACGCGATGTTCCCGAGGCGAACGCCTGTTACCGTGACGAGAGCGTGGTGTCGAGCTCACCCTCGAGCCATTCGGTGAGTCGAGCGCTGCAGCGTCGATTGTCTTCAGGGGAAAGCCACAGGCACAGCCGTGCGGGCGTCTCGACGAAGCCCCAGGGCGCGATCAGCCGTCCCTGACGCAGCTCGTCCTCAACCAACAGCCGGGGCGCTATCGCCACCCCCAATCCGGCCACTGCCGCCTCGATCAGATAATAGAGATGATCGAAGCCCTGCCCTGCGGCCAGCGCCCGGTCGAGACGCGCCGCATCGAGGCCGTGCGCACGCGCCCAGTGTGGCCAGGCCTGTGGCCGCGAAGCGGTATGCAGCAGCTTGGCGTCAAACAGCGTCGCTGGCCGCTGCGGATCGAGCCGAGCGGCCAGCTGCGGGCTCACCACCGCGCCGATGTGTTCCGCGGCCAACTCGACCACCTCCAGGTCGGCCGGCCATGGCGGTTCCGCAAACGTCAGCGTTGCGCTTACCTCGTCCCTTCCCGGGGTAGCTTCGCTCGCGCTGGCGACGACATGCAGCTTGAGTTCCGGCAGCGCACGATACAGGTGATCGAGCCGCGGAATGAGCCAGCGTGCCAAAAGGCTACCCGGACAGGCCAGGATGAACGGCGCCGACTCGACTTCACGTTTCAACTGCGCGCAGCTATCTCGCAGGCGCAGGAACGCCTCGCCAACGCCGTGCTGCAGCCGCTCCCCGTGACTGGTGAGCTGCAGGCCGCGCCCCGCCTTGGTGAACAGCGCCACGCCGAAGTGCTCTTCCAGGCTGCGCAACTGTCGGCTGACCGCGCCGTGAGTCACGCTGAGTTCGTTCGCCGCAGCCGTGACGCTACCCAACCGCGCGGTGGCCTCGAAAGCGCGCAGGGCGCTGAGGGAAGGCATGGTGTTAAGCATCGATCTGTGACCCTGGCTCACATATAGCGGCGATCTTATCGATTTTTCGCCCCGCCTGTCTGCGCTAGCTTCGTCGAAAGCTCCCTGAACCTTCGAGGCACCTCATGACCGACCTTTCGATGCAGCCCGATACCCATGGCATGTTCGGCCGTTTCGGCGGCCGCTTCGTCCCCGAGACGTTGATGCCGCTGATTAGCGAGCTTCAGGCCGAATACGATACGGCCCGGCAGGACAGCGAATTCCAGCGCCAGCTCGCCTACTTCCAGCGCGATTACGTTGGCCGGCCCAGCCCGCTCTACCTTGCCGAGCGTCTTACCGAGCACCTTGGCGGCGCCCGGATCTATCTCAAGCGCGAAGAGCTCAACCATACTGGAGCTCACAAGATCAACAACTGCATCGGCCAGATCCTGCTCGCCAAGCGGATGGGCAAGACCCGCATCATCGCCGAAACGGGTGCCGGCATGCATGGCGTCGCCACTGCCACCGTGGCGGCACGCTTCGGCATGCCCTGTGTCGTCTACATGGGCGCGGCCGATATCAAACGCCAGCAGCCCAACGTGTTTCGCATGAAACTGCTCGGCGCCGAAGTCATTCCGGTCACGACGGGTACCGGTACGCTCAAGGATGCGATGAACGAGGCACTGCGCGACTGGGTGACCAACGTCGATGACACCTTCTACATCATAGGCACCGTGGCCGGACCCCACCCCTACCCCGCCATGGTGCGTGACTTCCAGGCGGTGATCGGGCGTGAGTCCCGCGCCCAGATCCTCGAGAGGGAAGGACGCCTACCCGACTCTCTCGTCGCCTGCATCGGTGGCGGCTCCAACGCCATGGGGCTGTTCCATCCCTTCCTCGCCGATGAGTCGGTCGCGATGATCGGCGTCGAGGCCGGCGGCAGGGGCATCGACACCGGCATGCACGCGGCGAGCCTCACCGGCGGCGAGCCCGGCGTACTGCATGGCAATCGCACCTACCTGTTGCAGGACGAGGATGGCCAGATCGCCGATGCTCACTCGATATCCGCCGGGCTCGATTATCCCGGCATCGGCCCCGAGCATGCCTGGCTGCATGAGCAAGGGCGCGTCGAGTACGTCTCGATCACCGACGACGAGGCGCTCGCGGCATTCCAGCTCTGCTGTCGTCAGGAGGGAATCATCCCGGCGCTCGAATCGGCCCACGCCCTGGCCGAGGTCGCCAAGCGCGCGCCGTCGCTGCCCCGCGATCACCTCCTGGTGGTCAACCTGAGCGGACGCGGCGACAAGGACATGATGAGCGTCGCCCAACACCTGGGAGAGAACGTCCAATGAACGCCGCCAAGGAGAACCCCGTGAACGCCGCCACTCGCCTCGATGAATGCTTTGCCGCGCTCAAGGCGGAAAAAAGGCCGGCCCTGGTAACCTACGTCACTGCCGGCGTCCCTGACTTCGAGACCTCGCTGGAGATCCTCCAGGGGCTGCCCGCGGCAGGTGCCGACGTGATCGAGATCGGCATGCCGTTCAGCGATCCCATGGCCGACGGCCCCACGATCCAGAAGGCAGCGCTACGCGCCCTGGAGGGCGGGCAAACGATGGCCCGGACGCTCGAGTTGGTGCACGCCTTCCGCCAACGGGATTCGCAAACGCCGCTGGTGCTGATGGGCTATTACAACCCCATACACCGCTACGGCGTGGAGCGCTACCTCGAGGATGCTGCCCGCGCCGGTGTCGACGGCCTGATCGTGGTCGACCTGCCGCCCGAGCATGACGACGAGCTATGCCTGCCGGCCAAGCGACATGGTGTCGACTTCATCCGCCTCGCCACGCCGACCACCGATGTCAAGCGGCTACCACGGGTGCTGGAGAATGCCTCAGGCTTTCTGTATTGCGTTTCGATGAACGGTGTCACGGGGGGACACGAACCCGTACTACACGACATCGAGCGCATGGTGGGTCAACTGCGCGAGCACAGCCATCTGCCGATTGCCGTCGGTTTCGGTATTCGCTCTGCGGCACAGGCGCAAGCGATCGGCCGATTCAGCGATGCCGTGGTGGTCGGCTCGGCCCTGGTGGAGGCCATCGAAAGCGCTGAGACTCGACATGGCGCCATCGAGGCCGTTCATGACCTGGTGCGTGAGCTGGCCGCAGGCGTGCGCCGGGCTGCCAACGGCTAGCCGAGACCGGGAACCTAAGCGACGTGGCGCGGCTCCGCAGCCAGCTTGGCCGCCATGCCGGCCAGCACGCCGCCCATGACGTAGCGCTGCACGGCCAGCCAGGCCGGGTGTTGCCGGAACCAGCCGGCAATGCCCGCCGCCGACAGGGCGATGGCCAGGTTGACCGTGAAGCTCACCCCGATCTGGGTAAAGCCCAGCACCAGGCTCTGGAGAAAGACGGGGCCATGCTCGGGCGAGACGAACTGCGGGAAGATCGCCAAGTAGAACACGGCGATCTTGGGGTTGAGCAAGTTGGTCAGAAAGCCCATCAGGAACAGCTTGCGAGGCCGATCCACGGGAAGCGTGCGCGCCTCGAAGGGCGAGCGTGCCCCCGGCCTGACGGCCTGCCAGGCCAGGAAGAGCAGGTACAAGGCGCCGAGCCACTTGAGTATTTCGTAGGCCAGCGGGATGGCCAGGAACAGCGCAGTCAGGCCGACGGCCGCCGCCAGCATATGCACCAGGAAGCCGGCCAGCACACCGCACAGCGAGATCATGCCCGCGGTTCGTCCCTGACAGATCGAGCGCGAGATCAGGTAGATCATGTTCGGCCCCGGCGTCAGCACCACGACCAGGGCGGCCATGGCGAAAAGCAGCAGATCGGCCAATGGCACCATGGTTTTCTCCTCGTCAGATCATCGCTACCTGCTAATGCTCAGCATGCCCAGCCCGCACACTGGCCGGCAAGCAAAATTGCGGCCTGCGAACCTCAGGCGTTCACGACGTCGTTTTTCCCGTTCGGCTCCTGTGCAAAAGCCCCTTTCAACCAGGCCGCGACTCGCTTCAGCTCGGCATGCCCGGCCTGCTCGCGACTCATCAGCAGGTGATAGCGCAGCCCCGGCAGCCTCGGGCCGAAGGGCACGTGCAGCACGCCGCGCTCGAATTCCGCCCGCACCAGTGTCTGACTGAGCAATGCTACTCCCTGCCCGGCGATGGCGGCCTGCACTGCATGGCTCTCGTCCGAGAAACTCAGGCTGGGTCCCAGGTCGGTGAGCGCACAGCCGGCTGCCTGGCACCAATGGGCCCACGACGGCAGCCCCAGCGTCGGGCAGTACCAGTCAAAGACGATATGGCGCACCGCCTTGAGATCCTCGACTCGCGCCAAGCCAAGGCTGGGACTGGCAACCAGGACGAAGTCGTCATGCGCCAGCTCCACCGCCTCGTGTTCCGGGTAGGGTCCCATGCCGTAGCGAATCGCCAGCGATAACCCTCTCTCCAGGTCCAGCGGGGCTTCGCTGGCGTGGATGCGCAGGTCGATACCGGGATGACGGGCATGGAAATCCGCCAACCGGGGCAGCAGCCACTGGCTGGCGAAGGCCGGCGTACAGGAGAGCGTCACGCTTTCGGATGACGAACGCTCACGCAACGCATCGAGCGTTTCGGCAAAGGCATCGAAGCCTTGACGAAGCACAGGATAGAGAACTTCCGCCGCCGCCGTGGCCACCACCTGACGGGTACGCCTCTCGAACAGCGTCACCCCCAGCAACGCCTCCAGTTCGCGCACCTGATGACTGATTGCCGCCGGCGTCACCGCCAGCTCCTCGGCGGCACGCTTGAAGCTGCGGTGTCTGGCAGCCGCCTCGAAGGCGCGCAGTTGGGAAAGCGGTAGCCGTCGGCGATTCATGGCTTCTCCATGAGTTAGTTCAGCTTGTCTGTCTGGCGAATATTGCTCGTTTGTCAGCCCTTGCCAAGGGGCCGATGCTACGAAGCGTCCAATCATGCATGAACTGTTCTTGAGGATACTTCCATGGCTACCCTGCTGCATATCGATGCTAGTGCCCGCCCCGGCCGCTCCGGTATCGATCCCCACGGCTCCCACTCCCGTCGCCTCAGCGCACATTTCATCGAGCAATGGCAAAAGACCCGACCCGACGATCGCATCCTCTATCGCGACGTGGGTCAGTATCCGCCACGCCCCGTAACCGGCGAGTGGGTTCACGCCGCCTTCACCAAACCGGAGGCGCGCGAGCCCTGGATGCATGAGGCGCTGGCCGAGAGCGATGCCCTGGTCGACGAGCTACTGGAGGCGGACCTGATCGTTGCCGGCGTGCCGATGTACAACTTCGGCGTCCCGGCCGGCTTCAAGGCGTATATCGACAACATCGTGAGGGTCGGGCGTACCTTCGGCTTCGACCGCTCGCGCCAGGGGCTACCCTACTGGCCGATGCTTAGCGAGATGCACAAGCGGCTTGTGGTGCTGAGCTCCCGCGGCGACTACGGCTACGAACCGGGCGAGCGCATGGCCCAGGCCAACCACGTCGAGCCGCACATTCGCACCGTGTTCGGCTACCTGGGCATCGACGACGTGCATGGCATCGCCGCGGAGTATGACGAGTTCGGCGACGAGCGCCTGCAAGCCTCGCTGGCCCAGGCCGAGCAGCACATCGAGGCGCTGGTAGCTGAGCTAAAGGAAAAGCTGGATTCGACGAATCGGATGCCTGACCCCACGTATTGAACCCACGTGCCGGCGGCAAGCCGGCACACAATCCAGGATCGTCTAGGCGTTTAGATATTGGTGCCCGTCTCAGCGGTCTGGCTTGGGTCCCCTGGTATGCCGTTCCCAGGGCGGCACAGGCTCCCATTGCTCGACGAGGAAATCGATAAAGGCGCGCACCCTCGGCGGCACAAGGCGACGCTGCGGCATGACTGCATGGATGCCCGTCTCGGGCAGCGTGTAGTCCGAGAGAATCCACTGCAATCGGCCGGCTCGCAGGTCATCGCATACATGCCAGGTGGAGTGCTGCACGATGCCCAGCCCCGCTACCGCCGCGTCGCGCAGGAGCTCGCCCTGACTGCTGCGGATGCGTCCATCCACTTTGACAGCGAACCGCTCGCCGTTGCTATCCCCAAGGCGCCAGGTGTCGGCCTCCTCTTCCCCACCGGTCAATACCAGACACTCGTGCCGGGACAGCTCCTCGGGGGTGCGTGGAGTGCCGTAGCGCTCGAGATAGGCGGGAGAGGCACACAACACACGGCGATTCGTGGCCAGCCGGCGTGCCACCAAACTGGAATCCGCTAGCGAGCCGATACGAATGGCCAGGTCGAACCCCGACCCCACGATGGCCCGGCGCTGGTCGGTCAGATCGAGATCGAGGCGCAACCGGGGATACCGGCTCAGAAATCGGGCTAGCAGCGGGGAAACATACAGGCGGCCAAACGTAGGCGGCATGGTCAGGCGAAGCGTGCCCGTGACCTCACGCGTCGACTGGTGCAACCCGCTCATCAGCGCCTCGAGATCCTCCACCGCCTCTCGCCCCTGTTCGGCCAGGCTCCTGCCCTCCGGCGTCGGTCGTAGTTGCCGTGTGGTGCGCTGCAGGAGTCGTACGCCCAACTCCCGCTCGAGACGCTTCAAGCGCTGGCTGGCAACGGCCGCGGAGAGATCCAGGCTGCGCGCCGCTTCGCTGATCGACCCCAGGTCGAGAATACGCAGGAACAGCGAGAGGTCGTCGACTCGACTCATCTTCAACTCTTTATTGAAAGTCTTTGTCGTTTTAGCCGGCTTATCTTGAAAGCGCAACGTTCTATGCTCCGCCTACATTCCAACAGACAGGAGTCGAACCATGGAGTATCGCTTTCTTGGCCAATCCGGCTTCAAGGTCTCGTCGCTCGGGCTGGGCGCGGGCACCTTCGGCGGCAAGGGTCCGCTGTTCAGCGCCTGGGGCAACACCGACGTCAAGGAGGCGGCCCGCCTCATCGACATCTGCCTCGACGCCGGAGTCAATCTGTTCGATACCGCCGACGTCTACTCCGATGGCGCTTCCGAGGCGATTCTCGGGGCCGCCATCAAGGGCAGACGCGATCGCGTCGTTCTTTCCACCAAACTGACGCTGCGCATGGGCGACGAGCCGAATGACGTCGGCGCCTCTCGTCACCATCTGATCAAGGCGACGGACCAGGCGCTGAAGCGGCTCGATACCGACCATATCGATATTCTGCAGTTGCATCACTTCGACGCCATGACGCCTGTGGAGAGTGTGATGGCAACGCTGGACGACCTGGTTCGTGCAGGCAAGGTGCGCTACCTCGGCGTCTCGAACTTCTCCGGCTGGCAGATCATGAAATCCCAGGCGGTAGCCGAGCGCTACGGCTATACCCGCTTCGTCGCCAACCAGGCCTACTACTCCTTGGTCGGACGCGACTACGAGTGGGAACTGATGCCGCTGGGACAAGATCAGGGCCTGGGGGCGATTGTCTGGAGCCCGCTCGGCTGGGGGCGCTTGACCGGCAAGATACGCCGCAACCAGCCTCTGCCGCCCGGCAGCCGTCTGCACCAAACTGCTGGTTTCGCGCCACCGGTGGAAGAAGAGCGGCTTTACCAGATCATCGAAACCCTCGAGTGCATTGCCGAGGAGAGAGGAAAATCGGTGCCGCAAGTTGCGCTTAACTGGCTACTGCAGCGGCCGACCGTTTCCAGCGTTCTGATTGGAGCACGCAATGAGGAGCAGCTTCGGCACAATCTCGGCGCCGTCGATTGGCAGCTAGACGGCGACCAGATGAGACGTCTTGATGAGGTCAGTGCCGTCACGCCCCCCTACCCCTATTATCCATATTGGAATGGACAATTCGCGGAGCGGAATCCCGCACCAGTGTGATCGGATTACCTACTTCAGGATGGCTCCTCGTTCTGCCGGGTGCCTGATGAAGCCACCACTGCCCCAGCGCCCAGTTCGGGGCCGGCCTCCGTATTGCCAGAACAAGGTACTTGGCGGCTAATGGCCAGAATTAGTTCCCCAATGCTCGAGCAGCATGTCGATGAACAACTGAGCCGTGCTGGAAATACTGTGTGAACTGCTTCTGACCAGACCGATGGTTCGCTGGATGCGGGGTTCGGGAAGTTCACGCGAACAGAGCGCGTCATGGTCCGGGCCGGGCATCGTCATCTTGGGCAAGATCGCCACGCCCAGCCCGGATTCGACCAGGCCAAGCGAGGTGGAAAGGTGCTGGACTTCGTAGAAGCTGTTCAGCCGAATGCCTTCGGCAGAGAGGGCATTGTCCAGCAAGGTGCGATTGCCGCTATCGCGACTGACGGTGATCAACCTGACCTGTTCGAGATCCGCCCATTCGATGCTCTCCTTGGCCGCCAGCGGATGGTCGGATCTCAGGGCCAATACGAAGGGATCCCGCAATAATGGGGTAAAGGAGACCTCCGGACTCTGTGCGCTGAACATGTTGATGCCGAAGTCGGCCTCGCCATTGATGACCCGCTGCAGTCCCTCGTTGGCACTGACGTCGAGAATGCGAATGCGGATACCCGGCCAAGCCTCGCTGAACCCACGGATCACACTCGGCAGGAAGTAAAAAGCGGCGGTGGGCAGGCAGGCGATCGTGACCGTACCCTTTTGATGCGTCGCCAGCTCTCGTATGTTCAGAATCGATGACTCGTATTCCTCGATCATACGCCTGGCGCGTGGCAGGAAATCCGCCCCGATAGGCGTCAACTGGGTCCTTCGAGTGGTCCGCTCGAGCAACTCGACTTCCAAAAGCTCCTCGAGCTTCTGAATGCGTCGCGACAGCGCCGGCTGAGAAAGATGCAGGCGCTGCGCCGCCTCATGGAAAGAACCCAGCTCTGCCACCAGGATAAAAGCTTGAAGATCAAGGAATTCGAGGCGATGTAGCATTTGTGCACTCTTGCATGACACACAGGCATTGATAACCATAGCGCATTAATCATAAAAACGCATCAATCTTGTCATTTATTTGCATTTGAAGCATCAGTTGCCCACTGACATGCTCACATCTCGACTTCCCAACGCGATGTGGCATGACAATGATGAACAGCATCCCCTGCATGATCATGCGCGGCGGCACCTCCCGAGGCCCCTTCCTGCGCATGAGCGATCTTCCCAGCGGCCAGGACGCCCAGGCCGAGATCCTGCTCAGCCTGATGGGCTCGGGCCACGCCCTACAGATCGACGGCATCGGCGGCGGGGACCCCCTGACCAGCAAGATCGCCATCGTCGAGCGCTCCTCCCATGCGGGTGCCGATGTCGACTACCTGTTTGCCCAGGTCGATATTCTCAATCGCCGCGTCGACTTCACCCCGAACTGCGGCAACATGCTCTCGGCGGTCGGCCCCTACGCGATCGAGACGGGGCTGGTGGAACCCCAGGACGGCAAGACCGTCGTGCGGGTACGCAACCTCAATACCCAGCGCCTGATCGAGTGTCACGTCCCCACGCCGGGTCGCCAGGTCTGCTATGAGGGCAGTACGTCCATCAGCGGCGTGCCCGGAAGCGCCGCCGGCATTCAGCTCAGCTTCCTCGACATCATGGGCTCCAAGACCGGCGCGTTGCTGCCGACCGGAAAGGCAAGCGACTCGATCGAAGGCGTCGACGTCACCTGTCTCGACGCGGCGACACCGATCATCATGCTCGACGCTGCGGATCTTGGCCTGAGCGGAGATGAGTCCCCCGCCGAACTGGATGGCAATAGCCTCCTGCTCGAGCGCCTCGAAAGCATTCGCCGCAAGGCAGGACGGAGCATGGGACTGGGCGATGTCAGCCAGAGTGTCTTGCCCAAGCCGGTGCTGGTCAGCGCAGCGCGTGGCAGCGCCAGCACCCTGCGCACGAGATACTTCGTACCCCACCGCTGCCACAAGGCCATCGCCGTCACTGGAGCCATTGCCGTTGCCTCGGCGGTCAGCGTTCCCGGCACCATCGCCCACCGCATCGCAGTAGAAAGCGGGCGAATGTTCGCAGGTGAGTGCCTGGCCCAGGTGCGACTGGAGCATCCCTCCGGTTTCATCGACCTCGACGTGGAGCATCGCCAAGGCAATGCCAGCGATATCGCGCGCGTGTCACTGATTCGTACCGCCAGAAAGATCATGAGTGGCACGATCTTCTACACCGCTTCCACGCCACCCGGTGAGACAATCCCTGCCATGCAGGCCAATTGATCATCGCGACCCCGGGTGCCTTGCCACCCGCTAACGACAACAACCAGGAGCATGCCATGACCCCCAACAAGACCACGACAGCTCGCACTTCGCTCGTTCGCCTGAAGAGAGTCGCCGCCCTGGGCCTGGCGATCGCCGGGCTCGGCCTGACCTCAACCGTATCCGCGCAGGCCCAAGACGTGGAGGTGCCCGACACTATCAAGTGGACCATTCCCTTCGGCGTCGGCGGCGGCACCGATGTCTGGGCCCGCTTCTTCGCGCCCTGGCTCAGCGAGCACATCCCCGGCGAGCCCACCATCATGATCGACAACGTGCCGGGCGGCGGCTCCATCAACGGCTCCAACCTCTTTGCCATGCGCGCCAAGAGCGACGGTAGCGATTGGCTGGGCGCCTCCGCTTCGACTCAGTATCCCGCGATGCTGGGAGACAAGCGGGTACGCTACGACTACTCCGCCTGGACACCGATCCTGGCGACCCCTACCGGTGGTGTCGTCTACGCCCAGGCCAGCCTGGGCGAGGACAGCGAGAGTGCACTCGCCACCCTGCTAGAAAAGCAGGTCAAGCTGGCGGTTCAGAGTCACACCGGACTCGAGCTGCCGGTACTGATCGCTCTCGACATGCTGGGTGTCGAGGTTCAGGCCGTCTCCGGCATGCAGAGCCGTGGTGAAGGCCGCCTGGCCTTTGAGCGTGGCGAAGCGGACATCGATTTCCAGACCACCTCCGCCTACCTGAGCAGTGTAGCCCCCTTGGTGGAGTCGGGCCGCGCCGTCCCGCTCTTCTCGCTCGGTGTGATTAATGACGCCGGGGAGATCGTGCGCGACCCGGCCTTCCCCGACCTTCCCACCTTCAACGAGGTTTATGAAGAGGTGCATGGCGAGGCCCCGAGCGGAACCGCCAACGACGCCTACGAGAAGTTCTTCGCTTCGGGCTTCACCCTGCAGAAGCTGATCATGGTGCCCAGGGACACGCCCGAGGCACTCATCGAGACCTACCGGGAAGCGGCCCTCGAGTTCATCGATAATGAAGAGTTCAAGCAGGAGGCCGATGCCCAGCTGGGACCCTACGCCCCTATCGTTGGCGACATCGTCCGGCAACATCTCGAGGATGCCATGTCCCTGGATGACGCTACCCGCGAGTGGCTCTCGGACTGGCTGAAAACGAAGCACGGCGCCAGCATCTGATGCGTGACATCGGGCATTGGCCCTTGGCCCCAGGGTTCAGAGCCAGTGCCCGGGCTCCCCTCATCGAATAACACGAGAGCCAATTCCATGTTCGATATCCTTCTTTCCAGCCTGGGGCAGCTGTTCACCCTGCACCACCTGCTCTACATGGTCGTTGGCGTGCTGGTCGGTCTGGTGGTCGGGATCATTCCCGGCCTCGGTGGCATCGCAGGGATGGCGTTGCTGCTGCCCTTCCTCTATGGCATGGAACCGAGCATCGCCCTCGGCATGCTGATGGGCCTGGTCGCCGTGATCCCCACCGGCGATACCTTCGCCTCGGTGCTGCTGGGCATTCCCGGCTCCAGCGCCTCCCAGGCCACCGTCATCGACGGCTTCTCCCTGGCCAAGCGCGGCCAGGCCGCACGGGCCCTGTCCAGTGCCTTCCTTGCCTCGATGATCGGCGGCCTGATCGGCGCCGCCGTGCTGACGGGGTTCATACTGATCGCCCGGCCGGTGGTGCTGTCGTTCTCCTCCTCCGAGCTTTTCATGCTGACCCTGCTCGGGCTGTCGATGGTGGCGGTACTCTCCGGACGCGACCTGCTCAAGGGAGTCGCTGCCTGCGGCCTGGGCCTGCTGGTCGGCACCATCGGCATGGCACCCGCCACCGGGGAGTTCCGTCTCAATTTCGAGATCGACTATCTCTACGACGGCATACCGCTGGTGGTCATCGGCCTGGGCATTTTCGCGCTGCCCGAGATCATCGATCTGCTGGTCAAGCGCGGCGCCATCGCCGGAGAGCCCGCCCGGCTCGGCAAGGGCTGGCGGCAAGGCGTCCAGGATGTCGGCAAGAATCGTGGACTCGTGGCGCGCTGCGCAGGCATCGGCAGCCTGCTGGGCACGATTCCCGGGCTCGCCGGCTCGGTGGTGGATTGGATGACCTATGGCCATGCCGTACAGAGTGCCAAGGACAAGTCCCAGTTTGGCCAGGGCGACATTCGCGGCGTCATCGCACCGGAATCCGCCAACAATGCCTGCGCCTGTGGCGCCATGGTGCCCACCTTGCTGTTCGGCGTGCCCGGCTCGGGCACCGCCGCCGTCTTCCTCGGTGGCCTGCTGCTGCTCGGCCTGCAGCCCGGCGTCAGCATGATCGAGACCAATCTCGACCTGACCTACACCATCATCTGGTCGCTGGCCCTGGCCAACATCATCGGTGCGGCGCTTTGCCTGGGCCTGGCCCGCCCGGTCGCCAGCCTGACCCGCGTGCCCTTCGTCATCCTGGCTCCCCTGATCACGGTGCTGATCATGTTCGCGGCCTTCCAGGCCACACGCTCCCCGGGAGACCTGCTGGCCCTCGGCGCGACCGGAGTCCTCGGCGTGCTGTTCAAGCAGGCCGGCTGGTCACGTCCCGCTTTCCTGATCGGCTTCGTGCTGGCCCCTGGCGCTGAAACATACTTCTATCAGGCCGTGCAGTTCCAGGGTAGCGCTGCTTTCATGCGCCCGGGTGTGCTGATCATCGGCGCCATGATTCTCGCCGCCCTGCTCTTGCCCATGTTTCGGCAGCTGTGGCGCAAGCTCCGGTCGACCGATACCGAGCAAGCGCCTGCGACTGGTGCCGAAGCAGCCCCTGCGGCTGGCAGCAGGCCTATCAGCATCGGTGGCATCGACTTGGTGATCTTTGCCGCTCTGCTGAGCATGGCTATCTTTGGTTGGTTCCATCTTGCCGATCTCAGCCTGCTCGGCGGCCTCATGCCCCGCCTGGCGCTGGCGATCATGGGCATCGCCTGTTTGCTGGAAATTGTGCGCAGCCTGGTCCGCAAGCCAATCTGGCAACACCAGCCTCTGCTTCAGCAAGCCGTCTGGTTGTCAGGTTTCTTCGCCCTGGTTGGCGCGACTCTGATGTTCGGCCTCATTACTACCGCAACGCTGTTCTGTTTGGCCTTCCTGATGCTCATCGCACGTCTCAAGCCCTGGGTGACCCTCACCATGGCTGCCGGAGTGACGGTCTTCCTGATCAGCATGGCGAAACTGCTGACCTTGACCTACCCGAGTGGCTTGGTCGATCCACTGCTGTTCGGCTGAAGGGGCTGCTCACGAACGAACCGCCGCTCATGAAGCGGCGGTTCGTTCTTTGTCCTCAAACGCTACTCCAATGCCGTCTGCTTCCTGCGCCACTGCCCCAACGCCCAGCCCAGGGCCGGCAGAACCAGCATCGCCGAGGCCCAGGCGCAAGCGGCAAAGCCGTGGTGCGCGAAGATCGGTCGGTAGAGCAGCGCGCCGGCGAAAACACAGAGATACGTGATGGCGCTATACAAGCCCATGATGGCACCGCGTTGGGCAGAATCGAGCTCACCCAGACGGCGCAGCAGCAGGTTCAGGCCAAGGTGATTGCCCACGCCCCAGCCCAGGCACAGCACAAGCAGAAGCAAGGGCAGCGCCGCTACCGCCGCCAGGCCGAGATAGACCACGATCAGACCGGCAAAGACCAAACACGCCACCGTGCCCGTCTCGTGACGATCGACCCAGCGCCCCAGCGGGGCGGCCACGCCGAAGCCGACACCATAGACGGCGATGGCCAGCCCGGAGAAGCTGACGGGGAATTGCATCACCTCACCGAGATACGGGCCAAGGTACGTGTAGAGGCCGTAGAAGGCGGTCATGTAGGCAGCCACGTTGACCAGCACGACTGGGACACCGGGCACACGCAGTGCCGTCAGCGGTGATGTGGGCGCTCCGGAACGCACCACGCTGCCCCACTCCCCACAGCGGGCCACGCCGAACGCCAGGGCAAGTGCCGACAGCGCCAGCACAACGAAAACGGCACGCCAGTGCAGCAGATCGGTCAGCAGCGCCGCAAGGCCAACCCCGACCACCAAGCTCAGCGTCCAGCCCGTCAGCACGAAACTCAGGGTCTCGCTCTCACGCCCCTTTGCCGCCACTTGGGCGGTAAGGGTATATATGGCCGGCAGCGCCATGCCGGCCGCCACCCCGGCCAACGCCTGGGCAGCGATCAAAACCCAGAGCGCGGGGGCGAGTGCGGCAAGACCCAGCGACACGCAAAGTACCCATAACGCTCGCACCAGCGCACGCTCGGCCCCGATGCGATCGGCCACCGCCGCCAACAGCAGCGCACTGGCTGCCGTGGCCAGGCCATAGAAGGCTGCGGCCGTCATCACATCGGCAGCGCTGCGGCCGGGGAACGCCACCGCCACGGAAGCTGCGATAGGGCTCAGCGTCAGCGAATTGGCGCCAATCACGGCAATGGCAGCGGTCAATAGAAGAAGACGACGAGTGATCACGGAATGGCTCCAGATGAGATTCGACACTACCATTCAAGAAAGGAACCTCATTCGGAGCAATCGATAAAATGCCGAACTTGAAAAATACAGAAATGGTTCGGGACAAGGGCCAGGAGGCACGCCCTCTGGATACCTTCGACCGAAAAATATTAGGCGAACTGGCCCGGGATGCCGGGCTCAGCTATGCCGATCTGGGCAGCCGGGTGGGGCTTTCGGCCCCGGCCGTGCACGAGAGGGTGAAACGGCTGCGCGCCACGGGGCGTATTCGCGGCACGGTGGCGATGTTGGATGGCCCCGCCACGGGCAAGCCCTTCCTGGCCTTCGTTCACGTCGACTCCACCGGCTGGGGCAAGACCCAGGAACTGCTGGCGCTCTCGGCGCTGCCCGAAGTCGAGGAGATCCACTCCGTGGCCGGCGACACCTGCATGCTGCTCAAGGTGCGCTGTGCCAGTAGCCGCGCCCTGGAAGGGCTGCTCGCCCGGCTCTATGCCCTGCCGAGCGTCAAGGCCACGCGCAGCTACGTGGTGCTATCGACCTTTCTCGAGCGCACCCCGCAAGCGGGAATCACCGAGGTGCTGGAAACGGAGCGCGCCGTGGTCGAAGCCGACAACACGCTTCCGTGACCTCCCCCTACGATGGCGCAGCAATGACACCGCCGGGTCGGTAAATGCCGGTCTTGCCCGATGGCGCCAATGACGAACGCCCGCGGGTGCACATGGCGAAGCTGGCTAAGCTTGCCGAAGGTGCCTCAACTCTCCCAATGATTCGGCGGCACTCGCTGAAGATGGAAGTGGCTGACCAGGCGGATGGTGGGACGAATCAGGAACTGAAAACTGCCGATGATGAATAGCCAGGCGGCAGCTTTTTCCATGCTGGGATAGAGAAACAGGATGCTGCCGAGCAGAAACCAAATGGCGATCAGGAAGTCATTGGTGATGCTGAGCGTCTCGTAGCGTCGCCGGATCACCAGTTCCTCTCTCCCTAGATGCAGGGTAAGCGGGCTATCGATGCGCGTATCAGGCACGAGGGTATCTCCTGTTCCGGGGAGCTTGATCTGGTCCTGATATGCGACATTAGCATTTCCTCCCATGGGCGAGCAGATCATGCCAGAGCTGGTCATTCAGGCAGTCCAGCTCTGGAAGAACTCCATGAAGGCCCGTACCCGCGCGGGCAGATGGCGCCCCGGAGGATAGACGGCATACACGCCGCCAGTGGGCAGCGTCCACTCCTGCAGCACCTGAACCAGCCTCCCTGCACGCATCTCCGCTTCCGCGGTGACGTCGGCCATTACCGAGAGACCGCCACCGGCCGTCAGCAGGGCATTCAGCGCTGCGGTGGAGTTGGCTGCAAGCCGTGCCCGCATCTGCACCCGGCAGCTCTCCTCGCCGCGCTGAAAAGTCCAGGTCAGGGGAGCGGCTAGTGGAGTGAAGGCCACCCAGGCATGCTCGGCAAGCGCCTCGGGATGTTCTGGCGTGCCGTGCCGGGCCAGGTAGGCCGGCGAAGCCACCAGATATTGCCGAAACTCCCCCAGGCGCCGCGCGCGCAGCGTGGAATCCTTCAGCCAGCCCAGACGAAACGCCAGGTCGATGCCCTCCTCCAGCATGTCACTGATTCGATCCCCGCTGCGCAACTCGATTCGCAACGCCGGATGCTGCTGCCCAAACTCGACCACCGCCGGCCCCAGCACCCTGGCGGCATAGTCCTCGGGCCCGGTAAGGCGCAGTTCGCCGCGTAGCTGGCGGCCATCTCCCTCTGCCATCGCCAGCGCTTCCTGCAATCCCGTCAGCAGCGGCCGGCACTCACGGTAGAGCGTTTCCCCGGCCTGGGTCGGCTGAACCCTGCGCGTGGTACGCTGGAACAGCGTCGCTCCCAGACGCTCCTCCAACTGGCGGATCTGCAGGCTGACCCGGGTCTTGGTGCAGCCCAGCCGCTCCGCCGCCGCGGTGAAACTGCCTGCTTCCACCAGTGCAATGAAGATCGGCAAACCAGTGAGGTCGCGTTCTCTCGGTGCGGACATGTTGGCCGTCTCATTGTCATGAAATGAAAAACAGTAAATTACCACTTCGCATGTTTTTCAAATCAATTTGCCAGCTGACAATGCCATCACTTCCCCTGAACATGGAGACATGACATGAAGATTGCATTGATCGGCGCCAGCGGTTTCATCGGCTCGGCGTTGCTCGACGAGGCGCTTGCCCGGGGCCATCAGGTAAAGGCCCTAGTCACTCGTCCGGAACGTCTCGCCCCCCGCGACGGCCTCAGCGTGGAGAAGAGCGACGTCCTTAACAGCGCCGCCCTGACCGAGCAGCTGCGCGGCGCGGACGTGGTACTCAGCGCCTTCAGCGGGCATGCCCAGAAAGATGTCTACGGCTACTACGTGGCCGGCTTCGACGCCATCCTCGCCGCCACTCGCGCCGCCGGCGTGCCGCGCCTGCTGGTGGTCGGCGGCGCCGCCTCCCTGGAGATCGCCCCCGGCCAGCTGCTGCTCGACAGCCCCGGCTTCCCGGCCGAATACCGCGCCACCGCCGAGGGCGCCAAGACCGCCCTGGAGCGGCTACGCTCCCAGCAGGAGCAGGCCTGGACCCTGCTTTCACCGGCCGCCGAGATTTTCCCTGGTGAGCGCACCGGCAAGTTCCGCCTGGGCGGCGACAGCCTGCTCAGCGATGCCGAGGGCATTAGCCGCATCTCGGTGCAGGACTACGCCGTGGCCATGCTCGACGAGCTCGAAGAGCCCCGTCATCCCAATCAGCGCTTCAGCGTCGCCTACTGAACCGCATCCCACCCGGCCCGCCGTTGGCGGGCCACCGGGTTGGGCTCTGGGCGCCCTGCTCCAATACCTGCCTCGCGACCGTGCCCGACATATCGATGCTCTACTCGTTCGCCTCCGCCACTTCCCGTGCCGCCTCTCGCTCGAGCAGCGTGCGCTTTCTCTCCACACCCCAGCGATACCCGGAAAGCGCCCCATCGCTGCGCACGACCCGGTGGCAGGGAATGGCCAGCGCGATGGTATTGGAGGCACAGGCCCTGGCCACGGCACGCACCGACCTGGGCGAGCCGATCCGCTGCGCCAACTCCGCATAGCTGATCGTGGCTCCCACCGGAATCTCGGTCAGCGCCTGCCACACCCGTTGCTGAAAGGCGGTGCCACGAATGTCCAGCGGCAGCGACAGCCCGGTACCCGGCGCCTCCACGAAGCCCACCACCCGGGCCACCCAAGCGTCGAAGTCCTTTCCTCCCGGGAACAGGCTGGCCTTGGCGAAACGGTCCTGGAACTCCTGCAACAGCGACTCCGGGTCGCTTCCCAGGGAAATGGCGCAAATACCCTGGACGCTTGCCGCCACCAGAATCGTGCCCAAGGAACATTCTCCCAGGGCAAAGCGAATCTCCATCCCCTCTCCTCCCGAGCGGTAACGCTTCGGCGTCATGCCGAGCATGCGATTGGAGCCGGCGTAGAAGCGTCCGCTGGAGTTGAAGCCCGCTTCGTACATCGCCTCGGTGACCGTTTCGCAACTGACGAGTTCTTCGCGCACGCGCTCCGCCCGCCGGGCGGCGGCGTAGGCCCTAGGCGTGAGTCCAGTGGCCGACTTGAACACGCGGTGAAAGTGGAAGCGGCTCAACCCTGCGGCTTGAGCCAGCTCGTCGAGCGAGGGAAGTTCATCAGCTGATTCGATCAGACGGCAGGCCCTAGCAACACTCCGAGCGTGCCGCTGGGCCATCGACGGCTCTTGAGGACAACAGCGCTGGCACGGTCGGTAACCAGCCCGCTCGGCTGCTGCCGCATCGGCATGGAACTCTGCGTTCTCGCGGCGCGGCCGGCGCGACGGGCAGGTCGGGCGGCAGTAGACGCCGGTGGTGCGAACCGCATAGACGAAAGCGTCGTCCGCTGCGGTATCGCGGGCAAGTACCGCGGCCCACTTCGCCTCATCGGAGTCGAAGGTGGCGCGTGAATCGGTGGTCGTCTCGATCATGGCGGGCTCCCGCTGTGGTTTCGGCGCTCTCCGTCCGTTCAGGATGCGCCCCGGGCCCGTCCGTCACACTCCGTTGCTTGCTTTCAAAGTGAGCCCGTCTCTTCACAGCATTTTCATCGACTTCTCACCGCAATTCTCACGGCCTTTCGCAGCATAGCACCATCCAACTGCCGGAATTTTTTGACGGCAAGAAGCGGAGTGAGGGCTCGACCGAATGCCGACAGGGTATGCATGGGACCGCAAACTCCCCCATACCTACCCATGGAGAATGTCGCTATGAACCGACTTGCCGGAAAGACCGCCATCGTCACCGGGGCCAGTTCAGGAATCGGCCACGCCACCGCTCGGTTATTCACCAGCGAAGGCGCCAACGTGATAGTGAGTGCTCGCCGCCATAACGAACTCGATGCCTTGGTCGAAGCCATCGCGCGCGACGGTGGCACTGCCGTTGTCGTCGCCGGTGATGTATGCGACGAACGCCTGGCCCAGCATCTGGTCGCCACGGCCCAGAAGCGCTTCGGAGGGCTCGATATCGCCTTCAACAATGCCGGCATCGTCGGCGCCATGGGGCCGCTGCAGGACATGCAGTCGAGCGACTGGCACGACGTCATGCATACCAACCTGAACGGCGCCTTTCTCGGTGCCAAACATCAGATACCGGCGCTGCTGCAGCGAGGCGGCGGCAGCCTGCTGTTCACCTCGAGCTTCGTTGGCCATACCGCCGGCATGCCTGGCATGGCGGCCTACGGCGCCAGCAAGGCCGGCATCGTGGGCATGGTGAAGTGCCTTGCCGCGGAGCTCGGTTCCCATGGCATCCGGGTCAACGCCCTGCTGCCGGGAGGCACCGACACCCCGGCCAGCATCACCAACGCTCCCGATGCCGGGCCTGAAGTCCTGGCCTTCGTCGAGAACCTGCACGCCCTCAAGCGCATGGCGACGCCAGAAGAGATCGCCCGGGCGGCGCTCTATTTGGTTTCCGACGATGCCAGCTTCGTGACTGGCACGGCGATGCTGGCCGATGGCGGCGTCTCGATCAATCGCACTTGACTGCTAGGCGGCGGTGCCTCTCCCGGCACCGCTGCCTGTGCAGCAACCCTTAGAATGCCCTGCTACCCTGCAAACACGCATATTGCGCCCCGGTAAGCACTTACTTACCAGGTAGTGCATGTTCTTGTATCCATTCGATTCAGCGTGAATTCCCGACAGGAGGCGACATGGAGTTTCTCGTCAACCTGGACGTGGACGACCTGCAGCGTGGCATCGACTTCTACGTGAATGCCTTTGGCCTCGAGGTCGGGCGTCGTTTCGGCGAGGACGGCATCGAGCTGATCGGCGGTCCGGCGCCGATCTACCTGCTGGCAAAGGCCTCAGGATCACCGGCTTACGCAGCGGCAGGCGTCACGCCCGGGGAACAGCGCCACTACACTCGTCACTGGACACCGGTGCATCTGGACGTGGTGGTAGAGGACATTGATGCCGCGGTGGAACGGGCCATTGCAGCCGGCGCTATTCAGGAGCGTCCCACCGTCACCGACGACTGGGGCAAGCTCGCGCTAATGGTCGATCCCTTCGGCCACGGCTTCTGCTTCGTGCAGTTCCTGAATCGCGGCTACGATGAGATCGCGACCTGAAGCCTGCACGAGTAGTATCGGACACGCATTACAACGACAACACGGAACAACCATGATCGCCGTCATCTTCGAAGTCATCCCCAGGTCCGGCCGCCGCGACCACTACCTCGATATCGCCGCTAGCCTGAGTCCGTTGCTCGATGAGATCGAAGGATTCATTTCCATTGAACGCTTCGAGAGCCTCACCCAGCCGGGCAAGATTCTCTCGCTCTCCTTCTGGCGTGACGAGCAGGCCGTCGCTCAGTGGCGCCAGCTCGAGCGCCACCGTGCGGCCCAGGCACAGGGCCGCGACGTGGTGTTCGATGACTACCGGCTACGCGTCGCCACGGTGATGCGCGACTACGGAATGCACGAACGCGAGCAGGCGCCCGTCGACAGCCGCGAGCGCCACGACATGACCTGACGAACAGCAGGAAAGCCAGCGCCCCGGCAAGCGCTTACTTACCGGGTAACTGCCCAACTGTAACGCCTCACGGTGGGCACGCCTGGGCGCCCTCCTCCAGCGGCTGTCAGAAAGAAAATAAGCGTTCAAGTCGAAATCGACTACCGTGAGTCGATGAAGGGAAGTAACACCTACAACGCCCCTTGGAGACCCACCATGCAGCTTTCTACCTACCTGATCTTCAACGACAACTGCCGCGAAGCCTTCGAGTTCTACCAGCGCTGTTTCGACGCCAAGCTCGAGGCCATGGCGACCTACGGCGAAATGCCTGCCAGCGAAGGCATGGAAATCCCTCCGGAAGCCCGCGACTTGGTCATGCACGCCCGACTGCGTATCGGTGACCAGTTGCTGATGGCATCGGACAACTCCCCCTGCAGCCCTGCGTCCTACGAAGGCATCAAGGGTGCGAGCATTGCGATCGGCGTCGACTCGGTAGAGGAGGCCGAGCGCCTCTTCAACGCGCTGGCCGAAAACGGCACCGTGCAAATGCCGCTAGAAGAAACTTTCTGGGCGCATCGCTTCGGCATGTTGGTAGACCGGTTCGGTGTCGCCTGGATGATCAACTATGACAAGGAACAGCAGGCCGCTGCCTAGCGCCTGTGGCCATCTCGGCACCTAGCCGCTCGGCCATGAGATCTACGCAAGCGCGGATCTTGGGCGCCGGGCGGCAATAAACGCAGTGTGGTCTCTCAATCGAAAAGGGAAAGTGGCAAAAAAGGGGAAGATTGGAATCGCTCATGTCACACGACACCCTCCTGAATCGTCATGTCAGTGACGGCCACTCGGCCTTCGCTGCCAACCAACCAGGAGCAACACATGAGCCAGGGCACTCTCTTCATCACCCACAAGGCACTGCCCGGCAAGCGCGACGAGGTGCGCCGCGCCTGGGAGACCTACCTGATGCCGAGCATCGAGTCGCGCCAGGTCCACGACGCCTATTTCTATTGCTACGATGACAGCGATCCCGACACGATCCGCGTCTTCCAGCGCTATGCCGAAGGCGCGGATCCGCAGGCCTTCATGCAGGGGCCGGCATACGAAGCCTATATCGCCGCGGTATCGCCCCTGCTGGCTCATCCGCCCGAGATTCATGCTGCCACGGTGGCCTGGGCCAAGGACAAGGCGGCTCCGGTTTCCGAGACAGCCTGATGCCTTCCGCCGATTTGCTTCACTTCGAGGAGGCCCGCCCCATGCTGCTGGGGTTGGCCTATCGCATCCTCGGCTCGCGCGCCGACGCCGAGGATGCAGTGCAGGACACCTTTATCAAATGGCAGGCGGCAGATCGTCGGGCGATCGATGCTCCCCACGCCTGGCTGACCACGACCTGCACGCGGCGCTGCCTCGATCTGCTGGGCAACGCCCACCGGGCTCGGGTCGACTACGTCGGTGCCTGGCTGCCCGAGCCCATCCCGACGCCAGCCGTTGCCGCCATCGATGAAGGTGCCCTGCTCGCCGACTCGCTCTCCACCGCCTTCCTGCTGCTGCTGGAACGCCTGTCGCCCAAGGAGCGGGCCGCCTACCTGCTGCATGAGATCTTCGACACGTCCTATGTCGAGATCGCCGCCATGCTCGAACTCAAGGAGCCGGCCTGCCGCAAGCTGGTGTCACGGGCGCGGGCAAACCTGCAGTCGAGCGGGCAGAGGTTCGCCCCACCCCGCGAGCGCCAGCAAGCATTGCTGGAGGCCTTCCGGCTTGCCATTACCGAAGGAGCCACGGCACGGCTCGCCAACCTGCTTTCAGCCGAGATTCGCCTCAGCGCCGATGGCGGCGGCAAGGTGCCCACCCTGCTCAAACCATTACATGGCATAGAAGAGGTGCTGGACTTCCTGGTGAGACGGCTGCGCGGCTACTGGTCCGACTACCAATGGTGCGAGGCCGACATCAACGGAGGCCCAGGCTTCGTGATGCATCGAGAAGGAAGCGTCGTCGCTACGGTCACCTTCGGCTACGACTTGGCAGGCCAGGCCACTGATATCTTCATCGTACGCAATCCCGACAAGCTGGCGCGGCTGACGCTATGAGTGGCGCTCGACGATAGAACGGCAGGCTCTCTCTCTAGACGGAGAGTCCAATAACCCCATGACCCAGTCACGCACGGCGGCTATAGCCGGCTCTTCGAGCCGCTCGGGCGGGTAAACGAGCTGGAAGGGGGCGGCCTCTATCTCCGGACCGAACGGTTGGACCAGGCGTCCCTGACGCAGCTCTTCCTCGATCAGGTAGCGACTCATCAGGGCCACGCCCTGGCCGTCCAGCGCCGCGGTAATGCCGTGGGTTTCGTCGGAGAACAGCAGGCCGGCGCTGACATCGAGCCCCGGCACCTGGACTCGACGCTGCCAGGCAACCCAGTCCACCGGTGCGATGGCCTTGGGAGAAGAGAAATGCAGCAGCGTATGGCGTACCAGTTCGGCGGGTTCGCGGAGTTCTAGAACGGGACTGCAGGTGGGGATGAAGACGTTGTCGAACAGCTTCTCGGCAACCAGCCCGGGCCAGGGGCCCTCGCCATAGCGAATCGCCATGTCGGCGACGACGCCATCCAGAGCGACCCATTCATGTGAGACCTGAATGCTCAAGTCGATAGCCGGGTGCGCATCGCGCAGCAGGCAGACCCAGGGCAGCAGCCAGCGCGCGGCCACGGCTGGCGTGGTGGAGAGCGTTACCGCTTGCCTTGCTGGCGGCTGGCTCAGCTTGGCCACCGTCTCGGCGATGGCGTCGAAGGAGTCGCTCAACACACTGAGTAACACCTGGCCCTGAGTCGTCAGCACCAGCTGCCGCGGCCGCCGCACGAATAGGGCCACCCCCAGGCTCTCTTCGAGCTGGCGAATCTGATGGCTGATCGCCGTCGGCGTGACCGAGAGCTCCTCGGCGGCCCGCTTGGCACTGAGGTGGCGCGCCGCCGCCTCGAAAGCGCGCAGGGCGGAGAGCGAGGGGAGTCGTCGCGGCATCATGGCTGAGTTTTATTTTCCACTATCGAAAAAGAATCGTCGTTTGTCGCCCGACCATGCTTGGCACAAGCTACCAAACACAGCTGAAACAGATTCACTCAAAAGATCCTACACCCCATGACGGAGAAAACCCATGACGCGCTTACTTCACCTCGATGCCAGCCCTCGCCCCGGCCGCGCCGGCAGCCACGACCACGGCTCGCATAGCCGCCGGCTGACCCATCACTTCGTTTCCCGCTGGCGCACCCTGGAGCCGGATGCCGAGATCGTCTATCGCGATATCGGCGCCAACCCGCCACAACTGACCAGTGTCGAATGGATCGAGGCGGCCTTCACACCTATTGAGCAGCAAACCGAACCGATGAGAGAACTGCTCACCGAGAGCGATGCCCTGGCGGATGAGGTCATACGGGCCGATATCCTGGTGCTCGGCGTGCCCATGTACAATTTCGGCCCGCCGGCCGCCTTCAAGGCGTGGATCGACAATATCATTCGCATTGGCCGCACCGTCGACTTCGATCCACAGTACGGCACCCACCCTCACCTGCCGCTTGAGGGCTACGTGCCGCTGCTGGCCGACCGCCCCCGCCATGCGGTGCTGCTCTCCTCCCGCGGCGGTTTCGACTTCGACCCGGGGCGCCCCCTGGCCGCGCTCAACCATCTGGAGCCCAGCGTACGCACCGCCCTGCAGTTCATCGGCATCGGCGGCTTTCATGCCATCGCCATCGAGCATCAGGAGGAAGGCGGCGATGCCTTGGCGGCCTCGACCCGAAGCGCCCTGGAGCGCATCGACCGGCTGGTTGAACAATTGCATAGTAAGTTCGCCACACCACGCCTAACGCAGCCGGCCTGATGGCACCCTTCGATGTCAAACACCGGGGCGCATGACGCCCCGGCCTCGCCCCTGTAGCATCTATTAATCGATACTTCGTCGAACCGACACCGATCGCTCCCAGACAAGTCGCAACAACATCGACATGCTCATTAGACAAGTACCCAGCGCCGAGGCACCTCTCAATCTCCTGCTGGAGGCCGACCCCTCGCTGGTTGCCATCAAGCGCTACCTCGAACGCTCGATCTGCCATGTCGCCACAGTCGAGGGAGAGCCCGTGGGCACTCATGTCATCCAGCCCCTTGGCGAAGGTGTTCACGAGCTGATGAACATTGCCGTCGCCCCGGCACATCAGCGCAAGGGCATCGGCGCACGGCTACTGGATCACGCCATCGCAGCGGTTAGGGAGGCGAGGGCACGGCGCCTCGAACTGGGCACCGGCACCTTTGGTCATCAGCTCACCTTCTACCAGCGAGCGGGGTTCCGAGTCGTCGCCGTGGAACGGGACTACTTCCTGACCCACTACGACGAGCCGATCTACGAGCACGGCATCCAGCACAAGGACAGGCTGCGACTGGCTCTTGATTATTGAGCCTCAGGCACGCGCTAAACGAAGCATCATCAGCCCCTGTTCCAGTCGCATACGGTTGGCCAGGCGAGTGCTTGGCAGCTAGCCGGCGTTTCGCTTCCAGCATGAGACATTCCCGATGCTCAGTCCTGATGCAGCCTACGGCGACGTGATAGACAGAAGCCAGCCAGCACTCCTCCAAGGGTCGCGGCCATGACCGCCTTGCGATGCCCATCCGGCGAGCGGAAGCCACCGTCGATACGCCGCTCGCCGCTCGGTGGGGCGTGCAGGTTGCCCGAGGAGTTGGTCATGGGCCGGGCCCGCTTCAAGGCGAGGTCGACCAGGTTGGCATTGAGCCGGCTGTAGCCTGGCAGGCCGTGAGCAAGGCGAGCCAGCATGGCGGGCAGCCCCACGTAGGCGGTCGGCTGAGGGTGCCGAGCAAGTTTGACGATCGTCCGAGCGGTTCGCCGCGGGTCGTAGGCAGGAGGCACAGGCTTGACGGCTCGGCCCGTGTAATTGCTTCCGTCACGAAACCCCGGGGTATCCATCACGGCGGGATAGACATTGCACACATGGATATCCGGCCAATGACGCAACTCCCCCTGCAGGCTTTCGGCAAAGGCGCGCAGGCCAAACTTTGCCGCACTGTATGAGGCGGCGTAGGGCTGGGGCGCCCATCCGCCGAGTGAAATATTGTTGATCAGAATGCCGCTGCCTCGCTGCTTGAAATGAGGCAGCACCGCATAAGCACCGTTGATCTGGCCGACAAGGTCCGTCTGGATGACGCGTGCGTGGTCTTCAACGGGGATCTCCTCGAAAGCCCCGAGCGCACCGACACCCGCATTGTTGACCCACACGTCGATCCTGCCCGCTGCCTCTATCGCACTTTGGGCAAGTCGTTGCATATCTTCAGGCTTGGTAACGTCGGCGACGATGAACCTGGCCTGCCCGCCGAGCCGATGACACTCCTCGGCGACGTCATGCAGCGCCGTCTTGTCCCGGGCCGCCAGGAACAGGGTCGCACGCTGGCGAGCAAATTCATGCGCCGTGGCACGGCCGATGCCGCTGGAAGCGCCGGTGATGACAACAACGGTTTCACTCATTGCAGGTGGGGACATGGTTGCCTCCTTTCGATGATTTCACGGCCTCCTGGCCGCTCTTGCCTTGAAGGTAGGTCAATCTCCTGGCAATAAGCTCATCGAAGCGGGAAGTTGCTGCAGCTTTACCGATGCCGACCCACTGTCGGTTGGGCTTCGCCGCCATAACGCCGCCGCGCGTAGTCGAGATAGCCACCCGGGGTAAAGCCGGTGACGGCCTTGAAGTCGTGGATGAAGTGCGCCTGGTCGAAGTAGCCGGCGGCGAAGGCGGTATCGGTCAGGGAGCTGGCTGCCCCGCCCTGCTTGATCAGCTCGCGACTGTGCGCGACGCGCAGCAGTCGAGCATAGTGCTTGGGTGAGAGCCCCATATGCCGCTGGAACAACCGTTCCAGGCGGCGCTGGCCGAACGGCAGCTCGTCAACCAGCGCCGTGATGCTGCCTTGGCCATGGCATCGTTGTAGCCACTCAAGCGCCGCAGGCAATGTCGGCGGCGCTCGTTCTCCATGGCGCAGCCTGTCCTGCAGGTACTCTTCCAGTATTGCCAGGCGTCCTGCCAGGTCGGGCATCTGACGCAGTCGCTCATGCAGCGTCTCGAGCTCGAGCCGGCGCAGGGCGTCGCCCGGCAGCATTTCCCCACCCGCCAGAACCGACAGCGCCTCGCCGACGAACGGAAAGCCCATGCCCGGCAAGAAGCGTACGCCGAGCAGATCGAGCTCTTGCCCTACCTTCAGGCGTGCAGTGCGCCGCTTTGGAGAGTCGATCCAGCAACCTCCCTGCACCCGTTCGCCATTGCGTTCGAGCGCAGCACCAAAGTTGAACAGCAGCCCTGTGGCACCATCCGGATGCAACAGCTCCACTCCACCGGCGTCTTCGCCAGCTAGCCCTGTGGCCCGCCAGTAACACTGCACATAAGGGCGCAGCGGTGCTGAGGGCAGAAACTGCGTCAGCATCAGGCCTGCACAGGCTGCCCGCTCAACAGGCCGAAAATTTCCAATGCCGATGCTACCAGCCAGGTCAGGCTGGGAAACGCCACTCATTTTTGCAGCCTCTTCAGCAACGGATAGAGCCCCCGAAGCGGTCATTCACAGCACGCCTGAGCGCAAATGTAGATAAGCAAAAAGTCCAACCTTTCTCATCGTTCCAGTTGTAGAGTAGGGGGACCATTTCTCAATTGCCTAATCTTTCCTTTAGCGGAGCCATACATGGACAAAACGCGAATCGTGGTCGTCGGCGGCGGTGCCGGCGGGCTGGAGCTGGTCACCCGCCTCGGGCGGCGCCTGGGACGACGCGGCAAGGCCGACATCACCCTGATAGATCGCAATACGACCCACATCTGGAAACCACTGCTGCATGAGGTCGCCACCGGAGCGCTGGATTCCAGTATCGACGAGATCTCCTACCAGAGTCATGCCCAGCTCCACGGCTATCGTTTCCAGCGCGGCACACTCCAGGCCCTCGACCGCGATGCTCGCCAGTTGAGCCTCGCCCCGGTGCTCGACGACCACGGCCAGGAAGTGCTGCCGGCCCGCACGCTGGACTATGACATGCTGGTGCTGGCCCTGGGCAGTGTGAGTAACGACTTCGGCACCCCGGGGGTCTCCGAGCACTGTCACTTCCTCGACAGCCCGGCCCAGGCCGAAGCCTTCCGCCGCGACATGCTCAATACCTTCCTGCGCTACAGCGACCCCGAGCGGCGTCATCATCCACGGCTCAGCGTCGGCATCGTCGGCGCTGGCGCCACCGGAGTGGAGCTGGCGGCGGAACTCTACGACGCCTCGCGCATGCTGCACAGCTACGGCTTCACCGAGATGGACAGCGGCAATCTGGAAGTTCACTTGATCGAGGCGGCACCGAACGTGCTGCCGGCACTGCCCGAGCGCATTCGCGGCGCCGTGCGCACCGAGCTGGAACGCCTGGGCGTGCAGGTACATACCGGCACGCGAGTGGTGTGCGTCGAGGAAGATGCCATCGTCACTGCCGACGAGCAGCGCATCGAGACGGATCTCAACGTGTGGGCCGCGGGCATCAAGGCGCCCGAGGTACTACGCACATTGGGGCTGACGCTGGATCGCAACCAGCGCATCAAGGTCGAGCCGACGCTACAGAGCGTCGACGACCCCAACATCTTCGTCTTTGGTGACTGCGCCAGCTGCCCGCAGCCGGACGGTTCCATGGTGCCACCGCGAGCGCAGGCCGCCCACCAGCAGGCGCAGCGGCTCTACAAGAACCTGCTCGCCAGGCTCGAGAACGGCACGCTCAAGCCGTTTCGCTATCGCGATCGTGGTTCGCTCATCTCGCTGGCCCACTTCGAGGCGATCGGCAGCCTGATGCGCGGGGCCTCGGCACGCAGCCTGTTCATCGAGGGGCGCCTGGCCAAGTTCTTCTACGCCTCGCTCTATCGCATGCACCAGCGTGCCATTCACGGCACCTCGAAGACGGCGCTCATCCTGCTTTCTGACGGGCTCAACCGCTTCATCCGCCCGCGCATGAAGCTGCACTGATCCGGCAGGTCGAAAATCTACAATTCTGCCGCTAGCGGCCAAGCTAGGCTGGGGCTCCATTCACTTACGGAGCCCCAACCATGCGCATGAACTACTTCTCCGCCAGCCCCGCCGGTCTCAAGGCCATGCTGGATTTGCAGCAGCACGTTCACAAGGCGGCACAAGAGGGGGAACTGGGTAACGGCCTGCTGGCCCTGGTCTATACCCGTGTCTCGCAGATCAACGGCTGCGCCTACTGCATCGACATGCATACCAAGGATGCCCGCAAGGCCGGCGAGACCGAACAGCGGCTGTACGCCCTGAGCGCCTGGCGCGAAACGCCCTTCTACACCGAGCGCGAGCGCGCCGCCCTGGCCTGGGCCGAAGCCAACACGCTGCTCGCCAGCCAGAACGGCATAGAAGATTCGCTGTACGAAGCCACCCGCGAGCACTTCTCGGAGAAAGGGCTGACCGACCTCACCCTGGCGATCTGCACCATCAACGCCTGGAATCGCCTGTCGATCAGCTTCGCTGCAGACGCCGGCAGCTACCAGCCCACCTAGGCGCGGCTCAAGCGTCCAGCGACACCGCCTGACCGGTGACGACGATGCCGCCCGACAGCGGAATGTCCACCTGCAGGCGGCTGGGTCGGCCCATTGCCTCGCCCTGCCGGACCGTCAACTGGGCGGGCGCCTGGAGCAGGCCCGCGTCGCGCAGGTAGCCACCCAGCGCCGCTGCTGCCGCGCCGGTGGCGGGGTCCTCCACCACGCCGCCCACCGGGAACGGATCGCGGGCGTGGAAACGGCCTTCGCTCTCGCGCCACACCAGCTGCAGCGTGGTCAGCCCCTCACTCAGCATCAGTGCCTTGAGCTGCTCGAAGTCGTACTCGAGCCGCTCGAGGCGTTGCTGCGTCTTGCATGCCAGCACCAGGTGCCAGGCCCCGGCATAGGCCAGCGCGGGTGGAATCTCGAGGTCGAGTTCGTCCGCTTGCCAGCCGAGCAGCCCGCGTACTTCCTCGACCAACGCCGGCTCGGCGGGACGATACTCCGGCGTGACCGACACCAGCGAGGCCTGCCACTCCCCTTCCACCTGGTTGACGGTGACCATCACCTCGCCCACCGCCGTATCTAGCATGTAGGTGCCCGCCCCGCTCAGCCGGCCCAACTGCACGCCGCTAGCCACCGTGGCATGGCCGCAGAAGCTCACTTCCGCCTCGGGGCTGTAATAGCGCACAATGCGCCGCTTGCCCTCGGCCGGCGCGATGAAGGCGGTTTCGGAATAGCCCACCTCGGCGGCGATACGCTGCATCTCCGATGGCTCGGGCAGCGCCTTGCCCAGCCACACCCCGGCGGGGTTGCCGCCACTCGGGTCGTCGGTAAACGCCGCCAGGCGATAGAGTGTGCCGCTCATGTGAAGCTCCTGGTGTCAGGGGGTTCTCTCCATCTTGGGGCAAGCCGGAGTGAACGCAATGGGAGGCATGTGCTTACTCATGCCGTGTCCCAGACTACTGGGCTACGCTCCATGAAGGGAGCCCGTATTAGTAAAGTAAAGGAGATTTAGCTTGGCTGAGCAGCGATCATCCGACGGAAACGAGGGCACCCCCGGGGAGAAGGGGTCAAGTGGACGATCAGCCAGGCTGGTATGGGGCCTGCGCGCTTTCGGGATGCTCCTGGCGCTGATCGTCTGGCTCGCCATGGGACAGGCCGAAGGGCTTTCGCCGGATGCGCGCTGGGTCGCGTCGATCGCCACCCTGATGGCGGCCTGGTGGATGACGGAGGCGATCCCGCTCTCGATCACCGCCCTGCTGCCAATCGTGCTGATCCCAATGTTGACGGAGCGCACCGTCGCCCAGGCCACGGCACCTTACGCCAGTCCCATCGTCTTTCTTTTCCTCGGCGGCTTCCTGATTGCCATTGCCATGGAGAAATGGAACCTGCACCGGCGCATCGCCCTGTTGACGTTGTCCCGGGTCGGAGTCTCGCCGAAGCGGATCGTGCTCGGCATGATGCTAGCCACGGGGTTTCTGTCGATGTGGGTATCCAACACCGCAACGACGCTGATGATGCTGCCGATCGGGCTCTCCGTGCTGGCCCTGGTCGCGGAGCGCAGCGGTGAGGCCACCGCGAGGGCCGCCGCCGGCCACGACCACCACCGGGCCGGCCACATCAACTTCATCCATGACGAGAACATCAAGCGCTTCGGCGTCTGCCTGCTTCTGGCAATCGCCTGGTCGGCCAGCATGGGCGGCCTCGGCACCCTGCTCGGCAGCCCGCCCAACGCCATCGTTGCCGGCTATGCGGCCGACGAGCTGGGCCGCAGCATCGGCTTTCTCGAATGGATGATGCTTGGCGTACCGCTGGCCTTCACCTTCATTCTGGTGGGCTGGGTACTGATGACCCGGGTGCTCTACCGCTTCAACGTCGCGGAAATCGCCGGCGGCAAGGAAATGATCGAAGGAGAAATCCGCAAGCTCGGCGCGCTCAGCCAGGGCGAGAAGATGGTATTGCTCGTCTTC
Source organism: Billgrantia antri (assembly GCF_019430905.1). Lineage (GTDB taxonomy): Bacteria > Pseudomonadota > Gammaproteobacteria > Pseudomonadales > Halomonadaceae > Halomonas > Halomonas antri. Next base: position 360,568 of record NZ_JAHYCA010000002.1, on the reverse strand, counting down.
GGCTCGGCCGCGTTCCTGTGGGTCGTGCCCGGGGTGCTCGGCAACATCCCGGGGGTGGGCCAGTGGCTCGGGCCGCTGGGTAATCTCGATGACACTGCCATCGCTATCGCCGCCGGCATCGCCTTGTTCATTCTGCCCGCGCGAGGCCGCAGCGAGATGGTGCTCAATTGGCAGGATGCCGAGGACGGACTGCCCTGGGGGGTGTTGCTGCTGTTTGGCGGCGGCCTAAGCCTTGCCGGCGCGGTCGCGGGGACCGGCCTCGATAACTGGTTCGGCCAGCAGGTCACGGGACTCGGCATGCTTCCAATCATCCTGTTGGTAGCCGCCGTCGCCACGATCATTCTGTTCCTGACCGAGGTCACCAGCAACACGGCCACGGCCGCGACCTTCATCCCCGTGCTCGGGGGCGTGGCGGTGGGCATCGGCGCCGACTCGATGACGCTGCTGATCCCGGCAGCCTTCGCCGCGACCTGCGCCTTCATGCTGCCGGTCGGCACGCCACCCAACGCCATCGTGTTCGGCACCGGTGCGGTCACCATCGCCCAGATGGCACGGGGTGGGGTCGTACTCAACCTGATCGGAATCGTATTGATCACCGCCTTCTGCTATCTGCTCGGCGGCTTTGCGCTGGGGCTGCAGTTCTGATCGCGTAATACGAGAAGCGTACGGGAGGAAGATAAAGCCGAACACCCTGAGCCCTGTGGATGACAGGGCCCAGGGTAACTCGCCGACTACTGCAAGACAGGACGAGCGTTGACCGGTTGCACCGGGCGATTGTTGTGATGATCTTCGATAGCCGCCAGGAACTGGTCGATCTGCTCCTGGGATGCGGTAATTGGCTGCTTCAGCACCAGCCAGCGCACGCCCTCGGTGCAGGGAGGCGTGGTCAGCGAGCCATTGAAGCGATAGTAATCGCGGTCGGCAGGCAGGATACCCAGCGGGGAGATGTCTGGCGTCAGCGCCAGCGTTTCGCCCTCTTCCGGCATTTGCGCCCATGCCTTTGCAAGGGCTTCGTTGGCTTCGCCCTCCGTCACCATGACCGCTACGACAGCCAGGTTGCCATCCTCGTCGGCATGTACGAGGTGGCCTTCCATGGGGAAGGATTCGCCATGGATGAGGTTCTCGCTCGGCACATGGAAATGGAACTGCTTCAACTCGAACTCGATACCGTCAACGGTAATGGTGTCGCCTGGATGCACATTGATCTGGACGGTATGTCCGTTATTGAGGATTTCAGCACCACCATTTTCGTAATCAAAGACGATTGGCTCGAGTTCGGCACCAATGAACCCCGTCAGGTCGATGGGCGACTGATTGCTACCCGCACAGGCACCGTACTCCGGGGTCAGCTGTGCCCAGTTCTCCGGGCCGGTTTCTCCGGAATAGCTCCAAGCGTGACCATCGCCGGCATAGGCAAAACCTGAAAGCAGCGACATGGCCACGGCAATTGCGGTTCTCTTCATGATGTCCTCTTGAGGATCTTGTCAGGGGGAGTCGACAAGGTAATCCAGAGGACGTCAAGAATGCATTAAGAGCCCTGCGCGGCCGAGACAGGGAAAAATGTCAGGACGAAGCGGGTCCCCCTGACTTCTGGCACTTCCAAGCGTACGTATAACGTGAAATGGCGCAGCTGCGGCCATGCTACTACGTTAAGGAATCCCAAAAGAAAGAATCGGGGTGGCACATGAAAGTCAAACGCATCATGGCCAACACGGCCACATCGGATCTCGACAAGGCGGAAGCCTTCTATGGCGAGATACTCGGCCTAGACCTGCTCATGGATCACGGCTGGTTTCGGACATACGGCTCAAATGAAAAAATGATGGTACAGGTGAGCTTCGGCAGTGAAGGCGGCTCGGGTACTCCCGTGCCCGATCTCTCCATCGAAGTCGACGACATCGAAACGGCGCTGGCGCGCTTCGAGCAGGCCAGCGTATCCATCGAGTACGGACCCGTCAGCGAGCCCTGGGGCGTACGGCGTTTCTTCGTACGCGACCCGTTCGGCAAGCTCGTCAACGTTCTACAGCATTAATGAGCGACTTCGTTCCGTGAAGGGGATCCGCCGCTAGATCGGCGGTGAGGGCAGCAGGACGTTCGGATTAGCCGCTCAGGTACTTGGCTCAGATACCTGACTCAGCCACGTGCGGTCAGCCGCGCAAACAGCGGCATCAGCAATGCGAACAACTCCGCCTGGGAGGAGATGTTGCACTTGGTGTAGAGCTGGCGGCGAAAGACCTTTACCGTCTGGGTGCTGACCCCCAGATGCAGGCCAATCGCCAGGGACGAATGCCCCCTCAGGATGAACAATGCCACTTCGGCCTGACGCGGACTCAGCCGGATGCCGTGTTCCTGCTCCAGGGCCTCACGCAGGCGAACCTCCAGAGGCGCCGAGGCCTCCTCGGCAGCGCCGTCGGGCCGGTAGTCCTGCCAGTGCGCCTCCAGCAGGGCACTGAGGCTCATTTCGTGTCGCCGCAGCGCCTGAAGCTCGCGTTTACCGAAGGGTTTCCCGCTGGTGCGGTCCCTGCCGAAGCAGGCAGTCAGCGTAATGCCGTCAGTGATGGTAGCAAAGACCGCCACCTCATCGAGCAGCGTGGTCTGCTTGTAGTAGTTGTTGTAATAATGGGTGCGCCGAAAGTGATCCGGCGCCACGTCCATCAAACGCCTTATTCCTCGCACACTGCCCTTGAGATGCTCGTGGTAGAACGGATCCAGCAGATATGCCCCGCCCAGATACTGGTTGTCCATCGGTAGATAGACCACAGGGTCGGTATATTCCCGGTAAAGCACCGCCGGTCGGTTTTCACCGTGATAGGCAATGACGATCAAATTATCGAAAGCCGCCATGCCCCGCACCAGAGTGGAAAACTGACGAGGCAGTTCGGGGGTAGCCAAGGCTTTGATGGTGTTGGCCAGAGCCTCGTCATGTTCGCTGTATGTCACCAATTCAAAGCCCGCAAAACCATACCACGCTGGGGTTATATACCCCCCGATGCCCGCTCAATAACGTTGTAAACGGAGTGGTTACTACGCATCGCAGTCTAGCCGGGCTGTTGCGGCACCGGCAACTGTGGGCCTGAGCCGCTCAATTGAGGGCCCCGCCTGCCACCTGAACGCGTAGTACCGGCTGGCAGGCGCTCGGGCATCGGCGTCAACGTGTCCTGGAGACGGATCATGACGAAAAACAATATCAAGCTGGAAAGAACCCTATCCCTCAAGGCCGTGGTGCTGTTCGGCCTGGCTTACATGACACCACTGATCGTGCTCGGCACCTTCGGCGTGATCGCCAGTGCCAGCGAAGGTGCCGTACCCACGGCCTATCTCATCACCACCGTTGCCATGCTGTTCACGGCCTACAGCTACGGCATCATGGCGCGCACGTATCCGGTATCGGGCTCCGCCTATACCTATGCACGCAAGGCAATCGACTCACGGGTCGGCTTCATGGTGGGCTGGAGTGTGCTGCTGGACTACTTCTTCCTGCCCATGGTGATCTGGCTGATTGGCGCAGCGTACTTGAATGCACGCTTCCCGGAAGTGCCTGGCTGGATCTTCCTGCTGAGCTTCATCGGCATCACCACCTGCCTCAACGTTTACGGTATCAAGCTGGCGGCCAAGGTAAACTCGCTGTTGATGGTGTTTCAGATCCTGGTCATCGGTTTCTTCGTGCTGCTGTCGATTCGCCATGTCTTCGCTACCGATGGCGCCGAGGCGCTGTTCAGCCTGGGGCCGTTCGTGGGTGAAGATGCCGGCTTTTCGGCCATTGCCGCAGGCGCAGCGGTTGCCGCCTACGCCTTCCTCGGTTTCGATGCCGTCACCACCCTGACCGAAGAGACCATCGAGCCCAAGCGCAACATTCCCCGAGCCATCATGCTGACTGCACTGATCGGCGGCGGCATCTACGTGCTGGTCGGCTATACCACCCAGTTGGCACATCCGGGCAGCAATTTCGTCAACGCCGATTCCGCCGCCTTCGAGATCGCCAGGATGATCGGCGCGGACCTGTTCGGGGCCATCTTCCTGGCCGGTATGGTGCTGGCGCAGTTCACCTCCGGCATCGCCGCCCAGGCCAGCGCCTCTCGCCTGCTGTTCGCCATGGGCCGGGATGCGGTGTTGCCGCGCAGGCTGTTCGGCGCCCTGCATCCGCGTTTCCGCACTCCGGTGTTCAGCATCGTATTGACCGGGGCAATCGGCATCATCGCCCTGTTCCTGGATGTGCTGTCCGCCGCCTCGTTCATCAACTTCGGCGCGTTCATCGCCTTCACCATGGTCAACCTGTCGGTCATCTTCCTGGTCAGCAAGGATGAGGACGCCAAGCGCCGCTACGGTGTGATCAAAGGCATGGTCGTGCCGCTGGTCGGCGCCCTGATCAACCTCTGGCTGATGAGCAAGCTGGATCTCAATGCGGTGATGCTCGGGCTGGCCTGGCTCTCCATCGGACTGGTCCAACTGCTCTACCTGACTCGCTTCTTCCGTCGTGAGCCGCCGGAAGTGGACTTCGACGAATCGGAATCAGAGCCGGCACCTGCCTCGCTGGAAGCGAACCTGTAACGGAGACACCATGCCCAAATATTTGCCTATCCTGGTCGTCCAGGAAACCGCTCGCCAGATCGGCATGGACGCCGAGCTCCGGGGCTTCGAAACCGAGCTGGAAGTTTACCTGAGCGACTTCGGAGCCAAATTCGAACAACCAAGAATGGTGGTCTACCCGGAGTTCTACCTCTGCGGCGCCACCGGCACTCCTGAACAGCGGCGTGCGCAGCTTGAAGCTACCGCCGAGCCGATCGACGGACCTCGCAACCGGCATCTGGCGCGCATCGCCCGCAATCTGGGCATCTGGTTGTTGCCGGGCACGGTATGCGAACGGGGCGAGGACGGCCATCTCTACAATACTGCACCGGTGTACTCGCCCCATGGAGAGCGAGTGGCAGCCTATCGCAAGTGTTTCCCCTGGCGCCCCTACGAGCCCTTTCGGCCGGGAAATCGCTTCGAGGTGTTCGAGATTCCCGGGGTGGGCCGGGTGGGCCTGGCGATCTGCTACGACATCTGGTTTCCCGAAGTGGTACGACAGCTGGCCTGGCTTGGGGCCGAAGTGATCGTCAACCAGGCCGCCACCTCTACCTGCGACCGCAGTCAGGAGCAGGTACTGGTGCAGGCCAATGCCATCTTCAACCAGGTGTATGTAGTCAGCGCGAACGCGGCCACGCCTGCCGGCGAAGGCAGGAGCCTGGTCGTCGACCCCGAGGGCCATATCCGCGCGCAGATGCCGGGGGCGACAGCTGGCGTCCTCACCGATGTCCTGAACCTGGACGAAGTGGCGCGAGTACGAACTTTCGGTACCGCAGGTGTTAACCGTATGTGGTCCCAGTTCCAGGTGGGCGACCCTATACTGGAATTGCCGATGTATGAAGGCCGAATAGATCCGCGCCGATGGCAACTGGGACCATGAGCGGCCCGGCCAGCACTTTCCATGAGTAATGCAACACGAGTAAGACAAGAGGGAGGCGATATGCCTCCCTCTTTTACTGTGCTATTGGAAATACTACTCGCAACAGCGCTATCTCAACTATGCCGAGCGATCAACGCGGACGGAAGTTGAACTCCTGACGCGAGATCGCGCCGTTATGGTCACGGTCCAGGATGACGAAGACTTCAGGCAGAGTGCCTGCCTTGGCCTCTTCACGAGAAATGCGGCCATCGCCATCCCCGTCGAGTTGCTCGAAGCCATTCTGGCCGGAGGCGCTCGAGGAAGCGGTAGGCGGAATCAGCTCTTCTGCGCCCATTTCGGCAAGGGCGACACCGGAGGACAGTGCCAGAGCAAGGAACAGTGCGGTTTTTTGAGCTTTCATGATGTCTCTCGTTTCCAATGACAGGGGGTTGAGGTCCGGCATTCTCGTGACGACTGGACTCCTGAATGCCGACCGATGGTTGTATTCTATAGATCACCAATCATCGCACTAGACCCTGGTTTTCCAACGTTGCGTTTCCCCATGGAAACGAATAATGTACCGCTACTACCCCACCGGTATTGATGCGATGCACGACCTCAACGACCTCTACTATTTCCATGCCGTGGTCACGTACCAGGGCTTCTCGGCGGCCTCGCGCCACATCGGCGTGCCCAAGGGGACGCTCAGCAAGCGCGTCGCACGCCTCGAAGAACGGCTCAAGGTGCGCCTGCTGGAGCGCTCGACTCGCAAGATTCGCACCACGGACGTAGGGCATTCCTTCTTCGAACACTGCCAGACCATGCTCGCCGGTGCCGAAGCGGCGGAAACGGTAGTGGCGCAGGCCCACGCGGAGCCCAACGGCATCGTGCGACTCAGTTGCCCGCAAGGCCTGATCCAGAATCTCATCGAGGAAGTCCTGCCGGCGTTCATGAAGACCTATCCCAAGGTCCGCGTTCACCTGCTGGTCTTCGATCGCCGCGCCGACCTGATCGAGGACCGGCTCGACATCGCCATACGCGTGCGCAGCAAGCCGGACATGTCCGATGCCTCTCTGATCATGCGTCCGCTCGGGCAGAATCATCTGGTGATGGCGGTAAGCCCGGCTGTGCATGCCGCCTGCAAGCGAGGGCTGACCATCGACGAGCTCGCCGATGTACCGACTCTCTCGATGGGAGGAGAAACGGACGAGGTTCGCTGGGAGCTGACGGGGCCGAACGACGAGACCCGCGTGATCGACCTGCGACCCCGGCTGATGTGCAGCAACTTCGATATGCTGCTCGCGGCAGCGTGCCAGGGACTTGGGGTGGCGCTCTTGCCCATTCACATCTGCCGCGTGAGCATTGCCAAGGGGGAACTGGTGCGCGTACTGCCCGAGTGGCGCTCACCCTACGGCACGATCCAGGCGGTCTTCTCCAATCGCAAGGGCCTCGTCCCTGCGGTAAGGGCACTGATCGATTTTCTCGCCCAGGCCATACCCTGCAAGCTCTCGGTCGAGGCCTGACAGCAGCTCAGCTCCTATCCGAGCACATTGCTTCAGCCACATCGCCGCTCATCGCTCGGCTTGCAGCAAACCGGCAGCAAGCTGCCGAAAAGCCTCGACGGCCTTTGGAAGAACGGCGCGGGGTTCGTCGGCGGCGGCGATCCACAGGGCCGCGTTGAGCGCCGCGCCGTTGATCAACCGGGCCGCTGCCTCCGCATCCACCGGCTTGACGGTACCCTCGTCGATAAGAGCCTGGATGGTTTGCGTCGTACGCAGCAGGCACGCATTCTGGTTGGGCCATTGCGAGGGGTCGCCAAGCACGGCCGGCCCATCCAGCAGCATGATGCGCTGGACTTCCGGCTCCAGCGCCATTTCGATATAGGCCACGCCCTCTTCGAGCAGCCCCTCCCACGGGCTTGCCGCTCGCTGCTGCGCCGCCATGAGCCGCGCCACCATCTCCGCATCGATCTGATCGACCACGGCCTGCAGCAGCCCCTTCTTACCGCCGAAATTGTGATAGAGCGCCCCTCGCGTCAGCCCGGCTTCGGCGGTGATATCGTCCATCGAGGCTGCCGCATAGCCCTTGGTCGCGAATGCCTCTCGAGCGGTTCGAATGAGCTTGGCCCGGGTCATCTCCATCATCTGTGTACGCTTCGTGGCCATCGCCGTTCTTCTACACCTCTCTTTCCAAAACACATCTTCCCGGAACACACATACGTGGCGTATGCGTATTGACATACAACACGTATGTCACTCAGTATGCCCACATACGGCCCGTATATCAATTCATCCTGCCTATCGAAGCCCATGCTTCGAGGCAGCCGTATGCCCTCGCCCGGTAAAGGAAAACCTGGCTTGGCTGAACCAGTAACCGGAACCAATGACTGGAGTATCCCCCATGGCCAAACGCGATGCAGTTTTCCCTGCCGGCCGGCAGGCGCTATACGAGATCAACCGCTACTCGGCAGCGATCCGCTCGGGCGACTTCCTGTTCGTCTCGGGCCAGGTCGGCAGCCGCGAGGATGGCTCTGCCGAGCCGGATTTCGAAAGGCAGGTCCAGCTTGCCTTCGACAACCTCACGGCCGTTCTCGAAGCCGCCGGCTGTACCTTCGACGACATCGTCGACGTGACCACCTTCCACACCGACCCCGCCGCCCAATGGGAGGCGATCGACAGGGTTCGCACCAAGGAAATCGGTGAACCACCCTACCCCAACTGGACCGCCGTAGGCGTGAACTGGCTGGCGGGCTTCGATTTCGAAATCAAGGTCATCGCTCGCATTCCCGAGCCAGCGCGATAGGGCAACGTCTCATCCCGGATACACCGCCGCTGGAGCAGCGGCGGTGTATCTACTCCCATTAACCCAAGCATCTCTGAAGGCTCACTAATCTATACTGCAGCGAACGTGAACTTTCACGGCGCACGCCAGGTTCACTGAGCCGGACGAAGGGCGGCCGGAAGCCATGTGGAGGCTCCCATGGACGAAGACCTCGAACGCATGACCCGCGAGCAGTTGATCGAGGAAGCCAAGCGGCTACGCCAGGGCATCCGTGAGCATCGCGACTGCAGCCGGCACGACCTCTGCTGGCACCATCCTGCGCTATGGGGGTTGCTGCCCGACAAGAACGACCCGGTCCCCGAGGTACCGGAATGGCCGGAATTCATTAAAGGCTGCATCAAGTACCGGCAGTCAATGGATGAGCAGATTTCCAACGCCCCTCGCACCAATAAACCCTATGAGGAGTGAAGCATCCTCACCGCTGCTACATTGACAAGCGATAGCCACCCTTCACTGAACTGAGCCGAGAAGAGTGAGTCCAGCCATGCACATTGTTCTTGGAGGTACGGGACGGGTCGGATCTGCAACGGCGCGTGCACTGCTAAAGCGCGGAGAGCCTGTCACTGCTATCACGCGCGATGCAGCGCACGGCGCGGACTTGAAGGAGGCTGGCGCCCGGATCGCTGTCGTAGACATTCGTGATGTCACAGGTTTACGCGATGTGTTTCGCACCGGCACGCATGCCTTTCTGCTTAACCCCTCAGCGGCACCCTCCGGCGACACTGACACTGAGGAGCGCGCGAATGTCGCGGCAATCGTTGAAGCCCTGAACGGGTCGGGGTTGCAGAAAGTAGTTGCCGCGTCCACCTACGGCGCACGCTCAGGAGAACGATGCGGCGATCTCACCGTACTCCATGAGTTCGAGGAGAAGTTGAGGTCACAGCCCGTTCCTGCTGCCATCAATCGTGGTGCCTACTACATGAGCAATTGGCTCGGTATGCTCGACTCCGTACGTGAGCACGGCACGCTGCCGAGTTTCTTTCCGTCCGACTTCGCCTTGCCGATGGTCGCACCGCAGGACTTGGGTGAAGCGGCAGCAAGCCGACTTCTGGAGCCGGCAAATGAAACTGCTCTACGTTACGTGGAAGGGCCGGATCGTTACACACCGCGTGATGTAGCCGACGCGTTTTCCGAAGCGTTCGGTATGACAGTTAAGGTCGAAACGATTCCTCGCGAAGCTTGGGAGAAGACGTTCTTACAGCTCGGTTTCTCGATAGCAGCCACCGAGTCTTATGTTTGCATGACGGGGACGGTTATAGATGATGAAGCCGCGTTGCCGGAACAACCCGAGCGTGGACCAACCACACTGCGAGACTTCATCCGAGGTATCGTGGAAACGGGTGGGTAAAGGTCCAGCGCGCCGATGAGCATCCTTCGTTTTCGAACTGCAATCGATATCAACTCTAGGTACTCAGGCTCCACCGCCCGAGGTGTGCCGCATTCGGCATTTTAATGCCACGCCTTAACCCAGCGTTGTAATCCATTGACTACATGGCTGTAATCCATGACCTCAATCAAGACGGACTAGGCTATTTTTGGGCTAGATGACATAGCGCACCCAAAACAATGGGGTTACGTTTAGTAAAAAAGCAGGGAGGGAGGCGGCGAGATGAAGCGCATCGTCATCTGCGCCGATGGCACTTGGCAACGCCCCGAAAGTGACGATCCAACACATGTGCTGCGCCTGGCACGCGGTATCGCATCGGGCTGTGATACCGACACCAAACAGGTCGTGTACTACGACTGGGGCATCGGCACCGAATGCAACAGCATTCGCAGCGGTACGAGCGGCACCGGCATCGACAAGGGCATCATGGATTGCTATCGCTTCATCGTGCACAACTACGAGCCCGGCGATCAGCTCTTCCTGTTCGGCTTCAGCCGTGGCGCCTATACCGTGCGCTCCCTGGCCGGGCTCATCCGCAACTGCGGCGTACTGCTACGGCTCTATGCCGACAGAATTCCCGAGGCTTACCAGCTTTACCGGCAACGCTCACGGAACTCGGCGCCCGATGCCGATACCTCCATCAACTTCCGCCGTGCCTATGCCGTGGCGGATAGAACCGAAATCGAGTTCATCGGCGTGTGGGATACCGTCGGCGCATTCGGCATTCCCGCCCCGTTCCTCGGTACCCTGGGCACCGAGCGCTACCTGTTCCACGACACCGAACCCAGCAACATCATCCGCCACGCCCGGCATGCCGTTTCCATCGACGAGAACCGCCAGGACTTCGAGCCTACGCTGTGGTCAGCCAAGCCCGGCATCGACCTCAAGCAGGTGTGGTTCGCCGGGGTGCATACCGATATCGGCGGCGGCTATCCGCAGCATGAGCTCGGCGACTGCGCTGGAAAGTGGATCGCCAACGAAGCCGAACGCTTCGGGCTCACCTTCGAGCCGCACTTCCTCGCCTCGATGAACCCGAGTCACAGCGGCAGGCAGCACGACGAATACAAGGGCTTCTACAAGATCATGCGCCGCGCGCAGTACCGCACGCCGGAACCCTGCCTGCACCAGAGCGTACGCCTGCGCTGGGAAGACCCGCACGTGACCTACCAGAGCCCGGCACTGAGCCAACTGCTCGACTCGGTGGATGGGGATTGGGGCCGGGTGGAGTTGGTGGGGTGAGCTTGGACACGACAACGGAGAAGACGATGGCCTTCCACAATCCTGACCCAAAAATGCGGGCTATTGAGCAGCGCAATGCCCGGGTGAAGGCCGATCTGTTTGCCCGACTGTTGGGTGGTGCGTGGCGCAGGCTTCGCAAGGTCAAACTAAGACTGTCGAAGGGAAGATAGCACCGCGGCCCTACTTACCGGAGCCGCGGAAAACAAACAAAACGCGAAAATAAAGGAAAGCTATAGCGCCTCTTCCAGGAGCATGGCAAGCCGCCTGTGATGCAGGGCATCGGCAGTCGCATCGTATGAGGGGGCGTCCTTGGCGGTGAAGCCGTGGGCGGCGCCCTTGTAGAGTTCGGTGGTGAAGTGCACGCCGGCCTTGGCCAGCGCCCCGTCCATGCGGGCGATCTGCTCGGGTGGCAGCAGCTCGTCCTTGTCGGCGTGGCCGAGATAGACGCGCCCCTCGATGGCCTCGACCACGTGCACGAGGGAGTTCGGGTCGTCGGCCTTGGCCAAGTTGGCCGAGTGAAAGCCGGCCGCAGCGGCGACGCGCTCGGGGTGTTCGGCCGCCATGCGCAGCGCGAAGGCGCCGGTCATGCAGTAGCCCACCACACCTATCTTTCCCTCCGCGAATTCCCTCTCGTTATCGATGCAACTCAGCAGGGCAGCGAAGTCGCGGGATAGTGCCTCGGGCGTCAGACGGCCGGCGTACCCGAACAGCGTCGGACGCACGTCGGGGGCGCGGAAGGACTTGCCCTCCGGCACGACGGGACCGCGCGCATCGCGGTAGTAGATGTTGGGCATCAACACGGCATAGCCGTTGTCCGCGAGCTGCTGGGCTTTCTCGTGATAGCAAAGGCGCAGGCCGCCGATATCGGTGAACAGCACCACGGCCGAAAGAGGACGGTCGGCACTCCCGGGCGTGAAGATATGGGCGTCGATGGTGCCGTCGGCGGCAGGGATTTCGATAGCGCGAGACATGGCGGGCTCCGGGATTGTCGATGGCAAGTGGCTCTTGTCAGGGACGAAAGCCTTTGCATACGACTCTAACCATAGACAAGCCCGACTGGCGAGGGCGTGGCTCTCCGCCGCGAACCTACTGCTGCGCTGAAGCTCGCCCGACCATGAGCGCGGAGAAGCATGTGTCAGTGCGTTGTCGATTACGTCGCAGCTCGCTCGAATACTGGCTGAACTTGCAAACCACGAGGATGAGCAGATGCGCGAAGTGATCGTTGGCGCGATGGTGTCACTGGACGGGGTCATGCAGGCGCCCGGCGGGCCACAGGAAGACCCGACAGGCGGTTTCCACTATGGCGGTTGGGTCGCGCCGTTGGTGGACGAGGTGTTCGGGGAGGAGATCGACAAGCTGTTCAGCCAGCCATTCGACCTGTTGCTCGGGCGCAAGACCTACGAAATTTTCGCCGCGCACTGGCCCTATGCCGAGGAAGGGCCGGACGATTCCATCGCCAAGGCCTTCAATGCGGTCAAGAAATATGTGGCAACCCGAAAGGGGCTGGAGCTGACCTGGAAGGGTTCGGTGGCGCTGCGCGATGCGGCGGACGATGTCGCCAGACTGAAGCAGGAAGAGGGGCCGGCTCTGGTTACGCAGGGCAGCACCGAGCTGATCCAGACGCTACTTGCAAGCGACCTCATCGATGAGATCAACCTGTTCATCTGCCCCGTGGTGCTGGGGAAAGGCAAGAAGCTGTTCGGCGATGGTGCAGCGCCGGGGGCTTTCAAACTCATCTCCCATCGTGTGTCACCCAACGGCTTGGTGATTGCGAAGTATGAACGCGACGGAGCGGTGAAAACCGGAGACTTCGCCATGGAGCAGCCGACTGCAGCGGAAGTGGCACGCCGCGAGAAGTTGCAGCGCGAAGGCTGAGGTCAGGTCAAGTCAGGGCCGCCACCCGCCCTGCCGGATCGCCCTACAGCCGGTAACCTCTTGGTTGTAGAGGTAGAGCCAGGCGGGGCCGAAGGTGGTGGCATGAATGGCGCGGTGGTAGAGCCCGGCGTGCGGCTGGCGCGGGCGAAAGTCCTCGAGCCTGTCCAGCGAGGTGAGCAGCCTCGCATCGACTCGGAACACCTCCACCTCGACCCCGCGTGAGGGTTCGGGCTTGGCCCCGGGGAAGGGGCCGAGATCGTAGAGGGTGGCGCTGGTCAGTCGGTCGCTGCCCAGGAAGTCGGCCCCTTCCAGCCAGTGATGGTTACGCAACCCACGCTTCAGAGTGCCATAGACGGCTACCAGCGGAGTGCGGGAAATGGATAGCGCAGGGGCGAACATCGCAGGCTGACTCCCTGATGGTTCGGTGCCTGGATGAAGTCTAACCCAGCGTCATTTCGATGACGAAGGAGGCCCTTTCGATGACAAAGGGCGGCTGACCACCTGCCCCCGCATCGAAAGGGAAACGGCCACATTGGCCACGGAAAAATGTCGTACGCTTACCCGAAGGATCAGCGAGAGGGAGCGAACCGATGAAGCTATGTGCCGTGCAATACGCCTCGGTTACGGGCGATGTCGAAAGCAACGTGGCGCGCCATGTCGAGTTCGTCGAACTGGCAGCGTCGCATGGCGCCGAGCTGATCTTCTTTCCCGAACTTTCGCTGACCGGCTACGAGCCGACGCTGGCCAAGGGCCTGGCCACCCACGAGGAGGACCCGCGGCTGGACGTTTTCCAGCGCCTGAGCGATACCCATGGCATCGTGATCGGTGCCGGCCTGGCGCTGGTCACCTCACGCAAGCCGCGTATCGGCATGGTGGTTTTCCAGCCCCAAACGGGGCGCCACGCCTATGCCAAGCAGCGGCTGCATGAGGACGAGCTGCCCTACTTCTCCCCTGGCGAACGGCCAATGCTCATCGAAACCCGCGAGCACCGCCTGGCGCTGGCGATCTGCTATGAGTCGCTGCAGCCCGACCATGCCGCCACGGCGGCGAGCCTTGGCGCGGATGTGTATCTCGCCAGCGTGGCCAAGCAGCCGCAGGGAATGGATGAGGCATACGCCTACTACGCCACTTTCGCCCGCGAACACGCCATGACGATTCTCTTGGCCAACTGCGTGGGGCCTTGCGACGGCGACACCGGCGGCGGCCGCTCGGCAGCATGGAACGATCGCGGTAGTTACGTCGCCGCGCTCGACGGCTTGCAAGAAGCGATCCTCATGCTCGACACTGCGACTCTGCGCACCCAAGTGCTGGCTCCCGCTTCACCGGCGGCATAGCGCTTCTCTTCAAGGCCGTAACCGGCCCGTTTGGAAACGTCCCCTCCCCCAAGTAAATGGAATTGATCGAATGCTGACAATGCTGCTGCTGTTGGTCGGTCTTGCGCTCTTGATCGTCGGCGCGGAGGGCCTCGTTCGGGGCGCGTCGCGCCTGGCTGCGCAGGTGGGAATCTCACCATTGATCATCGGGCTTACCGTAGTGGCCTTCGGCACCAGCGCCCCGGAGCTCGTCGTCAGTATCAAGGCTTCCCTCGATGACCAGGCGGGAATCGCCATCGGCAACGTGGTGGGCAGCAACATCTTCAACGTGCTGTTCATCCTGGGCATTTCGGCGCTGATCGTGCCACTCGCGGTCGCCCAGCAACTGATCCGCCTGGATATCCCGCTGATGATCGGTATCTCGCTGCTCATGCTGCTGCTGGCGCTGGATGGCAGCATCGGCCGGGTGGACGGCGGGCTGTTGTTCCTGGGGCTGGTCACCTATACCGGCTTCCTGCTTTGGCAGGGGCGGCGCCAGTCAGCGCCCGACGAGCCGGAGACCAGCGAGGAGAAAAGCCATCATTGGGGGCGAGACTTACTATTCGTCGCTGGCGGGCTCGCCATGTTGGTGGCCGGCTCGCGCCTGTTCGTCGATGCGGCGGTCACAATGGCCACCTGGCTCGGCGTCAGCGAACAGGTGATCGGCCTGACCGTGGTCGCGGCCGGCACTTCGCTGCCCGAAGTCGTCACCTCGATCGTCGCAGCCCTACGTGGCCAGCGCGACATCGCCGTGGGCAACGTGGTCGGCAGCAACATCTTCAACCTGCTCGGCGTGCTCGGCCTGGCCGGCCTGATCGCTCCAACCGGCATTGCCGTGACCGATGCCATGCTCAGCCTCGACATCCCGGTGATGCTTGCCGTGGCTGTTGCCTGCCTGCCGATCTGTTTCACCGCCAGCGCCATCAACCGTTGGGAGGGCGCCGTGCTGCTGGGCTACTACGTGGCCTACACCACTTACCTGATCCTGGCCGCCACCCATCACGATGCCCTGGCCGGCTTCAGTACGCTGATGCTCTATTTCGTGCTGCCGATTACCGCCCTGACACTCACCGTGCTGGCGCTACCGGAGCTGCGGCGTACAGCGAAAAGGGCATAAGAGGGCCGCCGGCTTTGACTCGCCAGACGCTCGAGAAGTATCAAGTCTTGGTCTATCTGGCGTCCATCGCCCTGGGCCTGATGATGGGCATCGTGCTGCCGAACCGAACCGGCACGCTGGAAGCACTGCTTTGGCCGCTGATGGGGGCGTTGCTCTATGTCACCTTCACCCAGGTGCCGCTGACGCAACTGCGCGTCGCATGGCGTGATCCGCGCTTTCTCGCTGCGGCCGTGGTGGGCAACTTCGTCCTGCTGCCCCTCGTTGCGTGGGGCTTGTCGAGCCTGTTCGCCTATGCGCCGGCCATCCGGCTGGGTGTGCTGCTGGTGCTGCTGGTACCCTGCACCGACTGGTTCATCACCTTCTCCCACCTGGGAGGCGGCGATGTACGTCATGCGATCGCCTTCGCGCCGCTCAGCCTGCTGTTGCAAATCGCGCTGCTGCCCGTCTATCTCTGGCTGTTCCTGGATGAAAGCCTGCACCTCGCCATGGTACAGCGCGAGATGCTGCAAGCTTTTGCCGGGCTGATCCTGCTGCCGTTGCTGCTGGCCTTCGTGACCGAGATCTGGGCCCGGGGGCAGCGCCAACGCGAAGCGGGTGTCGAGCGGCTGGGGTGGCTGCCGGTACCATTGCTGGCGCTGGTGGTGTTTTCCATCGCCGCCACGCAAGTCGGTGTCGTCGCCGATTCGTTGACCGAACTCGGTGGGCTGCTGCTGGCCTTCGTCTCTTTCCTGATCCTCGCGGCGCTGCTGGCTCGCCTGCTGGCCCAAGTGTTCGAGCTGCCCAATACCCAAGGGCGCGTGCTGGCCTTCAGCCTGGGCACGCGCAACTCCTTCGTCGTGCTGCCCCTGGCACTCTCTCCCCGCTTCCCACGAGCTGGCGGTGGTTGCCGTCGTGTTCCAGTCGCTGGTCGAACTCATCGGCATGGCGCTCTTCCTGTGGTGGGTACCGCGGCGGCTCTTTCCCACGGCGCCTTGATGCAGGCGCGCTCCCGCGATGCCGCCCTGGCTTCGCGCACGGGTATCGACAGGCAGCTATACTCGTTACGTTACATACTGCCTCGTTACGCCATGGTACCGAACCATGCGATCCTCAAGGGTTTTGCCCATGCCTGTTTACCGAAATCTCGGCTGGCTCCTTCTCGCTCTGCCCCTGTCCGCGCTAGGGACAGTCGACCCCCAACCGCAGGAGGTCGAGGCGAAGGCCGAGGTGCTGGAGCAAGTGGTGGCGCCCGATGTAGAGGTCACCCAGCCGGTGGAACCGCTCAGTGAGCAGGAGGTGGAAGTGATCGACCCGGAGGGCAGCGACCCATTGGAAGAGCCGGTCACCTGTCTGGCGCGCACCATTTACTGGGAAGCGAAGGGCGTGCCGGGCCTCGACATGGAATCGGTGGCCAACGTGGTGATTAACCGCCTGGCCAGCGAGGAGTTTCCCAATACCGTCTGCGAAGTGGTGAAGCAGGGCTCCGAGCAGAGCCCCTGCCAGTTCTCCTGGTGGTGCGACGGCCGCCCCGACGACGTGGTGGAAGACGACGCCTACGAAATTGCCAAGGAGGTCGCGCGCCAAGCCCTCAACCAGCAGCTGCCCGACCATACCGACGGGGCCCTCTACTTCCACGACCGAACCGTACATCCGCCTTGGGCGAATGAATTCCTGCTGACCTCCGAGACCGAAGCCTTTATCTTCTATCGGCCCAACGACACCGCAAATTGACGGTGCCTTTACCTATCGGTGCAAAGTGATACGGTTCCGGGCCGGATGCCGTTTGACGCAGCGCGACGTAAGCAACCACCCTAGTGTTACAAGAACGAAAAAGGCAGTCGGATAACGACAACAAGACAGCCCCGCAGGGGCGGTAAGATTAGGAGGTACGCACGCATGTTTGTCTCACTCATACCCCGCACCGCCGCCGTTTCCGATAATCTGCATGAAGCGGATATCGAAGCGTTGCTCGATGGTTTGATGAGCGACAAAGGCCTGAACCGGCAAGAGCGCGACGAACTACTCGACCTGCTGATTCTGGAGCGGGCTGAGATCAAGCGTCAGCTCAACCGGCTGCGCACCGAGCAGGCCTGATTGCCCAGCGGCCTCGCGCTCCCGAGCCACGGCGTCAGGCCCTAGCGCTCAGTAGTGGCGAAAGGCGGCCATCACATGCCCCACCAAGGTCTCGCCGGCCTGGTTGAGGCCGGTCCGCTTGACCAGCGTCAGCTGGTACTCACCCAGCGCGGGCAACTGGTCGGGATCGATGCGCCGCAGCGGTGGGCGCACCAGGCTCTGCGGGAAGGGGGAAACCGCCAGGTCGGCAAGCATGGCCGCCTCCTGGCCGGCGCAGTGTTCGCAGGTGTAGGCGATGCGAAAGCTGATTCCGGCCCGATTCAGCGCTTCCAGCGCCATGCCTCGCCAGGCACAGCCCTGGTGCGCCAGGGCCACCGGTAGCGGCGAGCGCTGGGCGGCCACGCCCCCTTCCCGTCCCACCCATACCAGCGGCTCGCTGTGGACGATCTCACCGCGCGCCTCCTGCCCGGGATTGCCAGCGGTGACCAGCACCAGATCGAGCTCGCCAGCATCCAGCCGGGCGAGCATCTCCCGGCTGCTACCGACCACCACATCGACCTGCACCGCCGGGTGCGAGCGTGCGAACTGCGCCAATACCCCGGGCAGGATGCGTGAACCCACATCGTCGGTGGTACCGAAACCCAGCCGACCCGCCACCTTGGGCGCCAGAAACTGCGTTACCGCCTCCTCGTTGAGCGAAAGCAGGCGTCGGCCATAGCCGAGCAGCACTTCTCCTTCCGGCGTCAGCCGCACCTGACGGGCTTCACGCACGAACAGCGCCTGCCCAAGCGTCTCCTCCAGTCGCTTGATCTGCATGCTCAGCGCCGAGGGTGTGCGAAACACCTGGCGTGCGGCCCGGGTGAAGCTGCCGCATTCGGCGATGGCGACGAAGGTACGCAACACATCGGTATCGAGCAGCGGCGTGGCGGCATTGGAAAGCGCGGCTTGAGTCATTGGCCTATCCTTCAATTTTTCTTAAAAGACAATGTAGACCTTTTCGCTGGATTGATCCATCAAGCCGAGCCAAGCTCTCTTTCAAGAGGTCGCGACCCTCCCTTCACCCGAAAAAATGACGGCAGCCGCTCCGGCGGATGCCCGCCAGGAGGTGCGACATGAGTCAGTACGAACCGCTGCGCCAGCCCCAGCCAACCGCCAGCAAGCGTCCTGCCCCACCACCACGGCCCGACTTCTACATGCCGGCCATGCCCCCGCTGGGGCTGATTCATGCACTCGAGACCAAGTGGTGGGAGTACCGTCGTCGGCAGCAATTTCGCCAGCGCTTCCTGCATCTGCTGGCCTACGACGACCACATGCTCGAGGACATGGGGCATTGCCGTGAGGACATCCTGTGGGCCTTGCGCCTGCCGCTGAAGGACGACGCGACAGAAGCGCTGATGTGCCGTCGGGCGATGCGCAAGGTACAACAACGGAGCTGATCGCTCAGGTGCCAAGCTGCTCGCCTTCTGAGGACGCTTCGATGAGGGCCTCGGCGCGCCGCAGCAGGAGGCGCTCCTGCTGCGGCGCCAATGCCAGGCCGAAGCGCTCACTCAGCACACCGGGCAGCTCGCCGGCAGCGATCCGCCGAAGCTCCGGTGGCTCGCCCGGGCGGAAGGTCTTCAGCTCAAGGTCGGTCAGCGCAAACCGTACCTCCGCGCCGTTGTGCTGAGCCACGATTCGCCGCACGAAGGGCGATGCGGGATGATGAGATGCCAGATAGTTGTATTCGGCGGAGTCGGCGCGATAGGTGAGTTCATCACTGAACTGGTAGATGTTGAACCACTCACCGAGGCGCTTATGACGCAGCAGCCAGTATCCCAGCGGCGAGCGCTCCATGCGATACTCCCAGGGGCCGTGACTCACCTCGTTGCCGGCTTCGAGCCGGATCGGCTCACGCGGGCCGACGTTGCCGACGCCGACATCGACCATCCAGTCGCGGCCTTCCGCTTTTACCACCAGCATCGTATGACCGAGCGGGGTGACGACGTTCGCATCCTCGCCCATCAGCATTCTCGCGTTGCGCCCCGTGACCTCGAAACCGAGCCGATCCAGTACCGTGGCAAACAGCGTGTTGTGCTCATGGCAGTAACCACCGCGCCGACGCCGGACCAGCTTCTCCTGCAGGCTCCCCAGGTCGATGCGGATCTCGCCGCCGGTGACGACATCAAGGTTCTCGAAAGGCACCGCAGCGAGATGCGCCTGCTTGAGCCCCCTCAAGGTTTCCAGATCAGGGGACAGCGGTCCCCGATAATCGATGCGGGTCAGGTAGGCCTCGAGATCAAGCGCCGGGGTCTCCCACCGGGTCGATTCATGAAGGGGATGTTCGGTCGTGGCAGCCTGCATGACGCTCTCCTTTTTCGCTCAAGGGCAATCGTTAAGCGCAGGCTAATACCTCAAGTTGACTTCAGGTAAAGAGAACGAATTTCTATCGGCCTTATAGCCTTTGCGATGCCAGCCCCTGGCCCATTATTCAACCTACTGGTTGACAATTGACTGAGCCCCAACTATTTACACCCTATGGTTGAACATGACGAAGCACACTTGGACCGGGTTTTCCACGCTCTGGCCGATCCGACCCGACGCGCCCTGCTCGAACGGCTGGCGGCCGGTGAGCGCAAGGTCGGCGAGCTGGCCGCGCCGTTCGCCATGTCGCTGGCCGCCGTTTCCAAACACGTGCGCGTGCTGGAGCAAGCGGGGCTGCTGGAACGACGCATCGAAGGACGGACCCACTACTGTCGGCTACGGCCTGAGCCACTGGCCGAAGCGGAACAGTGGCTGAACTTCTACGAAGGCTTCTGGGACGCGCGACTTAACGCACTGGAAGCGGCGCTGAAGGCCGACCCAGGAAGCGAACTGACAAAGGAGGGGCAAGATGGATGACAGCGACTACGGCGAGAAGATTGCCGAAGAGAGCATCCGCTTCGAGCGCCTGCTACCAGGGCCGATCGAGCGGGTCTGGGCCTACTTTACCGAATCCGACAAGCGTGGCCTATGGCTCGCTCCCGGCACCATGGAGCTGCGACGGGGTGCCTCCTTCTCCCTGCATTTCCACAATAGCGAGCTGACACCCGACAGAACGCCACCCTCCGAACGCTTTCGCCAGTATGACCGCAACTTCACCACGCAGCACCAGGTGCTGCGCTGCGAACCGCCACACTTGCTTGTCTGGACCTGGGGCGGCGGCAACGAAGCCCCTTCGCAAGTCACCTTCGAGCTCAGCGAGGCCGGCGACCAGGTGCGCCTGGTCGTGACGCACCGTCGTCTCGCCGATGACGACACCCGGGTTACCGTGGCCAGCGGCTGGCATACCCACCTCTCCATTCTCGAGAACGTGCTGCAGGGCGAGCGTCCCGTCCCCTTCTGGCCCACGTTCGAAAACCTGGAGGAGGAGTACCGATGCCGCATCACATCGCCCCGCAGCTGATGTTCGAAGGCAATGCCGAGCAGGCCATGCGTTTCTATGTCTCGCTGTTCGACGACTCCGAGATCGTCCGGCTCGAGCGCTACGGTCCCGAAGGACCGGGCAAGGAAGGCAGTGTCGTGCAGGCCGAATTCACCCTGGCGGGCCGGCGCTACACCTGTATCGACAGCCACATCCAGCATCCCTTCAGCTTTACGCCCTCTATCTCGCTGTTCATTGAATGCGAAAACCGCGAAGAGTTCGAGCGCCTGCTTGAGCAACTGTCGGAACAGGGTGAAATGCTGATGCCGCCAGACGACTACGGTTTCAGCACGCGCTTCGCCTGGCTCAACGACCGCTTCGGCGTCTCTTGGCAGCTAAATCTGGGAACAACACGACCTGGCCTGAGCGGAGAAGCGCCATGACCCAGTCTTTTGCCCTGCCCCCCATCGTCTCCGAAGAGGCGTGGCGCAGCGCTCTGGATGAACAGATCGCTCGTGAAAAGGCCCATACGCGTGAGCGCGACATGCTCAATGCCGCACGGCGGCGCCTGCCAATGGTCGAGGTGCGTGCCGATTACCTCTTCGATGGGCCACAGGGTGCAGCCAGCCTGCTCGACCTGTTCGAGGGACGCCGCCAGCTTATCGTCTATCATTTCATGTTCGGGCCCGACTGGGAGGCCGGCTGCGACGGCTGCTCCTGGGTGGTGGACGCCATGACCCACCCCGCCCACCTGCACGCCCGCGACACCACGCTGGTGCTGGTCTCGCGGGCACCGCGGGAGAAGCTGGTACGCTACCAGGCGCGCATGGAGTGGCAATACCCGACGTGGTACTCATCGCTCGGTAGCGACTTCAATCGGGACATGGGCGTGACGAGCTGCAGCTGCCATGCTCCCGACACCGACCGTGGTGAACGCCACGGCATCAGCGTCTTTCTGCGTGACGGTGAACGGGTATTTCGCACCTATTTCAGCGGCAAGCGCGGCGTGGAATATCTGGGTAGCCTGTGGACTTACCTGGACCTGACGCCCTACGGTCGCCAGGAGAGCTGGGAGGACTCACCCCCCGGTTGGCCACAGACGCCGCCTTACGTATGGAACCGCCGTCACGACGAGTACGAAGCATAGCGGTGTGGCACGACAATTCCGAAACGGACGACAACAAGAGGGAACGCATGACCATGAAGACCATCGGCCTGCTCGGCGGCATGAGCTGGGAATCCACCGTCAGCTACTACCGTGCGCTCAACGAAGGGGTAAAGGCCGCCCTGGGCGGGCTGCACTCGGCCAAGCTGTGCCTCTACAGCGTCGACTTCGCCGAGATCGAGCGGCTGCAGCACGCCGGCGACTGGGACGCCACCGCCGAGATCCTGTGCCGCGCCGCTCGCAGCGTGGAGGCCGGCGGTGCGGATTTCCTGCTGATCGGCACCAACACCATGCACAAGGTCGCCCCGCAGGTGGCCGAGGCGATCTCGATTCCGCTGCTGCACATCGCCGACGCCACGGCGCAGCGTCTGGCCGATGATGGCATCCGCCGCGTCGGCCTGCTCGGCACCCGCTTCACAATGGAGCAGGACTTCTACAAGGGGCGTATCGCCGAAGGCTTCGGCATCGAGGTGCTGGTACCCGATGAGGCTCAGCGGGACTTGGTGCACGAGGTGATCTACACCGAACTGTGCCTGGGGCAGGTGCAGGAAGAGTCGCGGCTGCGCTATCTGGAGATTATTGCGTCGCTACGCGAACGGGGCGCCGAAGCGGTGATCCTCGGCTGCACCGAAATCGCCCTGCTGGTGCAGCAGAGCCATACCGCGGTGCCGCTCTACGACACCACGGCCATCCACGCCGAAGAGGCGATCAAGTGGGCGCTGGAGAAATAGGCTTCGTCTGAAAGGTCTTCGAGCGAAGCCTGGGCGCAGGTATTTAGGAGTGGGTATTTAGGCGTAGGTATTGATATGGGTGCCCACCATCCCCTCATTGGCCAGCTGCGGCGCTACCGAAGCCGAAGACATCAAGGCGGCGACCTGGTCCTTCTGCATGTCCAGGGCTTCCTTGTAGACCTCCAGCTGCACCTGCTGCGCGGCCTGGGCCTGCTGCATGACCAGCGACTGACCCACGATCGCATTGACGGCTGAATCCATGTCCGACTCTCCTGTTCTTGGTTCTTCTATTAGCCCAAGCTAACAGCGAACGGAGCCAATGGCAAAAAGCGCAGCCCGCCAAAGCCGGGCTGCTTGCTTCACGCAGCAGTCGCCTGCGGCTGCGTTCTCACGCCAGCCAGGATCATCAGCGCGGCCAGCAGCAGCACCGCACCGCTGGCGGCGAAGACATTGAGTGCACCGCCCAGGTCGAAGATGAGCCCACCTACGGCGGCACCGGTGGCGATCGCCAGGTTGATGGCGGCCACCAACAGGCCGCTGGCACTTTCGGCCTCGTCGGGCACCGTACGGGTGAGCCAGGTCGACCACGCCACGGGTATGGCACCGAAGGCCAGGCCCCACACGGCCACCAGCGCGGCATCGGTGGCTGGCGTGCTTTCCAGCACCACCAGTGCCACCCCGAGCATGCCCATCAGCAGCGGCATCGAGATCATGGTCAGGCGCAGGCTGCGCTCGACCATCCAGCCGCCCAGGTAATTACCCGCGAAATTGGCTACGCCGAAGCCCAGCAGAATGGTGGCCACACCGCTCACGCCAACGCCGGTCACGGTCTCGAGAAACGGCCGAATATAGGTGAAGAAGGCAAAGTGGCCGGTGAAGACCAGGGCCGCGGCCAGCATGCCCAGGCCCACCCGTGGCCGCATCAGCACGTCGAACAGGGTGCGCAGGCGAGTCTGACCACTCGGCGCCATGCGCGGCAGGGTGAAGAACTGCACCACCAGCGCCAGCACGCCGAGCAGCGCCGCCATGCGGAACACGTCACGCCAGCCGAGCAGGTCACCGAAGTAGCTGCCCAGCGGCGCCGCGGCAATGGTCGCCGCGGAAACCCCGCTGAACATGATCGACAGCCCCCGCGGCACCAGATCCTCGGGGACCAGGCGCATCATGGTGGCGATCGACATGGTCCAGAACCCGCCCAGCGCCATGCCCAGCAGCACGCGACCAAGCAGCAGCACCGTGAGATTGGGGGCAAAGGCTACCATCAGGTTCGAGGCCACCAGCAGTGCAGAAAAGCCCAGCAGCACATGTCGCCGGTCGATGCGGCGGGTGGCGGTCGAGATCAGCAGGCTGGTCAACAGCGCCACCGCGGCGGTGGCCGTAACCGCCTGGCCCGCCATGCCTTCGGTAATACCCAGGTCTGCCGCCATGGGCGTCAGCAGACTGGCGGGCAGGAATTCCGCCGTGACCAGCCCGAATACGCCGAGGGCCATTGAAACGACTGCCCCCCAAGCGGGCCTGGCCCGCTGTGCCAACTCGTTCATCGTTCGTTCTCCTTTCCTAGAGAAGCGTTCGTCAGGAACGAGAAGACTAGAGCGAGCACTTCGGACGTTCTATATTAAAAGCTCTTGAATGCTTGATCATTCGTCCGATTCGGATAAAAAGCGTATGAAGACAGCGAGGAACGCGAGATGCCTAAGCCGGAATTGCCCAGCGATCTGGTCAGTGAGCTGCTGCTCGGCATGCGCCTGCGCGGCATCGCCTATCGCCGTATCCAGCTTTCGCCGCCTCTAGGGGTGGAGTTCGGCCAAGTGGAGGGGTGGGCGCAGTTCCACTTCGTGGCGCGCGGCCCTGTCTACCTGCGCAGCCCGAGCGGCAGCGTGCATACCCTATCGACCGGCGATGCCCTGCTGCTGCCAAGGGGTGGTTTGCATGCCCTGCTTTCCACACCCGATCAGCCGGCCCAGGACATCGCCGCCTTCGAAAGTGCCACGCTGTGCGAGGCAGTCAGCTCGATCCGAGCCTGCCCGAAGGGCTGCACCCTCGACGGCGCCCTGACCTTCAGCGGCTGCATGGAGTTCGACCTGGGCAGCATGCATGCACTGGTCTCGCTGATGCCCGAGGTGATGTACGTCGGCACCTTGCTCGAGCGCCAGCCCGAGATATTGCCCATGCTCGAGGCCATGGAGCGCGAGGCGAGAAGTGAACGCGCCGGCTACGCCGCCATCCTGGCTCGGCTTGCCGACGTGATGGCCGCCTTCATCGTGCGGGGCTGGGTGGAGTGCGGCTGCGGCGATGCCACCGGCTGGATAGAGGCCCTGCGCGATCCGCGCCTAGGGGGCGTCATCGCCGCTCTGCATCGCGAGCCGGGGCGCAACTGGACGGTAGCCGAACTCGCCGCCGAGATGGGCAGCTCGCGCTCGGTATTCGCCGAGCGCTTCCTGGCGGTAACGGGCATGACCCCGCACCGCTACGTGACAGAGCTGCGCATGCGTCTGGCGGTCCAGTGGATCGGCCGCGAGCGCCAACCGATCGAAACCGTCGCCTACCGCCTGGGCTATGGCAGCGCGGCCGCCTTCAGCCGCGCCTTCAAGCGCATCCACGGCTACCCGCCCGGGGCGCTGCGCCAGCAACACGAGGCCAGAACGGATGCGCCCACGTATGAACCCACCGCCAGGAGCCCCCATGAACGAAGCCCAGTCGCTACAGCGGGCCATTGATGAACCGGTGCATCTGGCGGAGTACGACCCTGCCTGGCCGGCACGCTTCGATACCAAGCGCACGCGTCTCCTCGAGCGCTTCCCGGCCGAGCTGCTCGACGTGCAGCACATCGGCAGCACCGCCATTCCCGGCATGCCAGCCAAGCCCATCATCGACGTCATGGCCGGGGTCGCTTCCATGGCCATGGCCGATGCCCTGTTCAAGCCAATTCTTGATCACGGCTACGTGACCTCAGTCGAGTTCAACGCCAGCCTGACCGACCGTCGCTGGTTCATGCGCCACGCCCACGGCCGACGCACCCATCACCTACACGTGGTGGTTTACGACGGTGAGCTGTGGCACCAGCGGCTGGCCTTTCGTGATGCCTTGCGCGCCGATCCGACCCAGGCCACTCGCTATGCCGCTCTAAAGCGCGAACTGGCTTCCCGCCACCAAGCGGACCGCGAAGCCTATACCCTGGCCAAGGGGGAGTTTGTGAATTCAGTCATCGCTCAGTAGAGGTGCACCGCCTCGAACTGCGCCACGGCGGAGCCGGCCTCGTCCATGAGGCTAAGCGTCTGGCCTTCGACCTGCCAGGTGGCCGTCGCTTCGAGTGCGGCGAGAATCGCCTGCTCGGTCTCGCCTCCCTGCAGGCAGGCCATGCGCGTGGTCACCAAGGGGCCGAAGCTCAGGGACTCGCTCTCCAAGTGATAGTTGCCTGCCAGGCGGTTGCACCCGGTGGAACCCGCTACGCGGTTCTCCTCGGCATGCAGCACGAAATGCGCCTCGCGCTGATTGTCCACCGCGACGGGCGTGACACCGCCGACCCGGGTCAGCTTCCAGTAGGTGTTCACCAGCGGCTCGTCGTGGGTCATCGCACGCTCCAAACCGGTACAGCCCATCAGCACAACGGCCAGCGTTCCCAACAAGATGGCAAAACGCCTTTTCATTTTCATTCCTCGGCAAGCAGACTCGACCTCCGCCAGAACAGCGGGCTCCATGTGCCGTACTGTCTGAAAAGCGATGGCGAATAGCCAGCCTGAATTACGCAGATACCGGGGATATCGCGACTTCTCAAGGCCAGGATGACATCTCCCCGAGATCTAACCGAGAATATCGATGCCCCGGTGCCCTTCCGGCACACCTTCCACCAGGATCACGTCGCCCACGGCGTTGGCGGTACGCAGCGGCAGGATGCGCCGGTAGGCCTCGGAGTGGTACCACGCACGGGCCTGTTCCAGGCTTGGGAAGCTGAGCATGATCGTATCGCCCTGCCAGTTCCCCTCCAATACCTCGGTGGCGCCGCCGTGGATCAGGTAGTGACCGCAGTAGGGCGCCAGGGTGGCATCGATGCTTTCCAGGTATTCGACGATTTCCGGCCCCATGGTGACGTCCTGCAGGCGGGCGATGGCGTAGGCGGTCATGGCAAATACTCCTGTGGTGGGTTTCGCCACCAGCTTCACCCACCTCGCGCAGCCTGGCGATTACCTGCGAGGTAATAGCCAGGCATATCGCTTGACGCGAGGGGAATGCTGGACAAATAGCCGAGCGAGATGAAGCGCAAGGCGCACGGAGCACAGGAGCCGGAGCATATGGGGTATATGTGAGGATTCCGCGCACCGCGCAACGCAGCGATTCGCTCGTGTAGGCATTTGCGCAGCGTTACCCTAATCTGGCGTCATGACCATGACTTCTCCTACCCCCGGGCAGCTGTTGAAGGAGTGGCGCCAGCGGCGGCGGCTGAGCCAGCTCGCCCTTGCCGCCGAGGCCGAGATTTCCCAGCGCCACCTGAGCTTCGTCGAATCCGGACGGGCCACGCCCAGCCGGGAGATGCTGCTGCGCCTGGCCGAACAGTTGGGCATTCCTCTGCGCGAGCGCAACCGGCTGCTGCTCGCCGCGGGTTTCGCCCCGGCCTTCGGCGAACGCCCTATCGACGCGCCCGAACTCGAGACGGTCCGCGGCGTGATCGAGCGGCTGCTGGCGAGCCATGCCCCCTACCCGGCGCTGGCCGTCGACCGCCACTGGCACTTGCTGCTGGCCAATCGGCCGCTCGAAGCGCTGCTCGACGGCATCGACGCCGAACTGCTGAAGCCTCCGATCAACGTGCTGCGGCTCACGCTGCATTCCCAGGGGCTTGCGCCGCGCATCGGCAATTTCCGTGAATGGCGTGCCCATATTCTCGAGCGACTGGCACGCCAGGCCGAGACGACCGCCGACCCGGCGCTCATCGAACTCGCCGAGGAGCTGAAGGGCTACCCGGTGCCGGCCGGGGCTCGCCCTCATCTGGCCTCGAAATCGAGTCATGCCGGCATCGTCGTGCCGCTGGAGCTGGCCATGCCGGATGGCCGCGTGCTGTCGCTGCTGAGTACCACCACGGTGTTCGGCACTCCGCTCGACATCACCCTGGAGGAACTCGCCATCGAGTCGTTCTTCCCGGCGGACGCGGCCAGCCAGGAAGTGCTGCAGCAGTTGGCCGCGCCCGTGCCGATTGGCTAGAAAGACAGGCAGATCTTGCCGAAGTGCCTCCCCGCCTCCTCGTGGCGGAAGGCATCGGCAATCTCATCGAGCGCGAAGGTGCTGTCGATGATCGGATGCACGCCACTGGCCTCGATGCCGCGCACCATCTCCTGCTGGTGGATACGGCTGCCGACGATCAGCCCCTGCAGGCGCGCCTGCTTGGCCATCAGCTTGGCGGTGGGCACTTCGCCGCCGCGCCCGGTCAGCACGCCGATCAGCGAGATATGACCGCCGATGCGCACGGCGTCGATGGACTGCGGCAGCGTACCCGGCCCGCCGACCTCGATAACATGGTCAACGCCCTGGCCGTCGGTCAGCGCCTTCACCTTCCTGCCCCACTCCGGCTGGGCCTTGTAGTTGAGGGTGTGATCGGCGCCGAGCTGCTTGAGTCTTTCGATCTTGGCGTCGGAAGACGAGGTGGAAATCACCCTTGCCCCCATCGCCTTGGCGAACTGCAGGGCGAAGATGGAAACGCCGCCGGTGCCCAGCGTGAGGATGGTGTCGCCGGCCTTGAGGTTGCCGTCCACCACCAGCGCGCGCCAGGCGGTGAGGCCCGCCGTGGTCAGCGTAGCGGCTTCCTCGTGACTGTAGCCCCGTGGCGCATGGGTGAACCAGGTGGCCGGACGAATCACCTGCTCGCGGGCGTAGCCATCGAAACCGTCGCCGGGGGTGGTCTTGAAATCACCGACCCGCGCCGGCCCATCCAGCCAGTAGGGGAAGAAGGTAGAGACCACCGCATCGCCAACGGCGAACTCCTCGACGCCCTCGCCCACCGCCTCGACCACTCCTGCACCGTCGGACATGGGAATGCGGCCATCCTCGGTGGGCATCTTGCCGGCCACCACGCCGTAGTCATGGAAGTTGAGCGAGCTGGCATGCACGCGTACGCGTATCTCGCCAGGCCCCGGTTCACCCGGCGCCTCGCGCTCGCCGACTTGCAGCTGGTCCAGCCCGCCTGGGCTCTTCAAGGTCACGACTTTCATCTCGGCACTCCTCTATCCTCATTGCCTTTCGCTTTCATTGAGAGTGCCAAGAGCCTAGCCCATCATGCCGGCGGAAGCGCAAGGCTCACCCTGTTTGTCCATCCTCGAGGCAAGGCTCGGCTTGCACGGCCTCGGCGACGTAGGCCATGAAGGCGCGAATGCGTGCCACCCGACGCAGGTCTGGGTGGGTCAGCAGCCACAGGTCGGTGGCGAGCTCGGGAATCGGCTCGCCGAGGCGGGCCAGCGTCGGTTCGACGTCGGCCAGGTAACAGGGCAGCACGGCGCGGCCGAGCCCGTCGCGGGCGGCGGCCAGCATGCCGAACATGGTGTCGACGCGATAACGGCAGTGCTCGTTGGCCCCTTTCTCGGACATCCAGGCGTCGAGCGCGGCATAGCCCAGGTGACGGTCCGGCCCGACCCAGGCATCGACAGCGCCATCGCCGCGAGCATAGACGGCCTGCGCGATGGTACCGATCCGTCGCCCCACCAGATGCTCCGGCGGCGACGACGAGGGCCGCACCGCCACGTCGGCATCGCGCTGGGAGAGATTGAACAGCTCGTTGGAGACCGCCACCTCGAGCACGATCTCGGGATGCGCGCGCTGGAAGCCGGCGAAGATCGGCGACAGCAGCCCCATCAGCAGCGTATCGGTGGTAGTCACGCGAATGCTGCCGGAGAGGCGCAGGTCTCGCCCCGCCACGCGGCGCTCGACACCCAACACCTCGGCCTCCACACGGGCCGCGGTAGCCGCCAGGTCCTCTCCTGCCGGGGTCGGCACGTAGCCCGTGCGCGAGCGCTCGAACAGCGCCACGCCCAGGCGTCGCTCGATGGCGTTCAGGCGGCGAAAGGCCGTGGCATGGCTGGCTCCCAGCCGCCGTCCGGCGCCGGAGAGCGAGCCCGCCTCGAAGATGGCCTGCACCACGCGCAGGTCGTCCCAGTGCAGCGACTGTTCCGTCACGATTTTGCCCTCATCGGTCGCCGGCATGGCGCGGCTCCGGTCACTGCTCAGAATTCGGTGACCACGGTCACGCCGACGCCCTGGAACCTGTCCATGCTCGTCAGCACCTCGATCGACTGCTCCAGGTCGATCCTTTGGCCAACCAGCTTCTCGGGCGAAAGCTTCCCGGTCTGGATCATTTCGAGCATGGCGCCGTAGCGATGAGCCTGCATGCCGTGGCTGCCGAGTATCTCGAGCTCGTGGGCAATGACCTTGCTCATCGGAATGGCCGGCGTGCTGTGATCGGCCGGCATGAGCCCGACCTGAACGTGCTTGCCGCGCTTGCGCAGATTGCTGATCGAGTTGAAGCAGGTGGCGGGGTGTCCCAGCGCATCCAGCGATACGTGGGCGCCGCCCCGCGTTATCTCGATGACCGCCTCGGCAACGCTCGCCACCTCGCTCGCGTTCACGCTGGCAACCGCGCCCAGCTCACGGGCCAGCTCGAGCTTGTCTTCCGAAATATCGATGGCCACGACATTAGCACCCACGGCGTTGGCGATCATGATCGCGGAAAGGCCGACGCCACCGCAGCCGTGTACCGCCACCCACTGCCCGGCGGATGCCTTGCCCTGGTCGACCACGGCGCGAAACGAGGTTACGAAGCGACAGCCCAGGCTGGCCGCCGTGGCGAAGTCCAGCGTCTCCGGCAAGGCCACCAGGTTGATGTCGGCATGATGGATGCCGACGTACTGGGCGAAGGAGCCCCAATGGGTGAAGCCCGGCTGGAACTGACTATCGCAGACCTGGTGATTCCCAGAGTAGCATTCGGGACAGCTACCACAGCCGCCGACGAACGGCACCGTGACGCGATCGCCTACACGCCATTGCGTCACGTCCTTGCCCACCGCCTCGACGATGCCCGCCAGCTCGTGCCCCGGGACATGGGGAAGTCGGATGTCGGGATCGTGCCCCATCCAACCGTGCCAGTCGCTGCGGCAAACGCCCGTCGCCATAACCTTGACCACCACGCCGTGTGTTTCCGGCGTCGGGTCGGGCAGGTGCTGGATTTGCGGTGGAGCGGAAAAGGCCTCGTAGACCACGGCTTTCATCAAGGTCCTCCCTAGCAGGCTGTTCAGATATGCAAAGTCGGTTGTCGTTTTTAGGGAATATCGGATCGTCAGCGTACAGCATAGCCTGAAGCCAAGCATCACGTAGGCCAGCGAAGCGGAGACCCAAGATGCATGCCCTGATCGTGTTCTGCCACCCCGAACCCCACTCCTTCAACGGCGCCCTGAAGGACGTCGCCGTCGAGACCCTGCAACGGCAGGGCTACCGCGTCGAGGTCTCGGATCTCTACGCCGAAGGTTTCGATCCGCTGGAGAGCCCGGTTCATTACACCGACCGTGCCGAACCGGAGGCGTTCCTGCCCCTTACCGAGCAGCGTAGCGCCTTCGAAGGCGGCACCCTGCCCGCCGACGTGCAGCGCGAAATCGAGCGGCTCGAGCATGCCGACCTGGTGATCCTGCAGTTCCCGCTGTGGTGGCACGCCCAGCCGGCCATGCTCAAGGGCTGGTTCGACCGAGTGTTCGTCTACGGCGGGCTCTACTCCGGCCGCATGCGCTACGACCGGGGGCGTTTTCCCGACAAGCGGGTGCTGCTGTCGGTGACCACCGGCGCCCCGGCGCCGACCTTCACCCGGCATGGCCGCAGCGGCCATATCGTGGCACTGCTGTGGCCAATCCACTACTCGCTTTACTATCTGGGCGTTAGCGTGCTGCCGCCCCAGGTCACCTACGGGGTGCAGGGCGGCGGGCTGAGCTACCAGGACGAGGCGGCGTTCCGTGAGCGTCTGGAAGCGGAGAAGGCGGCCTGGGCAAGGCGGCTGGAAAGGCTCGACGGCGAGGCGCCGATTCCCTTCGCCGGCTGGGACGACTGGGACGAGCAGGGCACGCTCAAGGCGGGGCACCCCGAGAGCTGGCGCTTGTGAATGCCCGGGGTAAGCGTCACGCACGGGGCAGGATGACGCTCACCTCGGTGCCCTTCCCCGGTGCGCTGACGATCTTCCATGCTACCCCGTGCCGTTCGCAGATCTCACGTACGATCGACAGCCCCAACCCCGAGCCATCGCCCCTGGCGAGGCTGGCCCGGGTGCGGTAGAAGCGCTGGGAGACCAGCGGCAACTCCTCCTCGGCGATACCGACGCCGTTGTCGATCACCACCAACCGCACCCCCTGCGGCAACGCTTCGGCGTCGAGACGCACCCAGCCCCCGGCGGGGGTGGCGCGCAGGGCATTGTCGATCAGGTTGGCCAACAGGCGGTCGATCAGCCCCAGGTCGGCCTCGACCTGGGGCAGCGAGGGGTCGCAGGTTACCGTCAGCGAGATGCCGGCCTCGCGGGCCTGATGCTGGAACTTGCCGACGATGTCGTGGGCCAGCTCGGCCAGCGCAAACGGCTCGCACTGCAGGGGGCGGTGGTCGGCGTCCAGCCGCGCCAGGGTCGAGAGCTGCTGCGCGAGACGGGTCAGGCGGTCGGCATTGTCGAGAATTGCCGTCAGCATTCGCCGGCGGCCCTCGTCGGCGGCTTCCGCGACCAGCAGCTGTTCGGCATAGCCACGTAGCGAAGTCAGCGGCGTGCGGAAGTCGTGCGAAAGGTTGGCTACCAGCTCACGCCGCTGGCGATCTGTCTCACGCATGGCCTGGAGCTGTGCCTCGATGGTCCCGGCCATGTCGTTGAAGGCCCGGGCCAGGCGACCCAGCTCGTCGTCGCGGGGCGCGGCAATGCGCTGCCCGTAGTCGCCGTTGGCAAATCGCTGTACCGCCGTGGTCAAGCGCGAGAAGCGCCGGGTCAACAGCGCGAACCACACCAGGCCGAAGACCCCCGACACCAGCAGCGCCATCAGCCCGGCCGCGACCAGGGTGCGGGTAATGGAGCTGGTTCGCAGCATGGAGAACATCGACGCTTGGCCGGCATTGGCGAGATCGACGTAAAGAAAGCCCTGGCGGCGTGCCTCACCATGCAAGATGGGCGCGACGGAGAAGATTCCCGGTTCGTCACCGCAGGGCGCCGTCGCCAGCACGGGCAGCATCGGCTCTTCACTAAGCAAGGTTTCCAGCGCCCGAACCTCGATCCGTCGTCCCAGTCCACAGGCCGGCTCGGCGTAGTCGGCGATTACCCTGCCCTGCTCGTCGAGCACATACAGCGACAAAGAGGGATTGATCGACAGAATATGGCGGGCCATGTCGCGTGCGGCAGCGCTTCCGGGACCTTGCCACAAGGCCGGCTGAATGACCTGGGCGAGATTCTTGGCGAGATCGATCTCCATCCGCTGCTGCAGTTCCCGGGTGAGCTGGTTGAACTGGCTGATGGCGATCCAGGCGGTGGCCACCGACAGCAGCAACAGGCTGGTCAGGTAGACCAGCGCGATACGCGCATAGAGGCTGCGACCCAGCCGCCCGCAACGGCGCAGCAATCCCCTCATGAGCGCTCGGCGCCCGGCCCGGACGGCGGCGAGCCCTGGCACTCCGATGTCTCGGCGAAGCGATAGCCCACGCCCCAGACGGTCTGAATGAAACGCGGTCTGGCCGGGTCGACTTCGATCTTGCTGCGCAGACG
Organism: Billgrantia antri; assembly: GCF_019430905.1. Lineage (GTDB taxonomy): Bacteria > Pseudomonadota > Gammaproteobacteria > Pseudomonadales > Halomonadaceae > Halomonas > Halomonas antri. The sequence goes on along the minus strand of NZ_JAHYCA010000002.1, from coordinate 327,258 downwards.
ATTTATATGAGTGTTCACGGTGTGGTCGTAGCCATCGAATTCCTCGCCCCAGACATGATCGAGCAGTTCGCCGCGACTGAAGCTGCGCCCGGGATGGCGCGCGAAGAGCGAGAGCAGCGCGAACTCCTTGCCTGTGAGCTGAAGCGGCTTGCCATCGAGCTGGACCCGGTGCCGGTCGGCATCGATGACCAGCGGGCCGCAGACCAGCGGCGGCGTGCTGACGATGCCGTCGTCACTGGGTGCCTGGCGCTGACCGCGGCGCAGTAGGGCCTGGATCCGGGCCATCAGGATCGGCATGGCGAAGGGTTTGGTAACGTAATCGTCGGCGCCGATCTCCAGCCCCACCACCACGTCGCGGATCGCCGCCTTGGCAGTCACCATCAGCACCGGCGTCAAGCTGTCGCGACGACGTAGCTGGCGGCACACTTCCAGGCCATCCACCCCGGGCAGCATCAAGTCCAGCGTCACCAGGTCATAACGTACTCCCGCCGCCTCGGCACCGAGCAATGCCAGCGCCGCCTCGCCGTCGCGAACCCAGTCACAGGCATACCCTGCCGCCTCCAGCGATTCGGTGAGCAGCCTGCCAATTTCGGCATTGTCCTCGACACAGAGGATTCGATAGCTCATCGCCAGACTCCCGCCCGTTGCCTGCGTCCACTCTAGAACGACAGCGACGCTGCTACATCACGAAATTATCACGAGAAAAGATATCACGACGTGATGGTTCCGTGATGAACCCATGGCGGCGCCTGACTAGTGTGACCCTTGCCGCTCCGGCATAACGCTGGCGGCCAATCCAAACAAGAGGTGCAAACCGATGAACCCGTTGAACCGTCCCAAGACCGCGCTGTTTGCCACCCTACTCGCCACGGCGCTGCTGCTGCCGACCGCCGCCCTGGCCGACGAGCCCATGGAAAGCGACAGCATGGAGCATGAGGCCATGAGCGGCGATGAAATGGGCAGTGACGCCACGGACAGCGATGCCATGCAAGAGAAAGGCGCGATGATGGAAGAAGATGCCATGCATGACGATGGCGCAATGATGGAGGAAGACGATCACATGATGGAGGAGGAAGACGACATGATGTCGGATGACGATGCCATGTGAAGCACGGCTCGCGGTATCGGCCGGTGCTCGTCTGTGACTTCCCATCACCGGCCGATTTTCTCGATCTTCGCTCGCAGGAGGGTGCCGCGATGCGTGTCTTCAACTCATTCATTTACACGAACAGGAACCAAACTGCCACGGTCATCAAGAGACACGGCGCCTTCACACGGGTCTGGCATTGGGTCAATGCCGCCTGTCTGTTGGTGTTGTTGATGAGTGGCCTGCAGATCTTCAATGCCCACCCCGCCTTGTATTGGGGCAAGGATTCCAGTTTCGCCAGCCCGGCGCTATCGATTCGCGCCGCGACGGATGACGACGGCGAGTTGCGCGGCATCACCCAAGTCGGCCCCTACCGTTTCGATACTACCGGGGTGCTGGGCCTTTCCGGCCCGGATGAAGCCCGTGAACGACGTGCTTTCCCGGCCTGGGCGACCCTGCCCGGCCCGCGCTGGCTCTCCTCCGGTCGCCAATGGCACTTTCTCGCCGCCTGGGTCTTCGCTCCCATGCTGATCGCCTACCTGGCGTATCTGGTGCTCAGCGGTCAGCTAAGGCGACGTTTGCTGCCACGCCGTCAGGAATGGCGAACCCTCCACCATACTTTCTACGACCACCTGCGGCTGCGCTTTCCGCGCGGTGAGGAAGCGCGCCATTACAACTTGCTGCAGAAGCTTGCCTACCTGCAGGTGCTGTTCATCGTCATGCCGTTGGTCGTGCTGACCGGGCTGACCATGTCACCAACCATGGATGCCGCCTGGCCATGGTTGCTGGATATCTTCGGCGGCCGCCAGAGCGCACGCACGATCCACTTCCTATGCGCCCTGGCCCTGGTGGGGTTCTTCCTGATCCACATCGTGCTGGTGCTGGTCTCCGGCGTCGCCAACAACTTGCGCTCGATGATCACCGGGCGCTACCGCTTACCCCCGGCCCTGCCCGCAAGCGAGGAGGCTCACTTCGATGAACAGCAAAAATAGCCCCACCGATCCTCGGCGTCGACGCTTTCTGACCCGCTCGCTGCTGGCCGCGTCCGCCGTGCTGCTGACGGGTTGCGACCGGCTGTCGCGTAGCGACACCATGGGCCGGCTGTTCGATGCTAGCAGTGCCCTGACGCAGAAAGCCCAGCGCCTGCTGGCCTCGCGCGAATCCCTCGCCCGTGAATACTCGCTCGAGGACATCGCGCCGACCTTTCGCGCCAACGGCACCACCAACCCGCAGGAGGCCGCCTACCGACGCCTGGCAGCCAACGGTTTCCGCGACTGGCGCCTGACGATCGACGGGCTGGTCGAGCGTCCGCAGCGCTTTTCGCTCGATGAGCTGCGGAGCATGCCCTCGCGTACCCAAATCACTCGCCACGACTGCGTCGAGGGCTGGAGCTGCATCGGCCAATGGACCGGGGTGGTACTCGGCGACCTGCTGGACCAGGTCGGGGTGCGGGACGAGGCGCGCTTCGTAGTCTTTCACTGTGCCGATCGCTACCGCGGCGGCGACGCCTACTACGAAAGCCTGGACATGATCGAGGCCTACCATCCACAAACGCTGATGGCCTATGGCCTGAACGGCCGCGACCTGCCCATCGCCAACGGTGCCCCGGTTCGGCTGCGAGCCGAGCGCCAGCTCGGCTACAAGATGGCCAAGTATGTGATGCGCATCGAACTGGTGGAGAGCTTCGCCCACCTCGGCCGCGGCCGGGGCGGTTATTGGGAGGACCGCGGCTACGAGTGGTGGGCAGGGATATAAGCTAGCCAAGCACTACCGTGCCAGGCGCTCCAACAACGGCTGGATCGAGACGTTACGCGGCTCGCCATCGAAGTCGTCCTGAACCAGCTCCGCCGCGCGCCGCTCAAGATAGCGCCCTGAACCTTCGACCGCGGCGATACGCTGTATGTCGGCCAGTGAATCGATGAGCTGCGGGGTCAGGCGATCCAGCACCGGGCGCACCTCCTCGGCGAGGTCGGGCGGGTCGGCGAAGGTCGAGCGCCCCTCCTGCAGCCATTGATGGTGAAGGCGCCGCTGGATCTGCTTGCTGGCTTCGAACTGCTTCTCGAAGAAGCGCCGGGCGAAATCCTCGTCGACGCCAGCGGCTTCGGCATCCTCCGCCACTTGGTCGAGGATCTGCGCCTCGCGTTCGGGCGCCTCGATAGGCGCGCCACTGTTCCACTTGGACTGGGCCACCAACGGCGCCACGTCGAGCCGCTCGTCGAGCAGTCCCAGCATGCGGTCGATGGCCGCCTTGTCCTCGTCGGGCGGCTCCGGCGGCTGCATCTGACACCCGGCCAACAGCAGGGCCAAGGCAATCGCAAGCCAGCGTCCGGGATGAATGGGCAACGTCTTACGCAACGACATGGCGATCCTCGCTCGGTTATTGGAGATGCTTCGAAAGGGTACTCCAATTCGGCTCAACGCTCCCGCTGGGATTCCCGCCACTCCTCGGCGGCCTCCTCCACGCCGGGCTCGTCGCCGCGGTTGCGCATCCCCTGACGGTACGCCTCCTCCTCGCGGACATCGTCGATCACGCCCATCAGTTCACTGATGTCGACCGCACGATCATCATGCTCGAAGCAGCCGGTCAGCGGGCTCTCCGGATGCAGCTCGCCGGCTTCATAGAGCGACCAGATCTCCTTGCCATAGTCGGTACCGAGCAGCTCCGGGGCGAAGCGGCCAAAGTAGCGCCGCATGTTGTCGACGTCGCGCTCGAACATCCACTCGGCGCTGTTGTTGCCGGCGGCGTCCACCGCCTGGGGCAGGTCGATGATTACCGGACCGTCGGCGGCCAGCAGCACGTTGAACTCGGAAAGATCGCCGTGCACCAGGCCGGCGCACAGCATCTTGACCACGTCGCGCAGGATCTTGGCGTAGTACTCGCGGGCCTGATCGGCACTCAGGGTCACGTCATCCAGCCGCGGGGCAGTGAAGCCCTCGGCATCGCTGATCATCTCCATCAGCAACACGCCGTCGATGAAGCCGTAGGGCTGCGGCACCCGCACGTCCGCCGCCGCCAGCCGATAGAGAGCATCGACCTCGGCGTTGAGCCAGGCCTGTTCCTGCTCCCTCTGGCCGTACTTGGTCTTCTTGGCCATGGCCCGTGAGCGGCGGCTGTTGCGCTCGCGGCGCCCCTCCTGGTACTGCACCGCCTGCTTGAAGCTGCGCTGCTTCGCCTCCTTGAAGACCTTGGCGCAGCGCCGCTCGCCATGGGAGCGTACGACAAAGACCTGGGCCTCCTTGCCGCTCATCAGTTGGCTCTCGACCGCCTCGATCAGGCCGTCGTCCACCAACGGCTGCAATCGCTTGGGTATCTTCACCTTCCCCCCTCTTTATTCCGCGACGAGTCAGCGACTGACACGCCGGGCGCGAAACGTGCGCCCCTTGAGTTTCCCGGTACCGAGTTGTGCGAGCGCCGCCTTGGCGACCTCGCGCTGCACGGCCACGTAGGCGCTGCGCTCCAATACCTTGATCTTGCCAACCTGGGTGCCCTCGATGCCACCCTCGCCGGTCAAGGCACCGAGGATATCGCCGGGGCGCACCTTCTGCTTCTTGCCGCCGTCGAGCTGCAGCGTGGCCATCGCCGGCAGGAACGGCTCCCGCGCCAGCACGCTGCGCGGCGGCAGTTGTGCTTTCTCCAATGCTTCGCCGAGGAACTCGTTGAGCCGCTCGAGGCGATAGGCCTCGCTCTCGCTGACCAGGGTGCAGGCGATGCCGGAGCCGCCGGCACGGCCGGTTCGCCCGACGCGATGTACGTGAACCTCGAGGTCGCGGGCGATCTGGTAATTGAATACCGCATCCAGCGCGGCGATATCCAGCCCGCGAGCTGCCACGTCGGTGGCCACCAGGATGGAGGCGCTGTGGTTGGCGAACAGCACCAGGATACGCTCGCGATCGCGCTGCTCCAGATCGCCATGCAGCGCCAAGGCGGCGAAACCCGCCGCGCAGAGGGCCTCGGCGACCTCATCGGTCTCGCGCTTGGTATTGCAGAACACCACGCTGGAATGCGGCCGGTGCTGCAACAGCAGCCCACGCAGGGCTTCGAAGCGCTCGGCTTCGTCCGCCACCCGGTAGACGCGCTGGCTGATGGTGCTTTCGTCATGGCTTTCGCTCACCGCCACCTCGGCCGGGTCGCGCATCAGCCCCTGGGCGACGGCCCGAATCTCGCCGCTGAAGGTGGCGCTGAACAGCAGGGTCTGACGGCTGGCCGGCGTCGCGGCGACGATCGCCTCCAGGCTGGGCTGAAAGCCCATGTCGAGCATGCGGTCCGCTTCGTCCAGCACCAGGGTCTCGAGTGCAGCGAGGTCGAGCGAGCCTTTGCGTAGATGCTCCTCCACCCTGCCTGGAGTGCCCACTATCACATGCGCACCATGCGCCAGGGAGGCGAGCTGCGGGCCCAGGGGAGCCCCGCCGCATAGGGTCAGCACCTTGACGTTGGGTAATGTGCGTGCAAGCCGCCGGATCTCGCCGGCCACCTGGTCGGCCAGCTCACGGGTGGGGCATAGCACCAGCGCCTGAACCTGGAAACGCGTTATCTCGAGGCGTGAAAGCAGCCCCAGGCCGAACGCGGCGGTCTTGCCCGAGCCGGTCCTGGCCTGGGCGATCACGTCACACCGCGCCAGCACCGGAGGCAGGCTTGCGGCCTGGATCGGCGTCATGGCGTGGTAGCCGAGCGAATCGAGATTGGCCAGCAATTCTGGCGCCAGCGGCAGCGAGGCAAAAACCCCGTCGTTGGAGGAGTCGGACACGGAAAGAGACCTGAAAGAAATTGAGCGATGCCGAGGCGGGCAGCAAGCGAAGCGGCAGTGCCTGAAGGCACGAACCGAGGGTAAAAGGAAGGCAGGCAGCATACCAGAAACTGGGGGATGGTGTAGCCTTCTCGACCGTTGCAGGTCAGCGAGTGCTTACTGGGGCGATCATGACAGGAAGGGGGCCGGGAGGGGCATGCGACAACATGAACCGGCACGGCGCACACCGTGCCGGTTCGTCTTCAAAGGGCAAGCCAGAGGCTTGCCCTCCTCAGGTGGAGGTCAGCACAGATTCGACACTCGCCTGGCGCGGCTCGTCCATGCGCTCCTCCCAACCGCCGGCCAGCGCGCGGTAGAGCCCCACCAGGGCGGTGGCGGCACGCACGTTGCTCTGGGCCAGGCCGTCCTCGGCGTCCAGGCGCGAACGTTCGGCATCGATCACTTCGAGGAAGTCGATCACCCCCACCTCGAAACGTACCCGCGCCTGGCGGGCTGCCTCGGCGCTGGCCTCGGCAGCGGCCTCCAGGTGTTCTCGCTCGCGCAGTGCCTGGGCGTAGCGGGCGAGTGCCGTCTCGGCCTCTTCCAGCGCGAGCAGCACGGTCTGCTCGTAGCGCGCCAGATTGGCTTCGGCATCGGCATCGGCGGCGGCCATGCGCGCGCGCACCCGGCCACTGTCGAGGAACGACCAATCCACGCCCAGCGCCACCAGCCGCGTTTCGCTGTCGCGGCTGAACAGGTCGCCGGTGCTGGCGGCCTGGGTGCCGAGCAGCCCGCTCAGGGTGAAACGCGGATAGAGGTCGGCGGTGGCCACGCCGATGCTGGCGGTAGCGGCATGCAGGCGCCGCTCGGCCGCGGCGATATCGGGACGCCGACGCAGCAGCTCGCCGGGAAGCCCGACGGCCACCTGGTCATGCAACGTCGGCATCGGTGCCGGCTGCTCCAATCTGGCGATCAGCGCTCCCGGCTCGCGCCCAGTCAGCACCGCCAGGCGATGGATGATGGCGGCAATCTCCCCTTCCAGTGCCGGAAGGCGCGCAAGCGTGCTCTCGAGCTGCGCCCGGGCGCGCACGCTGTCGAACTCGGTGCCGCGTCCGGCCTCCAACCTCGCATCGACCAGTGCCAGCGACTCGCGCTGATTCTCGGCGTTGGCCTCGGCCACGCGCAGCTGCTCCTGCAGGCCGCGCAGGCGCATGTACTGATCGACCAGCTCGCCAACCACCACCACCTGCATGGCGCGCAGATCGGCGGCAGAAGCCTCGACCTCTGCCTGCTGAGCCTCCACGGCGCGGCGCACGCGGCCGAAGAAATCGAGCTCCCACAGCGCGGCGACGCCGGCGTCGTAACTTTCGAAGTCACGTTGGGAACGCGTTGCCTGTGGCATCTGGTCGGCACTGGCACGCTGGTGGGCGGCACCGGCCTCGGCGGTAACACTGGGCGCCAGGTCGCGACGTGACTGCCGCAGCAGTGCCAGGCTGCGATCATGGCGGGCCAGGGCAATGCGCAGGTCGTGGTTGGCGTCGAAGGCCTCTTCGACCAGTTCGCTCAGCAGCGGATCGTCGAAGCTACGCCAGAAGTCGCGCTCGACGGCTTGCGTCGTGACCAGCCCCGGCTCGGCACGCACCAGGCTGGCCGATTCAGGCAGGGCCGGTGCTCGGTAGTCGGGCCCTACCGCACAGGCGGCCAGCGCGAGGGCGAGCGGCAACGGCATCAGGTTACGCATGGTTCTCTTGCGTTTGGCCAGATCAAGCATGGTAAGCCCCCTCCACGGGCTGTGCGTCGCCGGGCTCTGCCTGCCCACGCGTAACCAGCTTGCGCAGGGCAACGTAGAACACCGGGGTGAGGAACAGGCCGAACAGGGTCACGCCAAGCATGCCGGCGAACACCGCCGTGCCCAGCGCCTGGCGTACCTCGGCGCCGGCACCGCCGGCCAGCATCAGCGGCACCACCGCGGCGGTAAAGGTGATCGAGGTCATGATGATCGGGCGCAGGCGCAGGCGGCACGCCTCCAGCGCCGCCTCGACGATGCCACGCCCCTGCAGCTCCAGTTCACGAGCGAACTCGACGATCAGAATGGCGTTCTTGCACGCCAGGCCGATCAGCACCACCAGGCCCACCTGCACGAAGATGTTGTTGTCACCGCCGGTGAGCTTCACGCCGATCAGCGCCGAGAGCATGCACATCGGCACGATCAGGATCACCGCCAGCGGCAGCGTCCAGCTCTCGTAAAGCGCGGCCAGGGCCAGGAACACCAGCAGGATGGCGAGCGGGAACACCACCAGTGCCGCCCCGCCCTGGTTGACCTGCTGGTAGCTCAGGTCGGTCCACTCGAAGCCCATGCCCGCCGGCAGCACTGCCGGGGCAAGCTGCTCGACCACCTCAATGGCCTGGCTCGACGACAGGATCCGCGGGTCAGCTTCGCCCATCAGATCGGCCGCCGGGTAGCCGTTGTAGCGGATAACCGGATCGGGACCAAAGGTCCGGTCGACACGGATCATGCTGCCGATCGGCACCATCTCGCCGTAGGCGTTGCGGGTGCGCAGGCGATCGATGTTCTCCACGTCCATGCGGTAGTCGCCGTCGGCCTGGGCCATCACTTGCCAGGTGCGCCCGAAGCGATTGAAGTCGTTGACGTAGACCGAGCCGAGATAGACCTGCAGGGTCTCGAACAGGTCGGTCAGCGCAACGCCCTGGGTCTTGGCCTTGACCCGGTCGACGTGCAGGTCGAGCTGGGGCACGTTGGACTGGTAGGAGGTGATCGGGTAGCCCATGCCCGGCGTCTGCATCAGCGCACCGCTGAAGCCGTCGACGGCCTGCTGCAGTTCACCGTAGCCCAGCCCGGCGCGATCCTGGATGAATAGCGAGAAGCCCGACCCCGAACCGATGCCGAGGATCGCCGGCGGGGTGAAGGCGAAGCTGAACGCCTCCTGCATGGAACCGAACTTGCCGTTGAGCTCGCCGACGATCTCCTCGGCGCTGCGCGAGCGCGACTCGAACGGGTCGAGACCGAAGAACACCGTGCCGGTATTGGGCGTGTTGGTGAACTGCAGCGGGTTGAGCCCGGGGAAGGCTACCGCCGAGCTCACGCCTTCGGTTTCCAGTGCCAGATCGGTCATGCGGCGGATTACCGCCTCGGTGCGGTCGAGCGAGGCCCCCTCGGGCAGCTTGGCGCCACCGATCAGGTACATCTTGTCCTGGGTGGGAATGAAACCGCCCGGCACCATCTGGAACATTACGCCGGTGCCGGCCAGCAGCAGCGCGTAGACGGCGAACACCGCGCCACGCCGACGCAGGCTGCGCCCCACGCCACGCTGATACCCTCGAGAGCTTGCAGCGAAGAAGCGGTTGAAGGGGCGGAACAGCCAGCCGAACAGGAAGTCGATCACTCTCGACAGGCGATCCTTCGGCGCATCGTGGGGCTTGAGCAGCATGGCCGCCAGCGCCGGCGACAGCGTCAGCGAATTGACCGCCGAGATTACCGTGGAGATGGCGATGGTCACTGCGAACTGGCGATAGAACTGTCCGGTGACGCCTTCGAGGAAAGCCATCGGCACGAATACTGCGCACAAGACCACCGAGATGGCGATGATCGGACCGCTTACCTCGCGCATGGCCTGGTGGGCCGCCGCCAGCGGGGCGAGCCCCTCCTCGATGTTGCGCTCGACGTTCTCCACCACCACGATGGCATCATCGACCACTATGCCGATGGCCAACACCAGGCCGAACAGCGTCAGGGTATTGATCGAGAAGCCGAGCAGGTAGAGCACGGCGAAGGTACCCACGATCGACACCGGCACCGCCAGCAGCGGGATCACCGAGGCGCGCCAGGTCTGCAGGAACAGCGTGACCACCAGCACCACCAGCAGCACCGCCTCGAGCAGCGTCTTGATCACCGACTTGATCGAGTCGCGGACGAACACCGTGGGGTCATAGACGATGGTGTGCTCCACGCCCTCGGGGAAGCGCTGGGAAAGCTCCTCCATCTTCTCGCGTACCGCATCGGAGAGTGCAATGGCGTTGGAGCCGGGGGCCTGGAAAATGCCGATGGCGACTGCCTGCTGGTTGTCGAGCAGCGAACGCAGCGAGTACTCGGCGGCGCCGAGCTCGATGCGCGCCACGTCCGAGAGATAGGTGATCTGCCCATCGCTACCCGCCTTGACCACGATGTCGCCGAACTCCTCCTCGGTGGTCAGCCGGCCCTGGGCGTTGATCGAGATGAGGAAGTCCGACGTGGTCGGCGTCGGCGGTGCGCCGAGCTGTCCCGCTGAGACCTGTACGTTCTGCTCGCGGATGGCGGCGATGATGTCGCCCGCGGTGAGTCCGCGCGCGGCGGCTCGATCGGGATCGATCCACACCCGCATGGCGTAATCGCCGGCACCGAACAGCATCGCCTGGCCCACCCCGGGCAGGCGCGCCAGCTCGTCGCGCACGTGCAGTGCCGCATAGTTGCGCAGGTAGGTACTGTCATAGCGGCCGTCGGGTGAGATCAGCTGCGGCACCATGGTCAGGTCGGGCGACTGCTTGTCGGTGGTCACCCCCTGGCGGCGCACCGCCTCGGGCAGCCGCGCCTGGGCCTGGGCGACACGGTTCTGCACCTGGACCTGGGCCTCGTCGGGGTCGGTACCGGGGCGGAAGGTCAGCGTCATCGCCAACACCCCGTCGGAGCCAGCCACCGATTTCATGTACATCAGGTCCTCGACCCCGGTGATTGCCTCCTCCAGCGGTGTCGCCACCGTCTCGGCGATCTCCTTAGGGTTGGCCCCGGGATAGACCGCACGCACCTGCACGGTGGGCGGCACCACGTCGGGATACTCGCTGACCGGCAGCAGCGGGATGGTGATGGCACCGGCGATGAAGATCAGGATCGACAGCACCGCGGCGAAGATCGGCCGGTCGACGAAGAACTTGGCGAAATCCATGACAAGACTCCCTCCCGGCGCGGACAGCCACGTCCGCGCCGAAGATCGTTCAGGGTTTATAGCGCTTGTTCTGTTACATCGGGCAGTGGAGCCTGGCAGTCAGTGCGTGGCGGCCAGCTCGTTGCCTCCCTCGGCCTGGCCGCGCATGTCTACGCTCTCCGCCGCCACCGGCATGCCGGGGAAGAAGATCCGCTGGGCGCCGTTCACGACCACCTGGTCGCCGGGTTCGAGACCGGCGGCGACGACACGCAGTCCGTCGGCCATGCGGCCCAGCTGCACGTCGCGGCGCATGGCGCGCCCCTCCTCGTCGACCACATAGACGTACTTGCGGTCCTGGTCGGTGAGCACCGCCTTGTCGTCGATCAGCAGGGTGTCCTCGGCGCTCCCCGCCAGCAGCTGTACGCGGGCGTACATGCCCGGGGCGAAGCGGCCTTCGCTGTTGTCGAGCACGGCGCGGGTAAGAATGGTGCCCGCCTCGGCATCAAGGCGGTTGTCGACGAAGTCGACCTCGCCGCGGTAGGGGTAGTCCTCGTCGTTGGCCAACCCCACGCGTACCGGAATGCCGCCCTCGCGGAAGCTCGCCTGGCTGCCGTTGCGTGCCATGGCGTCGTAGTGCAGGTAGGCCAGCTCGTCGCTGTGGAAGTGCACGTGCACCCGGTCGAGGGCGACGATTCGGGTCAACGGCGAGGCCTCGGAGACCAGGTTGCCCGGCGTGACCAATGCCCGGCCGGCACGCCCGGCAATGGGCGCGCGCACTTCGGTGAATTCCATGTTGAGCCTGGCCGTTTCGGCAATGGCCCGGGCGGCGAGAATGTCGGCCTCGGCGGTAGCCGACGCGGCACGCCGCTGGTCCAGTTCCTCGCGCGAGATCGAGCGGCTCTGGGCCAACGCCTCGGCCCGGGCGGCTTCGCTGCGCGCCAGCTCGGCGCGAGCCTGGGCCCGCTGCAGCTCGGCTTCGGCCCGCTCCAGCTCGGCACGGTAGGGTCGCGGGTCGATGGTGAACAACACCTCGCCCTTCTCGACCTCCTGGCCTTCGGTGTAATTGACACTCTCGATGTAGCCCGACACGCGCGGCCGCAGGTCGACGGTTTCCACCGCTTCGATACGCCCGGTGAAGGCATCCCACAGCTCTACGTTCTCGACCAGCACCTGGGCCACGCTGACTTGGGGCGGCGGTGGCCCCTGCTCGGCATTTCCCTGGTCATCGGCCTGGCTTTCACATCCTGTCAGAACGACGAGACCGGCCAACATGGCGGTAACCATGAACGCTCGCCGGCCGTCTCGATTCGCGAACATCTTGTGGACGTTCATTGTTTCCACTCTCCCAGTACAAATCGCAATTAGCAGTGTCGGTATTCTTTTCAGCCAGCGATGCTCGCCCCCTGCTTCACTATTCTTAATTCTTTCTGCCTATTTTAATTAATGTCGTTTGTCGGAGTGATAAATCGACAGCTGCCACTTTGCCGACCATCACCATATCGGGTTACCGGTCACTTGATTAGTCGGGCCAATAGGGAAATACTGTCCCATTGGCGGGACAGTTCCCGTGCGGCCGTTCTCGTCGACTCTCGCCCTGCAGTGTTGCCCTCCCCTGACATTGCAAGCACGGCACAGGACAACGACCATGCTGCAAGACCTCAACGATGCCCTGATCTTTGCCAAGGTCGTGGAGCAGGGCAGCTTCATCGCCGCCGCCAAGCAGCTGCGCCTTGGAAAGACCACCGTCAGCCGCAAGGTGCAGGACCTGGAACGCCGCCTCGGTGCCCGTCTGCTGAACCGCACCACCCGCAGGCTGAGCCTGACCGAAGCCGGCGCCATCTACTTCGATTACTGCAATCGCATCGCCCGCGACCTCGGCGAGGCGGAGAAGGCCGTGCATCACCTCGAGGAGAGTCCGCGCGGCTGGCTCAGGGTCACTGCCCCTTTCACCATGTGCACCGAGTTCACCTCGGTACTGATACGGGATTTCCGCCAGCTGCACCCCCAGGTGCGCATCGAGCTGGTGCTCTCCAACGAGCGCCTCGACCTGGTCGCCAACCAGATCGACGTCGCCCTGCGGGTCGGCGCCCTGCCGGACTCCAGCCTGGTGGCCCGCCCCCTGGCCCGCTTCCGCTCGTTCGTCTACGCCAGCGAGAGTTACCTCGCTCGCCATGGCGAACCTCGCACACCGGCGGACCTGGCTTCTCATGCCGTGCTGGCCAAGGCCATGGACCAGCGCGGCCAACGACATGTCTGGCAGCTACGCAACAGCGCGAGCCAGGAAAGCGTCGAGGTGGAAGTCGACCCGGTCGCCATCGCCAACGATCCCTTCGCCCTGCGCGGCATGCTCGAAGATGGCCAGGGCATCATGCTCGCCAATGAATTCGTCGTCTGCCTCGCTGCGGAAGCCACGCGGCCACGGCGCATCCTCGAAGGCTGGGAGGGCCCCGAAGTGGAGCTCAATGCCGTCTTCCCGGGCGGTCAGCTCATCTCGCCCAAGGTGCGTACCTTCGTCGACTTCGTGGTCGAGAGCATGCGGATCGAGAGCCTGTCGGCGCCCGAGCCGTGGCGGCCTCCGGTGTCCACCGACGCACCGGCCGAGGCCATCGACGAAACCGCATGATTCGACCAGGCGCCGCATTTCAGGGCGCCACGTCCAGCGGCTCTCCACGCCCGCGTTCGCTTTCCTCCTCGGTATCCAACCCCAGGAAGCCACCCGACTGACGCCGCCAAAGCGAGGCGTAGAGGCCGCCATTTGCCAGCAGCTCCTGGTGGGTACCGCTCTCGACGATGACACCTTCGTCGATGACTACCAGACGATCGAGCATGGCGATGGTCGACAGCCGATGGGCAATGGCGATCACCGACTTGCCTTCCATCAGGGCATAGAGCTGCTCCTGGATGGCCGCCTCCACCTCGGAGTCGAGCGCCGAAGTGGCCTCGTCGAGCACCAGGATCGGGGCGTTCTTGAGCAGCACCCGGGCGATGGCGATGCGTTGCCGCTGGCCCCCGGAGAGCTTGACCCCACGCTCGCCGACATGGGCATCCAGACCGCGACGCCCTTCGAGATCCACCAGTTCGTCAATGAACGTATCGGCATGGGCGCGGCGCACCGCTTCCCAGATCTCCTCTTCGCTGGCGTCGGGGCTGCCATAGCGGATGTTGTCGCGCACCGAGCGGTGCAGCAGCGAGGTGTCCTGGGTGACCATGCCGATCTTGCGGCGCAGCGACTCCTGGGTGACGCCGGCGATATCCTGACCATCGATCAGGATGCGGCCGCCCTCCAGGTCGTAGAAGCGCAGCAGCAGGTTGGCCAGGGTCGACTTGCCGGCCCCCGAGCGGCCGATTAGCCCGACCTTCTCCCCTGGGGCGATGTTCAGCGTGAGGCCATCGAAGACCCGGTTGGTCTCGCCGTCGGGGCGTGCATAGCCGAAGCGCAGCGCCTCGAAGCGAATCTCGCCACGCGGCACCGTGAGCTCGCCGGCACCGGGCACGTCCTTGACCGCCGGCTCACGGGCGATGGTGTTGATACCGTCCTGTACCGTGCCGATGTTCTCGAAAAGCCCCGCCACTTCCCACAGGATCCAGTTGGACATGAAGCGAATGCGCATCACCAAGGCAATGGCCACGGCGATGATGCCCAGCGACACGGCCTCGAGGTACCAGGCGCTGATGGCCACGGCCGCCACACCGGCCAGCAGCAGCGAGTTGAGCAGCGTCAGGCTCACGGTGAGTCCCGTGGCCAGGCGCATCTGGCGGTGTACAGTCACCATGAACTGCTCCATGGCTTCGCGGGCGTAGCCCTGCTCACGCCGCGTGTCGGCGAACAGCTTGATGGTCTGGATGTTGCTGTAGCTGTCGACGATACGCCCGGTCATCACCGCCCGCGCATCGGCCTGCTGCATGGAAACCCGGCGCAGCCGCGGCACGTAGTGGCGCAGGATCGCCACGTAGCCCACGAGCCACACCACCAGCGGCAGCATCAGCCAGGGCTCGGCTTGCCCCATCACCAGCATGGCGCCGGCAAAATAGACCAGTACGTAGACCATCAGGTCGAGCAGCTTGGTGACCGTCTCGCGGATCGCCAACGCCGTTTGCATCACCTTCTGCGAGACGCGTCCGGCGAACTCGTCCTGATAGAAGGCCAGGCTCTGGCTGAGCATGTGGCGGTGCGCCAGCCAACGGCCAAGCATGGGATAGTTGCCGAAGATGCCCTGATGCATCACCAGCGACTGCAGCAGAGTCAACAGCGGCAGGCCGACCGCCACCAAGGCCGCCATGCCGGCCAGACGCCAGCCGTATTCGGCGAAGAATCCCTCGCGCTCGGCCCCCGACAGCCAGTCCACCAGATCGCCCATGTAGCTGAAGAACACCACTTCGGCAGCGGACACCAGCGCCGTCAACAGCGCCATCGCCACCAGCAGCGGCAACAGCGGACGCGAGAAATGCAGGATGAACGCGCCGAGCCCTCGCGGCGGTGTCCCGCTCTGCCCCGAGGGATAGGGGTTCACCAGTGTTTCGAAGTAACGGAACATGACAACTCCATCGTCAGGGGAAGTACGAAAGATGACAGGCTGCAGGCTAAAACCTAAACTTAAATTGAGGTCAAGAAGAGCAAGAAAATAATTTAAAGTCAGCGAGCTGAAACCTTACGAGTCTCGTGCACGAGGGAAAAATCAAACTTGCTGATTTTACCCATCATGAACGCTTATCGGTAAACTTGTTTCTCCTGGATGGCTTGCCCAATGCCTGATGAAACGCTAAAAACGACTCCCCAGACGAAGCCAGGGAGACGGAAGATGCCAGCCCACCTCCAACGCGATCTCAGCGTCGGCGAAGTCGCGAAACGCAGCGGCCTGGCGGTATCCGCCATTCACTTCTACGAGGCCAAGGGGCTGATCAAGAGTCGCCGCAACGCCGGCAATCAGCGCCGCTTCTCGCGCGACGTGCTACGTCGTGTGGCGATCATCAAGGTCGCCCAGCGTACCGGCATTCCCCTGGCCGAGATCCGTACCGCCTTCGAGGACCTGCCGGACTTTCGCGCCCCCACCGCCGCCGACTGGAAGCGGCTCTCGACGAATTGGCGACACGCCCTGGACGAGCGGATTACCCGTCTCGCCCAGTTGCGCGACCAGCTAGACCACTGCATCGGCTGCGGCTGCCTGTCGATGGAGGATTGCCCACTGCGCAACCCTGAAGACCAGCTGGCCGCCGAGGGCTCGGGGCCACGCCTGCTCGAGCCCGATTGAACTACCGTTTAACCGTTCTGTTACGTTACCGACGGGACCTGCTATCTTGAGCTAAGCGCGCTTGGAGGGACCCGCCATGACCGACCCACTGATTCTTTATACGAACCCCATGTCCCGGGGGCGCATCGCCCGCTGGATGCTCGAGGAGGTCGGCGCTGCCTACCATACCGAGGTCGTGGCGTTCGGCTCCCCCATGAAGTCCCCCCAGTACCTTGCCATCAATCCCATGGGCAAGGTACCTGCGATACGCCACGGCGAAACGGTGGTGACCGAATGTGCCGCCATCTGCGCCTACTTGGCGGATGCCTTTCCCGAAGCCGGCCTGGCGCCGCCTCTCGCCGAACGCGGCGCCTATTACCGCTGGCTGTTCTTCGCCGCGGGCCCGCTGGAGGCCGCCATCACCGATCGCGACCTGGGAATGGAGCCCAATATCGCGCAGCAGGGCAGGGTCGGCTATGGCAGCATCGAATCGGTACTGGAAACCCTCGAGGTAGCCGTCAGCGCTCACGAGTTCATTGCCGGCCCGCACTTCAGCGCTGCCGATGTCTATCTCGGTTCACACATCGGTTGGGGGCTTCAGTTCGGCAGCCTGGAGTCATGTCCCGCCTTTGCCGACTACTGGGCACGGGTCAGTGAGCGCGAGGCGTACCGGCGTGCCAGCTCGCTCGATGCACAGGCCGCACGCCAGAACGCAAGCCCCCTCTGAACGTGAAGTGTTCAGCCGTACGACAAGGGTGACGACTCAGTGCTGTTCGAAGGGACGAGACCAGAGATCGTCCGGTTGATGGCGGCTGAGAATCTCCTCCGCCTCCGGTTTCGATTCGTCCGGCACGATCACCTTGATCTGATTGGCCTCCTTGTCGAAGTGGAGCTTCTCGCGCGGAAAATTCTTGGAGATAAGCTCGTCGTAGGCGTTGGTGGCCTTCATGAGATCCAGATAGGTTGCCGTTACCGTCTGTGTCATGATGTCCTCCTTCCGTTGGTTGGCTATTCAGACGACCGTCATCCCGTCCGTGCGGGATGTCCCTATCCCCTCCCAGTATAGTGGATAGCTCAAGGCGTCCAGTTCACTCAGGATGAGCACTCGTTCAGTTGCCAGTCGTTGTCCGTCAGCGGCTCGGCGCCGCTTGCCGTGACCCGCACGGTATCGCTGAGGCCCACGCCCCACACGCCCGGCACGCGCAGGCAGAGCGGCAGGTGAAAGACCATATCGGCCTCGAACTGCCGCTGCTGTCCGCGAGCAACATAGCCGCTGCCCTCGACCCAGCTGGGCGGGAACTGGGCCCCCACGGCATAGCCGAACACGCCAGAGAAAAAGACTTGATCGGCATGGGGGGCAAGCACGGCCTCGGCGGCCCGGGCGGCGTCATCGAAGGTATTGCCGGGGCGCATCGTGGCGCAGAGAGCCTCGAACAGGTCGCGACATACGTCCCGCCATGCCAGCATCGCCGGCGTGGCACGCCCCGCAACGACCGTCTTCATCATCGGCGCAGTGTAGCGGCGATAGGCTGAGCCGAACTCCAGGAAGACCGGCTCGTCGGGGGCAATGCGGTGACGCTGGTGGTTGACGTGGATCACACTGATGCGTTGGCCGGTGGTCACGATGGGCTGCATGCTCATGAACTCGCTGCCGGCCGCCAGCATGGCGCGCGCGCCCTCCGCTGCCACGTCGCTGTCCAGCATGCCGGCGGCTATGACCCGCGTAGCGGCTTCGAGCCCCAGCGAGGTGATCCGGGCGCTCTCGCGTAGGCAGGCAAGCTCCGCCGCGCTTTTGACGATGCGGATGCCATCAAGCAGTTCACCGCCATCGTCACGGAAGCGTTCGGCGCCCAGACGCGCCTGCAGTTCACGCAGCACGCCATGGCGCAACCCCGCGCCGTAGAGATCCAGGCCAATGGCCCGGAAAGGCGCCAAGGTGTCGGCCAACGGCTCGATCACCTCGCCGATGCCCTCCCAGCGATAGCCCAGCAGCTCGTCGACCCGCGCGGTGACCACTGCCGGTCCGGTCTCGATGGAGGGCACCTGCAGTACCAGGCGCTCGGCCGAGCACACGAGGCAGGTATGCACCGATACCTCGAAGGTGTTGTAGCCGGTCAGGTAGTAGATGTCGGCGGGGTCGGTCAGCAGCAAGGCGTCCAGCCCAACCTTGCGCATGGCGTCACGTACGCGGGCCAGACGAGCGTCGAACTCGCTTACGGGAAAGGCCAGCTCACTGGCCTCGAGTCGTGCCGCCAAGGCGTGGCGGTACTGATGGTGATCCATGACGCGGCTCCGACTGGCAGAAGAATCTCAAAGCAGTGTAGCCGTGCCCTGCAACCTGTCAGCCATCACCGAGACGAAATAGGGCTGTTCCCGAACAGGCCGGTTTCGTAGAATCCAGCCTCGTATCCGATGCAACAGGACAACGTTATGGGCAGGGCCTTTCAGAACCGCAAGGAATCCATGGCCAAGACGGCCGCCGCCAAGACCAAGGTGTACAGCAAGTACGGGCGCGAGATCTACGTCTGCGCCAAGCAGGGCGGCACCGACCCCAACGGCAACCTGACGCTGCGTGGCCTGATCGAGCGCGCCAAGAAGGACCAGGTACCCAGCCACGTGATCGACAAGGCGCTGGACAAGGCCAGCGGCGTAGGCGGCGAGGACTACTCAGCGGCTCGCTACGAGGGCTTCGGCCCAGGCAACTGCATGGTCATCGTCGACTGCCTGACCGACAACCCCAACCGCACCTTCGGCGACGTGCGCGCCTGCTTCAACAAGGCCAAGAGCAAGCTTGGCACCCCGGGCAGCGTGAGCCACATGTTCGACCACTGCGCCATTCTCGCCTACGCCGGCGATGACGAGGAGGCGGCGCTGGAAGCCTTGATGGAGGCCGATGTCGACGTGACCGACATCGAGAACGAGGAGGGTCGGATCACGGTGTTCGCCCCGCATACCGAGTATGCCAAGGCCAAGCAGGCCTTGATCGACGCCTTCGGCGAAATCGAATTCGAGGTCGACGAGATCCAGTTCGTACCGCAGACCACTACCCCCGTCGAGGGTGATGACGTCGCCATGTTCGAGAAGCTGCTCGACGCCCTCAATGATCTCGACGACGTGCAGAACGTCTTTCACAACGCCGACGTCAGCGCCTGACGCAAGACACCGCGCCCGGCTGGGCGCGGCGGCACGTTTCCTTCCTGGTGGGAAACGGCGGCGTTCAAGCTCCGCGTGACGGCGTGGAGCCGCCGCTCTCGCCAGGCTTCGCGCCAGACGTCTGGGACGATGCCGTGGACCGGCTCTCCGTAGCGCTGCTGGAGACACCGCTGCCGGTTCCCATACCGCCTTTGCCAGCGGCCGACTCGCGCCCCGCATTGCCCTCGGTAGCGGAAGTCGACCCCGCCTTGGCGTAGCGCTCTTCGCTCGAAGGGTTCTCCACATAGCCAGGTGCATCTGAATAGCTCGGCGAGTTCGACGATTGCGCCGTACGAGCCTCGTTCTTCAGCCGGTCGGCGGTATGGTGGACCTTTTCCTCGGCGCGCTCGAGCTGTTCCCGCCCAGCTTCCTCGGCACGCTGGAGGGCCTGATCGCGCATCTCTCCCAAATGACGGTTTTCGGCGCGTGTCGGCGAGAACAGACTGCCGAGCACGGCACCCATCGCGACGCCAAGGGCACCGGCGACGAGCGGATGGTCCTGGACGAAGTGGCTGGTCTGTGTCCCGGCATCACGAGCCCGGTGGCTGACGCTCTGCATGGCCGAATGCTGGCGATCACGCAAGCGAGAGGTCCGATCGCGCATCTGCCCGCTCATATGCTGGGCACGCTCTCGCATCTGGTCGCTGACATGCTGGGCACGGTCCCGTACCTGGCCGGCCATTTGCTGCGCTTTATGCGTCATGCCCTTCCCATGGCCGTGCTCCGCCCCGCCATGCTGGGGGGTGGCGCCGAATGCCGCAGGATCATGCCCCAGCGTCGTGGTGCCGGCGCCGCTCACACCGCCACCCGGCGCGGTACCCCCATCGGGCATTCTCGTGACGGGCATCGTGGATCCGGGGTAACCACCCGCGTATGGCTCACGGTCAGCATACTCATGATCGTGGCCGGAGCGGCGTTGCGCCAGCAGCAGCCAGCCCAGGCCGATGCCGGTCACCATGACGGGCAAAGGATTCTCACGGATCGTATTACCCAACGATGAGAGAGCGTTTTCTGCTCCGCCGTGACGGAGATACTCGTAGGTCGTATTCATAAGCGTTCGGGGAGAGAATTTCTCTTCGATTTCGTGAAGGGTTTCATCCAGACGCGTGCGCGCCTGATGGATTTCGTCCTCGATCTCGTCAGAGGTACGCCGATCGCGCTGGCTCATCTCACCTCCTCCTTGAGCGTCGCTTCATGCTCCTGAGTCAGCGCCTTGTCACGCCGCAGGCTCGCCATGGTACGCGTTGGCATCAGATTTTCCTGCTTGAGCTTCTTGCGCCCGGCTTGAAGCATGATGAAGCCGACCAGCACCACTACCCCACCGACGATAAGGGCGGAGAGCCAAGGCGTGGTGTCGGGAGGCAGCACGGTATTGAGACCGAAGACTGCCGCGGCAAGTAGAACCAGAAAACCGCTTAGAAGCACGGCGCCAGCGATGGCAATCGAGGCCAGAGCGCCCATGGCCTGGCTGGTTTTCTCGCCCATTTCCACCTTGGCGAGTTCGGTCTCCTTGCGTACCAGCGAGGTGACGTCACGTGCCAGATTGGTGAAAAGGGAGGCTACCGAAGTCTCCCCTGTCCGCATTCTGTTTTCCGCTTCCATGGTGTGTCGCCTCCTTTGCATCCCACAGCAGAGCATTCACTCGACGAAAGCCAACACTCTCGTCTCATATGCTGCGACTCAGGGTCTCGGTGCGTCGCCCTGGCTGGAGCTACGCATGAAGCGCGACAGCATGAAACCAGCCGCAATCGCGCCACCCATGAACAGCGCTGGAT
Source organism: Billgrantia antri (assembly GCF_019430905.1). Lineage (GTDB taxonomy): Bacteria > Pseudomonadota > Gammaproteobacteria > Pseudomonadales > Halomonadaceae > Halomonas > Halomonas antri. The sequence goes on along the minus strand of NZ_JAHYCA010000002.1, from coordinate 306,336 downwards.
GCTGGCGGCTGTAGTGACGGGTCTGCTCCATCAACGCCTCCAGATCGCGCTCGCGCAGGGTTCGGGAAAAGTTATCGGAACGCTTGGCCAATTCATTGACACAACCGGAAAAATACGGCTGCTCCTGACGTTCGAATTCATCGGCCATTTTATGCAGCACCGTGGAGACTCGCTCGGCCTGGTCGGCTGCCGCAGCTTTCTGTCGATCCAGCAAGCCCTCGGCTTGCGCCCTTGCTGCTTCGCGCAGCTCGTCGCGGGTCTCTTCCGCTTGATGGCGGAGTTCTTCACGGTCGAGACCGTGCCGGTCACGCTCGCTGCCAACGCCAGCTTCACGGCTCGCGCGGCTATGGATATCGCTCATTCGCCACCTCCATGTTTTGCTAATGTCACAACCCGGAAAGGGCTCCATGCCCAAAAAGGTCTCATGCAACCCTGTCCAGTCCATACTCGACGCTTGGTTGACACTCGCAAAATAGTACGCATGGAGGGGCTGTCAATTGGCTTGACGCCCGGCCACCATCAACGACACAAAGCAGCAATACGCCGTTAATGAACATTACCCTGACGCGCTACGAACCCAACACTGGGTAACGCAAGGCACCGAGCCCTGACAGGCCATTGGCACGGGTATGAACGACGAGATAAAGTCGCGATGAATATCCCTTTCACTGCCTAAATGGGGCGTATGAAAGCCCGATAGGCCTCCCAGGCATCGGACACGCTGGCGTCGAGGAAACGCTCGCCGTGCTCGATGCTTGCCAGCGAAGGATCCGAGCCCATGCGACCGTCGGGAAAGCGACGCCGAAACTCGTCGGCATCGCATTGGGCACTGCCGCGAGGGGCGATGCGCGGCGACATGTCCACGTGCTTGACCGCCTCGGGCCGCGCGAACCAGGAAAGCGCCACCTCCGAAGCGGTGGCATGGGTGCCTTCGGCATCGCCGTAGAGCGATTCCGCCAGCTCGCGGACGCGCGAACCGGCGAACCAGTTGTGGGTCGTCAGGTGCAGTTCGCCCACGGGCTGCGGCCCGTAGCCCATGCTGCGTTCGGCATGGATCTCGGCAAAGGCCGCGCTCAGGGTCGCCACATTGCCACCGTGGCCGTTGAGAAAAAAGACATGGGTGAAGCCATGGCGTGACAGCGAGATCACGGTATCGCGCAGCACGGCGATCAGCGTACTGGGGCGCAGACTGATGGTGCCGGGAAAGGCCAGATGATGCTGAGCCATGCCCAGGTTCTGGGTCGGTGCGACCAGCACCCCGTAACGCTCGCCGACTTCCCAGGCAACCGTCTCGGGACAGATGGCGTCAGTACCCACCAGACCGTTGGGGCCGTGCTGCTCGGTGGAACCGATCGGCACGATGATGCCGGTCTCACGTCGCAGGTAGGCGTCGACCTCCTGCCAGGTAGCATGTTGCAGCCGCATGTCGTCTCCTTATGATGCATCCTTGCCATTGCTGGGTTCGCTGCCCATCACACCTGCCTTGGCCCAGTTCTCGCCATCCACTTCATGGAAGAATACCTGAACGCTCTGCTCCGAGACGCCATAAACCTCACGGAAAGCGTCGGTGATACGGCGCGCCAGCTCACGCTTCTGCGCCAGTTCGCGCGGGAACTGCTGAATGGTCACGATGGGCATGTCGGCTCCTATAGGGCAGGTCGGGGAAAGGCTTCATGGTCGACCCAATGAGACCTTCCCGCAACCTTGAACCTGACATGGCGCCCTAACTACTACGACGACGAATCGCTGTACTCCATGCGCGACCAGAGGCTGCCCTGCAACAGGTCGCAGCCCTGCTCGCGCAGGTAGTCGGCCTGCTGTCGCGATGCGACCCCGTTGGCCGCTACGCGCACGCCCAGCTCATGCCCCATCGTGATGACCGAGCGGATGACCGCCTGGCGGCGTGGGTTGTCGAGGCAGTCGTCGATGAACGACGCATCGAGCTTGAGCGTGTCGATGGGAAGCCGGCTCAAATGTCCCAGAATGGAATGGCCGCTGCCGAAGCCGTCGATGCTGAGCTTCACGCCCTTCGCCTTGAGCCGTTCGAGCAGAACGCAGGCATGATCGGGATCCTGTATCAGCCCGGCTTCGGTCAATTCGATCTCGAGCAGCCCCGCCGGCAGGACGCTCTCGGCGAGCACCTCGCTGACACGCTCCGCGAGCATGTCGCCTGCCACGGCTTCGGCCGGCATGCCGACCACTACCCTCAATCCGGAGCCGGCCTCGAACCATGAACGGGAATGGCGGCAGGCTCTCGCCAACACCCAGGAACAGATTTCATCCAGTTGCCCGTTGTCGCGAGCTGCAGGCCACCATCGTGCCGCCTCGAGCACACCAAAACGTGGCGAGCACCAGCGCGGCTGAGCCAGCACGGCTACCACCTGGCCGCTGCGTGCACAGAGCACGGGGCGGTAGCGCAGTTCCAGCTCTCCGCGCGGCAAGGCATCGCGCAGCTCACTGCGCAGCGCTACGATATCGGGCCCGTCGTCGAGCAGTTCAGGCGAGAAGACGCAATGTCGCATATCGCCCCTGGCCTGGGCCTTGCGCCGGGCCAGATTGGCATGGCGCATCAGTTCGGTGACCGTGCCGCCATGATCAGGATACAGCGCCAGGCCGATACAACAGCTGGCAAACAGGGTTCGCCCGGACAGCTCGAAGGGCAGACGAGTATGCGCCAACAGCCGTTCGACGATGGACACGACCCCCTCCAGACCTGCCACGTCGGGTATCACGGCCATGATCTCGTCGCTATCCAGCCGGTAGACGCTGCCCTTGAAGTCGATCACGTCGCTGACCCGCTGGGCCATCAGACGCAGGCAAGCGTCACCCATCGGCCTGCCCAGCGAATGGTTGATCTCCTTCAAGCGATCGATGTCGATGTGCAGTATGGCGACCTTCGCATGCCGCACTGCGGCATGGGCCAGCAAGGCGGCGAGCCGATGTTCGGCATGGCTGCGCGTGGCCAAGCCGGTGACGTCATCGCGATAGGCCGGGGCGGCCGGATCATGGGATCGGCGTTGGGTGGCAAGCTGGCGCATGAGACTCCCTTCCCCACGGGATGCAACGGACCATTCGAGTATTAGAAAATAAAGTGGTCCCTTGAACGACTGCATTCACGCCAAGGTCATTATCGTTATTCCATACTCTTGCTTTCAGATATCATGCTATTTGGACCTCGTCAAAAGGAGATTTGTAACACTGGATTTTATTACTTTAGGGCTTTATGTCACCTTTCTTTGCCCTTTTTTGATGGAAGGCCGCCCCGGAAATTACGCAATCCAACTTATTTGCAACATATTGATACAAATTGCATCTGCTTCTGGATCTAGGGTTGATAAAGGGACCTAATATTAGCTCAGGGAGGAACCAGATAATGCCCGCTAAATCCGAAGCCCAGCAAATGGCGGCAGGCGCTGCTCTTGCTGCCAAGCGTGGCGAAAAAAAGGTCAGCGAACTCGAAGGTGCGTCGAAGCAGATGTACGAATCGATGGACGAAAAGGAACTCGAGAAAATGGCTTCGTCCAACCGCAAGGACAAGCCCGCTCACAACCGCAAGTCGTAATCGCACCGCAGTGGCCGCCTTCTGCAAGCAGCGTCTAGGCTTTAGCCAGATGCCAGCAAGCCGGGAGACGAGTCATGCAGGAATGCAACGTCGATATTGCCGTGATCGGGGCCGGCACCGCCGGTCTCAGCGCCTGGCAGGTAGCCAGGCAGTATCATGACCGGGTCGTGCTCATCGAAGGGGGCGAACCCGGTACCACTTGTGCCCGGGTGGGCTGCATGCCGTCCAAGCTGCTCATCGCCGCCGCCGAGTCGGCCCACCAGGCCCACACGGCGGCGGGCTTCGGCATCGAGATAGGAAGTATCGGTGTCAACGGCCGTGACGTGATGGAACGCGTCAGGCGTCAGCGTGACGCCTTCGTCGAGAACGTACTCGAGTCCATGCAGCGCATCGAGCCCGAGAATCGGCTTTCGGGCCACGCCCGCTTCGAGGATCCGCATACCCTGCGCATCGGTAATGATCTTCGCCTGCATGCCCGCGCCATCATCATCGCGACTGGCTCACGTCCCCACTCGCCTAAGGCCTTCGCTCCTGCCGGCGATCGTTTGATCGACAGCGACGCCGTCTTCGAATGGGACGACCTGCCCGAGTCGGTAGCCGTGTTCGGGCCCGGCATCGTCGGCCTGGAGCTCGGCCAGGCACTCAGCCGTCTGGGCGTGCGCCTGCGCATGTTCGGCAAGAGCGGCTCGCTCGGCCCGTTCCAGGACCCGGCACTGCGCGACTATGCCGAACGCACCTTCAGCGACGAGTTCTACCTCGACCCGGCGGCTCAGGTCGAGGCCATCGAGCGGGATGGCAATCAGGTCGCGATCACGTTTCTGGAACGCGACAGTGGGCATCGCTTGACTGAGCGCTTCGACTACCTGCTGGCCGCTACCGGACGTCGACCCAATCTCGACCGCCTCGATCTGCACAACGCCGGCCTGGCGTTGGACGACAAGGGGGTGCCCTACTATAACCGCTTTACCATGCAGTGCCGGCACACTGACGACGAGAACGCCGGCAGCCACATCTTCATTGCCGGCGATGCCAGCCAGGAGCTGCCGCTGCTGCACGAAGCGAACCAGCAGGGGCGCATCGCCGGGCACAACGCCGGCCGCTACCCCGAGCGCCGCGCCGGTCACCGCAGCACGCCGCTGTCGATTGTCTTCACCGAGCCGCAGATGGCTACCGTTGGCCTGAGCCGCGACGAGGCGGCAAACCGTTTCGGCTGTGACAACGTTGCAGAAGGTCAAGCCACTTTCGAGGATCAGGGGCGCGCAGTGGTAATGCGCCAGAACCGAGGCTTGATGCGCCTCTACGCCGAGCACGGCTCCGGCCAGTTTCTCGGCGCCGAGCTGTTCGGTCCGCAGGTGGAGCACATCGCTCACCTGCTGGCCTGGGCGCTGGAGCAGAAGATGGGCGTCGAGCGCATGCTGGAGATGCCTTACTACCACCCGGTACTGGAGGAGGGCCTGCGCAGCGCCTTGCGAGATCTCAGCAGAGCCCTGCTGCAGGGGCCGGCCATGACCGAACGCTGCCTCGAGTATGGCCCCGGTGGGTAGACCACTTCATGGCGAGGCATGGCACCAGCGCGCGCGCCCATCCTGCTTGGCTCGATAAAGCGCCTGGTCGGCACGGCTATAGACCTGATTGGCGGTGGTGTCGTGCCCCTTGGCCATGAGATTGAGGCCGGCAGAGACGGTGACATAGGCATGTGGACCAGAAGGCGCCGGCTCCCCCATAGCTTCAACGCCAGCCAGCAGCCGGTCGGCCATGTCGGCGGCTTGCTCAGGCGTTTCCGTGTGAAAGACCACACCGAACTCCTCCCCACCGAGGCGAAACACGACATCCTCACCACGAGAAAAGACGCTTGAGGCAATACCGGCGAGCCGCTTGAGCAATTCGTCGCCCTTGGGGTGGCCGTAGGTATCGTTGTATGCCTTGAAGTGATCGACATCGAACAGCAGGAAAGCCAGCAGGCGCTTGTCCTCGTCGCGCCGCGCCAGTTCACGCTCGAGTACCTCGAAGAAGGTACGGCGATTGTAGAGTCCCGTTAGCGGGTCATGACTGGCCAGTTCGTTGAGCTGTACGCTGACGGCGCGCAGCAGGGAAGTGGACTGCTTGCGATGGTGGACGTACAGGGCCATCACCGCTGCCTGGAACATCATCACCACGGTTATGGTCAAGGCACCGTCGAGCAGCATGTCACTGTCGCGCAAATTGGGCCCGAACCCCGATGAGAGCAAAATATTGAGCCCCGCCGTCATGAGCAAGGTGCCGGCGAGCCCACGGCGTATATCGTCGAGCAGCAGGAAAGCCAGGGCTGGGTAGATCAGCGGCAAGGTCATCGTCAGTGGATTCTGCGCCCGAGTGAACGACAACCCCAGCAGCCCCAGGAAAAGGAACGCGTGGGTGACGTGTGCTGCCACAGGGACGGAGATGCCACGGCGCAGGCCGATAATGACCGACAGGGCGATCACCAGCCCCGCCGCATCAATGATCAGGCGTCCCGGTCTGGGCTCCAGTACGCCGGACAGAAGCAGCAAAAGGAACAGCCCCCAGATCAGGACGCCGGTGCTCTGGACCAAGTTGAGCAGGGTGATGCGCAAGAAATCGGGGCAGCTCTCGTCAGTGCGCCCGCCCGACGTCATGAGGTCGCGCCAGAAACGGCCGAACACTCCCCTCGGTGGATCGATAGCTTTCGGCCCATGGCTCTCCACCAGGATTCGTTCTGGCCGGTTCATTGATACCTCACGCATCACGATGCCCTCACGACTGGCCTCCCAGCAGGCGAGGCCAGGCACAGAGTATCGTACCGTGGCGTTTAAAGCTTATTCCACTGAGGTGGGGCCCGCCGCTGTCGCGGCGATCACGGGCCTTAGGGGGGGCATGAGCCAGGCGCCAGCTCACTCCTCGAACGCCGAGAGTGCTCGCTCACAGCCCATACCGACCTGCTCGCCGCCGCCCGGGTCGACCCACGGCAGGACTGCCAGGGGCGGCGCGACGAGAGCGCCCAACAGCGACAGTGCACCACGCGCCATCAGCTCCTCGGTGATGACGTTCACCTCCGGATCGCGCAACGTTCCCTTCAGCTCCACCGGCGAATTGCCAGTGAACAGCGTGGGATCCACGTTATGGCCCTGAAAGGCCATGTCCATGCGCTCGGTGGCCAGGTTGATGGCCCCGGCCCCCTCGAAGTGGGCGATCTCCGTGGCCATGAAGAAGTTGGCCAAGTCGGCCAGGCCGTCGTCGGCCACGAAACGCACGTAGGTACACTCCAGTTGCACCTGCTCTTCTCCGGTGAGCGCTGCCACCAAGGCATTAGCCACGTTGAGCGGCAGCAGCTCAGCGGCAATGATATCCAGCCAGCCCCGGGACATGGCCAGCTCCAGCTCGCCATCGAGCCCGGCCATGACCTCATGCATGGAGCGGCCGTGATAGCGGAATTCGCCACGGCCACCGAACACCCCCAGGGTGTCGCGAGCCACATCGGGCAGACCGGCCTCGTCCAGCAGAGCGCGAAGATTGATCTGATCGAGGGCCAACTGCAGGTCGCCTTCCAGCGCTGCCTGGCGTGCCTCCATGACCCAGGAGGCCCTGACTCGTCCGCCGCCAAGACCTACTAGCAGGGGGTCGACTGTCATCACGCCCTGCTCCAGTTCCAGCGCGAGCTCTAGATCCTCGAACGGCACATGCTCCGCCTGCACATCGCTCGCCTCGTAGTCGAGCACGATGTCGGTGTTGCGCAGCGCCTCGAGATTCCATGCCCGATCGGGAAACAACTTCCCCGTACGACGCTCCTCCGCTTCCCATTGCCGCTGCTCGGCGGATTCCGTCTCGCTCGGACCTGTCTTCGGCGACATGCCGAACAGCGGCAGCAAGTCGTCCGCCTCCAACTGTTGGGAAACTAGCGTCGCCCACAGCTTGGGGCGAGCGCCGAAACGCAAGCGCACGTCGCCTGCCACGTCACTATCGCCGAAACCACCGTCGAGTTCGTTAATAGTCAGCAGGTCGTCCTGATAGCGCAGGTAGCCGTTGACCCGGTACGGCGGCAATTCCGGCAAGGCGATGCCCGTCAGTTCGGTGAGTTCCGCCGGACTGGGCCCCTCGAGGCGGAAGTTTCCTTCCAGCGCTTCGAGGGCGAAGGGCTGCACCACGCTACCATCGATCCATAGCCGGGTTTCACCGCTAGTCAGGTCACCGGAAATCGGATAAGGCGTATCGGCATGGGTAAGGTCGAGCAACGGTCCGATCAGCAGGTCGAAAGTGAAGGGTTCCTGCTCGTAGCGTCCATCGCCTATCAGATGGATGCGTCGCCCCTCTACGTTTTCGGTACGAGTGTCGGCACTGAATGAGAGCGTCAGGCCCCAGTGCGGGTTGCGGTAGTCCAGCGCGGTATCCTCGAACAGCAATCCCCCGCCCGTCACGCGAGTGTTCAGGTTGCCATTCAGCGTACCCAGCCGACCGAGACCGAGCGGAGCGAGCGCCGCGGTCAAATCGATGCGATCGAGCTGCGCCTGCAGATCGGCCACCAGGCGCTGCTCTTCCACCTCGAGCCAGCCCTGGACGTTCAGCGAGCGCGGTGTCTCTTCATCGAGCTGCTGCAACGCCTGCAACCGGGCGATAGAAAGCCGGCCCTCCTCCAGGGTCACGCTCACGCTCAGATCGTGAAGGCTCTGGCCGGCATAGTGCAGCCGCCCGAGCGACAGATCGAGATCGGCCTCGAACGCCTCCATACCCTCCAGCACTTGAGCCGCGCGGCGATCCCAGGTCTCCTGCGGCGTCCCGTCCTGTGGCGAGGCAACTTCCTTCTCACTTGTCTCGAACAGCCCCCAGCGATCGAGGTCGAGTGCATCGCCGTCCAGTTCGGCGGCCAGACGGGGAGCATCACGACCAAGATCCAGTGCCAGGCGGCCTTCCAGGCGACTCTCGCCGATACGCCCCTCAAAGGCTTCGACACGGCCTCGGCGCTCTTCCAGCTCCAAGTGCATCCGTCCCTGAAGCTGAACCGAGGCGTCCTGGGCATGCCCCTCTCCGTGGACGTCCAGGCTCAGTTCGTCGACGCTCTCTCCGAGAGTCTCGAAAGCGATGTCGAGGTCGACGTCCCGGGCGGCATCACGATAGAGCAGCCGGCCCTGCTCAATCGCGAACGCCTCGGGCCAGAGCGGGCTTGCCTGTTCCTCGGTCGGCTCCTGGTCGAACAGGTCGCTCACGTTGGTCGTGCCATCCTCGCGGCGCAGCAGGCGGATCTGCGGCCGGATCACGCCAATCCGCTCCAGCTCGAGCTCACGCTGGAGCAGGGCACCCACGTTCAGCGTTACCGCCAGCTCATCGAAGCGAGCCATCGGCTCTTCGGCCCACCGTACGTTGGCCACGCGCACCTCGCTGAGACGCAGGGTCAGCGGCACGCCCCAGTCGATGCCGTGATCAACGATCACCACCTCACGCCCCAGCTGCGCGCTGGCCCGTCCTTCCAGCCAGCCGCGAAACCAGGCGGATTCCAGGAACAGCACCGCGGCTGCCAGCACCAGCAGCACTACTCCCAGCGTTATGGCAACTCTCCGAGTGATTTTTTTCACCCTACCTTCCATGGGTTGTGACAGGACCAGTCTCCTAACCATGGTCAGAGATGTGAAATAGGTCCAACCCTCCCTCGGTCGCCGCGGCAGCGAACCCACTCCGAACCAGCGACACGGCGTTGGCACCGTTAGAGCGATCCGACGAACGATCATCGTCCCTTAGCAAGCCTTCACACTCGCTAACCTGTGCCCGGGCGATAAAGCTTCTATGCTGAAGGCATGGACGTCTCGACCGTGTTACCACGGTTAACAAGGAGAGTCAGCGGGGTGTTCCCTGCCGGAACGGGAGGTTCACATGAAAATCTACAAGCCGGAATGGCACTGCACCTTCACCGTAAACGAGGCCGCCGCAGCATCGGCCGGCTGGCGCTCGAGATTGGCCTGGCGCCTCCGACGCTGGGCCGACAGGCTTGACGGCAAGGGCCGCACGGTAACGATCGAATGCAACATCGAGCCCGCGGTGACAGCCGAAGAGATCGATACCTGCCTGGTCAAGGGGTTTGAGGTTACCCACTCGCTCCTCAACCAACTGGCCCAGCAGGCAGCCTGCGAAAACGTGATGCGGGACGCCAAGGCCGAACTCTTCGAACAAGGGCCGCCGCGCTGACGTCGACGCGGCCCTCCAGGAAGTAACGCGTCAAGGAGCCGACATGCAGACACGCTATTTCACCCTTCGCGACTACCCGCAAGGTATGCCGCCGAGAGAGCTATTCGAACTCCATCACCAGGAACTGCCGGCCCTGGATGAGGGAGAGGTGCGCATTCGCAACACTTGGCTCTCGGTAGATCCCTACATGCGTGGTCGCATGAGCGGCGTCAAGACCTATGTCACACCGTTCGAGCTGAACGCTCCGCTGGAGGGCGCTGCCATCGGCGAGGTGGTCGAGTCGCGTCATACCAGTTTCAGGGCCGGCGACAAGGTCCGCCACATGGCAGGCTGGCGGGACGTGGCCCAGCTCAAGGGTGATGTGCTCGAGCCCCTGCCCGACATGGACGTACCCGACCAGACCTTCCTGGGTGTGCTCGGCATGCCGGGGATGACGGCCTGGACGGGGCTTAACCGCATCGCCCACCTGCGCGAAGGCGACAACGTGCTGGTCAGTGCCGCCAGCGGCGCCGTGGGTTCGCTCGTCGTCCAGCTGGCCAAGGCCAAGGGCGGCACCGTGGTCGGCATAGCCGGCGCAGCAGACAAGCTGGAATGGTTGGAACAGCACGGCATCCACGCCGTGAGCTACAAGGGCAAGGACGCTCGGCAGCTCGGGGACGCGCTAAGGGACGCCTGTCGCGAAGGCTTCGACGTCTACTTCGAGAATGTCGGGGGCGATTGCCTCGAGGCCGCCTTGGACAACCTCAAGGTCGGGGCGCGTATCGCCGTCTGCGGTCTGATCTCACGCTATAACAGCGACACCCCCGACCGGGGACCGAGCAACCTGTCGAACCTGCTGGTGCAGCGTGCCCACATGCAAGGTTTCATCGTCGCCGATCACTGGACCGAGTACCCCCATTTCCTCGAGGAGGTCGGTCCTCGTGTCGCTCGCGGCGAGATCGACTACGAGGAAACCGTCGAGGAGGGGCTGGAGCGTACCCCCGACGCCTTCCTCAAGCTCTTCGAGGGCGCCAATCGCGGCAAGATGCTGGTACGGCTTTGATGGCGGCCCCGTCCTAGCCAACCTCGGTCTCTTCCTTCATCGCGCTCGCCGTTCAGCTTTCTCCCCCTCTTGCCGATAAGGTATCGAGGGGCGCCTTTTCCACTCAGCCGAACGCCCCATACCCTTGGGCTGAAAAGCATGGTACCTATAGCTGAGAGCATGGCGAAACGGCACAGCCCGTGAAAGGTCAGTATAAGTTTAGTATATTAAGCAAGTCGTCTTATCGAAGAAGCGGAGCCGAACATCACGATCGATCATTCATATTCAAGCCAGTACAGGAGACACTCATGCGAGTCTACAAACCTGAGTGGCGGTGCACGTTCAGTGTCAACGAAGGCAAGGAAGAGACGAGCGGCTGGCGAGAGCGCCTGGCCTGGTTCATCCGCAGCCTTGCCGACAGACTGGATGGACGTGGAAGAACGATCAAGATCGACTACGACCTAACCCCTCACCTGAGTCGCGAAGAGGTGGACATCTGTCTCGGCAAGGGCTTCGCCGTGACCCAGAGCCTGCTGACCCAGCTCGCCCATCAGGCTGCCTGCGAAAACGTTATGCGCGAAGCCAAGGCCGAACTGTTCGAGGAGCACCCGCAACGCTGAAACCCTGCTACACGACAACGAACCACGCCCCATTCGGCTATGCCGGTTGGGGCGTCTTTGCATCGGCAGCAGCGACAGCATGCTCCGTTACAAATTTGATGCTGCAACGCAGCAAAAAGCGTCTACGCTGGTGGTGTAGTCCTATAGGAGGGCCACCACATGACACAGACCTACCATGCTGCCGCTCGCTACGACGACGAAGTGCTCCGGTTCTGGGCCGCTCAGGCCAGTGATTTGCAGGCTGCACAAGAATCCCTCTGGCAATATTTCGAGCGTCCACTGACCACTCCAGCTGCAGAAATATCGCACGAGCAGGACTGATCAAAGACTTGTACTCGTCTTCCTTCCAGCCAATTATTTGCTTAGTCAGAAAATAAAAACGCATCGTGGTCGGATTGGCCTGTCGAGAGATCGTATCCTCTGGCAAGGCCTTGGCCGGTCTGCGGGTCAGCGCAGGTCATGGAGGCGAACATGTCGGCAGCAAGTCATCAGGTCCTTGCGCACCGCACCGGAATTCATGGTCTGGTGGCGATGAGCCTGGCGTCGGACCGGACCTTTCCCCGTCACTCCCATGACCAGTACGGCATCGGCGTCATCACCACCGGCGGACAGCGCTCATGGAGCGATATCGGTCGGGTGGAAGCAGTGACCGGCGACATCATCACGGTCAACCCGGGCGAAGTGCATGACGGCGCACCTCTCGGAGGAACCCGGCGAACCTGGCACATGCTCTACTTCGATCCGGCGCTGGTTCGACAGTATGTCGGGGAGCCCGCCTCCCCTATCGCCATGACTTGCCCCGCGCTCAATGACTCGCTGCTTCTCACGCTGATGCAGCAACTGTTTTCTCGGCTAGTCACGGGGTCAGGGGACATTCTCAGCCTCGAGGAAAGCAGTTGCCAACTGCTCGGAGCGGCCTTCACTCGCCATGGCTCGCGCCGCCTGGATAGCCTGCATATTGCCAAGGGCAATATCGCCAGGGTACGCCAGCGCCTCGACGACGCTCCGCAACAGGCCGTCACCCTGAGCGAGCTGGCCGAGATGGCGGGCCTGAGCCGCTACCAACTGCTACGCAGCTTTTCCCGAACACTGGGCATCACACCACACGCCTACCAACTGCAGCGACGAGTGTCGATGGCCAGGCAGTTGATCGCCAACGGCCGTTCGCTGAGCCAGGCTGCCCTTGATGCGGGGTTCGCCGACCAGAGTCACATGAGCCGGGCCTTCAATCGTCAGCTCGGGCTCTCCCCGGGGCGCTATCGCCACGCGCTCAGTCAGCCCCGAGGCTGCAATTTCGTTCAAGAACCGGCCGGCCGATAGCGACACGCTAGCTTCATATCACTATCGGAGCCTGATCATGTCCCTCGAATATCTCTTGACCTCATTGGTCGTCGTCGCATCTCCCGGTACCGGGGTACTTTACACACTTGCCACTGGCCTTGCGCGCGGCGTACGCGCCAGCATTCTGGCGGCCCTAGGCTGTACCCTCGGTATCGTGCCTCACATGCTCGCCGCCATTACCGGACTTGCCTCCCTGTTGCATGCGAGCGCCACGGCTTTTCAGCTCCTCAAGCTGCTGGGAGTCGCTTACCTGCTCTACATCGCCTGGAGCATGCTGAGGACGCGTGCAATGGCGCTCCCTGACACCGGCCAGGCGCCACCTCCCCTGCCGGCCAGGCGCCTGATCGGCAACGCTGTGCTGATCAATCTGCTCAATCCCAAGCTCACCCTGTTCTTTCTTGCCTTCCTGCCGCAGTTTGTCGATACCAGCGAGGCTCCACTGGTCCAGATGTTCGGCTTGAGCCTCGCTTTCATGCTAATGACATTTGCGGTGTTTATCGTCTATGGCGTCAGCGCGGCAGCGGCTCGTCAGCGGGTCCTGGCGCGCCCGCGGGTTCTGGCCTGGCTGCGGCGCACCTTTGCGGCGAGTTTCCTTGCCCTGGCGGTGCGCCTGACGCTAGCGGAGCGCTAGCCCGGCTCGCTGCGCATGGCTACGCTCAAGTCTGGCTCCGGTCTACCTCCGGAGCTCACGCCAACAAGGAAGAAAGCGAGACACGCCATGAACAAGACACTCCCCACCCTGGTCTGCCTGGGTCTGCTGGCCACTGGTCCGGCGTTGGCCCAGGAGTCTACCGCCGATGCCCCACACTGGAATGCTGCCCTGCAGGAAGCCGCACGCCAGGTAACGCTCGGCCCACGCCCGCTCTTCCTGGTCAATGACATGAGCGGGGAAACCGAGCGTGAACGCGAACTCAAGGCCGAACTGCTCGAGTGCGCCACCCGACACACCGACTGGCAGCCTTCGGCGCTTTCCATCGCCCACCGCGGCGCTCCGCTACAGTTTCCCGAGCACACCCTGGAATCCTACCTGGCGGGCGCTCAGGGCGGTGCGGGCATTCTAGAGTGCGACGTGACTTTCACCAGCGACAACGAGCTGGTATGCCGCCACTCCCAGTGCGACCTGCACACCACTACCAATATCGTGGAGACCGAGCTGGCCGAGAAATGCAGCGTGCCGCCGGAGATCGACCCGGAGAGCGGCGAGTTGACCAATGCCGCCGATATTCGCTGTTGTACCAGCGACATCACCCTGGCCGAGTTTCGTACCCTGCGCGGCACCATGGAGGGCGCCAATCAGCAAGCGCGCAGCCTCGAGGAGTACATGGCCGGCACGCCCGGCTGGCGTACCGACCTCTACGCCACGCGCGGCACCCTGATGAGTCATGCCGACAGCATCGCCCTGTTCAGAGAGCTAGGCGTAAAGATGACGCCTGAACTCAAGACCCCCGAGGTGGAGATGCCCTTCAACGGCATGAGCCAGGAGGGGTACGCACAGAAGCTCATCGACGAGTACAGGGACGCCGATGTGGCGCCCGGCGATGTCTTCGCCCAGTCATTCAATCTCGATGACGTGCGCTACTGGATCGAGAATGAGCCCGAATTCGGTAAACAGGCGGTCTATCTGGACGGACGCTACGATCACGAGGGTTTCGACCATGCCGACCCCGACACCTGGTCGCCGAGTATGGAGGAGTTGGCCAGCCAGGGTGTGCGCATCCTGGCACCACCGATGTGGATGCTGCTCGAGGCCAACCCTGATGCCGAGGAAAACGAAAGCCGTCTCGTGCCTTCCGAATACGCCCAGCGTGCCCGTGAGGCGGGTCTCGAACTGATCACCTGGACCCTCGAGCGCTCGGGCCCACTGGCCGAAGGCGGCCAGTGGTACCATCAGACCACAGAAGACGTGGTACGACGCGACGGCGTCAAGCTGGTCACACTCGATACGCTGGTCCAGGACGTCGGAGTCACTGGCGTGTTCAGCGACTGGCCCGCCACCGTGAGCTTCTATGCCAACTGCATGACACAGCGCGACTGAATGCCTTGGCCGGCGGACCGCTCAGGCTGTCTGCTGGCCTTTCGTCCAGTTGCATTGCCAGCCCGCCGAGGTGGCGGACTTAGTGAAATGCAGGGAGCGCACCCACCACTCCCCGTTCTTCTTCTGCCACAATTCGCTGAAGTTCAGGCGATACCGAACCCGATCGTCCTCAACGATTCGCCCCTCTCCATAGATCGATACGACATCGCCCAGGGGCATCAGCTCCAAGACGAGATCCTCAGCCTGACTGTGTCGGCCAAACCAGCGGTCTGCCGCCACGGCTTCGGCAATCTCGCCGAGTTGATCCAGCTTGCCCCGTAGACCCGCTTCATCGATCAGGACGAAGTCGTCGAGCTGCATGTGATCCATCCGCCCGACGTTTCCATCGACATAGGCGGCGTACCATTGCCGCCGGGTCTCCAGCAGTTTTTCGTGCACCATGTCCTCCATAAGCCCAGCTCTTGGACGGGTCCTGCCCGCCGTTGTTTCAGCGAGCTTAGGAAGCTCCCCATACTAGACCAGAGCCACGGAAGTACTATCAGTCATCGGCGCCAAAGTGTGTAAGCCATGGCGTACAACGAAGCAGCGTTGGCCATGCATAGCCGCGACGACCGGCTTAGAGGGCCCCACGAATACGATCGGCGTTCTCCGCCAGCTCCTCCGGTCGCGCCTGGGGCAATCCTTCGAGGCGAATATCCTGCATGGCATCGATCGGTACCAGATGCAGGTGCACGTGAGGGACTTCGAGCCCTACGATCATCATTCCCACGCGTTCGCAGGGAAAAGCCTGCTTGAGCGCCTTGGCCAGTGCCTGCGATACCGTCATGAGATGCGCGCTCAGCTCGCTCGGCATGTCGTCCCAGTGGTCGATCTCCTCACGCGGGATCACCAACAAGTGACCAGGCTTCATTGGATTGAGGGTCATGATGGCCACGCACTGCTCGTCTGACCAAACGAACTCACCGGGCAGTTCACCATGGATGATACGACTGAAGACACTTGCCATTTCGGTTCTCCCTGTCAGGAAAGGCAAAGGGATAGGGTATCGCACGCAGTCTCGTCCGAGCGACGTTTTCAGTCTATTTACTGCCGCACCGAGGCTTGGCCAAGAGGAAGGTCTTGGGTTCTGTCGCTTCCTCTCATGCCAGGAGCAGTCCGATAGGCCCCATGCCGCGACCTCTATCCGCCCGTGTCGCCAAAAGAAGACTCTCAAAAAGCTGATTTTATTGCATTTTCATTAAATGGCGCGATTAGCGTCTCCAATCGGCAACATTTTCACGTATCAACTTAGGCTCCTTCTTCCCTTCCTGCCTCAAGCGTCGCACGAAAGCATTACTAAAACACTGTTTTTAAAAAAGAACGTGAATAATGGCATCATTCTCGCTTACTTACTTGCAACGGCAAGACATAGCGAGTGAGGCAATAGCAAGATTGATCACCGCTCGCCAACTAGGCACTTAGCAGCGTCACGGAGTGACGCACCTTGGGTGAATCCCGGCGAGCAGGATGCATTCGCCTCCACCGGCCTAAGGCACGCTCTTGCGATGAGTTTGCACTATCCTTTAGTTCCCTGCGTACTTGGGCCGCTCTGCGGCCCTTTTTTTAGCCGCAAGATACGCAGCGAGACGCAAGGATGCCGTGAGCGCTAGCTGGTCAGAGTCGCCACCCTGTCTCGGGCATTGCCCAAACGGTTCAGGAATGAGACGAACGCCATGCAGATGAAGCCCAAGTCTCCGCTGAGCAGTTGGACCTCTCTCACCGCTTGTGCGTTGGCGGTTGCCCTGCTGCTGGACGCTGCGCTCTCCCTTAACGGCCTGGTGCCGGATCAGGCAGCGCTCTTCCCTAGTGCTGTCGCATCCCTGGAAGCGGTGGCGACAAACGTGCTGCCTTCCGGAATGGCGCTTGCCGGCTTCGCCAGCGGCATCGTCCTCGCCATGGCCGTGATCATGCTGCCGATGCACCAGATCTATCGCTCCCGCGAAGCTCGGCTGTTGCAGGAGCGCGAGCGCCTTGCAGCGCAGAATGCAAGACTCGTTCACCAGGCCGCCAGTGACGGCCTGCTGGGCATCGCCAACCGCCGCGAATTCGAGCGTGTGCTGAAATTGGAGTGGCGCCGGGCAGCTCGCGAGCGTCAACCGCTCAGCCTGCTGATGATCGATATCGACTGTTTCAAGCGCTTCAACGATACCTACGGCCACCAGGCCGGCGATACCTGCCTGCGCGGCGTAGCCGACGTGCTTCGCAGCGCTGCCGCACGTCCTGGCGACATGGTGGCGCGTTATGGCGGCGAGGAAATGGTGGTGCTGATGCCGCATACCAGCATGGAGGGCGCCATGCGCATGGCCGAGCGCATCCATGCCATGCTGGCAGAGCGAGCCCTCCCCTTCGCCGCCTCTCCCGTCGCACAGCATGTCACCGTCAGTATCGGCGTCTCCTCGATGCTGCCGGTGCGCAATGGCAATCGCTCGGTGCTGGTGCAACAAGCCGATGAAGGGCTCTACGCGGCGAAGGAAGCCGGGCGCAACCGCACGGCGGTCGTACCAAACCTGCGCCTCATTGGTCATGACGAGAAGCCACAGACCTGGACTCACCGCGCCCAGGGAACCTGACCCGGCATACCCCTGGCGCTCCTACCACCCGACCCGATTTCCGCGGCTTGTCACGCCGCTCACCTGCGTCCGGCTCCGGCTCACAACGCAGCACCGAACCGATCAGTGCCCATCGCCGCCCAACGCGACGGCTTCTCCCGTGAACGGAATCGAAGCGCACGAGACAGGTTGCCCTGACCGCCCATGACAGGTAGTATCCGTAACGCTCACCGGCACCTCATCGATGAAAGCGATAACCGCCACACGATAACCTGAGGTAATACCATGGGAGCTCGACTCAAGACGTTGCTCGCTTGTTGCCTGGCAGGATGGGTGGCAGTATCCACCGCCAATGTCCTGGCCCACGAGGCCGAAGTCCAGGAAGAGGGTATCGCCTCCTTCTACAGCGACCGCTTTCAGGGCGCCACCACCGCCAGTGGCGATGCCTTCGATCAGCAGGCCCTGACAGCCGCCCACCCCAGCCTTCCCCTCGGCACCAAGGTGCTCGTGACGCGGGCAGACACCGGGCAGGAAGTGGAAGTGCTGATCAATGATCGCGGCCCCTATATCGAAGGTCGCATCATCGATCTCTCCAAGCGGGCTGCACGCGAACTCGGCATGCTGAGGCGCGGCACGGCACCGGTCATGGTCACCGTGCGATAAGCCTGCGATTCACCTCGACTCGTCATGCCTCTCCGCCTGGGCTTCAGTTTGTCCTGCCTGTGCCGATATTCCCCTCGAAGCGAGCGGCCAAGACCGCCGCTGAGCCCTTCGGTTCCAAATGGCGCAGGGAAACGTAACGATGCATGAATCGATCACACCGGCACTCTCGCCGGGCGACGCCACAGAATCATCGAGCAAACAGGCGCTCTGCAAGCGGCTGGTCATGGCCAAGACCCAACTCGACCGCCTCGAGAGGGATGGCGCCAGCAAGGACCTCACCGCGCTCAGTGCAGCACGCATCGAGTTCGCCCTTGCTTCGCGGGCACTGGCCGACGAGCTGATGGCTCAGGAATCACCAAACGAGCACACCGCCTCCTGATTCGTTCAGCGCCTGGACCGGCGACGATACCCGGTTGCGGATCTTCTGCGACGTCCCCCCGGTCAATGCCAACCACTGCTGCGAGTCTCCTTTGACCGCGGCATTACGCCCCCTTGCCGCTAGACAGCGAATGGCCGGGCGCACTTTCGACAATCGACGCCCTGCTCACTGCCTGTCCTGCACATAGCGTCTCAAGTCGAGCGCATTGCGCGGCGCATGCGCCTTCTGATCGTTGTTGAAGTAGGCATAGACGTCACGGCCATCGTGCAGCAGCTCGGCGATACGCGTTGCCTCGGCCACGAGATACTGACTCGAATAGCTGCCTGCATAGCGCTTGCCATGAAAGCGCAGGTAGGTCCAATCGGCGGTCATCACTCGAGGATGCTGCTCCAGCATGTCATGCAGGCACAGCGCCGCGCCGTGGCGACGCAGAACTTCATACACTTCGTCGTTGAGCCAGTCAGGATCGCGCAGCTCGACGGCCCAGCGATACTGCTTCGGCGCCTCGGCGAGAAAAGTGTCCAGCCGCTCCGGCCGTGCCTTCCAGTTGGGTGGCAGCTGCACCAGGATCGGGCCCAGACACTCGCCTAGCCGCCGTGCGGCCTCGAGGAAGGTACCAAGGCTCTGCTCTGGATCCTTGAGACGCTTCATGTGACTGCCGTAGCGGCTGAATTTAAGGGCGTATTCAAAGCCGGCTGGCGCTGCCTCCTTCCACTTGTCGAAGGTGCCTGCCTGGGGCAGGCTATAGAAGGTGTTATTGAGCTCTACCGTATCGAACCGCTCGGCGTAATGGCCGAACCACTCGTCCTGGGTCAGCGCTTCCGGATAGAAGCGCCCCTGCCAATGGCGATACTGATAGCCGGATGTACCGATGCGTAGCCGTCCCTGGCGCTTGCGCTGCGTGGTCTGGTTCATGGATCCCTCCATGCGACGCAGATGAATGTCCCTCCAGTGTGGCAGCTATCTCGTGCGCATTCCGTTATTGCCCGATCGTTCGCTACCGAACGTTCACCCCGTGTAGCGCGCGACCTGCCACCCCAGCAGGCCGGGCATAATGAGTACAGGAGTGGCGTTGAGCAGGCGTGGGCCGTTCGGGGTACCGGCCAGTTGCGCGCGGATGACACGAAAAACGCCCGAGTGGGCCACCACCAGCGGCATCTCCGCGCTTGCCAGCACGCCATTCAGCGCGGTCAGCACACGAGCCTGGAAGTTCGCCCAGCTCTCCCCGCCGGGCGGGGTGGCCTCGTAGGGTGGCTGCTGCATGAGCGGTAACTGGTCCAATCGACCCCAGTCACGCTCGTCGAGCCCGTTCAGGCGCATCGCCTGTTGGCCCGGCACCGCCAGCTCCGCTGTGCGCCAGGCGCGCTGCAGCGTGCTAGTCACGACCCGGCTCCAGGGTCGGTCCAACCACACGGCGGCCTGCCGCGCCTGGGCCTCGCCCAGCGCCGTCAAAGGCACGTCGCTGCGCCCGCCGATGCGATGTTCGCGGTTGAGCCGCGTTTCACCGTGGCGAATGAAGACGAAAGGCCTAGCCAGCAGCATTGCCGTCCTCCTCCGACAGGGCCAGCGCTTTCGATGCCGCCAACGACTCGCTCACCTCACGTACCTCGGAGGTGAACAGGGGGAACACCTGTCCGGCGCCCAGTTGCCGCACCAACGCCCGCATATGGGAGAGTCGCAGGTGGACGTTCCAGCGCCGCCAGTCTATTTCCCCGGCGGCCCTCTGGCGCTGCCGCCGGGGCGTGAGATAGCCCGTGTGCAGAAGACGGTGCGCCGGCCAGTCCTCGGGGTCATCGTCGCGGTCCTCCACCAGCCATAGCATGGGAGAATCCGTACGGGAAGAGTCGAGCAGCCGACGGATGGCAACGTCATACCCCTCCCGGCGCAGCGCACGGGGCAGCCGCAGCAAGGCCTCGAGCCCTGCGCGGCAAGAGTGATCCATGTTCCAGCTCATGCCCAAGCGCTCAGCTTGGGCGTCGAGCCACACTGCCATCTCGAGGGCGCGACCCGACGCGGGCACCGGCAGTACCCAAGGCTCGGTCAGCCGCTGCGCGATGGCTTCGCGACACTGCGCCTGGGGCGTGTCATAGACCCCGTAGGAAGCGTCCAGCAGCGCAACTCGAGCCGGCGGCGGTTCATCGAAGGGGAATAGCAGCGATTCGATGCAAGCGTCGCCGCTGTAGAACACGCCTTCCTCGATGCCGAGATGCAACCACACGCCGCCAAGCGAATGTCCCGCCTGTCCGGTGGTCACCGGTATGCCCGCGATGCAGCACTGGCCACGCTCGGGTAGCGCTCGCCACTCGCGGTCGCTGGGCAGCGCCGCCGCCACCGCGGTCGTGCAGTAGAGCGGCAGTTCGGCAGGCAGCGCCGATACCCCGCCGATATGGTCGAAATGATCGTGGCCGATCATCACGGCATCGACATCCAGCCCTTCGGCCCAGGCCATCGACTGGCCCGGATGCAGGGCACCGCCGGCGTCGAGCAGCAGGCGCCTGCCCTCGGCCTCGACCATGATGGCGGCGGGAGCCTTCTCGCCAAGCCCGCTGAGCACCTCGACATGCAGGCTCATGCGTCGGGCTCCAGGCACCAGCCCTCGTGCAGGGTCAAAGCTACCAGCTGGCCTTCGCCCAGCGCCGTGGCGTGGTAGGCCATGAGCGTCTCGCCACTTTCGAGGCGCAGATGCAGCTCGTAGCGTTCGCCGCGGAAGGTGACGCTTTCCACCCGCCCACGCAGATCCTGCGACGAAGGGGAAGCGGGATGCACTCTCACGTGCTCGGGGCGCACCAGCACCGGCTGGGTGCGCTCGGCAGGTACGGCGGCAAGCCCGCGCATCAGCGCGGCCTCCTCCAGGCGTTGGCCAGGCCGCCCGGCAGCCACGTTCAACAGGCTGCCTTGGCCGATGAAGCTGGCCACCCAAGCGGTTCGTGGCTGGCGATAGAGCGTTTCTGGAGTGGCCCACTGCGCCAGCCTGCCCTCGCGCATGACCGCGATGCGGTCTGCCAGCGCCATGGCCTCGCTCTGGTCGTGGGTGACATAGACCAGGGTGGCCTGGGTGCGGCGGTGAAAGTCGCGAAAGCTCTGCTCCATGGCCGCGCGCAGGTGGCGGTCAAGGTTGGCCAAGGGCTCGTCGAGCAGCACGACGTCGGGATCAGTGACCAGGCAGCGTGCCAGCGCCACGCGCTGACGCTGGCCACCGCTGAGCTCCTGCGGCGAACGCGCGGCATAGGATGCAAGGCCCACCAGCGCCAGCGCCTGGGCCACCCGGCGCCGGTAGCTCTCGCCATCCAGGCGGCGCAGCTTGAGTGGGTAGCCGACGTTGTCGGCCACGCTCATGTGCGGCCACAGCGCGTAGGACTGGAACACCATCGCCATGTTGCGCTGCTCGGGCGGCACGTGCTGCTCGCGGCTGGCCAGGGTGCGCCCGCCCAAGCGGATCTCGCCCTCGCTGAGCGACTCGAAGCCGGCCAGCATGCGAAGCATGGTGGTCTTGCCGCAGCCGCTGGGGCCGAGCAGCGCGACGAACTCACCCGGTGCCACGTCCAGTGAAAGCGCATCGACGGCACACTGCTCGCCGAAGCGTTTGGTGACGTGATCGATCGTCAGCCCTGCCATGGCACGACCCCCTTGGGCAGGCGCGGCGCCAGCAGGCTCAGCGCCAGCATCAGCGTGGCGACCATCAGCACCACCAGTACGGAAACCGCGGCGGCCAGCACGCTCTCGCCGCCTTCGTCGAGGTTGAAGATCAGCACGCCCAGGGTCTCGTTGCCGGCGCTCCACAGCAGCGCCGAGACGTTCAGCTCGTTTACCGCCAGCAGGAACACCAGCAACCCACCCGCGAACAGCGCCGGCGCCACCAGCGGCAACACGATGCCGCCCAGGCGTCGCCAGGGGCCGGCGCCAGCGAGCTGGGCCGCTTCTTCCAGCGAGGGATCGAGCTGGGCAAGGCCGGCGGCCACCGGCTTGAGGCACACCACCAGGAAACGCGCCAGGTAGGCGACGAAGATCAGCCCCAGGGTGCCGTAGAGTGCCACGTTCACCACGGGAATGGGCCGTACGAAGAGCAGTATGCAGGCCACCGCCAGCACCACGCCGGGCAGCGCATAGGGCAGCTCGATGGCGCTCAGCGCCAGGCTCTGCCAGCGCTGGGGCAGGCGCTGCAGGCGATAGGCCAGCGGCAGGCTGCACAGCATCAGTACCACGGCGGCACTACCCGCCAGCCACAGGCTGTTACTAGCCGCACGCCAGGTCGCCCCTTGGCGGCCGATCACCTCGTGGTAAGCACTCAGGGTGACGGTCTCCCAGCTCAGCGGCACGCCCATGGCCGGCACCAGCGAGCTCACCACCAGCGCCGCCAACGGGGCGACGAGGATGGCCAGCAACAGGGCCACCAGCAGCGCGGTCACTCCACCCCGCCAGCGTCCCAGCGAGAAATCGTGCGCCCGCCCGGAGTGCCCCACCAAGCCGAACCGGCTGCGCTTCATCCACGCTTGTTGCAGCGCCACGCCGGCCAGCGCCAGCACGCCGATCAGCAGCGACAGCGAGGCCATTTCGGCCAGCACGCCGGTACCGAAGCTGGCCATGCGCTGATATATCAGGGTCGGCAGCACGTAGTAGCCCGCAGGAATGCCAAGCATGGCGGGAATGCCGAAGTTGCCCAGGCTCGAGATGAACGCCATGCCTCCCCCTGCGATCAGGCCGCTGCGGGTCACCGGCAGGATGATCTGCCCCCACACCTGGGCCTGGCGAGCACCACTGATGCGCGCCGCCTCGACCAGCTCGCGGGGCAGCGAAAGCAGCGAGGTGCGCAGCGCCAGGAACACCAGCGGCGCGCTCTGGATGCCCAGCAGCAGGGCGATACCCTCGGCCGAGTAGAGCGGCTGGGGACTGCCCAGGGGCGGCGCCATACCGATGCTTTTCAGCAGCGGGCTGGCGGGGCCGAACAGCTGCAACCAGCTGAGCGCGGTGACCTGAGGCGGAATCATCATCGGCAGCATGAAGCAGAACACCAGCCAGGCCTTGCCGCGAATGTCGGTAAGGGTGATCACGAAGGCGAACAGGCTGCCGAGTGCCAGCGCGATCAGCATGCCCAGCCCCGAGGTGTAGAGACTGCGCGCGAGCGCCCGCCAGGTGCTCTCGGCCTGCAGGACCCGCCACAGAGGTGATTCGCTGCCCTGGGCCAGGTCGCTCAGCGCCTCCATCAGCAAGCGCAGGCTGGGCGCCAGGCTGAGCGCCACGATGACGAGCATGAGCAGGGTGAGCAGCCAGCGGTGCTGGCTGCTATCGGTGAGGCCCGGTGACATGCTCAGCTGCCGAACAGGTCGCCGAAGCGCTGCTTGAGTTCGTCTTCACGGGCCAGAGCGCTCTGGGTATCCAGCGGCATCAGCGCGATGTCGTCACGGGCGGGAAAGCCCGCCGGCGGGGCGACAGCGGGATGCGCCGGCAGATAGCCCTGCTCGCTGACCAGCTCCTGGCCTTCGCGGGAGAGCACGAAGTCGACGAACTTCTGTGCGGCGTCGAGGTTCTTGGCCTCCTGCATGATGGCGACCGGTTCGGTCACCGCGCTCACGCCCTCCTCGGGGAACACGAAGGCCACCGGCGAGCCCTTGGCCGCTTCGCGAATCGGCAGGAAGTCCACCACGACGCCGTAGGGCTTGGTACCCGCCGCCACGGCATTGAACACGCCGCCGTTGCCGCCCTGGGCCTCGACACGATTGGCCTGCAGCGCTTCGTAATAGCTCTCGCCCAGCTCGGGGTTGGACTCGATGGTCGCCATGTGAATCAGCGCGGCCCCCGAGTAGAGCGGGCTGGGCATGGCCACCTGCCCCTCGTATTCGGGCTGGATGAGGTCCTGCCAGCGCTGCGGCCGGTGTTCGGCCCCGGTGTTGTAGACGATCCCCGTGGTGATCAGCTTGGTGCCGTAGTAGTAGCCTTCGGAATCGTACAGCTCGGCATCATAGGCCTCGCGCTCCGGGCTCTGGTAGGCCTGCAGGTGCCCTTCCTGCTTGAGCGACTCCATGGTCATGCTGTCGGCGATCAGCAGCACGTCAGGGTTGCTGACGCCGGCGGAGAGTTCGGAGCGCAGGCGAGTCATCAGCTGCGTGGTACCGTCGCGTACCCACTCCACCTCGATACCGGGGTGGGCCGCCTGGAAAGCGTCGACGGTCTGCTGGGCGTCGCTGTTGGGTTGGCTGGTATAGAGCACCAGCTTCTCGTTGCCGAGGGCGGGAAGTGCCAGGCCGGTGAGTACCACGGATGCGGAAAGAGCGGTTACCAAGGGACGCTTCAGCATGAGCCAACCTCCGATGAGTGTGTTCCATCGAAGGTACTGCCGTTCGCTTACAGCTCAGTGACAGTTGGTTTTCCTGCCTATTTACGTTACGCCTTCTTGACGAACTCCGACTTCAGCTTCATCGGCCCGAAGCCATCGATCTTGCAGTCGATGTCGTGGTCGCCCTCGACCAGGCGAATGCTCTTGACCTTGGTGCCCACCTTGACCACCGACGAGCTGCCCTTGACCTTGAGGTCCTTGATCACGGTGACGCTGTCGCCATCCTGCAGCACGTTGCCGTTGGCATCGCGTACCACCTTCTCGTCGCTGGACTCTGTCTCACCCGACACACTCGACCACTCGTGACCACATTCAGGGCAGGCGTACATGTCGGCCACTTCATAGGTGTATTCGGAATGACAGGCGGGGCAGTTCGGCAGCGCGCTCATGGGGCTTCTCTTGGGCAGGTTTCGCGGAGCGCGAAGCATGCCAGAGCGCCCCGGGGGTGTCCAATGAGCATCCTATTCACTTTCCGGACCTGGCAGGCCTCGGGCATAGAACGCCATGCTTTCGCTGCAGCGAAAACCGAGATTCTGGTAGAAATGGGCCGCAGGGATTTCCCTCCCCGTGGCCAGGTACACCGCGCGAACGTCTCGCTCGGTCAGCTCCCGCTCCAGAGCCCGGTAAAGCTGCGAGCCGATTCCCTGGCCCTGCCGATGCGAGGCAACGCACATTTCTCTCAAGTAGAACAGGTAGCCTTCCAGATAGGGCTCCAGATTACCCAGCAGAAAACCTGCGGCCGCACTGCCTTCGCCCGGTGTCACCACGCCGACGAAGCCGGGCGATTCGTGAAAGTGAGCCAACCGAGCCAGGGCGCGTTCGAAACCCCACGGCTCGCTCCACGGTTCGGCAGAGAATACCTGCGCGAATAGCGTCGCGCAGGCTTCCAGGTCGCGGGGCTCCAGCCGTCTTGGCGCGATGACAGTCACCTAGCGCTTGTCCTGGGTATTGGTCTCGAAGTCGCTGGCGTCGTGGCGCTCATGCAACTGCTGCTCCAACGGGCCGAAGGTACGGTTTACCATGCGCCCGCGCTTGACCGCCGGCCGGGCATCGATCTCCCTGGCCCAGCGCTGCACGTGCTCGTACTCCTGTACCTGCAGGAACTCGCCGGCATCGTAGACGCGACCCAGCGCCAGCTGCCCGTACCAGGGCCAGTTGGCGATATCGGCAAGGGTGTAGTCGTCCCCGCCGAGATAGCGACTCTCGGCCAGCCGCCGGTCCAGTACGTCGAGCTGTCGCTTGGTCTCCATGGCGAAGCGGTCGATGGCGTACTCTATCTTGGTCGGCGCATAAGCATAGAAGTGGCCGAAGCCGCCGCCGAGATACGGCGCACTGCCCATCTGCCAGAACAGCCAGTTCAGCGTCTCGGTACGCCCAGCGGTATCCCGGGGCAGAAACTCACCGAACTTTTCGGCCAGGTAGAGCAGGATCGAGCCCGACTCGAACACCCGGGTGGGCGGCGTGGTGCTGTGATCCATCAGCGCCGGGATCTTGGAGTTGGGATTGACCTCGACGAAGCCGCTGCCGAACTGCTCGCCCTCGCCGATGCGGATCAGCCAGGCGTCGTATTCGGCGCCCGTGTGGCCCCGCGCCAGCAGTTCCTCGAGCATGATGCCGGCCTTGACCCCGTTGGGGGTAGCCAGCGAGTAGAGTTGCAGCGGATGCTTGCCGACCGGTAACTCCTTGTCATGGGTAGGGCCGGCGATGGGCCGGTTGATGCTGGCGAACTCGCCGCCGTTCGCCTTTTCCCACTTCCACACTTTCGGCGGCACGTACTCGTTTTCTTGGCTCATGAGTGCTCCAGAACGCTGAGTGTCGAAGCGCCCACTCCCCGGCGGGAAGAGAGACGCGTGCAGTAGGGGAAAGATAGCGTGTTAACGTTCGAGCTTCGAGTCGGCCTTGAATGACTGCTTTTGCACACGCGAGGGCTCACCTGTTGGCGCTCGAAACGATCAACGTTCCGCCGGCACCCAGGAACAAGCCCCCGGTAGTGCGATGAAACGCCCGCATCCTGCCGGGGCTATCGAACCAGCGACCCAGCCCCGAACCCAGAGTGGCGTAGAGCGTCATCAAGGTCGTGTCGATGACCAGCCAGGTCAGCGCCAGGATGATGAACTGAAGCAATTGCGGTTCGCCGATGGTGATGAAGTTCGGAAACAGGGCGGCAAAGAACAGCAGGTCCTTGGGGTTGCCGATACCCACCAGGAACCCCTGGCGGAACATGGCGGGAACCGATTGGCCCTTCACTGCCGCTGGCGCCTCGGCCAGCGGCGACTGGGGCTTGGCCAACCAGGCCTGCAATCCCAGGTAGATCAGGTAGGCGCCGCCCAGCAGCTTCAACACGAAGAAGGCCGTTTCTGAGGTGGCGAGTATGGCGCCCAGCCCCAAGGCGGAAAGCGTCATCAATACCAGTGAAGCCACCCCGCCACCCAGCACCGTGGCAAAAGCCCGGTGCCGGCCGAAACGCAGGCCATGCGTGGTGCATAACAGTGCCACCGGCCCCGGGAAAATGATCAGGGCCGTTATCACCCCGACGAAGGTCATCCAGGTCCACCACTCCACGGGTCATCTCCTTATAGATTCGCCAAGACGCCAGTTGCAGGCCGCTCGCCACGACAATGCTCGAGATTACCGCGTAGGCTATCGCTGCGCATGGGTCGACAATACTTCCCGGTGCATGCGCTGCAAATAGGCCAAGTGGAGAAAGGGCACCAGCAGCGGGCTGGCAAATACGCCCAGGGCAACGATGATCCCCCACTCCGGCAACTCCCAGCCGAAGGCGACCAGGCAAAATAGCATCAGAGAGACACTCACTAAACCGGCGCCCAGGCTGGCGGCCCGCCACCACCAGGTGAGCCGCGGCCGTCGCACCAGGTAAGCCACCGCCACGCACCATAGCCCAACGATACCCACAAAACCGACGAACACGAAGAGCATGATCGCCAGTTCCTCCAAGCCCCAGTAAAACCCTACCGTGCTCAGCAGGGCCAGTCCGGAGAGCAGGCAGAACAGGCTCACCGGCAATGCCAGCAGGAGCATTTCGGCAACTATTAGAATACGGTGGAGCGATTCCTTTCTCATGTCGTTTCCCGCAATTATCACGCACCGAAAATTATCGCAGTACCTCCCGCATGATTAGCGACAAGGGGCTTGGTTTCATTACCGCCTTACTCTACTACCTTTAGAAAAAACCGTTCCCACCCCCCCATTCTGCGGATGGCTGCCATGGCATATGATCGTAAGGATCTCGAGCCTGAACATCGCCCTGAGGCAATCAAGGCACGTCTGTCTCAACCGCCATCAGCCAACACACTACCTGATGCAGTGCTGGGCGGTATCGATGGCTGCGTCACGACATTTGCCGTCGTTTCAGGCGCTTTCGGTGCCGGCTTCTCCCCTACGGTTGCCCTGGTCCTGGGTTTCGCCAATCTACTCGCCGACGGCTTCAGCATGGCAGTCAGCAACTACGAGGCTTACCAGGCGCAACAAGAGCATATCGACAGTGTCGCCCGTCGCGAACGTCACCATATCCAGCTCATCCCCGATGGGGAGCGGGAGGAAATTCGTCAGATATTCCGGGCGAAAGGCTTCGAGGGAGAGCTGCTGGAGACAGTGGTCGAGACGCTGACCAACGATCACGATGTCTGGGTAGACACCATGCTCAAGGAGGAACACTACCTGCAACCCGTCGGATTGAACCCCCTGCGCGCCGCGTTGACCACCTTCTTCGCTTTTATCGTCGTCGGCGCCATGCCCCTGCTGCCCTATGCCTTACCGGACCTGGATACGGCCATACAGTTCCTGGCAAGCCTCGTCATTGCCGGTGCGATGTTCTTCGGCATCGGAATGCTCAAGAGCCTGGTCTACCAGCGGCCGGTGTTGCGATCCGGAATCCGTACCCTGCTGATGGGAGGCGCCGCTGCCGGCCTCGCCTTCCTCAGCGGGCACCTGGCACATGCACTATTCGGCCTGGGTTAAGTGCATGCAGAGTATGCCAAGACTACCACGGCTCCCCTTCCCCGAGCCGATCCAACTCGCCAGTTCTTACCCCTTGGCGATCAGGAAGGCGCCGGCAGCGGCCATCAGGGTGCCTGCAGAGCGGTTGGCGCCTTTCATGGCGCGCTTGGTCTGCAGGAAACGCCGTGCGCTCGAGGCACCGGAGGCTACCAGCATCAGCCCCGCCATCAGGCTGACGAAGGTGAGCCCGACCACCAGCACCATGTCGTGGGAAGCCAGGGCGGTGAGATCGATGAAGGTGGGAAGGAAGGCGATGTAGAAGAGAATCACCTTGGGGTTGGAGGCGGAGATCAGAAAGCCCTGCAGGAAACCCTTCACGGCATCCCCCCGCTGCAGCTCGGGCGCCAGTGGCTCGGCCTCGACCGGGGCGGTCCACATCTTCCAGCCCAGGTAGAGCAGGTAAGCGGCACCAAGGTAGCGAATTACCGTGAAGGCCTCGCTCCAGTTCTAGGCGATGGCCGCCAGGCCGTAGAAAGCCAACAGCAGGTAGAGCAGGTCGCTGAGGGTCATGCCCAGCGCCAGCGGCACGCAGACCCGCGCGCCGGAGGCCATGCCTCGCGCCAGCAGAGCGAACACTCCGGGCCCGGGGGTCACGGCGAAGACGAAGATGGCCACGATATAGAGCAGCGCGCTTTCAAGGGGCATGGGTTTCCTACCTGAGTCGAGGAGGGACGAATGCCATCATGCAACAGCGGCGACCGGCATGCCATCGTCACTCGTTTGCCACCTTCCTCCGCTAGCGTCGGCCAGAACCCTCTTCGGCAGGAGCCCCTGGATGACGCGACCCAAGCGCGAACCGCTCAGTGAGGCGGAGCTCGAGTTTCTGGTCGAGTTGGCCAACGGCAACGCCCTGGCCCGTCAGCGCCGCCGCGAGCGCGAACGTCAGCGCGCTATCCGTCGACGTCGGTACGATACACGGCGGTGAGGCACAGTGAAGCTACTACCGCTCCACCTCTCCAGCGCCATGTCGGCGTTCTGGTTGGTGGTCCTTGCTCTGAAAAACATCGCTGAAAGCCGCGGCGAGAATACCCGTGGGCATGGCGATGATGCCGATACCGGCCACCGCGGTGATACCGGCAAACACCTTCCCCAGAGGCGTGATGGGCGTGACATCACCGTAGCCCACCGTGGTGAGGGTAGCGATACTCCACCACAATGCCCGCGGCACGCTGCCGAAGGCTTCGTGCTGGTCGGCAGCCTCCACCACGTAGAGACAGGCCGCGGAAATCAATAGCAACAGGCCCGCCACACCGACGCTGAGCAGCAGCTCGTAGCTGCGGGCATGCAGGGCCTCGGCCAGCGCAGACCAGGCTCGGCTGAAACGCCCCAGCCTAGCGAGACGCAAGATACGCAGCACGCGCATCATGCGCAGCAGGAACACATTGTTGAAAGGCAGGAATGCCAGGAAGAACGGCAGGATTGCGAGCAGATCGATCAGCGCCCAAAAGGAAAACACGTAGCGGATGCGGCCCGAGATACCCCGGTAGCGGGGCTCCTCCCCGGCGGCATACAGCCGGCATCCGTATTCGGCGAGAAAGAGCGCGACGAAGACAGCTTCGATAGCAAAGAACAGATCCGGTGCCGCCTGGCGCAAAGTCGGCTCGGTTTCGAGCACGGCCATCAGGGACGCCAGCAGAATCAGCACGCAGACGACCCGATTGATCGGCGACAACCCCGAGTCGGGCCAAGCCCCCGGCGTCAGTTGGCGATGGAGCCTCTCACGCAGCAAGGCAAACCTCCTGTTAGCTGAATGGGATGCGTGACCTTATACCATCGCTGCCGGGAATGGCTTCCCTCGCCGTTGCCATGTTTCAACGCAGACGGCCGGAGCAGGTGCGAGCGCTGGCGAGTTCTTAACGCGCCATGTCTCCCAGCTTCTCCAGCTCGTCGTCATGCAGGGAAACAAGTAAGGGTTCGCCGCGTTCGTCGACGCGGAACTCGCCATAACGGGCGGACTCGTAGCGCTCGGCATGGCCCTCCTGAAAGAAGAAAGCGTCGGTGGCAAAGCGGACCCGGCCGTTGCGCATCCGGTAGCGCAGGCGCATCTCGTCGGCGGCAAGGGAATCGTTGCTCGCGCCCAGGCGCTGGAAATGCCCCACGCGCTGCGCATCCAGGCGCACGATCACATGACCATCGGCGGCCTGCGGTTCGCCGCTCTCCCTGCGCTGCGCATAGTGCGCCTCGTTGATGCGGTTGGCGATCTCGAAGTTGAGAGCCATGTAGTCGCCCTGCAGTAGTGAGCGCGGATCCACTGGCGCCAGTTCCAGATACACCACCTCACCTTCGGCCAAGTGACGCTCCTTGGCCCAGATGCTCCAGTTGACCAGCGCCAGGATCAGCACGGTAGCGATAACCACTACGACCCTGTCGAGCTTGGCTGTCGCGATCATTGGCCCGCCCCCTTCGCTTCACCGGCCCGCCAGCCGCGCGGCATGGCCCAGCGGATCGTCAGTAGCACCACGCCGAGGGCGAACAGCGTCATTGCCTTGGTCAGCAAGGTCGCCTCGAGCCAGTAGTAGTAGTTCGAAATCGAGAGCAGCAGCAGTAGCCCCCCAAACCCCATGACCAGACGATTGCCGATAGCGAAACCCAGCACGACCACCACGGCGCCATGGCTCAGGCCATGAGCCTGGAGCGAGAGCAGCATCAGCACCGCCAAGGCACCGAAGGCCGCCAAGCGCACGGATGAAGCGACCGCGCTGGCATGGCGCTGAAAGACGTACCGAAGTAGCAACAACAGCGCCAGCATGCCCAAGGCATCCCCGGCCCAGGGTTCCAGCCAGCCCAGGCCGGTTCCCGTGTAATAGCGCCCAAGCAGCAGCGACTGGCCGAAGTACTGCATGGCCTGGATGGCCAGCAGCCCAAGCAGCAGGCCATAGCCCAGCGACTGCACCGTTCTCAACCGCGCCGGCCAGCGAAACTCGTTGAGCCACAGGACAGTCAGTGAGAACAGCACCAGGCCTCCGGCGAGCGAAGGCAACGAGATGCCTTCCATCAAGGCGAGATAAAGTGCCAGGCTCGCCGCGAAGGCCGAAAAGGTGCGATGCGTGAGGCTTGGCATCACCAGCGCCAGCAGCGTCTGTAGCGCTACCAACGCCCACCAGAAGCCAGCGTTCACGTCCCCCAGGGCGGCGCCCAGTGCCCAGGCCACCAGCAGTTGGCCCGCCAAGCTACCCGCCAGCGCCAGGTGCTCGACGAAGTCACCTTTCGTCCCCCGCAGCAGCGCAAAGGCACCCGTGATCATCACCAGCCCCAGCATGGCGGCGACCACGCTGGTGTCGAGCACGAACACCGCGCCCATGGCGATGAAACCGAGCAGAAACAGGGCCGCCAGCCAGCCCGAAAACGCCTGCAGGGCGCGCACGAACCAGGGCGTCTCGAGTGCCGGCTCGCCCTCGTCTTCCGACACCGCAATGCCAGCCTGGTCAAGTCTCTCCTTGAGTGAAGGCATCATGCCGATATCTCCGCATGCAGCCGCTTGAGCCAGAAGGCGGCTGCTGCTCCCAACCCCAGCACCACCACGGCCAAGACCAGGAAGCCAGCCGCCTCGGCGTGCCACAGCAGGTGTCGGGCAAGAAAGAACGTGACGACCGTAATGACCGACAGGCAGCCCCCCGCCAGCATGAACAGGTCGGCTCGCCAATAGCGGTAGATGGCGTAGAGGGCCGCCAACCAGACCGGATAGACCAGCATGGCAGGCGTGAGGCCGGCCCAGTCATCGAGAATGATGGTGATCATGAGCAGGGTCAGGGGGATGCCGCCGCCCAGCGCCAACAGGCGCGTGGCCCACCCTGCCGACAGCCAGCGCCAACGCCGCGCGCCCAGCTCCCATAGCGCCAGCGCCACGGTATTGAGCGCGAACAGCCCCCACAGGGCGGCGGTGTCGCTGGCGAACGGGAGGCCAAATGCCCCACCCCATGTGCGGAAGTAGAGCGCCAGCGAAAGATTGAGCAACCCCAGCCACAGCACCCAGAGCGCATCGAAGCGCGCCACCAGCGTCCAGGGCAACATCAGCACGGCCCAGAAGAAGAACAGCTGCCACGGATCGGCACCGGTCTGGTAGACCTGACCAAACAGCGCCAACAGCACGCCCAGCAGCAGCGAAGCCGCCATGAGTGCCGCCCGAGCCACCCAGTTATCCTTTTCGCCGCGCCCTACGGCCCACCAGTAGATGCCGATGGCCACTACCAGCGCTACCTGCACCAGTCCGAAGCGCAGCCAACGTCCCATCGCGGTCCAGTTGTAGGCGATGAGAAACAGCAGTCCGCAAGCCAGCGCCAGCGTACCCAACCACAGCAGCAGCCGATCCAGGAATACCCCCCAAGCCCGCCCCGAAGGGTACAGCCCGGAAAGCGCGACTGCCCGCGCCACCTGCTCACGAGGTATGGCGCCCCGCTCGATCAATGCCGTCAGTTGACGGTGAATGTTGAGCCTCTCACTACTCATGGTCGGGCTCCACGATGAGATAGGCCTGGTAGGGATGATCGGCTTTGTGGGATAGAGCAGCTTGAGCCAACGAGCCCTGACCAAGGGCGTGATATATCGCGCATCACAGTTCCTTGATGGTCCGCCATGCATCGACGATTTCGTGCTGACCGTACACCCGAACCCCGTGTTGGCGAAGCAGCGCCGCGGTGACACCGGCACCGGCCCTTTTCACTCCCGAGAAACTGCCATCGTAGATCTGCGTGCTGCCGCAGGAGGGGCTGTGTTCGGTCAGAACCGCTACCTTGATGTCATGCTCCCGGCACAGCTGGAGCGCCAGCGAAGCGCCCTGCCGAAACACCTCGGTGAGATCGGTACCGTCGCGATCGACGACCTGCGCCGAACCGGTGAGTACCCCACCCCCATCGCCGGCGATAATCTCGGCGGGCGGCCTCGGCGTAGGCAGGCCGGCATCAACCTCGGGGCATACCGATACCACCCGACCCTCGGCCTGCCACTGCGCCAGGATCTCCGAGGCCAGGCTCTTGGCACCGCCATCGTAGCGTACCCGCCTGCCCAGCAGGCACGCGCTGACCAGCACCTTCTCCATTGCCCCTCCCGTTTCGCGACACCTCGTTGTCTTCTGCCTGCCTACTTTAGCGAATTCCGCAAAGAAAAAACCCGCCTCTTGGGCGGGTCACGAGACTCTCGCTATGCGTCAATGGTTGCCCAGCGACTTCAGCTTATCTTCACTCAGGGTGATCTCTTCGTTCCTGTTGACCCCGACGCCACGCTCGATGATGCAGCGAGCGATCTCCTGGGCTTCTTCCAGGGAGTGCATCACGAAGGTACCGCACTGGTACTCATTGAGTTCCGGGATGTCTTCCATCCGCTTGACGTCGAGCACGTCCTGCATCGCCGCCAGCCAAGCTTCGCTGACGCGCTCTTCGCTGGGGTTGCCCAGCAGGCTCATGTAGAACCCCGTGCGGCAGCCCATCGGTGAGATATCGATGATCTCGACGTCCTTGCCGTTCAGGTGATTGCGCATGAACCCAGCGAACAGATGCTCCAGGGTGTGAATGCCCTTCTCACCCATCATGTCTTCGTTCGGCTTGTTGAAGCGTAGATCGAACACCGTGATGGTATCGCCGGAGGGCGTCTGCATGGTCTTGGCGACGCGAACCGCCGGGGCGTTCATGATCGTGTGGTCGACGGTAAAGCTATCAAGTAGAGGCATGTTCAGTCCTGTGTCGATCGGGTTCGCCGAAACCCCCATGGTAGCATGGGTTGCCCGCCGGCCCGGAACCGACGCTGACCGCCTCCCGTCATGCGCACCCAGCTGACTCGCCCCAGTTCCACTCGCTGCGCGCCACGGCATCGTGGGCATGCAGGCTTTCGGCGTGCACCACGCGTAGCCGGAAGCCATCGATGCCGGGCTGCTCGCGCAGCGCATGCTGCAGGCGGCGCGCGGCATCCTCGCAGAACATCAGGTTCTGGCCGTTGGCCAGGGCGAAGGCCTGTTCGTCGATCCGCTTCACCGCCGTTTGCAGCGCGGTGCCCAGCGCCCGCTCGGTGCGATCCACCAGCGCAATCAGCGGCAGCTCGTCCTGATCGTTAGCGAGCTGCACCGAGAGGTGCGCCTGGCTGCGCTGGCTATGGGGCGTGGCCAGAATGCCCTGCTCGCTGCCCAGCCAGGCCCGCACCGCCTCGCGGCTGATCGGCATGTCGGTGAAATCTTCGTCGAAGGCCTGCTGGATCAGCTGTCGCGCCAGAGCGGCCGAGCAGGGGCAGGTGGAGGAGTAGCCCACCGTGAGATCGAGGGTGGCCACAAAACCACGCTCGTCGCGCCGGCAGCGCAGGGCGAAGGGATAGCGCTTCCAGCCCGCCAGGGGGCTGATCAGCGCCGGTCGCTTGAGCATCGCCTCGCCGCTGAGATCGAGAAAGGCGCCTTGCGAGAGCCCCTGATGGCTGTCGAGGAAGGCCTCCAGCACCGCCGCCACGCGCACCAGAGAAATCTCGCGCGACTCGAGTTCGGCCAGGGCCAGGTAGAGACGAGACATGTGGATGCCCCGCGCGGTGGGGTCGTCCAGGCTGACCCCCGCCGAAGCGTATCCGGTGATACCCTGGCCGACCACCTGCAGCGGCAGGGCGATATTCTCCATTCCGACCCAGCTCAAGGTGCCGAGACGAGAGGCAGGAGCCATGGCGATATCTTCCAATGCCAACCGATTCATCGGGAGACTCCTTGCGCGTTGAAGGATGAAAGGTGGTTCTCAGCTGCGCGACCGGGCTGAAAATAGTCGAACAGCTGCGCGACCGCCTCGGGCGCTACGCCGTTAGTAATGAACACAAAGCGTGAGATACCGTCGCTACAGGCCTCGACCGGCAGCGGCTCCGGTGGGTGAAAGATGTGCTGCACGCCGTGCAGGGCCAACGGCTGCTCTCGCCCGGCAATCTTCACGATGGCCTTCACCCGCAGGATCTTCTCGCCCAGCAGTGACATCAACAGGTCCAGCCAGTCCTCGAGGACGTCAGGCGCGATGGGCTCCTCCACGGTGAAACAGAACGAGCGGATCTGTTCGCCATGCCGGCTGAGAACCGGCCCGGATTGAGGCGTCAGCATCGAGACCAGGGAGCCGGCAGAAGGCGGCGTCATGCCCACCGTGGGCGATACCTGAGCATAGGAGGCCGCGCTCAGCCAATGGTCCGCCCGTTGGCGCTGAACAGAGAGGCCCTCTCCGGTGAGCCGTTCGGCCGCTATCTCGCCATGACTCACTTGCACTTGCTCGGCAGCTGGATTGATCCGAGCCAAATGGCCGGCAAGCCGAGACAGTCGCGCCTCGTCCACCAGATCGGCCTTGGTGATCAACAGCCGGTCGGCGACGGCAGCCTGACGCTGCGACTCGCGATGGGCATTGAGCGTCGAAACGCCGCTGGCGGCATCCACCAGACAAATCACACCATCCAGGTACAGACGATGGGCCAGCCAGTAGTCGGTCATCAGGGTGTGCAGGATGGGAGAGGGGTCGGCGAGTCCGGTGGTTTCGATGATCACGCGCGAGAAGGGCTCGCCGCCCGCTCGCTCGATCGCATCGAAGGTCTTCTGCACGGTGCGGCTCAGATCACCGCGTATGGTGCAGCACAGGCAGCCGCTGCTCATTTCCACCACGCTGTGCTCATCGCCTTCAGCGACCAGACGGTGATCGAGCCCGATGTCGCCGAACTCGTTGATCACCACCAGCGCATCCTTCATCGCGGGCTGGTGCACCAATTGGTTGAGCAGGGTGGTCTTGCCGCTGCCGAGGAAGCCGGTCAGCACGGTAACGGGAATCAGGTCGTGGGTATCTGGACTCATGGGAAAAGCACCGTAACGAGGTAGGGCTAACCAGCGAAACCGCAATACAGGGAGCGAGCGTCGCGCTGTTCTTGCCATGAAAAGTTATAACATAACGTTTTTAGAATGACGATGATTTCACGACAGATCGAGGCGGGGCAGCGCCAAGACAACGCATTGTCGTCGTGTAGAGTGAGGGCATGCCGGCTCGAAGAGCGCAGGATAGCGGCACATACTAGAGGCATGCCTCCCAGGCTCGCTCGTAGCCGTTGTCCAGAGCAGACAAAACGGGATTGAGATGGACGCGTTGATCACGGCCGCGGGCCGTGCGCTCTCGGCGGGCGATCCCCTCGGGGCCTTGAACCGGGTCGCCCTGCGTGACGATGCACCGGCTCTTGCGCTGAGAGGAATCGCGATGGCTCAGCTTGGCGACTTCGCCCGCGCCAGGCTGCTGTTGCAGCGTGCAGCGCGCACCTTCAGCGCCAGGGAGGAGATGGCTCGTGCCCGGTGCGTGGTCGCCGAGGCCGAGGTTGCCCTGGCGTCACGCGATCTCGGCTGGCCCACGAGGCGGCTCGACTCTGCACGAGCCACGCTCGAGGCGCATGGAGACCTGACGAATGCCGCCCATGCTCGTTCGCTCGAGGCTCGCCGCCTGCTGTTGCTCGGGCGCCTTGAACAGGCCGAACATGCCCTGGCCCAGCTCGCTCTCCACTCCCTTCCTCCCGCTCTGGGGGCCATCCAGGCATTGGTTGCGGCAGGCATCGCCCTGCGACGGCTGCACACCGCGGCAGCACGCACCGCACTCGAACGCGCCGCAGAAAACGCTCGCCTCTCCGGCGTTGTCGCCCTGCAGGCGGAAGTCGAGAATGCCTGGCACGCCCTGGGCGCCCCCGCCGCACGCCTGGTGGCGCAAGGTCAAGAGCGCCTGCTGCTGTTGCCTGAGGTCGAAGCGCTAC
This sequence comes from Billgrantia antri, assembly GCF_019430905.1. Lineage (GTDB taxonomy): Bacteria > Pseudomonadota > Gammaproteobacteria > Pseudomonadales > Halomonadaceae > Halomonas > Halomonas antri. The sequence continues at coordinate 268,896 of NZ_JAHYCA010000002.1, read as the reverse complement.
TGGCGTCCAAGGCGCTCGTCGTCGACGCCTGCCGCCACGCCGTTCGCAACGGCCATGTCGCAGTCTCGCTCGCTACCCGCCCGGTGCTGTTCGCCCTGGCTCGCCTGCTGGGTGAAGCCTGGCCAGCCGACGTGCCACGGGATGCGCTCATCGCCGGCACGTTTCGCACTCGCTTCGCCGACGACTCGCACCGTATCCGCCTGCGCGTCGAGCTCGGCCGGCTGCGTGCGGCACTCGGCCCCCTGGCCGGCGTGTGTGCAACGCCGCGAGGCTACGTGCTGGAGCCAACTTCCGCTACCGAGGTCGTGGTTCTGGCGCGCCCTATCGAAGACAAGCATGGCGACGTGCTGGCCCTGCTCAGCGACGGCGAGCCGTGGTCGAGCTCGGCCCTGGCCATGGCCCTCGGCGCCAGCCAGCGCAACATTCAGCGCGCGCTCGAGACGCTTGCCAGAGTGGGCAAAGTGCAGTCCTTCGGCCGCGGCAGGGCCCGGCGCTGGGTCGCCCCGCCGGTGCCGGGTTTCACGACAACCTTGTTACTCCCGGGGCCTCTACCCGGCGGATTAGGCTGAGACGGTACCCACCAAACGAGGTCAACGACATGAACCGTTCAGCAGCGCAAGTACTCCAGGAATTCGGTCCCTTCCCCGGTGTAGAGCACGTGCACGGTGTCAGCTACGACGGACGCCACGTGTGGCTTGCCACCGGCGAAATGCTTGGCGCCTTCGATCCCGAAACCGGCGAGCCACAGCGCTCGATCGAAATCGAGGCCGATGCAGGAACGGCCTTCGACGGCCAACACCTGTTCCAGATCTCCGCAGACCGCATCCACAAGATCGAGCCCGCCAGCGGCCGGGTCCTCGCCACCATCCCCGCTCCGCCCGGTAGCAATTCGGGGCTGGCCTGGGCCGAAGGCTCGCTTTGGCTAGGCCAGTACCGCGACCGCAAGATCCACCAGATCGATCCTGACAGCGGAGCCATCCTGCGTACCATCGAATCCAATCGCTTCGTCACCGGTGTCACCTGGGTCGACGGCGAACTCTGGCATGGCACCTGGGAGGATGACGGCAGCGACTTGAGGCGAATCGACCCAGCCTCGGGCGAGGTGCTGCAACAACTCGATATGCCTCAGGGCACAGGCGTCTCGGGGCTCGAGTCGGATGGCACCGATCGCTTCTTCTGCGGCGGCGGCGCCAGCGGCAAGCTGAGGGTCGTGCGTCGCCCGCGGTAGTTGCCGTCCCAAGCAAGTAGTGCGGCGTGACGGTAGCCCTCAGGCGCGCCGTCACGCCTCACGAATGGTGCACTCTTCCCGGACTTGTCGGGCCATGTCGAAAACCCAGTCAGGCAGAGAGCACCAGCGCGGAGCGCCGCAACAGGGCCTCCATCTTCTCCTGGGTGTCCGTATCGCGGGTAGGCACGTAGGTGATCAGGTTCAGCGGCACCTCGTTGCCTCCGGCCACCTGCAGGATGGCGTAGTCGAAGGAGAGCCGACCCGCTTTCGGATGCTCGTAGACCTTGACGCCGTCGTGGGGCAGGCGCACCTCATGCTCGTCCCACCAGGCAGAGAAAGCGGGGCTACGTGACCGCAGCAGCTCGATGAGCTCGTTGAACCAGGGGTCATCGAGGTAGTTGGCCTGGGTCAGGCGCAGCTTTGCCACACAGTCCCGCGCATGCACCTCCCAATCCACCAGCATGCGGCGCATCGCTGGATTGAGGAACAGTTGATGGATGCCGTTGCGCTCGATGCCTCGCATCGCGCCGAGGTCGCCATGGATCACGGTGGCCGCTCGATTCCAGGCCAGGATGTCCGAACGGGCTCCCATTATCCAAGCCGGACAACAGACGATCTGCTCCAGCAGGCGCTGCAGGCTGTCGCCCACCACGGCCTCGCGCGCCAGCCCGTTGTCGCCATTCTCCACGCCGTAGCCGCCCAGGTTCAGGAGGTGCTGCTGCTCGGCAGGCTCCAGCCGCAGGGCCTGAGCGATGCGCTGCAGGGTGTCCAGCGAGGGATTAACGTCTCGCGACTGTTCCAGCCAGGCATACCACTCAGTACTGATGCCGGCGAGCTCGGCCACCTCCTCGCGGCGCAGGCCCGGCGTGCGTCGTCGCCGCCCGCGCGGCAGCCCGACCTGCTCGGGCTGCAGCCGGGCACGTCGAATCCGGAGGAAAGTGGCAATTTCGCTGCGTCGAATATGGCTGAGCACTGGGCGTGTCCTAGGGGGGAAGTGCGAATACCAGAATAGCGCGTTCCTGATCGTGCGCTCGCGACCCACGTATCGTGGCCATGGTATACCGCGTCGCTCACCCGCGGCGCTAACGCCCTACTAACACAACGACACGATCCGTCCGCCCAACACCGTGCTGGGCACTGCCACACTACTACCCGGCAATGTAAAGGAGTACCCCATGCAATATCGCAAGCTTGGCAATACCGGCCTCTTCGTCTCCCAGTTCTGCCTGGGCACCATGACCTTCGGCGGCGAGGGCGAGCTGTGGAGCAAGATCGGCGATCTCCAGCAGAGCGACGCCGAGCGGCTGATCGCCCGCGCGCTGGAGGCCGGCATCAACTTCATCGACACTGCCGATGTCTACTCCGAGGGGCTCTCGGAGCGCATGACCGGCCAGGCGCTGAAGAACCTCGGCGTGCCGCGCGATGAAGTGGTCGTCGCCACCAAGGTATTCGGCGAGACCGGTCCGGGGGTGAACGCCAGGGGGCTGACGCGCTATCACATCATGGAAGGCGTGAAGGCGAGCCTGAAGCGCCTGCAGCTCGATCATATCGACCTCTATCAGGTGCACGGCTTCGATCCCGCCACGCCCATCGAGGAGACCCTGAGCGCGCTGGACACCCTGGTTCAACACGGCCACGTGCGTTATGTCGGGGTCTCCAACTGGGCCGCCTGGCAGATCGTCAAGGCACTCGGCATCGCCGAACGCAAGGGTCTGAACCGCTTCCAGTCATTGCAGGCCTACTACACCCTGGCCGGTCGCGACCTGGAACGTGAAATCGTCCCCATGCTGGAGAGCGAAGGCCTCGGCCTGATGGTGTGGAGCCCGCTTGCCGGCGGCCTGCTCAGCGGCAAGTACGGCCGCGACGGCCAGACCGCGGGCGAAGGCCGCCGCACCAACTTCGACTTCCCGCCGGTGGAGCAGGCACGCGCTCATGACTGCGTCGACGTCATGCGCAGCATCGCCGAGGCCAAGGGCGTCAGCGTCGCCCAGATTGCGCTCGCCTGGCTGCTGCACCAGCCGGCAGTCACCAGCGTCATCGTCGGCGCCAATCGCCTCGACCAGCTCGACGACAATATTGCCGCCGCACAGGTCACGCTCAGCGCCGAGGAGCTCGCGCTGCTCGATAGCGTCAGCCAGCTTCCCGCCGAGTATCCCGGCTGGATGTTCGAGCGTCAGGGCGAGTACCGCCGCCAGCAGCTCGGTGCGCTGAAGCGCTGAAGCCGTGCCCCGGGAGCAACGGCGAGGGCCCGGCATGCCGGGTCCTCGTCGTTTCCGCTACGCGGAGCTCGTGTCACGCCGAAGCCGATCGAGGCCAAAGGCCGCCGCCACCGGTCACGGCAGCGTCAGCGACTGTCGGCACGCCGCGCCCCCTGCGCCGGGAGCGTTTCCGGTTGATCGCCAAGATCCTGGGCGAGGGAGCTATAGTAGCTCGCCACGTCGCGTATCTGCGTTTCGTCCAAGCCTTTGGCTGCGCTATGCATGATACGCACGTAGGGCGAACCGCCGCGTTTATCGGACTTGAACAGGGACAGTTGGAGAGCGAGGTAGTCGGCGTACTGGCCGGCCAGCCTGGGATAATGGGGATTGCTCGGTTCCGATCGCGGACCGTGACAGTCGACGCAGGAGGGCACCCCCTGCTCGGGCACGCCCTGACGGGCAATGTCTCGTCCACGCGCTATCGAAGCCGGACCGGCAATCGCTGCGCCCGGCTCGCCTGCATTGGCTCGCTGCCTGGCCGGTTGGCTCGCCGCGTCCTCCCGGCCGGCATAATGTGCTGCGAGCGAGCGCATCTCCGCTTCGCTCAATCCCGCGGCAATCGGCTGCATGATGCCACTGTTGCGCTCCCCCTCGGCATAGGCAAGAAGGCTCGTCCGCAGGTAGGCTTCGCTCTGGCCCGCCAGCTTGGGGAAGGCTCCCAAGCCGCGGCCACGACCGTCCGCGCCATGGCATCGGCTGCAATTGGCTAACAGCGGGCCCATGGGCTCACTGAGCGCTCGCAGAGAGCCGCTTGCCGCTTCACCGACAGCGTCTGCCTCGTCTCGTTCGCCATAAGCCAACTGCACGTAGCGTTCGGAACTTAGCGTCGGCAGCTCCTGCAGGAAAGCGACCATTGCCCAGACCTCATCCTCGCGCTGCAAGCTCGCCCACGCCGGCATCGCCGTGAACTTGACCCCATGCTTGATGATCCAGAACAACTGCTCGGGCCTCCACTCGTGGACCCGCTGCGCCAAAAGCGGTGGTTCAGGCGTCATTTGCTGGACAATCAAGGAGCGTGGTCGCCCCGGGGCACCGTGGCAGGGCATGCAGCCGGTCGCATAATGGCCAGCGCCCTTGAGCACCAGCGCCGGGTCGCTCAGCATCGGTGCCTTGATGCCACTCGCCCGGGTCTCGACGGCATTGCGCATGGCGAAGTGCAGAAACCAGCGGGTTACGGGCCAGTGGCCAGAACTGGCGCTGATCGGCACCAGGCCCGACCAGACGATTAGCACAGCGCCGCCCACCAGCGTCCCCCCCAGGACTGCCAAGCCCAGTAATAGCGCTTTCCCATGGTCGAGCAGATACCGCTTTGCTTTGCCTGGGAGGCCGACGAGTCGCCGCAGTTGGGCTCTTGGCTTGGTGTCCATCAACGGCAGCTCTCGATGAAGACGACAGGCAGGGCGACGTACAGCGTGGCAACAAAGGAAAGCCCACCCAGCAATACCGTCGCAAAGCCAAGAAAGCGGTGACGATCCGCAGGGGTATCGAAGTCGTGCGGCACCGTGGCCGTACCGAACCTGTGTTTTCGTAAGCCGCGCCAAATGACGACGGCAATCCCTGACAGAATCAATGCGGTGTAAATACCGATGACGAGACGCACCCCGCCCAGAGAACCGTTTTCGCCTCCCACCTTCGCGCACCAGACGGCCGCCGTGGCATAGGAAAGAAGAAAGTGCGCCACCCACAGTAAAGGCCCCATCGCGAGCGGCCAGAGGGACTCGCGTCGGCCCGGAGTGGGCTTGCCTTGGGCGTCGGGTTCGGCTTGCGCTCGTCTTGTCATTCGCACCTCCCGATTCTCTTCAGGCCAGTAGCGGAAAGCCGGCTATCACGAGGACCGTTACGCCTGAGGTAATGGCCATGAAGTGCCAATAGAGCGTAACGTTTCGAATGTCGATGTCATGTTCGGCGGTCATGCGGCCGGCCCAGCGGCGGGCGATGCAGTAGCATTGCATCACCAGGCCCACCCCGAGATGGATGGTTGTCCACAACACCAGGACCCAGACGGTGGCCGGATAAACGTGCCGCGTTGGGTCCAGGCCATTCAGGTGCGGGCCGGCCAGCAGCGCCAGGATACCGGCCACATTGAGCACGGCTCCCAGTCCCAAGCCGAGAGTGAAGGCCAACGGCCGGTCACGCCGGTTCCAGTGTCTGGACAACAGCGTGCATACCCAAGCGCCGAGCAGGAGCGCCGCCGCCACGACTGGCCAGAAAAGCCCCGGGCCGGCCGCAGGATCGGGCGGAAAATCGTCGTGCACGGTCCAGAAGAAAAAGTAGCCGAACAGCAGGCTGGCGTAGGCGCTCATGTCGCCGATCATGGTAATGAACATCGCCCACCACCCGACCGACGTCGAGCCGGAAGCATACAGCGGGAGGCTGACGCCCAGCCCGACGTCCTTGCTGCGCTTCTCCGGTATCTTGGCGGTGCCCGTCCACAGCCAGACCAGGACTGTGACCAACGCCAGCAAGGCACTGGTGCCTGCTGCGAGATACCACTTGTAGGTCGCGAAGATGAAGGCACCGCCGGTGAAGAGCGCCGCCCAGAGAGTGATGAACGTCGGCCCCGGCACTCGCAGGCACTGTATCGGGTCGGCATCGATGGTGGTGGTGATCAACGTCTCCCGCTTGCCCTCTTCGGCATCGGGAAGGTAAAAGCGTCCGGCATCGACGTCTCGTATGAGGTGGGGCTGATCCCAGAGCGGATAACGCCCCTTGACCAGGGGAATCGAGCGAACGCCCCAAGGCTTACCTGGCATCTCCCCCAGCCATTCCAGCGTGCCCGCATTCCAGGGGTTGCGTTTCGCATAAGGCTGTTTTCCCTTCGGCCGCAGCACCTCGATGACCAGCACGGCGACGCCGGCCGCCAGAATGAAGGCGCCGATGGTGGATACCAGATTGAGGCCATCGAAGCCGATATCGGCGGCATACGTGAACACCCGTCGCGGCATTCCCAACAGGCCGGTGAAGTGCATCGGCAGGAAGGTGACGTTGAAGCCTATGAACATCAGCCAGAACGCCCAGTAGCCCGGCTTTTCGGCCAACAGCTTGCCGGTAGCCATGGGATAGAAGTAGTAGAGCCCGGCAGCGACCGGGAACAGTACGCCGCCGATCAGAACATAGTGCAGGTGAGCCACCACGAAATAGGTATCGTGAGCCTGAAAATCGAACGGCGCGATGGCCACCATCACACCGGTCAGCCCTCCCAGCACGAAGATTGCCAACGCTCCGGTGACGAACAGCATGGGCACCGAACGCACGAAACGTCCGGCCATGACCGTCGCCAGAAAGCAGAAGATCTGTACGCCAGTGGGAATAGCAACCGCCTGGGAGGCCGCCGAGAAAAATGCCAAGGAAATATTCGGCAACCCGGTGGTGTACATATGGTGGGCCCATAGCCCAAAACTGATGAATCCAGTACCGACGGCAGCCAGGACGACCCAGCTATAGCCGACGATGGGCCGCCGAGCGAAGGTAGGAACGATCATTGCGACCAGTGCGATCGCCGGGAGGAAAATGATGTAGACCTCGGGATGGCCGAATATCCAGAACAGGTGCTGCCAAAGCAGTGGGTCGCCGCCCCGGCTGGGGTCGAAGAAAGGCCAGTCGAAGGCTCTCTCCATCTCGAATAGCAAATCGCCGGCGATCAGGGGCGGAAAGGCGAAGAGGATCATCACCGCCACGACGAGGATGTACCAGGCATAGAGGGGAAGCAGGTTGATGCGCATGCCGGGTGGACGCGTCTTGAGCACACCGACGATGAGTTCTACCGCTGCGGCAAGCGATGCCACTTCGATGAACGAAAGCCCCAGCAGCCAGATGTCGGCTCCGAGCCCTTCCTGATATGCCGTGGTCAGGGGCGGGTACATGAACCAGCCCCCTTCGGGAGCGACACCGAAGAAAATGGAACCGCAGACAAAGATCCCGCCTATCAGGAAGCTCCAGTAACCGTAGGCCGACAGGCGCGGAAACGGTAGATCCCGCGCGCCCAGCATTTGCGGCAGAATCATGATCGAAAAGGCTTCGAAAATCGGCACGCCAAAGAGGAACATCATCACCGAGCCGTGCAGGGTGAAGACCTGGTTGTAGGTGGTGGCAGAAAGAAAGTCGTTCTCGGGAATGGCCAGTTGCGTGCGCATCAATAGCGCCAGCACGCCGGCGAAAAGGAAAAAAATGAAGGAGGTTGCGGTGTACCAGAGCCCGACCTCGGAGTTGTTGACGGCAGACCAATAGCGCCAGCCACGCGGCGTCTGCCAGGGCGCGCTGAGGCGCCGCTCCTGCGCCTCGCGGCGTGCGCGGTCGTCCCGCTCGTCATGGCTGTACGTCCGGTCGTTCATTCCAGTTGGCTCAAGTAGGTAGCAATGGAGTGAATCTGGGGCGCCGGTAGCATGTCGAAGGCCGGCATGTTCACTCCCGGTTTGATATCGTCCGGATGGCTGATCCAGCGCTCGAAGGACTCCGCATCGGTGGGCAGAGTGCCGGCAGCAAGGCTCAAGCGGCTACCGACATGGGTCAGATCGGGCCCCAACACACCATCGGCCGACGTGCCGCGGATGGCATGGCAGGCACCGCAGCCATTCGCAAGAAAGGCCTCCTGCCCGCGGCGGGCTACCTCGCCCTGAGGCGGTCGAGCGGGCGACGCCTGCTGCTCGAGCCAAGTGTCGAATGCATCCGGCTCCATCACCACGACGCGGAAGTTCATCAGCGCATGGGACGTGCCACAGAACTCGGCGCAGGCGCCGCGAAAGACGCCCACCTCGGTGGGCTCCAGCGACAACCGGGTAGTCCGCCCGGGGATCATGTCGACCTTGCCGCCTAGCGAGGGAATCCAGAACGAGTGAATGACGTCAGGACTGGTCAAGCGGAACCCCACCCGCTCACCGACGGGAAGGCGCACTTCGTTGGCGAGCTCCACGGTGCCGCCCGACGGCGTTGGATACCGCACCCGCCGCCACCAGCGTTCCCCGGAGACGGAGATTTGCAGCCCGTCCTCGGCCGGAGCGCTTAGCGACGGAAGAAGCGACAGGCCGAAGGCAAGCAAGACCCCCAGGACAAGGGGAGGAACGACCACGCCACCGCCGAGAATCAACCAGCGTGCCACTCGGCTGTCATGGGATCTGGGCTTGATATAGGTGACAAACACGGCGCAGCCGATCACCACTCCCCAGATCAGGATGGCGAACCCGCTCATCCACCAGAACAGCCGGGCGATCTGCTCGGCGTCGACACCCGCCGGCTGCAGCGTGGACTGAGGTCCGCTGCAGCCGCCCAACAGCGGCAGCGCGATGAGAGCACGCCAACCCCAACTCCTTGGAGATAGATACGTCGCATCCATGATCAGGCCTTGCTCGCTGCCGGGGCTTGTTGGTGGCCTCGAGGCCGTTTATCGGCAAAACGTGACGACTAAACCAACACTATGCCATATGGCCGCGCCCAGCCACTCGCGGCCTTGGCCTAGGGTACGCCTCATGCCCCTTCATCTTGGTCATCCTCTTCGGCCCGCTGGGCATCCTGCCGCTTGCCCTTGGCGATATCGTATTGGCTGAGCACCACCACCTCGCGCGGCCACCATTGCGGATGTTCGTCACGTACGAAGGCCATCAATTTCTCGAGCACATTCTTTTCCGCGGCCCAGCCGGAAAACGGATCGGAGGTCATGAGATAACAGGTGACCGTCTGCGCCGTCTCGGTCTGTCCGGTCACGTAGCAGCACAGCTTGTGATGCTCGACGACACTGTCCTCCTCCTTGGCAATTTCCATGAACTTCTCGCGGATGACCTGAACGTCGGCGCTCAAGTGCAGCTTCATCTCGAAATAGCGGTACATCTTGGCGCTCTTGACCGAGAGATTCTCGAAGGGCTTCGAAATGAAATAGGTCACCGGCACGATCACGCGTCGTTCATCCCAGCTGCGCAGCCGGATGAAGGTGTAGAAGATCCCTTCCACGTAGCACCACTGCCCCTCGAACATCACCAGGTCACCAATGCGGATCGGCTTGGCCAGCGACAATTGGAACGAGGAGAGAATATTGCTCAGCACCGCCTGGCCGGCGATACCCACCAGCACCGCCAGCACGCTGGCCGAGGCCAGCAGCGACAAGCCCAGCGACTCGAACAGCTGAATCTGGCTCAGCACGTAGATCGAGACTGCAGTCACCAGGATCAGGATGATGATGCGCCGCAGCGCATAGAGCGTGGTGAGCAGCTTGCGCTCGTCCTTGGGCTTGGTGTCGTCGATCTCCCCGACGATGCGCCGCGTCACCTTGAGCAGGATGGTATCCACCAGGCGCAGCAGGATCGTCCCCAAGCCCCAGGCGATCAGAATGATCAAGAGCACACGCAGGGAAGTGGTGGCCACCGCGGTGAAGGAGACCACATAGTCGAGCAAAAACCGCGCGGTGAACGCCATCACCAGCAGCGCCACGGGCCCGCTGATCCTGCCGGCGAAGATGCTCGGCCAGCCGGAGGGGAACCAGTGCGACAGCCAGCCGACCAGGCGATGGACGCTCCATCCCACCAGGCCGATCACCAGCAGAAAGACCGGAATGGCGATCCATTCCCACAGCTTGAGTACTCCGAGCGAGGACTTGAGCTCTTCCGGCACGAACTCCTCGAGCAACGAGGGGCCATATTCCTCATAGAGAAGAGGTATCGATGACACGCTGTCCGGCGTGATCAGCCAGACCGCATCGTCATCATCGACACGATAACGTCCCAGGCGAATCTCATAGGTCTGGTCGTTGGCCTCGAGCGTCGCCAGCTTGAGGTTGCGCCGGGGCTCACCGGCCTGAGGGTTCTGGCCCGAAGGGTCTTCAATGGCGGCATCCTCTCGCCCCGAAAGGTCGGAAGCATCGACCCACTCACCGCGACGGAAGATCGTCGCCAGCTGCCTGGCCAGCACCGCACCGCGCTCCCCCTGCTCGGCCGGGTCCAGATTGGCCAGATTCAGGTGATGCGCCGCCGCACCATAGGCTTCCCGGTCGGCCAGTTCGAGAAAGCGACGGACCGATTCGCGCGGCGTCTGCCGCGTGACCTCCTCTGGGACCTCACCCAGCCCCTCGTTCAGCGAGTCGACCGAGAACCAAGCCGACGACTCCTCGCTCTCCCCCTCCTGTGCCTGCGTCAGCCCCAGGCCGGAAAGGAGCAGTGCCACGACCAGCACGCCCCACAGGCGCCATGTCCTGTTCGCTCTCATAGCTGTTTCCCAGTTGCTGCGAATTCACTGTCGATTCCCTGCGACAGCGTCGTTCGTTCCAGGCATACCGACCACCGGCCACGAACGATGCGAATCATGAGCCGTTCTCAGTACAACTCAGCAAGGCCTGCCTCGTCCAGCTTGGAGGCGGCGTCGGCAGCGGATACGAAAAATAACCGCGAAAGGCTTTGACCCATGGCGTTCAAGCATGACACGGTGGGTTCAGCGGGTAAGCCATAACCCGCTATCCCATGGGGGTAACCCCAAGAATGTAGCAAGGCGCTACGGCGCAAAAGGAAAGTTATGACGACTGGTACAGTCAAGTGGTTCAATGATTCCAAAGGCTTCGGCTTCATCTCACCGGCCGATGGTGGCGACGATGTGTTCGCCCACTTCTCCGAAATCCAGGCTGACGGCTTCAAGTCCCTGCAGGAAGGTCAAACCGTCGAATTCGACGTGACCCAGGGCAAGAAGGGCCTTCAGGCCTCCAACATCAAACAGCTCGCCTGACCGACTGTCACGCGAGAGAGAACCGCACGGTTCGAAATCGAGGCCCGCTTCGGCGGGCCTTGTCGTATCTGCGTGACTGGCCGCCACCTATTGACGCTCCACCGCATCGACGACCATCCACGTACCTGCACAACGTCTGGTTACGCCCTTCCGCGTAAGCGATCGCCGAAAAATTTGTAAGCCATATCTCAACGCCGCGCTCGTTAAATGACCCATCGCACCAAGCGAGCGATACTGGGTCTCAATAAGGAATGGAAGACGAGACCGAGGGATCAGGATGAACCCATCGAAGATTGGCAGCCTCTCGCTTGTCGTCCTGCTGCTGGCCACCGGCCCTGCAGCCAGCGACGAGCCACCGGAGCACTATCAGGAGCGCGCCAGCGCAGTGGCCATGGAAGCCATGGGCGATACGCGGCAGCTCGAAAATGCGCTGGCGATATACAACGAGGGGCTGGAACGCCACCCCGACGACCCCGAGCTGCGCAGCAGCCGCGCCAACCTGCTCGCCAGCATGGGCCGCTACGGGCAAGCCAAGCGCGACCTGGATGCGCTGCACGAAAACGGCTTGCACAAGGAGGGCATGTTGCTGCGCTGCATGCTGCTCGAACGCATGGAAGGCACCACCGACAATGCCATGGCCTGCTATGCGGAGGTCGAAGCCGCCTACGTGATGACCGATGAAACAGGCAGCCAGCCGAGCGCCAACCACATCCTGGCAGCCCGCCTGGCCGGTTCGCCCGAGGCCGAGGCACTGTTGCAGGAATGGCAAGTCGACGAAGAAGGCGGGCAGGACCCGATCGTCGGAGAAATGCTCAAGATGGAGCGGGAGGAATTGATCCGGAAGTTCTTGCCTTGAGCCGAGATCAAGCGAGCCTCCGTGCAAGCCCTCACGCCGTGCCGCGATGGACGCGGCTGCGGAAATCGGCCTGGCGTTGGTGGCGTTCCCCGCCTTGGCGCCGTGAGTTCGATGGCCAGCCTGGTCAGGCCCGAGTTCATTGTACACTCCGGCTTCGCGGTGCCGAGCACTGCCCTGGCAGGTTAACGCATTGGAGAGTCAATGATTGCCAAGAAAGAACGCGGCAAGATGGAGCGACGACTAGTCGCTTCGCTGACACAGGCCTGTGAGCAGGCCAAGCCCCTGCTGCCCGGCTTTTGCTGGCTGACCCACGAGGTCGATTACCAGCGCTTTCCCGAGAGCCTGGTGGTCACCTGGGTATTCGATACCCACTCCAACCTGGCGAATGCGCTCAAGGGCGATGCCAAACGAAGCATCGCCGAGCTGACCGCCGAAGCCCTGGCCGAGGCCGGCCTCGATATCGGCGACGTCTCGCGGCATCTCGATTTCGACAGCGAAGAAGCGTGCCAGCGGGAGCACGGCGGCGACTGGCAGCGCAGGCTGCGCACCAAGCCGACGAGGCATTGAATGGCGAAGAAGATCGAAAGCCCGTGTGTCTCGATATGCCAACTGAAAGGCGATCTCTGCATCGGCTGCGGCCGCACCATGGAGGAGATACGCCACTGGAAAGCCATGAAGCGGCCAGAAAAAATGAAAACGGTGAAGCGCGCCGAGGAGCGCCTGAAGAAACTTCCGCGCGATTGAGGCAGGTGAAGGTGGTACGGAATAGAGTGGAACGGAAGATAGTGAAGCGGAGAGTGTTACGGAGAGATTAACGGAGAGAGTAACCAGCATGGACGACATGATCGAACGGGCGGCACTGTTCTGCCGGGCCGCGCATCAAGCCGTGGGGCAGCAGCGCAAGTACACCGGCGAGCCCTACTGGCATCATCCGGTGGCCGTCGCGGAGAGGGTATCGGCCGTAGAGACGGCAACCGTGGAGATGATCGCCGCTGCCCACCTGCACGACGTGCTCGAGGATACCGCCGTTACGGCGCTAGACCTCGAGGCGTGCTTCGGCGAGCGAGTGACCGCACTGGTCCTGGAACTGACGGATCAATTCATCGACCCGGAAATCGGCAACCGCGCTCACCGCAAGGCGCTGGAGCGCAACCGGCTGGCCGAGGTTTCGCCCGAGGCGCAGACCATCAAGTACGCCGACCTGATCGACAACACCGGCAGCATCGTCGCGCGGGCCCCCGGCTTCGCCCGGGTCTACCTGGCCGAGAAGCGCCAATTGCTGGAAGTGATGACAAGGGGTGACCAGGCCCTGCAACGCCAGGCATGGAGCGTATTGACGGAAGGCGAGGCAAGGATTCGCGGCGCTGCGCGATAACCAGGGAAACACTGCACATATGCCTGCACGAGCGAATCACTGCGTTGCGCTTCATCTCGCTCGGCGATTTGTCCAGCGCTTCCCCAGCGCAGCCTCCCGAGCCCCAACGTTACCGTGCCAGCGTGACCTTGAAAAAGTTAACGATCGGTAATTTGCTCCTCCGCTCAAGTCTTCATCGCCATGAAAATTACCGAGCGGTAACTACCACGCTGCGAGACATTGGAATCATACCTGGAGCAAGTGCTGTTGGAGAGGTGGCAGCCACGCCTAGCGCGCCTCCAGCAACGTATCGACCAGCTCGGCCAGGCTCGCCTCGCAGCGTGCCTGCGGCGCCCGCGCCTCATCCCCCCGCAATACTTGCCTGAGCGAATCAGGCACGCCTGCAAGCCGAGCTCCATGGCGGCGATCACATCGCACTCCACGTCATCACCCACCATCAGCGCCTCGCCGGGCGCCACCCCGATGTCGTCGAGCACGGCATGGAAGAAATCGCTCGCGGGTTTTCCCAGCACCTTGGCCTCGATGCCGGCGGCATATTCCAAAGCGCGCACGAAGGGCCCCGCGTCCAGGTGCAGGGTGCCCGACTGGCGAAAGTAGCGGTTGGTGCCCACGGCAAGCAACGGCGCTCCCTCCAGCAGCAGCTGGAAGGCCTCGTCGAGGTGGGCATAGTCCAGGCGCTGCTCGGCATCGCCGAGCACCACCGCATTGGGCTTTTCGCAGGGCAGGCCGGCAAACTCGGGCTCGAGCCGCTCATGGATCAGCAGGTAGGGACGAAGCCCGCTACGCTCGAGATAGCGACGGATAGCCCCCGGTGCGGTGAACACCTGCTCGGGCGCCGGGGCGAAGCCCAGTCGCTGCAGCTCGTCACGCACCGCGGCCGAGGTCTTGCGCGAAGTGTTGGTCAAAAAGCGCAGCGCCAGGCCGCTGGACTGCAGCCGCGCCACCGCCTCCACGGCGCCGGGCAGGGCCTCGCCGTCCTCGCTCAGCACGCCGCTGATGTCGAGCAAGACCGCCTTCAGCAATTGAGGCTAGTCCTTGCAGCGCCGTCCATCCACGCTGGCGGCGCCGCTCCGGTCAGTCGCGCGGGAACGGAAGGCACTCGGTGGCCAGCGGCTCGCTGCCTGGCCGGTGTCCAACGCAGGGCCAGGAGCCGGATACGAAAATAATTCCATTAACCACTCTATTGATGGATAAAGATTCCGCCTTCTATTAAAAATATAGAGCGATAATCTTAATTTTCAGCAGGTGGCCGATTTTCTGGGAAGTGCTGATAAACTCCGCCCATGACAGGCTCTGCCCCGCGGCGGAGCCTTCCATTTTCCATCGGCAGGGAGACTTTCATGGCCCGCAAAATCATCGTTCTTGGTGCCGGCATGGTCGGCGTATCCGTGGCCTGGCATCTGGTGCGTCGCGGTCATGACGTCACGCTGGTGGACCGCCGCGAGCCGGGTCTCGAGACCTCCTTCGGCAATGCCGGCATCATCCAGCGCGAGGCAGTGCGTCCCTACGCCTTCCCCCGTGATGTCGCCACCCTGCTGCGAGTGGTGCCCAACCGCCAGGTGGACATCCGCTACCGTCCCAGCGGCATGCTGAGCGCCGCGGGCCCGCTGCTGGACTACTGGCTGAACTCGAGCGGTAAGCGCTACGAGCGCATCGTGAACGAGTGGGCATCGCTGATCATGCGCTGCCAGGATGCCCACGCCCCGATGATCGAGGCTGCCGGCGCCGAGGCGCTGGTGCGCAAGGGCGGCTGGCTGGAGCTTTACCGCACCCAAAAGGAGTTGGAGGAGCGCCAGAAAGAAGCCCAGGAGAACCACGAGCGCTTCGGGGTGGAGTATGAGGTGCTGGACGCCGAGGCGCTCTATGCCAAGGAGCCGCATCTGGGCAAGGGGCTGGTCGGAGCGATCCACTGGACGCAGCCCTGGATGGTCTCGGACCCGGGCGGCCTGGTGCAGGCCTACGCCCGCAGCTTTGCCGAACAGGGCGGCCAGGTGATGAAGGCCAGCGTCGAGGACGTGCGCCAGGTCGAGGGTGGCTGGCAAGTCGATACCAGCGAAGGCCCCCTGGAGGCAGAAGAGGTGGTAGTGGCCCTGGGCCCCTGGGCCGGAGAGCTGCTGGGCAGGCTGGGCATGAAAGTGCCGCTGTTCGTGAAGCGCGGCTACCACATGCACTACTCCGCCGAAGGCGAAGCCAAGCTCAACCACTGGGTGATGGACGCCGAGAAAGGCTTCCTGCTCGAACCGATGCGCGCCGGCATTCGCCTGACCACCGGCGCCGAGCTGGCCGACCTGGAATCGCCGCCCCAGTACAAGCAACTGGCCGCCGCCGAGAAGGTGGCACGCAAGCTGTTCCCGCTGGGCAAGCGTCGCGACAGCCAGCCCTGGAAAGGCGCCCGCCCCTGCCTGCCCGACATGAAGCCGGTGATCGGGCCCGCCCCCAACAAGGAAGGGCTGTGGCTCGCCTTCGGCCACGGCCATCAGGGCTTCACCCTGGGCCCGGCCACCGGCGAACTGCTCGCCCAGATGATGGATGGCGAAACACCCGCGGTGGATATGGCACCGTTCCGCGTCGATCGCTTTTGAAGGCAATGCCATAACGAAAACAGGCGCCCTTGAGGCGCCCGCTTTATGTAGATTCCCGCAATGGTTGGACTCGGCGCAGGGATCACGATTCCCTTAGTCATCAATGCACTGAGCAGATGCTGCTACAGAGGCTCTAGCGGGGGAGCAACTGCCATACGGCCGGATCGCCCGCTTATCTCCTTGCCGCTGCCGCCTACTCCAGTACTGCTCTGGAGCCTTTCCGCATTGACATGGAAGTTTTTTTCTTGCTACTTTCACTTCCAGCTGATTTTGACTTCCATTTGGGTGGCAGCGCATGGTCGATTTTTCACATACTTTCCCAGCGGCGAGGGGCGTTCAATCAGGCAGACCCTGCTATGTTGCTATGTGCCCCATGCGCCTGGTTCCAAAAATTTTTATTTTTGACAGCCAAGAGGTACCACCCGAGTTACGAGCTCAGCGTACGCTCAACCGAACACGCGTTCCAGAAATAGCAAGCTATCTGGTAGAAAACCCAACTAACTACACCTTATCTGCAATTACAGCATCCATTGACGCCCAAGTTACATTTGAACCAAGCACTGATACGGGGCTAGGGCAAAATTTAGGGCTACTCTCAATACCAATGGACGCCAAGATTCTAATTAACGACGGCCAACACCGCAGGGAAGCCATCATACAAGCAATAGAGCAAAACCCCGAGCTTGGCTATGACAACATACCAGTATTATTTTTTATTGACGCCGGCCTGAAACGCAGCCAGCAAATGTTTGCCGACTTGAACAAACATGCTGTTCGACCAAGTGATTCCATAAGCACACTTTATGATCACCGCGATGCTATAGCAGAGATGGCACGCAATGTAGCCAACCAAGTTACTGTATTTTCCAGGCTCACCGAGATGGAAAAATCAAGCATATCGAACCGCAGCAGCAAGCTCTTTACTCTTTCCGCGATTAAAAACGCAACCAAAACCCTTTTACAGAAGCGCAAGGGCGACCTTATCACTAAAGAAGAGCAAGAACTTGCCATAGACTTCTGGAATAGCGTTGCAGCCAACATGGCCGACTGGCAGCTTGCTCTGGAAAAAAAAGTCGCAACTAGCGAATTAAGAGAGCAGTACGTTCATGCTCATGGCGTCATGCTACAAGCTATAGGAAATATCGGCGCAGAACTTCTTTACAAACCTAAGCCCCAATGGAAAAATATCCTAGAAAGGCTCCAGCACATTGATTGGTCACGTGCTAATAATGAGTGGGAAGGTCGTGCCATGCATCACGGGCGTATCAGCAAAGCCCGTGCCAGCGTTGTGTTAACAGGAAATTATGTCAAGCAACAACTAGGCATCGCGTTAACAGACAGCGAACACGAATATGAAAAGGCGTTAAAGTAATGTCAGCGAAAGAGCAGTTTATCTATGCTGATCACACCTCCCTGATCAAAGAAGCAGTGGTAGCTGGCCGGCCTCTAGTGGATTTAGTCGGAGAGATACAGCGCATCTACACTTCCGATGACCGCCCTTGGATTATTGGCTTCAGCGGCGGCAAGGACTCGACCTGCGTACTTTCTTTAGTTTATACCGCACTGATCGAACTCCCTCCTAAGCTTCGGAAAAAGCATATTTACGTCGTTTCATCCGACACATTAGTTGAAACCCCTGTAGTCGTTGACATGATTCAGCGAACACTTGTGGCGATAAACGAAGCAGCTGTGCACGAACAGCTGCCTCTCAGCGCCCATAGCGTTGAACCCAAAACGGATCAGACCTTCTGGGTCAACCTGATTGGCCGTGGCTATCCAGCACCCAATCAAACATTCAGATGGTGTACTGAGAGGATGAAAATTGACCCGGTCAGTACGTTCATCCTAGACACTGTTGCTCAGTATGGGGAAACTATCGTGGTATTGGGCTCCCGTAGTCAAGAGAGCGCCTCCAGAGCGCAAGTTATTGCCAAGCATAAAATCGACGGCACCGCACTGAGCAGGCATAGCTCGCTTCCCAACGCGTATACTTATATGCCGATTGAAAGCTGGTCGGCAGATGATGTCTGGATGTATTTGATGAGCGCACCCTGCCCTTGGGGAGGTTCAAATCGAATGCTTTTTGAGCTGTATAAAGGCTCAAACCAAGGTGAATGTCCATTAGTGATCGATAAAAGCACACCTTCTTGTGGGAATAGTCGTTTTGGCTGCTGGACATGTACAGTTGTGACAGAAGATAAGGCCCTCCATGGGCTAATTGAGTCTGGTGCGGCCTGGATGGAGCCACTGCTAAAATTTCGCAATAAGCTTTATGCATCACGGCAACCTGACAATGCCGAAGAATACCGCAATTTTCGGCGTCGGACAGGTCGTGTGTCGTACAATTCAGGCGATATTAAGGATGATAATATTAAAGAGGTCCGTCACATTCCCGGTCCCTATTGGCTTTCCAAGCGAAAAGAATTTCTGAAAGAGCTACTTGAAATCGAAAAAGAAATAAACGATGCCGGAAGAGAAATTGAGCTCATCACCCGGCCCGAACTTCACGTAATACGTAGAGAATGGCTAAGAGACCCCAACGAACCAGATTGGGAAGATTCTCTACCATCCATTTACCGTGCTGTTTATGGTGAAGATCTCTCTTGGGTCGAAGATGATGCTGGCGCCTTCACTAAAGCTGATTCCAGTATACTGGCAGAGCTGTGCGAGACGTATGGAGTACCAGTAGCTTTAGTCAGAAAATTACTTGAGGCTGAGTTGCAAGTTTCTGGCTTAGGCAGTCGGAGAGGAATTTTGGATAAGTTAGAGTCCATCCTTCAACGAGATTGGGAAACACTCGAAGTGGTTAACGAGAGAAATGAGTCATTTCGTAAGCGAGGAAAATCTCACGCTGAAGAAATCCAAAAAGAATTTGCCGAGTTTTTCCAGTAATGCTTATTAAAGATTTAATATTAACTGATTTTCGCGTTTTCGAAGGAAAAAATCACTTCGAACTTTCGCCACGAAAAAATGCTAACCATAATTGTCCGATCATTCTTTTTGGTGGGCTAAACGGTGCAGGTAAAACTAGCATTTTATTGGGTATTCGCTTGGCTCTTTATGGACGCCATTCACTTGGAAATAACATATCTCAAAAGCGTTATGAAGCATTCCTGCTCGATGCTATCCATGCCCCGCGAAAAGGCACAAGCCCCTCTGAAACTGCTTCAATAGAATTGACATTCACATATTCCAAACTTGGTGTGACGTATGAATATAACGTCAAGAGAGCTTGGGAGCGGAAAGGAAAAAGTGTTAGCGAGTCGCTGACTATTTTTGAAGACGGCCAGACTATAAAGGGGCTGAGCAAAGAGCAAGCTCAAGTTTTTTTGAATGAACTAATACCAATCGGCGTTTCTGATTTATTTTTCTTCGACGGGGAAAAGATCGCTGAGCTTGCTGAAAGAAAAGGCGGAGAAATATTAGAGCAGTCTATAAAGAAATTGCTTGGACTGGATATAGTTGAACGTCTTTCTGGAGACTTGACTGTTCTGAAGCGAAAACTCGCTAAAAACTCCTCCGAAAAAGATATACAAGACAAGATTACTGTTCAAAAAGCAACTCTAGACGAATGCTGTAAGACCATCGAAGAATTACGGCAACAACTTAACACGGTGAGTGCTGCACGGGCTGAAGCCGAGACACGCGTAACCCAGCTTCAAGAAACTATTAACGAACGCGGCGGCCATTTCGCGGCCACCCGTAAACAACTTGAAGAGCAGCGCGATCAGCTTCTCTCTGAGCGAGAGATATTGTCATCTCGCCTGATAGCACTGCTTTCCGACGCCGCCCCAATTGCCTTGGCAGAAAAGTTTTGTGTGCGTGTTGAGCAACAGATTGAGAAAGATTTGCACACACAGAGCACCCTACATGCTAATGAAGCGTTGGAACTATTCTTTGTCAAAGCAACGGAAAATTTAAAAGGGAAGCTGGATGAAAAAACACAGCGCCTTGTGGAAAAAGAGCTTGCTGCACTTTGTCAAAGCGCTCTCGACAGCAGTTCCAACCCGCCAACGCATGACCTGACCCCTTCACAGGCTGGCCTAGTCTTTTCGACTATCAGTGATGCGCGGCGACAGAAGAATGAAGCAAGTCAATTATTTAATCAGCTTGAGCGCGTTGAAACCCATCTAGATGAGCTAGGGGCGGCACTAGCACGCGCCCCAGAGGACTCACTAATTGCTACCGATATCGAGAACTTACTGACTCAACAACAGCAGTGTGGCAAGCTGGAAGCCAAATTGGAAGAAATCAGACGCCTAGGGCGTGTTGCAGCCAATAAAGCTGTAGAAGCTGCACGACAGCTGGATAAACTCTATGAAGAAGCAGCTAAGAATAGCGATAAGCAGCGTTTGTTTAAATACATCGGCAACACCAGTGGCTTGCTAACAGATTATGTCAATTATACAGCAAAATTGAAAATTCATGAACTTGAGAACCAATTTATAAAGTGCTTTTCCAAGCTAGTACGAAAAGAAGATATGGCCCTTCATATCAAAATCAACCCGAATACTTTCGTTGTCGATTTGCTAACCCCAGAGGGACGACGAATTGGAAAAGATGAACTTTCGGCCGGCGAAAAGCAAATTTTTGCAATTTCGATCCTTGAAGCGCTTGCAAAAACTTCAGGTCGACAACTTCCCATGATCGTCGACACTCCACTCGGGCGCCTCGATTCAAAGCACCGGAGCAAACTTGTTAAAGCATACTTTCCTACGGCGAGTCACCAAATGATTATTCTCTCAACTGATACTGAGGTTGATAAAAATTTCTACGAAGAGCTTATGCCACATATCGCTAGAGCCTACCAATTGCAGTATAAGCCGCAGGCCGGTGCCACTAGCGTGAAAGAAGGTTACTTCTGGAAAGTGAGTGAGGCGAAATAAATGTTTCCTAGCCGCATCCGCCTTAGCAAAAAAACCTGGGACCGTTTGCAGCACGTCCAAACCAAGACGCGCCTTACTCCAAATGTGATCGCACGCATTTCTATTAACTTAGCACTAAGAGATACTCGATTAGCTTCTATCAACGCAGCCCACCCTACGCAAACACACATCATTAATCGAGATGTCTTATTTGGCGAGCATGAAAAACTTTATGAAACATTGGTTCATCAATTCTGCACAGAGCAAGATCTCAAACCTGATAATATAGAACAAGTAATTCAATTTTTAATCGACAGCGGATTACATAAACTAGGGCACATTCAGTCACTATATGAAATGAAAAACTTACTTGATAAAACTTCTTAAGTTCGTGCGTCAGACAAGAGACTGACCTCGCAAATTAAAATAGCTCTATGGTTATAAACAATGTGGCGTCATATGCCTCTCGCTCATCCCCATAGGGCTGGAAAGTCCGCTAGCCCGTAGCTAGCGGCAAACATCAGCGTCTAACGAAAAATATATAGTCATAGCTCAATCTCTGAATAGCTCGGATAATATTTATAAAATTCGTTAAACTTCATTATATCTTTTTCCTTGAAAACCCCGCCCCTCTTTAAATTTCTTATTTTATCACTGTCTATGGGCGTATGTGCTAACAATTCTCTTGCTTCCTTTGATGTTAATGCTGGGATTTCAATCAAACACCTTTCATCGTGCGCTCTCACGAAAGAGTATTTATGGGAACAGCTTGACAACCATTTATCTTCATCGCTATTTTTATAAACAATTCCACCTATCGTTGACATTTCCACGCCATCTTTATAATCGAAATAGAACATTTGCTGGTATTTAAATGGATCTTGCTCCCCTACGTTTCTATCTCCGATAGCCTTATGAATATGGTTATCAGCTATTTTTTTTATTAATTTAGAGAAGGCTTCCCATTTTCCCAACCCTTTTTCATTAAACTGATATGGAATTGCTTCTTCGCCAACCCTTTGAGAGAGCGCTCGCTGGATTAAGCCTTTTGTACTGCTGGAATCAAATTCTGCTTGTAGCTCACCAATCTTGAATGGTCTAGAATTATAACTAACGATAATCACGGAGCCAGAAGAACATCTTGAAAACAAGTTTACTATGTCCTCTGTAATGGTCCTGTCAAAAACACCATCATAATCTAGCCAAACTATAACTGGGCAACTCAAATCAAGTTCAGGAAGGATATCGTTGGAATGTCCAAATTTCAGTTCCACACAGGAAAATGGCTTGTTAAATTCGTACACTTTTGAATTGCTGGAATCGACCTCTATGCTTATCATTTCATTAATATGCAGATGTCTATGAAAGTATAGAAAATCTGCAAAATACTTTGACCCGAATCCAATGTACTTATATTTTTCTTGCCCGAAGTTTTGCACCACCCCAGTCAATGAGTCTTTGATTAATTTCCGTTCAATACTTTTAGCTGGGCGAAGCATATAATTAATTTTATCACCGCTTTTACTCATCGCCCACCTCTTGCTCAAACACATACTCAAATGTATGCACACCGACATCCTTATTGGTGTCTAAACCCAGTGCTTCTTTAAGCCTATCAATTCGTTTCTTTTTTACCCTATATTGCACACTAACTGAAGGGTCTGGATCAGGCTGCCTTATTGCTGTATTGGGCGTGACCATTGAATGATTAATTTTAACCTCTTCAAACCCGACAATCTGTGCGCTATCAAGCGCATCATTCAGAGGCTTATGTTCGATTAATTCATTTTTAAAATCTTCATCTTCTTTTTGTCTTTTGTTCAGAAAAGACATAACTTCTTTCATAGCTGCTTTCATGTCGTTCAGTGCTTTCCTATAAACACTGTTGTCGACATCCACGCCTGTTTTGGTTGTAGTCCATGGCAAAAGCTCGGACTCAGCTGCATTGAATTCGACAACACCTCTAAAATAAGCGTAATCCGGATGATATTTCCGTATCCCTGCTTGCCCCCACCCTGTTTTAGTATTATTGTTCGCATACTCAATTAGACGACCGTTACAAATGATATACCATCCGCCATCTTCAAGTATTCGCTCGGAAACCCCTGCTATTATTTTATATTCAACCCCATTATACTCTTTTACAATGCATATGGGCTGCAAAAATTCTGATGCCTTAAAGCTTATATCGTACTTTCCCGCTTTTGAACCATTAACTTTAATAACAACGCCTTTTCTGATAGCTTTGAAATGAGCCTTCTCTATGTCGTTTAATATCTGCTTAACAAATAACTCTGTTGAAAAATTCTGTGAGACGCCTTCCAATAGCTGTGTAACTTTAATGCTTGTTCCATGAGCATCTTCTGTTTCCGTAGGTACTAATGAAAAATCCCAATCATCCGGCTCTTCAAGCCATTTATCAACATCTACGTCTATAATAAAAGATCCATTTGGGTGGGATGACTTTACGCTAAATTGTCGTCCTATTTTAAAAAGTGTTCTTTTCATCCCCACACCAAATTGACCTACTGAATTTGGTGTATCTCTTGCATCTGACTTTGATCGCCCAAATTTAAATGCATAATTAATTGCAACTTCTTTATCCATACCACCGCAATTATCCGTAATGCAGAACTCATCTCGATTTATCGCGATATCTATTGTTTTATTTTTTATATCGCCTGCTAGGTATGCGGCATCTATGCTATTATCAACTAGATCTAATACAGCTCTATCTAAAGGAACATCCCTTGTTAACATGCTTATAAAAAATTCTTTAGTAGGGGTAGCTTTAACCTTTTCCATACTTCTTCCTTATCGCGACTGGTGGATGTTCCTTTTATAAAACTAATTTCTACACTGTTTGTCTTATTTTCCAACGACCAGAAGACACTTGCTCATACAATTTTTCTTTATGCAAATAAATATCTGTCTCTGGCGCATAATGGTATATTGCTTTTCTAACTATCGATTCAAAAGAAGCAGGTACATTTCCTTCTCGATTTTCATTCACTTTGTCATATACTTCCTTCAAATTAGCTTCGCCCCCAAGCTGTCTCATGGCATTATAGACCTCATCCTTCCAATTACCTTGACGCTTAGCGATCTCGCCAATTTCATTAACTTGACTTGCTTTAATCCCTATGTGATAAGCTTTACTAGCCAATGACAGAAAACGTTTCGTATTAACTATATAAAAGTCATTACCCGTTCTGTTTCTCGCTTCGATGCGAAGTTCTGGTCTAGGTAGCGGCCCCTGCTTGCTTTTTTTAATCCAATCGCTTTTCTCGTCATCAGATATGAATAATACGGATCTTCCTTTGGCTTCGGCATCCCTAAGCATTTGCTCCCAAATAAAAAAGTCTCCGCATTTTTTTGGCAACGTTTCACCGCAAAAACTATATGCCCCTGGCTTATTTTCATCTTTACCATAGCCAGGTGGAATTTTGCTCTCATATCTCTCTAAGCATTTTTTTACTAACGACCTTATTTCATTAAATTCGAAGGAATTGCCAACCTTCCCCTTAAATATTTTTTCGATTTCTTGCAATATTTCTCGCTTGTTGAACGAGGATTTAATGGCTTTCTTCTCAAGCTCAACTTCGCGAATTAACCTATCTAACTCCTTTGATATTTTTCCATAAAGCCCTGAATATATACTTTTTTCCTTTCCCTCGGAATTGAGGTTAAAGTTTTCCTTTTTAAATCCTCTGATAATCTTTACCACGTCGTCGAACTTTGTCAACGGTTCGCTTGCCACATCTTCTAAATTTTCATAGAACTCTAAAGCGGCGTGATGCGTAATTAAAATTCGGTCATTTATTTCTTCCACAGAAAACAAAGAAAGTAGAGCATCTCTGTGCTTTTTCTCAAACCTAAACAAGTTGAGTATAAAATTAGTATCTAGCGATAATGTGGCGCTTTTAATGAATCTTACCAGATCGGACTCACTCAAAGAATGGTAAGCAGTAAAATCCTCGTTCATAATTATCCGTTCTTTTCATTTATATTGTACCGATAGGCTGGGTAGTTACGAGGCATCGAAGTATAATAATTCGTAACTAAGGTCACGCTACCGCCCGGGGATGACATCCTTTCCCTGCGACAGCCCTGTCTGCGTTGTACCTACCTGTTCTATCGGCGGTCGTCTCGGCAACCTTAACCTGAGTAAACAAAACCCTGTAATGAATTGCAAAGAAAAAGGGCCTACCCTTTGGTAGGCCCTTGATCTTGGTCAGCTTAGCCGTGTCAGGCGTTCTGCCTAGGCGTGCCTCACTCCCACTCGATCGTCGCGGGCGGCTTGCTGCTGACGTCGTACGTCACGCGGGAGACGCCGCGGATCTCGTTGATGATGCGGTTGGAGACTTTCTCCAACAGCTCATACGGCAGGTGAGCCCAGCGTGCGGTCATGAAGTCGATGGTTTCCACGGCGCGCAGGGCGATGACCCATTCGTAGCGGCGGCCGTCGCCGACCACGCCGACGGACTTGACCGGCAGGAACACGGCGAAGGCCTGGCTGGTCTTGTGGTACCAGTCGGCGTTGTGCAGTTCCTCGATGAAGATGGCGTCGGCTTCGCGCAGGATGTCGGCGTACTCCTTCTTCACTTCGCCGAGAATGCGCACGCCCAGGCCCGGCCCCGGGAAGGGATGGCGGTACACCATGTCGTAGGGCAGGCCGAGTTCCAGGCCGAGCTTGCGCACTTCGTCCTTGAACAGTTCGCGCAGCGGTTCCACCAGCTGCAGCTTCATGGTCTCGGGCAGGCCGCCGACGTTGTGGTGCGACTTGATCACGTGGGCCTTGCCGGTCTTGCTGGCGGCGGATTCGATCACGTCGGGGTAGATGGTACCCTGGGCGAGGAAGTCGACGCCTTCGATCTTGCTGGCCTCTTCATCGAATACGTCGATGAAGGTGTTGCCGATGATCTTGCGCTTGGCTTCCGGGTCGTTCTCGCCTTTCAGCTTGGAGAGGAACAGTTCCTCGGCGTCCACGCGGATCACCTTCACGCCCATGTGCTGGGCGAAGGTTTCCATCACCTGGTCGCCTTCGTTCTTGCGCAGCAGGCCGTTATCCACGAACACGCAGGTGAGCTGGTCGCCGATGGCGCGGTGCAAGAGCGCCGCCACCACCGAGGAATCCACGCCGCCGGAGAGGCCGAGCAGCACGTGGCGGTCGCCCACCTGGTCGCGCACGCGGGCGATCTGGTCTTCGATGATGCGCGCCGGGGTCCACAGCTTCTCGGCACCACAGATGCCCACCACGAAGTGTTCGAGGATGCGCATGCCTTGCAGGGTGTGGGTCACCTCGGGGTGGAACTGCACGGCGTAGAAATGCTTCTCCGGCCAGCTCATCGCGGCGATGGGGCAGCTCGGGGTGGAGGCGGTCACGGCAAAGGTGTCGGGCACCCGGGCGACCTTGTCGCCGTGGCTCATCCACACGTCGAGCAGCGCCTTGCCGTCGTGGTCGACGTGGTCCTTGATGTCGCGGAACAGGTCGTCGCTGCCGTCGATCTTGACCTGGGCGTAGCCGAACTCCTGCTTGTTGGAGCCTTCCACCTCGCCGCCGAGCTGCACCGCCATGGTCTGCATGCCGTAGCAGATACCCAGCACCGGCAGGCCCATCTCGAACACGCACTCCGGCGCGCGGGGCGAGCCGGCCGCCACGGTGGATTCCGGGCCGCCGGAGAGGATGATGCCGTTGGGGGCGTATTCGCGGATCTCTTCCTCGGTAATGTCGAAGGCACGCACTTCGGAGTACACGCCGATCTCGCGCACGCGGCGGGCGATCAGCTGGGTGTACTGGGAACCGAAGTCGAGGATTAGGATCTTGTGGGCGTGAATGTCGGTCATCGGGTCGTCTCTACTGGCAACGTATGGCGGCGGGCAAGGCGTGGCACGAACAAGCGGCGTCGCTGGCTGAGCGTCAGGCTAGGCGAAAACGGCCGAAAGCAGCGGAGTTGACGTGGTTGTCAATGAGCATGCTGAGGCCGTTTTCAACAACGCATGGCGCCAGATCAGCGGCGCCGCTAACCGGCTCGATAGTTGGGGGCTTCTTTGGTGATCTGCACATCGTGCACGTGCGATTCGGCGAAGCCAGCGCCGGTGATCTGCACGAACTCCGGCTTGGTGCGCATCTCCTGGATGTCGCGGCAGCCGGTGTAGCCCATGGAGGCGCGCAGGCCGCCCATCAGCTGGTGGACGATGGCGCCCATCACGCCCTTGTAGGGCACGCGACCTTCGATGCCTTCCGGCACCAGCTTCTCGGCGCCGGCGTCCTTGTCCTGGAAGTAGCGGTCGGCGCTGCCCTGGCTCTGGGCCATGGCACCCATCGAGCCCATGCCGCGGTAGGCCTTGTAGGTACGGCCCTGGAACAGCTCGACCTCGCCCGGGGCTTCCTCGGTGCCGGCCAAGAGGCCGCCCACCATCACTGCGCTGGCGCCGGCGGCGATGGCCTTGGCCAGGTCGCCGGAGAAGCGCACGCCGCCGTCGGCGATCAGCGGGATATCGAACTCCTTGAGCGCCTCGGCGACGTTGGAAACCGCGGTGATCTGCGGCACGCCGACGCCGGCCACCACGCGGGTGGTGCAGATGGAGCCGGGGCCGATGCCTACCTTCACGCCGTCGGCACCGGCCTCGGCCAGTGCACGCGCGGCGGCGGCGGTGGCGATGTTGCCGCCGATCACCTGAATCTGCGGGAAGTGCTCCTTGACCCAGGCGACGCGGTCGATCACGCCCTTGGAGTGGCCGTGGGCGGTGTCGACGATGACCACGTCGACGCCGGCTTCGGCCAGCGCGGCCACGCGATCAGGGGTTTCCGGGCCGGTGCCCACCGCGGCGCCCACCAGCAGGCGGCCGTCGGCGTCCTTGGCGGCGTTGGGGAAGGTGCGCGCCTTCTCGATGTCCTGGAAGGTGACCAGGCCACGCAGGTGGAAGGCGTCGTTGACCACTAGCATCTTCTCGACCCGGTGCTCCTGCATCTTGGCCTTGATCACGTCGAGCCCGGTGCCCTCGGGCACGGTGACCAGGCGCTCGCGCGGGGTCATGATGTCGGCCACGCGGTCGCCGTGGTTGGGCTGGAAGCGCATGTCGCGCTCGGTGACGATCCCCACCAGGGCCTCGCCCTCCACCACCGGGAAGCCGGAGAAGCCGTACTCCTGGGCCATTGCCAGCAGGTCCTCGAGCTTGGCCTTGGGCCCGACGGTCACCGGGTCCTTGACGATCACGCTCTCGTGCTTCTTGACCTTGCGCACCTCGGCCGCCTGGGCGGTAACCGACATGTTCTTGTGGATGATGCCGATGCCGCCTTCCTGGGCCATGGCGATGGCCAGGCGGGCTTCGGTCACGGTATCCATGGCGGCGGAGACGAGGGGGATGTTGAGGTAGAGGTCGCGGGTCAGGCGGGTCCGCAGGCTGACGTCCTTGGGCAGGACTTCCGAGTAGCCGGGTACGAGTAATACGTCGTCGAACGTAAGAGCTTCTTGGGCCATACGTAGCATAGTCGGCAACACCCAGTGCTGGTGGGGGGAGTGGGGAAAGTAATCGACCATTATAGCGCTCCGGCCAAGGCCCGGGCAATGCGAAGGCCGGCTTGCAGACGGGTCAGCGACGTTCGAATTCGCGCCGCCAGCGCTGCATGAAAGCATCGCGCCGCTGCGGGTCGACGAAGGCCAGCAGCGAGGCATCGAGTGGTATGGGATAGAGCCGATCGCCGACCTGGTCGCGCAGGCGCTGCGCGGTGTAGGGGCCGATCACGTCGGGGCGCACGCTGAACAGCGGCGTTTCGCCAGCGATCACCCGCTGGCCTTCGCGGCTGAGCAGGAAGTCGAGGAATTGCCGGGCTGCGGCCGGGTGCGGCGCATCGCGATGAATGAACGCCATGCGCATCATTACCAGCGAGTAGTCCTGGGGCACCTGGACGATCACTTCGGGATGCTGCTGTGCCCACACCATGGCGTAGGAGCCCAGCAGGTTGTAGCCCAGCCAGTAGCGCCCGTCGCTGATGCCTTCGAGCATGTCTCGCGTATTGGCTTCGAGCACGGCCTCGGCGTTGCCCATGGCGGCGACCAGGTCCCAGAAGCGCGTGGTGTAGCGTGCGTCCTGCTGGAACAGCGTGTAGCCCACGCCGCTGTGCAATGGGGAGTAGGTGGTCACCCGTCCATGCAGCAGTTCCCACTGTTCGGTCAGCAGGGTATGCAGATCGGCATGGGTAGCCGGTGGCATCATGTGCCGCGACAGGTCGAGACGGTAGGCCATGACGATCGGCTCGAAGGTGAAGCCGAACACCTCGTCGCGCCACTTGGCCCACTCCGGCCAGGCCCGCGCCTCGGCCGAATCCAGGCGGCTGGCGTAGCCTTCGTTGACGCGTGCCATCTGCCACGGCATGGCCGAGCTGATCACCACGTCCGGCGCCGGACCGGCCCCGGCGACGCGCTCGTCGACCTGCAGGGTGGAGCGGTCGCGGAAGTCCAGCTCGATGTCGGGATGCGCCAGCTCGAAGGCCGCCAGCAGCGGTGCGACCACTTCCCTGTCGAGCGCCGCCTCGACCACGAGCGGATTCGCCGCCCGGCCCGGTGCCGCCGCCAGCAGGAGAGCGATGAACGCAAAGACGTGGACATAGCGGGGCGTCATGGGCTGTTCTCCAGGGGGAAGATAATGCTGATTCTCAGCCCGTGCGGCGTGCGCAGCGCCACCGTGAGGCGGGCGTCGTGACGCCGGGCAATGGAGTCGACGATCGCCAGCCCCAGCCCCGAGCCTTCGGTGTCCTGGCGTCCGCCACGCTCGAAGGGCTGGTGCAGGCGCTGCAGCATCTCGGGGGAGACGCCGGGGCCGTCGTCCTCGATGTAGAGCTCCACTTCTCCACCGCGCTTCCCTTCTCCCCCGTGCTGCACCAGGCCAAGGGTGATCACGCTATGCGGCGGCGTGTAGCGCAGGGCGTTGTCGATCAGGTTACCCAGCAGTTCACGCAGCGCCCAGGGCTCGCCGCGAACGTACAACGGTGCTTCGGGAAGTTCGGCCAGGCCCAGGTCGTGGTCCTGGGCGACGTCGAGCCCGGCCCAGTCGAACAGGGTGTCGCGCAGCAGCGCCGACAGGTCGAGCCGGTGCATTTCGCGGCCATCGGCAACGTGACGCAAGCGCGCCAGGCTGAGCAGTTGGCTCGCCAGGCGACTGGTGCGTTCGGCCCCTTGGTGGATTGCCGCCAGTGCCCGGTGCCATTCGTCGGGTCGATCGCTCTTCAAGGCCAGCTCGCTGGTGCTCTGCAGCCCCGACAGCGGCGTCTTGAGCTGGTGGCTGGCATCGGCGGTGAAACGCAGCAGCGCATCGCGGCTCTCGCGCTGGCGGGCGAACAGGGTATCAAGCGTTTCGGCCAGTTCGCGAAGCTCTTCCGGCACCCTGGCGTCGAGCGGGCGCATGTCGTCGGCCTCGCGCTGACGCAACAGATGGCGCAGGCGACGCATGGGCTTCAATGCCACGCGCATGGCCAGCAGCATCAACAGCCCCGCGACCAGCACCATGACCAGGAAGCGGCTCACCGCGCCCTTGAACAGCTCTGCGGTCAATGCCTGGCGCCCGGCCAGGGTATGGCCGACCCAGATCTGTACCGGGTCCTGGGTCTCCCACCCCGCGGAGTCGAACTCCCAGCCATGCAGGCGCCACTCGGCGCCGCTGTGTTCGGCGTTCGTCCACACCGGCCCTTCTTCAGCCACCCGGGCGCGCCACTCAGCCGGAATGCGCATGTCCAGGTTGGCCGAAACCCGCCGCCCCTCGGCATCGAGCACGGCGTAGAAGACCCGCTCCTGATGACGGGTGGCGAGGATCTGCAACGCGGCGGCGGGAATTTCCACCACCGGCCTCCCCTCCTGCCATTGCACCGCTTCGGCTATGGTCAGCACCGCCGATTCGAGCTGGCTGTCGTAGGCGCGCTGGGCGGCGCGCTGCGAGCTGAAATAGGCCTCGACCAGCAGCAGCGCGCCCAGCGCAGTGACGGTGACGGACAGCCATACCGCGAGGCGCGACTTCAGGGTGCCGTCGACCTCGATCACTCGCGCTCTTCCTCGAGCCGATAGCCCAGGCCGCGAAAGGTACGAATGCGCAGCCCGCTGTCCTTCAGCCGCTTGCGCAGGCGGCTGATGTAGACCTCCAGGGCATTGGAGCCCACCTCGCCGAAACCGAACAGGCGGCTCTCGAGCATCTCGCGCGGGGTGATGCTGCCGGCATGCAGCAGCAGGTCTTCCAGCAGGCACAGCTCGCGACGCGGCAGTTCGAGAGGCGCGTCGTGCAGCGTGGCGACCCCCAGCGCCGGATCGAAACACAGCCCACCCAGGCGCAGGCGGTTGTCGCTGCGCTGCTGGCTGCGCCGCAGCAGGGCGCGCACCCGCGCTTCGAGTTCGGCGAGCGAGAACGGCTTGGCCAGGTAGTCGTCGGCGCCCAGGTCGAGCCCGCGCACGCGGTCGTCGATGCCGTCGCGGGCGGTGAGGATCAGCACCGGGGTGGTGTCGCCACGCTCGCGCAGTTCGCCGAGCAGCGTCAGGCCGTCGCCGTCGGGCAACCCCAGGTCGAGCAGGATCAGGTCGAAGCGGTCGTGGCGCAGCGCCGCACTGGCCTCGGCATGGCGCGCAAAGCCCTCGACGGTATTGCCCAGCGGCGTCAGGGCCTGGTGCAGCGAACGGGCAATGAGAGGATCGTCCTCGACGACGAGCAGACGCATACGACCAAAGTCCTATGAGGCGGTGACGAGATGACAGGTTGATGAAAGGTTGGGTGCCTAGCATGGCCGTTCTGGCATCCACGGCGATGGCAGGCGGGGAAATCCCTCTCCGCATTCCCAGAACAAGAGAACAGGAGTTCGCCATGAAGATCAACAAGGCTTTGCGTCACTGCTCCGGGCTGGCCCTGCTGGGCGGCATGCTGGTTGCCGGCGGCGCCCAGGCCCAATCCGATTCCACCGAGTGCATCGCCCCGGCCAAGCCGGGCGGCGGCTACGACCTGACCTGCCGCCTGGCGGCCAACGGCCTGCAGGAGACCGGGCTGATCGACCAGCCGATGGTCGTCACCTACATGCCGGGCGGCATCGGTGCCGTGGCCTACAACCATGTCAACGGCGTGCGCACCGACGATCCCAACCTGATCGTGGCGGCCAGCACCGGCGCGGCGGTCAACCTGGCGCTGGGCAAGTTCGGCCAGTACGACGCCACCGAAGTGCGCTGGCTGGGCGCCCTGGGCGTCGACTACGGCGCCATCGTGGTCAATGCCGATTCGCCCTGGCAGAACCTCGACGAGCTGATGGACGACCTGCGCGACAACCCCGGCGAGATCGCCTTCGGCGCCGGCGGCACGATCGGCAGCCAGGACTGGATGAAGGCGGCGCTGACCGCCCAGTCCGCCGACATTTCGCCGCAGGATCTGCGCTACGTTGCCTTCGAAGGCGGCGGCGAGGCACTGGCGGCGCTGCTCGGCGATCATATCCAGGTCTTCACCGGCGACCTTTCCGAGCTCAAGTCGCAGCTCGAAAGCGGCAAGATCCGCGTGCTGGCGGCACTTTCCGAAGAGCGGATGGACGGGCCCTACGCCGACATTCCCACCGCTGCCGAGCAGGGCTACGACGTGCAGTGGCCGATCTGGCGCGGCTACTACATGGGCCCCGAGGTCGACGACGACGCCTACTTCGCCTGGGTCGACCGGCTCACCGAACTCTCCGAGTCCGAGGAGTTCGCCGAGCTGCGCGAGGCACGCGGGCTGTTCCGGATGTCGAGCTTCGGGCCCGAGTTCGACCGCTACGTCCAGGAGCAGGTCGCGCAGTTCCAGTCGCTGGCTGAAGAAGTGGGTCTGAGCCAATGAAGCTTGCCGCCGACCGAGTGCTGGGCCTGTGCCTGATCGGTCTGGCGGCGTTCGTCGCCGTCCAGGCCGTCAGGCTTCACGTGCCCTTCAGCTACGATCCGGTGGGGCCCAAGGCCTTTCCGCTGATTCTCGCCATCCTGCTTGCCGCGCTGTCGCTGGTGCTGGTCCTCAAGCCCGGCAGCAACGGCCACTGGCCCGACCGCTCCCTGGCCGTGAAGCTGCTGGCGGTGCTCGCCGCGCTGCTGGTCTACGCGCTGCTGTTCACGCGGCTGGGGTTCGTCGTCACCACCCTGCTGGCGGCGGTCGCGCTGGCACGGATCTTCGCCGCCCCCTGGGGCAAGGCGCTGCTGACCGGGGTGCTGATGGCCGTAGGCAGCTATTACCTGTTCACCGCGGGGCTGGGGATCTCGCTGCCCAGCGGCGAGTGGCTGCGCCCCTTCATCTAGAGGAACGCCCTCATGTTTGATTTCCTGATCCAGGGCTTCGGCGTTGCGCTGAGCCCGCTGAATCTCGGGCTGGCCTTCCTCGGCGCCCTGCTCGGCACGCTGTTCGGCGCCCTGCCCGGCATCGGCCCGATCAACGGCATCGCCATTCTGATGCCGCTGGCCTACACCCTGGGCCTGCCGGCCGAGTCGGCGCTGATCCTGCTCGCCGGCATCTATACCGGGGCCGAATACGGCGGCCGTATGTCGAGCATCCTGCTCAACGTGCCCGGCGATGCCGGCGCGGTAATGACCACCCTCGACGGCCATCCGCTGGCCAAGCAGGGGCTTGCCGGCCCGGCGCTGGGCCTGTCGGCGGTCAGCTCCTTCGTCGGCGCGACCCTCGCCATTCTCGGCCTGACGCTGTTCGCCCCGCTGCTGGCGGAAGTCGCGGTGATGTTCGGCCCCGCCGAATTCTTCGCCCTGATGGTATTCGCCTTCGCATCGATGTCGGTGATGATGGGCAAGGACCCGACCAAGACCGCCATCGGCGCGGTGCTGGGCGTGCTGATCGGCACCGTCGGCGTCGATTCCGGTACCGGGGTGCTGCGCTACACCTTCGGCATGCCCGAACTCTATGACGGCATCGACTTCGTGGTGATGATCATCGGCCTATTCGCCATCAGCGAGATCCTGCTGATGCTCGAGCATGCCAACCGCAAGGATGCCGACGGTGATATCCCCCCGCTGGGGCGCGTGTTCGTCACCCTCAAGGAGGTGCTCTACTGCAAGGGCGCCATGCTGCGCTCGGGGCTGATCGGCTTCATCATCGGCGTGCTGCCGGGTACCGGGGCGTCGGTGGCCGGTGCGGTCTCCTACACCACCGAGAAGCGCCTCTCCGACAAGGAAGGCACCTTCGGCAGCGGCGACATGCGTGGCCTGGCGGCACCGGAGTCGGCCAACAACGCCGCCGCCGCCGGTTCGTTCGTGCCGATGCTGACCCTGGGCATTCCCGGTTCCGGCACCACCGCCGTGCTGCTCGGCGCGCTGATGCTCTACAACATCACCCCCGGGCCGATGATGTTCAGCGAACGCCCGGAAGTCGCCGGCGGCCTGATCGCCTCGCTGTACATCGGCAACCTGGTGCTGCTGGCACTCAACCTGCCGCTCGCCGGGGTGTTCGCCCGGGTGCTGACCATCCCGCGCTGGGTGCTGGTGCCGGGTATCGCCATCCTGGCCTTCGTCGGCGTCTACCAGCTCCACTCCGACCTCACCGCCATCTACCTGATGCTGATCATCGGCGTGTTCGGCTACCTGCTGCGCAAGCTGGGTTTCTCGCTGGCACCGGTGATCCTCGGTTACGTGCTCGGCGGGCTGATGGAGCAGAACCTGCGCCGCGCCCTGTCGATCAGCGGTGGCGAGGTGGAGATCCTGTGGCGCTCGGGCATCTCGCTGGGCCTGTGGATCGCCGCCGCGGCGCTGCTGGTGCTACCGTGGCTGCTGCCCAAGATGATGAAGGCGCGCCTGGGACGCGCCTGAACCAGGCCGGGGCCTAGCCCCAGCATTTCTTCTTGCTGTTGCGGATACCGACTTTGCCCCTCTCGAAACCGCCCCTTGCGAAGCGACCCCGTTTCGACGCCCTGCGCGCTTTCCTCCCCACCCTGCTGCTGGGCCTGCTCGGCGGCGGCCTCGCCTTCTGGGCCGGGCTGCCGCTGCCCTGGCTGCTGGGCGCCATGCTGGCGACGACCCTGCCCAGCCTGGCCGGGATGCGGCTGCGCGGCCCGGGGTCGGCGCGCAAGGCCGTGCTGGCGGTCATCGGCGTGATGCTGGGTTCGGCCTTCTCTCCCGGCATGGCCGGCGACGTCGCGGCGTGGACGATCAGCCTCGGCATGATGCTGTTCGCCACGGCCGTGATGTGGGCTTTTTCGTTCTGGTTCGCGCATCGCGTGGCGGGGTATTCGATCGAGACCTCCCTGTACGCCGGCATTCCCGGCGGCGTTTCGGCGGTCACTGCCATGGCCATGGAGTCGGGAGCGGACCTGCGTATCGTCGGGCTGACCCACGCCACTCGCATTCTGGTTTTGCTACTTGCGATACCTCCGCTGCTCGACGTGCTGGGTCATGTCGAACTCGGCATGCGCCCGGCCAGTGCCGCCTCCTGGCTGTGGCTTCCCTCCCTCTTCGATATCGCCTGGCTGCTGGGTTCAGGCGTGGCCGGCATCGGCCTGGGCCGCCTGCTGCGCCTGCCCAATGCCTTTCTGTTCGGCCCCGCGCTGGTGTCGGCGGCGCTTCACCTGACGGGCCTGACTCATGCGGTGGTCCCCCCTTCGGTGATGGCCATCGCCCAGGTCATCATCGGGGTCTCGGTGGGCATCCGTTTCGGCGGAACGCCGCTTGCCGCAGTGGCCTTCAACCTGTGGATGGCGGCCCTGCAAGCCGCGGCGCTGATGCTGGTTGCCATCGCGGCAGCCTGGAGCATTCATGTCGTGACCGGCTACTCCATGGCGGCTGCGCTGCTGGCCAACATGCCCGGCGGCGCGCCGGAGCTGAGCCTGGTGGCCCTTTCGCTCGGCATCGACCCCGCCTTCGTGACCTCTCATCACCTGCTGCGCATCGCGGCCTTGATGTTATTGATGCCGCTCATGCTGCGCGCCTTCCGCCGCCGGCTGGCTTAGCGCCTGTCCCTGGCAGGAATCTCCGGCGCGACTCTCCAGCGGCCAGGCGCACGCCTCATTACGCTCGGATACAGTCCGAAACCAACTTTGACTTACAGTGCCAGGGGCATGTTCTAGGTTAACGAAGTGAACGCCGACATCACTCACGGAAGGAGTGACAAGATGAACTGGGACCAGATCGAAGGCAAGTGGAAGGAATACATGGGCAAGGCCCGCGCCAGCTGGGGTGAGTTCAGCGACGAGGAACTCGACCAGATTGCTGGCAAGCGGGAGCAGCTCATAGGCAAGTTGCAACAGCGCTATGGCCTGGAGCGTGAAGAAGCGGAACGCCAGGCAGATGAATGGGCGCGCAATCTCTAGGTCGGAGATTGACACCCATCGATTGGCAAGATCCGAACCATGGAAAGGAGAGCGATCATGCAAAAGCATCTACTTACCATCGCAGTGGCAGCCGTAAGCGGCGGCTTGGCCTTTGGCGGTCAGGCTATCGCCAATGAAGACGAGCAGCAGGATCAACAAAACCAGCAGAACCAGCAGGAGTCGGCCCAAGCGCAGGGACTGTACTCTGTGGATGACCTGACCGATGCAGACGTCTACCTCCGCGACAATCCCGACGAAGAAGTTGGTGAAGTGGAAGACATCCTGCTCGACGATCAGCAGAAAGTCAGTGCGCTGGTGATCGAGACCGGCGAAATCCTTGGCATGGGCGGTCGCGAGATCGTGGCGGACATCGAGGACATCAGCCTCGAGAGCAACCGCGACGAAGATCGTCCGTTCGGTGACGGCTACGTGACCCACCGCGTGCTGATCAATGCCAACAGCGAGGATCTCGAGAGCTTCCCCGAGTACGAGCGGGATTGGTTCGACCAGGAGTCCGAAGCGCTTCGCACCCGCCATGAGGGCATGAGCGCCTGGCAGGGCGAAGGCGTATCCGGCGGTACCTGGGGCAAGGATGGTGCCGTCGATGAGGATTGATTGTTTCACCCAGCCCTCCCCATGACGCTTGCGCCGGGGTCCTTCCCGGCGCTTTTTTTCGCCTCGCTCCCGCCTTTGCTGGCGCCATGGGCATGCTAGAGTGGTCTTCCCGCGTCAGTTGCTGACGCTCAAACGGCCAAGGACGCTCGAAGCATGGCGCCACCCACCGATACCGCGCTTTCCGTCAGCGAAGTGAACCGCCGCGCCCGGCTGCTGCTCGAACAGGGCATCGGCGAGCTGTGGGTCGAGGGTGAGCTTTCCGGCGTGTCGCGGCCGGCCTCGGGGCATGTCTATTTCACGCTCAAGGACAGCTCGGCGCAGCTGCGCTGCGCACTGTTTCGCACCCGCGTCCGCTTCGTGGCGGCCCCCATGCGCGACGGCGACCGCGTGCGGGTGCGCGGCCGGGTGTCGCTGTTCGAGCCTCGCGGCGACTACCAGCTGATCGCCGAGGCGGTGCAGCCGGCCGGCGAGGGGGAACTGCTGCTTGCGCTGGAGCGGCTCAAGCAGCGGCTCGCCGCCGAGGGCGTATTCGCCAATGCGCGGCCCCTGCCCTGCCCGCCGCGTCACCTGCTGGTGCTCACCTCGCCCACCGGTGCCGCCATCCGCGACGTGCTGGCGGTGCTCAAGGCGCGCTGGCCGCTGGCCCGGGTCACGCTCATCGCGGTGCCGGTGCAAGGTCGCGAGGCGGCGCCGGCGCTGATCGCCGCGCTGGGGCTGCTCAACCGCCAGCAGGCGCTGGACCCGGCCCGCGACGTGGTGCTGATCACCCGCGGCGGTGGCAGCCTGGAGGATCTCTGGGCGTTCAACGACGAGCACCTGGCAAGGGCTATCTATCACTCGCGCCTGCCGGTGATGTCGGCGGTGGGTCACGAGGTGGATATCACCCTGTCGGACCTGGCCGCCGATGTGCGCGCCCCCACACCCTCCGCCGCCGCTGAGATGCTGGTGCCCGACAGGCGCGACCTGCTGCGCCGCCTGGCCGGGCTGGAGCGTCAACTTTTACGCTGTACCCAGGCGCGACTCGAGCGCGAGGGCCAGCGGCTGGACCACCTGCGCGCACGGTTGCGCCACCCCGGCGAGGTGTTGACCCGCAAGCGCCAGGTGTTGGGCGAGCTGGAGGGCCGCCTGCGGCGCGCCATGCTCATGCGGCTCGCCGCCGAGCGCCGGCAACTGGGTCATGTGCAACGCCGCATGGACGCCTGCCACCCACGGCGCCGGGTCGAGCAGGCCGGTGAGCGGCTGGCCCGCGTCCGGGCCCGGCTCGAACAGGCCATGCAGCGCGACGTGACGCGCCAGCGCGAACGCCTGGCCGGCCTGGCGCGGCAGCTTCAGGCGGTCAGCCCGCTGGCGGTGCTGGGGCGCGGCTACGCCATCCTGCAGGACGACGAAGGCAAGGTGATACGGCGAGCGGGCGATACCCAGCCGGGCCAGGCGCTGACCGCTCGGCTGGGTGAAGGAAAACTGAAAGTGGAGGTCAAGCGTCGTCTCAAATGACAAGAGCGCCGTGGCGGGCGCTCTTGATGACAGTCAGGATAACAGGTCGGCTGGCGTTACTCGGGCTTGAAGGTGCTCGGCTCAAGCTCGTGGCGGCTGAGCAGCTTGTAGAAATCGGTGCGGTTGCGCCCGGCGATGCGTGCCGCCTGGGTCACGTTGCCTTCGGTGATCTTGAGCACCTTGACCAGATAGCTGCGCTCGAAGCCGGCACGGGCGTCGTTGAAAGTAGGCAGCGCACAGTCCTCCGCCGCCAGCGCCTGGGCCACCAGGGCTTCGGGAATCATCGGCGAGCGGGTCAGCGCCACGCACTGCTCCACCACGTTGACCAACTGGCGCACGTTGCCGGGCCAGGCACTGGTGGCGAGCAGGTTGAGCGCCTCCGGCGAGAAGCCCTTGACGAACGGCTTGTGCCGCTCCGCTGCCTGGGCAACGAGGTGGCGTGCCAGCAGCGGCACGTCCTCGGCGCGGTCCTTCAGCGCCGGCAGCTTCAGGTTGACCACGTTGAGGCGGTAGAAGAAGTCCTCGCGGAACTCGCCCTGGTGCATCGCCTGGCTGAGGTCGCGGTGGGTGGCGGAGAGAATGCGCACGTTGACCGGGATCGACTGGGTCGAGCCCAGCGGACGGATCTGGCGCTCCTGCAGCGCGCGCAGCAGCTTGACCTGCAGCGGCAGCGGCATGTCGCCGATCTCGTCGAGGAACAGGGTGCCGCCCTCGGCGGCCTGGAACAGCCCCTTGTGATCGCTCACCGCCCCGGTAAAGGCGCCCTTGGCGTGACCGAACAGCTCGCTCTCGAGCAGCTGCTCGGGCAACGCGCCGCAGTTGATCGCCACGAACGGGTGGTTGGCACGTGGGCTGGCATCGTGAATAGCCCGTGCCAGCAGCTCCTTGCCCGAACCGGAAGGGCCGGTGATCAGCACGCTGACATCCGACGAGGCCACCATGCGTGCCTGCTCCAGCACGCGCTCCATCTCCGGGCTGCGGGTGATGATGCTGGCACGCCAGGCCTCGCTGTCGTCGCCGCCGCCAGTGGGCAGGTGGGTCAACGCCTCGTCGATGGCGCGGAACAGTTCGTCGCGGTCCACCGGCTTGGTGAGGAAGCTGAACACGCCCTGCTGGGTGGCGTTCACGGCGTCGGGTATGGAGCCGTGGGCGGTCAGGATGATGACCGGCAGCCCCGGCACCTCGCGCTGGATGGCCTGGAACAGGGCGAGACCGTCCATCTCGTCCATACGCAGGTCGGAGAGCACGATGTCAGGACGTTCGGCCTCGAGCTTGCGCAGCGCTTCGGAGCCGCTCTCGGCCGTGGTCACCCGGTAGCCGCGGCTTTCCAGGCGCATTCCCAACAGACGTAATAGGCTGACGTCATCGTCGACCAGCAAAACGTGGGCATTGCTTGCCTTCGCACCCGACGTACGTGCCGGCCTGCGCGCCTCATTCTTGCGTGTATCGGTCAATCGAGCGGCTTCCATCACGTCTTTCTCCCGTGTTGCCCGATCGCCCCTCAGGGCGATTGTTGTCGCAGGTTCATGTTCTGCTCGATGGCGGTAAGCGCCTCGAGCTTTTCGGAGAGCTCGGCGTTCTGCCGCTGCAGGCTTTGCACCTGGGCGCGGGCCTCCGTGCTCCTGCTGGCCAGGGCACGACGCCCTTCCAGTTCGTTGCGCCAGTAGAGCAGCAGCGGCTGCAGGTCGGCCGGCGCAGCATGCGTGTGCGCCTCATAGAGCTCCGATGCCTGCCGCCACTCCTGCTCGCTGCCCCAGGCCAGTGCCACTGCACGTGCCAGCTCCCGCTCGGCTTCGCTCAATTCGTAATCTGCGTCCAGCTCATTCTGCTTCTGACGGCGCCACTCTCCATCGCCACGCTGCGACGCCAAGCCGTACGCCACCCAACTGGGCAGCAGGCAAGCTTCGTTGTCGAACGTCGGCTCCACCGTACGGCAACTGGTCGTCGGGGCCGCTTCCGGCTCCGCGCCGAGTCCAGCCTGCTCGGGCAGGTACTGGCAGCCGCTCAGCGCAAGCGCCAGCCCACCGACAGCGAACGCCGTTCTCGCCCGGCTGTTCTGTGTACGCTCATTCCTCGTACGGTCGTTCCCCGTTCGATAGCTCTTCGTTACCCTCATCGTTCCTCGCTCCTTGCGCTGATGCCCACTTCGACGGGCTCCATCTTATTGTTTTCCGTGGTCAAGGGAAGCGCCTGACGCGGCAGCGTCAGGCGAAAGCACACTTCGTATTCTCTATCCTCGATCAGCCCCAGGCTGCCGTTCTGGATGCGCGCGCAGTCGGCCGCGACCGAGAGCCCGATACCGGAGCCCTTGAGCGGCCCCTTGCGCCGCGAGCGCCCCTGGTAGAACGGTTCGAACAGGCGCGCGCGATCATGCTCGGCGATGGGTTCGCCGCTGTTGGCGACGTCGAGAATCAGGTGCTCCCGTCCGGCGTGGGCGCGCAGCAGCAGCTCGCCGCCGTCTTCGCCATAGGCGATGGCATTCGAGACCAGGTTGTCGAGGATGCGCCCCACCGCGGTACGGTCGACTACCCACTCCAAGGGACCGTCGAATGCGGTCACCCGCATGCCCTTGTGCTCCAGTGCTAGCCGATGCTTGGCCAGGGTGGCCTTGACCAGCGTCGCCAGGTCCACCTGTTCGAGGGTGATGCGCTGGTTGTGCTGCAGCAGGTTGTAGTCGAGCAGCTGTTCGATCAGGCGCTGCAGTTCACGGCCGCTGGAGTCGATCAGGGCCAGGATTTCACGCTGGCGCGGCGTCATCTCGCCCGCCACGCCATCGGCCAGCAGCGCCGAGCCCTCGCGCACGCTGGCAAGCGGCGTCTTGAGTTCGTGAGACATGTGGCGCAGGAATTGCTGTTTCTGTGCCTCCAGGTCGCTGAGCCGGGTCGAGAGCCAGTCGAGCCGATCGCCGAGCTGTACCAGTTCGGCGGGCCCCTGGATGGTATCGCGGTCGTTGGTCTCGACGCCGCTGCCGATGCTGAGAATGCGGCGCTCGAGCTGGCGCACCGGGCGAATGATCAGCCAGCTGAACAGCAGCATGAGCAGCAGGCTGGCGGAGACCAGCGCGGTGGTCTGTAGCCATAGTCGCGACTGCACGGCTTCCGCCCTGGCGCTGATTATCTCGATGCTGGCATCGATCTGGCGATTGGTGGCTTGGCGCATTGCCTCGGTATGCTCGGCAAATGGCACGAACAGCGACAGCCATACCTCGAGCGCCTCGGGATCCAGTTCGGGCAGCTGCGACAGCAGCAGCAGCTGTTCTTCCAGCGCCTGCACGTCGGGGTTGTCGGGCAGGAAGCGGCGCTGCATCGCCAGCAGCTCGCGGAACTCGTTGTGGCGCTCGGCGTACAGGTCGAGCAGGCTCTCCTGCTCGAGTACCGCGTACTGGCGCGCACTGCGCTCCATTTCGACGGCCAGGTTGCTGAGAACCCGGGCACGCCGGCTCTCTTCCACCGCCTGGCGGGCACTGACGTCCGCGAGGTGTGACAGTTCGGACAAGGCCTGGCCGGCCTGGTACATCAAGATTCCCAACGGCAGCATTACAACAAGAAACGCCAACAGCACGAGCTGCAGCAATGAGCGTGGACGCCAGCGGCGCGAGACCCGTTTGGTCATGACCAATGTTCTATTCAGGAGAGGATAAGGGACCACCATAGGGTACGTACCTGAAGGATAACAGAGTTCCACGCTCGCCTACTTCCCCGTCTCAGTCCTGTCGAAAAAAAAGAGGCCGGCAAGATGCCGGCCCAATACGCAGGGAACTGAAGGGGTTGAAAATATGGGCATCGTTCGCCTGGTCGAGCCATGTCCCATACTTTCAGCGGACCCGAGGGTCCCGAAGCCCCGTTGCCGACCCGTTGCTACCAGGAGCCGTCGGTACGGGCAGGCGGCGAACCGCCTTGCTTCGTCCTTTGGTGCCAGCGCCGGTGCATTCACCGGCGCTGGCCCGGAATTCGATCCCCCGAAGGGGATGAGGCATCCTTGCCGGGGCATCCTTGCCCTTCTGGTACCGTTCCTTGCCTATCGGCGGTACCCGTCTCATCGCAACCTAAGTTACACATCGCGGAGCGAACGTCGATCGTCGTGAAGCTCGGGTCGCACAGGGCATGGGGGGGTGGTGGTTCCCAAGCCTCTTGACGATCCGAAGTGATTCGAGCCGTTTGAATCACTTCTTCGTTGCTCACCAAGTATATAGCGAGTTGCGTGCCAAAAAATTGGCAATCTATTTAAAAACAACAAGTTAAATAGATAAAAAAGTTGGCACGCCGTCACCGTACGGCAAAAGCCGCTCAATCAGCGTATCACCGGCCTCTTTTTCGTCACCGAATGGCGACACCGTTGCGACCAGGCTTTAGGATATTTATTGAAAACAGTGACTTGCCGTGTAGCCTTTTGGAGACGACATTTCAAGCGGCGTTGCCCCAAAGCGACAGCCGCCGCCCGGCACACGATTCCAGGGCGGCGGCTGCGCCTCGTTCGGCCTTTTTTGCTGCCCCTATCAGGGCGTCACGAAAGCGGCTTGACGAGGATCTTCGACTTGCGGGCGTGGTTGTAGGTATCGCGCCGCAGGGTGGGCAGCGAATCGATGTCCGAGGGGCGGAAGCCGTGCTCGACGAACCAGTGGGCGGTATGGGTAGTCAGCACGAACAGAGCGCCGAGCCCGAGCCGTCTCGCGCGACGCTCGATACCGGACAGCAGCAGCGAGCCGCGTGCCCCGCCGCGATAGTCGACGTGGATCGCCACGCAGGCCAGCTCGCCCATCTGGGTCTCGTCAAAGCAGTGCAGCGCCGCGCAGCCGATGATCATGCCGTCGCGCTCGATGACCAGATAATCGTCGATCTCGTGCTCCAGGCGTTCACGCGAGCGCGGCACCAGCATGCCGCGCCGCTCCAGCGGCTCGAGCAGTTCCAGCAGGCCGGCGATATCGCCGAGCTCGGCCGGACGCAGCTGCTCGTAGCGATGCCGGGTGATCATCGTGCCCACCCCGTCGCGGGTGAACAGCTCGCCCAGCAGCGCATCGTGATCCTGCCACGAAAGCAGGTGGGTTCGCGCCACCCCGTGGCGCGCGGCAGCGCAGGCGGCGGCAATGTGGCGTGCCTGCTCGCAGCCCGGTTCGATCTGGCTCAGCAGCGGCTCGGCTTCGGCAGGCGTCAGCTGACGCTGCAGGGCACCATTCTCGTCATACAGCCCGGCCGCCTCGCCCAGCAGGATCAGCTTGTCGGCAGCCAGCGCCATGGCCGCGTGCTGGGCCACTTCGGCGGCGTCCAGGTCGAACACCTCGCCGGTACTGGAGAAGCCCAGCGGCGGCAGCAGCACCAGCGAGCCGCGGTCGAGCAGCCCCTGCACCGCCGACACCCGTACCCGGCGCACCTCGCCGCTGTGATCGTAGTCGACCCCTTCGCGCACCCCCAGCGGCTTGGCCATCACCAGGTTGCCGGAGACCGCGGTCAGTTCGACCCCGT
Organism: Billgrantia antri; assembly: GCF_019430905.1. Classification (GTDB taxonomy): domain Bacteria; phylum Pseudomonadota; class Gammaproteobacteria; order Pseudomonadales; family Halomonadaceae; genus Halomonas; species Halomonas antri. The sequence goes on along the minus strand of NZ_JAHYCA010000002.1, from coordinate 225,177 downwards.
GCAGTGGCGTGTTGGGCAGACCCAGCGACAGCCGCGCCTCGAGCCACAGGCGCTGCTCGGCCGCGACCCGCTCGACGCAGGCCATGATCGCTTCGTCGGCCACCCAACGGCCGTCGTGGCGCCGCGGCTCGATGCCGGCTTCGTTCAGCGCCTGCTCCACCTGGGGGCGGATGCCGAACACCACCACCAGACGCACGCCGAGGGTGTGCAGCAACGCCAGATCCTGGATCAACTGCTCGCCTCGTCCTCGCGCCATGGCCTCGCCCTCGATCAGGATCACGAAGGTTCGGCCCCGATGCGCATTGATATAAGGGGAGGAATTGCGGAACCAGTCGACGAAGGGGAAACGAGTGTCCAAGGCCGCTCTCCGGCAGCAGATGAAAGGGAGGGTGTATCGGCTTCGACTATATCAGAGCAGCGAAAACGGCGGCACCATCAAGGTGCCGCCGTGTACATACATACCCAGCCAGTTCTAAGTCGCGAGCGATGGCGTTTAACCAAAGATTCCCTTGAACATAAAGAAGAACAATATTGCCAGGCCTGCCCCCGCCGGCAGAGTGATCAGCCAGGACATCGCGATGGTGCCGATCACGCGAAGGTTGAGCGCCGTCATGCCGCGAGCCAGGCCGACGCCGAGCACCGCACCCACCAGGGTGTGAGTGGTGGAGATCGGCAGCCCAGTGCCCGAGGCAAGCACCACGGTCAGCGCCGCGGCCAGGGTGGCGGCAAAACCGCGGCTGGGCGTCAGTTCGGTGATGCCGGTACCCACCGTGGCGATGACCTTGTGACCGTAGGTGACCAGCCCCACCACGATGCCGCCGCCGCCCAGTACCAGCACCCACCAGGGCACCAGTGCCGAAGCCCCGATGGTGCCGCCGTGCTCGACCACGCTGATCACGGCCGCCAGCGGTCCCACGGCGTTGGCCACGTCGTTGGAGCCATGGGCGAAGGCCATGGCGCAGGCGGTGAAGATCATCAGTACGCCGAACACCCGCTCCACCCCGGTGAAGCCGAAATGGTCGGTCTGGCGGCTGCCGGCCTGTACGCGCCGCTCCATCCAGCCGCCCAGGGCCATCATGCCGAGGCCGAACAGAACCGACAGCAGCAGGTTGGTACCAAACCCAAGGTTTAGCCCCAGGTGCTTGAGCCCCTTGGTCAGGGTCACCATGCAGATGGCGAAGCCGACCAGCAGCACGTAGAACGGTACGTAGCGCTTGGCCGCGGCAAACGGGTCATGGGACTCGAAGATCAGGTGCTGCACCGACTTGAACAGGGTGAAGGCGATGACGCCCGACAGCAGCGGCGATACCACCCAGCTGGCGGCGATCTGCCCCACCTTGGCCCAGCCCACGGCATCGATGCCGAGTCCTGCCAGGGCGAAGCCGACGATGGCGCCGACGATGGAATGGGTGGTCGACACCGGCCAGCCCTTCATCGAGGCGATCAACAGCCAGGTGCCGGCGGCCAGCAGCGAGGCCAGCATGCCGTAGATCAGCAGCTGGGGATCGTGCTGCAGTGCTGCGGGGTCGATGATGCCCTTGCGAATGGTCTCGGTGACCGCGCCGCCGGCAAGCCAGGCGCCGAGGAACTCGAAGATCACCGCGATGAGGATCGCCTGCTTGATGGTGATCGCCTTGGAGCCGACCGAGGTGCCCATGGCGTTGGCGACGTCGTTGGCGCCGACGCCCCAGGCCATGAAGAAGCCGAAGAGGCAGGCCAGGATGATGAAGGTGTTCGCGTGCTCTGCAATGATCGACATAGGGGGTTGGGTCCTATGTGGCTGTCAGGTTGAGAGGACATGTCCCGGCCGGGCCGGGCGACGATGCCCTACCGGGCAGTGAGAATCTGGAGACGGCTGCCGACGCGCTCGGCGCGATCGGAGAGTTCGCCGACCCAGTCGATGATCTTGTAGAGAAAGACCACGTCTACCGGCTTGAGCCTGTCTTCGAGTTCGAAGAGCTGGCGTCGTATGTCGATCTGCTGCTGGTCGGCCTGCTGCTCGAGAATGTGCAGCTCGCGAATCAGGTTCTGCATCACGTCGGCGACATGACGGCCGAAGCCCGATTCGAGCAGATCCTGAAGCTCCTCCAGCGCCTGGCGCGCCTGGGCGACGCAGGCCACGGCGGTGTGCATGTAGTCGCGCATGGGCTGGGCCAGCTCGGCGGGCACCTGCATGCGCCGGCCGAGCATGATGCCGGTGATGTCGCGCACCTTGTTGGCGATCTTGTCCTGGACGCTGATCAGGTCGAGCAGGTCGCTGCGGGAAACGGGGAGGAACAGCGTATTGGGCAGGTTGAGGCGCAGCTCGGTCTTGAGGCTATCGGCCTCATGCTCCAGTTGGGTGATGGTCTCGCGGACTCTGGCGGCCTCGTCCCAGTCACCGGCCAGCGACGCCTCGAAGAAAGGCAGCAACTGGTCGGCACACTCGTTGGACTTGGCGATATGCGCCAGCAGTGGCTGGAACGGCGAGCGACCGAACATCGCCGAAAACGGATTTGATTTGACCATGGCGTAGAATGCGCTTGTGGAATGGCGGCGCCAGTATAAAGAATGGCACCCTGTCACGTCATTGAAATATTTGGCTTACACGGTAGCCCCTGACGCGCTCTCATTCTAGTCGAACAGCAGGAAAGCACATGAGCGAAGAGATAGAAATGAAGCTGGCACTGGGCGAGACGGGGCCGGAGCGCCTGTTGCAGCACCCTCTCCTGCGCAGCGGCGTGGACGACGCCCGGCACCTGGCCAATGTCTACTTCGACACGCCGGCGGGCGAGCTGGAGGCCGCGCGCATGGCGCTGAGGCTGCGCCGGCATGGCGACAGCTGGGTGCAGACCCTCAAGACCAGCGGCGAAGGCGCCGGTGGCTACAGCCGGCGAGACGAGTGGGAGTGGCCGGTAGCCAGCGAGACGCTGGACCGCGCGAGACTGGCCGAGCTGCCTCCCATTGCCGGGTTGGGCGACGACGTGCTGGAACGGCTCGAGCCGCGCTTCGCCACCGATTTCGAGCGCCGTGCCTGGCGCCTGGAGCTGGCGGAAGCCACCATCGAAGTCGCGCTCGACCAGGGCGAGATTCGTGCCGCCGGACGGCATGTGCCGATCCGCGAGCTGGAACTGGAACTCAAGGACGGCGCCCCCCAGGCACTGTGGAGCCTGGCGCAAGCCTTCGCCGAAACGGTGCCGCTGCGACCCGCCGATGCCAGCAAGGCCGCCCGCGGCAGCGCCCTGCTCAGCGGCCGCTGGACGCTGCCACCGGGCGAGACGAAGGGCGAACGGTTGCGGCGTGCCCTGCTGGCATTGGACGCCCTCGCCGATACCGGCGAGGATAACTGGAGAGAAGCGGCCCGGGAGGCCTTGCAGGCCATCGCCGCAACGGGCGACTACGACGCTGCCCGTCTCGCCGCCATGCTGGAGCAAGCCGATTGGCTAGGCGTCGACTTCGGTCGCGTGGCGCTGCGGCTGGCCCATCATCTGGCGGCATGAGCCGTTTCCCATTGCCACGTACCGCTGAAGTGAGCCACTTGCCGCAGGAAGCCAGCGCATGACCGAACCGTTCCGACCGGCCGCCGATGGCGTGCGTACACGTCTGTTCCAGATCATCTTCGAATCCGACACGCCGCTGGCCAAGGGCTTCGACATTGCCCTGATCCTGGTGATCCTGGCCAGCGTGCTGGTGGTCATGCTCGATACCGTCGATCACCTCAGCGCGGCGTATGGCGAATGGTTCTATTGGCTGGAGTGGGGGTTCACTCTCGCCTTCACCGTCGAACTGGCGGTGCGCCTGATCATTCTCGACAAGCCGCTGCGCTACCTGCGCAGTTTCTACGGCGTGATCGATGTGATTGCCATCCTGCCCACCTGGTTGATGCTGCTGCTGCCCGGCACCCAGACCCTGGTGATCGTGCGCCTGCTGCGCGTGCTGCGCATCTTCCGCGTGCTGCGCCTGATGCAGTTCGTCGGTGAAGGACGCCTGCTGGTGGAGGCACTGCTGCGCAGCTGGCACCAGATCTTCCTGTTCCTGTTCACCATGTTCCTGCTGGTGACGCTGTTCGCTGCGCTGGTCTACATGATCGAGCCTGCCGAAGCCGGCTTCAGCAGCATACCAACGGCCATCTACTGGGCCATCGTGACACTGACCACGGTGGGCTACGGTGACATCGTCCCCGTCACCCCCCTCGGCCAGGCGATCTCCACCCTGGTCATGCTGATCGGCTACTCGATCATCGCCATCCCCACCGGGGTGTTCTCCGCCGAAGTGATCCGCTCGATCCGCGCCGACCGGTACTCCGAGCAGGCCTGCCCCGGTTGCGGCCACGACCGTCACGAGCAGCGTGCGCTTTACTGCCTCAAGTGCGGCACCTGGCTGGACGAGGAAACGCCGGACCCGCACCTCGCCGAACAGGCGCGCGATACGTCCAGGGATTGAACGGCGGCGAGGCGCTCAATCCCGGAAGGGGGTCAGGTCGCCACGCCCCTCGCGCACGATGGTCGGCGGTAGCTCGCGCAGGTCGATCACACTGGTGGGCTCCAGATGGCAGGCGCCGCCGTCGATGACCAGATCCAGGTGGGCACCGTAGCGCTCGCGGATCTCTTCCGGGTCGGTCATCGGCAGCTCCTCGCCCACCGGGATCAGCGTCACGCTCATCAGCGGCTCGCCCAGTGCCTCGAGCAGGGCCAGGGTGATGCGATGGTCGGGTACGCGCACGCCGATGGAGCGCCGCTTGGGATGCAGCAGCAGGCGCGGCACTTCGGAGGTGGCGTTGAGGATGAAGGTGTAGGCCCCCGGCGTATTGGCCTTGAGCAAGCGGAACACGCTGTTGTCGACCTTGGCGTAGGTGCCGATGTCGGAGAGGTCGGAGCACACCAGGGTGAAGTTGTGCTTGTCGTCCAGCGAGCGCAGCCACTTGATCTTCTCGATCGCCTTCTTGTCCCCCAGGTGACAACCCAGGGCATAGCCGGAATCGGTGGGATAGGCGACCACGCCGCCCTGGCGCACGATCTGCACCGCCTGGTCGATCAGGCGCTTCTGCGGATTGTCCGGGTGGATCTGGAAGAACTGACTCATGCGGGCTCCCTGTCGTCTTTGATGCGTGCCGCCACTATAGCGCGCCGGGGGCGGCCGCGTCGCAGCCCGTCGCAACGACGCCAGCCAGACGAGGGTGCATCCACACCGGGGACACGGCAGTGCGCGGCACCGGGCTCATGCTGCCCGGGGCCAAGTGGCCGCCGGGGAAATGGAAGTCGCTGCCGAGCGAGGCATACAGTTCCCGCTCGGCGAGCTGGCGGGCCAGGTCGCGGGTCACGTCGGCATTCTGGAAGCCGCTGACCAGCTCGGCGGCCTGGCCGCCGGCGGCCACGAAATCGTCCAGCAGCTGGCCGCGCTTGCGTCGGGTTAGCCCGTAGCGCAGGGGATGGGCCAGCACCGCCACGCCGCCCGCTTCGACCACCCAGCCCACCACCTCGGCCAGCGCCGGCCAGTGCGCCTTGACGTCGCCCGCCTTGCCGCTGCCGAGATGCTTACGAAACGCCGTGGCCATGTCGGGCACCAGCCCCGCCGCCACCAGCGCCCGGGCGAAGTCGGGCCGACCCAGCGGACGATGGGGCCCGGCCTGCTCGCGGGCGCGGGCCAGGGCGTCGTCGAGCCCGATCTTCTCCATGCGCTTGGCGATCACCTCGGCACGGGCCTCGCGCGCCCGGGCCTGGTCATCGAGCCCTTCGGCGAGCGCCCCACGAGCCCCCTGCGGCAACAGCCCCACGACATGAATGCCGATCCCGTGCCAGCGGGTCGAGAGTTCGACTGCCGGCAGCAGGTGCACGCCTAGGCGCGTCGCCGCTTCGCCGGCTTCGGCCACGCCGGCTACCGTGTCGTGGTCGGTCAGCGCCATTAGCCACACACCGCGCGCAGCGCACAGGGCGACCACCTCAGCGGGCGGCAGGGCGCCATCCGAGGCAGTGGAGTGCATGTGGAGATCGACCCCCAGAGGAGCGGAGTCGCCGTCGAAACGCGTGGGCAGAGCGGGCAGCGGCATGACGCGGGCAGGCAACTTTGTCAAAATGATGGCCCATGGTGCGCGCCCGGCGACGGTCGGTCAACGCACGCTTGGAGTCTGCGGTGATACCGCGCTTGCCAGAGGAAACGCTGCGATGCTGTACGCAATCATCAGTGAAGACGTGAAGAACAGCCTGGAGCGCCGCCTGGCCGCCCGCCCCGACCACCTGGCCCGGCTGGAGAAGCTGCGCGACGAGGGCCGCCTGGTGCTGGCCGGCCCGCATCCCGCGGTGGATGCCGAGAACCCCGGCGACGCCGGCTTCAGCGGCAGCCTGGTGGTGGCCGAGTTCGACAGCCTCGACACTGCCCAGGCCTGGGCCGATGCCGACCCCTACATGATCGCCGGGGTCTATGCCAAGGCGACAGTGAAGCCGTTCAAGAAGGTCTTGCCCTGACTCGGACCCCCTGACCGCTCGGGACTCCCCTTCCCCGACGAGACCGCTTATCCACAGGAGTTTGCTCACAGCTTCTGTGGATAACGCTGTTGAAACGCCGCGGATGCCTTGCGCGATACGCCATGCCACGCCGCGGCGACGCCATCGATCAATTTTTGAGCAGCCTTGTCTGGTACTGGAGAAGCCCGTGTCACTGCCCCACGCCCCCCTTCCGCCGCTGGCCGGCCTCGAGCCCGCACGTCTCGACTGGCAGCACGACGAGACCGGCGACAGTGCTCCGCACTCGAGCCGCTTCGACGACGTCTACTTCTCGCGCCACGACGGCCGGGCGGAAACCGAGCATGTCTTTCTCGCCGGCAACGACCTGCCGCGACGCCTGGCCGCCTGGCAGGAGCCGCGGCCCTTCACCATCGGCGAGACCGGCTTCGGCACCGGGCTCAACATGCTCTGTGCCTGGGCCTGCTTCGACGCGCACGCCCCGGCCGGGGCACGATTGCATCTGGTTTCCACCGAGCGCTACCCGCTGAGCCGGGACGACCTGACCCGGGCGCTCGCCGCCTGGCCGGACCTGGCCCCGCGCGCTGAACGGCTGGTGCGCCAGTGGCCCGAGCCGGTGGCTGGCGTGCATCGGTTGTGGCTCGACGAGCGGGTGACGCTGGACCTGCACTTCGGCGATGCCACCGAGCGCCTCGTCCTGCTCGAAGGGCGGGTGGATGCCTGGTTTCTCGACGGTTTCGCCCCGGCCAAGAATCCCGAGATGTGGCGCCCCGAGTTGTTCGACGCCATGGCCGCCCGCTCGCGGCCGGGGGCGACCTTCGCCACCTTCACCTGCGCCGGGGTGGTCAAGCGCGGGCTGGCCGCGGCGGGATTTGCCTGGCGCAAGGTGTCGGGCTTCGGGCGCAAGAGGGAAATGCTCTGCGGGGAGATTGCCGAGCCGCCTGCCGATTCCCGTCGCCGGAACACGCCCTGGTTCAGCCCGCCAGCGCCACGTCCGCCGCGCCACGTGGCGGTGATCGGCGCCGGCATCGCCGGTGCCAGCACCGCTGCCGCCCTGGCCCGGCGCGGCGTGGCCGTTACCCTGATCGATCGCTTCGACCGCGCCGAGCTGGGCGCCACCCACCTGCAGGGGGCGCTCTACGTCAAGCTGGCCGTGGAGACCAACCTGCAGAGTCGTGCCTACCTCGCCGGCCTGCTGTATAGCCGGCGCTGGCTGGCCCAGCTCGACCCGGACGAGACACTGTGGCGGCCCAGCGGCGTGCTGCAGCTGGCGCTGGACGAGAAGGAGCAGGCACGCCAGGCACGTTTCCTGGCCAACCATTCGCTGCCCGAGAGCGTGGTGCGCGGCCTCGATGCCGAGGCGGCCAGCCGCGCGGCGGGAATACGACTCGAGGCATCGGCGCTCGATTACCCTGAAGCCGCCTGGGTCAGGCCGCTGGAACTGTGCGTTCATCTGGCCCGCACGCCCGGCGTCAGCTTCCGCCGTGGTGAAGTGACGGCGCTGCACGGCGGCGAAGCCGGCTGGACGCTGACCCTGGCCGACGGCGAGCGCATCGAAGCCGACCAGGTGGTGGTCGCAGCCGCTCGCGAGGCTGCCGGGTTCAGCCAACTCGCGGCGCTGCCGCTGCAGCCGGTGCGCGGCCAGGTCAGCCAGCTGGCATTGCCCGAAGGCGCTCCAGCGCTGGGCCGCGTGGTGTGCGCTGGCGGCTACGTTCCGCCGGCGGCAGACGGGGTACTCAACTTTGGCGCCACCTTTGCTCCCGGCGACACCGACCTCGCCGAGCGCGAGGCCGACCACGCCGCCAACCTGGCGGAGCTCGAGCGCGGCCTGCCCCACTTCGTGGCGGCGCTGCGCGAGGCCGGTGCCGACCTCTCGCCCGAACGGCTCACCGCACGCACCGGCGTGCGCGCGGCCAGCCCCGACAAGTCGCCATATGCCGGACCGGTTCCCGACGCCGAGGCCTGGCGCGAGGACTATGCCGTGCTGGCAAAGGATGCCACCCGCATACCCGACGCTCCCGGCAGGCACCACGCCGGGCTGTGGATCAGCGCCGCCCACGGCTCCCGCGGCATGGCCAGCGCGCCGCTGTGCGCCGAGCTGCTCGCTTCGCGCCTGTGCGACGAGCCGCTGCCGCTGGAGTGGCCGCTGGTGGATCACCTGCATCCGGGGCGGCGGACCATCCGCGACCTGGTCCAGGGCAAGTAGTGCGCTTTCGCTGCTACCTCTCGACGAGAACCTGCTGGCGGCGGCTGACGAAGCGCGGCCCCGGCCGGCCCAGGTGATAGCCCTGGCCGAAGTCGATGCCCAGCGCCTCGACGGCGGCCAGCACCTCCTCGTTCTCGATGAACTCAGCGATGGTGCTGACGCCGAGGCTCTGGGCCAAGGTGACGATGCTCTTGACGAAGGCCATGTACTTCTCGTCGCTGAGCATGTTGCGGATGAACTCGCCCTCGATCTTGATCACATCGATAGGGAACTGCTTGAGGTAGCGGAACGAGGAGTAGCCCGAGCCGAAGTCGTCGATGGCGAAGTTGAAGCCCTCCAGCTTGAGTTCGAGCACGAACTTCTCCAGCAGCTTGAGGTTGCTCACCGTTTCGCGCTCGGTCAGCTCGAAGACGATGCGTTCCGGCAGGATGTCGTAATCGATGGCCAACTGATGGATACGGCCAATGAACTCCCCCACAATCAGCGACTTGGGCGACAGGTTGATGAACAGCATGCCCTGGTAGCCCTGCTCGCGAATCTGGATGAAGGCCTTCTCGATCAGCTGATAGTCCATCTTGTGGATTACCCCGATGCTCTCGGCGATATCGATGAACTCACCGGCCGGCACCAGGCGATCGTCGAGCTGGATGCGCATCAGCAGTTCATGAACGTTGACCTCGCCGCTGCGCACGTCGGCGATGGGCTGGAAGTAGGGCACGATGCGCTGCTCCTCCAGCGCGCTGAGCACCATCTGGTTCTTCTCGCCCACCTCGCGAAACACGGCCGCCACCTCTTCCCGCTCCGGCAGGGCCACGCAGTTCTTACCCTTGCGCTTGGCCTTGTACATCATGTTGTCGGCCATCAGGAACAGATCATGGGCATTGCCGGCATGATTGGGATAGCAGGCGATGCCGATCGAGGTCGTCGCCCTGACGGTCGTGCCGTCGGGCGCGGTGAGCACCTGGCTGGTGAGGTTGTCGGCGATGCGCAGCGCCACCGAGTAGGCCTGCTCCTCCTCGGTCTGGGGCAGGATTACGGTGAACTCGTCGCCGCCGTAGCGGGCCAGGAAGTCGCCGGGGCGTATCGACTGCGCCAGGGTATCGGCCACCGCGTGCAGGAACTGATCGCCGAAGGCGTGGCCATGGCGGTCGTTGACGGTCTTGAAGTTGTCGAGGTCCAGCATCAGCAGGCTGAAGTGGTCCTGGTGGCGCGTCGCCCGGCCCACCTCGTAGGCCAGCATGTCCTTGAAGATGCGCTGGTTGTGCAGGCTGGTAAGGGGGTCGCGGGTGGCGTAGTACTCGAGATCCTGGGTGTATTTGTAGATCGCCTTGACCGAGCCCACCAGGTTGAGCAGCGTCGACAGGATGCCGTCGATGACGATATGGCGGATCGGGTCCTGGGCCAGGTCCGACTGCACGCCGATGCCGACGATACCGCCGATCTTCGGCGCCTCGAGCAGCAGCGACTTGGTTTGCAGGCGGATGTCCTCAGGCGACAGGTCTGACAACCCCTCACCCGATTCGCAGCTCAGCACGTTGTGATGGAACACCTTGAGAATGGTGCCGCCGGGCGGTCCTTCATGCTTGTTTTCCAGCAGCTGGGTCAGCAGCTGCTCGAAGGTGGCCCGGGTCTCGGGCGCCACTTCACGGTACCAGAACACCTCCAGCTCGTACCCTTCGTCCTCGACTTGAAAGATCGTCACCAGTGTATGCGCCTGGATGATGGTGTTGATGTCGGCCAGCAGTTCCTTGATGAACTCGCGCCAGTCGCGCACCACCTCGGAGGTAATGATGAATTTGCTCAGCAGGCGAATCTCGAACTCGAGGATGTCCTTGTCCACTGCCACATTCCTGAGGCGGTCGACCAGGGCATTGACCTGCTGCATGGCGACGTTGAGCTCCTGGAAGCGTACCCGGGTGTCGCTGACGTCGAGCTTGCGGAAATCCTCGACGGAGTTGACGGCGGCCAGGCGGTCGCGGAACTGATCGAGGGTGACCTGAATCCGCTCGGCGAACAGCTTCGACATGCCCAGCGCCAGCAGCAGGATCACCAAGGCGGCGACGATGAACAGGGCCAGGTAGTTGAAGCGCATCTCGCGACTGATCGGCGCCATGTCGCGCTGGATGTCGATCACGCCCAGTACGTCGCCGGTGGCCGCGTTCTGGTGGCAGGAGAGGCACTCCGGCCGGGCCACCAACGGCATGATCCGACGCACCGTGCCATTCTCGCGCCACACCCGCTCGTTGCCCGTCTCGAGGGCGGAGCGAATGACGATGTCCATGGGCGGCTGATCGATCTCGCCGTAGCGCTCCGATACCCGCTCGCCGCGATAGAAGTTGAAGCGATAGCCGGCACCGGCGTGGGCGCGCTTGGTCTCGTCGATGAAGGTTTCCATCTCATCGCGGCTCCAGCCCTGGCGCATTACCTGCAGCATGGCGTTGAAGCTCTGCCGGGCCAGGGTTTCGGAGGTCTGCTCCGCCTGACGCGCCAGGATGTTCTCGTAGAGCAGCGATGAGACCAGGGTGACGCCGACGAATACGGTGAGCGAAGCGGAAATGATCGCCACCAGTACGAACCCTTGCAGGGACTTCAAGCAGGTGAAGAACGAGCGGGCTAAAGTCAGCATCACGACCCTTATCAAGAAGGACAGGTGGTGCCGAACCTCAACCCTGAGTCGCCGGCCAAACGAGAAAATTGCCGCCCATTGTCGTCATTTTTGGCAAATGCTCATTTGACTTACATCAATTCACGGAAAGCTTGCAGGAGACTCGCTCTCACACCTTGGTATGAGTTTTCTAGTACTCCGGCTCGTCTAACCTTCCTCTTCGTCGTCAGCCAGGTCGCGACCGAAGGCGCGCCACTGGGCCAATGTCAGCACCTCGGTGGTCTCGGTCTGCAGGTCGTGGGCGATGATCAGCTCGCCGCGTTCGAGCTGGCGCTTGAGCTGGCCAACCCAGCCGCGCATGCCCTCGCCGGTATCGGTGGTGTCGTAGCCCTGGCGGGTGACGAAGGTCTCGAGCAGTGCATCGAGCGTCTCCGCCGGCAGCATGCGGTAGGGCACCTCGATGAAGCGTCCGTCGCTCATGTGTCGGTCTCCTCGTCGTCGGGTGCGCCTTCACCGCGCTCCCAGGCCGCCAGACGCTCGAGGAAAGTGGCCTCGTCGAGCACTTCCACGCCCAGCTCCTGGGCCTTGGCCAGCTTGCTGCCGGCCGCCCCGCCGGCCACCACGGCGGCGGTCTTCTTCGATACGCTGCCGGCCACCTTGGCGCCCAGCGCCTGCAGGCGCTCCTTGCCCTCGTCGCGGGTCATGCTCTCGAGCGTGCCGGTGAGCACCCAGGTCTGCCCGGCCAGTGGCTGGGGACGCTCGCCGACGCTCTCCTCGATCCAGGTCACGCCCTGCTCGCGCAGTGCCTCGATGGTCTCGCGGTTGTGCTCCTGGCGGAAGAAGGTATGTACGTGGGCGGCCACTATCGGGCCGACGTCATCCACCGCCTCGAGCTCGGCCAGCTCGGCGGTCATCAACGCGTCCAGGGTACCGAAGTGGCGCGCCAGGTTGGCCGCCGTGGCCTCCCCCACTTCGCGGATGCCCAGCGCGAAGATGAAGCGTGGCAGGGTGGTCTGCTTGGCCTTTTCCAGCGCCGCCACCAGATTCTCGGAGGACTTCCGGGCCATGCGCGGAAGCGTGGCCAGGCGCTCGACGTCGAGCCGGAACAGATCGGCAGGCGTCTTGACCCAGTCGAGCTCGACCAGTTGGTCGATGAGCTTCTCGCCGAGGCCATCGATGTCCATCGCTCGGCGCGAGGCGAAGTACCTGAGCGCCTCCTTGCGCTGAGCGGCACAGTAGAGCCCGCCGGAGCAGCGCGCCACCACCTCACCCTCGAGACGCTCGATCTCGGAGTCGCACACCGGGCAGCGGCTGGGGAAGACGATCTCGCGAGCGTCGTCTGGCCGCCGTTCCTCGAGTACCCGCACTACCTGGGGAATGACGTCGCCGGCCCGTCGAATCGCCACGGTGTCGCCGATCATCACGCCGAGCCGCGCGATCTCGTCGGCATTGTGCAAGCTGGCGTTGGAGACGGTAACCCCGGCCACCGAGACCGGCTCGAGCCGCGCCACCGGCGTGATCGCACCGGTGCGGCCGACCTGGAACTCAACGTCGTTGAGCCGCGTGGTCTCCTCCTGGGCGGGGAACTTGAAGGCGATGGCCCAGCGCGGTGCCCGCGAGACGAAGCCCAGCTCACGCTGCAGGCGCAGGTCGTCGACCTTGATTACCACGCCGTCGATGTCGTAACCCAGACCGTCGCGCTGCTCGCCCAGCCGGCGGCAGTAGTCGACCAGGCCCTGGCTGCCGGTGACGACACGAAGCTGGGAGCTGGTGCGAAAGCCGAAGGTCTTGAGGTGCGCCATCAGCTCGCTGTGGCTGGCATCGCCAGGGTCCGGCTCGATGCGTGCCACCTGGTAGGCACTGAACTCCAGCGGCCGCCTGGCGGTGATGCCGGGGTCGAGCTGGCGCAGGCTGCCCGCCGCGGCGTTACGCGGGTTGGCGAAGACCTTGCCGCCCTCCTCGCGGGCGCGCTCGTTCAACCGCTCGAAACCGGCATGGCTCATGATCACCTCACCGCGCACTTCGAGCAGCTCGGGGGCCTCGCCGCGCAGGCTGAGCGGAATCGAGCGCAGCGTGCGCAGGTTGGAGGTGATGCCCTCGCCGGTGCGCCCGTCGCCGCGAGTCGCACCGCTGATCAGTACGCCATGTTCGTAGACCAGCGACACGGCGGCGCCATCGAGCTTGGGCTCGCAGCAGAAGCGGATCGCCTCGCCGTCGGTCTCCAGCCGCTCGGCGACGCGCCTGACGAAAGCGGTGAGCTCCTCCTCGCTCAGGGCGTTGTCCAGCGACAACATGGGCACCGCGTGCTCGACCTCGGGGAAGCCGGCATCGGGCGGCGCCCCGACCCGCTGGGTCGGCGAATCGGGTGTCACCAGCTCGGGGTGGGCCTGCTCCAGTTCCTGCAGGCGGCGCAGCTTGCGGTCGTACTCGGCATCGGTGAGCTGCGGCTCGTCGAGCACGTAGTAGCGGTAGTTGGCGTCGTCGAGCTCGGCGCGCAGCTTGGCGACTTCATCGAGAGTGTTCTGATCGGGCTGGCTCATGCGTCTGTCATGTCTCGAAGGGGATCACTGCCGCCCTCAACACGACAACCCCGTGATCGCTCACGGGGTTGTCGACGGGTGCGGCATGGCACGCGCTCAGGCGTTAATTCACCTGGTAGCGGTTGAGGCGGTTGCGGCGTTCGAACTCCTGCACGCGCTGGCGGGCGAACTCCACGGTCTGCGCGGTCATCACGCTGTGGTTCTCGTCCTTCAGTTCGCCACCCAGGTTGCGCACGATGACCATGGCGGTCTCGACCATCGCTTCGAAGGCCGCCGCCGTGTCCAGCGCGCCGGGCAGCGGCATCAGCAGGGTGATGCCCGGCGTGCGGAACTCGTCCATCGCCTCGATCGGGAAGGTGCCCGGCTTGAGCACGTTGACCATCGAGAACTGCAGCTCGCTGTCGGGGTCCTCGGTCTCGAAGCGGTGGAAGATGCCCATCTCGCTGCTATAGCGCAGGCCGCAGGCCAGCATCAGGTTGAGCAGCGCCTCGCCAGAGAAGCCCTCCTCGTCGCGCGACAGCACGCTGATGACGATGATCTCGTCGGCCTGGCTCAGCGTATCCCGTGCCCGCTCGGCGTTGACGTTGTGGCGCAGCGCCCGCGCCAGCGTCGGATGCGCGCGTACCACGTCGTCGTCGCTGACGGACTCGGCCTCCGCGCCGGCCGGTTCGGCGTATGCCGTACGCTCCGCTTCAGCGGCTCTCGAACGCGGCGGGGCGAACAGCGGGTCGTCATCGTCGGCCAGCTCGATGGCCTCGGCTTCCAGGCGGCGACGTTCGGCGTCCCTCGCAGCCTGAGCCTCGGCGGCCTCACGGCGCTGCTGGGCTTCGCGAGCGGCCTTCTCGGCACGCGCCTGATCGCGGCGCACCTTGTCCTCGCGCTTCTGCTCGCGACGCTTGGCCATGCGCTGCTGGATGGAGAGCCCGAAACGCTGTACCGACTCGCCCATGCGGCGCGAGCCGCTCATGAACGAGTCGCCCATGCCTTCCAGGTCGACCAGCCGATAACGCTCGTCCTCGTCGTGATGAGGATCGTAGTCGGCCGGGTCGGCAGCCAGCGGCGCGCTTGCGGCAGGACTCGGCGCTTCCTCTTCCAGCGCGGAGAGGGTCGGCTCATGGCGCCCTTCCCGTTCGTCGCGTGCCGGCGGCTCGGCAATGGCGCCAGCGGCTTCTGTCTCGACGCGGGCGGCATGTTCGGGCTCGACGGACCGTTGAGGCTCGCTCGGAGTCTCCTCGGCTGGCCGCGAGGCCCGTTCGACCGGTGCCTTTGCCTTCTCTTCTGCGATCTTGTCCTGGCGGCCCTTGCGCTCGTGCGCTTCCGCCATGGCAGGCTTGGCCGAGGGCGACGCTTCCGGCATGGCTGACGCCACCGGGCGCGTTGCCGCGGCGGCGCCGGAATCGGGGCTCGGCATGGGTCTGGTATCGGCACCGGCACTCTTCAGGCCAGCCAGCACCCGCGAAGGTCCGGGGTGTTCCTGGCGTTCCAGCTTGGGCTTCGCCGGCACTTGGGTATAGCTGGCGGGTCTGACGACACGAGCGCCGCCGTTGGGCAACTCCGGGTTATCGTCGTCGGCAGCTGCCTCACCATTGCCTGGGTTGTTGTTATCCCCTACCTGGTCCAGGCGGGGCACTCGGCGCTGACGTTTCAGGCGACGCACACCATCTATGACGATGAGCGTCACCAGGGCCAGCCCCAGAATGATCAGCCATTCTCTAAGTTCCATGGGTCGTCTTGCCTATCACTAGGGCGCCATGCCGGATGGATGTTCGTGAACAGCATAGCGCGATTGCCGGAAAAAGGGCCACTTTTTTTGTTTGTCAAGCCCCGGCATTATCGCTCGAGAGTCAAATCGACCCTGCGCCTTTCCCTGTCAATTCGCGTTTGTAATCTGCTTCATGACCGTGACGTGCCTTCTGATATCGCGTTTGCCGCTCGCTTTCAAGCCTCCGTCAGGCTTCGGCAAGCGCCGCCGCCTCCTCCACCCCGACAGCTACCAGGCGTGACACACCGGGCTCTTGCATGGTGACCCCCATCAATCTTTCGGCGGCTTCCATGGCAATCTTGTTGTGGGTGATATAGATGAACTGCACCGACTCGGACATGTCCTTCACCAGTTTGGCATAGCGACCGACGTTGGCATCATCGAGTGGTGCATCGACTTCGTCGAGCATGCAGAAAGGCGCCGGATTGAGTTGAAAGATGGCAAAGACGAGCGACAAGGCCGTCAATGCCTTTTCCCCACCGGAGAGGAGATGAATGGTGCTGTTCTTCTTTCCGGGAGGGCGCGCCATGATGGCCACCCCGGTGTCGAGCAAATCCTCGCCGGTCAGCGTCAACCATGCGGTTCCACCACCGAAGACTCGTGGAAAAAGGGACTGCAGGCCTTGATTGACTCGCTCGAAGGTGTCGCGAAAACGGGTACGCGTCTCCTGATCGATGCGTCGAATCGCCTTCTCCAGCGTCTCCAGCGCCTCATTGAGTTCCGACTGCTGGGCCTCGAGATAGTTGCGTCGCTCGGCCTGCTGGTCGTACTCCTCGATAGCGGCCAGGTTGATCGCCCCCAGGCGGCGGATGCGTTCGCCGACCTCCTCCAGGCGGGTCTGCCAGGCCGACTCGGTGGCGTTGGGATCGAGGCGCTCCTCCAGCTCGGCGGTCTGGTGGCCCAGCTCGGCGAGCTGCTCGTCCTGGGTCTCGGCCTTGAGTGCCAGGGCCTGCACCTGCATGCGCGCTTCCTGCAAACGCTCGCGAATGCCTTCGAGATTGCGCTCATGGTTCTGCCGCGCCAGCTCGTCCTCGCGTAGTCGCTCCACCAGCTCGGCGGCACGCGCCTTGGTTTCATTCAGTGCGCGCTCGTCACCCTCGCGGCGATGCAACAGCTCGTCGAGCTTTTCGCGCTGCTCTTCGTCGGGCTCGCGCAGCTGCTCGAGGGTCTCGGTCAACTCTTCGCAGCGCGCCAGCAGACGCTCGCGGGTATCGAGGCTGCGCCCCTGCTGCTCGGCCAGGCCGTCGCGCTCGGTGGAGAGACGCTGGCGCTCCAGCGCCAGCTGCTGGCGGCGCTCATCGAGCGGGCGCTGCCGGGCACGCAGGGAGGCCAGGCGTTCGCGGGCGTCGCTGCGCGCCCGCTCCAGCCGTTCACGCTGTTCGGCGCCTTCCTCGAGCCGCGCCATGGCCTGCTGCCACTGCTCGCGCGCCGCCTCGATGAGCTGACGCGTCTCCTCGCGGGCCTCGTCGAGCCCCGCCAACTCCTCGGCCAGCTCGCCGGCACGCCCCTGCAGATGCTCAAGACGACTGGCCAGGCCGCTGTCTTGCACCGCCAACTGCTGCTGCTCGCCGGCCAGGCGACGCTCCTCCTGGCGGATCGCCTCGAGGTCGCGCTCGGCCTGGCCGACACGCTCGTGCTCAGCGGCGATGGCCTGGTCACGCGACGCCAGCCGGGTCTCGATCTCGTCGAGCTCGGCGGCCACCTCCTCGAAGCGGCGGCGACTTACCAGCAGCGCATCAGGACCGGCCCCCTGGCCGCGATGTCGCACCCAGTCGCGCCCCAGCCACAGCCCCTGGGGGGTGATCAGACTCTCGCCGGCGGCCAGTCCCTCTCGCGCCTCCCAGGCGCGTTCATCACTCTCGACGCAACGGATCGGCGCCAGCCAGGCCGCAGCGGCTCCAGCCCCACGCACCCTCGCGGCCAGGCTATGCGGGGCGAACTCGGCATCGCCACGAGGCGATAGCGCCCCCAGTTCGGCAGGCGGTGCGGCGCTTGCCGAACGAAACCCCATGGGCTCCGCCAGGCGCGCCTTGAGCCAGGGAGCCAGCACCCAGGAGACGCTGGCTTCCCAGCCGGGGTCGACCTCGAGCGATTCGCCCAGCCTAGGCAGGCCGCCCAGCTCATGGCTCGCCAAGTGCTCGGTCAGGGCCTCGTCGGGATCGTTGAGGGCCGCCTGGATCAGGGCATCGAGCGAAGCGAGCTCACCCTGCAGCGTGCTGCGCCGGGTGCGTTCGGTCTCTCGCTCGCGCTCCAACTCGGCGGCGGCCTCGCGCGCCTCCTCCCGGGTGGCCTGGAGTCGTTCGCGGCGCGCCTCGGTCTCTTCCTGGGCCAGGCCGAATTCGGCGAGCCGCTCCTTCAATTCGTCGCGCCGGGCGGTCAACTCGGCCAGGTCAGGCAACTCTTGCTGCTGCTGGCGGCGACGCTGGGCATCGGCTTCGAGACGGGCCAGGCGGTTCTCGAGCTCACGCAGGCGATCCTGGCTGCGCTCGGCGTCGCGGCTGGTCTCGCGCCAGCCTTCGCTGAAAGCTTCGAAGGCTTGTTCGGCCTCCTCCGCGCCGGGCTCTGCCTCCTCCAGCATCGCCTCCAGCTCGGCGAGCTGCTCGGCAAGTTCCTCCTGTTCCGGTATCAGGGTCTCGAGCCGCTCGTCGAGGCGCACCAGTCGCTCGCGGTCGTGTTCGCCCAAGCGATCCAGCTCGACCAGCTCCTGGCGGGCACTCTCCAGGTCGCGGGCCAATTGCCCCTCGCGGCTGCGGGCGTGCTCCAGGCTCTGCTCGAGGCGGGCGATGGCGCCGCTGGTCTCGAAGAAGCGCGCCTGTCGCGCCTCCAGGGTCTCGGCCAGCGCGTCGTGATCGGCGCGCGCCTCCTCGAGACGGGTCTCGCACTGGCGCAGGCCCAAGATCTCGCGTTCGACCGCGGTCTCCAGCTCGCGCACGCGATGCTCTTCCTCGCGCTGCCGGGCACGCAGCGCACGGCCACGCAGCAGCGCCAGCTCGCCCTTGAGCCGGTGCTCCTCCTCCTTGAGGGTCTGGTAGCGCCGTGCGGCCTCGGCCTGACGCCGCAGGCGCTCGAGCTGCTTGTCGAGCTCCTCGCGGATGTCCTCCAGGCGCTCGAGGTTCTCGCGGGTGCGGCGCATGCGGTTTTCGGTCTCGCGGCGGCGCTCCTTGTACTTGGAGATACCGGCGGCCTCCTCGAGGGTGGCGCGCAGCTCTTCGGGACGCGCCTCGATCAGGCGCGAGATCATGCCCTGGCCGATGATGGCGTAGGAGCGCGGGCCGAGGCCGGTGCCGAGAAAGAGGTCGGCGATGTCGCGGCGGCGGCATTTCTGGCCGTTGAAGAAGTAGCTCGACTGGCCGTCGCGGGCGACCAGGCGCTTGACCGCGATCTCGGCGTACTGGGCATAGGGACCGCCCATGGTTCCGTCGCTGTTGTCGAAGCGCAGCTCGATGGCCGCCTGCCCTACCGGCTTGCGCGCGGTGGAGCCGTTGAAGATGACGTCGGTCATCGACTCGCCGCGCAGGGTCTTGGCCGAGGATTCGCCCATGACCCAGCGCACGGCGTCGATGATGTTCGACTTGCCGCAGCCGTTGGGGCCGACGATCGCGGTCATATTGCCATCGAAGGGCACCGTGACCGGATCGACGAAGGATTTGAAACCGCTCAGGCGGATCGAGGTGAGTCGCATCCGGCTATTCTATGACACGGTCGATCACTACCTCCACGGGCTCGCCTTCAACGTCGCCCACCGGCACGCCCTCCACGTCGCCATACATGTCGCCGGACTCGGGCGTGGCTCCGCCGCTCCGGGTCACGCGGACCACCAGACGCACCTCGCTGGCCTGGGACAGGCTCGCCGCCTCGGACATGGCGTGGCGGTCGTCGAGCGTGAGCGTGGTCGGCAAGTCGCCGAGGGTCAGCCGGGCCACCGCCAGCGGCGGCAGCTCACCTGCCATGTCGCGGGCCACGACGTAGACGCGGGTATCGTCGTCGAGCAGGCCCTCGAGTTCCTCGTCTAGGCTGACGCTCACCCGCACTCCCGGCCCCTGGGCAACTCCGGCCTCTCCCCCCTCGGAAGCGACGCCGAGGCGCTGCTGGGCCACCTGGATTCCCTCACGCAAGGCTTGCGCGGAGCTGGAATCGGACATGCCGGCGATGGCTCGCCGCCAGTGGTCGATGGCCTGCTCGTAGTCGCCGCGGTCGAAGGCGTGTACGCCCAACATGCCGAAAATGGTCGGCTCGCGGGCATCGAGTTCAAGTGTCTCATCAACCAGCGCCTGCACCTCGTCAGTGAGGGTGCGGTCGTTGATGAAGAACAGCAGCTGCGCCTTCTGAGCGAGCAGCGAAGGCAGCCGGCCTTCGAGCGCGATCAGTCGATCCAGCGCCTCTATGGCGGCCTCGCCCTGGCCTGAATCGCGGTAAAGTGGAAACAGCGAGGCCCAGACATCGGCATTGTCAGGCTGACGCTGGGCCTCCTGCTGCAGGCGCTCCAGCAGGGCCGGCAGTGAATCGCTCTCCTCGAAGGCGGCGAGCAGGCGCAGGTCCCCTTCGGCACCTTCGTGCTGATACCAGAGCATGGCGGAAATCACCAGCGCCAAGGCCACGACAGGCACCGCGAAACGCCCCGCAGCGGGCGAATGCAGCGGGCGACGTGTGAGATTCGCGGTATCTTCCAGCAGGCTGCGGTCGAGTTCTAGACGATCCTCGTCGAACTGCGCCTGGTCGATGTCACCGCGCTCCAGCGCCGCTTCCAGCGACGCCAGACGACGACGATAGATCGCTACGTTCTGTTCGGTCGCACGGTCGTTGGCTTCGAAGCTGGCCTGAGCATCGTGCACCAGACGCGCACGCCGCATCGGCGCCACCAGCAGCCACAGCGCCGGCAACAGCAGCAGGCCGAAGGCTAACCACAGCGCGATCATTGGCCTTTCTCCTGCTTGATCAATGCCTCCAGGCGATGACGTTCCTCGTTGCTCAGGGCACGCACCGAAGCATTGCGACGCGCGCGAATCAGCAGCATCACCAGAACGGCACCGGCCACGACCAGTACCGCGGGCAATCCCCATAGTAGATAGGTACGACCTTCAAGGCGCGGGTTATAGAGCACATAGTCACCGAAGCGTTGCACCATGTGATCGCGGATTTCCATGTCCGAGCGGCCGTCCTGCAGCATGGCATAGACCCTCTCACGCATATCCTGGGAGATGGGAGAGTCGGAGTCGTTGATCGCCTGGTTCTGGCATTTGGGGCAACGCAACGAGGCCGTAAGGCTCTGGTAACGCTGCTCGAGCACCGGGTTGCTGAACTCACGAACCTCAACGGCACCGCCATGCGCCATGCCGGTAGCCAGGAGCAGAATCACGAAGAACCATCGTATCACTGCCATTTCCTCACCTCCGGCAGAATCACATCGTGAACATCTTCCGGCTTGATGTAACCGGTATGGTGGTAGCGGATGATGCCATCTCGGTCGACCAGAAATGTTTCCGGTGCACCGTAGACACCCAGATCAAAACCTAGAACGCCTTCGGAATCGAAGATATTGACCTCGAACGGATTACCAAACTCGGCGAGGAATGCTCCCCCCTTCTCTCGAGTATCCTTGTAGTCGACACCGACCAGACGGACACCGCGATCGGCCAGGTCGAGCAACTGCGGCATTTCCTGCTTGCAGGTCGGACACCACTCGCCCCAGACGTTGACCAGGGTGACTTCGCCTTCAAGCAAGGATTCATCCACGATCCGCTCAGGATCCTCCAGAGTGGGAAGTTGAAAGGCTGGGAACTCCCGTGCCATCAACGCCGATTCACGCTGAAAGGGATTCAGCGAAAGTCCCTGATAGAGAAAGGCGCCCAACACCAGGAAGCCTACGAGCGGCAGCATCAGCAGCAGGCGTCGCGTCATGCCGTAGCCTCCCGCGCCGCGCCTTCGCGAGCCTTCTCTTCGGGATCGCGCGACGTTGCCAGGCGCCGATAGCGGCGATCGATGACGGCAAGCAAACCGCCGGCCGCCATCAGCAGCGCGCCGAGCCACAGCCAGCGTACGAAGGGCTTGTACTGTACACGCATGGCCCAGCTGCCGTCGCCCAGATCCTCGCCCATGGCCACGTAGAGATCACGGAACAGGCCGGGGCGCAGTGCCACCTGGCTCATGGGCATGCCACGCGCGATGTAGAGCCGCTTTTCCGGGTTCATCACGAAGCTGCGCCGGCTGTCGCCGCGGCGCACCTCGATCGCGGCACCATCGGCGATGTAGTTGGGCCCGCGCCGGGAGGTCAGCTCCTGCATGGTGAAGGTGTAGCCGGCGACCTCGACGCTATCGCCGGGCGACATGCGTACGTTGCGCTCGATCTCGAAGTTGGAGACCACCGCCACGCCGATGATGGTTACCGCCACTCCCAGGTGGCCGAGCTGCATGCCCCAGTAGGCCAGCGACAGCTTCTTGAGACCGGCGCCGAACGACTCGGCGCGACGGGTCTTGTCATAGAGGTCGCGCAGCGTCGGCAGTACGATCCACATCGCCGCCACCAGGCCGAGGGCGACCCAGGCGTTCCACTCGCCGCCGATGACGAACGGCATCGCCGCGGCTATGACCAACGCCGCGACGCCGGCGAGCCACAGCCGCTTGAGCATCAGGCGTGGGTCGGTCTGCTTCCAGCGCGCCGACGGGCCCAGGCCCATGAACACGCACATGATGACCGTGAGCGGCACGAACAGGGTGTTGAAGTAGGGCGGGCCCACGCTGATCTTGCCCAGGTCGAGCGCGTCGAGCAGAAGTGGATAGACGGTGCCCATCAGCACGGTGATGGTCATGATCACCAGCAGGATGTTGTTGATCAGCAGCAGGGCATCACGCGACAGCCAATTGAAGCCGGTGCGCTGGCTGACCCGTGGCGCGCGCAGGGCGAAGATCAGTAGCGACAGGCCCACGGTGATGCCCAGCAGGACGAGGATGAAGAAGCCGCGCGAGGGGTCGTTGGCGAAGGCATGCACGGAGGTCAAGACGCCGGAGCGCACCAGGAAGGTGCCCAGCAGCGACAGTGAGAAGGTGAAGATCGCCAGCAGCACCGTCCAGCTCTTGAACGAACCGCGCTTTTCGGTGACCGCCAGTGAGTGCATCAGCGCAGTGCCGGTCAGCCAGGGCAGCAGCGAGGCATTCTCGACCGGATCCCAGAACCACCAGCCGCCCCAGCCCAGCTCGTAGTAGGCCCACCAGCTACCCAGTGCGATTCCCACGGTGAGGAAGGCCCAGGCCAGGTTGGTCCAGGGCCGCGCCCAGCGGGTCCAGGCCGCATCGAGGCGACCGCCGAGCAGCGCAGCGATGGCAAAGGCGAAGACCACCGAAAAGCCCACGTAGCCCATGTACAGCATCGGCGGGTGCAGGATCAGGCCGATGTCCTGCAGCAGCGGGTTGAGGTCGGCGCCGTCGCTCGGCACGTTCGGCAGCAACCGCTCGAAGGGGTTGGAGGTAACCAGCACGAAGGCCAGGAAACCGACGGCGACCAGGCCCAGCACGCCGATCACCCGCGCCACCATGTCGCGCGGCAGCTCGCGGGAGAAGCGCGCCGCCATGTAGCTCCAGCCGGCCAGCATCAGGCTCCACAGCAGCACCGAGCCCTCGTGGTTGCCCCACACGGCACTGAACTTGTAGTACCACGGCAGCATCGAGTTGGAATTGTTGGCCACGTTGGCCACGCTGAAATCGTCGAGCAGGTAGCTTGCCGTGAGGCAGAGGTAGGCGATGAACACGAACAGGAACTGACCGGCGACCATGGGGCGGGCATAGGCCATCCACAACGGCCGGCGCAGCGCGGCGCCGGCCAGCGGCATCACCCCCTGTACCGCCGCCATCAACATGGCGACGACCAGGGCGAAATGGCCGATTTCAGGGATCAAACGAATGAACATGACGTCTCCGGATCAATTCTGGCTCGCACCCTCACGCGCCTCGAGGCGCTCGGCCACCTCGGCGGCCTTGGCCTGGTAGTCGGCGGGGGAGTAACCGGCCGCTTCGAGCGCCTCGGATACCTCGGGAGGCATGTAGTTCTCGTCATGGCGCGCCAGTACCTGGTCGGCCTTGATGTAGCCGTCGCGCTGCAGCTGGCCGACTACCACCACCCCCTGCCCTTCACGGAACAGGTCGGGAAGGATGCCACTGTAGTGCACGCGGACGTCCTCGACATAGTCGGTCACGGTGAATTCGACATCGAGGCTGTCGGGATTGCGCGCCACGCTGCCCTCCTTGACCATGCCGCCAGCACGGATCTGGCGCTCGTAAGGCGCGTCGCCGGCGACGATCTGGATCGGGCTGAAGAACAGATTGATGTTGGCCCGCAGCGCATAGAGCGTCAGCCCCACGGCGATCGCCGCCAGAGACACCAGCCCCAGGGCCAGGAAGAGCTTCTGTTTACGTTTAGGCCTCATTGGTGCTTCTACCCCTGCTAGTTGGAATCGGTTGCGCCCCGCCGGCGTGTCCGGCCTGGTGAGCTTCGCGGCGCAGACGCCGTTTCAGCTGGCGCATGAGCTGACGACGCTCGAAGCGGGCATGCAGCACTGCCCCCAGCAACAGTACGGCGGTCAGGCCCCAGGCCGACCAGACGTAACGTGCGTGCCCGCCCATGGCGAGAAATTCCTGGAAGGTGTCGAAAGCCATCAGTTCGCCTCCTCGGCCAGCTCGCGCACCCAGCGCTTGCTGGACTCGCGGCGCAGGATCTCGCTGCGCGTTCGCATCAGGGTCAGGGCGATGAAAAAGCAGTAGAAGCCCAGCACCATGATCAGCAGCGGCAGCCACATCTCCATCGGCATGGCGGCGCGCCCGGTGACGGTGAAAGTAGCGGGCTGATGCAGCGTGTACCACCAGTCTACCGAGTACTTGATGATCGGAATGTTGATCACGCCGACCATGGCGAGCACCGAGGCGGCACGGGAGGCGCTGTCGCGACTGGCAAAGGCACCGCGCAGGGCGATCACGCCGAGATAGAGGAAGAGCAGTATCAGCATCGAGGTGAGGCGCGCATCCCACATCCACCAGGTGCCCCAGGTGGGCACGCCCCACACCGCACCGGAGAACAGCGCGACGAAGGTCATGGCCGCGCCCAGCGGCGCCATCACGGTGGCCGCCATGTCGGCGATCTTGATCTTCCAGACCATGAACACCAGCCCCGTCACCGCCAGGGAGACGAAGATCGACTGGGCGAGGAATGCCGCCGGTACGTGCACATAGATGATGCGGAAACTGTTGCCCTGCTGGTAGTCGGCCGGCGCAAAAGCCAGCCCCCAGACGCTGCCGGTGACGATCAGAATCAGTGCCGCAGCCCAGAACCAGGGCTGCAGACGGGCGCTGATGGTGTAGAACCACTTGGGGGAACGCAGCTTGTTAAGGAAGGCCCACATGCCTCGTCAACCTCTCAACCGTTGATACTGATGCGCAGCGATGCCGCGATCGCCAATGGCGCAAAGATCAGGGCCAGCGCCAGCAGCGCGCCGAGGATCGCCAGGTGCGCCAGCACGCTATCGCCGAAGATGGCCGCCTGAACGGCCCCGGCGCCGAAGATCAGCACCGGAATGTAAAGGGGGAGCACCAGCAGCGACAGCAATACGCCGCCACGCGAGAGCCCCACCGTCAGCGCCGCTCCGATGGCACCAATCAGGCTGAGACTGGCACTGCCCAGTGCCAGTGAAACGGCCAATACCAGGTAGCTGCCCGCCGGCAGCGCCAGCATGATGCCCAGCACGGGCGCCATCAGCGCCAGGGGCAGGCCGGTCAGCAGCCAGTGCACGGCCACCTTGGCCAGGGCCAGCATCGCCAGCGGCTGGGGCGTCAGCAGCAGCTGCTCCAGCGAGCCGTCGTCGTAGTCGGCCCGGAACAGGCTGTCGAGAGACAGCAGCGCCGCCAGTAGCGCCGCCACCCACAGCAGACCGGGGGCGATGGCCGCGAGCAGCGCCGGATCGGGAGAAATACCGATCGGGAACAGGGTGATGACGATGGCGAAGAACACCAGGGGGTTGAGCACTTCGCTGCGCCGCCGCAGCAACAACAGCAGGTCCCGCTTCAGTGTTGCCCACACTGCGACAGCAAGACCGCCGCGAGGTTCCGCGCGAACCACCGCCTCCTCCTTCCCCAGAGCGCCTTCAGATGCCGGCATTGGCCCCTCCCCCGCCGAGACGGATACGGCGTAACTCGGCACACGGCGTCAGTTCGTGATGGGTGGTGACCAGCACGCAACCACCGCGGCGAGCATGTTCGACCAGCCGGCGCTCCAGCGCCGCGACACCGTCGCGGTCGATTGCCGTGAAGGGCTCGTCGAGCACCCACAACGGACGCGGCGTGAGCGACAGGCGTGCCAGCGCCACGCGGCGCTGCTGACCGGCGGAGAGCTGGGCTGCCGGGACGTCCTCGAAGCCCACCAGACCGAGCTCCTCCAACGCACTCATGCGCGTCTTTTCGCTCGGCGCATGGCCCGCAAGGGCCTGGTACCAGGCGAGGTTTTCCAGCGGCGTCAGCGCCGCTTTGACGCCGGGCGCGTGGCCCAGGTAGAGCAGGTTGGCAAGGAAGGCGTCACGCGACTTGCGCATCGGTTGCTCGTTCCAGAACAGCTCGCCTTCGTAGTCGGCGAGCTGACCGGAGAGAATCTTCAACAGAGTAGTCTTGCCGCTGCCGTTGGGGCCTTCCACCCGCACGATCTCGCCGGCGCGAATATCCAGGTCCAAGCCCCGGAACAGCCAGCGGTCATCTCGTTCGCAGGCCAGGTTTCGCGCTTGCAGACGCAGGCTCAACGGCACTCTCCAGGAAAGGGTCAATTCGACCGAAATGCTACACGGAAAGGCCTGTAGCCGCTAGCGAACGAGGTGCGTCACGGCGCCACCCTTGCCACAGGTCAAGGCAACAAGGCATCGGCAAAACTTGCCACTTGGCGACCGCTTGGTATGATGCAGGATACCTGTACATTTCAACAGGGTCGCAAAGAGGGGGAACGCCAATGCCAACGCCTTCCATGCAGTACCTGTACCGACGCCCCAACCTGCCCATCGCCACCTCCTGGGCCAGCGTCGACGCCACCGACCTGACCGAGGTGCCCCTGCTGGGTGACGTCGCGGCGGGCCTGCCCATCGAAGCCTGCCCCAGCGGCGACAGCATCCACGCCCCAGCCTGCATGGTACGCCGCAATACTTATGCACTGCGGGTGCGTGGCGACTCGATGATCGACTGCAACATCTTCGATGGCGATGTGATCATCATCGAGCGTCAGGAGAGCGCCGAGAACGGCGAAACCGCCGTGGTGCTGATCAACCAGCAGGAAGTGACACTGAAGAAGCTCTACATCGAGAAGAGCGGCGTGCGCTTGCAGCCGGCCAACGAGAACATGGCCCCCATCTACCTCAAGAACAGCGATATCCAGGTGCTCGGCATGGTGATGGGCGTGGTGCGTCAGCAGGAACACCGTGAGCTGACCCACTGATGCGCTACCCGGTGCCCGACCTGCCGCCCGGTGGCTGGCGGGAAAGCCTCCACGAGGTAGAGAAGAGCCGCTTCATCGCCTGGCTCTGCCATGCCCCCAGCCCGACGGCTTTCGAGGCCCTGCTGGCCGAAGCCCGTCGGGCCCACCCTAACGCCAGCCATCACTGCAGTGCCTATATTGCCGGGCCTCCCGGAGAACAGCACGCCATCGGCTTCTCAGACGACGGCGAACCCGGCGGCACGGCAGGCCGCCCGATGTTCCAGGTGCTGGAAGGCTCGGGCCTGGGCCAGGTAGGCTGCGTGGTGACCCGCTACTTCGGTGGTACCAAGCTGGGCACCGGCGGCCTGGCCCGTGCCTATGCCCAGGCCGTGGCCCGAGGGCTCGACGACCTGCCGCTGCGGCAAGTGGTCGAGCGTACCGTACTCAGGTTGAAGGTCGACTTCGCCGGCGAGGCCGAAGCCCGCGCCTGGCTCGAGGCCCGCGACGTCCCGATCGAGGTCGCTGACTACGCCAGCGACGGTGTGCTGCTCAGCGTAGGCTGGCCCAGCGACACCGAGGTCGATCTCACCCCGCTGGAGGCCCGCCTGCGCGGCAGACTTGCCTTGATCGACGCTTAGCTGCTGCCCCGGGGCGCCTGCCATTTGCGCAGAGGCGAGTCAGTAGGGTAAACCTTTCCGGGCAATGGCCCTACAGTAACGACCCTTTACTGCGTTCCCCAATTGAGGAGTCTCCATGATGCCGCCTGCCAAGGCGCCCCTCGGCGCCCTGTTCTGGGCCTTTGTCCGCATCGGTCTACTCGGCTTCGGCGGCGGTCCTGCCATGATCCCCCTGGTCCGGCAGGAAGTGGTCAAGCGTCACGCCTGGCTCGATGACGAGGCGTTTGCCGACATCCTCGCCATCGCCAACACCCTGCCCGGCCCCATCGCCACCAAGATGCCCGGCTACATCGGCTATCGGGTGGCGGGCGCGAGCGGCTGCGTGATCGCCGTGGCTGCCGTGATCCTGCCCATGATTGCCGTCATGATCGTGCTGTTAACGACGCTCAGCCGCTATCGCGACGTGGCCTGGATCCACGGCATGGGACAAGCCGTGGTGCCAGTGGTCATGGTCATGATGGCCCAGTTGACAATGGATTTCTGGAACAAGTCGCGCCTCGCCCTGGGCTGGGCCATCAGCCTTGCCATGGCAACCGCAGCCGGCGGACTCATTTATCTCGTGGGAGTCCATCCCGGCTGGGTCATCGGGGCGTTGCTGCTCACCGCCCTGCTCTACCCCGCTCGTCGGCGCAAGGGAGCGACGCCGTGATCTACTGGCAGCTGTTTCTCGCCTTCTTCGTGCCCAACATCATCGGCTATGGCGGCGGCCCGGCGATCATTCCGCTGATCGAAGCCGAGGTGGTGGGCCGCTATGGCTGGATGAACGCACAGGAGTTCGCCGAGACCCTGGCCCTGGGCAACGCCCTGCCGAGCCCCATCGCCACCAAGATGGCCGGCTACGTGGGCTACGATGTCGCCGGCATCGCCGGCGCCGCGATCGCCGTGCTGGCCACGGTGGTGCCGTCGCTGCTGCTAATGCTGGGAGCCCTCGGATTGCTCTATCGCCATCGCGACTCGCCGCGCGTCAAGCGCATGAGTCAGTGGGTGCGCCCGGTGATCGCCGTCATGATGGCCTGGCTGACCTGGAGCTTCTTCAGTACAGGACTGGAAGGCGCCGGCCTGCGGCATACGCTGCTGATCGCCGCGGCTGCCGCCATCGCCCTGCTGCGCTTCCGCGTGCATCCAGCCTTCGTGATACTCGCCGCGCTGATGTATGGCGGCCTCTTCCTCGGCTGATACCAAGCCACGCACCAACGGCACCGTGCTGGCCTGGTAACTGACTGACATGTCATGCAGCCGTGACCTGCGCAGGCTGTGAAAGACGCAACACACTGGCCAACAAGGCCAGCAGCGCCAACACAGCCGCCAGCCACAGAGCCAGGGTGACATTGCCGAATGGCAGCGCCATGACCAATGCCACCAGTGCGGAGCCCAGGCACTGGCCGAAAGTGCGAAGTGACGCCAACACCCCGGATGCGCTGGCGCTTAGCGTCAAGGGGGCGCTGCCCATGATTTCGCGATTGTTGGGCGCCTGGAAGAAGCCGTAACCCAGGCCGCACAGCAGTGAAGGAATCAACAAGTAGAGTGCAGAACCGGCGGTACTCAACCAGCCCAGACCGACCATTCCGCACAGGAACAAGCCCAGCCCACCTGCCACGAGAAGCGCAGGATCTCGCTTGTCGGCCAGGCGGCCGGCGACCGGCCCCGAGACCAGCAGCGCCAGCGGCCAGGGGGTGAAGAGCAGGGCCGCTTCGAGTGGCGACACCCCCATCACGCTCTGATAGAGAAAGGGCAGCGCGACGAAAGCCGCGCCTTGGGCGGTGAAGGCCAGCACCGTCACTATCGATGCCGTGGCAAAGCGGGGCGCCTCGAACAACGACAACGGTACCAGCGGTGTGGAAGTGCGGCGTTGCCGCCAGATGAAGACAGCCATGGACAGCAAACTAAGCACCCCAAGCCCACCTACCAAGAGGTAATGCCCGCCATGGCCGAACCGTTCCATGGTGAGCACGAAGCCCCCCATCATCAGAACGGAGAGTAGCGCCCCCGGCCAATCGAAGCCGCCGTGCCGCCATGGTTCGCTTGGCAGCACTCGCCAAGCCAGCCCGATAGCTACCAGTCCCACGGGGACATTGAGCGCAAAAACCCAAGGCCAACTGCCCAGCGTCAGTACCAGGCCCCCGAGCGTGGGTCCTGATGCCAAGCCAAAGGCAACGACCATCGCATTCAATCCGATCGCCCGCCCCAGCAGCCGGTGCGGAAAGATATTTCGATAAAGCGATGGCCCCAAGCTGAGGATTGCCGCACCACCCAGCCCTTGCACGACCCGCCAGACCAGCAGCAACTCCAGATTCTGAGCCAGCGCCGCGCCCAGCGCGCCCAGACTGTAGAGCGCTAAACCACTAGTGAAGACGCGCCATTGCCCCACCAGGCGGCTAAGCGCCGCGAATGAGAGCAGCGAAGCAGCGCACACCAGTTGATAGGTCGTGGCAACCCAAACCGCTCGAGACTCTTCCACTCCCAGGCTACTGGCCAGTGACGGCAAGGCGATATTGACGATGCCCAGGTCGAGTACGGCCAACAAGGTGGCCAACACCACCACGAGCGTAGCCATGCGTCGCTGCTGCCCACCCAGTCCGGCATCTCCGGGGCGCTCTTCGAAGAGCCGCTTCAGCATGACAAACTCTCACCGTGCGGATGCCACCAGGCTCCTGCCTCTCCGTTCCCCAACCTCGCCGGACATCGCTTGCTCATTTCGCTGCCACCTTGATTTCTCTGCGCACCTTGACGATCAGCGCTATCGCTTATGTCAATGGTATACCAAAAACAGATTCATTCCCACTCACAGAACCGACAACAGTCACTATCGAATCGCTGACGTTACAGTCGACCGTCCCCTCCTCGGTCTATTCTAGCGGCCAGCTATAGCCCCGGGCTGCATTCCAACTTGGCGCGCCGCCCCAGACTCCCCTGGGCCAAAATTACTTGACAGGGGAAATTCGTAGGAATACGCTCCTTCACATGGCTTTTGGTATACCATAAGCCATCTAGAAAAACCGCCGAACGACCGGCACCGGACAGCAAAAACAACAGCGCGGCCTGACAGGCCAGGCGGCGCACGAGCGACAAACAGGAGTCCTCCCCCATGGCACAGTTGATGAATCGCGACGAATTCCGTACCGCCCTGGAAGAAGCCATCAAGGGCAAGAGCGCCAACAAGGCACCGTTCAGCGTGGCCTGGGCCAGCGGCAAGCTGTCTCGCAACCACCTCGCCCGCTGGGCCGAGAACCACTACCACTATGTCGGTCCCTTCGCCGACTACCTGGCTTACATCTATGCCAACACCCCGGAAAGCCACACCGAAGCCAAGGACTTCCTGCTGCAAAACATGTATGAGGAGGAGCTGGGTGGCGATCGTCATACCGACCTATTGATCCGCTTCGCCGAGGCCTGCGGTACCACTCGCGAGCGCGTCGAAAACCCGGACAACATGTCGCCCACCACCCGTGGCCTGCAGAGCTGGTGCTACGCCGTGGCCATGCGCGAGCATCCGGTCGTCGCCGTGGCAGCCCTGGTCGTCGGCCTGGAGTCCCAGGTGCCCTCGATCTACCGCCGACAGACCCCGACCCTGCGTGAGAAGTACGGCTTCACCGACGAGGAAGTCGAGTTCTTCGACCTGCACATCGTCTCCGACGAGATCCATGGCGAGCGCGGCTACCAGATCGTGCTGGAACACGCCGACACCGTCGAGCTGCAGCAGCGCTGCCTGAAGATCTGCGAGATCGGCGCCCAGATGCGCCTGCTCTATACCACCGCGCTGTACTACGACTATGTCGCCGACGAGCTGCCTCTCACCGAGCTCGACATGGCGGCTTGATCGAGCCCCTACCTAGCCTCGCGTGATGTCATCTGCCGGCCCGATGCCGGCGGATGGCCACCACGCGGCTGGGAGCGTGATAACAGCCCGTGACGACAGCCAGCGACGACGAAGAGGTAAGCGTCTTGGATAACGCAACCCAGTTTCTCAACTATATCGACGGCCAGTGGGTCGCCAGCACCTCGAGGGAAACCTTCGAGAACCGCAACCCCGCCGACCAGGACGACCTGCTCGGCCACTTCCAGGCATCCTCCGTCGAAGATGCACGCCAGGCCATCGCGGCAGCAGACCACGCCTTCGCCGCCTGGCGCGCGACTCCGATCTCGCAGCGCGCCAAGATCCTCAATCTGGCCGCCGACTACCTGATGGAGAATGTCGAACAGTTCGCCGAGGAACTGACCCGCGAGGAAGGCAAGCTGCTGGCCAACAGCCGCGACGAGATCGCGCGTTCCGCCCAGACCCTGCGCTTCTACGCGATCGAAGGCCAGACCATCACCGGCGAGACCTTCCCCCAGGACGACGCCAAGATGATGGTCTACACCCAGCGCGAGCCGCTCGGCGTGGCCACCGTCATCACGCCGTGGAACTTCCCGATCTCGATCCCGGCCCGCAAGATCGCCCCGGCCCTGATTACCGGCAATACCGTGGTGTTCAAGCCCTCGTCCGATGCGCCGCTGATAGGCTACCGCCTGGCCGAGGCCCTGCATCATGCCGGCGCCCCGGCAGGGGTATTCAACTTCATCACCGGGGCCGCCTCGGCGATAGGTGAGGAGATCACCGCCAACCCCGTGGTGAAGGCGATCTCGTTCACCGGCTCCACCGCCGCCGGCGAGCGCATTCACCGCGCCGCAGCCATGGCCACCCGCACCCAGATGGAACTCGGCGGCAAGAATCCGCTGATCGTGCTGGAAGACGCCGACCTCGATACTGCGGTGGACCTGACCGTGAAGGGCGGTTTCTCGCTGACCGGCCAGGCCTGCACCGGCACCAGCCGGGTGCTGATCGCCCGCAGCCTGAAAGAAGAGTACCTCGCGCGGCTGGTGGAGAAGGTCAAGACGCTGAAGATCGGCAACGGCATGACCGAAGGCACCCAGATCGGTCCGCTGGCCACCCGCCAGCAGCTCGACAGCGTGCTTGGCTACATCGAGTCTGGCAAGCAGGAGGCCACGCACGTGCATGGCGGCGAGCACCTCAGCGAGGGCGACTATGCCAAGGGCTTCTACGTGGCGCCGGCGATCTTCAGCGACGTCACCCAGGAGATGCGCATCGCCCGCGAGGAGATCTTCGGCCCGGTGGTCGCGGTGATCGAGATCGACGGCTACGAGGATGCCATCGTCAAGGCCAACGATACGCCCTACGGCCTGTCAGCCGCGCTGGTAACCAACGACATCGCCTATATCCAGCGCTTCCCGCTCGATATCCAGGCCGGCACGGTCAAGGTCAACCGCACCACCACCGGCAATCTGGTCAACGCGCCCTTCGGCGGCCTGAAGCAGTCGAGCACCTCAACGTTTCGAGAGTCGGGTCGCGCCGGGCTGGATTTCTTCACCCAGACCAAGACTGTCTACATCGGCCGCTGAGTGCGGCATTCACAACGACAACCTGACGACAAGGTAAGCCCATGAAACAGGTATTTCGACTGGAACTGGAAGAAGCCAAGCTGATGGTGGAAGCCGCCAAGCAGCGCTCCGAAGAGATCGGCGTGCTGGAAACCATCTGCGTTGTGGATGACGGCGGCTACCCGCTGGCGCTGGAGCGCATGAACGGCGCCCGCGTCACCGGCCCGCAGATCGCCTGGAACAAGGCCTTCACCGCTGCCGGGCACAAGCGTTCGACCCACCTGTTCAATACCGCCCCCAACGGCCCCGCTCTGCCGGGCAACGAAGCCTTCGGCATTCAATGGAGCTTCGAGGGCAAGTTTGCCGTGTTCGTCGGCGGCTTTCCCATCGTCGTCGATGGCGAGGTGATTGGCGGCGTCGGCCTGAGCGGCGGCAACGGCGAGCAG
Organism: Billgrantia antri; assembly: GCF_019430905.1. Lineage (GTDB taxonomy): Bacteria > Pseudomonadota > Gammaproteobacteria > Pseudomonadales > Halomonadaceae > Halomonas > Halomonas antri. Next base: position 191,697 of record NZ_JAHYCA010000002.1, on the reverse strand, counting down.
GACACCCAGGCCGGACTGGCGGCCTTGCAAGCGCTACAGAATCACCTGCGCGACTCCGGCCATGAGGTCGTGGTCGAAGCCGACATCAAGAAATAAGCATGCGACGTCGGCAAGCGGCCCGCCCTTGCCGACTCCCCTGACGATCAGCCAAGCACAGACACCCTGCAACAACGACAAGACCATGCCTTGAAACGGGTGCACTCCAGGAGGCTGCCATGAGCTACCGTATTACTCTCTCCGAGACCTCAGAAAGCTTCGAAGCCCAGACGGGCGAACCACTGCTCGAGGCTGCCGAGCGTGCCGGTTTTCCGCTCGCTCACGACTGCCGCTTCGGTGGTTGTGGTGCCTGCCGCATCAAGCTGCTTGAAGGCACGGTCGACTACGAGGAGTTCCCCTTCGGACTGACCGAAGAGGAAGCCGAGGCGGGCTACGCACTGGCCTGCCAGGCATGCGCCCAGAGCGACCTGACCATCAGTGCCAAGCTGCTGCCGGAAGGCTACATCCCGGCCGATTTCCATGTTGCTACCATCGAGCGGCTTGAAAAGCTGAGCCACGATGTGACCCACCTGGTACTGCGCATCCCCACGGCCAGCGAGGTGGTGTTCCATCCGGGCCAGTACCTCAACGTGATGCTGGACGACGGCAGCCCCCGCAGCTTCTCCATGGCTTCGCCCCACCGCGGCGAGCTGTTCGACTTCCATATCCGTCGCGTCCCCGGCGGCCATTTCACCGGCCGACTCGAGACCGACTACAAACCAGGCGACACCCTCGACGTGGAACTGCCGCTGGGCAACTTCCGCCATGACGCCAAGAGTCCACGCGACTTGCTGATGGTGGGCGGTGGCACCGGCCTGGCACCGCTCAAGAGCATCATCGAGTCGCTGCTGGACGAACCCGAGCGTCCCGGCATCGCCCTCTATTGGGGCGTACGCCGTGTAGAGGACCTCTACCTCGACGAGCAGTTACGCCAGTGGGCACGAACGCTGCCCAACTTCCGCTACGTGCCCGTGCTCTCGGAGCCCGACCCCGAGTGGGGCGGTCGCCGCGGCTTCGTGCACGAGGCGGTGTGCCAGGACTTCGAGGACCTCAGCGCCTTCGATGCCTACCTGTGCGGCCCGCCGCCGATGATCGCTGCCGCCAAGACGAGCTTTTCCCAGCGCGGCCTCGACGTCGAGCGCATCTATGCCGACAGCTTTAACTTCACCCATGAGCTCGAAGGCAGCGTGGCCTGAGGCATCACCGGATCCAGCGAGGTAATCGTCATGCCGGACATCACTTTCATTACCAGCGGCGGCAAGGTCATCAGCGCCCCGGAAGATTCCAACCTGCTGCGCATCTCGTTGCGCGAGAAGGGCGGTATCCCGTTCAAGTGCGGCGGCGGGCTTTGCGGCACCTGCAAATGTCTCGTCGAGGAGGGCCGCGAGAACACCGACGCCGTAAAGAAGAAGGAGGAGAAGCTGCTTTCTGCCGAAGAGCTGGAGCAGGGCTATCGCCTCGCCTGCCAGACCTTTCTCAAGGGCGACGTCAAGGTTTCCTGGGAAGAGACACCCAAGGGCGGTGCTGCCGGCACGTGCCAGGTCAAACCCAAGGCAGAGGCATGAGGCACGCAATGACAGAGCAACACGCGATTCGAGTTGGGCTCATCGGCTACGGTACGGCAGGCAAGGATGTCGCCGAGGCCATCCTCAGCGGTCAGGCGGGTAACACCCGCCTGACCAGCGTATTAGTACGCAATGCCGGCAAGTATGACGACATCTCACTGGACGGTTGCACGATTACCGACAACGAAGAGACCTTCTTTGCCTTTCGCCCCGACGTGGTGGTCGAGACGGCAGGACACGAAGCCGTGATTCGCTATGCCGAGACTTCACTGCAACACGGCTGCGATTTCATGGTGGTCTCGGTCGGCGCCTTCTGCGACCAGAAGCTATATGACCGGATCATGGCCAGCGCCAGCCAGCAGCAAAAGCGCGTGCTGATACCCTCGGCGGCGATTGCCGGTCTCGACCGTATCGCCGCTGCCGCCCAGGGCCCACTGGAGCGCGTTACGCTGACGACCCGCAAGCCGGTAAAGGCGTGGCGTGACACCTACGCCGAGGAAGTTGTGGATCTCGACACGGTGACGCAGCCGACGCTGATCTTCGAGGGCAATGCCCGTGAGTCTTCACGTGTATTTCCCGAGAGCGTCAACGTCTCGGCGGCGCTGAGCTTGGCCGGAGTGGGCTTCGAGGCCACCCAGGTTCGAGTACTGGTCGATCCCACCATCGAGAAGAATGTGCATGAGGTTTCCGCCAAAGGCCTGTTCGGCGAGGTACGTATCGAAGTGCAGAACACGCCTTCGCCCGACAACCCCAAGACCGGCTATATTGTTGCCATGAGCGTGGCCCGTGCGCTGAAGAATCTCTCCTCACCGCTGGTGATCGGTTAGACAGCCACTGCCACGCCAACGGAAGGGGTATGAAATGAAGCCGGACGCTAGCACTGTGAGCGCTCGGCTTGCCTTTTCTGTCCTGTATCGCTTGTCTCTACTGCCCGATCAGACCTGCGAACGGTTCATATACGCCTTGCGCGACTTCTCGAGGTGAATCCGGGTGAAGCTCTCGGCCAGGTCCTCTTCCCCACCGCGAATGGCGCCGAGGATGTCCTGGTGCTCGCGCAAGGCCTCTTTGGTGCGCCCGGGCAGGGCGCTGCTGAGATTCGAAAAGGCGCGCACATAGTCCTTCAGGTCGACCAGCATCTCGTGAAGCTTCGGATTCCCCGAGGCCCGGCCAATCAGGTCGTTGTACTTGATGTTGAGCTCTACCTCATCGCCGTCACCGTCCTGCAGGGCTTCGTCCATCTCGGCCATGAGGCGGTCGATCTCGGCAACGATCTCGTCGTTGACCTTCTGCGCGGCCAGGCGAGCCGCCAGCGACTCCAATGAGGCCAGAATCATGAACACCTCGAGAATCTCCGCCTGGGTGATCTCGTTGACCACCACTCCCTTGCGCGGCACGGTACGCACGAAACGCTGGGTCTCGAGGCGAAACAGCGCCTCGCGGATGGGCGTGCGGCTGATGTTGAGCTTTTCGGCCAGCACCCTTTCGACCAGACGGTCACCAGCCTTGTACTCGCCGCGCAGTATGGCGTCCTTGAGATAGGCATATACCTTGTCGCGGATCGGTGAAAGGTCTTCCTGTGTCCAGGATTCTGCCATTCGGGCTACCATCGGTTGTCTCGAAGCTAGGGTTCGTCAAAAAGTATCTTATCACATCGCGTCAAAACGTTGGCATCTGGTACACGAAGGTCCAGAAAAACAACGCCCCCCGTACCGATGGGAACGGGGGGCGAGGATGACAGATAGACGGCCGGCTCAGTGCAGCGGCGCCTTCTCCAGACGAGTGTCGATGCTGCCGAAGGTCACCAGCTGCTCGAGTTCGGCTCGCGCCGCTGCGATGGTGTCGAAGCGTTCAAAGAATTTCAGCGGCACGCTATTGGTCTTGCCGCCCTCCCCGGTCTCGACAATGCTGACCCGGCCCTGGTCACCATTGACCTCGGCAATGGTGAAGTCGGCCTTCTTCCTGCCATAAAAGAAGTATTCGTAAGATTCGACGGGGGCGATGCCTTGCCCCGGCCGGGCATCGTATTCGCCCAGCTTGCTTGTCAAAATGATGTACATGTCATCGCTCTCTCGTTGTGATTTGACCAACCGCTCGTTTCTTGTCAGTACCCCTTCAGGTGGCAAGCTCTCTATCATCGTGCTCAGCCTGGGCTTGGACAGTTTCGGAAAGCAGCGGCCGCAGCGCCGCCGATAGCTCCTCGAGCGCCTCCTCGACGATGGCCTTGCCGATGGCATGGCTTGCCCGGGTGGCGTCGCCGATGCAGCCGTTGCGGGTCATTTCTTCGTAGTAGTAAAAGCCCTGGAGAGGGTTGCCCGGGCGCAATCCCTCCCAATAGCCTCCGTGCACGATGTCGCCCTTTTCGAGCCGTTCCGAGCGCACCAGGTGGGGAGCTAGATAGTACGCCTCGGAAACCTCGCGCTCGCAGCTATGGCCGAACAGGGTTGAGGAAATGTGCTCCTTCATGGCCTTCTTGGCGGAAGCGGTGGTCTTGGCGTAGTAGCACGCCACGCCTAATTCCTGAATGAAGCTGGCACAGGCCAGGCCAAGCGTGGCTTGATTTCCACCATGACTATTGAGGAACAACACCTTGTCGATTCCGTGACGCTGCAGCGAGACGACCATGTCGCGCAGCACGGCCAGCAGGGTTTCGGGGCGCAGGCTGATGGTGCCGGGAAAGTTCAGGTGGTGCGGGGAGACTCCCATGTTGACCGTGGGCGTCACCAGCACCTGTGGGTGCAGCACAGCGGCGAGGCGCTTGGCCATCTCGATGGCAAGTACTGCATCGCAGCTCTCGTTCATGTGCGGTCCATGCTGCTCGTGCGCTCCGACCGGCACGATGGCCATCTTGACGGTCTTGAGCGCCTCCTCGACCTCCGGCCAGGTCATCTCCGTTAACACATAGCTATCTACCTGGCTCTTCTGATTCTCACTCTGACCTTCCATCCCGCTCTCCCTCGGCACCTGCGCGGCGAACTTCAACGCCTGGTCGCGTGTTGTGGTCTATGGCATGATACAGGTGTAATTGGTATACCATAAACCAACACTAGCCGAAGCTAACCGCCCCTGTAAAGAGGGGGGGGCTACGGCAAAGGACTTCAGTACGCCGCGCCAGGGCTGCCTAGCGGCAGCTCTTCTGCGCCACTTCGCTGGAAAGCGTGATGTGCTCCTCCAGCAATTCCCGGGCACCGCTAGCATTGCGAGCCAGAGCCAGGTCCACCAGTTCTTGATGCTGGGCATCGAGCTGATGACGCAGCTCCTGGGCGCGTGGCGCCACGCGCCGATAGCGATCGAATTGGTCGTGCAGCTGCGAGATGAAGCGCAACAACCAGACCGAACCACAAGGGGCGACGAGGGCATTGTGGAAGCGCGAGTGCAGTTGCTCCCACTCCACGACCGGCGTATGAGCGCAGACCTTCGATAGGCGATGATTCGCGGCCAAAAGCTGGGATTCCCACTCTTCATCGCCATGCTTGACGGCAAGCTCCAACGCCTTGCCCTCTAGCTGACGGCGCATTTCGGTGATATCGGCAAGCTCGTCGCGGCTCAACTCCAGCACGCGAAAGCCGCGCTGGTTCTCCTGGCGCAGCAGACCATAGGCCGCCAGACGGTTCAGCGCCTCGCGCAGCGGACTCAGGCCCACCTGATAGGTTTCTCGCAGCAATGCGATCGACAGCCGCTCGCCGGCAGCGTAGCGGCCATCGAGCAGATCCTGGCGGAGCATTTCGTAGATCCTGCTGGCCGTCGTGGCACTGCCCTGCTTGAGCACTTCATTCATGGCGTGACTCCATTCTCTTTATGGAATTTGGTATACCGAGCTTGACGCTTGAAGCTGTGAGACATAATCTAGGTCAAATAATCGATTTTTACTAGAAAAATAGCTTTCTCTTATGCTTAAGCGATTGTTTTTAAGCATAGGGTGAGACGCACAGACTAGGACATCGGCTGACATGACAGCATCACTACAGGGCAAGTTGTTCTTTTCCTTTCTCCGAATCGGCCTACTCGGGTTCGGTGGAGGCCCCTCGATGATCCCTTTGGTACACCAAGAAGTCGTCAAGCGTCATGCCTGGATGCAGGATGAAGAGTTCGCCGATGTACTGGCTATCGCCAACACTCTGCCGGGCCCCATCGCCACCAAGATGCCTGGCTATATCGGTTTTCGGGTCGGTGGCACGCTCGGCTGCATCAACGCAGTGCTAGCCGTGATACTGCCAATGATCATCGCCATGATTCTGATGCTGGGGCTCTTCAGCCGCTATCGGGATGTGAGCTGGATTCACGGCATGGGACAAGGAGTGGTGCCGGTAGTCATGGTGATGATGGGCCAGCTCACCTGGGACTTTCTCAACAAGTCACGACTGGCACTGGGCTGGGCGGTCAGCCTGGTAATGGCCGGCATGGCGGGCGGGCTGATCTACTGGCTGGATATTCACCCAGGCCTGGTCATTGGCGCGCTTCTGGGAGCTGCCCTGCTCCCGCCCTTGACGCAAGGCAAAGCCGTCAAAGAGGCAACGCGATGATCTACCTCGAGCTTTTTCTCGCCTTTTTCATTCCCAACATAGTCGGCTATGGCGGGGGCCCGGCCATTATCCCGCTGATCGAGGCGGAAGTGGTGGGCCGCTACGGCTGGATGAGCGGTCAGGAGTTCGCCGAGGTGCTGGGCCTGGGTAATGCACTGCCAAGCCCGATAGCCACCAAGATGGCCGGCTATGTCGGCTATGAAGTGGCGGGTATCGGCGGCGCGACGGTCGCCGTCTTCGCCACCGTCGTGCCCACGCTGCTGATCATGCTGGGCGCCCTGGGGCTGCTTTATCGCTATCGCGACTCGCCACGCGTGAAGCGCATGAGCCAGTGGGTTCGTCCGGTCATCGCGATGATGATGGCTGGCCTGGTGGTGAGCTTCTTCTTCGAGAGCCTGGATGGGGCGGGACTACTTCACACGCTGCTGATTGCAGCAATGGCAGCAATCGCCCTGCTTCTCTTCAGGCTGCATCCTGCCCTTGTGATCGCCGCCTCGCTGGCTTATGGCGGTCTGCTGCTGGGCTAACCAAGACATGCAGGCTGCTTGCCGAGTGCCTTTACGAAACGACAGGAGATGACATGCGACGACAATAAACCAGCCACTCCATGCACGTAGGTCGACAGCGACACTTTCGTGACATGCAAGGCAAACACATCCGTGGCAGTACAGCAATCGACAACTACAAGCTCCCGATGGTCCGCCCGATACCTCCGGCTCCGCCATCGCCAAGCCTGACGACACGACAAGGTACAACATGGAACAACTCGAACAGGTACAACTTACCGCGTCGCACTGGGTCTTCCTTCTTGTGATCCTGGCGATCTTCGTTTCCATCGGCTTCCGCAAGGGCGTCATCATTCCTTCCATTGCCGGTATCTTCATGCTGGGCTTGTTGGCCGAAGCGCCCCACGATGGTGGGCTCAACCAGCTGATCTTCGCCGTTCAGGTAGTCTTCCGCGCCCTGCTCAATGCCGGCAACGAGCTCTTCGACATCATGCTGGTCATAGCGCTGATGGTGGCCATGCTCAAGTCGCTGCAGCACCAGGGCGCCGATCGCTTGATGGTGGCACCGATGAAGAAACTGATGATCGGTCCTTGGACAGCGTTTTTCGCCCTCGGCATCACCATGTATCTCGCCGCTGCCTTCTTCTGGCCGACACCGGCCGTAGCTCTGGTCGGCACCGTGCTGATCCCCGTCGCCATGCAAGTGGGCCTGCCGGCTATCGGCGCGGCCATGGCGGTCAACCTGTTCGGTCATGGCATGGCGCTTTCCGCTGACCCGGTGATCCAAGGTGCCAGCCGTTTGACCGCCGGTGCCGCAGGTATCGAGACTTCGACGCTAATTCCCTATACCTTGCTGTTTTCCTTGATAGTCGGTGCCGTGGCAATTACCCTCGCCTGCCTACACCTGCGCCGTGACATGCGCTCGGGGGCGCTGGAGATCCCCCGGGGCGATGCCGTCTTCGCACCTCGCTCGGCAGGAGCTGCCGCCGTCCAGGCCAATACGGTCAACGAAGAGGACGAACCGGCTGCCGGCCCCTATGCGCGCCTCTTTGCCATCGCCGTACCAGTGATCCTGCTTGGCATAGCCGGGCTGATGATCTATCGCGCCCTGTTCCTTCCCGACCAGGCAATTCGAGGCGGCGGTGCCACGGCACTGCTGGGCGGCACGGCCACCTTGCTGCTGGTGCTCTCCTCGCTTGCTTCCCACGGCCATCACGCCCTGGATGGCATCAGCAGCTACACCCGCGAAGGCTTCTTCTTCGCCATCAAGATCTTCGCCCCGATCATCCCGATCGCCGGCTTCTTCTTCCTCGGCCACCCAGAGCACTCCGCCCAGGTCATCGGTACCAATGCCGCCGGCTACCTGTTCGATATCGGCCACAATATCGGTCAATACATCGATGGCAACGTCTTCCTACTGGCCTTCGGCATGGCCTTTATCGGTCTGCTCTCCGGCATGGACGGCTCGGGTTTCTCCGGCCTGCCACTGGTAGGTTCGCTGTCCGGTGCGCTGGGCACCGGTGCCGGTGTAGATGTGCACGTGCTGGCAGCCCTGGGCCAGGTGGCGGCCATCTTCGCCGGTGGTGGCACGCTGGCTGCCTGGGCCTTCGGCGTAGCTGCGGATGCCGGTATCGCGGGCGTCAGCCCCTCGGCGCTGGTAAGACGCAATTTCGTACCGGTGATTTCCGGCATCGTCGTGGCTGCGCTCCTTGCAATTCTACTGATGTAGCTTGGTGACCCGGCATGTGTGCAAGCGCCGAGATTCACCAGCATGCTCAAGAAGCACCAAGCTATAAGCTATTTGGTACACCATATGCCATTTTTGCCTAGCAGCTTATGAAAGCAGCGCTTTTCACATCCCTGACTTACATGTCAGTCCGCTAACAACCCAGGTCGACCCGCTGGCTTCACAACATCTTCATGCCACCGGAACCGGGTCGACCTGGATAACGACATGTCCACATCCAACCGCTGCGAAGCGCAGCTCGGTTTTCGTCTCGGTGCCCAACATCGAGGCGGGAAATGCTTTTGCCAACGAAAGGAGACCCGAGAGAGCGCCGATACTACTCGAACCCTTCCGGGCGCATCGAAGCCAGGTTTCGAGACGCTCGGGCAGGACTACCAATCCGACATCAAAGGACCAGACAGTGACAATACACAACAACGTCAAGCAGTTTGCCATTTCCTCCATCGGCGCCATGACGCTGGCGGTTTCAGCAGGCTCGTTCGCTTACGAGCTCCAAGTGGGGGATACGACCGCGTCCATTTATGGCTACGTCAAGCTGGATGTGATCTACGATTTCGATAACGCACTGGGCGATACGGTTGATCGCTCCGCCCCACGTCTGGAAGGGGAAGAGGGGCCCAACGGCCATTTCACCATGCATGCCCGCGAAAGCCGTATCGGCTTTGGCACATCCACCCCAGTTGCAGGCAGCAATCTCGAGACCACCATCGAAGGGGATTTCTACGGCGATAGCTCCGCTTTTCGGCTACGTCATGCCTATGGCAAATGGAACCATCTGCTGGCCGGCCAGACCTGGACCAACTTCGCGGGTTTCGTCTCCAGCACGCCGCTGATCTCCTTTACCGGTCCAACCGGCCGGCCCGCCGTTGAGCGCCAGCCTCAGCTCCGCTACACCTCAGGCAAACTCTCCATGGCGCTGGAAAATCCAGCCGATGAAGGCGGTCAAGTGTCGGCTCCGGGCGCCAAGAGCCAGCTTCCTGACGTCACGCTGCGCTATACCGACACGGAGGGAACCTTTCATTACTCCTTCTCAGGGGTCGCTCGATACCTCGAATTCGATAGCGCCGGTATCGAGACGCCCGCTGCCAGCGACTCTGCGTTTGGCTGGGGACTGGGGGCCGAGGTCGCCATGAAAGTCAGTGATGACTTGACGATACGCGGCGCCCTGACCCATGGCGATGGCATTGGCGGCTACAACCAGGGCAACCCCCAGATCGCCCCTGCATTCGCCACTTCCGAGGGTGAACTGGAAACCATCGAGTCGACCGGCGGCACTCTTGGGGCCAGCCTTGCGGTGGGGCCGGGCGCCATCAACGCCGCCTACAGCCGTATCACCGCCGACCTCGATAACAATCCCGCCTTCCTCACAAATGACGATTCCTACGAAGCCGCCTGGATCAACTATATCTGGTCGCCCGCACTGAGCGAGCGCATCAGCTACGGTATCGAAGCCAATTGGAACAAGCGCGAGACGGTGAACGGCCGGGAGGGCTATGCCTCTCGCGTGCAGGCGATGGTGATGTATAGCTTCTAAGCTCCGGCAAGACGCATTATCCGTTTGATACTGAGTTACTCCTTCCCCGCCCTCTGGGCGGGGTTTTTCCTGCATTCATGGCAATGACGACACCGCGCACTGCACGACAGGCCTTGATAGCCTTCCTCGCATCGCCATGGACCAGACGCATGAGAACGAGATGCGCAAGTGCTACTGGAATAGCTAGAGTTCAGAGCTCTGTTGACCCAGGCATGGCCGGCCGGAGCCCCCCCCCTCCGGTCGGCCAGCATGCTCCTATACCACCAGCGGAGTGACGAAGAAGGCGATCAGGAACGCCGTCGCCAGGCGCATGACGATGCCCAGCACAGCGGCGCCCATGGCCTCGCGCTCGGATAGGTCGGAGCTTTCCGCCCAGACCACCGGCACCTGGCCGAATACGGCGGAGAGCGGCAGGCCCGAGGAAGCCAGCACGAAGGAGCCTACCACCAGCGATGGATCGAGTTCGGCGGCAATGCTCTGCAGCTGGCCCATGGCCAGGGTCGGGCTCACCAGCACCGACAGCACCCCGGTTTCCGGGTGGATGTTGAACAGCAGCATGACCTTGCCGAGCCCCGCCTCGATCGGCGCCCAGATGCCGATGTAATCGAGTACGCCGATCACGGCGAAGACCAGCGCCACGGCGGGAATCAGGATCAACAGGAGCAGCTCGACGCCCTCCCGCGCCGCGCTGAACAGCGTGGGCATGAAGTCGCGCTCGGGGGTAAAGGTCGGCAGGTGACCGATTTCGACCCGCTTGACGTCGCGATAGAGCACCTTCGACAGGATCAGCGGCGAAATCACCAGCGGCAGGAACACCGCCAGCAGCACCACGGCAAAGACGTTCACCCCGGCAAAGGTCAGCGCCATCAGCCCCAGCATGAAGGTGGAGAACGACTGCTGCGACTGCACCATGGTAGCCACGGCGAGCTTCTGCTCGTCCTTGGTGGCACCCGCCTTCTTCAGGATAGGTCCGGAGATCTTACCCGCCGCGTTGATGTCGCCGAAGATGTTGTAGACACTGGGGATGATTACCGCCGGGTTGACGCCTAAGAGCTTCATGGCCGGCACGAAGATGCGAACCAGGGCATCGGTGAAGCCCAGCCGCTCCAGTAGCCGACCAACGATCACGCTGACGATGATCGCCGTGCCGACCACACCGGTGAGGAAGACGTCGACCACCACGGGTCGCACGGAATCGAGAATCGAGTTGAACAGGCCGGAAAGACTGGTCGGAGAGAGCAGCAGCATCAGCAGGCAGATGCACAGCAGTACGATGCCGACCACTTCGATGCGCTTCCATGCCCGCTTGCTCGCAGGCAGGGCGGGTTTCGCTTCAGGGGTAGTGACTGAGGTCTTCATGTCGGTGCCTCTGTTGTTTTTAGATGGACCTTGTTTTTGATCTGGCACTTGTGGATAACTTGTGCCCATTCTGTCATTAACTGTCTAGGTTTCGCTCAATGCATGCTTGCCCAACAGGTGGCTTGACGCCATCTCCCGGGCATAAGCCTGCATTGCCTCATTGCCTACCCGGCGCACCGGCGTGGAGGTGACCCGGTCGCGGAACAGCACAACCTCGACCCCCTCCAGCAACTCGTCGAGAGCGTGGGCCAGTGGCAGTCCGTTTTCCAGAATCTCCATCACGTGGCAGTTGCCGACCAGGAAGTTGAGCCCCAGCTCACGGGCCGTCTCGATCAGCTCATGTCCGGCGTAGACGCGGCTGATCGAAGCCAGCACGGTATCCACATCGGGGTTCTCGGCCACGGCCTGGCGCAAGTTCTCCGGCGAGAAGCCGGTATGAGGGAAGATGTGCAGCACGTTCTCGACCCGGCTGTCGCGCTCGCCGAGGTGGATGAAGCCACGGGTCTCCACGCTGGTTTCGCGAATCTCCTCGATGCCGCGCACCAGGCGCTCTTCGGCAAGCAGGGCACGATCCTGGTCCAGCGCCATGAAGCCGTCCAGGCGGTCGAGAATGTCGCCAAGGGTGGCGATACCCGGCAGTGCACGACCCACGAACATGATATTGCCATGCACGCCACCGTAAGAAATGCTGCCTTTCAGCACCTTGTGACCGTGCAGGTAAGGAATGCCGGGGTGCAGGCCGTGAAAGGCCTCGTGGCACTCCAGCCCCGCCACGTCGTAGAGGTCGAGATAATTCTTCAGCGTCACCCCGCCGCAGCTGGCGGCATCGGCGATGGGGTGATGCGCCACGACGGCATCCACCCCGGTGGCGCCCGCCAGTTCGATCACCAGCTCGGTCATGGTCATGCACACGGCGATCTTCTTCACTTCCTTGTTCGGGTCACCATAGATCAGCCCCGGGATTTCCAGCACTTCCTTGCCGTAGATGCCCGAGGACTTCAGGATCACGAACGGGTGATCCCCTCGCTTCACCTCCTCCATGGACGACACCGTTCTACCGCCCGTGATCACGCTCATCGCATTGACGATATCCGCTACCTTGGCCATCGGCTCTCTCCTCTATTCCGGTCGCAACCTGGACCACAAAAAAACCGCCAGCACAGCGAGAGGCCTTTGCCTCCCACTGCGCTGACGGTCTCGAGCACTCGTCCTGTCAGGACGAGTTCACATCACCAGTCAACGGTCTTTCCTGTACGGACTTGCGGCCTATGCCCTGACGTCGAGGTCAGAGGTAGTCGCGCACGTCTCGTTGCAACAACACCACGGTAGCGGAAAGCTCGGCCTGCGCGTCGTAGTCCTTGAAGATGGAAACGATCTCGAAGCCGTACTTCTCTACCAGCAGCTGCTTGAATTCGTTCTTGAAGCCCTTGATCAAATAGTGGTCGGCCAGCTCGCTCACGTTGCTGTTCAGCGTATTCAGATACGCCAGCGAGGGAACCCGCTTGTGCAGCGCGACGATGAGTATCTTGTCACCCTGCACGTCGACCTTCTGGCGCACCACGCCGATACCAAAGATACGATGATTGACCTCGTTGTAGTCCTTGATCAGCTCCTGCTTGAACTGCCCCAGTGAATGGGTGCCCGAAGAGTGAGTGTCCAAGGCGCTCATGGTCGACCTCGCATGGGTTCGGCTGGCTCTCGCCACCTGGTATACCAACATCGCACGTCACTGAGGTTAGCCAACCGGTAAAAACCTGTCAACCAGGAAAAATCGATTATTCCCCTCAATACCGATGTCAGGTAGTCGTGGCAGCAAGCTGCCGATAGGCCTAAGAAAACCAGGCAGGGGTCGCCTTCTCGAAAATTGTTATGACCTGAATCGCTGTCGGGAGTCCGGCTGACTGAAGTCGACTCACGCTCGCTTGCATAGATGCTTTGGCAATGGCGACGACTCGCCTACATTCAGTTGACGGACACTCCATTTTGGCACATGGTATACCATACAGCTTCGGCACGAGTGCAACAAAAGCGCCGTGCGAGTCCCGATTCAGCAGTGAGCCAGGTGAACACCATGCCCCTGATCAAGATTTACAAGAATGGCGAAGTCTTCGAAGGTGAAGTCCAGCCCAACACCAATCTGGTGGTGCGTGCCGGTATCCGCCAGTTTCCCTATCCCCATCTCAGCTACGGCTGCGGCATGGGCAAATGTGCCAAGTGCATGTGCAAGGTGGTCAAGGGTGGCGAAGCGCTGCCTGAACCCAACTGGAAAGAGAAGAAAATGCTCGGCAGCCGGCTTGAACAGGGCTACCGGCTGGCCTGCCAGCTGTGGGTTGAAGAGGATCTGGAACTGGCCCAGGAGAGCCCTGCCGGCACTGTCGGCCAGAACCGCTCGGGGACCGTCACGACATCCTGAGCAACCCTCGCGACGCCTGAATAATCGACAAAAAGCGACGCGCCCACCTTCCCGACTAGTGAGCGCATCGCTATTCGGCCTAGGCGCGTTCAGCCGAGGTACTTGATCATCACCCCGGCGGCCACCGCCGAGCCGATCACCCCGGCCACGTTGGGCCCCATGGCATGCATCAGCAGGAAGTTGTGCGGGTTGGCTTCCAGGCCGACCTTGTTGGAGACCCGTGCCGCCATCGGCACCGCCGAGACGCCGGCCGAACCGATCAGCGGGTTGATCGGCATGTGGCTGACGAGGTTCATCAGCTTGGCCATCAGCACGCCGGCCGCGGTACCGATGCCGAAGGCCACGATGCCCAGTCCCAGGATGCCCAGGGTCTCCACCGCAAGGAAACTCTCGGCCATCAGCTTGGAGCCCACCGAGAGCCCCAGGAAGATGGTGACGATGTTGATCAGGGCGTTCTGCGCGGTATCGGAGAGGCGCTCGACCACGCCGCACTCGCGCATCAGGTTGCCGAAGCAGAACATCCCCAGCAGCGGCGCGGCATCAGGCAGGAACAGCGCCACCAGCAGCAGCAGCGACACCGGGAAGACGATCTTCTCGAGCTTCGACACCGGGCGCAGCTGGGTCATGACGATCGCACGCTCCTTCTGTGTGGTCAGCAGGCGCATGATCGGTGGCTGAATCAACGGCACCAGCGCCATGTAGGCGTAGGCGGCCACGGCGATGGCACCCAGCAGCTCCGGTGCCAGCACGCTCGACACGTAGATCGAGGTGGGGCCGTCGGCGCCGCCGATGATACCGATGGCGGCGGCCTGGTTGAGCGAGAAGTCCATTACGCCCAGCGCCGAGAGACCCACCGCACCGAGCAGGGTGGCGAAGATGCCGAACTGTGCCGCCGCCCCGAGGAACAGGGTACGCGGGTTGGCCAGCAGCGGGCCGAAGTCGGTCATTGCACCGACGCCCATGAAGATCACCAGCGGCGCAATGCCCGAGGCGATCGCCACGCTGTAGAACTGGTACAGCATGCCGTTGCCGTAGCCGGCGTCCATCGCCACGTCGCTGGCCGCCCGGTAGGCCTGAGGCGTGATGTCGCCATGCAGCGCCGCGCTGATGGCGTGGCGCCAGGCATCGACGGAAGCGCCGGCGGCCAGATCCACGTCGAGTACCGCAGCCAGTTGCTCCAGCACGCCGGGGCGTGCCAGATGCGCGGCCTGCTCGGCCGCCGACAGCGCCAGCCCGGCCTCGGGAATGTTGGCCAGGATGCCGCCGAAACCGATCGGCACCAGCAGCAGCGGCTCGAACTTCTTGTAGATGGCCAGGTAGAGCAACAACAGGCCGACCGCGATCATGACCGCCTGGCCCAGCGTCAGGTTATACAGGCCGGAGCCTTCCCACAGGGTCAATAGCTTGTCCATTGGCTTAGACCCTTAGAGCACGATCAGCGTGTCGCCGACGGTGACGCTGTCACCCTCGCTGACTCTGACCTCGGACACGGTACCGCCGCTGGCAGCGCGCACTTCGGTTTCCATCTTCATGGCCTCGAGGATGATCACCACGTCCCCCTCCTTGACCGTGTCGCCGGGGCGCACGTTGACCTTGAAGATGTTGCCCGCCAATGGGGCGTCGATGCTCTCGCCGCTGGAGGCCGCCGCGGGGGCGGAGGCGGGCTGGGCCTGCTCCTGTACCGCACCGATCTCGCCGCCCTCGGCGACCTCGACGACGTACTGCTTGCCGTTGACCGTGACGGTATAGGTCTCGGGACCGGCGGATGTGCCGGCCTGGGTTGCCGGCGCCTTGGCCTCGGCCCCGCCCTTCTGTGAAGAGACCGGCACATTGGTCGCAGTCGCTTCCTGGCCGGGCGCCCGGGGAGCGGGCTCGAAAGCGTCGGGATTGTCGCGGTTCTTGAGGAACTTGAGCCCGATCTGCGGGAACAGCGCATACGTCAGCACATCGTCAATCTCGCGCTCACCCTCGGCCAGGCGAATGCCGTCGGCCTTGGCCTTCTCCCGGAGCTCGGCGGCCAGGCGCTCCATCTCGGGCTCGAGCAGGTCGGCAGGGCGACAGGTGATCGGCTCGCCACCCTCGAGCACGCGGCTCTGCAATGCCTTGTCGAAGGGTGCCGGGGCAGCGCCGTACTCACCCTTGAGCAGTGCCTGGACCTCCTTGGAGATCGACTTGTAGCGTTCACCCATCATCACGTTCATCACCGCCTGGGTGCCGACGATCTGGGAGGTGGGCGTGACCAGCGGGATGAAGCCCAGATCCTCGCGCACGCGCGGAATCTCGGCCAGCACGTCGTCGAGCTTGTCGCCGGCGCCCTGCTCCTTGAGCTGGTTCTCCATGTTGGTGAGCATGCCGCCCGGCACCTGGGCGACCAGGATGCGCGAATCGATGCCCTTCAGCGAGCCTTCGAAGGCAGCGTACTTCTTGCGCACCTCGCGGAAATAACCGGCGATGTCCTCGAGCAGCTCGAGATCGAGGTTGGTGTCGCGCTCGGTGCCCTTGAGGATGGCCACGACCGACTCGGTCGGGCTGTGACCGTAGGTCATCGACATCGAGGAGATGGCCGTGTCGACGTTGTCGATACCGGCTTCGATCGCCTTGAGGTAGGTGGCGGTGGAGAGCCCCGTGGTGGCATGGCACTGCATGTGGATGGGGATGTCCAGCGCCTTCTTGAGGCGACCGACCAGCTCGAAGGCGTCATAGGGGGCCAGCAGGCCGGCCATGTCCTTGATCGCCAGCGAGTCGGCACCCATGTCGGCGATGGTCTCGGCGAGCTCCACCCAGCTGTCGAGGGTGTGTACCGGGCTCACGGTGTAGGAAATGGTGCCCTGGGCATGACCGCCCACCTTGCGCACCGCGCGGATCGCCCGCTCCAGGTTGCGCGGGTCGTTCATCGCATCGAACACGCGGAATACGTCGACACCGTTGGTCTTGGCCCGCTCGACGAAACGGTCGACCACGTCATCGGCGTAGTGACGGTAGCCGAGCAGGTTCTGCCCGCGCAGCAGCATCTGTTGGGGAGTGTTGGGCATGGCTTCCTTCAACGCCCGTATCCGCTCCCACGGGTCTTCGCCGAGGTAGCGGATACAGGCGTCGAAGGTGGCGCCGCCCCAGGATTCGAGCGACCAGAAGCCGACCCGATCGAGCTTTTCGGCGATCGGCAGCATGTCGTCGAGCCTCAGGCGGGTGGCGAACAGCGACTGGTGGGCGTCGCGCAGTACGACGTCGGTGATGCCCAGCGGGCGCTTGGTCTCACTCATAAAGATGACCCCGTGGATGGCGTTTTGTGTAGTAGTATGAGGCTTCGCGCCACCGATCAGCGGCGACGGCGACGGCGGTAGCGGTGAACGGCGGCGCTGATGACGGCCGTGAGCTGGGCGTCATCGGCCTTGTCGGAAGCAGTGGGGACCGGCATCGGGGCCGGGGATACGGGTGCTGGCGCCAAGCGACAGATGATTTTCGACATCAGGGTCGTGATCAGCACGAGGATTGTAAGAAAAACAAAAACGAATCCCATACCGACCCCCATCAGGGCCAGACCCTCGAGCAACAACTGCTTGTCCTGCATGCGCTATCCCCCTGATTTTTCACGACCTGCCAGCGAAAAGCCGCAAACTTGTCACCAAGCGGCAAAATGTCGGCCCTATAAACTGCCACACTCTGGATTTATTGCAAGCGCGTCATGGTGGAAGACAAAGTTGTTGTTTTACTACAAGGCCGGATCGGGCTCGCCCCCATGGAGGGCGTGATCGATGCCCACACCCGCGCCCTGCTGACCCGCCGCCCCGGTTTCGACTGGACGGTCACGGAGTTCGTTCGCGTCGTCGACGCACGCCTGCCGCCGAGAGTGTTTCGGCGCCACTGCCCCGAACTCGACGACGGAGTGACGACCCCCTCCGGGGTGCCGGTGGCACTGCAGCTGCTCGGCAGCGACCCGGCCGCTCTGGCCGCCAATGCCGAGCAGGCCAGAAAGCTCGGCGCCACTGCCATCGACCTCAACTTCGGCTGCCCGGCCAAGCTGGTCAATCGCCACGACGGTGGCGCTTCGCTGCTGCGCGACCCGCAGCGCGTGCACGCCGCCGTGGCGGCCGTACATGCCGCCGTAGGTAGCGACATCCCGGTCACGGCCAAGATCCGCCTGGGCTTTTCGCACCGCCGCCTGGCGCTCGACTGCGCCAAGGCGGCGGAAGATGGCGGCGCCACACAGCTCGTCGTCCATGCGCGCACCCGCGACGAGGGCTACCGCCCCCCGGCCCACTGGGAGTGGATCGGTCGCATTCGCCGCCACCTGGGCATTCCCGTCGTCGCCAATGGCGACATCTGGAGCCTCGAGGACTACTGGAAGGCACGCACCCTATCTGGCTGTCGCGACGTCATGCTCGGGCGCGGCGCCCTGGCCGACCCCTGGCTGGCCCAGCGCATCCGCCATTGGCTGACGACCGGCGAGACGCTACCCACCACACCGTGGCAGGCACGCGGCGCCATCCTGGCGGAATTTGCTGCATTGCAGCGTACCACACTTCCCGAACGGGTTGTCACCTCCCTGGTCAAGCAGTGGCTGAACCACATGCGTCAGCGCGATGCCGAGGCCGCTCGTCGCTTCCACGCAGTCAAGCGCATCAATGATCTGGAGACGCTGCTGACAGGCCTCGGCGCCGCACGTGAGGAGCGCGCACGCAGCCAGCCCGAGCCCGCCTGACCCCCCCGGGTATACAGAGCGGGGCGGGGCAAGACGGCAAGGCAAGAGAAGGAGATAAAAAAGGGTGCCCATCGCGTCACGAGGGCACCCAAACGATCGCGCGACCGGCATCATCCCATGCCGGCTCGGCTAGTCGACAAGCAGGTCCTGCGATATGCGCTGGACCAAAACAGAAGACCCGCCCTCGAGCGAGAGCGGGTCACAAACTGGCGCGCCCGGGAGGATTCGAACCTCCGACCACCTGATTCGTAGTCAGGTACTCTATCCAGCTGAGCTACGGGCGCTAACATCAAGATCGGCGATCTTGCAAACGATGCCATCTTCGAACCGTACGACGAGAAACCTAGGCACCCGACTCCGAATGCTTGCGCTCACTTCGCCAATCGTGGCGCGCCCGGGAGGATTCGAACCTCCGACCACCTGATTCGTAGTCAGGTACTCTATCCAGCTGAGCTACGGGCGCATCATCACGCTTCGAACAACGACAACGTGTCGCATGGCGGAGAGGGAGGGATTCGAACCCTCGATGGGGCTATAAACCCCATACTCCCTTAGCAGGGGAGCGCCTTCAGCCACTCGGCCACCTCTCCCTCAACGACACGGCGCATATCCTATCGTTTCCGCTCCCCTTTGTCCAGCGTATTCAGCTATTTGTTTCTCAACACCAAACGTCGGGAGAGGTCACGGCTTCACGAGGCGGGGTTGCTCCCCCCATCGTCGTCGGACTTCTCGCGCTGAATGCGCTGATAGATCTCTTCACGATGTACGGCGACATCCTTCGGCGCATTGACGCCAATGCGGACCTGGTTGCCCTTGACGCCAAGGACGGTCACGGTGATGTCATCACCGATCATCAGCGTTTCTCCGACTCGGCGGGTCAGGATGAGCATGACTGATCTCCTTCTCAGACGACTAGCAACGGGATGCGCGTCGATCCCCGACGCTTAGTTGCTGCTTGCATTATGTAACAAATGAACCACTGTGCACCACCACCAACCCCACCATGACACCATGACAGCGTTGAAGGGAAGCCAGACCGCTCATCGCAGCAGACTCCCCCCAGCGTAGAACAGGGTCCTCCTAAAAGTCGTCCGGATCTTGTTAAATTTCTTGTGTTTGCCTATTCGCTCTCGATATCGGACTTGTCCAGACCGAAAGCGGTATGCAGGGCACGCACGGCGAGCTCCATCTGCTTCTCGTCGATCACCACCGAGATCTTGATTTCAGAGGTGGAAACCATACGAATATTGATGTTCTCGTCCGCCAGGACGCGGAACATCTTGGAGGCCACGCCCGCATGGGAGCGCATGCCGACCCCGACCAGTGACACCTTGGCGATGTTGTCATCGCCGTTGACCTCGCCACCGCCCAGATCGGGTATCACCTGTTCCTCGAGGATCTTCAGGGTCTTCTTGTAGTCACCCTTGGCCACGGTGAAGGTGAAGTCGGTGTAATCACCGGCCGGCGCCACGTTCTGCACGATCATGTCGACTTCGATATTGGCGTCGGCAATCGGACCGAGGATGCGTGAGGCCACGCCCGGCACGTCGGGCGTGTTGAGCAGCGTCAGCTTGGCCTCGTTGGCGGTGAAGGCGATACCGGAGATCAGTGGTTCTTCCATGGAGTCCTCGTCTTGGTCGGATTCAGCAACGATCAGGGTGCCGGGGCCGTCCTGGAAACTGGACAGCACGCGCAGCGGGACATTGTACTTGCCGGCAAACTCCACCGAGCGGATCTGCAGCACCTTGGAGCCGAGGCTGGCAAGCTCCAGCATCTCCTCGACGGTAATGCTGTCGAGGCGCTGGGCCTTGGAGCACACCCTCGGATCGGTGGTGTAGACGCCGTCAACGTCGGTGTAGATCTGACACTCGTCGGCACCCAGCGCCGCCGCCAGTGCCACGCCGGTAGTGTCCGAGCCGCCGCGCCCGAGCGTGGTGATGTTGCCCTCCTCGTCGACCCCCTGGAAGCCGGCCACCACGACCACCTTGCCTTCGTCGAGATCCTCGCGCATCTCGTCGGTTTCAATACGCTGGATACGCGCCTTGGTGTGAGCGCTGTCGGTGAGAATACCGACCTGGGAGCCGGTATAGGAGGTCGCGGGCACGCCGAGCTTGTGCAGGGCCAGCGCCAGCAGCGAGATGGTCACCTGCTCGCCGGTGGAGACCAGCATGTCCATCTCTCGCGGCGTGGGCTCGTCGTTGATCTCGTTGGCCATGCCGATCAGGCGGTTGGTTTCGCCGCTCATGGCGGAAACCACGACCACGACCTGATGGCCATCGTCACGGAAGCCCTTGACCTTTTCGGCCACGGCCTTGATGCGCTCCACGGAGCCTACCGAGGTGCCGCCGAATTTCTGTACGTATAGTGCCATCTACGGTTTTCCCTCGCATGTCGAGCGCAACGCGCCCGGATGAGTGAAAGTCGTCAAAGTCAAAGGGCCGGGACATCGCGGTCACCGGCCCTGTCTCGCATTACTGCAGGCGCTGCTCGACCCAGGCGGGCACGCTCTCCAGCGCCGCCGGCAGAGCCCCGACGTCGCTGCCGCCGGCCTGGGCCATGTCGGCCCGGCCACCGCCCTTGCCGCCGACCTGGGAGGCGACGTGGTTGACCAGCTCGCCGGCCTTCACGCGGGCCGTCAGATCATCGGTGACGCCGGCGATCAGGCTCACCTTGCCGGCATCGCTGTCCGCGACGCCGAGCACCACGATGCCCGAGCCCAGCTTGTTCTTGAGCTGGTCGAGTACGCCGCGCAGCTCCTTGGCGGACACGCCCTCGAGCCGGGTCGCCAGCACCTTGATGCCGCTGACCTCGCGAGCCTGACTGAGCATATCGCTACCGGCAGCGCTGGCCAGCTTGGCCTTGAGCCGCTCGAGCTCCTTCTCCAGGCTGCGGTTGCGCTCGGCCAGCGCCTCGACGCGCTCCTCGACCTGCTCCGGCTTGGCCTTGAGACGCTCGCCGATACGCGCCAGTCGTGCCTCCTGCTCGCGGAAATAGGCCAGCGCCCCCTCGCCGGTGATCGCCTCGATACGGCGCACCCCGGCGGCGATGCCCTGCTCGCCGACGATATGGAAGCAACCGATGTCGCCGCTACGGGCCACGTGGGTGCCGCCGCACAGTTCGATGGAGAAGTCGTCGGCGCCGATGGTCAGCACCCGCACGCTGTCGGCGTACTTGGCCTCGAACAGCGCCGCCGCGCCCTTGGCCTTGGCCTGGTCGAGGGTCATCTGCTCGATGCGAGTCGGCGCGTTGGCGAGGATCTGCTCGTTGACCAGGCGCTCCACTTCGCCGAGCTGCTCGGGCGTCATGGCCTCGAAGTGGCTGAAGTCGAAGCGCAGCCGTTCGGGTGTCACCAGCGAGCCCTTCTGCTGCACGTGATCGCCCAGCACCATGCGCAGCGCCTTGTGCATCAGGTGGGTGGCAGAATGGTTACGCACGGTGGCCGCACGCAGCCCGGCGTCGACCTGGGGACGCACCTCGGCACCTACGGCGAGGCTGCCTTCCAGCAGTACGCCGTGGTGCAGGTGGTGGCCGCCCTGCTTTTGGGTATCGGTGACCAGGAAACGGCCACCCTCGGCGAGCAGGTAGCCGGTATCACCCACCTGGCCGCCGGATTCGCCGTAGAACGGCGTGCGGTCGAGCACCACCATGCCGCGCTGCTCGGGCTCCAGCGCCGCCAGGGCGTTGCCCTCGCGATCGACGATGGCGGTCACGGCAGCACGATCCTCGAGCTGGTCATAGCCGGTGAAGGCGGTCTCGCCCTCGAGTTCCAGCGCCGCGCCGTAGTCGGCACCGAACTGGCTGGCGGCGCGGGCGCGCTCGCGCTGGGCCTCGAGCTCGCGCTCGAAGCCGGCCTCGTCGAGGGTCACGCTGCGCTCGCGGCAGACGTCGGCGGTCAGGTCATAGGGGAAGCCGTAGGTGTCGTAGAGCTTGAATACCGTCTCGCCCGGCAGTACGTCGCCGTCGAGATCGGCCAGCGCCTCTTCCAGCAGACGCATGCCGTGCTCGAGGGTACGGGCGAACTGCTCCTCCTCCTTGAGCAGGATGCGCTCGATCTGATGGCGCGCCTCGCGCAGCTCGGGATAGGCCTCGCCCATCTCGACATCGAGGGCGCCGACGAGCTTGTGGAAGAAGTTACCCTTGGCGCCCAGCTTGTTGCCGTGACGAATGGCGCGACGAATGATCCGGCGCAGCACGTAGCCGCGCCCCTCGTTGGAAGGCAGCACGCCGTCGGCGATCAGGAAGGCGCAGGAACGGATATGGTCGGCGATCACCCGCAGCGAGGGCGTGGTGGTATCCGCGTGGCCGGTGTGGCGGGCTGCGGCCTCGAGCAGGTTCTGGAACAGGTCGATCTCGTAGTTGGAATGCACGCCCTGCAGCACCGCCGCCACGCGCTCCAGCCCCATGCCGGTGTCGATGGAGGGCTTGGGCAGCGGGTTCAGGTTGCCGGCCGCATCGCGGTCGAACTGCATGAACACCAGGTTCCAGATCTCGATGTAGCGGTCGCCGTCCTCCTCGGGGCTGCCGGGAGGGCCGCCCCACACATCGGGGCCGTGGTCGAAGAAAATCTCCGAGCTCGGCCCGCAGGGGCCGGTATCGCCCATCTGCCAGAAGTTGTCCTCGTCGAGCTTGGAGAAACGCGCCGGGTCGACGCCGATCTCCTCTTTCCAGATCTTCTCCGCCTCGTCGTCGCTGACGTGCACCGTGACCCACAGCTTCTCGGCCGGCAGTCCCAGGCGCTGGGTGAGGAACTCCCAGGCGAAGCGGATGGCGTCGCGCTTGAAATAGTCACCGAAGCTGAAGTTTCCCAGCATCTCGAAGAAGGTGTGATGACGCGCGGTATAGCCGACGTTGTCGAGGTCGTTGTGCTTGCCACCGGCGCGCACGCAGCGCTGCGCCGAGGTCGCGCGCACGTAGGGACGCGGGTCGCGACCGAGGAAGACGTCCTTGAACGGTACCATGCCGGCGTTGGTGAACAGCAGCGTCGGGTCATTGCCCGGCACCAGGGAGCTCGACGGTACGATGGTGTGGCCGTGCTCCTCGAAGTAACTCAGAAAGGCCTGTCTGATGTCTGCGCTTTTCATGGGGTATCCGTGGCGATGAGCGTGGTCACCCGACGGGCAGGCGCGTCCGGCACCGTTTCCACCTGGCCGAATCGCACGCCTTGACGTGTCAGGAGCGCCACCAAGGGCGTTCACAAAGGGAGGCATTATAACGCAGATGTCAAGCGACTGAAGGGGAGGCGCCCAAGCTGAGCGTCATTCGGTTGCGCCGAGCCGCTCCAGGGCATGGCGGATCTGGTCGAAATCGAAGCCTCGCGAGGCCAGAAAACGCTCGCGTCGGGCGCGTTCGCGAGGGGAGTCGCCGGGGTGGGTGAAGCGCCGGGATAGCGCTTCGGCGGCCAGCTCGAACCAGTCGACCTCGCCGTCCTGCTCGGCTGCGGCCAGCGTAGTGGCAACCAGCGTGCGCTCGACGCCGCGCCGCTCCAGCTCGCCGCGCACCTTGAGCGGCCCCTGACCGCGCATCATTCGCGAGCGCAGAAAGCTCTCGGCGAAACGCGCGTCGGACTGCAGGCCGTCCTCGGCCAGCGCGTCGAGGCAGGCGTCGATCGCCTCGGGAGGGTGTGCCCGGGACGCCAGCCGCTGCGCCAGCTCGGCGCGCGAGTACTCGCGCCGGGCCAGCAGACGAATGGCGTCGTCCCGCGGGGACGACGCATGCGCTTCGGGCTGGGCAGGCATGACTTAGAGCAGGTCGTCCTCGCGCTCGGCGTCGGCGGCCACCGGCTCCTCGGCCTCTTCTTCCTTGGGCGCGCCCGTGGCCAGCAGTTGGCCGCGGATCTGGCTCTCGATCTCCTCCATCACCGCCGGGTTGTCCTCGAGGAACTGGGCAGCGTTGGCCTTGCCCTGACCGATCTTGTTGCCCTGGTAGCTGTACCAGGCACCGGCCTTGTCGATCAGGTTGCACTGCACGCCCAGGTCGACCACCTCGCCGGCATGGTAGATACCCTTGCCGTAGAGGATCTGGAACTCGGCCTGACGGAACGGCGGCGCCACCTTGTTCTTGACCACCTTCACCCGGGTCTCGTTGCCGGTCACCTCGTCACCCTGCTTCACCGAGCCCGTGCGGCGGATGTCGAGGCGCACGCTGGCGTAGAACTTGAGCGCATTGCCGCCGGTAGTGGTTTCGGGGCTGCCGAACATGACGCCGATCTTCATGCGGATCTGGTTGATGAACACCACCATGCAGTTGGCGTTCTTGATGTGGCCAGTGATCTTGCGCAGGGCCTGAGACATCAGACGCGCTTGCAGGCCGACGTGGGAGTCGCCCATCTCGCCTTCGATCTCGGCCCGCGGGGTCAGCGCCGCCACCGAGTCGATGATGATCACGTCGACCCCGCCGGAGCGCACCAGCATGTCGCAGATCTCGAGTGCCTGCTCGCCGGTGTCGGGCTGCGACACCAGCAGGTCGTCGAGGTTGACGCCGAGCTTCTCGGCGTAGCTCGGGTCCAGCGCGTGCTCGGCGTCGATGAAGGCGCAGGTCTTGCCCTGGCGCTGGGCCTGGGCGATCACCGACAGGGTCAGGGTGGTCTTGCCCGAGGATTCCGGGCCGAAGATCTCCACCACCCGGCCGTAGGGCAGGCCGCCGATACCCAGTGCGATGTCGAGCCCCAGCGAGCCGGTGGATACCGATGGCATCACCACTCGCGGCGTATCGCCCAGGCGCATCACGGTACCCTTGCCGAACTGGCGCTCGATCTGGGAAAGGGCGGCATTCAATGCCTTGGAACGATTTTCATCCTGTGCCATGAGGCTCTCCTCGCAGAACTCGCAGACGCTTGCAGGTGCAGATGGATGGCGGGCTGCCAACGGGGAGCTCGCCCGGACACTGTATGGTTGGACAGTAGTATGACGAAAAATTCGCCGCGCGACTAGTCGGTTTCGAGGTAACGAATCAACCCGACGATGGCCTCGCGTACCGCGCGCTCACGCACTGCCCGTCGGTCGCCAGGGAACTGGAAGCGCTCGGCCTGTTGTTGCGCCTCGCTGCCCCAGGCCAGCCACACGGTGCCCACCGGCTTCTCGGGCGTGCCACCGTCGGGTCCGGCCACCCCGCTGATTGCCACGCCGAGCTTGGCGCCGCTGTCGCGGCAGGCGCCGGCCACCATGGCCTCCACGACTTCACGGCTGACCGCCCCGTGCTGGGCAATCAGTGCCTCGGGCACACCCAGCAGGCGCGCCTTGGCGGCGTTGGAATAGGTGACGTAGCCGGTTTCGAAGTAGTCCGAGCTGCCGGCCACCGAAGTGATGGCGCTGGCCACCCCGCCGCCGGTACAGGATTCAGCCGTGGTGACGCTGACGCCATGCTCGCGGCAGCGCCGTCCGAGCCGCTCGGCGAGCGTGGCGAGGTCGAGGTTGGCCAGGCTGGAGGCACTGTGGGGCATGGTATCGCTCCTTTGTCGGTAGGGTCGGGGGCAGAGAGCCGCGGCACCGACCGCATGTCCTGCAACAGCCTTACCATAGCGTATCCTTGCCCTCGACAGCAGGCCATCAGCTTGTATCGTGTCGACGCCGCATGGGGCGTGGTAACCTTGCTCTCTTCCATGCCCCACACAACCGACGAGCCAGCCGAGAAAGCATGAACGACGCGGTCAAGACGGATGTGCCGAGCCATACGCCGATGATGGCCCAGTACCTGAAGATCAAGCGCGAGCACCCCGAGGTGCTGCTGTTCTATCGAATGGGCGATTTCTACGAGCTGTTCTTCGACGACGCCAGGCGCGCCGCCGCGCTGCTCGACATTACCCTGACCCAGCGCGGCCAGTCCGCGGGCAAGCCGATTCCCATGGCCGGAGTGCCCTACCACAGTGCCGAAGGGTATCTGGCACGCCTGGTGAAGGCTGGGGAGTCGGTGGCGATCTGCGAGCAGATCGGCGATCCGGCGACGAGCAAGGGGCCGGTGGAGCGCCGCGTGGTGCGTATCGTCACCCCCGGCACCCTCTATGACGAGGCGCTGCTCGACGCCCGCCGCGACAACTTGCTGGTGGCGGTGCATCCGGCCGGTGATTGCTGGGGCATCGCCTGGCTGGAACTCTCCAGTGGCCGCTTCAGCGTGCTCGAAGTGGAGGGAGAAGGCGACATGCTGGCCGAGCTGCAGCGCCTCGACCCGGCGGAACTGCTCCTGCCCGAGAGCCTGCCGCTGCCACCCGCCCTGGAGGGCCGACAGGGCCTGCGCCGCCAGAGCGACTGGCTGTTCGACCTCGAATCCGCCACCCGCCTGCTGTGCGACCAGTTCCAGGTGCAGGATCTGCGCGGCTTCGGCTGCGCCCACCTCGAAGCGGCACTTACCGCCGCCGGGGTGCTGGTCGAGTACGCCCGCGACACCCAGCGTTCGCGGCTGCCCCACGTCACCGCCTTGGGTGTCGAGAACCGCGACGACGCCGTGGTGATCGATGCCGCCAGCCGGCGCAACCTCGAGATCGACATCAATCTCGGCGGCAGCAGCGACAACACCCTGGCCAGCGTGCTCGATACTACCGCCACCGCCATGGGCTCGCGACTGCTCAAGCGTTGGCTCAACCGCCCGCTGCGCGACCGCAGCCAGGTGCAAGGGCGCCAGGCAGCCGTCGCCCTGCTGCTCGAGCGGGAGGGCTTCGTGGCCCTGCGCGAGCAGCTCAAGGCGATCGGCGACGTCGAGCGCATCCTGGCGCGCGTGGCGCTCTACAGTGCACGGCCACGGGATCTCGCCCGCCTGCGCGACGCCCTGCTGGCCCTGCCGGCGCTGGAGCGCGAACTCGCCGACTACAGCGACGGCACCGCGCTGGACGATCTGGCCCACCATATCCGCCCCTACCCCGAACTCGCCGACCTGCTCACCCGCGGGCTGGTCGACAACCCGCCGGTGGTGATCCGCGACGGCGGCGTGATCCGCGAAGGCTTCGATGCCGAGCTCGACGACTACCGCGGGCTGGCCGAGCACGCCGGCGACTACCTGGTGCAGCTCGAGGCCCGCGAGCGAGAACGCACCGGCCTCGCCGGCCTCAAGGTGGGCTACAACCGGGTGCACGGCTACTACATCGAGATTCCCCGCGCCCAGGCCCGCGAGGCGCCGGTCGACTACATCCGGCGCCAGACCCTGAAGAACGCCGAACGCTTCATCATTCCCGAACTCAAGGAGTTCGAGGACAAGGCACTGTCGGCCAAGTCGCGCGCCCTGGCCCGCGAGAAACTGCTCTACGACGGCCTGCTCGATTCGCTCAACGCCGAACTCAATGCACTCCAGGGCACCGGTCGCGCCCTGGCCGCCCTGGACGTGCTGGCGGCCTTCGCCGAGCGCGCCCAGGCGCTCGGCTTCTCGCGCCCCCGCCTCGCCGAGGCGCCGGGTATCGAGATTCGCGGCGGCCGCCACCCGGTGGTCGAGCACGTCAGCGACGCGCCCTTCGTGCCCAACGACCTGGTGCTCGACGAGCGCCGTCGCATGCTGGTCATCACCGGCCCCAACATGGGCGGCAAGTCGACCTACATGCGCCAGGCGGCACTGATCGTGCTGCTCGCGCATACCGGCAGTTTCGTCCCTGCCGACGAGGCCTGCATCGGTCCGGTGGACCGCATCTTCACCCGCATCGGCTCATCGGATGACCTCGCCGGCGGCCGCTCCACCTTCATGGTGGAGATGACCGAGACAGCCAGCATCTTGCACAACGCCACCGACCACAGCCTGGTGCTGATGGACGAGATTGGCCGCGGCACCAGCACCTTCGACGGCCTGTCGCTGGCCTGGGCCAGCGCCGAGCACCTGACTCGCACGCGCGCCTTCACGCTGTTCGCCACCCACTACTTCGAGATGACCGCGCTGACCGACCAGGCTGAGGGGGTTGCCAACGTGCACCTCACCGCCGCCGAGCACCGCGACGGCATCGTCTTTATGCACCGCGTGGAGGAAGGCCCTGCCAGCCAGAGCTACGGTCTGCAGGTGGCACAGCTGGCCGGCGTGCCGCCATCAGTGATCGCGCGGGCTCGGGACAAGCTGGCGCAACTCGAGCAGCAGGAAGTCGACCAGAGCCATCGCGGCACCCCTAGGCACGATAGCGGACCGGCCCCGCTGCAGAACGACCTGTTTGCCACGGCGCCACACCCCCTGCTCGACGACTTGGCCGGCCTCGACCCGGATGAGCTGACGCCGCGGCGAGCACTGGAGTTGATCTATGCCTGGCGCGAGAGGTTGTAGCCACGACGGCGCTTGCTCACACGGGGAGGCATGACTAGAATGAAGCGTCCAATTATGCACCCCTTATAAAAAGTTAGTTTTTTATAACTTAAAGACCTAAGAAAGTGCTGAACAGATCGCCGGGCGAGAAGAAGCGCAGGTATTTTGTGCAGTGCTTTTCCAAGACTGATCCGTACATTACCAACCGGGAGGTCACGACCCGGCTGCGAGGAGGGAGACAGGCATGACCTTTGTCGTCACCGAAAACTGCATCAAGTGCAAGTACACCGACTGCGTCGAGGTCTGCCCGGTGGACTGCTTTTACGAAGGCCCCAATTTTCTGGTGATCCATCCGGACGAGTGCATCGATTGCGCCCTGTGCGAGCCCGAGTGCCCCGCCGAGGCAATCTTCTCGGAGGATGAACTACCCGAGGGGCAGGAGGAGTTCATCGCCATCAATGCCGAACTCTCCGAAGTGTGGCCCAACATTGCGGAAAAGAAGGATCCCCCGGCCGATGCCGAGGAGTGGGACGGCAAGCCCGGCAAACTGCAATACCTCGAGCGCTGAGCGCAGCGCAAGCCGGCCTGTTCCCGCGCCGCATGCCAGCCGGCATTCGGCGCCTTGGCGAGCCTGCCCAGGCCAAACGCCGGGCAAAAAAAAGGCGACCCCTCAGGTCGCCCGGCTCCCAGCATTTCCTTGGGCGGTTCCCTCCGCCCTCTCTCCTGCGGCAACGTCCCTGCCCGGAGGCGACGTCCTGTCGCACCGAGCGTGCCATGTAGATAGCATCCCGTTGCATCCTGCCGGAGAGCCTCCCGCTCTGCCTTGTCCCACGTGCATTCTGGCATGTCCGCCAACAGGCGCAAGCAGCCACCAAACAACCTCGAGGCCTTCTCGAGGTTAACAACCCATTGCGTAAAGTGAGTAAAAACAAGGAATTAAAAAAGGCCGACACCTTTGGTATCGACCTTCTTGCAGCTATGCGGGCTTAGATCTTCGCCTTTTTGTAGTCAATATCCTACAAAAATGTCAGCGATATCGTCGGCCGGTAGCCATAAACGATGCGCTCACTGCCCCTTGATCGCCGCACGACCAGGGTAGGAGACACGGTCCCCGAGCTGCTGCTCGATCACCAGCAGGCGGTTGTACTTGGCTACCCGATCGGAACGGCACAGCGAGCCGGTCTTGATTTGGCCGGCCGAGGTTCCCACGGCCAGATCGGCGATGGTGGTGTCCTCGGTCTCGCCGGAGCGGTGGGAGATTACCGCGGTGAAGCCGGCGTCCTGGGCCATCTTGATGGCGTCCAGCGTCTCGGAGAGCGAGCCGATCTGGTTGAACTTGATCAGGATGGAGTTGCCAATGCTCTCGTCGATACCGCGCTTGAGGATACGGGTGTTGGTGACGAACAGGTCGTCACCGACCAGTTGCACCTTGTCGCCGAGTTTGTCGGTCAGCGCCTTCCAGCCATCCCAGTCGGACTCGTCCATGCCGTCCTCGATGGAGACGATCGGATACTGGTCGCACAGCTCGGCCAGGTAGTCGACGAAGCCGGCAGCGTCAAAGGACTTGCCTTCGCCGGACAGACTGTACTGGCCGTCCTGATAGAACTCGGAGGAGGCGCAGTCGAGCGCCAGGGTCACGTCGCGGCCGAGCTCGTAGCCGGCATCGCTGACGGCCTGCTTGATCACGGCGAGCGCCTCGGCGTTGGACTCCAGGTTGGGCGCGAAGCCGCCCTCGTCGCCCACCGCAGTGGCCAGCCCCCGCGCGGACAGCACCTTCTTCAGCGCATGGAAGATTTCGGCGCCGACCCGCAGCGCCTCGCGGAAATTCGGCGCACCCACCGGCTGGATCATGAACTCCTGGATGTCGACGTTGTTGTCGGCGTGCTCGCCGCCGTTGAGGATGTTCATCATCGGCACCGGCATGCGGTACTGGCCGGGCTGGCCATAGAGTTCGGCGATATGAGCGTAGAGCGGCATGCCCTTGGCGTTGGCCGCGGCCTTGGCGGCCGCCAGTGACACGGCAAGGATGGCATTGGCGCCAAGGCTGGCCTTGTTGTCGGTACCGTCGAGTTCGAGCATGGCATTGTCGAGACCACGCTGGTCGCGGGCATCCATGCCGACCAGGCGACTGCGGATCGCACCGTTGACGGCCTCGACCGCCTTCAGCACGCCCTTGCCCAGGTAGCGCGACTTGTCGCCGTCACGCAGCTCCAGCGCCTCGCGCGAGCCGGTAGAGGCACCGCTCGGAGCGCAAGCCACGCCAACGGCACCGCTCTCCAGGCGCACTTCGGCCTGCACGGTGGGGTTGCCGCGGGAGTCGAGTACCTCGAGGGCGTGGATTTCGACAATCTTGGTCATCTGTGTCGTCCTTTCATTCAGTCAGCGTTGATTGAGTCGATGTTCTCTCTCGGCTTATGGAGCAAAATTGCCTGGGTAGCCGTTATTCGATATTCAGTGCCGGGAAGCCCTTGACCAGCTCGTCGAGCGCCTTGAGCTGGGTCAGGAAGGGCTCGAGCTGGTCCAGCGGCAGCGCGCAAGGGCCGTCGCACAGGGCGCTGTCGGGGTCCGGATGGGCTTCGAGAAACAGCCCGGCCAACCCAACGGCAACGCCGGCCCGGGCCAGCTCGGCAACCTGCTGGCGACGGCCGCCGGCGCTGTCGGCCCGGCCGCCCGGCCGCTGCAGGGAGTGGGTGACGTCGAAAAAGACCGGGCAGCCGGTCTGCTTCATGTCGCCGAAGCCGAGCATGTCGACCACCAGATTATTGTATCCGAAGCTCGAGCCGCGCTCGCACAGCAGCAGGCGGCCGTTGCCCGCCTCCTCGCACTTGCGAATGATGTGGCGCATCTCGTGGGGCGCGAGGAACTGCGGCTTCTTGATATTGATCACCGCGCCGGTCCTGGCCATGGCCACCACCAGGTCGGTCTGGCGCGCCAGGAAGGCCGGCAACTGGATGATGTCGGCCACTTCGGCCACGGGCTCGGCCTGCCATGGCTCATGAACGTCGGTGATCACCGGCACGCCGAAGCGCTGCTTGATCTCAGCCAGAATCGCGAGCCCCTGCTCCAGGCCGGGACCGCGGAACGAGTGGATCGAGCTGCGATTGGCCTTGTCGAAGCTGGCCTTGAACACGTAGGGCATGCCGAGCCGGCCGGTCACCTCGACGTAGGTTTCGGCCACCTCGAGGGCAAGCTCGCGGGACTCCAGCACGTTCATGCCACCGAGCAGCATCAATGGCAAAGAATTGCCGGCGGTAAGGCCGGCAATGGAAACATGTCGCTCGGGTACGGACGGGGTCGCGGCAGACATGGGACTCACTCCTGATGCGAGGTCAACGCGCGAGTGCGCGCCGCCTTGTGCTCCAGCGCCGCATTGACGAAGCCGGTAAACAGCGGATGGCCGTCGCGCGGCGTGGAGGTGAATTCGGGATGGAACTGGCAGGCCACGAACCACGGGTGGTCGGGCAGCTCGATCATTTCCACCAGAGAGTTGTCGACGCTCTTGCCGGAAATCACCAGGCCGGCCTGCTGCAACTGCTCGACGAACTGATTGTTGACCTCGAAGCGATGCCGGTGGCGCTCGACGATCTCGTCGCTGCCATAGGCCTCGCGCGCCTTGGTGCCGGGCTCGAGATGGCAGACCTGGCCGCCCAGGCGCATGGTGCCGCCCAGGTCGGAGGCCTCGTCGCGCAGTTCGATCTTGCCCTCGGCGTTGATCCACTCGGTGATCAGGCCCACTACCGGGTGCTGGGTGTCGTGGGTGAACTCGGTGGAGTTGGCATCCTCCCAGCCGGCCACATGGCGAGCATACTCGATCACCGCCACCTGCATGCCGAGGCAGATGCCGAGGTAGGGAATGCCGTTCTCGCGAGCGTAGCGGGCAGTCTCGATCTTGCCCTCCACGCCGCGCTCGCCGAAGCCGCCCGGCACCAGGATCGCATCCTTGCCGGCCAGGCGCTCGGTGCCGTGGCGCTCGATGTCCTCGGAGTCGATGTAGTCGACGTTGACCTTGACCCGGGTCTGGATGCCGGCGTGGATCAGCGCCTCGTTGAGCGACTTGTAGGCGTCGAGCAGCTCCATGTACTTGCCGACCATGGCGATATTGATCGACTTGAGCGGGTTGAGCTTGGCATCGAGCACGCGGACCCATTCCGCCAGATCGGCCGGCTCGGCTTCCAGGCGCAGCTTGTCGCAGACGATCTCGTCGAGGCCGTGCTCGTGCAGCATCAGCGGGATGCGATAGATGGTGTCGGCATCCTGAAGCGGGATGACCGCACGCTCCTCGACGTTGGTGAACAGGGCGATCTTGCGCCGCTCGGTCTCCTCCAGCTCAACCTCGCTCCTGCAGATCAGAATATCGGGCTGGATGCCGATCGAGCGCAGCTCCTTGACGCTGTGTTGGGTCGGCTTGGTCTTGGTCTCGCCGGCGGTCTTGATGTAGGGCACCAGGGTCAGGTGCATGAAGATCGCCCGGCTCGCGCCCAGCTCGCTTCTGATCTGGCGGATCGACTCGAGGAACGGCAGCGACTCGATGTCGCCCACGGTGCCGCCTATCTCGACCAGGGCCACATCGAAGCCCTCGCCGCCGGCGTAGACGCGGCGCTTGATCTCGTCGGTGATATGCGGGATCACCTGCACGGTGCCGCCCAGATAGTCGCCGCGGCGCTCACGCCTCAGCACGTGCTCGTAGACGCGGCCGGTGGTGAAGTTGTTGCCCTGGGTCATCTTGGTGCGGATGAAACGCTCATAGTGGCCCAGGTCGAGATCGGTCTCGGCGCCATCTTCGGTGACGAACACCTCGCCGTGCTGGAACGGGCTCATGGTGCCCGGATCCACGTTGATGTAGGGATCGAGCTTGAGCATGGTGACCTTGAGGCCACGCGCCTCGAGAATCGCCGCCAGCGAGGCCGACGCGATGCCCTTGCCGAGAGAGGACACAACGCCGCCGGTCACGAAGATATATCGTGTCATGAAGGACCTGTCGAAACGTGATCATGAGGCGTGGCAGAAAGCCGCGCCAGGATGGGACAACAGCGTAGCAGATTACGACCAATGGCTCAATTTCGACGCTGGCGTCCCGGCATCACGACCACCAGCGCGCCGTATCGCCTCCCAGAGGATCGCGCGACAGGCGCGATACCTGGGCGATACGTGCCACCGCCGCATCGTGCTCGGCGGGGTCGGCCGGCAGCAGATCGAGTTCGCGCTGATCCTGCGGGTAAGCGGCGAGCAACAGGAAGTCATCGCTCGCCTCCAGGTGGCAATGACCGGTACCCGCGGGCAGCACCAGAGCATCGCCGGTGTGCAGCTCGAGGTCGTCGCCCCGCTCTCCGCCCAGGCGCAGCCTGCCCCAGCCCGAGAGCACGCCGAACGCTTCGTGGGCGATGGAGTGGTAGTGATGGTAGTCGTAAACTCCGCCGCACCAGCTCGGCCGCCAGCCGTTGGCGTCGAACAGCCGCTCGAAGCGCTCGGCAATCGCCTCACGGTCGAGCACCGGGCTCACGCCACGCGAACGAAAGGCCAGCGTCGCCAGCCGGCTGTTGGGAATGCGCTCGTCATCGGCGAACACCATCCGCTCGGGGGCAACCGGGTCGCCCTGTGCGTCGGCAAGCCCCAGCTCCAGTCGCGTCTCGTCCATGATCGCTCCTCGTCGGCAGGTTGGGAATCTGCCCAGAGTCTAGAAAAATACGGCGTAGAACGAAAACGCCCCGGCACATCAGGCCGGGGCGGACCGAGCAGAAAGAGCGAGGCGTTCGAAGGCGCTTACACGCCGAGGTAGTCGAGGATGCCCTCGCCGGCCTGGCGCCCCTCGAACACGGCGGTGACCACCAGGTCGGAGCCGCGCACCATGTCGCCACCGGCGAAGATCTTCTCGTTGGTGGTCTGGAAGGCATAGGCACCCTGCTCCGGCGCCAGTACGCGACCGCGCTCGTCGAGTTCGATACCGAAGCGATCGAACCAGGGCGCAGGGCTCGGCTGGAAGCCGAAGGCGATGACCACCGCGTCGGCAGGCAGGATTTCCTCGGAGCCCGGCACCACCTCGGGGCGTTGGCGGCCGTTCTCGTCGGGCTCGCCCAGGCGGGTACGCACGACCTTGACGCCCTCGACCTGACCCTCGCCGACCACCGCCACCGGCTGGCGGTTGAACAGGAACTCCACGCCCTCCTCGCGGGCGTTGGCCACCTCGCGCTTGGAACCCGGCATGTTCTCCTCGTCGCGGCGGTAGGCGCAGGTCACGCTGGCGGCCCCCTGGCGAATCGCCGTGCGGTTGCAGTCCATGGCGGTGTCGCCGCCGCCCAGCACCACGACCTGCTTGCCTTCCAGCGAGACGTAGTCGGCCGGATCCTTCTCGAAGCCGAGGCAGTGATTGACGTTGGCGATCAGGTAGTCGAGCGCCTTGTGCACGCCGGGCAGGTCCTCGCCGGGGAAACCGCCGGTCATGTACTTGTAGGTTCCCATGCCGAGAAATACCGCGTCGTACTCCGCGAGCAGCGCGTCGAAGTCGACGTCCTTGCCCACCTCGACGCCCAGGCGGAACTCGATACCCATCTCCTCGAACACCGCACGACGACGCTCCATTACTGTCTTGTCGAGCTTGAACTCGGGGATGCCAAAGGTCAGCAGGCCGCCGATCTCGGGGTACTTGTCGTAGACCACCGGACGCACGCCATTACGCACCAGAATGTCGGCGCAGCCGAGCCCTGCCGGACCGGCACCGATGATGGCGACCTTCTTGTCGGTCCAGGTGACCTGGGACATGTCCGGGCGCCAGCCCATGGCGAAGGCGGTATCGGTGATGTACTTCTCCACCGAACCGATGGTCACCGCGCCGAAGCCGTCGTTGAGCGTGCAGGCGCCTTCGCACAGGCGATCCTGCGGGCACACCCGGCCGCACACTTCGGGCAGCGAGTTGGTCTTGTGCGACAGCTCGGCGGCTTCGAGGATGTTGCCCTCGGCCACCAGTTGCAGCCAGTTGGGAATGTAGTTGTGCACGGGGCACTTCCACTCGCAGTACGGGTTGCCGCAGTGCAGGCAGCGGTGCGACTGGCTGGCCGCCTCCTGGGGCTTGAACGCCTCGTAGATCTCGCCGAACTCGCGCGAACGCGTGCGCGCATCCTTCTTCTGCGGATCCTGACGCCCCACGTCTATGAACTGGAAGTCGTTTCTGGTCAAACGGTTGGCCATACTCGTGTCTCCTGGAATTCCGGCTTACTCGGGACGTCTGCGCGATTCGTCGAGCAGGCTGTTCAGGCTCGCCGCCTTGGGCTTGACCAGCCAGAAATGGCGGGCGAAGTCGCTGAAGTCGTCGAGTATCTCGCGCCCACGGGCAGAGCCGGTTTCGGCCACGAACTCCTCGATGATCTCCCGCAGGTGACGCCGATAGGCCTCCATGGCCTCGGTATTGACCCGGTGGATCTCCACCAGCTCATGGTTGTAGCGATCGACGAAGGAGCGATCCTCGTCGAGCACGTAGGCGAAGCCGCCGGTCATGCCGGCACCGAAGTTGACGCCGGTCGCGCCGAGCACGCAGACCAGGCCGCCGGTCATGTACTCGCAGCAGTGGTCGCCGGCGCCCTCGATCACCGCATGGGCGCCGGAATTGCGCACGGCGAAACGCTCGCCGGCGGTGCCGGCGGCGAACAGCCTGCCGCCGGTGGCACCATACAGGCAGGTGTTGCCGATGATCGCCGTCTTGTGACTCTCGAAACGGCTGCCCCGCGGCGGTATCAGCACGACCTTGCCGCCGTTCATGCCCTTGCCGACATAGTCGTTGGCATCGCCCTCCAGGTAGAGGTTGAGACCACGGGCGTTCCACACGCCGAAACTCTGCCCGGCCACGCCGGTGAAACGCAGCGTGATCGGCGCATCCTCGAGACCCGCCTCGCCGTAGTGCTTGGCCACCGCCCCGGAGGAGAGCGCCGGCACCGAGCGGTCGCAGTTGGTGATGTTGAAGGTGAACTCGCCGCCGCTCTTGTCGGCAATGGCCTGCTCGATGGTAGCCAGCACCTCCTGGTTCTTGGCACCGGGGTCGTGCGGCACGTTGCGGCTGACCTGGCAGAATTGCGGCGCATCGGCCGGCACGAAGTCGTTGGTCAGCAGCGGCGTCAGGTCGAGCTTGCGCTGCGAAGCGGTATCGCCTTCCAGCACCTCGAGCAGGTCGGTGCGGCCGATCAGGTCGGTCAGCTTGCGCACGCCCAGCATGGCCAGCAGTTCACGCACCTCCTCGGCGATGAAGCGGAAGTAGTTCTTGACCATGTCCACGGTGCCGCGGAAGTGCTCGTCGCGCAGGTACTGGTGCTGGGTCGCCACACCGGTGGCACAGTTGTTGAGGTGGCAGATGCGCAGGTACTTGCAGCCCAGCGCCACCATCGGCGCGGTACCGAAGCCGAAGCTCTCGGCACCGAGAATCGCCGCCTTGACCACGTCGAGGCCGGTCTTCAGACCGCCATCGGTCTGCAGGCGAATCTTGTCGCGCAGGCCGTTGATGCGCAGCGCCTGGTGCACTTCGGGCAGGCCCAGTTCCCAGGGACTGCCGGCGTGCTTGATCGAGGTCAGCGGGCTGGCCGCGGTGCCGCCGTCATAGCCCGACACGGTGATCAGGTCGGCGTAGGCCTTGGCCACGCCGGTGGCGATGGTGCCGATGCCGGGCTCGGAGACCAGCTTCACCGATACCTGCGCCTCCGGGTTGACCTGCTTGAGGTCGAAGATCAGCTGCGCCAGGTCCTCGATGGAGTAGATGTCGTGGTGCGGCGGAGGCGAGATCAACGTCACGCCGGGCACCGAGTAGCGCAGCCGTGCGATCAGGTCGTTGACCTTGCCGCCGGGCAACTGGCCGCCCTCGCCGGGCTTGGCGCCCTGGGCCACCTTGATCTGCAGCACTTCGGCGTTGACCAGGTAGGCCGGGGTGACGCCGAAGCGACCCGAGGCGATCTGCTTGATCTTGGAGCTGCGGATGGTGCCGTAGCGCGCCGGGTCCTCGCCGCCCTCGCCGGAGTTGGAGCGTCCGCCGGCCTCGTTCATGGCCTGGGCCAGCGCCTCGTGGGCCTCGGGAGAGAGCGCCCCCAGCGACATGCCGGCACTGTCGAAGCGCGGCAGCAATTCGTCGATCGACTCCACCTCTTCGAGGGGCAGCGCCGTCTCGGCGGCCTTGAGTCCCAGCAGATCGCGGATGGTCGCGGCGGGGCGCTCGTTGACCAGTTGGGCGAACTTCTTCCACTTGCGATAGTCGCCCTCCTGCACGGCCTCCTGCAGCGACTTGACCACGTCGGGGTTGTAGGCATGGTACTCGTGATCGTGCACGTACTTGAGCAGGCCGCCCTGTGCGATGCCCTTGCGCGGCGTCCAGGCGTCGCGCGCCAGCAGTTCCTGCTGCAGCTGCAGTTCGCTGAAGCCGGTGCCCTCGATGCGCGAGGCCATGCCGGAAAAGCACAGCTCGATCACCTCGGAGGAGAGCCCTACCGCCTCAAACAGCTGCGAGCCGCGGTAGGAGGCCAGCGTCGAGATACCCATCTTGGAGAGAATCTTGTAGAGGCCCTTCTGCATGCCCTTGCGATAGTTCTCGCGGGCATCCGCCGGGTTGCCGGTGAGCTCGCCGGTGCGATGCATGTCGGCCATCACCTGGTAGGCCAGCCACGGGAAGACGGCGGTGGCGCCGACGCCGAACAGCACTGCCATCTGATGGGCGTCACGGGCGTAGCCGGTCTCGACCACGATGTTGGCACGCGGGCGCAGCGCCAGCTTGCCCAGATGGTGATGCACGGCGCCTACCGCCAGCGCGGCATGGATCGGTAGCTGCCCCTGCTCGAGGTGGGCATCCGACAGCACCAGAATCACCTTGCCATCGTGCACCGCGGCCTCGGCCTGGCGGCACAGCTCGACGATGGCCGCCTTGAGTCCCATCTGCTCGGGGTCGTAGCCCAGGCTCAGCTGCTGGTGCGCAAAGGTCGGATCGTCCTGCTCGAGCAGCGCGGTGAACTTGCGTGGCGACAGCACCGGCGTGGTCAGGATGATGCGGTGGGCATGCTCCGGCGTGGCCTTGAACACGTTGAGCTCGGCACCGATGCAGGTCTCCAGCGACATCACGATCGCTTCGCGCAGCGGATCGATCGGCGGATTGGTGACCTGGGCGAACTTCTGGCGGAAGTAGTCGGTCAGCAGACGCTGCTTGCGCGACAGCACCGCCATGGGGGTATCGTCACCCATCGAGCCCACCGCCTCCTGGCCGCTCTCGGCCAGCGGGCGCAGCACCTGGTCACGCTCCTCGAAGCTGACCTGGAACATCTTCTGCCAGGTCTTGACCTGCTCGGCGTCCATGTTCTGGAAGCTGGCCAGCTCGGTCAGGGCCGATTCGAGGTAGTGGGCCTCCTCTTTCAGCCAGCGCTTGTAGGGGTAGGCGGACTGCAGGCGCTCGTCGATGTCCGCGGTGTGCAGCACCTCGCCGGTGTGAGTATCCACGGCGAGTATTTGGCCCGGGCCGACGCGACCCTTGGCCACCACATCCTCGGGCTTGTAGTCGTATGTGCCGATCTCCGAAGCCAGGGTGATGTAGCCGTTCTTGGTGATAACCCAGCGCGCCGGACGCAGGCCGTTGCGGTCGAGCATGCAGACCGCCTGGCGGCCGTCGGTCATGACCAGCCCGGCCGGGCCGTCCCACGGCTCCATGTGCATGGAGTTGTACTCGTAGAAGGCGCGCAGTTCGCCGCTCATGGTCTCGACGTTCTGCCAGGCCGGCGGCACCATCATGCGCACCGCGCGGTGCAGCTCCATGCCGCCCATCAGCAGAACCTCGAGCATGTTGTCCATGCTCGATGAATCGGAACCCACGGTATTGACGATCTCGTCGAGTTCGGCGATGTCGGGCAATCGCTCGTTGACGAAGTTCTCCTTGCGCGAGTTCGCCCAGCTACGGTTGGCCTCGATGGTGTTGATCTCACCGTTGTGCGCGAGCAGGCGGAACGGCTGGGCCAGCGGCCAGCGCGGCTCGGTATTGGTGGAGAAGCGCTGGTGGAAGACGCAGATGGCGGTCTCGAGGCGCTCGTCGCCCAGGTCCTGGTAGAAGGTCGGCAGATCCACCGGCATCATCAGGCCCTTGTAGGAGACGACCTGGGACGACAGCGAGCAGACGTAGAAATCCTCCTCGTCGCGCAGCATCTGCTCGGCGCGACGACGGGCCATGAACAGGTCGACGTCGAAACGCGCGGCATCGCCGAGCTTGCCCGGCTCGACGAACAGGTGGCGGATGCGCGGCAGGCAGGCACGCGCGATGGGACCGCAGTAGGAGGGATCGACCGGCACGTCGCGCCAGCCGCGGATGACCAGGCCGCAGGCGCGCAGCTCGCCCTCGAGAATGCCGCGCGCACGCGCCTCCTTGGCGTCGTCGTCGGGCAGGAACACCGCCCCCACGGCGAACAGGTCGCCGAGTTCGACGCCCAGCGACTCGGCGGCGACTTCGCGCATGAAGCCCTCGGGCATCTTGAGCAACAGGCCACAGCCGTCACCGGTCTTGCCATCGGCGGCAATCCCGCCGCGATGAGTCATGCAGGTGAGCGATTCGATGGCGGTACGCAGGAGATCGTGGCTGGCCTGCCCTTCCATATGCGCGATCAGGCCGAATCCACAGTTGTCACGGAACTCGCCTGGTTGATGAAGGCCTCGGTTCATGGGCGTGCCTCAAAGAGTGTCTATTGACCAAACGGCATCAGTTGTGTATTTTGGTATGTTTTCTTTTTATTCTGGCTGTCGAGAACAGCCTGCTGCCGTCGCGTAAAAAGGACGACCAGCATAGACACTTACCGCCCTGCCGCGCAATCTCCCGCCTTCCCGCCCGCTGGCAAAACCTTCGTCAAATCCGCAACTTGCTGAATGAATCAAAACAAAAAAAACCACCAGTTCAAAGACTTGCGTGGCTCATAAACGGATTGCAAACGTACAAAACAAGGCATACGACTTTAGTCGACAACCGGCCTTTTTCCCCATGCCGATACGGCATGAGGCATACGGATTCAATGCTGAAAGTGCAAAGCGCTCACTAGGCACCGACATACTGGGCCACGTAAAAAAGCCGCACGAGTCTTCGTGCGGCCTGCTGGGCGTCGTACCGGCCAGAGCGAAAAGAGCGAAGCGAGATGCGGTCAGCGGCGAGGAAAGGCCGCCAACAGCTCCTCGAGCAGCGGCTGAGGGGTTTCATCGTGGATCACCGCCCGGCCCGGGGTCTCGAGCAGGACAAGGCGCAGGCGCGAGTCGACGTTCTTCTTGTCCAGGCGCATCCGCACGAGGAAATCCTCGACCCCCATGTCGGCGGGAGCCGCCAGCGGTAGACCGGCCGAGGCAATGATGGCGGCGATACGCTCGACCTCCGCTGCGGCCAGCCAGCCGAGACGTTGCGACAGCTCGGCGGCCATCAGCATGCCCGCCCCCACCGCCTCGCCGTGTAGCCACTTGCCATAGCCTTGGTGCGCTTCGATGGCGTGACCGAAGGTGTGTCCCAAGTTGAGCAGGGCTCGCACGCCTTGCTCGGTTTCATCCGCTGCGACGATCTCAGCCTTGAGCTGGCAGCTGCGCTCGATAGCCCAGGCCAGCGCCTGGGGCTCAAGGGCTCTCAACGCAGTCATCTCACCCTCCAGCCAGGCCAGGAAATCGGCGTCGCGGATCAGGCCGTACTTGATCACCTCGGCGAGCCCTGCCGAGAGCTCCCTTGCCGGCAGGGTTTTCAGGGTATCGGTATCGATCAGCACCGCCCGCGGCTGCCAGAAGGCACCGATCATGTTCTTGCCCAGCGGATGGTTGACGCCGGTCTTGCCACCTACCGAGGAGTCCACCTGGGAGAGCAGCGTGGTAGGCACCTGGAGGAAGGCGACGCCGCGCTGGTAACAGGCAGCGGCGAACCCGACCATGTCGCCTATCACGCCGCCGCCCAGGGCGATCAGGGTGCAGCGGCGATTGAACCCGGCTTCCAGCAGCGCGTCCCAGATGCGGCCGACGCTGGCCAGGGTCTTGGTCGCCTCGCCGTCGGGCAATACCAGCTCGCGCACCTCGGCATCGGCGGGCAGCCCTTCACGCAGGCGAGCCAGGTACAGGGGCGCCACCGTCTCGTTGGTCACGACCATGACCTGGCGCCCGGCCAGATAAGGCGCGAGGCAGGCGGAATCGCCCAGCAGGCCGGTGCCGATATGGATGGGGTAGCTGCGCTCGCCCAACGCCACCTGCAGGCGGCACCGGCTCGCTTGGGGTTCGCTCGTGAACATGGTCAGGCCTTGGCTTGTAGGGGGTCGATGATTCGCTGCACACGACGCACGATCTCGTTGACCACGCCGCGTGGACTGCGCCGGTCGGTACGCACCACGACATCGGCCGTGGCACGGTAGAGCGGATCGCGCAGCTCGAACATCTCACGCAGCACCTGCTCGCGGTCAGGACGCTGCAGCAGGGGGCGGTTGCGATCCTTGGCCACGCGCTTGAGCTGCTGCTCGACGGTGGTGAAGAGATAGATCACGGTGCCCCGCTCGCGCAGCCGCCGGCGGTTCTCCTCACGCAGCACCGCGCCTCCGCCGGTGGCGAGCACCACGCCCTCGAGCGCGGTCAGCTCCTCGATCATCTGCATCTCGCGCTGGCGAAAGCCCGCTTCGCCCTCGACGTCGAAAATCCACGGAATGTCGGCACCGCAGCGGGCCTGAATCTCATGGTCGCTGTCTAAGAAGTCGCGGGAAAGCTCGGCCGCCAGAAGGCGGCCGATGGTGCTCTTGCCGGCCCCCATGGGGCCGACCAGTATCAAATTGGGCAAGTCCTGCATCAGCGAATCGCCAGGCCGTCCTCGAGTATCCGTGGAGTGATGAACACCAGCAGCTCCACTTTCTGGTTGCTCGACTCATTGTACCGGAAAAGCCTACCCAGCACAGGCAGGTCCCCCAGGAACGGCGTCTTGGCCAGACGGCTGAGCTGCTCGGTGGTGAGGATGCCGCCCAGCACCACCGTCTCGCCATTGTCGACCAGCACCTGGGTCTCGATGCGGTTGGTGTCGATGGGCGGCGCCTGGCCCGGCGCCGCCTCGCGGAAGCTGTCGTTCTTGACCACCAGATCCATGATGATGCGGTTGTCCGGCGTGATCTGCGGCGTCACTTCGAGCGACAGCTCGGCCTCCTTGAACTCGGTCTGCGGCACATTGCCCTCGCCGATGGACTGGAAGGCGCGCTCCTCGCCCTGGATGATGGTCGCCTTGCGCTGGTTGGCGGTGATCACGCGGGGCTGAGAAATCGTCTGACTCTTGTTCTCGCTCTCCAGCGCGCGCAGCTCGAGGTCGAGCAGGATGTCGCCGGAGAGATAGCCGAAACTGAAGCTGGTCATGGGGTTGGCACTACCCAGGTCAACCGCGAGCCCGCCGCGCTCGAAGCGGCTGCCGGTGGGGTCGTCGAACTCACCGGTGAATTGCCCGCGACTATCGCGCTGGCCGGTGAGGCCATCGCCGAAACCGGCGATCGGCGTGCCGGTCGAGGCCCCGCCCAGGTTGAAGCGGCTGCCACCGCCTGAGGCCCCCCAGTTGACGCCGAGTTCCTGGGTCACGCCGTCGCGGGCGATGACGATGCGCGCCTCGATTTGCACCTGGCGCACGGCGACATCCAGCTGGTCGAGCGTGGCGAGAATCTCCTGTATCTGATCGGCGGTATCCTGAATCAGCAGTGTGTTGGTGCGCCCGTCCACCGCCACCCGACCACGCTCCGAGAGCAGACCGAAGCCCTCGCCGCCCCGCAGCAACTGGGCCAGATCTTCCGCGCGCGCATACTTGACCTGAACGTACTCCGACACCAGCGGCGCCAGCGTCTCGGCCTGGGCCCGCGCCTCCAGCTGCTGACGCTCGATATTGGCCAGCTCGCTGGCCGGCGCCACGACGATGACATTGCCTTCCTGGCGACTGGCCAGGCCATGGCTCTTGAGCACCAGATCCAGCGCCTGGTCCCACGGCACGTCCT
Organism: Billgrantia antri; assembly: GCF_019430905.1. GTDB lineage: Bacteria > Pseudomonadota > Gammaproteobacteria > Pseudomonadales > Halomonadaceae > Halomonas > Halomonas antri. Next base: position 148,158 of record NZ_JAHYCA010000002.1, on the reverse strand, counting down.
CAAGGTTGAGGGTCACCTCGCCGGTCACGCTGTCGCTGGCGACCAGGTTGAGCCCTGTGAAGTCGGCGATGATCGCCAGCACCGAGCGCACCTCGATGTTCTGAAAATTGAGCGTGATGCGCTCGCCGGTGTAGGGAAACTGCTGGCGTACGCGCTGCTCGCGCTCCTGCGGGGTGATCGGTTGCGCCTCGATGGTGAGCTGGCGTCCGCTCTGGGTGGATAGCATGGCGAATTCGTCACTGCCTTCTATCTCGAGAGTGACGCCGTCGCGGCCGACACGCGGCGTGATACGGCGTATCGGTGTGCCGAAGTCGCTGACATCGAGCACCTGGTTGTGCGCCTCCGGCAGTTCGACACCGCTGAGCTCGGCGACGATGCGATGGCGGCCCGGCTCGCGTACCCGGGCCTCGACGCCGGCACGGTCGAAGGTGACGATCAATCGCCCCGCTCCCTCCTGGCCGCGGCGAAAATCGATATCGGTAATGGTCGGACTGGCACCCGTGGCGGCCGCTGCGGACCGGGGAGATGCGGCCGGCGTACTGCTCGCCGCCGGTGTGGCCGAGACGGACGCGCCCCCACCTATGGCCAGCCTCAACCGGTCGCCCTGCTGCACGGTATCGTAGGGCAGCGGACCTTCCATATTAAAGACCAGACGCGTGCGCGAGCCGGCTTCCAAGGCGGTGACCTGTTCGACGCCGCCGACCCCAAGGTCGATGTTGCGTCGCTCCAATGCATTGGTCGTATCCACCAGGTCGATGGTCAGTCGCGCCGGCGCGTCCAGCCGATAGCCACGAACTTCCGGTACGCCGCCGCTGAAGGTCAGGTCGACCAGCAGCTCACCTCGCTCGCCCTGGCGAAAGTCCAGATCGGTGAGCGTGGTGGCCGCCAGGGCAGGCATCGCCGCCAACACCAGGCAGAGTATCGTCAGTGTGCGAATCACATGTTTCATCGTTGCCCTACTCCTGCCTGTTTCAAGTGCCCTGCCACGAGCGACCGCGAACGCTGTCAGCGCTTCGTCTCTTCCAATGCCATGCGTGTCGTGCGCTCCATCCAGCCGCCCCCGCCAGTGGGCACCAGCTCAACCAACTGTACCGTCGAATCGGTGATGCTGACGATGCGACCATGATTGCGACCCAGGTAGTTGCCGGTGCGCAGGCGGTGCACCTCGCCCTCGGGCTCCCTGACCAAGGCATGGGTCTGCCCCCTCATGGTCAGGATGCCCACCAGACTCAGCGCCTCGAGGTCGTATGCCTCGAGCGGCTCCCGCTGCCGCTCGAAGTCGGGCGTCAGGTCGCTATCGCCTGCAGGCGCCTGTTCCGGCTCCGGCAACTGGGGGCGGAAAGGACTGCGATGATCGCTGGCCTCGTAGGGTACCGACTCGTAGCGGGGCACCTCCGGCATCTCCAGCACTCGCGGCGCGCCCGGATTGGCGCGGATATCGCTCAGCCGCCGGTCCAGTTCGCCCAGACGGGGATCGGCACAGCCCACCAGCAGCAGGCCGACCGTGAGCGCCACCGACGCTTGCTTCATGGCGTCGCCTCCTCATCGGCCTGGGCACGGTAGCTGTATGTTCGCGCCAGCATCGACAGCCGCAGGCGATCGCTGCCCTCCACCGGCGCCAGGATGAAATCATGCAGCGTGACGATTCGCGGCAGCGCCGCCACGCTGGCCAGGAAGCCGGCGATATGGTGGTACTCTCCCTCCACCTGGATGTCGAACGGACGCTCGATGTAGAAATCACGCTCGACGGTGCTGCGCAAGCGAATGAAGTCGATGCTCAGGTGATGGTTGAGGGCGCTCTCGCTGATGCTGTCGATCAGCGAGGGAATCTCCGCGCCGGAGGGCAGCATCGCCATGAGTTCGTCCATGCGCGACTCGAGCTGGGCCAGTTGCTCGAGCATGTCGGGCAGGCGAGCGGCCTGTGCGGCGCGATTGCGATAGTCGAGCAGAAGCCGCTCCTCCTCCGCTGCGGCGCGCTCGAGCTCGGCCGCCTTGGGGCCTGCCAGGTACCAGTAGGTACCGGCAAAGGTCACGCCAAGGACCAGCAGGCAGCACAGCCATTGCAGCAGCAGCGGCCAGGCGCCGGACTCCTTCAGGTCCAGCCCACGCCAGTCAACTTCGCGTAGGCGGCGTATCTCGGCACGCAGGTTCATGGCCCGCCCTCCTCTTCATCCCCCGGAGGCGGCATGCCGTTGGCGAGCTGCGTCACGCCGAGACTGAAGCGTCGCCGCGCACCGCCGTCGGACTCCACTTCCGACAGCACCGGCTCGGAGAAGGCCGGCGCTGTCTGCAGCGCGCGCATCTGCTCCGAGACACGGTGATTGCTCTCGGCGCGCCCGGTCAGGCGCAGCTGGTCGCCCTGGCGACTCAGCTGAACGTAGTGCACCCCGTCGACCAGGCTCAGCGTGAGGTCACGAAAGACCTCGACCGTCTGCGCACGCCCCTGCTGCAGATCACCGAACACCTGGACCTGACCGATCATGCGCTCGCGTATGGCTTCATACTCGCCGATCGAACGGATATCACCATCGAGCTGCTGCATGCGCGCCTGTATATGTGCATTGCGCTCGCGCTGGGCGTCCAGTGCCGCGTCGTAGTGATAGGTCAAACCCAGGCCACCTGCCCCACCGAGCACAGCCATGAACGCCAGGGCCAGATAGAAGCGGCGACTGCGGCGAGCCCGTTGCTGCTCACGCCAGCCCAGCAGGTTGATTTCGATGGTCATGACGGGGACCTCATGGCGAGGCCGCAGGCGGTGACCATGGCCGGCGCATCGCTGGCCAGCGTCTGGACGTCGATACGCGAATTTATCCTCATGCGCAGGAAGGGGTTGGCGATCACCACCTGCATCGCACTCTCACGGGCGAGCCGCTCGGCAAGGCCGGGGATGACGCTGGAGCCACCGGCCAGCACCATGCGCCGCACCTCCTGCTTGCGACCCGCGGTGTAATAGAGCTGCAGCGAGCGTCCGACCTGCTGGACCAGGGTATCGATGAAAGGCTCGAGCACGCTGGTCCGGTAATCCTCCGGCAAACCGCCGCGCTTCTTGGCCAGGCCGGCCTCTTCCAGCGTCAGGCCATAGCGCGTCCGTATCTCCTCGGTAAGCTGGCGCCCGCCGAAGACAGTGTCGCGACTGTAGACAATGCGCCCACCGCGCAGCACGTGAAAGGCATTCATGGTGGCCCCGATGTCGACCAGCGCCACGCAGTCGTCATCGCCGGCGGCCGGCGGCAGCTGTTGGCGTAGCTCGCCGAAGGCGCGCTCCATGGCGAAAGTCTCGACGTCCACCGCCGCCGGCGAAAGCCCGGACTGGTGCAGGGCATCGGTGAGCTGGACGACATCCTGCTGGCGGCACGCCACCAGCAACACGTCCTGCTGATCACCGTAGCGGGCATTGAGTCCCAACCGCTGGAAATCGAAGGCGACCTCGCTGAACGGAAACGGAATGTGCTTGTCTGATTCGAGTTGAATACGCGCTTCGATCTCGTCATCGTTGAGCGAAGCGGGTAGCGTCAGGGTCTTGGTGATGGCGGCGCTGGCCGGCACCGCGGCCGCAGCCAGCCGAGAGGAGGGTTTGGCACTCTCGACCGCGCGGCGCAGCGCATCGGCCACTTCGCCCATATCGCGAATGCGTCGCTCGACCACGGCACCTTCGCGCAGCGGCCTGACGGCATAGCTTTCGATCTGGTAATGGGAGCCCACTCGCTTGAGCTCGATCAGCTTGACCGTTGCCGAGGTGATATCGACACCGATCAACCCCTTGCCGGAGGGCCTGAGTCGCATCAATCGTTGCCCTTGCGTAAGCCATCGCGATAGTCGCTAGTTATCATCCCGCTCTTGTATGCCTTGTGCACCGGAGCGCGAAGGCTGAGAACGATCATACCCGCATTACTAGGAACGAGGTTACATGATAATTCGTCACTGCACACAAAGTTGGACGGGGCGGAGTCTCAACGCTGGTGGCGAACGGCTCAGGTTCTCTATAATGGCCCCCACGCCAATGAAGGCACACTTTCATCGCCATCCCCTTCCTGCTCTCACCACGGATAACGCCTTTTCATGAAGTGGATAAAGACTCTGGTTCTTTCGGCCTTCTGGTTACTGGTCTCGCTATTCGCCGCGGCCCTGCTCAGCGTGGCCGGCGCAGCCCTCTATTTCTCGCCGGGCCTGCCCGACGTTCGCCAGCTGCAGGATTTCGAACTGCATACCCCGCTGCGCATCTTCACCCGTGATGGCAAACTGATCGGCGAGTACGGCGAGGAACGCCGCATGCCGGTCACCTTCGACGAGATTCCCGAGGACTTCCTCCAGGCCCTGCTGGCCGCCGAGGATGCCTCCTTCTTCGATCATCGTGGGGTCGATCCCAAGGGCCTGGCGCGCGCCGCCCTGGAGCTGGTCGCCAGCGGCGACATCCAGTCGGGCGGCTCCACCATTACCATGCAGGTGGCGCGCAACTACCTGCTGACGCTGGATCGAACCTTCACCCGCAAGATCCGCGAGATCCTGCTGGCACTGGAGATGGAGACCATCCTGTCGAAAGAGGAGATCCTCGAGCTCTACGTCAACAAGATCTTCCTCGGCCACCGTGCCTACGGCATCGCCGCCGCCGCGGAGGTCTACTACAACAAGCCACTCGACGAGCTGTCGCTGGCGCAGAAGGCGATGATCGCCGGGCTGCCCAAGGCGCCGTCGTCGTTCAACCCGCTGGCCAACCCCGAGCGCTCGTTGATCCGCCGCAACTGGATCCTCTACCGCATGCGCGAGCTCGGCTACATCGACCAGGCCACCTACGAGGCCGCCGTGCAGGAGCCCACCACTGCCCGTCGCTACGTGGCGCAGGTTGAGGTAGATGCCGATTACGTGGCGGAGATGGCACGCCAGTACGCCATAGAGCGCTTCGGCGAAGAGGCCTACACCGGCGGCTACCGCATCCACACCACGCTAGACAGCGACCTGCAGCCCTTTGCCCGCGAGGCCCTGGCCCGCGGTCTGATCGATTATGATACCCGCCACGGCTGGCGCGGGCCGGAGGAGCGCGAAATTCCCGCCAGCCTGGCCGAGGCCCAGGAGCGCACCGAACGCCGCGGCCTGGAAGAGGAGCTCGACGAGTCCCCCGAAATCATGCAGACCGCCCGCCAGGCCGCGCAGCGCAGCCAGACGCGCATCGAGGGCATCGAGGGCGACGTCAGCAACTGGCTGCGCGTACTCGAGCGCACGCCCGGCTTCGGCCCCCTGCAGCCCGCCATCGTGGTCGAGAGCCAGGAGCGCGAGATGCGCGTGCTGAGCCGGGAAGGCGAACTCGTCACCCTGGGCTGGGATGGCCTCTCCTGGGCACGCGAGTACCGCAGCCCGCGGGCACGCGGCGCCGAGCCAAGCTCCGCCGCCGAGATCGCCGATACCGGCGACCTGGTGCGCATCCTGCAACGCGACGACGGCAGCTGGCGTCTCTCCCAGCGCCCCGACGCCGAGGGTTCGCTGGTGGTAATGAACCCCAGCAACGGCGCGATTCTGGCACTGCAGGGCGGCTTCAGTTTCAATGCCAGCAAGTTCAACCGTGCCGTCCAGGCGCAGCGTCAGTCGGGCTCGATCTTCAAGCCCTTCGTCTATCTCGCCGCTCTCGACACCGGCCTGATGACCGCCTCCTCGGTGGTCAACGACGCGCCGGTGGTGATGCAGGACGGCAGCGACGAGGTCTGGCGACCGGTGAACTCCAGCGGCGACTTCCTCGGCCCGACCCGGCTACGCGTGGCGCTGGCACGTTCACGCAACCTGGTGACGATCCGCATCCTGCAGACCCTTGGTCTCGACAACACCATCGAGTACCTGGAGGGCTTCGGCTTCAGCCCCAGCCGGCTACCGCGGGGCCTGTCACTGGCGCTTGGCAGTGCCGACCTGACGCCTCTGGAGATGACCAACGCCTATGCCGTATTGGCCAACGGCGGCTTCCAGGTCTCCCCCTGGTTCATCGAGCGCGTCACCCGCGGCAGCGACGATCAGATCATCAGTGAAGCCCGCCCCGCCATCGCCTGCCGCGACTGTCGCGAGGGTCAGACCGAGGTCGAAATCGACGGCCAGCGCTACGATGTGGCGCCCCGGGTCGCCGACCCGACGGCCGTCTATATTCTGCGCGACATGCTGCGCGACGTGATCGAGAGCGGCACTGGACGCGCCGCACTGTCGCTCAATCGCAGCGACGTGGTGGGCAAGACCGGTACCACCAACGGCTTCCGCGACGCCTGGTTCGCCGGCTACAACGACGATCTGGTCGCTACCGTATGGGTCGGCAAGGACGATAACGAGTCGATTGCCGAGTATGGCGGCAATGCCGCCCTGCCCATCTGGATCGACTTCATGGGCAGCGCGTTGGAGGGGCGTCCCGAGGCGTTGCCCGAAGAGCCCGAGGAGCTGGTCAGGGCACGCATCGACGAGCAGACCGGGCGACGCCTGGCCGATGGCCAAGCCGGGGGGATCACTGAAATATTTCATCCCGATCACCTGCCCGACATGGAGCCGCGCCGGATCGAGCAGGAGATCGAGCAACGCAGCGGCTCGCAGGGTACCGGCAGCTACGAAGCAATCTTCTGAACGAAAGCACTTTTCTAACGGAGTGTATGTGCGAGGGCGGCAGGGACGCCGCCCACCGTCTTGCCAACCGTCATACAGCCGCTCACCCAGGCGGTCCGTTACCGGGACAACAGGACAGGTTCGTTGCTATGCCACGCCTTCTACCATGGTGTTTCATTGGCCTGACGCTATTGCCGGGCACCGCCCTTGCCAACAGTGTCTTCTATGCGCCTCCGCAACCCGAAGAGGACAGCCCCACCTTCAGCGGCGAAGCCGAGCTCGGCTACACTCACCTCTCCGGAAACACCAATAGCCAGACCCTGATCGGCAAGAGCCGCCTGACCTGGCTGACGGGGAGCTTGACCCACACGCTGCGCGCCGAGGTACGCAACGTGGCCCGCGATGGCGAGACCAGCGCCGAACAATATCTGCTCTCGGGTCGGGAACGCTACGACTTCAGCGGGCCGCACTATCTGTTCGGCTTCGCTCGCTGGGAGAAGGACCGCTTCAGTGGCTACGACCAGCAGATCACCACCATCGGCGGCTACGGGCGCGACGTCATCGACACCGGCCGACATCGCCTCTCGCTCGAGGGAGGACCGGGATTCCGCCACGATCAGTTCGAGGACGGCGGAAGCGACAGCCTCGGCGTGATCTACAGCGCCCTGGACTATCAATGGACCTTCTCCGACTACTCTCATCTGCGCCAGGAGATGTCGGTGGAAGCGACCGACAAGAACACCACGTCGCGGTCGGTATCGTCACTCACCGCCAAGCTCAACTCGCGGCTCTCGCTGCGCCTCTCTCACGAGATCAAGCACAACTCCAGCCCACCCGAGACGGCGGATGCGAATACCGACCACACCAGCAACGTGACCCTGCTCTACAGCTGGTAAACCCACCTCAATACGCCCAACATGCAGTACGCCGGCCCGAAGGCCGGCGTACTGCTGCGTCAGTCGTTGCACGTTCCAGCGTCAGCCGCCGTAGACGTCATCCACGGTCTTCAGCGGATAGTGCGCCGGGTAGGGACGACGCGCCACCCCGGAATCCACCGCGGCCTGGGCCACCGCCGCCGGGATCCGCTCCAGCAGCCGCACGTCGACCGGCGTGGGGATGATGTACTCGGGGCCGAACGCCATGTGATCGCGCTCATAGGCGTCGAGCACCGCCTGGGGGACCGGCTCGCGAGCCAGGTCCTTGAGCGCATGCACCGCCGCCACTTTCATCTCTTCGTTGATGCGCGTGGCACGCACGTCCAGCGCCCCGCGGAAGATGAACGGGAAGCCCAGCACGTTGTTGACCTGGTTGGGGTAATCGGAGCGACCGGTGGCCATGATCACGTCGGGGCGCGCCTCGCGTGCCACGTCTGGATGAATCTCCGGATCGGGGTTAGTACAGGCAAAGACGATGGGGTTCGGCGCCATCTTGCGCATGTGCTCGGCGGTCATCAGGTTGGGACCGGAAAGGCCGATGAACACATCGGCGCCCTCGATGGCATCGTCCAGCGTGCGCTTGTCGGTGTCCACCGCGAAGACCGCCTTGTAGGGGTTGAGCCCCTCACGGCCGGCATGGATCACGCCGCGACGATCGAGCATTATCAGATTCTCGGAGCGAGCCCCGCAGGAAACCAGCAGCTTCATGCAGGCGATCGCCGCCGCGCCGGCACCCAAGCAGACGATCTTGGCCTCCTCCAGGCGTTTGCCGGCGATCTCCAGCGCATTGAGCATGCCGGCCGCGGTGACGATGGCGGTGCCGTGCTGATCGTCGTGGAACACGGGAATACTGCACTGCTCGATCAGCGCCTGCTCGATCTCGAAGCACTCAGGGGCCTTGATGTCCTCGAGGTTGATGCCGCCCCAAGTGTCGGCGATGCGCGCCACGGTATCGATGAAGGCCTGCGGACTCTCGGCATTGACCTCGACATCCACCGAGTTGATGCCGGCAAAGCATTTGAACAGCACGCCCTTGCCTTCCATCACCGGCTTGCTGGCCAGCGGCCCCAGGTTGCCCAGGCCGAGAATCGCGCTGCCGTCGGAGATCACCGCCACCAGGTTGCCCTTGCCGGTGTAGCGATAGGCGTTCTCCGGATCTCGAGCGATCTCGCGCACCGGCTCGGCGACACCAGGACTGTAGGCCAGGGAGAGATCACGAGCGGTAGCGGTGGGCTTGGTCAGTTCCACGGAGAGCTTTCCGGGGATGGGCTTGGCGTGATAGTCCAGCGCTGCCTGCTTCTTGGCGTCTGTCATGCTGAGAGTCCGGTATCCATACTTTTGGGTAAGGGCCTCTACAATATAGAAAAAGCTTCCACTACTCAACAAGCGCACCATTCGCCGCTTTTGAACGCTCGTTCGCGAACAATCGCCACCATTTACTGCAACTTATACCAGACACCGCAACCATAACCCTTTCCTTATCACCCAGCGGCATCTTCCCTTGCCCCAAAACGAGAAAACCCGCCGTGAAGGCGGGTTTTCGAGGCGTATCGCCGTAGCAGGGCGAATCAGCCACGCTTGATGGCGGCACCGAAACGCTTGTTGAAACGCTCGACGCGGCCGCCGGTGGTCGCCTGCTTCTGCTTGCCGGTGTAGAAAGGATGGCACTGGGAGCAGACGTCCAGTGACAGGTCATGGCCGGCAGTAGTGCCGACCTCGAAGGTCGCGCCGCAGGAACAGGTCGCGGTGACCATCTTGTAATCCGGGTGAATACCTTGTTTCATCTTGAGCCTCATGGAGCGGTATGCCGCCACCTGATCCATTGCCAGGCACCGCATACGGGTTGTCTGTCGTCGCTACTCGTTCAACATTAGTCGTTCAACCAACCGGTAGCCGCCAGGCCTGCTTCTCGGAAAGCCAGGTGCCACGACGGCCGGATATTCTAGCAGAGCCGACGCCGGAGGCCAATTGCTCGATTCCCCCTCTTCGCCTCCGCCTCGCGTGCTGCGCGTGGCGGTGCCCACGCCCCTGAGGCGCCTGTTCGATTACCGCCCGTGCCGCGAAGCGCCCCCCGGCGGCTGGCAGGCAGGCTTGCGCGTTCGAGTGCCCTTCGGACGCCGCCAGGTGGTCGGCGTGGTGATGGCGTGCGACAACCGCAGCGACTACCCCCTGGACCGGCTGAAACCGGTGGAGGCCTGGCTGGACGCCGAGCCGCTGCCCGAGGACTGGCTGTGGCTGTGCCGCTTCACCGCGCGCTACTATCAGCATTCTCTGGGTGACACCCTGCATCAGGCGATGCCCGTGCTGCTGCGCCAGGGTCGCCCGCTGGCCGGACGCCAACGCGAGCACTGGCGGGCCCTGGCCGCCAGCCGTGATGGCGATGCGCGCCTGAAGCGAGCGCCACGCCAGGCCGAGCTGCTGTCCATGCTGCGCCAACACCCCCATGGACTGCCCACCCAGGCGATCGTGGCCCAGGGCTTTACTCGCGACCAACTGCTTTCGCTGGTGGAGAAAGCGCTGGCCGAGCGGCACGAGATACCGCTCGCCGGCGCCGCGCCCGCCACGACCCAGCTGCTGGCCGAGCCGGCGCTACCGCTCAACCGCGAGCAAGCCACGGCACTGGCGGCGATTCATGAGCGCTTCGATGCCTTTCACCCCTGCCTGCTGCATGGCGTCACCGGCAGCGGCAAGACCGAAGTATATCTGCAGTTGATCGAGGCGGTAGTCGCTCGCGGACGCCAGGCGCTGCTGCTGGTGCCGGAGATCGGCCTGACGCCGCAGACCCTGGCACGTTTTCGCAGTCGCTTCCGGGTAGCGGTGGTGGCACTGCACTCGGGACTCACCGACAACGAGCGCCTCGACGCCTGGGAAGCAGTGGCCAGCGGCCGCGCGCCCATCGTCATCGGCACCCGCTCGGCAATCTTCGTGCCGCTGGCACGGCCCGGCGCGATCATCGTCGACGAGGAGCATGACGGCTCGTTCAAGCAGCAGGACGGGCTACGCTACCACGCTCGCGACCTGGCCGTGGCCCGCGCCAAGCACCACGACATCCCGCTGGTGCTGGGTAGCGCCACACCGTCACTGGAGAGCCTCTACCATGCCGAGCGCGGCAACTACCGGCACCTGCGCCTGACCCGCCGCGCCAGCCGCTACGCCCCGGCCCGGCTGGAGCTGATCGACCTGCGCGGCCGTCAGCGCCAGGGTGGCCTGATCCCGCCGACGATCGAGGCGATTCGCGAGACGCTCGCGGCCGGACACCAGGTGCTGGTGTTCATCAACCGCCGCGGTTTCGCGCCGACGCTGGCCTGTCACACCTGCGGCTGGCTGGCCGACTGTGACGCCTGCGACGCGCACATGACGCTGCATCGCCAGCCACCGATGCTGGCCTGCCATCACTGCGACAAGCACCGCCCGGTGCCGGATGCCTGCCCCGAGTGCGGCAGCGCCGACCTGCGCCCACTGGGCAGCGGTACCGAGCGCACCGAAGAGACCCTGGCGGCGCTCTTTCCCAAGGTACCGGTTCACCGTATCGATCGCGACAGCACGCGGCGACGCGATGCCTTCGAGCAGACCCTCGGCGAGGTGAGGCGCGGTGCCCCCTGCCTGCTGGTCGGAACCCAGATGCTGGCCAAGGGACACCACCTGCCCCACGTCACGCTGGTGGTCGTGGTCAACGCCGACGCCGGGCTCTATGCCAGCGACTTCCGAGCCCTGGAGCACAGCGCCCAGCTGCTCACCCAGGTTGCCGGTCGCGCCGGCCGCGCCGCACATCCCGGTCGGGTGCTGGTGCAGACCCTGCACACCGATGACCCACACCTGCGCCTGCTCGCCGAGCACGGCTACGACGCCCTGGCCGGCCAACTGCTGGCCGAGCGTCGCGCCGCCGCGCTGCCGCCCTTCCGCCACCTCGCCCTACTGCGCCTGGAAAGCCCGCGCGAGGAAGCGGCCACCTCACTCGGCCGCGAAGCGGCCTTGCTGATGCGTCAGTGGGTCGCCGAGCACGCCCCCGACGTGAGCTGCCTGGGACCGGTGCCGGCCCCCATGGAGCGGCGTCAGAACCGCTACCATGTCCACCTGCTGCTCAGCGCCGGCCGGCGCAGCCAGCTGCATGCCGCCTGTGCCCGACTCACCGTCTGGCTCGAGGCGTCGCCCGAGGCGCGCCGGGTGCGCTGGTCGCTGGACGTCGACCCGCAGTCACTCAGCTGAACGTGCGGCCTTTAAAGCCGCTGCACAATTGCCGATAATGGTCGACCAGCCCCATTTTCATCGTGGCCGCGCCCTTCGCGAGTGCCTCTGGCTTCGTCATCACCTCGTGCGCCCGTCGCAACAGGACATAACCGCTTCATGAAAGAGACGATCATCTCCCTGCTCGAGAACGCCCTCGATACGCTCAAGCAGCAAGGCACGCTGCCCGCCGATATCGAGCCGACCATCAAGGTCGACCCGACCAAGGACAAGGCCCATGGCGACTACGCCAGCAACCTGGCGCTCCTGTTGGCCAAGCCGGCCGGCCGGAAACCGCGCGATCTGGCCGAGGCGCTGATCGCGGCACTGCCCGCAAGCGACGCCGTGGAAAAGGTGGAGATCGCTGGCCCCGGCTTTATCAACTTCTTCGCCGCCACCGATGCCGCGGCTCAGGTCGTACGCCAGGTGCTCGACGCCGGCGATACTTTCGGCCGCAGCCTGGCCGGACGCGGCCAGAAGGTCCAGGTCGAGTTCGTCTCCGCCAACCCCACCGGGCCGCTGCACGTCGGCCATGGGCGTGGTGCCGCCATTGGCGACTGTATCAGCCGGCTGCTCGAAGCCACCGGCTTCGATGTGACTCGCGAGTTCTACTACAACGACGCCGGCGCCCAGATCGCCAACCTGGCGCTGTCCGTGCAGGCCCGCGCCAAGGGCCTCACGCCCGATGACGACGCCTGGCCCGCAGACGGCTACCGCGGCGACTACATCATCGAGGTAGCTAACGATTACCTGGCCGGCGAGACGGTCCACGCCGACGACCGTCACGTCATCGCCAAGGCCGACCCCGACGACCTCGATGCCATCCGCGAATTTGCCGTGGCCTGGCTGCGCCGCGAGCAGGATCTCGATCTCAAGGCCTTCGGCGTCTCGTTCGACGTCTATTTCCTGGAATCCTCGCTTTACCGTGAAGGCAAGGTCGAGGAGGCGGTCGAGCGGCTGATCGAGAAGGGCCACACCTACGAGCAGGACGGCGCCCTGTGGTTGCGCACCACCGACTTCGGCGACGACAAGGACCGGGTGATGCGCAAGTCCGATGGCAGCTATACCTACTTCCTGCCCGACGTGGCCTACCACCTGAACAAGTGGCAGCGCGGCTTCACGACCGTGATCAACGAGCAAGGGGCCGACCACCACTCCACGGTGACCCGAGTGCGCGCCGGGCTGCAGGCGCTGGAAGCCGGTATTCCCCGGGGCTGGCCCGACTACGTGCTGCACCAGATGGTCATGGTGACCCGCTCCGGCGTGGAGGTGAAGCTTTCCAAGCGCGCCGGCAGCTACGTTACCGTGCGCGACCTGATCGACGAGGTGGGGCGCGATGCCACGCGCTTCTTCCTCGCCGCGCGGCGTGCCGATTCGCAGCTCACCTTCGACATCGACCTGGCACGCTCGCAATCCAACGACAATCCCGTCTACTACGTGCAGTACGCCCATGCCCGGGTATGCAGCATGCTGCGCAAGGCCGAGGCCCAGGGACTCGGCTTCGACCATGACCTGGCGATGGTCAGCCTGGCGAAGCTCGACGCGGACCAGGAGAAGGCGGTAATGAACCGCCTGGCGCGCTTCCCCGAGGTCGTCGACCACGCCGCCGCATCACGAGAGCCGCAGCAGGTCGCCCAGTATCTGCTCGACCTCGCCGCCGAGTTCCACTCCTGCTACAACGCGGTGAAGGTCATGGTCGACGATGACGAGCTGCGCAACGCCCGGCTGGCCCTGGGCCTGGCCACGCGTCAGGTGCTGCGCAACGGCCTCGACCTGCTGGGCGTCGGCGCCCCCGAGGAGATGTGATCCATGGCCGCCCGTCGTACGCCCAGCAAGCGTGGCGCCACTACCAGCCGCAAGCGCGCTCCTGCCCGGCGCCAAGGCTTCCGCCTGCCCGGTTGGCTATGGGGCCTGGGTGGCGTCATCGCAGGCTTTCTGCTGGCTCAACATCAGCACGGCACCGCGCCTTGGCAGGCGGGCAGCGACTCGCCCTTGGCCAAGCTGATCCCGCGCACGCCAACCGAAGTGAGCGAACCCACGCCGACCGTCGAGCCGCGCGACCCTCCCATGCCCACCTTCGAGTTCTATACCCTGCTGCCTGAGGAAGTCGTGGCCCCCAAAGACGTCGCCTCGACTGCCTCGCCGCCGGAGCTGGCGGTCGAGCCACCGCCAGCCGATGACAACGACGCCGCTGCCGAGCAGGCGTCCACCGACGACCCCATCGCGCAGGTGATTGCCGCCAACTTGCGTGAGGAAGTAAATGCCACACCGGCCAGCGAGGCGGCGGCACCGGCGGGCACGCGCTACATGCTGCAGGCGGCATCGTTCCGCCAGCCCGAGGACGCCGAGCAGTTGCGCCAGCGCCTGCGCAACCTGAGCCTGATGGCCCAGGTCAGCCAGGTACAGGCCGCCGACGGCGAGACCTGGCACCGGGTCATGGTCGGCCCCTATGACGATACCCGTGAGCTCAACCGCGCCGAGGATCTGATGGTGACCCAGGGCATAACCCCGCTGCGCCACCGCGCCACCAACTGAGCCGAACTGGCGGCGGGCAACAGGACCACATAGCCGATGGCGCTTGAATTCCCCCCCAGCCGCCCGCACCTACCCTGGATGCTCTTTCACGGTCCCCGGCCAGCCGGGGACCGAAAGTCACCGGGAGCCCCGGCTCCCCGTTACGGAGTTACTCTCCATGACCACGATCGTTTCCGTGCGCCGCGGTGACCAGGTGGCCCTGGCCGGCGACGGCCAGGTATCGCTGGGCAACACCGTGATGAAGGGCAACGCCAGCAAGGTGCGTCGCCTCTATCGCGGCCAGGTACTGGCGGGTTTCGCCGGCGGCACCGCCGATGCCTTCACTTTGTTCGAGCGCTTCGAGGCGCAGTTGGAGAAGTACCAGGGCAACCTGGTCAAGGCGGCCGTGGAGCTGGCCAAGGACTGGCGCACCGATCGCGCCCTGCGCCGGCTCGAGGCGCTGCTCGCCGTGGCCGACAAGAACGCCTCTTTGATCATCACCGGCAATGGTGACGTGGTGGAGCCGGAGCGCGGCATCATCGCCATCGGCTCGGGCGGCAACTTCGCCCTGGCCGCGGCGCGTGCACTGCTGGAAAACACCGACCTCTCGGCCCAGGAAATTACCGAGAAATCGCTCGAGATCGCCGGTGACATCTGCGTGTTCACCAACCATCACGTCACCCTCGAAACGCTCTGAAGGCCGCCCTCATGTCCCAGATGACCCCCCGCGAGATCGTCCACGCCCTGGATCAGTTCATCGTCGGCCAGCAGGATGCCAAGCGTGCCGTCGCCATCGCCCTGCGCAATCGCTGGCGGCGCATGCAGCTCGACGATGACCTGCGTCCCGAGGTCACGCCCAAGAACATCCTCATGATCGGCCCCACCGGGGTGGGCAAGACCGAGATTGCCCGGCGCCTGGCCAAGCTTGCCCGTGCGCCCTTCATCAAGGTCGAGGCGACCAAGTTCACCGAGGTGGGCTATGTCGGCCGCGACGTCGAATCGATCATCCGCGATCTCACCGAGGCCGCGATCAAGCTGGTGCGCGAACAGGCCAAGGACGAAGTGCGCCATCGCGCCGAGGATGCCGCCGAGGATCGCATCCTCGACGCCCTGCTGCCGCCGCCCCGCGGCCAGGAGGACAGCCCTCGCGCCGACAGCTCGACGCGCCAGACCTTCCGCAAGAAACTGCGCGAGGGCGATCTCGACGACAAGGAAATCGACATCGAGATCACCCCCCAGGGGCCGGGCATCGATATCATGACGCCGCCAGGCATGGAGGAGATGACCAGCCAGCTGCAGAGCCTGTTCTCCAACATGGGCCGCCAGAAGACCGAGACCCGCCGGGTCAAGGTCAAGGATGCCTTCGCCCTGCTGCGTGACGAAGAGGCCGCCAAGCTGGTCAACGAAGAGGAGATCAAGCATCGCGCCATCGACGCGGTGGAGCAGAACGGTATCGTCTTCCTCGACGAGATCGACAAGGTGGCCAAGGGCGGCGGCCAGTCCAGCGGTGGCGAGGTTTCCCGCGAGGGCGTGCAGCGTGACCTGCTGCCGCTGATCGAGGGCTCGACCGTCTCGACCAAGTACGGCATGGTCAAGACCGACCACATCCTGTTCATCGCCTCCGGTGCTTTCCACCTGTCACGCCCCTCCGACCTGATCCCCGAACTGCAGGGCCGCCTGCCGATCCGGGTCGAGCTCGAAGCGCTGACCCCGGAGGACTTCAAGCGCATCCTCACCGAGCCCTCCGCCGCGCTGACCAAGCAGTACAAGGCGCTGCTGGCCACCGAGGGGCTCGACATCGACTTCACCGAGGACGGTATCGAGCGCATCGCCGAGATCGCCTGGAAGGTCAACGAAGGCACCGAGAATATCGGCGCACGGCGCCTGCATACGGTAATGGAGCGACTGCTGGAAGAGGCCTCGTTCAAGGGCGCCGACCTCGGCAGCCCGCTGGCAATCGACGCCGCCTACGTCGACTCCCAGCTCGGCGAGCTGGCGATGGACGAGGATCTGTCGCGGTATATTCTTTAATCGTGGGCTGCACCTCGCGGCAGCAAAGGCCTACATGAGTGCAGCGCCGGGGACAGGTCGAAGCGGAGCTCATTCGCCAGGGATGGCGAATGTAGCGCCCAAGGATGGGTTCACAGCCCCTCCGCGATGGTACGGCACCCCGGGTGCCTGTCGCCGGCCAGCTGCGCTTCACCAATGCAAGCGGAGTCCTGCATGACCGCCCCCATCCCCAGCAAGATCCACTACCACAAGAAGGCCCGCGAGCTGGAGCTCAGCTACCCCGACGGCGAGAGCCATCGCCTGGCGGTGGAGTACCTGCGGGTCTACTCCCCCTCCGCCGAGGTGCGCGGCCACCATCCCAGCCAGGCCGTGCTGCAGGTGGGCAAGAAGGACGTCGGCCTGAAGAACATCGAGCCGGTGGGCCGCTATGCCGTCAAACTTGTCTTCGACGACGGCCACGACAGCGGCATCTACAGCTGGGACTACCTTCACGAGCTGATCCAGAACCGCGAGGCCTACTGGGCCGACTATCTCGCGCGACTGGAGAAGGCCGGCGCCAGCCGCGAGCCGTTGGGCATCGAAATCAAGCAGCTGTAGGAGACGGGCGTCAAGACAAGCACCGTTGCCGAAGGCTACAATGTGGCCCTGAACGAGGCCCGCCTCACCTTTCCGCAGCGATTCGGGAGCCCTTTCGCATGAGCCCTCACTCCACCCCAGGGGAGCAGCGCACCACCCATTTCGGCTACCAGGAGGTGCCGATAGCGGAAAAGGCCTCACGCGTGGCCGACGTCTTCCACTCCGTGGCGGCACGTTACGACGTCATGAACGACCTCATGTCACTGGGCATCCACCGGCTGTGGAAACGGCTCACGATCGAGCGCGCCGGTGTGCGCCCCGGCCACAGCGTGCTCGACATTGCCGGTGGCACCGGGGATTTGACGCTCAAGTTCTCGCGTCTGGTCGGGCCTCGCGGTCGAGTGGTACTGGCCGACATCAATGAATCGATGCTGCGGGTCGGCCGCGACAAGCTGCTCGACAACGGCGTCGGTGGCAACGTCGAATACGTGCAGGCCAATGCCGAGTGCCTGCCCTTCCCCGATAACAGCTTCGACTGCATCACCATCGCCTTCGGCCTGCGCAACGTCACCGACAAGGACGCCGCGCTGCGCTCAATGACGCGAGTGCTCAAGCCCGGCGGTCGCCTGCTGGTGCTGGAATTCTCCAAGCCGAACAACCCCGTGCTGACCCGCGCCTACGACGAGTACTCCTTCCGTCTGCTGCCCGTGATGGGTCAGATGGTAGCTGGCGACGCCGACAGCTACCGTTACCTGGCCGAGTCGATACGCATGCATCCCGACCAGGAGACGCTCAAGGCAATGATGGAGACAGCGGGGCTGGAGCGGGTCGAATACACCAATCTCACCGGGGGCATCGTCGCCCTGCATCGCGGCATCAAGCTCTGAGGTCGTAATGTCGCTGACCCCGCCCCTGCTGCTGGCCGGCATCGAACGCACGCTCAATGCCCTGCTCGCACGAGACCTGGCTGCGCCCTCACGTCTGGCCCGGCTGTCAGGCAGCCGGCTGCTGCTGCGACTGGAGCGCCCTGCCCTGACGCTGCTGCTGAGCTTCCACCCGCACGGTGTCGACCTGATGCGCCAGGACGAGCCCGACGAGAGCGCTGCCGATACCGTCGTCGAGCTCGATACCGAAGCGCTGGGCGAGCTGCTCGGCGGCGAATCGATGGAGCGACTGATGTTTCGTGGGCGCCTGGCCGTGCGCGGCCGCGTGCACCTGCTCGAGGAGGTGCGCGACCTGTTTCTCGACCTCGATATCGACTGGGAAGCGGAGCTGGCCCGCTGGCTGGGCGACGTACCCGCCCACAGTCTCGCCGAAGGGCTGCGCAGCCTGGCCCGCTGGGGCCTGCGTGCCCAGGAGGAGATGCGCGCCGACATCGCCGAGTATGTGTTCGAGGAGGCGCGCTTGCTTCCCGGACGCCGGCAACTGGAGAACCTGCGCGACCATCTCACCGAGCTGGAGATAGCCACTGACCGCCTCGAGGCCCGCCTGGCCAGGCTGCGCCGCCGATTGGAACGCGAGGCCGCGTCATGATGGGGCTCCGCCTGCTGCGCATCATCTGGGTGATCACCCGCTACCGCCTCGATACCCTGCTACCGCTTCAACGGCTGCCCTGGTGGCTGCGCCTGGCCTTCCTGCTCTCGCCGCTGCGCCTGGTGCCGGTGGGTCGACGGACGGGCGGCGAGCGCCTGCGCCTGGCGCTGGAGTCGCTGGGCCCGATCTTCGTCAAGTTCGGCCAGTTACTCTCCACCCGCCGCGACCTGCTGCCCGAGGAGGTCGCCGATGAGCTCAGACGCCTGCAAGATCAGGTACCGCCTTTTCCCGGCGAAGAAGCGAAGGCGCTGGTCGAGGCCGAGCTGCGCATGCCTCTCGACGTCGCCTTTGCCCATTTCGAGCCGGAGTCGCTGGCATCGGCCTCCATCGCCCAGGTGCATGCCGCTCGCCTGCATAGCGGTGAAGACGTTGTGGTCAAGATCATCCGCCCCGCCATCGACCGGGTGATGCGTCAGGACATGGCACTGATGTACCGGGTGGCCGGTCTGCTGACCCTGCTGCCCGAGGCGCGCCGGCTGCGCCCGGTGGAAGTGGTGCGCGACTACGAAGCCACCCTTTTCGACGAGCTCGACCTGCACAAGGAAGCCGCCAACACCTCGCAGCTCAAGCGTAACTTCAAGGATTCGCCGCTGCTCCACGTGCCCACGGTGCATTGGTCACACACCCGCCGCCGGGTCATGGTGCAGGAGCGAATCCATGGCATCCCGGTAGCCGACATCGCCGCGCTGCGTGCCCAGGGTACCGACCTCAAGCGCCTTGCCGAACGCGGCGTGGAGATTTTCTTCACCCAGGTGTTCCGCGACAACTTCTTCCACGCCGACATGCATCCGGGCAATATCTTCGTCGCCCGCGAACACCCTCACGATCCCCAGTACATCGCCATCGACTGCGGCATCGTCGGCAGCCTGACACGCGAGGACCAGGACTACCTGGCACGCAATCTGCTCGCCTTCTTCCGTCAGGACTACTACGAAGTCGCCGCGCTGCATATCGAGTCGGGTTGGGTCGGCGAAGACACCCGTGCCAACGAGTTTGCTGCTGCCATTCGCACGGTGTGCGAACCGATTCTGGAGAAGCCGCTCAAGGACATCTCCTTCGGTCAGGTGCTGCTGGGCCTGTTCCAGACCGCACGACGCTTCAACATGGAGGTGCAGCCGCAGTTGGTGCTGCTGCAGAAGACCCTGCTCAACATCGAGGGCCTGGGACGCCAGCTCTACCCCGACCTCGATCTGTGGAGCACCGCCAAGCCCTATCTGGAGCGCTGGATGCATGAGCGCGCCGGTGCGGTGGGTCTGTGGGAGTCGCTCAAGCGCCAGGCGCCGGAGCTGTCGCGTCAACTGCCCGAGCTGCCTTCCGTGGCCCATCAGGCGCTCAGCCGCATCGAGCATGAGCATCGCCAGCGCCGCCGTCAGGCTCAGGCACTCGGTGGCATCCAGCAGCAGCTGGGCGAAAGCCGGCGCAGTGGACGCCGCCTGCGCCTGGGGCTGCTGCTGGCCGGTGTGGCGTTGGCCTGGCAACCGCTGACCGACTGGGCCGCGAGCCAGCCCTGGCCGGTACTGCTGCTGGCCGGGCTGGGCCTGGTACTGCTGGCCTGGCAGTGAACTTGATCCACCTCAACCGGAGCCGCCGCATGCATGATATTCTCGATGAACTCTTCGACGTACTCCGCCAGCGCCGCAGCGCCGACCCCGCCGAGTCCTACGTGGCCGCCTTGCATGACAAGGGGCTCAACAAGATACTCGAGAAAGTCGGCGAGGAAGCAACGGAAACCCTGCTGGCGGCCAAGGACGCCGAAACCGGCGGCGACGCCGAGCGCAAGGCAGTGGTCGCCGAAACCGCCGACCTGTGGTTTCATAGCCTGGTGATGCTGTCGCATCTCGGACTCGACCACCGGGACGTGCTAGACGAGTTGGCCCGCCGTTTCGGAATCTCCGGGCACGAAGAGAAGGCCGCAAGGTCAAAGTGAAATTGGCTTCCGGATCCGCCGGAAACCCGACTCAGAGGTAACGCTACATGTTAGGTGGCATCAGTATCTGGCAACTGCTGATCGTTCTCGGCATCATCATCCTGATCTTCGGCACCAAGAAGCTGCGCAACGTCGGCTCCGACCTGGGTGGCGCGGTCAAGGGCTTCAAGCAGGCCGTCAACGAGGAAGACAAGGAAGGCAAGGACAGTAAGACGCAGGCCAAGGTGACCCACGAGGAGCAGCCCAACACCTACGACGTTCGAGCCGAGGAGAAGAAGACGGCGAACGAGGTCGAGGACCGGGAAGAGCGCAAGTAAACTTCCATGTTCGATATCGGCTTTCTCGAACTCCTGATCATCGGGATCGTGGGGTTGCTGGTGCTCGGCCCGGAGCGCTTGCCCAAGGCGGCTCGCACCGTGGGACTGTGGGTCGGCAAGATCAAGCGCACCGTGTCGAGCATGCAGCGGGAGATCAACTCGCAGCTCGAAGCGGAGGAGCTGCGTCAGAAGCTCAAGGAGCAGCAGACCAAGCTCGATGAGAGCCTGAACAAGGCCAAGCGCGACGTCGAGAGCATCGCCGAAACGCCATCGTCTTCGACAGTGTCACCTGATGCTCAATCCGTGCCGGGGCAGGATGAAGCGCAGGAGCCTCCCAAGCCGGCTGCGGCGCGCCTGGACGACGCTCTTGCCGACGCCCGCGATACCGCTGAACCCGACTCCCCCCAAGACCAAGACGACAAGGGTGCCGCTTCCCGATGAGCGACTCCGACAACAAGCAGGAACTTGGCCAGGCCCCGCTGATCGAGCATCTGGTCGAGCTACGCTCGCGCCTGCTGCGCGCCGTGGTGGCGGTTCTCGTCATCTTCCTGGGGCTCTATCCCTTCGCCAACGAGATCTATACCTTCGTGGCCCAGCCGCTCATGGCGCTGCTGCCGGAAGGCTCGCAGATGATTGCCACCGAAGTGGCCTCGCCTTTTCTGGCGCCTTTCAAACTGACGCTGGTGGCCGCGGTATTCGTCGCCATTCCCTATGTGCTACACCAGGCGTGGGCCTTCGTCGCGCCCGGCCTCTACGACAACGAGAAGTCTCTGGCCCTGCCGCTGCTGGCTTCCAGCGTGGGGCTGTTCTATACCGGCGCCGCCTTTGCCTACTACGTCGTCTTCCCGCTGCTGTTCCAGTTTTTCACTCAGACCGGGCCGGAAGACGTGGCGGTGATGACCGACATCAATCAATACCTGAACTTCGTCCTCAAGATGTTCTTCGCCTTCGGCGTGGCCTTCGAGATCCCCATCGCCACCTTCCTGCTGATTCTGTCCGGCGCCACCACGGTGGAGAGCCTGACGAAGAAGCGGCCCTACATCATCCTCGGCTGCTTCGTGATCGGTATGCTGCTGACACCGCCGGATGTGATCTCCCAGAGCCTGCTGGCCATCCCCATGTACCTGCTCTACGAGGTGGGCATCCTGTTCGGCCGCCTGGTGCGACGCAAGCGACAAGGCTCGGAGCCGACCACCCCGGTCGAAGAGCGCGACGACGTCTGACAGAGCAGCCAAGCCTTGAACCGCAAGCGCCCCTCGTTTCGCCGGGAACGAGGGGCGCTGTGCTTTTACGGTGCGGTGGTTACAGGTCCATCAGCTCGTCGATACGCTCGACCAGCTTGAAGATCCCAGTGGCGGCCTCGCCGATGCGGGTGGCGAGCATGTAGGCCGGCGTGGTCACCACGCGGTTCTCGAAGTCCACTACGATGTCCTCGACGCCGCAGCTGCGATGCAGGCCGCCCATCGAACTGATCGCTCCTGAAACACCGGGGTCGTGGCCGATGGTCACGGCAATGCCCGGGCCCAGCAGCTTTGGCACCAGCGCCGGCGCAATGCACATCAGCCCGATCGGCTTGCGCGCCTCGTGGAAGGGGGCCACGGCCTCGACCAGTGCCGGGAGAGGCTCCATGTCGCTGCCCGCTTCGGCGAAGTTGGACAGGTTCTTGGCTGCGCCGAAGCCGCCGGGCAGAATCACGGCGTCGAACTCGTCGGCCTCGAGTTCCTCCAGCGGTGCGATGTTGCCCCGCGCCAGGCGCGCCGATTCCAGCAGCACATTGCGCGACTCGCCCTCGATCGCCTCGCCGTTGCGGTGGTCGATCACATGGTACTGCATGATATCCGGCGCAAAGCAGCGATAGCCGATGCCCAGTTGATCCAGACGCAGCAAGGTCAGGGTGGTCTCGTAGATCTCCGAGCCATCCTGAACCCCGCACCCCGACAGGATGACCGCCACTTGTTTGCTCATGCCTTTCTCCTTGTAGTCAGGCGCCTCGAATGATGGGCCATGCCTCGAATCCCGAAGCCAACACTTTAGAGAGTCGTGCCGGGTGCGACAAGGCGCGGCTTTTCGCTTCGATCGGCACTGATATACTCGACACAATGCTTGTCATCGAATCGTCATTCTTTCCAGGCACACTGCCGCCAGTTGATCTCAAGGCGGATGTGGCCCCCAGTTGGAGTAGAGCCTCTTGAGTTTCATGACCACACGCCAGTTTCCCGCCACTCGCATGCGCCGCATGCGCCGCGACGATTTCTCGCGGCGACTGATGCGGGAGTCGATCCTGACCGCCGCCGACCTGATCTGGCCGGTGTTCGTCCTCGACGGCGAGAAGCGTCGCGAGGCCGTGCCCTCGATGCCCGGTGTGGAGCGCTTGTCGCTGGACCTGCTTATCGAGGAGGCGCGCGAAGCCCACGCGCTGGGCATACCCGCCCTGGCGCTGTTCCCCGTGGTGGAGCCGGCGCTGAAAAGCGAGCTGGCCGAGGAGGCCTACAATGCCAGCGGTCTGGTCCAGCGTAGCGTGCGCGCCTTGAAGGCCGCAGTGCCGGAGCTGGGCATCATGACCGACGTGGCGCTCGACCCGTACACCATTCACGGTCAGGACGGCATCATCGACGACAGCGGCTACGTGCTCAACGACCGTACCGTGGAGACACTGCTCAAGCAGGCGCTGTCCCACGCCGAGGCCGGGGCCGACATCGTCGCCCCGTCGGACATGATGGACGGTCGCATCGGGGAGATTCGCCAGGTGCTCGAACAGGAGCATCTGCCCAACGTACGCATCATGGCCTACAGTGCCAAGTATGCCTCGCGCTACTACGGCCCGTTCCGCGATGCGGTGGGCTCGGCGGCCAATCTGGGCAAGGCCGACAAGCGCACCTACCAGATGGACCCGGCCAACAGCGACGAGGCACTCCACGAAGCAGCCCTGGACCTGACCGAAGGCGCCGACATGGTGATGGTCAAGCCCGGCATGCCCTACCTGGACGTGGTGCGTCGGATCAAGGACGAGCTCAGGGTGCCCACCTACGCCTACCAGGTTAGCGGTGAGTACGCCATGCACATGGCCGCCTTCGACAACGGCTGGCTGGACCCCGACGAAGTCATTCTCGAGTCGCTGATGTGCTTCAAGCGTGCCGGAGCCGACGGCATCCTGACCTATTTCGCCAAACGAGCGGCGACACTGCTCGCATCCTGACGGCGGGACCCGGTCTCTGGGCACTCTGCCGCTTAGCCACGAGAGAGCGTTATGGTAGACGTGCCCGGCCCTGGTGGCCCCTTTGACCCCACAGACCTCGTAGCGTCCGGCGGCGTGTCCGCCGGCATCACCGACGAGACGGCCAGTGAGACGGTCGCTCCACGCCTCAACCAGAGCCATGCCGGCATCAAGCCCAAGCCGCAGCCCGATGCCGTGGCCGACCTGAGCGATCCGGCGCTGTACTTCAACCGCGAACTCTCGCACCTGCAATTCAACGTGCGCGTGCTCGAGCAGGCCCTGGACGAAGCACATCCGCTGCTCAACCGGCTGATGTTCCTGTTGATCTTCTCGTCCAACCTGGACGAGTTCTTCGAGATCCGGGTCGCCGGGCTGAAGCACCAGGTCGCCCTGGGCGACGAAACCACCGGCGCCGACGGTCTCTTGCCGCGTCAGCTGCTGGCCGAGATATCCCAGATCGTGCATGAGCAGGTCGATCGCCAGTACCAGATTCTCAACGAAATCCTGATCCCGGCCCTCGAGACACACAGGCTGCGCTTCCGCCGTCGCGACGAGTGGACCGAGGCGCAGCAAACCTGGATCCGCACGTTCTTCGAGAACGAGATCGTCCCGGTGATCAGCCCCATCGGGCTGGACCCATCGCACCCCTTCCCGCGGCTGGTCAACAAGAGCCTCAACTTCATCGTCGAGCTGGAGGGCAAGGATGCCTTCGGCCGCAAGGGCGGACTGGCGATCTTGCCGGCACCGCGCTCGCTGCCGCGAGTCATCGCGCTCCCCGGCGAGCTGTGCGAAGCGGATTTCCAGGAATTCGTCTTCCTGTCGTCGATGATTCACGCCCATGCCGCCGAAGTCTTTCCCGGCATGACGGTACGCGGCTGCTACCAGTTCCGCCTGACCCGTAACGCCGACCTCTCGATGGACCCCGAGGAAGTCTCCGACCTGGCCTCGGCGCTGCGCGGCGAGCTGCTGGCCCGGCGCTACGGCAGCGGCGTGAGACTGGAAGTCGCCGATAACTGCCCCGAGGAACTCGCCGCTTTCCTGCTCAAGCAGTTCGAGCTCGAAGCGGCCGACCTCTATCGCGTCAACGGCCCGGTCAACCTAACCCGCATGATCTCGGCGCTCGGCGACCTGGACCGGCCCGATCTGCGCTACCGCCCCTTCACCCCGGGTCTGCCCAAGGCGATGCGCAAGAAGGCAAGCCTGCTCGAAGCCATCGCCAGCGGCGACATCCTGCTGCATCACCCTTTCCAGGCCTTCTCGCCGGTGGAGGATCTGCTGCGCGAGGCGGCCCGCGACCCCAGCGTACTGGCCATCAAGCAGACCCTCTACCGTACCGGGGCCGACTCGGCCATCGTCAATGCCCTGGTGGAAGCAGCGAGCAACGGCAAGGAGGTCACCGTGGTGATCGAGCTGCGCGCACGCTTCGACGAGGCCGACAACCTGGCGCTCGCCTCGCGGCTGCAGGAGGCCGGGGCCATCGTCATTTATGGGGTGATGGCCTTCAAGACCCACGCCAAGATGATGCATATCGTGCGCCGCGAGCGGGGCAAGCTACGCCACTATGCGCACCTGGGCACCGGCAACTACCACGCCCGCACCGCCCGGCTGTATACCGACTACAGTCTGCTCACCGCCAATCCGACGCTGTGTGCCGACGTGCACAAGGTGTTCCAGCAGCTCTCGGGCATGGGCCGGGCGCAGCATATCGACAAGCTGCTGCACGCCCCCTTCACCCTGCACGAACGTCTGGTGGCGATGATCGAACGCGAGGCCGAGCATGCCCGGCGCGGCCGGCGCGCTCAACTGATCATCAAGTGCAACTCGCTGACCGAGCCGAAGCTGATCCAGGCGCTCTACCGGGCGTCCCAGGCCGGCGTCGAGTGCGAGCTGATCATTCGCGGCATGTGCTGCCTGCGCCCCGGCGTGCCGGGCGTCTCGGAGAACATCCGAGTGCGCTCGATCATCGGCCGCTTCCTCGAGCACACCCGAGTGTTTCATTTCCACAACGACGGCAAGGAGGAGACCTGGTGCTCGAGCGCCGATTTCATGGCACGCAACATGTTCCACCGGGTCGAGACCGCTTTCCCGCTCCTCGACCGCAAGCAGGCCGAGCGGGTACGCAAGGATCTCGAGACCTATCTGGTGGACAACTGCCAGAGCTGGCTGCTCCAGCCGGACGGCCGCTACCTGAAGCAGCAGCCGGGAGACAGCGCCCCCATCAGCGCTCAGGAAACGCTGCTGTACGCCTACGCCGCCAAGGTATGAGCGCCACGGGGCCAGTCCGAGGTTCGGGCGGCTTCCTCAGCGCTTGCGGAAGGCGGCAAGATCGTTGGGATCGACCCCCTCGACCCGTTCGGGCAGCCCGCGCTCCTCGCGCAGGCTCCGGATCCTGGCACGCTCGCCGAGCAGCTCGGCATCGTCATCCAGGGTGCGGCCATTGAGTTCGGCCAACTGGGCCATGCCCTGATGGTAAAAGGTCATCAGGTGCAGCGCGACGTCGTTGCCGCGATCCATTTCCTGTCGCAGGGTGCCTAGGTAGCCGCTGACTCGTGAGAGGTGATGCTTGAGCTGCCAGACGTAGCGCATCTCGCGCATCCAGGGGCGCTCACGCAGCACGGCGAAGGTCAGGCTGGTCGCCAGCAGGCCGAGAAAGACCCCCAGCACGTTGAGCCACAGGCTCGAACCGAAGGCTGCCACCAGCAGTTGGGAGAACACCAGGCCGAAGACGATCAGCTGGCCGGCCATGGCCACGCTGATGATGCGCGCCTTGCGGCGATAGGTCTCGGGATCAGGGTGCTCGAAGGTGAACGGCATGAGGGGAACTCCGATAGCAACGATGCCGGGATTATCCCGGCATCGTCACGCCGAGTACAGGTCTCACTCGCCCACTCCGGTTCAGCGCAGCCTGTCAGCGGTCTCCTGCAACAGCGCCTCGGTCTCCCGCCAGCCCAGGCAAGGGTCGGTCACCGAGACGCCGTGGCGCAGCGCGCCGGGGGTGAGTTCCTGGCGCCCCTCCTCCAGATGGCTCTCCAGCATCAGCCCCATCAGGGCCGTTTCGCCACCCAGGCGCTGTGTCACTACATCGCGCAGCACTTCAGCCTGGCGGCGATGATCCTTGCGCGCGTTGGCGTGGCTGCAGTCGACCATCAGGCGTGCAGGCAGCCCAGCCCGCTCCAGCATTCGGCGAGCCTCACCCACCGCATCGCTGTCGTAGTTGGGTCCATGGCGCCCCCCTCTCAGCACCACATGTGCATGACGGTTGCCCGAGGTCTCGCGCAGCGCCGGGCGGCCCTGATCGTCGAGGCCGAAATGCTGATGGGGGTGGGCCGCCGCGCGAATGGCATCCACCGCCACGCCAACCTCACCGCTGGTGGCATTCTTGAAGCCCACCGCCGCCTCGAGGCCACTGGCAAGTTCGCGATGCAGCTGCGATTCGGTGGTACGCGCCCCGATGGCGACCCAAGCCAACAGGTCGTCGAGGTAGGCGGCCAGCATCGGCTGCAGCACCTCGGTGGCTACCGGCAGTCCCAACGCCGCAATCTCGTTCATCAGGTGACGCGACACATGCAGACCGCGAGCCATGTCGCCGCTGCCGTCCAGATCAGGATCGTAGGCAAGTCCCTTCCAGCCTACGGTGGTGCGCGGCTTTTCCACGTAGACCCGCATCACCGGCAGCAGGCGATCGCTTACCTTCGGCACCAGCTCGGCCAGACGGTGAGCGTACTCCAGCGCCGCCAGGGGATCGTGGATCGAGCAGGGCCCCACGACCACCAGCAGGCGGTCGTCATGGCCACAGACGATGTCCTGGATGGCGCGCCGCTGGCCGTGCAGGCGTTCGGCCACGAGGGGTGTCACAGGAAGCCGGCGACGCAGTTCGCCGGGCGTGGGCAGTGTCATTTCGACCCGGCTGGCATGGGTAACGGCGAGATCGGCATGGCCATGAGCCAGGCCTTGGGCAAGCGATGCGGGGGCATTCATGGTGTCTTCAACTCCGTGGGATCGGTAAACATCGTGTCGTCATGCCACCGGTCATTTCACGGTCGGAGGTGGCGCACTGGACCGACCGCGCGGCGCTAAATCGCCAGCCGTAATCCCAGCCATAATAGGCATGACGGGCATAGGCGGCGTAAGTGGCGCGGCGTACGATCATGGTGCGTCTCCTGTGTCGAAAACGTTGGGGCCTGCCTACGCAAAACCCCCGGTCGGGGTTGCCGACCGGGGGTTTCAAGGGAGGCAACCCGGTTAGGGTGTGCCTTCGCGGCGCTGTCCTCGTTCAGGACCCGGCCGCGGGCACACCGGTGCTAAACCAATACCAGTACTGACCACCGAAGGGGACGCCAAGCGCAGCCACCGCATGCGAGATGCGGTAGGTAACGGCAAGGTTCGTTCTCTGCTTCGGTGTCATGGTCGTCTCCCGATGTTCTGCGGTCATCGTGCCCCATCGGGGCAGGCTTGGCAAGCGCGGCCGTCAGCCCGCGAACACTTGGTACCAGCCGATGGTGGCCGGTAGTGCAGCCATGCTGACCAGTACCACCAGGCCCAGCACGATCGACAGCAGACCGCTGTCGTCCTTGAAGTCATGGTCATTCGCCATGTGGGTTCCTCTTGTATTGTCAGGGGGAGGAACATTCTAGCGAAGGTGGCGCCCGCCATCGACCGGTAGGGTGATCCCGGTCACGTAACGGTTGTCGAGCAGGTAGCGCAGGCTCTGGTAGATCACTCCCGGCCCCGGCACCATCTCCATGACCGACTTGGCCCTGGCTTTCTCGGCATAGGCATCGTCGTCGCTCTCGCCCAGCATGATCAAGGCGGGCGCGATGGCGTTGACCTGGATCCGGGGCGCGTACATGGCCGCGAATGAGAGCGTCAGATTGGCCAGCCCCGCCTTGGTGGCAGCATAAGCCGCGTGCTGCTTCGAGCCCTTCTGTACCACGTAGTCGGTCATGTGCACGATGTCGCGCTGGGGCTCGGCGCACGCTTCGAGCAGCTCGCGGCAATGCAGGTTGATCAGGTAGGGCGCCTGCATGTGCACGCGGAACAGTCGTTCGAAAGCGACCCCGGCCTCGTCGCCCTGGCTGTCCGGTGCCCAGTCGCCGGCGTTGTGAACGATGGCGCGCAACGAACTCGTTGCGCCCTTTAGCCTGGCGATGAAATCGAAAATTGCCGCCTCGCTGGAGAAATCCGCCGGCAGGGTCACGATGCCCCGACGGCGCAGGGCCTCGAGTTCGGGGCGCTCGCGGCGATAGCTGACGATCACCGGATGGCCATCTTCGGCCAGGCGCTCGGCGCAGTGACGGCCCAGGCGCTGGGCGCCACCGGTGATCAGTATCGGCGAGGCACTCACCGTGCGCTCCCCCGGCGCAGCACTCCCGCGGTGGGCACCAACGGCTGGCGCGGCGCATAGGCGAAGACGTCGGAGAAAACCCGGCTCGGCTCCAACCCCAGCGAAGCCAGCACGTCGACACAGGCATAGACCATGCCCGGCGAGCCGGAGAGGTAGACGTCATGGCCGCTGACGTCCTCGACCCCGGCAGCCAACGCCTGGTCGATGCGGCCCCGATGGCCCTGGATGCGCTCACCGGTGACCGGCGGCTCCGGCGCCCTCTCGGTGACCACGTGGAAACGCACGCTCTCGTGCTGCTCGGCCCATTGCCGCGGCAGGCTCTCGAGATAGAGGTCACGCCGTTCGCGGGCCGCCCACCACAGCTCGATGGGTCGCTCGGGCGCCTCGTGCAACGAGGCCTCGACGATCGCCTTCATCTGGGCGAAACCGGTGCCGGCGGCGATCAGCAGCAGCGGGCGCTGGCTGGTGGTATCCAGCACGCAATCGCCGCCCGGCAGTCGCACCGTCAGGTGATGCGCCACCACGATCAGCTCACGCAGCCGGGCGGAGTTCTCGCGCTCCGGCCAGTGCTGGATGTGCAGCTCCAGGGTGCCGTCGCCGCGATGCGCGCTGGCGATGGAAAACGGTACCCAGGTCTCGTCATCGAGCCTGAGCTCGAGATACTGGCCCGCCTCGTGGGCCATGGCCTCGGCGCGTCCTTCCAGGCGTACGCGGAACACGTCTGGGGTCAGGTCCTCCACTGCCGTCACCTGGCAGCTCAGGGTCCTCGGGGTCATGCAGGCCTCTTGTCGTCAGGGGATGGGGGAAGGTGAATACCCAGCTCGTTCCAGCGTTCGCTGACGCGGGCCTTGACGGCCTCGTCCATGACGATGGGAGTGCCCCATTCTCGCTCGGTTTCGCCGGGCCACTTGGAAGTGGCGTCCAGCCCCATCTTCGACCCCAGCCCCGCCACCGGCGAGGCGAAGTCGAGGTAATCTATGGGCGTGTTCTCGACCATCACGGTGTCCCGTGCCGGATCCATGCGCGTGGTGATGGCCCAGATCACGTCCTTCCAGTCGCGGGCGTCGACGTCGTCGTCGAGCACCACCACGAACTTGGTGTACATGAACTGGCGCAGGAAGCTCCATACGCCCATCATCACGCGCTTGGCGTGACCGGGATACTGCTTCTTCATGGTCACCACTGCCATGCGGTAGGAGCAGCCCTCAGGCGGCAGGTAGAAGTCGACGATCTCGGGGAACTGCTTGCGCAGAATCGGCACGAACACTTCGTTGAGTGCGACGCCGAGGATCGCCGGCTCGTCGGGCGGCCGCCCGGTATAGGTCGAGTGATAGATGGCGTCGCGGCGCATGGTCATGCGAGTAACGGTAAACACCGGGAACTCGTCGACCTCGTTATAGTAGCCGGTATGGTCGCCGTAGGGGCCTTCCGGGGCCATGTCGTCGGGGTAGATGAAGCCTTCGAGAATGATCTCGGCGGAGGCCGGCACCTCGAGGTCGGCGTGGCCGCACTTGACCAGTTCGGTACGCGAGCCGCGCAACAGCCCGGCGAAGGCATACTCGGAGAGGGAGTCCGGTACCGGGGTCACCGCGCCGAGAATGGTGGCCGGGTCGGCGCCCAGCGCTACCGCCACAGGGAAGGGCTCGCCAGGGTGCGTCTGCTGGAACTCCTGAAAGTCCAGCGCGCCGCCGCGGTGCGACAGCCAGCGCATGATCAGGCGGTTCCTGGAAAGCTTCTGCTGGCGATAGATGCCCAGGTTCTGGCGCTTCTTGTGCGGCCCGCGGGTAACCACCAGCGGCCAGGTCACCAGCGGGGCGGCATCGCCCGGCCAGCAGTGCTGGATCGGCAGGCGATCGAGGTCGACGTCGTCGCCCTCAAGTATCACCTGCTGCACCGGGGCGCTGCGCACCGTCTTCGGCCCCATGCTCATTACCTGCTTGAAGATCGGCAGCTTGTCCCAGGCGTCGCGAAAGCCCTTGGGAGGATCCGGCTCCTTGAGAAAGGCGAGCAGCTTGCCAACCTCGCGCAGCGCCTCGACGCTGTCCTGGCCCATGCCCATGGCGACCCGCCTGGGCGTGCCGAACAGGTTGCCGAGCAGCGGCATGTCATGGCCCTTGACGTTCTCGAACAGCAGCGCCGGGCCACCGGCGCGCAGGGTGCGGTCGCAGATCTCGGTGATCTCGAGATAGGGGTCCACCTCGGCAGAAACTCGTATCAGCTCGCCCTGGGCCTCCAGGGCCGCGATGAAGTCGCGCAGGTCGTTGTACTTCATTCGATTTCCCGTTTCCGGAACGACGAAAGGGGCAGCTTAGCATGCCGCCCCTTTCTGCACCGCTGATCCCGCTTAGCGGCGCTTCATCGCCTCGAAGAATTCCAGGTTGGTCTTGGTATCTTTCAGGCGGTCGATGAGGAACTCGGTGGCCGCGGTATCTTCCATCGGGTTGAGCAGCTTGCGCAGAATCCACATGCGCTGCATCTCGTCCTCGGAGGCAATCAGGTCCTCGCGGCGGGTGCCGGAGCGGCGAATGTTGATCGCCGGGTATACGCGGCGCTCGGCGAGCTTGCGGTCCAGGTGGGCTTCCATGTTGCCGGTGCCCTTGAACTCCTCGAAGATCACCTCGTCCATCTTCGAGCCGGTGTCGACCAGCGCGGTGGCGATGATGGTCAGGCTGCCGCCCTCCTCGATGTTCCGCGCGGCACCGAAGAAGCGCTTGGGCTTCTCCAGGGCGTGGGCGTCGACACCGCCGGTGAGCACCTTGCCGGAGCTGGGTACCACGGTGTTGTAGGCACGTGCCAGACGGGTGATGGAGTCGAGCAGAATGACCACGTCCTTCTTGTGCTCGACCAGGCGCTTGGCCTTCTCGATGACCATCTCGGCGACCTGCACGTGGCGTGCCGGCGGCTCGTCGAAGGTCGAGGCGACCACTTCGCCGCGCACGGTACGCGACATCTCGGTCACCTCTTCCGGGCGCTCGTCGATCAGCAGCACGATCAGGTGGCACTCGGGATTGTTGCGCGTGATCGAGGTGGCGATGTTCTGCAGCATCAGCGTCTTGCCGGCCTTGGGCGGCGAGACGATCAGGCCGCGTTGGCCCTTGCCGATGGGGGCGGTGAGATCGATGATGCGAGCGGTGAGATCCTCGGTGGAGCCGTTGCCGATCTCCATGCGCAGCCGCTCCTGGGGGAACAGCGGCGTGAGGTTCTCGAACAGGATCTTGTGCTTGGCGTTTTCCGGCTTGTCGAAGTTGATCTCGCTGACCTTGAGCAGCGCGAAATAGCGCTCCCCTTCCTTCGGCGGGCGAATCTTGCCGGAGATCGAATCCCCCTTGCGCAGGTTGAAGCGACGGATCTGCGACGGCGAGACGTAGATGTCGTCGGGGCCGGCCAGGTAGGAGCTGTCGGCACTGCGCAGGAAGCCGAAGCCGTCCTGGAGGATTTCCAGGACACCGTCGCCGTAGATGTCCTCGCCGCTCTTGGCGTGCTTCTTGAGGATGGCGAAGATAATGTCCTGCTTGCGCGAGCGGGCCAGGTTGTCGATGCCCATCTCACGGGCGATCTCCAGAAGGTCCGGCACGGATTTTTGCTTGAGTTCGGTAAGATTCATCGGTGCGTTCGGAAGTTGCTCATGTCAGCGTGGCGGCACGGCGGCCGTGGGAGTGGTGCGGAGAAAGAACGGTACGCCGCTTGGGTGCGTTCAGAGCCCGGGAAGCTGTCGCTCATGCGCGATTCCCGTCACGCTACGACCATTCTGCGCAAGGGCCGCCGGCACGGTATCGTGTTCGAGGGAGCAGCACTTCTCGTCGCCTCGACTCTTCGCCTGGTGCGTCTCAAGTGCCACCATGGCTACCGGCACATGACAGGGCGACAAAAAGGGGGCTGACTGACGACTTGATGTTGACCGCGACGCGGACGTCGTGTCTCGGTCGGAAAGCATTCGGAACAGGCGAACGACCCGATGTTAGTCAACGCCGACGAGGAACGCAACCCTGTCGATCAACCTTGTGAGATTGACACGATCCAGCCGTCGCAGCACCCTTTAGCCATTCGCCATCAGGATGCCTCGATGACTTCACCCACGGAACGGCCCCAGCCCACCGACGCTACCGCCACTCTGACGCAGCCGCCGAGTCCCACACGCCTGGCCGCCATCGACCTGGGCTCCAACAGCTTTCACCTGCTGGTCGCGCACTACCAGGATGACCGCCTGCAGGTCGTCGCGCGGCGCGGCGAGAAGGTGCAGCTGGCCGCCGGACTCGACGCCGACGGTCAGCTCGAGGAGGCCGCCATGCAGCGGGCGCTGGACTGTCTGGCCCGCTTCGCTCCGTTCGTCGCCGACATCCCCCAGGGCCAGCTGCGCGTGGTGGGCACCAACGCCCTGCGCGACGCGCACAACAGCCAGACGCTGATCGACCGCGCCGAAGCCCTGCTGGGACATCGCATCGAGATCATTGGCGGTCGCGAGGAGGCGCGCCTGATCTACCTTGGTGCCGCCCATTCCCTGGCCGAGAACGGCCGCCGGCTAATCATCGACATCGGTGGTGGCTCCACCGAGTTCATCATTGGCGAGCGCTTCGAGCCACTGGCGCTGGAGAGCCTGCAACTGGGCTGCGTGACCTATACCCGCCGCTTCTTCGAAGATGGCGAGATCAGCGAGAAGCGCATGCGCCGCGCCGAGCTCTCGGCGCGCTCGGAACTGGCCAATATCCGTCGTCCCTATTGCCAGTTGGGCTGGAACGATCCGGTGGGTTCGAGCGGCACGATCAAGGCGGCCGCCTCGGTCATTGCCGCCGCCGGCGGCGCTCCCGATGGCCTGGTGACACGCAAGGGACTCGAGCGGATACGCCGTGACCTGATCGCCTGCGGCCACCTCGACCGGGTAGACCTGGAGGGCCTCAAGGCGGATCGCGCCCGGGTCTTTCCCGCCGGGGTGGCGATCCTCGTCGCCATCTTCGAGGCATTCGGTCTCGATCAGCTGCGTTATGCCGATGGCGCCCTGCGGGAAGGCGTGCTCTACGACATGGTGGGCCGCAACAGCCCCGAGGATTCGCGCCTCAAGACGCTGGCCTCATTGCAGCAGCGCCATGGCGTGGACATGCGCCAGGCCGAGAACGTGGCGCTCTCCGCCGCCCGGCTGTTCGCCCAGGTGCGAGCGGCCTGGGGGCTCGGTGACGATCATGCACGCTTTCTCGACTGGGCCGCGCGCCTGCACGAGATCGGCCTGGCCATCTCCCACAGCCAATTCCATCGCCACGGTGCGTATCTGCTGGAACATTCGGACCTGGCCGGCTTCTCGCGTCCCGAGCAGCAGCTGCTGGCGTTCCTGGTGCGCGCCCACCGGCGCAAGTTCCCGCTGCGCGAATGGCGCGCGCTGCCCGTGTCTCAGCAGCTCCCTCTGGCTCGCCTGGCCCGGCTGCTGCGTCTGGCGGTGCTGCTCAACCACTCGCGGGGGGAACAGCCCACCGAGACGCCGCGTCTCGCGGTCAACGATGGTGAGACGTTGCAGCTGGCGCTGGTTGCGGGGGAGAGCGACGAAGCGCTGCTGCTGCGCACCGACCTGGAGCAGGAAGCCTCCTACCAGGAGACCGCGGGCTTCGCCCTTAACATCAGTTGAGCCGCTCATCGCAGCCGGCCCCAGCGGGGCTCAAACCGCCGGCTGCGCTCGCCAGCCGGCGGCCACCGCGACCCAGCGCCCCTCCGGCAGCAGCAGTGCCGCCACCGGCGTCTCCTCGTACCAGACCACGGCCACGCGCTCACGCGCCCAGGGCGACACCCCGGCCTCCTGCAGCAGCCGCTTGAGGTCGCGTCGGCCTCGCCCGGCCAGGCGCAGGCGCTCGCCGCCCCGACGCGGGAGCAGCACCAGCCGTACCGGGCGGCCATCGGCAGGCGCCAGTGCCACTGCGGCCTCTTCCCAAGGCGTGGCCAACGGCTCCATCCCGTGCCATTCGGCCCGCCATCCGGCCGGCAACGCGGCAAGCCGGCGCTGAAGATAGAGCCGGCCACGCCATAACCGCGCCTCGGCATCGGCCCAGTCGACGCACGCCTGGGCGTCCTTGCGTGCTGCGAGCTGGGTCAGAAGGGTATCGAGACGCGCCGAAGGCGGCGGCGCCAGCCCCAGCCGGCGGCAGGCAAGGCGCACCAGCGAACGGCAGCGGGCGGGTTTGAGCGACGCGAGCCCCGCCACCGGTAGGCACCCAGGCTCTCCCCCCAGCGCAGCGAGATCGTCCTCGGCCAGCGCCTCGATCATCTCTTCCGCATCGGCGGCGTGGCATGCGCTGCGCGCCAGAGCATCGGTCGCATGGGGCCAGCGCGACTGCAACAGCGGCAGCACGCTGCGGCGCAGGAAGTTGCGATCGAGGTTCTCATCGGTATTGGTGGGGTCGTCGATCCACGGCAAGCCGAGCCGCTCGGCCTCGGCTTCGAGCTCGAGCCGGGTGTGGGCAAGCAGTGGACGCTCAAAGCGTCGACCCTGCCACTCACGCCGCCTGGGCATGGCCGCCAGGCCACGCACGCCGCTGCCGCGCAAGGCGGCGAGCAGGAAGGTCTCGGCCTGGTCGTCGCGATGCTGGGCCAGCCACAGCGTGCCACCCGGTGTCACACGGCGGGCGAAGGCGGCGTAGCGCGCCTGCCGCGCCGCGCCCTCGAGCCCCAGTCCGGCATCCCGCTCGACCGCCACGCGCTCGACGAACAGCGGCACGCCGAGGTGTGAGCAAAGCCGCCGACAGTGGGCCTCGAAGCCATCGGCGCAATCCTGCAGGCCATGATGAACGTGCAGCGCGTACAGCGGCCGGGGATGGCGCCGGCAGGCCGCCGCGGCAAGGGTCAGCAGCAGGCTCGAATCCAGCCCGCCGGAAAGCGCCACCCAGACGACACGCCCCGGCGGGGTCTCCGCCAGGGCGTCGTCGATCACGATCTGTAGAGGCGCTCTCTTATGCCGGTGCGCCATAGCTCATCAACCGCTCATACCGGCGCTCGAGCAGAGCGTCGGTATCCATCGCCTCGAGCCGTTCGAGGCTCGCCAACAGCGCCTCCTTGACCCGCTCAGCGGTGGTCTGCGGGTGGCGGTGGGCGCCGCCCAGCGGCTCCTCGATCAGGGTATCGACGAAGCCGAGCTCCTGCAGTCGCTCGGCGGTGATGCCCATGGCCTGGGCGGCATCGGCGGCCTTCTCGGCGCTCTTCCACAGGATCGAGGCACAGCCCTCGGGCGAGATCACCGAATAAGTGGAGTACTGCAGCATGGTCAGCTCGTCGCACACGCCGATGGCCAGTGCCCCGCCGGAGCCGCCCTCGCCCACCACGGTGGAGATAATCGGTGTCTTGAGCCGCGACATCACCGCCAGGTTGTAGGCGATGGCCTCGCTCTGGCCGCGCTCCTCGGCGTCGATGCCGGGGTAGGCGCCCGGCGTGTCGATGAAGGTGAGCACCGGCATCTTGAAGCGCTCGGCCATCTCCATCAGGCGGCACGCCTTGCGGTAGCCCTCGGGGCGCGGCATGCCGAAGTTGCGCCGCACCTTCTCCTTGACGTCACGCCCCT
Source organism: Billgrantia antri (assembly GCF_019430905.1). Classification (GTDB taxonomy): domain Bacteria; phylum Pseudomonadota; class Gammaproteobacteria; order Pseudomonadales; family Halomonadaceae; genus Halomonas; species Halomonas antri. Next base: position 111,409 of record NZ_JAHYCA010000002.1, on the reverse strand, counting down.
TCTGGTGGCCGATGACCATCACCGGGCGGTCGTCGAGGCGGGCGACGCCGCCGACGATGGCCGGGTCGTCGGCGAAACGACGATCGCCGTGCAGCTCATCGAAGTCGGTGAAGACATGCTCGAGGTAGTCGAGCGTATAGGGGCGCTGGGGATGGCGCGAAATCTGCGACACCTGCCAGGGCGTGAGGTCCTTGAAAATCGACTCGGTGAGCTTGCGACTCTTCTCCTCGAGGCGACTGATCTCGTCGCTGAGGTTGAGCTGGCTGTCGTTGCCGACCAGGCGCAGTTCTTCGATCTTGGCCTGAAGTTCGGCGATGGGCTGTTCGAAATCGAGATAGTTGGGATTCATAGTGGCTGGGCCGCCTTGTCTTTGCTGTCGCCGGGGCATGATGGATGCTGTTCGTCCCGGAAGCCATAAAATCGAGTGTCGGGCATTATCGCACCCTCAACGCACGGCGCAAGGCAACGTATGCGGACTTCTCCAGCACCAAGGGGTGCCGGGGACAGGCCGGAGAGGAGGTCTTTTGCCATGGATGGCAAAAGTAGCGCCCAGGGATGGGTTCACAGCGCCTCCTCGCAGGCCTGTCGCCGGTCAGCCCCGGCGGCCTTCACCAGCGCCGATCGCCGCCAAGGGTAGTGGGTCTAACGGTATTTGAGGCGCACGCCGTCCTGCCCCTCTACTTCACGCAGCGCGATCAGCAGCTCGTCGCTGGGTGCCACGCGCCACTGCGCATCGAGTTCCATCCAGCCGGCGGCGAAATCGTTGCGATAGCGCAGACGCACCGGCAGGCCACCGTCGTCACGGTGCGGCGTCAAGCTGTCGCGCAGCGTGTCGACCAATCGGCCATTGACCCGGGTGCCGTCGAGAGAGAGCTCCACCGCCTCGCCGTAGCGCGCACGGGCGGCCACCATCGGCGTGACATCCTTGCCGCGCAGGCGCAGGCCGCCGGAGAAGTCGTCGCTGGAGACCTCGCCCTCGACGATCAGTACCTGATCGGCCTCGATCTGGCCGCGCAGGGAATCGAACAGCTCACCGAAAAGCGACGCCTCGATGCGTCCGGTGCGGTCGTCCAGGGTAATGAATGCCATGGTGTCGCCACGCTTGGACTTCATGGTGCGCATGGCCACCACCAGGCCGGCCACGCGCTGCGACTCGCGAGAGGGCTTGAGATCGCTGATGCGGGTGGAGACGAAACGGGCAAGCTCTTTCTCATACTCGTCGATGGGATGCCCGGTGAGGTAGAGCCCCAAGGTCTCCTTCTCACCGGCGAGGCGCTCCTTGTCGGTCCATTCGCGGGCGCCGCGGTAGGCCTCGTAGGGATCGCTCTCGGCTTCATCGTCGGCGAAGGCTTCGCCGAACATGTCCATCATGCCCAGGTTCTGGTTGGTCTGGGTCTGGGCGGCGGCGCGGATGGCGTCGTCGAGTGCCGCGGAAAGCACCGCGCGGTTCGGGCCCAGGTTGTCCAGGGCGCCGGAGCGGATCAATGCCTCCAGCGTGCGCTTGTTCATGCGCTTGGGGTCGACCCGGCGGCAGAAGTCGAACAGGTCGGCGAACGCCCCGTCCGTCTCGCGCGCCTCGACGATGGCACCGATGGGCCCCTCGCCCACGCCGCGAATGGCGCCCAGGCCATAAACCACGCGCCCCTCGCTGTCGACGCTGAACTTGTAGGCGCCGATATTGACGTCCGGCGGCGTCACGGTGAGCCCGATGCGCCGCGACTCTTCGATCAGCGGCACCACCTTGTCGAGGTTGTCCATCTCGGTGGACATTACCGCGGCCATGAACGGGCCGGGGTAGTGCGTCTTGAGCCAGGCGGTCTGGTAGGAGACCAGGCCGTAGGCCGCCGAATGCGACTTGTTGAAGCCGTAGCCGGCGAACTTCTCTACCAGGTCGAAGATGTTGCCCGCCAGTTCCTTGTCGATGCCGTTGGCCGCACAGCCTTCCATGAAGCCGGCACGCTGCTTGGCCATCTCCTCGGGTTTCTTCTTGCCCATCGCCCGGCGCAGCATGTCGGCCTGGCCCAGGGTGTAGCCGGCCAGCACCTGAGCGATCTGCATCACCTGCTCTTGATAGAGGATGATGCCGTAGGTGGGCTCGAGTACCGGTTTGAGCCACTCGTGCTGATAGTCCGGGTGCGGGTAGGAGATCTCGGCACGGCCGTGCTTGCGGTTGATGAAGTCGTCGACCATGCCCGACTGCAGCGGCCCTGGGCGGAACAGCGCGACCAGTGCGATCATGTCCTCCAGCGAGTCGGGCAGCAGGCGCTTGATCAGCTCCTTCATGCCGCGCGATTCGAGCTGGAACACCGCAGTGGTCTCGGCGCGCTTGAGCATCTCGAAGGTGGGCCCGTCGTCGAGCGGGATGCTATCGATGTTGAGCGGCCCCTCTCCCTTGACCGCACGCACCTTGTCGACCATTTCCAGCGCCCAGTCGATGATGGTCAGGGTGCGCAAGCCGAGGAAGTCGAACTTGACCAGCCCGGCCTCCTCGATGTCGTTCTTGTCGAACTGCACGACCAGGCCGTTGCCCTCCTCGTCGCACAGCAGCGGCGAGAAATCGGTCAGCTTGGTGGGCGCGATCACCACGCCGCCGGCGTGCTTGCCGGTACCGCGAGTGATGCCCTCGAGCTTTACCGCCATTTCCCAGATCTCGGCGGCCTCCTCGTCATTCTCGATGAACTCCTTCAGCGCCGGCTCCGCTTCGATGGCCTTGGCCAGCGTCATGCCCACCTCGAAAGGGATCAGCTTGGAGAGCTTGTCGCCGAGCGAATAGGGCTTGCCCTGGGCACGGGCCACGTCGCGCACCACCGCCTTGGCCGCCATGGTGCCGAAGGTGACGATCTGCGATACCGCGTTGCGGCCGTAGCGGTCGGCCACGTACTCGATCACCCGGTCGCGCTTCTCCATGCAGAAGTCGACGTCGAAGTCGGGCATCGAGACCCGTTCGGGATTGAGGAAGCGCTCGAACAGCAGGTCGTACTCCAGCGGGTCGAGATCGGTGATCTTCTGCGCGTAGGCCACCAGCGAGCCGGCCCCGGAGCCACGCCCTGGCCCTACCGGCACGTCGTTCTCCTTGGCCCACTTGATGAAGTCCATCACGATCAGGAAATAGCCGGGGAAGCCCATCTGGATGATGATGTCGAGCTCGAAATCCAGCCGCTCGCGGTAGCGCTTGTCGATCTCGACGAACTCGGCACCGTCACGCGGATACTTCTCGGCCGGGTAGAGGAAGTCGAGGCGCTCGGTGAGGCCGTCGTGGGAGACCTTGCGGAAGAACTCGTCCTGGGTCATGCCCTCGGGAATCTCGAACTCGGGCAGGAAGATCTCGCCCAGGCGCACGTCGACGTTGCAGCGCGCGGCGATCATCACGCTGTTCTCGAGCGCCTCTGGAATGTCGGCGAACAGCTCGGCCATTTCCGCCGGGCTCTTGAGATACTGCTCCTCGGTATACTTGCGCTCTCGGCGCGGGTCGTCGAGCGCCTTGCCCTCGCCGATTGAGACCCGCGTCTCGTGTGCCCAGAAGTCGTCGCGCTCGAGGAAACGCACGTCGTTAGTGGCCACCACCGGCGTATCCGTCGCCATGGCAAGCTCCACCGAGAGGTGCACGCACTCCTCCTCCAGCGGCCGTCCGGTGCGGATCAGCTCCAGATAGAAGCGATCGGGGAAGGCGGACTTCCACTCTTCGAGCAGTGCACGCGCCTCGTCGCGATGGTCCGACAGCAGGTGCCTTCCAATCTCACCTTCGCGGCCGCCGGACAGCGCGATCAGCCCCTCGCTCTGGGCGAACACCCAGCGCTTTTCCAGCACCGCGCGCCCTTGGCGCTGCCCCTGCATCCAGCCACGCGAGATCAGCTCGGTGAGGTTGCGGTAGCCGGTGCCGTTCATCGCCAGCAGCGTCAGCCGATAGGGGTGCGTCTCGTCGTGGGGGTTGGCCAGCCACAGGTCGGCCCCGATGACCGGCTTGAGGCCGCTGCCCTGAGCGCCGCGATAGTACTTGACCAGGCCAAACAGGTTGGATTCGTCGGTCACGGCCAGCGCCGGCATGCCCTGCTCGGCGGTGGCCTTGAGCAGGGGCTTGAGCCGCACCAGACCGTCGACCAGGGAGTACTCGGTATGGACGCGAAGGTGTACGAAAGGCGTGGTCATAAGAGGCTCGGGGTGTGGCGGTGTGTGGGCTAAAGCAGCTCGAGTTGGCCCTTCAGCGGGGCGAAGGAGCGACGATGCTCGGGCAATGGCCCGAGGCGCTCCAGCGCGTCAAGGTGTTCGGGCGTGGCGTAGCCCTTGTGACGGGCGAAGCCATACTCGGGGTAGAGGCCATGGAGCGCCACCATCTGCGCATCGCGCGCCACCTTGGCCAGTATCGAGGCGGCGGCAATGGCCGGATGGCGGGCATCCCCCTTGACGATCGCCTGGCCGGGGACATGATGCCCGGGCAGGCGATTGCCGTCCACCAGCAGGTACTCCGGCACCAGCGACAAGCCATCGATCGCCCGGCGCATGGCCAGATGGGTGGCATGGTAGATGTTGAGTTCATCGACCTCGGCGTGACTCGCCTCTGCCACGGCGTAGGCCAGAGCTCGCTCGCGGATCTCAGCGTCGAGCTGTACACGCCGCTGCGGGGTAAGCTTCTTCGAATCGGTCAGGCCCTCGATGGGGCGCATGGGATCGAGGATCACCGCTGCGGCCACCACCGCACCGATCAACGGCCCACGGCCCACTTCATCGACACCGGCCAGCAAATGGCCCTGGTAGTCGATCACCAACGGAGGAAACGGACAGTCGCTCATGTCTACTCTCTCCCTCTCTGCGGCGCCCGTTCGGCCGCTGCCTCACTCCCCGCTTCGCTGTCCAGCGAGGCGGGAAGCGGCTGCCCTGCGACCACGGCCTCGATGGCATCGACCGCCCTGGCACTGGCATTGCGCTGCAGCCCGGCATGCAGCTCGGCGAAGCGCGCCTCGAGGGCGACGCGGCGCTCGGCGTCGTCGAGCATCGCCCCGAGATGCGTGACGATCGCCTCGGGTGTCACGGCGTCCTGGATCAGCTCCGGCACCAAGGTTTCCTGAGCGATCAGGTTGGGCAGCGAGATCCACCGGGTCTTGACCAGGCGACGGGCCAGCCAGTGCGTCAGCGGCGCCATGCGATAGGCGACCAGCATCGCGCGATGACACAGCATCGCCTCGAGGGCCGCCGTCCCCGAAGCCAGCAATACCGCGTCGCTGGCCACCATCGCCTCGCGCGCCCGACCGTCGAGCAGCGTGACCCGCCCCTCCAGCGTCGGACGGCTTGCCAGCAGGCGTTCGAGCTCCTCCCGGCGCAGCGGTGTCGCCGCTGGGATCACCACCTTGAGTGCGGCACGTTCGCGACACAGTCGCTCGGCTGCATCGAGAAAAGTGGTGCCGAGAAAGCGGACTTCGTTGCTCCGCGAGCCCGGCAGCACGGCCAGCACCGGCGCGTCTTGCGGCAGGCCGAGTTCGCCCCGCGCGCCGCCACGATCACAGACCAGCGGCAGCTCGTCGGCCAGCGGATGGCCGACAAAGGCCACCGGCAGACGATGTCGTTCGTAGAAGGCCGCCTCGAAGGGCAGGAACGTGAGCATGGCGTCGACCGACTTGGCGATGCCCTTCACTCGGCCCTGGCGCCAAGCCCATACCGTAGGGCTGACATAATGAACCGTGGTTAGCCCCGCCTCGCGCAGCTGACGCTCGAGACCGAGGTTGAAGTCCGGGGCATCGATGCCGATCATCACGTCGGGCTGCCATGCCAGGGCATCGGCGCGCAGGGCGCGACGCACCCGGACCAGCTCGGGCAGATGCTTGAGCACCTCGACCAAGCCCATGACCGAGAGCGTTTCCAGCGGGAAGCGGCTGTCGATACCCTCGGCAATCATGCCGGGGCCACCGATACCACGGAACTGCACCTCGGGATGGCGCGCCTTCAGCGCACGCATCAGGCTCGCCCCGAGCAGGTCGCCGGACATTTCGCCGGCGACGATATAGACACGCGCAAGCTTGCTCATATCCAACCCGTTGCGAAGCCGCGTCAGCGTATGATGCCGCGTGTCGAGACCTCGATGGAGGCAGCGAAGGTTTCGGTCTCGGGCAGCGCGTAGCGGCTGCGTATCTCCTCCAGCGCCTGCGGTACGGTCAGTCCCTGACGATAGACCAGCCGGTAGCTATCGTTCAGCGCCTTGATCGTCTCGGCAGAGAAGCCGCGCCGCTTGAGTCCCACCTGGTTGAGCCCGTGCACCCTGGCCGGATTGCCGTTGATCATGACGAAGGCGGGGGTGTCCTTGGTGATGATTGAACCACCGCCGGCCATGGCGTGATCGCCGAAGTGACAGAATTGATGGATCGCCGACAGGCCGCCGAGAATGGCGAAGTTGCCCAAGGTCACGTGCCCGGCCAAGGTCGCCTGGTTGGCCAGCACACAGTCGTCGCCGATGACGCAGTCATGGCCGACATGCACATAAGCCATGAACAGGTTGCGCGAACCGATGGTGGTCTCGCCCCGGTCCTGTGCGGTACCCCGATGCAGCGTCACGCATTCGCGAATGACGTTGTCGTCGCCCATCACCAGACGCGTCGGCTCGCCGGCATATTTCTTGTCCTGGCAATCCTCGCCCACCGAGGCGAACTGGAAGATACGCGTTCGCGCTCCCAGTACGGTCGGCCCCTTGATGACAACGTGTGGGCCAATACGGCTGCCGGGCCCGATCTCGACGTCGGGTCCGATCACGCTGAAGGGCCCGACTTCCACATCCTCGGCCAGACGTGCCCCAGGGTCGACGATGGCAGTGGTATGTATCAAGAAACCTTCCTCTCCGCACAGATGACGTCGGCCTCGCAGACCAGTTCGCCATCTACCGTAGCACGACAGGCGAACTTCCAGATGCCGCGCTTTTCACGCTCGACCTTCGCCTCCAGCCGCAGTCGGTCGCCCGGCATCACCGGCCGCTTGAAACGTGCGTTGTCGCTACCTACGAGGTAATAGACATAGCCGTCGGCCGGCAGCTTGTTGACGGTCTTGAAGCCGAGAATTCCACAGGCCTGCGCAAGCGCTTCCAGCACCAGCACCCCGGGCATGATCGGATGGTGTGGGAAATGGCCATTGAAGAACGGCTCGTTGATGCTGACGTTCTTATAGGCAACGATGGATTCACCCAGGCTCAGCTCCGTTACCCGGTCGATCAGCAGGAACGGGTATCGGTGCGGCAGGTATTCACGAATCTCGTTGATGTCCATTACCATCGTAGCGACCTCTGAAATGAAGTAGGGAAGCCATTACGAGCGTCGGCGCGCATCGCCCGGGCTTCCCGATAGAACGCCTGCATCAGGCAAGCGGAATTATAGCGCCGCCCGACCCTGCCTCAACCCTCCTGGCTGCGCTTCTCCAGCCGCGCCAGACGCCGGGCGAAATCATCGAGCTGCTTGAAGCGCACCGCATTCTTGCGCCACAAGCCATTGACCATGGCCCCGGTACCGGAGGAGTAGATGCCCGGCTCATGAATCGAGTTGGTCACCAGACTCATGCCGGTGACCTGTACGCCGTCGCAGAGTGTCAGGTGGCCGGCGAGCCCCACGCCGCCACCCAGCATGCAGTTCCTGCCCACCCGGGTGGAGCCGGCGATACCGACGCAGCCAGCCAGCGCCGTGTGATCGCCGATGCGCACATTGTGCGCGATCTGCACCTGGCTATCGATCTTGACGTCGTTGCCGATCACGGTGTCGTCGAGCGCACCGCGATCGATGCTGGAGCAGCTGCCCACCTCGACGTCGTCGCCCAGCACCACGCCACCGAGCTGGGCGATCTTGTGCCAGCGACCGCCGTCATGGGCAAAGCCGAAACCGTCGCCACCGATCACGCAGCCGCTGTGCAGGATGACCCGCGCCCCGGCGATCACGCCATGACAGACGGTGACGTTGGGATGCAGGCGCGAGCCGGCGCCGATGCGCGAGCCGGCGCCGATGAAGCAGCCGGCACCGACCACCACCTCGTCGCCCAGCTCCACACCCGCCTCGATGACGGCATTGGGGCCGATCTCGACTCGCTCGCCCAGTACCACGTCATCGGCCACCACGGCCTCGGGATGGATGCCCCCTTGAGGAGCTGCCAGGATCGGGTCGAACAGCTGCGACAGCTGGGCGTAGCCAAGATAGGGGTTCGACAACTCCAGTCGTGCCCCGGGACAGGCGTCTGCATGCTCCGGATGCAGCAGCACGGCGCCGGCCGAGGTCCCCGACAGATCCTTCAGATAGCTGCGGTTGGCCACGAAGGCAACCTGATCGGGGCCGGCCTCCTTCAAGGTAGCCAGCCCCCGGACCCGGAGAGCGCCGTCCCCCACAAGGTGGGCGCCAAGCCGCTCGGCCAGTTCGGCCAGGGTGAATTCACGAATTGCTGGATGCGTCATGGAAACCCGTATCGACAGCGAGCGGCAGCGACTGCCGCAATGTTCAGTTGAGAGTGTTGAGGATTTCGATCACTTCGTCCGTCAGATTGGGCAGGTCCTGTTCGGCGTGAAGCACACCCTGGGGTTCCACCAACACCTCGACGCCGTGTCGCTCGATCACTTGGCCCACCGCCTCTTGCAGCTTCGGCTCGGCCTGCTGCAGGAATTCCTGCTCGGCCTGCATCTGCGCCTCCATGATCTGCTGGCGCAGCTGCTCGAAGCGGCTGCCTTTCTGCTGGAATTCCTGAATCAGCGACTGTCGCTCGGCGTCGGGGAGGCTATCGCCCTCCTGCTGCAGCCGCTGCTGCAGCTGGGACAGCTCCTGGCCCAGCGACTGGGCCTCCTGCTGCTGGCCGGACAGACGGCCCTCGAGGTCCTGCATGGAGCGCTGGGCAGCATCGGAAGCGAGCAGCGCCCTGCGCCAGTCCAGTACCGCAACCTCGGCCGAGTAGGCCGGGACGGCCAGCGCGGCGAACAGTCCCAGGCAAAGAATGGCAATCGACTTACGCATGCAAAGCACCTCTTGGCAGGCCGGCTCAGAACGTCTGGCCCAGCGAGAATTGGAAGAACTGAGTATCGTCGCCACTTTCGTCGTTGAGCGGCTCGGCGATGCTGAAGGTCAGCGGCCCGACCGGCGTCAGCCAGGAGAGACCTACGCCGACGCTGTAGCGCAGTTCGCCCAGATCGATTCCCGACGAGCAATTCGAAGGGCCGTCGCCCTCGACCACCGGGTAGCAGCTGGTCAGGAAGGTGTTGCCGGCATCGACGAAGAAGCCGGTCTGCAACGAGCGCTGATCCTCGATGAAGGGCAGCGGGAAGAGCAGCTCGGCACTGCCTTCGACCAGAATGTTGCCGCCCAGCGTCCGGTCGCGCCCGGACTCGCGCGGCGTGGTGCGCTCACCCAGGGTGTTGGCGGTGAAGCCGCGCACCGACCCCAAGCCACCGGCAAAGAAATTCTCGTAGAACGGGTAGGGATCGTTACCGATGCTGTCGGCATAGCCCAGAGTGGTGCCGAACTTGAGGGCCCAGGTCTCCTCCTCGTTGAGCGCGAAGAGCTGCTGGGCGCGGGCGCGCAGCTTGTAGTAGTCGGCATCGCTGCCGGGTGCTGCGGTCTCCAGCGACACGCGCTGGTAATCGCCCGAGGTGGGCATGATGCCGCGGTTGAGGTTGTTGCGGGTCCAGCTCGCGGTGAGCTTGAGACTCTGGGCCTCGGCGCCCTGGTCGTCGACGTAGCGCACGATCTCCGAAGCGGTATCGCGGTAGGTCTTGATCGAGAGGTCCTCGAGACTGGCCCCGAAGTTGAGCCGCGACAGTTCGCTGACCGGATAGCCGAAGTTGATCCCCGCGCCATAGGCGTCGGTGGAGTAGGTCGAGATATCCGAGTCCTCGTAGTCGGTCTCGCGATAGAACAGATTGTAACCGCGCGAGATGCCGTCCAGCGTCCAGTAGGGGTCGGTGAAGCCGAAGTTGACACTGGTGAAGGTGTCGCTGCGCTGGGCGCCGATATTGACGCGGTTGCCGGTACCCAGGAAGTTGTTCTGCGCCAGGGCCGCCCCGTAGATCACCCCGGCGCTCTGGGAGAAACCGATGCTCGCCGACACCGAGCCGGAGGGCTGCTCTTCGACGGTATAGGTCACGTCAAGCTTGTCGGGCTCTCCGGCCACCGGCTGGGTCTCCACTTCCACCTGGCGGAAAAAGCCCAGGCGCTCCAGACGACGACGCGACTGGCTGATCGACTCGGTGGAGGCCGGTGCCCCCTCCATCTGGATCATCTCGCGGCGCAGCACCTCGTCCTGGGTGGTGGTGTTACCGATGAAGTTGATCCGGCGCACGTAGGCACGGCGCCCCGGTTCGACGTGGAAGGTGAGGTCGACCGTCTCGCCGTCGGCGCGCGGCTCGGGCACGCCCTCCACGCGGGCGAAAGCGAAGCCCTCGGCGCCCAGTCGCGAGCGCAGCGCCTCGTTGGTGGCGATCACGTCGCTGCGCGAGAAGGTCTCGCCGCTCTCCACCTGCAGCAGATTACGCGCCTCGCGCTCGCTGATCTGCAGCTCGCCGGCGAAGTCGATGTTACCCAGCCTGTACTGGCTGCCCTCGTCGACGTTGATAGTGACGAAGATCTGCGACTTGTCGGGGCTGATCGACACCTGAGTAGAGGTAATGTTGAAATTGACGTAGCCGCGATCGAGGTAGAAGGAGCGTAGCCGCTCCAGGTCGCCGGCCAACGCCTCGCGGGAGTACTCGTCCTTTGAGAACCAACCGAAGAAGCGTCCGGGACGGTCGTTGAGCTCGAACACCTCGCGCAGCTCGTCATCGTCGAACTGTCGATTGCCGACGATGTTGATCTGACGGATCTTGGCCACCGCACCTTCGTTGATGTCGATATCGACCTGGACGCGCCCCTCGTCGATCTCGCGCACGCTGGTCTCGATACGGGCACTGTAGCGCCCCTGGGCCTGGTAGACCCCCTCCAGCTCGCGCTGGATGTCCTCGAGCGTCGATATCTGCAGCACCTGGCCTTCCGCCAGCCCGCCTTCGCGCAGTCCGCGACGCAGGTCCTCTTCCGAGAGCTGCTTGTTGCCGCTGATGTTGAGGCGCGAGATGGTCGGCCGCTCGACGACCTGGATGACCAGCACGTTGCCGTCGCGAGCAAGCTGAATATCCTCGAACAGGCCGGTGGCGAACAGGCTCTGAGCCGCCTCGGCAAGCTCACGGTCATCGACCTGGTCACGTGTGCTGATGGGGAAGGCGTTGAAGACGGAAGCAGCGGAAACCCGCTGCAGCCCCTCCACGCGAATGTCGGAAACTTCGAAAGGTTCGGCCAGCACCGTACTGGAACCGGCCAGCAGCAGTGCCGCCAGTCCGAGGGTCTTGATATTCATGCAGTCGCTTCGCTCGCGTTGATCCGCCTGCCTGTCCAGACAGGCACCATATACATATGTGCGGGTGACTGACAAGGCAGAGCGAAGCTCCGCCTCCCCGTGCCCCTGTGGGGCGCTTGCTACCAGAGACGCATCAGATCGAAATACAGGGCCATCAGCATCAACGTACCGACCAGCGCCAGGCCGATGCGCAATCCAAACGCCTGAGCCCGCTCCGACACCGGCCGGCCGCGAACCACCTCGACGAAATAGTAAAGCAGGTGGCCACCATCCAGTACCGGAATGGGCAACAGGTTCAACACCGCCAGGCTGATCGAGAGATAGGCCAGGAAGCTGACGAAACTCTCAAGCCCGGTGCGCGCCGTGTCGCCTGCCATCTGGGCGATGGTGATCGGCCCCGACAGGTTGGACGGTGAGATCAGCCCCACCAGCATCTTGCGAATCGCATCCAGGGTCAGCAGCGTCATCTCACCGGTACGGCTCATGGCCTGCCCCACCGCCGCCACGGGGCCGTAGCGAATCTCGCGGCGATACTCCTCGGGCCATTCGACCGCTTCGACGCCGGCACCCACATAGCCGATGGCCGCCCCGGCCTCGATGTCGCGCGTGCCCGGCGTGAGCGTCAGCCCGAGACGCTCGTCACCACGCGCCACCTCTAGCTCCAGCGTCTCGCCCGGCCGGCCGCGCACCATACTGACGAAATCCATCCACTCCTCGACCGGGTTGCCGTTCACGGCCAGAATCCGGTCGCCCGGTCGCAGCCCCGCCTCGGCAGCGGGTTCACCGTCGATCACCTGGCCCAGCACCGCAGGAATGCGCGGCTGCCAGGGTGTAATGCCGAGCGTGGCCAGCGGCTGTGGCGGCTCCTGGCGCACCAGGTACTCTTCCACCGGCAGTCGATAGCGGCGAGGCTCGGATGCGGCACCCTCGCGAGCCTGAAGGGAAAGCTCCCCGCTGTGGCCGATATGTGCGATCAGGCGCAGGTTGATCTCATCCCAGGAGCGCACCTCGCTGTCCTGAACGGCTACGATCTCCTGTCCTGATTGCAGGCCGCTGCGGGCCGCCGGCGAATCGGGCGTCACCTCGCCTATTACCGGTGCCACGGTGGAGGTGCCGGCCACGAACAGCGCCCAGTAGGCGACGATAGCGAGCAGGAAGTTGGCCAGCGGCCCCGCCGCGACGATGGCGATGCGCTGCCACACCGTCTTGCGGTTGAACGCTTCATGGAGCTGCTCGCCGGGAACCGGCGCCTCACGCTCGTCGAGCATCTTGACATAGCCGCCAAGCGGAATCGCTGCTACGGCGAACTCGGTCCCGTGACGATCGACGCGGGACCAGATCGGCTTGCCGAAGCCCACCGAAAAGCGCAACACCCTGACACCACAGCGGCGCGCCACCCAGTAATGGCCGAACTCGTGGAAGGTGATCAACAGGCCCAGCACCACGATGACGGCCAGCACGTTCTGGATCAGACCCAAGTCATTCTCCTTGCAAAGTCACGCCGACGGCCGCCCGCGGCTCAGCGTCGCTCTAGCCTGGCGCGCGCCGTCTGGCGCGCCCGGGCATCGGCATCGAGGATGAGCTCCAGATCGCCACCGGCCTCGACCGGCAGCGCTTCCAGGACTTCCGCCACCAGCTCACCGATTCCCGGAAAGCTCAACCGCCCCGCCAGGAAGGCATCGACGGCCACCTCGTTGGCCCCGTTGAGCACGGCCGGCGCCGTACCGCCGGCCTGCATAGCTTCGCGCGCCAGTCGCAGGCAGGGAAACGCCACCTCGTCGGGCGCCTCGAAGTCGAGACGGGCTATCTGGAACAGATCCAGTGGCTCGACCCCGGCCTCGATGCGCTCTGGCCATGCCAGCCCGTAGGCAATCGGGGTGCGCATGTCCGGGTTACCCAACTGGGCCAGCACGGAGCCATCGCTGTAGGCGGCCATGGAGTGGATCACGCTCTGCGGGTGCACCACCACCTGCACCTGGTCGGGCCGGGCATCGAACAGCCAGCACGCCTCGATCAGTTCCAGGCCCTTGTTCATTAGCGTGGCGCTGTCGACCGAGATCTTGCGCCCCATCGACCAATTGGGATGAGCACAGGCCTGTGCCGGCGTCACCGTGGCCAGACGTTCACGGGACCAGCCGCGGAAGGGGCCGCCGGAGGCGGTCAGCAGCAGCTGAGTCACGCCATGGCGGGACAGGCCGCCGCGGTGCTCGGGTGGTAGACACTGGTAGATGGCATTATGTTCGGAATCGATCGGCAGCAGCGTTGCTCCATGGCGCGTCACCGCATCCATGAACAGCGCTCCGGACATTACCAGCGCCTCCTTGTTGGCCAGCAGCACGCGCTTGCCGGCACGCACCGCGGCAAGCGTCGGCAACAGGCCTGCGGCGCCGACGATGGCGGCCATCACCACGTCGGCGCCAGCGTCACTCGCCGCCTCGACGAGCGCCGCCTCACCCGCGCACACCTCGGTATCGAGCCCCGCTTCGGCCAGGCGCTCATGCAGCCAGGCCGCATCTTCCTTGCCACCGAGCACCGCCACCGCCGGGCGATGGCGCAGGCACAGCGTCAGCAGCGCCTCGCGCGAGCGGTGAGCCGTCAACGCATGCACCCGGTAACGCTCGGGGTGGCGCGCGATCACGTCGAGCGTACTGGTGCCAATGGAGCCGGTGGCCCCCAGCACCGTGACACTCTGTTGGTGAAGCGTCCCATTCATGTCACAGCATCCCGAGCGAGAGCAGCGCAAATAGCGGCACCGCCGCGGTCAGGCTGTCGATGCGGTCGAGCACGCCGCCGTGTCCGGGCAACAAGTTGCTGGAGTCCTTGATGCCGCGAAAGCGCTTCAACATGCTCTCCAGCAGGTCACCAAGTACCGAGACCAGCGTCACTCCCGCGGTCACCATCACCAGCCCCAGCCCCGCGGCCACACCAAGCCCCTGCCACACGGCGAACAGCAGCGCCAGCAGCAGCGTCACGGCCACGCCGCCGGCCACGCCCTCCCAGGACTTGCCGGGGCTCACCCCCGGTGCGAGCTTGCGACGGCCCCAGGCGCGCCCGCAGAAATAGGCCCCGATATCGGCGCCCCATACCAACAGCAGCACGTAGAGCAACCACACACCGCCGGTGTCGCGCAGCACATTGAAGCCGACCCAGGCCGGCAGCAGCACCCACAGCCCCATGGCAAGGCGTGCCGTCGTCGAACCCCACTGCTCGCGCTTCGCCGGATAGTGCACGACCCAGTAGAAATTGACCGCCCAGCCGGCCACGGCGAACCACAGCGGCCAGACAGACCGCGCCGCGCCACACCACCAAAGCAGCGCCATCAGCAGAGCCAGGACGGCCACCAGTGCCAGGCGACGGCTTGCCGCCAGCACCCCGGCGAGGTTGGTCCACTCCCAGGCGGCCAGCAGCACGACGACGCCGGTAAAGGCGGCAAAGGCGCCGCCCGCCAGGCCGAACAGACCGGCCAGCATCAGCGGCGCCAGCCATGCCGCCGTCACGATCCGCTGTCTAAGCACCTTTCGCCTCGATCTGTTCATCGGTCATACCGAAGCGACGCTGGCGCCGACAGAAATCGTCGATCGCCATATCGAAAGCCTGACCGTCGAAGTCCGGCCACAGCAGCGGCGTGAAATAGAGTTCGGCATAGGCCATCTGCCACAGCAGGAAATTGGAGATGCGCTGCTCGCCACTGGTACGGATACACAGATCGATCGGCGCCTCGTCGCCCAGGCACAGCTCCCGCTGGAAAGCGTCCTCGTCGATGGCGCCAGGTTCAAGTTCGCCGGCCGCGGCACGTTCGGCCAGATGCCGGGTGGCGTTGACGATGTCCCAGCGGCCGCCGTAATTGGCAGCCACGACAAGGTGCAGGCCGGTATTTTCACGGGTGAGCTCCTCGGCCCGCACGATGTATTTCTGGATCGAGGAAGAGAAGGCGCTGCGGTCGCCGATGACGGAGAGGCGGATACCGTTGTCGTGCAGCTTGCGCACTTCGCGCTTGAGCGCGATGAGAAACAGCTCCATCAGGGCGCGCACCTCGGCCTCAGGGCGGCGCCAGTTCTCACTGGAGAAGGCGAACAGTGTCAGGGTGTGGATGCCGCGCTCAGCGGCCCGGCGAATCACCGCGCGCACGGCCTCGACGCCGGCACGGTGGCCGCGAATGCCGGACAGCCCACGTGCACGCGCCCAGCGATTGTTGCCGTCCATGATGATCGCCACGTGTCGAGGCAGGTCGTCGCCGGGGGGCTTGGGTGGCATCTGCGATGCGGAAGTCTGCGCTGACGTCATGATGTCTCGCAATGGCGGTGTAAGGACCGGGCGGCAACGCGGCAGGCCGCCGCCCGGCGCTGCTCAGACCTGCATCAGGTCGTGTTCCTTCACTTCGAGCTGCTTGTCGATCTCGGCGATGTACTTGTCGGTCAGCTTCTGGATGGCATCCTCGGCGCGGTGCTGCTCGTCCTCGGAGATTTCCTTCTCCTTGAGCAGGGCCTTGATGTCGTTGTTGGCATCGCGACGTACGTTGCGTACCGCCACGCGAGCATTCTCGGCCTCGGCACGAGCCTGCTTGATGTAGCCCTTGCGGGTCTCCTCGGTGAGCATCGGCATCGGCACGCGGATCACGTTGCCGGCACTCGCCGGATTCAGGCCCAGGTCGGAGGTCATGATCGCCTTCTCGATCTTGGGCACCAGGTTCTGCTCCCACGGCACCACGGAGAGGGTTCGAGCGTCTTCCACGTTGACCGATGCTACCTGGTTGAGCGGTACCTGGCTGCCGTAATACTCCACGGTGACCGAGTCGAGAATGCTGGAATGAGCACGCCCGGTACGGATCTTGTTGAAATTGGCATGCAGAGCGTCGAGGCTCTTCTTCATGCGACTTTCGGCATCTTTCTGGATGTCATTGATCACGGGTATCAACCTCTGTCTATCAGCGTGCCTTCCTTGCCGCCCACCACCAGGTTCAGCAGGGCGCCCGGCTTGTTCATGTTGAAGACGCGAACCGGCATGTCATGGTCCCGCACCAGGCAGATAGCGGTCAAATCCATGATGCCGAGCTTCTGATCGAGCGCATTATCGTAGCTCAGATGATCGTACTTGACCGCATCGGCATGCTTCACCGGGTCCTTGTCGTAGACGCCGTCCACCTTGGTGGCCTTTACCACCACGTCGGCATCGATCTCGATGCCGCGCAGGCAGGCCGCGGAATCGGTGGTGAAGAAGGGATTGCCGGTGCCGGCGGAGAACAATACCACGTCTCCCGAGGTCAGGTAGCGAATCGCGGTACGGCGATCGTAATGCTCGACCACACCACTCATGGGAATGGCGGACATGACCCGGGAACGGATGTTGGAACGCTCCAGGGCGTCGCGCATGGCCAGCGCATTCATCACCGTGGCCAGCATGCCCATGTGGTCGCCGGTGACCCGGTCCATGCCGGCCGCGTTGAGAGCGGCGCCACGAAACAGGTTGCCGCCGCCGATGACGATACCCACCTGCACGCCGATACCGACCAACTGGCCGATCTCCAGCGCCATGCGATCGAGCACCTGGGGGTCGATGCCGAAGTCGTGCTCACCCATAAGGGCCTCGCCAGAGAGCTTGAGCAGGATACGCTTGTACTTCGACTTCTCGGCGCGGGACTTGGCGGGGCTGTCGACGAGATCGGATGCGGGCATGGCAACTCTCCTGGGCGTCAAGGGGATGAAGCTACTCTACTATGTCCGACGCGGGGGCCGGATACGAGAAGGCGTGCGCTCGCGCGCACGCCATTCTCGAGCTGGAACCTCTGACCTTAGCGACGGCCAGCCTGTTCCATGACTTCCTTGGCGAAGTCGACCTCTTCCTTCTCGATGCCCTCGCCCACCTCGAAACGGGTGAAGCCGATCACCTCACCGCCGGCGGCCTTGACGAACTCGGCGACGGACTGGTTCGGATCCTTGACGAAGGGCTGCTCGGTCAGGCTGTTCTCGGCCAGGTACTTCTTCAGGCGGCCTTCGACCATCTTCTCGGCGATCTGCTCGGGCTTGCCGGCCATGTCGGGCTGGGCCAGGATGATCGCCTTCTCCTTGTCGAGCTGCTCCTGAGGCATGTTCTCGGGACGCGCCACGGCCGGGTTGATCGCAGCCACGTGCATGGCGACGTCCTTGGCCACTTCGCTGTTGCCACCCTTGAGCACGGTGAGCACACCGATACGGCCGCCGTGGACGTACTCGCCCACCAGCCCGCCTTCGGGCGCCTCGACCACGGCGCAGCGACGCACGCCGATGTTCTCGCCGATCTTCTGCACCAGCTGCTCGCGGGCGCTCTCGAGAGCCCCTTCCATCACCGCGGCGACGTCTTCGCTCTTGGCAGCGAAGAAGGCATCGGCAACCTGGTCGGCGAACGCCTTGAAATTGTCGTCACGAGCGACGAAGTCGGTCTCGGAGTTGATCTCGACCACCACGCCGTAGCTGCCGTCCTCGGCGACGCGAGTCGCCACGGCGCCTTCGGCGGCGGTACGACCGGCCTTCTTGGCGGCCTTCAGACCCGAGCTCTTGCGCAGGTTCTCGATAGCGACTTCGATGTCACCATCGGCTTCGGTGAGTGCCTTCTTGCACTCCATCATGCCGAGCCCGGTACGCTCGCGCAGTTCCTTCACCTGGGAAGCGCTGATCGCTGCCATGGTATTCACCTCTCGATAAGTGGAACCCGTTCAGGTTCGACCTGGGAATAAGGGCGCCGGGCCCATGGGCCCGGTGGGGTCCCGCCCCGCCGCAACGGAGCGGTCGCGGGCGGCCATCTTGGTCGGCCGCCCGCCCGGATCGACAGCGCCGATCCGGGCGACTCGCCGTTACTCGGCAGCGGCAGCCGCGTCGCCGCCTTCACCCTCGGTGACCTCGACGAATTCGTCGGGACGGCCTTCCTTCGCCCGCGCGCAGGCATCGGCGATGGCCTTGACGTAGATCTGAATGGCACGGATGGAGTCATCGTTGCCGGGGATCACGTAGTCGACGCCGTCCGGGTCGGAGTTGGTGTCCACCACGCCGATGACCGGGATACCGAGCTTGTTCGCCTCGTTGATGGCGATGCGCTCGTGGTCGACATCGATCACGAACAGCGCGTCGGGCAGGCCGCCCATCTCCTTGATGCCGCCGATGGAACGCTCGAGCTTGTCCTGCTCGCGGGTCGCCATCAGGACTTCTTTCTTGGTCAGCTTCTCGAAGGTGCCGTCCTCGCGCATTGTCTCGAGGTCGCGCAGACGCTTGATCGACTGCCGGATGGTCTTGTAGTTGGTCAGCATGCCACCGAGCCAGCGGTGGTTGACGAAAGGCATGCCGACGCGGTTGGCCTCTTCCTTGATGATCTTGCTCGCGCTGCGCTTGGTGCCGACGAACAGGATCTTGTTGTTGGCCGCCGCCATCTTCTCGACCACGTCGATCACCTCGTTGAGGGCCGGCAGGGTGTGCTCGAGGTTGATGATGTGGATCTTGTTGCGGGCGCCGAAGATGAATTTGCCCATCTTCGGGTTCCAGTAACGGGTCTGGTGGCCGAAGTGTGCGCCTGCCTTGAGCAGGTCGCGCATGTTGACATGTGCCATGGATGACTCCTGAAAAATCGGGTTAGGCCTCCACGCACCCCATGGATCCGACTGCCGGGACCGACCGCGGCAGCACCCGGGACCATGTGCCGGTACGTGTGTGTTTTCAAGGCTGTTGAGTTAACGGCTCGAGCCGCGACCTGTCGCTGCCGGACGCCGACGCTCCGCCGCCTCGCCGCCGAACCGACCTGGGCCAGACGGGCGACGATTGCAGGAAAGCGCGCGGCTTTATACCATAGTTCGCCAACGAGATGAAGTCGCCCGCCGTCCTTGGCCACGTTGCCGGCGCTGCAACCCCTCTGAACCGAGATTCCATGAACATACTCATCAAGACGCCCGACGAGATCGAGAAGATGCGCGAGGCCGGCCGACAGGCCGCCAGCGTGCTGGAAATGATAGCACCGCACGTCAAGGCCGGCGTGTCCACCGGCGAGCTGGATCGTCTGTGCCACGACTATATCGTGAACGAGCTGGGCTCGACGCCGGCGCCGCTCAACTACCACGGCTTTCCCAAGTCGATCTGCACCTCGCTCAACCACGTGGTCTGCCACGGCATCCCCGACTCGGAAAAGAAGCTGAAGCGGGGCGACATCATGAACATCGACGTCACCGTGAAGACCGCCGACGGTTACCACGGCGACTCCAGCGCCATGTTCATCGTCGGCGAGAACATCCAGGGCGAGCGGCTGTGCCGCGTGACCCAGGAGTGCCTCTACAAGAGCATCGCCCTGGTACGTCCGGGCGTGCGCCTCTCGGAACTGGCACGCGCCATCCAGCGCCACGCCGAAGCCAACGGCTACTCGGTGGTACGCGATTTCTGCGGTCACGGCATCGGCGCCGGCTTCCACGAGGATCCGCAAGTGTTGCACTATGACGGCTATGCGCCCGAGGCCGATGCCACCCTGGCCGCCGGCATGTGCCTGACCATCGAACCGATGATCAACGTCGGCGGCCACCAGACCAAGGTGCTGCGCGACGGCTGGACCGCCGTGACCCGGGACAAAAGCCTGTCCGCGCAGTGGGAGCACACGCTGCTGGTCACCGAGACCGGCGTCGAGGTGCTCACCGCACGCCACGAGGAAGACCTGTCCTTCCTCGACCACTGAGCCGAGCCAACATGCTCCTGCACCACTATCGCTTCGTGCCCGACGAGTCGCTGTTCGACGCCGAGACCTTCCGGCGCGAGCTCGCCGGCACGCGCTCTCCCATCGCCCCGTTCAAGGCGGCGCTACGCGACATCCAGAGCCGACTCGACGAGCGTTTCCACGCCGGTGCCGACATCCGCGACCTGGTGCACGGCCGCGCCTGGTGCCTCGACCAGCTGCTCGGCGTGGCCTGGTCGCTGCAGGCGTGGCCCGACGACGGCGTGGCGCTGCTGGCAGTAGGCGGTTACGGTCGCGGCGAGCTGCACCCCCAGTCCGACGTCGACCTGATGCTGCTGCTCGAGGACGATGACGACACCCCCTACCGCGAGCCGCTGACCGCCTTCATCACGCTGCTGTGGGACATCGGCCTGGAGATCGGCCACAGCGTGCGCTCGCTGTCGGATTGCGAGCGCGAGGCCGAAGGCGACATCACCATCATCACCAACCTGATGGAGTCGCGCCTCCTGGCCGGCCCCGAGTCGTTGCGCGAGGCGATGAAGGCGCGCATCGCCCGCGAGCGGATGTGGCCGTCCGATCGCTTCTTCGAGGCCAAGTGGCAGGAGCAGATCGCCCGCCACCACCGCTTCAACAATTCCGAGTATCACCTCGAGCCCAACATCAAGAGTTCGCCGGGCGGACTGCGCGATATCCAGATGATCGGCTGGGTGGCCAAGCGCCACTTCGGCAGCCAGCGCTACGAGGATCTGGTGGCGAACGGCTTCATGAACGATGCCGAACTGCGCATCCTGAGCCAGGGTCAGGCCTTCCTGTGGCAGGTGCGCTACGCCCTGCACATGCTCACCGGTCGCGCCGAGGATCGCCTGCTGTTCGACCACCAGCGTACCATTGCCGAGCTGTTCGGCTTTCGCGACACGCCCGAACGGCTCGCCGTCGAGCAGTTCATGAAGCGTTACTACCGCCATGTCACGGCGCTGGCGGGTCTCAACGACATGCTGCTGCAGCACTTCGACGAAGCGATACTGCGCAGCGGCGAGCGGCTGGAGACCAGCGACCTCAACGAGCGCTTCGTGATCGAGGGCGGCTATATCAAGGCGCGCAACCGCTCGGTGTTTCGCGACCACCCCTATGCGCTACTCGAGCTGTTCCTGCTGATGGCCGAGCATCCCGAGATCGAGGGCGTGCGCGCCGACACTATCCGCCTGATTCGCGATCATCGCCACCTGATCGACGATCTCTACCGTGACGATGCCCAGCACCAGCACCTGTTCATGTCGCTGCTGTGCTCCAGCGGCAACGTGGCGCGCCAGCTGCGGCGCATGAACCGCTACGGCGTGCTGGGCAAGTACCTGCCGGAATTCGGCCAGGCGGTGGGGCTGATGCAGCACGACCTGTTCCACATCTACACCGTGGACGCCCACACCCTGCGCCTGCTCAAGTTCATCCATCAGTTTCGCAAGCCCGAGGCGCGCGACGACTTCCCGGTGGCGGCAGCCTTGGTGCACCAACTGCCCAAGCTGGAACTGCTGTGGATTGCCGGGCTCTACCACGACATCGGCAAGGGACGCGGCGGTGATCACTCGCTGCTAGGCGCCCGCGACGTGGAGCGCTTCGCCGAGCGCCACGGCCTGTCGAGCCGCGACACGCGGCTGGTCAGCTGGCTGGTGGAGAACCATCTGGTGATGTCGATGGTGGCACAGAAACGCGACATCACCGACCCCGACGTGATTCGCGAATTCGCCTTCCAGGTCGGCGACGAGATCCGCCTGGACTACCTCTACGTGCTGACCGTGGCCGACATCAACGCCACCAACCCGACGCTGTGGAACGGCTGGCGCGCCTCGCTGTTGCGCCAGCTCCACGCCGAGACCAAGCGCGCCCTGCGCCGCGGCCTGGACAACCCCCTCGACCGCGAGGAGTGGGTGCGCGAGACCCGCAGCGAGGCGCGCTCGCTGCTGGCCACGGTAGGGGCCGACATCGATCGGGTCGACCGCCTGTGGGAGTCGCTCGGCGAGGAGTACTTCCTGCAGTACGCGCCGAGCGAGATCGCCTGGCAGACCATGGGGATCCTGGCCCACGGGGAGTCCCTTTTGCCGTTGATCCTGATCAGCGCCCCCACCGACGACATGACCGACGGCGGCACCAAGGTGTTCATCCATACCCGTTCGGTGGACGACCTGTTCGCCGCCACCGCCGCGGCCATGGAGCAGCTCGGGCTCTCTATCCACGATGCGCGCATCGCCACCTCGAGCAATGACTGGACGCTCAATACCTTCATCGTGCTCGACGATCAGGGCCGCGCCATTCGCGACCCGAGTCGCATCGAGGAGATCCGCGCGCATCTCGTCGAGGAGCTCGACGACCCGGACGACTACCCGCAGATAGTCACCCGCCACACGCCGCGCCAACTGCGCCACTTCAAGGTACCCACCGAGGTGCTGATCGAGCAGGACCCGGCCAACGAGCGAACCCTGCTGGAGCTGACCGCCCCGGACCGCCCCGGCCTGCTGGCCCGGGTCGGGCGCATCTTCATGGAGCAGGATATCTCGCTGTCGGCGGCCAAGATCGCCACCCTGGGGGAGCGCGTCGAGGACGTGTTCTTCATTACCGACAAGGCGGGCGCGCCGCTGACCGACCCCGAGCGTCAGCAGCGCCTGCGCGAGCGGCTGATCGAAATGCTGGACGTGGCGCGCTGACGTCACGCCACGTACGGGTTTGAGGCGAGCCGGGGCCTTCCCTATAATCGTCGGTCTGCCCGCAGACACGACAACGACGCCGACCCACGGCGCCTGGACACCGATGAACCCCGATCTCGACGCCCTCAAGCCTTACCCCTTCGAAAGGCTCGCCAATCTAAAGGACGGCGTGATGCCTCCCGCCGGGCCCGCGCACATTCCGCTGACCATCGGCGAACCGCAGCACGCCCCTTTCGCTGCCGCGCTGGAGACGCTCCAGGCGCACCAGCTCGACTTCGCCCGTTACCCGGCCACCGCCGGTATTCCCGAGCTGCGCGACACCATCGCCGGCTGGGCCAGGCGACGCTTCGGCCTCGAGGGACTCGACGCCGAGCGCCAGGTGCTGCCGGTCAACGGTACCCGCGAGGCGATCTTCGCCTTCGTCCAGGCCGCGCTGGACCGCACCCGCCCGGCCCGGGTGGCAGTGCCCAACCCCTTTTATCAGATCTATGAGGGCGCCACCCTGCTTGCTGGCGGACAGCCGCTCTACCTGGACTGCCGGGCCGAAAACGGCTTTCGCCCCGACTTCGACGCCGTGCCGGCCGACACCTGGCGCGAGGTGCAGATCGTCTTCCTCTGCTCGCCGGGCAACCCCACCGGCGCGGTGACGCCGCGGGCCGAGTTCGAGAAACTGATCGCCCTGGCCGATGAACACGACTTCATCATCGCCTCCGATGAGTGCTACTCAGAGCTCTACCTCGACGAGGGTGCCCCGCCGCCGGGGCTGCTCGAGGCCTGCGCCTCCCTCGGCCGCCACGACTACCGCCGCTGCCTGGTGTTCCATTCGCTCTCCAAGCGCTCCAACCTGCCAGGGCTGCGCTCCGGCTTCGTCGCCGGTGACGCCGGGCTGATCGCCCCGTTCAAGCGCTACCGCACCTATCATGGCTGCGCCATGTCGCTGCCGTTGCAGCACGCCTCGATCACCGCCTGGAACGACGAAGCCCACGTGCGCGCCAACCGCGACGCCTATCGCGAGAAGTTCGCCGCGGTGAGCGAAATTCTCGCCCCGGTGCTTGAATTTCCCACCCCCGAGGCCAGTTTCTACCTATGGCCGGCGGTACCGGGCGGTGACGACGAAGCCTTCACCCGAGCGCTGTTCTCCATGGAACACGTCAGCGTGCTCCCCGGTTCCTACATGGGACGCCTGGGTGCCGATGGCACCAATCCCGGGGCAGGCCGCATCCGCCTGGCATTGGTGGCCGAGCTCGACGCCACCGTGGAAGCCGCCCAGCGAATTCGCCGTTTCATCGAAAGGAGTGCATGATGGCGACCCTCTTCGTGATCAAGAACTGCGACACCTGCCGCAAGGCGCGCAAGGCCCTGGACGAGAAAGGACTGCCCTATCAGATCCACGACCTGCGCGAGGATGGCCTCTCCGCCGCTCTGCTCGAGCATATCCTCACGCGGGTCCCAGTGATGGAGGCCATCAATCGGCGCAGCACCACCTGGCGCAACCTGCCCGATGAGGACAAGCAGGACCTCGATGCCAACAAAGTCCGCGCGCTGGTCATGGCCAATCCGACCCTGCTCAAGCGGCCGTTGCTCGATACCGGCGACGAGATACGCATCGGCTATCGCGACGGCGACTACGACGATCTCAAGGGCTGAAGCCCATCCCCTTCATGACGTGAGGACACCACATGCTGAGTTTTGCCTTCGGAATCGGCACCCAGAACACCCAGGGCGACTGGCTGGAGATCTACTATCCGGCGCCGCTGCTCAAGCCGGATGCCAGCCTGGTGGAGGCCGTCGGCAAGGTGCTCGACGTCCCCGCCGGCAACAGCGCCGTCAGCTTCCTGCCCGAACACTGCGCCAAGCTTGGTGAGGCGCTAACGGCAGCGGGCCACGTCGCCCAGGCCGAGCTGATCGAGGCATTGGCCGCCAGCCAGCGCCCGCTGGTCGCCAGTTTCCTGGAAAGCGACCTGCCGCCGCAGAGCGCGCCCGAGGTCTATCTCAAGCTGCACCTGCTGTCGCATCGCCTGGTCAAGCCCCACGGCGTCGACCTCACCGGCATGTTCGGCCTGCTGCGCAACGTGGCCTGGAGCAGCGAAGGGCCGATCGACATCGAGGAGCTCCCTGCCCGCCGCCTCAAGGCACGCCTGGAGGGCCGCACGCTATCGGTGGACTGTGTGGACAAGTTCCCCAAGATGACCGACTACGTGGTGCCCAGCGGCGTACGCATCGCCGATACCGCCCGGGTGCGCCTGGGCGCCTACCTGGGCGAAGGCACCACCGTGATGCATGAGGGGTTCGTCAACTTCAACGCCGGCACCGAAGGTCCCGGCATGATCGAGGGTCGCATCTCCGCCGGCGTGATGGTGGGCAGGGGCTCCGACCTGGGCGGCGGCTGCTCCACCATGGGTACCCTGTCCGGCGGCGGCAACATCGTCATCAAGGTCGGCGAGGGCTGCCTGATCGGTGCCAACGCCGGTATCGGCATTCCGCTGGGCGACCGCTGCACCGTGGAAGCCGGGCTCTACATCACTGCCGGCGCCAAGGTGACCCTGCTCGACGACCAGGGCCAGGAAGTCAGGACCGTGGCGGCGCGCGAGCTGGCCGGCCAGAGCGACCTGCTGCTGCGACGCAATTCGCAGAACGGTCGCATCGAGTGCCTGACCAACAAGAGCGCCATCGCGCTCAACGAGGCCCTGCATGCCAACGACTGATCCCCAGGGGCTCTCGGCGACCCTGCAGCTCGCCTTCGAGCTGATTCGCCGCCCCTCGGTCACCCCCGACGACCTCGGCTGCCAGGCGCTGATGATCGAGCGCCTGGAGCGGCTGGGCTTTCACATCGAACGCCTGCCCTTCGGCGACGTGGAGAACTTCTGGGCCACCCACGGCCATCACGGCCCGGTACTGGCCTTTGCCGGCCATACCGACGTGGTGCCGAGCGGGCCCCACGTGCACTGGGATACGCCCCCCTTCGAGCCCTGCATTGATGACGAAGGCATGCTGCGCGGCCGCGGCTCGGCCGACATGAAGGGCAGCCTGGCGGCGATGATCACCGCAGTGGAGCGTTTCGTCAGCGCACATCCCGACCACCACGGACGGATCGCCTTCCTGATCACTTCCGACGAGGAAGGGCCCGCCGTGGACGGCACCCGGGCGGTGGTCGAGCACCTGCGCGAGCGCAACGAGCGCCTCGACTACTGCATCGTCGGCGAACCCTCCTCCACCGACGTGCTCGGCGACGTGATCAAGAACGGTCGGCGCGGCTCGCTGGGCGGCGTGCTGCACATCCGGGGCGTGCAGGGCCACGTGGCCTACCCGCACCTGGCGCGCAACCCGATCCACCAGGCCATGCCGGCACTCGACGCACTGGTACGTGAACACTGGGACGGCGGCAACGACTTCTTCCCCGCCACCAGCTTTCAGATCTCCAACCTGCGTGCCGGCACCGGTGCGACCAACGTCATACCCGGCGATGTGGAAGTGGTGTTCAACTTCCGCTTCTCCACCGAGGTGACCCATGAGCAGTTGCGCTCACGCACCGAAGCGATACTCGATGCCCACGGCCTCGAGTACCAGCTCGACTGGACCCTCAACGGCGAGCCGTTCCTGACTGCCGAGGGTGAGCTGGTGGAGGCCGCCCTGCACGGCGTGGAGGCCGTACTCGGCCGTCGCTCCCGGCTCTCGACCAGCGGAGGGACCTCGGATGGGCGCTTCATCGCCACGCTGGGCAGCCAGGTCGTGGAACTGGGGCCTCGCAACGCCACCATTCACCAGACCAACGAGCACGTTCGCGCCGCCGACCTCGACGACCTGAGTCGAATCTACGAGGCGATCCTGGCCAAGCTTTTCACCAACGGCACCGCCCAGCCTTGACCGCGCCGAGAGGGATCACCATGCCACACCAGCACGACAGTCACCTGCGCTATCCCGACATCGAGATCTACCTGCGCCAGCCCCAGCCGGGTGCGATCGATGCCTGGCTCGGCGAGACGCTGGATGCGGCCCCGCTGCGCGGCGCCGGCCGGGGCAAGTGGCAAACGCGAGGTCATCACGAAGGTCATGAGGTCCCGGTGCTGCTGGTCGAGAAGGCCGCCGACGGCTTCGCCAGCCTGTGGTTCGACAGCTCGCATACCCCGTGGCTGAGGGACTGCGACTGTGCCCGCGACGCCGCTGCACGGCTCGGCTGCGAGGTACGCTGCTCGCTGGGTGGCTGGCAGCCCGGCGACGATCCCGACCGCTTCTGGCAAGTGCTTCCCGACGGCAGCGAAAACGCCATCGACTGGCCCGATTCCGGCCAGTGAGCCGAAACGACATCGCCCCGCATGTTCTGAAACATGCGGGGCGATGTTCTTGAAGCCTGACCTGCTCGCAAAAGCTGCCGAGCGATGGCCAGGCCAGGTACTTCGTTCAAGTGATTACGGTGACATCGTCGGCTTGTAGTCCCCGTTCATTTTCGATCACGTAGTAGCGCACCTTCTGACCCTCGGCCAGGGTACGATGGCCGCGACCGCGGATGGCGCGGAAATGCACGAACACGTCCTCCCCGCTCTCGCGCTTGATGAAACCATAGCCCTTGTTGACGTTGAACCACTTGACCTCTCCGATCTCGCGATCGTCGTTCTCCACGGCGGCGAGCACCGCCAGTTGAGGGCTTACCGCATGGGTGGCCAGGGTGGCGACGAGCAGCAGCACGAACACGGCGAGAGACACGGTAACATAGCCCGCAATGTAGCCGTCGGGCTCCAGCAGGGTAAGCAGCTGCTGGGGTAGTCCGACATCGGCCAGGGCCAGTGACAGGGCAATCAGCAACGGTGCCGGCAGCGCCAGCAGCAGGCTGATCAACGTACAGCGAATGATAACCTTGCGATTCATGGATCCGTATTGCTCACTTGTTATGTGGAATTGGCGAAACAGGATGTCTGATGACGACACGACCCGAGGCCCTATCGCCCAATGAAGGTGTCACGATGAACAGCGACACGCAGCGCGACGATTCTAGCATGAGCCTTTCCCGGGTGCTCGCCACCCGGCTCGAAGCACTGGAGAGCCGCATCGCCTACCAGGAGCACTGGCTGGACACGCTGGACCATGCCGTTGCCAATCAGGAACGGCGCCTGGCGCAGCTGGAGCGGATCAATACCCTGATGCAGGAAAAGCTGCGCGACCAGCAGCGGGCGCTGCAGGATTCGGAGATGGGGGCACCGTCAGCGCAGGATGAGGTGCCGCCGCACTATTGACCGGTTCTGTACCAAGATCTGGCGCCACCAACTCAAGCGGCGCTGGGGGCAGGCCTGAGAGGGGGTCCGATGCCATGGATGGCATCGGTAGCGCCCAGGGAAGGGTTCACAGCGCCCCCGAACAGGCCTGACGCCAGGAAGCCGCGGACTCATAGCCAAGCAGCTTCCAGATTTGTTTTACAGATCGTCCAGGTAGCGCTCCGCATCCAATGCCGCCATGCAGCCAGTACCGGCGGAGGTCACCGCCTGGCGGTAGACATGATCCATCACGTCGCCGGCGGCGAACACGCCGGGAATGCTGGTGGCGGTGGCGTTGCCCTCGAGGCCGGACTTCACCTTGATGTAGCCGTCGTGCATCTCCAGTTGGCCCTCGAAGATGGCGGTGTTGGGGCTGTGGCCGATGGCGATGAAGACGCCGGGGACCTCGAGCTCCTTGACGCTGCCGTCGACGGTGGAGCGAATACGCACGCCGGTCACGCCGCTGGCGTCGCCCAGCACTTCTTCCATCACATGGTTCCACTCGAGCACGACGTTACCGTTCTCGGCCTTCTCGCGCAGCTTGTCCTGCAGGATCTTCTCCGCACGCAGGCTGTCGCGACGATGCACCAGGGTCACCTTGGAGGCAATATTGGAGAGATAGAGCGCCTCTTCCACGGCGGTATTGCCTCCGCCCACCACCACGACCTCCTTGTTGCGGTAGAAGAAGCCATCGCAAGTGGCGCAGGCCGACACCCCCTGGCCCATGAACTGCTGCTCGGAGGGTAGCCCCAGATAGCGGGCGCTGGCACCGGTGGCGATGATCAGCGCATCACAGGTGTAGCTGCCGCTGTCGCCCTTGAGGGTGAAGGGGCGGTTGCGCAGGTCGACCTCGTGGATATGGTCGAACAGTACTTCGGTATCGAAGCGCTCGGCATGGCGCTTCATGCGCTCCATCAGTTCCGGCCCCTGCACGCCGGCATCGTCGCCGGGCCAGTTGTCCACGTCGGTGGTGGTGGTCAACTGGCCGCCGGCCTGGATGCCGGTGATCAGCACCGGCTTGAGGTTGGCCCGGGCCGCGTAGACCGCAGCGGTATAGCCGGCCGGGCCGGAACCGAGAATGATCAAGCGTTCGTGACGCGCTTCGCTCATGAAGGGAATCCTCGCAGCTCGAAAACAAGATGAGGCTTGTCATGTCCCCGGTCGCTGCCTTGGCGACCCGCCGGGGCAAGGGTTGTCGCCATTGTACCAGCCTCGGAGGCCGAGAGCGTCGTCCTGCCCCACGCTTTCACAGCACTTCGTCGTCGCGCCCCAGCATCAGGGCATCGAGCTCTCCCGTCAGCGGCGACACTTCCACCCGAAGCTGGATCGGTGCACAACAATAGGGGCAGTCTTCCCACGTCTGGTGGCTGCCCTGAGTGATATCCACGAGCAGGTCGAAGGGCATACTGCAGTAGGGGCAGTTGACCGGATGAGTGTCGAGCCGCTCTTCATGCATGACGAAAACTCCCGGCGCTGCTCCCCTCAAGGGCGGCGGCGCCACGCAACAGGCTTTCATTCAGCATAGAAACCCTGGGCAGCGCTTGAAAGGGGGACCTATCATGACCATGTGTTAAGCATGAGAGCGAAGAAAAGGACCGTTCACTACCGTGACAGGAGACCTTCATGAGCCGTGACGAGATGCCGGACACCCTGCAGACCCTGGACGCCGGCGGCACCACCTATCACTACTACAGCCTGCCGCAGGCAGCCGATGCCCTGGGCAACATCGACAGGCTGCCGAAGACGCTGAAGATCCTGCTCGAAAACCAGCTACGCTTCGCCGACGACCCGAGCGTTGCGCGCGAGGACTTGCAGGCGCTGGTCAACTGGCAGCAAGGCGGGCGCTCCGACCGCGAAATCGGCTACCGCCCGGCCCGGGTGCTGATGCAGGACTTCACCGGCGTGCCCGGCGTGGTGGACCTGGCCTCGATGCGTGCCGCGGTGCAGAAGCTCGGCGAGGACCCTTCACGCATCAATCCGTTGTCGCCGGTGGATCTGGTCATCGATCACTCGGTGATGGTCGACAAGTACGGCAACCCTACCGCCTTCAAGGACAACGTCGCCATCGAGATGGAGCGCAACCGGGAGCGCTACGAGTTCCTGCGCTGGGGCCAGGACGCCTTCGACAACTTCCGCGTGGTGCCGCCGGGCACCGGGATCTGCCATCAGGTCAACCTGGAGTACCTGGGCCGTACGGTGTGGAGCAAGGAAGAAGACGGCAAGACCTTCGCCTATCCGGATACGCTGGTGGGCACCGACTCCCACACCACCATGATCAACGGCCTCGGCGTCCTGGGCTGGGGTGTGGGCGGCATCGAGGCCGAAGCCGCCATGCTCGGCCAGCCGGTGTCGATGCTGATTCCCGAGGTGGTGGGCTTCAAGCTCACCGGCAAGCTCAAGGAAGGCATCACCGCCACCGATCTGGTGCTGACGGTGACCCAGATGCTGCGCAGCCGCGGCGTGGTGGGCAAGTTCGTCGAGTTCTACGGTGACGGCCTGGCCGACCTGCCACTGGCCGACCGCGCCACCATCGCCAACATGGCGCCGGAGTACGGCGCCACCTGCGGCTTCTTCCCGGTCGACGACGAAACGCTCGCCTATCTACGCCTGACCGGCCGTGACGATGCCCAGATCGAACTGGTAGAGGCGTACAGCAAGGCTCAAGGGCTGTGGCGCGAAAGCGGGGACGAACCGATCTTCAGCGACACCCTGCACCTGGACCTGGGCGACGTCGAGGCCAGCCTGGCCGGCCCCAAGCGCCCCCAGGACCGCGTCGCGCTGAAGGACATGAAGGTCACCTTCGAGAAACTGATGGAGGGCGAGCAGAACGGCACGCCGACTCCCAGTGAGGAGAAGGGACGGCTCTACTCGGAGGGTGGCCAGACGGCGGTCGGCGTGCACGAGAGCTATGAGCACCATGACAGCCAGGACGTCGAACTGGACGGCGAGCGGTTCATGCTCAACCCCGGCGCCGTGGTGATCGCCGCCATCACCTCCTGCACCAACACCTCTAACCCCAGCGTGATGATGGCCGCCGGGCTACTGGCGCGCAACGCCCTGGCCAAGGGGCTCAAGACCAAGCCCTGGGTCAAGACCTCGCTGGCACCCGGCTCGAAGGTGGTCACTGAGTACCTCGAAGCGGGTGGCGTCAACGACGACCTCGACGCCCTCGGCTTCAACCTGGTGGGCTACGGCTGCACCACCTGCATCGGCAACTCCGGTCCGCTGCCGCCGCCCATAGAGAAGGCAATCGAGGACGGCGACCTCACCGTGGCCTCGGTACTCTCCGGCAATCGCAACTTCGAAGGCCGTATCCATCCGCTGGTGAAGACCAACTGGCTCGCCTCGCCGCCGCTGGTGGTGGCCTACGCCCTGGCCGGCAACGTACGCCTCGACCTCAGCCGCGATCCACTGGGCGAGGACAAGGACGGCAACCCGGTCTACCTGCAGGACATCTGGCCCTCTCAGGCCGACATCGCCAGTGCCGTGGAAAAGGTCAAGACCGAGATGTTCCGCAAGGAGTACGCCGAGGTGTTCGAAGGCGACGAGACCTGGAAGGCGCTGCAGGTACCGCAGAGCCAGGTCTATGAGTGGTCGCCCTCCTCGACCTACATCCAGCACCCGCCCTTCTTCGAGGGCATGGGCCGCGCCCCGGAACCGATCGAGGACGTCCGGGATGCCCATATCCTCGCCCTGCTGGGCGACTCGGTGACCACCGACCACATCTCGCCGGCCGGCGCCATCAAGCCCGACAGTCCCGCCGGGCGCTACCTGCAGGAGCGCGGTATCAAGCCGGTGGACTTCAACTCCTACGGCTCGCGGCGTGGCAACCACGAGGTAATGATGCGCGGCACCTTCGCCAACGTGCGTATCCGCAACGAGATGCTCGACGGCGTGGTCGGCGGCGAGACCCGCCACGTGCCCTCGGGTGAGCAGATGGCGATCTACGACGCCGCCATGAAGTATCAGGAGAAGGAGACGCCGCTAGTGGTGGTGGCCGGCAAGGAGTACGGCACCGGCTCCTCGCGCGACTGGGCGGCCAAGGGCACGCGTCTGCTCGGCGTGCGCGCCGTGCTGGCCGAGTCCTACGAGCGCATCCACCGCTCCAACCTGATCGGCATGGGCGTGGTGCCGCTGCAGTTCCCCGAAGGCGAGGATCGCAAGAGCCTCGGCCTGACCGGCGACGAGACAGTCTCGATCGAGGGCTTGGCCGATCTCACCCCGGGCGGCAAGGTGACGGTCACGGTGAAGAGCGCCAAGGGCGAGAAGAAGCTCGAGGCCCTGTGCCGCATCGACACCGCCAACGAGCTGGAGTACTACCGCCATGGAGGCATCCTCCACTACGTGCTGCGGCGCATGATTGGCGCGGCTTGAGCAAGCCACGTCAGTGCATATAGAACGGCCCCGCTGAAGCGGGGCCTTTCTATTGCCATAAACAAGAACCTATGAAATTATCTAACAAAACATCACTTAAGCAGGGAAGACATGAAAGACCATCGCGTAGAAAAATTACGTTCAATTCAAGACGAGGTTAAAGAATTCCACCCCCTACTTAACGTACTATTTAGAAAGCTCACTGACATAGTGAGCGTTGATTATCGTCAAGGCAACAGTGAGATGGGCGCAGACTTCATACTCACAAAAAAGGACAACACATTAGGCGGCACAGAATATATAGGCGCTGTTGTTAAGATTGGAAAAATAACTCAGAGCCATTCAGAAGTCGAGAGACAAATAGAAGAATGTGATATTGAGAGAACAGTAGAAGGCGGAAAGAAAAAAATCTACCTAACTGAAATCTGGGTTATCGCAAGTGGCACCATAACCCAAAATGCCAGAGAGAAAATTCACAACAAATACAAAAGCAAGAAAATAAAATTCATTGATCAAGACATGCTAATAACTTTAATTGATACTCACTGCTCCGAGTTTTGGAACAATGTTACGATTGAAGAAAACGAATATCTCAATCATGTAAGAGAAACGTCTAAAGAAATCACTCACAATAACGGCATGGGTTTTTATATCACAGACAATACCTATGTACCTCAAAGCCTAATCAAAATAGACAATTCAAAAAGCATATACAAGCTCACAAAGCCTAGACCGATAAAAAGAGTCGACATTCACGAAGCCATACGAAAAGAACGACTAATCCTCATTGAAGCAATGATGGGAAGCGGAAAGTCAACACTACTAGGAAGAGCGGCTAGTTATTTTTCAAATAGCGAAAATTTTGTCCAAAACGAAACTTTGCCAATCTTAATCGACGCCATTGATTTATACGATGATCATTCCGCCTGCATTTCCAACCTAATAACAACAACGCTCACAAAATTCAAGCTTAAACCTCAAAAAATGTATTTAATCATGATCGATGCAATGGACGAACTTCGCATCACCAACGAGGATCGACTAGCTTTTCTTTCATCCATACGAGAGAGTGTAAAAAACCAAGATAACATAAAGATAGTGATCACTTCGAGAAATTTTGATGACCCCGAGCTTGAGGCTGAGCTAGACGGATTTTTCACAAGATATCAACTTTGTCCCTTTACGGTGCCTCAAGTATTGGATTTGGTAAAAACCATATGCCAAGACAGCTCGGCAATAGCAAGGCTAGAAAAAGACTTAGACAGATCACAGGTATTTAAAGCACTACCAAGAACCCCTATTTCTGCTATTCTGCTAGCTAGAATATTGAAAGAAAATATTCAAGAAATCCCATCCACCATGACAGACTTATATGCTAAATACATGGAGCTTGTTCTGGGAAGATGGGATATGCAAAAAGGGCTCCAGTCACAAATAGAATATGACATCACCAATAACACCGTTATTAATATTGCTGAATTTGCAATCGAAAACTCACTCATTCACATCCCTGCCGGGGATGCCAAGTCTATTTACAACGACTACGTAAACAGCAGAAAATTCCAGATAGAGAAAGAAAAACTTTTTGAGAAAATTATAAGCAAAAACGAAGTTTTTATATACAACCGACAGAAAAAAACGATTTCCTTTCGCCATAGAACATTTGCAGAATTCTTTTATGCACAAGCACTATCCAGGGATAACAAGGCGACCATAAATGAAGAAATATATGACATGTACTGGTCTTCATCATACTTCTTTTACCTCGGCATTAAACGCGACTGCCCCGAGATCATAAATGCAATTGACAACATAGATCTCAGAGATGAAAAATATCGCTTTCTAAAAATAATTGGCCACGGCGGTTTTTTATTGGCAGCCTACCTCACCCCTTACATAATTATAACCAGAAGCGTTGAATCGGCATTTCATGATGCAGCCAACCTATACCAAGAATTAATAGAACAGAAAACTGAAAGTCCTTTACAACAATTCAGCGCCATACAGCTTCTATGCATTATTTCACACTGCCTTAATGAAAGCTATGGGTATGATTATTTTGCAGAAGCTATAAAGGAAAGAGCTCTCGACTTATTCAGCCGACCAGATATTTGTGAGAGCGGGATGGTTGAACTTTTCCTTTTAAATAGCGTTTTGGTAAAAACTAAAGACAATAATGCTCATGACCTAATGATAGAACAGTATGGAAAGAAAATCCCACTAGCCCTTCAAGCTGCGATAGTTGAAAGCACTGGAGAGCAAAACAAATACTCCCAGATCACTGAAAGATTCTCGAAAAGGTTCATAAAGCAACTCAAAGGGAACAGAAACATGCAGATAGCACTATCAAATCTTTACGAAAAGGCTATAAAAGACCAACCTCATCATTCACAAGACATACAGTAACCCCGTCTAACTTATAACCTTTGGCTGCCGTTTTTCGTCATGATAAGGAGCGCTCGAGGCCCTGTGCCGCATCGACACCGCCAACGAGCTGGAGTACTACCGCCATGGTGGCATCCTCCACTACGTGCTGCGGCGCATGATTGGCGCGGCGTAAGACCGCCGTTCCTTCATTCTGCATCCATGCAAAAGCCCCTGTCGGGTAACCGGCAGGGGCGACTTGTATCGGGCTTCGAGCCTCAGGCTGCATTTAGCTCTCAGCTCGAGTCCCGTAGCCCGTGGCTTGCCACCTAGAACGCGCGGCGACGATAGGACCTGTACTCCGGCGTCCAGCTGCTGCGCTCGATGGCCTGACGCAGCTTGATGCCGTCGGTGCGCAACGCCACGCCTTCCTGCTGGGCCTGAGCGGCGACCTCGAAGGCGATGGCCTTGGACAGCTCTCGAATCTGCGATAGCGCGGGCAGCAGCGAGCCTTCGCCCTCCCTCACCAGCGGCGCCTCGCGAGCCAGCGCTCGGGAAGCGGTCATCAGCATGGTGTCGGTGATGCGCCTGGCGCCGCTTGCCACGACGCCCAGGCCGATCCCGGGGAAGATGTAAGCGTTGTTGCACTGGGCAATGGGGTAGGTCTTGCCACCGTACTCCACCGGCGGGAAGGGGCTGCCTGTCGCCACCAGCGCCTGGCCGTCGGTCCACTCGAGCACGTCGGCGGGCGTCGCCTCGGCGCGGGAGGTGGGGTTGGAGAGCGGCAGGATGACCGGCCGCTCGCAGCCGGCGTGCATGGCACGAATCACGTCCTCGGAAAACAGCCCCGGCTGCCCCGAGACACCGATCAGCACGGTGGGCTGGACATGGCGCGCCACCTCGAGCAGTGATTGGTCCTGCCACCCCTCGACGAGTTCCGGCTCATGGGCCAGGCGACGCTGGAAGTCGCGCAGCCACGGCTGGTCCGTGGTCACCAGACCGTCACGATCGACCATGTACACGCGCCGTCGTGCCTCCTTCTCGGAGAGCCCCTCGGCCTGCATCGCCACGATCACCTGTTCGGCGATGCCGCAGCCGGCGGAGCCGGCACCGACGAACACCACGCGCTGGTCGGCAACGGTCTCATCACGCGCCTGGCAGGCCGCCATCAGCGTGCCCACCGCAACGGCGGCGGTACCCTGCACATCGTCGTTGAAGCAGCATAACTGGTCACGGTAGCGCTCCAGCAGCGGCACGGCGTTGGCCTGGGCGAAGTCCTCGAACTGCAGCAGCACGTTGGGCCAGCGGCGCTTCACCGCGGCGATGAACTCGTCGACGAAGGCGTCGTACTCCTCCTGGGAGATACGCGGGTGGCGCCAGCCCATGTACATCGGGTCGTCGAGCAGGGCCTGGTTGTTGGTGCCCACGTCGAGGGTAATCGGCAGCGTATAGGCCGGGCTGATGCCGCCGCAGGCGGTATACAGCGCCAGCTTGCCGATCGGAATACCCATGCCGCCGATGCCCTGGTCGCCGAGGCCGAGGATGCGCTCACCGTCGGTGACCACGATCACCTTGACCCGGTCCTTGGTGGCGCTGCGCAGGATGTCGTCCATGCGCTCGCGGTCAGGGTAGCTGACGAACAGGCCGCGGTGGCTGCGGTAGATATTGGAGAACTCCTCACAGGCCTGGCCCACCGTGGGGGTATAGATGATCGGCAGCATCTCCTCGAGATGCTGCATCACCAGGTGGTAATAGAGGGTCTCGTTGTCGTCCTGGATCGCCCGCAAGTGAATGTGCCGCTCCAGGTCGCTGTGGCACTGCTGGTACTGGCGGTAGGCGCGTTCGGCCTGCTCCTCGATGGACTCCACGTTCTGCGGCAGCAGGCCGATCAGATTGAACTCGAGCCGCTCCTCGCGGGTGAAGGCGCTGCCTTTGTTGAGCAGCGGCATTTCGAGCAGCGAAGGGCCAGCGTAGGGAATATAGAGTGGACGTTTGCTTTCGGGCATCTCTTGTCTCGATACGGTGACTGGAACCGGGCCGTAGGAAACGCTCGACGGGGCGAGGTTCCCAAGCGCTCTGGCGGCGCGTTGGCGTAACTCTACCACGCCTCTCGAGCCGTGGCGCAAAGCTCAACTTACCTTGGCCCGGGTCCTGTCGCGGGGCGGACGATCGAAGAACAGCGGGCGTAGTCGCACGCCGAGCATGTTGCCGGCGAAACCCGCCACCAGCCACGCCCAGCCGTGCAGGCTGCCCGAGGCGATGCCGCTGAAGTAGGCGCCGATGTTGCAGCCGAACGCCAGCCGGGCTCCATAGCCGAGCAGCAGGCCGCCGATCACTGCCGCCCCCACCGAGCCCAGCGGAATCCGCAGGGTCGGAGAGAAACGCCCGGCCAGGGTAGCAGCGACCATGGCACCTAGGATGATCCCCACGTTCATCACCGTGGTGATGTCGCTCCATACACTGGCATGCAGTGCCGCGGCGTTGCCCGGACTCTGCCAGTAGCTCCACTGGCTGACGTCGCCACCAAGGATTTCGTAAGCCTTGGCGCCCCACAGGGCGAAGGCGGAAGTGATGCCCCAGGGGCGGCCGGCCAGCGCCAGGGTGGCGAAGTTGAGCAGCGCCAGCGCCACGGCACCGAGCAGCAGCGGCCAGGGACCGGTTAGCCAGCGCCCCTGGCCAAAGTTGGCCCGAGGCGCCTCCTCCAACCCGCCGTGGCGGCGCTTTTCCATCAGCACCGTGAGCACGGCGATGGTGCCGAACAGCGCCAGACTCACGGCGATGCCGCCTTCCGCGCCGAAGGTCTGCACCAAGGACACCGGTCGAAAGGCCGGCAAACTCATCCACCAGCCGAAATGTGCGGTGCCGATCAGCGAGCCGACGATAAAGAAGAGCAACGTGATCATCATGCGCGCATTGCCGCCACCGGCGGTAAACAGCGTGCCCGAGGCACAGCCGCCGCCGAGCTGCATGCCGATACCGAACAGGAAGGCGCCCACCACAACCGAAACGCCGATCGGCGCCACGAAGCCGGTCACGCCCTGCCCCCAGAGGGTACCTGCACCGAGCGCAGGGAAGAACAGCACCACGGCGATGGCCAGCATGACCATCTGCGCGCGAAGTCCGCGCCCGCGGCGCTCGCTGATGAAGACCCGCCAGGCGCCGGTGAAGCCAAAGGCGGCGTGGTAGAGCGACACCCCCAGCAACGCCCCGACGACCAGCAGCAGGCCCAGGCGCGTACCGTAGGCCAGACCTACCATCAGGGCGGCGGCCAGCAGCAGCGCTCCCAGCACCAGAGAGACCCGACGCGGACGCACCGTATCCACCGCAGTGACCATGTCTCTTCTCCTCTCGACACTCTCATGCAGCGTGGCAAGTTTCGCCGATGCGCGCCAACCGGCCATCAGAACGAGACAGGGCGCCAAGAAGGCGCCCCGGGTACGGTACACAACCGCTCAGACGAAGCGCCCCAGTCCCACGGCATGGCGCAGCCTGTCCATGAACGGTGCCGCCTCGGCGCGTGCGCGCTCGGCCCCCTTGAGCAGCACGTTCTCGATGTGCCCCGGATCCTCCATCAGCGCCACGTAGCGCTCGCGAGGTTCGCGCAGTTGCTCGTTGAGAAGCTCGAACAGGCGGTTCTTGACCTCGCCCCAGCCGATGCCGCTGGCGTACTCACCGCGCATCGCCTCACGCTCCTCGCGCGTGGCAAAGGCGGAGTAGATCTGGAACAGGGTGCAGCCCTCCGGGTCCTTGGGCTTGCCGGGCTCCAGCGAGTTGGTCTTGATCTTGCGCACCAGCTTGAGCAGCTTCTTCTCTGAGACGAACAGCGGGATGGTGTTGTTGTAGCTCTTGGACATCTTGCGCCCGTCGAGGCCGCCCAGCACCGCCACGTCGTCGTCCACTACCGCCTCGGGCAGGGTAAAGAACTCCCCTTTGTAGAGATGGTTGAAGCGCCCACCCATGTCGCGCGCCATCTCGATGTGCTGGATCTGGTCGCGACCCACCGGCACCTTGTTGGCGTTGAACATCAGGATGTCGGCGGCCATCAGTACCGGATAGCCGAACAGGCCCATGGTGATGCCCTTGTCGGGGTCCTGGTTGCCCGCGGCCTCGTTCTCGGCCACCGCCGCCTTGTAGGCGTGGGCGCGGTTCATCAGGCCCTTGGCGCAGACGCACGACAGCATCCAGGTCAGCTCGGGGATCTCGGGGATGTCCGACTGACGGTAGAAGATGGCGTTGTCGGTATCGAGCCCCAGCGCCAGCCAGGTGGCAGCGATCTCCAGGCGCGATTCCTGCACGCGCTGGGGGTCCTGGCACTTGATCAGCGCATGCAGGTCGGCGAGGAAGTAGTAGGACTGCACGCTCGGGTCCTGGCTCGCGGCGATGGCGGGCTTGATGGCCCCGACGTAGTTGCCCAGGTGGGGCGTACCGGTGGTGGTGATGCCGGTGAGAACGCGTGTCTTCTGGGAAGCTGCACTCATGGAAAGCGGACTCTGCTGTCGGAAATGCCCGCTATGTTAACGCGAGGGGGGCAGGCAAGGCGACCTGCCCCCGCTTCAAACGAATCGGCCGTTACCGCACCAGGCTGGCGGGATCGACACTCTCAAGGCCAAACGCCTCGGCCACGGCGCGATAGGTGACCTGGCCGTCGTGGACGTTGAGCCCAGGCAGGAAGTGGGCATCATCGGCCAGCGCCCGCTTCCAGCCCTTGTCGGCCAGGGCGATGACGAACGGCAGAGTGGCGTTGGTTAGCGCCTGGGTCGAGGTGCGCGCCACCGCACCCGGCATGTTGGCCACGCAGTAGTGAACGACGCCGTCGACCATGTAGGTCGGCTCGGCATGGGTGGTGGGCTTGCTGGTCTCGAAGCAGCCGCCCTGGTCGATGGCCACGTCCACCAGCACGCTGCCGGGCTTCATGTCGGCGAGCATGGCGCGGGTGATCAGCTTGGGCGCGGCGGCGCCGGGAATCAGCACGGCACCGACGATCAGGTCGCTCTCGTGCACCGCCTCGTCGATTGCGTCGGCGGTAGAGAAGACGGTCTTCATGCGCCCCTGATAGCGGTCGTCGAGCACCTCGAGACGCGGGATCGACTTGTCGAGCACGGTCACCTCGGCGCCCAGCCCCAGCGCCATGCGTGCGGCATTCTCGCCCACCACGCCGCCGCCGATAACGGTCACCTTGCCCGGCGCCACGCCGGGCACGCCCGGCAGCAGCACGCCGGAGCCGCCCTGGGCCTTCTCCAGGCTGTGAGCACCAGCCTGAATGGCCATGCGACCGGCCACGGTGCTCATGGGTGCCAGCAGCGGCAGGCCGCCCTGGCGGTCGGTGACGGTTTCGTAGGCGATGCAGGTGGCCCCGCTCTCCATCAGGCCACGAGTCAGCTTCTCCTCGGCCGCCAGGTGCAGGTAGGTGAACAGGGTCTGCCCACTGGAGAGGCGTGCCACCTCCTCCGCCTGCGGCTCCTTGACCTTGAGAATCAGCTCGGCCCCGCCCCACAGGGTATCGACGCTGGCTTCTAGCCGGGCGCCGGCCGCCTCATAATCGGCATCGGAGAAACCAGCCCCTTCCCCGGCGCCTACCTGAACGGTCACCGAATGGCCTCGCGTCGCCAGTTCCCGCGCCCCCGTGGGAGTCAGGGCGACGCGATACTCATGGTTCTTGATTTCCTTCGGCACGGCGATCTTCATGGGGCACCTCCTGAGCGTCTGCTGCATGTTGTTAGGTATACGACACGCGCATTACAGCACAGGAAGTCAAAACATGAAGCACAGGAAACCAACAACGGCAAAAATCCATGCAATGCCATTTATTAGCAGAAAATCAGCTCAAAAGATCCGATCCTGACGAAAAAATATCAGCCTTTCTCGACAATGAGCGCACCGCCGTAGACGGTTACGTACTCCTCGGGTAGACGCCGCGGACGCCCGTTGGAGAGCTCGATGCAGGCGAAGCGGGTGCGAGCACGCAGCAAGGTGCGACCATCGGCCGGGCGAACGAGTTGGAAGCGCCGCGTCAGCGTGAGGCGGCCGTCGCAGCCAACGATCCAGGTGGCAAGTACCAGGCGCTCCCCTTCGAAGGCCGGCGCCAGGTAATCGAGTTCGTGGCGATGCACCGCCATGG
The DNA here is from genome assembly GCF_019430905.1 of Billgrantia antri. GTDB lineage: Bacteria > Pseudomonadota > Gammaproteobacteria > Pseudomonadales > Halomonadaceae > Halomonas > Halomonas antri. Next base: position 70,610 of record NZ_JAHYCA010000002.1, on the reverse strand, counting down.
CGCGGTCCAGTTCACGATAGCGGGCCAGATCGAGGCCGAGGTGTTCCGAATGCGCCCAGCTCACCTGCTCGACCCAGCGCAGGTAGGCGGCATTGTTGGCATGGCCGTACTCGTCGATGGCCGAGGCTTCCACCTCGAGCTCGATGACGAACGGTCCGGGAAGATCCCATTCCTGTGGCATGGTGCACTCCGTTGCAGGTTCAGGCTTTGGGCGTGCCGCAGCGCCAGCAGGCTTCGAAGACACCATCCAGCGTTTCGCCGCAGTTCGAACAGCGCCACTCCGCCTGCTCGTTGCTGCCCGCCATGGCATCGCGAATCAGGCTCTCTGCACGCTCGCGATTGTGTTCGGCCACCCACACCTCGGGTTCGCACTCGCCCAGCGGCAGCTCGCCGGCGCCACCGGCCAGCACCATGTTGCGCAGCTCCACGGGAATGCCCGCCGCGGCCAGCAGGTTGCGCACGTGGCTGACCAGCAGCGAATTGGAGTGGGCGAAGACGCGAACGTAGCCAATCATTTCAATCCCGGAAAACCCTTACGCCGAGAGCCTTCAGATAGGCGGTCTCGGGAATGGCCGGGTGCACCGGGTGGTCCGCCGCCTGATGGCCTTGATAAATCACCTGGCCGTGACGATCCTGGTGGCGCACCGCACCGCGCACCACGTCCACCAGCCGCTCCGGCGCCAGGTGCATGGAGCACGAGGCCGACAGCAGCAGTCCGTCGCGTCCCAGCAAGCGCATCGCCTCGCGGTTGAGCTTGGCATAGGCGCGCTCACCGTTGGGAATGTCCTTGCGTTTCTTGATGAAGGCCGGCGGGTCGAGGATTACCACATCGAACTGCTCGCCGTCGGCCTTGAGCGCGGCCAGTGCCTCGAAGGCATCGGCTTCGCCTACCGCCACCTGCTCGTGCAGGCCGTTCAGGGCCGCATTCTCGGCTACCCGCTCCAGCGCCTGGGCGCTGGCGTCCACGCACAGCACCTCGCTGGCACCATGGGCCGCTGCCTGCACGCCCCAACCGCCGACATAGCTGAATACGTCCAGCACCCGCTTGCCGGCGACCAAGCCGTTGAGCCAGGCGCGGTTGGCGCGATGATCGAAGAACCAGCCGGTCTTTTGGCCATCGAGCACCGGCACGTGGAAGCGCACGCCGTTCTCCTCCATCGGTACCGGCCCGTCGAGCTCGCCCTTGGCCACGGTGACCTGGCGCTCGAGCTGCTCCTGCCGGCGCCCCGAGGAGTCGTTCTTGAACACGATGACCCGCGGCGAGAGCACTTTGTCCAGCGCCGCCACGACCTCCTCGGCGAGGCGCTCCATGCCCAGCGTATTGAGCTGTACCACGAGGACATCGTCGAAGCGGTCCACCACCAGCCCCGGCAACAGGTCACCCTCGCCGTGCACCAGTCGGTAGTAGGGCTTGGCATACAGCCGCTGACGCAGCGCCAGCGCCTGGTTGAAGCGGTGCACCAGCAGCGAGCGGTCGAGCCGCATGCCGGGGTCGCGTGACACCACCCGGGCACAGATCAGCGAGTTGGGATTGACATAGGCCACGCCCATGGCCTTGCCATTGGCGGCCTCGACGATTACCTGGCCGCCCGGTTCGAGGCCCTTGAGGGGCGTGGCCTCGACGTCGACCTCGTTGGAGTAGAGCCACAGGTGACCGGCCTTGAGGCGGCGGTCGGCGTTCTTCTTGAGGCGCAGGGTCTGGGTCATGGTTCGTCTCATGGAGTGGGGGTCATTTTTGGCAAGCAGGGCAGAAGACACTGGCCCGCTGCCCCAGCGTTACCAGGCGCAGCTCGCCGTTGCAGCGTCGGCAGCCCTGGCCATGACGACCATAGACGTTGAGGCGCTGCTTGAAGTAGCCCGGCTCACCGGTGCCGCTGACGAAGTCGCGCAAGGTGGTACCGCCTTGGGTGATGGCGGCGGCCAGCACCTCTCGCACCGCCGCGGCCAGGCGCTCGTAGCGCTCGCGCGAGATGCGCCCCGCCGCGCGTCGTGGGTCGATGCCGGCCAGGAACAGCGCCTCGCTGGCGTAGATGTTGCCCACGCCCACCACCACGGCATTGTCCATCAGGAACGGCTTGACCGCCATGCGCCGACCGCGCGAGAGGCAGTAGAGCCGCTCGCCGTCGAAGGCCTCGGAGAGCGGCTCGGGCCCCAGGTTGACCAGCCGCGGGTCGCTCTCCTGGCTGCCGGCGAGCCAGTCGACGAAGCCGAAGCGGCGCGGATCGTGGTAGCGCAGGATGGCACCGCCGTCGAGCACCAGATCGACATGGTCGTGTTTCTTGGGCAGATCGCCCAGCCGGGCGATGCGCAGGCTGCCCGACATGCCCAGATGCCAGATCAGACTGCCGGTGTCTGCGCCCTTGAGCGGCAGCATCAGGTACTTGGCGCGTCGCGAAAGCGTGCCGATGCGCGAGCCCACCAGGCGCTCGATGAAGTCGTCCGGTACCGGCACGCGCAGGCGCGGTTGGCGCACGATCGCCTCGACGATCTCGCGTCCCTCAACGTGGGGGGCGATGCCGCGCCGGGTGGTCTCGACTTCGGGAAGCTCGGGCATGGTGAAAAAAATCCCGGAAATAGATACGCCTGAACCCGGTAAAAACCGGGTTCAGGAGGACAGGTCTTGCTACCTGCGGCTGGAAGCCGTCAAGTCGCCCCGGACGCCCACCTCCAATGGAGAGCGCCGGATCGGGTTACTTGATCTTGGCTTCCTTGTACATCACGTGCTTGCGAACGACCGGATCGTACTTCTTGAATTCGAGCTTGTCCGGGGTGTTCCGCTTGTTCTTGTCAGTGGTGTAGAAGTGGCCGGTACCGGCGCTGGACACCAACTTGATCTTGTCGCGCATGACTGCTGTCTCCCTGTTTGGTCGCTTAGACGGCTTCGCCGCGCTTGCGGATGTCGCTGAGCACCGCGTCGATGCCCTTTTTGTCGATGATGCGCATACCCTTGGAGGAGACCCGCAGCTTGACGAAGCGGTTCTCGGACTCCACCCAGAAACGGTGGGTGTGCAGGTTCGGCAAGAAGCGACGGCGGGTCTTGCGCTGGGAGTGTGAAACGTTGTTACCAGTCACCGGGCGCTTGCCGGTAACCTGACATACTTTGGACATGGGAGCCTCCAACCGCTTGGCCAGGTGGTCAAACCTGTGTGTTCAAAACCTGTCGGGCAAACCGGGAACGACCCCGTTGTCATTTGACCCAAGGGAATTCAAAGGCTGCACTTTATAGCAGAGTGCGCCCCGGCAGGCAATAGTAGGCGCGTATTCTACCTGTCCTGCCGCCTAAAGCCACCCTCTCTCTGCAAAAGATACGACCTCCCCATCGCCGACCACGAAGTGGTCCAGCACACGGATCTCGAACAACCCCAGCGCTTCGCGCAGCCGCTCGGTGATGCGCCGGTCGGCATCGGAGGGCTCGGCCACCCCGGAAGGGTGGTTATGGGCAAAGATTATCGCGCCGGCGCCTAGCTCAAGCGCGCGGCGCGCAACCTCGCGCGGGTAGACCGAGGCGCTGTCCAACGTACCCCGGAACAGCGACTCGAAGCGGATCACGCGATGCTGGGTATCGAGGAACAGCGCGGCGAACTCCTCGTGCCCCAGGTGGCGCAACTGGGTGGCCAAGTAGGCCCGCACCAGCGTGGGTGAGGTCAACGCATTGCCGCGGGCGAGTTGAGCCGCCAGGTGACGCTTGGAGAGTTCGAGGGTGGCCTGGAGCTGGACGAACTTGGCCGTGCCCAGGCCGCGTTCGGCGCAGAAACGCGTCTCGTCGGCCTCGAGCAGCTGGCGCAGACCGCCGAACGCTCCTAGCAGATCGCGGGCCAGATCTACCGCCGAGCGCCCCGCCACCCCTACGCGCAGGAAGATCGCCAGCAGTTCGGCATCGGACAACGCCTCGGCGCCCAGCGCCAGCAGTTTCTCCCGCGGGCGCTCGCCCTCGGGCCAGTCGCGAATCGACATCCCCTGTCTCCTTGCTACGCTTTCCATGGGTTAATTAGCGTCAGCCATTGTAACCGACTCGCGCGACAGGATGCGGCTGCGCAAGTTCAACGGCAGTGGTAAGGTTAACGGTCGGGGTCAGGTTTCAGCTCAGGAAGTATTCATGACAACGCAGTCCGCCCATCGGCTCGCCGGCCGGCGTATTCTGCTCGGCATCAGCGCCGGCATCGCCGCCTACAAAAGCGCCCAGCTCGCCCGTCTGCTCAAGCAGTCGGGCTGCGAAGTGCGTGTGGTGATGACCGAAGGCGCACAGGCCTTCATCACGCCGCTGACGCTGCAGGCTCTGACCGGCGAACCGGTGCGCACCTCGCTGCTCGATCCCGAAGCCGAGGCCGGCATGGGCCATATCGAACTGGCTCGCTGGGCCGAGACGATCTTGATCGCCCCGGCCACTGCCGACCTGATGGCGCGCCTGGCTCAAGGCATGGCCGACGACCTGCTCACCACGCTGTGCCTGGCCAGCGACGCCGAGAGAATCCTGGCACCAGCCATGAACCAGGCCATGTGGCGCCACGTCGCTACCCAGCGCAACGCCGAGCGCCTGGCACAGGACGGTTGGCGGCTGCTGGGGCCTGCCAGCGGCGACCAGGCCTGCGGCGACGTGGGGCCGGGCCGCATGCTCGAGCCCGAGGCGATCATGGCCGAGCTTATCCTGCCGAATCGCGAAACAGCGCACGGCCAGGCTGCGCTTGCCGGGGAGATGCCGGCCCGCGGCCTGCACGTGGTAATCACCGCCGGCCCCACCCGTGAGCCGCTGGACCCGGTGCGCTACCTCTCCAACCACAGCTCGGGAAAGATGGGCTTTGCGCTGGCCGCCGCCGCTGCCGAACTCGGCGCCCGCGTGTCCCTGATCAGCGGCCCGGTGAACCTGCCGACCCCCGCAGGAGTCGAGCGCACCGATGTGGAGACGGCGCGACAGATGCACGAGGCGAGCCGCCGGCTGGCGACCGAGTGCGATCTCTTCATCGGCTGTGCCGCGGTGGCCGACTATCGCGCCGCGACGGCCGCCGAGCACAAGATCAAGAAGCGCGAAGGCGAGGAAGGCCTGACCCTGAAGCTGGTCAAGAACCCGGATATCATTGCCGACATCGCCAGGCTCCGGGATAGCGCAGGAGGCCGCCCCCTGGTCGTGGGCTTCGCGGCAGAGACCCGCGAGCTCGAGGCATACGCGCGCGACAAGCTCGAGCGCAAGCGGCTGGACATGATCGTCGCCAATGACGTCTCGACCGCGGGCCTGGGCTTCGGCGCCGACGACAACGCTGCCCTACTGCTGTGGCGTGACGGCGAGGGAGAAGGTGGCGCGAGTCTGCCGCCACAGCCCAAGTCCGAGCTCGCCAGGGCGGTGATCGAGCGGGCGCTCGGCTGCCTGACCTCGCGCCCCGTGCATTGAGCGCCGCCCCGAACCTATCCGAATCCAGAATCAGTGAACCCGACGGAGCGACCATGCCCGAGTCACAAAACACCAGGCCAACCCACCGCCCGCGGCTGGAGGTCAAGCTGCTCGACGAGCGGCTGCACGACTACATGCCCCGCTACGCCACGCTGGGATCGGCCGGGATGGACCTGCGCGCCCTGCTCGAGGCGCCGCTTACCCTCGAGCCCGGCCAGTGCGAGCTGGTACGCACCGGCCTAGCCATCCATATCGGCGACCCGGGCCTGGCCGGCCTGATCCTGCCGCGCTCGGGACTGGGCCACAAGCACGGCATCGTGCTCGGCAACCTGGTGGGGCTGATCGACTCGGACTACCAGGGCGAGCTGATGATTTCCGTCTGGAACCGCGGCCATACCACCTTCGTGCTGGAGCCCTTCGAGCGTCTGGCTCAGTATGTCCTGGTACCGGTGGTCCAAGCCGAACTCGAGGTCGTCGACGACTTCGAGGCCAGCCTGCGCGGCGAAGGCGGCTTCGGCAGTTCGGGTCGCCACTGATCGCAGAACGCCGCGGGCGTCCCAAGGAGCGGTGACGCCCGGCAGCAGTCCCTCGCAACCTGATATCCACGAACTCACACTGTCTGACAAGGAACCGCTATGAGCCAAGTCGAGAACAGCAGCGTACCGGCCTCCATCTTCCGCGCCTACGACATTCGCGGCATCGTCGACGACACCCTGACCGAGGCCACCGTCGAGCAGATCGGTCGCGCCATCGGCTCGGAGGCCGCCGCCCGCAACGAAGCCACCGTGGTGGTGGCCCGCGACGGCCGCCTCTCCGGTCCGCGGCTTAGCGAGGCATTGATCCGCGGCCTGACCGCCGCCGGCCGCAACGTGGTCGACATCGGCATGGTGCCCACGCCGGTGCTCTACTTCGCCACTCACGTGCTGGAGGGCACCGCCTCCGGGGTAATGGTCACCGGCAGCCACAACCCGCCGGACTACAACGGCTTCAAGATCGTGCTAGGTGGCGAGACCCTCTCAGGCGAGGCGATCACTGCGCTGTACCAGCGCATCGCGTCCGGCGATCTCGTCGAGGGCCAGGGCAGCGTACGTCACGAGGACGTGCGCGACGCCTACCTCGAGCGCATCGTCGGCGACATCAAGCTCGAGCGCCCGATCAAGGCGGTGGTCGACTGCGGCAACGGCGTGGCCGGCGAGCTGGGTCCCAAGCTGATCGAGCGGCTCGGCGCCGACACCGTGCCGCTGTTCGCCGAGATCGACGGTAATTTCCCCAACCATCACCCCGACCCGGGCAAGCTCGAAAACCTGCAGGATGTGATCCGCACGGTGAAGGAGACCGGCGCCGACATCGGCTTGGCCTTCGACGGCGACGGTGATCGCCTCGGCGTGGTCACCCCGAGTGGCAAGCTGATCTATCCCGATCATCTGATGATGGCTTTCGCCGAGGACATGCTGTCGCGCAACCCCGGCGCCCGGGTGATCTTCGACGTCAAGTGTACCGGCAATCTGGCTGGCGTGGTCGAGCGGGCCGGCGGCACGCCGGAGATGTGGCGCACCGGCCACTCGTTGATCAAGGCACGCATGAAGGAGACCGGCGCGGCGCTCGCCGGCGAGATGAGCGGTCACATCTTCTTCCAGGAACGCTGGTACGGTTTCGACGACGGCCTCTACGGCGCCGCCCGGCTGCTGGAGATCCTCGCCAAGCAGGACGACGATGCCGACGCCTACTTCGCCCGCTACCCGCAGGATATCGGCACACCCGAGATCAACGTCCACGTCACCGACGAGAACAAGTTCGAGCTGGTCGATAAGTTGGCTCGCGAGGGCGACTTTGGCGACGATGGCGTCAAGACCACCCTCGACGGCATCCGCGTCGATTACCCTGACGGCTGGGGCCTTTGCCGCGCCTCCAACACCACGCCGGTGCTGGTGCTGCGCTTCGAGGGCAAGAGCGACGCGGCCCTCGAGCGCATCCGCAACCGTTTCGCCGACGCCCTCACGCAGGTCGATCCGGCGCTGACGCTGCCGAGCTGACGGCAGCGTTTTCGATTCCCTGAGGAAGGACCATGACCGAAACGACTCGTGACCCGCGGCTGGTAGTGGAAGTGCTCTCCGAGGCACTTCCCTACATTCAGCGCTTCTCCGGCAAGACCGTCGTCGTCAAGTACGGCGGCAACGCCATGACCGAGGACACCCTGATCGACTCCTTCGCCCGCAACATGGTGCTGATGAAGGAAGTGGGGATCAATCCTGTGGTGGTCCACGGCGGCGGGCCACAGATCGGCGAGCTGCTGGCCAAGCTCAAGATCGAATCGCGCTTCGTCAACGGCATGCGGGTCACCGACTCGCAGACCATGGACGTGGTGGAGATGGTGCTTGGCGGTCTGGTCAACAAGGGCATCGTGAACCTGATCAACCAATGCGGCGGCAAGGCGATCGGCCTCACCGGCAAGGATGGCGCCCAGATCCGCGCGCGCCAGCTCAAGGTGGAACACAAGACGCCGGAAATGACCGCCCCCGAAATCATCGACATCGGCCACGTGGGGGAAGTCGAACATGTCTCCACCGACCTGATCGAGATGCTCGCCGAGCGCGACTTCATTCCGGTGATCGCCCCGATCGGCGTCGATGCCCAGGGCCACAGCTACAACATCAATGCCGATCTGGTGGCGGGCAAGGTGGCCGAGGCATTGGGCGCCGAGAAGTTGATGCTGCTGACCAACGTGGCCGGCCTGATGAACGCCGAGGGCGAGGTGCTCACCGGGCTGACCACTGCCCAGGTGGACGCTTTGATCGCCGACGGCACCATTCATGGTGGTATGCTGCCCAAGATCCGCTGCGCGCTCGAGGCCGTGAAGGGCGGCGTGCGCAGCGCGCATATTATCGATGGCCGCGTGCCGCATGCCACGCTGCTGGAAATCTTCACCAATGCCGGGGTCGGTACCCTGATCACCGATGCCGACCAGCAAGGGAACGACAACAACTGAAGGAGCCCTCGCTCCGTACCGGCCAGGGGCGAGGGCCTCCGGCCATCCAATAACCAGAAGACATACTTCGACATGACGCAGGCAACACAGACGTCCAGCCGGCGCGAGCAGATCCTGCAGGCGCTCGCCCTGATGCTGGAAGAAGACAGCGGCAAGCGCATCACCATCGCGGCGCTAGCGCGCCAGGTAGGGGTTTCCGAAGCCGCCCTCTACCGCCACTTTCCGAGCAAGGCGAGAATGTTCGAGGGACTCATCTCGTTCATCGAGGAGACCCTGTTCGAGCGCATTTCGCGTATTCTCGACGAGATGCATGAGGCCGTGCCGCGCTGCGGGCAGATCCTTACCCTGCTGCTGGCCTTCGCCGAGAAGAACCCGGGCCTCTCCCGCCTGCTCGAGGGCGACGTGCTGACCGGCGAGACCGAGAGGCTGCGGCTGCGCATCCACCAGCTCTTCGAGCGCCTGGAAACCCAGCTCAAGCAGGTACTGCGCGAAGCCGAGCTGCGCGAGCGGCGGCGCACCGTACTGCCGGTGTCGGCCACCGCCAACCTGCTGATGGCCGTGGCCGAAGGGCGCATCTCCCAGTACGTGCGCAGCGATTTCCAGCGCCGCCCCACCGAGCACTGGGACGATCAGTGGTCACTGCTCTCGGCACAGCTGATGCGCGCACCGATCACCCAGAGCGCCTAACCTCTCGTTCGCTACACGAAAAAGCCCCGGATCCGTGCGAACCGGGGCTTCGTCGTTCAGGCAGCGATGCCGTCAGGCCGCCAGGGCGTCGCCCAACTGCTGCCGGATCTTCTTCATGGCATTCTTCTCGAGCTGACGTATGCGCTCGGCGGAGACACCATAGACATCGGCCAGCTCATGCAGCGTGGCCTTGTCATCGGCCAGCCAGCGGCGCTGGAGGATATCGCGCGAGCGCTCGTCCAGCGCCTCCAGGGCCATCCGCAGGCGGCGACTGGCATCATCTTCCCAGTCGCTGTCCTCAAGCTGGGCCGCGGGGTCGGAGCCGTCATCGTCCAGATAGTGAACCGGCGCCTGGTAGGCAGTCTCCTCGTCGTCGCTCGGCGAGACGTCGAAGCCGGCATCATGGGCCGACAGACGGCCTTCCATTTCCCGCACCACCTCGGGCTTGACGTCCAGGTCGCGTGCGATGGCATCGACCTCGTCGTTGTTCAGCCAGGCCAGGCGCTTCTTGGCGCTGCGCAGGTTGAAGAACAGCTTGCGCTGGGCCTTGGTGGTAGCGATCTTGACGATACGCCAGTTGCGCAACACGAATTCGTGTATTTCGGCCTTGATCCAGTGCACGGCGAAGGAGACCAGGCGCACCCCCTGATTGGGATCGAAGCGCTTGACGGCCTTCATCAGCCCCACGTTGCCTTCCTGGATCAGGTCGGCCTGTGGCAGACCGTAACCGGAGTAGCTGCGCGCGATATGCACGACGAAGCGCAGATGCGACAGCACCAGGCGACGCGCCGCCTCCAGATCGCCTTCGTCGTGAAGGCGGAAGGCGAGTTCGCGCTCTTCCTCGGCGGTCAGCATGGGGATGCCGTTGACCGCCTGGATGTACCCGTTGAGGTCATGCCCCGGTGAGAGCTGGCCCACCGGCAGAAGACTGGTGCTCATTGCAGGTTGTCTCCTTGAAAACCTAATATACAGTTCAATCGCTCGATTAGACGGACGAAAGTCGATAACGTTCCCTGGCGTCCTCAGCCTGGCAGATGCCGGACGCGGTCGCTAGCGCAGCACGGGATTCGCGACAGCGTGTCGCAGCGCCATGCCTCGAGCCCTTGCCACGTTCGGCGCGCCGCCTGGCTGCAGCCGGCCCACCGCGGGCACACGCCCTATCTTGGCCGGACCTCCGCGGCTCCTCATCGCGGCCGAACCTCCGCAAGGTGGCGGCTCACGGCGATCCAGGCACCCAGCCAGCCCAATAGTGTACTGCACAACAGCAGCGTTGCCGAGCCCTCCGGCCCCAGACGAGGCAGGCTGAAGGTGGCGCCGTAGCTCGCCGCCAGCGCGCTGACCGGTGTCGCCAGCCACTGGTTGCCGAGGCCAAGCAAGCCGCAGGCAAGCAGGCCACCGCCGAGGCCATACCAGGCGCCGCTGTAAAGGAAGGGGCGGCGCACGAAAGCATGCGTGGCACCGATCAGCATGACCACCTCGATCTCCTGGCGGCGACTCTCCACCGCCAGGCGTATGGTGTTGCCCACGACGAGCAGCACCCCCAGGCCGAACAGTACGCCGAGGGCCAGGGCCAGGCGACTGCCCAGCTCGGCCAGGTGGCGCAAACGCTCGAGCCAGGCCAGATCGAGGCGCACCTCATCGACGCCGCTCAGCGTCTCGAGTTCGCCGGCCAGATGGCGTACGGCCTTGGGAGCCGGGTCGACGGGAACCACCACGATGCTGGCCGGCAGCGGGTTGTGCTCCAGCCGACCCAGGGCGTCGTTCAACCCAAGCGCCTGCTGAAACTCAGCCATGCCTTCGGCCGACGAGATCAGTTGGGTTCGGGCGACGCCCTCCTGAGCGTCAACGGCCTCATCGATGCGCCCAGCTTGAGCCTCGTCGATGCCGTGGGAGAGATAGACGGTGAGCGTGGCACTCTCATCGAGTTCGGCATCGAGCAGACGCGCGCTGTCCAGCGCCAGCCACAGCGCCGCCGGCAGTACCAGGGCAATGGCGATGGCCAGCATGGTGAGCAGGCTGGCGAGGGGGGCTTGCAGCAAGCGCCGAGCGCTGTCGAGGCTCATGGCGCGGTGATGACGCAGCCAGCCGCGGAAGCGGCTCGTCGATCGGGTGCGCTGGCTGCGAGCGCCGCGAGGCCGCGCGGGAGGCTGCCGACTCATGCGGCCTCCTCGTCGGCGATCAGGCGTCCCTCGCGCAGGCGCAGTACACGGTGACGCAGGCGCGCAATGAGCGCCAGGTCGTGGCTGGCGATCATCACCGTGGTACCAATGCGGTTGAAGTCCTCGAATAGCGCCATGATATCGGCCGAGAGCTGCGGGTCGAGGTTGCCGGTGGGCTCGTCGGCGAGCAGCAGCGAGGGCTTGTTGACCACCGCCCGGGCAATGCCCACGCGCTGCTGCTCGCCGCCGGAGAGCTCGATGGGCAGCGCCTTCTCACGGTGCAGCAGGCCCACCTTGTCCAGCGCCGCGCGCACCCGGCGAGCGGCCTCGCGCGGCTCGACCCCGCGAATCTCCAGCGGCAGCGCCACGTTATGAAAGATGGAGCGGTCGACAAGCAGTTGGTGATCCTGGAACACCACGCCGATCTGGCGACGGTAGAACGGCACCTGACTGGGGTGCAGGCGCCCGATGTCATGACCGGCGACCAGCACCCGGCCCCGGGTCGGCCGTTCCAGCAGCATGATCAGGCGTAGCAACGAACTCTTGCCGGCCCCCGAATGGCCGGTGAGAAAGACCATCTCGCCGCGCTGCACGCGGAAATCGATGTTGGCGAGCGCCTCGAAACGCCCGCCGTAACGCTTCCCCACATGCTCGAAGAGGATCATGACGAGGCGACGGCCCCCTCGTCGCCCTGGTCGAAGAGGGCGTCGACGAAGTCTCGGGCCTCGAAGGGACGCAGATCGTCCAGGCCCTCGCCCACGCCGATGAAACGGATCGGCGTGCCGAGCTGCTTGGCCAAGGCGAAGATGATGCCACCCTTGGCGGTGCCGTCGAGCTTGGTCAGGGTGATGCCGGTGACCGGCACCGCCTCGTTGAAGGTATTGGCCTGAGAGAGTGCGTTCTGGCCGGTGCCGGCATCAAGCACCAGCATCACTTCGTGAGGCGCGCTGTCGTCGAGCTTGCCCATCACGCGGTGCACCTTCTTGAGCTCTTCCATCAGGTGCCCCTTGTTGTGCAGGCGCCCGGCGGTATCGGCGATCAGCACATCGATCTTGCGCGCCTTGGCCGAGGCCACCGCATCGTAGATCACCGAGGCGCTGTCGGCGCCGGTGTGCTGGGCGATGACCGGCACTTTGTTGCGTTCGCCCCATACCTTGAGCTGTTCCACCGCCGCGGCCCGGAAGGTATCGCCGGCGGCCAGCATCACACTGCGCCCCTCGCGCTGGAATCGCTGGGTCAGCTTGCCGATGGTGGTGGTCTTGCCCACGCCATTGACCCCCACCACCAGGATCACGAAGGGCCCCTCTCCCTTGGCCGGCAGCGCCAGCGGCTTGGCCACGGCGTCGAGCATCGTGGCGAGTTCGTCCTGCAGGGCGCGATAAAGCGCCTGGGGGTCCTTGAGCTCCTTGCGTGAAACACGCTCGGTGAGACGCTCGACGATCTCGCTGGTGGCCTCGATGCCCACGTCGGCCATCAGCAGCTGGGTCTCGAGGTCCTCGATCAACTCGTCGTCGATCTGCTTCTTGCCCAGGAAGAGTCCGGCGACGCCCTCGGTGAGGTTGGCGCGGGTCTTGCCCAGGCCCGAACGGATGCGCGCGAACCAGCCCTTCTTCTCGGCGACAGGCTTCTCCTGCAGGGGAGCGCGGAGGGGCTCAGGTTCGGGCTCGGGTTCGGGTTCGGGTTCGGGTTCGGGTTCGGAAGCCAGCGCTTCCTCGCGCAGCACCTCGTTCTCCTCCTCCCGATCAACCTCGTCGACCGCTTCGGTCCGATCACGCACCTCATCCGCCGCCGGGCCGGCCATGGCGGCCTCCTCGGGGCGCAGCGCATCGACGACGTCCGGCTCGGCGGGCGCCGCCTCTGGCTCTACCTCTGCAGCCGCTTCACTCGCTGGCGCACCTTCGTGGGACGCCTCTTCCTCACGCTCCGCATCAGGCTGAGTCGGCTGTCGTTGCTGCTGCTCTTCCTGCTGGGATTCCTGCTGCTTCTTGCGCTTGAAAAAACCGAACATGTGGGAATTCAGCCTCACGGGTGAATGATCGCTACATCCTAACACCGCGCACCATGACTGTGGACACGGCGCCAGGTACAATTCCGTCGCATGACACGTCGCCGCTCCTCCTCTCGCCAACGCTCCCGCCCCGGCGCTCGCTCGCCCCAGCGTGACGGCCGCCTGCGCATCATCGGCGGGGAGTACCGCCGACGTCTGCTGCCCGTGCTCGACAGCCCCGGCCTGCGCCCCACGCCCGACCGGGTGCGCGAGACGCTGTTCAACTGGCTGGTCGCAGCCACGCCGGGTGCACGGGTGCTCGACCTGTTCGCCGGCACCGGCGCGCTGGGCCTGGAAGCACTCTCTCGCGGCGCCGACACGGCACTGTTCATCGAACGCGACGGCCAGGTGGCCCGTGCGCTTGTGGACAACCTCCACACCCTGGGCACCGCAGAGCGGGGCCAGGTGCTGAGTGTCGACGCTCTCGCGCTGCTTGTCGCCGGCCCAGCCGGGTTTGCCCCTTTCTCGCTGGTCTTTCTCGACCCGCCCTTTCGCCAAGGCCTGGCCGAGCCATGCTGTGAGCGGCTGGAGCAAGGCTGGCTCGCCGCGGAGGCCTGGATCTATGTCGAGACCGAAACGGCGCTCGACGTGCGCATGCCAGCCAACTGGTCGCTGCATCGCGAAGTCCGCGCCGGCGACAGCACCGGACGCCTCTATAGGCGCATCGCCCGGCCCGCAGAATAGGTCGGGCGTCGCCGTTCGGCTACGCTTGCCGAGCCTGGCCCTCAGCGTTACGCTGCGCAACGGAATCAGCGCGGGCAGGCGCCCGCTCCGGCAGGACATTATTTCAGGAGAACACGATGAGCACCGAACTCTTCAATCGGCTCGAACAGAAAGTGGCCAGTGCCGTCGAGGCCCTGGAACTGCTGAAGATGGAAGCCGAGGAGCTGCGCGAGGAAAACAGCCGTCTGAAGCAGGAGCGCGAAGAGTGGGAGCGCCGCCTGACCGCGCTGCTGGGCAAGTTCGACGAGGTGGAAACCGAGCGGGCCTGAGCCCTTATGGTCGACGCGACATCAGAATGGCATCTTCCCTGTTCGCGTCGGCCCTGTCCTCCAGGGGTGGATAATAACCCCGCCGTCGCCCGTCTTCGCTGAAGCCTGCCCGCCGATAGAGCCTGATGGCCGACGCATTGCCTGCCCTCACCTCCAGCAGTACGCGTTCGCTGCGCCATTGCCGCCCCTGCTCCAGCACCGCTTCGAGCAGCGCCGCGGCCAGGCCGCGGCGTCGCATGGCGGGCACCACCAGAATGGCTTGCAGTTCGGCCTCGAAGGGCAGCCTGACGACCACGGCATGGCCTACGAGTTCTCCCGCCACCTCGGCTCCCAGCACGCAGCTATCCTCATCGTTCAAGGCGGCCTCGAGCTGGCGCCGTGACCCAGGGTGAGGCTGGCAGCTCTCCAGCACCACCAGCCGTTCCAGGTCGTCGGTCGTCAGCCGCTGAATGGCGAGTTCAGTCATCGGCCTCGCTGCCAGGCGCCGACCAGGCCCGGCGCCATTCCAGCAACGTCGGCCAAAGTTCACGCTTGGCCGCAGCACTCTGCGTCAGCTCGGCGAGCGAGGGCCCCTGCCATCCGGGCAGGCCAAGCAGCTCGAATGCGCCCTGCTGCGAGCCAAGCAGTCGATCCATGGTTTCGTCGTGACCAAACACCAGGATACGTTCAAGCGCCCAGCCACGCCTGCGTGTACCTTCGATGAACGCCTGCAGCCCCTCTCGCGCCTCTTCCAGCGGCGCCTCGACCGGTAGATTCTCCATCGGCGGCCAGCGAAACGTCTCGAAGGTCAGCGGAGACTCGGCAGCGATTCCTGCCGCCTGCAACAGGTTGCCCAGCAGCTGTCCCTGGTCGATGGCCAGCGGCGACTCCCCGGGCACGGCCACCAGCCAGCGCCCCGCCACGCAGGTCACTTGCAGGGTGAAGCGCAGCGGCTCCTGGGCCGGCTTCGACACGTCGAGAGTCGCCTCCTGGCGGGTCGCCTGCCCGGTTTCCTCATCGCCAGCCCCGATCCCCAGCAGCTGACGAGCACGCTTGGGTGACGATGCTCTCGGCGGCTCAGCGACCGGCGGTCCAGAAGGAGCCTGGCGCGCGGCAGCATCCGCCTCGTCGAGCAGTGCATGCAGCCGCTCCGCTGGCGGCGAGGCAGCAGGCCGCTCGGGCAGCTCCCATTCGCAGGCTTCGCTCGGCTGGGCATGGGGTAGCCGATAGCGCGCCACCCAGGCGGTCAATCCCATCGCCTCCAGGTACTGGAGGCGCTGTGGTTCGGAAGTCACGCGCCGGCGCCACGACAGTTGGGCGAGTCGGGTCGTGCCTCGCCCCGCGACGCCCACTCTTGGGGTGTGTAGAGATGCAGCGCCAGGGCATGCACGGGCCCCGCCAGCTCGTCGGCCAGCAGCGCGTAAAGTCGCTGGTGGCGCTTCACCGGCATCAACCCCTGGAAATGGTCGGACACCACCGTGACCTTGAAATGGGTTTCGGAATTGGCCGGCACGGCATGCCGATGGCTCTCGTTCTCCACCGTCACATGGGTGGGCTCGAGGGCCTGCAGCTTCTCTTCGATATCGGCCTGAACGCTCATGAGGGCTCCTCGATCATGGATGTCAGATCATTGTACTCGCTTGCCCGGCGACTGCACCTGGGGCACTTGCTCGCCGCCGTTTTTGCGGGCAGCCTCGGCCAGCCGCATTCGCGCCAGGCTGGCTACCAGCGCCAGCAGGCAGGCCAGGCAGCCAGCCCACAGCGTCGTCTGCACCGGTGCACTCGCGGCCAGAAAGGCGCCGACCAGGGCCACGCCGAGCGACTGGCCCACGGTGCGTGTCGTGCTCAGCACGCCCGAGGCGCTGGTGCTCAGCTCATGCGGCGCGCTGGTCATCATCTCGCGGTTGTTGGGCGGCTGGAACAGCCCGAAGCCGATGCCGCACAGGGCGGTACGCCACAGACTGTCCAGTACGCCGGCATCCTGTGGCAGCAAGGCCAGCGAGGCGAGCCCCAGCATCAGCAATACCAGCCCCAGGCTTGCCATGACGCTGGGGTTCACGCGATCGGCCAGACGGCCGGCCACCGGGCCGACCAGCATGATGGCGAGCGGCCAGGGCGTGAACAGCCAGGCGGTGTGCAGCGGCGAGAAGCCCATCTCCTGCTGATAGAGGAACGACAGCGCGACGAATGCCAGCCCCTGGCCGACGAAGGCGAGCCCCGAGGCGGAGACCGCCAGGCGAAAGCGTGGCACCTGGAACAGCCGCGGCGGCAACAGCGGGTGCGAGGCCCGTCGCTGGCGACGCAGGAATAGCCAGCCCGAGACACCGCTCAGTGTCAACCAGGCCAGCGCCTGCCATAGCGGCGCCCCGTGGCCCAGGGTATCCATGGCCAGGAAAAAACTGCCCAGCATGACCACCGAGCCCAGTGCACCACGACCGTCGAAGCCGCCGCGACGCCCCTTCTCACGCGGCAGCGCGCGCCACGCCAGCCACAGCGAGACGGCGCCCAGGGGCAGGTGAAGAGCGAACAGCCAGGGCCAGCTGACGGCCGACAGCACCAACCCGCCCAGCGCCGGGCCGGCGGCGTAGCCTCCCGCCACCACCAAGGCCGAGAGCCCCAGTGCGCTGCCCAGCAGCCGCGTGGGAAATATCGAGCGATAGAGCGACGGGCCGATGGAGAGCGTAGCCGCCGCACCGAGACCCTGCAGCGCGCGAAACACCAATAGCCACTCCAGGCTACGCGACAGCGCGGCTCCCAGCGAAGCCAGCACGAACAGCCCGAGTCCCGCCACGTAGAGCCGGCGCCGGCTGATCATCTCGCTGAACGAAGCGCATACCAGCAGGAACGCGGCACAGACGATCTGAAAGAGGTTGGTGACCCAGACCGTCCGGGCGGCGGATACATCGAGGTCACGCGCGATGGAGGGCAGCGCGATATTGACCATGGTGACGTCCACCACGGCCATCAGGGTACCGAGGATCAGCGCCAGTACCGCCAGGCGTCGCTCGGGGCCCGGCAGGCCATCGTCGCCGGGCCGGGTCGAGAAGAGTCGGCTCATGCGGTTTCCATCATGGCAAGGTGCGTAACGAGAAAACCGGCCGCAGCCGGTTTTCGAAAATCAACGAGGAAAGCGGATCAATCTTGATCGGTTTCCAATAGCAGCGAATCGTCGACCTCGGAGATCTCCAGCGCCGTCTCGTCGTCCAGGTCAATGGCGAGATAGCTGTGCTCGACCTGCAGGAAGCGCTGGAACAGCGCCCAGTCCAGGGCCTCGGGCCACTGGCGCTCGTCCTCTTCCCAGGCGCGCAGCTCGGTCTCGAGGATCTCGAGGTAACGCTCGCGCACGAAGGCCTCCAGCGCCTCCGGAGTGTCCATCTCGGGAATCAGATAGACCGTGCTTTCGCGTTCGACGTCGGCCAGGGTGAGGTCGTCCTCGCCCATGGTGGGTTCCAGCGCATTGATCCAGTCCACGAAGTGCCGGGTCGGCCTGACGCTCAGGGCGGAGCGGTTGAGCAGTTTCATCGCGGTCTCCTCGACGTCGAAACGGTGATCATTATGGGCGCTAGCGCCGCCGCTTACCAATACTTCCGCCCAGCGGCGCTACTCAGCCCCTTCAGTCCACCTCTGGGCGCATGGCCGGGAACAGCAATACATCCCGGATCGAGGCGCTGTCGGTAAACAACATCACCAGGCGGTCGATGCCGATTCCCTCGCCGGCTGTGGGCGGCAGGCCGTATTCCAGCGCACGTACGTAGTCGGCATCGTAGTACATCGCCTCGAGGTCGCCGGCCTCCTTCTCCGCCGCCTGGGCACGGAAGCGCTCGGCCTGGTCCTCTGCGTCGTTGAGCTCCGAGAAGCCGTTGGCGATCTCGCGCCCGCCGACGAAGAACTCGAAGCGCTCGGTGACGAACGGGTCGCGGTCGTTGCGCCGCGCCAGCGGGCTCACCTCGGTGGGGTAGTCGGTGATGAAGGTGGGGTCCTTGAGACGATGCTCGACGGTCTTCTCGAAGATCTCAATCTGGATCTTGCCCAGGCCCCAGCCATCCTTGACGTCGATGTCCAGCCGCTCGGCGATCTGCCGTGCGGCGGCCTCGTCGGCCAGCGCCTCGGCGTGGATGTCGGGATTGAACTCGAGAATCGAGTCGAACACACTGATGCGCTTGAGCGGCTTGCCGAAGTCGTACTCGTAGGTCTCGAGCACTTCACCCTCTGCGCTGCGCACGGTATTGACCACCGTGGTGGTCCCCAGCACCTTGAGCGCGACGGCACGCAGCATCTCCTCGGTGAGGTCCATCAGGTCATGGTGATTGGCATGCGCCTGGTAGAACTCGACCATGGTGAACTCGGGGTTGTGGCGCGTCGACAGGCCTTCGTTGCGGAAGTTGCGATTGATCTCGAAGACCCTTTCGAAACCGCCCACCACCAGGCGCTTGAGATAGAGCTCGGGCGCGATGCGCAGGTACATGTCGATGTCCAGCGCATTGTGGTGCGTGATGAACGGCCGCGCGGTGGCGCCGCCGGGGATCGGCTGCAGCATGGGGGTTTCCACCTCCATGAAGCCGCGCTCCTCGAAGAAGCGGCGCATGGCGCTGATGACTCCGGCGCGGGTCTCGAACACCTTGCGCGAGTCGGGGTTCATGATCAGGTCGACATAGCGCTGACGATAGCGCGCCTCCATGTCGGTCAGACCGTGGAACTTGTCGGGCAGCGGACGCAGGCTCTTGGTCAGCAGCCTGGCTTCCTCCATCATCACGTAGAGATCGCCCTTGCCCGACTTGTGCACCGGGCCGCGGGCGGCGACGATGTCGCCGATGTCCCAACCCTTGATGTCCTCCAGCACCTCTTCCGCCAGCCCCTTCTTGTCGACGTAGAGCTGAATCGTGCCGCTGGGGTCCTGGATCACCAGGAACGGGCCACGCTTGCGCATGATGCGCCCGGCCACCGCCGCAGGGCGGTTCAGCGACTCCAGTTCCGCCTTGTCCTTCTCGCCCAGCTCGGCCGCGAGGTCGGCCGCCAGGCTGTCGCGGCGAAAGTCGTTGGGGAAGGCGCTGCCGCCGCTGGCCGCGGCACGCTCGCGGCGAGCCGCCAGCTTGGCCCGACGCTCGGCGATCAGGCGGTTCTCGTCGATCTGGGGGCTTTCCGGGGAGGAGCTCTGGTTGGCCATCTCGCTACCTGTTAGCAGTCACAATATGCGGTGTTGTAAACGCGACTAGAGCCGCGCAAGCGGAGCTGAGGCAAGGCGCCCCTCAACGAGAGAACGGAGTTGACTGTCGTCAATGAGACTCTCGAGTCGAGGGGCAACGCCGTATCGGCGAGCGCAGCAGGCTATAGCCCTTGCTTCAAGCTGGCTTCGATGAAAGCGTCTAGATCGCCATCCAGCACCCGGTCGCAGTTGCTGGTTTGCACGCCGGTACGCAGGTCCTTGATGCGCTGGTCGTCGAGCACGTAAGAGCGGATCTGGCTGCCCCAGCCGATATCGGCCTTGGCGTCCTCCGCCTCCTGCTTGGCGGCGTTGCGCTTCTGCATCTCGTGTTCCCACAGCTTCGCCTTGAGCTGCTTCATGGCGAAATCGCGGTTGGCGTGCTGGCTGCGCTGGCTCTGGCAGGCCACGACAATGCCGGTGGGCTCGTGGGTGATGCGCACCGCGGAGTCGGTGGTATTGACGTGCTGGCCGCCGGCGCCACTGGAACGATAGGTGTCCGTTCTCAGGTCCGCCGGATTGATCTCGACCTCGAAGTTGTCGTCCACCTCAGGCGACAGGAATACCGAGGCGAAGGAGGTGTGGCGGCGCCCTCCCGAGTCGAACGGACTCTTGCGCACCAGGCGGTGCACGCCGGTCTCGGTACGCAGCCAGCCGAAGGCGTGGTCGCCCTGGACATGGATGGTCGCCGACTTGATGCCCGCCACCTCACCGGCAGAGACCTCGACGATCTCGGCCTTGAAGCCGTGGTGCTCGCACCAGCGCAGGTACATGCGCAGCAGCATGTTGGCCCAATCCTGGGCCTCGGTGCCGCCGGAGCCGGCCTGGATGTCGAGGTAGGCGTTGTTGGCGTCCATCTCGCCGGAGAACATGCGCCGGAACTCGAGCTTCGCCAGACTCTCCTGGAGCCCGTCGAGCTCTCTTTTTACTTCGTCGACGGTGTCCTCGTCCTCCTCCATCTCGGCCAGCTCGAGCAGGTCGCGGCTGTCCGCCAGGCCCTGATCGAGCTCGTCGATGGTCTCGACCACGAGCTCGAGGGAGGCACGCTCCTTGCCCAGCTTCTGAGCGTAGTCGGGGTCGTTCCAGACGTTCGGGTCTTCCAGCTCGCGGGAGACTTCCTCTAGCCGATCCTTCTTCTCGGCATAGTCAAAGATACCCCCTCAGGACGTCTGTCCGTTCCGACAGGTCCTTGATGAGGTTATGGATGGGGTTGGTTTCCAGCATGGGCTCGTTCGCCTGATTCGCTTGGTGAAGGCGGCGACCGGGGCCAGGCCATGGCCCGGCCCCGGCGGCGCGTAAAAGGCAGCTATTGTAGCGAACTCACCGATTCGGCGCATCCATCGCAAAGCCCCAACGCAAGCGACCCGGCCGAAGCCGGATCGCCAGGTCATGCGCAGATGGGCTGGACGATTAGAATCGATAGGTGACGGCGGCCCCCACCGCATGTGCTTCGGTCTCGTAGTTGGCGCCATAATATGTCGAGGCATCAGCATCGATGTCCACCAGCCCTGCCAGGAGTTCGCTCGAGCCTTGGTAGGTGCGCGCCTGATCGACCCGGGTGCGCTTCTCGGTGATGTAGGTGTAAGCCAGATCGAAGGTCAGGTTGGGAAGCGGCGTCCAGCCCAACCCCAGTGAGTAGAGCTTGCGGTCGTCGGAAGGTACACGAACGCTGCGCGTGCGGTCATTGGTTGGGGAATTGTCGATGGCAAAACCGGCCCGCAGTGCCAGCGTGTTGGTCGGCCGATACTCCGCCCCCACGGAATAGACCCAAGCATTATTGTACTCCTGCGGCTCGACGATGATTCGCTCACCCGACGCTTCGCCATCAATGGCGATCTCCTCGAACTGGCTCCAGCGGGTCCAAGATACGCTTGCCATCAGCGTCAAGGGCTCGAAGAGGTCATGCGAGATGGAGAGATTAACCGTTTCCGGCGTGGTCAAGTCGAGGCTGCCCGGCTGGTTCGGCAGCATCTCCTGGACGAAGCCGGTGGTCTCAATCTCACCGGCCAGCTCGAATTCGACGCTCGAGCGATAGGTCAGACCAAGCGAGGTGGCATCCGTGGGGCGATACATCAGTCCCAAGTGATAGCCCCAAGCATCGTCGTCGCCACTTACCTGCACCTCCTCGTCGGTCTCGGGCGAGGGAGGCGTGCCGTTCACCGCATCCTCGATATGCGGCACCTTGACGGCCAATTCCCCCTCGGCGCGGTTATAGGTAAGCCCGGCACCGAAGGAGAGGCGGTCGGTGAGGCGATAAGAGAGAGTTGGCTGCGCCGTGATCACGCTGAGTTCGGTCAGGGTGCCGTGATAACGCCCCTCGAAGTCATCATCGTAATCGGTGCGGGCTCCGAACGGCACGTAGACGCCGAAGCCAACGCTTAGCCGGTCGGTGAGTGGCTGGGCGTAGAAGGCGTAGGGAATGAGCGAATCGGGCACCATGTCGCCCTCGTTGGTGCCGTTCACCCGCCCCATGTCGCCCGGCCCCAGCTGGAAGGTCAGCGGTGGCAGGAAGGGTAGCAGCGACAGGCTGCCTTCGGCGTCGGCGCTGAAGTTGGAGGAGACGTTGTCGATCTCGGTGTAGGCACGAATGCCGGTACCTCCGACCGATACCTGAGCATGGTTGAGAAAGGACATGCCGGCGGGGTTGCCGTAGACGATGGTGGCGTCCGCCACGTTGGAGCTACGCCCGGCATGGCCGGTGCCCTGTGAACCGATGCTCTGGGCGGTGATCTCGAAGCCACCGGCAGCGGCATAGTTGGCGGCAAGTGTTGCGATACTGCCCACTGACAGGGCAAGGGAAATTCCGGTTGTCTTGATCTTGTTCATGAAAGTGTCCTTTTCAGTCGTCTGGCGACGCATGACGTTCACCGGTGGCGAACTCGGGACCCTTCCGTTCCACACTGCACAAACGTTCGTTTTATTATTGAGTGTCTACAATGCTTCGCTCAGCAAGAGCATGACGGCTATAAGCCGATGGCGGTGAATGAAAAGCCCGCCGGCGGGTGCCGGCAGGCCACAGTGTCGAGAGCGCTTAGAAGCGGTAGGTCAGCTGAGCGCCGAAGCCATGGGCTTCGTTCTTGTAATCAGCGGAGTAGGCCAGATCAGTCTCTGCCATGGTCCCCTCATGATCCGTCCGAGTTTGATCGACTTGGGTGCTACGCTCGGTCAGATAGGAATAGGCAAAGTCCAGCGTTAGGTTTTCCATGGGCGTCCAGCCGGCGCCGATGGAGAAGATGCGGCGATCATCCGAGGGAATCCGTGCGCTACGGAACTCGTCGCTGGTGGGCGTGAAGTCGAGAGTGACACCAGCACGCAGAACCAACTGTGGGTTGAGCTGGTACTCCCCGCCGACACCGTAAGCCCAGGCATTCGAATAATCCTGGGTCTCCCGGGTAATCGTGTCGCCTGCATCATTCGTGACATGTATTTCATCGAAGCGGTCCCAGCGAACCCAAGAGGCGCCCACCATCAGCTTCAAGCGATCACTCATCTGTTGGGTCACGGAGAAATTGATGGTTTCCGGCGTCACCAGGTTCAAGCGTGCATTGTCCTCCAACGCTGCGCCTGTGAGGGGATTGGTAGCGACCGAACCGTCGGGGTTGGTTGCCCTGTAGGTACCCGTAAGGTCGTAATCGACCTTCGAGCGATAAGTCAGACCCAACGTGGTTTCGGGAACTGGCTGGAACATGATGCCCAGATTATACCCCCAAGCATCGTCGTCCCCTTCTACCCGTGAATCCAAGTCCTGGTCTGGATCCGCCATCCCCATACCGGGCTGCGGCACTTGGCGCTGGAGCTCACCCTCCACGCGGTTATAGGTAAGGCCAGCACCGATCGACCACTGCTCGTTAAATCGATACGAAACGGTTGGCTGCGCGCTCATTACCTTCAGCTCGGTGTAATTGCCCAGGTTGCGACCAATGAAACCGTCTTCGTATTCGGTCTTTGAGCCGAAGGGAGCATACACGCCAAACCCAAAGGCCAGACGCTCATTGACCGGATGGGCGTAAAAAGCAAAGGGAATCAGAGTCCCCGGGACCATATCGCCTTCAGAGGAACCATCAACCGGCTGAGCAAGTCCGCCTGTAAGAAGGTTGGAGCGAGTCGCTTCGGCATTGCGGATCTCGCTATTGACGTTCAAATAGGTGCCGCCCGCGGTCAGCTGCGCCCGATCGAGGAACGACATGCCCGCCGGGTTGCCGAACACGATGGTGGCGTCGTTGACGTTGGAGCTCCGGCCCGCGTGGCCATAACCCTGGCCGCTGACGCTCTGTTCGTTGATCTGGTAACCGCCGGCGTTGGCCTGGCTGGCGAAGGCGGCGGCCGCGATGGCCACGGCCCAGGTGATCTTGTTGAACTTGTTCTGCATGGTCTCGACGTCCTCTATCCAGATGCGAGCTGGCGCTGGTTGTGTATCCCGCCCTCGCCGGAGCGGTGCCCTACCCGGTCAGTTTTCGCCAAACACTCGTTCGGATCAAGGCCAAACGTTCGTTTTAATGCGATAAATCCTCATACTTTAGTTGTGTTTTGGTGTAAGCCGTTGAACTTTTCCATGATGCAGCGCAAAAACACCCTGCTCACGTGAGGCTCTGGGGCATTGCTGAGGGGAACCGCGCCAGCAGGCTGAAAAAGTCCTGCTGGCTTATTTGCTAAGCTGAAAGCATATGGCTGAAGGAGAGAACGCCATGCCCAGGCTCAACGGCGTATTGGAGACCGCCCTCTACGTCGACGACATGGATCGCGCGCGGGTCTTCTTCGAAGGCGTGATGGGCCTAGAACCCTTCAACGCCGATCACCGCTTCACCGCCTACGACGTCGGCGCCAACACGGTGCTGCTGCTGTTCCTGCAGGGTGAGACGCTGGAAACCGTGGTGCTGCCCAACGACATGGGCACCATCCCGCCTCACGACGGTAAAGGGCGGGTACACCTCGCTTTCGCCATTGCCAAGCGTGAGCTGACCGCATGGGAACGCCAGCTCAGCGATCATGGCGTGACCATCGAGGGGCGCACCCACTGGCCCCGCGGCGGCGAAAGCCTCTATTTCCGCGACCCCGACGGCCATCTCATCGAGCTGGCCACGCCGGGCATCTGGCCCAACTACTGACTCCGCCCCGCTCATGCCGCCACTTTTCAGCTCACGCCCATGTAGCGGCCGGGCTTGTGATTGAGGGCAATGATCAAGTTGAGCGCCACGGCGCCCAGCACCGAGAGCCCGACCCGCTCTGGCGGCAGCACCAGCAAGGCGACGAGCATGATCAGCCCGTCGATGCCGAGCTGCACGTAGCCGGCGCGCCAGCCGTAGCGCCCCTGCAGATAGAGCGCCAGGATGTTGATGCCGCCGAGGCTGGTACGGTGGCGAAACAGCACCAGCATGCCGATGCCGATCAGGCTGCCGCCCATCAGCGAGGCATAGAGCGGATTGAGGCTGTCGAAGGCGACCCAACTGCCGGTCAGCTCGGAGAATAGCGATACCAGAGCGATGGCGACGAAGGTACGCAGGGTGAACGACCAACCCATGCGCTTCACTGCCAGGTAATAGAACGGCAGGTTGATCAGGAAGAACCAGACGCCAAAGCGCCAACCGCTGGCGTACTGCAACAAGAAGGCCATGCCGGCGGTACTGCCGGTGAGCAGCAGTGCATGGGTATAGAAGCTGACACCGAGGGCGACGAACAGCGTGCCCACCAGCATGGCCATCACGTCCTCGTAGGGGCGATGGGGATCGGTGGGCAGATCTTGTGGATCCATTCACGATTCCTTGGCAAACGGGCGGCTCGCCCGAACGGCCCGGATTCTAGCGGGTCGAGCGTAGGAAATCATTGATCGTGCTTAGGTTACGCGATGATTGGCCACCAGCGGTTCGGCAACCTCCACCATCAGCTGCAGCGACTCCTGCCCCCGCCAGCGGTTGCGATTGAGCCGATAGGCGCAGCGCAGCCTGTCCCCCATGCCGAAGGCAGGCAGCTCTCCCGGCGTCAGGGCACGAAACCAGATCGCCTTGAGGCTCACCAGCCCCGAGGAGAGCTGCATGGCGAGATGGTTCGCTTCGGCGCCCACGGCACGTAGCGACTCGACAAAAAACTCTCCTTCGAACAGCGGGGCGTCGAACTCGCGACCATAAGGACCCAACGCCTCCAGTTCGATCAGCGTGGCCAGTTGGAATTGCTCGGGAGCCAGCGCCCCATCGGTGAACACATGGGGAAACAGCTCGCAGCCACCCAGTTGCTCACCCACGGCCTGCAGGAAAGCGGCACGAAAAGCCTCGAGTTGCTGCCCCGGCACGCCGACCCCGGCCGCACCGCGATGACCACCGAAGCGCGGCAGCGCTTCGGGCGCCAGCTCGTGGGTGCGCTGCAGCGCGTCACGCAGGTGCAGCGCCTCGATGGAGCGCCCCGAGCCGGTGAGCATGCCGGGCGCCGCGGCCGGCGTGAGCACCAACGCAGGGCGTCCGAAGGACTGCACCAGACGCGAGGCGACGATACCCTGCACGCCGGGATGCCCGCTTTCGAGATAGACCACCAGTGCTGGCAGGTCGGCCTCCAGTTGGGGCAGGGCCAGGGCTCGCGCCTCCTCGACCATCTCCGCCTCGATCACCTTGCGCGACTGGTTGTCGTCGTCCAGCGTCTGCAGATGGCGCTGCGCGGTGGCGTCGTCTCCCGCCAGCATGAAGTGCAGCGCCGCGTAGGGGTCGTCGAGGCGCGAGCGGGCATTGATGCGTGGCCCCATCTGGAAGGCGAGAGTCTCGGCGGAGAATGGCACGCTATCCTCGCCCAGGCGCGCGGCCATGGCGCGCCAGCAGGCCGCCTCCATGCGGTTGATCAACGCCAGACCATGGCTGACCACGGCGCGATTGGCCGGGCTCGCGCCCAGCGACACGCAGTCGGCCACGGTGCCCAACGCCACGTAGGAGAGCCAGGCGGAGAGCTTGGGCGTGGCCTCGGGAATCACGCCCCACTCCACCAGCACGCTGCGCGTCAGCGACATCACCAGCCACGCCACCATGCAGCCGGCAATGGTACGGTCGGGATACTGGCAGTCGTTGCGTGTCGGGTTGACCACGGCATGGGCCGAGGGGGGCGGTCCCTCCACCGGCAGCGCGTGGTGGTCGCTCACCACCACGTCGATGCCCGCCGCCTTGAGCCGGGCGATGCGTGGCTCATCGGAGCTGCCGCAATCGGCAGTGATCACCAGCGTCGGCCGCGGCGAGAATCCGAGCGTGCGCTCCACCAGCGGCAGGCTGATGCCGTAGCCGTCGTGGATACGATGGCCGATCAGGCTGTGCAAGCGCGATTCCGGTACGCCGAAGAGTTCCACCAGGGTGCGCCGGATCACCACGTGGGAGGTGATGCCGTCGACGTCGTAGTCGGTGAGGATGCCGATGTGCTCGCCCTCGGCTACGGCGGTGGCGATGCGCTCGGCGGCACGGCGGCCGTCGGCCAGGCGTTCTGGGTGTTCGAGGTAGCGCAGGCTGGGCTGGGTCAGTGGCGCCAGCTCGCCCTCATAGTTGGCCAGGCGACCGGCGAGTACGCGGGCCTGCAGCTCGGTCAGCCCCTCGGCACGGGCACGAGCATAAAGCGCCTCGTTGCGTGGGCGCGGCAGCAGCCGCGGCTTGAGTCGGGCGTGCAGGTCGATGGGGTCGGTCACGGCGTCCAAGCCTGACTCCTCTGGTTCGCATCTGATGGTGCTCGGCGATGGAAACGTCGTACCGAGCGAAGGGCGCCAGGGACAGGCCGAAGAGGGAGTCTTTTGCCATGGATGGCAAAAGTAGCGCCCAGGGAAGGGGTCACAGCGCCCCCTCGTAGGCCTGTCGCCGGATCAGCCCTGAGCAGGCATCTGGCGCCAGCGGCATCGAGGCCTTCTCTTCGCCCTGCCCCCTATGCCCTTGCTACCTTGGCTGATCCTATCGCCGGTTCTCGGCCACGAACGCCTGCACCTTCGCCAACTCCGCCGGCAGCACGGTGTAGCGCTCCTCCCGCTCCAGCAGGTCATCCATGTGCGGCGGCAGCGGCACGCCGGGGAAGCCCGCCTTGACCACCGCCTCGGCGAACTTGGCCGGGTGGGCCGTGGCCAGGGTGATCATCGGCGTGGCGGCATCGGCCCGGGCACGCTCGGCGGCGCGGTAGCCGGTGGCGGTGTGCGGGTCGAGCACCTCCTTGGTGCGGTGGTGCGCCTCGCGGATCACCTCGAGGATGGTGGCATCGTCGACGCTGTGGCTGGCGAACAGCGCGCGCAGCCGCGTAAGCGGGGCCTCGGCCAGCGCCGTGGGCTCCTGCTGGAAACGCTCGAGTAGCGCGGCCACGGCGGCGCCGTCACGCTCGTAGGCCTCGAACAGCAGGCGCTCGAAGTTGGATGACACCACGATATCCATGGAAGGCGCCAGGGTTGCCTTGAGCTCCTGCTTGGAAAAGTCGTTGGCGGCAATGGTGCGGTGCAGGATGTCGTTGGCGTTGGTGGCGATGATGAACTGCTTGACCGGCAGCCCCATGCGATAGGCCATGTAGCCGGCGAAGACGTTGCCGAAGTTGGCCGAGGGCACGCAGAAGCTGACCTGGCGGTGCGGCGCACCCAGCGCCACGCCGGCAGCCA
Source organism: Billgrantia antri (assembly GCF_019430905.1). Taxonomy (GTDB): domain Bacteria; phylum Pseudomonadota; class Gammaproteobacteria; order Pseudomonadales; family Halomonadaceae; genus Halomonas; species Halomonas antri. Next base: position 42,590 of record NZ_JAHYCA010000002.1, on the reverse strand, counting down.
CGTAGTAGACGATCTGGGCCATGATGCGCGCCCAGTTGATCGAGTTCACCGCCACCAGGCGCGTGCCATTCAGGAAGCCTTGGTCGGCGAAGCTCGCCTTGACCATGGCCTGGGCGTCGTCGAAGTTGCCCTCGATGGCGATGTTGAAGACATTGTCGGCCAGCACCGAGGTCATCTGGCGACGCTGCACCTCGGAAACCCGGTTGTGCGGATGCAGGATGAAGATGTCGAGGTTGTCGCAGTGACGACAGCCTTCGATCGCCGCCGAGCCGGTGTCGCCCGAGGTAGCCCCCATGATTACCGCGCGTTCGCCGCGCTTGGCCAGGAAGTGGTCGAGGATACGGCCGAGCAGCTGCAGGGCGACGTCCTTGAACGCCAGCGTCGGGCCGTGGAACAGCTCGAGCAGGAAGTGGTTGGCGTCGAGCTGGTTGAGCGGCACCACGGCGTCGTGGCTGAAAGTGGCGTAGGCATCGCGCACGATGCCGCGGAACGTCTCGTCGTCGATCTCGCCGTTGACGAAGGGCTGCATCACGCGAAAGGCGATCTCGGCGTAGGAGAGGCCTGCCATCGCCTCGAGTCCATCGCGCGAGAGCTGCGGGATCTCCTCCGGCACGTAGAGCCCGCCGTCGCTGGCCATGCCGGTCAGCACGACCTCCTCGAAAGAGAGCGCAGGTGCCTGCCCGCGGGTACTGATATAGCGCATGCCCTTACTCCTGCTCGTCCAGCGATTCAACGCGAATGCGCGTGACCGGCCCGGCGATGTCGGCCATCGACTCGATATGGCGGATCGCCTCGTTCATCTGCTTTTCACGGCAGCTGTGGGTCAGCAGGATGATCGGCACCAGCTCGCCTTCGGTAGCTTCCTTCTGCACCAGTGCCTCGATGGAGATGCCCTGCTCGGAAAGAATCGTCGCCACGCGCGCCAGCACCCCGGGGCGGTCCACCGCCAGCAGGCGCAGGTAGTAGGCGGTAACGATGTCTTCCATGGGCAGGATCGGCAGGTTGCCTTCGTCCTCGCCGATACCGCTGAAAGCCAGGTAGGGTACGCGGTAGTGGTGGTCGGTGGCGATGTCGCGGGCCACGTCGAGCAGGTCGGCGACCACTGCCGAGGCGGTGGGCTCGGAGCCTGCTCCAGCACCATAGTAGAGCGTCGGGCCCACGGCATCGCCCATGATGGCGATGGCGTTCTTGACCCCGTGAACGTTGGCCAGCAGTCGCTCCTTGGGAATCAGGGTCGGATGCACGCGCAGTTCAAGGCCCTGCTCAGTGCGCTTGGAAATGCCCAAGTGCTTGATCACGTAACCGAGATTGTCGGCCTGCTGCACGTCGTCGAAGGTGACCCGCGAGATGCCCTCGGTATAGGCCTTCTCGAACTGCAGCGGCACACCGTAGGCGATGGAAGCCAGGATGGTCAGCTTGTGGGCGGCATCGATGCCCTCCACGTCGAAGGTGGGATCGGCTTCGGCGTAGCCCAGTGCCTGGGCCTCGGCGAGCACGTCCTCGAAGGCGCGCCCCTCACTGCGCATGTGCGTAAGGATATAATTGCCGGTGCCGTTGATGATCCCCGCGACCCATTCGATTCGGTTGGCGCCAAGTCCCTCGCGCAGCGACTTGATGACGGGGATCCCGCCGGCCACGGCGGCCTCGAACGCCACGATCACGCCCTGCTCGTGGGCGGCCTGAAAGATTTCGTTGCCGTGCACCGCAATCAGCGCCTTGTTGGCGGTAACCACGTGCTTGCCGTTGGCGATGGCCGTCAGCACCAGCTCACGAGGCACGTCATAGCCGCCCAGCACTTCGACCAGCACGTCGACGTCGGGGTTGCGGGCCACCTCGAAGACGTCATTGGTGGTCTTGATACCGGTGAGGTCGCACTCCGGATTGGCACTGCGAAGCGCCACCTGCTCGATAATGATCGGGCGGCCGGCTCGCCGTGCAATCTCGTCGGCGTTGCGCGTCAACACATTGAAGGTGCCGCCACCGACGGTACCCAGACCACAGATTCCCACTCTCACCGGTTTCAATGTCCTGCTCCCCTGATGGTGTCTCATGTCCAGCGTTCATTCATTCGGCAGCTCTCTGTCTGCCATCGCTCATCTCTCACTCGGCGGCCAGGCCAAGCATCTCGGCGAGGCGCTCGGCAGGTACGTAGCCCGGCACCAGCCGGCCATCGGGCAGCACGATGGCCGGCGTACCCTGTACGCCCATGGCCATGCCCAGATGATACTGTTCCTCGACCGGATTGTCGCAGTCGGCGCTAGCGGAAATGGCTTCCTGGCGCTTGCCCGCGCTCATCGCCTCGCTGCGATTGTCGGCACACCAGACCTGCTCGAGGATCCGAGCGCCCTGTGAGTTCATGCCGGCCCGCGGAAACGCCAGGTAGTGCACCTCGACGCCCATCTCGTTGAGCGCCGGCACTTCCTCGTGAAACTGCCGACAATAAGGACAGGTGGTATCGGTGAAGACGACGAGCTTGGCGCGGCTGTCGCCGGTACCGCGAAACACGACCCGCTCGCTCTCGGGCACTTGGGCAAGCTGCTCGGTGCGCTCGACGTTGCGCGCCTGTTCGGTCAGGTTGGTCAGGCCGCCTTCACCGTTCTCGTAAAGGTCACCGACCAGGAAGTAGTTGCCTTCGGCATCGCTGTAGAACGCCTCGCCGGACTCCAGCCGCACCTGATAGAAGCCCTCCAGCGGCGTCTCGTGCACGCTGGCAACGGGCATTGGCTGGCCGTTGACTTTGAGGCGCTCGGCGAGCCGTTCGGCACCATCGGCCAGCACGGCGCCGGGCAGCAGCAGTGCTGCCAGAGGAAGGGCCAGGGTGAAAAGGGCCCCGGCAGGACGGTGAAGGAACGCAATCATGATTCAGCCTCGAGGATGATGGTCGGCATGCAGTGCTTCGAGTCGCGCCTGCGCAATATGGGTATAGATCTGGGTGGTCGACAGGTCGCTATGCCCGAGCAGCAGCTGTACGACACGCAGATTGGCCCCATGATTCAACAAATGCGTGGCGAACGCATGCCGCAGCGTATGCGGAGACAGCGGACGCGTGATACCCGCGGTGCGCGCATGGGCCTTGATCCGATGCCAGAATGTCTGGCGCGTCATGCAATTGTCGCCACGCCCGGGAAACAGCGCCGGTCGTGTCACGTCGTTCATCAGCGCGCCACGAGCGCTGCGCAGGTAGCGTGTCAGCCAGTGTACGGCTTCTTCCCCCAGCGGGACCAGCCGGTCCTTGTCACCCTTGCCGCGCACCCGTACCACCCCTTGGCGCAGATTGACGGCATCGACGCTTAGCCCGACCAGCTCCGAGACGCGTAGACCGCAGCCGTAGAGCACCTCGAGCATGGCACGGTCGCGCAGGCCGAGATCGGTCGCCAGGTCAGGTGCAGCCAGCAAGCGCTCCACCTCGTCCTCGTCAAGCGTATCCGGCAGGTTGGGACGCACCCGTGGCAGACGCACCTCGGCCAGCGGATCGCGCCCGATGCGCCCTTCGCTCAGCGCCCAGCGATAGAAGCCGCGCAGGCTGGAGAGCAAGCGGGCATTGCTGCGCAGTTGATAGCCGGCAGCACGGCGCGCGTCGAGCCAGGCCGGCAGCAGCGCCGCATCCGGCGTGAGCAGCTCGCCACCCGTCTCCGCCAGCCGGGCCGCCCAGGCCTCCAGGTCGCGCCGGTAGGCTGCGAGCGTGTTCTCGCTGGCCCCGCGCTCGAGCCACAGGGCATCGAGGAACGTCTCGATCAGGGCCAGGGATCGGCTGTCGTGTGTCATGTCATCGTCCACTACGACGAAGCCCCGCCCCGCGTGAGCGGTGGCGGGGCTTCGCGATGGCGCAAGCGCCTTCAGCCAACCCGGATCAGGAGAGCTTTTCCTTGATACGGGCAGACTTGCCGCTGCGCTCGCGCAGATAGTACAGCTTGGCCTGGCGCACGTCGCCGCGACGCTTGACCTCGATGGAGTCGACCAGCGGGCTGTAGGTCTGGAAGGTACGCTCGACGCCAACGCCGTGGGAGATCTTGCGCACGGTGAAGGCGGAGTTCAGGCCGCGGTTACGCTTGCCGATCACCACGCCCTCGAAGGCCTGAAGGCGCTCGCGGTTGCCCTCCTTGACCTTGACCTGCACGACGACGGTGTCGCCCGGGGCGAATTCCGGCACCTGCTTGCTCATCTGCTCGGCTTCGAGCGCCTGGATCACCTTGTTCTTGCTGCTCATGATAATGACTCCTCGTATTCGGCGCCGCCGCTTCTTACAAGATCGACGACGGCGCGTGATCCCGGCGCCCGAGCCTGGCTCGAGAGCGCGGGAGATGATGGGTGACGCAGGTCCGCAGCGTGGGAAAACCCGAGAGGCACGGCCTCAGCGCTTCGCGTCCTGCACCTCCGCCCTGGCACCTGACAGGGCGTACTCTTCGATGAACTCCTCGAGCAACGTGCGCTGCTCGTCGCTCAACGTCCTGCCTTCGAGCAGGTCGGGGCGCCTCAGCCAGGTCCGCCCCAGCGACTGCTTGAGCCGCCAGCGCCGGATCTCGCCGTGATGTCCGCTGAGCAGCACATCGGGCACTCGCCGCCCGTCGATCTCCTCGGGGCGTGTATAGTGCGGGCAGTCCAGCAGCCCCTCGTTGAAGGAGTCCTCGACCGCGGAATCCTGATGCCCCAGCACACCGGGAACCAGTCTTGCCGCAGCATCGATCAGCACCATGGCCGGCAGCTCGCCGCCGCTGAGCACATAGTCGCCGATCGACCATTCCTCATCGATGTCGCTCTCCACGATGCGCTCATCGATGCCCTCATAGCGTCCGGCCACCACCACCAGCGGAGGGCCGGAGGCCAGCTCGCGCACGCCCTGCTGGTCGAGCCGTCGCCCTTGGGGCGACAGGTAGATGACCCTGGGCCGTTGCCCCGTCGCCTCGCCCGCCCTCTTGCGGGCGGCATGGATAGCCGCACGCAGGGTGTCGACCTTCATCAGCATGCCGGGACCGCCGCCGTAGGGGCGGTCATCCACGGTACGATGCCGGTCGCTGGCATAGTCGCGCGGATTCCAGAACTCCAGCGCCACGCGCCCCTGGTCGACCGCTCGCCCGGTGACACCGTGTCGGGTGATGGCCTCGAACATTTCCGGGAACAGCGACACCACACCGACCCACATGGCCGGCACTGCGCTCGCCCCGGCTTCTGTCTCAAAGCTCAAAAGTCCGGATCCCAGTCGACGCTCAGGGTGCCTCCCGCCAGATCCACCCCGACGATCACCTCGTCGGGCAGGAAGGGCAGCAGACGCTCACGATCGTCGATGGCCGGCGGCTCCCCCTGCGGGTCACCCCTGACCACCAGCACGTCGTTGGCCCCGGTTTCGAACAGGTAGGCGACACGCCCCAGCACCACACCCTCGCGGGTCACGACCGTGAGCCCTTCGAGCTGGTGCCAGTAGTACTCGCCGCCGCCTAGCTCGGGCAGCTCCGTCTTGGGCAGCAGGATCTCGGCGCCGGCCGCGCGTTCGGCGGATTCGCGCGAGTCGATGCCTTCCAGCAGGGCTACCAGGCCCTTGCCATGACGGCGCCCCTGCAACAGCCGATGGCGCGTCAACGCACCACCCTGCCTGATCACCCATTCGGGATAATCTAGGATGCCGTCCATCGGACTGGTATGGGAGTAGACCTTGAGCCACCCCTTGACGCCGTAGGGGCTGGTCAACTTGCCCAGCACGACGTGGTCGTCGCGCATGCTGCTTGCGGCCTGCTCACTCATGACATTGACGGGGCATCACAGGCTCAGGCCTGCTTGCGGGCTTCCTTGACCAGCTCGGCAACGCGGCCGGACAGCTGCGCGCCCTGGCTCTGCCAGTGGGCGATGCGGTCCAGGTCGACGCGCAGACGCTCTTCCTGACCGCGGGCGATCGGGTTGAAGAAACCCAGGCGCTCGATGAAGCGGCCATCACGGGCGTTGCGTGAATCGGTCACGGTCAGGTGGTAGAAGGGACGCTTCTTGGCGCCACCACGTGCCAGACGAATGGTAACCATGGCGTTAACTGTCCTTCGGTTGAGGTTACGTTTAATACCGATGCGCCGGCCCGGCGAACGGCCGGGGTACTCGGCAACTGCCAGGAAAGCGGGCCCGTGGACCCGCCTTCGCGTCATTCGGTCACTTTCTTTACTTGCGCTTCTTTACAAGCGTGCAGCCGGGCAGAACCACGGTCCTGCCATGAAGACGCAGCATTCTACGGAAATCAGCCCCGCTTTGAAACCCTTTTCTCGAGCGCCGCATCAGCGCCACGGGAAACCGCCGGGGCCTCCCATACCGCCCATCCCACCGGGGCCGCCGGGGCCGCCTCCGCCCATCATGCCGGACATGCCGCGCATCATCTTCTGCATGCCACCCTTCTTGCCCGCCTTCTTCATCATCTTCTGCATCTGCTTGTGCTGCTTGAGCAGACGGTTGAGGTCGGGCACCTGCAGGCCGGCGCCGGCGGCAATGCGACGCTTGCGCGAACCGTTGATGATCTCCGGCTTACGCCGCTCCTGGGGCGTCATCGAGTTGATCAGCGCTTCGAGCTTGCCCAGCTCCTTCTCCGGCCCCGGCCCCTGGGCGAGTTCGGCCATTTGCCCCATGCCGGGCAGCTTGCCGAGCAGGCCGCCCATGCCGCCCATCTTCTTGAGCTGCTGAAGCTGGTCGCGGAAGTCCTCGAGGTCGAAGCCCTCGCCCTTCTTGACCTTCTTGGCCAGTTGCTCGGCCTTCTTCTTGTCGACCGTGCGCTCGGCCTCCTCGATCAGCGACAGCACGTCGCCCATGCCGAGGATGCGCGAGGCCACCCGGTCCGGATGGAAGGGCTCCAGGGCATCGACCTTCTCGCCCACCCCCATGAACTTGATCGGCTTGCCAGTGACGTGACGCACCGACAGCGCCGCACCGCCGCGGGCGTCGCCATCGGCTTTGGTCAGGATCACGCCGGTCAGCGGCAGCGCCTCGTGGAACGCCTTGGCCGTGTTGGCTGCATCCTGACCGGTCATGGCGTCGACCACGAACAGGGTTTCCTGCGGCTGACAGGAGCGGTGCAGCTCGGCGATCTCGGCCATCATGGCGTCGTCGATGGCCAGGCGGCCGGCGGTGTCGACGATCACCACATCGTGGAACTGGATCTTGGCGTGCTTGATCGCCGCCTCGGCGATGGCCACCGGCTGCTGGTCGGAGCGCGAGGGGAAGAAGTCGACGTTCACCTCGCCGGCCAGCGTCTCGAGCTGGTCGATGGCTGCCGGGCGATAGACGTCGGCGGAAACCACCAGCACCTTTTTCTTTTCACGCTCCCTCAGGTAGCGCGCCAGCTTGGCCACGGAGGTGGTCTTGCCCGCCCCCTGCAGGCCGGCCATCAGCACCACCGCGGGCGACCCCTTGAGCGAGAGCCCTTCGTTGGCCTCGCCCATGGTCGCCTCGAGCTCCTGCTGGACGATCTTGACGAACTGCTGGCCGGGCGAGAGGCTCTTCGACACCTCCTGGCCCACCGCACGCTCACGCACCCGCTCGATGAAATCCTTGACCACCGGCAGGGCGACATCGGCCTCGAGCAAGGCGCGACGCACCTCGCGCAGGGTGTCCTTGATGTTGTCCTCGGTCAGGCGTGCCTGGCCCTTGATCGACTTGAGCGTCTGAGAAAGCCGCTCGCTGAGGTTCTGGAACATAAGCCACTCCGGCTGTCAGGCTGTCGGATCGAGGCGATGTCTCGTCCTGGCGATAGGGCCTGCGGCGACGTGTCACGCACTTCGCGAAAGCGACGGCCCACCCGGCGACGGAACAGCCCTGATGATGCGGTTGTAGAATCTGGGCGACATTATACGCCCTGCGGCGGCCAGTCTCCATGCATGCCACCACGCGCCACGGCTGTGCGCCGCAGCGAGGATTGGGTATAGTGGAGCTCTCGACAGACACCATCCACATGAGATGCAAAGACGTCGGCGACGGCGCACGGACGACAACTGATGCAGGCGCTTCCTCTGGCCATCATGGCCTTCATCCTCTACCTGGGCGCAGCTTCCTGGCAAGGGCTCACGCTGCTTCGGCGCGTGCCGCAGCGTCCTGCCCTGGTGCGCGCCCTGGGCCTGCTCGGCCTGCTCTTCCATCTTCCCGTCGCTGTCGGGCTGATCGACCGGAGCCCCGGCCTGATGCCGGGCCTGTCGACCAGCGCGGTGGTACTGACGGCGATCATGGTGCTTCTGCTGCTCAGCGTGAGCCTGGCCAAGCCGGTGCTCAGCGTGGCCGTCGCCCTGTTCCCCGTGTCGGGCCTGGCGCTGCTTCTGGCAGTCGGCCTGCCGAGCCCCGAGCGCACCGGCGGCATGACGCCGGGCATCGCCCTACACGCTGTGAGTTCGGCCCTGGCCTTCGGCATTCTGTTCATCGCCGCCTGCCAGGCGATACTCCTCGGCCTGCAGAATCAAGCCCTGCGTCATCACCATATTCGTGGCATGGTGCAAGTGCTTCCCCCATTGGCCACGATGGAGCGCGTGCTGTTCGAGCTGATCTGGGCCGGCATGGCACTGCTCACCCTGTCGATCCTCAGCGGCTTCGTCTTCGTCGAGAGCATGTTTGCCCAGCACCTGGCCCACAAGACGATTCTCTCGTTGGCCGCCTGGGTAATCTTTGCCATCCTGCTGATCAGCCATCATATCCTGGGCTGGCGAGGCATGCGTGCGGTGCGTTGGACACTGGGTGGTTGCGCCGTACTGCTGCTGGCCTATTTCGGCAGCAAACTCGTGCTGGAAGTCATCCTCAACCGCACCTGAATCGGAAGCCCCCTTGACACTGCCGAGCCTAATCCCTACAAACGGGGCTGACACGCCAACGAGGATCCAACGACCTTGAGCGACGACTTCCCTTTGGGATTGCTGTTCGGCCTGCTGTTCCTGCTCATCTGTCTTTCCGCTTTCTTCTCGAGCTCCGAGACCGGCATGATGTCGATCAACCGCTACCGGCTGAATCACGAGGCCAATAGCGGAGATGGCCGGGCTCGCCGAGTGCTACGGCTGCTGGGCCGCCCGGATCGGCTCATCGGCGTGATCCTGATCGGCAACAACCTGGTCAACAACCTGGCGGCCGCCATCGCCACCGTGCTCGCCATCCACTTCTTCGGCGAGGTTTCCGGCCCCGCGATCGCCCCACTGATCCTGACCATCGTTCTCCTGATCTTTGCCGAGGTCAGCCCGAAGACCTATGCCGCGATCAAGCCCGAGCGTATCGCCTACCCCTCATCGCTGATACTCGAACCGCTGCTCAAGCTGCTCTATCCGCTGGTATGGCTGGTCAATGCGATCTCCAACGGCCTGCTGCGCCTGCTCGGGGTCAAGAGTATCGAGGGCGGTGCGGACAGCCTGACTCGCGACGAACTGCGCACCGTGGTGCACGAGGCGGGCACGCTGATTCCACGCCGCCACCAGGCCATGCTGCTGTCGATCCTCGATCTCGAGAACGTCACGGTCAACGACATCATGGTGCCGCGCCACGAGGTGGTCGGCATCGACCTGGACGACGAGCTGGAAGCCATCCTGGCCCAGATCCGCACCAGCCAGCACACCCGCCTGCCGGTGTTCAAGGGCGACATCAACAACATCATCGGCATGCTGCACCTGCGCAACGCGGCGCGCTTCCTTTCACGTGATGAGGTCACCAAGGCCTCCATCGTGCAGGAAGCGCGTGAGCCCTATTTCATTCCCGAGTCGACACCGCTACACACTCAACTGCTCAACTTCCAGAAGCAGAAGCGGCGCATCGGTATCGTGGTGGATGAATACGGCGACGTGGAGGGGCTGGTCACGCTGGAGGACATCCTCGAGGAGATCGTCGGCGAGTTCACCACCGACGTGGCCGGGCAGGATCAGGAGATCCACCGTCAGGACGACGGCAGCCACGTGATCGATGGCACTGCCAACATCCGCGATATCAATCGGACGCTGGGCTGGAAACTGCCCACCGATGGCCCCAAGACCCTCAACGGCTTGATCCTGGAGCATCTGGAAGCCTTTCCCGACGGCCCTGCCTGCCTCCAGATCGGCAGCGTTCGCATGGAGATTCTCGACGTCCGCGACAACCTGATCACCTCGGCGCGCTGCTGGCAGACGGTACGCAGCGGCCGGCGTCAGCCCTGATCAGGGTCGCCGCGACGAGGAAGTCACCTCGCGCGCGCAGACCCACGTATCGCCCTCGGCCTTGAGCGCACGCACCCGCGCCTCGAGCAGTTCGCGGCGCGCCAGCCGGGGCGGTATCGGCTTGCCGAAGTAGAGTGCCACCCTGGCTCGGAAGCGACGCGGCCGCCCGGACAGCGCCGGACCATCGCGATGCGAGGTCCATGAGCCCCACAGACCCGACAGGCCAGCCGGAATCACCGGCACCGGGTCACGCGCCAGGATCGTCTCGAGGCCACGGCGAAAGGCATGCACCTCGCCATCCGGAGTCAATCGCCCTTCGGGAAAGAGCATCACTATCTCGCCGCTGCGCAGCGCCTGACTGACCTCCTCCAGGGCACGGCGCACGCTGCCGGGATCACGCCGATCGGACTCCACAGGAATCGCTCCCACCAGCCGGAACAACCAGTTGAGCCAAGGCGACTCGTAGATTGGCCGATCCATGAGGAAACGCAACGGGCGGGGGCTTGCCCCACCCATGACCAGCGCATCCATGAAGCTGACGTGATTGCACACCACTACCGCGGCCCCCTTGGCCGGGATGAAGGCACGCCCACGCAGGCGCAGGCGGTAGCAGCAGTGAATCAGCACGAAGATGAGAAAGCGGATGAGCGGCCGTGGCGCACGCGCCACACGCCAGCTCCCCAACACCACCAGTGAGCCAAGCAGCCCGTAGAGCACGAGCTTCACGCGATATCGGACCTATTCCTGAGGCCGGCGAGAATGGTGGAGAGCAACTGGTCGAGCAGCTCCGGCACTTCGAGCTGCTGCCCCTGCCAGTAGCCGAGACGCTCGTTGAGGCCCAGTTGTACCAGGCCGTGCACGCTGCCCCACAGGGTACGCCCGAGGCGCCTCGCCTCCAGGTCGCCTAGCGCCGGCTGATACTCCTTGAGGCTCGTCTCGACACGCAGGAACAGGGCCTCGATCATATCGGACTGCCGCTGGTCGAGCTCGCCCTCCTGGGCCAGCGGATAATCGAACAGCAACTGCCAGCGGAACGGCTCGCGCTGGGCGAATTGCCAGTAGGCCAGTGCCAGTGCCCGCATCTGCCTTTCAGGCTCCGCACCCTGGGTCAACGGCTCGATGACCGTGCGCAAGCTTGCCAAGGTCTCGATGTTCACGTGCTGCAGAAGATTGCCGAAGCTGCCATAAAGCTTGAGCAGGGTGCTCGGCGCACAGCCCACCTCGCGCGCCAACGCGCGCAGCGAAAGCGCATGCACGGGATTGCCCTGCAGCCAGTCATCGCATGCGGCCATGACCTGGGCATGGAGCGCTTCGGGCACATGCTGTCGGGGACGAGCCATCGAGTTCCTCGCAGAGCTTGCACATCTCGGGGCGGAAGTACTTCACCCGGTAGCTTAGGATAGCGCACATCGAACACTGTTTTCGACCACTGAACATCTGCCCTTTCCTGTTTTGCTCGACTTGGCTAACCTGACGCCACCCCGACACCTGGAGACGCCATGGCCGGCCGCCTCTACATTCCGCCACTCGACCTTGGCCGACTGCTGCCCGAACTGCACCAAGAGTCCCCCCTGCTGGCCTCCGCCAACCTGGCGCCGAGGCGCCCAGTTTCGCATGTTCGGCTGGAAGCCGGCCGCACCTGCCTGGCTCGGGCCTTCTGGGGCTTGACACCCTCATGGCTGACCGTGCTCGATCATGCGCCCCACTGCGCCCGGGCCGAGTCGCTCGATTCACGTCCGATGTTCCGCGATGCCTTTTCGGCCCGCCGCTGCCTGGTGCCGGCGGGGGGCGTCTACGTATGGAAGCTGCAGCCGCGTTTCAAGCAGCCGTTCCTGGTCGTTCGAGTCGATCGCGGCCCGATGCTGCTGGCCGGGATCTGGTGTCGCTACCATACCGACCTGACCGAATACACCGACTCGACGGCCCTTGTCACGGTGCCAACCAACGGTTTCCTGGCCCCGCTCAGCGATCGACTGCCGGCTTTGATCGACGCCGCCGACGCCCTGCGCTGGCTCGACCCCGAGACTCCACGAGAGACGGCCCAGGCACTCTTGCGTCCCGCCCCACGGGAACTGTTGGGCGCCTTTCCGGTATCAAGAAGGGTGAACGACCCCGTCAATCAGGATCCCGCCTGCGCCCACCCTACGGGCCCCATGCTGCGCTGGAACGAACAGGAGAGATGATGTCCAACCCCCGCCTGCCCTTGCATTGCCTGTCCCGCCAGCGTCCGTTGCCCTGGCTGGCGACTCTGCTGCTCGGCCTTTCGCTGCCTGCCCTCAGCCAGGCACAGCCAGCGGATGACACCAGCGCCTCGGAGGAGGCGGTCGAAGAAGTCGTCCATCCTCATGTCAGCCCCCACGACAGTCGCGACTACCGGGTCCTGAAGCTCGACAACGGCCTCACCGCGCTGCTGGTCAGCGACCCCGAGGCCGATCAGGCAGCGGTCTCGATGAACGTCGGCGTGGGCAGCGCACAGGACCCTGACGACCTGGCCGGGCTTGCCCACTTCCTCGAGCACATGCTGTTTCTTGGCACCGAACCGTATCCCGAAGCCGATGCTTACCAAGGCTACCTGCAACGTCACGGCGGCACTCACAACGCCTTCACCGCCCCGCAGGACACCAACTATTTCTTCGACATCGAGCCAGAGGCACTGCCCGGTGCCCTGGACCGCTTCAGCCAGTTCTTTCTCTCGCCGCTGTTCAATCCCGAGAAGCTCGAGAGCGAGCGCAATATCGTGCACTCCGAGTACATGTCTCGTATACGCGACGATGGCCGGCGCGAGAACGACGTGCTCAATGAGGTGCTGAATGACGAGAACCCCACTACTGGATTCTCGGTGGGCAGTCGCGAGACGCTGGCAGACCGGCCTGAAGGCGAGCCTACCCTGCGGGAACGGGTGATCGACTTCTATCAGCACCACTATGACGCCAACGTGATGCACCTGGCCGTGGTCGCTCCGCAATCCTTGGACGCGCTGGAAACCATGGTGACCGAACGCTTCGCAGGCATCGCCGACCGTGGCCTGGAGCGTCCCGTGATCGAGGAGCCCCTGATAGAGGAAGGAAGCCTACCGCTCTACGTGAGGCTCAAGTCGGTACGCGATAGCCGTCATGTGAGCTTCATGTTCCCGATCCCCGATCCGCTTCGGCACTATCGTCATAAACCCGCCGAGTACCTTTCCCACCTGCTGGGGCACGAAGGGGACGGCAGCCTTTACTCGATACTACGCGAGGCGGGGCTGGCCGATGGGCTCTCCGCCGGTGTGGGGCGTGGCGATGAGCGCCATGCGCTCTTCACCGTCCGGGTCAGCCTGACACCTGACGGCGCCGAACGCATCGACGAGATTCAGGCAACGCTGTTTGCCGCCATCGAGCAGATTCGCGACCAGGGCCTGGAAGCGTGGCGCTACGATGAGCAGGCCCAGCTTGCCGAACAGCAGTTTCGCTTCCAGCAGCACGGCTCAGCGCTGCAGAGCGCCATGCGCCTGGCCATGAACCTGGCCCGCTTCCCGGTGGAGGACGTGCAGTATGCTGCCTACCGCATGGAGGGCTTCGATCGTGGCCTGATCGAGGAATACCTCGATGCTTTGCGTCCCGAGTCGCTGCTGCGTGTCTACAGCGGGCCCGAGGTCGAGGGCGAGCGGACGTCGCCCTGGTTCGACACCCCATGGCGCGAAGTCGAGCCGGGAACGGACGCTGCAGAGCCGCTGGCGGGTCTCGCCCTGCCCGCCCCCAACCCCTTCATCGCCGAAGACGTGACGCTGCTCGATGTGCAGAGTGAGCGCCCCTCACAGTTGCTCGAGGCCCCCGGCTTCGAGCTCTGGCACATGGCAGACTCCAGCTTCAACACACCCAAAGTGGAGTGGCGCTTCAGCCTGCAGAATCCCAAGGCCAGCAGCGACCCACGCCATGCCGTCCTGGCCGATCTCCTGGCAGGTTGGCTCGACGACAGCCTCAACGAGGAATTTTACGCTGCTCGGCTGGCCGGGCACGACGTCGATGCCTACGCCCATGCCCGCGGTATCACCTTGGCCTTCTCGGGCTGGCGCGACCGCCAGGACCGCGTCATGCGCCGCACCCTCGAGCAGCTGATCGAGGGTGAGATCGATACGGCGAACTTCGAGCGAGTGCGCTACCGCTTGCAGCGCGAGTGGCGCAATGCCCCCCAGGCGGCGCTGTTCCGCCAGGGCCACCGCACCCTGACAGAAGCCCTGATGCGCCCTCACTGGCCAACACAAAGACTGCTTGAAGCCAGCCGCGAACTGACGGTAGAGGACCTGCGCGAGTTCCGCGAGCAGTTCCTTGACGAACTGCGCCTGCAGGCGCTTGCCGTCGGCAACCTCGATGCCGAGCTGGCGCGGCGCGAAGGCCGACTCGTGGCGGAGATGCTCGCCCCCACGCAGCCCAAGGAGGCAATACCCGACCTGGTGCCGTTGCGCGTCGACGACGACCTCCCCACCCTGCATCCCCATACGACGCGCGAAGAGTCACTGGTATTGCGCTACCTGCAGGGCAATGACCGCTCGCTCGACACCCAGGCACGCCTCTCGGTGCTGGGACAGGTGATCGACACACCCTTCTACCAACGACTGCGCACCGAGGAGCAGCTGGGCTACGTCGTCAACGCCGGTTACTCGCCGCTGATCGACGCCCCGGGGCTGAGCCTGCTGGTGCAGTCTCCCGACGCCACCAGCGACGAGATCCAGGCGCATATCGACGCCTTCCTGGCAGACTTCGGCCAGCGCCTGGCAGCGATGAACGATGCCGACCTGGCCCCCTATCGCCAAGCCGTGCATGACACGCTCTTGCAGCGCGACACCAGTCTGTCCGAGCGCACCAATCGTCTTTGGCGAGCCCTGTCGTTCGGCGACACCGATTTCGATCGCCGCGAGCTGCTGGCCCAGCGCGTGCTGACGGTAACCGCCGACGACCTGCGTCAGACCTGGCCGGGGCTGCTCGAGACGGCCATCGCCACGGTGGCCTATGACCCTGGCGACGAGCCCAGCGACGTCGCCGCCCTGGCCCGGCACCTGGAACCCTTGCCGGAAGCCGACGACTAAGCGTGGCGAGCCATCCAAACGCAGCGCCCGGCCAGTGGCCGGGCGCTGTCATGTCGAAACGAGGCGTCATAGTCGCCGGGTGCTGTTCTCCTCAGCCGAAGGCCTGAGCGGGCATCATCGCTTCCACATGCATGACGAGTTCCTCGAGAATCAGGCGATCGCGATCGCTCAGCGCCACCTGATTGAGGCGCTCGATTTCGCGGGCGAAATCCTTCAGCGTGAAACCGGCCACCGTCGCATCGTTCATGCGTTCCCAGCGGTAGGCTTCCCAGCGCGCCTGCTCCTCGCTGGTCAGCGTGTCGGGGTAGCTGCGGGCCCGATAGCGAAACAGCATCTCTTCCAGGCGCGGATCCTGAAAGGCAAACCGGGCATCTACCAGATCCCACGGCGGCGTCTCGCGCACACGGGCCATCTGCTGACGGTCGGCAGGGGAGAAGAAGCCGCCGCTGTAGAGCATCAGATCAGGATCGTGAGGGCCCTCCGGCGGCGACTGGGCGAACACCTCGCTGACTTTCTGCGCCACCTCGGGGCTCGCTGCGAGACGCTTCCAGTTGGTGCGGCATGCCGCCAGATCGAGCCCCAGGCGTTCGACGATCTCGCCATATTCGCCCTTGCGCGGTCCCTCCACCTCCTTGAGCGCCGCGGCCGGCAGCACCACCGGACTACGATTGATGTGGATGACCTTGAGCGGAATCCGCTCCTCGCCTTCGGCCAGGTCATCGCTGCTGACGAAGACTCGCTGACGGATCTGCTCGGCGTCCAGCTCGAGCAGTGCTCCCGGGTCGACGGAAAGGTCGTAAACGATTACCCCATTGGGGTTGGTGGGGTGTTCGGCCAACGGCATCACCAGGGCACTGCAGCCCCGGCTGGCCGGATAGCGGCGCGACACGTGGAGCACCGGCTTGCGCCCCGCGATGTCGAGATACTTGGCCACTTCGCGCTTGCTGCGCAGCGCCAGCAGGTGGTCGAAGAGGCGGCCATTGCTCTGCCTGAGCAGTCGCGCCAGCGCAATGGTCGCGCGCACGTCGACAAGCGCGTCGTGGGCCCCTTCATGAACGATACCGTTGGCGGCGGTCAGGTCCTCGAGCCGGAAGCTGGGCGAGCCGTCCTCGCGGCGTGGCCATTCGATACCTGCCGGGCGCAGAGCATGAAAGGCACGCACCGCATCGATCAGGTCCCAGCGCGAATTGCCGTTCTGCCACTCCCGCGAATAGGGGTCGAGCAGGTTGCGATAGAAAAGGCAGCGGCTCACTTCGTCGTCGAAACGCAGGCTGTTGTAGCCCAGCGCACAGGTGCCTGGCTCGCTCATCAACGCATGGATACGACCGGCGAATTCGGCCTCGGGCAGCCCGCGGCGGCGCGCCTGCTGCGGCGTGATGCCGGTAATCAGGCACGCCTGAGGATGGGGCAGGTAGTCGTCCGCCGGCTTGCAGAAGAGCTCGATAGGCTCGCCGATCTCATTGAAGTCGGCATCGGTGCGTATCGCGGCGAACTGAGAGGGCCGGTCGCGACGAGGGTCGGCGCCGAAGGTCTCGTAATCGTGCCACAGGAAGGTCATTTGGGCGGCATTGGGCTTCGCCATGGGCGCGTTGTCTCCTGACTGCGTCCTGAGCGGCACAGCCTACCATAGCCCTGCGGACGTCTCAGCCGCGGAAGCGTCGAACGAGCGCGTTGCGGACGCAGCGCGGCTCGCTCGGTGTCTTTAGCTGCGCGGCAGCGTGACGTTGAGCTCCAGTACCGAACAGTTGTCCTCGCTGTCCAGACTGATATTGATGGCGTCGTCGTCCACCTGCACGTAGCGGCGGATCACCTCTAGGAGCTCCTTCTCCAGCATCGGCATGTAGTCGGGCTGGCCACGCTGGCTGCGCTGATGCGCCACGATGATCTGCAGCCTCTCCTTGGCCACCGAGGCGGTCTTCTTGCGCTCGCGCTTCAGAAATTCCAGCAACTTCACCGGCGACCTCCTCCGAACATGCGGCTCAGCAGGCTCTTCTTCTGGAGTTCATGGAAGCGCAGCGGCACTTCCTCTCCGAGCAGACGCGAGACGGTATCCATGTATGCCTGGCCCGCATCGCTGTCATCGTCATGAGTCACGGGCACCCCCTGGTTGGAGGCACGCAGCACCGCTTCTGACTCGGGAATGAGACCGAGCAGATCAATGGCGAGAATCTCGCGAATGTCATCGAGGTTGAGCATGTCGCCATGGTCGACCCGTGCGGCGTTATAGCGGGTAATCAGCAGATGCTCCTTGACCGGATCCTCGCCACGCTCGGCACGCCGTGTCTTGGAGGCGAGCAGCCCGAGGATACGGTCGGAGTCGCGCACCGATGATACTTCGGGGTTGGTGACCACGATCGCCTCGTCGGCGTAGTACATGGCCAGCTGCGCGCCGCGCTCGATACCGGCGGGGGAATCGCAGAGAATGTAGTCGAAGTCCTTACCCAGGGTATCGAGTACCTTCTCGACGCCCTCAGGCGTGAGGGCATCCTTGTCGCGTGTCTGGGAGGCGGGCAGGATGTGCAGGTTGTCGACGCGCTTGTCGCGGATCAGCGCCTGGTTGAGCCCGGCTTCTCCCTGGATCACATTGACCAGGTCATACACCACACGACGCTCGCAGCCCATGATCAGATCCAGGTTGCGCAGCCCCACGTCGAAGTCGATGACAGCGGTCTTGTTGCCTCGCAGCGCCAGCCCGGTGGCGATGGCCGCTGCACTGGTCGTCTTGCCGACCCCACCCTTGCCTGAGGTCACTACGATAATCTTGGCCAAGTTACACGTTCCTTTGGATAGACGAAGAAAGACGAAGAAAGCGCAAATCGCTTTAGGCCAGCGAGGTTATCCCCAGCTGCGCGTCACGCAGGGCGACCTGGACCGAGGCACCCAGCAGATGCGGGTCGATGTCCTCGAGACGCTTGTAGTTACCCGCTACCGAAAGCAGCTCGGCATGCAGTTCACGGCAGAAGATACCAGCCTCGGTATCGCCATGAATGCCGGCCAGGGCACGTCCGCGCAGTGCGCCGTAGACGTGGATGCTACCCGCCGCCAGCACCTCCGCCCCGGCGTTGACGGCCCCGATGACCACCAGGTCGCCGTCGGGAGCGCTCAGTTGCTGCCCCGAGCGTACCGTTCCCCGGTAGATGCGTCCGCCACTCGCCACCGAGGCGGCCGACTCGGGTGCATTGGCCGTCGGCGCTTCAACGGGGGGAACCTCCTCGAGCGAGCGGGTACGCGCCCCATCTGAGGGTGGAAACCAACCCAGCCCCAGCGCCCAAGCCGACTGCTTGACGGGATCTGTCCCGCCACGTACCGCCACCGGCAACAGCTTGTGGGTGCGACACACGGCACAGATCCGCTCAAGAGCCAGATGGGGCTCGTCGAGCTTCTCGACGCTGAGGACCACGGGGGTATGCTGAAAGAAGGCGGGAGATTGGCTAAGCTTGCCCGAAAGCTGCTCGCGGATCTGCTCCGGATCCGCACTAGCCAATTCCATGACCGTCATGGGCAGCATGCCCCCCTTGAAGGTGAATGCCATGTCTGCCCTGTCCACTTTGAGGCTCATTGCCGGACTCCACTCGGGTGTTGTCGGGTCGTGGGACTAAAGCTAAGCGACTCCCATCCCCCCTGCAACTGATGATACGGCCAGCCAGGCCTCGGCGGCCATTGTCGCGATTTGCCCACACGCTCCTGTTCCGGCAGGCTTTTCCCCAGCCGCGGCGCGTGCTTAGATAACACACATTAGACGAAAGACGCCGATTCGACAGCAACAATACGGCATGCGCAGCCACCGCTGCGCGTCTTACTTTCAGGATGCCCCATGCCCGGATTCCTTCGCCGCCTGTTCGCCCCACGCTGGCAGCACCCCGATGCCGAGGTTCGATGTCAGGCCATTGCCCGACTCGATCCCGCGAGCCCTGATCAGCGTCAGGTGCTGGAGACGCTGTGTCTCGATGCGGAAGCCACCGTCCGCCAGGCCGCACTGGAGAGAATCGCCTCTCCCGAGACGCTCCTCGAACTCCTGACGCGCCAGCCGGAATTGACCGAGATCCGCCATCGGCTGGTCATGCTGCTCAGCGGCCGCAGCGGCGGTATCGACCTGACTCAGCGCCTGCGCATCGTCGAGCGCCTCGACGACAGGGGGCTGCTGTCGCAAGTAGCGCTGGAGGGGGACAACCAGCAACTGCGCCTGGCCGCGGTGGCACGCCTGACGGCGGAAGAGGACCTCATCCAACAAGCCTGCGACAACGGCATCGCTGCCGTGCGGCATGCAGCAGCGGCACGGGTGACCAGCGAAGCTGGCCTGCAGCAATTGGTCCAGCGGGCGCGCCGCGACCGCCAGGTGATGCGCCAGGCACGCGAGCGCTTGAACCGGTTGCGCACGGATGCCGCCTCCCTGGCCGCGGCCCGGGCGCAGCGCGAAGCACTGCTGGCAAAGCTCGAGGCACATGCCAGAGCGCCTTGGGAACCCCTCTATGCGGGCCGGTACCGGCACTTGGTGCGCGAATGGGAGTCGCTCGAGGACCTACCCGACCCCAAGCAGGAGCGCCGTTTCCAGGAGGCCAGCCTGCAGTGCCGCAAGGTCATTTCCGACCACGAGGCACGCGAGCATGCCATTGCCGAGACGGACCGCCGCCGCGAGCAGGCGGCCGAGGCTCGGGAATCGCTGCTCGAGGCGCTTGAGGAGAGCCTGGCTGGCCTGCCCAGAGGCGACCGCCTGACGGCTCAGGACATCGCCAGCCTGCGCGCCCAGAAGGTGTTGCTGGCCAACCGCTGGCAAGCGCTCTCCGACCTGCACGTGACCGACGAGGCGCTGCGTCAGCGCTACGACAGTGTGCTCGAGGATTACGACTGGGTTCTCGGAGCCTGGGAGCGCCTCGAAGCACGTGCTGCCGATATCGAAATAGCACTGAAGGAGCAGGACGCCGAGCGGCTGCAGGCCAGCGTCGCTGCATGTGACTGGCCCGACACGCTACCGCCGTCGCCGCTGCTGGCCCGCGCACAGCAATGGCTGGCCGGCCGGGAAGAGTCCGAAGACGAGGCCCTCGAGGTACGCCTCGAGCGCTTCTCCCAGGATCTCATCCAATTGGAAAAACTGCTCGACCGCGGTGCCTTCAAGGGCGCCAGTCGCCTGCACCAGAGCCTCCGTCATCGTTCCGACTCGCTTCCCGCCGCGAGCCTGCGTCCCCAACTTGCTACGCTCAAGCGCCTTGGCGCCAGGCTCGCGGAGCTACGCGACTGGCGCGGCTTCGTCGCCGGCCCCAAGCGTGAACAGCTGTGTCAGGCAATCGAGCAGCTTGCCGACGACAGCGGCATCACCGACGCCGAACTCGATCAACGCCACCGCCAGCTCGTGCGCGACTGGAAGGGACTCGGCGATGCCGCGGCCAGCCGCGAGCTCTCCGAACGGTTCCGCAGTGCCTCAGACCGCATCCATGAGCGCCTGGCCCCCTGGCGCGAGCATCAGGCCAACGTGCGTGCCCGCAACCTCGAGGCACGCACCGCCCTCTGCGAACAGCTCGAGGCGCTGCTCGAAGCGCCCGCCGGCGATGCCGACCCGGATGCACTGCGGCGCATCCGCGATCAGGCACGCGAAGAGTGGCGTCGCCACTCTCCCGTACCGCGCGATCAGGCCCAGGCCATCGGGCGCCGCTTCGGTCGTATCCGCTTTGCCCTGCAGGGGCTGATCGACCAGCGTGCCAAGGAGGTGGCCGATGCCAAGCGCGAACTCATCGATGAAGTCCAGGCCTTGATTGAGCGCCCGCTGCCCCCCGATGAGCGAGCGGAACGCACCAAAAGCCTGCAACAGCGCTGGCGGGAGCTGGGGCGCGCCCCGCGCGGTGAAGAACAGACGCTATGGCGCGAATTCCGCGCGGCCTGCGATCAGGTTTTCGCCATGCGCGAGGCACAACGCGACGACCGCGCTCAGCGAGCGCGTCAACGTCTCGACGAGATGCAGGCCCTAATCGACCGGCTCGACGCGTGGCAGCCGGCTCGCCACGCCGACAGTCAGGTACTGGAGCAGGCCATTGCACAAGCCGCCGCCCTGGAGCCGCTGCCCACGGGACGACGCACGGAAGGTATGCGTCGTCGCTGGAGTGGTATCGTGCGCACCCGCCGCGAACGTCTGGCACGCCTGGCAGTGGTGGAAGAAATTCAGCAGTGGCAAGCCTGCCGCCCCCTGCTCGAAGCCCATCTGGCAGCCGATGCCGCCTACCTAGAAGGGGGTGCCTGCGAGGACGTTCCCCTTGCTCAGGACTTCGACCTGTCCGATGAGATGCTCAGCGCCCACGAGCGGCGCAACGCCGCGCGGCAAGACCCGCCGCCGCTTCAAGAGGTCGGTGAACGTCTGGCCCGACTGCGCGTTCATCTTTCGCTGCTCGCCATGGGCCGCATCAGCCAGCACGACGAGCCCCTGCGTCTGGCCATTCAGGTCGAGCGACTCAACGAAGGACTTGGTCGCGAGCTGAGCCGTGCCGAGGAGGTCCGCATCGTACTCCGTAACCTGCTGGCGACGGGACCGGTCTCACCCGAGCAATGGGAACGGGAAGTCGGCGAGCTCGATTCGCTGCTGACGCGCCTGACACGTCTGCCCCCGCCGTGAAGCGGGCCGTACTAACCAAAACGGGAGGCCAGTGGCCTCCCGTCAAGTCTCGCTGCACGGTCAACCCATGAACTGGCCACCGTTGATGTCGATGTTGGCCCCGGTGATGAAGCCGGACTCCTTGTCAGCCAGGAACACGACCAACCGGGCTATCTCCTCCGGTGTGCCATAGCGTTTCACCGGAATGGTTTCACGAATGGCTTCACGCACATTCTCGGGAATCTTCATGATCATGTCGGTGGCTATGTAGCCGGGCGACACGGTATTGACGGTGATGCCCTTGGTGGCCGTCTCCTGGGCCAGGGCCATGGTCAGGCCATGCATGCCGGCCTTGGCCGCCGAGTAGTTGACCTGACCGAACTGGCCCTTGCGCCCGTTGATCGAGGAGATGTTGATGATGCGCCCATGCTTGTGCTCGAGCATGCTTTCGATGACGCTGCGACAAGTGTTGAATACGCTGTTGAGATTGGTGTCGATGACCTCGTGCCACTGCTCTGCTGTCATTTTCTTCATGGTTCCGTCCCGGGTGATCCCGGCACAGTTGACCAGAATGCTGATCGGCCCATGGGCCGCCTCTATCTCCTTCACGCCCGCTTCACAGGCCTGGTAGTCGGTCAGATCGATACCCGACAGGGAGATATTGTCGAATCCGTCGGCTTTCTGCGTCTCGAGCCAGGTCTTGGCCTTTTCCGGATTGTGATAGCCCGCCACCACGTGGTAGCCCGCCGACGCCAGTGCGCGGCAGATCGCGGAACCGATACCACCGGTTCCGCCGGTGACCCACGCTACGGGTGCTGATTGAGTCATATTCCACCTCCCTGATCATGACGCTTGTCATCGTATTGCTTGATCTGGCACAGCAGGCCAGCAATAACAGGATGCTGGCAGAAGGGCTCGCCTTCAAGCTTCCCCCCTTGATTATGGACACAAGCGCCGCGCTTGCACGAGGATTGCTGCCCACCTTGACACAGCGCAGAAAAAGCGTAGAATACGCAACACGTTGATGCGGGGTGGAGCAGTCTGGTAGCTCGTCGGGCTCATAACCCGAAGGTCGTCGGTTCAAATCCGGCCCCCGCTACCAAACATGAAGACCGAGGCCTGAAGCCTCGGTTTTTTATTGCCCGCACGGTGAGAACCGACGACCGTCGGTTCGCTCTTCGTTTCAACGTCAGCGGCCCCCGCTACCAAACATGAAAACCGAGGCCTTGAAGCCTCGGTTTTTTATTGCCCGCACGGTGAGAACCGACGACCGTCGGTTCGCTCTTCGTTTCAACGTCAGCGGCCCCCGCTATCCAACAGGAAGACCGAGGCCTTGAAGCCTCGGTTTTTTATTGCCCGCACGGTGAGAACCGACGACCGTCGGTTCGCTCTTCGTTTCAACGTCAGCGGCCCCCGCTATCCAACAGGAAGACCGAGGCCTGAAGCCTCGGTTTTTTATTGCCCGCACGGTGAGAACCGACGACCGTCGGTTCGCTCTTCGTTTCAACGTCAGCGGCCCGGAGCCGTGTCCGCCAACAGCCAGGCGATATCGCCATGCGCAGCGGAGGCAAGTTCTCTGGCGGCTCGCGTCGTGAGATGGTGCTCGTCTCGATACACCACGGTATCCCCCAGCAGAGAGTGGCAATTCCCGCCGGGGCACAGCTGCTCATGGAAGTCGACCACCCTGACGTCCGTTTCGTGCTCGGCAATGTCATGCATGACGGCCAGCATGGCTTCCCTTCGCTTTTCCCGCCGTCGCTGGTAATTATTGCATGATGCCTCCGTCCGCCTGGCCAGGCACTCCGTCATGGGCACGCTGAACACAGGCGTGGGGGCGACGACGACGATGCGCAACCCATGCCCGAGGAGCGTATCGACCGTTTTCCTGAGGCCCTCCTCTGCCTGAGCGATATGCGTCTCACTGCTCGGTCTCCCCAGCCAACTGGCACTCAACACGACGCCGGAAAGCCCCCTTTCAACCAACCGGGACAGCTCGCTCGTCATTTCCGCTTTGAACAGCTCACAGTGGCGGTCGTTCTCCCGAGAATGACCGCTGGAGTAGCCGTGTGAATAACCTATCAATGGCGGGCACGTGCTGAAGGTTCTCTGCAGGAAGGTAAATTGCAAGTTGCTTGCCAGCTCGTCCAGCATCGGCGAGTAGTGATCGGCATGAGAGTCCCCCCATAGCAACAGGTCGGGAGAGTCCGTTTCGGAGCGGTTCATACAAGTGGACACCTCCGGCAGTCCTTGAAAGGGAGTGCTCAAATGGCACGCTGCACGCAGGTCGGGCATTTCTTGCGCAGCGCTTTCAAGCTGCCGATAGAGACCGACGCTCTTCTGTTGATTGGCATGACTCATCAGCCCGAATGCAGCGAGAGCAAGCAGGACGGATGACAGGCCGCCCAGCTTGACGAGCTGCTTGTTGGTGATGAAATGCCTTTTGAAGAAGCGCACCGCGGGTTTCTCCACCAGGCAGTACGTCAGACATGCCAGTACGAAAGAGAGAGCAACCAGCGCCAGATCGCGGCTGAGGTCGGCTTCGCCCAGGTGATAGGCGCGCGACATGGCCAACAGGGGCCAATGCCAGAGGTACCAGGGATACGACACCTTGCCCACGAAGACGAAAGGTCGCGTGGAGAGTAGCCACGAGATTGGGGTCGAAGCACTGCCGAACCCCGATACGATCAACGCCAATGCCGAGAGAACGGGCAGCATGCCCGCCCAGCCGGGATACCCGTGAGAACCCTCAATGATCGACGCCGCTACCAGCAACAGCACCGCTCCGAGCACAGCTAAAGCAGACATGGCGATATTCGAGGCTTGCGGAAGCAGCCCGCGGCCTATGAGACATGCCAGCAGTGCGCCCGCCAGCAGTTGCCAGCCGCGGGAAAGAACGGAGAAGTACGCCGCGTTCGGATTGAGGCTGGAAAGCCATACTCCATAACAAAATGAAGCACCGATGCCGACCGAGGCAATCGCTGCCAAGAAGGTCCAGGGATGTTTTCCGCAGCGCTTGGCGAGGAGCGTGCCGACAATCAGCAGCACCGGCCAAAGCGCATAGAACTGCTCCTCCACGGAGAGAGACCACATGTGCAGCAAGGGCACCTGGTCGGTGGGGCCATCGAAATAGCCGCCTGTGGTGGCAATGAAGTAGTAATTGGCGAAGAACGCGATGGAGGCGATGGCCGACTCGGACAGGCTCTGCTGCTGTCCGATGGGTGTCAGGAGGACATAGCCCAGAACGAGGGAAGAGAGAATCACGACGACCATTGCCGGCATCAGTCGTCGGATGCGGCGGCCGTAGAAAGCGAGAAGACTGATATGGCCGGTATCCGCCAGCTCCCGTATCAGCAAACTCGTGATCAAGTAACCCGATATGACGAAGAAGATATCCACGCCAATGAAGCCGAACGCAAACCCTGGCACTCCGGCATGGTAGGTGACCACCAGAATGACGGCTATCGCCCTAAGGCCATCGATATCCGGCCTGTACTGCGGCGGCTGCATCGCATCTTCCCTCCCTGGTTTTTCCTTCGCCGCGCGGCGAACCGCCTGCCTTCGCGTCGCCATGCGAGCCGTACCTGGCACCGCGTCTAGTCAGCGTATTCAGGACCGCCAGGTAATAGCTTGGTCGGTGGCATACGGAACGCTGACCGGCCATGGCGACCGCTGGCTCGTCTCGCCGCCATGGCATTACTTCGACGTCTCACCGCGCCTCCGGTTCCCTGGCCAACAAGGCGATACTGCGGTCGTCGCCGCTGGTGCCACGGCAGAACTCCTCGCTGTAGAAGCGCCGCACCAGCTGGCGTTGGCGCAGCCGTCCCTGCCGCAGATCATCGAACCAGTAGCTGAGCTGCCCCGAGACCTGTTCGCCGTCGAGCGAAACCAGTTTCTCGGCAGCACCGTCGCTCATCAAGGCGATTCCCGTCAGTGCCACCGTTGATTCGCAACCGTACTGCACCTGTGTGACGTCCAGACGCTCGTCGACGAAGCACGTCTGATTGGCGAACTCCCCCTTGCCCCGCTCGCCCAAGGTGAAGAGATGCGGCGCCAGCCCAGGCTCCTCTCCCGCCCGCTCTGCAAGGGGGGCGGCCCGCTCCAGCACGATTTCGCCATCGCCGATCTTGAGCCACAGCAGCCGCTCATGGCCTACCAATGCCAGCAGCAGCGTGCAGCGCAGATCTCGCGCCGCGCGATGCTGTTCGGCAGCGCGGTCGACCAGGCTCCCTCGTGCATGGCGGGAGAGCAGTTCGGCGAACTGGCGCAGCACCTCCGGGGAGGGCTCATCCCGACCGTCGAGCAGCCAGGCGAGCTGCGCCTCGAGGGTATCGACCAGCCGCAACATGGCGGCGATCAGCACGCGCGCGCCCAAGCCGGAGTCCGGCGAGCTGCCGGCCCCATCGGCCAGCACGAGGGCGGGGCGAGGAGTCGCCGCGCCACCCGCCGCGTCCTGGCAGGGCAAGGGCGGCGAGCCTTCCAGATGCGCCAGCCCGGCGGTAGCGACGCTCATGACCGACCAGGCAGACAACGACGCGCCGTGGGTGGGTGACGATTCAACGGGCATGCTGCACCTGTGAACGTAGCGGCCGGCCGGGGCTGGCCAAACGCACGGCATACTCCCCCGCCGTCATCGCCTCACGGTAGTCGCTAAGCGCGGCATGCCACTGCGCCAGCGTGGCGCGCTGGATGGGGGCATCGGCCCCTACCGTGAAAGTCGTCACGAACATGTCGCGGACGGTGTCGGGCAGCTCGGTCCAGAGTTCGTACCAGACGCCCTGAGGCACGTCGCGCTGGCCACGGCCATAGGCGAAGTTGCCACGCCGCAGATTACGCACCGGATCGTCGCCGCCTACGATGTCATAAGGGTGACGCCCCAGCATCAGACACTTGAACAGCACGATCGCCAGCGAGAAAGCCTCGCTGCGCGGCGAACGTACCGTATGACGGAACGAGACGCCCTGGTGTTCCTTGGGCGTCATGTCCGGACTGCCCACGGGACAAGGGTAGAAAGTGCCGTCAACGCGCAGTTGGTAGCTGTCGCAGTCGATCAGCGTGACCTGCTCCGACCCAGGAACACAAAATATATTGTTGAGGTTGTAGTCACCGATACAGACCCCGGCCTCGTGCAGTTGCTGGA
Organism: Billgrantia antri; assembly: GCF_019430905.1. GTDB lineage: Bacteria > Pseudomonadota > Gammaproteobacteria > Pseudomonadales > Halomonadaceae > Halomonas > Halomonas antri. Next base: position 15,696 of record NZ_JAHYCA010000002.1, on the reverse strand, counting down.
CGATCTCGACGAAACGGATCAGGTAAGCGACGATACGGCGGCGATCCAGGCCGGGAAAATATCGCTGGTACAACAGGGCATGGGCGAGGAAGCTCATCTTCACGCCACGCGCCCGGTACATGGCGAAACCGATCCAGCGCTGCTGTGCATCGAAAACCCGAATCAATGGCCAGCAGACATCGCGGGTCATGTGGGCGTCGCGCAGGCTACGCATCGCCTCGACCTTGCGGTGCAATTCCTCTCCACGCTTGTCGAGCACCTCGGGGTAGTACCACTTGACGATCACGTCGGGGCGTTCGCGCAGGGCGAAAATCTCGCCTTCGCCACCACGCTCGAGGCGCTTGCCGAGCCGGCGCTCCTTGCCCTGCGAATCCGTCACCACCAGTGCGCGTGCTACCACTCGGCCTCCTTCGACGCCATGCATCCGCTCTAGATGCTGTCCCAGCTGTCCGTTGGCGGCAGCTTGACCTGATCGGTGGTCGACGATGACGCCGAAACCCGGCTCATGCTGGCCGAGAGCCAGAGGAAGAACTCTCGGAACTTCAGCCCATCGAGGCGCTTGGCCGGCCGAGTGGAAAAAGCGCTGAGCGCCTCGAGATCGGCTTCCTCGACGCCCACCGGCATCACCACCAGCTTGCGCTGCTGGGCCAGGGTCCGTGCCCTCACCGAAGCCGCCTGCCACTGGTCGGTCGGCACGCCGTCGCTGATCACCACGAGCCATGGCTGGTAGTAGGCCACGCCGGCCTTGCGATAGGCCGAGGTGCGCTCCTCCAGGCGATCCAGCGCCAGCTCCATGGCGCCACCCAGCGGTGTCAGGCCCGCGGCGGTAAACTGACGGCATTGCGAGATATCCATGGCCGTGGTGAAAGGCAACTGCTCGGTGACCTTGCCACCAGCGGTGATCACGCCGAGCTCGACCGAGCAGGCGGCCATGTCGTCCTCCTGAATCGCCGAAATGAAAGCCTGAACGCCAGCGTTCAATTCACGGATCGGCGGGCCGAACATCGACGCGGAGGTGTCCAGTACCAGCATGCAGGCGCAGCGCGGTGAAGGGTTGTCGATCAGGTCGCTATCGCGGTTCAGTCGGTACGTTGCCATCCCACGGCTCCTCATGTCTGGGTGCCCGGCCCCGATACGGCCGGACGAGGATGAGACTACCACAGCCCCCGACCGGATGCCGCGCCTGCATCCGTCCCCTCGACCAACGCGCAACGTGGGACAATGGATGCCCCTTGAATCCCGCGGCCTTTACCCGCATCTTTCAAACAAATTCACTCTTTGACCAAGGTCGTTTCCATGTCCATCGTCGACCCTCGCAGTGGCGCCCCGTTGACGGCACCACAGGAACCCTCCCCGTCATCGCAGGAAGCGGTGCCCGGCGATGAGCAGCTGATCATCGACGTCGACCGCAGCAACATCCAGCAGGTGCTGGAGGTTTCCATGCAGGTACCGGTGCTGCTCGACTGCTGGGCGCCCTGGTGCCAGCCCTGCAAGACACTGATGCCGATCCTCGAGAAGCTGACCCGGGAGTATCGCGGTGCCTTCCTCCTGGCCAAGCTCAATATCGAGGAGAATCAGGAGATCGCCGCTCAACTCGGCGTGCGCTCGGTGCCCGACGTCAAGCTGATCAGTCAGGGCGGGCTGGTGGATCATTTCCAGGGAGCCCTGCCCGAGAAAGAGATCCGCGAGTGGCTGTCACGCTACTTCCCGGCGCCGGAAGACGCTCCTGCCAGCCCCGAGGAGCAAGCCGCCGAGGCTCTGGCCCAGGGCGACGCAGCCACGGCACGCACCCTCTATGAGCAGCTCGTGCAGCAGAATCCCGAGCACCACCCCTATCAGGTGGAGCTGGCCCGCGCGCTGGTCGCAGAAGGCCGCAGCCAGGAAGCCCTCGACTTGCTCGACAACCTGCCGCCGGAGGAGCGCGACGCCGCGCCGGCCCGTGGCGTGCGTGCCAGCGTCGAGTTTCGCGAGGAAGCGCCCGACGACGACGAGCTCGCCGCCCTGGCCGCACGCGACGACAGCGAGGCGCGCTACAAGCGCGCCCTGCGCCAGGTCGCTGATGGCAATTACGAGGACGGGCTGGAGGGATTGCTCGGCGTGATGCGCCAGGACCGCGGCTACGGCGACGATGCAGCGCGCAAGACCCTGCTGCGGGTCTTCGACGCCCTGGGAGCCGACCATCCCTTGACGGTCACTTATCGTCGCAAGCTGTTCACGCTGCTCTACTGAACACCTGCCGGGGAATGACAGTCGGCCCGAACGGGCCGACTGCCGCTTCGGCCTACGTTTTCAGCACCCTGTCAAGCCGCGTCAGGGCGGCTTCGAGCTGGGTAGCGGTAGTACCAAAGTTGAGTCGCACGAAGCCGGGCCAGCCAAAATCGGCACCGTCGGAGAGAGCCACCCCGGCCCGCTCCATCAGCACTTGTTGCGGCGAAGCCGAATGTGGCGACAGCCCGTTGGCGCGGCGCAGATCGAGCCAGGCCAGGTAGGTCGATTCCGGCGCACTCATGCTCACACCCGGCCATGTCTCCACGCGCTCGACCAGCGCTTGCCGGTGATGCCGCAAAACCCCAAGCAGGGCCTTACGCCATGCATTGCCTTGGTCGTAGGCCACCTCGGCAGCGACCAGACCCAACACGTTGACGTCCGGCATCAGGCCCCGCATTGCCGCGGCGAAGCGTCGCCTCAGCGTGGCATCCGGGATCACCGCACAGGCAGCGGTGAGCCCGGCGAGGTTGAAGGTCTTGGAGGGCGCCCACAGCGTGATGATGCGGGCCGCCAGCGCCGGAAAAGCCGCCGCCAGCGGCCTATGCGACTCCCCTTCCTCGAGCAGCAGGTCGCAGTGCAGCTCGTCGGAAACCACCAGCAGGTCGTGTCGCTCGACCAGCTCGGCCAGTGCGGCCAGTTCTGCCTGTCGCCACACCCGGCCGGTGGGGTTGTGGGGATGGCACCATAGCAGCAGCCGCGTCTCGGGGGTTATCGCCGCCTCAAGCACCTCCAGGTCGAGCCGCCAAGGCTCGCCGGGGCCACTCGGCTCGCCCAGCGGAGCCTGCTGGGCCAGGCGACCGGTACGCTCGGCCACCTTCAGGAACGGCGGATAGATCGGCGTAACGGTCAGGACGCCCTCGCCCGGCTCGGTCAGCGCCAGACTGGCCAGGTGCAGCGCCGGCACCACACCTGGCAGCCACAGCTGCCATTCCGGCTCGATCGGCCAAGCGTACTCCCGCGTGCTCCATTCGCACAGGGTGTGCCTGAGGCTGTCCGGCACCAGTCCATAGCCGAAGACACCGTGATCAACCCGTGCCTTTAGCGCCTCGATCACCTGCGGAGGAGAGCGAAAGTCCATGTCGGCCACCCATAGCGGCAGGATACTGGCATCATAGCGATGCCACTTCTGCGACGGCCACTCTCCCTGACCAGGGTGGCGACGCTCGATAGGCGTGGCAAAATCGAACTCCATGTCCTCTCCTCGGGAAGCAGCAGTATGAGCGAAACCATGCCGCAAAGCGGCTTCTATGCCAAGGTTCGCCGGGGCATGCCGGCACTGATCGACCAGTGGCGTCAGCTCGGCCAAGGCGAGCCGGACCGCCTCGCCCTGATCCTGGCAGAGACCGCCCGAGTGGCGAAACTGGGCGAGCCCGAGGCGACGCCCGACGGCACCCGACTCGCCGAATGGAGCCGCTCCGGATCCGGCGACGACATTCCCTTGTGGGCGGCGCGTACCGCTGCCTTCCTGCTGTTCCAGATGCCGGCGCGCCCGGTACCGAAGAGCGAGGACGAGGCCTGCGCCTGGGCCTACTGCTGGCTGCGCAACCGCGAGTTTGCCAGCGTCGACCAAGCACGTGCCGCCCTGCCTGCCCACCTGCAGGAGAGACTGACCCATGCGGTGGGTGCCGCTTGGGCCGACCGCCAGGGCCTGCGCCTCATCTAGCCGTCTACCTGCAAGGAAAATCGCCATGGATGTCCCCTTGAGCTGGCAGCTGGCCAAGCTCGCGGTGTCGATCGGTATCGTACTCGGCCTGTCGATCGTGGCCGAACGCGTCAGCACGCGGGTGGCCGGCCTGCTTTCCGGCTACCCGCTGGGGACGGCCATCGCGCTGTTCTTCATCGGCCTGGAGATATCTCCCGGCTTCGCCGCCGAGAGCGCCGTGTTCAGCCTGGCCGGCTTCACCGCCACCATGGCGCTGGGCGGCGGCTACCTGCTGTGCGGTCGCCGGGACGGCCTTCGCGGTGTGCTGAGAGGCACCGTTGGCGGCCTCGCCGCCTGGTGGCTGACCAGCCTCGTGCTGACGCGCTTCGATTTCGATCGGTTGAGCGGGACGCTGGTCACCCTGGTAGCCATCTTCGCCTTCACCTGGCTCTATCGCCACGTGCCGGAAACGCGAGTCACGGTACATCAGAACGGAGCTCGCTGGAGGCCGCTCTTGCTTCGTGCCGGGCTGGCTACCGCCATCGTCTTCGTGGTTACCGGCCTGGCCCACGTGCTGCCGACGTCTTGGGCCGGCATGCTGGCGGCGTTTCCGATCTCGATGTACCCCCTGCTGGTGATCCTGCATCTCACCCACGGCGCAGCGCCGGCCGCCACGGTGATCAAGCACTATCCGGCCGGCCTTGGCGCACTGCTCTGCTATGCGCTGTGCGTGTCGCTCACCTATGCCACGCTGGGCCTGCTATGGGGCACCCTGGCGGGGTTCGCCGTGGCTACTCTATGGCTGCTCGGCTGGATGCGGCTGCAGGCCTGGTACGGCGAGAGGCAGGTCGCCGACACTTGACCTAGCGTTTGCTCGGGGCAATGCTGTCTGCCTGACGACGGCACTCCACAAGACCACAAGACAGCAAAGGGCCCATCATGTTCGTGCGCACCATCGAACCCGCCTTCTACGACACCGACGCTCTCGGCCATGTCAACAATACCCGCCTGCCCGCCTGGTTCGAGTTGGCACGCAACGATCTGTTCCGGCTATTCACCCCGGACCTGGACCCCCGCAAGTGGCGGCTGATCATGGCGCGCATGGAGATCGACTACCGGGCCGAACTGCACTACGGCAGCGAGATCGAGATCCGTACCTACGTCTCGCGGCTCGGCAACAGCTCCTTCACCGTGACCCAGGAGGCGAGGCAGAAGGGCGAGCTGACCAACCTGGGCCATACCGTGATGGTGCACTTCGATCACGCCACCAAGCGCGCCGTGCCCATCGCGGGCGAGCTGCGTGCAGCCCTGGAGGCCCACCTGCAGCCGCTCGAGGAGACCACCGACGCATGACCCCGGCCGTCAGGGCGCTGGAGCGCGATGGCGCCAGCTTCGAGCTGCTCAGCTACGAGCACGACCCCCGCGCCCCCGCCTATGGCGAGGAGGCGGCAAGCGCTCTTGGGCTCGCCCCTCATACCGTGTTCAAGACTCTGATTGTCCGCCTCGATGACGGACGCCTGGCGGTGGGCATCGTGCCGGTCACCAGCCAGCTCGACCTCAAGGCGCTGGCCAAGGCGGCCGGGGCCCGGCGCGCGAGCATGGCCGAGGCGGCCGAGGCCGAGCGCAGCACCGGTTACGTGCTGGGCGGCATCAGCCCGCTGGGCCAGAAGAAACGGCTGCCGACCTTCCTCGACGCCAGCGCCGAGGGTCTCGGGAAAATGCACGTCAGCGGCGGAAGGCGTGGCCTGGAGATCACCCTGGCGCCTGCCGACCTGATTCGCCTGTGCCATGCGCGCCTGGTGCCATTGGCACGCGCCTGATTCGCATGAGCCAAACCCGCGCTCTCGTGGTCAAAACAATGTGACCCACGGAATGAAGGGCCACTCATACTGGCAGGAGACCGAGATGGGCATCCGCTACAACCTCTGGCTCGACCCCGACAACGTGGCCCAGCATCGCGCCGTGGAGGCCGATCTGGAGCGTTATTTCATGGAACGGTTCGCCGACTATCCGCATATCCGCTTGTTCGGCGCCGACCCCTACGATTATGATGCGCCGTTCAATCGCCTCTACGACGTGCTGATGGCGCGGGCCAACGAGTACTGCGAACGCCAATGGCGCGGCTACGTGCCCACGCCCGAGCAGCTCAACCGGACCTTCTTTCGCGCCGTGGGCCGCTCCAACAAGTTCGTACGGGACCGCAACGATGGTGATCCAGACCGACCAGACGCCTGACGCCCGCCAACTGGCCATCATCACCGAGCAATTGGGACGAGCCCCGCGCGGCATCGAGGCGGTCGCCGCCACCGATGGCAACGGCACTCCTCTGGTGCTGCGCATGGCCCCCATCGTCGACGGCAAGCCTTTTCCCACGCTCTACTGGCTCTGCTCCGAGCGACTCAAGATCGACATCTCCCGCATCGAAGCCAGCGGTGTGATCAAGCAGCTCGAGGCAAGACTGCGGGACGACGCCGATTTTCTCGCTGCCTACCATGCCAGCCATCGCGATTATGTCGAGACCCGCTGGCGCCATATGAATGCGGCGCAGCGCAGCGAGGTCGAACGCCTCGGCTACGAGGTCGTGTTGCGCGAACGCGGCATCGGCGGCATCGCCAACTGGGATCAGGTGCGTTGTCTGCACACCCAGTACGCCCACCACCTGTGCGGCAATAACGTCATCGGCCAGTGGCTCGACGCCGAGTTTGCCGTGGCCGACTGCCTTCCCTGAGACCGTCTCGACGCTTTCGAAGCCTCTTTCGGGCAGCTAGGATAAGTGCTTGCCAAGGAGAAGCGCATGTCGAGATTCTGTGTCTACCTGGGCTCCCGCGACGGCCGGGATCCCGCCTTTGTCGAAGCGACCCGAAGACTCGGGCGAGAATTGGCCTCGCGTGGCCATGGCTTGGTCTACGGGGGCGCGCGCATCGGCCTGATGGGCGAGCTGGCCAACGCCGTGCTGGCCGGCGGCGGTGATGTGATCGGGGTGATGCCCGACCATCTGGTGGAGCGCGAGCAGGCTCACGAAGAACTGCCCACGCTGATCCGCGTGAACAACATGCATGAGCGCAAGGCCAGCATGGCGGCTCACGCCGATGCATTCATCGCCTTGCCCGGTGGCATCGGTACCCTGGAAGAGCTGTTCGAGGCCTGGACCTGGCAGTACTTGGGCCTGCACGACAAGCCCATCGGCGTGCTCGATACCGCCGGCTTCTATTCCCCACTGCTGTCTTTCCTCGACAGTACCGTGGAGCACGGCTTCCTCAACGCCCGAACCCGCACCTGCCTGATCGATGCCGAGGAGCCCGCCGCCCTGCTGGACGCCCTGGAAGCCCGCCTCGCCGAGACCGCAACCTAGGAGGTCACCCATGCATGCCATCGCCGTCGAGCAGAACCACCTGCGCTGGCGTGCGCAGCCCGCCCCCGAGGGGCCCGCAGCGGGGGAAGTTCGCCTGCGTGTCGCCTGGGCCGGCGTCAATCGTGCCGACCTGATGCAGCGCGCCGGGCACTACCCTCCCCCGACCGGCGTCAGCAACATCCTCGGCCTCGAGGTCAGTGGCACGGTGGTCGAGGCCGGCCCCGGAGTCGACAGCCTGTGCCCAGGGGAGCGGGTCTGCGCCCTGCTGGCCGGAGGCGGTTATGCCGAGGAGGTAGTCGTCGATGCGCGGCAGGTCCTGCCACTGCCACAAGGCTTCGGCCTGCGTGACGCCGCGGCCCTGCCCGAGGTGTTCGCCACCGCCTGGCTCAACCTGTTCATGGAGGGCCAGCTGGCAGCCGGCGAGCGCGTCCTGCTGCACGCCGGCGCCAGCGGCGTCGGCACTGCGGCGATCCAGCTCTGCCGGGCCTTCGGCCACCCCTGCTTCGTCACGGCGGGCAGCGATGACAAGCTTTTCGCCTGCCGTGAGTTGGGGGCCGATGGCGTTTTCAATCGTCATCAGGGCAGCTTCGTGACAGCCGTAAAGCAATGGGGCGGTGCGGATGTGATTCTCGACCCGGTCGGCGCGGCCTATCTTGCCGACAATCAACAGGTACTCAACGCCGAGGGCCGCCTGGTGCTGATCGGCCTGATGGGTGGACGCTGCGCCGAACTCGATATGGGGCGAATGCTGATGAAGCGGCAGCGACTGATCGGCTCGACCCTGCGTGCCAGGCCGCCAGCGGCCAAGGGCGCCATTCTCGATGCGCTTCTGGCTCATGTCTGGCCTCGCCTGGCCAGTGGAGAGATCCGCCCGCTGATCGACCGCAGCTGGCCGATCGAAGAAGCCGAAGCCGCCCATGCCCATATCGAGCGGGATGCCAATATCGGCAAGGTACTGCTGGCAGTGAGCGGTGAGGGCTAGCCGCAGCTGGCCTGCTGACGGGTGCGCTGGTAGGTGAGCTGGAGCAGGCGGGCATCCTCGCCGGCGCGATGGCGATGAATACCTAACTCCCTGACCAGCGCCTCGCGGGTTCTGTGCCAGACGGCAAGCTGCGGCTCGCTGAGCAAAATGCGCAGCGCCTCGAGGCGGAAGGCAGGGAGCATGCCGGCATGGTGGAACAGCAACGACAGCCAGGTGTTGTCGTAACCCCAGCTATCGCTGTAGGCCACGCCGATCTCGCTCAGCTCATCGTTGAGCCAGCGAGCGACCTGCGCTACGGGCAGCCCTTCGCGCTGCAAGCGTGCGCGGGAGATTCCATGCAGCAGCTCGGCCTTGGGGTCCCAGTGCGTCCACTCTGCCATGGGTTGGACGAGAAAAGCGCAGCAGCTGCCGTCGGCCCGTGCCAGGCCGATCTCGATGGGGTAGCTACCGCGCCCGAACCCGGACGCCTCGATATCCAGCAGTGTCGGCAGCGTCACGAATGGGCGTGTCCTCGAAAGCAGGGCGGCATGGCATCAGCCGTGGCGGGAAAGGTTACGGTTAGTGTCGGGCCTGGGCAGTACCGCTGTCCAGTTCGTCACCTTCCCATCCGGCGTGGCGGTCGGCAAGGGATTGCCAGCGCTCGGCCTGGGCGCCATCCACGGGCAGCCCCAGCTCGCCGAGGCGATAGGCCTTGGCCAGCCGCATGGCCGCGAGCGGATGTCCCGATTCGCCGGCACGGGCATACCAGGTGACGGCACGCTCCTCGCGCCGCGGATACTGGGCACAACCATGCTCGAGGATGCGCCCGGCCTGGTACTGAGCCTTGAGGTTGCCGGCCTGCGCCGCCTCGATGACGTAGCGCGCCCCGCGCGCCTTGTCCTGCGGACTCACGCCACGCTGGAATAGCATATGCCCGTAAAGCGAGAGTGCCGCAGGATGACCGGCATCGGCGCAGCGCTCGAACAGATGCATGGTCAGACGCTGGGTACGCGGCGAACGAGGCAGCCAGCGCGTGTGGAAGAGCTGTTCCGCAAGACGGTACTCGAGTCGGGTGAACAATGATGATGCCTGCGTCATAGTGCAAACAACCTTGCCTACGTCGTGAAGCTGGCCATATGACGCTGCGCTCACACCCTGTGATCCTCGTCATGGCCTGTCTTGAGCTTGCCGCGGGACTCCGCCGGGGCCGCTGAGGGTCGCCAGCATACGCTCGCCCCGGCGGGGACTCAACCCCTATGATTTGCTGCCGTGGTAGGCCTCGGCTAGCATGGCTTTGGATATGCCTCGAGAACGCTTACGACCCCTCTCAGACAGGAGCGAAGATGCAGACGCGACCGCTTGGCGACACGGGCATCGAAGTCAGCCGCCTGTGCCTGGGCACCATGACATTCGGCGAGCAGAACAGTGAAGCCGAAGCCCATGAACAGCTCGACCGCGCCGTAGCCTTCGGCATCAACTTCATCGACGCCGCCGAGATGTATCCCGTCCCGCCCCGCGCCGAAACCCAGGGCCGCACCGAAGCCTACATCGGCAGCTGGCTCCGGCGTCGCGAAAGCCGCGATGACGTCATCGTCGCCACCAAGGTCACCGGACCGGGCCTCGAGCACATTCGGGGCGGCCCGCGCCTGAGCCGTGCACACATTCACCAGGCCATCGATGCCAGCCTTGCTCGACTGCAGACGGATTACGTCGATCTCTACCAGTTGCACTGGCCTGAACGCTCGACCAACTATTTCGGACGCCTGGGCTACGAGCACGATGAAGAGGACGAAGCCATCCCGCTGGAAGAGACCCTGGCTGCCCTCAAGGAACTGGTCGAAGCCGGCAAGGTTCGCGCCATCGGCCTTTCCAACGAGACGCCATGGGGCGTGATGAAGTCGCTGCAGCTGGCCGAGCGGCTCGACCTGCCGCGCGTGGCCTCGATCCAGAACCCCTACAATCTGCTCAACAGAACCTTCGAAATCGGCCTGGCCGAAGTCGCCCAACGCGAGAACGTTGGCCTGCTGGCTTACTCGCCGCTCGGTTTCGGTGTGCTATCGGGCAAGTACCTTGATGGTGCGCGTCCTGAGAACGCTCGCCTCACGCTCTTCGAGCGCTTCAAACGCTACACCTCCCCACTTGCCGAGCAGGCCACCCGCGCCTATGTCGATATCGCTCGGGAGAACGATCTGGACCCGGCTCAGATGGCCTTGGCCTTCGTCAATTCGCGTAGCTTTCTCACCAGCAATATCATCGGCGCTACCACGATGGAGCAGCTCGAGAGCAACCTGGCGAGCGAATCGCTCAAGCTCGACCAGAGCGTGCTCGACGCCATCGAGGAGGTGCATCAGCGAATTCCCAACCCCTGTCCCTGAGGGTGCCACCTGCGTCATCGCTTCATTCGCCAGGGCTATCGCCACGATAGCCCTGCGAACTCCGCGCTGCTGATATAATCGGTCCATTCCCGATTCGCCTCATATCAGCTACAGGAGTACCCCATGCTGAGCGTGATCTCGCCGGCGAAGACGCTGGACTTCGAGACCCCTGCCACGACGACCATCCATTCGCAGCCGGACTTTCTCGACCATAGCCAGCGACTCGTTGCCATTCTCCGCGACTACTCGCCGCAGCAGCTCAGCGAGCTGATGGGCATCAGCGACAAGCTGGCCGGCCTCAACGCCGCCCGCTTCGCCGAATGGCAGCCCCGCTTCACGCCCGAGAACGCCAAGCCGGCCGCACAAGCCTTCCAGGGCGACGTCTACCTAGGTCTCGAGGCGAGTGCATTCCGCGACGACGACAACGAATTTGCCCAGCGACACCTGCGCATCCTCTCAGGCTTGTACGGTCTGCTGCGCCCGCTCGACCTGATCCAGCCCTACCGCCTGGAGATGGGAACTCGACTGCCCAACCCGGCCGGCAAGGATCTGTATGCCTACTGGCAAGGCACTCTGACCGGGGCACTCAACAAAGCCATTGCCGAGAGCGGCTCGAAGGTGCTGGTCAACCTGGCCTCCAACGAGTACTTCAAGGCCATCGACACCCGGCGGCTGGATGCTCGCGTGATCACACCGGTGTTCAAGGACGAAAAGAACGGCAAGTTCAAGATCATCAGCTTCTATGCCAAGAAGGCACGTGGCCTGATGGCCGCCTGGATGATCCGGCAGCGTCTGGATGACCCTGAGGATCTCAAGGCGTTCGATGTGGCGGGTTACGCCTTCAACCCCGCCATGTCGGAAGGCGACACGTTGGTCTTTACGCGCCGTGAGAACCAGAACTGAACGGGTCAGAAGAAACGTAGCGGGCGCGACGAGCGTGGCTTGAGAAAGCGCTTGTGGACCTGGCGGAAACGCTCGTCGTCACAGCGCTCGAGCCACTCGTAGGCCACCATGTCGGCACTCACCGGGATCGCCCCCGCCGCGGTCATGCGCTCGCGGGCGAGCCTTGCCTCCTCCGCACGCCGGCTGACCGTTGCCTCGCAAAGCCAGTACACCTCATAGCCCGCTTGCAGTAGTCCCAGGCCGGTCTGCAGCACGCAGATGTGCGCTTCGCTGCCGCACAGCACGACCTGTCGCTTGCCGCTCGCTTCCAGCGCAGCGGCAAAATCCGCCTCGGCATGGGCGTTGAAATGCACCTTACGCCACAGCCGATGATCGGGTAGTGCTTCCACCAACCGCGGCTCGGTCCCGCCCAGCCCCTCCGGATACTGCTCGGTCAACCAGACCGGCACGTCCAGCTCGCAGGCGAGCCCGCCAAGCCACTGCGCTTCGGCAAGGGCCTGGTTGCCGCCATCGATGACCGGCAGCAGGCCTGCCTGCAGATCAACGATCAGCAGCAAGCTGCTTTCACTCTTCAAGCGCATGGTTTTCCCCATTTTTTCAGCACTTCCTCCAGCATAGCCGTTAGAATGGAGCAACCAAATTCGACTTTACCCTCAATCCTGAAGAGGAACCAATCGATGCGCCACTTCCTGGTCATGCTGATAGTCGCCGTGATGGGTTTCGGCCTGGCCGTCGAACATGCCGAAGCCCGCCGCATGGGCGGCGGCGGCAACATCGGCAGTTTCTCCCGCTCGGCCGACCGCCCGGCAGCCACCTCCAGCCAGGCCGCTCCGGCACGTCAGGCACAGTCGAACCGGGCTACCGGCTCACGCATGCCCGGCATGCTGGGGGGCATGCTCGCCGGCGGGCTGCTGGCGGCAATGTTCTTTGGCGGCGCCTTCGACGAACTGCGGCTGATGGACATTCTGCTGATCGCCGGCCTCGGCTTCCTGCTGCTCCGGCTGTTGGCGCGCCGCCGCCCTGCCGTGGCCGGAGGCCCCCAGCCAGCGGCCGAGCGTCAGTCACCGCTTGAGCCCCAGGCCTTCCAGCCGACACAGGGTGTCGCCATGGGTGGAAGCAGCTTTGGCAGCCTACCGGCCTGGTTCGACCGAGAGCGCTTCCTTACCGGGGCCAAGGAACACTTCATGACCCTGCAACGCGCCTGGGACAATAACGATTTTGCAGGTATCCAGGAGTATGTAACGCCCGAGCTATACAATCTGTTGCGTGAAGAGCGCGACAGGCAGCCGGCCAACAACCGCACGGAGATCGTGCGCCTGTTCGCCGAACTCGGTGATGTGCGTGAGATGGGTGGCCAAGCGGAAGCCACGGTGATCTTCCATGGCATTCTCGAAGAAAACGGTGAACAAACCGAATTCAACGAGACTTGGCATCTGATTCGCGATGTGCGCGATGGCGCTCCCTGGTACCTCCAAGGTATTGAGCAGAACGCCAGCTGACCTGTACTTATAAGGCGAAGAGCCGGTCCTTGACCGGCTCTTCCTATTCCGTCACGGACACCGAGCAATCCCGTGATGCCCCATCGCAGCAATAGCCACGTGACATTTCAGGCTGGCTCGGCGTCGGGTGCCGGCAACAGGTCGCTGCGCAGCTTGAAGCGGCCCACCATCGACGCTAGCTGATCGGCCTGTTCGCTGAGCTGATCGGCCGCCGTGGTCGACTGCTCCGCCAACGCAGCGTTCTGCTGCGTCATGCGGTCCAGTTCCGCCACGGCAATATTCACTTGGCCGATACCATCGCTCTGTTCACCGGCGGCATGGCTGATCTCGCTCAGCATGCCCGCCACGCGTTGCACTCTTTCCATCAGCTCATGCATTGCCTTGCCGGCTTCACTCACCAAACGGGTACCACTCTGCACCTTTTCGCCCGAGGCTTCGATCAGCTGACGAATATCACGCGAGGCCGCCGCACTGCGCGTGGCCAATTGGCGTACCTCGCCAGCCACGACGGCAAACCCGCGACCGCTCTCACCTGCCCTCGCCGCCTCGACCGAAGCATTGAGAGCCAGCAGGTTGGTTTGAAAGGCGATATCGTCCATGACCCGTACGATGTCGCCGACTTTCACCGAGGCTTGCTGAATCTCCCCCATGGTGGTCACGACTTGTTCTACCTGCCCGCTGGTACGCTGGGCAAGCTCTGCCGAAGCCTGCGACAAGGCATTGGCCTCTCGGGATGACGCGGAGGTATTTTCCACGGTGCCGGTAATCTCCTCCATGGAGGCCGAAGTCTCCTGCAGGCTGGAAGCCGCCTGGTCCGTGCGCCTTGACATGTCCTTGCCGCCGGTAGCGATTTCCTGGGCGGCGAGGCGCACAGTATCGCTGCTGGCCCGCACAAGACTCAGTACGTCATGCATCTTGTCGGCGAAGGCATTGAACTGCACGGCAAGCTCAGCGCTTTCATCCTTGCCGTTGACCGGCAAGCGCAGGGTCAGGTCCCCGTCTCCCTGAGCGATATCCCGCATCGCTTCGGCAGTACGCCGTATCGGCCGCATTTGCGAGCGCAGCAATAGCGCGATCACTCCCAGGCTCGCCAGCAGGATAAGGCCCACAGCCAATAGAATCAGCACGACCGCTCGGTTGAGATCGGCAAACAGCTCATCACGCGGAACCTGGGCGAAGGCGACCCACTCGGTGCCGGGTATGTCGATGGCTGCTACCAAATGCTCGGCGCCTTCCAGGTCACGCAGCGTAGAGTATCGATAACCCTCCTCCGCCAGCAGTGCAGGGGCGACACTTTCCCAGCCTGGCAGCTCCGTCAATGGTTCGCCTACCCGCTCTGCGCCGTCGGGATGAATACTGATGGCACCAGCCCGGTTGGCCAGGAATACCGTACCACTCTCACCCAGGCGATAATCGCGAATAGCGGACGCCATTGTCTCCAGGGTATACCCCACCCCCGCAATGCCGACACGCTCACCGTTCGCTTCGATCACATGGTTGATAAAAACCTTCAGCTCACCGCCTTCGTTATCGATATCGAGCTGGTAAGCGTCGCCGCCAGAGGCCTCGATGAGGTCGTAGAACCAGCGGTCGTCCTCGCGACTCAGGGTGCGCTGGATTCCATTGGCGGTGTAGTAGTTGCCGCTCTGCGCCGATACGTAGAACACCACATCGGCCTGAGTGCGCTGCTGAATGTCCCTGAAATGGGTAGTGGCCCGGTCGGCGTCCACGGCTGGCTCGCCTGCGGCCAGCCAATCCTTGAGATAGCGATTGTGAGCCAACTCCTCGGCCACGGCGATAGGAGGCGCCAGCGTCGCTTCGATATCGTTGCGAATGCTCGACAGCGTGGCCGGCAACTCGGCCGTCGTGACCCGGTCGGTCACCAAATCGCCGAACAGACGGTACTGAATGGCGGTGGCACCGCCGACGATCAGGAGCATGCATAGGCTGATGATTAGCATCAACCGTTGGGCGATGGTGAGGTTTTTCATTTTACTTCCCCTTGGCTGCGGCGTATCGCCAGGGTGGTCACGCCGCTTTGACCGTTTAGTCAAATTTATCGGCACTCGGGGAAGAAACTTGAATCAAGCGGCCAAGGTGGCGCGCCTCCTCTATCCGTTGTTCTTTCTCTCTTCCTCCATATCCTTCTCGATTTCTTCGCCTACCTCTCCCAGGCGCTCTTGAGTCTCGTCCATAGCCTTGTCGATATTACGTTCCGTCGTATCCTCACGATCCGGCTCACTGCAGCCCAGCAGGCCCATCAGGCCCATCAGGATTGCCACCAGCAACCAGGCGACTTTTCCGTGTCTTATTGACTTCACTCAGTTTGCTCCATGTCGGTGATGGCGTTCAGCGATACGCTAACCCTGTACTACCCTCTGTTCCACTCTATCCTGTGTGGTCCTGTTTACCAGTGTAACGTGCTCTTCTTCGCTCTACCGACCTCAGACAGGCGCACATGAAAAAACCCCAGCCTCTTTCGAAGCTGGGGTTTGGGAAGAGATGGTGCCTGACGATGTTCGGGCCGTCCGGAGGGCGGTGCTCCGCCACTCTCCAGGACAGGCCCTAAACGGCGAAACCCCGACCAGTTGGCCGGGGTTTCTGAAGAGATGCCTGACGATGACCTACTCTCGCATGGGGAGACCCCACACTACCATCGGCGCTGAGCGGTTTCACTGCTGAGTTCGGCATGGGAT
>NZ_JAHYCA010000012.1 GCF_019430905.1 Billgrantia antri | reverse complement strand
GGCGCGACGATCTTGCCGGTCTGCCCCACCTGCATGTCGTTGGGCACGAAGCCGGCATCCACCGCGGCACGCGAGGCGCCGATGGCCGCGCCCAGCTTGTCGGCGATACCGTCGAGCAGCTTGAAGTTCTCGCCGCTGCCCATGCCGCGACCGCCGGAGATGACCACCCGCGCACCGCCCAGTTCGGGACGGTCGCTCTGGGCCAGCTCCTGCTTGAGGAAGGTGGACTGGCCATTCTCGGCCACGAAGTCGACGCTCTCGACGCTGGCGCTGCCGCCCTCTGCCACCGCATCGAACGCCGTGGTGCGCACGGTGATCACCTTGAGGCTGTCGGCGCTCTTGACCGTGGCAATGGCGTTGCCGGCGTAGATGGGACGCTTGAAGGTGTCGCCGTCGACCACTTCGAGGATCTCGGAGAGCTGGCTGACGTCTTTCAGTGCGGCAACCCGCGGCAGCACGTTCTTGCCGGTGGTCGAGGCAGCGGCCAGCACGTGGCTGTAGTCGCCGGCGAGCTCGACCAGCAGCGCGCCCAGGGGTTCGGCGAGCTGGTGGGCATAGGTCGCGTGATCGGCCACCCGCACCTTGCTCACGCCGTCGAGCTTGGCCGCGGCCTCGGCCACGGCGCCGACGTTCTCGCCGGCCACCAGTACGTCGATATCACCCCCGATGGCCTTGGCCGCCGCGACCACGTGGGCGGTGGCGCCGGCGAGCTGGCCGTCGTGATGTTCGGCAAGGACGAGTACGCTCATGAGATCACCTTCGCTTCGTTTTTCAGCTTGTCCACGAGCTCGTCGACGGAGCCCACCTTGATGCCGCCCTTGCGCTCGGCCGGCGACTCGACCTTCGCCAGCGTCAGCCGGCTCGCCACCTCGACGCCGAGGTCAGCCGGGGACTTGACGTCGAGCGGCTTCTTCTTGGCCTTCATGATGTCGGGCAGCTTGGCGTAGCGCGGCTCGTTCAAGCGCAGGTCGGTGGTGATCACCGCCGGCAGGGTCAGCTCGACGGTCTGCAGGCCGCCGTCGATCTCGCGGGTCACCTGCACCTTGTCGTTCTCGACCGTCACTTCCGAGGCGAAGGTGCCCTGGGGCAGGCCGGCCAGC
>NZ_JAHYCA010000011.1 GCF_019430905.1 Billgrantia antri | reverse complement strand
CGCGCAGTCCAATCACTGTTGAACTAAACCGCTTCGCGGTAGCTGTCCGGTAAGCCGTCGTCGAGGCACGTCTTTTGCCTCATCGCACCACACTGTTCTTTGACCCACGTGGGTCAGAGAACAGGAGTGATGACGATGACTGCCTTGCGACAGAAGATGGTCGAGGCCATGCGTCAGCGTGGCTTTGCCCAACGTACCCATACGACCTACTTGATGGTGATCACGGAGCTGGCGGGCTACTTCCACCGCTCGCCTGACACGTTGAGCACCGATGACTTGCAGCACTTTTTTCATCACCTGGTCCAGGAGCGCGGTTTGTCCGCCGCCAGCTGCCGCGTCTACCTATACGGTGTGCGGTTCCTCTACCTGCAAGTGCTGCACTGGCCATCAGTGGAGGTATCGCTGGTGGTGCCAAAGGCACCGCAGCGCATTCCGGAACTGCTGACGCGCGACGAGGTGAGGCGGATCCTGGCCGCGTGCCACAACCCCAAGCATCGCATGATGCTCGAACTGTGCTATGGCTGCGGACTACGCGTGAGCGAGGTCTGCCACTTGCGGGTCAGCGACATCGACAGCCAGCGTGGCCAGCTGCGAGTCGTGCAGGGCAAGGGCGCGAAGGATCGCATGGTACTGCTAACGGCGACCCTGATTGATCGCTTGCGCGATTACTGGCGAGCCTATCGACCGCGAACCTGGTTGTTTCCGAGTGCCCTATTCCCGGATCGTGCGCTGCATCTGAGTGCGCTACAGAGGGCCTTTAGCAAGGCCAAGCGGCAGGCCGGTGTCGACCGCATCGGAGGCATCCACAGCCTGCGCCATGCCTATGCCACGCATGTGCTGGAACAGGGGCTGCCGGTGCATCAGCTGCAGCGTCTGCTAGGCCACCGCAGCGTCCAGTCGACGATGCGCTATATGCACTGGCTGCCGGGCCAGCAGGGGGCCGGCCAGGGCCCCATCGACTTGGTCGCTGGCCTGGAGGTGGGGCATGGCTAAGACCGCCACTCTGCAACAGGCCCTGGTGCGTTTTCTCAACCCGACCGATCTCGATCGCCAGCGCCAACGGGTATGCCACCACCTGCTGGCCTGTCGTACCGAGGCGATGGGCGGCATGATCCTGCAGTGTACAGACTGCGACCACCAACAGCCGCACTACTTCGGCTGTCGTGATCGCCACTGCCCACAGTGCCAGGGCCGTGCCATGCACCAGTGGGCCGAGCGTCAGCAAGCGAATATCCTGCCGGTGCGCTACTACCATGTCGTGTTCACGTTGCCCCATAGCCTCAACGGCTGGGTTCAGCTGCATCCCGAGGTGATCCACCGGCTGCTGTTCCAGAGCGCCTGGCAGACGCTGCGCGCCTTCGGCCGCGACCCCAAACGCCTCGGCGGCGCCATGGGCATGAGCGCTGTGCTCCATACCTGGGGCCAGAACCTGAGCCAGCATGTGCATCTGCACTGCCTGGTCCCTGGCGGTGCCTTGGGCGACGATGGCCGCTGGCATGGGGCACGTAGCCATTACCTGTTCCCGGTGCGGGCCCTGTCGCGCCACTTCCGCGGCCATCTGGTGAGGGCTCTGCGCCGGGCGGCGAATGCCGGCGAGCTCCATCGAGTCACTCGTCCCGGTGACGTGGATGACCAGCTCAATGCCCTGATGGCCACCGAGTGGGTGGTCTACAGCAAGGACTGCCTCGAGCACACCCAAGCCGTGGTCCGTTACCTGGCACGCTACACCCGTCAGATCGCCATCAGTAACGCTCGCATCCTCGCCGTGGACGATCATCAGGTCACCCTGCGCTACAAGGACTATCTTGACCGTGACCGCCACAAACGGCTCGTCCTCGAAGGCGAAGAATTCGTGCGCCGCTTCCTGCTCCACGTGCTGCCCAAGGGGCTGATGCGAGTCCGTCACTACGGCTTTCTGGCCAATCGCTGCCGGCGACGACGCCTGGCACAGATCCGCCAGGCGTTGGCGGACGTTGAAACGGCGCCAGATACTGATAATACCGAAAGCGCCAAGGAGCCAATCTACACCTGCCCGCACTGCCGGCGACCGACGCTACGGGTAATCGGGTCCCTCGCACCTCGGCGACCCACCCTCGGCGGACCACCCAACCACAGGGGGCAACGCTATCGAGCATGAGGTAACGCCAGACACACCACGGAGTTGGCCAGTCAACGGACTCGACGCTCCGGCCCGCTGGCGGGCCGCGGTGGTACTCGTCCTGACGATGGCTTTTGACCAGCCGGCGCGTTACGTTGGGATAAATTGGGCCAGTAGGGGACCAAGATCATGACCCAAGATACTGCCCGGACGTGTCACAACAGCTCCGTGCGCAGGCGACTTGATGCTCCAGGCCGCACTCCGGCCGATACAATACCCTATAGAAGCGGCATCGCAGCCTGAAGGACGGCTTAGTCCAACAGGCATTTATTCGCCATGCTGCGCACAGCGAATAAATGCTGAACAGTTA
>NZ_JAHYCA010000010.1 GCF_019430905.1 Billgrantia antri | reverse complement strand
GGGCGTGTTCTCGCTGCTGTTCGGTTCGGGCCGCGAGATCGGCCAGGCGCTGGTGGCCGACCCGCGCATTCAAGCCGTCGGCTTCACCGGCTCCCGCGGCGGCGGCACCGCGCTGATGAAGACGGCACAATCGCGCCCGCAGCCGATCCCGGTCTACGCCGAGATGAGTTCGATCAACCCGGTGTTCCTGCTGCCGGAGGCGTTACGTGCCCGTGGGGCGCAGATCGCCGAGGGCTTCGTCGCCTCGCTCAACATGGGCGCCGGGCAGTTCTGCACCAACCCCGGGCTGGTGATTGCGGTGAAGAGCCCCGAGCTCGACGCCTTCGTCGAGGCGGCGGGCGATGCGCTCAAGGGCAGCGCCGCCCAGACCATGCTCACCCCGGGCATCCACGACGCCTACCAGCAGGGTGTGGGCCGGCTCTCGTCGAACGACAAGGTCAGGGAAGTCGCCCGCGGCCAGGCCGGCGAATCGGCCCACCCGTGCCAGGCGGGGCTCTACGTCACCGCGGCCGAGGATTTCCTGGCCGATCCCGAGCTGCAGGAGGAGGTGTTCGGTGCTACCTCGCTGGTGATCGAGTGCACCGACCTGGCGGAGGTGAAGCGCGTGGCGAGCCAACTCGAAGGCCAGCTTACCGCCACGCTGCAGATGGACGACGGCGACCTCGACGCGGCCAAGGCGCTGCTGCCGATCCTCGAGCGCAAGGCGGGGCGCATTCTCGCCAACGGCTGGCCGACGGGCGTCGAGGTATGCCACGCCATGGTCCACGGCGGGCCCTACCCGGCCACCTCCGACAGCCGCACCACCTCGGTGGGCAGCGCGGCGATCTTCCGCTTCCTGCGCCCGGTGTGCTACCAGGCGCTGCCTGAAGACTTGCTGCCCGAGGTGCTGCGTGACGGCAACCCCTGGGGTGTGTCACGGTTGGTCGATGGCAAACGCGAGGCATGAGACGTGAACGACAACGAGACGAACGTTTATCTTCCCCACGACGTGGAGCAGGCCCTGCTGGTGGGCCGCGTATGGCGCGCTGACGGCGGACCGAGCACGGCCGCCGGCCCCGCCCTGGTAGTGGTACGCCAGGGCGAGGTGATCGATATCTCCGCCCAGTGCGACTGCATGGCCGACCTGCTCGATCGCGACGATGCCGCCGCCTTCGTGCGGCGAGCCGAAGGCGAATCGCTGGGCCCCGTCGCCACCCTGCTGCAGAACTCGCTGGCCGAACCACAAATCACTCCTTACCTGCTCGCACCCTGCGACGTGCAGGCGATCAAGGCCTGCGGCGTGACCTTCGCTGTGAGCCTGTTGGAGCGAGTGATCGAGGAGCAGGCCGGCGGCGACGCCGCCAAGGCCAGCCAGTTGCGCGCCGAGCTCAACGAGGTGATCGGCCAGGACCTGTCGCGCATCGCACCGGGCTCCGACGAGGCCATGGCGCTCAAAGCGGCGCTGCAGGCACGTGGCGCCTGGTCCCAGTACATGGAGGTGGGCCTCGGCCCGGATGCCGAAGTGTTCACCAAGTCGCAGCCGTTCTCATCGGTGGGTTTCGGCGCCCGCGTCGGCCTGCATCCGGCGTCGCAATGGAACAACCCCGAGCCGGAAATCGTGCTGGCGGTGGATGCCCTGGGCGCGCCCAAGGGCGCCACGCTCGGCAACGATGTCAACCTGCGCGACGTCGAGGGCCGCAGCGCCCTGCTGCTGGGCAAGGCCAAGGACAACAACGCCTCCTGCGCCATCGGTCCGTTCATTCGCCTGTTCGACGAACGCTTCACGCTGGACAGCGTGCGCCAGGCCCACGTGACACTGCGCATCGAGGGCGAGGACGACGGCTTCCTGCTCGAAGGCGAGAGCGACATGCGTGAGATCAGCCGCGACCCACTGGACCTGGTGCGCCAGACCGTCGGTGCGCATCACCAGTATCCGGACGGTTTCATGCTGTTCCTTGGTACCATGTTCTCGCCGATTCAAGACCGCGACGGCGAGGGCCAGGGCTTCACCCACCATATCGGCGACAGCGTCACCATCGCCACGCCGGCGCTGGGCGCACTGGTCAATCGGGTCGACCGCTCCGACAAGCTGCCGCCTTGGACCTTCGGGATACGCCAGTGGCGGGCTCATCAGCGCTGAGATCAAGAACAGGGCCCCCTAGGTCGCAGTGGCAGGGCGTGGCGCCCTGGCATTGCGACCTAGGCCGCATTGCCCATATGTTGAACATATGGCACTTTATGTGGCAAATCATCGACATGAGCTGCCATGACCGCGACACTGCCCAAGCGCCCCGTAAAGCCCGCCCGCCCCAGCGTGGTGGAGTACCTTGCCGAAGCCATCTTTTCCGGTCGCTACCAGCCCGGTGACTTCGTGCCCAAGGAGATCGACCTCTGCGAGCAGTTTGCGATCAATCGCTCGGCGGTGAGGAGCGACCTGCGTCAGCTTGTCGATGTCGGCATCATTGCGCGGATCTCCGGCCACGGCTCCAAGGTGCGCGACTACGAGGAGTGGAACATCCTCGATCCCTCGGTGACCGAGTGGATGACCCGCTACGCCTCGCCCAACCCGCGCATCCAGCGCGAGATCCTGGCCTTCCGGCTCGACGTCGAACCCTACGTGGCGATGACGGCGGCGCGGCGCGCCAAGGCGCTCGATCTGGTCGCCATCGAGGAGGCACTGGAGGGCATGAGCCGTCACCTGCATGCCGAGAGTGCCGAAGAGAAGCAGCGCTACAGCGACCATGACGTCGCCTTCCACGTGGCCATCTTCAAGGCCAGCCATAACATCGTCTGGGCGCAGCTCTCGCATATCCTGCGCCCATCAATCCATCTGCTGGTGGAAACTTCAAACGACAGTACCGCCGACCCCGAGGCCAGCTTCGAGCGTCACCGCCAGGTGATGGAGGCGATTCGCGCCCGCCGGCCCCGCGAGGCCTTCCTGGCTGCCCGCGAGGTACTGCAGGGTACCGCCGAGGCACTGGGCATCGAGCCGGGAGATGGGACGTTGGGCAGCTGGCTCGAGGTGGCACCCACCGCTACGCCTTGAAGGCCGGCGAGGGCAGGCCGCGAACGCCAGGCTTCACGCGGAACAGGCTGCCCGCCAGCGCTTCCTGATCGCGGCCATCAGCCGCGGTGGTGATGAAGAGCTGATCCAGCTCGGGTCCGCCAAAGGTGCAGGATGTCACCCGCGAGGCGGGCAGGATCAAGGTCTCGCTCAGTGTTCCCTCGGGCAGGAAGCGGCTGACCCGCCCGCCGCCCCAGTGGGCGATCCACAGGCCGCCCTCCGCATCGCAGGTCATGCCATCAGGAAGGCCCTGAGTACCGTCGAAGCGCAGGTGTTCGCGCTTGCCGGAAAGCCCATCAAGCGAAAGATCAAAGGCATAGACGAGGCCGGCCGCCGTATCGCTGTGGTAGAGCGTCCTGCCATCGGGGCTTATGGCAGGACCGTTGGCGACACCGTAGCCATCATCGACCCGGCGAAGCTTCGTCCCGTCGAGGCAATAGAGGGCACCCCGGCCCGGCTCACCCTTCCCGCCCTCTCTCTCCTTCATCGAGCCGAACCAGAGCCGCCCCCGGTCATCCACAGCCGCATCGTTGAAGCGGTTGCCTTCCGGCTCGTCGGGCGTGGTCCATCCGCCGACGATATTCGGCCCGTCCTCGTCGAGACGCAGGTGCACCAGCCGCGAGGCGAGCCCGGCAATGAAGCCATCGCCGTCATCGCGCGGCACCAGCCAGCAGCACGCCTCGTCGAGCGTCCAGTGGCGGGTTCTACCGCTGGCGAAGTCGTGTTCATGCAGGCTGCGCCCCAGGATATCGACGAACAGCAGCTGACCGGCCTCTCCGCGCACGGGGCACCACAGCGGCCCTTCCCCCAGCCGGGCCCGCCCCGACCAGGCGCACTGGATCATCGAGCCGTCGACCATGCGCCGTTCGCCTCCCAACCGGTTCAATGCGAATGTCTCGGCACTTCGGCGCCACGCGAGCCCCGCAGGAAATCGAAGTCGCACCCCTCATCGGCCTGCAGCACGTGTTCAATGTAAAGCTGGCGATAGCCGCCATCGCTGGCGATATGCCGCGACTTGGCGGTGGGATCGCTCTCGGCCAGGCGTGCCTCGAGTTCAGCGTCGCTGATGTCCAGATGCAGCCTGCCGGCATCGCAGTCGAGTTCGATCCAGTCGCCGTTGCGCACCGCGGCGAGCGGCCCACCGGCCGCCGCCTCGGGGGCCACGTGCAGCACCACGGTGCCGTAGGCGGTGCCGCTCATACGCGCATCGGAGATACGCACCATGTCGGTCACGCCCTGCTCGAGCAGCTTCGCCGGCAGGCCCATGTTGCCGACCTCGGCCATGCCGTGATAACCACGAGGTCCGCAGTTCTTCATCACCAGTATGCTATCGGCGTCGACCTCGAGCTCGGGGTCGTTGATGCGTGCCTTGTAGTCGTCGAAGTCCTCGAACACCACCGCCCGGCCACGATGGGTCATCAGTTCGGGACTAGCAGCCGAGGGCTTGAGCACCGCCCCGCGCGGCGCCAGGTTGCCGTGCAGTACGCACATGCCGCCATCCTCGCGCAGGGGATTGTCCAATGGACGGATGACCTCGTCGTTGTAGAGCGGCGCATCCTTGACGTTCTCCCACAGCGTCTTGCCGTTGACCGTGAGCGCCTCCTTGTGCGGCAGGCGGCCGGCCTCGCCCAGCCGGCGCAGCACCGCGGGCAGTCCGCCAGCATAGTAGAACTCCTCCATCAGGAAGCGTCCGGAGGGCTGCAGATCGACGATGGTCGGCGTACCACGGCCGACCCGGCTCCAGTCGTCGAGATCGAGCTCGACCCCGACTCGCCCGGCAATCGCCTTGAGATGGATCACCGCGTTGGTCGAGCCGCCGATGGCAGCGTTGGTGCGAATGGCGTTCTCGAAGGCCTGCTTGGTCAGGATCTTGGAGAGCGTGAGATCCTCGTCGACCATCTCGACGATGCGGTTACCGGAGAGATGCGCCAGCACGTAGCGCCGCGCGTCCACCGCGGGAATCGCCGCGTTGTGCGGCAACGAGGTGCCCAGCGACTCGGCCATGCAGGCCATGGTCGAGGCCGTGCCCATGGTGTTACAGGTGCCCGCCGAACGGGACATGCCGGCCTCGGCGGCCATGAAATCATGAATCGAGATCTTGCCCGCCTTGACCTGCTCGGAGAGTTGCCAGACCACGGTGCCGGAACCGATGTCCCTGCCCTCATGCTTGCCGTTGAGCATCGGCCCGCCGGTCACCACGATGGTGGGGATGTCGCAGCTCGCCGCGCCCATCAGCAGTGCCGGCGTAGTCTTGTCGCAGCCCACCAGCAGCACTACCGCATCCAGCGGGTTGCCGCGGATCGATTCCTCCACGTCCATGCTCGCCAGGTTGCGGGTGAACATGGCCGTGGGGCGCAGCAGCGACTCGCCGTTGGAGAACACCGGGAACTCCACCGGATAGCCGCCCGCTTCCAGCACGCCCTTCTTGACGTGTTCGGCCAGCTTGCGGAAGTGCGCGTTGCAGGGCGTGAGTTCCGACCAGGTGTTGCAGATGCCGATGATCGGCTTGCCTTCGAACTCGTGGTCCGGAATGCCCTGGTTCTTCATCCAGCTGCGGTACATGAAGCCGTTCTTGTCGGCGGTGCCGAACCACTCGGCGCTGCGCAAGGGACGCTTGCGGTCGGTCATACGAGGTCTCCTGGAACCGAAGGATCACGCACGCTGGCGTCGGGTCTGCTTCCAGCGGTCGAACATTACCGCCAGCAGCAGGATCGCGCCGCGTACTAGGTACTGATAGAAAGTGGGAACGTTGAGCAGGCCCATGGCGTTCTGCACGCAGCCCATGATGAGAACGCCCACCAGCACGCCAGTGATGGTTGCCACGCCGCCGGAGAGGGCCACGCCGCCCAGCACACAGGCCGAGATGACGGCGAGCTCCAACCCCATCGAGGTATTGGGATCGCCAAGTCCCATGCGCGAGGTGAGCAGCACCCCGGCAATGCCGGCCACCACGCCCTGCAGGCCGAAGACGATTACCTTGAGCCGGCGCACGTTGACCCCGGCCAGCGCCGCCGCCTCGGGGTTGCCGCCGGTGGCCAGCACGTTGCGCCCGAACGCGGTCATGTTTAGCAGTACGCCGAAGATCACGAAGCAGGCGATCATGGTCCATACCGGCAGGGTCAGGCCGAGGAAGGAGGCGCTGCCGAGGTCGAAGAACTCGGGCACGGTGATCATCACCGCGTCGCCGCCGGAGGTGATGTAGGCCAGGCCGCGCACGAACTCCATGGCGGCGAGGGTGGCGATCAACGAATTGATACCGAACTTCGCCACCACGAAGCCGTTGAAGGCCCCTACCGCGCCCCCGGCGAGTACGCCGCCGAGTACGCCGATCACCACGCTGCCGGAAGCCGAGGTGACCACGGCGGCGACGACGCCGGCGAAAGCGACGATGGAGGCTACCGAGAGATCGACCTCGCCCAGCGCCAGCACCATCATCATGGTGGTGGCGATGGTGCCGATCAGGGTGATGGAGAGCAGCAGGCCCACCATGTTGCGTCCGGTGAAGAAGCCCGGGATGAAAACCGCCAGTGCGATGAACAGGATCAGGAAGATGGCGATCAATCCGGACGTGTCGAGCAGGGTGCGCAGGGGCTTGGGCAGCCCTCGGCGCGGGGGCGCAGCCGTCGCACTGCGGTCTGCCCCTGCGAGTTTTTGGGTAGTCATGTCGTATCCCTCAGATGCCTCTTGTCATGTATTTGTCGATGCGCTTGACGATGCACTTGTAGACAGTCTCAGGCAGGCAGCGCCAACCCCAGCAGACGCTCCTGGGTGGCCTCCTGGCGGGGCACGATGTCAATCAGCGCGCCGTCGCGCATCACGCCGATGCGGTCGCAGATGGAGCTCACCTCAGCCAGATCGCTGGAGATCACGACGACGCTCTTGCCCTGCTCGGTCAGCTCGAAGAGCAGGTTGTAGATGTCCCGCCGAGCGCCCACGTCGATACCGCGTGTCGGCTCGTCCATCACGAACAAGTCGATCTTCTCGGATAGCCAGCGCGCCAGAATCACCTTCTGCTGGTTGCCGCCGGAGAGCGTGCCGATGGGCGTACGCGGCCCCGGCGTCTTGATACTCAGCCGCTTGATGTACTCCTCGGCGTTGGCACGTTCTCGGCGCGGGTCGCGCAGCAGCCCCCAGCGCTTGAAGAAGCGCCGGCAGCTTACGTTGAGGTTGTCGGCCACGCTGGCGACGGGAAAGATGCCCTGCGACTTGCGATCCTCCGGGCACATGGCGATGCCCCGGCGGATGGCCTCGCCAGTGCTGGCAAAGCGCCGAGCCACACCCTGGAGGCGCACCTCGCCCGCCTGGGCGGTCTCGACGCCGCATACCAGTCGCATCAATTCGCTGCGCCCCGCCCCCACCAGGCCGAACAGACCGAACACTTCGCCGCGCTTGACCGCGAAGCTCACGGGCGCCCTGAGCCCTCGACCCTCGATGGCGTCGATCTCAAGCATCACCTCGCCCTGCTTACGCTCGCGGTAGCCGTAGACATCCTCGATGTCGCGGCCGACCATCTCGCTGACCAGGGTGTCGTGATCGAGCGTTTCTAGGCTCTGGTGGGTACGAATGTGCTTGCCGTCGCGGAACACGGTGACCGCATCGCACATCTTGAAGACCTCCTCCATGCGATGGGTGACGTAGAGCACCACGCGGCCCTCGTCACGCAGCCGGGCGACGATGCGCTCGAGCTGGCGCGTCTCCTGCACCGACAGGCTGCTGGTCGGCTCGTCGAAGGCGATGATGCGCGCATCGCGCAGCAGCGCGCGGCCGATCTCTATCATCTGCTGCTGGCCGATGGAGAGATCGCGCACCTTGGTCGAGGGGTGGATGCTCCTCTCGCCGAGTTCTTCGAGGATGCGCAATGCCCGCTCGCGCAGCTGGCGTCGGTCGATGAAGCCACGGCTGACCGGAAGCTGGCCGAGAAGCAGGTTCTCGGCCACCGACATGTTTGGCGCCAGCGTCAACTCCTGGTAGATGATGGCGATACCCTGGCCGAGCGCCTCGCGGGCGTTGGCGAACACATGACGCTCGCCGTCGATCCACAGCGCTCCTTCAGTGACGCGGTTGACCCCGCTGAGCACCTTGAGCAGCGTCGACTTGCCGGCACCGTTCTCGCCCATCAGCGCATGTACCTGGCCGGCGTGCACACCGAAGCTGACCCTGTCGAGCGCCCGCACGCCGGGGAAGACCACGCTGATGCCGTCGAATCGAAGATAGGGTTCGGTCATGTTCACAGTCCGAGTTCGGCGCGCACTTCCTGCCAGTTGTCGCGCGTCATCAGGGTGCCGGAGGTTTCGGTGTTGGCCGGCGGCTCTTCACCTTCGGTGATCCAGCGATAGAGATCCTCCGCCGTCTGGCGCCCGTGCTGGGTGGAACTCACCGCCACGGTGCCGTGGAAGCCCGTCGGGTTGCTGCGTGAGAACTCGGCGAAGGCGGCACCCGAGCCGTTGATGCCCACGCCGATCACGTCTTCGGCCCCCAGGCCGTACTGCTCGGTGGCGCGCACGCCGCCCAGCACGCTCTCCTCGTTGAGGGCGTAGATGATCCAGTGCTCGAACTCGCCGCGCTGTGAGATGACCGGCGAGGCGGCCGAGAAGGCGCTGCTGGTATCGGTGTTCTGCTGGGGTGCGTCGAAGATGTTGTCTTCCGGGAATCCCCACTCCAACAACGCGTCGGTGGCACCGTCGGTGCGCTCCTTGGCGGTGGGTAGCTCATAGTTGGTGATGCGCAGCGCGGCGACCTCCTGAGGATCCCAGCCGCGGGCCTCCATCTCGGCGGCAATCGCCTCGCCGACCTGCTGGCCAATCTTGTAGCCGGACATGCCCAGGTGCGGAACCTCCTCCATGGGCTCGCCGTCGCTGCCCACGAAGCGGTCGTCTACCGTGACCACCTTCATGCCGTACTGGTTGGCACGGTTCATGATAGCGGGGCCCAGGCGCACGTCGGGCGGGCAGATGACGAAGCCCTGGGCACCCTGGGAGTTGAGGTTGTCGATGGCACTCAGCACCTCCTGGCCATCCTCGCCGCCCAGTCGGACGACGCTGAAGCCCAGCTCTTCTCCGGCCTGAGTGGCGGCCTCCTGCTCGTTGATGAACCAGGCCTGCTCAGGCTTCTTGACGATGAAGCCTATCTTGACGTCCTCTTCGGCCGCCTGAGCCGCGCCGACGGTTCCGAGCGCCAGGCCGGCACTCAGGGCCAGACGAGTGAAGGTAGTGGTGAAAGTCATGACGTACTCCTAAGTCTCTGCATGTGTTGTTGTTGATGTTCAGACTCTTGGATCATGTGCCCGGGGCTTCTTCCTGGGCGGAGAACCGGTAGATCGTGCGCGTGCGATAGGTCTCCCCCGGCTCGAGAATCGTCGACGGAAAGTCGATCTGGTTGGGGGAGTCGGGGTAGTGCTGGGTCTCCAGCGCGAACCCGGAGCGATGCTCGTAGGCCTGGCCCCGCTTGCCCGTCAGGTCGCCGGCCAGGAAGTTTCCCGAATAGAACTGGATTGCCGGCTCGGTGGTGGCGATCTCCAGCAGGCGTCCGCTGTCGGGCTCCCACACCTTGGCGGCCAGCACGGGCTCACTGGGAGAAGCAGCCTGCTCGGCAAGAACGAAGTTATGGTCGTAGCCCTTGCCGAAGGTCAGTTGCTCGTTGTCCTGCTCGATGCGCTCGCCGATCGGCGTCGGTTGGGTGAAATCGAATGGTGTGCCTTCGACCGGGCGAATCTCGCCGGTGGGAATCAAGGTGTCGTCCACCGGAGTGAAGGCTTCGGCGTTGATCATCAAATGGTGATCGAGAATGCTGCCGCTGCCCTCGCCCTCGAGGTTGAAGTAGCTGTGCTGGGTGAGGTTGACCGGCGTCGCCTTGTCGGTAGTTGCCCGGTAGTCGACGAGCAACTCATCAGTGTCGGTCAAGGTGTAGGTCACCTCGGTTTCCAGCCGCCCCGGATAGCCCTCCTCGTCGTCCTCGCTGGTATAGCGCAGGACGAGGCCGGCCCCTTCGTCGTTCTCGAACGGCTCGGCCTGCCACAGCACCCTGTCGAATCCCTGCTGACCGCCATGAAGATGGTTGTCTCCATCGTTGCTCGCCAACGTATGGGTTTTCCCGTCGAGAGAGAACTGGCCGTCGGCGATGCGATTGCCGTAGCGCCCGATCAGGGCACCGAAGTAGGGGTTGGCCTGGCGATATTCGTCGGAGAGGTACTCGTCCAGCGCATCGAAGCCCAGCACGATATCGTCGAGTTCGCCCTGCATATCGGGAGTCTTCAGCGAGAGGATGATGCCGCCATAGTTGATGACACGCATCTCGATGCCATTGGCATTGGTAAGGCGATATACATCAACCTGGCGACCGTCGGGCAACTGGCCAAACACCGATTTTTCGACACCGTGCGCGTCGTCGGAAGGCGACTCGGCGCTGCCATGAACCTCGGCCACGCCCAGCAACAGTACGGCAGCCGCCGCACTCAGCGGCAGATGCAAGCCGGCACCGCGCGCCGAAGCGTACGTCAGTGGCATGATCTATCTCCTTGATCCTGGAATTGTTGTTGTCGGTGCGACGCATTCGCCGCGGATACAGCCGCTACAGTAGCCAGGCCTGACATAACCAACCAATACGCAAACTTGTTATTTTTGATATATAAACTGTTATCAAAAAAGAGAACGGAGAGGCACCATGCGCACGCTGGATGACGACTGGTTCCTGCAAGCACGACTAAAGTTGCGCCATTTCCAGCTCTTCCTGGCGCTCGACGAGCAGCGCAACCTGCATCGCGCGGCTGCGCAGTTGGGCATCAGTCAGCCGGCCGCTTCTAAACTCCTCGGCGACATCGAAGCCCAACTGGGCGTCAAGCTGTTCGATCGCCACTCACGCGGGCTCGTGCCTAACTGGTATGGAGAGGTGCTGGTACGGCATGCGCAAGCCATGCTGTCGGATCTTCGCAACACCGGCAAAGAGCTCAATGCCCTGCTCGAGGGCAATGCCGGCAAGGTGGCCATCGGCACGGTAATGGCACCGGCGGTGACCCTGCTGGCCAGCGCCATCGAGCGGGTGCACCGCACCCACCCCAGGCTCAAGGTCAGCGTCGAGGTCGACGTCAGCAAGCGACTGGTGCCGAGGCTGTTGGAGGGCGAGCTGGATTTCGCCATAACGCGAATCCCGGCCGGGTTCCCGACCGACCCGTTCGTGTTCGAGGAGATCGGCGAGGAGGAGATCTGCTTCGTGTGCCGTGAGGGTCACCCGCTGTCGGGAGCTGAACCGCTGACGCTGGAGGCCATGGCCGCCTATCCGTGGGCACTTCAGCCCCAGGGGGCGCTGATGCGCCAACGGGTCGACGCGCTGTTTCTCTATCACGCCATCGCCCCACCGGCGCAGGTCGTCGATACCACCGACATCCTGGTGGCACTGGCGCTGATCGATCGATCGGATACGATCACGGCCACCACGCGCCAGGTGGCCGACCTGCTATGCGCCCCGACGCGCTTTCGCGTCCTGCCTTTCCATCAGCGGCTCAGTGTGCAGCCGTTCGGCCTTGTGAGCCTGAGGCGCCGCCGGCTCTCCCCGGGCGCGGCGACGCTGACGAGCATGATAAGGGAGCTGGTAGCCCATCAGCGCCAGCAAGGACTGATCTAACCCATTTCCAACTCATTCGATGAAGGGCTCCGTCGGCTCGCGCCAGGCAGCAAGGCAGGCATCCGCCACATGCCGCAGCGGGGCCAGGTCGACGTCGCTGCGACGCTCCCGGATCAGCTCGGCGAACCGGGCATAGAGGCCGGGGTACTCGCGCTCCTCGGCATCAAGCAGGCACTCGCCGTCGAGCTCCAGCCGGCAACCGCCCTGCAGCAGGCTGAGCCGCCCCACCTCGGTCTCGACGTGAATGCTCCATATCGGCGGGCTCGGCTGGCGAAAATCGAAGTCGGCCACGATCGGCGTGCCCTCGGTATCGTTGAAGGTCAGCGCCGCGGCGATCGGCGCCTGGCAGTTGCTCGGTACCCACAGCCGCGCATCGCGCAGGAAAAAGGCGCGAGGCAGGATTTCTGTGGCAATCGACAGCGCATTGATGCCGGGATCGAACACCCCCATCCCGGCCGGCTCCCAGATCCACGCCTGGCCCGGGTGCCATACCCGCACGTCCTCCCGCCAGTCGATCTCAACCCTCTGGATGCGCCGCTCCCGCAGCCACTCACGAGCCTGCTCCACGGCCGGGGCAAAGCGCGAGTGCCAGGCGGCGAACAGCGTGCAACCCTGCCGCTCAGCCAGTTCGACCAGATCCTCCACCTCGCTCAGGGTCGCCCCGGGCGGCTTCTCCAGCAATACGCTCCTGCCCTGTTCCAGCGCGATGCGCGCCTGAGAATAGCGCAGGTGCGTCGGCGTGCAGATGGCCACCGCTTCCAGTTCGGGATGCGCCTCGAGCATCTCACCCAGGGCGGCGTAGCCGGGTACCGGCGCGTGCCGGGAATGGGGGTCCGCGGTGGCAACCAAGTGAAAGTCGCGGCTTTCGGTGAGGGCCGGGAGGTGCTGGTCGCGGACGATCTTGCCCACTCCTACCAGGCCGATTTCGATCTCTTGCATGGCCAATTCCTTTGGTTCGGATGGCGAGACGCTACGTCCCGCCTGAGGAAGTCACGACTAAAGTCTATGTTGAACATGAACAGCATATGTTCAACATATAGGCGGCAAGTAACAATTAACAACCCCTGGAGCCCGTATGCTCAATCTCGCACCCCGTCATATCCTCATCGGCTCGGCTCTGCTGCTGGGCCTCTCCACGGCCCACGCCGCCGAGTATGAGTGGACCTTCCAGGCCTCCGAGACCTCCGGCGAGCCCAGCTTCAAGATCAAGCAGGAGTGGGCCGAGCGCATCTCCCGCATGACCGATGGCCGCGTCGAGATCGAGGTCATGCCGATCAATGCCGTGGTCGGCCCGACCGAGACGCTGGATGCGGTGAGTTCCGGCATCCTGCAGGGCCACATGACCGACCCCAGCTATTTCTCGGGGCGCGACCCCGCCTTCGGCATGCTGGGTAACCTGGTCGGCGCCTGGCAGGACCCCTACGATTTTCTCGAGTACATGAAGCACGGCGGCGGCGAAGACCTCTACAACGAGCTGGTCGAACCCTACGGCGTGCACCTGATCGGTGCGGCCACCTTCCCGCTGGAGTCGGTCCCCTCCACCGTGCCGATCGAGTCCTTGGAGGACTTCGAAGGCCTCAAGATCCGCGCCCCGCAGGGCATGGTCTATAACGTCTTCGAGCGCATCGGGGCAAGCCCCGTCAACCTGCCCGGCTCCGAAGTCTATACCGCGCTGGAGAAGAAGGTCATCGATGCCGCCGACTCCACCGTGCTCTCCAACAACGACGCCATGGGCCTGCACGCCTTCGCGCCCTACCCGCTCTACCCCGGCTTCCACTCGATGCCGATGATCGCCGTGTCGATCAACAAGCAGATCTGGGATGAGCTGCCGGAAGAGCTGCAGACGACTCTCGAGACCGCCTTCGACGGCATGGCCTACGACCTGATCGCACGGCTCAAGGCCCAAGACATCGAGACCCTGCAGCGCCTGCAGGAAGACCCGGACGTTCACCCCTACGACCTGCCCGCCGAGGAGCGTCACAAGTTCAGCGCCGCTGCGGAAGCGGAATGGCAGGAGTGGGCCGACGAGAACGAGATGACCCAGAAGGTCTACGACTCCGCCACCGCCTTCCTGCGCTCGCGCAACCTGCTCTGAACCACACACCGGCAACCGCTGCGGGCCGCCAGGCGTCTGGCGGCCCGCAGCGCCACTAGAGATACGCCATGTCGCAGCAACAGCATGACCCCAAGCCCCTGCCCGAACAGGAACTCGCCGACATCGTAGAGCATGTCGAGGATGTCTCGCCCGAGCGCAACGGTCTTGATCGGCTGGTGTCGAGAGGCGCCCGGGGCGCCGCCTGGATGATCCTGCTGGCCATGGCCATCAGCGTAGTCGAGGTCTTCCTGCGCTATGGGTTCAATTCCCCCACCTCCTGGGTCCATGAGAGCGTGGTATTCCTCATCGCGATCAGCTTCGCCCTGGGCGGCCCTGCCGCCATGGCACGCAATAGCCACATCCGGGTCAAGGTGCTCTACGACAACGTCGGCCCGCGCCTCAGGGGCTGGATGGATCGCTTCAACGACCTGGTGACGCTGGGTTTCTGCCTGGCCATGAGCTACGCCGCCTTCACCATGTTCTGGACAGCGTCTCACAGTCCGCTCGGCGAATGGCGCCTGGAGCGCTCCGGCACCTCCTGGAACCCCCCATTTCCGGCCCTGGTCAAGGGCATGATCCTGTTCGCCCTGGCGCTGATGACACTGCAGGCATTGTTGCACTTGATCCAGTCGTTGCGGGCTCGCCCCCGCCGGGAGGTGCGCTGATGGATATCTCGACCGCTACCCTGCTGATGGTCGGGGCCATCTTCGCGCTGCTGGTGACAGGCCTGCCGCTGGCCTTCATCACCGGCCTGGTGGCGATGGCCTTCACCTTCGGCTGGTTCGGCGAAACCGCGCTGCCGCTGATCACCAGCCGCGTCTACGGCTTCATCACCGAGTACTCGCTGGTTGCGGTGCCGATGTTCGTGCTTATGGCCTCGCTGCTCGACCGCTCCGGCATCGCCAAGGATCTGTTCAACGCCATGCGCGTGTTCGCCGGCCGCCTGCCCGGTGGCGTGGCGGTGCAGACCATCGTGGTGGCGTTCTTCCTCGCCGCGCTGTCCGGAATCATCGGCGGCGAGATCGTGCTGCTGGGCATCCTGGCGCTGCCGCAAATGCTGCGCCTGGGCTACGACAAGCGCCTGTCGATCGGCGTGGTATGTGCCGGCGGCGCGCTGGGCACCATGATGCCGCCGTCGATCGTGCTGATCATCTACGGCCTGATCGCCAGCGTCTCGATCGCCGAGCTATTCACCGCGGCGATCACGCCTGCCGTCATTCTGATGGGCTCCTACATCGCCTACGTACTGGTGCGCTGCCTCAAGAATCCCGACATGGGACCGCCGTTGACCGAGGAGAGCCAGGACAACCCCTTCACCGGCAGGCTCGACGCCGCCAAGGCAATATTGCTCCCCGGGCTGATCGCCTTCCTGGTGCTCGGTACCATCTACGGCGGTATCGCCTCGGTCACCGAAGCGGCGGCCATGGGCGTGTTCGGTGTCATCCTGGCGATCATAGTGCGCCGCGAATTCTCGCTCTCCATGCTGCATCACAGCCTGGGCCAGACGCTCAACACCTGCGGCATGATCATCTGGATCGGTATCGGCGCCGCCGCCCTGGTCGGCGTCTACAACCTGATGGGCGGCAACCGTTTCGTCTCGGGCCTGATCCTGGGCCTCGAGGTGGCACCGATCGTCATCATCCTGGTGATGATGGGCATCATGCTGGTGCTCGGCCTGTTCCTCGACTGGATCGGCATCGCCATGCTCGCCCTGCCGATCTTCCTGCCCATCGTCACCGAGCTGGGCTTCGACCCGATCTGGTTCGGCATCCTGTTCGCCGTGAACATGCAGGTCTCGTTCCTGTCGCCGCCCTTCGGCCCGGCGGCGTTCTATCTCAAGAGCGTGGCGCCGCCGGAGATCAGCCTCAAGGATATCTATGTCTCGGTGCTGCCGTTCATGCTCATCCAGCTCTGCGTGCTGGCCGCCCTGCTGTTGTGGCCGCAACTGGCGATCTGGCCACTCTAACCAATTTCCAATACGAGGAATCGCGCCATGCGCCTGATTCAATGCGAGCACCATGGCCGTATCCACGCGGCCCGGGTCGAAAGCGACCGTGAAGTGCGCCTGCTCGACAGCGACACCTACACACTGTCCCGCCGCGCCATCAGCGCGGGGCAATCGTTGGCCGCCACCGTCGAGTCGGCACTCACCGAGACCCGCCTCGACTACCAGCGACTGGTCGACGAGAAACGCCTGCTGCCGCCGCTGACCCACCCCGACCCGGCCCACTGCCTGGTGACCGGCACCGGCCTCACTCATCTGGGCAGCGCCGATACGCGCTCGGCGATGCATGCGAAAACACAGGTGAGTGAAGCGGAGCTCACCGACTCCATGCGCATGTTCAAGCTCGGTGTGGACGGCGGCAAGCCCGCGGCAGGCAGCGTTGGCGCCCAGCCGGAATGGTTCTACAAGGGCGATGGCAGCTGTGTCGTCGCGCCCGAGACGGAGATTCCCGTGCCGCCCTTTGCCGAGGATGCCGGCGAGGAGCCGGAGCTGGCCGGGCTCTACGTGATCGGCGACGACGGCCAGCCCTGGCGGGTCGGCTACGCCATCGGCAACGAGTTCTCCGATCATGTGACCGAGCGTTTCAACTACCTGTGGCTGGCCCACTCCAAGCTGCGCGCCTGTAGTTTCGGTCCGGAGCTTCTGATCGGTGAGTTGCCCAAACATCTGGAAGGCACCAGCCGCATCGTGCGCGGCAACGAGACGGTCTGGGAGAAGCCCTTCCTCACCGGCGAGGCCAACATGGCCCACAGCCTGGCCAACCTGGAGCATCACCACTTCAAGTATGCGGGCTTTCGCCGTGCCGGTGACGTGCACGTGCACTTCTTCGGCACCGCCACCCTGAGCTTTGCCGACGGCGTCCAGACCCGCGACGGCGACCGCTTCGAGATCGCGCTGAGCGAATTCGGTCGCCCCCTGCGCAATCCACTACGCTTCGAGGCAGACCAGCCAGCCATCGAAGTGAAATCGCTCTGAGAGCAGCAAGGAGTTCGACATGTCCCTGGAAGGCAAGATGCTGATCGGCCGCGAAGCCGTCAGCGGCAGTTCCCAGCCCATCAACGCCGTCAATCCCGCCACCGGCGAGACCCTCGCGCCCACCTATGGCGGCGGCACGACCGCCGAGGTCGAGCGCGCCTGCGAACTCGCCGAGAAGGCCTTTGCCAGCTACCGCGAGACCACCCTCGAAGCGCGCGCCGCCTTTCTCGAGACTGCGGCCTCCGAGATCGAGGCCATCGGCGACGAACTGATCGAGCGCGCCATGGCCGAGACCGGCCTGCCCCGGGCGCGCCTCGAGGGCGAGCGTGGCCGTACCTGCGGCCAGCTGCGCCTGTTCGCCTCGGTGGTGCGCGCCGGCGAGTGGCTCGACCTGCGCCTCGACCCGGCCCTGCCGGAGCGTGAGCCGATGCCCCGCGCCGACCTGCGCCAGCGTCACATTCCGCTCGGCCCCGTCGCCGTGTTCGGCGCCTCGAACTTCCCGCTGGCCTTCTCCGTGGCCGGCGGCGACACCGCCTCGGCGCTGGCCGCCGGCTGCCCGGTGGTGGTCAAGGGCCACTCCGCCCATCCCGGCACCTCGGAGCTGGTGGGTCGTGCCATGCAGCGTGCCGTCGAGAAGAGCGGCCTGCCGGAGGGCGTGTTCTCGCTGCTGTTCGGTTCGGGCCGCGAGATCGGCCAGGCGCTGGTGGCCGACCCGCGCATTCAAGCCGTCGGCTTCACCGGCTCCCGCGGCGGCGGCACCGCGCTGATGAAGACGGCACAATCGCGCCCGCAGCCGATCCCGGTCTACGCCGAGATGAGTTCGATCAACCCGGTGTTCCTGCTGCCGGAGGCGTTACGTGCCCGTGGGGCGCAGATCGCCGAGGGCTTCGTCGCCTCGCTCAACATGGGCGCCGGGCAGTTCTGCACCAACCCGGGCCTGGTCATCGCGGTGAAGGGCCCCGAGCTCGATGCCTTCGTCGAGGCGGCGGGCGAGGCCGTGAAGGGCAGCGCCGCCCAGACCATGCTCACCCCGGGCATCCACGACGCCTACCAGCAGGGCGTGGGTCGGCTTTCGAGCAACGGCAAGGTACGCGAAATCGCCCGCGGCCAGGCCGGTGAATCCGCCCACCCGTGCCAGGCGGGGCTCTACGTCACCGCGGCCGCGGACTTCCTGGCTGACACCGAGCTGCAGGAGGAGGTGTTCGGTGCTACCTCGCTGGTGATCGAGTGCACCGACCAGGCCGAGGTGCGCCGCGTTGCTGCCGAGCTCGAAGGCCAGCTTACCGCCACGCTGCAGATGGACGACGGCGACCTCGACGCGGCCAAGGCGCTGCTGCCGATCCTCGAGCGCAAGGCGGGGCGCATTCTCGCCAACGGCTGGCCGACGGGCGTCGAGGTATGCCACGCCATGGTCCACGGCGGGCCCTACCCGGCCACCTCCGACAGCCGCACCACCTCGGTGGGCAGCGCGGCGATCTTCCGCTTCCTGCGCCCGGTGTGCTACCAGGCGCTGCCTGAAGACTTGCTGCCCGAGGTGCTGCGTGACGGCAACCCCTGGGGTGTGTCGCGGCTGGTGGATGGCGAGCGCGAGGTGTAGCGCTCTGCCGCAGCGTCTTTCTAAAACCTATGGCGGCCTACGGCCGCCTTTTCCTTCCCAAGAACCCAATTCGAATTAGGCAATTTATTGCCCGCCGGGCAAGATCTTGCCCGCCCTGGGCAACTTCTTGCCTAATGTTAATTAGCATTACGCCTTGAGAAATGTCTAATTGATTGATTCAAAATGAGTTAGCAAAAAGCGGCACACCTCCTGCTCCTTATGAACCGTCCATCGGGACATTTCATTCACATCGTCAAGGAGCAGACCATGCCGACTCCCTGCTATATCAGCATCGAAGGCCAGACCCAGGGCAACATCACCGCCGGCGCCTTCACCCCGGACTCCGTGGGCAACATCTACGTGGAAGGCCACGAAGACGAGATGCTGGTCCAGGAGTTCAAGCACGTCGTTACCGTGCCCACCGACCCGCAGTCCGGCCAGCCTTCCGGCCAGCGCGCCCACAAGCCGTTCGTCTTTACCGTGGCCCTGAACAAGGCCGTGCCGCTGATGTACAACGCCCTGGCTTCCGGCGAGATGCTGCCCAACGTCGAGCTGAAGTGGTACCGCACTTCCGTGGAGGGCAAGCAGGAGCACTTCTTCACCACCACCCTGACCGACGCCACCATCGTCGACATCAACCTGCGCATGCCCCACGCCCAGGACGTGACCAAGGCCGAGTTCACTCAACTTATGGACGTCTCCCTGGCCTACCGCAAGATCGACTGGGAACACACCGTCGCCGGCACCTCCGGTTCCGACGACTGGCGCGCCCCGATCGAGTCCTGATCGGCTCGCCCTCGCCCCTGCCCGACCGCTCGCCGGGCGGGGGCGATTCGCCTCGCGACGCCAGCGTTCTTCATCGAGCGCTGGCGTCGCGGCGTGTAAGAGATCGCCGACACGGGTTGTCAGCGTTCGTCCCTTCGTGCCGTTTCGCTCTTGTCTTGTCGGATACGGCACGTAACCTACCGTCGCGGCATCTTTCGCCGTGGCGGTGGCTCACCGCATATTCGTCTTCCAGGAGGGAAGCATGGCCGCTGAAACCGGACTCCAATTCACCCTCGCGCTCGCCGGGGCTGACTCGGCCGACCTGGCGGTGGTCGACTTCACCCTGGAGGAGGCGCTCTCCGCGCCCTTCACCCTCACGCTACGCTTCGCCAGCCGTGACGGCAGCCTCGCCGCGAGTGACATCCTCGACCGCCCGGTGAGCCTGACGATCTGGCAGGACGGCGAGGTGCTGCGCCGGGTGCATGCCATCGTCAGTGAGTTCGGTCGCGGCGACCGCGGCCACCGGCGCACGATCTACTCGCTGGTCGCGCGCCCGGCCATCTGGCGCCTGGGCCTGCGCCACAACTCGCGCATCTTCCAGCAGGTCTCGCCGCTCACGGTCATCAACACCCTGTGCGACGAGCGCGGCCTCACCGACGTGGCCTTCGCCGCCACCCGCGAACCGGTCGAACGCGAGTACCTGACCCAGTACCGCGAGAGCGACCTCGCCTTCATCCAGCGCCTGGCCGCCGAGGAGGGGCTGTTCTACTTTCATGAGTTTGAAGATGCTCCCGGTGGCACTCACCGCCTGGTGTTCGCCGACGCGCCCCAGGTGCTGGACCACCTGGGCAGCCGCACCTACCACGGCCGCGCCGGCGGCACCCCGCCGAGCCGCCACGTGCGCAAGCTCGAACAACTCGCCCGGGTCGCCCCGGCTTCGGTCACACTCAAGGACACCTCGTTCAAGAACCCCGCCTACGCCCAACTCCATGAACACGCCGCGGACGGCCTGGAAGAACACGCCCAAAGAGACGACTACGAACACTACGACTACCCCGGCCGCTACAAGGCCGACGCCTCCGGCGAGGCCTTCACCCGCATTCGCCTGGAGCACCTGAGAAGCGACGCCCTGACCTGTAGCGCCGAGAGCGACCTGCCCGAACTCGCTCCGGGGACGCGCTTCACCCTCACCGACCACGATCTCGACGAGCTCAACCGCGACTGGCAGGTAGTGTCGGTCACGCACACCGGCAGCCAGCCCCAGGCGCTGGAAGAGGATGGTGTCACTCAGCGTGACGGGGAAGGAATGGGCATGACCAAGTTCGACAACGAACTGGTGCTGATACCCGCCGACCAGGCCTGGCGTCCCAAACCCAACGCCAAGCCAAGAGTCGACGGCCCGCAGGTCGCCTTCGTCGTCGGCCCCGAGGGCGAGGAGATTTATTGCGACGAGCACGGCCGGGTCAAGGTCCAGTTCCCCTGGGATCGCTACGCCGAACCCAATGAAACGGCCAGCGCCTGGGTGCGCGTCTCCCAGGGCTGGGCCGGCGGCGGCTACGGCAGCATCGCCATCCCGCGGATCGGCCATGAAGTGGTGGTCAGCTTCCTCGAGGGCGATCCCGACCAGCCGCTGATCACCGGGCGCACCTACCACGCGGTGAATACCCCGCCCTACGAACTGCCGGAACACAAGACCCGTACCGTCCTCCGCACCCAGAGCCACAAGGGCGAAGGGTTCAACGAACTTCGCTTCGAGGACGAGGCCGGCGAGGAGCAGATCTGGCTGCACGCCCAGAAGGACCTGGAACTGCTCACCAATAACGACCGCACCGAGGAGATCGGCCACGACAGCTTCCTCACCGTGCATCACGACCGCATCGGCGAAGTCGACGCCGACGAGCACCACACCGTGCGCGGCAACCGGCACGAGCAGACCGACGCCAACCAGCACCTCACGGTACAGGGCACGCTGCACGTCAAGGCCGGCCAGGCCTGGCTCAGTGAATGTGGCCGCGAGCTGCACATCAAGGCCGGCCACAAGGTGGTGCTCGAAGCCGGCAGCGAAATGACCCTCAACGCCGGCGGCAGCTTCCTCAAGCTCGACGGCGGTGGCGTGACCCTGGTCGGACCCACGGTGAAGGTCAATGCCGGCGGCAGCCCCGGCTCCGGCTCCGGCCAGGCGGTGGAGATGCCGCTGCTGCCGGGCCGGGCGGTGGCGGAAATTCATGAGGCAATACCGCCTACCTCGCTGCCCAAGCTCAAGGACTATCAGCTCTCCGAGGCGACGCTGCTGCCGCTGTGCGGCAAGCTGAGCGAGACCACCTGCAGCCGGGGGGATTGCCCATGCCTGGCTGGTTGAACCGAATCGGCGAGCGCAGCCACCCGGTCGAGAGCCCGGCGGCCGGTTTCGATGGCCGCCGCCCCCTTTATGCGGTGCTCGACCAGCGCCGTGCCCCGGAACGCTGCGCCGCCCTCGTGGGCCAGCCCGGCTGGAACGACTTCCTGACCCTGTTCGCCGGCACGCCTCTGGCGCCGCTGCTGGACGCCAGCCCCTGGCTGGTCGAACTCACGCCAGGCAGCGAGGCCTGGCAGGCCATCCGTTCGCTATGCACGGGGCAGCGCTTCGGCTGGGCCTTTCAGCCAACACAAGCGACCTCTCCCGATGATCTGGCCGATCACCTGCGCCGCCTGTTCGTGCTCGACGACCCCCACGGCGGCCAGTCGCTGGTGAACCTTCAGGATGGCGCGGCCTGGACGGCACTGCTCGCCGCCGTCAGCGACACCGCCTACGCCCAACTCATCGGGCCGTTGGGGCAGGTCGTCACGCCCACGCCGCTGCCGCACTGGCAGGCGTGGCAGCTCGTCGATGTTGCTAGCGAGACCACGGGCGACACCGTTAACGAGTCCAAGGCACCGCCGCTGACCCAAGCGCTGGAACAGGCCCTCAAGGAGAGTCCACGCGCCTGGTGGCTGAGCCGGGCAACCGATACGCCGCTGCAGGCACTGCCGCCGGAGTGGTTGGAAAGGCTGGGGCAGCTCGCCGAGGTGGGTATCACCCACGGACGGGACAGGAAGCGCCTGTTGCCGCTGATTCGTCAGGCTGGCGATGACACTTGGTATAACGCACGACACATTCTGTCCGACATGAGCCTCACCGAAGCGCAGAAAATCGGCGAACTGGAGCGCCTCTCATGACCACCGATACACGCCCCGGCAGCCTATACGTCCCGCTGTTGCTGCCCGAGTTCCAGCCACCCGCCTTTGAAGGCGGTCAGGAATGCCCTGTGCCGATGGTCTGCGAGACAGCTCCCTGGGCCGACATTATCTATCTCACCGGCACTGGAACGTTCTGGCTACTCACCGAGGAGGTGGCCAAGGCCCTGCACGAAGCCGCCGACGAGCTTGCCGAATGGGTAAAAGTGGAGGACCCCCATCAGCGCTTGGAATATCTCAATAACGACGCCGGCCTGTTGGAATGCTTTCTGCCGGCGCGGCCGGAAAATTTTTTGAATGAAGCCGAGCGCAATCAAGCCCGAGACAAACTGAAACGGTTAGCTGAGCTGATGCAGGAGCGCGGCGATGAAGAAACTGACCCAGCTCAACGCGTAAGCGAGCACAGCCCGCTCACTGAGGACTCATGGTTCTGGGTTTCTCCTCTGATTGTCGGTGCTCCTCGCCTCTGGAATCGTATCTGGAACGCTGAAGAGGCTCGCCTACTGGAAGAGCTTCACGGGTTATACCGCCAAGGCATGGAGCGTGCCAAGGCGGAAAAGTACGTGATCGAAGGCAGCAGCTACTATGGCCCCTGGGAAGCGGAGATCGAGCGGGCACTGGAAACCTATCGCCAATGCCGGGCCGCCGTTCTCCAGAACAATGCCTCCGTCGACCAACCGGGTACCCTGCTACCGGTACGACAGGCCCTGGTGGAATATCAAGCCTTCCTTGCCGACTGTGAGTCGATGTCGCCCAAGGACTCTTCGCGCTGTGGCGTCATTGGCGACTTTATTCATGGCGAAGCTGAACGGCTTGACGCTGAGTTGCAAGCCTACTGCGACAGCATACTTGCCCTTGCCACCCTCGGTGTGGCCACCCCGGAGTGGGCTTTGGCTGCAGTGCCGATGAGTGCGGCTCCCGACGGGTTGGAACGTGGCATCGAAGCCTACGACCATTACAACCAACGGCTCAAGGAGGCCGTCACGATATTCGATGCGGTGGAGGACAAGCTCAACCAGTGGGCTACCGCCACTGCGCGCCGCTCAGCGCTGCCCGTTCACCTCTTCGAGGAGGAGCGCGAAGCTTTCCAGAAGCTGGTGGCGCAGTTGGATGTGCTCTATCAACTGGCCGAAGCCCAGGTAGCGAACATGCGCCCGCAGCGGGTGCTGTTCTGGCAGGCAGATATCACCGATCAGCGCCACGCCCTGGGTTATCGCCGACAGACAATCGACGTATTGGTCCGCAAGGACTTTCCGTTACGTGAGTTTAGCTCGCCCCGTGCCGAGCAGGCGTTGAGCCATGTCAGTCTTCGCCACCTGCTGCGCGACGTGCGTGAAGCGGACCGCCGAGCGCTGCTGCGCGACCTCGAACAGGATGGCGTGCTGCCCGCCACAATGTGGGAGGCCAACGAAACCGCACTCTCCAACTGGCTGGCCCGGCGTGGCTGCGAGCGTATCGAGCGACGTGCCGATTGGTTCGAGGAGCGCCTGGGCTTCTTCATCCCCGAGGCTTTCTTCGATTATCTCGATGTTCAAGGACATGAGGTGCTGTCCCTTCAGCAAGATGGTGCCAGGAGTGCCTGGGCAGAAACACTACAGCGCATCCTATTCACCGGCCACAGCCGGGAGCGCCTGCGCCTGTTCGATGCCAGCGCTCAGGCCCAAATGCTACGCTTGGTGGGCATGCCCCACGCCGCCT
This sequence comes from Billgrantia antri, assembly GCF_019430905.1. Taxonomy (GTDB): domain Bacteria; phylum Pseudomonadota; class Gammaproteobacteria; order Pseudomonadales; family Halomonadaceae; genus Halomonas; species Halomonas antri. The sequence continues at coordinate 74,824 of NZ_JAHYCA010000010.1, read as the reverse complement.
TGAACGAGGCGCTGGGTACTCACCTCGACGAGCCGGTCACCCTCGTCGAACGCGAAGCCTCTCTGGCATTCTTCGAATGGGAGCAAGAGACCGAAGCAGGCGGATCGGTAACACAGGAAGTGAAGCACCGTCGAGAAGCGACGGGTGAGCGCAACCTTGGCGGCCCTCGACGCGGCCCCTGGCAGGCTACGGAGGGAGATAACGGCACGAGCTTTGAAGCTGGCGCCAAGTACCAGTTGGAACTTAAAGGCACGTACAGCCTGGCTCGCGGTGAGATCAGCTTGGGTACGCTGCAGTTGCCCAGCGAAAGAGAAGCTCTGCCGTTCGAAGCCGTGCTGACGCAGCGCCAGAATGAGATACGCAATCTTGGCCGCTACTCACTGCAAGTGGCGGCTGTGGCCAAGGGATTTGCCGGCGCCTCCTTGGCACTGACTGCCGAGGCCGGGTTGGGCTTCGATCATAATGGCCTCAAGCTCACCGGGCTCGAGTGGGCACAGCGCGAAGCAGAGGGCGCTGCCCTCAAGGCCTTTGCCGGCGCCACAGTGGGTGTCAATACGCGCTGCAGCATGCGCTGGGAACCACCGGCCGATATCACCCGGCAGTTGCCTCAGCTGGCCGACCGCGACTGGCTGACCATGAGCAATCAACAAACCGAGCTCAATGCCTGGCGCACACTAGGTCATGCCGTGCTGGGTCTGGAGGCGGCCGGCGGGATCGGCGGCGAGCTCGGTCTGCGCTTGGGTATCCATCAGGGCAAGTTCGTCGCCTACTTCAGAGCCAAGGTCGTAGCTGGCAAAGGCGCGGGCGGACAGATCGCCATGGAGCTGGACCTCAAGCAACTGAACCTTTGGTTCATGATGCTCAGCCAGGCACTGCGCGACAACGACTACGCCTTCGTCGACTGGGTCGACCGCGACGCCTTCCAGTTCATGAGCCGGCTTGGCTACCTGGCCGCCACCACCTTGCTCGATATCAGCCTGCTCGCCGCCCGGGGTCTGGACGGCATCCAACGCCTCTACGACCTGATGACCCAGAGCGAGCGGGCGGGGATGATTGCTCATGCCATCGTCAATGACCCCCGGGAGGATAAAATGCGCGCCTGGATACAGCATTTGTCTCCGGAAGCCTTGGGGCCGCTACTCAATACCCTGACGTTCCCGCCTAGCCGGAGCGGCTACACCATCGACGGCGAGCCCTTCGATCGCAACCGGGCCACCGACCTGCAGCAGATCGCCATCGCAAAATGCCTGAGTTGGTTGGAGGAGGGCTACACAACCAGCGGCCACTACGACCTCGCCCAGGCCCGGCACCTGTTTGAGCGCGCAGTGGCGCGAATGTCGCTGGACGGCACCTATGACGAGGCGCGCGGTTGGGGTGTGGCCTACTGTCAGAACCGGTATCGGCTGGATCAGTTTATGAAACGCGATACCGGAAATAGGACCCTTCAAATTCGTAACGCCAAAGAGAGATATGGCCATATCTCTTATCGATTGGGTCTAGAGGTCGATGATTACTGTCAGCTACGCACCTCACCCAGAGGGACCTTTGCCGTCTATACCGATAGGGACCATTGATCTTATGCGCAAAACGATGAAAGCCAGCCTGCTAGTAGCGGTGTTGAGTTTACCCATAGCTGCCTGGGCCCTGGAGCCCGAGGCTCAGGCCGCCAAGGACGAGGGGATGCGGCTATGGGGCATTTCCGAGTGGATCGAAATGCAGCCCTATCTGGAACCCGCCGCCGAAGCGGGCGATGTGGAGGCCATGTACTACCTGGGGGAGGCGACACGCCTGTTGGATCGCGGTCTGTCTCTAAGGGCCATGGCGTGGTATCTGCAAGCCGCCGAACAGGGCGACCCTTATGCCATGCTGCGGCTCTTCCAGGGCGGCGCCTGCACCGCCGGCGACCGTTGCCCCGAGGGCTTCGAGGACTGGCACCATGCCGCCCTGGCCATCACCCAGCCCCAGGCCGAGGCCGGCGATCCCGATGCCATGCTGGCGATGTACCATATCCAGCGCATGTTCGAGGCATCGCGCCAGGCCGGCAATTGGCTGGAGCGCGCTGCCGAAGCGGGCCAGCCCGAGGCCCAGACCCTTCTGGGAAATCAGATCCTCGACGGACGCGGCTGGTACCTGACCAACGGCCGCCGGCTCAGCGCCGCCGAGGAATGGTTCCGCAAAGCGGCAGAACAGGAATATGTGCCTGGGATGGTTAAGCTCTCAGAGGTTTTGAGTAATCAGGAGCGTTATGAGGAAGCTTGGCCCTGGACAAGACATGCCTCCCGAGCTGGTCATCTGGATTCTCGTTTATGGGAAGCCTTTTGCAGCCTGGACCCGGAATACGACCCAATATGCTTGGTCGATCAGGATATAGAGAAAGGCTGGGGACTTGCACTTTCAGTGATAGAAGAAACCAGCAATGACACTGCAAGGTGGGTGCTTGAGGAAAATAATGACTTATTAGTAGATAGGCGTCGTCGAGGCGCGGAGCAAGTCGCCGAAGAATGGATCGGCCGCGAGCCGCCGCTCTCAAACTTCCCGCCGCGCTTTGGCTACTGATCCACATGTTAGCGCCTATGCAACGCTTGCTGAGCATCGCCCTGATGTTGCTGCCGATAAGCACCTGGGCCCTGGAGCCCGAGGTGCAAGCCGCCAAGGAAGAAGGCTTGCGACTATGGGGCATTTCCGAATGGATCGAGATGCAGCCCTATTTGGAACAAGCTGCTGACGCTGGCGACGTAGAAGCGATGTACTACCTTGGCGAAGCCACTCGCCTGCTGGATCGTGGCCTGTCCCAAAGAGCCATGGCGTGGTACCTACAGGCTGCGGAACAGGGCGACCCTTATGCCATGCTGCGGCTGTTCCAGGGTGGGGCTTGTACCGCTGGCAATCGCTGCCCCGACGGCTTCGAGGACTGGCACCATGCGGCGCTGAATATTACACAGCCCCTGGCCGAGGCCGGCGACCCCGATGCCATGCTAGCGATGTTTCATATATACCGCATGTTCGAGGAATCGCGCCGGGCTAGCGACTGGCTGGAACGCGCCGCCGAGGCGGGCCAGCCCGAGGCCCAGACCATTCTGGGCAACCAGATCCTCGATGGTCGTGGATGGTACCTGACCAACGGCCGCCGGCTCAGTGCTGCCGAGTCATGGTTCCGCAAAGGAGCGGAGCAAGGGCATGTACCTGCGATGAGTGGGCTCGCCAGGGTGCTAAATGAAAAGAAAGATTACTCGTCTTCTTGGGATTGGTTGGTAAAAGCGGCAGAGGCTGGCCATGCGGATCGATTCTTAAGTGTAGGGTGGTGTTACTTTGATGCAGAAATAGAAGAGAGATGTCCACCAGAAGAGAATCCCGTTAAAGGTTGGGCAATGCTGAGCATCTTGGCGGAAAAAATAGACAATTCTCTTCTTGATTCATTTATGAAAGAGAATGAAAACTCCTTAACTTTAGAGCAGCATCATGAAGCGCAGGTTTTGGTAGAAGTTTGGCGTGAGAAGGAATTGCCATTTTCGAAATATCCACCGCGATTTGGCTACTAGTCGGTCATGATGTGCCCCGTGCCACGCCTTCTGGTCGTTGCTTTGTTGGTACGGCCAATAAGCGCCTGGACACTAGAGCCCGAGGTGCAAGCCACCAAAGAAGAAGGGATGCGACTCTATGGTATTAGCAGGACACAAACTGCCATACCCTATTTAGAAATAGCCGCAGCAGCTGGTGATGTGGAGGCGATGTACTATCTAGGTGAGGCCAACCGCCGGTTGGTTATGGGGGGAATGAGTCAAGCCGCCCTGGATTGGTATCACCGGGCCGCACAACAGGGCGAGCCCCATGCCATGCTGCGCCTCTATGATGGCAGTGCCTGTGAGCTGGGTGACGTTTGCCCCGAAGAGGGCAACGATTGGCGTGAAGCGGCTCTCGTCGCCACCCTGCCCAAGGCCGAGGCGGGCGACGCCGAGGCCATGGGCGCGCTCTACGATATCTATACCTACCTCGACCGGCACGATGAGGCCATGGAGTGGCTTCTGCGCTCGGCCGAAGCCGGCAATCTGGATTCCATTAACTGGCTAGGTCATTTAGCGCGAGACGATGAGGATAAGTACGCCACGGAGACCGAACGCCTGGAAGCTGCAGCGGAATGGCATCGCAGGGCCGCCGAAGCCGGTTATGCCCCGGCCATGAATGATCTTTCATCTGTATTGAACAATCTTGGGCGTCGTGAAGAAGCCTGGGAATGGATGGTGCAAGCCTCTGAGGCCGGTCATATTAACGGCAGACGCTGGCAAGCAGCTTGTTATATCGTCCCTGATGCTGAAGAGCGTGAAATTTGTCAAACAGAGAAGGATCCCGCTAAAGGCTGGGCTATTCTTCTCGCTATCAGTGAAGAGGTATCCGGCACTACTTCTGAACGAGCCCTTCGGATTTACGGAGACAAGGTCACTCCTGAGCAACGTGAAGAAGGCGAGCGAATGATGGAAGAATGGCTCAATCGTGAGCCGCCACTCTCCTATTTTCCGGACAAATTTGGCTACTGATGTCGATAAGCAGACGCAAAGCCGCGGCGGCGTTGGTAGCCTTGGCGATTTCGCCTATCGCAACGTCAGCAGCTTGGGCTTTGAATGAGGAAGCGCAAGCCGCCAAGGACGAAGGGATGCGGCTTTGGGGTATTTCCGAGTGGATCAAGATGCAGCCCTACTTGGAACAAGCCGCTGAAGCTGGTGATGTGGAGGCGCTGTACTACCTTGGGGAAGCCACCCGCCTGCTGGATCGCGGCCTGTCCCAAAGAGCCATGGCGTGGTACTTGCAGGCTGCGGAACAGGGGGATGTGCACGCCATGCTGCGCCTGTTCCAAGGTGGCGCTTGCACCGCCGGTGACCGTTGCCCCGAGGGATATGAAGATTGGCATCATGCCGCCTTGGCCGTGGCTCAGCCCCAGGCCGAAGCCGGCGATCCCGATTCCATGCTGGCCATGTTCGATATCTATCGCATGTTCGATCAGCCGCGCCGGGCCGGCGACTGGCTGGAGCGGGCCGCCGAGGCAGGCCAGCCCGAAGCCCAGACCATTCTGGGCAATCAAATCCTTGATGGGCGCGGCTGGTACCTGACCAATGGCCGCCGACTTAGCGCCGCTGAGGAATGGTTCCACAAAGCGGCTGAGCAGGGATATGTTCCCGCAATTAGCAGAATGGCTGATGTGCTAAGGCGACAAGGGGACTATCAACTAAGCTGGGAATGGATGAAAAAAGCCTCCCTAAGTGGAAACTATGACAGTCGCCTTGGCGTTGGGTGGTGTTATTTAGATCCGCAAAGAGATGATAGATGCCAAAATGAGCAGGAGAAAATTCAAGGCTGGGCTATTCTTCATGCGCTTAGCATTGAAATGGATGACACCTCCGCTCGAAGTGTCATGGAGTGGAATGAAGAGCAGTTGCCCGCTGAGGAAAGGCGAGAGGCTGAGGAGTTAGCCGGGGCTGAATGGATCGGCCGCGAACCGCCGCTTTCGAGATTTCCCTCGCGCTTTGGCTACTGATCCATCATGTTAGCGCCTATGCCACGCATGTTGATTATTGTCCTGCTGGTGCTTCCGATAAGCGCCTGGGCCCTGGAGCCCGAGGTGCAGGCCGCCAAGGATGAGGGGATGCGGGTATACGGCCTGGGCATTGCGGCTGAAAGCATTCCCCTTCTGGAACCAGCCGCTGAAGCCGGCGATGTCGATGCCATGTATTACCTGGGCGAAATCCATCGCCTACGCCATATGGGCCTGACCCGAGCAGCCATGGCTTGGTATTTGAAGGCCGCAGCAAAAGACGACGTTTACTCCATGCTGCAACTGTTTCGAGGTGGCGCCTGCACTGCAGGGGACCATTGCCCCGAGGGATATGAAGATTGGCATCACGCCGCCTTGGCCGTGGCTCAGCCCCAGGCCGAGGCCGGCGATCCTGATGCCATGCTGCTGATGTTCGATATCTATCGCATGTTCGATCAGCCGCGCCGTGCCGCCGACTGGCTCGCGGCCAATCAGACGAGTTTCCGCCACGAGCCCGACTTTCAGCGTGCTTACCATCGGGGGGAGCATCTGGTACGCCTCAGCCTGGAAGACGTCGAGGGCAAGGGAACCATCGAATACTGGAACCCCGCTGAGCGGAAGCACCACCAATTGGAAGACCAAGTCAGTTTGCTGGCGCAACCAGCGACCCTGACCTGGCGCTGGAACAAGCAAGGAGGCAGGCGATGACCGAGTCTACGCAGCAGCAAGGGTACGAGAAGACGGCCTTCACGGCGGATCGCATCCCCCGACAAGCGCCGCCGCCGCCCAAGGGCAAGCTCGGCAAGCTGGGTGACGCCTTCGATATGGCGCGCCTGCCTTGGGGGCATTATATCGGCGTCAATCCTTCTCAGTTCGAATATGAGTATGCGGAAGCCTGGTATCGTAACTACGAGTATATGGGGGAGACGGATTTTCACGACTATACAATGATCAATGAGATACGTTGGTCGCAGTTCGTCGATGAAGATATTGGTTTGCTCTATCGCTTCTTTCGTTTCTGGTTCGTGTTCTGGACGCATGGCTTAAGCTATATAGACCCTGGTGGAGGGAAAGGGGGGGGGGGGGGTTTATTTCTGGGATAGCTTTTTTGTATTGTTGTTTGTTGTTGCCGAAATATTTAATCCTGGAGATGGGTCTTTTTATGAAGTCTTGGCTGTTCCGCTTTCGGTTTTTGCAGTTTGTGGAGTGGCTACGGCATTGAAATGGTTGTTTGAGAAATATAGTATCCATTTTTACAAGAGTAATCAGAATTGGTCGGACGATGTCGCTTTCTGCCGCCGCTCCGGGCTGGTTAAGAGCTTCCAGGGCAACTTTCCCTTCTATGAGTTCGATGCCTTTATCGAGATGGCCGCGGACATGAAGGGCAACCAGCGTCACACCCTCAAGGTGCGCCATCGCTATCCGCAGTTCAGCAAGGACAAGCGTAGCGGCCTGCCGTTGGAATTTACCTTTCCCACCGATACCGGCAGCATCGCCGAGCGCTATGCCATGTGGGACATGCTGAGCCGCTTCATGGACGTCAGCCAGCCGCTGCCGGATATTCCCCGGCTGGAGCCGTTTCGCCATCTCGACCCGACCACCCGGGCCTTTGATGAGGCCGGCAAGCGTGGCCGCTCGGCGACTTACTGGCGTGACCTCTACGCCAAGGTGGATGAGAAGGAACTGAATCGTCTTCGCGACGAACATCACGAGAAAGTGAATACCGCCCCTTGGGGCAGCCGCCCCGACCTGATGGCTCAGTCGGTGCCGGGTTACGAAGACAGCTACACCGCCGAGCCTGAAGACGTCAACGCCTACGCGCATGCTCCCACCAAGAACGTTCGCTTCGTGGAGCGCTCCGAGGTCACACCCTCCGAGCGAGCGCGGGATGCTTCATCGCAGAACGGCACACGGTGAGCGTTGCTGCGCCATGAATATCTTGTCCTATCGACTTCAACGGGAAGTTGGGTCACCAAGGACCAGAGCATTATCGCCTACAACCTCGGCTTTCTGCTCGAGGCAGTGCCTCATCTCGGACTGGCCGCCTTTCGCATGGGGCTGCCTGGTTCATTTACCATCACGTCAATCGCCGCACTGCCAGCTCCACCCCACGTAGCTCAGCCAGCCCTTTCAGGCGTCCGTAGAGCGGATAGCCGGGGCGGGTGTCGCGGCGCTGGTCGTCGAGAATGTGGTGGCCGTGGTCGGGCCGCAGCGGCAGGCGTGGGCCGCCTTCGCGCTCGCGGCGTCGCTCCTCCTCCACCAGCGCCTGGATCACCGCCACCATGTCGACGTCGCCGCCGAGGTGATGCGCCTCGTGGAAGGTACGCGGATCGGCGGCCTCGCGCCGGGTCGAGCGCAGGTGGGCGAAGTAGATACGCGGGCCGAAGCGCCGCGCCATCTCAGCCAGGTCGATATCCGCCCGCACGCCGTAGGAGCCGGTGCACAGGGTCAGGCCGTTGGCCTCGCTGGGCGCTGCATCGAGAATCCACTGGGCGTCCTCGGGGGTGGAGACCACCCGTGGCAGGCCGAACAGAGGGCGCGGCGGGTCGTCCGGATGAATGGCGAGTCGCACCCCGGCCTCCTCGGCCACCGGCACGATGGCGCGCAAAAAATACCCCAGGTTCTCGCGCAGGCGCGCGGCGTCGATGCCGTCGTACGCGGCCAGCACCTCGCGGAACCGCGCCAGGGTGTAGTGTTCCTCGGCCCCGGGCAGGCCGGCGATGACGTTGTTGACCAGTCGCTGGCGCGACACCTCATCCAGCCCTTCCATGTAACGCCTGGCCTCGGCTTGTTCGGCATCGCTGTATTCCGCCTTGACGCCGCGCCGCCCAAGCAGGTAGAGGTCGAAGGCAGCCAGCGCGGCCTGGTCGAAACGCAACGCCAGGCCGCCGTCCGGCAGACGCCAGGCGAGATCGGTGCGGGTCCAGTCGAGCACCGGCATGAAGTTGTAGCAGACGGTGTCGATGCCGCAGTCGCCCAGGTGGCGCAGGGTCTCTTGGTAGGCCGCGATGTATCGCTCGCGTTCGGGCGTGCCCTGCTTGATTGACTCGTGTACCGGCACGCTCTCGACCACCGACCAGGAGAGCCCCGCGGCCTCGATCATTGCCTTGCGCTCGGCGATATCATCCGCCGGCCAGGCCGTGCCGTTGGGTATTTCGTGAAGCGCCGTGACGATGCCGGTAGCACCGGTCTGGCGAATCTCGTCGAGTGTGATCGGATCGCTGGGGCCGAACCAGCGCCAGGTGTGTTCCATGACGGTCCTCGCGGTATCAGGTGGGAGCATCGAGCTGCGCGAGCGCGGCGTCGAAGCCCTGGGTAGCCAGGCAGCGGTAGGCTGACACTACCGACGCCACGAAGCCGGCATGTTCGGCAAGCGCCGGGGGAATCACGGCGTCGAGTCCGAAGAAGGCGGACACCAGATTCTCAGGATCCTCACCATGGGCCTCGTGCAGCAGTCTAAAGGTTTTCGCCATGGGGTCATCGACGGGGTAGACATTGCCGTGCAGATCGACTCCCAAGGTATAGCGGATCCATGCCGCCACGCCGAGTGCGGTGCACGGCACCTCACCTCCCGCTTCGAGTCGTGCCAGGGCGCCGTGAAGCCAGCGCTGGGTCAGCTTCTGCGAGCCATCCATGGCGATCTGCTGCAGGCGATGACGCAGGCTGTCGTTGGCGAAGCGCGCCAGCAGCGAATCAGCATAGGCGTCAAGGTCAGTCCCTGCGGGCATGCTGAGTGTCGGCGCCGCCTCCTCCAGCATATAGCGGCGCAGCAGATCACGCAGGTCATCGCGGCTCACGGCGTCGAACACCGTCTCGATCCCCTCCAGCGCACCCAGGTAGGCGAGCAGGGAATGGCTGCCATTGAGCATGCGCAACTTCATGGTTTCGAATGGCGCCACGTCGGCGACCATCTCTACGCCCTCGGCTTCCCAGGCCGGCCGGCCGAGGGGGAAGTCATCCTCGACCACCCATTGCGAGAAGGCCTCGCCCACCACCGCGTTGGGGTCGTCGACGCCCAGCTCGGCCAGCCGCGCATGGTCGTCCGCGGTCATGGCCGGCACGATGCGGTCGACCATGCTGCAGGGGAACGCCACCTCCCGCTCGATCCACTCGGCCAGCTCGGCGTCGCGACAGGCGGCGAGCTGCACCACGGCCGCTCGCGTGCGCCGCCCGTTGTCGGGCATGTTGTCGCAGCACAGCACGGTGAACGCAGGAGTTCCCGCTGCGCGCCGCCGGGCCAGTGCCTCGACCAGGATTCCCGGTGCCGTGCGAGGCGAATGCGGGTGGTCGATGTCATGGGCGATCAGCGGGTCGTCGCGCAACAGGCGGCCATCGCTGGGATTGAGAAAATAGCCCTTCTCGGTCACCGTGAGGGTAACGAGGCGCGTCTCGGGCGAGGCCATCCGCACCAGCAACGCCTCGAGGTCCCTCCCCCACTGGTCGCCGTCATCGCGACCGCTGAACAGGGCTTCCTCGATCACGCCGATCGCGCGCAGGGTGACATGGTCGCGGTCGGCGTATTCGGCGACATGATAGTGATAGCCGGCGTTGCGCAGCGCATCGACCAGTGCTACGCCGCCGCGCAGGTTGGCGCTGCTCACCCCCCAGGTGGCGTCGCCGCTACGCTGCCGATAGCGCTCCAGGTAGACCGCCTGGTGGGCACGATGAAACGCGCCCAGGCCAAGGTGCACGATCGATACTTGTCCTTCTTGAGCGGCAGCCGCGAAGCGAGTTGTAGACATGATTCATCCTTTTCGTCACTGAATACAGGTCCGCCAGGTCTGGGCGCCTACTTGCCCATCAGCAGGTTGGGCAGCCAGAGCGAGAAAGCCGGGACGTAAGAGACAAGCAGCAATACGATCAGATTGCACGCCAGAAACGGCACGATGGCACGAGCAACACTGAGCATCTGAAGATTGCCGATGCCCGAGACGACGAACAGACACACGCCCACGGGCGGCGTCGTCAGGCCGATCATCAGGTTGAGCACCGCCATGACGGCAAAATGAATCGGGTCCATACCGATGCCGGTGGCCACGCCCAGCAGCGCCGGGAACAGGATGATCAACGCAGCGATCGTCTCCATGAAGGCGCCAACGAACAAAAGGATCAGGTTGAGAATCAGGATGACGATGATTGGATTCTCGCTGATCGTCAGGATCCCGGCGGCTACCATTTGTGGGATTTGCTGACTGGTCAGGATCCAGCCGAACAGGTTGGCCAGGCCCACCAACAGCAACAGGCCAGACGAGGTCAGCACCGTGTCGGTGAGAATCGCCGGCAGCTTGCGCCAGGTCAGCCCCTTGTAGACATACATCCCCACCACCAGCGCATAGAGGCTGGCGACGATGGAAGCCTCGGTGGGCGTGAAGAAGCCGCCGATGATGCCGTAGAGGATGATCGCGGTCATCAACAACGCCCAGAAGGCGGTACGCCCCTCGCGCAGCAGCTCGCGCAGGCTGGCACGGCGCTCCTTGGGATACCTCCGCCGCACCGACAGTAGGTAGACGGTGATCATCATTGCCACCCCCAGCAGCAGCCCGGGAACGGCACCTGCCAGGAACATTCGACCGACCGAAACGCCGGCCAGCGAGCCGACGATGATCATCGGCACGCTGGGCGGAATAATCGGGCCAATGGTTGAGGATGCCGCCGTCACTGCGGCAGCGAACGGCTTGTCGTAACCCGACTTGGCCATCCCCGGAATCATCACCGAGCCGATACTGGCGGCATCGGCCACGGCCGTGCCCGAGATACCGCCGAAGATCATCGAGCCGCCGACATTGGCCAGCCCCAGGCCACCGCGAATGTGGCCCATCAAGGCATTGCAGAAGCGTACGATATGTTCGGTGATGTTACCCACGTTCATCAGGTTGCCCGCCAGCACGAACCCCGGGATGCACAGAAGAACGAAGGTATCGATGCCGGCATACATCCGTTGCGGCACGATCGTGAGCGAAATGCCTTCGAGCAGCAGATAGGCGAGCGAGGAAATACCCAGTGCGAAAGCGATCGGCATGCCCACGACCAGCAATACCAGAAAGACACTGAAAAGCACGATCACTTCCATGAGCCAGTCTCCGGCTTGCGCTGCATGGCCATCAGTCCCTCGATGACGCCGACAACGCTATAGAACAGCACCAGTGCATAGAGCACGACGGTGGAGAAGAAGATGTAAAGCATCGGGACCTTCAGGGTGGGCGATGTCTGCCATGCCCCATTCTGGGCATATAGCCAGGCATAGGGCAGCAGAATGCCGGCGAAGGCACCGATCATCAGGTTGATCAAGGCTTGATAACCCGCACGTGCCTGCAGCCCCAGCCGATGATGGAAGAGCTCGACGTTGACATGCCGATTGCGTCGAATTGCGACCCCGGACGAAAGCGCCACCATGTAGATGAACAGGTAGCGCGAGAGCTCCTCGGTCCAGGCCGGCGAATAAGGCAGGAACAGGCGGCCGGATATCTGCAGCATTACCGTGGCAGCAATCGCCACCAGCGCCAGGTTGGCCAGGACGATGAACAGCGTATCAATCCACCCTATCACGCGCCCGATCGCTCCCCCGAGCTTCGGGACCTCACTCATTGCATCCAGGCTAGGCACCTGCCGCGAGTCCGGAGCCTCCGCCTGCGACTGTCCTTCAGGGGAATCCATAATCAACCTCTGGGAGAGCGTGCCCCCGTCAAGCATGGAAAACGGGCGTGGCTCACCGCCACGCCCCTAGGGTTTACAGGTCCTGGATTGCGTCGAACAGGACGCGCTGCTCTTCGGACAACGCTTCCTCGACGGCCGGGCGCGCCTTGTCGGCAAACGCCTCGGTGTCGACCTCGACAAGTTCCATGCCGCGCTCCTGAAGAGCCTGCTCCAGGCGCTGCTGATCTTCTTCGAACAGCTCGGCCTGGTAGGTCTGCATCTCCTGGGCCGCATCGCGCACGACCTGCTGCAGCTCTTCGGGCATGCTCTCGAGCTGGTTGCGGCCGATCACTACATAGATCCAGCTACGCACATGGCCGGTCAGGTTCACGTAGTCCTGCACCTCATAGAAGCTGGCGCTCTCGATCAGGCTCAACGGATTCTCCTGCCCATCGATCACGTTCTGCTGCAAAGCGGTGAATACCTCGCTGAAGGCCATCGGCGTGGGCCGCGCACCCAGCGCCTCCCAGGTGTCGACGAACAACGGTACGTTGGGTACCCGCAGACGCATGCCATCCAGCTCATCCGGCTGAGTGATGGGACGGTTGGAGGTCAGGTGGCGCGGCCCGCGCTCGAACCAGGCAAGCGGCACCAGGTTGGTACGTTCGGTGATCTGCGCCTCGATCTGCTCGCCGATCTCGCCCTCGACTGCCTGACGCAAATGCTCGGAATCGCGGAAGGCGTAGGGCACCGCCATCATCGCCGCCTTGGGCGCCCAGTTCTGCAGGCTCTCGCCGGTGATGGTCATGTCGGCGGTGCCGAGCTGAATGCTGTTGATTACATCCATCTCGGCGCCGAGCTGCTCGTTGGGGTAGAGCTGTACCTCGATGCGGCCATCGGAGTTGGCTTCTACCTCCTCCTTGAACTTCACGGCGGCCTGGTGCCAGATGTTCTGCTCATTGGCCAAGTGACCGAATTTCAGCGTAACGTCGGCGGCCAGGGTGGCCTGGCTTGCGATCAGCGCCGTGCCGAGGACGGCGCCTGTGACGAGTCGTTTGATCATGGCGTAACTCCTGTCTTTGCTGTACTGGCTGTTGTTGCTGTTATGTGCATCGCATCATTGCGATGCGGCTGTTGCGTCATACTGGCTCAGGTACCGATATCGACGCTTATGTCGATAAGCACCTTGCGAGCCCTTTCGGGATGGTGATCGAGCATGTCGATGGCTCCCGGCATCTCGTCGAAGGGCAGGCGATGGCTGACCAGCGCCAACGGATCGAGACGTCCGGAGGCCATGCGGTCGAGCACATCCGGAAACTTGCGGTTGTTGAGCCGCGAGCCGACCAGCGTCAGCTCCTTCTTGATTACTTCCAGCTGTACCAGGTCGCTGGGAGTGGGATTGAAGCCGAGCAGGCCGATACGCCCCGCCGGCGAGGCGATGCGCAGCATTTGCGGCAGCAATGCCGGCACGCAGGCGGCATCGGCTATCAGCGGGATGCCCTCTCCGCCAGTCAGCTCGCTCACCGCGCCCTCGATATCCTCCTTGCCGTGCCAGGTGCGCGTGGCGCCGAGTTCGCGAGCCGTGGTCAAGCGCTCGTCGATCAGATCGACTACGGTGATGTCCTCGATGCCCTGAGCACGGGCCATCTGCAGGATTGTCAGGCCGATTACGCCCGCGCCATAGACCAGCAGGCGGTCGCCGCGCAGCGGCAGCATCCGCTCCAGCACGTTGGCAGCAATCGAGTAGGGCTCCACCAGCGCACCGGCTTCCAGCCCCAGCCCCTCGGGCAGGCGATGAACGTTGCCGACGGGCACGTTGACCCACTCTTCGAAGCCGCCATCACGGTGCACGCCGATCACCTGCAGCGCGCTGCACACGTTGGGGCGGCCGATACGGCACGGATAGCACTTGCCGCAGCTGATCACCGGGTCGATGCACACCCTGTCGCCGATCTCGATGCCTTCGGCGCCCTCCCCGAGCGCCTCGACCGTGCCGGCGAACTCGTGGCCGGTGATGCGCGGAAAACGCACGAAGGCGTTGTCGCCATGGATGATGTGCATATCGGACCCGCAGATGCCGGCGAAGGCCACCTTCACCAGTACCTCGCCGACAGCGGCACGGGGCACCTCGACCTCGGCGATGGTGTAATCCAGCGGCGCGTTTACCTGAAAGGCTTTCATCGGTGCTTTCTCCTTACCAGTGCCACAGGGTGCCGTCCTCCAGCCGGTTGACCGGCAGGCTGGCGCGCTTATAGGGATATTGCTTGGCCAAGGCCTCGTCGATGTCGACGCCATGGCCCGGCGCCTCGCCGACGAGGAAATGGCCATCCTCGAAGCGGTAGTCGTGGGGAAAAACGGCGTCGGTCTCGGACGTATGGGGCATATGCTCCTGGATGCCGAAGTTGGGCACCCAGGTGTCGAAGTGGATAGCCGCGCCCAGGCACACCGGCGAGAGATCGGTCGGCCCATGGAAGCCGGTGCGCACGTGATAGAGCCCGGCCAGGTCGGCGATGCGACGCACGTGAGTGATGCCGCCGCCGTGGGAGAGCGGCGTGCGGATGTAATCGATCCACTGGTTCTCGAGCAGCTCGCGGTAGTCGTGGATCGAGTTGAACACCTCCCCCACCGCCAGCGGCGTGGTAGTGTGCTGGCGAATCAGGCGGAAGCTCTCCTGGTTCTCGGCCGGCACGCAGTCCTCCAGCCAGAACAGGTGATAGGGCTCCACCGCCTTGCCCAGGCGTGCCGCCTCGATGGGCGTGAGGCGATGGTGCACGTCGTGCAGCACGTGTAGTTCGTCGCCGAAGCGCTCGCGCACCGCGGCGAACAGCTTGGGCACGTGGTTGAGGTACTTCTCGGTGCTCCACACGTGCTCGGCGGGCAGCTCGGCATCCGCCGGCTCGTAGCGCTCGCCCGCGTTCTTGGCTACGCCGTAGATGGTAGGAATGCCGGGTACGCCGGCCTGCACCCGTACCGCCCGATAGCCGAGCTTGACGTGCTTCTCCACCTCGGCGAGACAGCCCTCGATGTCGCGTCCGGTGCAGTGGGCGTAGGTCATCACCCGCTCGCGGCTCCTGCCGCCGAGCAGCTGATAGAGCGGCATGCAGGCCGCCTTGGCCTTGATGTCCCACAGCGCCAGGTCAACCGCCGACACCGCCGCCATGGTCACCGGCCCCCGGCGCCAGTACGCCCCGCGATAGAGGTAGTGCCAGATATCCTCGATGCGGCTGGCATCACGCCCGATCAAGGCTGGAATGACATGCTCCTCGAGATAGGCCACTACTGCCATCTCACGGCCGTTGAGGGTGGCGTCGCCGATGCCGTAGGTACCCGACTCGGTGACGATCTTGAGGGTGACGAAGTTACGCCCCGGCGAGGTGACGATCACATAGGCGTCGCTGATTTTCATGAGTGTTCCGTCGCTGTCATGGGATAAGGGCTTGGGATTAGAAGCTCGGCATCAGGGCTTGGTCCTAGGGGCTTGGCATAGCGCTCGGTTCATCGCTCGAAGAGATAGCGCTGCACGTTGTCGTAGCACACCGCCCGCACCAGCTCACCGATGCGATCGAGATCGCCGGGCAGCTCGCCGCGCTGGATCTGCGCGCCGAGCATCTGGCAGAAGATGCGGCGGAAGTAGTCGTGGCGGGAGAACGACAGCAGGCTGCGTGAATCGGTAAGCATGCCGACGAAATGGCGCAACAGGCCGAAGTTCATCTGGGTGACGAGCTGGCGCTCGATGCCATCGCGCTGGTCGTTGAACCACCAGGCGGCGCCGAACTGTAGCTTGCCGGGAATGCCGTCACTGGCGAACGAACCAACCAGGCTAGCCAGCATCTCGTTGTCGCGGGGGTTGAGGTTGTAGACCACCGTGCGCGGCAATGCCCGGTCGCGGTCCAGCGCATCCAGAATCGCCGCCAGCGGCTCAGCGTAGGTCACGTCGCCGATGGCGTCGAAGCCGCTGTTGGCGCCGATTTCGGCCAGGCCGCGCTGGCTCAGGCTACGCAGCGCGCCGAGATGCAGCTGCATCACCCAGCCGCGGCGGGCGTACTCGCGCCCCAGCCATAGCAGCACCGCGCTGGTGAAGGCGGCGCTCTCGTCGCTGCTGAGCGCCCTGCCCTGGCGGCGGCGCTCGATCAGCCGGTCGAGTTCGGCCGTGCTCGGCGGCGTGACGAACACCGGCTTTTCCAGGCTGTGGTCGGAGAGGCAGCAGCCATGGGCGGCGAAGTGCTCGAGGCGCTGGTACAGCGCGGCGAGCAGGTCGTCGTAGCCGCGGATGTCCACCCCGCTGGCCGCCTCAAGCTCGCCGAGGTAATCGGCGAAACCGGGCTCAGCGATCTTGAGCACGGCATCGGCGCGGAACGTCGGCAGCATGGCGGGCGTCGCCCCGCTCTCAACGTGCCGGCGGTGCAGCGCGAGATCGTCGACTGGGTCGTCGGTGGTGCAGACGGTGCGCACATGGAAGCGCTCGAGGATGCCCTGGGCGCTCAGCCGGGGAGTAGCCAGGCGCTCGCGGGCGGCGGTCCAGATCTCCTCGGCGGTGGCCGGCGAGAGCAGCGTATCCTCGATGCCCAGCGGATGGCGCAGCTCCAGGTGGGTCCAGTGATAGAGAGGGTTGCCGAGGCAGTGCGGCACCGTCTCCGCCCAGGCCTGGAATCGCTCACGGTCGCTGGCATCGCCTGTGATGCGCTGCTCGTCGATGCCGGCGATGCGCATCGCCCGCCACTTGTAATGGTCGCCCTTGAGCCACAGCTGGGTGAGGTTGTCGAAGCACACGTCGCCGGCGATCTCCTCCGGGCTCAAGTGCGAGTGGTAGTCGCAGATCGGCATGGCCGCGGCATGCTCGTGGTAGAGCCGTCGCGCCGGCTCGTTCTCGAGCAGAAAATCCGGCCCCATGAACGCGATGTTGTCGGTGAAGGCCATTGAACCCTCCATTTATCTTGGCTCGTTCGAACTTCAACCCATCAGCAGGTTGGGCAGGAACAGCACGATGTCGGGGAAGAAGATGATGCCCAGCACCACCACGAAGACCGCCAGGGCGAAGGGCACCAGCTCGCGGCTGTAATCGAAGAAGGAGCAGCGCAGGATGCCGCACACGGTGTACATCGAGATGCCCACCGGCGGAGTCATGCCGCCGAAGGTCACCAGGGTCATCATCAGCAGTCCGAAGTGCACGGGATCGATGCCGGCAGCCTTGACCACCGGCACCAGGATCGGCGTGAGCAGCATCACCACCACGGTGGCCTCGAGCAGCATGCCGAGCAGTACCAGCAGCACGGCCAGTGTCAGCAGCAGCGCCGCCTGGCTGGAAAATACGCCCAGCGTCATCTCGGCGATAGTCTGCGGCACCCGCTCGAAGGAGACCACGTAGCCGATGATCCCCGAGAACATGATGATCAGCATGATCATGCCGATGTCGCGCACGCTGGCATGCATCGCCGCGACGATCTCGCGCAACCCCATCTCGCGGTGGATCGCGCAGCCCACCACCAGCGCATAGGCCACGGCGAAGGCCCCCGCCTCGGTGGGCGTAAACAGGCCGTAGCGAATGCCCACCAACAGCCACACCGGAAACAGCAACGCCCAGATACTGCTGCGCGCAGCCGCGAGTACCTCACGGCCGGCAGGCAGCCCCTCGCGTACCGGCGTATAGCCGCGCCGCCTGGCCACGAAGTAGGTGGTCACCATCAGCGCCACCATCAGCAGGAAGCCCGGCACCACACCGGCGATGAACAACCGCCCGATCGATACCTCGCCCAGGTAGCCGTAGAGGATCAGGCCGATGCTGGGAGGAATGGTGGCGGTAATCAGCCCGCCGATGGAGAGCACCGCACCGGTGAACCCGGGGCTGTATCCGCCCTTGATCATGCCCTGCCCCAGCACCCGCGACTGCATGGCGGCATCGGCCACCGCCGAGCCCGACACACCGCCCATCAGCGTACTGAGCACGATGCTCGCCTGGGCCAGCCCGCCGCTCATCCAGCCGGCCAGCAGCGTGGAGAGGCGCATCAGTCGCGGGGTGATACCGCTAGCGTTCATCAGGTGTCCTATGAAGATGAACAGCGGTACCGCCAGCAGCGGAAACGACTGGGTCGCCGAAACGATGCGCTGCGGCCCGATGTTGATCGGCAGGAAGGTCTCAGGCAGGAAGAAGTAGGTGAAGCCGGCGATACCGATGGCGAAGGCCACGGGCATGCCGATCGCCATCAGCACCAGCCCCAGGCCCAGCAGGAGCGCGGCCGTCATGATGCCTCCTCCACGATGGCTTCATCCGCTATCAGGCTCGGCACGATGCCCTTGGCCAGGATGCGCCGCATGAGCGAGACGATCATCAGTGCCGCCCCCACCGGCAGCGCCAGGGTGATATAGCCGTAGCTCAGTCCGGCCACGCCCATCGGGCGTTGCCAGTTGGACAGGGCCAACGGCAAGCCATGCCACACCAGCAGGGCCAGGAAACCCAGCATCAGTACCAGGCACAGCCCGCTTGTCAGGCGCTGCAGCGGCAGCGGCAGGCGTACCGTCAGGGCGTCGATGCGTACCTGACCGCCATGCCGCAGGGTAATGTCGGCGCCCAGCACGGCGGTCCAGATGAACAGCAGCTGGGCCAGCTCGGCCCCACCGGCGAAGGGCTGGCCAATGGCGCGTGCCGTCGAGCTCACCAGCAGGGTCAAGGAAGTGCCCCCCAGCAGCGCCACGGCGAGCCACGCCTCGAATCGGTCGTACCAGTACCACATGTCGAGATCCTCGGAGCCGGAACGCACCCGGCCGATTCCATGGAACAGCATGCGAGACGACCGCCCTTGTCGCCGGGGCGACAAGGGCGATCAGGCTCACTCTTCCGCGGTCAGCTGATCGCGGTACTGGTCGTAGCCGAGCTCTTCGTAGACACCGGCGACCCGCTCGCGGAACAGCTCGACGTCCACCTCGGTGAAGGTCACGCCTTCCGCCTCCATGCGCTCACGCACGGCGCTCTGGGCGTCGACGGTGGCCTGGCTGGCCGCCTCGCCGGCGTTGCGCAACTCCTCGTCGAGGATGGTGCGCAGCTCGTCCGGCAGTTCCTGATACCACTGCTCGGACGTGGCGAGGCCGGTCATCAGGTGGATATGGCCGGTCAGGGCGATGTGGGTAATGACCTCGTGCAGGTTCTGGCCCTCGGCGGCGGTGAGCTGCGCCTCGGCGCCGTCGATGGCGCCAAGTTGCAGCGCGGAATAAACCTCCGACCAGGGCAGCGGCGTCGGGGTGGCCCCCATCGACTCGATGGTGCGCAGCCATACCGGTGAATTGATGGTGCGCACGCGTATGCCGTTCAGGTCCTCGGGAGTCTCGACCAGCTCTTGCGTGAGCATGTGGCGCGAGCCCTGGAACCAGTTGTAGTTGAGCAGGCGCAAGCCGCTGCTCTCGGCCAGGCTATCGACCCAGCCCTGATACAGCTCCGACGAGGTGATGCGGTCGTAATCGCTGTGATCCTCGACCAGATAGGGCGCGCTGAGGATGCCCAGCTCCGGCTGGTACTCGGATAGGCGGCCGGCGTCGATCAGCACTGCGACATTCGCCCCGCTGCGGATCTGCTCGACCACGTCCTCATCGGAGCCGAGCTGACTGTTGGGAAAGACACGCACGGTGAGCTCGCCATCGGAGCGTTCAGCGATGGTCTGGCTGGCCTCCTCCATGGCCTGGACGATGGGGTCCTGGGCGCTGAGCGCCGAAGAGAGATTCAACTGGTAGGCCGCATGGGCCAGGTTGGCGGTGGCGGCCAGAGTGACGGCCGCTGCGATGGCGGTGCTTTTCATATGAGCCTCCTGACGTGTGTTGTGGTTATTGCGTCTCGTGCTTGGCGTGTTGCTGCGTGACTGCTACTTGCTTCCGACGGCGACCGCGCTGGGAGCACCGTCGAACATTTCAGGGAAGCGGCGCATCAGCTCCGGCAGCGATTGCAGGATTTCGCGCTGATGCACGCTCATGGCCTGACTCGCCGCCTCGGGGTCGCGGCGGCCAATGGCCTCCACGATCATCGAGTGCTGGTCGGTCAGCTTGGCGATGGGAGTCGAATCGGGAATGCTCAGGTAGCGCACCCGGTCGAGCTGTGCCTTGACCTCCTCGGTGACGCGCCAGGCGGCGGTATGCCCCACCCCCAGCGACAGCGCGCGATGAAAGGCCTCGTCGAGCTGGAAGAAGCGGTCGTAATCGCTGGAAACGCTGCAGCGCCGCTGGCGTTCGATCAGCTCGCGCAGCTCCTCCAGGGTGCGCTCGGCCACGCCCAGCGTGGCGGCCTCACGCGCCACCGCCACCTCGATCGCCTCACGCACGAAGCGGGCTTCGAGTACGGCCTGCTGCGAGATTCTCACCACGTAGGTGCCACGCTGCGGACGCACCTCGACCAGCCCCGCCTCGGACAGCCGGATGAAGGCCTCGCGCACCGGCTGGCGACTCACGTCGAAGGCATCGGCCAACTCCTTTTCCGATAGCGCCTGCCCCGGGGCCAGCACCATGCGGATGATGGACTGGCGCAGCACCCGGTAGAGCCGCTCGCGAACCGAGCCTTCGTCTCGCGCTTCCAGCCACATGGCCTGCAGGGGAGTTGTCATGAGCACCGTTCTCCGTTGTCTCTTGTTCGCTGAGCGTTGCCGCCCTGAACAGACTAGTATGGTAGTATGGCAATTGGCAAGCCGCCATGAAAAAAGCCCAGACCGGTTTCCCGGCCTGGGCCTTGTCTTCTTCAGCGATTTCAGCGTTCGCCGCTAGCGACGAACGCAGCGCTTAGGCGCTGGTGCGACGACGCACCGGCGCGTCGCCATCCTCGCGGCGACGGCGCGGGGCACGCTCGGGAGCACCGCCATCCTCGCTGATCTCCAGCGGACGACCGGCGACGCGGGCGCGAGCCATCTTGGCCAGGATGCTGGGCGGCAGCGAGCTGGGCAGCTCCACCACCGAGAAGGCGTTGCGGATGTCGATGCGGCCGATCCGCGAACCTTCGATGCCGCCCTCGTTGGCCAAGGCGCCGACCAGCTGGCCCGGCTTGACGCCGTCCTTGTGGCCCACGGCAACGCGGTAGCGGGTCATGCCCTCGCTGGGGCCGCGGTCACGACGCGGCGGCTTGCCGTCACGCGAGGCAGACCGCTCACCACGGTCGGCACGCTCCTTGCGCGGCGCCTGCAGGCGGCCGATGGGCGCCTCGTCGGCACGCGCCAGGGCGGCAAAGGCACAGGCCAGCTCGACCGGGTCGTGACCTTCCGCCACCAGTCGCTCGACCAGGGCGCGCTGCTCGTCGGCGCCGGCGGTCAGGGTACCGATAATGCGCTGGTGGAAAACCTCGTCACGGTGAGCACGGATGGCGGCCTCGTCGGGCACCGCCATTTCGGTCATACGCTGACCGGTGGCCTGCTCGATCCAGCCCACCTTGCGGCCTTCACGGAAGCCGACGAAGGTGATCGAAATGCCGGTACGCCCAGCCCGGCCGGTACGCCCGATGCGATGGGTATAGGCTTCGCTGTCCTGGGGCAGGTCGTAGTTGAAGACGTGGGTGATACGCGGCACGTCGAGGCCACGGGCGGCCACGTCGGTAGCGATCAGCACGTCGACCTTGCCGCGCTTGAGGCGCTGGATGGTGCGCTCGCGCAGGCTCTGGTCCAGGTCGCCGGAGAGACTGGCCACGTTCACGCCACGGGCGGAGAGCTGCTCCATCAAGGTGGTGCAGGCGGCACGGGTACGCACGAAGACGATGGCGGCATCCACCGGCTCGACCTCGAGGATGCGTGCCAGCGCCTCCAGCTTGGCGCCGCCGTCGACGCGCACCAGGCGCTGCTCGATGTTCTCGCCGGTGGTGGTGCGCGACTCGATGGCGACCTTGACCGGATCGACCAGGTAGCGGTTGACGATGCGCTCGATTTCGGTCGGCAACGTGGCGGAGAAGAATACCCGCTGGGCTTCCTTGGGCGTATCGGCGACCACGCGCTTGACGTCGTCGATGAAGCCCATGCGCAGCATCTCGTCGGCTTCGTCAAGTACCAGTGCGGAGAGGCCGTCGAGCTTGAGGCTGCCGCGGTCGAGGTGATCGATCACCCGGCCCGGCGTGCCGACCACCACCTGGGCGCCACGCTTGAGTGCGCCCAGCTGTTCACGATATTCCTGGCCACCGCACAGGGTCGCCACTTCCAGGCCCTGCAGGTTCTGGCCGTACTTGGTAAAGGAGACGGCCACCTGCTGGGCCAGCTCACGGGTCGGCGCCAACACCAGCACCTGGGGCTCACGCCGGGTCATTTCGAGACGCGACAGCAGCGGCAAGGCAAAGGCTGCGGTCTTGCCGGTACCGGTCTGGGCCTGGCCCAGCATGTCACGCCCTTCCAGCAGTGCCGGAATGGTCTGCGCCTGAATCGGTGAAGGAGTTTCGTAACCCAGTGTTTCAACGGCAGCGAGAACGGCAGGCAGCAGAGCAAGATCGCCGAAGCTCGGCGAGGCGACAGAAGTCGAGGTCATCAATCACACCTTGGTAGGCCGGCACTCGCCGGCAAATCACATTGAGGCATCCCCGACGCAAGCCCATGGCTGGTCGGTGGCCCTGTCATCGCTGGCCCAACACGGCCTGGACAGGACGGATCACGTTATCGTGGGATGCCGGTCGCACCTGGCATCCGGTTCACGCCATCGGGCGGGAACCGCTGTGGCGACCTTTTTGCGCCGATGTCGCCCGGTTGGCGGCATCCTGTGGCGCTCCATCTTCACATCTCGGACGTTGCAGCGTTCGCTGTCGGTCTCGGTGATTGCCTCTCGTATGCGCGGCATACGGAGCGAATCGTCATGATGGCGGGGTCAACACATGCGAGGAGCGCGCATGCTACCATCGATACTGGTTCCATGACCAGTACTTTCAACGCTACGATCACATAATGCCGATACTTCCGCGAGGAGCCCTCCCGAATGCCCACCTTATGGGTCGATGCCGACGCCTGCCCCAAGGTCGCCCGCGAGATCATCGTCCGCGCCGCCGAGCGCACCACCACCCCGGCCTGGTTCGTCGCCAATCATGCGATTCCCCTGCCGCCCTCTAAATGGGTCAAGTCGCTGTCGGTGAGCCATGGCTTCGATGCCGCCGACAACGAGATAGTGGAACGCCTCGAGAAGGGCGATCTGCTGATCAGCTCCGACCTGCCGCTGGCCATGGAGGCCATCGACAAGGGCGCCGCGGTGATGACCACTCGCGGCGAGATGCTCGACAAGAACAACATCCGCACCAAGGTTCAGCTACGCGACTTCATGGAGACGATGCGCTCCAGCGGCGAACACACCGGCGGGCCCAAAGGCTACAGCGACACCGACCGGCGCGAATTCGCCAATGCCCTGGACCGCTGGCTGGCGAAGCAGCACGGCAAGTAGTCTCTCCGTTCAGGTGGCTGACCGTCCGGTGCTCTTGCGCACGATGAGCTGCGTGCTCAGCGTCTGCCGGCGCACCACACTCTCCCCCGCCAGGAGGCTCAACAGCATGCGCATCGCCTGCTGGCCGATCTCGTGGCGGGGCTGGCTGACGGTGGTCAGCTCCGGCTCGCAGTACTCGCTGAAGCCGATGTTATCGAAGCCCACCACCGAGAGGGCCTCGGGCACGCCAATACCGAGCTGGCGTGCCGCCTTGAGCACGCCGATGGCCATCTCGTCGCTATGACAGAAGATCGCGCTGGGCCGGTCGGTACCTTCGAGCAATGCCAACCCCTGCTGATAGCCGGAACGAAAGCCGAAATCGCCCTCCACCACCCGCGCCGAACCCGAAAGCCCCCGGGCGGCCAGCGTATCGCGATAGCCGCGGGTGCGCTCGCGACAGATAGGGTTGCCGACGGGACCTGAGACCGAGGCGATACGCTCGTGGCCCAGCGAGGCCAGGTAATCGATGGCGTGGGCCGCAGCCTGGTAATTGTCAATGGCAACCGTCGGCAGGTCGATATCCGCAAAGAACTCACAGGCCATGACCAGCGGGGCATTCGCCCGGCTGACGGCACGCCTGACCAGCGCATGGGGAATGTCGGAGGTCAGCAGGATGATGCCGTCGGCCTGGTTGGTCGGCAGCAGGCTGAAGTAGGCCTCCGCCCTGGCTGGATCGCGCTCGCAGTCGCCGACCAGCAGCTGATAGCCGGCCTGATGGGCCACCTCCTCCATGCCGTTGATGATCTCGGAGAAGAAAGGGTTTGAGATATCAGGCAGCAGGGTGACGATCGTTCGCGACTCGGCGCGGCGCAGGTTGCGTGCCGCCACGTTGGGAGCGTAGCCAACCTCGGCAATGGCCCGCGCCACGCGCTGCCGCGTGGCCTCCGTGACCTTCTCGGGGCTGGCCAGCGCCCGCGACACGGTGGCCGTGGAACAGCCCGCGGCCTTGGCGACATCCTTGATGGTGGGCATGGAAAGCGTTCGCCTGGAGAGGATTCGTTCGCCTTATTGTGAGTTTCCTCTCCTTGACATGTAAAGCGTTACACCATCTCTCACTGGTCGAACTCACACGGTGCGGTAATGCTTGGGCCAGCAGGAACCGCTCGCCCATCACCCTTTAGTCTAAGAAAAGTCTCGCTTTCGCCAAGCAAAACCTGACAACGAAGCCCGCTGCCAGCGCATTCCCACTCATTACCCGGCCACTGCCCAGCGCTTCGATGCCCCTTGACCGCGCCTTGACCCTTGGTGTCCTTGCTGCTGCAATGTAATCCATTACATTTTCAGGCCTCTTCAGGCGGGCTCCCGCCCGCACCCGACAAGACCGACAAACGAGGTGCTCGATGAAGACCATCAAGGGGCCGGCGCTGTTCCTGGCCCAGTATGCCGGCGACGAGCCGCCCTTCGACAACCTGCGTGACATTGCCCGCTGGGCCTCCAGGTTCGGTTTCGAGGGGGTCCAGATCCCCACCTGGGAAAAGCGCCTGTTCGATCTGGAACGCGCCGCCGAGAGCCCGGAATACTGCCAAGAAATCCAGGCCGTGCTGGCCGAGTACGGCCTGGCCATCACCGAGCTCTCCGCCCACCTGCAGGGGCAATTGGTGGCAGTGCATCCGGTCTACGACAGCCTGTTCGATGGCTTCGCGCCGGCCGAGCTGCACGGCGATCCCGTTGCTCGCCAGGCCTGGGCCGTGGAGCAGCTCAAGCTCGCCGCCCGGGCCAGCGCCAACCTGGGGCTGAGCGCGCTGGGCACCTTCTCCGGCGCGCTGCTGTGGCCCTTCCTCTATCCCTTCCCCCAGCGTCCCGCCGGTCTGGTGGAAGAGGGATTTGCCGAACTGGCCAGGCGCTGGCGGCCGATTCTCGACGTTTGCGACAGCGAAGGCGTCGACCTGTGCTTCGAGATCCACCCAGGCGAAGACCTGCACGACGGCAGCACCTTCGAGCGCTTTCTCGCCGAAGTCGACGAGCATCCACGCTGCTGCATCCTCTACGACCCGTCGCACCTGGTGCTGCAGCAGCTCGACTACCTGGCATTCCTCGACCGCTATCACCGCCGCATCCGCATGTTCCACGTCAAGGATGCCGAGTTTAATCCCACCGCCCAGCAGGGCGTCTACGGCGGCTACAGCTCCTGGGTCGAACGCGCCGGACGCTTCCGCTCGCTGGGCGACGGCCAGGTGGATTTCAAGGGCATCTTCTCGCGCCTGGCGCAGTACGACTTCGCAGGCTGGGCGGTGATCGAGTGGGAGTGTGCCCTCAAGCACCCCGAGCAGGGTGCCGCCGAGGGCGCCCGCTTCGTCGCCGAACACATCATCCGGGTGACCGATCGCGCCTTCGACGACTTCGCCGATGCCGGCACCGATCGTCAAGCCAATCGTGCCCTGCTGGGGCTCGACTGACCTCGAGGAGAGCGGATATGAATTCCATACACCGGGAAACGCCACGGCGCCTGCGGCTGGCCATGGTCGGCGGCGGCCAGGGCGCGCTGATCGGCGGCGTGCACCGCATCGCCGCGCGCATGGACGATCGCTTCGAGCTGGTCGCCGGCAGTTTTTCGTCGCAGCCCGAACGCAACCGCGCCACGGCCCGCGAGTTGGGGGTGAACGATGCTCGCTGCTATGCCGACTATCAGGCCCTGCTCGCCGGCGAAGCCGAGCATGAGGACGGCGCTGAAGTCGTCGCCATCGTCACGCCCAACCACCTGCACTTCCCGATGGCGCTGGCCTGCCTGGAAGCGGGCAAGCATGTGATCTGCGAGAAGCCGATGACGCTCGGCGTTGACGAGGCCCAGCAACTGGCCCAGGCGGTGAAGCGCAGCGGCAGGCGCTTCGTGCTGATGCACAACTACGTCGGCTACCCGCTGGTACAACATGCCCGCGAGCTGGTGGCGCGCGGCGAGCTGGGCCGCCTTCGCAGCGTGCACGTGGAGTATGTGCAGGAGTGGCTCAGCGAAGCCCCCGGGGCGGACAACCGCCAGGCCGCCTGGCGCCTGGACCCGGCCAGGGCCGGGTCGGCGGGTTGCCTGGGCGATATCGGCGTACACGCCTTTCACCTGGCCCAGTTCATTAGCGGCCAGCGCGTCAGCGAGGTCAGCGCCGAGCTGTTCACCGCCGTGGCGGGGCGCGAGCTGGACGACAACGTGCACGCCCTGCTGCGCTTCGCCGGCGGTGCCCGAGGCATGCTGTGGGCCAGCCAAACCTCTCCCGGGTTCGAGAATGGACTCAGCATCCGCGTGGTGGGCGAGAAGGCCAGCCTGCGCTGGGCCCAGGAAACGCCCAACGAACTCCACTTCGCCCCGCTCGACGGCCCGGCCCAACGCCTGACGCGCCGTGACGACCGCCTCGGCGCCGACGTCGCCCGCGGCATTCGTATCCCCGGCGGCCATCCTGAGGGCTTCCTCGAGGCGTTTGCCAACCTCTATCAGGCGCTCGCCGATGATCTCGAAGGCACCGAGATGACGTGGCTGCCGGGCGTGGACGATGGGGTCGACGGCATGCGTTTCATCGCTGCCACACTCGCCTCGAGTCGCGCCGCGGGTACCTGGACTCCGCTGCAGGACAAGGGAAACCAGCCATGAGCCATCCCGTCCTGCGCCTGGAAGGCATCGGCAAGGCCTTCGGCCCGGTCACGGTGCTCGAGAATATCGCCTTCGATCTCGCCCCGGGCGAAGTAGTGGGCATCCTCGGCGAGAACGGCGCAGGCAAGTCGACCCTGCTCAAGATCGTCAGCGGCGTGTATACACCCAGCGCCGGCCGGGTGATCCTCGATGGACAGACCTTCAGCGCCCTCGACCCGATCACGGCACGCCGCCACGGCGTGGCGATGATCCCCCAGGAGTTCAACCTGGTCTCGACCCTGCGGGTCTACGAGAACGTGTTCCTCGGCCAGGAGCTGCGCCGAGGCGCCCTGCTCGACCGCGCCCGAATGCGTCAGCGCACCCGCGAGGTGCTGCATTCGCTGGCGGTGGAGCTCGACCCCGACCTGCCCATCGAGCGGCTCAGCGTGGCCGAACGCCAGATGGTCGAAGTGGCCCGGGTGCTGGTCCACGATGCGCGCATCGTGATCCTTGACGAGCCCACCACCGTGCTGACCGACCGCGAGGTCGCGGTGCTGTTCGACGTGATACGCGCGCTGGTCGCCAAGGGCGTCGCGGTCTTGTTCATCTCGCACAAGCTCAAGGAGATCAGGCAGCTCTGCGATCGGCTGCTGATCCTGCGCGACGGACAGCAGATCGAGCTGTGCCCGGCCGGCGAGCTCAGCGAGGAAGAGATGGCGTGCAAGATGGTGGGACGCGAACTGTCGCAGCTCTTTCCCGACAAGCGCGGCACACCGGGCGAGGCAGCCCTGCGGGTGCGCGACCTCGGCGTCGCCGGCCTGCTTCACGACATCGACTTTACCCTGCACCGCGGCGAGGTGCTGGGGCTTGCCGGGCTGGTCGGTTCGGGGCGCACCGAGATCGCCGAGACGATCATGGGTCTGCGGCGCAAGAGCACGGGCAAGATAGAGGTGGACGGCAAGCCGCTGGCCATCGACTCGCCGCGCGCAGCGCATGCCCATGGCCTGGCTTACCTCTCGGAAGACCGCCAGGGCAAGGGCCTGGTGCTGCCATTCAACGTGATGGAGAACATCACCGCCCTGAGCCTGCCGCGCTACGTACGCGGGTTGATACGTCACCGTGCCGAGCGCCGCTGTGCCGAAGCGTACCAGCAGCGCCTGGCGATCAAGGCCGCACGGCTCAGCGAACCGGTGCAGCTACTCAGCGGCGGCAACCAGCAGAAGGTGTACCTCGCCAAGCTGCTGGACATCGACCCCGAGGTGCTGATCCTCGACGAGCCCACGCGCGGCATCGACATCGCCACCAAGCAGCAGATCTATCGGCTGATCCGCTCGCTGGCCGAGCAAGGCAAGGCGGTGATGGTCATCTCCTCGGAGCTGGAGGAGATCATCGGCCTGTGCGACAGGGTGCTGGTGATACGCGAGGGGCGCATCGCTGCCGAACTCGACTACGAAGAGATCAACGAACGGGACATCATGCTCTATGCCGCCGGTGCACGCCAGCGCGGCCAGGCAGGTGCCGAGGTGCATTGACATGAACGACGCTTCGAACTCCAAGCCGATGGGGCAACTGGGCCTGCAGCGACTGCGTCGGCTGCCGCTCAACGCCACCATCCTGGCGCCGCTGCTGGCGCTGATCATCCTTTTCGTACTCTCGTCACTGGCCAGCGAGTACTTCTTCGACGCGCGCAACATTTCCAACGTGCTGCGCCAGGTCTCCTATACCGGGATCATCGCCATCGGCATGACATTCGTGATCATTGCCGGCGGCATCGACCTCTCGGTGGGCTCCATGGTGGCCCTGGTGGGGGTGCTGCTGCTCTATGTCGTCAATGCCATTGCCGACCCCCTCCAGGGCGTGCTCCTCGGCATGCTGGCCGCGCTGGTGGCCGGCTCGCTGTTCGGCCTGTTCAACGGCCTGCTGGTCACCCGAGGACGAATGGCCGCCTTCGTGGTGACGCTGGCCAGCATGTCGATTTTTCGCTCGCTGGCGCTCTACCTCACCGATGCCGGCGAAGTGACGACCCCCAACCCGCTCTTCTCCGAGATAGGCGGCGGTTATGTCCTGGGCCTGCCGATTCCGGTATGGACCTTCTTCGGCCTCGCCGCCATCGCCCATGTCCTGCTGTTCCACACGCCCTTCGGGCGTCATGTGTGTGCCGTGGGCGCCAACCCGCAGGTGGCCCGCTATGCCGGCATTCGCGTCGAACGGGTGGTGCTCAGCACCTTCGTGATCGCCGGGATCTGCGTGGGTCTCTCCGCCATCATGCTGAGTTCGCGGCTCAACTCGGTCAGCCCCAGCGACGCCGGCTATTTCTACGAGCTCGACGACATCGCCGCGGTGGTGATTGGCGGCACGGCCCTGTCCGGCGGGCGCGGCTCGGTGTGGGGCACGGTCATCGGCGCGCTGATACTGGGGATCATCAACAACATGCTCAACCTGACCGGGGTCTCGCCCTACCTGCAGGGCCTGGTCAAGGGAGCCGTGATCCTGCTGGCGGTGCTGCTGCAGTACCGACGCACCGGCTGACTGGAGCCGATGGCCGGCGGATGAGAGCGCCGTGCCGTCATCGCTGGGTATGCCAGCCCATTCGTTCGACCACGATGCAACGGGAGTGACAACAATGACGATAAAACGCGTTCTCAAGCAAACCGCGCTGACGGCCGCCCTGGTGGCCACCCCGCTGGCGGCCAGCGCGGAGGAGTATCACATCGGCGTGACCGTACCCTCCGCCGACCACGGCTGGACCGCAGGCTTGCTGTGGTGGGCGCAGCATGCCACCGAGGAACTGGCCGAGAAGCACGATGACGTCAGCTTCACGGTACTCTCGGCCAGTTCGGGCACCGCCCAGGTCTCGAACGTCGAGGATCTGATGATCCGCGACCTCGACGCCCTGGTGATCCTGCCCCACAATCCCGCCACGTTGCAGCAAGTGATCACCGAAGCCTACGAGTCGGGCATCTACACGGTGGTGGTCGATCGCGAGCTGGAAGAGCCGAGCCAGGACGTCTTCCTCGCCGGCGACAACCCGGGGCTGGGTGAAGTGGCGGCCCGCTACATGGCCGAGGAGCTCGGCGGAGAAGGCAATATTCTGGTGCTTGAAGGCCCGCCCATTCCGATCAACTCTCAGCGCGTCGAGGCCTTCAATGCGGTGATGGCCGACTATCCCGACATCAACATTCTCGATTCCCAGGCCACCGACTGGAATCCGCAGAAGGCCCTGAGCGTCACCGAGGACCTGCTCGGCAGCAATCCTCAAGTCGATGCGATCTGGGCCGGCGACGACGACGTGCTGGTCTCGGCACTGCGTGCAGTGGAAGAGAATGAGCGCGACGACGTCAAGCTGATCGTCGGCGGGGGCGGCTCGCAGCAGGTCATCGAGATGATCCGCAACGACCATCCGGTGGTTCGCGGCACGGTGACCTACCCGCCCAACATGATCGCCTCCGCCATCGCCCTGGCCGTGCACGGGGTGAAGGGCGAGCGGCTGGGCGACATGTATCACGGCGTACCGTCGCGGGTAATCCTCGCCGCCGACCTGATCACCGGCGGCAACGTCGAGGAGTTCTATCAGCCCGAAGCCGCCTACTGAGCGAGCTCCACTGTGCGGCTCCGCCGCTCCTATCAGGAGCGGCGAACTCGGTCAGCGTTTCCGGCGAATCCCCTGCCCCGGCAGCCGCTCACGGTCGTGCGGCCGCGTGAAGTCGAGCAGCGGCCCCTTGGGCACGATGCGGGTCGGATTGATGGTGTCATGGCTGTAGTAGTAGTGGCGCTTGATGTGGTCCAGGCTTACCGTCTCGGCCACGCCCGGCCACTGATACAGCTCGCGCAGGTAGTGCGACAGATTCGGGTAGTCCTCGATGCGTCTGAAGTTGCACTTGAAGTGGCTGTAATAGACGGCATCGAAGCGCACCAGGGTGGTGAACAGGCGCACGTCGGCCTCGGTGAACCACTCGCCGGCCAGGTAGCGGTTATCGGCCAGGCGCGCCTCGACGCGGTCGAGCGCTTCGAACAGTGCCGTCACGTGCTTCTCGTAGACCTCCTGCTCGGTGGCGAAGCCCGCTTTATAGACGCCGTTATTGATGTGCTCGTAGACGTCATCGTTGACCGTGTCGATGTTTTCTCGCAGATCCTCAGGATAGAAGTCGAGCCGGTTGCCAGTCACCTCGTCGAAGGCCTCGTTGAGGATGCGTACCAGTTCGGCAGACTCGTTGTTGACGATCCGCCCCTCCCGCTTGTCCCACAGCACCGGCACCGTGACCCGTCCGGTATAGTGCGGGTCGGTCAGGGTGTAGAGTTCGCGGTGGTACTCGACGCCATTGACCTGATCGCCGCTCGCCCCCTCGTGCTCATGGTAGCTCCAGCCCTGGTCGAGCATCAGTGGACTGACCCATGAAACGCCGATCAGGTCTTCCAGCCCCTTGAGCTTGCGCATGATCAGTGTGCGGTGGGCCCAAGGGCAGGCCAGCGAGACATACAGATGGAAGCGCCCCCCCTCCGCCGGTACCGCCCGCTGCCCTTCGGGCCCCGGGCTGCCGTCACGGGTGACCCAGTCGCGCAGCTTGGCGGACTCTCGCACGAACTCGCCGCCGTGCTTCTTGGTGTCGTACCACTGGTCTTGCCACTTGCCGTCGATCAGCAGGCCCATCATGTCCTCCGGATTCAGAAATGTCTGACTAAGGAAGCTCTGAACAAATCGACGAGCGAGATGAAGCGCAAGGCGCACGGAGCACAGGAACCGGAGCCTATGGGGTATAGGTGAGGATTCCGACGGTCCGACGCTTCGGCACCGCGCAACGCAGCGATTCGCTCGCGCAGGCATTTGTGCAGTGTTTCCGTAGCAGGTTAAACCGATTTGCTTGATGCTCAAGCGCAGTTTTTCCGCCCCTCACATCGAAAAAAACGAAAGATCACGCATCGCTCGGACATTCACTCGCCACGGCGTCCTTGAGCGCCAGGGCCATGGCATGGGTTGCGGGGCCCGCCCGGTCACGATCACGGAAGATCATCTGCATGGGTACCTCGCGGAGGCCACCGGCAGACAGAGGCAGTGGATGCAGCACCCCGCTCTTGAGGTCGTCATGAATGCGCGTCTCGGGCAGCCAGGCGAAGCCCAGCCCGCGACGGATCATGTCGATGGAGGTCTCGAGATGGCTCACCGTCCAGCGCTGCTCTGCCTTCAGCCACCCGGCATCCATCGACTGGCGCAACGCCGAGTCGCGCACCACCAGTTGGCGGTGACGCTGCAGGTCGCGCAGGTCGAGTTCGCGCTTCAGCGCGTGCAGCTCATGGTCGCGATGCGCTACCGCGATGAAGCGGACCGTCACTAGCGGCTCGCCGAGAAAGCCCTGTGCCGCCAGGCCGGAAATGGCCAGGTCGGCACGGCCGTCATAAAGCATCTCGATACCGCCATTGAGTACCGTCTCGTGGAGTTGAACACGCACATGGGGGTAGGCGGTGGAGAACCGGCTCAGTGCCACCGCCAGGGCGCCGGTGGGAAAGATCTGGTCGACCGACAGCACCACCTCGGCCTCGAGCCCTTCGGACAAGCGCCCGGCGACATCCTCCAGCGCTTCGGCGCTTTCGATCAGTTGTCGAGCCCGGCGCAGCAGCATCTCGCCGGCCTCGGTCAGGCGCACCTGACGTCCAACCGGTTCGAGCACCTGCACGCCGAGCTGTTGCTCCAGCTTGTGAACGGCATGGTTGAGGGTGGAGGGGCTCTTGTGGACTGCCTCGGCGGCACGCGCGAAACCCCCATGGTCGACGACTGCCGCAAGCATCTGCCACTGGGCCAGGGTGACACGAGACATATTCGACTTCCTCGAATGAAAGCTGCAAAACGTTGCGCTTAATTTTCGAAAAATACGGTCTAGAATGCCACACATATCCACCCAGTCAGAACCATGTGGGAGACCGCAGACCATGGTCGCCAGCCCCAACTTTCGCCGCATCGAAGGCCTGATCCAGAGCCACCCCAGCCAGGATGGCGACGGCGTACACATTCAGCGCATTCACCGCTTCGACGGCGAACTCGACCCCTTCCTGATGCTCGACGAGCTCGGCTCCGACCGACCCGACGACTATATCGGCGGCTTTCCGCCGCATCCGCATCGCGGTATGCAAACGCTGACCTACATCCTCCATGGCGGAATCACCCATGAGGATCACCTGGGCCACAGCAGCACCATCCAGGCCGGCGATGCCCAGTGGATGCACACCGGCCGTGGCATCGTGCATTCCGAAATGCCGCTGACTGACAGCCAGGGCCTGCACGGCTTTCAGCTGTGGCTCAACCTTCCGGCGCGGGACAAGATGAGCGAGCCACGCTATCGCGACGTGCGCAGCGACGAAATGCCACGCTTGGAGTTGCAACAGGCGGTATTGATCGCCTTGGGCGGGAGCTGGTCATCCGTAGCGGGCGAGCGAATTTGCGGCCCGCTGGAACACTTGGCTGGAGAGGGCGCCATTGCCCATGCGCTTATCGAGGCCGGCGGCGAGCTGATGCTCGAGGCAGGCAGCGAGACGCTGGCGGTTTACGTCTTCGAGGGCAACCTGCAGATCGCCGGCGAGAGCGTCGCGGCCGGCCAACTGGCGCGGCTGGGAAGTGGCGACACACTGGCTCTCGCCAGCCGGGAAGGTGCGCAGTGCCTGCTGCTCGCCGGTACACCTCACCGAGAGCCGATCGCACATTATGGGCCTTTCGTGATGAACCACACGCACGAGATCGAACAAGCCCTGCGCGACTATCGCAACGGCAGCTTCACGGGCTGACCCTGGCGCCTATTTACCGAACAGGGGTTGTTTCCTATCGTTTATTCGCGTTCAATGACTTTACTGAACAGTGTTCGGCAATGTTCCGACCGCCTGGGGCCTCACATGAGCCGCTCCAGGCGCGCTTTGCTGTACGTACGTACAGTCTAGGCAGGCCATATATCATGGGTTAAGGTTCCCCAGGCTTTTTATATTCTTGTCATCTTTTTTTATGGCCAATGCCCATGTTGCGAATCCTCCATTCGCTGCCCCGCACGCATAAGTTACTGCTGCTACCCGTCGCCACCATGGTGACCGTGCTGGGCGCTCAAAAAATCGTTACCCTCGTCGAGAATACCCAGCGAGAGGGGCAGGTTCCCGAAACCGTTCTCTTCCCTCTCTCGCCCGAGGCTCATCCCGGCCTCCCCGCTCTCAACAGCGAACGTTACTCCGTCGCCGATGCCATAGAGATCGCTACTCAGGCCATCGACGCCACCCGAGACTACATCCCTCTCTCCCAGTTGCAGCCCAGCGAGATCGTCGACCTCTCCGGGGTCGCCGTGGCCCAGGCGGGGCAAGCCCCCTCCCCGGCTCCGACCGCTGCCGAGTTCGATGCCGCTACCGCCCGCCCCGCCACGACCGGCGTTGACAGCGGCATCGAACTGGCAACGGAGCTGGATTCCGGTGCGCTGCACATGGCCATGGTGATCGGCACCCTGGCCAGTGGCATGCTCGACGACACGTATACCGACGACGAGGCGCTGGCCGCCGACGCGACCTCCTACGAAGACTACCCGGACGAGGAGCTGGCACTGTTCGATGATGGCCCGATCCACTTCGATGATGAGATCGCCGCCGCCGAACCCCACGTGCCGGAATGGCGCACCTATACCGTACAGCAGGGCGATACCTTCGCCGTGCTGGCCCAGAACGAACTCGGACTTGGCTACAGCGAAGCCATGCTCCTGCTCGAGGACATGCCGGACCAGCGTCTGCTGACCCATTGGCGAGTCGGCAACACCTTCGAGTACCAGCTCGACGAGCAGGATCGGCTACTGGCCCTGCGAATCATGAAGAATGCTCGCGAAGGCTACATGCTCGAACGCGACGGAGACGGTTTCGATGTCGCCACCATCGAGCGTGCCGGCGAGGCCACCCAGCGGCTGTTCGCAGGCAGCGTCAGCGGCAGCTTTGCCCGCTCCGCCCAGGCCACCGGCCTCTCCAGCACCGAAGTGGCCCAGATATCGCGCCTGCTGGAGAAGAAGCTCGATTTTCGTCGCGACACACGCCGTGGCGACGAGTTCCAAGTGCTGATCGAATCCGACATCATTGACGGCACCAGCTTCGACTCCCGTGTGCTCGCCATCGAGTACCAGGGCGCCCGCATGGACCTCACGCTGGTACGCAACAGCGAAGACAACAACTTCTACACGCCCGACGGGCAGAGCCTCGACCCGGCCTTCAGCCGCTACCCCTTCGAGGGCAGCTACCGCTTGAGCTCAAGTTTCAACCCGCGCCGCCTGCATCCGGTCACCGGGCGCGTCAGTCCGCATCGCGGCACCGACTGGGCCATGCCCATCGGCACACCGGTCGTCGCCCCAGCTGACGGTCGCGTCGAGAAGGTAGGCAACCACCCCATGGCGGGTCGCTACATCGTGGTTCGCCACGACAACGGCTACCGCACTCGCTACCTCCATCTCTCGCGCGCAATGGTGAATCGCGGCGACCGCGTCTCGATGGGGGAACGCATCGCGCTGTCCGGCAACACCGGCCGCAGCACCGGGCCTCACCTGCATTACGAGGTCATCGTCAACAACAACGCTGTCGATGCCATGAAGGTCGAGCTGCCAGAGAGCCAGAGCCTCGAGGGTGAGCGTCTGGTGGCCTTCCAGCGCGAAGCGGAGCCGCTGCTTGCCACACTGCGCTCCGGCCAGACCGGCCCTGTGGTGGCTCAAACCTCAGCCGACGCCGAAAGCGACGACGACTGATCGCATCTCGATCAGCCGCCAGCATGACATGCGACGCCCTGCTTCCGAGCAGGGCGTCGTTCCTTGAACCGGAGCTCTCTCCCCACACCGCCCATGCGCCGCACTTCGCCCGCCCCACCGCCTCCCGGCGGTCAACGCCTGACGGCCTTCTTCGGCGTGTTCCGTTACAGCCGCCGTGCCTTGGCGCTGGTGTGGCAAACCTCACACATGCTCACCCTGGGGCTCGCGGCCTGTACCCTGATCGCTGGCGTGTTGCCGGCGGTGGCCGCCTGGGTCGGCCAACTGATCGTCGACTCGGTGGTCGCTGCCATGGCCCACCACCGCGATACCGGCACCTCGCCGAGCTTCGAGTCGACCTGGCCGGTAATGCGCTACGTGCTGGCGGAAGCCGGAGTGATCGCCGTCATCGCCCTGGCTCAGCGCGGCCTCTCGGCCCAGCAGTCGCTGCTGCGCGCACTGCTCGGTCAGAAGGTCAACGTGATGATCCTCGAGAAGGCCGGCACGCTGTCGCTTGCCCAGTTCGAAGACAGCGAGTTCTACGACAAGCTCACCCGCGCCCGGCGCGAGGCATCGACCCGACCGCTGGGGCTGGTTAACAAGACCTTTTCGCTCGCGCAGAACGGCATCTCGCTGGCCAGCTTCGGCGTGCTGCTGGTGCAGTTCTCGCCCTGGGCAATCGGGATTCTGGTGCTCGGCGCGCTGCCGGTATTCGTTTCGGAAGCCAAGTTCTCCGGCGATGCCTTCCGCCTGTTCCGCTGGCGCTCGCCCCAGACCCGCATGCAGATGTACCTGGAGACCGTGCTGGCCCGGGAAGACAGCATCAAGGAGGTCAAGCTGTTCGGGCTGGAGCCGTTGCTGCTCGAGCGCTACCGGCGCATCTTCGACATGCTTTACGGCGAGGACCGGCGCCTGACGATTCGCCGCGAGAGCTGGGGCTTCCTGCTCGGCCTGCTGGGCACGCTGGCGTTCTATGGCGCCTATGCCTGGGTGGTGGTGGAAACGATCTCGGGTACGCTGACCCTGGGCGAGATGACCATGTACCTGATGGTGTTCAAGCAGGGCCAGGCGGCGCTGTCGGCCAGCCTCACCTCGATCAGCGGCATGTACGAGGACAACCTCTACCTGTCGAATCTCTACGAGTACCTGGAGCAGCCGGTGGCTGCCGAAGGCGGTACCCGCACCCGCGGCGTTAGGCCCGGTGACGGCATTCGCTTCGAAGGCGTGAGCTTCACCTATCCCGGTGCAGCGGCAGCGGCGCTGCACGACGTATCACTGCACCTCACACCGGGCCACAGCCTGGCGCTGGTGGGTGCCAACGGTTCCGGCAAGACCACCCTGATCAAGTTGCTCACCCGCCTCTACGAGCCCAGCGAAGGCCGCATCCTGCTCGACGGCAGCGACCTGCGCGAGTGGGACGTCCACACCCTGCGGCGACGCATCGGCGTGATCTTCCAGGACTTCGTGCGCTACCAGCTCAAAGTGGGGGAAAACCTGGGTGCCGGAGATGTCGAGGCCTTCGCCGACGAGGCACGCTGGCACGAAGCGGCCGAGCGCGGGCTGGCCGATGAATTCATCCGCGATATGCCCGGCGGCTACCACACCCAGCTGGGTCGCTGGTTCAAGGGGGGGCAGGAGCTCTCCGGCGGCCAGTGGCAGAAGATCGCCCTGGCGCGGGCCTACATGCGCGAGAGCGCCGACATTCTGGTGCTCGACGAACCCACCGCAGCCATGGACGCCGCCGCCGAGGCCGCCGTCTATGCCGACTTCCGCGAGCACCGTCGCGACAAGATGACCATTCTCATCTCGCACCGCTTCTCCACGGTGCGTGCCGCCGACCAGATCCTGGTGATCGATGGCGGCGAGGTCATCGAGCGCGGCGACCACGATAGCCTGATGACGCAGAACGGCCGCTATGCTCGGCTGTTTCGGCTGCAGGCCGAAGGCTACCGCTAGGCTTTACGAAAACTGTCTGCGCTCGCCGACTTTTCGTACAAAGCCTGATCTACTTGCTCGACTTATCGGTTGACGCTTGTTGAGCGCTTGGCTATAAGAAAAGAGTCGCATCGCCGATGCGGCACAATTCAACCCTCTCAATCGAGACGCGTTCCTCATGCGCTGGCTATCCATTGGCAACAAGGCAAACTGGCAACATCGCGTAAACAATTGCGCGATGCGTACCCGTTTGCTGCTGCCGTGTGCCGGCCGTCGAAACGACGACACTTGAAGGACGCTGGCCGCGGCACTTGTCGCGGCCAAGCCTGAACTCCCATTTCTCGCCCGTCGCGCTCAAGTTCCCGGCCTCCCTGACTCAAGGAGACCGAGATCATGGCAGCACTACGCACAACCCGTCGCCTGCTTCGCGCCGTACGCAGCTTCTACGCCAACCGTCAGCGCGATGCCCTGCTGCGCGACTGCGACCCACGCATGCTCAAGGATATCGGCCTGCGCTGGGAGCGCGGCAAGCTGGTGCCGCTCGACCCGGAGCGTTTCGCCCTCGGCAAGCCGGAAACCGCTGAGGCTTCCGCCACCGTCCTCGAGGCTGGTGAACGCTCCACTGAGTTCTGTCCGCGCTGCGGGGCCCCCCTGGCTTAGCCTCGGCCCCGGCCACAGGAGGTGGCCGGGGCCTTCCCCTTTCGTTATCTCACAGCACCAGCGGGCGATCCAACGCTCGTAGCAAATCGTCGTCGCGTTCGTAGATGTCGGGACGGAACGAGAGTTCACCATCCTCGCCGGGGTTCACCGTCCAGTAGTGGATGATGATCGGCATGCGATTGGCCAGGCGTACGTTCTGCGTCTCGCCGCTATCTATTCGCCCCTCTACGTCGTGATCGCTGTGGGTATCGTCTAGCAGCAGCTGGCCCAGCTCGCGAATGTTCTCGACACGGATGCAGCCGGAGCTGAAGGCACGCTGTTCGCGAGAAAAGAGATCTTGGGCCGGTGTATCGTGGAGATAGACCATATGGTCATTGGGAAAGCGGATGACGAGTTGTCCCAGGGCATTCTGTGGCCCCGGAGCCTGGCGCAGGACGATGTTGCCGGGATTGTCCCAGTCGATCTCCCACGGGTCGAGAGGCGTACCCGACGGGCTCAGCACCTGAATCCGCTCGCGCCACAGATAGCCGAGATCCTGCCGCACCTTGGGTAATACGTCCTCGCGCTTGATGGTGGGCGGTATCGTCCAGGTGGGGTTCACCGTCAAGTGGGTGATTTCCGAGCGTAGCGAGGGCGTACGCCGATAGGGCCGCCCCACCACGATGCGTGAACGCCAGATCTGGCCGTCAGGGCGATAATAACTGAGCCGGTAGCCGGCAATGTCGACCAGCACGAAAGACTCCGGCAAGCCGTGCAACAGCCAGCGGGCGCGTTCCATGTTGAGGCGAATCTGGTCGATACGGCGCTCCACCGGAACGTTGAGTGCAGCCAGGGTCTGGCGCCCGACGATCCCGTCCGCCTCCAGCAGGTGCCGACGCTGGAAGCGCTTTACCGCGGCCTCGAGGCTGGCATCGTAGCGTCGCGGGTCAGGCGCCACGAGCTCGCCACCAGGAAAGACATCGTTATCGGCGATCAGTATTTCGAGTTCACCGATGACCGCCAGGCGCTCGCGCAACAGCGGGACATCTTCGTCGACGTCCCCCGGACGCAACGCCTGCTGCCGCTCCGGCAGGCGCGGCCAGCCGCCCAGTTTCTCGATATTGCGATAGCGCGCCAGCCCCGACCGCAGCCGCTGGTAGGGAACGAAACCCGGCCGCACTTCGCTGATCAGCGCCTCGAATCTCTGCTGGTCCACGGCACCGGATACAGTCGCCAGGGAGAATTCGGGAGGCGAAACTGGCACTTCCCAGCCGGTATCGAGCGCTTCGGGGTCGACCTTGCCGCGCTGCAGATGATCGAGCGCCATCAGCAGCTGTCGCGTGGCAAACAGGTCATATTGCGCCTGCGCCTCGACATCGGCACCGTCCTCATAGACCGCTCGATGCCGATTCCTCAACTCATCCGGGCAATAATCCTGAGGATGAAGCCCATCACTTTCGAGGGTATGTAGCGCCGAAGTGAACGCAGCCACCGCGTCGGCATCCTGCCAGGCAGGACGATAGTCACGTAGCGCATAAAAATCCTGCATACGCGGGTCCTGCTCGGCGACCTGCCGGACCAGCTCGCCGGTGATGCCACCGGCATCGGCACCCCGCCCTGACGCCTCCTGCTCGGCCCAGGCCAGCGGCCCAGCCCCAAGCAGCAGCATTCCCCAGATCCCCATCCATGTAATTAGCCGCATCTATGGCTCCTGCTCCGTTGATGGCTGGTTTGGCCTTCCTGGCCACTCTCCGCATAATAGTGCCTGGTACATGTCGGCAAACCAGCCGGCCCATCTACCTTACTTACCTTATTTAAAATTTTCGCGTTTCCGCATGCACGACATGTGGAATCCACGTTACAGGCATGCTCGATGCGTTTTCACCTCACACTGCCACTTTCGCTATCGACCCTGGCGGCCTCCCTGCTGGCTGCCCTGCCCTCCGCCCAGGCCGGCGATTTCCTCGCCCAGGCCGGGCTCTCCTCGCCCCAGCCGCTGCTGAGCCAGACCCTGACCCGCCTCGCGCCGGATGCCGACCCCCAGGTACTCAAGCTTGCCGCCAGCGCCTTGGCCTGCGCCGAGCCCGACGCCGAGCGGCTGGCGGTCATCGACTTCTCGCGCCCTTCGAGCGAGCCGCGCCTATGGGTCTTCGACCTGGCACGAGAACGGCTGCTGTTCGAAGAGCTGGTTTCCCATGGCCGTGGTTCGGGTGATGCCGAAGCCACGCAGTTCTCCAACACGCCCGAGAGTTACCAGTCGAGCCTGGGACTGTTTCGCACCATGAACAGCTACTACGGCAGCAACGGTTATTCGCTACGCCTGGAGGGGCTGGAAGCTGGCGTCAACGACCTGGCCTACCAGCGCGCCATAGTGATTCATGGCGCCGATTACGTCAGTGAATCCTTCATCCAGAAAACCGGACGACTGGGCCGCAGCCACGGTTGCCCCGCCGTGCGCCAGGAAGTGACCTATCCCCTGATCGACAGCATCAAGGAGGATCACTACCTGTTTGCCTATTACCCCGATCCCGAGTGGTTGGATAACTCGGCCTTCCTTAGCTGCGACCGATCCCCCACGCAGCTGGCCATGTACTGAATCGGCGTGAACGGAGAGAGCCCCCTATTGGCACCAGCAGGGGGCATCGCTCTGCGGCACTGCACCATTCTTATCACGTCGACACGCGCTCCCGGCCACTCTCTTCCTCCCCCATCAAACCACAACCCAATGTTTTAAAAGAATATGATAGTGATATGGCAAGCAGGTTGCTTGACATAAGTCAATGCTGGGTAGGCGTGGACCAGACTTCCTGAGGAAGTACGAGTGCGTCAGACCTGACCTTCAACGGAGAAGGGCGAAAACACGTATCGGCAATCCGTACGAGGTCAAAGCCCATGGAAATTCGCAACAAGGCGAACCGCATTCGCCTCCTGAACCTGCGCACCCCCCAGATGCGCGCCTTCCACTTCTCCTGGCTCGCCTTCCATCTCTGTTTCTTCGGCTGGTTCGGCATCGCCCCGCTGATGGCCGTCGTGCGCGACGACCTGGGCCTGACCAAGACCCAGATCGGCAATACCATCATTGCCTCGGTGGCAATCACCATCCTGGTGCGCCTGGTAATGGGCGTACTGTGCGACCGCATCGGGCCGCGCAAGGCCTACACCTGGCTGCTGTGCCTGGGTTCGCTGCCGGTCATGGGCATCGGCCTGGCCTCGAGCTTCGAAACCTTCTTCCTGGCGCGCCTGGCCATCGGCGCCATCGGTGCCTCTTTCGTTATCACCCAGTACCACACTTCGGTGATGTTCGCGCCCAACGTGGTCGGCACCGCCAACGCCACCTCGGCCGGCTGGGGCAACCTGGGTGGAGGTACCACGCAGATCCTGATGCCGCTGATCTTCTCCGGCATCCTGATGCTCGGCGTCAACGAGGCGCTCGGCTGGCGCCTGGCGATGATGGTCCCGGGGGTGGTGCTGTTCTTCGCCGGTATCGCCTACTACCGCTTTACCCAGGATGCCCCCGACGGCAACTTCGCCGAGCTTCGCGCCCGCGGCGAGCTTGCCGAAGCCAACGGTGAACACGGCATGGGCGCTAGTTTCAAGGCCGCGGCCAAGGACATCCGCGTGTGGGCACTGTTCGTGGTGTATGCCGCCTGCTTCGGCGTCGAACTGACGATCAACAACATCGCCGCCATCTACTTCTTCGACAACTTCGACCTGACCCTGGCCACCGCGGGCATGATCGCCGGCCTGTTCGGGCTGATGAACATCTTCGCGCGCACCCTGGGGGGTATCTTCTCCGACCTGTTCGCCCGCACTGGCGGGCTCAAGGGGCGGGTACGCTGGCTGTTCATCGCCATGCTCTGCGAAGGCATCGCGCTGATGTTCTTCTCGCAGATGCACGTGCTGTCATATGCCATCGGC
Organism: Billgrantia antri; assembly: GCF_019430905.1. Classification (GTDB taxonomy): domain Bacteria; phylum Pseudomonadota; class Gammaproteobacteria; order Pseudomonadales; family Halomonadaceae; genus Halomonas; species Halomonas antri. The sequence continues at coordinate 32,484 of NZ_JAHYCA010000010.1, read as the reverse complement.
ATCATGCTGGTGTTCAGCCTGTTCGTGCAGATGGCTGAAGGGGCGACCTTCGGTGTGGTGCCCTTCATCAACAAGAAGGCGCTGGGCGCGGTAGCCGGCATCGTCGGCGCCGGTGGCAACGCCGGCGCCGTGGCAGCCGGCTTCCTGTTCCGCTCGGAGACGATCTCCTACCAGCAGGGGCTGTTCTATCTGGGCATCGCCGTGGTGATCGCCTCGCTGTGCGCCCTGGTCGTGCGCTTCTCGACCGAGGTCGAAGCCGAGGAGGCCAAGGCCTACACCGACGCGGTGGGCGAAGACACCAATGCCGGTGCACTGTCACTGCGCTGAGCGCCGCTCGCCCGGCAGTCTGCCTTCGGCGGTCGAGTCTTGCATTGACAGTTCATTGCCAAAAAACGGCGCCTGGCCGGGTTCCGCAAACCCGGCCAGGCGCTTTACCTTTCAGTGGACCCTCACCTCTACTCGGTCACCACGCTCATTCCCAGAAGCAGGAACGACAGCGTCTTGCCGTGGCCGTCCAGGTTCAGGGCACCGTTGACCCCGCCCTGCAGCACGTCGTCGATCACCAGATTCATGCCGCACAGCCCCGGCATCAGGTAGCGTCGAACGCGACTGGCCCCGCGATGAGCGAATAGCGCCAGCACCCGCTCCTCGGTCACCTGCGCCACCAGCGCCTGGTAATGCTGCGGCTCGTAGGCGAACAGCGCCAGGTTGAGACGATCCCCCTTGTCGCCGGCGCGGGCATGGGCCAGGCGGTGCAGCGGCACCTCTCGCCCTGCTGTGGCACTTGGCATCACCCGATTGGCCTCAGTTGGCATGAGCGGCCCTCCTCTCGTTGGCCATCTTCGTCTCGAAAAGGCTGGCATCGAACAGCGTAGCGAAGGCGTTCACGTCGCTACGTTTGACCAGGTAGGACGCCGTACACACGCGCCGCTGATACTGGCGGCGCACCCCGCCGCCACCGGCCGGACCGGCGCAATAGAGCGCCAGCAGCTCCTGGGTGGCACGCTCCACCCAGCGGCGCTCGGCATGCTCGGCAGCCAGGCGCAGACGATAGTCGCCGCTGGCATTGCCCTGCACCGAGCGCTGCAGGTCGCCGGCATCGCTGTCGAAGACGCTGGCATGGCCGACGATATCGAGCCGCGAGCGCAACTCCGACGGCGCACGAAAAGCCAGCCGTTCGCGCAGCACCTCGGCAGCCAGTTGCGCCCGGGCCAGGGCATTGGGCCCGGCGTAGGAGATCTCCGCCTCGCCCTGCCAGCCACCCTCGTAGCAGACGGTGGTCTTGAGCCGCTGTGGCGCCGGCTTGCCGCGAATGCCGCTCACCGCCACCCGATCGGGACCGATCTCGCGAACAGTCACTGCGGAGAGGTCCACCACCACGTCGGGGGTCAGGTAGTTGGCGGGGTCGTGCACCTCGTAGAGCAACTGCTCCTTGACCGTGCGTGCGGTGACCATGCCGCCAGTGCCGGCGGGCTTGGTCACCACCAGGCTGCCATCCTCCTCCACTTCGATGATGGGGTAGCCCACCGTGGCCAGGCCGGGAACATCCTTGACGCCTGGATCGGCGAAGTACCCCCCGGTGACCTGGGCACCGCACTCGCCCAGATGACCCGCCATCATGCCGGCGGCCAGGCGGTCCCAGTCGTCCCAGGCCCAGCCGAAGTGGTGCACCAGTGGCGCCAGGAACAGCGCCGGGTCGGCCACCCGGCCGCTGACCACCACCTCGGCGCCGAGTGCGAGCGCCTCGACCAGGGGCGCCGCGCCCAGATAGACGTTGGCCGAGATCAGCGCCTCCTCACCGGGCAGTTCGCGGCTCTCCGCTTCCCAGCGCTGCAGCTCCAGCTCACCGAGGCGTGCGCGGATGTCGTCGCCGTGCACCTGACCGATGCTGGCGGTACCCCGCTCGGTGTCGGCGACCAGCCCGGCTACCAGGCGGCAGGCACCCTCCGGGTTGGCCGCGCCGAAGTTGCCGAGAATGGCAATGCCGTGTTTCAGGCAGTCGTCGAGAACCGGCGCCAGCAGCTCTTCCAGTAGCGGCTCGAAGCCGGCCTCGGGATCGTCGCGCATGGCGCGATGGGCGGCTGCCAACGTGCGCTCGCCCAAGGTCTCGAAGATCAGCGCCGCGGGCTGACCACGGCGGATCAGCTCCGCCACCACCGGTATCGCCGCATCGGTGCGGTCGCCGGAGAACCCGGCCCCGCTGCCCAGCAGGAAGGTCATGAGTGGGTCTCCTTGGCCGAGATGCCTGGGTGCACATCGGGTTTCTTCTCACCCGGCGTGGGCGAGGCCGCCACCAGGCGCTGGCGGCGCCGGGCGAAGAGCACCACCAACAGCAGCAGCGCCCCGGCCGTGGTCAGCCAGCCGGGTATCAGCGCCAGGCCCACCACCAGTACGAGCCCCACCACGTCTATCAGCCGGTTACCGGTCATCGCCACCCGCGACATCAGCGCGGCGAAGGCGACCACGAACACCACGCCCTGGGAGCAGGCCAGCACGACATCAAGGGCACTGCCGAAGCCGGCCAGGGCCGGATAGATCAGCAACAGGAAGGGAATCACGTAGATCGCCGCCGCCAGGCGTACCGCCTCGCCCGCCGCCGGCAGCCAGTTGGTACCGGCGATGCCCGCCGCGACGAAGACCGCCACGCACACCGGCGGCGTGATCACCGACAGCGTGGCGAAGTAGAACACGAACAGGTGGGCGATCAGCGGCTCGACGCCGATGGTGGTCAGCGCCGGTGCCAGCACCGAGGCGACCAGGACATAGGCCGCCGTGGTGGGAATGCCCATGCCCAGGATCAGGCACACGCCGCCGACGATGAAGGCCACCAGGAACAGCGACTGCCCGCCCACGTCGACGATCAGGCTGGCCAGCGTCACGCCAATGCCGGTCATGCCAATCATCGCCACCAGCATCTGCGCGCCGGCCAGCAGCACGCCGATGATCACCATGCCCTTGCCGGCATCGATCAGCCCAGCGAACAGCTTGCCGGCGATCTCGCGCAGCGGCGTACGCGCCAGCAGGGCGAAGGGCACGAATGTCAGCACCGTCATCAGGATGCCGTAGAAGGCCGACATCTGGATCGAGCGTCCCGAAAGCACGCCGTAGAAGAGTCCGCCCAGCGCCGCCAGGATCGGTACGATGCGCTCTGGGCGCAGCACCGCCGGCCAGCTCGGCAGCTCGTCGTCGGGTACCACCTGCAGGTTGCGCCGCCGCGCCACCAGGTGAATGGTCAGGAACACGCCGAGGTAGAACAGGATGGCCGGCAGCAGCGCGGCCAGCGCGATGCGCAGGTAACTCTCACCCAGGATCTCGGCCATGATGAAGGCCGCCGCGCCGAGGATCGGCGGCGCGATCTGGCCGCCGGTGGAGGCCACCGCTTCCACTCCCGAAGCGAAGGGCGCCGGATAGTTGAGCCGCTTCATCATCGGGATGGTGAAGTTGCCGGTGGTGGCCACGTTGGCCACGGCGCTGCCACTGACCATGCCGAACAGTCCCGAGGCCACGGTGGCGACCTTGGCGGCGCCGCCCGGCGAACGGCCGCTGATGCGCAGCGCCAGATCCATGAAGGTCTGGCCGCCACCGGTGTGCAGCAGCAGGCAGCCGAACAACACGAAGGCGGCGATGGTGGTGGCCGCCACGCCGACCAGCATGCCCCACACGCCAAGATCACCCAGGTAGAGCGTCTCGGTGATGAAGAGCATATCGAAGCCGCGATGCCCCAGCGGCCCGGGGATCGCCGCCCCGAGCCAGGCATAGGCCAGCCCCGCCAGCACCAGCAGCGGGAAGATCGCGCCGATGGCACGCCGAGAGAGCTCCAGCACAGTCACCACCAGCACGGCGGTGAACAGCATGTCTCGCGGCGTGGCCCAGGGCAGCTCGACGAGGATCCGCTCATGGTTCATCGCCACGTAGCCGCAGGCCAGCACCGTGCCGAGCGCCAGCGCGAGGTCGACGGCCAGCCCCAGCGGCCGCCAGCGCCGCCCTCCCCCGAGCGGATAGAGCGTCAGCCCCAGCAGGATAACCAGCGCCAGAAAGATGGCCCGCTGGACCAGGCTCTCGAAGGGGCCGGTCGCCGAGGTATAGAGAATCAGCCCGCCCAATGCGAGGGCCAGCAGCTTGGTCAGGTTCTCGCGCATGGCAATCGCCTCCTGGCGTTACTCGACGGGCCGCAGGGCGTCGGGAATTTCCAGGCCCTGCTCCTCGAAGTAACGCGCCGCGCCGGCATGCAGCGGCACGGTGCCGACATCCAGGGTCATCTGCGCCAGATCCTCGTCACGTACCGCCGAGAAGGCATTGGCCTGCGGCTCGGGGTTCTCCATCACCGCCTTGACGATCTGGTAGGCAGTCTCCTCGTCGAGGTCCGGGTGGGCGTGCACGGCAACGCCGAAGGCCCAGGTGGTATAGGCCGGGACGCCCTCGCCCGCGCCTTCGGGAATGTCGACCACGGCCAGGTCGGGCATCTCGGCGCGCAGGGTCTCGGCCTGCTCGTCGGAGAGCGACAGCACCTCGACCGGCGTGAAGGTGGCGATGTCCATGGTCGAGCCGTCGAGCTTGTTGCCGACCCCGGATTTGACGTAGCCCATGATGCGGCCGTCCTTGATGGAGTCGACCACGTCGGTAGTCGAGCCGCGCACGTAGTCAGGCGCAATGCCCAGGGTCTCGAATACCGCTTCGGTGGTGCTCTCGGTGGCCGAACCGGTGATGCCCGGGTTGAAGCGCACGCCGTCGAGCCCCTCGAGAGAGGAGACATCGGCGTCCTCGCGAATCACCACGTTCTGGGGCGCCACGGTATAGACCCACAGCAGGCGGCTGTCGACCGGGCGGCCCTCGAAATCCTGCTGCCCCGCATAGGCGTGGTAGCCGGTGTTGGTGGTCACCAGGCCCATGTCGACCTGGTTGCGGCTCAGGCGGCGCAGGTTGTCGACGGTGGCGCCGGTCTCCGCCACCGAGGCGCTGACGCCCTCAACCTGGCTGTTGATGATCTGGTTGACGGCGACGAAATAGCCGTAGTGGCTAGACGAGCTGGAGGTCGAACCGATCAGCAGGCGCTCCTGGGCCTGTACGGTAGCGGCGGAAAACAGGGTGGCGCTGGCCGCCATGGCGGCAAACAGGGTCTTCATCTTTGGCATTGGCTTCATGAGTGGCTCCTTTGGGCCCGGCTTGGCGGGCTTGTTGTTGTCGTATCACGCATGGGAAATCCCCATTCGATCAGCATGGTGCGCCCCCTAAGTTTTGTATATTAAATAGTTTTTAACTTGTGCTTTAATTTCTAAATGAATCCAAGCATCAAGCAGCTGCGCGCCTTCGTCGCCGTGGCCCAGTCGGCCAGTCTCGCCGAGGCCAGCGAGCGCATCCATCTCTCCCAGCCGGCGATCTCCATCGCCCTGCGCAAGCTCGAGGAGACGGTGGGCGGCGCGTTGTTCTCGCGCGTCACGCGCCAGCTCAGCCTGACCCCGGAGGGCGAGGCCTTCCTGCCGGTGGCGGTACGTCTGCTCAACGACTGGTCCGAAGCCTTCGAGGATCTCGAGGAACGCTTCTCCAAGCAGCGCGGCAAGGTGACGGTGGCCGCCCTGCCCACTCTGGCAGCAGGGCTGCTGCCCGGCATCATCACCTCCTTTCATGCCCGCTACCCGCGCATCAACCTGAGCCTTCACGACGTGCTGGCCGAGCAAGTCAGCCAACTGGTGCGCGAGGGGCGAGCCGACCTGGGACTATCAGTGGCTCCCCACGACACCGAGGAGCTGGCCTTCGAACCGGTGCTGGTGGATCGCTACGTGGCGGTCTGCCCCAGCGGCCATCCGCTGCTCGAGCAGCCCAGCGTGCGCTGGGCACAGCTCGCGGGACACCCTTTCATCGGCATCAACCGCCTTTCCAGCTCGCGCCAGGACATCGACCGCATCATGGCCGAGGTGGGCGCCCCGCTCGACATCCTGTGCGACGCCAGCCAGATCGCCACCGTGGGCCGCATGGTCGCTGCCGGGCTGGGTATCAGCGTGCTGCCGCGGCTGAGCTTCCGCCAGATCGCCACCGACGGCATCGACTACCGGCCGTTGACGACACCCGACGTCGAACGCCCGCTGGGCATCGTCATGCGCCACCGTCATCCGCTCTCGGCCGCCGCCGCGGCGCTACGCGATATGATCAGGGAACCAACGCTGGATTCGAGCAGCTAGGCTCTCTACAGCAGCTATGCTGGAGGTGAACCCGAGCCTGCCCAGGAGTTGCACGTGGCCGAGCCCAATAGCGTGATCGCCTTCTATGACGAGCGCACCCTGTCCCACCAGCCCGATTCCGAAGCGCCCTTCCTGCCCGGTCGCATGGACCGCCGTGTGCGCGAACTGCTATCGGCACTCAAGGTGCCCTGGGTCTATCCGGAACATGCCGGGCGACTGAGCGCCATACACCAGTTGCTCCAACTCGAACCGGTTGCCGGCGTTGCCTTCGAAACCGGGAAGGCAGCCACACGCGAGCAGTTGGGGCGCGTCCATACCAGCTCCTACCTGGACCACGTGTATGATTTACGTGGACAGAACGCCTGGCTCGATGTCGATACCACCGCCGTCTCTCCCGGTAGCGTCGAAGCCGCCGAAGTGGCCGCCGGTACCACTCTCGCCGCCGTCGAAGCGGTGATGGCCGGCCGCTCGGAAAGCGCCTTTGCCCTGGTGCGGCCACCCGGCCATCACGCCGAACCCGTCCGTGCCCGTGGCTTCTGCCTATACAACAACGTGGCGGTGGCTGCGGCCCATGCCAGGGCCGAGCTCGGCTGCGAACGCGTAATGATCGTGGACTGGGACGCCCATCACGCCAACGGCACCCAGGACATCTTCTGGGCCGACCCCAACGTGATGCTCTTCGACATCCACCGCGCCTCGCCCTTCTACCCCGGCACCGGCAACCTCGAGGATGTCGGCGTGGGCCTCGGTGAAGGCACCACCGTAAATGTGCCCATGCCGGCAGGCGCCGGCGACCAGGCCTACCTCAAGGCCTTCGAGGAGATCCTGATCCCCGCGGCGAACTGGTTCCAGCCGGACCTGATTCTGGTCTCGGCCGGCTTCGACCCTCATCCATTCGACCTGGCGCTCAACGTCTCCTATGAGGGCTTTGCCGTCATGACGCGCATGCTGCAGACGCTGGCTCATCAACATTGCGGCGGACGGCTGGTCTTCGTCCTGGAAGGCGGATATCACTTGCTCTCACTGTCTCGCGGCGTAAGAACGGTGCTGGCAGTATTGGCTGGGGAAGAAGCCCCCACCCCCGGACTCATCGGCGTTGCCGAAGCCAAGGCAGCGGCCGCTTTCCACCAACAAGCTTTCATCTCGGATGACCCCGGCTCGCCGACTTGATGGGCGCGGCGCTCATATTCGGGCGCCATGAGGCTGCGAACCTTTCCGGCGAAGGCTATCCTTCGCCATGAAGATCAATCCCATGCTCGACGGAGGGAAGTTCATGAAAGACGGAATGAATGCACGCGGCAGCTGCCTGTGCGGCGCGGTAAAAGTCGCCGTGGCGGTCAACAAGCAGAACGTCGGCGCCTGCCACTGCGACATGTGTCGCACCTGGGGCGGTGGCCCGCTGCTGGCACTGGAGTCGGTCAGCGACGTCGAGATCGAAGGCGAGGACAACATCACGGTCTATGCCTCGTCGGAGTGGGCCGAACGCGGCTTCTGCCGGCGCTGTGGCACCCACCTCTTCTACCGCCTCAAGACCGGAAACCACTACGCCATTCCGGTGGGGCTGGTCGACGGCGGCGAAGCGTGGCACTTCGACAGCCAAATCTTCATCGACCAGAAGCCGGAGTACTACCGCTTCGCCAACGAGACCCACGACATGACCGGCCAGGAAGTCTTCGACGCCTACCAGGGCAGCTGATCGCCGTGACAATTGGCAACGTCCCCAGCCGTCAAAATGCACTACAGTGTCCCCATCGAAGACAGCATCAGGAGGGCCCATGCCCATTTCCGTAGGCGACAAGATTCCCGACGTCACCCTCAAGACCAACGGCCCCGACGGCCCAGAGGACATCTCGACCGGCGAGCTCTTTGCCGGCAAGCGCGTGGTACTGTTCGGCGTTCCCGGCGCCTTCACCCCGGGCTGTTCCAACACCCACATGCCCGGGTTCGTGATCAAGGCCGACAAGGTATTGGAGAAGGCCGATACCCTGGCCTGCATGGCGGTCAACGACGCCTTCGTCATGCGCGCCTGGCAAAAGGACCAGAACGCCGAGGCGATCTGGATGCTAGCCGACGGCAACGCCGAACTGACCCGCGCCCTGGGCATGGAGAAGGACGCCAGCGGTGCCTGTATGGGGACTCGCAGCCTGCGCTTCGCGCTGATCGCCGAGGATGGCGTGGTGACCTACGTGGGTATCGACACCGAGCGCGGCGTGGTCGACAAGAGCAGCGTCGATACGGTGCTGGCCCATCTGGCGGAATAATGCACCCGCTACGCTCAAGCTTCCTTCCTCTCTGCCGATAATCCCGTCAAGAGCGCTTCGGTACATCGCATCACCGGCAAGAAGGGAGGAAGCCGCATGGAAGACGTGGCACAACAAGCCGTACCCGCCAGTGTGCTACTGGTCGACGACGAACCCAACGTGCTCTCCGCCTTGTCACGCATGCTGCGTCATGAGGGATACGTCCTTCATACCGCCGGGGATGGCCATGCGGCCCTGGCGATACTCGAACGCGAGCCTATCGACCTGGTGCTTAGCGACGCCATGATGCCGGGCATGGATGGGGTCGAACTGCTGTCCCGCGTACAGCAGCAGTGGCCGGAGTGTCTGCGTCTGCTGCTGACCGGTCAGTGCGACCTGGCCGCCACCGACCGCGCCATCAATGAGGGCCGCATCTACGGCTACCTGTCCAAACCCTGGGACGACGAAGGGCTGCGCCTCACCCTGCGCCAGGCACTCCAGTATCAACATACTGAACGCGAACAGAAGCGCCTCGAAGCGCTGACGCAGGATCAGAACCGGGAGCTCGCCGAGCTCAACGCCTCGCTGGAACAGCGTGTCGAGGCGCGCACTCAAGAGCTCAAGCAGACTGCCGACATGCTGGAGGTCGCCTTCCGCGAACTGCGCAAGAGCTACGTGACGGCCACCAAAGTCTTCTCGTCGCTGATCAACCAGCGCCTTCCGCCACGCTTCCAGACCAATGCCAAGGTTGGCGTCCTGGTCCAGGCCTTCGCCAAGGAGCTTGGTCTCGACGAAGCACAGCAGCATGACCTGCAGTTGGCGGCTGCCCTCTACAACCTGGGCAAGCTGGCCTGGAACGACCGCCTGCTCGCCACGCCCGCCGAACGGCTCTCGGTTCAGCAACGCGAGAGTTACCGTCTTTATCCGGCCACAGGCGAAAACCTGCTGATGGCGCTGGAGCACATGGAGGGAGCGGCAAAAATCATCCGTCACCACCGTGAACGCTGGAACGGCAGCGGATTTCCCGACCGTCTCAAGGGCGAGGCCATTCCCCTTGGTTCCCGCCTGCTCGGGCTCGCCGTCGATTTCATCGAGCTGCAGCGCGGCATGATCCTGCCGCGCCAGGTCATGCGCCCCCAGGCGCTGGAGCTGCTACAAAAGTTTGCCGGACGCGTCTATGACCCGAGCCTGTGCCAGGCTTTCGTCACGCTGTGCCGCGACAAGGCGCCGGACCTCGAAAGTCAAGGTCGGCCGGTGCTGGCCCTGGAAACGCGCAAGCTCGAGCCCGGCATGGTCCTGGCCGAGGATATTCACTCCACCAGCGGCATGCTGCTGCACGAAGGCAAGCGGCTCGATACACACCTGATCGACAAGCTGATCCGGCTCGAGGACGCCGAGAATACGCGCTACACCCTGCTGGTCTACCGGGAGGAAGAAGCCGATGAGTGACTTCCAGCAGGATCTGTTGGATCGCTGTCGACAGAGAGTGGCGTATCTCGAGGCGCGTCTGACCGGGCTGCTCGACAGTATCACCGACGGCTTTCTCATGCTGGACCGAGAGTGGCGGTTCACATATCTCAATCCGGCGGCGGAGCGCATCATCGGGAAAACCGAGGGGGAACTCCTCGACCAGGTGCTCTGGGACGCCTTCCCCGGGGCGCAGGGCACCCGATTCGAAGAGGAGTACCGCCGGGCGATGTCCGAGTCGGTGTCGGTCGCCTTCGAGGCGTACTACGACGAACTCGACCTGTGGCTGGAAGTTCACGCCTACCCTTCCGACGAGGGCCTGGCGATCTACTTCCAGGACATCGGCCAGCGCAAGCGAGCCGACAACCGGCTGAGGATTCTCGAGCGCAGCATCGAGTCCAGCGTCAACGGCGTGGTCATCGCCGATGCGCTCGCGCCCGACCAGCCCATCGTCTACGTCAATGCCGCCTTCGAGCGTATCACCGGGTACTCCCGCGACGAGGTCCTGGGACGCAACTGCCGTTTCCTTCAGGGTGAGCAACCCGATCCCTGCGCCCGTCAGCATATCCGCGACGAGCTCGAGGCACAGCGCGACATCCACGTTACCCTGTGCAATTACCGCAAGGACGGCACCCCCTTCTGGAACGACCTGCACATTTCGCCGGTACTCGACGAGAATCAGGACGTCACCCATTTCATCGGCATCCTCAACGATATCTCGACCCAGAGGGAGTACGAGTCACGGCTCGCCTACCATGCCGACCACGATGCCCTGACCGGCCTGGCCAACCGCTCACTGCTGGAGAGACGCCTGCAGCAGAGCTGCTTCCTTCCGCCGGGGCACACTCGCCGCACCGCCCTGCTCTATATCGACCTGGACGATTTCCAGTCGATCAACGACAGCCTCGGCCATGAGCTGGGCGATCGCGTGCTCGTCGAAGTCGCCGCCAGGTTGGTTCAGCAGGTGCGCCGTAGCGACACCGTGGCACGCCTCGGCGGCGATGCCTTCGTCGTGCTGCTGCCCGAGCCGGACGACGTGGCAGGCGTCGCCGAGCGCCTGTTGACGACCATTGCCAGTCCCTATCACTTAGGCGAGCATGAGGTGCACTTCACCGCCAGCATCGGCATCGCCGTGTACGACGGCGAGGGTCCGCCCGCCCGGATGATCCAGCAGGCCGACCTCGCCATGTACCAGGCGAAGCGACGGGGCCGCAACACCTATGACTGGTTTTCGCTAGAACTCAACACCCGGGTCAGCCAGCGCGTGGAGCTGCGCAGCGCACTGCAGCGCGCCATCGACGAGCAGCAGTTCGAGCTGCACTATCAGCCACAGATCCACGGTACCAGCGGCCGCATCGTAGGGTGCGAGGCATTGATACGCTGGCGCCACCCCCAGCGTGGCTTCATACCGCCGGCCGAATTCATCGGGCTGGCCGAGGACACCGGACAGATCATCGCCATCAACGAATGGGTGGTTCGTACGGCCTGCCGCGACAATCGCCGCCTCAACGACCACGGTATCGGCAAGTATCCGATGGCGGTCAACATTTCGCCGATGCAGTTCCACCGCAGCGGCTTTGCCGAGGGCATCCTGAAAATCTTGGAAGAGGTCGGTCTGCCTCCGGCACTGCTGGAATTGGAGCTGACCGAAAACATCCTGATGGAGGGCACCGACAAGGCCATCGAGACCCTGACGACGTTGCGCCGTCATGGAATCGCCGTGGCCATCGACGACTTCGGTACCGGCTTTTCCAGCCTGAGCTACCTGAAGCACCTGCCCATCGACAAGATAAAGATCGACCGCTCCTTCATTAGCGAGGTGATCAGCGATCATCGCGATGCCGCCATCGTGCAGGGCATCATCGCCATGGCCAACCAACTGCAGCTCAAGGTGGTCGCCGAGGGCGTCGAGACGCAGGCGCACTATGCCTATCTCAGCAAGCACCTGTGCGATCTCTTCCAAGGCTTCTACTTCGCTCGCCCCATGCCCTTCGAGGAGCTTCTCCCGTTTCTCCAGGACCACCATGCCGCGACGAAGGACCTGCGCCCCGACGACCATGGCGTCATCGCCCCGACGATCCTGATGGTCGATGACGAACCCAATGTCCTGCAGGCGCTGAAGCGCACCCTACGCCGCGACGGCTATCATATCCTGACCGCCGGCAGCGCGCGGGACGCCTTCGACCTGTTGGCCACCCAAGAGGTAGTGCTGGTGATCAGCGACCAGCGCATGCCCGAAATGAACGGCACGGAATTCCTCAAGCGCGTGAAGGCCCTCTCTACCCGCAAACCCTGCAAATCCTCCTGTCGGGCTATACCGACCTCCAGACCATCACCACGGCCGTCAACGAGGGAGGAATCTACAAGTTCCTCACCAAGCCCTGGGACGACGACGAGCTGCGCGTGATCGTGCAGCAGGCCGTGCGCGAGGCCGCCATTCAGAATGCCAGGAGTCGACGCCAGGGGAGCGACGGCTCCCCAGAGGGCAATGCCTGAAGTTCACTTGCGCTGCCCCAGCACCTCTACCTCATCGCCCAGCAGGTCCTCCACATAGAGCATCTGCACCGCCACCGCGACCGCCACCGCGAGCGGCGTGGCCAGCATGACGCCGGCGACCCCCGCCACGGCCCCGCCGGCGAGCTGTACCACCACGGTGTAGGCAGGCGGCAAGCGCACCATGCCCTTGGCCGCCAGCGGTGTCACGACGTTGGACTCCAACGTCTCGATACACAGGTAGAGCAGCACGGCATACAAGCCCAGTTGCGGCGCCTGGAGGATGGCGATCAGCACGGTGGGAATCACCCCCAGGATCGGCCCCAGGTAGGGGATGAAGGTGAAGAGCCCCGCAATCAACCCCAGGGCGCCGGCCATCGGAACCCCCATTATGGCGAGGCCCAGCGCCACGAGCACGCCGATGAAGAGCATGGAGATCAGCCGGCTGATCAGCCACCAACGCAGCGCTCGCCCCTGCATGCACAGCACTTGCCCCAGCCGCTCGCGCCGTGCCGGCGGGCACAGCATCAGCAGGTTGCGGGCATATTCGGCCGGGTCGACCACGAGATAGAAGCCCACCAGCAGTACCAGCAGAAAGCTGGTAATTGCATCGAAGGTGGTCGACAAGGCCGTCGTTATGCGGTTCAGCACCGGCTGTGCCAGCGAGCGGGCCGGCTCGTCGCCCCCCCCCAGCACCCTCTCGCTCCCGGGCAGCTCGCGAACCATGCCGATGAGCTGCTGGAACGCCTGAGGCAATTCCTGGGCCAGCTGCGAGAGCTGAGTCATCAGCGGCGGCCCGACCAACGCCCCCAACCCCACCAGGATCAACACGATGAGGATGGCGACCAGCACCAGCGCCCACGGTCGCGACAGCGGCAGATAGCGCCAGCACAGTCGCACCATCCCGTCGATGGCCACCGCGACCAGCACGCTGGCGAACACCAGCAGCAGCACGCCGAGCAACTGGTTGGCGAAATAGAGCAGCACCGACACCAGCCCGACGAGCCCGATGACGATCAATGCACGGCGTGTGAAATGCGATATCGAGTTGGTGGCACTGTCCCTGTCGGCCATGTCGGCTCCTTGCCTGGCTTGGCACCATTCCAGGTGCTTGCAGCATCAGCCTAGCAGATGCCGAGGCAGCGGCTCACTCGAGCAGCAGCACGAGCACTAGCAGCGAAAGTAGCGCGGCCACGCCTTTCCAGAACAGCACGGGGTTTCGCTCGATCAGCGGTGGGCGGGACTTTTTCAGGAATACGGGACTGGGCTGGCGCAGTTCGTGGACCAGCTCGGAGAGAGCCTCGAAGCGCCGTGTGGGCTGAGGGTGCAGCGCCTTCCTCAGCACCTCGTCGACCCAGGCAGGCAGCTCGCGGTTGGCCGAAAGCGCCGAGCGGTACACGAGGCGGTGCTGCGCCGCACGGTTGCGCGCCTTAGCCACCTCGGTGCCGTAGGGCAGCGTTCCGGTGAGCGCCTGGTAGGCAATCACGGCCAGCGAGTACAGGTCCGAGCGTGGCGTGGCCGGCTCGCCGAGGAAACACTCCGGCGCCGTGTAGGAGGCCGTACCCAGCGGCTCTTCCGCCTGCTCCGGCCGGCTTTCGGTGATTCCCGCCACGCGTACCGAGCCGAAGTCGATCAGGGTAACGTGGCCCGTGGCGTCGACCATGACGTTGTGCGGCCGAAGGTCCTGATGCACCATCTCGAGGCGATGGAAGGCGCGCAGGCCGCGGGCAATCTGCTCGACCAGCCTGCGTACCGTCTCCAGCTCCAGCCGCGGCTGGTCGCGCAGCCACTGGGCCAATGTGCGGCCCTCGATGTACTCCGTCACGCTGTAGAGATAGCGGCGTCGGCGCCCCGGCCGGTGCGCCTTGACCACGTGGGGGTTGTCGATGCGCTGGGCGATCCATTCCTCGAGCAGGAACCGCTCCACGTGTCGCGGATCCTCGCGCAGCTCGGTCGCCAGGGTCTTGATGACCACCTTGTGCGAGGTCTCCTCGTCCACGGCCAGGTAGGCGTGGCTGCGGGCGCTGGCGTGGAGATGGCGCACGACCCGATAGCCGTCCAAGCACATTCTCGGTTCGAGCTGCGGCGGAAACGGCAGTTCCGCCTCCCCCGACCAGGCTTCGCGGGCATCACCCAGCGGCACCTCTTCCACCCTCACCACCTGCGCCGTGAGGTTGTCGTCGCTGCCCGCCTCGAAGGCCGCATGCACCAGGGCGCGAGCGGCGGCGTCCAGGTCTGCCTCGTGCTCGGCCAGGAGCTGACGCATGCGCGCTTCGCTCAGGTGCTCGTATACGCCGTCGGTCACCAGCAGGAAGCCGTCCCCCGCCTCGACGGGCAGCGCCAGGTAGTCGATCTCGAGCTGCTCGCCGATGCCTATTGCCCGGCTGAGGTAGCACCTGTCGGGTTCCAGCCAGGCGCGGTGCTCGCGGGTCAGCGGCTCGAGGTTGTCGTCCTGCAGGCGGTAGAGCCGCGCATCGCCGACATGGAAGACATGCGCAGTGCGCGACTTCAGCACCAGCGCGGTGAAGGTACAGACGTAGCCGCGGTCCTTGTCCCAGCGATACTCGCTGCGCCGGGTCTGGGCATGCAGCCAGGCGTTGGTCGCCATCAGCACCCGCTGTGCTGCGGTCTTCACCGTCCAGCTCTCGGCGGTACAGTAGTAGTCCTCGATGAAGCTCCTGACCGCCGTTTCGCTGGCGACCCTGCTCACCGCGCTGGTGCTGATGCCATCGGCCAGCGCCACCACGACACCCTTGCTCGACAACTGCGGCTCACGCGGCACGTAGGCGCCGTGGAAGTCCTGGTTGACCGCCTTGCGCCCCGCCTTCGAGCACTGGCCCAGCGAGACCCGCAACGAGTTGCCGGGTTCGAACGCCGACATCTCAGATGTCACGCAGCGGCGCGGTGCGCACATGGGTGGCATACAGCGTCAGGCCGGTCAGCGAGAGCCCGCCGATCAGATTGCCCACCACCACGGGGATCTCGTTCCAGATCAGGTAATCCGCAATCGAGAAGTCGCCGCCCATCATCAGCGCCGACGGGAACAGGAACATGTTGACGATGGAGTGCTCGAAGCCCATGAAGAAGAACACCATGATCGGCATCCACATGGCGATCACCTTGCCGCCCACCGTAGTCGAGATCATCGCCCCGACCACGCCGAGCGAGACCATCCAGTTGCACAGGATGCCGCGAATCAGGATGGTCAGCATGCCCGCCGCGCCGAACTCCTTGTAACCCACGGTGCGGGCATGGCCGATTCCAGCGATCTTCTGCCCCACCTCGTCCGGCGGCGTGGCGAAGCCGTAGGTGAAGACGATCGCCATCAGCACCGCCACGGTCAGGGCGCCACCCAGGTTGCCGCAGAAGACCTTGCCCCAGTGGATAAGGATTCTCTCGATGGTGACGCCGGGGCGCCGGTCGAGCCAGGCCAGCGGGGTGAGCACGAACACCCCGGTCAGCAGGTCGAAGCCCATCAGATAGAGCATGCAGAAGCCGACCGGGAACAGCGCAGCCCCGAGGATCGGCATACCGGTCTGCACCGTGATGGTCACCGCGAATACCGCGGCCAGTGCCAGGATGGCGCCTGCCATGAAGGCGCGAATCAGGACGTCCCGCGTGGCCATGTGGAGCTTGGACTCGCCGGCGTCGACCATCTTTGTCGCGAATTCCGAAGGAAGCAGATAGGACATAGTGTTCTCTACGCGCTTGGCGCCTCTCGTCTCGTGTCTGAGGTGACGAACGCAAAGGCGCCTGAAGCCGGCGTGCAGCTTCAGGCGCCCTTGCCTGTATTCGTCGCGTTGTCATGGGGCCAAGGCCGGCGGCGATCGTCGTTGATCCTGCCGGCCAGCCTGCGCATGCAGCAGGCCCTGCCCAAGAACAAGCACGTGGCGTGCCAACTCTTTATTACAGATCGGAAAAAAGCGCGAGTCGCGGGGGCTTCACGCCATGCCTTCCGCTGCCATGCTTGCCGCAGCAGGCAGCGCGGCCTCTATCCCACGGCGGATAGAGGCCACGGCGGTGCATGGGGTGGCGCTGGCGCCCAGCCTTGGTGCAGTTCGTCTCAGCGGGGCGGGGAAATCTCGGCACGAGCGGATTGCGCGGCGGCCGGGCTGGTGGCGACCATGCGCACCACGCTGCCCACCACGATCAGGCAGGGCGAAGGCAGCGGCGAGGCGGCCAGCTTCTCCGGCATGTCGGCCAGGGAACCCACCAGCGAGGCCTGCTCGGGCAGGCTGGCGTTGGCCACCAGCATGATCGGCCAGTCGTCGGGCAGCCCATTGCGGCGCAGCCCGGCACAGATGGCCTCGACCTTGGTCAGGCCCATGTAGAAGATCAGCGTTTCATCCTGGCGCGCCAGCTCGGCCCAGTCGGGCTCGCCGTCCTTGCGGCACAGCTGGGCGGTGACGAAGCGCAGCTGCTGGGCGTGGGCGCGATCAGTCAGCGGAATGCCCATGCCCGCCGCAGCGGCCGAGGCGGCGGTAATGCCGGGCACGATCTCGGCCTCGACGCCGGCCTCGGCCAGCGCGGCGAGTTCCTCGCCCATGCGCCCGAACACGCCGGGGTCGCCGCCCTTGAGCCGCACCACCGACTTGCCCTCCCGCGCCAGTTTCACCAGCAAGGCACCGATCTCGGCCTGGGGCACGCTGTGGTGGCCACGCGCCTTGCCCACGTAGTAGCGCTCGTGGCCGGCGGGAATCAGCGCCAGCACGTCGTCGCCCACCAGGCGGTCGTAGACCACCGCCTCGGCCTGCTGCAGCAGGCGAGCGGCCTTGAGCGTGAGCAGCTCGACGTCGCCGCTGCCCGCTCCTACCAGGTAGACCCGCCCGGCGCGGCACTCGCCGTCCAGGGTCAGGGTGGGCGCCTTGACCCGCGTGGAGCGGCCGAACGGCGAGCGCACGATGTGGCCCAGGCCATGCAGCCGCGAGAACGCCGCCTGCCCCAGCGCCCGGGGCCGCTGCGCCCGACGCAACAGCTCAGGCGACAGCAGTGACTTCAATTGGCTCAGCGCTCGCATGCGCCTTCTCCTCTTCGATCAACGATTTCAGCTCGGGAACGCAACTTCCGCATTGGGTGCCGCAGGCCAGCCTGGCGCCCAGCGCCTCGACGCTGTCGTCGCCTTCACGGATCGCCTCTAGGATAGCGCGTTGACCCACCTGATGGCAGCTACACACTACCGGCCCCTGGTTGGCGGCGCCGTCGTCGCAGCCGGCCAGCAGGCGGCGGCGATGCTGCGCCGATAGCCCCGTGCCAGCGCCGGCCTCCTCGAAGCGGGCATCGAGCCAGCTCAGGTTGGGCAGCTCCACCGGCGCCCCCACCATCAGCCACCAGCGCAGGCGGCCCGCGGCATCCACCCCGGCAGCGCGCAGCCGTCCGCTGGCGGGGTCGGTGCACCACAGCGTTGGCGCCACCGGCAGCGACGCCTCGAGCCAGGTCAGCCAGTCACGCGGTGCTTCCTTTTCACCCCCGGGCGACTCACCGCCGGCCAGCTGCCAGCGCTGGCAGCCGTGCAGCGGAATTCGCGCCCAGTAGCGGCTCTCGTCGCACCAGCTCGACTCCGCCACTTCCAGATCGTCGGCTACCAGCAGGGTGGCCTCCCAAGCGGGTTGCAACGGCGCCAGCGCCACCGCGCCGTGCTTCGATTCCGGCTGGCCGGAGAGCGGATCGAGATGCGCCTCGAGCAGCGCCCCCATGCGCGCCGTGGCACTGAAGTGGCCGCTCCAGTGCATCGGCACGAACACCTCGCCGCGGCGCTGCCCGCGCGATAGCCGCACCCGGCCGATATACTCTCCGCCCGCGCCCGCCAGGCGTGCCAGGCCATGCTCTTCCACGCCAAGTGCGGCGGCGTCTTCCGGGGTGAGCTCGATGAACGGCTCGGCGCGGTGATTCATCAGCCGCGGCGCCCGACCGGTGCGGGTCATGGTGTGCCACTGATCGCGCACGCGCCCGGTATTGAGCCGCAGCGGGCGGGCCGCGTCGAGCGCCTGGGCCGGCGGGCGCGGACGCACCGGCAGCATTCGAGCGCGACCATCCGGCGTGGCGAAGCGGCCATCGGTGAACAGCCGGGCGGTGCCATGGGGAGCAGCGGCATTGACCGGCCACTGGATCGGCGCCAAGGCGTCGTAGGCGGCGCGGTCGAGCCCGGCCAGGCCGGAGATATCGAACAGCCGGCGGCTCTCCCCCGAGCGCTCACCGTTCTCGAATCCGGAGAGCCGGGCATGCTCGTCGAAGATCTCGCACGGATGGGTATAGGCGAAGGCCTCGCCGAAGCCCAGCCGCCTGGCCACCTGGCAGACGATCCACCAGTCGTGCCGCGCCTCTCCCGGCGGCGGCAGGATACCGCGCTGGCGCGAGATGCGACGCTCCGAGTTGGTCACGGTGCCGTCCTTCTCCGACCAGCTCGAGGCCGGCAGCACGATGTCGGCATAGGGCAGCAGGTCGGCGTTGGCCATGCACTCGGAGACGATCACCAGCGGGCACTTCGCCAGTGCCTCGCGCACCCGGTCGGCCCGCGGCAGGCTCACCGCCGGATTGGTGGCCATGATCCATAGCGCCTGTATCTCGCCGCGCTCGATCGCCTCGAACAGCGCCACCGCCTTGTGGCCGGGCGCCTCGGGCAGGCACGGCACCAGCCGCTCGGTGGCCCAGAAGCGCGTGACCCGGTCCCGCGCGCCGGGCGTGTCGTAGTCCATGTGGGCAGCCAGCTGATTGGCCAGCCCGCCCACCTCGCGCCCACCCATGGCGTTGGGCTGGCCGGTGATCGAGAACGGTCCGGCGCCCGGCAGGCCGATCTTGCCGCCCGCCAGGTGGCAGTTGATGATGGCATTGCCCTTGTCGGTGCCGCTGCTCGATTGGTTGACCCCCTGGGAGAACAGGGTGACCACGTGCAGGTGACTGGCGAACCAGTAGAAGAAGGTCTCCAGGCGCTCGGCATCGACATCGCAGTCGGCGGCGATGGCTTCCACAGCGGCATCCTGCTCCCGCGCCGCGGCAAGCGCCTCCTCGTAGCCCTGAGCATGCGCCTCCAAGTAGACCCGGTCGAGCTTGTCGTGCGCTGCCATCCACGCCAGCAATCCGGTGAACAGGCGCGCATCGCTGCCCGGCTCGAGCCCCAGGTAGAGATCGGCGATTTCGCAGGTATCGGTCACCCGCGGGTCGATCACCACCACCCGCAGCAGCGGGTTGCGCTGTTTGGCCACCTTCAGCCGCTGGTAGAGCACCGGGTGGTTCCAGGCCAGGTTGGAGCCCACCAGCACCACCAGCTCGGCCTCCTCGAGATCCTCGTAGCTGCACGGTACGGCATCGGCGCCGAAGGCGCGCTTGTGCGCCGCCACCGCCGAGGCCATGCACAGCCGTGAATTGGTATCCAGGTGCGGCGTGCCGAGAAAGCCCTTGAACAGCTTGTTGGCGACGTAATAGTCCTCGGTGAGCAGCTGGCCGGAAAGGTAGGCGGCGACTGCCTGCGCGCCGTGGCTGTCGCGCACCGCCGTGAGCCGTTCGGCCACTGCGCCGAGCGCCGTGTCCCAGTCCGTCTCGACGCCATCTACCCTGGGTCTTGTCAGCCGGCCGCCGTGTCCCAGCGTCTCGTGCAGCGCCGACCCTTTCACGCACAGCCGGCCGAAGTTGGCCGGGTGCTCGGGGTCGCCCTGCACCTCGACGATCCGCTCGTCCTCGACGCCGGCCAGCACGCCACAGCCGACGCCGCAGTAGGGGCAAGTGGTTCGGGCCTCGCGCATGTCGATCTCCTGTCGGGTTCCTCGCGAAACGACGACGCCCGCCAACGGCCGGTCCCATGAGGGAGGCGGTTGGCGGGCGTCGTTGCCGCGTGGGGCACCGCATGGCGCCCCGGTAGAGGTATTGACATGTATCAAGCAGAAAGCGTGCCATCCGGCGAAGAACGGGCGTCAATCAGCCAGATGGTCCCTCGTCACGGCACACCGGCATGCTGCTCTGCACCATCACTCTCCCGCCCCAAAGCGCCCTTGCACCAGGCTGGTGCCGAACGGGCGTCCAGTTGCGCTCGCTGCCGGCTGACGTTGCGCCGAACGCTGCGCCACGTGGGTCGTTTCGCGACATGGAACGTTTCTTGCTTAGCACTAGCAAAGAGTCCCCGGCACGCCGTTCATGAGCGAGACCCTATGCCATCACCACCCCCCCTGAACATTCTGCTGGTCGACGACGAGGTGGTACGTGCCGCCATGGTCGAGGAAGCGCTGATGGCCGAGGGACACCGGGTCATCTGCCGGCTCTCGAACCCGGCCAGCCTCAACGAGATGGTCGGGCGCCACCAGCCCGACGTGGTAATCATCGACATGGAGAGCCCCGACCGCGACACGCTGGAGAGCATGGCGCTGCTCAACCGGGAGAACCCGCGTCCGGTGGTGTTCTTTGCCGACCAGCACGACTCCGACATGCTGCAGGCCGCGCTCAAGGCAGGGGTCAGCGCTTATGTCGTCGATGGCCTGGTGCCCGAGCGGGTCAAGGCCATCGTCGAGGTCGCCATCGCCCGCTTCGACGCCTTTCACAGCATGCGCCAGGAACTCGACAAGGCCCGCAACCAACTGGCCGAGCGCAAGTGCATCGAGCGCGCCAAGGGCCTGTTGATGAAGCATCAGGGCTGCGACGAGGAGCAGGCCTACCGCATGCTGCGCAAGCTCGCCATGGACCGCGGCCAGCGCATCGCCGAGGTCGCCGACAGCGTCATCGACATTCTCGCCCGCCTGAACCCGCTATCGCCCGAAGGGCACGCCGACGACAAACGGGGAACCCGCTCATGAGTCAACCGCAACACCACGCCGCCAGCCCCGAACTCGAGCGCCTCACCCTCGGCTTCGTACCGCTGCTCGATGCTGCTCTGCTGATCGTCGCCCGCGAACGCGGCTGCTTCGCCGCCCAGGGGCTGGACGTCAGCCTGTCGCGGGAAAACGCCTGGGCCACCCTGCGCGACAAGGTCGCCGCCGGCCTGCTCGACGGCGCCCAGATGCTCGCCCCCATGCCGCTGGCCATGAGCCTGGGGCTGGGCCGCGCCCCCTGCGAGACGCTGGCACCGCTGCTGCTCTCGCGCAACGGCAACACCGTTACGCTCTCCGCATCGCTGTGCCAGGCCAGCGGTGCCACGCTCGGCAGCGACCCGGCCGACAGCGCCCTGGCGCTGGGCAACTGGCTGCGCGGAGCGGGCAGCGGCAGGCGCCCGCGCCTGGCCATGGTGTATCCCTATTCCTGCCAGCACTACCAACTGCGCGAATGGCTCACCCTGGGCGACATCGCCCCCGACCGCGACGTCGAGCTGGTCGCCCTGCCGCCGCCGCGCATGGTGGAAGCCCTGCGCGACGGCCAGATCGACGGCTTCTGCGCCGGCGAACCCTGGGGCACCCTGGCCCGCCACTGCGGCGTGGGCCGGCTGGTCGCCACCGGCGCCCAGCTGTGGCACGACCATCCGGAGAAGGTACTCGGCATGACCCGCTCCTGGGCGCAGCGCTACCCGGCCACCCTGGCCGCCCTGCTGCGTGCCCTGGTAGCAGCCAGCGATTGGCTGGCCGCCTCGCCGGATCATCGCCGCCAGGCACGTGAGTGGCTGGCCCTGCCGCCCTACCTCGACCGTTCGATTCGCCACCTCGCTACGCTCGACAGCAATACGGCCCCCATCCACCAGCATCTCTACGGCGCGGACATGCTGCGCCCGACGCCGCAGGCCGCCCTGCACTTCGCCCAACCCATCGTGCGCCAGCTGGAAGCCGAGGGCAGCCGCTTCGATCCGGCGCTGCTGGCAGCGTGCTACAGCCCTGTGCATTTCGATGCCGCAACGCACCACTGATGTGCACGGCCGGTGGCGGCTGAGATGCCTCCGGCCTGTCGCACGACCTGCGAGCCATCTTCCAACACACTGCCCTAAAAGAGAAAAACTCTCGCAAGGCGCCTCCTGGCCGGAATCTTGATACTTGCAGGACAGAGCGGCGATCAAAGGCGATCGCCCACAAGGAAAGCGACAACGACGTCTCTGTGCTCCCCGGTTCGATCATCGAATCGACAGGGGAAGCGCCGAGGCGTCGTTGCGTTATAGGCCCGTCATTTCGACAAGCGCAGCGAGAGGAGGTGTTCGCATGCCACGGCGACATCCCGAGACATCCACCGTCGAGCACCTGGTCATCGTCGGCAACGGCATGGCCGGCCATCGGCTGGTCGAGGCGCTCCTCGCCCGGCCCGAGCGCCCCGCCAGGATCACCGTGATCGGCGCCGAAACCGCGCCGGCCTACAACCGCATCCTGCTCTCCCCGCTGCTGGCCGGCGAGATGCAGCGCGAGGCCCTGACCCTGCGCAGCGCCGAGTGGTACGCCGAGCAGGACATCGAGCTCATCCTCGGCGAGCGGGTCGAGGCCATCGACCGCGACGCCCGCACGCTTACCACCGACGCCGGCCGCACGCTCGACTACGACCGCCTGGTGCTGGCCACCGGTTCGAACCCGGCTCGCCCGCCGGTGCCGGGGCTCGAACTTCCCGGCGTGCACGTGTTCCGCGACCTGCACGACGCCGACGCCCTGGCTCGTGCCGCCGCGCAAGGCGGCAGCGCCGTGGTGATCGGCGGCGGCCTGCTCGGCCTGGAGGCGGCGGAAGGCTTACGTAAACGTGGACAGGGCAAGCGCGGCATGCAGGTGAGCCTGCTGCAGCGCGACGACCGCTTGATGAACCGTCAGCTCGATCTCACCGCCGCCCGCCTGCTGGAAAGCGAGCTGCGCGGCCGTGGGCTCGACATTCACACCGACGCCCAGCTCGAAAGCCTGGAAGCCGGCAGCGACGGCCGCGTGTGCGCCGCCCGGCTCGCCGACGGCACCCGGCTCGCCGCCGACTGCGTGGTGGTGGCCATCGGCATCGTGCCCAATACCGCGCTGGCCCGCGCCGCCGAGCTCGACACTCAGCGTGGCGTGATCGTCGACGAGTGGCTGACCACTTCCGACCCGGCGATCCACGCCCTCGGCGAATGCTGCGAGCACCGCGGCAACCTCTACGGCCTGGTCGAGCCGATCTGGCGCCAGGTCGAAGTGCTGGCCGATTGCCTCTGTGGCAAGCCCAGCACCGGGTACGTCGAAGCGCCTACCGCCACCAAGCTCAAGGTCAGCGGTGTGGCGCTCTACGCCTTCGGGCCCACCGAGCCCGAGCCCGACCACGAGGTGCTCAGCTACCGCGATCCCCAGCAGGGTGACTACCGCCGCCTGCTGCTCAGAGGCGGCCGCCTGGAGGGCGCCGTGCTCTACGGCGACACCGCCTCCGGCCCCTGGTACTTCGAGCAGGCCCTGGCCGGGGTCGACCTCACCGCCTGCCGCACCGCGCTGCTGCTCGGTGCCGCCGACGCCCAGGTCCTGCTCGACGACGCCCTGAACGAATCACCGCAACGCCCCGCAAAGGAGGCCGCATGAACACGCCCGTGAAACCGCAACTGATCGTCATCGGCAACGGCATGGTCGGCCACCACCTGGTCGAGCAACTGGTCGAACAGGGCGCCACCGAGCGCTACGCCATTACCGTGTTCGGCGAGGAGCGCCACCTGGCCTACGACCGCGTGCACCTCTCCGAGTACTTCAGCGGCCGCGATGCCGCCTCGCTGGCGCTCTCCACCGCCGATTACTATGCCGAGCACGGCATCGAACTGCGCCTGCACGAAGCGGTGACCGCCATCGACCGCGAGGCGGGCGAAGTCGTCACGCCGAAGGGCCGCTACGCCTACGACCGCCTGGTGCTGGCCACCGGCTCCTTCCCCTTCGTGCCGCCGATTCCCGGCAACGACCGCGAGGGCTGCCTGGTCTACCGCACCCTGGAAGACCTCGATGCCATCCGGGCCGCTGCCGAAACCGCCACCACCGGCGTGGTGGTGGGCGGCGGCCTGCTCGGCCTGGAAGCTGCCAACGCCCTGCGCGGGCTCGATCTCGACACTGCGGTGGTGGAGTTCGCTCCGCGCCTGATGCCGATGCAGGTCGACAGTGAAGGTGGCGAGCTGCTGCGCGAGAAGATCGAAGCGCTGGGTGTGCAGGTACTCACCGGCCGCGCCACCCAGGAGATCGTCGACGGCGAGGCCAGCCGCCACCGCATGGTGTTCCAGGACGAGAAGGTGCTGGAGACCGACCTGATCGTGTTCTCCGCCGGCATTCGCCCCCGCGACGAGTTGGCCCGCGACAGCGGCCTGGAGATCGGCGAGCGCGGCGGCGTGGTGATCGACGACAACTGCCTGACCAGCGACCCGGCGATACTCGCCGTCGGTGAAGTGGCGTTGTGGAACAACAGTATCTTCGGCCTGGTCGCCCCCGGCTACCAGATGGCCAAGGTCGCGGCGTCTACGCTCCTCGAAGGCAGCGAGACCTTCCGCGGCGCCGACATGAGCACCAAGCTCAAGCTGATGGGCGTCGACGTGGGCTCCATCGGCGATGCCCACGGCGACCGCACCCCCGGTGCACGGCAGTACCGCTTCCTCGACCCCATCAAGCAGCAGTACCGCAAGCTGGTGGTCTCCAGCGACGGCAAGCGCGTGGTGGGCGCCATGCTGGTGGGCGACAACAGCTACTACGACACCCTGCTGCAGTACTACGCCAACCGCATCGAGCTGCCCGAGGACCCGGCTGCGCTGATCCTGCCGGCCGGTGGCGAAGCCGCCCCCGCGCTGGGGCCGGACGCGCTGCCGGAAACCGCCACCATCTGCTCGTGCCACAACGTGACCAAGGGCGACGTGTGCGCCTCGATCGACGCCGGCGCCGTGGATCTCGGCGCGGTGAAGGGCGAGACCCGTGCCAGCACCGGCTGCGGCGGCTGTGCCGCCCTGCTCAAGAACCTGGTCGATCACGAACTCGAGAGCCGCGGCGTGGAGGTCGATAAGTCGATCTGCGAGCACTTCGCCCATACCCGTCAGGAGCTCTACGACATCGTACGGGTGGAGGGCATCAAGACCTTCAGCGAGCTGATGGAGAAGCACGGCAACCCCGAGACCCACAAACTCGGCTGCGACATTTGCAAGCCGGCGGTGGCCTCGATACTCGCCTCCTGCTTCAACGAGCCGATCACCGACGCGGCCCACATCCCGCTGCAGGATACCAACGACACCTTCATGGCCAACATGCAGAAAAACGGCACCTACTCCGTCGTTCCCCGCGTGCCGGGTGGCGAGATCACCCCCGACAAGCTGGTGGTGCTGGGCCAGGTGGCGCAGAAGTACGAACTCTACACCAAGGTAACCGGCGGCCAGCGCATCGACCTGTTCGGCGCCCGCCTGGAGGACCTGCCGGCGATCTGGGGCGAACTGATCGAGGCCGGCTTCGAGACCGGCCACGCCTACGGTAAATCGACCCGTACCGTGAAGTCCTGCGTCGGCAGCACCTGGTGCCGCTACGGCGTGCAGGACAGCGTGGGCATGGCGATCCAGCTGGAGCACCGCTACAAGGGGCTGCGCGCGCCGCATAAGCTCAAGTTCGCCGTTTCCGGCTGCACCCGCGAGTGCGCCGAAGCCCAGAGCAAGGACGTCGGCGTGATCGCCACCGAGAACGGCTGGAACCTGTACGTATGCGGCAACGGCGGCATGCGCCCGCGCCACGCCGAACTGTTCGCCACCGACCTCAGCGACGAGGAGCTGTTCCGCTACATCGACCGCTTCCTGATGTTCTACATCCGCACCGCCGACCGCCTGCAGCGCACCTCGGTATGGCGCGAGAACCTGGAAGGCGGCCTGGACTACCTCAAGGACGTGATCCTCGAGGACAGCCTCGGCATCGGTGAGGAACTCGAGCGGCAGATGCAGGCCGTGGTCGACACCTACGAATGCGAATGGGCCAACGCCATCAGCGATCCGGAGAAGCTCAAGCGCTTCCGCAGCTTCGTCAACGACGCGCGCCCGGATCCGGACATTATTTACACCACCGAGCGCGGCCAGTTGCGGCCGGCTTGAAGGAATGGCGGCGCCCAGCGCGCCGCCACTTCATCTCGCTCGCCAGTGACAGATAAGAAAATGGAGACACCCTGAATGAGCTCAGCAATTGCGGCCAAGACCATGACCCAGACCTGGCAAACCGTATGTACCCGCGCCGACCTGGTGCCCTTCTCCGGCGTCGCCGCCTGGGTGGAAACCCCGGAAGGCCCCGCCCAGGTGGCCCTCTTCTATATTCCAAGCGACCCGAACACGTCGCAGCTAACCGGCCAGGCGCAGGAACTCTACGCCATCGACCACCATGACCCCTTCTCCAACGCCAACGTCATCGCCCGCGGCATCGTCGGCGACCTCAAGGGTCAGCCCGTCGTCGCCTCGCCGATCTACAAGCAGCACTTCCGCCTGGAAGACGGCCAGTGCCTGGAAGACGACAGCGTGCGGCTGCGCACCTGGAAGGTGAGCTTCAAGGGCGACGAGGTGTGGATCGAGGCCTGAGGTTTCCGCAATAGGAAAAGAAAAAGCCGCCGACGCTGGGGAAAAGCGTCGGCGGCTTTGACTCATGTCGGTGACGGACCGAATATCTGATTTTCGGCCCACGGACATGATTGACTACACCGATGACAGACTACTTTGTTCAGGCGTTTATCTACCTGGTGGCGGCGGTAATCGCGGTGCCACTGGCCAAGCGGTTCGGGCTGGGGTCGGTACTCGGTTACCTGGTGGCCGGTGTGGTCATAGGGCCGGTGACCGGACTGGTGGGCCAGGAGACCGCCACCGTTCAGCATTTTGCCGAGTTCGGCGTGGTCATGATGCTGTTCCTGGTGGGCATGGAGCTTGACCCCAAAACCCTCTGGGCCATGCGGGTCCGCCTGCTCGGTCTCGGCGGCCTGCAGGTCACACTGACCGCAGCCGCCGCCACCTGTTTTGCCTGGTCCCTGGGCCTGCCCTGGCAAACAGCCGTGGCGGTGGGGTTTCTCTTCTCCCTCTCCTCAACCGCGATCGTCCTGCAGACATTGAACGAAAAGGGTCTGGTCAAGACCGAAGGCGGCCGTAGTGCCTTCTCAGTGCTGCTTTTCCAGGACATTGCGGTGATTCCCATGCTGGCCATCATCCCGCTGCTGGCCGTGCCGGGAATTTCTGGCACCGGCACAGAGCATGGACACAGCAGCCTCAGCCTGGTTGAGAACCTGCCGGGCTGGGCGCATGGACTGGTGGTTGTCGGCGCGATCGTGCTGGTGATTGTCTGCGGCTATTACCTGAGCCGGCCGCTGTTCCGCTACGTGGTGCAGTCCGGCATGCGGGAAGTGTTCACCGCCACCTCCCTGATGCTGGTTATCGGCATCGCGGCGCTCATGAGCCTGGTGAACCTGTCGCCGGCGCTCGGCGCTTTCCTGGCCGGTGTGGTCCTGGCCAACAGCGAATTCCGGCACGAGCTGGAAGCCAATATCGAACCGTTCAAGGGGCTGTTGCTGGGGCTGTTCTTCATTACCGTGGGCGCGGGGATCAACTTCGGGGTGCTGGCGGATGCCTGGGATACGGTCCTTCTTCTCGCCCTGGCGGTTATCGTGGGCAAGGCGCTGATTCTGGTTGGCCTGGCCTTCGCATTCGGCATCCGCGACAGCGAAGGCTGGCTGTTCACGCTCGGGCTGGCCCAGGCCGGGGAGTTCGGGTTTGTCCTACTGACCTACAGCACCCAGAACCGGGTGATTCCGGCGGACACCGCCCAGGTGCTTTCACTGGTGGTGGCCCTCTCCATGTTCCTAACCCCACTGTTGTTCATTGTTTATGACCGGATGGTGCTGCCGCGCTATCAGAAGGCATCCAATGAAGAAGCGGAGCCGGATGAGATAGAAGAACAGGCCCCGGTGATCGTGGCAGGGGTCGGCCGCTTCGGTCAGATCGTCTGTCGCTTGCTTCGCGCCAACAACATTCCCAGCGTCGCCCTGGACCATGCCCTGGATCAGATCGAAAACCTGCGCCGCATCCAACTGAAAAGCTACTTCGGCGACGCCACCCGCGTCGAACTGCTGGAAACCGCCGGCATTGCCGAGGCGCGCCTGCTGGTCGTCGCCATCGACGACCGCGACCGGGCCGTGAGCCTGGTGCGCCACGTCAAACAGCTTTATCCAGAGGTCTGGATACTGGCCCGCGCCTTCGACCGCGGCCATGGTTACGAGTTGCGTGAAGCCGGCGCCGACGACGTGGTGAGCGAGACCTATTACTCCGCCCTGGAACTCGGTGGCGAGGCCCTCACCGCCATGGGCGTCCACCCTCAACGCGCCCGCCGGATGACCGACTCCTTCATTGCCAGCGAAAAAGCCCACGAAGACCAACTGTTCGACGCCTGGCGCAATATCGAAGAAGGCATTCACTTCAGCCCGCGCTACGGGGAGCTGTTCATGAAGCTCGAGGAGTCGTTGGGGCACGCCATGCAGGAGGACGCACAGCGAACCGTGGACGAAGCACCGGCTTGGACACCACCGAGGAACAATGGCTGATCACCCGCCGACGCTGGGTAGCGTCGGCGGTGTTGGGTAAACCCCTTCTCATCTCAACCGCGAAAGGCGGCCTCGATCGTAGCGATGTCGATTTTCCGCATCGTCATCATGGCTTCGAACGCCCGCTTGGCGGCGGCGCGGTCGGGGCTGGTAAAGGCTTTCGTCAGCGCGATCGGGGTAATCTGCCACGAGATGCCCCACTTGTCCCTGCACCAGCCGCATTGGCTCTCCTCGCCACCATTGCCGACGATGGCGTTCCAGTAGCGATCCGTCTCCTCCTGGTCCTCGGTCGCCACCTGGAACGAGAACGCCTCGCTGTGCTTGAACATAGGCCCGCCGTTCAGCCCGAGGCACGCCACGCCCAACACGGTGAACTCGACCGTCAGAACGCTCCCCTCCTCCCCTGCTGGGTAGTCCCCAGGCGCCCGGTGCACCGCATCGAGCGAGGAATCGGGGAAGGTCTCGGCATAGAATTTTGCGGCTTCCTCAGCGGCGCCATCGTACCAAAGGCAGATCGTGTTCTTTGCCATGGGCTTCATGATCGGCTCCCTTCTGTGGGTGATTGCTGTGGGTGGCAATCTAATGTCGAATGGAGCTGGCTGAATTCGACAGGGGCGATGACGCCAGGCTTTTCAGCAGGGGTGCGTCGTAAGAAGTCTCTCATGATTGTATTTATTAGAATTACTATGGCAATTGGTATGAGACATTTCCGTTATTCACCTTTATGTATTTTCGCTGCTCCAAGTCTTTCATAATTGAAATTAGCTGCTGCTCCGATAGCTTCTCAGTGAATAGCGAATTGATAGTATTGGTGAGCGTTCTAACTTTGCGAGGCCGAGATTGCCCCCGACCAGCCAAGTTTTTCACGATGGCAGACACCATGTCGTCGGATGAGGTAGCAGTGGATATTCTTACTACGGGAATTTCTACCAAGTCTCGCTCGCGCTGTATTTTAATGCCACGTAACTTTAGATGCTTGATTAGCGTGTCAAAACCAGTATCGCGAGAGATGATATGAAAGTACGCACCTGAGTCCTTGGCTGCAAGTTCACCAATGTAATAGGCAATATGGAAATCAAGAGCGTTTTTCCCGGCACCGGTGATCTTTATGTACTGCGCCGCATTGCCAAGGTCTTACATAGCTGCAGCCAAATCGAATGGTATTTTAGTTTGGTTTGCACCTACGAAAACCACCACTTTGAATGGGTGCTGCTTGAGAAGCTGCAGGTTGCTCGGCTGCACATTCTCGAAATCTATTAGGACATAATTTGTTGCCAAGCAGACTCTCCTTGTTTTGTCCCTAACGCTGAGGTAACCGGCTCCGGAGCGCCAGCGGAGGGAACCAAAAGCGGTACGCTTTTGGCGTCCTGTTGACCGACTGGTTAATTGGCGGCTGTAACCTCAACATCAGGCCCAAACTTCTCGACAACCCATGCCATCACTTTTTCGTATGCTTCATCTTCTGAGGATGCGTGGAATGTCTTCAAATCAAACCTCAATCCCTCACTTTTTTCGCTGGGAGCTTTCAGTGCTCGGTCACCTTCATACCATAAGCAACTACTGTAAATCGCCCCATCATCGGTCTCTGAGACAAACACCTTGAAATTACGATGTACTCTTTTCTCCAAACAACAGACATAAGAACCTCGGTTTTCGACAATTAACGCCCGCCATACACGGCGCGAGGAACGAGCGTCCGGCGACCGCAGGGAGCGAATTTAATGGCTTTGTTACACGTTGACTTTATACTTGAGGTCATTTGCCTCATCCCCTGTCATCCCGCGGAATCCCCACTGATGCGGCTGCTGCTCATTGATCGTAATTTCAACGTCAACTGGCGCCAAGGAGAGCTGCGATTCGAGCTCTTGGAACAGCGACTTGATAAGAGCTTTTTGAGTTTCCGGCTTCCGGCCAGACATCATGTTGATTTCAATGACTGTATAGGCATCGCTTCTGCCGCCTGGGTAATAGAAATCCTCTCGCTCCAAGGGCACAAATCTATGCGCACGCTTATCTTCCGGCATACCTAGAACTGACTGCATACAGCTATGAATGACATCCGACATCTTGGCCTTTATTGGATTTAGCTGGTCATTGATACCATAAACTACAATCATGCTATTTCCTTAATACGTGCAACGCTTGGGCTCAGCGGCACGAACGAAGTGAGTGTCCGGCGGCGAAGGCGCGAACTGCTGCGAATTGTTAACTGTACTTGTCATCTATTTGGCTGCCACTCTTGATAGATAGGAACACCCTCATACTCCAACCAACTAACGTCATGTGATGACCAAATATGCGCATCTGGCTTAACTCCCGGACCTTCGTTCAAAGTGGCTACACGCAATATTACATGAGGTTGACTAGGTCTTTGAGCTACCAAATGCGTCCCGCATACTGAACAGAAATGTCTCAACTTTCCTTGACTAGATTCAAAGCTAGAAAGTTTTTCTTCACCACGAATCCAACGGAAACTTTCTCTCAGAACACCAACTGTGGGTGCGAAAGGAGCAGCATGTGTCTTGCGGCAATTTTTGCAGTGACAAAAAATAATCGGCATGTCCAGTGAGGCAATCTCATACTCAATGGATCCACACAAAAAAACTCCCTTTCACGGATACCTCCTTGGTACAGTTAACGCTGAAATAAGCTGCAGCCCGACAGGGGCGTCCAGTGGAGTGGGGGAAGTCCAGCGTCGGCTTGAATGAATTGTTAGACCGCACCCCTTACTCCTGCGATCTAAAGCCAGACAGCCAGGAACTGTAATTCTCTCGAGGTGGCATAAGTCCAGACTCTCGAGGGCCTGAAAAGTCTACTGAGTTGGCCTTTGGTGCATCGCGACGGATCTTGAGAAGTCTTTCGCGCATGCGGGCGGCATGCGATTGAAGCTCTTCGGCAAGTTCTGTGCTGAAGAATGCGACATCATCAGTGTACTGGGAAACGGCAACCATTACGTCATGGTACATGGCATGTGTATTTCCGTCCGGTCGCTGAAGCCCATAGTAGTCGAAGCAAAGTATGTGCGATGGCAAATTGGACCGTTGGAGCGCATCAATTATCTCGGACCTGGTATTGATCGCGTTGGAAAGCTCCGCAATGGATTGCTCTGTCATCGAAACCAGAGCAAGTGCTCGTCCTGGCATGAGTTGCGCAGAGAACGTCAAACTCTTAAGGGCTTCTATTGGAAGGGTGAGGGGGGTGATCTTAGTAAGCTGGAACTGAAAGGTCGTCGGTTGAGCCGGAGTGCCGTTTGACAGCTTGTACTGAAGCTCCTTGGCTGCATCACGGTCTTTGAAGTACTGATCCGAGAGTGGCTTTACATGCTGTTTCTTTACGGAAAGGGCTTGATTGGCAATAGTTGTTGCCAGAACGACGATCGCATTTGCTTGACGTAGCCCCTCCAAAAGCTCTATGGCCCGAGAAGACCGCTCCGCAACCTTCTGCGCTCCCCAAACGCCAAATCCAGCGCCGGCGAGCGCGGACAGAAATGCGCTTATGAAGGAAGAATTGAGGAAGCTAGCGATGCTCCCCCACAGGGCGGCTATTGAGTTTGGCAGATCGAAGCAGAGCATATTGTGCCGTCTAATTAACTGTTCAGCATTTATTCGCTGTGCGCAGCATGGCGAATAAATGCCTGTTGGACTAAGCCGTCCTTCAGGCTGCGATGCCGCTTCTATAGGGTATTGTATCGGCCGGAGTGCGGCCTGGAG
>NZ_JAHYCA010000001.1:912780-915046 GCF_019430905.1 Billgrantia antri | reverse complement strand
CGGCCTCGAAGAGAGTTGACAAACTCCGGCGCTTCAGTAGAATACGCCTTCCTCGCAGGGCGCTGGCGAGGCCTCACGGCCCCGACAGCAAGCGAGACGCTCTTTAACAATCGATCAGGTAATTCATGTGGGCGCTTGTCGATGAGGTGGTGAGAAGTCACACCATTTCAAGGCAAGCGACTCGTCGAGACCTTCGGGTCTTTTGAGAAGCTTTGACCTTGAGCCAAGTTTGGTCCGCTTAACGGACTCTACGATCTTAAACTGAAGAGTTTGATCATGGCTCAGATTGAACGCTGGCGGCAGGCCTAACACATGCAAGTCGAGCGGCAGCACGGGGAGCTTGCTCCCTGGTGGCGAGCGGCGGACGGGTGAGTAATGCATAGGAATCTGCCCGGTAGTGGGGGATAACCTGGGGAAACCCAGGCTAATACCGCATACGTCCTACGGGAGAAAGCAGGGGCTCTTCGGACCTTGCGCTATCGGATGAGCCTATGTCGGATTAGCTGGTTGGTGAGGTAATGGCTCACCAAGGCGACGATCCGTAGCTGGTCTGAGAGGATGATCAGCCACATCGGGACTGAGACACGGCCCGAACTCCTACGGGAGGCAGCAGTGGGGAATATTGGACAATGGGGGCAACCCTGATCCAGCCATGCCGCGTGTGTGAAGAAGGCCCTCGGGTTGTAAAGCACTTTCAGTGGGGAAGAACGCCTGACGGTTAATACCCGTCAGGGAAGACATCACCCACAGAAGAAGCACCGGCTAACTCCGTGCCAGCAGCCGCGGTAATACGGAGGGTGCGAGCGTTAATCGGAATTACTGGGCGTAAAGCGCGCGTAGGCGGCTTGATAAGCCGGTTGTGAAAGCCCCGGGCTCAACCTGGGAACGGCATCCGGAACTGTCAGGCTAGAGTGCAGGAGAGGAAGGTAGAATTCCCGGTGTAGCGGTGAAATGCGTAGAGATCGGGAGGAATACCAGTGGCGAAGGCGGCCTTCTGGACTGACACTGACGCTGAGGTGCGAAAGCGTGGGTAGCAAACAGGATTAGATACCCTGGTAGTCCACGCCGTAAACGATGTCGACTAGCCGTTGGGTCCTTCGCGGACTTTGTGGCGCAGTTAACGCGATAAGTCGACCGCCTGGGGAGTACGGCCGCAAGGTTAAAACTCAAATGAATTGACGGGGGCCCGCACAAGCGGTGGAGCATGTGGTTTAATTCGATGCAACGCGAAGAACCTTACCTACCCTTGACATCCTGCGAACCCTTCGGAGACGAAGGGGTGCCTTCGGGAACGCAGAGACAGGTGCTGCATGGCTGTCGTCAGCTCGTGTTGTGAAATGTTGGGTTAAGTCCCGTAACGAGCGCAACCCTTGTCCCTATTTGCCAGCGATTCGGTCGGGAACTCTAGGGAGACTGCCGGTGACAAACCGGAGGAAGGTGGGGACGACGTCAAGTCATCATGGCCCTTACGGGTAGGGCTACACACGTGCTACAATGGTCGGTACAAAGGGTTGCGAGCTCGCGAGGGCAAGCCAATCCCAGAAAGCCGATCTCAGTCCGGATCGGAGTCTGCAACTCGACTCCGTGAAGTCGGAATCGCTAGTAATCGTGAATCAGAATGTCACGGTGAATACGTTCCCGGGCCTTGTACACACCGCCCGTCACACCATGGGAGTGGACTGCACCAGAAGTGGTTAGCCTAACCTTCGGGAGGGCGATCACCACGGTGTGGTTCATGACTGGGGTGAAGTCGTAACAAGGTAGCCGTAGGGGAACCTGCGGCTGGATCACCTCCTTAAACGACGCATCACGCCTCGCGGCAAGTGCTCACAATGAATTACCTGATCGGCCAGAGCAAAGACTGTTTGGGTATGGACCCAGCGCGACCAATGGGTCTGTAGCTCAGTTGGTTAGAGCGCACCCCTGATAAGGGTGAGGTCGGCAGTTCAAATCTGCCCAGACCCACCATTCTCGAGCTTCGGCCGGGTCTGTCGCTCAGTTGGTGAGAGCGCACCCCCGGAAGTTCTGTAAAGAGAAGGGTGAGGTCGCCGGGTTTATTTCAAATCTGCCCAGACCCACCAATTTCGCCGGATACGGCGTTGCTTTGAACCTCGCATAGCAGGCTATGCGTCGGCCCAAAGCGCCTTGTCTCCGACGAAATTCATCGCATGTCGCAACGCGATGATCAGTGGGGCCATAGCTCAGCTGGGAGAGCGCCTGCCTTGCACGCAGGAGGTCAGCGGTTCGATCCCGCTTGGCTCCACCA
>NZ_JAHYCA010000001.1:233094-912680 GCF_019430905.1 Billgrantia antri | reverse complement strand
CGTTCTGTGACCGCGTACCTTTTGTATAATGGGTCAGCGACTTATTTTCAGTGGCGAGCTTAACCGAATAGGGGAGGCGTAGGGAAACCGAGTCTTAACTGGGCGACCAGTCGCTGGAAATAGACCCGAAACCGGGCGATCTATCCATGAGCAGGTTGAAGGTTGAGTAACATCAACTGGAGGACCGAACCAGGATCTGTTGAAAAAGATTTGGATGACTTGTGGATCGGAGTGAAAGGCTAATCAAGCCCGGAGATAGCTGGTTCTCCTCGAAAGCTATTTAGGTAGCGCCTCACGTATCACCACCGGGGGTAGAGCACTGTTTCGGCTAGGGGGCCATCCCGGCTTACCAACCCGAGGCAAACTCCGAATACCGGTGAGTGCCAGCGTGGGAGACACACGGCGGGTGCTAACGTCCGTCGTGAAAAGGGAAACAACCCAGACCGTCAGCTAAGGTCCCGAAATCCTGGTTAAGTGGGAAACGATGTGGGAAGGCTCAGACAGCTAGGAGGTTGGCTTAGAAGCAGCCATCCTTTAAAGAAAGCGTAATAGCTCACTAGTCGAGTCGGCCTGCGCGGAAGATGTAACGGGGCTAAACCAGGTACCGAAGCTACGGGTGAGCATGCATCACTTGATGCTATTCGATTGGCGTCGCGAAGCGACGTCCAAGCCCTCCCGAACGTCGAGTCGGGTGGAGAGAGTGGTATCAAGGATGCATGCTCGCGGTAGAGGAGCGTCGTGTAAGCCGACGAAGGTGGATTGAGAAGTCTGCTGGAGGTATCACGAGTGCGAATGCTGACATGAGTAACGACAAGGGGAGTGAAAAACTCCCCCGCCGGAAGACCAAGGGTTTCTGTTCGACGCTAATCGGAGCAGAGTGAGTCGGCCCCTAAGGCGAGGCCGAAAGGCGTAGTCGATGGGAAACGGGTCA
Source organism: Billgrantia antri (assembly GCF_019430905.1). GTDB lineage: Bacteria > Pseudomonadota > Gammaproteobacteria > Pseudomonadales > Halomonadaceae > Halomonas > Halomonas antri. The sequence goes on along the minus strand of NZ_JAHYCA010000001.1, from coordinate 911,749 downwards.
ATATTCCCGTACCTCACTGTATTGCGATGGGGGGACGAAGAAGGCTAGGTGGGCCAGGCGTTGGTTGTCCTGGTGAAAGCCCGTAGGCTGGGGATTCAGGCAAATCCGGATCCCCAAGGCCGAGAGGCGAGACGAACACCCCACGGGGTGGAAGTCATCGATGCCACGCTTCCAGGAAAAGCCTCTAAGCTTCAGATACAGTGGGACCGTACCCCAAACCGACACAGGTGGTCAGGTAGAGAATACCCAGGCGCTTGAGAGAACTCGGGTGAAGGAACTAGGCAAAATGGTGCCGTAACTTCGGGAGAAGGCACGCCGCGTTAGTGTGAAGGCCCTCGCGGCCGGAGCACGAGGCGGTCGAAGATACCAGGTGGCTGCAACTGTTTATTAAAAACACAGCACTCTGCCAACGCGTAAGCGGACGTATAGGGTGTGACGCCTGCCCGGTGCCGGAAGGTTAAGTGATGGTGTTAGCCCTCGGGCGAAGCTCTTGATCGAAGCCCCGGTAAACGGCGGCCGTAACTATAACGGTCCTAAGGTAGCGAAATTCCTTGTCGGGTAAGTTCCGACCTGCACGAATGGCGTAATGATGGCCACGCTGTCTCCACCCGAGACTCAGTGAAATTGAAATCGCAGTGAAGATGCTGTGTACCCGCGGCTAGACGGAAAGACCCCGTGAACCTTTACTATAGCTTCACACTGGACGCTGATGTTGCTTGTGTAGGATAGCTGGGAGGCTAGGAACCCCGGACGCCAGTTCGGGCGGAGCCAACCTTGAAATACCAGCCTGGCATCATTGGCGTTCTAACTCAGGTCCGTGATCCGGATCGAGGACAGTGTGTGGTGGGTAGTTTGACTGGGGCGGTCTCCTCCCAAAGAGTAACGGAGGAGCACGAAGGTACCCTCAGCACGGTCGGAAATCGTGCATTGAGTGCAAGAGCATAAGGGTGCTTAACTGCGAGACAGACACGTCGAGCAGGTACGAAAGTAGGTTCTAGTGATCCGGTGGTTCTGTATGGAAGGGCCATCGCTCAACGGATAAAAGGTACTCCGGGGATAACAGGCTGATACCGCCCAAGAGTTCACATCGACGGCGGTGTTTGGCACCTCGATGTCGGCTCATCACATCCTGGGGCTGAAGTCGGTCCCAAGGGTATGGCTGTTCGCCATTTAAAGTGGTACGCGAGCTGGGTTTAGAACGTCGTGAGACAGTTCGGTCCCTATCTGCCGTGGGCGTTGGATGTTTGAGAAGAGCTGCTCCTAGTACGAGAGGACCGGAGTGGACGCACCTCTGGTGTTCCGGTTGTCACGCCAGTGGCATTGCCGGGTAGCTACGTGCGGACGGGATAACCGCTGAAGGCATCTAAGCGGGAAGCCCCCTTCAAGATGAGACATCCCCGAGGCCTCGAGCCTCCTGAAGGGCCCAGCGAGACCAGCTGGTTGATAGGTCGGGTGTGGAAGCGCTGCAAGGCGTTGAGCTAACCGATACTAATGGCCCGTGAGGCTTGACCATATAACCCCAAGGGGTCTGCGCATCGCGCACGATTGACGGATACGCCGCCTGAGTGAGAGCCGGGCAGAGACGATCGCGTCAGCATGATTCCAACCGTTTTCGCCTGACGACCATAGCGAGTGGGAACCACCTGATCCCATGCCGAACTCAGCAGTGAAACCGCTCAGCGCCGATGGTAGTGTGGGGTCTCCCCATGCGAGAGTAGGTCATCGTCAGGCATCTCTTCAGAAACCCCGGCCAACTGGTCGGGGTTTCGTCGTTTAGGGCCTGTCCTGGAGAGTAGCGGAGCACCGCCCTCCGGACGGCCCGAACATCGTCAGGCACCATCTCTTCCCAAACCCCAGCTTCGAAAGAGGCTGGGGTTTTTTCTTTATCCAAACAACGCGTTTCCGCGAAAGCGGCAGTTCGCTAGAATGGATCTTTTCCCGGCTAGGTTACAGGCATGACCATCGGCGACCTCATTCGACTGCTAAGTGATGGAGAGTTCCACTCCGGCGAGCAGTTGGGCGATCGGCTGGGTGTATCCCGCACCGCGGTCTGGAAACAACTGAAGAAGCTAGAGGCATTGGGTATTCCTTTCGAGGCGGTCAAGGGGCAGGGGTATCGGCTGGCCATGCCATTGGAGCTGTTGGATGGTGGAAAGGTCGTCGCCGGTCTGTCGCGACACGGACGCCAGCATCTCGCCAGGCTGTTCGTGGAGGAGACATTGCCCTCCAGCAACGAGTTCATCCGCCAACGCTTTGCTCAAGGGGCCGGGCATGGCGAGGTGTGCCTGGTGGAGCAGCAGAGTGCTGGGCGTGGTCGGCGCGGGCGCGTCTGGTCGACCCCGTGGGGGGGAGCGCTCATGCTGTCGGTGGGCTGGCGTTTCGAGTCCGGAGTCGCGACGCTGGAGGGGTTGAGTCTTGCGGTGGGCGTGGCCTTGGCCAAGGCACTCGAACGCCATGACATGAAGCCGCGATTGAAGTGGCCCAACGATGTTCTGCTGGCCAATGAGAGAGGAGAGTTGGGCAAGCTGGCCGGCATCCTGGTCGAGATCAGTGGCGACATGGGGGGGCCTTGCGAAGTCGTGGTTGGCATGGGGATTAACTTCAACCTATCCGAAGGGTTTCGTGCACAGATCGAGCAGCGAGTGGCGGCAGTGCATGATCAGGCGCCGACGCTGTCACGTAACCAGCTAGCTACCGAATTGCTGGACGAGCTATTGCCTCTGCTGGCAGGCTACGAAGAGGTGGGGTTCGCCGCCTGGCAGGAGGCGTGGAACGTACGCCATGCCTTTCAGGGCCGTGAAGTGGACGTGCTGCGAGGGCAGCAGCGGCTGGTGGCGACGGCCGAGAGTGTGGATGAGTCAGGCAATCTGTGGATTCGTCACGGTGACGGTCGCGAACGCCTTGGGGGAGGAGAGATCAGCGTGCGTGGGCGTACATGATCCTTGACCTGGATATCGGCAATACGCTTTCCAAGTGGCGACTGAAGGATGCCGACAGCAGCGAAATTCGCTCGCGGGGAGCCGTCTGGACGCGCGAGGAGTGGAAGCCAGGTTCCGATATACCGGATCTCGATGTGGTCGAGGCGGTGCGTATCTCCAGCGTTGCTCGCCAGGCGGTGCTGGAGCAGACCGTGAGGCTATTGCAGAGCCGAGTGCGCGGTGTGCATGTGGCGCGTTCGGTACCCGAGGCGCTGGGTGTGGTCAACGGCTATGAGGAGCCGCACCGGTTGGGGGTTGATCGCTGGATGGGCGTGCTGGCCGGCTATCAGTTGGCCGGCGGTTGTTGTGCAGTGGACTGTGGTAGTGCCATCACCATCGATTTCGTGCTCCCGGGCGGCCGCCATCTGGGCGGGTATATTCTGCCAGGCCTGCGTCTGATGAAGGAAAGTCTCAAGCTCGGCACGCGCAACGTTGCCATTGATCCCGATAGCGAGGCCGAGGAGCTGCTACTTCCCGGCAAGCGAACCGTCGAGGCCGTCAATCACGGAATCTATCTCGCTGCCGTCAGTGCCGTGAACCGCATCTATGCCGAGGTCTGCGATCGCGAAGGGGTAGCGTTGCCGATGCTGCTGACCGGGGGAGACGCGCGAGTCGTGGCGCGGGGGGTGCACTCTCCGCATGCGGTCTGGCCCGATATGGTTTATGGCGGCTTGGAGGCGTGCTTTCCGCTGACCGCTGCCGAGCGTGCCGGTCGCATGTCTGGGGCGCCGCGTGTGCCCGCGCCGGCTGGCTTGGAAAAAATCCGGGCGGGCCTTGCATTCTCCATGCTGCTTTGACACAATGCAGCGCGTTCCGAGGCCTAGGTGGCGAGGTTCTGTGTCACTGAGGTGGCAAGTGGCTGAAAAATAAGCCCTTGACATGGTTTCGGCAGGCGGTAGAATGGGCCGCCATCTGGAGGGGTTCCCGAGTGGCCAAAGGGAGCAGACTGTAAATCTGCCGCGAAAGCTTCGAAGGTTCGAATCCTTCCCCCTCCACCAGATATGCTGGCCAAGGCCTTGGGGTCTGGGTTGGAAAGAGTGGGTAGGCGGGCATAGTTCAATGGTAGAACCTCAGCCTTCCAAGCTGATGATGCGGGTTCGATTCCCGCTGCCCGCTCCAGGTATTGTCGACAGTGCTAGTTGGTGATGCCAGAGGTTTTGCTCATGTAGCTCAGGGGTAGAGCACACCCTTGGTAAGGGTGAGGTCGACGGTTCAAATCCGTCCATGAGCTCCAATTCGAAAGGCGGGCAAAGGCTCGCCTTTCTTTTTCTTCGCGGCGCTCATTCGTCGGGAGAGGGTTGCCAGTCGGCGAGTCATCCGCTATCATGGCGCCCGCTGTTGTGCATGCGGCCTGCAAGAGGTGATGCATACCAGATACAGGCCAGTAGCTCAATTGGCAGAGCAGCGGTCTCCAAAACCGCAGGTTGGGGGTTCGATTCCCTCCTGGCCTGCCAACCTTCCCCAGGTTGGCATCCTTCATACGAACATACTCGATTGCCGCACTCTGAGGAGTCTCGTTTTCATGAAACACAACGCCGAGGTGCAGGAGTCGCGCCACGACGGGCTCAAGTGGGCGGTTGTCGTTACGTTGGTGGTGCTGGCGGTGGTGGGGAATACCTATTTTGCCGACCAGGCGCTTCTCTATCGTGTGCTTGGTGTCGTCGTGCTCTGCGCGGGCGCTGCGGTCGTTGCGCTGACGACCGCCAGGGGGCGGGACCTCGCCGAGCTGGCCAAGAACGCCAAGAAAGAGATTCAGCGCGTTGTATGGCCGACCCGACCCGAGACCGTGCAGACGACCGCGATCGTGCTGGTTGCCGTCTTGGTCGTCGGGCTGATGCTGTGGCTGATCGACACCCTACTTAGCTGGGCGATGTCCGGCGTCATCGGTTAGGAGTTTTCATGTCCAAGCGTTGGTACGTCGTTCACGCCTACTCCGGCTTCGAGAAGCATGTCATGCGCTCCCTCAAGGAGCGCGTGAAGATGTATGGCATGGAAGATCGCTTTGGCGAGATCCTGGTGCCGACCGAAGAGGTCGTCGAGGTGCGTGACGGCAAGCGCCGCAAGAGTGAGCGCAAGTTCTATCCCGGCTATGTGCTGGTCGAGATGGAAATGGATGACGCGACCTGGCACCTGGTCAACGAGACGCCCCGTGTCATGGGCTTCATTGGCGGTACCAAGGAGAAGCCGGCGCCGATCACTCAGCGTGAGGCCGACGCCATTCTTCGCCGCGTGAAGGACGGTAGTGACAAGCCGCGGCCCAAGACGATGTTCGAGCCGGGTCAGTCCGTGCGTGTCATCGACGGGCCTTTTGCCGATTTCAACGGCGTGGTCGAAGAGGTCAACTACGACAAGAGTCGTCTGCAGGTCAGCGTACTGATCTTCGGCAGGGCGACGCCCGTCGAGCTCGAGTTTTCCCAGGTCGAAAAGGAATAACCGTTCTCGACGACAGGCTTTACTGCTCGGCCACTACGGTGGCCGTTTAACCCGGGGAGCCGCAAGGCGCTATTACCCAACTGGAGTGCATCATGGCCAAGAAAGTACAGGCTTACATCAAGCTGCAGGTGGCAGCTGGTAAGGCCAACCCGAGTCCCCCCGTGGGCCCCGCGCTGGGTCAGCACGGTGTCAACATCATGGAGTTCTGCAAGGCGTTCAACGCTGCGACCCAGGACATCGAGCCGGGTCTGCCGACTCCCGTAGTTATCACCGTCTATTCCGACCGCAGCTTCACCTTCATCACCAAGACCCCGCCGGCGGCGGTCCTGCTGAAGAAGGCGGCTGGCATCAAGTCCGGCTCCGGCGAGCCGAACAAGAAGAAGGTCGGTACCGTGACCCGCGAGCAGCTCGAGGAAATCGCCAAGACCAAGGAGCCGGACCTGACGGCTGCCGACCTCGACGCCGCAGTGCGTACCATTGCCGGTAGTGCCCGCAGCATGGGCCTGAACGTGGAGGGTCTCTGATCATGGCCAAGCTTTCCAAGCGCGCACAAATGATTCGCGAAAAGGTCGATGCCTCCAAGGCGTACAGCCTGGAAGAGGCCGTGGCCTTGCTCGCCGAGCTCTCCACCGTCAAGTTCAAGGAGTCGCTGGATGTCGCCATCAATCTGGGCGTCGATCCGCGTAAGTCCGACCAGGTGGTGCGCGGTGCGACCGTGATGCCCAACGGGACCGGCAAGGACGTTCGCGTCGCCGTGTTCACCCAGGGCGCCAACGCCGATGCCGCCAAGGAAGCCGGTGCCGACATCGTCGGCATGGATGACCTGGCCGAGCAGGTCAAGAAGGGGCAGCTCGACTTCGACGTGGTCATCGCCTCGCCGGACGCCATGCGCGTCGTCGGCCAGCTGGGCCAGATCCTTGGTCCGCGCGGTCTGATGCCGAACCCCAAGGTGGGTACCGTGACACCGGACGTGGCGACAGCGGTCAAGAACGCCAAGGCCGGTCAGGTACGTTTCCGTACCGACAAGAACGGCATCATCCATACCACGCTGGGTAAGGTCGATTTCGACGCCGATGCCATCCGGGGCAACCTGGAAGCGCTGGTTGCCGACCTCAAGCGCCTCAAGCCGAGCACTTCCAAGGGTATCTATTTCAAGAAGGTCACCCTGTCCACTACCATGGGCCCGGGTCTGACCCTCGACCACTCTGCTCTCGTCTAAGGGCGCGGGTAGAAGAAGTTGCAAGAACTTTGCGGTCCCCGCACGTCTTACCCGTCAGGGCGTGAGGGGCGCCGTCAAAGACCGCAGGTGCCGCCCTCTCTCGAGTGGGCGGCTTAATCTCCCCTAGGGGTGCCTGCGCAGATGGTGTGGCCGCCAGAACGCTGGTGAGCACCATCACCCAGGACTTCCGTCGACGCCTGGCGTTGGCGGAAGAGATGGTAACCTCCGGAGCCCATGTGGTTCCGGCACGAAGGAGTGATCACTGTGCCACTAGCACTCGAAGGCAAGAAGGCGATTGTTGCCGAGGTCAGTGAAGCGGCCAAGGGCGCTCTCTCCGTCGTAGTTGCCGATTCTCGCGGCGTTACGGTCGAAAAGATGACCGGTCTGCGCAAGCAGGCGCGCGAGAATGGTGTGCAGATCCGTGTTGTTCGCAACACCCTGGCACGCCGCGCCCTCTCGGGCACTCAATGGGAGTGCCTGAACGAGAGCTTCGTCGGTCCGACTCTGCTGGCGTTTTCCACTGAGCATCCGGGCGCTGCCGCTCGCCTGTTCAAGGATTTCGCCAAGGATGAGAAGAACTTCGAAGTCAAGGCGCTGGCCTACGAAGGCGAGCTGATCCCGGCAAGCGACATCGACCGTCTGGCGACCCTGCCGACCTACGACGAGGCCATCGCCAAGCTGATGTCCGTCATGAAGGAGGCATCCGCCGGCAAGCTGGTTCGTACGCTGGCCGCCCTGCGCGACCAGAAGCAGGAACAGGCCGCCTGATCGGCGAACTCATTCCCGCTGTCTGAATCGAACACTGAACAGACGAGTACTCGGTGCGCCGAGGCTCCCGCAAAGTTAGGAATCATCGAAATGGCACTGACCAAAGAAGACATCATCAACGCCGTCGCCGACATGTCCGTGATGGAAGTCGTCGAGCTGATCGAAGCGATGGAAGAGAAGTTCGGCGTTTCCGCCGCTGCCGCCGTCGTGGCCGGCCCGGCTGCTGGCGGTGACGCCGGCGCTGCCGAAGAGCAGACCGAGTTCGACCTGGTGCTTACCAGCGCTGGCGACAAGAAGGTCAACGTGATCAAGGCCGTTCGCGAGATCACCGGCCTGGGCCTGAAGGAAGCCAAGGGTGCCGTCGACGGCGCGCCGGCGACCATCAAGGAAGCCATGTCCAAGGACGAGGCCGAAGAGGCCAAGAAGAAGCTGGAAGAAGCCGGCGCCACTGTGGAACTCAAGTAACCCCTTGGTTTCCATGGCTTCACGCGCTGCGTAAGCTTCCATGGCTGGTGGCGGGCCTTCCCGCTGCCGGCCTTTTTCTGTTGCACTAGCGCCTTGCTGACGCAGCGTCGCTAGCAGAATCCCGACGGCGAGCTACCCCTGTGGAGCTTGCCGTCAGCGCCTGGCGGAGAGGTCCGCCGGGCGGCGCCGACCACGCATCGGTCACCCATGGTGAACAAGCTGGGGAATACAGATGGCTTACTCATACACTGAGAAAAAACGCATCCGCAAGGATTTCGGCAAACTGCCCCAAGTGATGGATGTGCCCTACCTGCTGGCGATCCAGCTTGATTCCTATTACGACTTCCTCCAGCAGGACCGCTCGGCCGATGAGCGCCTCGAGGTGGGGCTGCACGCGGCCTTCAAGTCCGTGTTCCCGATCGAGAGCTTCTCCGGCAACGCAGCGCTCGAGTACGTCAGCTACCGCTTTGGTACCCCGGCGTTCGATGTCAAGGAGTGCCAGCTGCGTGGCGTCACCTACTCCGCTCCGCTACGGGTCAAGGTACGCTTGATCATCTATGATCGCGACTCCTCGAACAAGGCCATCAAGGACATCAAGGAGCAGGAAGTCTACATGGGGGAGATCCCCCTGATGACCGAGAACGGCACCTTCGTGGTCAACGGCACCGAGCGGGTCATCGTTTCCCAGCTGCACCGCTCGCCGGGCGTGTTCTTCGACCACGACAAGGGCAAGAGCCACTCGTCGGGCAAGCTGCTCTATTCTGCCCGCGTGATTCCGTATCGTGGCTCCTGGCTCGACTTCGAATTCGACCCCAAGGACAACGTCTTCGTGCGCATCGACCGTCGCCGCAAGCTGCCGGCCTCGGTGCTGCTGCGCGCGCTGGGGATGAGCGCCGAGGAGATCCTCGACGAGTTCTTCGACACCAGCACCTTCCACATCGAGAAGAGTGGCTTCTCTGTGGATCTGGTGCCGTCGCGCCTGCGCGGCGAAACCGCGACTTTCGACATCAAGGATGCCGACGGCAACCTTATCGTGGAAGAAGGGCGTCGCATCACCCAGAAGCATATCCGCCAGCTGGAGAAGGCCGGCCTCGAGCGTCTCGAGGTGCCGATGGACTACCTATTCGGCAAGACCCTGGCCAAGGATCAGGTCGATCCGAACACCGGCGAGCTGATCTGCCCCTGCAATAGCGTGATCACGCCCGAGCTGCTCGAGAAGCTGGGTCAGGCCGGCATTACCAAGCTCGAGACCCTCTACACCAATGACCTGGACTGCGGTCCGTTCATCTCCGAGACCCTGCGCCTGGACACCACCGGCTCGCAGCTGGAAGCGCTGGTCGAGATCTACCGCATGATGCGCCCCGGCGAGCCGCCCACCAAGGAAGCCGCCGAGACGCTGTTCCACAACCTGTTCTTCACCGAGGACCGCTACGACCTGTCGGGCGTCGGCCGCATGAAGTTCAACCGTCGCCTGCGTCGTGAGGGCGACACCGGTTCCGGGGTGCTCGACAATCGCGACATCCTCGATGTGCTCAAAGAACTGATCTATATCCGCAACGGCTTCGGCGAAGTCGACGATATCGATCACCTGGGCAACCGCCGCATTCGCTGCGTCGGCGAGATGGCCGAGAACCAGTTCCGCGTGGGCCTGGTGCGCGTCGAGCGCGCGGTCAAGGAGCGCCTCTCCATGGCCGAGAGCGAAGGCCTGATGCCGCAAGATCTGATCAACGCCAAGCCCGTCGCCGCGGCGGTCAAGGAGTTCTTCGGCTCCAGCCAACTCTCCCAGTTCATGGACCAGAACAACCCGCTTTCCGAGGTCACCCACAAGCGCCGTGTTTCCGCGCTTGGCCCGGGCGGCCTGACCCGCGAGCGGGCCGGCTTCGAGGTGCGCGACGTTCACGCCACCCACTACGGTCGCCTATGCCCGATCGAGACCCCTGAAGGTCCGAACATCGGCCTGATCAACTCGCTGGCGACCTACAGCCACACCAATAGCTATGGCTTCCTCGAAACTCCGTACCGCAAGGTGGTGGATCGCCAAGTGACCGACGAGGTGGTTCACCTGTCGGCGATCGAAGAGGGCGACTTCATCATCGCCCAGGCCTCGGCCAGCGTCGACGAATCCGGCAAGCTGGTCGATGATCTGGTGCAGGTGCGCCACAAGGGCGAAACCACCTTCATGCGTCCCGAGCAGGTGACGCTGATGGACGTGTCACCTCGCCAGGTGGTCTCCGTGGCAGCCGCGCTGATCCCGTTCCTCGAGCATGACGATGCCAACCGGGCCCTGATGGGCTCGAACATGCAGCGCCAGGCGGTACCGACGCTGCGTGCCGAGAAGCCGCTGGTCGGCACTGGCATGGAGCGCTTCGTCGCCCGCGATTCCGGCGTCTGCGCCGTGGCGCGTCGCGGCGGGGTGATCGACTCGGTGGACGCCAAGCGCATCGTGGTGCGTATCAACGAGGACGAGATCATTGGCGGCGAAGCCGGCGTCGACATCTACAACCTCACCAAGTACGTGCGTTCCAACCAGAACACCTGCATGAACCAGCGTCCTATCGTGCGCCCTGGCGACATCGTGGCGCGTGGCGACATCCTGGCCGACGGTCCGTCCGTCGACATGGGCGACCTGGCCCTGGGTCAGAACATGCGTATCGCCTTCATGCCCTGGAACGGCTACAACTTCGAGGACTCGATCCTGCTCTCGGAGCGTGTGGTGCAGGAGGACCGCTTCACTACCATCCATATCCAGGAGCTGACCTGCGTGTCGCGCGACACCAAGCTGGGGCCGGAGGAGATCACCTCCGATATCCCCAATGTCGGCGAGTCGGCATTGGCCAAGCTGGATGAAGCCGGCGTGGTCTATATCGGTGCCGAGGTCGGCCCGGGTGACATCCTGGTGGGCAAGGTTACGCCTAAAGGCGAGACCCAACTGACGCCGGAAGAGAAGCTGCTGCGGGCGATCTTCGGCGAGAAGGCCAGCGACGTGAAGGATACCTCGCTGCGTGCCCCGACCGGCATGAAGGGCACGGTCATCGACGTTCAGGTGTTCACTCGCGACGGCGTGGAGAAGGACTCGCGTGCACTGGCCATCGAGCAGATGCAGCTCGACGAGGTGCGCAAGGACCTGCAGGAGACCTACCGCATCGCCGAGGACGCCACCTTCGAGCGCCTCAAGCGCACGCTCTCCGGGCAGCCGGTCAACGGCGGTCCCAAGCTGAAGAAGGGTGACGTGCTCTCCGACAGCTACCTGGAGGAGCTGCCGCGCCAGCAGTGGTTCAAGCTGCGGCTGCAGGACGAGGCGCTCAACGAGCTGCTGGCCCAGGCCGACGAACAGCTCGAGAACCGCCGCAAGGAGATGGAAGAGCGCTTCGAGGACAAGAAGCGCAAGCTGACCCAGGGCGACGACCTGGCGCCCGGCGTGCTCAAGATCGTCAAGGTCTACATGGCGGTCAAGCGCCGCATCCAGCCGGGCGACAAGATGGCCGGCCGTCACGGTAACAAGGGTGTCATCTCTGCGATCATGCCGGTGGAGGACATGCCCTTCGACGACAACGGCGTGCCGGTGGACATCGTCCTGAACCCGCTGGGCGTACCGTCGCGGATGAACGTGGGACAGATCCTCGAGACTCACCTGGGGCTCGCTGCCCAGGGCCTTGGCCTCAAGATCGATGCCATGCTGCGCGATGCCCGTGCCCAGCAGGTGGCCGAGATTCGCGAGTTCCTGGGGCAGGTCTACAACTCCACCACGGGAACCCGGGTGGAGGATCTCGACTCGCTCTCCGACGACGAGATCATTGCACTGGCCAAGAACCTGCGCGGCGGGGTGCCGATGGCATCGCCGGTATTCGACGGTGCTGCCGAAGGTGAGATCAAGCACCTGCTGCGCCTGGCCGACCTGCCGGATTCCGGCCAGATGACCCTGTACGACGGGCGTACCGGCGACGCCTTCGACCGCCCGGTGACGGTGGGCTACATGTACATGCTCAAGCTCAACCACCTGGTGGACGACAAGATGCACGCCCGTTCCACTGGTTCCTACTCGCTCGTCACCCAGCAGCCGCTGGGCGGCAAGGCGCAGTTCGGCGGCCAGCGTTTCGGCGAGATGGAGGTGTGGGCGCTGGAAGCCTACGGCGCGGCCTACACGCTCCAGGAGATGCTCACGGTGAAGTCCGACGACGTGGAAGGTCGCACCAAGATGTACAAGAGCATTGTCGACGGCGACCACACCATGCATGCCGGCATGCCGGAATCCTTCAACGTGTTGGTGAAGGAAATCCGTTCGCTGGGCATCGATATCGAGTTAGAGAGCTAGGAGCCGACTCCATGAAAGATTTGGTGAAAGTCCTCAAATCGCAGTCACAGTCCGAAGAGTTCGACGCGATCAAGATCTCGCTCGCCTCTCCGGACATGATTCGCTCCTGGTCCTACGGCGAGGTCAAGAAGCCCGAGACCATCAACTACCGCACCTTCAAGCCGGAGCGGGACGGGCTGTTCTGCGCCAAGATCTTCGGCCCGGTGAAGGACTACGAGTGCCTGTGCGGCAAGTACAAGCGCATGAAGCACCGCGGCATCATCTGCGAGAAGTGCGGCGTCGAGGTGACCAAGGCGGCGGTGCGCCGGGAGCGCATGGGCCACATCGAGCTGGCCTCGCCGGTGGCGCACATCTGGTTCCTCAAGTCGCTGCCGTCGCGCATCGGCATGTTCCTCGACATGACCCTGCGTGATATCGAGCGGGTGCTCTACTTCGAGAGCTTCGTGGTCATCGACCCGGGCATGACCACGCTCGAGCGCGGCCAGCTGCTCAACGACGAGCAGTACTTCGAGGCCCTCGAGGAGTTCGGTGACGATTTCGACGCCCGCATGGGTGCCGAGGCGATCCAGGCGCTGCTCAAGGATATCGACCTCTCCGAGGAGGTCGACCGCCTGCGCGAGGAGATCCCGCAGACCAACTCCGAGACCAAGATCAAGAAGCTCTCCAAGCGGCTCAAGCTGCTGGAGGCCTTCCTCAACTCCGGCAACGATCCGGCGTGGATGGTGATGGAGGTGCTGCCGGTGCTGCCGCCGGACCTGCGTCCGCTGGTGCCGCTGGACGGCGGTCGTTTCGCCACCTCCGACCTCAACGACCTGTACCGCCGGGTGATCAACCGCAACAACCGCCTCAAGCGGCTGCTCGACCTCAATGCGCCGGACATCATCGTGCGCAACGAGAAGCGCATGCTGCAGGAGGCGGTCGATGCGCTGCTCGACAACGGTCGTCGCGGTCGCGCCATCACCGGCTCCAACAAGCGTCCGCTGAAGTCGCTGGCCGACATGATCAAGGGCAAGCAGGGGCGTTTCCGCCAGAACCTGCTGGGCAAGCGCGTGGACTACTCCGGCCGTTCGGTCATTACCGTCGGTCCGACCCTGCGCCTGCACCAGTGCGGTCTGCCCAAGAAGATGGCGCTCGAGCTGTTCAAGCCGTTCATCTACTCGAAGCTGCAGGCCAACGGCCAGGCCTCCACCATCAAGGCGGCCAAGAAGATGGTCGAGCGCGAGCTGCCCGAGGTGTGGGACATTCTCGCCGACGTCATTCGCGAGCACCCGGTACTGCTGAACCGCGCGCCGACCCTGCACCGCCTGGGTATCCAGGCGTTCGAGCCGCTGCTGATCGAAGGCAAGGCAATCCAGCTGCACCCGCTGGTATGTGCCGCCTACAATGCCGACTTCGACGGCGACCAGATGGCGGTGCACGTACCGCTGACTCTGGAAGCCCAGCTCGAGGCGCGTGCGCTGATGATGGCCACCAACAACGTGCTGTCCCCGGCCAACGGTGATCCGATCATCGTGCCGTCCCAGGACGTGGTACTAGGCCTGTACTACATGACCCGCGAGAAGATCAACGCCAAGGGCGAGGGCATGGTGTTCTCCGGCCTCAACGAGGTCGAGCGCGCCTTCGGTACCCAGAGCGTATCGCTGCATGCGCGGGTCAAGGTGCGCCTGACCGAGGTGCTGATCGACGAGGAGACTGGCGAGCGCAGCACCGCGCGCACCCTCTACGACACCACCGTGGGTCGCGCCATGCTGTTCCGCATCCTGCCCGACGGCGTGCCGTTCGAGCTGGTCGATCAGCCGATGAAGAAGAAGGCGATTTCGAAGCTTCTCAACGAGGTGTATCGCCGTGCCGGTCTCAAGCCGACGGTCATCTTTGCCGACCAGCTGATGTATACCGGCTTCCGCATGGCGACCTGGTCAGGCGCCTCCATCGGTGTCAACGACTTCGTCATTCCCGAAGCCAAGACGGAAATCGTCGAGGCGGCCGAGGCCGAGGTCAAGGAGATCGAGGATCAGTTCTCCTCCGGTCTCGTGACCGCGGGCGAGAAGTACAACAAGGTCATCGACATCTGGTCCAAGGCCAACGACAAGGTGGCCAAGGCGATGATGGCGGGCATCTCCAAGGAAACCGTCGTAGATCGCAAGGGCAACGAGGTCGAGCAGGATTCGTTCAACAGCGTATTCATCATGGCCGACTCCGGGGCGCGTGGTAGTGCTGCCCAGATCCGTCAGCTCGCGGGCATGCGCGGCCTGATGGCCAAGCCCGACGGCTCGATCATCGAGACGCCGATCGTGGCCAACTTCCGCGAGGGCCTGAACGTACTGCAGTACTTCATCTCGACCCACGGTGCGCGGAAGGGTCTGGCGGACACGGCGCTCAAGACCGCCAACTCCGGTTACCTGACCCGCCGTCTGGTCGATGTCGCCCAGGACATGGTGATCACCGAGCCCGACTGCGGCACCGAGCAGGGGCTGACCTTGCATCCGGTCATCGAGGGGGGCGACATCATCGTCTCGCTGGCGCAGCGCGTGCTCGGCCGCGTAGTGGCCCAGGACGTCATCGACCCCAGCACCGACGAGGTGCTGATCGAGAAGGGAACCCTGCTCGACGAGGTCTGGTGCGAGCGTCTCGACACCATGGGTGTCGATGAGATCGTGGTGCGCAGCGCGATCACCTGCGAATCGACCCACGGCGTCTGCTCCTCGTGCTACGGTCGCGACCTGGCGCGTGGTCATCAGGTCAACATCGGCGAGGCGGTGGGGGTCATTGCCGCCCAGTCGATCGGTGAGCCGGGTACCCAGCTGACCATGCGGACCTTCCACATCGGCGGCGCGGCATCGCGTGCCTCGGCGGTGGACAGCGTGCAGGTGAAGCACGGCGGCAAGGTGCGCCTGCACAACATGAAGTTCGTCGAGCGCAACGACGGCAAGCTGGTGGTGGTGTCCCGCTCCAGCGCCCTGGCGGTGGCCGACGAGCATGGCCGCGAGCGCGAGTACTACAAGCTGCCCTACGGCGCCGAGCTGTCGATCAAGGACGGCGAGGCAGTCGAGGCCGGTCAGATGGTGGCCAAGTGGGATCCGCACACCCACCCGATCATCGCCGAGCTCGAGGGTAAGGTGCAGTACGTCGACATGGTCGACGGGGTCACCATCCACCGCAGCGTGGACGAGATGACCGGCCTCTCCTCGATCGAGGTGATCGAGTCGGCGGCACGCCCGCAGGCTGGTCGCGACAGCCGGCCGATGATCCTGCTCACCGACGAGAGCGGCGAGCCGGTCAGCGTGGCGGGTTCCAACACCCCGGTGCAGTACCTGCTGCCGGGCAAGGCCATCGTCTCGGTCGACAATGGCGCTCAGATCGGCATCGGCGAGATCGTTGCGCGTATCCCGGTGGAGGCGTCCGGCAACAAGGACATCACCGGTGGTCTGCCGCGGGTGGCCGACCTGTTCGAGGCGCGCAAGCCGAAGGAGCCGGCCATCCTCGCCGAAGTCAGCGGTACGATCAGCTTCGGCAAGGAGACCAAGGGCAAGCGCCGCCTGACGATCACGCCCGACGACGGCAGCGATCCGTTCGAGATGCTGATCCCGAAGTGGCGCCAGATCGCGGTCTTCGAAGGCGAGACCGTGGAGAAAGGCGAGGTGATCTCCGACGGTCCGAGCAACCCGCACGACATCCTGCGGCTGTTGGGCGTGGCGGAGCTGGCCAAGTACATCACCGCCGAGATCCAGGAGGTCTATCGCCTGCAGGGCGTGGGCATCAACGACAAGCACATCGAGGTGATCGTGCGTCAGATGCTGCGCAAGGTGGAGATCACCGACTCCGGCGACTCCGAGTTCATTCCGGGGGACCAGGTCGAGTTGGTCAAGGTGCTCGAGGAAAATGCGCGGATGGAACAGGCCGAGAAGTTCCCGGCCAAATACCAGCGCGTGCTGCTGGGTATCACCAAGGCCAGCCTGGCCACCGAATCGTTCATCTCCGCGGCCTCCTTCCAGGAGACCACGCGGGTGCTGACCGAGGCGGCGGTTACCGGCAAGCGCGACTACCTGCGTGGCCTGAAGGAGAACGTGGTGGTCGGTCGCCTGATCCCGGCGGGAACGGGGCTGGCGCATCACCAGGAGCGTCGCCGCAAGCGGGAAGATACCGAGCGTCTGCTCCACCCGTCGGCCTTCGACGTCGAGCAGGAGCTGGGTGCCCAGCTCACCGCCCTCGATTCGGACGACGACGAGCTGTAGGCGGGCAGGGGCGTCAGGCGGTCAATCGCTTGACGCCCCACCCTGTTAGACCTTAGAATTCGCAGCCTTTAATAGTGGGGTGGGTGCGCCCGCGTCCACGAAAAGGCAAGGCAACCATTGGAGTCAGCTACACAACATGGCAACGATCAATCAGCTCGTGCGCAAGCCGCGCAAGCGCCCCGCCGCCAAGAGCGACGTGCCGGCGCTGCAGGCCTGCCCACAGAAGCGCGGCGTCTGCACCCGCGTCTACACCACTACCCCGAAGAAGCCGAACTCGGCCCTGCGTAAGGTCTGCCGCGTGCGTCTGACCAACGGGTTCGAGGTTTCGTCCTACATCGGTGGTGAGGGTCACAACCTTCAGGAACACTCCGTCGTTCTGATCCGCGGCGGTCGTGTCAAGGACTTGCCGGGTGTGCGTTACCACACCGTGCGCGGCGCCCTCGACACCTCCGGCGTGCAGAATCGTAAGCAGGGCCGTTCCAAGTACGGTACCAAGCGTCCGAAGTCCTGATCGACTTTGTTGCGCTAACGACATTTATTTCGGTCTGATAAGAGTAAGGCCGGTCGTCGCGGGCTCGGTGAGAGCGTGCGGGTGTGCCGGGTTTGCCTGAAAGACCCTTCGATAGAGGGCTTGTCATGCCTAGAAGAAGAGTTGTAGCCAAGCGCGAGATCCTGCCGGATCCCAAGTTCGGAAGTGAGCGCCTGGCCAAGTTCATGAACCACCTGATGGTCAGCGGCAAGAAGTCCACAGCTGAGCGCATCGTCTATGGTGCGCTGGACACGGTTGCCGAGCGCAGTAAAGAAGAGCCGCTGGACATCTTCGATCGCGCGCTGGAAGCCATCCAGCCGATGGTCGAGGTCAAGTCCCGCCGCGTTGGCGGTGCGACCTATCAGGTGCCGGTAGAGGTTCGTCCCTCGCGTCGCCAGGCGCTGGCCATGCGCTGGCTGGTGGATGCGGCGCGCAAGCGCGGTGAGAAGACCATGGTGCAGCGCCTCGCTGGCGAGATGCTGGATGCCGCCGAAGGCAAGGGCTCCGCGGTCAAGAAGCGTGAAGACGTGCATCGCATGGCCGAGGCCAACAAGGCGTTCTCGCACTACCGTTTCTAAGTGCCGCGCTTCTAAACGCATCGCCAATCAACGGGGAGTTCCACCGTGGCTCGCAAGACTCCACTCAACCGCTATCGCAACATCGGCATCGTCGCTCACGTCGATGCCGGCAAGACCACCACGACCGAACGTGTCCTGTTCTACACCGGTCTCTCCCACAAGGTGGGCGAAGTTCATGACGGCGCGGCCACCATGGACTGGATGGAGCAGGAGCAGGAGCGTGGCATCACCATCACTTCTGCGGCGACCACCTGCTTCTGGCAGGGCATGAACAAGCAGTTCGACGAGCACCGCATCAACATCATCGACACCCCGGGGCACGTCGACTTCACCATCGAGGTGGAGCGTTCCCTGCGCGTGCTCGACGGTGCCGTCGTGGTGCTGTGCGGCTCGTCCGGCGTGCAGCCGCAGACCGAGACCGTGTGGCGCCAGGCCAACAAGTACGAAGTGCCGCGCATGGTGTTCGTCAACAAGATGGACCGTACCGGCGCCGACTTCTTCATGGTCGTCGATCAGCTCAAGAAGCGCCTGAACGCCAATGCCGTGCCGATCCAGATCAACTGGGGCACCGAGGAGGAGTTCAAGGGCGTCATCGATCTGATCCAGATGAAGGCCATCCTGTGGGACGAGGAAAGCCTCGGCATGAACTACGAGCTGGTCGACATTCCGGCCGAGCTCCAGGAGACCGCCGAGGAGTACCGCGAGCAGATGGTCGAAGCCGCGGCCGAGGCCTCTGAAGAGTTGATGGACAAGTACCTCGAGGAGGGCGAGCTCTCCATCGAGGAGATCAAGGCCGGTCTGCGCCGCCGTACCCTGGACAACGAGGTCGTGCTGGTCACCTGCGGCTCTGCGTTCAAGAACAAGGGCGTGCAGGCGGTGCTCGACGGCGTCATCGAATACATGCCGTCACCCACCGAGGTCAAGGCCATCGAGGGTGAGCTGGACGACAAGGACGGCACGATCGAGACCCGCGAAGCGGACGACAACGCGCCTTTCGCTGCGCTGGCGTTCAAGATCGCCACCGATCCCTTCGTCGGCACCCTGACCTTCATTCGCGTCTACTCCGGGGTGCTCAACTCCGGTGACAGCGTATTCAACTCGGTCAAGCAGAAGAAAGAGCGCGTGGGGCGTATCGTGCAGATGCACGCCAACTCGCGTGAAGAGATCAAAGAGGTTCGCGCTGGCGACATTGCTGCCTGTATCGGCCTCAAGGACGTCACCACCGGTGACACCCTGTGCGATCTCGAAAACAAGATCATCCTCGAGCGCATGGAGTTCCCCGATCCGGTGATCTCCGTGGCGGTGGAGCCGAAATCCAAGGCCGACCAGGAGAAGATGGGCGTGGCGCTGGGCAAGCTGGCCCAGGAGGATCCGTCCTTCCGCGTCAAGACCGACGAAGAGACCGGTCAGACCATCATCTCCGGCATGGGCGAACTGCACCTGGACATCATCGTTGACCGCATGCGTCGCGAGTTCAAGGTCGAAGCCAATATCGGCAAGCCGCAGGTCGCCTACCGCGAGACCATTCGCGGCAAGGTCGAGCAGGAAGGCAAGTTCGTGCGTCAGTCCGGCGGTCGTGGCCAGTACGGCCATGTCTGGCTGCGTATCGAGCCGCTCACCGAGGCGGACAAGGGCGAAGACGAAGACATGCACTTCAAGTTCGCTTCCGAGATCGTCGGCGGTGTGGTACCCAAGGAATACGTGGGTGCCGTCGAGAAAGGGGCCTACGAGCAGCTGCAGAACGGCGTCATCGCGGGTTACCCGATGATCGACGTCAAGGTCACGCTGTACGATGGTTCCTACCATGACGTGGACTCGAACGAGAACGCGTTCAAGGTTGCCTCTTCCATGGCTGTCAAGGAAGGGGCGCGCAAGGCCAAGGCCGTGCTGCTGGAGCCGGTGATGAGAGTCGAGGTCGTGACGCCCGAGGATTTCATGGGTGACGTCATGGGTGACTTGAACCGTCGCCGTGGTCTGGTGCAGGGCATGGATGACTCTTCCTCCGGCAAGGTCATCCGCGCGATGGTGCCTCTGGGCGAGATGTTCGGTTATGCGACCGATCTGCGTTCTCAGACCCAGGGTCGTGCGAGCTACACTATGGAGTTCGCGAGCTACGAAGAGGCGCCCTCCAGCATCGTTGAAGCCGTCATCAACCAGAAAGGCTAACCGCTAGCAAACGTAAAGAGGTTATCGAAGTGGCTAAGGAAAAATTCGAACGTTCCAAACCGCACGTCAACGTCGGCACCATCGGTCACGTCGACCACGGCAAGACCACTCTGACTGCGGCCCTGACTCGCGTTTCGGCTGAGGTCTTCGGCGGTGAATGGCGTCAGTTCGACTCCATCGACAACGCGCCGGAAGAGCGTGAGCGTGGTATCACCATCGCCACCTCCCACGTCGAGTACCAGTCCGAGCAGCGCCACTACGCGCACGTCGACTGCCCGGGACACGCCGACTACGTCAAGAACATGATCACCGGTGCTGCCCAGATGGACGGCGCCATCCTGGTCTGTTCCGCTGCCGACGGCCCCATGCCGCAGACTCGCGAGCACATCCTGCTGTCGCGTCAGGTCGGCGTGCCGTACATCGTCGTGTTCCTGAACAAGGCCGACATGGTCGACGACGAAGAGCTGCTCGAGCTGGTCGAGATGGAAGTGCGCGAGCTTCTCAACGAGTACGACTTCCCGGGTGACGACACTCCGATCATCACCGGTTCCGCGCTGATGGCGCTGAACGGCGAAGACGAGAACGGCATGGGCACCACCGCGGTGGCCAACCTGATCAAGGCCCTGGATGACTATATTCCGGAGCCGGAGCGTGCCATCGATCAGCCGTTCCTGATGCCGATCGAGGACGTCTTCTCCATCTCTGGTCGCGGCACCGTGGTCACCGGTCGTATCGAGCGTGGCATCGTCAAGGCCGGCGAGGAAGTTGAGATCGTCGGTATCAAGGACACCACCAAGACGACCGTTACCGGTGTCGAGATGTTCCGCAAGCTGCTCGACGAAGGTCGTGCTGGCGAGAACGTCGGTGCCCTGCTGCGCGGCACCAAGCGTGACGAGGTCGAGCGTGGTCAGGTGCTGGCCAAGCCCGGCACCATCACCCCGCACACCGTCTTCGAAGCCGAAGTCTACGTACTGTCCAAGGAAGAGGGTGGTCGTCACACCCCGTTCTTCAAGGGCTATCGTCCGCAGTTCTACTTCCGTACCACTGACGTGACCGGTACCTGTGAACTGCCGGAAGGCGTCGAGATGGTCATGCCGGGCGACAACGTCCAGATGGTCGTGACCCTGATCGCCCCGATCGCCATGGACGAAGGTCTGCGCTTCGCCATTCGTGAAGGCGGTCGTACCGTCGGCGCCGGCGTCGTGGCCAAGATCATCAAGTAAGCCCTGGGCTTCTGATCGATCGAAGGGGGCTCCGCAAGGGGCCCCCTTTCTGCGCACCCGAGCGGAGTTGTTTGACTCCGGCCTCGGGCATGCATATAATGCGCATCCTTTGAATGCGTGGGTAGGCGGCAGATTGCCGTCGACTTCCATTGGAGTTTAGGGCAAATGCAGAACCAGAAGATTCGCATTCGGTTGAAGGCCTTCGACCATCGCCTGATCGACCAGTCCGCCGCGGAGATCGTTGATACCGCCAAGCGTACTGGCGCCCAGGTGCGCGGTCCGATTCCGCTGCCGACCAATCGTGAGCGCTACACCGTGCTGATCTCGCCGCACGTCAACAAGGACGCGCGCGACCAGTACGAGATTCGCACTCACAAGCGCGTGCTCGATATCGTCGAGCCGACCGAGAAGACCGTCGATGCCCTGATGAAGCTCGACCTCGCCGCTGGCGTGGACGTGCAGATCAAGCTCGACTAACCACACTAGACACCCGCGGCCCAGCGCTCTTCCGACACCTTGGAGCAGCAGCCGCCACGCCGAGATGGCGTCATACAACGTGCTAGTGGAATGCTCTGGAAAGGGCAGCCATAGCGGGTGATAGCCCCGTACACTAAAGGAGACTGAGAATGACTATCGGTTTGGTCGGTAGAAAGGCCGGTATGACCCGTGTCTTTACCGAAGATGGCGCCTCCGTGCCCGTAACCGTGATCGAGGTTGAGCCGAATCGCGTCACCAGCGTCAAGACCGTCGAGTCCGACGGCTACGCGGCGATTCAGGTCACAACCGGCTCCCGCAAGGCCAAGCACCTTACCAAGGCGCAAGCAGGTCAGTACGCCAAGGCAGGTATCGAGGCCGGTCGTTCACTGATGGAGTTCCGCGTCGCCGAAGGCGATGAGGCACCGGAAGTGGGCGGCGAACTCACCGTATCCCTCTTCGAAGCTGGTCAGAAGGTCGACGTGACCGGCACCTCCAAGGGCAAGGGCTTCCAGGGCGCCGTCAAGCGCTGGAATTTCCGTACCCAGGATGCCACCCACGGCAACTCCCTGTCGCATCGTGCGCCGGGTTCCATCGGCATGTGTCAGACCCCGGGTCGTGTGTTCAAGGGCAAGAAGATGGCCGGTCAGATGGGCAACGTCCGCTGCACCGTGCAGAGCCTTGAAGTCGTGCGGGTCGATGCCGAGCGCAACCTGCTGCTGATCAAGGGCGCCGTGCCCGGTGCTACCGGCAGCGACGTCATCGTACGCAGCGCCGTCAAAGCTGGCTGAAGGGGATAGAACCGATGAATCTGAATCTTGCTGCAGGCGCGGGTACTGTCGAAGTCGCCGACGCCACCTTTGGCAAAGAATTCAACGAGGCGCTGGTTCACCAGGTCGTGACCGCCTATCTGGCCGGTGCGCGCCAGGGCACTCGCGCCCAGAAGAACCGTTCCGACGTGCGTGGTGGCGGCAAGAAGCCGTGGCGCCAGAAGGGTACCGGGCGTGCACGTGCCGGCACCATCCGCTCGCCGCTGTGGCGCAGCGGCGGCGTGACCTTCGCCGCGCGTCCGCAGGACCACTCGCAGAAGGTCAACCGCAAGATGTATCGCGCCGCGATGCGATCCATCCTGTCCGAGCTGGTGCGTCAGGAACGCCTGGTCGCCATCGACGAGTTCACCGTCGATGCGCCCAAGACCAAGCAGCTGGTCGCCAAGCTGGGTGAGCTGGGCCTGGAAAAGGCGCTGATCGTCACCGAGGAAGTCGACGAGAAACTTTACCTGGCCGCCCGCAACATCCCGAACGTGGATGTGGTGGACGTGGCTGCCGCCGATCCGGTGAGCCTGATCGCCTTCGACAAGGTGCTGGTCACCGTCTCTGCTCTGCGTAAATTCGAGGAGAAGCTGGCATGAACCAGGAGCGCGTATTCAAGGTTCTGCTCGGTCCGCACGTGACCGAGAAGGCCGCTTTCGCCGCCGAGCGCAACCAGTATGTGTTCAAGGTGGCCAGTGACGCGACCAAGCCGGAAATCAAGCAGGCCGTGCAGGTGCTGTTTGGCAAGAAGGTCGATCGCGTCCAGGTGCTGAACATGAAGGGCAAGACCAAGCGCAGCGCGCACGGTCTGGGCCGCCGCCAGGGCTACCGCAAGGCCTACGTGACCCTGGCTGCTGGTGAGACGCTCGAAGACTTCACTGGCGCCGAATAAGGGCAGGAGTACGGATCATGGCAATCGTCAAGACAAAACCCACATCCGCCGGTCGTCGCCACCTCGTCAAGGTCGTCAGCGACGAGCTGCACAAGGGCAAGCCCTATGCGCCGCTGCTCGAGAAGCAGTCGCGCAGCGGTGGTCGTAACAACAACGGTCGCATCACCACCCGCCACGTGGGCGGTGGTCACCGTCAGCACTACCGGCTGATCGACTTCAAGCGCACCAAGGATGGCGTTCCCGCCGTCGTCGAGCGTCTCGAATACGATCCCAACCGCAGCGCCCACATCGCGCTGCTGAAGTACCTGGACGGCGAGCGTCGCTACATCATCGCGCCGAAGGGCGTGAGTGCAGGCGACCGTCTCGAGTCCGGCGTGAATGCGGCGATCAAGAAGGGTAACACCCTTCCGCTGCGCAACATCCCGCTGGGTTCCACCGTTCACTGCATCGAGCTCAAGCCCGGCAAGGGTGCGCAGCTGGCTCGCAGTGCCGGTACCAGCGCCCAGCTGGTCGCCCGTGAAGGCAGCTATGCGACCCTGCGTCTGCGCTCCGGCGAGATGCGCAAGGTCCTGGCCGACTGCCGTGCGACCCTGGGTGAAGTGAGCAACTCTGAGCACAGCCTGCGTCAACTTGGCAAGGCCGGTGCGAAGCGCTGGAGAGGCGTGCGTCCGACCGTTCGCGGTGTGGCCATGAACCCGGTGGATCACCCGCACGGTGGCGGTGAAGGCCGCACCAGCGGTGGTCGTCATCCGGTGACGCCGTGGGGCGTGCCCACCAAGGGCCACAAGACCCGCAAGAACAAGCGCACTGACGCGCTGATCGTTCGCCGCCGCAAGGCCAAGTAACAGACATTAAGGGGTAACGGCTGTGCCACGTTCACTGAAGAAAGGTCCTTTTATCGACCTTCATCTGCTGAAGAAGGTTGAGGCTGCAGTGGAGAAGAACGACCGCAAACCGATCAAGACCTGGTCGCGTCGTTCCATGATCCTGCCGAACATGGTCGGGCTCACCATTGCTGTCCATAACGGTCGCCAACACGTCCCGGTGCACGTCTCCGAGGAAATGGTTGGCCACAAGCTGGGCGAATTCGCTGCCACCCGCACCTATCGCGGTCATGCGGCGGACAAGAAAGCCAAACGGTAAGCCAGAGAGGATTGAGAGATGGAAGTCACAGCTAAGCTGCGTGGCGCTCGTTTATCCGCCCAGAAGGCCCGTTTGGTGGCTGACCAGGTGCGCGGTAAACCGGTCGCCGAGGCGCTCGACCTGCTGACCTTCTCGCCGAAGAAGGCTGCCAAGCTGGTCAAGAAGGTGCTGCAGTCCGCCATCGCGAATGCGGAAGAAAACAACGGCATGGATATCGACGAGCTGCGTGTCTCGACCATCTGCGTCGATGAGGGCATGACGCTCAAGCGCATCCGTCCGCGCGCCAAGGGCCGTGCGGATCGCATCCTGAAGCGCACCTGCCACATCACCGTCAAGGTAGCCGAGAAGTAGGAGTCGACCAGATGGGTCAGAAAGTCAATCCGACAGGTATTCGGCTGGGTATCGTCAAGGACCACTCCTCGGTGTGGTATGCCGAGCGCGGTGCTTATGCCGACAAGCTGAACAACGATCTCGAAGTGCGTCGCTTCCTCGAGGAGCGTCTGAAGAACGCCTCCGTGAGCAAGATCACTATCGAGCGTCCGGCGAACAACGCCCGTATCACCATTCACACTGCCCGTCCGGGCATCGTGATCGGCAAGAAGGGCGAGGACGTCGACAAGCTGCGTCGCGACGTCACCGCGATGATGGGCGTGCCCGTGCACGTCAACATCGAAGAGGTGCGTAAGCCGGAGCTCGACGCCAAGCTCGTCGCGCAGAACATCGCCGGTCAGCTCGAGCGTCGTGTCATGTTCCGTCGCGCCATGAAGCGCGCGGTGCAGAACGCCATGCGCCTCGGCGCCGGCGGCATCAAGGTGCAGCTCTCCGGTCGCCTCGGCGGCGCGGAAATCGCCCGCACCGAATGGTACCGGGAAGGTCGCGTGCCGCTGCATACGCTGCGTGCGGACATCGACTACGCCACCTACGAGGCCAAGACCACCTACGGCATCATCGGTGTCAAGGTGTGGGTCTTCAAGGGTGAGATCCTCGGGGGCATCGAAGAGGTCCGCGCCAAGGCCAAGCAACAGCCGCAGGCCGCGCCCTCCAAGAAGAAAGGTTCCAGGTAAGGGGAGAGCGAGTCGATGTTACAGCCCAAGCGCATGAAATTCCGCAAGATGCAGAAAGGTCGCAACCGTGGCCTGGCGCATCGCGGAAGCAAGATCAGCTTCGGGGAATACGGTCTGAAGGCCACCGGTCGCGGCCGTATCACGGCGCGCCAGATCGAGGCCGGCCGTCGTGCGATCACTCGTCACGTCAAACGTGGCGGCAAGATCTGGATCCGCGTGTTCCCCGACAAGCCGATTTCCAAGAAGCCACTCGAAGTCCGTATGGGTAAGGGTAAGGGCTCCGTCGAGTACTGGGTCGCACAGATCCAGCCGGGTCGGGTCCTGTACGAAATCGAAGGCGTGTCCGAAGAGCTGGCCCGTGAGGCCTTCTCCCTGGCCGCGCAAAAGATGCCCGTGTCCACCACCTTTGTGAAACGGACGGTGATGTGATGAAAGCCCAGGAAATTCGTGAAAAGTCAGTCGAGCAGCTCCAGGAGCAGCTCTTCGAACTCCTCCGCGAGCAGTTCAACCTGCGCATGCAGAAGGCCACCGGCCAGCTCAGCCAGACTCACCTGCTCAAGCAGGTTCGTCGGGACATCGCCCGGGTGAAGACTGTGCTCAACGAGAAGGCAGGTGACTGAGATGGCCGAAGAAAAGAAAGCCCGTACGCTCACCGGCAAGGTGGTGAGCGACAAGATGGACAAATCCATCGTCGTCATGATCGAGCGCCGCGAGCGGCACCCGATCTATGGCAAGTACGTCAAGCGCTCCACCAAGCTGCACGCCCATGACGAGGCGAACCAGGCCAAGGCCGGTGACACGGTATCCATCCAGGAATGCCGTCCGCTGTCCAAGAAGAAGGCCTGGACGCTGGTCGAGGTGATCGAGCAGGCCAGGGGCTGAGCTCGGCGAGAGCAGTCAGATTAGGTTTGGAGAAAACCGATGATTCAGACTCAGACAATGCTGGATGTCGCCGACAACAGCGGAGCGCGCCGGGTGCAGTGCATCAAGGTGCTTGGCGGCTCACACCGCCGCTACGCGCGCGTCGGTGACATCATCAAGGTCACGGTGAAGGAAGCCATTCCGCGTGGCAAGGTCAAGAAAGGCCAGGTCCTCAAGGCGGTAGTGGTTCGTACCCGCAGCGGAGTCCGTCGTTCCGACGGTTCGCTGATCCGCTTCGACGGAAATGCGGCGGTTCTGTTGAACAACACCAACGAACAGCCGATCGGCACCCGTATCTTCGGGCCGGTGACCCGTGAGCTTCGTACCGAGAAGTTCATGAAGATCATTTCCCTGGCGCCCGAAGTGCTGTAAGGAGCGAGGCGGATATGCAAAAGATCAAACGTGACGATGAAGTGATCGTCATCGCCGGCAAGGACAAGGGCAAGCGTGGCACCGTCAAGCGCGTCCTCAAGGACGAACGCTTTGTCGTGTCCGGTGTGAACATGATCAAGCGTCACACCAAGCCCAACCCTATGGCGGGCAATCAGGGCGGTATCGTCGAGCGCGAGGCTCCGATTCACGCGTCCAACGTGGCGATCTTCAACTCGGAGACCGGTAAGGCGGATCGCGTCGGCTTCCAGGTTAAGGAAGACGGTACCAAGGTACGTATCTACAAGTCGACGCAGACGCAGATCGACGCCTAACGCGAGTCGGGTAGCAAAATGGCGAACTTGAAAGAACGTTATCAGAACGAGGTGGTGGCTCAGCTCAAAGAGCAGTTCAGCTACGCCAACGTGATGCAGGTGCCGCGTATCACCAAGGTGACCCTCAACATGGGCATCGGTGACGCGACCAGCGACAAGAAGCTGATCGAAAATGCCATCGGCGACCTGGAGAAGCTCTCCGGTCAGAAGCCGCTGGTGACCAAGGCGCGCAAGTCCATCGCGGGCTTCAAGGTGCGCGAAGGTTGGCCGATCGGCATCAAGGTGACCCTGCGCGCCGAGCGCATGTGGGAGTTCCTCGATCGTCTGGTCAACATCGCGATTCCCCGCGTACGTGACTTCCGTGGTCTCAACCCGAAGTCCTTCGACGGTCGCGGCAACTACTCCATGGGTGTGCGTGAGCAGATCATCTTCCCCGAGATCGAATATGATAAGATCGATCGGATTCGTGGGCTGGATGTCACCATCACCACTACTGCCAACACCGACGAGGAAGGTCGTGCGCTGCTGAGCGCGCTGAACTTCCCGTTCAAGAAATAAGGGTGGGATCATGGCAAAGAAGAGCATGATTGAACGCGAGCTCAAGCGCACCAAGCTGGTCGAGAAGTATGCGGCCCGCCGTGCCGAGCTCAAGGCGATCATCCAGAACGTGAATACTTCCGACGAAGAGCGCTTCGAGGCGACGCTGAAACTGCAGCAGTTGCCGCGCGACTCCAGCCCGGTGCGTCAGCGTAACCGCTGCCGGATCACCGGCCGTCCGCACGGCTACTACAACAAGTTCGGGCTTGCCCGTAACAAGCTGCGTGAAGCCGCTATGCGTGGCGAGGTCCCTGGGCTGAAGAAGTCCAGCTGGTAAGCCGCCACGGAAACATCAGGAGCGCAATGTAAATGAGCATGCAAGACACTCTGGCGGATATGTTCACCCGTATCCGCAATGCGCAGCTGGCCACCAAGGAGACGGTCACCATGCCGTCCTCCAAGCTCAAGGTCGAGGTGGCCCGCGTATTGAAGGAAGAGGGCTATATCACCGACTTCGCGGTCGCTGAAGGCACCAAGCCCGAGCTGAGCGTGACCCTCAAGTACTTCGAGGGCAAGCCGGTCATCGAGCACCTGCAGCGGGTATCCAAGCCGTCCCTGCGCCAGTACAAGGGCAAGGATGAACTGCCCAAGGTGGCGGACGGCATGGGTGTGGCGATCGTCACCACCTCCCAGGGCGTGATGACCGACCGTGCCGCTCGCCAGGCGGGCGTCGGTGGCGAAGTCATCTGCACCGTATTCTAGGAGTCTGGAATGTCCCGCGTAGCCAAATATCCGGTTAAAGTGCCCGCCGGCGTCGACGTCAAGCTCGACGGCGACCAGCTGACCGTCAAGGGCAGCCAGGGCACGCTGTCCATGACCGTTCACCCGGACGTGGCCATCGCCCAGGAAGAGGGTCAACTGACCTTCAATCCGAGCGAGAACGCCAAGTCCTGGGCCATGGTCGGCACCACTCGTGCTCTGGTCCAGAACCTGGTCACCGGCGTCTCCGAGGGCTTCACCAAGACCCTCGAAATCGTTGGCGTCGGCTATCGTGCCCAGGCAAGTGGCCAGACGCTGAATCTGTCACTGGGCTTCTCCCACCCGGTCGAGTACTCGCTGCCTGAAGGTGTCTCTGCGGAAACGCCGAAGAACACCGTCATCGTGCTGAAGAGCGCGGACAAGCAGAAGCTGGGCCAGGTCGCCGCCGAGGTTCGTGCCTTCCGTCCGCCCGAGCCCTACAAGGGCAAGGGTGTGCGGTATGCCGACGAGCAGGTGCGTCGTAAAGAAGCCAAGAAGAAGTAAGGCAGGGTTATGAACGCGAAGAAAGAATCTCGTCTCCGTCGTGCCCGCCGCGCTCGCGCCAAGATGCGCGAGCTGGGCGTGTATCGCCTGTGCGTCAACCGTACCCCGCGCCACATCTACGCGCAGATCATCTCGCCGGATGGTGGCAAGGTGCTGGCCAGCGCTTCCACGCTGGACAAGGACCTGCGCGAGGGGGCGACCGGCAACTCCGACGCCGCCGCCAAGGTCGGCGCGCTGATTGCCGAACGCGCCAAGCAGGCTGGCATCACCCAGGTGGCCTTCGATCGTGCCGGTTACAAGTATCACGGTCGCGTGAAGGCCCTGGCCGACGCCGCACGTGAAGGCGGCCTGGAATTCTAAAGGGTTTTACGATGGCGAAGAACGAACAGAACACCGGCGATCTGCAGGAAAAGCTCGTGCAGGTCAACCGCGTCGCCAAGGTGGTCAAGGGGGGCCGTATTTTCGGCTTTACCGCCCTGACCGTCGTGGGCGACGGCAATGGTCGTGTCGGCTTCGGTCGTGGCAAGGCGCGTGAAGTGCCGGTCGCGATCCAGAAGGCCATGGACCAGGCGCGCCGCAACATGGTCAAGGTGAGCCTCAAGGGCCACACCCTGCAGTACCCGGTCAAGGCCCGTCACGGTGCCTCCAAGGTGTACATGCAGCCGGCCTCCGAAGGTACCGGGATCATCGCCGGCGGCGCCATGCGCTCCGTGCTCGAGCTGGCCGGCGTCCACGACGTGCTGGCCAAGTGCTACGGCTCCACCAATCCGGTCAACGTGGTGCGCGCGACCGTCAAGGGTCTCGCTTCCATGCAGTCGCCGGAAGACATCGCCGCCAAGCGCGGTCTGTCTGTCGAAGCGATCACGGGGTAAATACCATGGCAGCCACACTCAAGGTTACCCAGATCCGTAGCACCATCGGCACACTGCCCAAGCACAAGGCCACCATGAAGGGCCTCGGGTTGCGTCGCATCGGTCATACGGTCGAACTGGAAGACACCCCTGCCGTGCGCGGCATGATCCACAAGGTCAACTACCTTGTGCGGGTAGAGGGAGAGTAATCCATGAAACTCAACAGCCTGAGCCCGGCACCGGGCTCCAAGCACGCCGAAAAGCGCGTCGGTCGTGGCATCGGCTCCGGTCTGGGCAAGACCGGCGGCCGCGGTCACAAGGGCCAGAAGTCGCGTAGCGGTGGCACCGTGAAGCCAGGTTTCGAAGGCGGCCAGATGCCGCTGCAGCGGCGTCTGCCCAAGTTCGGCTTCACCTCCATGAAGTCGCTGGTCTCCGAAGAGGTACGTCTGAGCGAGCTGGCCAAGGTCGCCGGTGACGAAGTCACCCTGGAGACCCTGAAGCAGGCCAACGTGCTCAAGGACGCTACCCAGCACGCGAAGATCATTCTTTCCGGCGACGTCAACAAGGCGGTCACTGTTCGCGGTCTCAAGGTCACCAAGGGTGCCCGTGCCGCGATCGAAGCCGCCGGTGGCAAGGTAGAGGACTAAATGGCCAAGTCAGGAAACATGCCGGCGATGGGCAGCGGTCTGAGTGAACTGTGGGCGCGTCTGCGCTTCGTGCTCCTCGCCATCGTGGTGTACCGTATCGGTGCCCATATTCCCGTTCCCGGTATCAATCCTGACCAGCTTGCTGCCTTGTTCAGGGAGCAGCAGGGCACCATCCTGGGACTGTTCAACATGTTCTCGGGTGGTGCGCTGGAACGCATGAGTATCTTCGCCCTGGGCATCATGCCCTACATCTCGGCGTCGATCATCATGCAGCTGCTGACCGCGGTCTCGCCCCATCTCGAGCAGTTGAAGAAGGAGGGCGAGGCCGGCCGCCGCAAGATCAGCCAGTACACCCGCTACGGCACGGTGGCGCTGGCCCTGGTGCAGGCCACCGGCATGTCGGTGGGTCTGGCCAGCCAGGGTATCGCTTATACCGCCGACTTCAGCTTCTATTTCACTGCCATCGTCACCTTCGTGTCGGGCGCAGTGTTCCTGATGTGGCTGGGCGAGCAGATTACCGAGAAGGGCATCGGCAACGGCATCTCGCTGCTGATCTTTGCCGGTATCGTCGCCGGCCTGCCGGGTGCGGTGGGTCAGGCCTTCGAGCTGGCCCGTAACGAGGGTGCGTGGAACGTGCTCCCGCTGCTGGCGCTCTCGGTGCTGGGCGTGGCGACCGTGGCCTTCGTGGTATTCATCGAGCGCGGCCAGCGCCGCATCACGGTGAACTACCCGCGGCGCCAGGTCGGCAACAAGATGTATGCCGGGCAGAGCAGCTACCTGCCGCTGAAGGTCAACATGGCGGGCGTGATTCCGCCGATCTTTGCCTCCAGCATCCTGCTGTTCCCCGCCTCCATCGGCCAGTGGGTCGGGGCCGGAGACGGCATGGAATGGCTGCAGCGCGCCTCCCAGGCTCTCGGGCCGGGACAGCCGCTGTACATCTTGCTTTTCGCGGCGGCGGTGGTATTCTTCTGCTTCTTTTACACAGCGCTGGTCTTCAACCCCAAGGATGTCGCTGACAACCTCAAGAAGTCAGGGGCCTTCCTGCCGGGGATTCGCCCTGGTGAGCAGACCGCTCGCTACGTCGACAAGGTCATGACCCGTCTGACCCTGTTCGGTGCCCTGTACATCACTGCGGTTTCCCTGATGCCCCAGTTCCTGATCGTGGCGTGGAACGTGCCGTTCTTCTTCGGCGGTACCTCGTTGCTGATCGTGGTGGTGGTAATCATGGACTTCATGGCCCAGGTACAGTCGCATCTCATGTCGCACCAGTACGAGTCGGTGATGAAGAAGTCCAACCTGAAAGGCTATGGCAGCGGCGGCATCATGCGCTGAGCCGCGCCGCTGGTGATTGGCGCGCCGCGTGCCGATTTTGGAGAAGGAACGATGAAAGTTCGAGCTTCCGTCAAGAAGATGTGCCGCAACTGCAAGATCATTCGGCGCAATGGCGCGGTCCGCGTCATCTGCATCGAGCCGCGGCACAAGCAGCGCCAGGGTTGATTCTGGCGTTTGTGGAAAAGTGGTGCCGGCATACCCCTTGCCCGAAGCTGGGTAAAGGGGTATGCTGTTGCGCCTTTTGTAGTGACTAATCGAGCAAGCCGCTCAAATTTCGGAGAAAGCTGATGGCCCGTATTGCAGGCGTCAATATCCCGGACAACAAGCATGCGGCGATCTCGCTGACCTATATCTTCGGGATTGGCCGTACGCGTGCACAGGAAATCTGTGCTGCTACCGGCATCGCGCCGACCACCAAGATTCAGGAGCTCTCCTCGGAAGAGGTCGATGCCCTGCGTGCCGAGGTCGGCAAGTACACCGTGGAAGGTGACCTTCGTCGTGATGTGACGCTGAACATCAAGCGTCTCATGGACCTGGGTTGCTATCGTGGTCTGCGTCATCGTCGTAGTCTTCCGCTGCGTGGTCAGCGGACCAAGACTAACGCGCGTACCCGGAAGGGCCCGCGTAAGCCGATCCGCAAGTAACACGCACGTTCTGGCGTAAAGACAGGAATTGACATCAACATGGCTAACCCGCGTAGCAACCGTAAAAAGGTTAAAAAGCAGGTAGTGGACGCCGTTGCGCACATCCACGCCTCTTTTAACAACACGATCGTGACGATCACAGACCGCCAGGGCAACGCTCTTTCCTGGGCAACAGCCGGTGGTTCGGGTTTTCGTGGTTCTCGCAAGAGCACCCCGTTCGCTGCTCAAGTGGCAAGCGAACGTGCAGCGACCGCTGCAGCCGAGTATGGTGTGAAAAACGTCGACGTGCTGGTCAAGGGCCCCGGTCCTGGCCGTGAATCCGCCGTGCGTGCGCTGAGCGCCGCCGGCTTCCGCGTGCAGAGCATCACTGACGCGACGCCCATTCCCCACAATGGCTGCCGTCCGCCGAAGAAACGCCGCGTTTAAGGAGACAGATTCATGGCTCGTTATATTGGACCGAAGTGCAAACTGTCTCGTCGTGAAGGCACCGACCTCTTCCTCAAGAGCGGTGTGACTCCCTTCGAGAAGAAGTGCAAATCCGAGCAGATCCCGGGTGTGCACGGCCAGCGCCGTCAGCGTCTTTCCGACTACGGCTTGCAGCTTCGCGAGAAGCAGAAAGTGCGTCGTATCTACGGCGTGCTCGAAAAGCAGTTCCGCGGCTACTACAAGGAGGCCGCCCGTCGCTCCGGCGCTACCGGCGAAGTCCTGCTGCAACTGCTTGAATCCCGACTGGACAACGTCGTCTACCGCATGGGCTTCGGTTCCACTCGTTCCGAGGCGCGCCAGCTGGTGAGCCACAAGGCGATTGCGGTCAATGGCCGTACCGTCAACGTGGCTTCCTATCAGGTCAAGCCCGGCGACGTGGTTTCCGTTCGCGAGAAGGCGAAGAACCAGGCGCGCATCCAGAGTGCACTTTCCATCGCTGCCAACCGCGGCGACGTCGCCTGGATCGAGGTGGACGCGAAGAAGATGGAAGGCACCTTCAAGGCTATCCCGGAACGCGGCGACCTGTCGGCCGACATCAACGAAAACCTGATCGTCGAGCTGTACTCGAAGTAAGCGTCGCTGATCGCGTCGTGCCGGCCCGTGCGGGCCGGCAACGAGTACCGAGTAACCGTTAGGCAGCCTCAAAGGTGTAGTTATGCAGCGTTCAGTGACAGAGTTTCTCCGTCCGCGCGATATCAAGGTCGAAGAGATCAGCGCGCATCACGCGAAGATCGTGCTCGAGCCGTTCGAGCGTGGCTTTGGCCATACCCTGGGCAATGCGCTGCGTCGCATTCTGCTCTCGTCCATGCCCGGCTGCGCCGTGGTGGAGGTCGAGATCTCGGGTGTCGAGCATGAGTACAGCGCGATCGAGGGTGTTCAGGAAGACGTCATCGAGATTCTTCTGAACCTCAAGGACGTAGCCATCCGCATGCACAGTCGCGACGAGGCGGTGCTCTCGCTGAACAAGCAGGGCCCGGCCGTGGTGACCGCGGGTGACATCGTCCTCGACCACGACGTCGAGATCGTCAATCCGGACCACGTCATCGCCCACGTCAACGAGGGCGCCGAGCTCAAGATGCAGCTGAAGATCGCTCGCGGTCGCGGCTACGAGCCGGCGGATGCCCGTGTGGGCGCCGACGATGAATCGCGCGCCATCGGCCGCCTGCAGCTGGATGCCACCTTCAGCCCCGTGCGCCGCGTCTCGTATGCCGTCGATGCCGCGCGTGTCGAGCAGCGTACCGATCTCGACAAGCTGATCATCGACCTGGAGACCGACGGCACCCTGGACCCCGAGGAGGCGATCCGTCGCAGCGCGACCATCCTGCAGGAGCAGCTGGCTGCGTTCGTCGACCTGGAAGCCGACAAGGAACAGGAGGTCGTGGAGGAAGAGGATCACGTCGATCCCATCCTGCTGCGTCCCGTAGACGATCTCGAGTTGACCGTCCGCAGTGCCAACTGTCTTAAGGCCGAGAATATCTACTACATCGGCGATCTGATCCAGCGCACCGAAGTCGAGCTGCTGAAGACGCCGAACCTCGGCAAGAAGTCGTTGAACGAAATCAAGGACGTGTTGGCTGCGCGCGGTCTTTCCCTTGGCATGCGGCTGGAGAACTGGCCGCCGGCGAGCCTGAAGGACGACAAGGCCTCCGCGTGAGCGTCGACTCGAGTCCCAGTTTGGTAAGGAATCACAACCATGCGTCATCGTAAGAGTGGTCGTCACCTGAATCGTACCAGCTCGCATCGCCAGGCCATGTTCAAGAACATGAGCGTGTCGTTGATCGAGCACGAAGTGATCAAGACAACCCTGCCCAAGGCCAAGGAGCTGCGTCGCGTCATCGAGCCGCTGATCACCCTGGCCAAGCAGGACAGCGTCGCCAATCGCCGTCTGGCCTTCAGCCGCACCCGCTCGAAGGAAGCGGTCGGCAAGCTCTTCAACGAGCTGGGTCCGCGTTACGCCGAGCGTCCGGGCGGTTACGTCCGTATCCTCAAGTGCGGTTTCCGCACCGGCGACAACGCCCCCATGGCCTTCGTCGAACTCGTCGACCGTCCGGTCGTCGAGGAGGCCGAGGAAGCCGCCGCCGAGGAGTGATTCCCGGCAGCGGGCCCGGCCCGGCAATGCTGTAGCAATACGAAAAACCCGGCTTCTCGCGAAGCCGGGTTTTTTTGGTTTGTTGCGGCACTATTTGGATGTTGCCAGTTCGGCCTGGTGGCTCCTGGCCCGCTCCAGCAGTGGCTTGAGGAAGCGCCCGGTGTGGGAGGCATCCATCTCGGCCACCTGTTCGGGGGTACCCTCGGCGATGATACGGCCGCCGCCGGAGCCGCCCTCGGGACCCAGGTCGACGATCCAGTCGGCGGTCTTGATCACGTCGAGGTTGTGCTCGATCACCACGATGGTGTTGCCGTGGTCACGCAGGCGGTGGAGCACGGCGAGCAGCTGGCGGATATCCTCGAAGTGCAGCCCGGTGGTCGGTTCGTCGAGGATATAGAGCGTCTTGCCGGTGTCGCGCTTGGCCAGCTCGCGGGCCAGCTTTACGCGCTGTGCCTCGCCGCCGGAAAGCGTGGTGGCACTCTGGCCCAGGCGGATGTAGGAGAGGCCCACGTCGAGCAGGGTCTGCAAGCGGCGGGCGATGGCCGGTACCGGGCTGAAGAACTCCAGCGCTTCTTCCACGGTCATTTCGAGCACCTCGTCAATGCTCTTGCCCTTGTATTCGATCTCCAGCGTCTCGCGGTTGTAGCGCTTGCCTTTGCACACGTCGCAGGGCACGTAGATGTCGGGCAGGAAGTGCATCTCGACCTTGATCATGCCCTCGCCCTGGCACGCTTCGCAGCGCCCGCCCTTGACGTTGAACGAGAAGCGGCCCGGCTTGTAGCCGCGGGAGCGCGCCTCCTGAGTGCCGGCGAAGAGTTCGCGGATCGGTGTGAAAATGCCGGTGTAGGTCGCCGGGTTGGAGCGTGGCGTACGCCCGATCGGACTCTGGTCGATGTCGATCACCTTGTCGAGCTGATCGAGCCCTTCGATGGTGTCGTAGGGCGCCGGTGTCAGGGTCGTGGCGTGATTGAGTTCACGTGCGGCGATGGGCATCAGCGTCGAGTTGATCAGGGTCGACTTGCCTGAGCCGGAGACCCCGGTGACGCAGATGAACAGTCCCAGCGGTAGGCCAAGGGTGACGGCGTGCAGGTTGTTGCCGCGCGCCCCGGTGAGTACGAGACGTTTCTCGGGGTTGCCGGGGATGCGCCACTTGGGCACCTCGATGCGGCGCTTGCCCGACAGGTATTGGCCGGTCAGCGAGTCATGGCTGGCCATGACCTGCTCCGGGGTGCCCTGGGCGACGATCCTGCCGCCGTGCACGCCGGCGCCGGGGCCGATGTCGAGTACATGGTCGGCGGCGCGAATGGCATCCTCGTCGTGCTCGACCACGATCACGGTATTGCCTAGGTCGCGCAGGTGGATCAGGGTCTTGAGCAGGCGGTCGTTGTCGCGCTGGTGCAAGCCGATGGAGGGTTCGTCGAGGATGTACATGACCCCCACCAGGCCGGCGCCGATCTGGCTCGCCAGGCGAATGCGCTGGGCCTCGCCGCCGGAAAGGGTCTCGGCGCTGCGTTCGAGGTTGAGGTAGTCGAGGCCGACGTTGACCAGGAACTCCAGGCGGGCATGAATCTCGTTGATCACTTTCTGGGCGATCTCGCCCTTGCGTCCGGGCAGGGTCAGGCGCTGGAAATAATCCCACGCCTCGCCGATCGGCAGCTGCACGATCTGCGGCAGCGTATGATCGTCGACGAAGACGTGACGCGCCTCCTTGCGCAGTCGTGAGCCGTGGCAGGTAGGGCAGGGACGGTCGGCGATGTAGCGGGCCAGCTCCTCGCGTACCATGCTCGACTCGGTCTCGCGGTAGCGTCGCTGCATGTTGGGCAGCACGCCCTCGAAGGGGTGCTCGCGGGTCACGCGACGGCCGCGGTCGTTGACGTAGCTGAAGGCGACCTCGTCGTCACCGCTGCCGTATAGGACGATGTCCTTCTCGTGCCGGGCGAGCTCCTGCCACGGCGTCTCCAGAGTGAAGCGGTAGTGGTCGGCGACGGCCTGCAACTGGCTGAAGTAATAGATGCTACGCCGGTCCCAGCCCTTGATGACGCCTTCGGCCAGCGACAGCTCCGGGTGGCTGATCAGCTTGTCGGGGTCGAAGACCTGCTGTACCCCGAGACCGTCGCAGGTGGGGCAGGCGCCGGCGGGGTTGTTGAACGAGAACATGCGTGGCTCGAGCTCGGCAATGGCATAGCCGCACACCGGACAGGCAAAGCGCGCCGAGAAGGTGATGTCCTCGGCCTCGCCGTCCATGAAGTGCACCACGGCAATGCCGTCGGCCAGATTGAGGGCGGTCTCGAACGATTCGGCCAAGCGCTGAGCCAGTCCTTCACGCACCTTGATGCGATCGACCACGACGCTGATGTCGTGCTTCTTGTTCTTGTCCAGCGGGGCGATATCGTCGAGCTCCAGTGCCTGGCCGTCGACCATCACACGGACGAAACCCTGGGCGCGCAGCTCGGCGAGCAGTTGCAGGTGCTCGCCCTTGCGGCCCTTGACCACGGGGGCCAGCAGCATCAGCTTGCTGCCCTCGGGCAGCGCCAGCACCTGGTCGACCATCTGTGAGATGGTGCTGGCCTCGAGCTCCTCGCCGTGTTCGGGGCAGCGCGGCGTGCCGGCGCGAGCGAACAGCAGGCGCAGATAGTCGTAGATTTCGGTGATGGTGCCGACCGTGGAGCGCGGGTTGTGTGACGTGGACTTCTGTTCGATGGAGATCGCCGGCGACAGCCCCTCGATATGATCGACGTCGGGTTTCTCCATCATCGACAGGAACTGGCGCGCGTAGGTGGAGAGCGACTCCACATAGCGGCGCTGGCCCTCGGCATAGAGGGTATCGAATGCCAGCGACGACTTTCCCGAGCCCGAAAGCCCGGTGACCACGATCAGGCTGTCGCGGGGCAGCTCGACGTCGATCTGCTTGAGGTTGTGGGTGCGCGCACCCCTGACCACGATCCTGTCCATTCCCACCTCATGGCACTGGGCAAAACCTCGATTATACGCCTGCGGTCGACTACGCGCCAAAGCGCCGCTGGTCGAGGCGTTTCCTGTGGGGGCCGGAGTCGTTAGAATAGTCGGTCCATCAAAAGGGCTCCGGCCCGCCCATCATGGAATCTACTGATCCCCTATGCGCAAGCTCTCTGGACTGCTGCTAGCCTCCGAACGGCGCGCCATTACCGGCCTGGCCGGCCTGTATGCCACGCGCATGCTGGGACTGTTCATGGTGTTGCCGGTGCTGGCGCTGTACGCTGACGAGCTGGCCGGCGCCACGCCGCTGCTGGTTGGCCTGGCGCTAGGCGTCTACGGTCTCACCCAGGCGATCCTGCAGATACCCTTCGGCCTTCTTTCCGACCGCCTCGGGCGCAAGCCCGTCATTGCTACCGGTTTGCTACTGTTTCTCGTCGGCAGCGTGGTGGCCGCAGCCGCAGACTCCATCAGCGCCGTCATCCTCGGACGCTGCCTGCAGGGCAGTGGCGCCGTGGCCGCTGCGATCATGGCGCTGCTTGCCGATCAGACCCGCGAGCAGGTGCGCACCGCCGCCATGGCCACCATCGGCCTTTCGATAGGCGTGGCCTTCGCCGTGGCCATGGTGCTGGGGCCGTGGCTGGCGGCGGCCTTTGGCCTCGCCTCGGTGTTCTGGTTCACCGCCGGCCTGGCCGTGCTGGGTCTGGCAGTGCTGTGGAAGCTAGTGCCGCCGGCGCCGCGCCGGCTGCGTCACCGCGACGTGGGCATCGACCGTGGCCAGTTGACGGAGATCTTCACGCGTGCCGACCTGTGGCGTCTCGATCTGTCGATCTTCTCCTTGCACCTGGTACTGATGGCGATCTTCGTTGCCGTGCCGTTCCGCCTGGTCGAATCGGGCATCGCGGCGGAGCGTCACGGCTTGACCTATCTCGCCATCATGACGCTGGCCTTCGCTGCCATGGTGCCGCTGGTGGTGGTGGCCGAGAAGCGCCAGCGCATGAAGGGCATGAGCCTTACGGCGATCGCGGCCATCGTCATCAGTCTGGCCGGGTTGGCCGCCTTCGGAGGCCGCTGGGCGCTGTTCGGCTGGCTGCTGTTGTTCTTTATCGCCTTCAACCTGCTCGAGGCCATGCTCCCGTCGATGCTCAGCAAGCTGGCACCGGCCGGGGCCAAGGGCACCGCGATGGGTGTTTACTCCACCAGCCAGTTTCTCGGTGCCTTCCTCGGCGGAGTGTTGGGTGGGCTGCTGGCCCAGCAGTGGGGGCTGTCGGCGGTGTTCGTCGGCAGCGCTGTGCTGGCTGGCGTCTGGTGGTTGCTGATGCTGGGCATGCCGACGCCACCCCACCTGTCGAGCGAGGTGGTGGCCTTGGATGACGAACACCAGGAGGACACGCTCGATACGTTGATGGCGAGCTTTGCCGACGTGGCCGGGGTCGAGGACGTTCTGGTCGTGCCGGAGGAGCGAGTCGCGTATCTTAAGGTGGATCGGCGTCGCCTCGACGAGGATGCCCTGGCGCGCCTGATTCGCTCGAACCGCCACGGCGGTTAGCCTGCTCGCCAGGCATCGGCCCGCAGGGCCGCACCATTACAATGCACCTGTTCACTATAGAGGGAGTCCAGCATGGCCCGTGGCGTCAACAAGGTCATTCTCATCGGTAACCTGGGGCAGGACCCCGAGGTCCGTTTCATGCCTTCCGGTAGTCCCGTTGCCAATCTGCGCGTCGCGACGACCGATACCTGGACCGACAAGCAGAGCGGTCAACGTCAGGAGCGTACCGAGTGGCACTCGGTGGTACTGTTCAACCGCTTGGCCGAGATTGCCCAGCAGTACCTGAAGAAAGGCTCGCGGGTCTACCTCGAGGGGCGCCTGCAGACGCGTAAATGGCAGGGGCAGGACGGTCAGGACCGCTACACCACTGAGATCGTCTGTAACGACATGCAGATGCTCGATTCGCGTAGTGGCGACTTTGGCGGCCAGGCCGGGGCGGGCATGCCTCAGCAGCAGGGCGGTGGCTACGGTGCGCCTCAGGGTGCGCCCATGGCACAGCAGCAGGGCGGTTATGGCGCTCCGCCGCAGGGGGGCTACGGTAACGCGCCGCAGCAGGGCGGCTATGGCGGTGGCCAGCCGCAGCAGCGTCCGGCGCCGGGCGGCCAGCCTCAGCAGGGCGGCCAGAAGCAGAACAACTACGGTGCGCCCGATCCGGGCAGCTTCGACGATTTCGACGACGAGATTCCGTTCTGATCTCGCCCGATCGAAGCCGCCGGAGGCGATAGCGTGAAGCTGTTGATACTGGATGCCGGTCATTGCCTCAACCTGGCGCTGGCCAGATTGGTGCATCGGCGTAGCGATACCGAGCTCGTCATCGAGTCCGGCTTGCATATCGATGCGGCGAGACTGCGCGAGCTGGAACCGATGGCGGTAATCGTGCCGCCACTTTCGGCGCCCATGGAGATCGAGCCCGCCGCCGTGGTGGCCCACGGCAAGGGGGTCGATGCCTGCCTGGCGGCGTGCCGCGAGACCGGTACGCCGTTGGTGTGGTGCGTTTCCGATCAGCTCTATCAGGATGGTTTCGAGACACCCATCGACGAGCACGTGATACCCGCACCACGGGACGAGAGCCTCAGGCGACTGATCGCCATCGGCGACCGTATCCGCCAAAGCCACCCGCGGCACTTGATCGTGCGGCTGGGGCCTCTGTTCGCCCTGGAGGGTGGGCACGCCTGGCTCAGTGGCGTGATAGACAGTCTGGTGACCGGAGAGGAGGTTCGCGCCGCCCAGGACGTGATTTTCTGCCCTACCTCGGCCGATGCCGTGGCCATGGCGCTGGTCGGGATGTTGCACCAACTCGCATGCGGTTCCAGTGCCTGGGGGGCCTACCATCTGGCGGGAACGGAGCCGGTCAGCGCCTACACGTTCACCTCCATGGTGCGCACCCAGCTCTCGACTCGCCTGGAGGGACTGGGCGAGCAGGTGACGCTGGGCGAGGTCAAGGCGCTCAAGCATCATCATGACCAGCCGCTGCGACGGGTGCTCAACTGCCGGCGCGTGCTCGAGGCTTTCGGGGTGCATCAGAAGCCGTGGCGGCTGGAGGTAGGTCGCCTGCTCGATGAGTGGTGCCAGGCGCGCCGTGCCACCCTGCTCGATGAAGAGGGCCGCACTCCGTCATGAATGTGTTGCGCAGCCTGCTGTTCTATGTCGGCTATTTTCTTGCCATCTTCGTCTTCGGCGCACTGTTGCTTCCCGTCGCGCCCCTGCTCGCCTTGCCGGCACGTTATCGCCTGCTCAATCTCTACAACCATTTCATTACTGTCTGGTTTTGCTGGACCTGTGGGGTGACCTACCGGGTGAGTGGCAGGGAGCACCTGCCGCAGGGCCCCTGCGTGATCCTGGCCAACCACCAGTGCGAATGGGAAACCATCTTCCTGCAGATCCTCAAGCCGCCGGTATGCACGGTGCTCAAGCAGGAGCTGCTACGTATTCCGGTGTTTGGCTGGGGACTCAGGTTGTTGCACCCCATTGCCCTGGACCGTTCGAAGCCGGCGCGGGCGATGAAGCAGGTGCTGACGCAAGGCGTGGTGCGGCTGCAGGAAGGGCTGTCGGTATTGATCTTTCCCGAGGGCACCCGGGTGGATCCTGGTCAGCGACGGCGCTACAACAAGAGCGGTGCCGTCATTGCCTGTCGTGCCGGTGTGCCGGTGCTGCCGGTAGCACATAATGCCGGCGAACGCTGGCCGGGGCGCCATTGGGTGAAAAACCCGGGGGTGCTCAACGTGGTGGTGGGCGAGCCGATCGAGACGGCAGGGCGCACGCCAGAGGAAGTGCTGATCGAAGTGGAGGCATGGATCGAGTCTCGGCTGGCCGAAATCTCCGAAGTGCCGCGTCCGCTAACGACAAAGCCCGCGGTAGATGCCGGTAACGGCTGACCGGACCGAGTCAGACGCAGAAAAGGCGCCCGTGGGCGCCTTTTCTGCAACTGGCGTGGCGGCTGCGGCTCTAGTCGCGGTAGCGCTGCAGTACCAGGCAGGCATTGGTGCCGCCGAAGCCGAAGCTGTTGGAGAGGATGCGATCTAGGCTGGCGCCCTCGCGCATGCGAGTGACGATATCGAAGCCGGCAGCCTGGTCGTCGAGCTCCTCGACGTTGGCCGAGGCGGCGATGAAGTCGTGCTCCATCATCAGCAGCGAATAGATCGTCTCTTGCACGCCGGTGGCGCCCAGCGAGTGGCCGGTCAGCGACTTGGTGGAGCTCATCGGCGGCGTGGTGTCGCCGAACACCTCGCGGATCGCCTTCAGCTCGGCGACGTCGCCCACCGGGGTGGAAGTGCCATGGGTGTTGATGTAGTCGATCTTGCCATCGACCGTGGCCATGGCCTGACGCATGCAGCGCACGGCACCTTCGCCGGAAGGGGCGACCATGTCATGGCCATCGGAGGTGGCGCCGTAACCGACCAGTTCGGCATAGATCTTCGCCCCGCGCGCCTTGGCGTGCTCGAGCTCCTCGAGCACCAGCATGCCGCCGCCGCCAGCAATGACGAAACCGTCGCGCGCCTTGTCGTAGGGGCGCGAGGCCTTGTCGGGAGTGTCGTTGTATTGGGTCGTCAAGGCGCCCATGGCGTCGAACAGGCAAGACAGGGTCCAATGCTCCTCTTCGCCGCCGCCGGCGAAGACGATGTCCTGCTTACCCATCTGGATCTGCTCCATGGCATTGCCGATACAGTGCGCGGACGTCGCACAGGCGGAGGAGATCGAGTAGTTGACGCCCTTGATCTTGAAGGGTGTGGCCAGGCACGCGGAGACGGTGCTGCCCATGGTGCGAGTGACCCGGTAGGGACCGACCCGACGCAGGCCCTTCTCGCGCATCACGTCGGCGGCCTCGACCTGGTTGGCACTGGAGGCGCCGCCGGAGCCGGCGATGAGCCCG
This sequence comes from Billgrantia antri, assembly GCF_019430905.1. Classification (GTDB taxonomy): domain Bacteria; phylum Pseudomonadota; class Gammaproteobacteria; order Pseudomonadales; family Halomonadaceae; genus Halomonas; species Halomonas antri. Next base: position 869,077 of record NZ_JAHYCA010000001.1, on the reverse strand, counting down.
GTGCGTTCGCTCGACACCTGCTCGGGGCTCAGGCCGGAATCCTCGATGGCCTGGGCCATGCTCACGTAGGCATAGGCCGCCGCGTCGCCCATGAAACGACGCAGCTTGCGATCGATCAGGGCGTCGAGATCGATATCGACGGTACCGGCGACCTGGCTGCGAAAGCCGCGCTCGGCGTACTCCTCCTTGAAGCGAATACCCGAGCGCCCGCTCCGGAGCGCCTCGACGACCGTTTGCGCATCGTTGCCCAAGCAGGACACGATGCCCAGGCCGGTGACTACCACTCGTCGCATGGGAGCCTCCTGTTTCAGAAATTCGCGGTAGAGGTGAACAGGCCGACCCGCAGGTCGTTGGCCTGATAGATGTCGCGGCCATCCACCGATACGGTGCCATCGGCAATACCCAGGATCAGACGCCGGGTAATGATGCGCTTGACATTGATGTGATAGGTGACCTTGCTGGCCTCGGGCAGGATCTGGCCAGTGAACTTCACCTCGCCGCAGCCCAACGCGCGGCCACGGCCCGGGTGGCCGAGCCAGCCCAGGTAGAAGCCCACCAGTTGCCACATGGCATCGAGTCCCAGGCAGCCGGGCATTACCGGATCACCGGGGAAGTGGCAATCGAAGAACCACAGGTCGGGGTGAATGTCGAGCTCGGCGATCAGTTCGCCCTTGTTGAACTGGCCGCCCTCTTCATGGATACGCGTGATGCGGTCCAGCATCAGCATGTTGGGTGCCGGCAGTTGGGCATTGCCGGGTCCGAAGAGCTCGCCGCGGCTGCACGCCAGCAGTTCTTCGCGTTCGAAAGAGTGTTGCTTGGTCACTGAGTCGTTCCGAGTCGCAGTTGTAGTGGGCCCTCCCGCGTGCGGTGCGGAGGCAGGATGGCACAGGCGCCAACCCGCCGGGCGGCCCTGCCTAGTCTAATGGCCGAGGGCCCCGATTGCACGCCGGGCATGACGCAACGGCCGGCAGCGATTAAAGTGTCAGCGCCAAGTGTCGATACTCTAGGTAGGGTCGATGCACAGCATGGGCGCAACTTTCCTTTTACATCCGTTATCTCGGGACCTCTCATGCGGCCATCCTTCGCATTGAACCGCCCCACGATCTGGGCTGCCATGGTGGCGCTGCCGGCCTGTATCTGGCTGCCCAGTCCTGGCTTACGGGTGGCCGCTGTGCTCATCGTCGTGGTCGGGCTGGCAATCGCCTGGCGCCAGATCAAGCGTGATCGACAGCACGCCGATCTGATGCAGCAGGCGCTGATGCTCTCCGAGGAGGGCGTGCAGATCACCGATGCCGAGAACCGTATCCTCTCCGTCAACCCGGCCTTTACCCGGATTACCGGCTTTACCGAGGAGGAAGTGCGGGGGCTCAATGCAGCCAACCTGGCCGCGGCACGTCACGATCCGGCGTTCTTCAAACGCTTCTGGCAGACCCTGCACAGCAAGGGCCGTTGGGAGGGGGAAATCTGGAACCGGCGCAAACAGGGCGACGAGTTCCCCGAATGGCTGCGGGTCAAGGCGGTCGCCAACGCACGCGGACACATCACCCACTATGTCGGCACCTTCACCGATATCTCGGTGCACAAGGCGCGTGAGCAGGACCTGCGGCGCATCGGCTTCGAGGATCCTCTCACCGGCTTGCCCAATCGCCGCCGCCTGCACGATCTGATGACCTCGCGATTGCGCCATCTGAGGGCTGGAGAGAGCCTCGACATGGCAATCATCGACATCGATGGCTTCAAGTCGGTCAACGACAGCCTCGGGGTGGAGCAGGGCGACCGGCTGCTGGCGCGCTTCGGCCAGCGACTGGCCCGCCATGTGGCCGGCGGCGTGGTGGGGCGCCTGGGCGGCGACGAGTTTCTGGTCATCCGTACCACCACCTTCGACGATCACGACCACTGGGTCGCCAGCCTGCGCCAGTACCTGGGCGAGCCCTTCGAGCTGGGCAGCAAGACGTTGCGCCTGGGGCTTTCCATCGGTAGCTGCCGCGCCCCCGAGGACGGCAAGGAATCCGGTGTTCTGTTCCAGCGCCTGGAGTCGGCACTCTACTCGGCCAAACGGCACGGGCGTAACGTCAGCCAGCGCTTCCGCCCGGCGCTCGACGTACAGGACTCGCCGCACATGGCGCTGGTCTACGGCCTGCGCGACGCCTTGGCCAACGGCGATCAGCTCGAGCTGTACTACCAGACCCAGCATCGCATCATGGATGGCGCCGTGGTCGGCATGGAAGCGCTGCTGCGTTGGCGGCACCCCGAGCATGGCATGGTATCGCCGGCCGATTTCATCCCCCTGGCCGAGCGTCACGGGCTGATGGGCTCGCTCGGCAACTGGGTCATCGACGAGGCGCTGGCACAGATGGCGCGATGGCATGAGCTGGGCCTGCCCCAACTGCCCGTGTGGATTAACATCTCGGCGATCCAGATGTTTCAGGGGGAGCTGGAGACGGCGCTCTCGGCAGGGCTGGCGAGGCACGGCATCGAGCCGGCCCAGTTGGGTCTGGAGCTGACCGAATCGGTACTTCTCGACGAGCGCGCCGGGGACATCGTGCCTCGGTTGGAGGCGCTGCGCGCCAAGGGGCATCGTATCGCCATCGATGACTTCGGCATGGGTTATTCGTCGCTCAGCTACCTCAAGAATCTACCGCTGGACAAGCTCAAGCTCGACCGCGCCTTCATCCGCTCACTGCCCGACGACCCCGCCGATGCCGCTATCGTCAGCGCCGTGCTGGCCATGGCAAGGGGGCTGGGGCTGGACGTGGTGGCGGAGGGCGTGGAAACCCAGGGCCAGCTCGATTTCCTGCAGCAGGCCGGCTGTCGGCTGGTCCAGGGCTTCCTCTATGCGCGTCCGGGGCCGGCAGAAGCGATAGAGGCCCAGTGGCAGGCGCTGACCTCGGAATCATCGGGGCTGGTCATGCGCGTCGAACCATCGGCCTGACAGGCCGCGCATCGTCGGTGAGCAAGCCCATGATGTCGCGCTCAGGTGGGCGGCGGCAGGGCCTTGAAGGCATCCAGGGCCCTGAGGCGTGCCGCTTTTTGCTCGACGATGGGCGGCGGGTAGCCGACGTTGGCTCGCTGGGTATCGCTGGGCGCATGACGGTCGCGTGGTGACAGCGCGGCCAGCTCGGGCACGTACTCGGCGATGAAACGGCCATCCGCATCGAAGCGATGCGACTGGGTGGTGGGATTGAAGATACGAAAATAGGGTGCCGCATCGGTACCGGTGGAGGCGGCCCACTGCCAGCCGCCGTTGTTGGCGCAGAACTCGCCGTCCACCAAGTGGCGCATGAAGAACGCTTCCCCGCGCCGCCAGTCGATCAGCAGGTGCTTGCTCAGGAACATGGCGGTGACCATGCGCAGTCGATTATGCATCCAGCCTGTGCTCACCAACTGGCGCATGGCGGCATCGACGATGGGGTAGCCTGTACGCCCTTCGCACCAGGCCTTGAAACCTGCTTCGTCGTCGCGCCAGGCAAGCGCCTCGGTATGCGCCTGGAAGGCGCGGTGACGACACACCCGGGGAAAGCCCGTCGCCACGTGTTGGTAGAACTCGCGCCAGACTAGCTCGTTGACCCAGGCGGTGAGGCCGGCATCGCCCTCGGCCAGGCTGCCGTCGTTCTCGGCCAGCACGGCTTGCAGGCACTGGCGGTGCGAGATCATGCCGAGTGCCAGGTAGGGCGAGAGCTCGCTGGTGCCGGCGATGGCGGGAAAGTCGCGCTGGCTTGAGTAGCGGCGCGCGCGAAAGCGTAGAAAGCGCTCCAGGCGGTCGGCAGCGGCGGCCTCGCCGGCAGGCCAACGGCTTGCATCAAGCGGCGCGTCTGCGAGCCGGGTCGGGGGTGGGACAGCGGGACGGGGAGCACCGGAGGACGGCTTCTGCACAGGGGGTGTCTCGCGCAACGCCAGGCGTTCTGGCGTCAACTGGCGATGCCAGGCGCGGGAGAAGGGGGTGAAGACGCTGTAGTACCCTCCTTTGCCCGTCAACAGCTCGCCCGGGGCGAAGGCCACGCTGTCGTGATGGCCGACTGCAGACAGACCCTCTTCCCGAAAGGCCTCGACCACGGCCGCATCGCGGCGCTGCTCGTCGAGGGGATACTCGCAATTGAAGTGCACGGCCCCGGCGCCGACCTCGCGAGCGATCTGCAGCAGCGCGGCAGGCGATTCGCCGAACGCGGAAATGTCGCGATGCAGCAGGGGAATGTTGAGGCCGGCCAGGGCGTCGGCCAGGGCGGCCACGCCGCGCTGCCGGAAGTCGAGCTTGTTGGCGCCATGCCCGTGACGCTGCCAGTGAGGGACGCTGCGCAGGAACACGGCCACGACCGGACCGTTGCGGGCGGCGGCGGCAAGTGCCGTATTGTCGTGAAGGCGCAGGTCGCTGCGAAACCACATCAGGGAGCAGGTCATGATCGGCTGCCTGGGGACGGGCTCAGTGTTCGAGGATCAACGGCCGCATGCGCGCCATGGCCAGCGGCAGATCGTCGCCCAGCAGTTCCACCAGGCTATCGGCCAGATCGCCGCTGCGAATACGGGCAACCGGCCCGCACAAGCCGAGGGGGGCGTCGAGTTGCTCGGCCAGGCGTGGAAGCTGGCGCCGGATCAGGTCGGCCCGCTCGGCGCGCCCGCTGACCAGGACCAGCGCGGCGGCATGCAGGCGTTCAACCGCCAGTGGCAGTTCGCCGAAGGGCAGTGCGCTGTCCATCAACTGTACCCGGTAACCGGCATCGCTCGCGGCGAGTGCCGCCAACAGCAGCCACAGGGTGCCGGGATCGTCGGGCAGCGGTGCGATCAGCAGTACGGGGCCCTTGGCCAAGTGGTTGGCATGGTAGAGGCGGATGCCGATACGGGTGCGCAGGAACGACTCCAGGCAGCGGCGCTGCAAGGCGGCACCGAGCTGATCGACCCAGTGCTCCTCGAGTTCGCGAAATACTGGTTGCCACAGCTCCGCCAGACAGGTTGACACGGGGTAGAGGGCCAGGCTCTGTGCGTAGAGCGTTTCCATCTGGCCCTGGTCGAGAGCCTCGATGGCCGCCAACAACTGACGCCGTTGGCTGGGCCAGTCGCCGGAGGCCGGCTCGGCCGCCGGTACGGGTTGCGGCTGGTCGATGAGCTCCTTGACCTGGCTGACCGGCACGCCACGGCTAAGCCACTGCAGGATGCGCTCGACCCGCTCGATATCCTCGCGAGCGTAGAGGCGATGTCCCTTGGGGGTGCGCTTGGGGCGGATCAGGCCGTAGCGGCGCTCCCAGGCGCGCAGGGTAACCGAGTTGACCCCGGTAAGGCGTGACACCTCGCGGATCGGATAGAGCGGTGTGTCGGCCGGATGGGCCCCCTTCTCGGTCATGCTCGCCTGCCTCTTGTGTTGTCTGGGCCTGGTGGTAACGGCGTCCCGGCTGTTGCCGAGGCTCGCTGCCAAGGAATATTGTACGCTAAACGGGCGGTGTACAACTGATGGAGGTCACGGTCAAGTCGACAAGGCCTCCCCTGCCTGCTCCGCGACCACGGCGGCCAGGGCATCGATGAAAGCAGGGTGTTCGCCCACGGGGGGTAGCAGCCTCAGCTCGATGTCGGGATGAGATGACCTCAGCGCCTCGACCTGGGCCGGGACGTCCTTGCGCAGGTGGCGTCCGGCGGCGAAGAACAGGGGCAGGATATCGGCGCGCCGAAGGCCCGCCGAAGCGAGCTCGGCCACGCTGCTTTCCAGCGAGGGTTCGCTAAGCTCCATGTAGGCTAGCTTGAGCGGGACCTGCATGCGAGTGGCCAAGGATGCGTGGAAATGCTCGAAAGGGGCACGCCAGGCGGGATCGCTGGAGCCATGGGCGAGCAGAATCAGACTGTAGGTCATGGCGATCTCCGAACACGAAGTATAGCGGCCGGCGGGCTGCACCGTTGAACCGGCCGGTTGCCGCCAGCATAGCAGAGATGTACAACGATTGTATAACGAAAGGCGAAGCGGGTGAGGGAGCCTGCGACGCGGGAGGGAATCTGATATGCGAGTCTTGGTGACCGGTGGCAGTGGCTTCGTTGGCCAGCGCCTGTGTCTGCGCCTGAAGGAGGCGGGGCACCGGCTGCAGGTGGTCTCCCGCGATCCGGCATCCGCTCGACGCAAGCTGCCGGAAGGGACCGACGTGCGACGCTCGGTGCTCGATTTCGTCGATTCCCCGCCGCATGCCATCGTCAATCTGGCCGGGGAGCCGATCGCCGCCAAGCGCTGGAGCGACGAGCAGAAAAACCGGCTGATCGATTCCCGGGTCAACGTGACTCGCGATCTGGTGATTCTCTGTGAGCAGCTCGAGCAGGCCAGCGGGCAGGCACCGCGTGTCATGGTGTCGGGTTCGGCGATGGGATTCTATGGCGATCAGGGAAGCCGGGAGGTCACCGAGCAGACACCCCCCCACGATGAATTCGCCCATCGCCTGTGCAAGCGCTGGGAGGACGCCGCTCTCGAGGCGACTGACTTCGGGACCCGGGTGGCGTTGTTGCGTACCGGCCTGGTGCTGGATACGGGAGGCGGCAGCTTGGCCAAGATGCTGCCGCCATTCAAGCTGGGGCTGGGAGGGCGCTTTGGCGACGGGCGACAGTACATGCCGTGGATCCACCGCGAGGATCTGGTGCGCAGCATCCTGTTCCTGCTCGAGCGCGACGACCTCGATGGGCCGTTCAACGGCAGCGCGCCGCATCCGGTCACCAACGCCGAGTTCACCCGCGTGCTGGCCCGGCAGCTCAACCGCCCTGCCGTCATGCCGGTACCGGCGGTCGTACTGGAGGCCGCTTTCGGCGAGATGGCACGCCTGCTGTTGACCGGGGCCGACATGCGCCCGGCGCGCCTGCTCGAGGCCGGCTTCACGTTTCGGTATCCGACGCTGGAGCAGGCGCTGGCCGACATCCTCGAGAAGCGCTGATCTCGGCCTTCTGCACACGGCGTCAGTGGCTCTCTTCTCCCACCGTGACGATGACCCTGACCGCATCCAGCCGCAGTCGTGTGCCATCGATGGCGGCATCCAGCTCGCGACGTTCACGGCGTAGCGCCTCGAGCTCTTCCTCGCGCACCGCCGGGTTGAGTCTTGCCAGCGCCTCCAGGCGGGCCAGCTCGCCGTCAAGCTCCCGACGCATGCGAACCTGAGCGCCCTCGACGATGCTCGGCAGCTCGCGTTCGGCCTCCTGCTCGCCCTGGGTGAGCAGGTCGCGCAACTGGTCGTGACGGCTGCGGATCAGGTCGCGGGCCATGGCCTTCTTGACCTTCTTCAGGTTCTTCGACAGCCCGGTGAAGGAGACCTTGTCACTGAGCACGGCGCCCGATTCGTCGAGCAGCACGCGCACCGCGGTCGGCGGCAGGAAGCGGTTGACGTGCAGGCGTTTGGGTGCCGGACAGTAAGTGCGAAACACCAGCTCGGCCATCAGTCGCCCGGCGGGTATGGCGGGATGCTTGAGCAGCGCCAGGGCGGTGTTGCCCATGGTGCCGTCGAGGATGCGCCCCATCATCTCGCGCAGCAACGGATGCTCCCAGGAGAGACGCTGCACGTCATCGCGGGCCAGAGCGCGCTCGCGCGACAGGGTGGCGGTGAAGCCCTCCTCGCCCTTGGCCAGGCCGGGCAGGCCGTCGAGCATCTGCGGGCCGGGCTGCAGGTGCAGCAGGCCGCCGCCGAGCTCCTGGCTATCGACACCGAAGATATCCAGCGCCTGGTCGAGGTAGCGCGTCAGCGCCGGGTCGTCGTCGAGCTCACGAATCGCTGCCGCCACCGCCTCGGCACGCGCCGGGCGACAGGCGTTGAGTTCCAGCAGGCGGTTGCGCCCGGCGTCGCGCTGGGCCAGGCGGCTCTCGAATAGCGCCCGGGTCTCGTTGATGACGTCCTCCAGCGCTTCGTCGTCGAGCAGCGCTTCGGCCAGCGCGTCGCCGAAGGCATCGAACAGCTCATTGCCGACGCCGTGGGGCGAGGCGAAGGCGTCCATTCCCTCGCGCAACCAGCGCAGCAGGCGCTCGCCCGGGCTGGCCTCGAACAGCGGCACGTGGATCTCGATGGCGTGGCGCTGGCCGATACGATCGAGCCGGCCGATGCGTTGTTCGAGCTGGTCGGGATGCTGCGGCAGGTCGAACATCACCAGATGACGGCAGAACTGGAAGTTGCGCCCCTCCGAGCCGATCTCGGAGCATACCAGTACCTGGCTGCCTTCCTCCTCGTCGGCGAAAGCGGCGGCCGCGCGGTCGCGCTCGACCAGCGTGAGCCCTTCGTGAAACACCGGGGCGTGGATGCCGCCCAGAACCCGCAGGGCTTCGGCCAGGCCCTGGGCGGTTTCGCGATCATGGGCGATCACTAGCACCTTGTCGCTGGCGAAACCCTTCTCCCCGTCGTCGGCGAGCCGCTCCAGCAGCCAATTCACTCTAGGATCGATCTGCCACCAGGGCTCGGCGTTGAGCGGGTCGTCCGAAAGCGCGCGATAGGTGGCATCGGGGTAGATCAGTACGTCGGGGTGGTCGAGTCCGGTCTCGATCAGCAGTTCGTCGAGATAGTCCTCGTCGCGCTCGAGCTTGCGCAGCACGCGGCGGTAGGCCGAAGGCAGCGTTAGTGTTGCCAGGTGCAGGCGGCGTTGGGGAAAGCCGCCCACGTGGCGGCGGCTGTTACGAAACATCACCCGTCCGGTGCCGTGCCGGTCGAGCAACTGCTCGCGCAGCTGATCGCGGGCGCTGGCCTGTTGCTCGGGGCCGCTCTCGGCGTTGGCGAGCACCTTCAGCAGCGCCAGGCTGTCGGGCTCGTCGACTACTGCTGATACGCTGTCGCGCGCGTCGCTGCCGCCTGCGGGAAGGTTCTCCAGGGCGTCGATGGCCTGGGCCACTTCCACATAGTGCTGCTCCTCCTCGCGGAAGGCGTCGAGGCTGTGGTAGCGGTCCGGGTCGAGCAGACGCAAGCGGGCGAAGTGACTCTCGAGCCCCATTTGCTCGGGGGTGGCGGTGAGCAGCAGCACTCCCGGCACGGTCTTCGCGAGGTGCTCGACGCATGCATAACCGGGGCCGGCCTGATCGGCACTCCAGTCGAGGTGGTGCGCTTCGTCGACGATCAGTAGATCCCAGTCGCTACTGGCGGCCTGCTTCTGTCGATGCGGATTGGCGAACAGCCATTCCTGGCTGGCCAGGATCAACTGGCCGGACTCGAAGGGGTTGCTCTCGGCCTGGGCCAGGCTCTGCTGCTCGTCGAGCAGGGTCACTTCCAAGGCGAAGCGACGCAGCAGCTCCACCAGCCATTGATGCGTCAGGCTCGGCGGGACCAGGATCAGCGCGCGCTGGGCGCGGCCGGTGAGCAGCATGCGATGCAGGATCAGGCCGGCCTCGATGGTCTTGCCCAGCCCCACCTCATCGGCCAGCAGCACGCGTGGTGCATGACGCCGGGCCACTTCATCGGCAATGTAGAGCTGGTGGGGGATCAGGTCGATGCGCGGTCCGGCCAGACCCAGCGCCGGGTTCTGTTCGATGCGGTGGTGATGATGCAGGGTACGGAAGCGCAGGTCGAACCAGTCGTTGCGGTCGACCTGGCCGGTCAACAGGCGGTCGCGAGCCTGGTCGAACTGCATGGTATCGGCCAGGCGTGCCTCCGGCAGTTCGCGCAGTTCGCCCTGGTCGTCCTCACCGATGTAGACGATCAGGCCGTCGACTTCCTTGCTGTCGTCGACGGTCAGGCTCCAGCCCTCGCTCGACTGGATGCGGTCGCCGCTGCCGAAGGCGACCCGGGTTAGAGGTGCCTGGCGGCTGCTGTAGGTGCGGGTTTCCTGGCTGGCACCGAATAGCACGGTGACGCTACGGTGATCGCAACTCAGAATGGTGCCCAGGCCCAGATCGGCCTCGCCGTCGCTGATCCAGCGTTGGCCGGGTGAAAAGTCGCTCATGATGCCTCGGTCGATGCGGAATACGATGCGCGTGCTGTCGGCAGAGCCAGCTCCGCCGGTAGCAGGGCGGGCGATTCTAACGCAAAGCCCGTCACGGCTTAAGGCTGGTGGAGAACGTCCGGAAATGGTAGGGCGGTTTGCCCCGGCGCCTCAATGACGCTTCAACCAGCCGTTCAACTGTGCCCGTGACAGTTCCCCCACGTGGCGCTCCACGGCGCGGCCGTCCCGGTCGAACAAGAGAGTAGTAGGCAGTCCCGGCGACTCGAAGGCTGACATCATCTGCTGATGAGGGTCGAGCAGCGGGTAGCGGAAGGTCAGCCCCTGTTCGTCGAGGTAGCGCACCACCTGCAGCAGTTCCTCGCCCTGGTTGATCACCACCACCGTGACGTCCTCGCGTTCGCCGGCCTCGGCCAGCAGCGGCATCTCGCGCAGGCAGGGCGGGCACCAGGTTGCCCACAGATTGACCACCACGCGTTTACCACGCAGGTTCTGCAGGTTGACCGGCTCGCCGTCGAGGTCTTCCAGCGTGATATCGGGCAACTCGCGCAACGGCATGTCGCCGCCCAGCGGTGCCAGGGTGACCAGTACCAGCCATAGCGCCGAGGCGCCGACGGTCAGGCCCATGGCGCCGATCATCGACAGCAGCCGGTCGCGCAGCGCCCAGCCGCTCCAGATCAGCGCCGCGAGCAGTCCCCACAGGCCGTGATAGCCCGGCTGCCACAGCTTGAGCACGTCCAGCGGGGCGGCGGCGTAGGCATCGAGATTCATCGCCACATGACCCAGGCGGGCTCCGACCAGCCAGGCCAGCACCAGCCCGTTGAACCAGCGCGAGCGGACCCCGGGGGAGAGCCCCAGCAACAGCCAGGCCGCGAGCAGCAAGAACAGGGCGCAGCCAATGGCATACAGGCGCGGGACGGAAATCAGTACGGGGCCCAAGGCGAAGGCGTCCATCGGTTCAGCTCCGAGAAGAGGGGTCGGCGCAAACGGCAAGACCGGGTAGAATCATCCACTTGCATGGGTTGCTGCGTCAGCAGAGCAAGCCTACTGCGCACGCAAAGCACTGTCACCCGGCGGGAGCCTTCATGGCACACAAGTCATTCGATCCTCTGCGCGCCTTGGCCATTGGCAGTCAGGCGTTGGGCTTCATCCTCATCATCACGCTGGAAACGGTGCTGGGTGGCGAGGCTGCCCGACCCTGGCAGGGGGTGACGCTGGCCGCGATGGTCGCCTTTGCGTTGGCCCTGGCGCTGGCGCGACTCTATCGGCGTAACAAGGCGCGCAAGGAGATGGCTCGCCGGCTGGCGGACGACGATGACGAGCCCTGAGCTTAGACGAGCCCGGTGTCTGACGCTGTATGTCGTGCTGGGCTTCGTACTGCAGGGTTGCGCTGCCGCGCCGTTGCCGCGCGAGCATGGCGCCCCGTTGGCCCCGGCCGAGGGTGAAGCCACGTGGCTGGGTCAGTGGGCGCGATTGAGCGCCTCGCCGCACCCCGGCAAGAGTGGCTTCACCCTGCTCTCCAGCGGCCAGGATGCCTTCAGCTTGCGCGTGTTGCTCAGTGAGCAGGTCGACCGGCGACTCGATATCCAGACCTACCTGATGGGCGACGGGCTGACGACCCGCCTGCTGCTGCACCGCCTGCTGCGTGCCGCCGACAGGGGCGTCGAGGTGCGCCTGTTGATCGACGACATGGGCGCGGTGGGGCAGGGGGCGCAGCTGGCGGCGCTTGCAAGTCATCCCAACATTCAGGTGCGCGTCTACAACGCGATCGGCATCGGTCGCGATACGCTAATTGGTCGTGTGCTGGCTTCGGTGCCACAGGCGACACGCCAGCATCGTCGCATGCACAACAAGCTATGGATCGCTGACGGCGCTCTGGCCATCGTCGGCGGGCGCAATCTGGGCGACGAATACTACAGCGCAAGCGAGCCGCGTAATTTCACCGACCTCGACCTGCTGGTTCTGGGGCCGGTAGTGGAACCGCTGTCGCGCAGCTTCCATCTGTATTGGAATCATGGACTGGCACAGCCTATCGGGCGTTATCACCCCGCCGCTGACGAGGCGTGGCGTGACCTCAAGGCATCGCTCGACGACTGGGTCGAGGCCAACGCCGACTCGCCCTACTTCGCCGACCTTCGCCGCCGCTATGCCGATGCCGAGCAGGAGACGCTGGTAGGAAGACTGCACTGGGGGGAGGGTGTCGCCCTGTGGGATCCGCCAGGCAAGCTGGCCTGGCGTGGACGCCCTGAGCTGGCGCGCACCATGGCTGGCGACCTGCTCGAGCATGCCGGCGAGCCGAGCGATCGGCTGGTGATCGTTTCCGCCTACTTCGTGCCCGGCGAGCGGGGTACGCAGCGATTGCAGCGGCTGGCCGAGACCGGCGTCGAGGTCGAGGTCTTCACCAACTCGCTCGAAGCGACCGATGTACCGGTGGTCCACGGTGCCTATCAGGTTCGTCGAGGCGCGTTGCTCGACAGCGGCGTTGCACTCTACGAGATGCGTGCCGAGAGCGAACCCGACAATGATGGGTTCGGCGTGGGCTCCTCAGCCTCCGCCCTGCACATCAAGGCGCTCGCCATCGATGACGATCGCGTGTTCGTCGGCTCGGCCAACGCCGACCCGCGTTCGGTGTGGTGGAATACCGAGGTAGGTGTGCTCGCGACCAGCTCCGGCCTTGCCGGCGAACTGCAGGCGCTGGTGGAGACTGGCAAGGCGCCGGAACTGAGCTACCGGGTCGTGCGGGATGAGCAGGGACGACTCACCTGGCAGACGATGCAGCAGGGGGAGGCGATTTCTCTCGTGCGGGAGCCCGGCGATTTCTGGCGCCGCCTGGGAGCCAGGCTGGGCAGGATCGGCTGGCTGGAGCCATGGCTATAGCGGTGCCAGGTTCAGGGGGAGCTGTCGGCGACGCCAACACGGTTGCGCCCCGCCCGTTTGGCCCGGTACAGCGCGCCATCGGCACGCGCTAGCATCTCGTCGGGGCTTTCGCCCCGGTGGTATTCGGCAATGCCCAGGCTGATGGTGACGGCCAGCCCATGCAGGCGGGTCTCGGCCACCTGCTGGCGCAGGCGCTCGGCGAACGTCGAGGCCCCGCTGGCGGAAGTATCCTGCAGCAGGACGGCAAACTCCTCGCCGCCCCAGCGCGCCAGCAGATCGGTGCTGCGCAGGGTCTGGTTCACCAGCGTGGCGAGGCGCTTGAGGATGGCATCGCCGGTGTCGTGGCCATGCTGGTCATTGACCGACTTGAAGCGGTCGATATCGAACAGCAGCAGCGAGAAAGTGTTATCGCTGCGTTCGGCTTGGCGGATCGCCTTGCGCATGGCGGTGTCGAAGGCGCGACGATTGTGCGCGCCGGTCAGATGGTCACGGGTGGCCTGCTGCTCCAGCTCCTCCTCGAGGCGCTTGCGTTCGGCGATGTTGTGGAAGACGGCGATGTAGTGGCGTACCTTTCCCGCCTCGTCGGACACGGCCGTGATCGATTGCCACAGCGGATAGATCTCGCCGTATTTGTTGCGGTTCCAGATCTCGCCCTGCCAGTGGCCGGTCTCGAGCACCTCTTGCCATAGCTGGGCATAGAAGGCCTTGTCGTGCCGACCCGACTTGAACAGGCGTGGCGTGTGGCCAATGACCTCTTCCGGCAGGTAGCCGGTGATGTCGGTAAAGGCCTGGTTGACCCGCTCGATGCGCATCTCGGGGTCGGTGATCAGGGTCGCCTGACCGGTCTGGAACACGCTGGCGAGCAGCCGCAGCTCCTCTTCCTGGCGCTTGCGCTCGGTGATGTCCTCCTTGACCGCCACGAAGCGTACTATCTGCCCTGAATCGTCGCGTACCGGCGTGATGGTCTCGGCTTCCCAGTAGAGTTCGCCGCTCTTCTTGCGGTTCTGCAGCTCGCCGCGCCATACCTGGCCGCTGCGCAGGGTCTGCCACAGGTCCCGATAGACGATGTCGGGCGTCAACCCCGAGCGAATCATGGCCGGCGTCTTGCCGATCAGCTCTTCACGCGAGTAGCCGGTTACCTCGAGGAAGCGGCGGTTGACATACTCGATGCGTCCTTCGGTATCGGTGATGGCGGTGGCGGCCGGGCTCTGTTCCACGGCGATGTAGAGTTGATAGAACTTGGCTCGCAGCGTGTCGATGTCACTGCTGCTGTGGGGGCCAGCCATGGCCGCGGCGACGCCGGCGCTACCATGCGCAGTCTCGAGCTCGCTAATCGTCACGAGCGCCTCCCTACGAGTGGGACTTGTTCTGGGGCAAGTCTCTTTTGGATATGCTTGTATGCGGGCCATAAAAGTGTCTATGGCGATCCGACCGCGCAGCATAGCGTCTTTTCTCGGCACGTTCACGCCAAAGTTGGCGGTATCAGGCTAAAGGAGGGGCGGCGTTCCGGCCGAGGCTGCGCCAGCGTCAACACGGGAAAACATTGTCGATCCTGCGCTGCAGCGAGATCGCCGCTTCGTCTGCCGGCTGCGGTTCGTGCATGTAGAAGCCTTGGACCTGATCGCAGGCATGGCGACGCAGGTAGGCTATCTGTTCCGCCGACTCCACGCCCTCGGCCACGACCGTCAGGCCCAGTCGCTTGCCGAGATCGATGATGGCCTCGGTCAGGCTCCTATCCACGGCATTGTCGAGAAGGTCGTGAATGAACGAGCCGTCGATCTTGATGGTGTCGAGAGGCAGGGCCTGCAGCTTGGAGAGCGACGAATAGCCGGTGCCGAAATCGTCGATGGCGATGCGCACGCCGATGGTCCGTAGCTCCTGCAGCACGCTCACCGCTCTTGGCATGTCCACCATCATCATGCTCTCGGTGATTTCCACCTCGAGCAGTTGCGGAGGCATCCCGGTGGCCTGCAGCGCGCTCTTGATATCTCCCGGCAGGCCGTCATCGAGGAACTGTCGAGCCGATAGGTTGACTGCCATGCTCAGCGCCGGGAAGCCGGCCTGCTGCCAGGCGATATTCTGTCGGCAGGCGGTATGGATGACCCAGCGGCCGATGGGGATGATCAGGCCATTCTCTTCGGCCAACGGGATGAACTGCTTGGGCAGGATCAGGCCGAGCTCCGGATGTTGCCAGCGCAGTAGGGCCTCCATGCCGATGACGCGGCCGGTCGCCATGTCGAGCTTCGACTGGTAGTAAAGCCGGAATTCCCGACGCTCCAGCGCCTTGCGCAGGCTCGACTCGAGTGCCAGGCGCTCCAAGGAGTCGGACTTGAGCTGTTCGGAGTAGAACTGGGCATTGTTCTTTCCCTCTTCCTTGGCGTGGTACATGGCCACGTCGGCGTGCTTCATCAGGGTTTGCTCATCTTCCCCGTCCGCGGGATACAGGGCGATACCGATGCTCACCGTGATGCGAAACTCCTGGCCGGCCAGGGTGAAGGGAGCGCTGATCGCGGCGAGGATCTTGTTGGCCACCTGATGAACCTGCTCCTGATCATGAATTTCAGGAAGCAGGACGACGAACTCATCGCCGCCGAGGCGGGCGACCGTATCGCTTTCTCGCACCGCGCGCCCGAGTCGGAGACTGACTTCTTGCAACAGCTCATCGCCCGCATCGTGGCCGAGGGAGTCGTTGATCGCCTTGAACCGGTCGAGATCGAGAAACAGCAGCGCCAGGTGCTTGTCGTAGCGTCGGGCATGCTGCATGCCGTGCGTCAGCAGGCGGCTGAAGTATGCCCGGTTCGGCAGTTCCGTCAGGTTGTCATGAAAGGCCAGGTATTCGGCGCGGCGGGCGTGGTCCAGACGCTCTTCGAGCACGCTGGCCTGTGCCCGGCGAAGCTTCCAGCTGAGACGGCCGAGCATCGTCAGCACGACGAGAAAGGCGAGCGTGACCAGCAGGGCGCGCCAGTAGTAGTCACGCTGCAGGGCGGAGGCAGCGGCCATCTGCTCGCTCCGGGAGAGTCCAACGACGATGGCGACCGGAAACTCGAACAAGGCTCTGGCCACGAGGTAGCGGTGCACGTCGTCCCACTCGTTCACCCTGAGCTGGGCAGGATCACCGAGTGCGCCACTGCCATTCACGAGGTTGGCGTAGTCGACCGGCTCGCCGGTGTGGATGGTGTCGCCAGTGCGGCGCACCAGGAATGTGTCTTCCTCGCCCGCCACGGCCAGCACCCCCTGCACGCCCAGCGTATCCAGCTCGTAGCCGCTGACGAAATGCGCCGCGCTCACCAGTACCGAGACGACTGCCGGGGCGGGCTCATCGGCTGTCGTCAGGCGCCGGCTGAAGGCAAGCTGACTGTCCGCTCCGCTCGCCTGCTGCCGCGGCAACGCCACCTGCATGCCCTCTCCTTCGGCAGCGGTGATGACGCTCTGCGGCGCCGAGGAGGGGTGCGTGCTGGCGATGACGTTGCCTGCGGCATCGCTGATGCGAACCTCGAACAGCAAGGTGGGCGGGAGCATGCCTTGCTGGCCCAGCTCATCAAGAACGCGCTGTGGAGGGCGTTCGTCGAGACTGTAGCGTACCAGCTTGAGCGTGGTGTCGATCTCGCGCAGTGCTCGCACGACCTGGGCCTCATAGGTTTCGGCCAGGTCGGCCGTCAACGCCGCGGCCCGTTGCTCGGCGGCCGTGTACTCCCGTTCGACGAGATCGAGCGTCACCAACCAGATGGCGGTCAGCGTCAGCAGCGCCAGACCCGGGAACAGTACGCCGGGCTCGACGAGCTGGTGCAGCCAGTGCCGCCGGGAGGCGTCCGCCGCCGGTGGGTGTGGCGTTGGCTCAGTCAATGGTCACCACCCGCAGACGCTCGTCGATGTGGACGTCGTCCAGGTAACCGATGGCGTCGGCATGCGCCGCCACGAAGTCGACCATGGCGCGGTCGCCTGCCAGGCTGCGCGGTGGCTGGCCGCGTCCGGTGAATATCAGGCGCGACCAGTGCATCTTGACCTGAGTGGGCGTCTGGCCTAGATATTCGCGGTAGAAGGTTGCGTAGATCGGAGAGCTCTCGCCTTGGTCCAATGGCGTGGCTGGCTGACCATTGGGAAAGCGGCTGGTACGGCCCAGGTAGATGTCGGCCAGTTCGCTTCGGGTAAGCGTGGCGAGCGGATTGTGTGCGGAAACCACCACCACCACCTCGGCCCAGGCCATGCTCGATGCCAGTGAAAATAGTAGGCCACAGCCAATTCGCTTGAGTCGTGAAGGCATCCTTGTCTCCTCAGAACACGAAGTCGAGCGCAAGGCTGAACAAGTTGACCGAACCGCCGGGATCGAAGCCTGGCTGTGAGTTGACCAGGTAGCCGCGTGATCCCCCCTCATGATTCATGTGGTCGAACTGGGCCTTGATGGCCATGCTGCTGCTGAAGTCCCAGCGCAAGCCGAGCGAAATGCTCTTCTGCTGTGGTTGCCCCTGAAGCAGAGAGTTGAGCATCGCATCCAGTGCTTCGCTGCCGGGCTGTGAAAGGCCTGGAGTGGACGTCTGGCTGTGAATGCGCTGATTGGCATATGTCAGATAGGGCGTGAAGGCGCCCAAGCGGTAACCGCCGGAAATGTACCAGCCGCGGTTATCCGTTAGAAAAGTGCGGCTGCTGGTCTGGGCCCATTCGCCCATCACGAACCAGTTGCCGGGATCGTAGCGAGCACCCAGGCTGATCACTTCAAATGACTTGTCATCGACATTGTAGCGATCGGCAATGGCATCGCCTTCAGGGCCAAACATTCGGAACACATCGAATAGCGGGTTGAAGTCTTCAATGCTCAGGCGGTAATGGCTGTAGGCAGCAAAGACGCTGAGATTGCCCTGCTCCACGGTATTGCCGATCGTCAATCCTTCCCGGGCGCGCGCCTCTGCCGTGGCTCGACCCATCGCTGAATCGGTGTAAGGGAAAGTCGAATCACTTTGCCCATAGGTGGCCCGAAGCGTGCTGGTGGCGCTTGCGATACGGGAGCGGTAGCTGACGTCCAGGCCATCAATGCTGGAAACCGGTATGGTGCGATAGACTTCCAATGGCGGGCGCACCCAGGGCGTCGCATAGCCTACCTTGCGATACTCCGAATTCATGAAGACCGGAAGGATGACGCGGCCGACTCTCAGGCTAAGCTCGGGCGTCACATCGAAATTGATGTTGGCCCACTCTATTGCCGGCCTGAACTGGCCATCGTACTGCTGCTCGGTGACGACCTGCACCACGCTCGAGAGGCGGGGCGTAAGGTTGGCGGTAAGCTGCAGGCCCAGTCGGCTGTCGACCTCGGCGCTCCAGTCACTGGTATGGCCAGCCCCCCTGGGCATTAGCATGCTCGAAACGAAATCCGCCTGGTCCTCGTCGGAATGCACCACGCCAAGCGTGCCGAAGCCATTCAAGGACAGCGAGGGAGTGTTCGCTTGTGCTGCAAGGGGAAGCCCGCAAGTCAGCATCAGCAAGATGAAGGCGATAAGAACTGGCTTTCTCTGCATTAGAAGGTCCACAGGCGTGGGCGATGGTGTATGGCCGCCCCTCTAGAGGTAGCGGAAAGGCGGGCCTAATGATCGACCTTACGGGCAGGAGATGTGTGTCTCTGCGTTCCAGACGACTATCGGCAGGAGATCGAAAGACTTGAGGTTAGGAGCGTGAGCTGGCGTCAGACTTACGCCTGTCCTGGCAACGAAAAACCGCCACCCGGTATGATCCGTAAGTGGCGGTTTTGCTGAATTCTTTGGTCGGAGTAGCAGGATTCGAACCTACGACCTCTGCCTCCCGAAGGCAGCGCTCTACCAAGCTGAGCTATACTCCGTTGCTGCACACGAGCCGTCTCGGAGGACCGCTCGATGCCGGCGCCGCTGGTGCCGACGGATGGGCATTATACGCAAAACCCTCGTCCTTGCAAGCCCCGCGACGGCGCCGGTGCGACGTTCAGTTCTGGCGTTCCACGGCGAGCTTGGCCAGTTCGGCCATGCTGTCGCGATAGCGGCTGGGTGGAAGTAGATCCAGCTGCTCCAGCGCCTTGGCCGACATCTCCTCGGCGCGTGCGCGGGTATAGTCCAGTGCGCCGGTGTCGCGCACGATGGCGAGTACTTCGTCCAACTGGTCGAGTCCGCCCTGGCGAATGGCTTGGCGGATCGTCTTGGCCTGGTCGGGGGTGCCGGCGGCCATTGCCTGGATCAGCGGCAGGGTGGGCTTGCCCTCGGCCAAGTCGTCACCCACGTTCTTGCCCATGGCCTCGGCGTCGCCCTGGTAGTCGAGCAGGTCGTCGACGAGCTGGAACGCCAGGCCCAGATAGCGACCGTAGTACCGTAGCGCCGCTTCCTGCTGCGGTTCGGCCCCGGCCAGGATGGCGCCGCTGTGGGTGGCGGCTTCGAACAGCATGGCGGTCTTGCCCTGGATGGTCTCGAAGTAGACCGCCTCGTCGATGTCGGGGTTGCCCACGTTGGTCAGCTGCTGCACCTCGCCCTCGGCAATCACGCAGGTGGCGCTGGAGAGCACGTCCATGATCCTGAGCGAGCCGATTTCCACCATCATCTGGAAGGAGCGCGAATAGAGGTAGTCGCCCACCAGAACCGAGGGGGCGTTGCCCCAGGCGTCGTTTGCGGTGGCGCGTCCGCGGCGCATGTGGGATTCGTCGACCACGTCGTCGTGCAGCAGCGTCGAGGTGTGCATGAACTCGATCAGTGTGGCCAGCGAGATGTGCTTGTCGCCCTGATAGCCCAGTGCGCGGGCGGCGAGCAGCACCAGCAGCGGGCGCAGACGCTTGCCGCCGCTGGCAATGATGTATTGGCCGATGGTTTCCACCAGCGGCACGCGCGAGGCCAGCTGTTTCATGATGGTGCGGTTGACCGCGGCGAAATCGTCGGCAACCGCCGCATGGAGCGACGAGGCGGAAGCGTTGCTGTCGGTCGGGCTGGTAGAAGCGTTGGCAGGCATGGGGCGATATCATCGGGCTGTTGGGCCCGAATGCCGGAGAGTGGCGGTGGGCCTAGAGTTGCGGGTCATGCTATGGCCCCCCCAGTGGGGCGTCAAGCGGTGCCGCGGTGTGCCTTGATATGGCGCGGCGTCGGAGTGAAGGTAAGGGCGGCGGCGGCTTGAACGCTACGCGGGCCGCGGTTATAATGCGCGGCCCACTCATCACGCTCCCTGTCAGATGGCTGCCGAAAGGGGCGCCACTCGAAGCAGGCCGATGAAGAGCCAACCCCGATGAGTTCTGGAGAGATACGCACATGTACGCAGTAATCAAGAGCGGTGGCAAGCAGTACCGCGTTCAGGAAGGCCAGACGCTCAAGCTCGAGAAGCTCGAGATTCCGACCGGCGAAACCGTCGAGTTCGACCAGGTGCTGCTGGTTGCCGATGGCGACGACGTGACCGTTGGCGCTCCGCTGGTCGATGGTGCCAAGGTGGCTGCCGAAATCGTCTCTCACGGTCGTGGCGAGAAGATTCGCATCATCAAGTTCCGTCGCCGCAAGCACCACATGAAGCGTCAGGGCCACCGTCAGTGGTTCACTGAAGTCAAGATCACCGGGATTTCCGCCTAAGCGGCTTCCCCTTAACGAGCGAGGACTTTGCAATGGCTCATAAGAAGGCAGCCGGCTCTACCCGTAACGGCCGCGATTCAGAATCCAAACGCCTTGGTGTCAAGCTGTATGGCGGCCAGGCCGTCACCGCCGGCAACATCATCGTGCGCCAGCGTGGCACCCGCTTCCACGCCGGTACCGGCGTCGGTGTCGGCCGCGATCACACCCTGTTCGCCCTGAGCGACGGCGTGATCAAGTTCGAGACCAAGGGTCCGAAGAACCGCAAGTTCGTCAGCGTCGTCTCTGCCTGAGAACGCCCGAACCGGTAGTAGGAAGGCCCCGCTCAGGCGGGGCCTTCTTGTATCATGACGGTAGCATCCGTCGGGAGAGTCACAATGCAGTTCGTCGACGAAGCCTCGATCATCGTGGAGGCCGGCAGGGGTGGTAACGGTTGCCTGAGTTTCCGCCGTGAGAAGTACGTGCCCAAGGGTGGTCCCGATGGCGGCGACGGCGGGCATGGCGGCAGCGTCTACCTGGTCGGCGATGACGCCCTCAACACCCTGATCGATTTCAAGTACCAGCGCTTCTACCAGGCCGAGAGCGGTCGCCCCGGCCAGGGGCGTCAGATGAGTGGCCGGGCCGGCAGCGATCTGGTGGTCAAGGTGCCGGTGGGTACCACGGTGATCGACGAGGACACCCTCGAAGTGATCGCCGACATCACCGAGATCGGCCAGCAGGTGCTGGTGGCCCAGGGCGGTCGCCGCGGGCTCGGCAATATTCACTTCAAGTCATCGACCAACCGCGCGCCGCGCAAGACCACGCCCGGTACCGACGGCGAGCGGCGCAGCCTGCGCCTGGAGATGAAGGTGATGGCCGACGTCGGCCTGCTGGGTATGCCCAATGCCGGTAAGTCGACCCTGATCCGCTCGGTGTCCGCGGCCAAGCCCAAGGTGGCCGACTATCCGTTCACCACGCTGGTGCCCAACCTCGGAGTGGTGAAGCTGGGCATGCATGAGCACTTCGTGATGGCCGACGTGCCAGGCCTGATCGAGGGCGCATCGGACGGAGCCGGCCTGGGCCTGCGCTTCCTCAAGCACCTGACGCGTACCCGTTTGCTGTTCCACGTGGTCGATGTGGCGCCGTTCGACGAGTCGGACCCGGTCGAGGTCGCGCGTGCCATCGCCCATGAGCTCGAGCAGTTCTCGCCGACCCTGGCCGAGCGCCCGCGCTGGCTGGTGCTCAACAAGCTCGATCTGGTGCCGGAGGAGGAGCGTGAAGCGCGAGTCGCCGCCATCGTCGAAGGCCTTGCCTGGGAGGGGCCGGTCTATCGCATTTCGGCGATCAGCGGCGAGGGCACCGATGCCCTGGTGCAGGCGGCGCACCGCTGGCTGACCGAGCAGCGCCGGTTGGAAAACGAGGACGAGGAGGCCGCCGAGCGCGAGCATGAGATGCGCGAACGCATGGAGGCCGAGGCGGTGGCGCGCACCGAAGCGCGCCTGGGTCGTCGGCGCAAGCGCAGCGATCAGGACGAAGATGACGATGATTTCGACGATGATGACTATGACGTCGAGGTCGAATACGCTCCTTGAGATAACAACTGGCTGCGCTCGGCCATACGGCGTTAAAAATTGACTTAGAATACTCATTTACAGCTTGTAAACTCCGTTTCTTCGTCAGTTTTTGCCTTGTCTGGCCGTCGCTCGCTCAGTTGCGCTATCGAGGTTGCGCTGAGATAGCGGTTTTTTGCTGGATGGGAGAGTAGGGTGTGAACGAGCAGCGGGTTCCGGGTCGCGATGCGCTGCGTGGCGCTCGCCGGGTGGTGGTGAAGATCGGCAGCGCGCTGCTGACCAACGACGGGCGCGGGCTCGACGAGGCGGCGATTGGCGGCTGGGTCGACCAGATCGCGGCGCTGCATCACCAGGGGATCGAGGTGGTGCTGGTATCGTCGGGTGCCGTGGCGGCCGGCATGGTGAGGCTGGGCTGGCAGGTCCGACCTTCGGCGGTACATGAGCTGCAGGCCGCTGCTGCGGTGGGGCAGAACGGCCTGACACAGTGCTACGAACATCACTTTGCGCGCCATGGGCTACTGACTGCCCAGGTGCTGCTGACCCATGACGACCTCTCCAACCGCAAGCGCTACCTCAATGCTCGTTCGGCGCTGCGCACCTTGGTCGATCTGCGCGTGGTGCCGGTGATCAACGAGAACGATACCGTGGTCACCGACGAGATCCGCTTCGGCGACAACGACACCCTCGGTGCGCTGGTTGCCAACCTGCTCGAGGCCGAGGCGCTGGTGATCCTTACTGACCAGGAGGGACTGTTCGATGCCGACCCGCGCCACAACCCGGCGGCCACGCTGATCCGTGAAGGCCGTGCCGATGACCCGGCGCTGGCGGCGGTGGCCGGCGGCGGCGGCGCGCTGGGCCGTGGTGGGATGACCACCAAGGTCCAGGCGGCGCGCCTGGCGGCCCGCTCCGGTGCCGTCACGGTAATTGCCAGCGGGCGTCAGCCCGCGGTGCTGACCCGGTTGATCGAGGGCGAGCGCCTGGGTACGCTGCTGTGCCCGGAAGAGGCGCCGATGGCGGCGCGCAAGCGCTGGCTGGCGGGGCAGCTGCAGGTGCGTGGCAGCCTGACGCTGGATGCCGGCGCGGTCAAGGTGCTGCGTGGCAGCGGATCGAGCCTGCTGGCGGTAGGTGTCAAGGCGCTGTCTGGCGACTTCGTGCGCGGCGACATGGTGCTGTGTCTCGACGAGCAGGGCGAGCGCATCGCCAAGGGGCTGGTCAACTACGGTGCCGATGAGGCCCGCCGTATTCTGGGCCAGCCGAGCCACCAGATCGAGGCAATTCTGGGCTACATGGAGGCGCCCGAGCTGATTCACCGCGACAACCTCGTCGTGCTGTGAGTCAGTATCCATGGGGCCTGTAGCATGACGCCGGCTACCTGTGGTAGGATGCGCCATCCTCTCAGACACGGCCCGTCGACAACCTTCGGGTTGAGGCCATGGCCAGACCGGCTAGGAAGTGAAATTTCCAGGCCGGACAAATCGTTATCGATGCCGCCCCCGATCGGGCGGTGTTAAAGTTTTCCAGGAGATTGTCAGTGGCAAACAGCAAGCAAGCCCGCAAGCGTGCCCGTCAGGCGGAAGGCCGTCGTGTTCTGAAGGCGAGCCAGCGCGCCATGGTGCGTACCTATGTGAAGCGCGTCATCAAGGCCATCAACGGTGGCGACCACGCTACCGCCATGACCGAGTTCCAGAAGGCGCAGCCGGTCATCGACCGTATCGCTGACAAGGACGTGCTCTCCAAGAAGAAGGCAGCACGCCTGAAGAGCCGCCTGAACGCGCGAATTAAGGCGCTGGCTGCGTAAAGCCGGACGCCTAGGAGACATCGCGAACGTTGGTCACTCATGCCTGCGCATCGCGAACTCTTGAAAAAACCGGCTTAGGCCGGTTTTTTTGTGCCTGCCAAGCGGGTGATCCGCATCGAACGAGCCTGACGAGGAAAGCAGAAGGTGACGGAACGCGAGCAGTTGCCCAAGCCCGGGGAAGCGACGCCACTCACGGTGGCCGATGACGACCGGGCCGTTGCTCCCAAGGCCGGCGGGCTGATGCGCTCCGGTCTGGTGGTAGGGGCCATGACCATGCTGTCGCGGGTCATGGGCCTGGTGCGTGATGTGGTGGTGGCGACCCTGTTCGGTGCCGGCAGCGGTGCCGATGCGTTTTTTGTGGCCTTCAAGATCCCCAACTTCATGCGCCGGCTGTTTGCCGAAGGGGCCTTCAACCAGGCCTTCGTGCCGGTGCTTTCCGAATATGCCACTCGTGGCAGCAAGCGCGAGGTGCGCGAACTGCTCGACGCCGTGGCTGGTAGTCTCACCGCGGTGCTGGCGCTGATTACCGCCCTGGCCATGCTCGCGGCGCCCTGGCTGGTGTGGCTCTTCGCGCCCGGGTTCGGCCGCGACCCGGCCAAGCTGGCGCTTACCGCCGACATGCTGCGGCTTACTTTCCCCTATCTGCTGCTGGTTTCGCTCACCGCCTTTGCCGGCAGCGTGCTCAACACCTGGAACCGCTTCGCCGTGCCGGCCTTCACTCCGGTACTGCTCAATCTCTCGCTGATCGGCGCGGCCATGCTGCTCACGCCGTTGATGAGCGAGCCGGCCATGGCGCTGGCCTGGGGCGTGCTTATCGCCGGCGTCGCCCAGCTCGCCTTCCAGGTGCCGTTCCTGGCGCGCCTGGGGTTGATGCCGAGACCCTGGCCCAATTTCGCCCACAGCGGGGTGAAGCGTATCCTGGTGCTGATGACCCCGGCTCTGTTCGGCGTCTCGGTATCGCAGATCAACCTGCTGCTGGACACTGTGCTGGCTTCGTTGCTGGCACCCGGCAGCGTCTCGTGGCTCTATTATTCCGACCGTCTGGTGGAACTGCCGCTGGGAGTGTTCGGCATCGCCATCGGTACGGTGATCCTGCCGGCGCTTTCCAAGCGTCACGCCGATCAGTCGGGCGAGCATTTCGCCGCCATGCTCGACTGGGCAGTGCGCGCCGTGCTGCTGCTGGGCTTGCCGGCGGCCCTGGCGCTGGCAATCCTGGCCGAGCCGCTGCTGATCTCGCTGTTCCACTACGGCGCCATGACCGAGCACGATATCGCCATGGCGGCGATGAGCCTGCGCGCCTACGCCTTCGGTCTGGTCGCCTTCATGCTGATCAAGGTGTTGGCGCCGGGGTTCTTCGCCCGCCAGAACACCAAGACGCCGGTGAAGGTCGGCATCATCGCCATGGTCGCCAACATGGTGTTCAACCTCATTCTGATCTGGCCGCTGGCGCATGCCGGCCTGGCTCTGGCCACGGCGCTGTCGGCTTTCCTCAACGCCGGGCTGCTGGGCTGGCTGCTGCACAAGCAGGGTGTACTGGTGTTCCAGCCCGGCTGGGGCCGCTACGCCGTGCAACTGGTAGGCGGCTGTGTGGTAATGAGCGTGGGGCTCGCCTGGCTGGCGCCGGATTGGCAGCAGTGGCTGGGTTGGGGTGTCAGAGGACGAGTGCAATGGCTGGCACTGCTGGTCGTCCTCGGGGCAACGATTTACTTTGCCTGGCTAGCGGCGCTGGGCGTCAGGCCACGGCACTTCCGCATGCGGGGGTAATAGCTCCCTCGGAATTAGGAGCGAAGGTCCTGTGACGCGGGCAAACGGCTGTCAAGGGGGCAGGGGTTCGCTATAATCTTCCCCTTTATACGTTTTTCAACCAACGGGTTAGTGAAGGCTGAATGGAAGTCATTCGAGGACTGCACAATCTGCGCGACGAGCATCGCGGCTGCGTGGCGACCATCGGCAATTTCGATGGCGTGCACCGCGGCCATCAGGCGATTCTCGATCAGTGCCGCGAGCAGGCCTCGAAGCTGCGCCTGCCGGTAACGGTGGTGGTGTTCGAGCCCCAGCCGCGGGAGTTCTTCGCCGGCGACCAGGCGCCACCGCGGCTGACCCGCCTGCGCGAGAAGGTGCGCTTGCTGGGCGAGAGTGGGGTGGACTACGTGCTCTGCCTGCCGTTCAACGAGCGATTGCGCAGCCTTACCGCGGTGGAATTCATCGATCGCGTGCTGGTCGAAGGTTTGGGCGTACGCCATCTGGTGGTCGGTGACGATTTCCGTTTCGGCTGCGATCGCAGCGGCGACTTCAACCTGCTGACCCAGGAAGGCGAGCGACGTGGCAGTGACGGATTCGGCGTCGAGCACACGCGAACCTTCACCCTCGACGACGAGCGGGTCTCCAGCACCCGGGTGCGTACCCTGCTGGCCAGTGGCAACTTTGCCCAGGCGGCACGCATGCTGGGACGCCCCTATCGCCTGGGAGGGCGTGTGGTCGCCGACCAGAAGCTGGGGCGCACCATCGGTGTCCCCACCGCCAACCTGCCGCAGCCGCGCCTGCCCTTGGCGCTGCGCGGCGTCTACGCGGTGATGACGGAGCTCCCCGACGGAGAGCGCCTCCCCGGGGTGGCCAACATTGGTTGGCGCCCCACCGTGGGTAGCGACCGACCGGTGCTGGAGGTGCATCTGTTCGATTACGACGGTGACCTCTACGGCAAAAGGCTCACCGTGTATCCCTGTGCGAGACTGCGTGGCGAGAAGAAGTTCGATGACTTCGCCGCGCTGAAGCAGCAGATCATGGCGGATCTGGCCCGGGCCCGCCGCTTCTTCGCCACCCCGTGTCCTGCGGCCAGGGAGCTTGGCCTGGCAGACGACTCTCTTCCCATGGTATCGGCGCCGCTGGCGCGCGAAGCCACGAACTTCGAATCCTCGGCGGGACGTTCCGCCGACCAAGACGACGGCTGACTCCCAGGATATGAGCGACTACAAGCACACACTGAACCTGCCCGAGACCGACTTTCCGATGCGCGGCAACCTGCCCCAGCGCGAGCCCGGCCGGGTGTCGCAGTGGCAGGACATGAAGCTCTATCAGCGCCTGCGTGAAGAGCGCCGTGGCCGCCAGACCTTCGTGCTGCACGACGGCCCTCCCTACGCCAACGGCAGCATCCATATCGGTCATGCCCTCAACAAGATCCTCAAGGACATCATCGTCAAGTCGAAGAACCTGGCCGGCTTCGATGCCCCCTACGTACCCGGCTGGGACTGTCACGGTCTGCCCATCGAGCACAAGGTGGAAACCACCCACGGCAAGCACCTCGAGCCCGAGCAGGCGCGGGCGCTGTGCCGCGAGTACGCCACTGCCCAGATCGAGACCCAGCTCGCCGACTTCGTGCGCCTGGGCGTGATCGGTGACTGGGACCACCCGTACCGCACGATGGACTATGCCAACGAGGCAGGCGAGATCCGCGCCCTGGCCGACATGGTCGCGGCAGGCTACGTGTTCAAAGGCCTCAAGCCGGTCAACTGGTGCTTCGACTGCGGCTCGGCGCTCGCCGAGGCCGAGGTGGAGTATCAGGACAAGAAGTCCGATACCATCGATGTGGCCTTCCCGGCCGCCGACGAGACCAGGCTGGCCGCGGCGTTCGGCCTGGCCGAGCTGCCCAAGCCCGCCGCCATCGTGATCTGGACCACCACGCCCTGGACCGTGCCGGCCAACCAGGCGCTCAACGTGCATCCCGAGTTCAGCTATGCCCTGGTCGATACCGGCGAGCGTCTGCTGGTGCTGGCCGAAGAGCTGGTCGAAAGCTGCCTGGAGCGCTACGAGCTCCAGGGCGAAGTGATTGCCACCGCCAAGGGCCAGGCGCTCGACCTGATCGAATTTCGCCATCCGTTCTATGATCGCCTCTCGCCGGTCTACCTGGCCGACTACGTCGAGTCCGAGGTGGGCAGCACCGGTATCGTTCACTCTGCCCCGGCTTACGGCGTCGACGACTTCGTCACCTGTCGCGCCCACGGCATGGAGTTCAGTGAGATCAAGAGCCCGGTGCAGGGCAACGGCGTCTATGCCGACGACCTGCCCTTCTTCGGCGGCCAGATGATCTGGAAGGCCAATCCGCAGATCGTCGACAAGCTGCGAGAGGTCGGCGCACTGCTGGCACACAAGGTCATCACTCACAGCTACATGCACTGCTGGCGCCACAAGACCCCGGTGATCTACCGCGCCACGGCGCAGTGGTTCGTGGGCATGGACGTCAAGGGGCATGACGGACGCACCCTGCGCGAGCGGGCGCTGGAAGGCATCGAGGCGACCCAGTTCACGCCGGCCTGGGGCAAGGCGCGGCTGCATGCCATGATCGCCAACCGACCTGACTGGTGCATCTCGCGCCAGCGCAACTGGGGCGTGCCGATCCCGTTCTTCCTGCACAAGGCTAGCGGCGAGCTGCACCCGCGCACCGTCGAGCTGATGGAGGAAGCCGCCAAGCGCGTCGAGCGCGAGGGCATCGACGCCTGGTTCCGCCTCGATCCCGCCGAGCTGCTGGGCGACGAGGCGGCCGAGTACGACAAGGTCACCGACACCCTCGACGTGTGGTTCGACTCCGGCACCACCCACCGCCACGTGCTGCGCGGCTCGCATCCCCACGGCCATGAGGATGGTCCGCGAGCCGACCTCTACCTGGAGGGCTCCGACCAGCACCGCGGCTGGTTCCACTCCTCGCTATTGACCGGCTCGGCCATCGACGGGCATCCGCCATATCGTCAGCTGCTGACCCATGGTTTTACCGTGGATTCCCAGGGACGCAAGCAGTCCAAGTCGCTGGGCAACGTGGTGGCGCCCCAGGAAGTGATGGACAAGCTCGGCGCCGACATCCTGCGCCTGTGGGTCGCCTCCACCGACTATTCGGGCGAGATGGCGGTCTCCGATGAGATTCTCAAGCGCACCGCCGACGTCTACCGGCGCATTCGCAACACCGCGCGCTTCCTGCTGGCCAACCTCAATGGCTTCGATCCGGCCCGTGACAGCGTGGCCTTCGACGACATGCTGGCGCTTGATCAGTGGGTGGTGGATCGCGCCGCCCAGCTGCAGGCGCGCATCGAGCAGGCCTATGAGGAGTACCGCTTCCTCGATGTTTACCAGCAGGTGCACGCTTTCTGCTCGCGTGAGCTGGGCGGTTTCTACCTCGACGTGATCAAGGATCGCCAGTACACCACTCAGGCCGACTCCCTGGCCCGGCGCAGCTGCCAGTCGGCGCTCTACCATGTCGTCGAAGCGCTCTCGCGCTGGGTGGCGCCGATCCTCAGCTTCACCGCCGAGGAGATCTACGAGAACATCCCCGGCAGCAAGGGCGACAGCGTGCTGCTCGAGACCTACTACGAGGGGCTCGCCACCCTAGCGCCGAACGCCGAGCTGGGGCGCGAGTTCTGGGAACAGGTGCTCGAGGTCAAGCAGGCGGTCAACAAGTGCCTGGAGGATGCGCGTAACGCCAAGATGATCAAGGGCAGCCTCGCCGCCGAGGTGACTCTGTTCGTGAATGACGAACTCCGTGCCACCCTGGCCAAGCTGGGCGAGGAATTGCGCTTCGTGATGCTCACCAGCGAGGTGCGTCTGGCACCGCTGGCGGAGGACCAGAACGCTGAAGGCGCCGAATCCACCGAGCTGGCGGGACTCAAGGTGGCGGTGGCCGCTAGCCCGCATCAGAAGTGCGAACGCTGCTGGCACCATCGCGAGGACGTCGGCAGCCACGCCGAGCACCCCGACCTCTGCGGGCGCTGCATCAGCAACCTGCCGGAGGGCGACGGTGAGACCCGCCACTATGCGTAACAGTCAGGATGACAGCGGCACTTCGGTGCCGCCGATGCGCCAGCCGCTGCGCTGGCTGTGGCTGGCCGCGGCCGTGGTGCTGCTGGATCTCGGCACCAAGGCGGTGATGTCGAGCCTGCTGAGCTATGGCCAGCCGGTGGAGGTGCTGCCGTTCTTCAACTTGACGCTGCTGCACAATACCGGAGCGGCGTTCAGCTTCCTCGCCGACCACCCCGGCTGGCAGCGCTGGTTCTTTGCCGCCATCGCCGTGGGCGCGAGCATCGCGCTCACGGTATGGATGAGCCGGCTCAAGGCCGACGAGAAGTTGCTCGCCGCCTCGCTGGCGCTGGTCATCGGCGGGGCGCTGGGTAACCTCTACGACCGGCTGGTACACGGCTACGTGGTCGACTTCCTCTCCTTCCACGTGGCCGGCTGGTACTATCCGGCCTTCAACGTGGCCGACATCGGCATTACCCTGGGGGCGATCGGCCTGATCTGGGAATCCGTTTTCGAAGGGCGCAAGCAGGCGCGCCGGAATCATTGAGCCGCCTGCTATCCTGCACACCAGACACGACCGATCGAGCGAGAGCAACGATGAGCGAATACCGCATCGATGAGGGTATGGAAGTGACCCTGCACTTCACCCTCAAGCTGGAGGACGGCACCGTGGTCGACTCCACCCGCGAGAAGCAGCCGGCTACCTTTCAACTGGGTGACGGCAACCTGCCGCCCGGCTTCGAATACCCGCTGAAGGGCATGAGCGGCGGCGAGAGCGGCAGCTTCGAGGTGACGCCCGAGCACGCCTTCGGCCAGCGCAATCCACAGAACGTGCAGATGCTGAGCCGCGACGACTTCGAGGAGATCGAGCCGGAAGTGGGCACGGTGATGTCATTCGCCGACCCCGCCGGCGGCGAGCTGCCCGGCGTGATCACCGCCGTCGACGAGCGCAACGTGGAAGTGGACTTCAACCATCCACTGGCCGGGCGTACCCTGACCTTCGAGGTCGAAGTGTTGGATGTAAGGCCTGCGCAGACGCATTGAGTGGTTAGCTCGATGTACGGCTGCCTGAAGGGCGTCTGGGGCAGGTCGACCTGCCGCCGAGATCGCCCTGACTCGAAATACCATTATCGGATGCCCTGACGCATCAAGGCGACGTAACCATGCAAGCTAACTCCGTACGAATCCGGCTGGCCAATCCCCGCGGCTTCTGTGCCGGCGTCGACCGCGCCATCGAGATCGTCAACCGTGCGCTGGACGTCTTCGGCCCGCCCATCTACGTACGTCACGAGGTGGTGCATAATCGCTTCGTGGTCGACACTTTGCGCGAGCGCGGCGCCATCTTCGTCGAGGAGCTCGATGAAGTGCCCGACGACGTGATCGTGATCTTCTCCGCCCATGGTGTCTCGCGGGCGGTACAGGAAGATGCCGAGCGGCGCGGCCTGAAGGTGTTCGACGCCACCTGCCCGCTGGTCACCAAGGTGCACATGGAAGTCCTGCGCTACGCCAAGCGCGGTCAGGAGTGCATCCTCATCGGTCACGCCGGGCATCCCGAGGTCGAAGGCACCATGGGGCGATACGACACTGCCCATGGCGGCGCCATCTACCTGGTGGAGGATGACGAGGACGTCGCACGCCTCGAAGTGAAGGATCCCACCCGGCTCGCCTTCGTTACCCAGACCACGCTCTCCATGGACGACACCGCCCGGGTAATCGACGCCCTGCGCGCCAAGTTTCCCGAGATCCAGGGGCCGCGCAAGGACGACATCTGCTACGCCACGCAGAACCGCCAGGATGCGGTGCGTGAACTCGCCGCCGGCTGCGACCTGCTGCTGGTGGTGGGCAGTCCCAACAGCTCCAACTCCAACCGCCTGCGTGAGCTGGCCGAGCGGGTCGGCACCCCGGCCTATCTGATCGACGACGCCAGCCAGATCGACCCGGCCTGGCTCGAAGGCATCACCGGCGTGGGCATCACCGCCGGGGCGAGCGCGCCGGAAGTGCTGGTCAAGGGCGTCATCGAACGGCTGCAGGGGTTGGGCGCCCTGGCGCCGGAGGAGCTGGCCGGCCGCGAAGAGACGATTACTTTCTCCATGCCGCGTGAGCTGCGTGAACGCGTCATCGCCAGCGATTCGCTATCCTGAGAAAAGGTGGGAAGTACGACGCCACCCGAAGGTATGAGTTTTCTCATGCCATGTGAGAATAATAAGCTGGGTCTGCCCCGGCTTTTTTCATGGCGTCTCTAGCAGAGCTGGTGGTCATGATACATACTGAAACCAAGTGTAACCAATCAGCGGAGGCGCGCCGAGTGACGACCCACGCCCGTCCGGCCCATGGCCGGCTTCGTCGCGCCCGAGGCTTTACCCTGATCGAGCTGATGATCGCCGTGGCCGTGATCGCGATCCTGGCGTCGATTGCGATTCCGAGCTATCGCGGTTACGTGGAGCGAGCGACGCGTACCGATGCTCATGCGGGGCTCATGGAGGCGGCCGGCCAGCTCGAGCGTTGCTACACGGTCAACAACTCCTATGCGAGCTGCACCACCATTTCCGACTCCCCGGACGGCAATTATGCCATCTCCCTGACGAGCGCAGCGTCGACATACACCCTGACGGCATCGCTCAAGAGCGGCCGTGGCCCTGATGGATGCTCCGGTAACCTGACCTTGAACCACCAGGGCGTCAGAAGTCCTGCGGACTGCTGGTAACAGAGCGATGAAAAGTGCCGGTTTCACACTGATCGAGCTGCTGGTGACGATCGCCGTCATGACGATCGTCGCCACTATTGCCGTACCTGGGTTTCAGGGAATGTTGGCTCGCAACCGGCTGGCAGCCGATTACAACGTGGTGTTGTCCGGCCTGAATCAAGCCCGCAGCGAGGCCATCAAGCGGCGCGAGAGCGTGACCTTTCGAGTGACTCAGTCCAGCCCCTGGGAATACCGGATCACCACGGCGGACAGCAGCGATATCGCCATTCGCTCGGGCGGTGACGGGCAGGTCAGTCTCACCAGCACGAACATCACCTTCAACGCGCTGGGGCGGCGTGCGAATTGTACGTCCGGCTGTGACATCAGCGTCGATCACAGCGATGCCGGCAATCTCGATCTGCGGGTAAGTACCACCGGCCGTATCGGCAAACCGACGAGTTGAGGAGCGCGATGAGACGTTACGCTCAGTCAGGCTTTACGCTGGTCGAGGCGCTGATAGCGGTGTTGGTCCTCTCCATTGGGCTGCTCGGCGTGGCGGCCATGCAGCTGCGGGCTTTGCAGAGTGCCCATATGGGCTATCAGCGCGCCGTGGTCAGCCTGGCGGCGATAGATGCGCAGGAGCGTGCTTGGGCCGAACTTGCAGCGGACAGCAACAAAGCGTGCCCGGCCGCGAGCACGGTTGAGGGCGGCTGGCGAGGGAATTGGTTCGGCACCCTGCTTTTCGACGGCGGAAGTGCTATCGGCGGCACGGATTGCGACTATACGGTGACCGTTCGCTGGCAGGAGGATCGCTATAGCCCCGGTGAAACCGGTGTCGGCTTCGTCTATCAGTTTCGCTTGCCTGACCTGAACCTATAAGAGGCGCATCATGGTCCCATCAGGCTTTCCTCGCCACGTTTCCCATCACCAGTCTGGCTTCACCATGGTTGAGCTGATGGTGGCGCTGGTGATCGGCTTGATCATCGTTCTGGGCGCGGGGCAGCTGTTTCTGATGGGGTTTCAGACCTTTCGCCAGACCGAACTGCTGGGCAACAAGCAGGCCGCACTGACCTTCGCCACCGAGGCTCTGATTCGAGACGTGAGAAGGGCTTCTTCTTTAAATGTAGTCAACGTAAACGGTGATAAGTTCGAAGTTATTGTCCCCAATAGTGGAGACGTCAGCTCACCATCATGCAATGAAGGGGAAGATGTCACTAAGCGCTACTGGGTGGAAAGCAGTGGAGACGGGAGTTCTTTGTATCTGTGGGTAGGTTGTAATGGTGTTACCATTGAAGAGCCTCTTGCAGAGGGTTTTACATCTAATGGTTTCCCAATGCCCACCGATGAAGGAGGGGGGGTCTGGCAATTAACCTTCCGTCTGGTTTCCAGCCTGGAAGGTACTGGCTCCGATGAGTTTGTCTTCTACGCAGTTAACCGCAATGAGGCGATTAACTAAATGAGGATGGAGTGATGCAGACACAACGCGGTGCTGCACTGGTTGTCGTGCTCTCGATGCTGGCGGGCTCCCTGATGCTGGGCCTATCGGGCATCCAGTCCTCATTGATCGACGAGCGCCTGGCGGGCAACTACAAGGCGGCGACCGAAGCCCAGATGGGGGCAGAGCAGGCCATTTCTGCCGGCTGGGGGGCAAACGGCAGCGGAGTGAGCGTCAGCGACTTCGATGCCACGCGCACTCTCTCCGAGGTGGAGGCCTACAGCTGGTCGCAGTTCACGTCGCTGAGCGACGTCTCGGCGAATGCCTGTAGCGGCAACATCGTCTGTCATTACTACTATGCTCAGGGATGGCAGTGACTACTACATCGTCGGCATGGGCGCCGTGGTCGGCGGAGGCGACCTGGCGGCTGTGAGTCAGCCGGTTGCTGCCCGCGTCGAGTTTACGCCCGGCCCCAATCCCGCCTTCACCAATGGTCTGCTCAGCGCCGATTACATCGAAGTGACTGGCCAGTCTACCGTCATCGGTAACGTGCATTCGAATGGGTATGTCGATATCAGGCTGCGATCCGGTTCGGAGGCAACGGTGACCGATGGCACCGACATGATGGTCGAGGTTCCGCTGCCCGGAGCCAGACCCGAGGGTGAAGACATCAGCGCCTGCGACACGGAGCCGGAGCGGCATTGCTACAAGAGCTATGATCCGGCGATATTCAACCAGTATCAGCAGCGCTCCGGTGTCATCAATAGCTGCAATGTATCGATCGGAGCGCTGGCCGAAGGGAGCACCGTATACTGTAGTGGTGACCTCACCGTGCAGGGCGGCTCCATCGGTAGTCGCAAGGTCACCTTGGTCGCGACCGGCAACGTGACCATGAACGGTGCCACGTCGAGCGGTGATGCAGCAAGCGAAATAGGCCTATTCGTGATTGCCGGCCAGGACATTACCTTCAATGGCAATACTGACAACCACGGTGTCTTCTGGGCTGCTGGCTATGTTCGCCAGAACGGTAACTCCAACCTTTATGGTTCCATCGTCGCGGGCACTTATATTCGCAGTAATGGCGGCATCGACTTCACCAGTCTCGACAATGTGACCAATCTGGATACGTTTCTGCCCGCCGATCCGAAAATCGTTGCTTGGTACTGAGCCCGGGCGATTGTCGCCACGTGGCGTTGATGGGGGCATCCGCCCGGGGAGGCCTGCTAACTCAGGGTGACGAGGGCTTGCGGTAATGGCCGGGCACGGTTACCCGTTCGCCGTTGGGGAGTTCGCGCACGTGGGTCGGGACGTAGATCCGCTTGATGACGCTCCTTGGGGACTTACCGTTGTTCATGCCGTCTGCCTTTAGTTGAAAATGAAACTACTTTAGGGCAGGGATGCGTACCACGCAATCCCTGCTTGGTACTGTCGACGGTTTACGCCTGATGCTCAGTTGCCTAGTTTAGAGGAAGCCTGGCACGGAGCGAAAGGAGTCGGCATGGAGCATTTGAACATAGCGCTCGCGGTCGTGGGTGGCCTGGTGCTTGTCGTGGGCCTGTTGTCGAGCCCGCTGGATCGCTCCTGGCTATCGGTTCCTTTGCTTGCCTTCCTGCTTGGTGTCGCGCTGGGACCGGAAGCGATGGATTTGCTCGACCCCCGGACCTGGGGCGATAGCAAGAAGTTGATGGAAGAGACAGCACGCATCACGCTAGGCATCAGCCTGATGGGTATCGCCTTGAGGCTTCCTCCCGATTACCCTTTCTCTCACTGGCGCTCGCTATCGATCCTGCTGGCCATCGGCATGCCCGCTATGTGTCTCATCAGTGCCTTGCTCACCTATGGGGCGCTGGGATTGCCGCTGCTGACAGCACTGCTGGTCGGAGCCGCCATATGCCCCACCGATCCGGTGTTGGCGTCTTCCATCGTCACCGGCGGGGTAGCCAAGGAGAATCTGCCGGGTTCCTTTCGTCATTTATTGTCCAGTGAGTCCGGCGCCAACGATGGGCTGGCCTATCCACTGGTATTGTTGCCGATCCTGCTATTAACCGCACCCACAGGCGATGCCTGGCTCGATTGGTTCGGCCGAGTCTGGCTATGGGAAGTGGGCGGGGGCGTGCTGGTCGGCATCGCGCTGGGTTGGGCGACAGGGCGCGCATTGCGCTGGTCGGAAGAGCGTGGCTATCTCGATCAGCCCTCCTTTCTTTCGATTACCGTGGCGTTGACGATCTTCGTGCTGGGTGTAGGCGCGCTGCTGGGCACCAATAGTATTCTCGGCGTCTTCGCCGCCGGGCTGGCCTTCGATCAGGAAGTAGGCGGGCAGGAGCGTAGTGAGGAAGACAATGTCCAAGAGGCGGTCAATATCCTGCTGACGCTGCCGGCCTTCATCCTGTTCGGGCTGATTGCGCCCTGGGGAGAGTGGCAGGCACTGGGGCTGCAGGGTGGGCTGTTGGCCCTGCTCGTGTTGCTGCTCCGCCGTCTGCCCATCCTCCTCCTGTTGCGGCCCTGGCTACCGGCGCTGAGGGACTGGCCGATCAGCTTGATCATGGGTTGGTTCGGCCCGATCGGTATCTCGGCGCTCTATTACGCCACCCTGGTTACGAGTCGCACTGGCTACGATCTGGCCTGGACGATAGGCTCCCTGATCGTCGCGGTCTCGATGGTGGCCCACGGCATCACCGCGACACCGTTCGCTCGGCGCTATGGCCGCTGGTGCAGCAGGCGACGCGGGGACGCGACCGAGGATCGGCACTGACAGAGCACTTTTCCATCACGACGACGGCATGGGGACCGTCTGGCTCAAGCGAATGGCCAGCGGCAGGACGTGGTCGCGCGTGAGAGCCGCCAGAGGCAGCTGCTGTGCCTCCCGGGGCGTCACCCAACGCAGTTCGGCGATCTCGGCTGCCGGTGCGACCTGCGGCGGCATCGTGGCCAGGAACAGCCAGGCATGAACCTGGCAGCCTGGCTCGTTGGCGGCGGGGGCAGTGTACTCGCCGAGTGGCTGCAGCGCAGTCGGGGGGTGGCCGAGTTCCTCGTGCAGTTCCCGGCGTAGCGCCGCCGCGGCGGGTTCGCCGGGTTCGAGCTTGCCGCCGGCTTGCATGAAGCGTTCGGTGCCACGCTTGCGCACCAGCAGCAGGCGGCCTTCGTCATCGAGAATCAGGGCGGCGGCGATACGCACGGTGGCCTGAGGAGCTTGGCTCATGGGCGCGGTTCCTGTTGTGTGGATGGCTCGGCCCGATATTCGTCGGGGCGTGTGGCAGCACCTCAGTGATAGCGCGAAGGCAACCGCGTAAAGCGTACCGGAGGGCTGTATTTTTCACCCGCCGGAGCGCGCTCGGGAGCGGGGCGGACTCGCCAGCCCCGCGAGCTTGCCCACTCCTTGAGCTCACGATAGTCGAGCAGCGGATATTCGCGTGTATAGGGGTTGGGGGCGGTAGAGGGGAAGGCGAAGGCCACATGAGGATAGCGGGCCAGGGCGTCCTCGCTGTCGTGCGCGGCCAGCGCTAGTGCCAGGGCATGCTGCCAGGCCTGGGAGTCACGAGGAGCGAGTGCCCCATCGGATTGGGTAGTGATACTTGCGTAGTAACTGCCCATGTCGTTTACCTCACTGCATCAGTGTTCAAGGCTCCAGCCAGGGCGTGTAGCGAAAACGGCGGCATGGCCAGTGGCTGGCGATGGGAAACTACTTAAGGCGTTGGCTCCTGTGTCGGTTGGCGATTGCCCCACCCGAGCGAGTGGGGCACGTGGGGGTGACTCAGTCCCAGCTCAGCGCGCCGCCGACCTGGTACTCGGTGACGCGGGTCTCGAAGAAGTTCTTCTCCTTGCGCAGGTCGATGATTTCGCTCATCCACGGGAACGGGTTCTGCGCGCCGGGGAACTGCTCCTTGAGCCCGATCTGGGCCAGGCGGCGGTTGCAGATGAAGTGCAGGTACTCCTCCATGATGGCGGCGTTCATGCCCAGCACGCCGCGGGGCATGGAGTCGCGGGCATAGGCGATCTCGAGTTCGGTGCCCTCGAGGATCATCTGGGTGACCTCGTCCTGGAACTCGGGCGTCCACAGGTGCGGATTCTCGATCTTGATCTGGTTGATCATGTCGACGCCGAAGTTCAGGTGCATCGACTCGTCGCGCAGGATGTACTGGAACTGCTCGGCGACGCCGGTCATCTTGTTGCGCCGGCCCATCGAGAGGATCTGGCTGAAGCCGCAATAGAAGAAGATGCCTTCGGTCACGCAGTAGAAGGCGATCAGGTTGCGCAACAGCTCCTGGTCGGTTTCGGGCGTGCCGGTGTTGAAGTCGGGGCGCGCCAGCGACTGGGTGTGCTTGAGGCTCCAGGCCGACTTGGCGGCCACCGAGGGCACCTCGCGGTACATGTTGAAGACCTCGCCCTCGTCCATGCCCAGCGACTCCACGCAGTACTGATAGGCGTGGGTGTGGATCGCTTCCTCGAAGGCCTGGCGCAGCAGGTACTGGCGGCACTCGGGGTTGGTGATCAGGCGATACAGCGCCAGCACCAGGTTGTTGGCCACCAGCGAGTCGGCGGTGGAGAAGTAGCCCAGGCTGCGCATCACGATGCGCCGTTCGTCCTCGGTGAGGCCGTCCTGGCTCTTCCACAGGGCGATGTCGGCGTTCATGTTCACTTCCTGGGGCATCCAGTGGTTGGCGCTGCCGTCCAGGTACTTCTGCCATGCCCACTCGTACTTGAAGGGCACCAGCTGGTTGAGGTCGGCGCGGGCGTTGATCATCTGCTTGTCGCTGACCTCGATACGCGCAGCGCCCATCTCCAGCTCCTCGAGGCCAGCGGCCACGTCGAGCTCTTCGAGCGACTTGCGCGCCCGCGCCAGGCGGTCGCTTTCGGCCACCTTGTAGCTGCCGCTGCTCTCCTTGACTTCACCGCCAGTGGCAGCCGCGGCGGGCTGCGGCTTGGCGGCAGGCGCCGGCGTGGCCTTGGCCGGCTGCTCGGCGACGGTGGCTTCGTCCTCGTGGAATTCGTCCCAGTTCAGCATGGCTTCACCTTTATTTGGCTTGATCCGAGCTATCGTTCGGATCAGAAAAATTCGTTGCGTGCGAAGTCAGTCATTCACCTACTGGCAGGCCTCGCAACCCAGATCGTCTATCTCCGCAGCGCTCGGTGCGCGGGATCCACTGCCCGCCTTGCCAGTCAGGAAGTCCTCCACGCCGCGCGGCTCGCGGGCGGGTGCCGCGGAGGGAGCCGGTGCCGGAGCGGCCGAAGGTGCCTGGTTGCTCACCGCATTGAGCGTGCCGCGGTCGACAGTGGACTTCTCCACCGAGGTAGCGCCCAGGGCGCGCAGGTAATAGGTGGTCTTGAGCCCGCGGAACCATGCCATGCGGTAGGTCACGTCGAGCTTCTTGCCCGATACGCCCTTGATGTAGAGGTTCAGCGACTGCGCCTGGTCGATCCACTTCTGGCGCCGCGCGGCGGCCTCCACCAGCCATTTCGGCTCCACCTCGAAGGCGGTGGCGTACTTGGCCTTGAGGTCGTCGGGAATGCGTTCGATGGGCTGGGCCGAGCCGTCGTAGTATTTGAGATCGTTGATCATCACCTCGTCCCACAGGCCGCGAGCCTTGAGGTCGTGGACCAGGTAGGCGTTGACCACGGTGAACTCGCCGGAGAGGTTCGACTTCACGTAGAGGTTCTGATACGTGGGCTCGATCGACTGCGACACGCCGCAGATATTGGAGATCGTCGCGGTGGGAGCGATCGCCATCACGTTGGAGTTGCGCATGCCCTGCTCGGCGATCTTCTGGCGAATGCGGCCCCAGTCCTGGGTGGTCGAGGTATCGACTTCGATGTACTTGTCGCCACGTTCCTGCTTCAGCTTCTCGATTGAATCGATCGGCAGTACGCCTTGGCTCCACAGCGAGCCCTCGAAGCTCTGGTAGCGGCCGCGTTCGGCAGCGAGATCGCTGGAGGCCTCGATGGCGTGATAGCTGACCAGCTCCATGGAGCGGTCGGCGAACGTGACCGCCTCCTCGGAGGCGTAGGCGATGTCCTGGGCGTAGAGGGCATCCTGGAAGCCCATGATGCCGAGTCCCACCGGGCGATGCTTGAAATTGGAGTTCTTGGCCTGGGGTACCGCGTAATAGTTGATGTCGATGACATTGTCGAGCATGCGTACCGCGGTGCGCACGGTCTTCCTCAGCTTGGCGTCGTCGAGCTGGCCGTCGACCACGTGCTGGGCCAGGTTGACCGAGCCGAGGTTGCACACCGCGATCTCGTCGATGCTGGTGTTGAGGGTAATCTCGGTGCACAGGTTGGAGGAGTGCACCACGCCGGCGTGCTGCTGCGGGCTACGCAGGTTGCACGGATCCTTGAAGGTGATCCACGGGTGGCCGGTCTCGAACAGCATCGAGAGCATCTTGCGCCACAGGTCCTTGGCGCGTACGCGCTTGAACAGCTTGAGCTGGCCCGAGCGGGTCATCGCCTCGTACTCCTCGTAGCGCTGCTCGAAGGCGGCGCCGTAGAGGTCATGCAGGTCGGGACAGGTGGCGGGCGAGAACAGCGTCCACTCCTTGTCGTCGAAGACCCGCTTCATGAACAGGTCGGGCACCCAATTGGCGGTGTTCATGTCGTGGGTACGGCGGCGGTCGTCGCCGGTGTTCTTGCGCAGCTCGAGGAACTCTTCGACATCGAGGTGCCAGGTCTCGAGGTAGGCACACACCGCGCCCTTGCGCTTGCCGCCCTGGTTCACCGCCACCGCGGTGTCGTTGACTACCTTGAGGAACGGCACCACGCCCTGGCTCTTGCCGTTGGTCCCCTTGATGTAGGAGCCCAGCGCACGCACCGGCGTCCAGTCATTGCCCAGGCCGCCTGCCCACTTGGAGAGCAGGGCGTTGTCGCGAATGGCGCTGTAGATGCCGTCCAGCTCGTCGGGCACGGTGGTGAGGTAACAGCTGGAGAGCTGGCTGCGCACGGTGCCCGAGTTGAACAGGGTCGGCGTGGAGGCCATGTAGTCGAAGCTGGAGAGCAGCTCGTAGAATTCGATGGCGCGCGCCTCGCGATCATCCTCGTTCAGTGCCAGCCCCATGGCCACGCGCATGAACATTACCTGGGGCAGCTCGTAACGCACGTCGTCGCGATGGATGAAGTAGCGGTCGTAGAGCGTCTGCAGGCCGAGGTAGGTAAAGGCGTTGTCGCGGGTATGGTCAAGCGCCTCGCCGAGGCGTTCGAGGTCGAACTCGGCAAGCTTCGGGTCGAGCTGCTCGAACTCGATACCGCGGGCCACGTAGGCCTGGAACGCCGGCTTGTAGAGTTCGGCCATGTCGCCGAAGGTGGCCTCCTCGGCGATGCCAAGGAAGGACAGCGCCTCGCGACGCAGGCTGTCCTGCAGCAGGCGTGCGGTGACGTAGGTGTAATTGGGCTCCTTCTCCACCAGCGTGCGCGCGGTCATCATCAGTGCCTGGGACACGCCATCCACCGAGACGCCGTCATAGAGATTCTTCAATGATTCCTCGACGATGCGGTTGGGGTCGACGTTGTCGAGCTCCGCGCAGGCATCGAATACCAGCGTCTCGATGCGACCGAGGTCCAGCGGACGACGGCTGCCGTCGGCCAAGGTCACGTTCAGCGAGGGGTGCGGCTTCTCGATATCGGCACCGGCTGCGGCCCGGGCGCGGGCGTGCTCCTCGCGATAGAGCACGTAGGCGCGGGCCACCTTCTGCTCGCCGGCACGCATCAGCGCCAGCTCCACCTGGTCCTGGATGTCCTCGATGTGCAGGGTGCCGCCATCGGGCATGCGGCGCAGGAAGGCCGCGGCAATGCTCTGGCTCGCCTGCTCGACGAAGTCGCGTACCCGCGAAGAGGCGCTGACGTTGTCGCCCTCCACGGCAATGAAGGCCTTGCGCATGGCGACGGCGATCTTGCCGGCATCGAAGGACACCACGTCGCCGTTGCGCTTGATCACGCGCAGGGCTTGCGGGGCCGTGAGCGACAGGTCGGTCGGGTCGGGGGTCTGGAGTTCCATGAACCGATAATCCCTTCTGCGTGGGGAGAGGAGGTGTATGACGACGAAGGCATTGACAGCCGAAGCGAGGCTTGGTAAATGCACATCATCTTGTGTCGTTCTCTTATGAAGGCACAAGATAGTGTGCTTTTACGTCGCCTTCAAGTGGATAACCTGTGGGTGAGCTGTGACTCGGCGGGGGGCATCCTTTGGGTTGTTGCCCGAGTCCGGGCTATGCTTCGCTGGCAAGCTACAAGGACGCGAAATGGCATGAAAGGCAGGCGAAAGAACCTATTTCGGGTATCCTTGACCTGTAAATTGGCGGGACAGGGTGTCCCGAGTGATAACGAAGCCCAGCACGGGGATGACTAGGATGGATGACAACCTGGAAAGTAGCGACATGGAACACGTGCTGATTATCGAGGATGACGTGCGCCTGGCTGAACTCACCCGCGACTACCTGGAATCCAATGGCTTCAAGGTCACGGTGGAGGCCGAGGGTTCACGGGGTGTCGACCAGATACTGACGCTGCAGCCGGATCTGGTGATTCTCGATCTGATGCTACCCGGTGAGGACGGATTGTCGATCTGTCGCCGGGCCCGGCCCGACTACTCCGGGCCGATCCTGATGCTGACTGCCCGTACCGACGACATGGATCAGGTGCTGGGCTTGGAAATGGGGGCCGACGACTACGTGCCCAAGCCGGTTCAGCCCCGGGTGCTGCTGGCGCGCATGCGGGCGCTGCTGCGCCGTGCGGAGAACGCCGAACAATCCGGCGAGGCGCGTCTCACCTTCGGTAACCTGGAAATCGATAGCGCCACACGGGAAGCCTGGCTTCAGGGCGAGCGTATCGACCTGACCAGCGCTGAGTTCGATCTGCTGTGGCTGCTGGCCAGCAACGCCGGGCGGGTGCTCACCCGCGAGGAGATCTTCAGCGACCTGCGGGGCATCAAGTACGACGGCCAGGACCGTTCCATCGACGTTCGGGTCTCACGCATTCGCCCCAAGATCGGCGACGATCCCAATCATCCACACCGTATCAAGACGGTGCGCAGCAAGGGCTATCTATTCGTCAAGGATGCTTGACCGATGCAGCGGTTCCTGGCCGATGGCTCCTTCCTGCGCGTCTATCTGGCCCTGGCCCTGGCACTGCTGCTGACTTTTGGCTTGGCCCTCATTGGGCTGGCGCTGGTCGATCGGGTACGCGTCGAGCAGTACCGCGAACAGTTGGCCGAAGCACCGCTGCAGCTCCTCACCTGGCGGGTGGCGGCCTTGCCGGCCCATGAGCGCGGTGAGTGGCTGACGCAGCAATCCGACATGCTCAACATGCGCTTGTCCTTGCGCGAACCGGAGGAGACCGAGCTCGGCTGGTTCGAGCTCCGACGGGTCGAGCGAGGCCGGGTGCTGGTGAAGGTGCTGGCCGAGGGGGACTGGCGGCTCTATCGCCGCTTGCCGCGTGAAGAGCGCATCCTGGAAGCTCGTCTCTCGGGACTCAACGAGCGCCAGCTACGCGGGCTGGCACAGATGCTCGGCGACTGGCTGGCCGAAGTCGACGGCGAGGCCCGCCGTCGACGCCTCGAGGGCGTGACCAGCGAGGCTCTGCCGATACGCCTCAACGATCTGGCACCCGAAGGGCTCGACAGCCATCAGCTCACCCGTCTGCGCGATGGCGAACTGGTGATCCGCCTGATGCCGGGGCAAGGGGCGCTGACCGTCCATCTCGCCGTGCCGGCTGCCGACGGCTCTCGCCAGTGGTTGTCGATCGGTCCGGTCTCGGCGCTGGAGCCGACCCCGACGTCGCTGCTGCTGCTGGTTCTGGTGATCATGCTCGGTGTGCTGGCGGCAATCATCTACCTGATCGTGCGCGGCGTAGAGGCGCGCC
This sequence comes from Billgrantia antri, assembly GCF_019430905.1. Classification (GTDB taxonomy): domain Bacteria; phylum Pseudomonadota; class Gammaproteobacteria; order Pseudomonadales; family Halomonadaceae; genus Halomonas; species Halomonas antri. The sequence goes on along the minus strand of NZ_JAHYCA010000001.1, from coordinate 825,699 downwards.
TGGCGCGGCTCGAGCTGGCGGCGGGGCGCATCGCCAGCGGGCGCCTGGATACCCGGGTCAAGGTCGATGCCGGTGGCTTCATCGGGCGGGTCGGCATGGCCTTCAACGCCATGGCGGCCCAGGTGCAGTCGCTGCTTCGCTCGCAGCAGGAGATGATCCGCGCGGTGTCCCATGAGTTGCGCACGCCGGTGGCGCGGATTCGCTTCGCCATGCAGATGGTCGAGGACATGACCGATGATCCTGCCATCCACCGTCAGCTGCATGGCATCGACAGCGACATCGAGGAGCTCGACCAACTGATTGACGAAATCCTCACCTATGCGAGGCTCGACAGCGGCATGGTCAACGGGGCCGAGCTGGAACGCACTCAGGTCGACTGTCGTGCCGTCGCCGAACGGGTTATCGAGACGCTGTCGCCGCTGCATGCCCATCTGCGGCTGACGCTGGCACCGGGAGAGGAGGTTGAGGTCCAGGCCGATCCGCGCTATCTGCAGCGGGCATTGCAGAACCTGGTGGCCAATGCCTGTCGACACGCCCACTCACGGGTGCTGGTGCGGATCACGCTGGAATCGCGTCTGGTGCGCCTGGACATCGAGGATGACGGGCCCGGCGTGCCGGCCGGCGAGAGGCAGGCCATCTTCAAGCCCTTCGCGAGGCTCGATGACAGTCGTACCCGGCGCAGCGGGGGCTATGGCCTGGGACTCTCCATCGTGCAGAAGATCATGGCCTGGCACGGTGGAAGCGTGGTGGTCGACGACAGCCAGGAACTGGGCGGAGCGCGCTTCTCGTTGCTGCTGCCGCTGGGGCCGGCCGGCAGGGCCAAGCTGCCGGTCAGGCAGGCTTGATTCCCTCCAGCACGGCGAACGATGTCTCGCGGGCCGTGCGCAGGAAGTCCTCCATCCACGGCTGTTCACGGCTCTCCTCGCGTATGGCGGCATACAGCGTGCTCCACATGCCCGCTTCCCCAATACCTACCGCCTTGACGTAGTCGCGCTCCAGGTACTCCGTCAACGCCCAGTTGGGCAGTGCACAGACCCCGCGGCCGCTGGCCACCAGCTGCATCATCATCACCGTGAGTTCGGCGGTACGGATCTCGCGTGGGCGCACGCCGGCGGGGTCGAGAAACTGGGTGAATACGTCCAGGCGGGCATGCTCCACCGGATAGGTGATCAAGGTTTCGTCAGCGAGGTCCTCGGGCGCGACGAAGGCTCGCTCGGCCAGGCGATGCTGACGTGCGACAGCCAGCAGGCCCTGGTAGCGGAACAGCGGCTCGTAGTAGACCCCCGAGAGCGGCTGCGGGTCGGCAGTGATGACCAGATCGAGCTGCTCGCGAGCCAGCGCCGGCAGCGGGTCGAAGTGGTGTCCACCGGGAATGTCGATCTCCACTTCCGGCCAGTGATCGCGAAAATGGTCAATGGTTGGCATCAGCCACTGAAAGCAGCTGTGGCACTCGATGGCCATGTGCAGTCGCCCCGGCTCGTGGCCGATCAGACGGGCCACGTCGCGCTCGCCCATGCGTACCAGCGGTAGCACCTGTTCGGCCAGGGCCAGCAGGCGTTGGCCGGCGCGGGTGAATTCGACCGGACGGGTCTTGCGCACGAACAGCGCCGTGCCCAGGCGCTCCTCCAGATCCTTGATCTGGTGAGACAGGGCGGACTGGGTCAGGTGTACCCGTTCGGCAGCTTCCACCAGCGAGCCGGCATCGCGCAGGGCAATCAGCGTTCGCAGATGGCGAAGTTCAATCATGATCTTTGTTCATCTTGAAAGTTAATAAATTTAGTTTGATTCACCATGATGCGACGGCGAGACTTTGCGACATCATTCATGCGCAAAGGGATTTATCATGACATTAGCTCATGTTCTTGGCTATCCGCGAATCGGCCCGCAGCGTGAACTCAAGCATGCCCTCGAGGCTTATTGGCGTGGCGAAATCGACCGCGCCGGTCTTGAAGCCTGTGGTCGTGAGCTGAGAGCACGGCACTGGCAAGCGCAGCGTGACGCCGGTCTGGACTTCGTCACCGTGGGCGATTTCGCCTTCTACGATCAGATTCTCAATGTGTCCGTATTGCTGGGCGCCGTACCGCCGCGCTTCAATGCACAGGATGAAGTCGCCCGCGGCGAGGTCGACCTGGATACGCAATTTCGCATGGCGCGTGGTCGGGCACCCAGCGGGACGCCTGCCACCGCCTGTGAGATGACCAAGTATTTCGATACCAACTATCACTATCTGGTGCCCGAGCTGCATGCTGGGCAATCGTTCAGGTTGGCCAGCTCGCGGCTGTTCGATGAGGTGGCCGAGGCCCGCGCAGCGGGGCATCCGGTCAAGGTGACGCTGACCGGGCCGCTGACCTGGCTGTGGCTGGGCAAGGCGTGCGAGGAGGACATCGACCGATTGAGCCTGCTCGAGTCGCTGCTACCGGTCTATGCTGAGATCCTGGCGCGCCTGGCCGAGCAGGGCGTGGCGTGGGTCCAGCTCGACGAGCCGGCGCTGGTGCAGGATCTGCCACTGGCGTGGAGACAGGCCTTCGAGGCGGCCTACAACGTGCTGCGCGCCGCGCCGGTCAAGCTGCTGGTGGCGACCTATTTCGGCGGGCTTGGGGATAATTTGCAGTTGGCCGTGAACCTGCCGGTGGAAGGCCTGCACATCGACGCGATACGCGCCCCCGATCAGTTGACCGCAGTGCTCGACAACCTGCCCGGTTACAAGGTCCTGTCGATAGGAGCCATCGATGGGCGCAACGTCTGGCGCGCCGACCTGGGCGCGCTGCATGAGCGCCTGGCCAATGCCCGCATGCGCCTGGGCGAGCGGCTGTGGCTGGCGCCCTCGTGCTCGTTGCTGCACGTGCCGGTGGATCTGGAAGCTGAGGAAGGGCTCGACGAGGAGCTCAAGAGCTGGCTGGCGTTCGCCCGCCAGAAGCTCGACGAGACCGTGACCCTGGCGCGGCTGCTGGGCAATCGCGCCGGTGCGGAGGATCGTGCCCGGGTGGCCGCCGCCACCACGGCCCTGGATGCCCGACGCGCCTCGCCGCGGCTGCATCGACCCGAGGTGGCCCAGCGCCTGGCCCGGGTCGGCGACGCCGAGCTTTCACGCGACAACCCCTACCCGGTCAGAGCCCGGGCCCAGCGTCGCGTGTTCGACCTGCCGCTGTTCCCCACCACGACCATCGGCTCGTTTCCCCAGACCGCGGAGATCCGTGCGGCCCGGCGCGCTCACAAGACCGGCGAACTGGGGCTGGAGGCCTACGAAAGCCGGATGCGCGACGAGATCGCCGATGCCGTACGACGCCAGGAGGCGCTGGGCATCGACATGCTGGTGCACGGCGAGGCCGAGCGCAACGACATGGTCGAGTACTTCGGCGAGCAGCTCGATGGCTACGTCTTCACCCGTAACGGTTGGGTGCAAAGCTACGGCTCGCGCTGCGTCAAGCCGCCGGTCATCGTCGGCGACGTGAGCCGTCCGGCACCGATGACGGTGGCCTGGAGTCGCTATGCCCAGTCGCTTACCCGGCGGCCGATGAAGGGCATGCTCACGGGGCCCGTGACCATGCTGCAGTGGTCCTTCGTGCGCGACGATCAGCCGCGCGAGACGACCTGCCGCCAGATAGCCCTTGCCTTGCGCGACGAGGTGGCCGACCTCGAGGCCGCCGGCATCCCGGCGATCCAGATCGACGAGCCGGCGCTGCGTGAGGGGTTGCCGTTGCGTCAGGGCGAGTGGCAGGCCTATCTCGACTGGGCCGTGGCGTGCTTCCGCCTGACCGCCTCGGTGGCGCGGGACGCCACGCAGATCCATACCCACATGTGCTATTCGGAGTTCAATGACATCATCGCCGCCATCGCCGCGCTGGATGCCGACGTCATCACCATCGAGACCTCACGTTCCCACATGGAGCTGCTCGATGCCTTCCGGGATTTCGCCTATCCCAACGAGATCGGCCCCGGCGTCTATGACATCCACTCGCCCAACGTGCCCGAGGTGGCCTGGATGGTGCAATTGATGGAGAAGGCAGCCGAGCGTATTCCCGTCGAGCGGCTGTGGATCAACCCGGATTGCGGCCTCAAGACCCGCAGCTGGGATGAAGTGGAGCCGGCGCTGGCCAACATGGTCGAGGCGGCACGCGAACTGAGACGCCGCCATGGCTGACACCGGTCAGGCAGGCTGCGTTCGCAACGCGTGAAACGGGCACCGGGCCGGCAGGTGCCGGTGCCTGTTATGCTGTGGCCGTTCGATCGAACTGTTCAAGGAATTGCCATGTCGCTTCGTATCCCTACCTCTTTCCCCCCGGCTCTTTTCCTGGCCGGCTCTCTGCTGCTGGGCGGCTGTGCCGCGCCCGCGGTCGATGGGCCGCGGCCCGCCGAAAAGGTCGCCAACACGGCGCCGCTATTGCCCTCCGCGCTGTTTCCGGGCGGCGCCGAGCGCTTCGAGGCGTGGCGTTGCACGCCGCAGCAGGACCTGGTGACGGCCTTCGGCGAGCGCGAGCTGCGGCTGTGGTCGGCACATGGCGCCTATCGCCTGACGCCGGCGGTGGTGGCCAGCGGTGCGCGTTACCAGCAGGGGGATCTGAGCTTCTGGAACAAGGGAGGGGAGGCGGTGGTGGAGAGCGCCAACGGCAAGCTCGACTGCCGAGCCGACATGGCGCGCGCGGCACTGACGCGCCAGCAACGCCCCGGTGTGATGTTCCATGGCCGTGGCAACGAACCGGGCTGGAACGTCAACCTGGCTCACGATGCGCCTGAGCTGACGCTGGTGCTCGACTACGGCACGCGGGAGATGACGCTGCCCTATCGCGTCACCGGCATGGACAACGCCAACGGCCGGGTGGCGCTCGCCAGCGCAGCGACGCAGCAGCCCTTCGAGCTGCGCCTGGAGGCGCGGGCCTGCTTCGACGACATGAGCGGCGAGCCGTTTCCTGCGCGCGTGACTCTGACCATCGACGGGGAAACGTATCGGGGCTGTGGCCAGGGCATCGCGCCGTAACCCGGTGCTGAAGATGGGCCAGGTCCTCACCGTAAAACACTAGGAGCCACCATATGGTATTCGAACTGCCGGCACTGCCCTATGACAGGAACGCCCTGGAGCCGCATATTTCCGCCGAGACCCTCGACTATCACTACGGCAAGCATCATCAGGCCTACGTCACCAAACTCAACGAGCTGATCGCAGGCACCGACGCTGCCGACAAGTCTCTGGAGGAGATCATCCAGTCCGCGTCCGGCAGCCTGTTCAACCAGGCAGCCCAGGTGTGGAACCATACCTTCTACTGGCACTGCCTGGCGCCCAATGGGGGCGGTGAGCCGTCAGGCGCGCTGGCCGAGGCGATTCAGGCCCGGTTCGGCTCCTTCGCAAAGTTCAAGCAGGCCTTCAACGACAGTGCCGTGGCCAACTTCGGCGCCGGCTGGACCTGGCTGATCAAGACGGCCGACGGTGGCGTCGACATCGTCAATACCAGCAATGCCGATACGCCCATTGCCCATGGCCAGACCCCACTGCTGACCATCGACGTATGGGAGCACGCCTACTACATCGACTACCGCAACGCGCGTCCCAAATACCTGGAAAACATCTGGAGCGTACTGAACTGGGACTTCGTGGCTCAGAACTTCGCTTAGGCGTGAAATCGCCGCGGGGCGGAAACCCTGCGTGCTGTCCTGTTGCACCGTGATGGGCTTCGTCGTTAGGTGGGGCCTATCGCCCTCATGTATTTTCGTATTTTTCGAATGAGTGGCGCGAAACTATGCGCTTTTAGCGCGAAAAAATGCACGTATCATGGCGAATATCACAATGCCTCCACAGGGAGATCGTCATGGCTAACCGAATTCTTCTCGTCACTTCCTCCATTCTCGGTGAGCAGGGGCAATCCAATGCCCTGGCCAGCCACTTTCGCCAGCAGGCCGACCAGCGAGGCGAGCTGAGCCTCACCCATCGCGACCTGGCCGTCGAATCGCTGCCGCATCTCGGACTCGAGGAGCTCGGCAGCTGGCAGGCAGCCGCCACTGAACGCACCGCCGAGCAGCAGATGCTGGCGCAACGTTCGGACGACCTGATCGAGGAACTCAACGCTCACGATGTGCTGGTGCTGGCCGTGCCGATGTACAACTTCGGCATTCCGTCTCAGCTCAAGGCCTGGTTCGACCGGGTGATGCGTGCCGGTGTCACTTTCCGCTACACCGAGCAGGGTCCCGTGGGGTTGGTGAAGGGCAAGCGTGCCGTCATCCTCGCCGCTCGCGGTGGCCAGTACGCCGGCACCGAACTCGACACCCAGACGCCGCATCTCAAGGCGATGCTGGGCATGATCGGTATCGGCGATGTCTCGGTGATCTACGCCGAGGGGCTGGCCATGGGCGAGGGGCGGCGCGACGCTGCACTCAAGGAAGCGCGGCAGGCCATCGACTCGCTGGTCGCCGACCTGTAGAGCTCAGCACGCCGAGGGTACGTTGGCGACCCAGTGCTGGGAAACGAAGTGGCTCGTGCACAGGGTGGCCTGTGCATCGAGCATGCGTGCCCCCAGTTTTCCCAGGGCATCCCGTTGCGCGCGTGAGTCTGCCGTCACCATCTCGGTGACTTGCAGCGGCTGCCACGCCTCCTCCTCGCGTATCGCCAAGGCGTAGCTGAAGGCATAGAACCCCGGGAACCCCAGGCGCAGGTCGGTGGCGACCAAGGTTTCCCGGCCTTCGATCTCGCGCACCTCGTAGCGCAGGAAGGGACCGGCAAACCAGTCCAGTCGCTGGCCCTTCTCGAGCGCCATGGCGGCCGGCTCGAGCTCGGCACCGCGGCGAAAGGTCTCAACCATCGGTGGCGTACCGCCATCCAGCAGGCCCACCAGGCTTTCGTGGTGACGCTCACCGTCGATGAACGTCACCCGCCAAAGCAGTGTATTGAACGGGGTGGGCTGCACCAGTCGTGGCACCTGCTCGAGCCCGCGTTCGGCCAGCACCGGCGCGAGACGGTGTTCGACCACGCCCTTGGCGAGCATGGCGAAGAGCAGGTAGACGCAGGAGAGCGACAGTCCCCAGGCGGGGCCGCGCTGGGCGTTGCCGCCGATCAGTGCGATGCCGACGCCTACCAGTAGCAGCAGTGTGTAGAGCGGGTCGATGATGAAGACCACCGGCCAGGCGCTGGGGCGCACCGCGAGCGGCCACCAGATCTGGGTGCCATAGGTGGTCAGCACGTCGAGCAGCGGGTGGGTCACCAGACACAGCATGAAGTAGGCCCACCAGCGGCCCAAGGAAATGTCGCGAGCCGTGGCGAGGCGTCGGGCGAGCAATGCCAGCAGTGTGCCAAGCCCCGTCAGCACGAACAGGGAGTGAGTAAAGCCGCGATGTTCGGTGATGTTGGCTACCGCATCGCCATAGTCGAGGAAGACATCGAGGTCGGGCAGGCTGCCCAGGACCGCACCGATCAGCACCGCCTTGCGTCCCAGGCGGCGACCCAGAACGGTGCCGCCTACCGCCGCACCCAGGGCGGCCTGTGTCAGGGTATCCATGGGGTATGTTCTCGTACGCGCACCGGGTCGCTCAGGCCTTCTGCCAGGCGGGGCCGAGAGCGAGAATGCGCTGGTGAACGGGGCAGTCTTCGCGATGGGCACCGGGCAGATAGCCGGTGCTCATGAGAAACTCGCCGACGATCTCCGGGCCGGTGAAGCGAAAAGTGCGGCGGAACAGCTTGACCCATTCGTCCTTTGTCATCGGGTGATGGTGGTCGAGCCAGCCGGCAAAGCTGCCATGAGCGTCGCGCAGGGCCTGTATCACCCCGGCATTGTGGATGACCGCCGCCACCTTGAGCCGGTTGCGGATGATGCCGGCATCGCCGAGCAGCCGCGCACGATCGGCTTCGCCGAAGGCGGCAACCCGATCGACATCGAAGCCGTCGAAGGCTCGCCGGAAAGCTTCGCGCTTCTTGAGCACGGTCAGCCACGACAGGCCGGCCTGGTTGATCTCCAGTACCAGACGCTCGAACAGTGCCGTGTCGCCGGCGACGGGAAAACCGTACTCGTCGTCATGATAGGGGCCATGCCAGGGGTGCCCCGGTGCCAGGTCACAATAGTGCGACATTTTCGCCTCTTTCCCTTTTTCGCTATTGGCAAGGCCGTGGTGGCTTGTCACGATTCGATGATCTGGTCGCAACGCTTCAGGAGCCACCGGCATGAAGATCCTACCCGTAAAATCCAAGACCACAAAGGCGGCGGCGCTGTCCCTGCTGGCCGGTAGCGCACTGGCACTCTATCTTGCCCTGACCCCGGGTGCGAGCCCCCAGGCCGGCCCGGTGGTCGAGATGTACCAGGACCCCAACTGCGGGTGCTGCACGGATTGGGCCGATCACCTCAGGGGAGCAGGCTTCGAGGTACGCCAGCACAGAACCCGCGACATGCGCGGCGTGAAGCTGGAACACGGCGTCATTCCCGAGCTGGCCTCCTGCCATACGGCGCTGGTTGATGGCTACGTGATCGAAGGTCACGTGCCGGCCGCCGACATCAAGCGCCTGCTCGAGGAGCGGCCCGACGTGGTGGGGCTGACGGTGCCGGGCATGCCCCATGGCTCTCCCGGCATGGAGACGGGGCGCCATGACGACTACGCCGTGCTGACCTGGCGGCATGAGGACCGGACGCCGGCCATTTTCAGCGAGTATACTCACTAAGCAGGAAACACTGACTGAGTGGCTGCGCAAGCGAATCGCTACGTTGCGATGCATCTTGCTCGCCGATTAGTTCAGTATTCTTGGTTTGTTTAACGAACGTTGGCTAGGAGGGCTCATGCAGTATCTGCACACCATGGTTCGCGTCAGTGACCTGGACGCATCGCTGCGCTTCTACTGCGATCTGCTGGGGCTCGTGGAAGTACGGCGCAAGGAGAACGAGAAGGGACGCTTCACCCTGGTCTTTCTCGCTGCACCCCAAGACGAGTCCCGCTCCGCCGAACTCAAGGCGCCGGAACTCGAGCTGACCTACAACTGGGATCCGGAGGAGTACGCCGGCGGGCGCAATTTCGGCCACCTGGCCTACCGGGTCGACGACATCTATGCCTTGTGCGAGCGGCTGCACGAGGCCGGCGTGACCATTAATCGCCCGCCCCGCGATGGCCACATGGCCTTCGTGCGCAGCCCCGACGGCATCTCCATCGAGCTGCTGCAGAAGGGCGACCCGCTGCCGGCCAGGGAGCCATGGGCGTCCATGCAAAACACGGGCACCTGGTAAGGGAAACGCCGCACAGATGCCTGCGCGAGCGAATCGCTGCGTTGCGCGGTGTGCTTCATTTCGCGCGTCGATTTGTCAGCGCTTCCCAAGATCGGCGTAGTGCAACAAGGAACGCAACTATCAATGAAGAAGATTCTCTCAGGCCGAGTGCTGCTACTGGCACTGGCGGTCATGATGTTGACTGCGTGCGGCAGCCAGCCCTCCGCGCCGGCACGCCAGGAAGGACCCGGCGTCTCCAGCGATCATCCGGTCGTGGGGCAGCGCTGGAACCTGCTGCTGGTGGGCACCGACGAACGGCTCTCGATGCCCGAGACGCCGCATTTTGTGGTATCACCCGATGGTCGCGTGACAGGCAGCGACGGCTGCAATCAGCTCAGTGGCCGGGTGAGCCTCGATGCAGGCAACCGTATTCAATTCAGTGAGCTGGCCACGACTCGCCGAGGTTGCCCGCAGCTCGAGGAGGCCAAGCGCATCACCGCGATGCTGGAAAGCGCCTACCGCTTCCTCATCGACCATGATCGGCTGGTGTTCTTCGGGCCGGATCAGCGGGTGCTGGGCGGCTGGCGCAAGGCCAACTGAAGGGGCCTCACAGGTGCAAGAGCGCGGCTGATGCCGCGCTCTTGCTGTCAGCCGAGACTCGGGCGGCCGGGTAGCGCGCCTCGCAACGTGAGCAGCCCGGCGGTGATCGTGCGCACGAGCGTCGGACCTACCGGGGTGAGCAGGATCCACGGGGTAACGATCAGGTTGATCGCCAGGGCGGCGAAGAAAATATCGCTGAACCAGTGAGCGCCGCTGAGAATGCGCGGAGCGCTTAGCAGCACCGCGAACAGGGCACTGACCAGGGCGACGCGAAGGCCGGCAAAGCGCCACATGAAGGCGGCGAACAGGAACAGGTTGATGCCATGATCGCCGGGGAAGCTGCTACCGGAACTGTCCTTGGTGGGAAAGTCGACCATCAGCGTCACCAAGTTGACGTTATCGTAGACCAGGGTCGGGCTGGGGTGGGTATAGGGAATGACCAGGCGAACCCCCTGGGCGATGAACACGGCCGCCAGCAGCATGGTGACGCCGATGCCGCCCCAGCGCAGCAGGCGATCCGGATGCCGCGAGTCGCGGTTCATGGCCCACACGAAGAGGGCGAGCAGCACCAGCAGGCTGATAACGTCGAAGACGCGGGTGTTGAACGCTGCCACGAGCAGCACCCAAGCGTCGTGAGCTTCGCTCAGCCAGGCGTTGGTGGTAAAGAATACGGCATCGTCCAGCTCGGTCCAGAACAGCAGGCCGGGCGAAAGCCAGGACCACACCAGCAGGGCGCCGAGAAGATTGAGCAGCAGGATGCGGCCGGGAGCGAAGGAGGGTTCGAAGTGTGACATGAGGGGCACGCACGATGTGGATGGCGATGCCCCATTCTAGCGTAAACGAGCGTAACAGAACAGCGTTTCTTAACCTATTGTTACTACTGCATGTACCAGCCGTGACTGGCCACCACCGATTGGCCCGTCAGGGCCGCCGAGGGGAAGGCCGCCAAATGCAGTGCCACTTCGGCGATATCCTCGAGCGTGGTGAATTCGCCGTCGACGGTATCCTTGAGCATCACGTCGCGTATTACCGCTTCCTCGGAGATACCCAGCGCCTCGGCCTGCTCGGGGATCTGCCTGTCCACCAGCGGCGTACGCACGAAGCCGGGACAGATCACGTTGGCGCGTACCCGGTGTGCCGCTCCCTCCTTGGCCACGCTGCGGCACAGGCCCAGCAGGGCATGCTTGGCGGCCACGTACGGCGCCTTTAGCGGCGAAGCGAGCTTGCTGTGTACCGAGCCCATGTAGAGCAGGCAGCCGCCACGCTCTTGCCGGTACATCTGGCGCAATGCGGCGCTGGTCAACAGAAAGGCGCCGTCGAGGTGCACTGACATGACCTTGCGCCAGTCGGTGAAGCTCAGGGCGTGCAATGGCGCGATGTGCTGAATACCGGCGTTGGCGATGGCAATGTCCAGCCCGCCCCAGCGCTCGACCATCGCGGCCACGCCAGCCTCCACCGCGGCCTCGTCGGTGACGTCCATGGCCAGTGCCATGGCCTCGCCACCAGCATCGCCTATCTGCTGCACGGTGGCCTCGGCGGCGGTCAGGTCGAGATCGGCCACCGCGACCCTGGCGCCTTCCCGTGCATAGCGTTCGGCGATGGCGCGGCCGATGCCACCGGCCGCTCCGGTGATCAGGGCGGTCTTGTCGATGAGTTGCATATCCGGTCTCCGTTGTCGGTGTCAGTTGCCGCCATATATTTCATTGGGCAGCCAGGTCGCCAGTGGGGCGTAGAAGAACACCAGCAGCAGGCCGAGCAGTTGGATGGCGACGAAGGGAGCCACGCCGAGATAGATGTCGCGGGTAGTAATCTCCGGCGGGCAGACTCCCTTGATATAGAACAGCGCGAAGCCCACCGGCGGCGTCAGGAACGAGGTCTGCAGGCAGATGGCGAAGAGCATCGCGAACCACAGCGGATCCACGCCCAGGCCCATGATCACCGGTGCCACCAAGGGCAGGATGATCAGCGTGATCTCCACCCAGTCGAGGAAGAAGCCGAGCAGGAACACCACCGCCAGAATGGTCAGCACGATGCCGGTCTCGCCGAAGGGCAGGCCGGTGAGGGCGAAGCGCACCACATCGTCGCCACCCAGCCCTCGGAGTACGGCGGCGAACACCGTGGCGCCGATGAAGATGGCGAAGATGAACGCCGTGGTGCGGCTGGTCTGGTAGAGCGCCTGGCGCAGGATGGTGAGATTGAGACGTCGATTGACCAGCGCCAGCAGCATGGCGCCCAGCGCGCCCACCGCCGAGGCTTCAGTCGTGGTGGCGAAGCCGGTGAAGATCGAGCCGAGCACGGCGAGTATCAGCCCCAGCGGCGGTAGTACGGCGAGGAAGACCTGCAGGAAGGCCCGCGCGTCGAGCGGCTCGCGATCCTTGGGCGCAGGGGCCAGGTCCTTGTTCAGATAGGCGGCGATCAGGATATAGGCGATGTAGAGTACGCCGAGCATAACGCCGGGAATCAGGGCCGCCATGAACAGCCGGCCCACCGAGGCGTCAGAGGTGCCCATGCGGTCTGCCATCAGCACCAGCATGATGCTGGGCGGCACCAGGATGCCCAGGGTACCCACCGAGCAGGCGGTGCCCACCGCCAGCGACTTGTTGTACTGGGCGCGCATCATGGGGCCCAGCGACAGCATGCCGAGCAGCACCACCGAGGCGCCGACGATGCCGGTGGAAGCGGCCAGCAGCACTCCGACGATCACCACGGTGACGGCGTAGCCGCCACGTAGCCCGCCCAACACGCGCACCAGCGAGGTGACCAGTCGCTCGGCGATGCCGGAGCGGTCTAGCATGATGCCCATGAAGATGAACAGCGGCAGCGCCACCATCAGTTCGTTGGCGACGATGCCGTAGATGCGTCGGTCCAGCACGCCGATGGTGCCGCCCCAGGAGAACCACAGGTCGGCGCCGAGAAATTCCACCAGCACGTGGCCGACGATGGCGAAGACGAAGCCGATGCCGGCCAGCGACCAGGCCACCGGGAAGCCCAGCAGCAGCAGGCCCATGAAGCTGGCAAACATCGCCAGCACGAGAAATTGTTCCAGTCCCATAATCGATCTCGCTAGATGAACGTGGCGTGTTGCGGGTGGGGGCAGTCGGCTACTGCCGCGGTGTGATCTGGCGAGTGCGCCGAGGGAAGCCGAACAGCAGCGTGGAGCAGCGCAATGCCCGCGAGAACAGGGCCACGGCCACCAAGGCCAGGCCGATGGGAATCAGGGTCTTTATGATGAAGCGGTGAGGCAGGCCGCTGGGTGCCTGGGAGTGCTCGCCGCGCTCGAAGGCGCGATAGCCGTACTCGAACAGCGCTTCCGTCATCAGGTAGAGGATCGGCAGGGCCAGCAGCACGATACCCACAAGCTCGATCCAGGCCTGGGTGCGCAGCGTGAACTTTTCACGGATCACGTCGACGCGAACATGGTCGTCGCTGACCACGGCATAGGCCAGGGTGAGGATCATGGTGGCGCCGAACAGGTGCCATGACAGCTCCTCCACCGCGATCGAGCCGCGGCCGAGGATGAAACGGTTGACCACGTTGGTCAGCACCACCGCTATGGTGGCTAGCCACAACCAGGAGATGGCGCGACCGAACAGCAGGATGGCCATGTCGAGGCGATAGCTGAGGCGGTTGGTGGGCAACTCCGGTGCGGAGTGGCCCTGCGGCCCCTGAGGAGAGGCCGTCGAATCATTGACGCTCATGGGGTGACTCCGGGGCTGGGGGACACGGAGCGGCCCCGCCGAAAGGCGGGGGCCGCTGTCACTGACGGCAGGGAGGGGCCGCCCGGTACCGGGCGGCCATCTCAATCCTCGAAGTTTTCCGGCGCGTAGTAGCTGCGCGGCAGGTGGCCCTTGACGTGCCAGTTGCCGTGGAGCTTCATGAACTCGCGCTGGCTTTCGAGCACGCGACCGAACATCTCATCCTCGGCGGCAATCTCCTCCTGTACCTCGTTGGTCACCCGACGCAGCTCGCCGAGGATCTCGTCGGACAGCACCTGGGCATTCACGCCTTCCGCCTCGAAGTCGCGCAATGCCTTGGGCGTCTCGGCCTCGCTTTCGGCGTAACCGTAGAGGGTGGCGGCACGGCAGCCCATGTCGATCATCGCCTGGGTCTGCGGCTCCAGCGCCTCCCAGCTGTCCTTGTTGACCAGCAGGTGGGCGGTGGTAAAGGTCTGGTGCCAGCCGGGCATGACGTAGTTCTGCACGATTTCCTGCATGCCGAGGATACGGTCCACTGCCGGCGCCGAGAATTCGGTGGCGTCGATGGTGCCGCGCTCCATGGCCTGGTAGAGCTCGCCGCCGGGAATCATGGTGACCGAGGCGCCCAGGCGCTCCATCACGCGGCCGCCGATGCCGGCAAAGCGGATGCGCAGGCCGTCGATCTGGTCGAGGCTCTCCAGCGGCTCGGCAAACCAGCCGGCAGCCTCGGGGCCGATCATGCTGCACAGCAGCGGCTGGACGTCATACTCGGCATAGATCTCCTCGAGCAGCTCCTTGCCGCCGCCGAAGTAGTGCCACGCCAGGTAGGCGGGTGGCTCCATGCCGAACGGCGCGCCGGCGAACAGCGGCAGCGAGGGGATGCTGCCCTGATCGTAGCCGACCCAGGTGAAGCCGGCGTCGTAGCGACCTTCAGAGACGGCATCGAGGATCTCGAACGGCGGGATCAGCTCGCCCGGCTCGTAGTAGCGCAGGTTGATATTGCCGCCGGAGGCCTGCTCCAGTTGCTCGCTCAAGAAGCGGACCGGCGTGCTCAGGCCGACCAGATGCGAGGGAAAGGCGATGGGCACCTGCCAGCGCACCTGCTCCTGGGCCTGAGCGGTTCCAGCGGCACCGGCCAGCAGGGCAGCGGCGGCCACGCCAAGAGTAAGTGGGCGAAGGCGGATGGCGAGAGACGAAGAGGATGGCATGAGAGCTCCTTGTGCGTTGTTGTCGTCGCAACGCCTTGGTGGCGTTGTCGTTAGGCATGCGACATGGCGCACCCGCTATCGAACGGACAGCGCTTGCGTCATGCACTGGCGCCTGTATTGCACGTGCCGTGCCATATTATTTTTATCTTTATTTTTCAATAAGTTAATTGTTTTGCGAGGAGCGGGGATAGGTAGCTGTGTCCGGATAGCCAGACGGTATTGCGACCAAGGTTTAAGAGAGGGTGTCCGAAATTTCGGACAACTGACCGGTTAGTCGGACAGTCTGGCCAATTTTTCGTAGAGCACCGAGCGGGGAATCCCCAGCATACGGGCCGCACGGGACTTGTTGCCGCGACAGGCCGCCAGCGCGTCCTGCAGGGCGCTGCGCTCGGCGGCGGCCACGACAGCGGCGAGCGGGCGTACGCTGGCGGTCGGCAGTGGCCGGTCCATTGCTGCCGGGGAGAGGGGCAGCGTAGGGCGAAGTTCCGGCACGTCGATGACGCTGCAGGCTTCGCTGAGTGCCAGGGTCTGCTCGAGCACGTTGCGCAGTTCGCGGATATTGCCCGGCCAGTCATGGCATTGCAGCAGTGCCACGGCCTCGGCGGTGATCTCGGCACGGGGTTCTCCACTCTCCGTCGCGATTCGGCCGAGGATCGTCTCGCACAGGATGCCGAGATCGACAAGGCGCTCGCGCAGCGGCGGTACCTGGATACGCAGTACGTTGAGGCGATAGTAGAGATCGGAGCGGAAGCTGCCGTCGGCGACCATGGCCTCGAGATCCCGGCTGGTGGCGGCGATCACGCGCACGTCGACGCGCTTGATCTCGTTGGAACCCAGCGGCTCCACTTCGCCCTCCTGCAGGGCGCGTAGCAGCTTGGCCTGCAGCGCCAAGGGCATGTCGCCGACCTCGTCGAGGAACAGCGTACCGCCATCGGCGAGTTGGAACTTGCCCTGGCGGGTGCGCTTGTCGGCGCCGGTATAGGCGCCCGGCGCGACGCCGAAGAACTCCGCTTCCAGCAGGTTCTCCGGCACCGCGGCGACGTTGACGGCCACGAAGGGACTGGCCCCGCGCGGCGAGTCGCCGTGGATGGCCTGTGCCAGCACCTCCTTGCCGGTGCCGGTCTCACCCAGCAGCAGCACCGGCGTGGCCCGGGCGGCGGCCAGACGGGCACGGCGCTTGACCTCGAGCACCGCAGGGCTGGCGCCGACGAAATCGGCCAGGGCGTAGCGCGAACCGCGGCGTGCCAGGGCGCGGCGTGCCACTGCCAGGTCGTGCTGCAGGCGGCGGTACTTGCCGATCAGCGGCGTCAGCGGCTCCAGGTCGTCGAACACGATGAAGGCTACCGCGCCGTTGACCCGGCCGCTGGCCGGGTCGTGCAGCGGCAGCCGGGTGACGACCAGTTGTCGCGCCTGGTACTCCATGATATCGAGCAGGATGGGCCGCCCGCTGCGTACCACCTCGGGCATGCGGGTGTGCGGGATCACTTCGCCCACGGGGCGGCCGATCACGTCGGCCGGATCGTCGATGCCCAGCAGTCGGCAGTAACAGGCGTTGATCCAGATCAGGCGGCTCGCCTCGTCGACCAGGATCGCCCCGGCGCTGTTGCGCTCGAGCAGTGGAAACAACGGGCGGATCGCCTCGAGGGTCAAGCCTTGGCGATGGCCGGCCATGGTGCTCTCATCCCGAGGCATTCGTGTCGTCTCCTGGAGGCGGTGTCGGGCCGCCTATCAGAGAGCGGCGGTTTCGGGCCGCTGGATAAGTCACAGCGCGGCGATCTTGTCGCGCTGCTCGAGCAGCACGGCGCGCGCTGCCTGGTACTCCTTGAGCTTGCCGCGCTCCTTGTCGACTACCGCTTCAGGCGCCTTGGCGATGAAGCTCTCGTTGGCAAGCTTCTTCTCGATGCCGCCGATCAGCTTGTCCTGCTTGTCGATCTCCTTGGCCAGGCGGGCGAGTTCGGCGTCCTTGTCGATCAGGTCGGCCATGGGCACCAGCACCTCCATGTCGCCGACCAGTTGGGTGGCCGAGAGCGGCGCCTGGGCCGGATCGTCGAGCCAGGTGGCGCTGGCCAGCTTGGCCAGCTTGGCCAGGAACGGGCGGTTGGCCTCGAGGCGTTCGCGGTCGGCGGTGCTGCCCTTGGTCAGCAGCACGTCGAGCGGCTTGCCCGGGGCAATGTTCATCTCGGCGCGCACGTTGCGCACCGCCACGATCACGCCCTTGAGCCACTCGATGTCGCGGGTGGCAGCTTCGTCGAGCTTGTCGTTCTCCGGCTGCGGCCAGGGCTGCGCCATGATCGATTCGCTGCCGTCGCCCGTGGCCTTGCCCGCCAACGGTGCCACGCGCTGCCAGATCTCCTCGGAGATGAACGGCATCATCGGGTGGGCCAGGCGCAGGATCGCCTCCAGCACGCGCACCAGGGTGCGGCGGGTGCCGCGCTTGGCCGCCTCGCTGGCGCCCTCGTCCCACAGCACCGGCTTGGAGAGCTCCAGGTACCAGTCGCAGTACTCGTTCCAGACGAATTCGTAGAGCGCCTGGGAGGCGTGGTCGAAGCGGAATTCCTCCATCGCCTTGGTCACCTGGGCCTCGGTCTGCTGCAGGCGCGAGACGATCCAGCGGTCGGCCAGCGACAGCTCGACCTCGCCACCTTGCGCCCCGCAATCCTGGCCCTCGGCGTTCATCAGCACGTAGCGCGAGGCGTTCCACAGCTTGTTGCAGAAGTTGCGGTAGCCGTCGAGGCGGCCCATGTCGAACTTGATGTCGCGTCCGGTGGTGGCCTGGGACAGGAAGGTGAAGCGCAGCGCGTCGGTGCCGTGGGGCTCGATGCCCTCGGGGAATTCGTCGCGGGTGGCCTTGGCGATGGCCTTGGCCTTCTGCGGCTGCATCATGTTGCCGGTGCGCTTCTCCAGCAACGTATCGAGCTGGATGCCGTCGATCAGGTCGATGGGGTCGAGCACGTTGCCTTTCGACTTGGACATCTTCTGGCCCTGGCCGTCGCGCACCAGGCCGTGGACGTATACGGTCTTGAACGGCACCTCGTCCATGAACTTCAGCGTCAGCATGATCATCCGCGCAACCCAGAAGAAGATGATGTCGAAGCCGGTGACCAGCACGCTGGAAGGGTGGAAGGTCGCCAGTTCGGGGGTCCGCTCCGGCCAGCCCAGGGTACCGAAGGTCCACAGGCCCGAGCTGAACCAGGTGTCGAGTACGTCTTCGTCCTGGGTCAGGGCGAGGTCGGCAGAAAGGCCGTGCTTCTCGCGCGCCTCGGCCTCGGTGCGGGCCACGTAGACGTTGCCTTCGCTGTCGTACCAGGCGGGAATGCGGTGCCCCCACCACAGTTGGCGCGAGATGCACCAGTCCTGCAGGTCGCGCATCCACGAGAAGTACATATTCTCGTAGTTCTTGGGCACGAACTGGATGTCACCATTCTCCACCGCGGCGATGGCGGGCTCCGCCAGGCTCTCCACGGCGACGAACCACTGGTCCGTCAGCAGCGGTTCGATGACGTCGCCGGAGCGATCGCCGTAGGGCAGGTTGTTGTTGACCGTCTCGACCTGCTCGAGTAGGCCGGCGGCTTCCATGTCGGCGACGATCTGCTTGCGCGCCTCGAAGCGGTCGAGGCCGGCGTAGGCCGCGGGCAGGCTCAAGTCGATCTCGGGCAGCGGGCGGCCCTGGATGTCGAAGGCCTCGGCCTGGGGCAGGATCGCCGCGTCCTGAGTGAAGACGTTGATCAGCGGCAGGCCGTGGCGGCGGCCCACCTCGTAGTCGTTGAAGTCGTGGGCCGGGGTGATCTTCACGCACCCGGAGCCCTTTTCCATGTCGGCGTGTTCATCGGCGACGATGGGGATGCGCCGGCCGACCAGCGGCAGTTCGACGAACTTGCCGATCAGCGAGGCGTAGCGCGGGTCCTCGGGATTGACCGCCACGCCGGTGTCGCCGAGCAGGGTTTCGGGGCGGGTGGTGGCGACGACCAGATAGTCGAGGCCGGCATCGGTCTTGACGCCGTCGGCCAGCGGGTAGCGGAAGTGCCAGAACTGGCCCTGCTGATCGCGGTTCTCGACTTCGAGGTCGGAGATGGCGGTGTGCAGGGTGGGGTCCCAGTTGACCAGGCGCTTGCCGCGATAGATCAGGTCCTCTTCATAGAGGCGCACGAAGACTTCCTGCACCGCCTTGTAGAAGCCGTCGTCCATGGTGAAGCGTTCGCGCGACCAGTCGACGCTGGCGCCCATGCGGCGCAGCTGGCGGGTGATGTGGCCGCCGGACTCGTGCTTCCACTCCCATACCTTGTCGATGAACGCCTCGCGGCCCAGGTCGTGGCGGCTCTTGCCCTCTTCGGCAGCGACCTTGCGCTCGACCAGCATCTGTGTGGCGATACCGGCGTGGTCGGTGCCCACCTGCCACAGGGTGTTGTTGCCCTGCATGCGCTTCCAGCGGATCAGCGTGTCCATGATGGTGTCCTGGAACGCGTGGCCCATGTGCAGGCTGCCGGTGACGTTGGGCGGCGGGATCATGATCGAGTAGGGTTCGCCCTCGCCCGAGGGGGCGAAGCGGCCGTCGGCCTCCCAGCGCTCGTACCAGCGGGATTCGATCTGCTCGGGTTGGTAGGTCTTGTCCATGGGGCGTTCCGGGTCCAGAAATGATCGCCGCCGGGACGTGGGGCCGGGCGGCGGGAAGTCATCGAAAGCGTGCGAAAAATGGGCTCGATTATAGCGCGATGGGGTGCTTGGCGTCAGCCAGACGTGAACGGACGGATCGGTACAGCCTCTGAGGGGCGCCGGGGGCAGGGCGAAGAGGAGGTCTTTTGCCAGGGATGGCAAAAGTAGCGCCCAGGGATGGGTTCACAGCGCCTCCTCGCAGTCCCTGCCGCCGGATCAGCCCCGGTATAGGCAGCCTCCCGTAACCCTGGGACGGGACTCACCCCTTGAGCTGATGGGCCTTGACGGGATAGCCGCGCTGCTTGTAGGTCTGCCAGCACTCGCGCTTGGCGACGAGCACCTGCTGGTGCTGGTTGATGATCTCGGCGACCCGCTCGAAGCGCGAGAACCACTCGGGGATGCCTGGGTCGAGATTGAGCAGTGCCATGGGCGCTGCGGCGCTCGGCTCGGGTGGCTGTTCCCAGCCGATGGTCACCGCCACGCTCTCGGCCATCTCGCTGCCGAGCAGGGCGTGGGGCAGGTAGGCCTCGGGGCGGAAGGTCCACAGCCGCTCGTCGAGGTCGCTGGCCATGGCCTCGTCCTCGGTGTGCAGGTGCAGCCGGTAGCCCTTGCCGGCGATGGTCTCGGCCAGCCGACAAGCGAAGTCGAGCCGCGCTTCCAGCGTGGTGTCTGGGAGGATATAGAAGTCAACTTGCGTCATGGCGGCCTTAACGGTTGGGGCCGATTCTGCCGATGCAGTGGCGAGGCTCTGCCGCAAGCAGACCTACGAGGAGGCGCTGTGAACCCATCCCTGGGCGCTACTTTTGCCATCCCTGGCAAAAGACCTCCTCTTCGGTCTGCTCCCGGCCGCCTCGCGAGGCGTTGGCCGGCTCTTGGTGTAGCGGGACTCTACGTTTCTTCAGACCAGCTTGGTCAGCCAGCCATGTGTATCTTCCGCACGGCCATACTGCAGGTCGAGCAGCTTGGCGCGTAGGCGCTTGGCGATCTCGTTGCCGGCATCGGGCATCTGGATTGTGCCGTCCTCGGTGACTAGCTGGCCCACCGGGGTGATCACTGCGGCGGTGCCGCAGGCGAAGACCTCGGCGATATCGCCGGAAGCCACGCCGTCGCGCCACTCGTCGATGCTGATGGCGCGCTCCTCCGGGGTGAAGCCTTCGTCGCGGCCGAGGGTGAGCACCGAGTCGCGGGTCACGCCCTCGAGGATGGTGTCGGTCAGGCGCGGGGTGACCAGGCGACCGTCCTTGTAGACGAAGAACAGGTTCATGCCGCCCAGTTCCTCGATCCACTTGTTCTCGGCGGCGTCGAGGAAGGCAACCTGGCTGCAGCCGTGCTTTTCGGCTTCCTTCTGGGCCGCCAGCGAGGCGGCGTAGTTGCCGCCGCACTTGGCGAAGCCGGTGCCGCCGGGGGCGGCGCGCTTGTAGTGCGAGGAGAGCCAGATCGACACCGGGGCGATGCCGCCCTTGAAGTAGGCACCGGCGGGGGAAGCGATCACGTAGTAGTCGACCTCGTGGGCCGGACGCACGCCGAGGAACTTCTCGCTGGCAATCATGAACGGGCGCAGATAGAGGCTCGACTCATCGGCCTCGTTGCGGGGCGTCGGCACCCAGGCTTGATCCTGGGCGAGCAGCGCCTTGAGCGAACCGATGAAGTCATCGTCGCTGAGCTCGGGTAGCGCCAGACGGCGGGCGCTGCGGCGGAAGCGCTCGGCGTTCTTCTCGGGACGGAACGACCACACCGAGCCGTCGGCGTGACGGTAGGCCTTGATGCCCTCGAAGATCTCCTGGCCGTAGTGCAGCACGGCCGCCGCCGGGTCGAGGGTCAGCGGGCCGTAGGGGCGCACCTCGTGGCCGTGCCAGCCGGCTTCGGCCGTCCAGCGCACGTGGGCCATGTGGTCGCTGAAGTAGCGGCCGAACCCGGGGTTGGCAAGGATGTCGTCGCGAATGTTGGCTGCCGTGGGCATGGCGCTGGGCAGTATCTCGAAGGTTGCGTTGGGCACGGCAAAAGGGTCTCCGCTATGCCGGGATTCCGGCGTTTTCTTGGGCTTCTCGACGCTCCGGGCCGGCCGACCCGGGGCGCGCAATGCGTCAGATGTAACGGTTGCCGACGAGGATGGCAACCTTGGTGGTGTCAGCCGTCGTTCTCGACCTGGCGCACTTCCTCCTCGCGGTCGAGCAGGTACTGGGTCAACAGCCCCACCGGGCGGCCGCTGGCGCCTTTCTGCTTGCCCGAGGTCCAGGCGGTTCCGGCGATGTCCAGGTGTGCCCAGGGGAACTTGTCGGCGAAGCGCGAGAGGAAGCAGGCGGCGGTGATGGTGCCGGCCGGGCGGCCGCCGATGTTGGCCATGTCGGCGAAGTTGGAGTCGAGCTGCTCCTTGTACTCGTCCCACAGCGGCAGGTGCCAGGCGCGATCCCAGGCCGCTTCACCGGCATCGAGCAGGTCCAGCGCCAGGTCGTCGTCGTTGGAGAGCAGGCCGCTGGCGTGGTGGCCCAGGGCGATGATAGCCGCTCCGGTGAGGGTGGCGATGTCGACCACGCTGGCGGGCTCGAAGCGCTCGGCGTAGGTCAGCGCGTCGCACAGCACCAGGCGACCCTCGGCGTCGGTGTTGAGCACCTCGACAGTGAGCCCCTTGAGCGTCTTGATGATGTCGCCGGGCTTGGTGGCGCGGCCGTCGGGCATGTTCTCGGCGGCGGCGACGATGAATACCAGGTTGAGCTTGGGGCGGATGCCGAGCACGGCCTTGGCGGTGCCGAATACGCTGGCCGCCCCGCACATGTCGAACTTCATCTCGTCCATGGCTTCGCCGGGCTTGAGCGAGATGCCGCCGGTGTCGAAGGTGATACCCTTGCCCACCAGTACGTGCGGGGCCTCGTCGGTCTTTTCGGCGCCCAGGTATTTCATGACGATCAAGCGTGAAGGCTGCTCACTGCCGCGGCCCACCGAGAGCAGGCTGTGGGCGCCGAGCTCCTCCAGTGCTGCCTCGTCGAGGATCTCGACCTCGAGGGCTCCACCCGACTCGCGGCCCAGCTGTTCGGCCTGCTCGGCCAGGTAGCTCGGGGTGCAGACGTTGCCCGGCAGGTTGCCCAGGGTGCGGGTATACGCCACGCCTTGGCCGATTGCATCGCCGATACGCGCGCCCTCACGCGCTTCGTCGGCGGCGTCGGCGTCGCTGAGCAGCAGGGTGACCGTCTCCAGGCGTGGTCGTGGGGCCTTTTCCGACTTGAATTCGTCGAAGCGGTAGACGGCGCGCTGGGCAGCCTCGGCGGTCATGCGGGCCTTCCAGGCGGTGCTGCGCTCGGCTAGCGGCACGTCGGTGAAGGCCACGGCGACGTCCTCGGCGGGCAGGCCTGCCACCGCGGTGAAGGCGGCGTCCAGCGCCTTGAGGAAGGCACGCTCCTGACACGTCTCGCGCTCGCCCAGTCCCACCAGCATCAGGCGGTCGGCAGAGAGTCCCGGGGCGAAGGGAATCAACTGCACGTTGCCCAGCTTGGCATCGAAGTCGCCGCGCTCGATCAGCTGACCGATCAACCGCTCGCTGGCATCGTCGAGCTTGGCGGCAGCAGGCAGCAGGTCGCCATTCTTGAAAACCGGGACCACGAGGCAGGCCGCTTCGGCCTTGGCGGGATTGGCCGTCTGAACTGGGAATTCCATGGTGACTCCACAAGACAAGCGATGGGGGATTCTGGATAATGCCGGCACGGCTCCAGGCCACTGCCGAATCACCCAAGTGTACTCAAGGCATGGCGCCATTGCATGGAAGACCGCTGCATGATCATTTTTCGGTACTTGACCCGCGAAATTCTGCTCACCATGGCCGCCGTCGCCGGCGTGCTGCTGCTGGTCATCATGGGCAGCCGGTTCATTCGCTATTTCACCGACGCCGCGGAAGGGGACATTCCCGCCTCGATCCTCGGCAATCTGATGCTCTACCACCTGCCTGGCTTTCTCGAGCTGATTCTGCCGTTGGCCTTCTTCCTCGGCATTTTGCTGGCCTACGGTCAGCTCTATTTGAACAGCGAGATCACCGTGCTGGTGGCCTGCGGCATCAGCCCGGTGCGGCTGCTGCAGGTCAGTCTGGTACCGGCGACGCTGGTGGCGGTGCTGGTGGGGCTGTGCAGTCTGTGGCTGACCCCGGCCGGGGCGCTAAAGACCGAGACAACCCTGGAGGAACAGCGCAGCCGGCTTGACTTCACTGCACTGGCCCCGGGGCGTTTCCAGGATTTCGGTGGCGGCCGAACGGCCTATACCGAAGCCTTCAGTGACGATGGGCAGCAAATGCAGGAGGTCTTCATCAGCGAGCGTCAGCGGCGCCGTGACGGTACCCCCGAGACCGCCGTTACCCGGGCCGGCAGCGGCTACCAGACCGTCGATCCCGAGACCGGGAGCCGCTTCCTGGTGCTGGCCGACGGTGAGCGCTACAGCGTCGAGCCCGGGCGTTTCGAAGCCGAGCGGCTGAAGTTCGAGACCTATGCCGTGAGGCTTTCCCTCGGCAGTGAGCAGCGCGACCTGGACGTGGCCGAGTATGCGACCACGACCGAGCTGTTCGGCGACGGATCAGGACAGGCCCGCGCGCAGCTGCAGTGGCGGCTCTCGCTGCCGCTGATGGTATTCATCCTCACACTGATGGCGATGCCGCTTTCACGGGTCAATCCGCGCCAGGGACGCTTCGCCAAGCTGCTGCCGGCGATCTTTCTGCACATCTGCTACTTGAGTCTGCTGCTGGCGGCACTGGATGCCATCGGGCGCGGATCGTTGCCGGCCACGGTCGGCATGTGGCCGATCCATGGCGTCTTCCTCGCGCTCGGACTGGGCCTGCTGATGCACAATCAGCGCAGGGGGATGCGCTGATGCTGACGGATCGTCTCGACCGCTACATCGCCCGCAACGTGCTGGGTGCGATAATCGTCGTTCAGGTGGTATTGCTCGGCCTCGACCTGGTGATCACCTACATCAACGATCTGGACGACGTCGAGGGGAACTACGGCGCTTTCCAGGTGCTGCTCTACCTGCTGATGCGCCTGCCCTGGCGCTTCTACCAGTATGCCCCGGTAGGCGTGCTGATCGGTGCGTTGATCGGCCTGGGCAGCATGGCCTCGAACAATGAGCTGACGGTGATGCGAGCCGCGGGGCGCTCCTTGGCACGTATCCTGTGGGGCGTGATGAAGCCGATCGTCCTGGTGGTGGCCATCCTGCTGCTGATTGCCGAATTCGTCAGCCCACGCACCGAGCAGTACGCCAGCGCCTGGCGGCTGGAGCAGATGCAGGGGGAGGGCGCCTTGCTGACCCAGAGCGGCGGCTGGCAGCGGGAGGGCGACAGCGTCTACCGCTTCGGCGCCATCCGCGCCGACGACACGGTGCTCGACCTGACCCGCTACGTCTTCGAGGGCAGGAAATTGCACGAAGCCGTGCAAGCGGCACGAGCGTCCTGGCAGGGGGAGCGCTGGGTGCTCGAGGATGTGAGGATCACACGCTTCGGCGATGACAGTACCGAGGCCGAGTCGCATGCACGGCTGGAGTGGCAGACGACCCTGACGCCCGATCAGCTCAATCGCCTGCTGCGTGACGTCAATAGCCAGGCACCCAGCGAGTTGTGGGCCTACTCTCGCTACCTGCTTTCCCAGGGGCAGCTGGCCACCCAGCCGCTACTGTACTTCTGGCAGAAGTTGCTGCTGCCGCTGACCATAGCGTCGCTGGTGCTGGTCGCTGCGTCGTTCGTGTTCGGCCCGTTGCGTACCGTGGCCGCCGGCACGCGGGTGTTCTATGGCGTGGTGGTGGGGCTGTCGTTCAAGTACCTGCAGGACCTGCTGGCGCCGGCTTCCACCGTGTTCGGTTTCTCGCCGGTCTGGGCGGTGCTGGCGCCCACCGTGCTCTGTGCTCTCCTTGGGCTTTATCTGCTGCGGCGCTCGGGCTAGCGACGCTGCTGGCGCGTGACCGAAACGTGAGACGATGATGCAACGACGATTCGACCAACTCGACGATGTGTGGCCGGCCGGCCTGGGGCGGCGCCTGGGCGCCATGCTCTATGATGGCCTGCTGGTTCTGGCGATCTGGATCCTGATTACCGTGCTGCACGTGACCTTCGTACGCCAGGTGCTGGGTCTCGGGGCCGAGGAGGTCGGTGCGGGCGTCATGCAGCGTTTCTCGCTGCAGCTGTTGCTGGTGACGGGGGCCTTCCTGTTCTTTGCCTTCTCCTGGATGCGGGGCGGCATGACGCTGGGCATGCAGGCCTGGCGCCTGCGCGTGCAGACCCGCAGCGGTCATGCGATTACCCTGCGCCAGAGCCTGGTGCGTTACCTGGTGGCCTGGCTCTCGCTGGCCGCCTTCGGGCTCGGTTATCTGTGGGTCTTGTTCGATACCGAGCGCCGCAGCTGGCCCGACATTGCCTCGGATACACGGGTAGTGGTCCTGCCCAAGGCGAGCCGCCGTTAGCTGCCCAGCCTGAGCGAGATCAAAAAAGAGTCGATTCCCCCTTGCGACGAGCTATGCGAATCATTTACATTAACTATCGTAAGCATAGCGAGGTGGATGGCGATGTACGTGTGTCTTTGCAAGGGCGTATCAGACCGCAAGATTCGTGAAAGCGTCGAAGGCGGTGCGCGTAGCTGGCGGGAAGTTCAGCAGCAGACCGGCTGCGGCACCCAGTGCGGCAAGTGCGCCTGTGTCGGCAAGACCATCGCTCGCGAAGCGATCAAGTCCGAAATGATGGCATCGGCCAACGATCTCGCCTACGCCGTGTAGCAGACGCGCCCTCAGCGGTGTGCCATTGTCAATCGCTCTCATTCTTGTTGCCATTAATCCAACCGATTGTCCCGGTTGGATTTTTTGCGTGTTTGGGCCGATACTGCCTATGATGGTTCGTTGAGCGTTAGCACTGACAAGACAGGCCCAAGGCCGAGACGAGAGAAGGGAGATACGGCAATGAAAGGCGATGCCAAGGTCATCGAATACCTCAACAAAGCCCTCGGTAATGAGCTGGTGGCGATCAACCAGTACTTTCTGCATGCCAAGATGTACAAGGACTGGGGCCTCAAGGCGTTGGCCAAGTGGGAGTACGACGAATCCATCGACGAGATGAATCATGCCGACAAGTTGATCGAGCGCATCCTGTTCCTCGAAGGCGTGCCCAACCTGCAGGACCTGGGCAAGCTGCACATCGGCGAGAACGTGCGCGAAATGCTCGAGAGCGATCTCAAGATCGAGCACGACGGTCGCAAGGACTACATCGAGGCCATCGCCTACTGCGAGAAGGTCAAGGACTACGTCTCCCGCGACTTGCTCCGCGACATCCTGGCCGACGAAGAAGAACATATCGATCATATCGAGACCGAGCTCGGCCTGATCGACAAGGTGGGGATTGAGAACTACATGCTGCGCCAGATGCAGGAAGCCGGCGACGAGTAACGAGAAACTAGTCGCAGCGAAACCACGACGGCACCGACTCATATCGGTGCCGTTTTGCTGTACGCTCCGTCAGTCGGCGTGGCGTCACCGCCACGTGGCTAGAAGGCCTTTTCGAGATCGAAGCGCGGCACCGGCTCGCCGCGCACTTCGACGGTTTCGGTGAACATGGCCAGCGGTCGCACCCACAGGCCGTAGTCGCCGTACAGGGCGCGATAGACCACCAGTGGCTCCTCGGTCTCGCTGTGATGAGCGACACCGAGCACCTCGTAGCGGTTGCCCTTGTAATGGCTGTAAATGCCGGGAACGGGGAGGGGGTGGGTCATCGCGTTGGGCTCCAGTTCAAGATTTCCCTGTCGTTATTGGCTGCCGTCCCGGGCAGCTCGTTTGGCCAGGCGTGTCAGCACCCTCGAGGCGGCAACGAAGCCGAAGCCGCCGGTCACGAAGGTGGCGGCGCCCACGCCGGAAGCGCAGTCGAGCCGGGTCGATTCGCCGCTGCCGGGCTTTTGCAGGCAGACCTCGCCATCCGCCCCCGGGTAGACCAGTTGTTCGTCAGAATAGACGCACTCCACGGAGAAGCGACGCTTGGGATTGCGCGAGAAGCCGTAGTCCCGGCGCAGACGAGCCCGCACCTTGGCCAGCAGCGGGTCGTGCTCGGTACGCGCGAGGTCGGCCACCTTGATGCGCGTGGGGTCGGTCTGGCCGCCGGCGGCACCGGCGACGACGATGGGCAGCTTGCGCCGCCGGCACCAGTTTATCAGTGCCGCCTTGGCGACCACGCTGTCGATGGCGTCGACCACGTAGTCGGCGTCTTCGGGAATACGCTGCGCCAGGTTGGTCGGCGTGACGAAGGCGGTATCGGCGACGAGCTCGATGCCGGGCTGGATCGCCCGGCAGCGTTCGGCCAGCACGTCCACCTTGGGCCGGCCGATGGTGCCGTCGAGAGCCGGCAACTGGCGATTGACGTTGGAGACGCAGACGTCGTCGAGGTCGATCAGGGTGAGCCGACCGATGCCCGAACGCGCCAAGGCCTCCACCGCCCAGCTGCCGACGCCCCCGACGCCGACCACCACCACATGGGCGGTGCGGAAGCGCTCGAGTGCGCGAGCGCCGTAGAGGCGCCGGATGCCGCCGAAGCGAAAGTCATAGTCATCCTGGGCTGGCGGCGCGACATCGTGCGGACTGGGTGGGGCGGTCATGAGGCGTATCGAACTCCGGCTCAGGGTGTCAGGTGGCGACAGGCCGTGGGGCGTCGAGGTATCGGGCGCTATCGACCGGCAGATGGCCAGCCCAGCCGAGATGCTGGAACAGCGCCGTCATCGGGGTGTCCAGGGCGCAGCTCAGTGCCAGCCGATGCCCGCTGACGGGATGCTCGAAGTCCATGCCGACGGCAGCCAGCAGCAGCCGTGGGCAGCCCAGATGTTCGGCGAAGAAGCGGTTATGGTTGCCCTTGCCGTGCTTGGCGTCGCCGATGATGGGGTAGCCACGCCGCGAGAGGTGGCGGCGAATCTGGTGGCGTCGACCGGTCATGGGCAGGACTTCCATCAGCGAATAGCGGCTGGTGGGGTAGCGATCCACCTGGATCGGCAGTTCGACGCTGTCGAGCCGGCGGATCTCGGTGATGGCTTCCTGCGCGGGCATCTCCGCCTTGGGACGGCTGCCGTCCTCCTCGCGCAGGGCATAGTCGAGCCGCTCGCGCTCCGGGCCGATACCGCGCACCACGGCCAGGTAGCGCTTGGCGACCCGGCGCTCGGCGAAGGCGTCACCCAGCCTGGTCGCGGTGGACGGCTCCAGGGCGAAGACCATCACGCCCGAGGTGGGACGGTCGAGACGGTGAGCCGGATACACGCGCTGGCCCAACTGATCGCGCAACCGCTGCAGCAGGAACTCGCTCGCGCCACCGGCCAGCTTGGAGCGGTGCACGAGGAGTCCTGCCGGCTTGTGTACCGCCACCAGATGTTCATCCCGATGAAGGATGGTCAGGTGCTGCGTCATGGCGACCCGTCGATTGCTTGTCAGGGGCGCCATTGTCGCCCCCTCCTTGGCTCTTGTCACCTGCGCGCCGCCACGGTCGCTCACTCGCTGTCCTGACAGTTGCCGCGCAGTTGGATCGCGTCGGCAATGCGCTCGATGCCCTGGCGATAGGCGGCCTTGCGGTAGGAAATCTCCTCCCGCTCGGCACGTTCGAGCACGAGCCGGCTCTGGTACTCCAGGCGTTCGGCCAGGCGCGCATTGACTTCCTCTTCGGCCCAGCGCTCCCCGCTGCGGTTCTGCACCCACTCGTAGTAGCTGACGATCACGCCCCCGGTATTGGCCAGCACGTCGGGGAGCACGGGCACGCGGCGCGCCTCGAGCTGCTCGTCGGCGTAGCTGGTGACCGGTCCGTTGGCAATCTCGAGCACGGCACCGGCTTGCACCTGATCGACATTGTGTTCATGGACCTGATTCTCGAGTGCCGCCAGCACCAGGATATCGACCTCCAGGCTCAACAGCTCGTCACGCTCGAGCTTCTCCACGTTTTCCGCGATGCAGACCGAGTCGTCGCAGTAGACCATCTCGTGCAGGCGCTGATGCTGGGTCTTCTGCTCCATGATGGGATCGGGGGCAAGGCCATCGCGGCTGTAGATGGCGCCCTGGGAGTCGGATACCGCGACGATGCGATAGCCGCGCTCATGCGCCAGGCGGGCAAAGTGATAGGCGGCATTGCCGAAGCCCTGGATGGCCAGGGTGGTCTCTTCGGGCTTGCGGCCCTCGCGGGAGGCCCACAGGTCGAGCACATGCAGCGCGCCACGCCCCGTGGCCGCCACGCGGCCCAATGAACCGCCCAGTGCCGGCGGCTTGCCGGTGATGGCGGCGGGCACCTTGCCGCGGGCCAGGTGATCGAATTCATCGGCCATCCAGCCCATGACCATGGGGTTGGTGTTCACGTCCGGGGCGGGAATGTCACGGTCGGGCCCCATGATGTCGGCGATGGCGCGGACATAACCGCGCGACAGACGCTCCAGCTCCAGCTTCGATAGCCGCTTGGGATCGACCTTGACGCCGCCCTTTCCGCCGCCGTAGGGGAGGTCGACCACGGCGCACTTCACCGCCATCCAGAAGCTGAGCGTGGTCACCTCTTCCTGGCTGACGTCGGGGTGAAAGCGAATGCCGCCCTTGGCCGGCCCCAGCGTGTTGTTGTATTGCACGCGCCAGCCAGGGAAGACCCTGAGGCTGCCGTCATCCATGCGGACGGGTACGCTGACCTGCATCGCCAGGTTGGGTTGCTTGAGGCGCTCTCTGGCATCGCCGTGGACGTGGATGGCCTCGAAGACCTCCTCCAGGCGTGAGCGGGCATCGTCGAACAGGTTGGCATGATCCTTTTGCCCTGGCATCGGCTTCCTCCTGATGGGCGGGTTCCTCGTTTGCCTGGTTCAGGGTAGTCCCCGGGGAGAGAACGATCCATGCAGGCGGGACAAGCGACCGGCCAGTCGTCGACCACGCATCGAGTGCATGCCAGTGAGACGAGTGTGTCGGCTATGTCACGACTCTGTCACGAATATGTCGCATCGTTGCCCTTTCCATGGGAACCGAGGGGGCGTGCCATGGCCTGCCGAGAGGCACAGGAGCTCAGGGCAATCACCGAAGGTGAACGGCTCACACCTTGCTTTCAGCCCATCGTCGATGTGGGCCGGCAGCGGGTGCATGGCTACGAAGCACTGATTCGCGGGCCGGAGGGCACGTGGCTGCAATCCCCGCTGACGCTGTTCGATGTGGCGATGCGCACGGGACTGTTGGTCGATCTCGACCTGATGTGTCGGCGTCTGGCGATTGCCGCCTTCGCTAGGCTCGGTCTGCCGGGGCGGCTGTTTCTCAACGTCATGCCGTCCACCATCGTCGATCGCGACTTTCGCGAGGGGCTGACTCTTGGCTACCTGCATGAACAGGGCCTGGCCCCCAACCGGGTAGTGATCGAGCTGACCGAGCACGTGCCGATCCAGGACTATGCGCTGATGCGGCAGGCGGTGGCGCATTACCGGGACATGGGCTTTCAGGTGGCGCTGGACGATCTGGGGGCCGGTCATTCCAGTCTGCGGCACTGGGCCGAGCTGCGCCCGGACTTCGTCAAGCTCGACCGTCATTTCATCGCCGGCATCGACCGCGAACCGGGCAAGCGGGAATTTCTGCGCTCGATTCTCGATGTGGCGCGCAGCCTGGGGTGCCAGCTGATCGCCGAAGGTGTCGAGACCATCGAGGAGTACCGCTGCCTGTGGGAACTCGACCGAAGCCTTTCGCTGCTGCAGGGTTACTACTTTGCGCGCCCCAGCCTCAACCCGCCGCGCGAGATCGAGACGTTCCTTCGCATCGGTGCCCCATTGCGCCAGGAAAAGGTGCGTAGTGCCCGTGTCATCCTCAAGCCCCTGATGCCCATCACGCCACAGTGGGCGGTGCTTGACCTGGCGGACCACTTTCGTGCCGATCCCGAGCTGCGCTGCGTGGCGGTGGTCGAGGCGGGGCGTCCGTTGGGTGTGATCCGGCGCAATGCGTTCCTGACCCTGTTCACCAACCCCTATAGCCATGCCCTGTTCGCCAAACGCCAGGTGAGGGAACTGATCGACCCGCGGGTACCGATCGCCCTGGACGAGACACCGCTGAGCGCGCTCAGCCAGCAACTCACCGACAGTCGCGATATGCCACAGGAGGACTTCGTGATCGTCGATGCCCAGGGGGACTACCTCGGCATGGGCAACATCGTCGACCTGCTGCGCGAGATCACCGCCATTCAGGTGCGTCAGGCACGGCATGCCAATCCCTTGACCGGGC
Source organism: Billgrantia antri (assembly GCF_019430905.1). Classification (GTDB taxonomy): domain Bacteria; phylum Pseudomonadota; class Gammaproteobacteria; order Pseudomonadales; family Halomonadaceae; genus Halomonas; species Halomonas antri. The sequence continues at coordinate 794,181 of NZ_JAHYCA010000001.1, read as the reverse complement.
TGCCGGGCAATCTGTTGATCAACGAGACGTTAAGCGAGTGGCTGGAAGCCGGGGTGGCCTTTACCGCGGTCTACTGCGACCTGGACAACTTCAAGGCCTACAACGACGCCTACGGCTATGCGCGCGGCGATCGGGTGATCACGGCACTGGCACAGTTGCTCGATCAGCAGGCCGGCCAGAACGATTTCCTGGGACATGTCGGCGGCGACGATTTCATGCTGCTGCTCGCCGGGGAGCGCTGGGAGCGCCGTTGCCACGCGATACTCGAGGCGTTCGGTGACATGGCGCCCGGTTTCTATGATGCCGAAGATCGGCGGGGAGGGGGCGTGTGGGTCAAGAGCCGCCAGGGACGGCTCACCCACTACCCCTTTGTCAGTCTATCGCTGGCGGCTCGCCCGGTGGGGGACGGGCGTGGCCACGATCCCCTCACCATCGCCGCGGAACTCTCCGAGCTCAAGCAGCAGGCCAAGCGACAGGCCGGCAATAGCCTGTTCGTCGAGCGCCGCCAGCATGCCCATGGCTAGTGGCCGGCCAGCGAGACTGGCTCACCTCACTCGCGATACAGCTGAAGGGTATAGTTGCCGCTCTCGCTACTGCCGTAGGCGCGGGCGGTGGCACGGTAGCTGCCCGGCTCCAGATGACTGCTGATACGTGAATTCAGCCCACCGGCACCGTCATCGTCGCGCAGATACTGCCCATTACCGTCGAGCTCGAGGTAGGCATCGAATTCGTCCGAGAGCAGATCGAGGCGATAGCGGCCGGCTTCCTCGACCACGACCTCATAGTAGTCGCGAGCACCCGGATCGAGTCGCGCGCGTACCGGGCTGTCGACCTCCAGCTGTCCGTTGCTGGGCAGCTCGTCCAGCGGAATACTGCTGGCGCGCAGCTCGAACAGCCCGCTGCCGTTACCCGCATGGCTGCGAGCGGTCAGTCGGTAGCTGCCGGCCTCGAGGGGAGAGTAGAGGCGGGCGTTGAGCTCATCGCCGCCATCGTCGTCACTGACGAAGACATTGTCGCCCTGCAGTTCGAGGTAGGCATCGAAGTCGGACGAAAGCATGTCGATGGTCACCGCTGCCGGTGACTCGAGGGTGAACTCGTAGCTCAGGGCCTCGCCGCTGAACCAACCCTGCAGCGGCTCGTCGAACGTCAGTTCGCCGCTGTTGCGCAGTGCTGCGCCATCGGCCTGGGCATGCGGCGCGAGTTCCAGGGTGTAGAGTCCGCCGTCGTGGTCGTAGGCGGCGCGCGCGGTCAGGCGGTAATCGCCCGGCTCGAGGAAGTCGGCGATGCGTGCGTCAAGGTTGCCGGCGCTGTCGTCGTCCTCACGGCGGTAGCCATTGGGGCCTTCCAGCACCAGGTAGGCATCCACGTCACTGGAGCGCATCTCGATCTGGTACAGGCCGCTCTCATCGATCGTCACGTCGAAGGTATCGCCGTCACCCTGCAGCCAGCCGTCGGCATGCGAAGGCATCTCGAGCGTATCGCTGGTGGTGAGCTCCATCTCCCGGCTGGTCACGGTGAAAGGACCATAGCTGTGCTTATCGTAGCCGCTGACTACCAGCATGTAGTCGCCGCTCTGGTCGATACGGCGACGCAACGAGGCGGCTGCGGAAGGATCGTAGTAGGCCGGATCGGCACTCGATGCGAGCAGGTTCTCCTCGCCGTCATAGAGCGAGAGAGTGCCCTGCAGCGGGCCGTCGAGCTCGATCTCGATCAGTGCTCCTTCCTCCAGCGAGAGGGTGAAGCGCTGGAAGCGGCTGCCATCCTTGCCATTGAGCTCGCTGGTCGAGGTGATCTCACCCCGCTGGCGCTCGCCCACTGTCAGGGCAGGCGACGCGGCGGTTTCGGCAGCCGCTTCTTCGATGATCGGCGTCGTGGTCGGGACCAGGTCGGGCAGCTGCCAGCCGGCAACCAGGCCGACGGCAGCGCCGCCCAGGGCGGCGAGAGTGACGGTAGAGGCGCGATTGGCCATGAAATCATCCTTGTTCGATGGCAGGCATCGGTGGGTGAAGAGCCCTGGAACGGGCATTACATTGGGTAACCATTATATGCTCATCGTTACGTTGAAGGAAATGTGCCGAATCGGCGCTTGCACTACGGGCTCTCGGCGCCACACTGACTACCTATCACCCCACAGAGGAGTTAGTTCATGTCTTCGCGCGTGCTGATCACGGGGGCCAATCGCGGCATCGGTCTGGCGCTGGCCCGGCACTACCATGCACAAGGCTGGCTGGTGGTCGGCGTCTGTCGCACCGGGTCGCCCGAACTCGGCGAAATCGCCGAGCAGGTGATCGAAGGAGTCGACGTGACCCGCGCCGAGGATGTCGCGAGGCTCGCCGAGGCCGTGCGCGGGCAACGACTGGAGCTGCTGATCAACAATGCCGGCCTGCTTCACGACGAGTCGCTGGGCTCGCTCGACTTCGCTGCCATCCAGCGACAGATGGAAGTCAATGCCTACGGCCCGCTGCGAGTGACCGAGGCACTGCTCGACAACCTGGGCCCCGGCAGCAAGGTGGCCAACGTCACCAGCCGCATGGGCTCGATTGCCGACAACGACTCGGGAGGGCGCTATGGCTACCGGGCCTCGAAGGCGGCGCTGAATGCCTTCGGCAAGTCGCTGGCCATCGACCTCAAGCCCAAGGGCATCGCCGTCGCTCTGCTCCATCCGGGCTACGTGCAGACCCGCATGGTCAATTTTGGTGGCTTGATTCCCCCCGAAGAGGCCGCCGCCGGCATCGCGACGCGCATCGCGGAACTGACGCTCGAGACCAGCGGCGGATTTTGGCACAGCAATGGCGAGGCGCTGCCCTGGTAGCATCATCCGGCCAGATAGAGACTGGTCAGGGCGAACCCATAGCCGATCGCGGCGCCGGCGGCGACGTCGCTGATGTAATGCAGCCCCAGGCCGACCCGTGAGAGTGCGATGAGTACCGCCAGCGGAATCAGCAGGGGCAGCAGCCACGGGGCATGGGCGGCGGTCATCACGCAGAACATCACCGCATGCATGGTGTGCCCGCTGGGAAAGCTGTAGCGGTCCCGGGCCGGCTCGCCGCACTGGATGACATTGACGAAGGTGATGAAGGGACGCTCGCGGCACAGCCGGGTCTTGATCAATCGATAGACGAGGATGGCGACGAGCCCCGTTGCCGCATACTGCACCAGAAAGTGCCAGCCGGCCTCGGGCTGAAGCAGTGGCTGGGCGGCGATCAGCAGTACCCATGCCGGCCAGTCGCCCACGCGACTGGCCAGGCGCAGGGTGGTCAGCCACGGGGAGCAGAGGCTCAGGCTGGCGAAACGCTGGCATAGCCGCCACTCCAGCAGGTCGAGACGGTCAAATACCGCAAGGGTGCGTGGTCGCATGGCTCACCTCCCGGGCTTGCTCGAGTACGGTCAGAAAGGTATCGGCGATGACCGACCAGCGGCAGGCCTGGCTGCGCAGTTGGGCGGCGCGGCCGAGCTGCGCATAGCGGGCCGGCTGCTGGCACAACGCCACGGCGGCTTCGCGAAACGCCTCGGCATCGCCGGCGGGCACGGTCACGCCGTTGACGCCGCTGTCGATCAGCTCGGCGGCGGCGGCATGGCGGTAGGCCACCACGGCCAAACCGCTGGCCATGGCCTCGGGGACCACGTTGCCCCATGTCTCCGAGAGCGAGGGAAACAGGAACAGGTCGGCGCTGGCATAGTGACGGGCCAGGGCCTCCGGCGAGATGAAACCGGTGAAGCGCACGTCCGGCAGGGCTTTCTCCAGCGATCGGCGCGCCGGCCCGTCGCCGACGATCACCTGGGCCATGTCGGGACGCGCGCTGCGCATGGCATGCAGGGTCTCGCGCAGCAGCCCGAGATTCTTCTCTGCCGCCAGACGACCGACATACAGCGCCACCGGGCAGTGTTCGTCGACGTTCCAGCTGCGACGCAGTTCGGCACAGCGCAGTGCGGGGGAGAGCCGCTGATGATCGATGCCGCGACCCATTACCGCGAGGCCATGAAAGCCCTGTCGCGAAAGATCGTTCGCCTGCTGGCGCGTGGGGACCAGGGTTGCCTGGCAGGCGTTGTGAAAGTGGCGCAGTCCCCGCATCAGGGTCGGGGCCAGCCAGGGCAGGCCATAGTCACCGCAATAGTGGTCGAAGTTAGTGTGCCAGCCAGCCACCAGGGGAATGCCCATGCGCCGGGCCACGCGCCGTGCCGACCAGCCTAGCGGCCCCTGGGTGGCCAGATAGACCACGTCGGGGCGCTGCTTGTGCCACATTCTCCGAATACGCCGTGCCGCGGGCATGCCGATGCGCACGGCTCGATAGCCGGGTATCGCCATGCCCGCCACCCTCAGTTCAGCCTGCATGCCCGGCGTTCGGCGCGGCGCGTTGGCATCGGCCGGGTGGGGGCGGATGAGCTGCAGCGACATGCCTCGTGCCAGCAACTCCTGGCTCAGCTGCGCCAAGGTATGGGCGACGCCGTTGATCTCGGGCGTCCAGGTCTCGCTGACTAGACAGATTCGCATGGCATCCTCGCTGCCTGGGAGCTTGTGAGCGAGCATGCCAGCCGGGGATGACGGCTCTGCGACAGGACAGTGATGAAAGGATGACGAGGCCCGCTGTCGTGGCACTACAGCGCGCTCCACCTTGGTCGCCTCGCACGATCGGCGAGAATTGGCGAAGCTGGGGGCCTAAGCTGCCCGGAGTCCGCCATGAAGCATTCGCCCGCCTATCGTCTCGCTGCCACCATCCTGCACGGTTTCGACGAGTATCGTACTCGCTTCAAGGAGATCACCGCCGATGCCAGCCGGCGCTTTCGCGATGCCGCCTGGCGCGAAGCCCAGCAAGCCTCCGCCGAGCGCATCAACCTCTACGAGGAGAAGGTCGGCGAAACCCTGGGCCGGCTCAAGCGCGCCCTGGACGAGGACGATCTGACCCACTGCGAGTGCTGGCGTGAAGCCCGCAACCACTATGCCGAGTTGATCAGCGAGCGGCTCGACTACGAACTGGCCGAAACCTACTTCAACTCCTTGTTCTGCTCGATCTTCCATCACCGCCACATCCGCAACGATTGGATGTTCGTCTACAGTTCGCGGGATGGGGCAGCCCACCACTCGGGCCTCGAGCCGTGTCGGAGCCGGCGGGTCGGGGGCGACTGGGAGGAGGCGATCCGCTGGGCGCTGGCCGAGGCGCCGTTCGAGACTCCCTTCGAGGACCTGACGCGGGACGTGCGCCTGGGCGGCGAGTTCCTGCGTGGCCACCTGCCGCCGACGCTCCTTGGCGCTCCGGACGCCGAGATCGAATTGCTGAAGAGCGTGTTCTACCGCAACAAGGGCGCCTACCTGGTGGGGCGCATCCGTGGCGATGGCGAGCAGGTGCCGCTGGTGCTGCCGATCCTGCACGAGCAGGGTGAGGGGCTGCATCTGGACACCGTGCTGATCGAGTCGGACGAGGTGTCGATCATCTTCTCCTTCACCCGCGCCTACTTCCAGGTCGAGGTCCAGGTGCCGGGCGAGTTCGTCGATTACCTCCAGCAGCTCATGCCCGACAAGCCGGAGGGGGAGCTCTACTCGGCGATCGGCTTCTTCAAGCACGGCAAGACCGAATTCTTCCGTGCGCTCAATCGCCAGGTGGCCAAGCGCGAGGACAAGTTCATCATCGCCCCCGGCGTACGCGGCATGGTCATGGCGGTGTTCGTGCTGCCTTCGTTTCGCACCGTGTTCAAGATCATCAAGGACCGCTTCGATCCCTCCAAGGAGATGAGCCACGAAACGGTGCGCGAGAAGTATCGGCTGGTAAAGCGCCACGACCGGGTCGGGCGCATGGCCGACACCCAGGAGTTCTCCAACTTCATCGCGCGTCAGGATCACTTCGCGCCCGAGTGCCTCGAGCATCTGCTGGAGGTGGCACCCTCCACCGTGTACCTCAGGGGCGACAAGGTCATCATCAAGCACTGCTACACCGAGCGCATGATGACCCCGCTCAACCTTTACCTGGAGCAGATCGGCGAGGAGGAGACCCGCGCCGTACTCAAGGACTACGGCAACGCCATCAAGCAGATGGCCGCGGCCAACATCTTCCCCGGCGACATGCTGTTGAAGAACTTCGGCGTGACCCGGCACGGCCGGGTGATCTTCTACGACTACGACGAGGTGTGTTACCTCACCGAGTGCAACTTCCGGCACATTCCCGAACCGATGTACCCGGAGCAGGAGCTGTCCGGCGAACCTTGGTACTCGGTAGGGCCCAATGATATTTTTCCCGAGGAATTCGGCCCGTTCCTGTTCGCCGATCTCAAGCTGCGCAAGCTCTTCAACCAGCTGCATCCGGAACTTTTCGACGCCGACTACTGGAAGGGACTGCAGCAGGCGATCGTCGATGGGCGCGTGATCGACGTCTATCCCTATCGTAACAAGCAGCGCTTCAGCGCCAGCGAAGAGAACGGTCTGGTCTATTGACGCCGCGACAAGAGGGCAGTGATGGCAAACGACAGTCGCCCCCATCTGGTGGTCTTCAGCGGCTCGGGCATCAGTGCCGAGAGCGGGATCCAGACCTTTCGTGCCAGTGACGGGCTGTGGGCCGAGCATCGCATCGAGGAAGTCGCCACGCCCGAGGCTTGGCGGCGCGACCCCGCTCGCGTACTGAACTTCTACAACCTGCGCCGCGCGCAGGTTCGCCGGGCGCGGCCCAATGCCGCCCACCGAGCACTGGCGGCACTGGAGCGGCAGGGTTTTCGGGTCAGCATCATTACCCAGAACATCGACGACCTTCACGAGCGCGCCGGCTCGCGCAACGTGCTGCACCTGCATGGCGAAATCCTCAAGGCGCGCTCCACGGTGGACGCCCGTATGCAGTACCCGCTTCCGCGCGGCGGCATCGAATTGGGCGACATCTGCGACAAGGGCAGCCAGTTGCGCCCCGACGTGGTGTGGTTCGGCGAGGCAGTACCGCATTTTTCGGACGCCTGCGAGATCGTCGCCGAAGCCGACCTGCTGCTGGTGGTGGGCACCTCGCTGGCCGTCATGCCGGCCGCCTCACTGCTCGAATGCACGCCGCTGGAGACGCCCAGTGTGCTGGTCGATCCCGAGGCCGAGTCGCTGGCGCCACCGGGCGTGACCCGCATCAGCCAGTCTGCTGGCAAGGGAGTGCCGGCATTGGTTCGCCACTGGCGGCGCGAGGGGCGGCTGTGGGTGCCGGAAATCCTGCTTGGGTAAGCGTCAGGATGCTAGAATGCCGTCCCCGCCGCTCCCTGGATACGCAATGATGCTGGATGAGACTTACCGGGCCGATCTTGGCGACCGCGAGCCTGTCACCGGGCTTTCGCATGACCCCGCAACCGGGCTTTCTCATGACCCCGTAACCGGTCATCCACGCCCGCCGCGGCGCGAATTCAAGGCACGCGGCAGTTTTACCGAGCGCTGCCCTGGCTGCAACCTGCCGGTATTGAACTGCCTATGCCCCTACCGGGCCAGCGCCGAGAGCAAGGCGCGGGTGTGGCTGATCACCCATCCGCTGGAGCATCTCAAGCCGACCAATACCGGGCGCCTGATCCGTGATGTGCTGCCGGATACCGAGGTCTTTACCTGGTACCGGACGGCCCCCGATGAAAGGCTGCTGGCACTGCTCGATGACCCGCACTTCGCCCCCTTCGTGATCTTCCCCGACGACCAGCCCGACTATGCCGACCGGGTCGTGGGCATGGACGCCGTCGAGGTCGCCAAGCATCAGGGCAAGGTGCCGGTCTTCATCCTGCTCGACGGCACCTGGCGCCAGGCGCGGCGGATCTTCCGCAAGAGCCCCTACCTCGACCGGCTGCCGGTGCTGCCGCTGGCCACCACGCGCCTGACCCGCTACCGGCTGCGCAAGCCGGCGTCCCAGTCCCACCTGTGCACCGCCGAGGTGGCCGCCGAGCTGCTGCGCCAGAGCGGCGACGGCGAGGCGGCTCATTTGCTGGACGACTATTTCGACGCCTTCAATGTCAGCTATGCCGCCAGCCGCCGCTACGAGAAGATCGAGCAGCCGACGCCGGCGATGCGTCGGTTGCTGGCATACCGTGGTGAGTGAGAGAGCTCAGCCGGCTTCCTGGGTTCGCACGCAGGCTCGTCCCGCCTGCTTGGCCAGGTACATGGCCTGATCGGCGCGTCGCACCAGGGTGCGGCAGCTGTCGCCGGGTTGGCTGGTGGCGACGCCGAAGCTGGCGGTGACCTGCCCTACGGGATCGATCCGGCGCTGCGCCAGGGCGCGGCACATACGCCATGCCAGTTCACGCGCCCGAGACAGCTCGCAGCACGGAATGACGACGATGAACTCCTCACCGCCCCAGCGCCCCAGGTGGTCGGAGTCGCGCAGATGTGACTGGGCCTGCCGGGCGACCTGAGACAGCACTCGGTCGCCCGTCTCATGGCCATGGGTATCGTTGATCGGCTTGAAATGGTCGATGTCGAACAGCAGCACTGCCAAGGGGGCATCCGTGCGGCTGGCCAGCGCCAGTTCGGTTTCGAGCACCCGCTCGATGCGGTGTCGATTCGCCAGTTGGGTCAGCGGGTCGGTATAGGCGAGCCGCTGGAGGCGACTGTTGCGCTCAGACAGGAGGCGGTATCGTTGTTGCGTCTGCTGCGTCTCGTCAAGCAGCGTCCGACGCAGCGCCGCCGTCTGGACGAGCTGCAGCAACAGATGCCTCAGGGGTGGGGCAAGAGAGCGCGGTCGGCGATCCCAGCACACGGCGTATCTTCGTTCCGGGCGGGCTGCCTGCAGGTCAAGCATGAGCGCCGCGCGGGCCTGACGGTCGGCCAGCCAGCGGTGTAGCATCGGCGCAGGCAGATGCAACGGGCAATCGGAGAGATCGGCATTGATGCCCGGTGTCGCGAGGAGTTCGACCGGTACCGCCCGGCTATCGACCAGCCACAGTGGCGGGTAGTCACTGTGGCTCAGCTCGCCGGGGAGATGTTCGGTCGCCGGCCCCGCCCGTTTCGGCTGGGACAAGGTGCAGAACTCGAAGCCGGTCAGAGCATGCAAGGCCTGCTGGAGTCGCGCGTCCAGCTCTCCTGTGCTGTCGGCTTGGGCAAGGCGTGTGCCCCAGGCATAGCCGAGCCCCGGCAGGTCATGTGCCGTTCCCTCCAGGGGCTCGGCAGCGAGTATGATGAGTCGCCCTGTGGCATGAAGGGAGAGATGGAGCCGCTGCAAGGCGCCACTTGCGGGCCTGGCAGGCAGCGAGATGCCGGGCGACCCCAAGGCCAGCGCCCTCTCCAGAGCAACGGTGGCGCCGCCCCCCACGACTCGTTCTAGCGGGCAGCCGAGTGCCTCGGTCGATGCGAGGCCGAAGAAGCGCGGCAGGTTGGTGCTGGCGAGGCACACTCTTCGCCAGTCGCTGTCGAAACCAATGAGGCAGCCATGAGGCTGTATGGCACCGTGGGTGGCGTTCGCCGCTGACGGGCAGACGCTCGCATCGAGTTCCCTTTCAAGCGAGTCCGGCATGGAGCCTTTCCTGTTGTGTCGCCGGCAGCGAGGGTGGCTGCCGCCCTGAACACGTGACGCGTCAGCCGGGAAGGCTGGCACGGCACACGCGGATCATGTCATGACGGGAGTAAACCATTGGTTGTCACATTAGATCAACCGCGGTTTAACCGCTAGTCCGGTGTGCGCGGCACATTCCCACGATGAACGAGAAAATTGCCTTCGCCGAGCGGCTGGCCGCCGCCATGCGCGCTGCCGGCTACGAACCGCGCCCTGCCATACTGGAGCGGGAATTCAACCTGCGTTATTGGGGTAAACCCGTCACGCTGCAGGGCGTACGGCGCTGGCTGTGTGGGGAGACCCTGCCGCAGCAGGAGAAACTGCAGGTATTGGCCGAGTGGCTCGGGATCGAGCCCCAAGTGCTGCGCTTCGGTGAGGGCGGCGGCTATCGGATCAGCGAGCCGCGTGGTGCCTGGGATGCCTCGGTCAGCGCCGAAGAGCGCCTTGTGCTGCAGCGCTACCTGGCCCTGCCGGTGGCACAGCGCAAGGTGGTGGCCCAGGTCATCGAGGCCTTCTCCCAGGCCCACCCTCCTGCGCCTGAGCCAACAGCCAAGCTCCGCGACGACTGAAGAGCGGGCGGAATGCACCATCATGAGTCGGACACCGAGTAGAAGGCTTAAAGTCCGACCCGTAGCCCCGCTTGGCTCTAGCTCCCCTCACTCCTTGCGTTCGTTTGCCACACTTGTGGTGGACACCCCTTCAGGCGGAGAAACTCGCGGTTGAAGTTCGACTTGGTATTGAAGCCACTGTCGAGCATCGCTGCGGTGACGCTCTCTCCCGCTCTGAGCCGCGCGCAGGCATGCTCAATCCGGTACGCATTGACATAGCGCGATACGTTCTCGCCGGTCATTCGGTTGATCGCACTGGATAGTCGTTTGGCGGGGACTCCCAGCTTGCGGGCCAGCTTGTTCAAGGTCAGATTGGAGTCGAGAAAGAGAGCCTGCGAGGTGATCAGCGTTTCGAGTTTCTCCATCAGCACCCGATCTTGGCCAGGTTCTGCCATGGGCGCCGGCATCCTCTCTTCTGCGTCTGGCACCCTCATCAGGCTATGCGACAAGCTGAGGGTGCCGAGCGCCAGCAGAGCAAGTGAGGAAAACATGGTAATGATCCAGGGTTGTAAGTGCCCCTGGCCCAACACTTGGTCAAGTACGATCAGACCATCGCTAATCGCAGAAACAATCAGTGCCAGAGCGATAACCCGCCAGATCAAGCCGGGACGGTTACCGGTTTCGAGCCGAGGCAGTGGGAGGTCGCCGGCTACCCTTCCCAGCACGATTAGTACGGCTGTGCCATAGCTGACGAAGACGGCAGGAATGACGATATCGAGCGCCTGCGGGACGAAGACCGTGCAGAAAGCGATGAAGGCCGGCGTAAGCAGGTGCGGCAAGTCACGGACCGGATCGTAGGTGCGAATGGCGGTGGTCTGGAAGGTGATCCAGGCCAGTGGCGGGATCAGGGTTGCCGTTACCGGCTGGACCTTGGCGAAAGGTGCAAGTCCGTAATGCTGGTTGAGCGAGATGACGGCGCCTTGCATGGCACAGGCGAGGATCAGCCAGGCGAACGGCCAAGGCCGTTCTTCACGGATCATGGCCCTGACGAACAGAAAGCCGAGTATTACGGCGACGACCAGTGGGATAGGTAGAGCAGGCATGAGTCAAGCTTCGCAGATATATAAAGCCCTTATATGGACCTGGAACCGGTTGTGCGCGACCTGAAACGGGATTTAGGTCGTTACAGCACGGCGGATGGCGGACGCTGTATCGGAATCCCCAGCATAAAAGGATATCGTGATGAAAGCTCTCTGCTGTGTCGTTGTGTTGTGTGCATATTCCCTTTCTGCCTTGGCCGAACCGATAGCGGGATATGATCGGCTGGATATTGCTGCCAGCCATCGCTCTCATCTCGTCGAAGGCTCGCTATGGTATCCGGCTGGTACCACCACTTATCGCAGCGTGATCGGCAGTGGGCCGATTTTCCAGGGGGAGTCGGCCTATGTTGGTGCAGCGATCGCCGAGGGTCGCCATCCACTCATCCTGCTTTCCCATGGCTCCGGCGGCAACATGGATAGCCTGGCATGGTTATCGTCGGCCTTGGCACGGCAGGGCATCATGGTGCTGGCCGTCAACCACCCGGGCAGTACCACCGGAGATAGTTCACCACGTCGCTCGATTCGCCTCTGGGAGCGGGCTCACGATCTTTCGGCAGCCCTCGACCAACTCTTGGACGATCCCCTATTCGCCCCCTACGTGGATACTTCCCGTATCACCGCGCTGGGGTTCTCCCTGGGTGGTGCTACGGCCTTGAACCTGGCAGGTCTACGGGTCGACTGGTCCGCCTTCGGCAACTACTGCGAGCGGGGACGGGGGGATGAAGTCGATTGCCAGTTCTTTGCCAAAGGAGGAATCGTACCCGGCACACTGCCTGACGGTATCGAGCAGGATGCTCTCGACCCACGAGTGATGCAGGCCATCGCCGTTGACCCTGGGTTCGCTTATGCCTATACCGATACCAGCATAGCGGCATTGCAGCACCCTACACTACTCATCAGCCTGGGTGCCGCTGCGTCGCGTTGGTCGGCCGTGGAACTCGGCCCTCAGGGGAGCGCACTGGCAACACGGCTGCCTAACGCCACCCATGTGGAGATTGCCCCGGCTAACCACTTCACCTTTTTGGCCGAATGTACCGAAGAGGGGGAGGCCTGGCTTGCCGAGGAGGGAGATGATCCTATTTGTAGTGACCCGGAGGGCGCCGACCGTCGTCAGGTACATCAAGAGGCTATCGCGACGATTACACGTTTCTTGGGGCCGTGAACGCGGGATGCGCCGTGCGAGTCAGCCACCGAGTAGCGCCCCGGCGATACGGAAGCCGGCGATCCAGGTCCCGGCGGCGGAGCCCAGGGTGGCGAACAGGAATACCAGCAGCGTGCGTGAGACCCGGTTGCGCCACCACCCCTTGAGCTCGGTGACGTCATGGCGCAGCAGTGAAAAGTCGCGCACCTTGGGTTTGCGCAGCCACAGTTCGACCCCGGCGGCGACGAAGCCGGCGCCGATGGTGGGATTGAGCGAGGTCAGCGGTGCCGCCACCATGGTTGCCAGCACCGTCACGGGGTGGGCCAGGGCCGCCAGCGTGGCGATTCCCGAGAGCACGCCGTTGATCAGGAACCACTCGACGACCAGCTGCCAGCCGAGATCGGTATTGCGCGAGAAACCGATGATGAAGCCGGTCAGCACCAGTGCCGTGATCAGCCAGGGCAGGGCGCGCCAGAGCTTTGACGGCGGCGGGGTGGCCTCCAGCGTTTGCCGTTCCCTTTCCGGCTCGGCGGGAAGCGGGGCGTCGAAGTGCTCGACCATGCCCTTCATGTGGCCGGCGCCGATGACGACCAGCACGTTGCGGTAGCGGCCGGGTGGCGCCTGTTCCGCCAGGCGCAGCACCATGTAGCGGTCGCGCTCGGCAATCAGCGGGGTATACAGCGTCTCCGATTCGGCGGCGAACTCGCTGAAGGTCGACTCCAGCACGTCGCCCTCCTTCAATCGCTCGATCTCCTCGGGCTTGATCTCCTGGCGCGACATCACGCTGCCGAGCAGGCCGGTGAACAGCGACATGCGCTGCCACCACGGCACGTTTGCATAGATGCGCTTGAGCGTGATGCCCACGTCGCGATCGATCAGCAGCAACGGCAGCTCGTGGTCTCGTGCTTCCTCCAGGGCGGCACGCATCTCGGCCCCCGGCTCGATGCCGGACTGCTCGGCGACCCGCTGCTGGAAGGCGCCCAGCGCCAGGTTGGCCGCCACCATGCCGGCCTTGCCTCGGCGGAAGATCTCGAACAGATCCTGCTGGGCGAGGGCGTCCGGATTGCTGAGGTTGTGGTGGCGCGCATCGCACAGCTCGATGGCCACGGCGTCGAAGTCGCCGGAACGGATCAGCCGACGCACGTCCTCGGCGCTCTCGGCGGAGACATGCGCGGTACCCAGCAGGGTATAGCGGGTGCCGCCCACTTCGACGATGCGATGGGGGCCGCTGAAGGCACCTTCCTGGAGCGGGTCGGTCACGGATTCCTGGGAGTCGGTCATGAACCCTCGGGTTCGCAAGAAGTGAAGATCCGATTATCCACTAAGCCAGCTGGCGGGCCAAACCCGAAGCGTCTCTCTATGCTCTAGCGTAGCTTGCACTACTTGCGCCAGAAGGCAGGCGTAAACAGCACCAGCACGGTAAAGATCTCGAGACGGCCGAGCAGCATCGCCACCACCAGAATCCACTTGGCGAGCTGGGGGAGCTCGCCATAGTTCTCGGAAGCCTCGCCGAGGGCGGGTCCCAGGTTGTTGAGCGATGACGCCACCGTCGACCAGGCGGTGACCTGATCGACCCCGGTGGCCATGACGCCCACCAGCATCAGGAAGAACAGCATCAGATAGACCGAGAAGAAACCCCATACCGCCTGGGCGATGCCGTCGGGCACGCTCACCTTGCCGACCTTCACCGCGATTACCGCACTGGGGTGAATCAGGCGCATCACTTCGCGCATACCTTGCTTGAGAATCAGGATGATGCGAATCACCTTCATGCCGCCCCCGGTGGAGCCGGAACAGCCGCCGACGAAGGCCGCCATGAACAGCAGGAAGGGCAGGGCGCCTGGCCAGGCCGAGAAGTCATCCACGCCGAAACCGGCAGTGGTGGCGATGGAAATTGCTTCGAACAGCCCGTGCCGCAGCCCGCGTTCGGTGTCATGGGTTCCGGTCAGCCATAGCGAGACGACGACGATGACGGCGAGTAGGGAGAGGAAAATCAGCAGGAATCGGGCCTCGGGGTCTTGCAGATAGTGCCGCAGCTGGCGACCGCGCCAGGCCAGGAAGTGCAGGCTGAAGCTCATCGCCGAGATGACCAGGAAGAACATGCAGATCAGCTCGATCAGGGCACTGTCGAAGTGCCCGATGCTGGCATCGTAGGTGGAGAAGCCGCCGATGGCCACGGTGGAGAAGCTATGGCCCAAGGCATCGAACCAGGACATGCCGGCGGCCATGTAGGCCAGGAAGCAGGTCAGCGTCAGCGCAGCATAGATGTACCACAGTGCCTTGGCCGTTTCGGTGATGCGCGGGGTCAGCTTGGAGTCCTTCAACGGCCCGGGAATCTCGGTACGGTAGAGAGCCATGCCGCCGACGCCCAGTGTCGGCAGGATCGCCACCGCCAGTACCACGATCCCCATGCCGCCGAGCCACTGCAGCTGCTGGCGGTAGTAGAGCACCGACTCGGGCAGGAACTCGATGCCGGTGATCACGGTGGCGCCGGTGGTGGTCAGCCCCGAGAATGACTCGAATACCGCATCGGTGGGGGCCAGGGCAGCGTCGCCGGTCAGCATCAGCGGCAGCGAACCGAACAGCCCGAGTACGCTCCAGAACAGCGCAGCGATCAAGAAGCCGTCGCGGATGCGCAGCTCCTTGTGGGCGTTGCGGTTGGGCAGGTAGATCACCAGGCCGGTCATCACGGTGATCAGGATGGCGATGGTGTAGGCATCCCACTGGCCGTCGCCGAACAGCAGCGAGACCAGAATCGGCGGCAGCATGGTCAGGCTGAACATCATCAGCAGCAGGCCGAGGATACGCAGAATGACTCGTAGGCTCATCGGGCGGCGCTCCCGGCGTCGCGGAGTGTCGTCATGGCGGCCATCAGAAGAACGTCAGCCCGACCTGGAACAAACGCTCGACGTCGCGGATGCGGCGCTTGTCGATCACGAACAGGATCAGGTGGTCGCCGGACTCCACCACCACGTCGTCGTGGGCGATGAGCACCTCCTTGCCGCGGACTATGGCGCCGATGGTGGTGCCGCGGGGCAGGTCGATCTCGCCAATGGCACGGCCCACCACCTTGGAGGACTGGTTATCGCCGTGGGCGATGGCCTCGATCGCTTCCGCCGCACCTCGGCGCAGCGAGTGTACGTTGACGATGTCGCCACGGCGCACGTGGGTCAGCAGGCTGCCGATGGTGGCCTGCTGCGGCGAGATGGCGATGTCGATCTCGCCGCCCTGGACCAGGTCGACATAGGCGGCATTGTTGATCAGGGTCAACACCTTCTTGGCCCCCATGCGCTTGGCCAGCATCGACGACATGATGTTGACCTCATCGTCGTTGGTCAGGGCGCAGAAGATGTCGCAGTCTTCGATGTTCTCTTCTTCCAGCAGGCGCTTGTTGGTGGCACTGCCGTGCAGAACCACGGTGCGATTGAGCCGCTCCGAGAGGGTGGTGCAGCGCTCCAGGCCGTGCTCGATGATCTTGACCTGATGGCTGTGCTCGAGATGCTCGGCGAGCCGCTCGCCGATGTTGCCGCCGCCGGCGATCATCACCCGGCGGAAGTCGCGATCGACACGGCGCAATTCGCTCATCACCGCGCGGATGTCGCGCCGGGCGGCAATGAAGAACACCTCGTCGTCGGCCTCGATCACGGTGTCGCCCCGGGGAATGATCGGCCGGTTGCGCCGGTATATGGCCGCTACGCGGGTGTCGACGCTGGGCATGTGGCGGCGCAGAAAACCGAGGTCCTGGCCCACCAGCGGCCCGCCGTAGTAGGCCTTGACTGCCACCAGCTGTACCAGACCGCCGGCGAACTCGAGCACCTGCAGAGCGCCGGGATGCTCGATCAGGCGGCGGATATGATCGGTGACCACCTGTTCGGGGCTGATCAGTACGTCGATGGGCACCGCTTCGTGGGCGAACAGCCCCTTGCGAGTGAGGTAGGCGGTGGCGCGGACCCGGGCGATCTTGGTCGGAGTGCGGAACAGCGTATGGGCGACCTGGCAGGC
Organism: Billgrantia antri; assembly: GCF_019430905.1. Classification (GTDB taxonomy): domain Bacteria; phylum Pseudomonadota; class Gammaproteobacteria; order Pseudomonadales; family Halomonadaceae; genus Halomonas; species Halomonas antri. The sequence goes on along the minus strand of NZ_JAHYCA010000001.1, from coordinate 777,911 downwards.
AATCATGTTGACTTCGTCCTGACTGGTCACCGCGATCAGCATGTCGGCGTCTTCGCAGCCAGCCTGGCGCAGTACCACCGGGTAGGAGCCGGGACCGACCACGGTGCGGATGTCGAGTCGGGTATGCAGCTCTCGCAGCCGCTCGCCGTCGGTATCCACCACCGTGATGTCATTCTCCTCGCGGGCCAGGTGTTCGGCCAGCGTGCCGCCGACCTGGCCGGCGCCCAGAATGATGATCTTCATATGCAATCAGGCCCGTCAAACGACTCTGCGACGCCGTTATGGCGTCGCAGCATTCGTGGCTAGCATAAACCAGCCGCAGGTGATGTAACAGGTTCGTGTGGTAACGGGCGTCGTCAATCCAGGGTGAAGCCCACCTTGAGCGTGACCTGCCAATGGCCGACGCGACCGTTCTCGATGTGGCCGCGGGTGTCCACGACCTCGAACCAGCGCATGCCGTGGAGGGATTGCGAGGCCTTGTCGAGCGCACGCTGGATAGCGTCCTCGATGCTCTTCTCCGAAGAGCCGGTCAGTTCGATATGCTTGTAGACGTGATCGCTCATAGGGGCTCCTTGCTCAAGTGAACGAACGATGGTGGGGCCGGTTCAACCCCGCTTTCTCAGTCTGGCATAAAAGAATCCGTCATGGCTGTCGGGCTGCGGCAGGAGCTGGCGCCCGGCGCCGGCCACCTGGCCCCAGCTGACTTCCCCGGGGGTAGTGGCTTCGGCATCGGGGGTGCGCTCGAGGAAGGCGCGTACCTGCAGATCGTTTTCCTCGCGCAGCACGGAGCAGGTGGCGTAGAGCAGCGCCCCGCCCGGGCGCAGCAGCGGCCAAAGGTTGTCGAGCAGGCGCGCCTGCAGTTCGGCCAGCCTGGGGATGTCGGCGGGACGCCGCAAACGCTTGATGTCAGGATGGCGACGAATGACGCCGGTGCCCGAGCAGGGCGCGTCGAGGAGGATGGCGTCGAACAGCGTGCCGTCCCACCAGTCGCGCTGCGTGGCGTCGGCATGCACCAGCGTGGCCGACAGGCCAAGACGCTCGAGCGTCTCCTCGACCCGGGCCAGGCGCACGGCATCGCTGTCGAGCGCCAGCAGTTCGATATCGAACAGCTCGAGCAGGTGGGCGGTCTTGCCGCCGGGTGCACAGCAGGCGTCCAGCACGCGACCGCCGGGGCGCGGCGCCAGTGCCGGTCCAAGCAGCTCAGCGGCGAGCTGGGCGGCCTCGTCCTGCACGCTGACGTCGCCCTCGGCAAAGCCGGGCAGCGCCTGCACGTCGCAGGGCTTGTCCAGCGTCAGGCCGTCGGGCGAGTGCGTGCACAGCCGGGCCTCGATGCCGCTCTCGAGCAGCTTCGCCAGGTAGGCCTCGCGATCGCCGTGACGACGATTGATACGCAGCGTCATGGGACCGGGCTGATTGTTGGCCTCGGCAACGGCGCGCCAGTCGTCGGGCCAGGCCTGGCGCAGCGCCTTGAGCAGCCAGCGCGGGTGCAGCAGCGCCACTGCGGGATCCTTGTCGACCTCGGCTTGCAGCGCCGCGGATTCCCGGGTCAGCCGGCGCAGGCAGCCGTTGAGCACCCGGGTTGCCCACTCCTTGCCCAGCTGGCGCGCGGCACCGGCGGTTTCGCCCACTGCGGCATGTGCCGGAATGCGCAGGTAGAGCAATTGAAAGATACCCAGCAGCAGCAGCGCCTGGATGTCGGCATCACGCGCCTTGAAAGGGGCTTTCAGCAGTTGCTCGGCCAGCGCCTCGAGACGCGGCAGCGTGCGGCACACGCCGTAGCACATCGCTCTGAACAGGGCCCGATCGCGTATTACCACTTGGTGATCGTCCAGCTCGTTCAGCGAGCCCTTGCCGGTGATGACGGGAACCAAGGCGCGGGCGGCGCTGGCGCGTACCGCCTGGCCGCCGTCCTGGACGCTCTTGCCGGCGCGGGTGGAGGGAGTGGAGCGATGCATCAGAGGCTCTCCTCATTCGCACGACCCAAGTGGCGCCCGGCCTGCAGGCGCGCATCACGCGCATTGAGCAGGTCACGTGCCGCCAGCGGCTTGCCCCCCGGTAACTGGGCGCGGGTGACCCGCAATACGACGTCGCCGCGGGGGCCGCAGGCGATGCGCAGGGCGTCGGCGTCTGGGCTGAGCAGGGTGCCTGGCATGACGGCCCGTTCGCCCTCGTGGAGGCGGTCCGCCTCGGCCATCAGCAGGCGCAGCCGCTCATCACCGCAGGCGCACCAGGCCACCGGCCAGGGGTTGAAGGCGCGCACCCTGGCGGCGAGTTCGCTGGCGGGGCGAGTGAAGTCGAGTTCGGCCTCGGCCTTGGAGAGCTTGGCGGCGTAGGTGGCGCCTGCTTCGGGCTGGGGTGTGGCGGTCAGCCCATCACCGGCCAAGGCATCGAGTACCTCGACCATCGCCTCGCCACCGAGCGTGGCCAGGGTGTCGTGCAGCGTGCCACCGGTGGTGGTCGGGGTGATGGGCGTGCGCCTCACCATTAGCATGTCGCCGGTATCGAGCCCGGCGTCCATCTGCATGATGGTGACGCCGCTCTCGCTGTCGCCCGCCTCGATGGCGCGTTGGATCGGGGCGGCACCGCGCCAGCGCGGCAGCAACGAGGCATGGACGTTGAGGCATCCGAGTCGGGGAATGTCGAGTACGGCCTGGGGAAGGATCAGGCCGTAGGCCACCACCACCATGACGTCCGCCTCGAAGTCGGCCAGTTCGGCCTGGATATCGTCGCGCTTGAGCGTCTCGGGCTGGCGGACCGGCAGCTCGTGCGCGACAGCCAGCGACTTGACCGGGCTGGCGGTCAGCTTGCGGCCCCTGCCCGCCGGGCGGTCGGGCTGAGTGTAGACGGCCACTACCGAGTGCCGGCTGTGCAGCAGGGCAGCGAGGCTGGCGGCGGCGAAATCGGGGGTGCCGGCGAAGATGACGCGCAGGGAACGGGACATGGATCGAGCCTTGCCTGTGAACGGTTGCCCCTCATCTTAACGGAGGCAGGCCCAAACGACGAAGGCCGACATCGAAACGTCGGCCTTGGGTAAGTCGGGGGTCAGGCTGTCTGCATCTGCTTGTGGCGCTTTTGCATCTTCTTCAGCACGCGGTCGCGCTTGAGCGGCGAGAGGTAATCGACGAACAGCACTCCCTCGAGGTGATCGCACTCATGCTGAATACAGTGCGCCAGCAGACCGTCGGCTTCGAGCTCGTAGGGCTTGCCATCGCGGTCCAGCGCCTTGAGGTGAACCTTGAGCGCCCGCGGTACTTCGGCATAGTACTCGGGAATCGACAGGCAGCCCTCGGACATCAGTTCACGCTCTTCGCCGATGGGAACGTACTCGGGGTTGACCAGCACCAGCGGGTTGGCTCGGTCGTCGCTGACGTCCATCACGATCACGCGACGGTGCACATCCACCTGGGTGGCGGCAAGGCCGATGCCGGAAGCGTCGTACATGGTCTCGAGCATGTCGTCGACCAGTCGGCGCACCTCGTCGTCAACCGCTTCGACCGGCGCTGCCTTGGTGCGCAGCCGCTCGTCGGGAAATTCGAGGATCGTCAATTTGGCCATGGCGTTGGAATCACCGTTATGCTGTCATTCGGGAATTGCCCCTATTCTAGGCGGCGGCAGGCCAGGGGGAAACCGCTGGCATGCATTATCATTCCAATAGCATTGGACTATCGCACTGTGCTCCGGTTCCCGACGTGGGTGGACGCGCAGAGGGCCGGTAGCGGCGAGGCAGGGGGACGGGATGGACGAACAGGCGAAGCGTCGGCAGGACGGCCCGCCGAAGTGGCGGCGAACGTGGGCGGGCGGTCTAGCGCTATGGCTGGCGGCGACGCTGGCCCAGGCCCAGGGGCTGAGCTGGGAGCATGGGCTGCGTAGTGACGCGCCGGAGCGTTACACGGTGGTGCGCGGCGATACCCTTTGGGACATCTCGGGGCGTTTTCTGCGCCACCCCTGGCAATGGCCGGAGGTATGGCAGGTCAACCCGCAGATTCGCAACCCGCATTTGATCTACCCCGGTGATGTGATCACCCTGCAGGACTGCAATGGCCGGCCGTGCCTCGGCCTCGAGCGTGGCCAGAACGTGGTGCGGCTCTCGCCCGAGGTGCGCCGTGTCCCAGTGCGTGAAGCGATCGAACCGATTCCGCTGGATACCGTACGCCACTTCCTGCGTGACCACCGGGTCGTCGACGATCCTGATACGCTCGATGAGTTGGCCTACGTGGTGGCCGGCAACGACCGGCGCATCATCAGCGGCGCCGGCGACCGCATCTATGCCCGCGGCGAGTTGCAGCGCGGACAGCGTTACGGCATCTACCGTGTCGGTGAGCGCTATCACGATGCGGCCAGCGGCGAGGCCTTGGGCCTCGAGTTGATCAGCATCGGACGTGCCCAGGCCGAGCGCAGCGAGGATGATATCGCGCTCATGCAAGTCCTCTCCGCCAGCCAGGAGGTGCGCAACGAGGATATCGTGCTGCCGCTGGAGGAGCGCGAGCTGGTCAGCGAATTCGTGCCCCGCGCGCCGGATCGAGATATCGAGGGCACTATCCTTGCCGTGCCGGGCGGCGTGCGTTTCATCGGCAGATTGCAGGTGGTGGCGCTGGACCGGGGGCGTCGTGACGGGCTTGAAACGGGGCATGTGCTGCAGGTTGAGCAACAGGGCGAGCGAGTCGTCGACCCGCGTACCGGCGAGTCGCTGCGCCTGCCCGGGACGGACGCCGGGTTGGTCATGGTATTCCGGCCCTACGAGAAGATGAGCTATGGCCTGGTGATGCAGGCAACCCGGACGCTGGAAGTCGGCGATCGTCTCTACAACCCCCGGCGTGGGGTGGGGGTGGCGCAGCGGTGAGTGAGGCGCGCTCCAGGCCGAGCCAGCGCGACTGGCTGGCACTGATTCAGTTGCCGGGTATGGGGACGGCGAGGCTGGCCGAGATGGTGGCGGCCGCGCCCGACTGGCCCGAAGGGTGGCTGGCATGCCTGCCGCGTCAGGCGTCCTTGGCGCTGCGGCTGTGGCTCGACCATCCGGGCCGCAGCCCACTGGCCCCTAAGGTAGAGGCAGACCTGGCCTGGCTGGACGCCGCGCCCGAACGCGAGCTGCTGCACCCCGGGCATCCCGCCTGGCCGACCTTGCTCGAGCAGATCGGCGACCCGCCGCCGGTACTCTGGGCGCTGGGCGACCTGGCGGCGCTGCAGCCGCCCAAGTTGGCCATCGTCGGCTCGCGACGCCCCACCCGTGAAGGCTTGACCAATGCCGCCGCCTTCGGCCGCGAGCTGGCCAGCCGCGACTGGTGCGTCGTCAGCGGCTTGGCACTGGGCGTCGACGGGGCAGCCCAGCAGGCGGCGCTGGAGGCCGGCGGTCGCAGCGTGGCGGTGCTCGGCTGTGGCGCTGACGTGATCTATCCGCCTCGTCATGCCAGGCTCTATCATCAACTGCTCGAGCAGGGCGGACTGATCCTCTCGGAGCATCCCCCCGGGACGCCCGCGCGAGCGGGATTCTTTCCTCGCCGCAACCGCATCGTCACCGGCATTTCGCTGGGGGTGCTGGTGGTCGAAGCTGCCGAGAAAAGTGGCTCGCTGGTCAGTGCCCGGCTCGCCATCGAGCAGAATCGCGAAGTCTTCGCGCTGCCCGGCTCGATCCACAACCCCCAGGCCAGGGGCTGCTTGAAGCTGATTCGCGAAGGCGCCGTACTGGTGCGCCATACCGATGACATCCTCGAGGAACTGACCCACTGGGCCGCGTCGTGCCATTCCCCGCGCAAGCCATCGGATGCCAGCACACCGGATGCCAGTGGCGGCGATCCGCTGCTGCGCTGGCTCAGCGACGCGCCCTCGCCGCTCGATGCACTGGTGAACCTGACCGGGCTGGCCGTGCCCGATTGCCAGCGGCGGCTGCTGGAACTCGAGCTCGAGGGGCGTGCCGCCCAGGCGCCCGGGGGCTGGGTGCGTCTGCCTGAGAACGCCTAGGCGTGCTAGCATAGAGGCCCTCGTCGCGACCGTCCTGGCCACCCTGGCGGTCGCGTACCGAATCACCTGCAGGAGACCATGATCGTGGCCGAATCGCTCGATGCCGCCGTTGCCGCGCTGCGTGGCGGCGGCGTGATTGCCTACCCCACCGAGGGCGTGTGGGGACTGGGCTGCGACCCGGACAATGACGAGGCCGTGGCCCGCCTGCTGCGGCTCAAGCAACGCGACCCGGCCAAGGGATTGATCCTGGTGGCAGCCTCCATCGAACAGTTCGGCCCCTGGCTCGAGGGCCTGGCGCCGGAGCTGCATGCTCCGCTGGTCGCCAGCTGGCCGGGCCCCAACACCTGGCTGGTGCCGCACAATGGCCGCAGCCACGCGCTGGTGCGCGGTGCCCACGATTGCGTGGCGCTGCGGGTCAGCGCCCACCCCGGAGTCGCGGCGCTGTGCCGGGCATTCGGCGGACCGCTCGTCTCGACCTCGGCCAATCGGGCCAGCGAGCCCTCGGCCATGAGCGCCGCCGAGGTTCGCGCGATCTTCGGCGACGAACTCGATGCCATCGTCGAAGGTGAACTGGGGGGGCTGGACCGTCCCAGCACCATTCGCGACCTGCGCAGCGGTCGGGTGCTGCGCGCCTGAGCGCGAAACGTCCTGGTCAGACGGGGCAGGCAACGTCGAAGGGCAATGACAGCGAGGAGCAGCATGGCGCACGCCAATCTCGATACGGTAAAGAGCTACCTGCTCGACCTGCAGGACCGGCTGTGTAACGGACTCGCCGCCGAGGATGGCAGCGCCAGCTTTCGTGAGGAGAGCTGGCAGCGTGAAGCGGGAGGGGGAGGCCGTTCGCGGGTCATCGAGCACGGCCGGGTGTTCGAGAAGGGCGGCGTCAATTTTTCCCACGTCCACGGTGACCAGCTGCCGCCCTCGGCCACGGCGGCCCGGCCCCAGCTTGCCGGGCGCGGCTTCCACGCCGTGGGGGTCTCCTGGGTGCTGCACCCGGAAAACCCCCACGTGCCTACCAGCCACGGCAACGTGCGCTTCTTCATCGCCGAGAAGCCGGGCGAGGCACCGGTATGGTGGTTTGGCGGCGGCTTCGACCTGACGCCCTACTACCCGGTGCACGAGGACGTGTTGCACTGGCACCGCGTGGCTCGCGATGCCTGCACCCCTTTTGGCCCCGACGTCTACCCGCGCTTCAAGGCATGGTGTGACGACTATTTCTATCTCAAGCATCGCGACGAGACGCGCGGCGTGGGTGGGCTGTTCTTCGACGACTTCAACGAGTGGGACTTCGATGCCAGCTTCGCTTTCCAGCGTGCGGTGGGCGATGCCTTTCTCGACGCCTACCTGCCCATCGTACGGCGGCGTCGCGACACGCCTTGGGGCGAGCGCGAGCGCGATTTCCAGCTCTACCGCCGCGGACGCTACGTCGAATTCAACCTGGTATGGGACCGCGGCACCCTGTTCGGACTCCAGAGCGGCGGACGTACCGAGTCGATCCTGATGTCGATGCCGCCGCTGGCCCGCTGGGAGTACGGTTGGCAGCCCGAACCAGGCAGCGCGGAGGAAACCCTGTACCGGAACTACCTGCGCCCTCGCGACTGGCTGGGGGAAGAGGAGCCCACTGCATGACCGATCGCTATTGCGTCTTCGGCAACCCGATTTCGCACTCGAAGTCGCCGACGATCCACACCGCCTTCGCCGAACAGACCGGTGAGACCATCGAATACACCGCCATCGCCGCGCCGCTCGACGACTTTGCCGGCGCCTGGCGTCGCTTCACGGCCGAGGGAGGACGGGGCGCCAACGTCACCGTGCCGTTCAAGGAGGAGGCGTTCCAGCTCTGCGATACCCTGAGCCGGCGTGCCCAGCGGGCCGGAGCGGTAAATACCCTGCTGTTGGGAATGAATGGCCAGACTTATGGCGACACCACCGATGGCATCGGCCTGGTGCGCGATCTCGAGCGTCACGCTGTCACGCTCGCCGGGGCGCGCCTTCTGGTGCTGGGTGCCGGAGGGGCGGTGCGCGGGGTGCTCGAGCCGCTGCTCGCGGCAAAGCCGGCCAGCCTGTTCGTCGCCAATCGTACCGCCGAGAAGGCTGAGGCGCTGGCCAGCGACTTTCGCGACCTTGGCGCTATCAGCGGCGGTGGCTTCGATAGCATCTCGGGACCTTTCGACCTGGTGATCAATGGCACCAGCGCCAGCCTCGCCGGCGACCTGCCACCGCTGCCCGACGACCTGTTCGCGGGCGGTGCCACCGCCTACGACATGATGTACGGCGCCGAGCCCACCGTCTTCCTTCAGTGGGCAGGGGAGCGCGGCGCTCGCGGTGTCGATGGCCTGGGCATGCTGGTGGAGCAGGCCGCCGAGTCATTCTTCCAGTGGCGTGGCAAGCGCCCCGATACTGCCCCGGTACTCGAGATGCTGAGACGGTCCTTGTGAGGGTCAGCGGCGCTTGACGTAGAGCCCCAGCATGCACATCACCACACCGGCCAGCGACAGCAGCACGCCGCCGTTGACCAGCCACGGATGGCGTTCCACCCAGGGCACGAAGGGCTGAGGCGACTCGCGGCATACGCCGGCCAGATAGTCCCAATGCCCCCCCTGGATCAGCGCGCATTCACGCACGTCGTTGAGCTCCCAGAAGTAGACCCCCATCAGCACGAAGATGGGCAGGATCAACAGCAGCAGGCCAAGTCTCAGCATCAGTGTTCCCCTAGGGGCGCGGGCAATTTGGCTGCCGCCCAGCCTGACGGGCCTGCTCATAGCGGGCCAAGGCGTTGTCCATCTCGGCCTGCAGGCCCTGCATGCGCCCGCTGTGGCTGGGGTGAGTGGACATCCACTCCGGCGGGCGGGCGCCGCCCTGGGCGCTCATGTTTTCCCACAGCGCGATGCTGGCCCGGGGGTCGAAGCCGGCGTCGGCCATCAGCCGCAGGCCGATCACGTCGGCCTCGCTCTCGTGGCGGCGCGAGAAGGGCAGCAGAATGCCGTACTGAGCGCCGAGGCCCAGCGCCCCCATCAGCTGCTCGCCGCCCGGCCCCTCGAGACCGGCCGCCGAGGACAGCACCGACAGGGCGAGCTGGGTCGAGGTTTGGGTCGAGACACGCTCGTTGGCATGGCGTGCCAGTACGTGGCCGATCTCGTGGCCGATCACCGAGGCGAGCTGATCCTGATTGTCGGCAATGTCGAGCAGGCCGGTGTTGACGCCCATGTAGCCGCCGGGCAGGGCAAAGGCGTTGGCCTGTTCCGCTTGGAACACGCGGATCTGCCACTCCTGATTGCGCTCGCGCTCCGGCAGCACGGCGACGATGGCTTCGGCCACGCATTGGGCGTAGCGCTGCTGGGCCTGACCGGCCGGGGGCAGGTCCTGCTGGTACTGGGCGAAGGCCTCCTGGCCCATCTGGTTGAGCTGCTCATCCGACATCAGCGTGAGCTGCTGACGTCCGGTTGGCGAGGTGGTGCAGGCGGTAAGAGTCAGGGCCAGGGTGGCCACGGCAGCACAGCGAATCCAGCGCATGTTCGATACCTCGTTCGTTCAGATCCCTTGAGACCCTGGACGGGGGTGACGGTTCGCCACAAGATACCCTGAAGCGTAACAAGGTCAACCGTGAACCGTGAAAGTCCCAAGGAGATGTCGATGGATGCCGAGCTGAGCCGCCGCCTTAGCCGCCTGCTGGATCACGTGGAGCACTGGCTGCCCCCGGCGCCGCAGGAGGTCGACTGGGAGCGCGACGTGGCCGCGCTGTGGCAGCGCCACGTACTGGGCGGCCGCCTGCTGCCGGTGCCGCCTCGCGATGCCCTGTCGCTCGACGACCTGCTGGGTATCGAGCGCCAGAAGCTGGCTCTGGTCGACAATACCCGCGCCTTCCTGCAGGGGTGGCCGGCCAACCATGCCCTGCTGTGGGGCTCGCGGGGCAGCGGCAAGTCGTCGCTGATCCGTGCACTGCTCAACAGCCTGTCGCCGGAGGGGCTGCGCCTGGTGCAGGTCGATCGTCACGATCTGGCCGGCCTGCCCATGCTGGTCGAGCAGCTGCGCCGGCAGCCGCATCGCTTCGTGGTCTACTGCGACGACCTCTCCTTCGAGGGCCATGACGACGCCTACAAGGCGCTCAAGAGCGTGCTCGACGGTGCCCTGACCGGCCCGCCGCCCAACGTGCTGCTCTACGCCACCTCGAACCGCCGCCACCTGCTACCCGAGTCGCTGGCCGACAATGCCGACACGCAGCTGGTCGGGGAAGAGCTTCACCATGGCGATGCGGTGGAGGAGAAGATCTCGCTCTCCGACCGCTTCGGCCTATGGCTCGGCTTCTACCCCTTCAACCAGGACACCTATCTCGAAGCCTGCTGCCACTGGGTGACGCAACTGGGCGGCGAGCGGGACTGGAATGCCGAGGCGCGCGCCGAGGCGATCCGCTACGCCACGTTGCGCGGTGGCCGTAGCGGCCGCGGCGCCTGGCAGTTCGCCTGCCAGTGGGTCGGTCGCCGACGACTGCACGAGTCGGTGTGATCAACGCTGCGGAGTCAGCTCGCCATCCTGGCCCACGGCGAAGCGCAGGGTCGGCGTCCACAGCCCGGCCGGCAGCGTTACGCCGAGGCCTCGCAGGTTGCCCGGAGTGATGGCCAGCTCACTGCCGGCGGGGAGCTCGCCCTGGCTGGCCAGTTGGGTGGCGAGTTCCACCATGGGGGCCAGGCGCTTGCTGTCGGTGGCCAGCACGTCGAAGGCCACGGGCAGGCGCAGCTTGGTGTCGTCGCGGGAGGTCAGGGTCACGTCCTGCTGGTAGTTGCCGCTGACCGGCTCGGCGCCGGGAACGTCCAGGGTCCAGCGAAACCCCGACATTTCCACCGCTGGCATGCCGACGGGCAGTGACAGGCCCATGGCCACGGTCGCCTGCACCGGCAGGCTGCCCATGCCCAGGGACGAAGCCACCAGCGAGGCGATGTCGCTGGTGTCGAGGCCGGCCCGGATCGAGTAGGGGCCGATGCGGACATCCTCGATGCCGAGCGAGGTCACGGCCAGGCGAAAGGCGAACAGCCCGGTCTGGGGCAGGGCCAGGCAGCCGCCGAGCAGCATGGCCAGGCTGAGCGGGGCAAGCAGGTGCCAGCGGCGGCGAGGTAGGACGAAGGACAACGAACGACTCAGGAACATCGGCTCCTCCTGTGGGACGAAGCGGCTCGGTAACGGGGTACGGGCTCGGCCAGGGCGGCCTGTCGGTGGGGATGACGGCCCGGCCTTGGCGACCGGGGTTGGACAAGGGGTTAACGACGTTTGTTGCGGGCGGCGCGGGTGCGCCCCAGTTCGCGCTGCTTGGCTTTCTCCCGGTCGCTGGCACCGGCCAATGGATCGAACGGGTTCCTGCCGGAGCGAAACTCGAAGCGGATCGGCGTGCCCTTGACCTTCAGCACCTTGCGGAAGGTGTTGGTCAAGAAGCGCTTGTAGGCCTCGGGCAGGGCCTCGGTCTGGTTGCCATGGACGACGATGATCGGCGGATTGCTGCCGCCCTGGTGGGCCATGCGCAGCTTGATCCGGCGGCCGTGGACCAGCGGCGGCGGGTGCTGGCTGACGGCATCTTGCAGCAGGGTGGTGAGCCGGTTGGTCGACCAGTGGCTGTTGGCCGAAGCGAAGGCGCGCTCGATCGATGGATAGAGGTCGCCGACAGCGGTGCCGTGCAGCGCCGAGATGAAGTGCAGCTCGGCGTAGTCGGCGAAGCCCAGGCGGCGCTTGATCTCAGCGCGCATCTTCTCCTTGGCCTCCTGCTCCAGGCCGTCCCACTTGTTCACCGCCAGCACCAGCGCGCGACCTGTAGTCAGTACGTAGTCGAGCAGGTGCAGGTCCTGCTCGACCAGTCCCGAGCGGGCATCGAGCACCATGATCGCGACGTGGCACTCCTTGATCGCCTCCAGCGTCTTGATGATCGAGAACTTTTCAGCGATCTCGCTGACGTTCTTGCGTCGCCGCACGCCGGCGGTATCGATCAGCACGTAGGGCTTGCCGCGGCGCTCGAAGGGGATCTCGATGGCGTCACGGGTGGTGCCGGCTTCGTCGAAGACCACCACCCGCTCCTCGCCGAGCAGGCGGTTGACCAAGGTCGACTTGCCGACGTTGGGCCGGCCGATGACGCCGATGCGGATGCCCTTGGTGCCGGTATCCGCCGGAATGCTCAGGTCGCGCTCGGGGAAGGGGGAGAGCACTTCCTCGATCAGGCTGGTGACGTTGCGGCCGTGGGCAGCGGCGATGGGGCGGGGGTCGCCCAGGCCCAGGGCCCAGAAGTCGGCCATGGCCGAGTGCTCTTCCAGACCGTCGGTCTTGTTGACGACGAGCCAGGTCTTCTTCTGGTTGACCCGCAGGTGGTTGGCGATAGCCTCGTCGGCTACCTGCAGGCCGGCCCGGGCGTCGACCATGAACAGCACGATGTCGGCTTCGTCGATGGCCGCCAGCGACTGCTCGGCCATGGCGGCATCGATACCCTCCTCGTCGCCACTGATGCCGCCGGTATCGATCACCGTATAGGCCTTGTCGCCGAGCATGCCGTTACCGTACTTGCGGTCGCGGGTGAGGCCGGGGAAATCCGCCACCAGGGCATCGCGGCTACGGGTCAGGCGGTTGAACAAGGTCGACTTGCCCACGTTGGGGCGGCCGACCAGGGCAATCACGGGTGTCATCGATTGACTTCCAGGGCCTCGAGGCGACCGTCGTTGGCCAGCACGTAGATGCGGCGGGAATCGGTGACCGGGCGCAGGCTGATGCCGGAGCCGTCGATCTTCGTCCGTGCCGAGAAACGGCCGTCCTGGGTGTCGATCAGGTGCAGGTAGCCTTCGAAATCACCCAGCACCAGGTTGCCATCGGCGAAGGCGGGGGCGGTCAGCCAGCGGCCCTCGAGGTCGCGGTTGCGCCACAGCTCTTCGCCGCTGTGCGCATCGAAGGCGATCACGTGGCTGGCTTCGTTGACTGCGAAGAGGCGGTCGCCCACCAGCACCGGCGTGTGGTAGCCGGAGTGCTCGCGCTCCCACAGGACCTCGCCGCTGGGCGCTTCCAGTGCCACCAGGCGACCGTTGTAGCTGGTCACGAAAAGCCGCCCGTCGGGGGTCAGCACCGGCTGTCCACCCAGGTCGACCATGCGATCGATCTCGCTGCGTCCGCGCGGCACGGCGATGCGTCGCTCCCATAGCGGCTGGCCGTTGCGGTTGTCCAGCGTGACCAGGCGACCGTTGGCGAAGCCGGCGAAGGTGACCGGGTCGATCACCATGGGGGTGCCGGTGCCGCGCAGGGTGAGGGCGGGCTCGGTGGTGGTATGTACCCAGCGCTCACGTCCGCTGAGCCGGTCCAGCGCCGTCACGGTGCCGTCCACGCTCTGCACGATGAGCAGTTGCTGGTTGGGCTGCGGCGGAGCGAGCACTTCGCTGGAGACTCGGGTGCGCCAGCTGACGTCGCCGTCGGCCTGGCTCAGCGCCAGCACCTCGCCGTTGCGGGTACCGAGATAGACCTGCCCGGCCACGGCGGTCAGGCCGCTGGAGACGCCGACCTCGAGGTCGATCTGCCAGCGACGCTCGCCGCTCTGAGCCTCCACCGCCATGACCCGGCCGCGCTCGTCGGCGGCATAGATCACGCCGCTATCCAGCGACGGCGTGATGGGGTAGGTGGCCCGACCGAGCCCTTTGCCGACCTGTTGGCGCCAGTCGCTTTCAAGCTCGACGCGGGCGTCGAAGCGCTTGAGTTCCTTGGGGCTGTAGCGCGGCTCCGCCTTGTTGGCACAGCCGGCCAACAGGCCAAGGGCCAGGGTCGCCGTCAGGGCGAGGTTGAACTTGCGTGCGAGTGTCATCTTCATAGCATGGCCTCTTCGGCACCCAGGTCGTCGAGCTTCAGCTGGACGCCATAGATCGGCTGGTTACGTTGTTCGGCGACCGCGAGGGCCTCTTGCCAAGCCTGGCGGGCTTCGTCGTCGCGGCCCAGGGCACGCAGCGCATCGCCGCGCACGTCGGCCTGCTGGGCGGTCAGGGAGGCGGGTACGTCTCGCGCCAGGGTATCGAGCGCGGCCTCGGCCTCTCCGTCGGCCACCTGCAGCCGGGCCAGGCGCAGACGGGCCAAGCCCTGAACGTAGGGACGGTCGCTGGCTTCGATCACGCCCTCGAGCGCCTGACGGGCCGCGTCCAGGTCGCCCTCTTCCACGGCGAGGCTGGCGTCGATCAGGCGTGCCAGGTCGGCGTAGAGCGTGCGGCCGTGTTGATCGGTGATCTCGCTGATCAGGCCGCGGGCCTCATCGACGTTGTCACTGTCGGCCAGGCTGACCAGCTGCTGATAGCGCATCGAGGCCGCTTCCGCCTGGTTGTCCTGATAGCTCTGCCAGGTATTCCAGCCCACCACGCCGGCGATGGCGATGGCGACTCCGGCGATCAGCGACGTGCCGTTCTCCTTCCACCAGCGCTTGATGGCTTCCAGCTGCTCTTCTTCGGTTCTCAGCTCCGCCACGGGCGGTCTCCTTTACACAGCAAAATGCGGTTCGTTCAGGCGCACTCGTCCATCAGCGAAGTGAGCGCCTCGGCCAGGGCATCCTGGGCCAGGCTCAGCTGATCGCGCTCCTCGCGCAGGAATTTCAGCGTCACGCGGCCGTGGGCCAGTTCATCCTCGCCCAGCAGCAGCGCCAGCCGAGCGCCGCTGCGGTCGGCCTTCTTGATGCGGCTCTTGAAGCTGCCGCCGCCACAGTGCAGCTGCAGGCGCAGGTCGGGCAACTCGCTGCGGATTCTTTCGGCGAGCAGCATGGCCTGGGCGGTGGCGCCATCATCCATGGGCAGCACGTAGAGGTCCAGTTCGTCGAGCGCGGCTTCGGGCACCAGCTCCAAGGTCTCGAGCAGCAGGATCAGGCGCTCGATGCCCATGGCGAAGCCCACCGCGGGGGTCGGCTTGCCGCCGAGCTGCTCGACCAGGCCGTCGTAGCGGCCGCCGGCACACACGGTGCCCTGGCTACCCAGCGCGGTGGTGGTCCACTCGAACACGGTGCGACAGTAGTAGTCGAGGCCGCGTACCAGGCGTGGGTTGATGACATAGTCGATGCCGGCGGCCTCGAGCAGGGCGGTGAGCTGCTCGAAGTGCTCGCGCGAGGCGTCGTCGAGATGATCCATCAGCCGGGGCGCGTCGGCCAGCATCGGCGCCATGTCGGGGTTCTTGGAGTCGAGGATACGCAGCGGATTGCTCGTCAGGCGGCGCAGCGAGTCCTCGTCGAGCTGGTCGCGATGCTGCTCGAAGTAGGCCACCAGCTTGTCGCGGTAGGCGGCGCGGGCCTCGTTGGAGCCCAGCGAGTTGAGCTCCAGGGTGACATGTTCGATGAGCCCCAGTTCTTGCCACAGGCGGGCGGAGAGCAGGATCACCTCGGCATCGATGTCAGGCCCTTCCAGGCCGAAGGCTTCCAGGCCGACCTGATGGAACTGCCGGTAGCGGCCCTTTTGCGGGCGCTCGTGACGAAACATCGGACCCTGGTACCACAACCGCTGGGTCTGGTTGTGCAGCAGGCCGTGCTCCATGGCCGCGCGCACGCAGCTCGCCGTACCCTCGGGGCGCAGAGTGAGGCTGTCGCCGTTGCGATCGTCGAAGGTGTACATCTCCTTCTCGACGATATCGGTGACCTCGCCGATGGAGCGTGCGAACAGGGCGGTCTGCTCGACGATGGGCGTGCGGATCTCGGCGTAGCCGTAGCGCTTCATCAGCGCCTGGACGGTACCTTCGAAATATTGCCACCGGGCCGACTGGCCCGGCAGCAGGTCGTTCATGCCACGAATGGCCTGGATCTTTTTCTTGCGACTTTCGGGCTTGCTCAACGGGGGCTCCTTGATGGTCGACGGCCGCTCAGGCCTCGCGGGCGATCACGTTCTTTTCGGCCTGCTCCTTCTCGCGTACCTTCTCGCGGATCAGGGACTCGAGATCGTCGACCAGGCGATCGTTACGCAGCTTGGAGGCCGGCTTGCCGTCGATGTAGACGAGGTTGGCGGGGCTGCCGCCGGTCAGGCCGATGTCGCTCTCCTTGGCCTCACCGGGACCGTTGACGACGCAGCCGATCACCGAGACGTCGAGCGGCGTCATGATGTCCTCGAGGCGCTCTTCGAGGGCGTTCATGGTACCGATGACGTCGAAATTCTGGCGCGAGCAGCTGGGGCAGGCGATGAAATTGATGCCCTTGCTGCGCAGGCGGAGGCTCTTGAGCATGTCGTAGCCGACCTTGACCTCTTCCACCGGGTCGGCGGCGAGCGATACGCGTATCGTGTCGCCGATGCCGTCCATCAGCAGCATGCCAAGACCGATGGAGGACTTGACGGTACCCGAACGCAGCCCACCGGCCTCGGTGATGCCGAGGTGCAAAGGTTGCTCGATCAGCCCGGCCAGCTGGCGGTAGGCGGCCACGGCCATGAACACGTCGCTGGCCTTGACGCTGACCTTGTACTCCTGGAAGTCGAGGCGGTCGAGATGGTCGATATGGCGCATTGCCGATTCCACCAGTGCTTCCGGCGTCGGCTCGCCGTACTTGCGCTGCAGCTCCTTCTCCAGCGAGCCGGCATTGACGCCGATGCGGATCGGGATGTCATTGTCGCGAGCGGCGGCGACCACGGCACGTACGCGTTCCTCCTTGCCGATGTTACCGGGGTTGATGCGCAGGCAGTCGACGCCGAGCTCGGCGACGCGTAGGGCGATCTTGTAGTCGAAGTGAATGTCGGCCACCAGCGGCACGTTGACCTGACGCTTGATGCGGCCGAAGGCCTCGGCTGCGTCCATGGTCGGCACCGAGACACGCACGATGTCGGCTCCGGCGGCCTCCAGCCGTTCGATCTGCGCCACGGTGGCGGCGACGTCCAGCGTGTCGGTGTTGGTCATGCTCTGCACCGAGATCGGGGCATCACCCCCGACCGGTACTTTGCCGACATGGATCTGGCGCGACTTGCGACGAACGATGGGCGACGGGGAATGCATAGGTATCACTCTCCCAGGGTGAATCGGGCGACGTTGTTGGCCCCGGCGCGTGCGGAGAGGTCGACGCGTTCGCCGGCCCAACTCAGCTCGACGCCGGTGGCATTGCCGATGGTCAGGCGGAAGGGGGGCTCCCCTTCGACGGTTGCCGTGGTGCCAGGTTCCTGGAGACCGACGAAAACACGCCGATTGTTGGCGTCGAAGATCTCGGTCCACGATTGCTCGTTGAAGGTCAACTGCAGCTCGGTGCGGTCGGCGGGCGGTGCTGTCTCGGCGACCTCCGGCTCCTCCTCGACCGTGTTCGGCTGCTCCGCGGGCGCCTCCACGCTGGTCTCGCCCTGCGTGACCGGTGTTTCCTCGACCATGCCTGCGATCAGCTCGGCGCCGGTCGGGTCGACTTCGCTGGCCGGTGCCGGGGTCTCGCCATCGAGCGGATCGATGCCTTCCTCGGGAAGCGGCGGCAGGGCGTCCTCGACCTCGGGGGCCGGCTCTTCCTCGATGGTGGTGGTGCCATCCAGCGTTTCGACCGAAACCGGACCGCTGGCGTCGACGGCCGGCGGCTCGTTGCCGTCGCGGCTCTGCCACCACACCAGGGTCAGGCCGATCAGACCGGCGATGACCAGCAGGGTGACCAGCTTGAACAGCCAGGCGCCGATGCGCGACGGCGGCTTGGTCACCTGAACCGGCGTCACCCGCTGCTCGTTCTCCTGGCTGCCGAAGCGATCGGCGTAGGCCTGCAGCACGGGGCGGTCGTCCATGCCCAGCAGGCGGGCATAGGCGCGCAGGTAGCCCCGGCGATAGGTGGCCACCGGTACCTGTTCGTAGCTGTCCTCCTCCATGCCGGTGACGACGGCGGGGCGGAGGTTCAATGCCGTGGCGACTTCCTCTCGGCTCAGCCCTTGCGTTTCGCGCTCACGGCGCAGCAGCTCCCCGGGAGAGGCCGAGGATGTGAAGCCGACGGCATCGATGTCTTGATTGTCGCTCATGGCTGAGCATCCTTCGTCTAAAGTCGTTGATCAGGGTGCGTCACGTTGCGTATCGGCGCCGGGGGTGACGGTCGTGTCCGGTCTGCTGGCGGCGATCTGCTGGGCCAACGCCCGGGCGTTGGGCGTCATGCCGGCAAGCCCGACGAAGATCTCCAGCTGCTGCTGGGCGCGCTCCGGGTTGCCCTGCTCCAGCTCCAGCGCAGCGAGGGTGAAGTAGCTTCTCGGGTCGCGCGGGTCGAGGCTGCGGGCCCGCGCCAGGCTCTGGCGTGCCTGCTCGATCTCGCCGAGTTCCCATCGGCACTGTCCCAGGTTGGCGAACAGCTGAGCGCGGTTGGCGTAGCGGACATCCTGGGAGGCCAGCTCTAGCTGTTCGCAGGCGCGACGTGCCTGGCCCTGTTCGTAGAGAAAGGCGGCATAGTTGTTGCGCGCCCGGCTGTTGTCCGGATCGGCCGCGATGGCCTGCTGAAACATCCGCTCGGCCTGCTCCCGTTCACCCTGGCGCTGGTAGACGATGGCCATGGCCTGTAGCGCCTCGGGATCCTCGGGGTCGCGTTCCAGGGCGCGGTTGAGTGCCGTCATGGCGCGTGGCAGGTTGCCGCGCTCGAGGTAGGCCATGCCCAGCTCGGTGAAGGCCTCGGCCGGGTCCGCATCGACCTGCTGCCCGGACTGGCTGGCGCAGCCGGAGAGCCACAACGCCACGACCGCCATCGCGACCAGCGGCATGCGTCGGCTTGGCAGATAGGGGGAGCGCGTCATGACATCCTCATGGTCGGGCCTTGTCGTACTGTCGTTGTCTGGCGTGCCTGGCGCCCGAGTGGCGCGGCCCAGGGACAAAAAAAGCCTGTCCATCAAAGCGCCGTGACGGGTTGAAGTCAAGGCGACCCCCGCTTCAGTCGGCGTCGATCTGGATCGAGCGGATGTAGCGCTCATGGCGCCGGGTGCGGTCCTTCACCCGGCCGACCAGCTGGCCGCAGGCGGCATCGATGTCGTCGCCGCGGGTGCTGCGGATCGGTGCTGTGTATCCCAGTTCGTAGAGCCACTGCTGGAAACGCATCACCTGGTTGCGCGACGGCTTCTCGTAGCCGGAGTGGGGGAAGGGGTTGAACGGGATCAGGTTGATCTTGCACGGCAGTTCGCGCAGCAGTTCGGCGAGCTGGCGGGCGTGCTCCTGCTGATCGTTGACGTCCTTGATCACCGTGTACTCGATGGTGATCATGCGCGTGTCGTCGCACTTGGCCAGGTAGCGCTGGCAGGCGTCCAGCAGGGTACGGATGTTGTACTTGCGGTTGAGCGGCACCAGTTCGCTGCGCAGTTCGTCGGTGGCGGCGTGCAGCGAGATGGCCAGGCTCACATCGAGCTCGTCGCCCAGCCGATCGAGCATCGGGACCACGCCCGAGGTAGACAGGGTCACGCGGCGCTTGGAGAGCCCATAGCCGTTGTCGTCGAGCATCAGCTTCATCGCCGGCACGACGTTGTCGTAGTTCATCAGCGGTTCGCCCATGCCCATCATCACCACGTTGGTGACGGGACGATTGGCGGTATCCTTGCGCGGCCCCACGCTGCGCTGGGCGACCCACACCTGGCCGATGATCTCGGCGGCGGTGAGATTGCGCTGGAAGCCCTGCTTGCCGGTGGAGCAGAAGCTGCAGTCGAGCGAGCAGCCGACCTGGGACGAAACGCACAGGGTGCGGCGCTTGCCGTTGTCGGCGGGGATCAGCACCGTTTCCACATAGCTGCCGTCCTCCACTTCCAGCACCCACTTGCGGGTGCCGTCACTGGACGTGCCCTCGTAGACCACCCCGGGGCCGCGAATTTCGGCCACCTCGGCGAGTCGTTGGCGCAACGCCTTGGAGAGGTTGGTCATGGAGGCGAAGTCGTCGCAGCCCTCGTGATGAATCCACTTCATCACCTGGGCGGCACGGAACTTCTTCTCGCCGATGGAGAGGAAGAACTCTTCCATCTCTTCACGGGTCATGCCGAGCAGGTTGCTACGTTGGGCGGTGGTGGCGGTCATGATTTCACGCAGGTCGGGGCGGGACGAGAGCGGGGGCAGGAGCGCCCCCGCGAAATGCCGGCTGGCCGGGAGTGGTTCAGCGCGGGCAGATTTCGTCGCTGTTGAAGAAATAGGCCACTTCACGCTCGGCGGAAGCCGGCGAGTCGGAGCCGTGCACGGCGTTGGCGTCGATGGTCTCGGCGAAGTCGGCGCGGATGGTTCCCGGGGCGGCTTCCTTGGGGTTGGTGGCGCCCATCAGGTCACGGTTCTTGGCGATGGCGTCGTCGCCTTCCAGCACCTGCACCACCACCGGGCCCGAGGTCATGAAACCCACCAGATCCTTGAAGAAGGGGCGCTCCTTGTGCTCGGCGTAGAAGCCGCCGGCCTGCTCTTCGGAGAGCTGCAGCATCTTGGCGGCGATCACCTTGAGACCGGCTTTCTCGAAGCGGGAGATGATCTCGCCGATGGCATTCTTGGCGACGGCGTCGGGCTTGATGATGGAAAGGGTGCGTTCGGTTGCCATGTGGCCTGTCTCCGTTGACATGGGTAGGTGATAGCGCCACGCCGTACCCACCCGCAGGCGGGTCGGTACGGCGTGGCGCTACGGATCTGGATGCGTTCGTCCCCGCGAGCCGGGAATGCCGCACGCGGCGCGTCAGCGCGAGGAATCTGTGGGCGCAGAGTATACCGCTGCCGACGGCCGTTGAACAATCGTCACCCCTGCGGAAAGAAACGCTGCACAGGTCGGCGAGCGGAGTGAGGCGGCTGGGTGCGTTCCCGACGAACCATCGCACTTCCCATATCCCTGTGGGTCGCAAGGCGCACGCAGCGCAGCGATTTGCCCGCGCAGACGCTTGTACAATTTTTCTTCAGACGGTGAAGCTTTCGCCGCACCCACACTGGTCCTTGACGTTGGGGTTGTTGAAGCGGAAGAAGCGATTGAGCCCCTCCGACACGTAATCGACTTCGCTGCCATCTAGCATGGGCAGCGCCTCGGGGGTGACGAAGACGGTGACGCCGTGCTCCTTGAAGACCGCGTCGTCATTGGCGGCCTCGTCGGCAAAGTCGAGCACGTAGCTATAGCCGGAGCAGCCGCTGGGCTTGACCGAGACGCGCAGGCCCAGGCCGTGGCCGCGTTCCTCCAGCACTCGCTGGATCTGCTCGGCGGCGTTGGTGGTGATGGAAAGGTGCGCCATGTGCATTCTCCTGCAGCGAAAGTGGCTGGGCGACGACTAGCGTCGCAGGCCCGGAAGGGCATGATGCAGCGCCTCGAGCGCCGCATCGACATCGGCCTCGGTGGTGAAGCGGCCGAAACTGAAGCGTAGCGAGGCCAGAGCCAACGAGCGCGGTATGCCGATGCCCTTCAATACATAGGATGGCTCGACGCTGGCGGAATTGCATGCCGAGCCGGTCGATACGGCAACGCTGCGCAGCGCCATCAGCAGCGACTCGCCATCCACGCCCTCGAAGGCCAGGTTAAGAATATTGGGCACCGCCACCTCGATGGCGGTATTGCGGTGTATCCCGTCCAGCTCCGACAGCCCGTCGAGCAGACGGTTCCGCAGCGTCAGGATGCGCGCCTGGTCGGCTTCGCCCTCGGCTGCGGCCAGGTGGAAGGCTTCGCCCATGCCGACGATCTGGTGGGTGGCCAGGGTGCCGGAGCGCATGCCGCGCTCATGCCCGCCGCCGTGGATCAGCGGCTCGATGCGCAGGTCCGGGCTGCGTCGCACGTAAAGCGCGCCGATACCCTTGGGACCGTAGACCTTGTGCCCCGAGAGCGACATCAGATCGACGCCCAGACGGTCTACGTCGAGGTCGATGCGCCCGACGCCCTGGGCGGCATCGACATGGAACGTTGCGCCACCGGCATGAGCGACCTCGGCCAGTGCCGCCAGGTCGTGGATGCAGCCCAGTTCGTTATTCACCGCCATCAGCGACACCAGCACGGTATCGGAGCGCATCGCCTCGCGCAGCTGCGCGGGGCTGATGCGACCGTCGCGTCCCGGTTGCAGCCAGGTCACCTCGAAGCCTTCCTGTTCGAGCGCCGTGGCGGTATCCACCACTGCCTTGTGCTCGATGACGGAGGTCACCAGATGGCGGCCGCGCTCACGGTTGGCACGCATGAAGCCGATCAATGCCAGATTGTCGGCTTCGGTCGCGCCGCTGGTCCATACGATCTCGCGTGGGTCAGCCGCGATCAGGTCGGCGACCTGGCGGCGTGCGCTCTCCACCGCCTGCTCCGCCTGCCAGCCGAGCATGTGGCTGCGCGAAGCGGGATTGGCGAAGGTGCCGTCGAGGGTGAGATAGCGGCTCATCGCCTCGGCGACCCGGGGATCGACCGGGGTGGTGGCGGCATAGTCGAGATAAACGAGGGCG
This sequence comes from Billgrantia antri, assembly GCF_019430905.1. Lineage (GTDB taxonomy): Bacteria > Pseudomonadota > Gammaproteobacteria > Pseudomonadales > Halomonadaceae > Halomonas > Halomonas antri. The sequence goes on along the minus strand of NZ_JAHYCA010000001.1, from coordinate 755,657 downwards.
CTCATGGTCTCGCGAAGATCTCCAATCTGTTCCTCGGCCGGCATCAAGGCGAGGAGGTCAGGATGGTATTGTCGTCGTGGCGACTGCGCTGGCGCGCGGCGATGCGGCGCACGTCGCCGTGCTCGACCAACTGGCCGAGGGTAATGCCGTCGAGGAAGCCGCGGATCTGCTCGGAGAGGTCGCACCAGAGGTGATGGGTCAAGCAGGTGTCGCCTTGCTGACAATCCGACAGTCCCTGGCAGCGAGTGGCGTCGACCGATTCGTCGACGGCGGCGATCACCCGTGACACCGAGATCTCGGCCGCCGGCAACGCCAGCAGGTAGCCGCCGCCCGGGCCGCGTACGCTGTTGACCAGTCCGGCGCGGCGCAGGCGGGCGAAGAGCTGCTCCAGGTAGGGCAGGGAAATTTCCTGGCGGCGCGAAATATCGGCCAGGCAGGTAGGTCCCTTGTCAGCGTTCAGGGCCAGGTCGAGCATGGCGGTGACGGCGTAGCGTCCCTTGGTAGTCAAACGCATGGCAGGCTCTTCAGGCGCATCGGGAAGCCTTCCTCGGGCCTGCGAAACGGGGCCGGGAGGTCAGCGAGCGCTCGCCGCTGGCAGCGAGCCGTGGATCGATTCGCCATTATGGTAAAGCCTGAGTGCGGAGGTCAACCATTCCCCCGCGGCGACTCCGGGCCGCCCTGATCCCGGTCATGCTCGCTGCCGGTGGGACCGCAGCAGGCATCGACATCGGACAGGATGTCGGCAAAGTCCTCGTCGCGCAGTTCGGGCAGCTTGCCTTCGCGATAGCTGGCGTCGAGCTTGCGCAGGGTGCCGCACATGCGCTCGATACGCTCGTCCACGGCGTGCATGTGATCGAGCATGGCCTGGATCGAGCGCGCCACCGGGTCGGGCATGTCCTCACTCACGCCGTAGGCGTCGAAGCCGAACTTGCGACGCATCGCCTCACGGCGCTCGGGATCGACCTCGAGCGCCTCGGCGATATCGGGATCGGTGCGCTTGACGATCTTGCCGGGGATGCCGACCACCGTGGCGCCGGCGGGCACCTCCTTGGTCACTACCGCATTGGAGCCGACCTTGGCGCCGGCACCGACGCTGAAGGGGCCGAGGATCTTGGCCCCGGCGCCGACGATGACGCCATCCTCCAGGGTGGGGTGGCGCTTGCCCTTGTGCCAGCTGGTGCCGCCCAGCGTCACGCCCTGGTAGAGCGTTACATCGTCGCCCACCTCGGCGGTCTCGCCGATGACCACCCCCATGCCGTGGTCGATGAAGAAGCGCCGTCCGATCTTCGCCCCGGGATGAATCTCGATGCCGGTGAGCCAGCGCGAGAAGGTCGACAGGGTGCGGGCCAGCCACTTGAGCTGCTTCTGCCACAGCCAGTGGGCGAGCCGGTGCAGCAGCAGCGCATGCAAGCCTGGATAGTTGGTGAGCACTTCCAGAAAGTTGCGTGCCGCCGGGTCGCGGGCAAATACGCTATTGATGTCCTCGCGCAGTCGTTGAAACATGCAGCGGTCCTTGGTCAAGGAGGGGCGGCCTGGGTGGCGGGAGAGCCTTCATGTAACAGTTTGATCATATGGGGACGCAACGGGCAACGTTCAAGGCGTCATCATTCAGCCGAATGGTTAGGGTCGCGATCCGCGCTGCCGCGGCGACATGTCGGCTCGTCGGCTGGTGCCCCCCGGGTATCCGGCTCGTGCGTGGCGGCGCCCTTTTCCGTGGCCGACAGGATGCCACGCAGGATGTTGAGTTCCATGCGCTCGGGACGGGCGCGCAGGGTGAAGCGGCGCAGGCGTGCCATCAGCTGGCGCGGTGTGGCGGGGTCGTGGAAGCCGATGGCGATCAGCGTCCGCTCGAGGTGGGCGAAGTAGTGTTCCAGCTCCTCGTGGCTGGCCAGCGGCTCGTCGTCCTCACCGACTGCGTTGTCGTCGGCGTCGAGCGATGCCAGGCGGCATTCATAGGCCAACACCTGCACCGCGGCGGCCAGATTGAGCGAGCTGAAGTCGGGGTTGGTGGGGATATGCACATGGGCGTGGCAGCGTTGCAACTCGGCATTCGAAAGGCCGCTGTCCTCGCGGCCGAAGACCAGCGCTACCCGCGAAGCGGGGCCGGCCAACTCCTGCGGCAGGCGCTCGCCCAGGGCGCGAGGGGTGATCATCGGCCAGGGCAGGGTGCGTGAGCGGGCGCTGGCGCCCACCGCCAGCGTGCAGTCGGCGACCGCTTCCTCCAGGGTCTCCACGATCCGAGCGGCATGCACGATGTGATCGGCTCCGGAGGCACGCGAGATGCTCTCGCTGGTCAGGGGTTCGCAACGCGGCGCGACCAGGGCCAGGTCGGCAAGCCCCATGTTATGCATGGCGCGGGCGGTGGCGCCGATATTGCCGGGATGGCTGGTGCCGATCAGCACGATGCGTATGCGGTCGAGCATGGAACTGCCTCTGCCGTTGACGTGGTCCGGGGATGGTCGGGGGGAGTCTACCATGTCGAGGCGCGGCAATGGCGCCGGTGGCGCGATTCTGCTAGGATGCGCGCCATGCGTGCGACCGCGCACGCCGCGTTCGATCCGATTTCGCGCTCGAACCTGTCCGTTCTTTAACATCACCGACGCTCCAAGGCCCGATCATGCATCCGATGGTCCAATTCGCCCTGCGTGCCACGCGCAGCGCCGCCGAACAGTTCCTGCGCATCCGTGAGCGCATCGAGAACGCTCACGAGGAACACAACCTCGAGCGATTGCTCGAGGACACTGCCCGCAATGCCGAAACGCTGATCGTGCGTCAGCTCAACCGCGGCTATCCCCAGCACGGGGTCGCCGGTCGCTTCACGCCCCACCGCGCCGGGGAAGGCGAAGGACGCGATGTCGAATGGCGCATCGAGCCTTTTCATGGCTACTCCAGCCTGGAGGTCGCCGGCAGCGGCTTCGCCTTGTCGGTGCTGTGCCTGGTGAAGGGACGTCCGGAGCATGCGGTGGTGATCTGCCCCTTCAGTGACAACGAATACCTGGCCAGTCGCGGTCGTGGTGCGCAGCACAACGGCAAACGAATCCGCGTGCCGAAGGCCAGCGCCATTCCCGGCACCCGGGTGGCCATGAGCCTGCCCGAGAGCTGGCAGCGCTCCCGCCATCTGCCCGCCTACCTGACTCTGATCCAGCAGTTGGCCCCCCAGGTCGAGACCCAGGTGGCCAGCGGCAGCGGCCTGCTCGACATGGCCGAGCTGGCCGCAGGCCGTGTCGACGCCGCCTTCGTGCTGGGGCTGGAGGAGCAGGACCGCCTGGTCGGCAGCCTGTTGCTCAAGGAGGCCGGTGCCCTGATGGGCACGCCCGACGGTCAGCCCAGCCTGGAGACCGAGGGGCAACTGATGGCCGCCGGGCCGCGCCTGTACAAGGCATTGGTGCAGCAGCTCAAGCCGCACTTCTAGGCCTCGGTCGCCCTGAAACGACACCGCCCCCGCAGCGCTGCTGCGGGGGCGGTTTGCGTTGCGTGCTCCTGATGCCGAAAAGGCATCGGGGCGCGACAAGTCATGGGGCCTGCCTAGGGAAGCTGCTCCTCCTCGTCCATTTCCTTCTTGGGTGGAATCAGATCCTTGCGCTCCAAGTGCACGGTGAGCAACAGGGCCGAGGCCACATAGATGGAGGAGAAGGTGCCCACCACGATGCCGAGAATCAGGGCGATCGAGAAGTAGCGGATCATGTCGCCGCCGAGGATCAGCAGTGCCAGCAGCACCAGCAGGGTGGTGCCGGAGGTTGCCAGCGTGCGTGACAGGGTGAGGTTGATCGCCTCGTTGAAGATCGCCGGCATGTCGTCGATGCGCGAGGTGCGGATCGACTCGCGGATGCGATCGTAGACGACGATGGTGTCGTTGAGCGAGTAGCCGATTACCGCCAGCAGGGCCGCCAGTACGGTCAGGTCGAACTCGAGCTGGAACAGCGCGAAGACGCCGACCACGATGATCACATCGTGCATCAACGCCAGCAGCGCGCCGATGGCGAACTTGTACTGGAAGCGGAAGGCGACGTAGAGCATCACGATGCCTAGGGCCACCAGAAGTCCCAGGCCGCTCTGGTCGCGCAGCTGTTCGCCGACCTGGGCGCCGACGAACTCGGCACGCACCAGCTCCACGCTATCGCCTTGCGCACGCAGCAGTTGGACCACGCGGTCGCCGACATCGGCGTCGAAGGCCTGTTGCAGTCGGATCAGTACCTCATTGGAGGCGCCGAAGGTCTGCACCGAGACGTCACGGAACTCGGCGGCCTCGAGGGTTTGGCGTACCGCATCCAGCGAGGGCGCCGCGGCGTAGCGGACCTCGACCAGGGTGCCGCCGGTGAAATCGAGGCCCAGATTGAGCTGCTGGAATAGCAGCGCGGCGATCGACACCAGGATCATCAGGCCGGAGAGCGCAAAGGCGATCCGGCGCTTGCCCATGAAGTCGAACTGTCGGTTGACGAGGGTCTTCATAACCACCTCAAGTTGGTGAGCCTTAGATCCAGAGCTTCTTGACCGGCTTGCCGCCGTAGGTCAGGTTCACCATCGCACGCGTCACCATCAGGGCGGTGAACAGCGAGGTGAGGATCCCCAGCGACAGGGTCACGGCGAAGCCCTTGACCGGGCCGGTACCGATCGAGAACAGAATGACCGCCACCAGCAGGGTGGTGATGTTGGCATCGACGATCGAGCTGAAGGCGCGTTCGTAGCCGGCATGGATCGCCTGCTGCACCGAGAGGCCGCTGCGCAGCTCCTCGCGTATGCGCTCGAAGATCAGCACGTTGGCGTCCACCGCCATGCCCAGCGTCAGCACGATGCCGGCGATGCCGGGCAGCGTCAGGGTGGCGCCGAGCAGCGACATGGCGGCCACCAGCAGGGTCAGGTTCAGTGCCAGGGCGACGTTGGCGAAGACGCCGAATACCCGGTAGCGGATCAACATGAACAGCACCACCAGCAGCAGGCCGATCTGCACCGACATCAGGCCGCGCTCGATGTTCTCGGCGCCGAGGCTCGGGCCGATGGTGCGCTCCTGGACGAAGTAGATGGGGGCGGCCAGCGAGCCGGAGCGCAGCAGCAGGGCGAGCTCCGCCGCCTCGGTGGGCGAATCGAGCCCGGTGATGCGGAAGCTGTTGCCCAGGGCGCTCTGGATGGTGGCCAGGCTGATCAGGCCGCGTTCGGTGTAGGGTTCGCGAACCGTGACTTCCTCGCCGTTCTCCATCACCGTGCGGTCGCGGGTCTTGTGCTCGATGAACAGCACCGCCATGTTGCGCCCGATGTTGGTGCGCGTGGCGCGGTTCATCAGCGTGCCGCCGGTGCCGTCCAGGTTGATGTTGACCTGCGGGCGGCCGTTCTCGTCGAAGCTGCGGCTGGCGCTGGAGACGCTGTCACCGGTGATGATGACGTCGCGCATCAGGTCGGCGGTGCGGTTGGGGTCGTTGCGGAAGGTGAACGTCTCGGTCTCGGCGTCCGGGGTATCCGGGCGCGCCTCGAGGCGGAACTCTAGGTTGGCGGTGGCGCCCACCACACGCTTGGCGGCCACGGTGTCCTGCACGCCGGGCAGCTCGACCACGATGCGATCGGGGCCCTGACGTTGCACCAGCGGTTCCGCCACGCCCAGCTCGTTGACCCGGTTGCGCAGGGTCGTGAGGTTCTGGTTGATGGCGTAGTCCTGAATTTCGGCCACCGCCTGCTCGGTCAGCGTCATCACCAGCAGCGAGGCACGGCCATCCTGCTCGCTGCGGTATTCGAAGTCGCGGAACTCGCGACTGATCAGCCGGCGCGCGCTGTCGCGATCCTCTTCGCTGGCGAAGGTGATGGTCAGCGTGCGGTCATCGATGTCGGTGCCCCGGTAGCGGAGGCGCTCGCTGCGCAGCTGCTCGCGCATGGCGCTGGCATTGACCTCGAGGCGCTGCTGGACGGCAGCCTCCATGTCCACTTCGAGCAGGAAGTGCACGCCACCGCGCAGGTCCAGGCCCAGGGTCATGGGCGAGGCGGCCAGGCTCTGCAGCCAGGCGGGGGTGGATTCGGCAAGGTTGAGCGCGACGACGAAATCGTCGCCGAGCTGCTCGGCGACCAGATCGCGGGTGCGCAGCTGGTGGTCGGGGTCGTCGAGGCGAATCAGCACGCTGGTCGTATCGCGCTCGATGGCCTTGATCTCGATGCCGGCGTCGCGAAGGGACTGCTGGACGCGCTCGAGCTGTGTCTCATCGAGGGTGGAGTCGCCCTGGTCGCTGCTGATCTGAACCGCCGGGTCTTCGGGGTAGAGATTGGGCAGCGAGTAGAGCAGGCCGACGAGCAGCACGATGAGTATCAGCAGATACTTCCACAGGGGATAACGGTTGAGCATGGGAGCCCTGCCTAGGTTGCGTAAAGAAGGCTACGGGACGGCAGTGCGGACAAGCGCCCTATCCGTGGGGAAAGGGGCCTGGCCGCCATGCGACCCTCGCCGTTACCCGGCCCGGAGAAGAGCCGCCGGCAAGGGCGAGGAGCATCGACGTCAGATAGACTTGATGGTGCCCTTGGGCAGCACGTTGGCCACGGCGTTCTTCTGTACGTTGACTTCGGTATTGTCGGCGATTTCCAGGGTGAGGAACTCGTCTCCCACCTTGGTGATGCGACCCACCAGGCCGCCGCCGATCACCACCTCGTCGCCCTTGGACAGGCCACCGACCAGCTCGCGGTGCTGCTTGGCGCGCTTGGACTGGGGGCGCCACAGCAGGAAATAGAAGATCAGCACGAAGCCGACCAGCATGACGATCTGGGCGATGCCGCCGCCCGCGGCGCCGGCGTCCTGGGCCATGGCCGGGGAGATGAAGAAATCCAGCATGAGAAGCGTCTCTCCTGAGAAGGTAAGTTGGGTCGCGAATGAGCTAGTCGTTGACGGCCGGTGGCGCTTGGCCTGCTACCACCGGCCGGCTGTCAATCGGGCGCGTCAGGTACCGGCAGCCCCCGCTGCGCATAGTAGCCTGCCACGAAGTCAGCCAATGTACCCGCTTCGATGGCACCGCGCAAACCGGCCATCAGGCGCTGATAATAACGCAAGTTGTGGATCGTATTGAGCATCGAGCCGAGCATTTCGCCGCAGCGATCCAGGTGGTGCAGGTAGCCGCGGGAGAAGTGCTGACAGGTGTAGCAGTCGCAGTCGTCTTCCAGCGGGCGGGTGTCGTGGCGATGCTTGGCGTTGCGGATCTTGATCGTTCCCTCGGCGGTGAAGAGGTGGCCGTTGCGGGCGTTGCGCGTGGGCATCACGCAGTCGAACATGTCGACGCCGCGGCGCACGCCCTCGACCAGGTCTTCGGGCTTGCCCACCCCCATCAGGTAGCGCGGCTTGTCCTCGGGCATCCAGGTCGGCAGGTAGTCGAGCACCTTGATCATCTCCTCCTTGGGTTCGCCCACGGAGAGACCGCCGATGGCCAGACCGTCGAAGCCGATCTCCAGCAGGCCCTCCAGCGAACGACGACGCAGCTCGGGATACATGCCGCCCTGGATGATGCCGAACAGTGCCGAGGGCGAGCTGCCGTGAGCCTCGCGTGAGCGCTTGGCCCAGCGCAGCGAACGCTCCATGGAGAACTCGGCCTCCTTTTCTGTGGCCGGGTAGGGCGTGCATTCGTCGAAGATCATCACCACGTCGGAGCCCAGCGAGCGCTGCACGGCCATCGACTCCTCGGGGCCCATGAATACCTTGGCGCCATCCACCGGCGAGCGGAAATGCACACCCTCCTCGGTGATCTTGCGCATCTCGCCCAGCGAGAAGACCTGGAAGCCGCCGGAATCGGTGAGGATCGGCTTGTGCCACTGGGCGAAGTCGTGCAGGTCGCCGTGAGCCTCGATCACTTCGGTACCTGGGCGCAGCCAGAGGTGAAAAGTATTGCCAAGGATGATCTCGGCGCCGATTTCTTCCACTGAAGCGGGCGTCATGCCCTTGACCGTGCCGTAGGTGCCAACCGGCATGAAGGCCGGCGTCTCCACGGTGCCCCGGGGGAAGGTGAGGCGGCCGCGGCGCGCCCGGCCATCGCTGGCCAGCCGCTCGAAGGACATGAAGCATTCGTTGCGCATGAAACTCTCTTCTTTCGGCAAGGCGTCGCGACGGCGGACGTCTCGCGGGTCAGCAGTTCTTTTGGGTCAGCAGCGCTTGCGGGTCAACAGCATGGCGTCGCCATAGCTGAAGAAGGCATAGCGTTCGGCTACCGCTTCACGATAGGCCGCCATGATCGTCTCGTAGCCGGCGAACGAGGCGACCAGCATCAGCAGGGTCGACTCGGGCAGGTGGAAGTTGGTGATCAGGCCGTCCACGCAGTGCCACTCGTAGCCGGGATAGATATAGATGTCGGTCTCGCCGCTGTAGGGTGCGATGCTGCCGTCGGCGCTCTTGGCACAGGCGCTCTCCAGGCAGCGCACGCTGGTGGTGCCCACCGCGATCACCCGGCGACCTGCCGCCTGGGCGGCGCGCACCTTGGCACAGGCCGCCTCGGTCACTTCGATCCACTCGCTGTGCATCTGGTGTTCGCGAATGTCGTCGGCACGCACCGGCTGGAAGGTGCCGGCGCCCACGTGCAGGGTGACGAAGGCACTTTCGACGCCCATCGCCGCCAGGCGCTCCAGCAGCGGCTCGTCGAAGTGCAGACCGGCGGTGGGAGCCGCCACGGCGCCGTCGCGACGGGCATAGACGGTCTGGTAGCGGTCGCGGTCGGCGAGCTCGTCGGCGCGGTCGATATAGGGCGGCAGCGGCATGTGGCCGTGACGCTCCAGCAGTTCGATCAGCGGCGTCTCGCCGAGGAAGCGCAGTTCGAACAGCGCCTCGCGGCGGCCCTCGACCACGGCGCGAACGTCGCCTTCGAAGATCAGCTCGGTGCCGGGCTTGGGCGACTTGCTGGAGCGAAGATGGGCCAGGCCGCGGTGGGCGTCCAGCGGGCGCTCCAGCAGCATCTCCACCTTGCCGCCGCTGGCCTTGTGGCCGTGCAGTCGCGCCGGGATCACCCGGGTGTCGTTGAATACCAGCAGGTCGCCGGGCTCGAGCAGTTCCACCAAGTCGGTGAAGCGGCGATGGGCCAGCTCGCCACTCTCGCCGTTCACGCACAGCAGGCGACAGTCGCTGCGCCGCTCGGAGGGGTAGCGGGCGATCAGCTCCTCGGGAAGCTCATAGTGGAAGTCGGCGCGCTGCATGCAGGTCGGGTCCGCGAATAGGTCGATACGGGCGGCTGCCGGGCAGCCGCAAACAGCCGGCAAGGATACCGAAAATCGTCGCCTGCGTCAGGCCTGGCGATTGACCTGCCGCACCGGCCACGTATAATGCTCGGCGCTGCCGGCGTGGCGGAATTGGTAGACGCAGCGGATTCAAAATCCGCCGGGTGCAAGCCCTTGTCGGTTCGAGTCCGACCGCCGGTACCACTTAAAACAGCAGCTTACCTGCACTTCCTTGCATCACCTGCTATCAAGGCATATCTTCCAATGACAGTTCCTTATTGGGACAGATATTGGGACAAGTCGATATGCCGAGAAAAGCCCGCGAGCTATCCGCCCTTGAGGTGAGACGCCTCACCAGTCCAGGCCGCCACGCTGTGGGTGGTGCCGATGGCCTATTCCTGCGCGTAACTCAGGCTGGCAGCAGGTCGTGGGTGCTACGCTACCCCACCGGAGAGAAGCGGGAGTCTGCCAACGGTAAGCCGTTCTTCGTCTACCGCGATATTGGGCTGGGCAGTTTTCCCAATACCAGCCTGGCTACCGCCCGCAAGAAGGCCGAGGCGATCCGCGAGAAGCTGGCAGAGGGCATCGACCCTCTGACCGAGAAGAAGGCCGCCAAGCAGGCACGCCGAGCCGCTGAGCTGCGCCGGCTGTCCTTCGCCCAGGCGGTTGAAGCCGTGGTGAAGATCAAGCAGGCCGAGGCCAGCAATGCCAAGCATGCCCGCCAATGGGAAACCTCGCTGGCCACCTATGCAGTTCCCGAGCTTGGCACCATGGCAGTGAGCGATATTGAGCTGGTCCACGTTAAGCAGGCGCTCGAGACTATCTGGCAGAGCAAACCCACCACCGCCACCCGCGTGCGCCAGCGGATCGAATCCGTGCTGGCATGGGCGACTGCCCACGGCCATCGCGCCGGCCCCAACCCTGCAGCTTGGAAAGGCAACTTAGATGCCGTGCTGCCGGCACCGGGCAAGATTCAGAAGAAGGTCCACCATCGCGCCACGCCCATCGACGCCATGCCCGAGTTCTGGGCACGGCTGCGAGAGCGTGACGACACTCCCGCCCAAGCGCTGGCGTTCACGATCCTGACAGGCTGCCGGTCCGGCGAGGTGCTGGGCGCCCGCTGGGAGGAGATCGACTTGGCCAACGCCACCTGGACCATCCCGCCTGAGCGCATGAAGGGCCGGCGTGAGCATCGTGTCCCGCTGGCACCTGCCGCTGTCGAGCTGCTGCGATCACTGCCTCAGGCCGTGGAAGGGCTGGTGTTCACACGCGGCCCTGGCCGTAAGCTGAGCGACCGGTCGATGACTGACCTACTGGCCGCCATGGGCGAGAAAGAACGGGCGACCGTTCACGGCTTCAGGTCCACCCTGCGCGACTGGCTGAGTGAGCGCACCGCGACCCCGCATGATGTTGCCGAGATGATCCTGGCGCACGCCATTGGCAACCAAGCCGAGGCCGCCTATCGGCGCGGCGACCTGATGGCCAAGCGTGCCCGCGTGATGGAGCAATGGGCGACTTTCCTGGCTACCCCTGTCAGCGCCAGCGGCAAGGTGACGGCGATCCGAGAGAACAAGGTGGCCGACAAGTAGCTGGCGCCACCGCCCCTGTTGGCTGGCTAGGGCCGATCACCCGAATGCATGGCGACTCCACCATGCCCGCCAGCCTTCCCCATCTGGAGTGCGCGAGGAGTAGCGCGATGTCTGACGAGGAGCAGCGGTTCGGGCTCGACATACCGGCCCATGCCCAGCGCCGAGGTAGAGGGTTGATTGCTGGCGCGATGGAGAACCCCCCACCGAAGCTGATGGCTGACCACCTCGAGCTGTACGACGACGACGGTGCCAGCCTCGATGGCAAGGCACTGATGGAACAAATGCTGGCCGAGATGCAGCAAATGGCCACGCCTCTCAATGCCAAGCCAACGGCTACAAGTCTGGGCGCCGACTTTGCAATTGAGCTGGCTGAAGATGTGCTCGATCAGGCGTCAGCAGATGATTTCCAACCTGACAGCGTTGGGCTCAAGGCTATTCTGTTGGCCTACATCTACGGCAAGTTGACTATGCCACGGCGTCACGAGCACCGAGAACTTATAAAGCACGCAATCGCAGACATTCGCCGGCAGGTAGGGCCATCGAGCGTTGAGGCAGAGCGCGAACGCGGGCGCCAGTGGATGAGGGATCGCGCCAGCGAGATATGGGAGCAGGACCACGCCAGGGAGCTTCTTATCGGCGAAGTCGCGGCCAAAGTTCAGCGCTTGGTGAATGAGGAGGCCAGGGAGAGAGAATCCATGCGCGATGAGTCTGTCAGGAAGTGGCCCAAGTCCCTTGAGAAAATCCGTAAGGCCATTCGCCCTGTGGCACCTGATTACGCCACAAGGCCAGGGCGCCCATCCAGAAAATAACCCCCCGGGCACAAGAAACCCCCTTTTCCGTACACGCGCCCCTTTTTGGGGCGCGTCCCTCCTCCTAGTCTTGGTCGTGCAATCCCATACCGAGAGGTATCAACGCATGACACCCGAGGCTATCCGCCCCTGGCTCACCGCCAAGCAAGTCGCCACCCGCTATGAAGTAGGCATCGCCACCATCTGGCGCTGGGCACGCGACCGAGAAGACTTCCCGAAGCCGAAGAAGCTGGGTGACAACTGCACCAGATGGCGCCTGGCAGACTTGGAGCAATGGGAAGATAAGCGGGAGGCCGCCTGATGCTTGCCCCTGTCATCCCGTATCGCTATGCTCTGGGGGCTGCTGCAAATTCAGCAGCCGACCTTGGCCGGTCGAACGACTCTAGGCGCACCAGCGCCACCACCATGACAGGCGCTTTTTTTGTGCCTGCCATGCGCAATGGCGGCTGTGCGCGGGACACCTTCGGGTGTGCCGGGTTCCTAGAGTCCCGGTCGGCCAACCTGCGTACAGTCGCCCCCATCCGATGTTTGGCCGCATCCGGGGACGGCTCCTTAACTCTAGGAGCTTCACCTATGTTCCCTACCCGCAATCCGTCTGCACGCGCCGCCGCCCACCGGGCAATGGCCCGCGCTGCGCTGTTCGCTGATTCCAGCGCCAGCACCCGCCTGAAGCGTTACAACCACCATACTGAGAAAGCCTGCCGCCTAGAGGCCCAGGCCAGTTTGCCCACCTTCACGATCTACCTGGCTCGCACCGGGGAGCGCCTGGAGGTTCGCGCCGAGACCTGGCAGCAGGCTGTGAAGCGCACTGGCAGGGCCGACGCTTGCCTGGTCGAGATCTTCGAGCCCGGCAAGTATGACCTGGCCTTCGATCCTGACTCCCCCTTCATCGTTACCGATGTGGACCTTAGCCGTGGCCTCGCCACTGTGGTCGCCTTTCTTGACGGGGCCGAGCGTAGCCGGGAGGTGGAGTCATGAGCCAGTGCATCTGGACGTGCGCCTCCCTCGAATCAAACGAACTCCACCATATTGAGGCCGATAACTGGATGGCTGCTCTCGAGCAGGCGCCAGAACCGTGCTTCATCGTGCTCCACATTCCGATGAACGAGCCCAAAAAGCGATTCATGGCCTGCGTTGCTGAGGGCGAGGCATTTCCTGTTCCTGGTGGCTATTGCTCTGATACCGCCGAAAAGGCCGCCGCCGCACTGCGTGAGTATTACCAGCAGATCCGCGATCGGCAGAGACGGCACGGAGGTGCGACATGTACAAGCTAGCGCGCACCTCCATAGACGCGCTGAACTGGCTGACCAGTATGCTCCGACCCAAGCGCCAGCCCGTTCACTACCACCGCCGTGAGGCGAAGGAGCAGTGATTCATGCAGACCGAAACGAGAAAGGCCCGGTCCCCAGTAATGGGAAGCCGGACCCGATACGATGCGCCACACCCAGCGCACAACAAGCATACCACCATCGAGGCCGCACTGGCCGATGCCCTGGCCACCCGCGGCGTGGCAAGCCTGGCGATCCGCACCGATGGAGACGTTCACCGATTCGATGCCCCGGACAAGCGCCGGGGCAACCTGGCCGGCTGGTATATCTGCCCAACCCTGGAGGTGGCAGTGTTCGGCTTCTGGCACACCGGCGAGCAGCAGACTGTCACTCTGGCCGGCGAGCATGACCCCATCGCCGCCGAGCAGGCCCGCCAGGCTGCCGCGAAGGCGCGACGCGAGCGAGAGGCCAGGCGCCAGCAGGAGCAGGCCCAGGCCGCCCAGCAGGCCCGCCAGGAGTGGGCCGCTGCCGGACCGGCTGACCATCGTCACCCCTATCTGGCCGCCAAGGTGGTACAGCCTCACAACCTGCGCCAGCAGGGAGACGTGTTACTGGTGCCCCTGCACGCCGAAGGCGAGCTGGTGAACCTCCAGCGCATCCGAGCGGACGGCACAAAGCGGTTCCTCAAGCGGGGCAGGATCAAGGGCGCCGCTTCCCTGGTGGGCCACCTGGCTGGCGCTGGGCACGTCTATGTCACCGAGGGATGGGCGACAGCGGCGACGATCCATGAGGCGAGCGGCTGCCCGGTAGTGGCGACCATGGCCGCCAACAACCTGGAGCCCGTGGCCCGCACCCTGCGCCGCAACTTGGCCGCCCATATCGGCATCACCATCGCCGCCGACAACGATCGGCGCACCCCTGGTAATCCTGGCCTGACGTACGGCCGCCACGCCGCCGAGATCATCGGTGCCGACATCACCTGGCCTCGCTTCCCCTGCGAGGACTGCGCTTGTTCCGACTTCAATGACCTCGCCGCCTGTGAAGGCCGCAAGGAGGCTGCCGCATGACTTCCATCCTTACCCAGCTGCACGACACCACCGCAACTCTCGAAAGGCCCAGAGAGTTGCCGACAAGCCTGCCTCCCGTAGAGCCGTTTAGCCCAGAGATGCTGCCCGAGGCAATCCGTGCCTATGTCATGGACGTGGCCCAGCGCCAGCAGTCGGCCCCGGAATATTGCGCCGTGGTGGCCCTGGTCGGCCTGGCCGGCGTGGTAGGCCGCAAGGTGCTGATGCGCCCGAAGCGTTACGACGATTGGACCGTCACGCCGAACCTATGGGGTGCACTCATTGGAGGGCCATCTTCTATGAAGTCGCCCACCCTCAAGGCAATGCGCTTCCCCCTGGATGCCATCGAGGCTGATCTACGCCAATCCCATGAGTCGGCGCTGGCCCAGCACACCAACGATGCTGAGATTGTTGAGATGGAACGCCAGGCTGCGAAGAAGCGGGCGAAGCAGAAAGCGGAGAAGGGCGACCGTGACGGCGCCCGTGCTGAGCTGGAGAAAGTGGCCAGCCTGGAGGAACCACCCGAGTCGCCGCCGCGCCTGACCGTGAATGACGCCAGCGTCGAGGCGCTGGGCGAGCGGCTGAACGAGAACCCCAACGGCCTGACGCTGGTGCGCGATGAGATGTCCGGCTGGCTGGCCAAGATGCAGCAGGAGGAGCACGCCGCTGACCGAGCGTTCTATCTGGAGTGCTTCAACGGCGATGGACGCTACACCTATGACCGCATCGGGCGCGGCACTATCGCCATCGAGAACTGCAACCTGTCCATCATCGGCGGCATCCAGCCGGCGAAGATTGCCCCGCTAGTGCGAGGCGTGGCCAAGGGCACTGACGATGACGGCCTGATTCAGCGGTTCCAGATGGCGGTATGGCCGGACCAGCCCAAGCACTGGCAGTGGGTGGACCGGGCACCATCGGCTGAGGCCAAGGACCGTTACCGGCAAGCGTTCTATGCGCTCCACGCTATGTCATTCGAGACTGAGGACGGCGAGCCGCCGACCTGGCGTTTCAGCGATCACGCCCAGGCCGAGTTCATCACGTGGATGGAGGAGCTTCACGCCGAAGCCCGGAGCGGCGAGCTGCCCCCCGCCCTGGAATCCCACCTGCTGAAGATGCCCAAGACCGTCTGCGCCCTGGCGCTGCTGTTCGCCCTGGTGGACGGCGAGCAGGGCGAAGTCGGCCACGCCTCCACCTGCCGCGCCCTGGCATGGGCCGAGTTCCTGCGCAGCCACACGGCCCGCCTGTACAGCGCCGTCACCGGCAGCCAGGTTGCAGGCGCCCACCTGATCCACCAACGCCGCGACAAGCTGCCCCAGCCGTTCACGGCCCGAGACGTGCGCCGCAAGCACTGGGCTGGCCTGGCCAGCGTCGAGGAGGTCCGCGAGGCCATCGAGGTGCTGGAGGACTACCACCATGTTCGCCGCTTCGAGGTGCCTGCCGAGACCGGGCGACCGAAGACCGTCTTCTACTGGCATCCGAGCCTTGCGCCGAAGGAGGGGGAGTCATGAACCGCTGGCTGGAAAAACTGGGAAATGCGCCCGGTAGTGAACTGCCAAAAGTGCCAAAAGGAGGTTCTGTCAGTTTTGGCAGTGCCCCACCCGGCGCTTTTGAGGAAAAAAACGCATCGGGCAACCGCTGGCTGGCCAAGCTGAACAAGGCGCCCCAGCACCTGGAGGAAGTGCCACCGGCCCCAGCACCGACCGTGGCCGAGGACAGCCCGCTGGCCTCAGTGGTAACGCCGGAGCCTGCCGAGCCGAAGGGGGTACCTGCCCCCTTGCAGGAGGTCGAGCGCATCATCGAGGTGCTGGTGCAGAAGGTGGGGCGAGACCTTGGCTCTGACCTGGAGAACCTAATGCGTCGCGCCATGGGGCCACTGGACCGTGGCACCCGCGCTGCCTTGGCCGCCGAGATCGACGATGCCTTCGAGGCTACCCCTGATATCGAGCAGGCCCGAGAGCAGGCCGCCCAGGCGATCCGGGGCAGGGTGGGAGACCCACCACCAGCAGCGTTGGACGACTGGCTGGACTGGATCGAGGTCCGCTGTCCGATCAATGCCGACGACCGTCGCCACCTGGCCGACCGGCTGAAGTGGCTGGCGCCGGCAAAGCTGGCCACCACCTGCCGCTGGTATGCCCAGGCATGGGCGAAGGCCGCTGCCGACGAGCCCGAGACCCACCGCCAGGAGAATGCAGGCAGGAGGGCCGCGAACGCTTCACTGCTGACGCCTAGGGCGGCAACGCTGGCCAAGGCGACCCATCACCCGCGGCAGCAGCAGAACGGCACACCTGAGCCGCTGCCGGCTGGCGTGCGCATGAGCTGGACGCTTCGCGTGGACGGTAGGCGCCTGGCGATTGCCGGGCGACCGATGACCCAGGAGGAGGCGCTGGCATCTGCCTGCGCTCGTTGGCCTGATGCTGACGTGGAGGTGCTGACCGATGCTTGATGACTCGATCCGTGAGGCTAGTCGCCTGCTGGCCAGCCTGCGCTCGATGCGTGCCGACCGGGAGGTGGTGGACGAGGCCGAGCTGGCGCTGTCTGCCCTGGAGCACGGCAACCCCAGCCACCACACGCTGGACTTCGTGGCCGACGCCCTGGAGCGCATCGACGCCAACCTGCCCCACGGCGCTTTGGCCGGGTTCGTGCGGGTCCGCATTCGCAACCTGGCCGGCATCGTCACCGCGATGCAGGACGACACCCCGACGCCACCATCTGCCGCCTGACCCTGGAGGACACCACCATGACGACCATCACCCGCAACTCACTGGCCCAGGCCGCCCAGGAAGGCACCGGCATCGCGCACCTGAGCCCAGGGCAGGCATGGGCAGCCCATCGCCTGGCCATGCCGCCTGAGCGCCTGGAGAAGCCGCTGGCGCCGCATATCGCCGCACTGCTGGAGAACGTCGAGCGCGTGGCCGCCCGCAAGTTCTTCGCCAGCACCGACCGCGACGATACCGAGTCGATCATTCGAGTGGCCCACGACGAGGCGCAACCGATGTTCCTGCGAGCGCCTATACTGCAGACGCTGCGCCAGGGCATGGTCGAGTGCCTGCCGGACCTGACGCCCTCCGGAGTCAACGACAAGGGCGAGCCGGTCTACCGCCTGGCTAAGATCGCTGCCGCCCTGGACGTGCCCGAGGAGGAGTTGCTGGCGCGTGCCGAGGCCATGGGGCTGAAAGACAAGCTGAGCACTACCCCCCACGTTCACCCGCTGCACTGACCTGAGCAACCCGAGCACCCACCGGCCCTGGCAATCGCTGGGGGGCGTTTCGTTGCCGTCATGCCTGAAATGACAAAGCCCCGAGTGGTCCCAGACACCCCGGCACCAATTGCTGGGTGGGGGTACGCCATCTCAGGGCTTTGAGAAACCTCCGGCTGGTACGACTCATAGGGCTCCAATTGCCCGGGAGTGGTTCACCAGCGCGAAGGCTTGAGGACAGTGTAAGCCATGACCCTCATCGACGCATCTGCTGCAAGCATTGACCGACAACCGCCCTGGAGGCCGCTCCACGCCTGGCTTTCTTCATCGACCTGGCCCGCAACAGTGCAACGAAGGCAACGGCTCAACGCAACGATTCAGAGGTGCTGACCAAGGTGTGCGCTATCCGCAACCGAACTCGGAAAGCTTCGAGGTGATAGCCTAAGCCTTAGCGAGAAAAACAACGACACAACTAAGGGAACGAGGACTTGGATATGTTTTGCCCACAATGCAGCAAGTTAGTATCCACTCTCGACGCGAGGTACTGCCATGCTTGCGGAAGCAGGCTGCCACAGGGGGAGCCTTCTGCTCCGGCGAAGGCTGTCACGGAGGAAATACAGGGCCAGGCTGCATCGCCGGCTGGTATTGGAGGCTGGTTGCTGGTGCTGGTTGGCGTTCTGATGGTCGCGGTACCCCTGGTCGGCGTCGGGTCATTACTGAGCAACCTCGCCATCCTGAAGCACCTTCACCCATCCCTGGTCGGTACGCCAGGCTGGGATTGGTATCTGCTTTGGATGTGGCTGGCCGTGGGCTGTGCCGCTGGGCTAAGCGTGTACGCCAGCCTGCGTCTGCTGCATGGTAAGTCAGCGCGGGACGTTGAGGCGGTGTGCTCAATACTGTGGGTAATCGGACCCATCGCGGCAATCGTAACCAATGGCCTGATTCCGTTCATGATGCATGAAGCTGAGATGCTGATGTACGACTACATCGGACCGACTGGGGTCCCTCTGGTTGGAGCGATCCTCGGGGGCGCGATCTTCTCCCTTGTTTGGACCTCATATCTCAGCCGCTCCCAAAGAGTCCGCAACACGTATCCACAAGCGCAGGTGGAGGCTCAACGCGCCGGTCAATGACACAAGCCCTTGCAGCGCAGGGCCTTGCTACCAAAGGTCCCTCGGGCCAACTCGTGGCGAGATCTTCTGAGGCATAACCTCGAGCATGATACCTGGCAAACCTTTGCCATTATCTCGCACCCAGACCCTTGGCCATGCTGGTGCAGTCGTTGGCTCCTGCTTCACTGGGCCTACTGTTGAGATCTCAAGGCAGGATTAACCGGACAAACCAGACACAAAAACCGGACGGTGGGAATCGGTGACCTTTTGACACCCCCGGCCTGAGAATCTGGCACGGGGGCTGCGGCACCTCAGGAAAAGAACGAAATGGCGTAGCTGGCGTAGTTGTCCAGGTTGACTGGGCCGTGAACCGGCGATGAGGCGACTGCCCGGGGGGCGGGAGATCGGCTGTTCATACCGCTGGCGAGCAGTCCGCCTCCTGCACCGCCACCCAATCCCGCTTGGGAACCCGGGTCAGCCACGCCTGAGCCAGGAGCCGCGCTTGTGGCAGACGGATCTGCAGTCGTGTCACCCATGGCAACGCTCCGTCCTGTATGGCTTCCCAGCGTGCTGCCACCCACAGCGCCGGCAACAGCGCCTGGCAGACCGCCAAGGGCAGCCCCTATGCGCCCTCCAAGCAGACCGCCAGCTCGGCTTCCCGCGTAGCCGCCGAGGGCGCCCTTGGACTGCTGGCCAAAACTGTGACCGAAGCTGTCATCAAGCGAGGTGCCGAAGGCATCATTGATGCCGCTGATTGTGCTCGAAGCCGCATGTGAGCGAGATAAGGTATCCGCAACCAACCCGGCGACCGGGTTCGCTATCCCGAGCGCAATGGCCGCTGCGCGCCCAATTGTGGATGGCCTGGCCCTGGCCTGGATGCCTTCCAGCATGCCCGAATTCTGTAGTGATTGGGTGTGCTGGTCGCGTGTCATTTGAGCCGCCTGAGAGGCGTTGGCGATCGCGTTGTTGCCCGAGTAGGCGGTGTTGCCATATGGCGTGTTTTCGGGACCCAACTGAGCATCCATCTGTTCCGCAAAGGTGCCATATCGGCCATCGGTCTCCAGAGCGTCCATGAAGCTGGCAATGGCGCCGTCGGTGATCGCTTCCATCGACATGCTGGCAACGCTTTTGGCAGCATCGATGGCGGCGGATGAAACCCCATCATCGGTGCCTAGGCCTCGTCCCGCCTGACTCGCCCGAGAGTCCCCGCGACTGGTCCCGCTGTTGCCTGAGGATCCCCCTCCCAAGCCACTGACACTGCCATCTGGACCGACGGTACTGGTGCCCCCGTGTGCGGAATCGATGCCATGGCCCACAGCGCCGTCATAGCCGCCACCGCCGCGACCACCAGCATCCGTGCTGTTGTGTCCGCCCCCGTAGCCGCTACCCGGTCCTTCCGTTGCTGCTTCGCTGCCCCAACCCATATCTTCATCCTCTCGAAGGTTTGCTTAGTGCTGATGAAGCACGCCCTAGGAGATGCGGACCTGGAGAGGTCGAGGTTGACCAGGAGAGGAGCGCGTC
Organism: Billgrantia antri; assembly: GCF_019430905.1. Classification (GTDB taxonomy): domain Bacteria; phylum Pseudomonadota; class Gammaproteobacteria; order Pseudomonadales; family Halomonadaceae; genus Halomonas; species Halomonas antri. The sequence continues at coordinate 735,939 of NZ_JAHYCA010000001.1, read as the reverse complement.
TCACGACGGGCATGACTGGTGCCAGTCTACCACTCCCCCGTGAAGGGGAGATGGTAAGTCTTGGACTGACTTCGCCCAGGTGCTGGTGGCACATGTGGCGTTACCTTCGGGCTTTATGGCAGCTACCGAGGCAGGGAATGGGGGAGCCGTTATTTCTGACGAGCCAGGAGCTCGAGCAGCCCACGACCGAACGCATCGCGCTTCCGAGTGGCTTGCAAGCGTGGCAGGAGGTGGCATCCGAGATCACCCAAGCACACGTTAAGTATTGGGACTGGTATTGGTATTTTCTTAAATGTATTGCATAAACCTTTGATTTAAATGTCTTTGTATCGGATTCAAACTCCGCCGGGTGCAAGCCCTTGTCGGTTCGAGTCCGACCGCCGGTACCACTTGGAAAACAGTCGCTTACGAGCGGCTGTTTGTGTTTCTACACTCCCTCTTTCTAGTGCGTGGTCGCAGTTTGGTCGCAGAAGGCCCCGCTCAAGCTCGGCAGGCGGGAGCCGATATCGTCCAGACCCGCATCGAACATGTGCGAGTAGCGGCTGGTGACAATCAGGCTGGAATGCCCCAGCAGGTCGCGCACCGTGGTCATGCTCTCGCCGGCCTGGGCCAGCATGCTGGCATAGCTGTGGCGCAGGTCGTGAAAGCGTAGATCGGGCCGCCCCACGGCCTGGCGAGCCTGTTCCCACACCGTTCGCAGCCGATGATAGGTCGTAGCGAAGGGCAGTTCTTCCAGCCAGGGCCTGGCATCCTCCGGTACCGGCACCACTCGGGCCTTGCCGCTCTTCGTCTGGTCTGGTCGCAGCAGAATGCGACCACCTTGGACGTTCTGGGGGTCCAGAGCCAGCAGCTCGCCTTGGCGCAGCCCGGTGAGCGCTGCCAGGGCGATCACCCGCTTCTCGACAATCGAGTGATCGGGGATGGCTTGTAGCAGCTGGCTCACCTGCTCGATGGTCAGGTACACATGCCGTTCGTTCTTGGGCATCTTCTTGCGAATCTTGTCGCCCAGGGGGCGGTCCAGCCAGCCCCATTCCCGATAGGCAAGGTTCAGCACCCGCTTGACCACCTGCAAATGGTTGTTGATGGTGCTCTGTGCACGCCCCTGCTTGCGAAGGTCTCGGGCCATCTCGCGGGCCTTGTCGACGCTGTCCATTCCGAGCAGTACCCGGTCGCCCATGTAGCGTGCCACCGGGCGGATGGCCTTCGTCTGACTGGCCACGTCGTACTCGTCGATCCATCGCTCGAGCCCCTCGATGAAGGTGCGCCGCGGTTGGCGCCCCATAGCCTCACCCTGGAAAGCCGCTTCGTTCAGCTCCGCCTGGCGCTTCGCTGCGTACTCCCTCGCCTGTCGCTCCCCCTCTCGATTCCCCGCAAACGTTCGTTGATATCGGTGACCGTGGTACGTTTCCGTGACCACCCACCGGTTCCTCTTTTCCCTGTATCTGACTGTGATTCCCATGTGTCGCGTTCCTCAGGCTGAGGACCGCGCTTGCAGCTCTCAGCGTACCTCTCTACTGCGCTATGCTCAAAGCGCACAGCGGTGCCTATCTGGACGAAGCCGATGCGGTGCTTATTGCCGTACACCCAGCTCGGGCTCATGCCCAACCATTCAGCGACCTGATCCGGGCGCAGTAACCCTTTAGTCATACGTGCCCCCCTCACTAGGTTGCTTAATTTGCTGTTGCTGTCGACGGCAAAGCCATGGGATTAGTTATCTTTGCTACATCACGCGGGCAATTGTGGATGGCGAACTACCCAGAATTGGACACCCTCTCTTTCCACCGTGACTCAGCATCGTGGTTTCCGGGGATGGCGTGCATGGGAAAGCCCAGCGAGCGCTGCCAGCGGTGGTGCGTGCGTGTTGAGCGGCCGTACCTCCGGTAGAGCTGGCTTGTTTTGACGTATGCTTCGGCTCTCATGGTGACTCTCCTGACTCCGACTGTTGCCACAAAACATATCGATCGGATACTATTGAGACATCATAGAGGGCTTTGCGGAGGAGTCAAGCGACATGTACGAGACGACGAGATTGGCCATCGGGCTTCGTATGGCGAGGGCAGCGGTGCAACTGACGCAGAGTGGGTTGGCGGCCGAGCTAGGGGTTACAAAAATAGTTATCGCGCGCAATGAAAAGCCCGACATGGCTATGCGTGCAGACACCCTCGTCAGGTTGATTTACGTCTTGCGGCAAAGGGGAGTAGAGCTGGATGTATTTAGCACGCTTGATAGCGTAAGGCTCTATATGACAGGGGGAGAGCTTGATGCAGCGGCCATGCGAATTTCCCGCGCAGCACTTAGCATGAACCAGCAAGACTTTGCTGACTGCATCGGGTTGACTAAAGCCATCGTCACCCGCGGCGAAAGGCCGGGAGTCACCATGCGTTCAGATACATGGCATACCTTCAAGGTGAAAGTGAAGGAGCTAGGCGTAGTGGTTGACTGGGTGCCGATGGTTGCTGACCTTACTGTTGTAGTGAATAGGCAAGCAATTGAAAGGATTGAAACTATACAGCAAGGTAGCCTGCTTCCAGGTGAGCCAGGAAAGGAGCTTATACCCGCAAGTCTGGAAGATAACATCAAAAGTAAAAACTGGCAGGAAAAGCATCGAATAAAATGATGTCGGGCATGTTGTGTGCTTGATTTAAGATGGCCGATATGGTCCATCTCCCGGGCCAGAAAAACCTGATTGCACAGAGAGCGTTTTGCTTGGGCTTAAGTGTTACAGGCTAAAATGGTTGGCCGAGGTCGGTATGAGGGGTGAGCTGTGGGCAGAGTTAGCGGGATTTATTATCACAACTCCGAAATAGGTGAGTGTAGGACTACTTTATCTACTAGACAAAGGGTAGATGAGGGTTTGTCTCATGAAGTAATAGGATCTTCAGGTCAGGTTGGCTGTGTTCAGCTTCAGCCACAAGGTAGCCAACTGCCTCGACGCAATCGCAAGGATCGCAAGGTAGAGGCTATTTACGGGCTGCTGCGGGAAAGTTTCTATAAAGGTGTCACGCCACGAGGTACATCATTATTGGTCAACCGTAAAACACTGCAGGCGACTCCCTTAGAGGCGCAGCAATTGGTCAGTGTCGTTCAGAGCATTGCATATCACGCTTCTGGAATTTCAGTTAATAAAGGTGATATAGAGCAAGCGCTTGGGGTTATCGAAGGGGATACGACCGAAACTCCCAATCTCCTTGTAGCTATAGGGTTGACGGTCTGTGGTGATCAGGGTCAGCTATTCTTGATAACCCCTGGTGGGGTGATAGAAATCCAGCCAAACGGAGGATATTTCCGTCCCAACCATATCCCCTGTGCGATAGGGTATATTCGTTTGAATAATGCTAAGCCTCCGTGCTACCAGGCATTTTTTGGGGAAGTGCAACTCCAGCCATTGTTGTGTCTTTTGGATAAGCTAAATGTTCCTAATAATAGCCGGTTATTGGTGGCGGCGTGGCTTGTAACCAGCCTTCACCCTGAGGCCAATAATGTTCTTCTGGAGATCGTTGGGGAGCGCCGCAGTGGTAAAAGCACTTTGCAAACTATTCTGAAGGATTTAATTGATCCAAGCTTTGAATATTTGATAGTTGATACACCCACAACCTTTAAGCAAGTAAATGAGATTGGAAAGCGAGATAATGTTATTAGCTTAGATAAGGTCGATGAGCTGAGCCAAAAAGTTCAGGGTGCACTCCTGTCACTGCTTGAGGGGAAATTAACTGATATTAGCTCATCCAAGAAGGAGATAGTTGCAAATGTCATGCTTTCTCATCCGATTTTGTTGAACAGTTCTGAAAGTGTTATCACTTGGCCCGACTTGGCAGATCGCAGCCTTCTTGTTCAGTTACCTCGAATCGAAAATATCAAAGAGAATTACTTTAACCAAGTGGGTCACCACGCGAGTTTCGCTTTTGCGAGCTTGGTGAAGTTGTTGGGGTACGTTCATGGCAACTGGAAATCTATCAGCCCGACATCATGCCCAGCTGGTATGATTGATTTTTACCGTATTGGCATTAGTGTGGCAGAAGCACTTGGTTGTAGTGCCGAAGATTTTGATTATCAGGTTCAGGCGAGCATGAAGCGAAGATTTTCACTAGAGCTCTCTGAGCATCCTGTCGCCGTCGCTGTCAGGGATTTTCTGGGCGCTTCCGGCGAGGACTGCCTGGATATACCCGTAGGGCAGTTTCTTGAGAGACTAAATGACTACCGTCCTGATCATACTGAGGAAAAGGATTGGCCGCGTAGCCCTCGTCACTTGGGAGCTAAACTGGATAGCTGTGGTGCCTTGTTGGAAGCGCATGGTGTGCGGGTAGGTCCGCCCGTGCGAAAGGGTAAGCATGGAGTTTTTTATCGCAGGATTGAGAAATGTCCCTCGCAGTTATACCACCAGTGGAACACTACCCCTCTGAGTAGTATCTAGCAGGATACAGGCGTGATGCGCGCCTGTAGGCAGGATGGCTGGATGTCTTGAGTGATTTTTTTGCCATAAAAGCCATGTTTTTACGTGATTCAGGGGTATTTCCTCGGCAAGTCATCCAGTTGTTTTGCTCCGGTGGGTGTCGACCCACCGGCGGATTAGCGTCGTGCCCGGTGATTTCGGCATTCGCCGGAACTGCAGCCATTCTTCCAGTGTGCGATGCGGCACTCCCATCTCCTCGGCCATCTGTGCCTGGGTAATCTTACGGATTTTGGCCAGCGCCTTGGCATCCCGGATCAGCCGTCGCTTGGGTTCATCTCGCTCCATCACATCAAGTCGCCGTTGGCTTTCGTCCTTAGCATTGGTACGATCCTGCCAAGGTAATGGGCTGTTAGATGGTCTTACACTTGTCCGAGCGGGGCCTGTGAAGATACGGTTGGTGTCTGTCCGGAAACGGAAGGGGTGCATGGATAACTCCTTATTGGTGATTAAAAATGAACAGTTCTAATTGAAGGCAGGTTAATAGTTTTGTGTAGTGAAACGGATTCTAAAATCCGGCATTAGTCGTCGGCCAGCGTAAAACCCTGCTTTTTCCCGTGACTGCCGTAATGTTCCATATAATAAATATAAGGTGTACTAAATTTCAATTCTTAAGATTTGCTAGAGAGTAGCCCCCTGGAGCCATTTCCGAAGCGCTTAGTAGCAGCCTTGCACAAGTAGCTGCAACGTTGGAATGCAGCAGGAAAATTTACATAGTTATCTTCTGGGTTTAGCCGATATACTGAGACGCCACGCTTTCCCCAACGGTAATAAACTCTAGTCATCGCCATTTCAACCGGTATATTCCATGCGCTCGCCCACGCTTCTGCAATCTTCCAAAAGAGATTGTCTCCGTTATAGTCAAATGTTCCCAGTGCGCGATAAGCGTGTCCATTAAGAAGCAGCGCCAGGTGATAGTGTGGCCGGTTGCATGTGCTGTACTCTCGTGCCATTACAAAGCGGACAGCTGGCTTGTGAGGGCTTTTCTTACGGCGCATGTCCGCTTTAACCTTGCTCTTGACTGAGGCAATGAATTTATCTGCAAACTCATTGGTATGTGCGTTGTCAGAAAGTGGCATCTCTCTGGGGCAGTAAAGGTCGCATCGCACAAGGAGCACTCGGCCATGATCATTCATGGCATCTTTAACCACCCTGTACAGCGTGTCCAGGTAGCTTGTTACTAAAGGCCCTTTCTCTGTCAGGACAGGGAGGGATACGCCAGGCTCGGGCTCAAACGTTGGTGCGTAGTGAAGAGTATGATTGGTGTTCTCTGTAGACCGTTTTTTCTGATAAGACATCCCTATGCCTCCTTGTCATTATTCCATGCTGGCGATTTTCCCCTAAAGGCTCACCAAAACGTTTTTCGGATTTAATGGGTTTTGATTAGTGTTGTGAGATCATTGCGTTTAATTAAATCTTTCTAGATAGATCGGTCTATTTGTCGATATTTCCATGTCGTAATTTATTAGTTTTTGGTGGGAGTTGCTAAATGTATATATTAACGATATCCTAAAGCTTGTGCAGTAAGTGTGCCGCGGTTTACTTGGGAATTCATAAAAAATCTAGGCCTGCTCTTACTTAATTCTTAAAGATTTGCTCTTGATTTATATTACCTGCTCATTGCATTGATTGTGGGTGTAGAAAAATACACCAGGGCCATTCGCTGGACACGATTCAAAAAAATCTCAGCCCTGTACTACCACGATGAAGCCCCAAACGACTGGGTTCTCAGTGTTCATCATGGAGGTACTCCCATGTCCACAAGCTGCCCAAGCTGTGGCTCACATCACGTCATTGTTCGACATCACGGCCGCAAGGTATGCGGTGTTACCGGCGCTGCCGCCGGCATGGCTTCAGGATCGGCTGGTGCCTTCAGCGGTGCCAAGACTGGCGCCATCGTAGGAGCAATGGCCGGTCCTATTGGTATCAGTGTCGGGAGCATCACCGGCGCCGTCCTGGGCGGCCTGATTGGCTGCGCCGCTGGCGGCGTCACCGGCGCACGTCTCGGCGCACAGCTTGACGACAAGGTGCTCGACAACCATCTGTGCCGCGACTGCGGCCACTCTTTCCGTCCCGTGGTGGACTGACCCCTACGCTCATCCCTGTTTCCCTCAACTCGCGCGCGCATGGCCCGCTGCCCTTAGGTGGCGGGCTGCTATGCCGTGATCTCGACAATCAAGGAGCAATACCCATGGCACATCAGATCGAACAGATGGCTTACGTCGGCGACACCCCCTGGCATGGCCTCGGGCAGCAACTTTCGCGTCATCAACCGCTGGAGGTGTGGCGGCAGCAGGCGGGCATGGACTGGCATATCGAGGAGTCCCCGGTACGCTTCATCGCCGATGGCGCCGGGCATCTGGGCAGCATCCACTCCTTCCCGGAGCAGAAGGTGCTCTACCGTTCCGATACCCGGGCGCCGCTGTCGGTGGTCTCGCAGCGTTACAAGGTGGTTCAGCCGGAGGAGGTGCTGGAGTTCTACCGTGACTTGACCGAGTACGCCGGCTACGAGCTGGAGACCGCCGGGGTGCTCAAGGGCGGCCGCAAGTTCTGGGCCCTGGCCCGTAGCGGCCTGGGCACGGCGCTGAAGGGGCAGGATCAGGTCAACGCCTATCTGCTGCTGGCGACCTCCTGTGACGGGTCGCTGTCCACCGTGGCCACACCCACCTCGGTGCGGGTGGTCTGTAACAACACCCTGACCATTGCCGTGGATGGCATGAGCCAGGGGGTGAAGGTACCCCACAGCACCGAGTTCAATCCGAAGCGGGTCAAGCAGCAGCTGGGCATCTCGGTCTCGCAGTGGGACGACTTCATGTACTGCATGAAAACCCTGGCCGAGCGCAAGGTCAGTCAGGAGGAAGTGAAGACCTACTTCCAGGCGGTGATCTGCAACACCGAGGAACCGCTGGACGATCCTTCCAAGCTGCCTAACTACCGTGCCCTCAATCGGGTTCAGAAGCTCTACCACAGCGAGGGGCGAGGCTCGCAGCTGTGCACGGCGCAGGGCACCGCCTGGGGGCTGCTGAACGCCATCACCGAGTACGTCGACCACGAGAAGCGGGCGCGCAGCAACGACTACCGCATGGACTCCGCCTGGTTTGGCCAGGGAGCGAGTCTCAAGGACAAGGCGCTTGAGTCCGCCATGGCCCTGGTGGCCTGAGCCTCACCTGACATGACGGATCCCTTGCGGTCCAGTCCAGCAGGTTGAAATTTCCCTTTCACGGCATAGCGCCCGACCCCACCAGGTCGGGCGTTTTTGAATCTGGAGGTCCCATGCCACTGCCCCTCTCACTGGAGGCCTGTCGGGCGCTGACGCAGCTGACTCGTCAACTGCTCGGCGCTGGCGAGAAGCAAGCCCAGACCCACGTGATGGCCCATGGCCGGGTGTTTCGCGTGGTCGTGTCGCTGGAGCCGGTGCCTGCCGATCAGCTTCAGGATGTCTTCAAGCACTACCAGTAAAAGGAGGTCACATGACCACACCCAGCCAACCCTCACGTAGCAAGACCAACTGCCGGGCTCCGGCTACCCGCAAGGCCCCGGTCACCGAGGCGGTACCGGTCCCGACATCACCGCTTCAGGAAAGCACCGCGATCATTCAGGTGATTGAGCGTGCCGCCCTCAATCCCGAGGTCGACATCGACAAGATGGAGCGCCTGCTGCAGATGCAGGAGCGCGTGCTCGACCGCCAGGCGCTGATGGCTTACAGCGCCGCCATGGCGGCTATGCAGACGGAGCTGCCGAGCATCGCCGAGCGTGGACAGGGCAATAACGGCGCCTACGCCACCCTGGAGGATATCGTCGACACCGTGCGGCCGATCATGAAGCAGCACGGCTTCGCGGTGAGCTTCCGTATTCAGACCCAAGAGCGCGGCATCCAGGTGACCGGCGTGCTGATGCACAAAGACGGTCACCGCGAGGAGACCAGCATGCTGTTGCCGGCCGATACCAGCGGCAGCAAGAATGCCGTACAAGCCTTCGGATCCTCGACCAGCTATGGCAAGCGCTACGTGCTGTGCGCATTGCTCAACATCACCACCCGCGGGCAGGACGACAATGGTCATGGCGCTGCACTCCCGGTGAAGGTGGTCACGCCGTTTCAGGCGAGTCAACTCAAGCAGTTGATCAATGCCTGCCCTGTGACTACCCAGGAGTGGTTCGTCGGCAAGTACGGCGACGTGGCGCAGGTGCCGCGCAGCGACTTCGATAAGCTGTGTGCCTCTTTGCAGAAACGCGCCGTGCCTAAGCGTCAACCTCACTGAACGACCACAGAACCCATTTCCCCCTACCACCATCACTCAATCCATGATGCCTGCATATACCGGCGAGGGCTCTCCCTCGCCGCTATGCCGTGGTGTCTTGAAGGAGGTTCGTCATGCAGATCCTGACACTGCAACAGGGCACGCCCGAGTGGCATGCCGCACGCCTCGGTATCGTCACCATGTCCGAGCTGAAGACATTACTGGTCCAGGGCAAAGGGCCGGAAGGCTTCGGCGCCGGGGCTCTGAGCTACATGCATCAGTTGATCGGCGAGCGCATCACCGGCGAGCCCTCGAATGCCTTCCAGGGCAATGCCCACACCCAACGCGGCCATGCACTGGAACCGGTGGCCCGGGAGCTCTATCAGGAAGCGACTGGCCTGCCACGCCTCGAGCAGGTGGGCATCATTCTCAACCACGGGGTGGGTTACTCGCCCGACTGCCTCGTGGACAGCCAGGGGTTGGCCGAGATCAAGACCAAGCTGCCCAAGTACCAGATCGAGCTGCTGCTCGAGGGAGAGCTGCCCCAGGAGCACGTGGCGCAATGCCAGGGAGGCCTGTGGGTCAGCGAACGGGAGTGGATCGACTTCGTCAGCTACTGGCCGGGTATGCCGCTGTTCGTCAAGCGCGCCTATCGGGACGAGGCGCTGATCAGCACCATCGCCGAACGGGTCGAGGCGTTCTACGAGGAAATGGAGCGCCGCATGGCCATGGTCATGGCTGCTTGAGGAGATACATCATGAACCATCGCAAACTGCATGCCGGCGAGACCGCCGGCACCTACCGAATCACCGACACCGTCACCGAAGCGGAACTTTTGAGCATCGCCAAGGCTTTCGCCCGTCGCCGTCTGGCCCGGGGACGCAAGATCACCCAGCCGGCGCTGGCCTTCGAGTACCTGCAGATTCTGTTGCAGGACCACGAGCATGATTTATTCGGTGCCATCTTCCTTGACAGCCAACACCGCGTGATCAGCTTCGAGGAGCTGTTCCGCGGTACCATCGACTCGACCAGCGTCTAGCCTCGGGAAGTCGTCAAGCGTGCACTGACGCATAACACCGCCGCTGTCATCTTCGCACACAACCACCTTCCGGTGACCCCAAGCCCAGCGAGGACGATCAGCGCATCACCGAGCGCCATAGGGAGGCGTTGGGCTGGTGGGTGTACGGGACATTAACCACACCGTAGTTGGCAGCGATCGTATAACGGGGCAATTTGAAGGACGAGGGACTAAAGCTGGACACATCAGAGCACCGGTGCTGCCCTTTGGGGCAGCACCGGTGGGCTGTAGGGTTTTTTTGATGAGGGATAGAGTGCTTCTGGTCATTGCTAGGGTGTCTGCGCTTGGCGGTATTGGCCTTGTAAGCCAATTACCAGCCCTTGTTGCGACCTGTTCCTGCTAGCCGGTACATAGCTTGTCGTGGTGGTCGGTTATGCTTCGTACCAGGCGGAGATACTCTGACGCCTGCGGGGTGTTCACCTCCTGCCTTGCGCTCTTGTTATGGAGAATATACAAATATTCGCTTCTTATACCTATGTCTAAGGGGTTGGTTCCGTGGCCAAGCAGGTATGTGTATTTAAGATTAAGTCGATGATTTTAAATAAAAAAATATATTAATCTGATTCTGTCCGGATGTTTCTTTGAGTCAGTCGCCTGCATCTATTCGCAAAATTTGTAAAAAGTTGTTTGAAGTGTCGCCCGTGGCTTCCTATAGTGATCCCGCCACCCAAGGAACCTAGTTGCCAGCTATAGGCGGAGCCATGAGCATCATCAACGAATACCCCCATGCAGAGCTGTCCAACCTGACCCGCGTGCGCCTGATGCGGGCGTCTACAGCGTCGCTGCATACCCTGCTGCACAAGCGGGGATTGAAGAACACGTATATCCAGAATGTCGGCCGCATGAACACCAGCCAGGTCAAGATGGTGGGGCAGGCCTATACCTTGCGCTATATCCCGGCTCGGGAGGATCTGGATGTGGTCGCCGCCTTCCGTGATCCGGAGCACCCCCAGCGTTTGGCGGTGGAGAGCGTGCCCCCGGGCCGCGTGCTGGTGTCCGACTGTCGTCAGGACGCCAGTGCCGCCAGCGCTGGGAGCATCCTACTGACCCGCCTCCAAGTGCGCGAATGTGCGGGTTTCGTGTCGGATGCGGGGGTACGTGACTCCGAATACGCCGAAACCATGTCCATGCCGGTGTTCTGCACCAAGCCTAGCGCGCCGACCAACCTGACCAAACACCATGCGGTGGATATTCAGCAGCCCATCGGGTGCGGTGGTGTGCCGGTCTATCCCGGCGATGTGCTCGTCGGTGACGGCGACGGTGTCATCGTGGTGCCGCTGGAACTGGCCGACGAAATCGCCGAGGAAGCTAGCGGCATGGAGGCCTTTGAAGCCTACGTGCTGGAAAAGGTCAACGCGGGCGCGGCGGTCATCGGTCTATATCCTCCCAATGAACAGGCCCAGGAGGAATACCAGGCTTACCTGCGCCAGCAGGAGTCCCGCGGCTGAAAGAGCGCCGCCTCGATACTACCCAATCACAATCAATGTTGTAAGGAGCCGTCATGTTTGCTCTCAACCCCTTCAACGCCGCCCTGCGCCAGCGCCTCGTCAAAGGTGCGACCGGGGCGACTCTTGCCGGTGCGGTGCTGGCCGCAGTGGTAGCTGTGCCTGCTGTCCAGGCAGACTTTCCTCAGCGTGATATTCGCATGATCGTACCTTGGCCCGCCGGTGGTGGTGCCGATGCCATCTCACGCAAGATCAGCAACCTGGCCGAGCAGTCCCTGCCCACCTCAATCTACGTCGAGAACATCGGCGGCGCAGTGACCGCTACCGGCCTGATGCAGCTGGCCAAGGCGCGTCCTGATGGTCATACCATCGGTGTGTTGACCTACGACAGCGTTGTCACCCTGCCGCGGGGCAACATGGTGCCGGGCTACTCGCTGGAAGAGCTCGAACCCTTCGCTCGCGTCACCCAGGAGGCTGACGCCATCGTAGTGTCCAAGCAGTCCGGCTATTCTTCCTACGAGGAACTGATCGAGGCGGCCAAGGAGAATCCTGGCACGGTGCGCATCGGTGTGGCGCCCCAAGGCTCCGGTCCCTACCTGGCCGTGCGTCGCCTGGAGGCGGCCACCGGGGTGAGCTTCAATGTGATCTCTTACCCTGGCTCTTCCACTGCCGAGGCCGAGGCGCTGCTATCCGGCGAGATTGACGCCGCCATCTCGAGCCTAGGTGACTTCTCTGGAATCCTGTCATCCGGTGACGCGCTGGGCGTGGTCGAGCTGTCCGACTCTCAGAATCCCGCCTATCCCGATGTTCCGCCGATTTCCGAGTTCGGCGTGGAGCTCGAAACCGGTAGCTTTATCGTGCTGGCGGCGCCCGCCAACACGCCGGAAGACGCCATCGCAACTCTGGAGTCGGCCTACCACGAGGCCTACCAGAGCGACGAGTTCCAGCAATGGGTTACCATTATCGGTGTCACCCCAGGCTGGCTCGGTAGCGAGGAAGTCAACGAGTGGATCGATAGCTATCAGGAGCGGACCTTTGAAGCGATGGATGAGCTGAACTTGTAAGCCCAAAGGAGGTCAGGGCCATCGGCGGGGCCTCTCGCCGATGGTAAGGGATTAACCGAGCAGGGCGCTTGGCGCTTAAAGGCGCTTCTGTCCGGATCCACTGATCTCCGACAACGATCCACTCCTCCCTAGATCACTGTGTTGTCGGTCTCCAATGTGCAGAGGCCGAGAGAGGTTTCGCATGTCTCGTTCATCTTCTTCCCTTCTGGCGCGTGCGCTAGGCACCGGGACGGCCCGGTTCCATGGGGTACTGGCGCTACTGGCGCTGGGCTACTTGATCGGTGGCCTGGCGATGGGCCCACCCCTCGAGGCTGGCAAGTTGACTCCGTCTTTCTTCCCGTTGCTTATCGGCATGCTGGCAACGGTACTCTGTGCCCTGCAGTGGTGGTCCTCTGTGCGCGGTACTGGGGCCAATACTCTGGCCGATGCATCTGTCGACGCCGATACGAAGGAGGGCAACGCCTCTGGTCGTCGCTTCTCGCCGGAGCTAACCCTGATGCTGGCTACACTTGTCTACGTGCTAGTGTTTCAGTGGCTGGGCTATACGCTGTCGACCCTGGTTTATGTGCTGGGGGTGATGTTGCTGTTTTCGGGGCTTGGTAAATGGCTGAGTAAGGTTGCGATCGCGCTTGCCATCACCGCGGTGGGCTTCGTGCTGTTCAACCAGGTCTTCAACGTCCGTCTACCGACACTGTGGGGGTGAGCCATGACGACTGATGCAACCCGCTCGGTGATCTCCGCAGGGCGATATTCCGGGGGTGACCCATGGACTTTCTGACACAGGTGGTGGCGAGCTTCGGCCTGCTGCTCAATCCCACGGTATTGTTCTATGTGGTAGCCGGTTTTTTGATCGGCACCGTTTTTTCTGCTATTCCTGGCCTGACTGCGACCCTAGCGCTGGCCCTCTTGTTACCGCTGACCTACAGTCTGGATGTGACCACAGCGCTGATGGCCTGTGCCAGCATCTACATGGCCGGCATGTGCGGTGGCAGCATCACCGCCACCACCATCAATATTCCCGGTGCTCCCTCGTCGATGATGACGGCGCTGGAGGGCTACCCGATGCAGCAGCGTGGCGAGGGGCCCCTGGCGCTTGGGCATGCCTCCTTTGGTTCGATGATCGGCGGGGTATTCGGTGCGGTACTGCTGGTACTGCTGGCGCCCTTGATCGCCGATCTGTCGCTGCTGGTGCAGACCACCGGCAAGTGCGCGCTGATTCTGTTCGCGTTGATCGTGATCGTCATCGCCCAGAGAGGCAATGTCCGCCGTGCTGCCATCGCCGCCTGTCTTGGCCTGATGCTGGCCACGGTGGGGCTAGATGCCATGGTGCCGGTGGCCAGGTTCAGCTTCGGCCTGGGGGAGCTGGCGGCGGGGATCGACCTGATGCCGGTGATCATCGGCACCTTCGCCATCAGTGAGCTGTTGACCCAGCTGGCCGAGAACAACGAGGCCAAGCGCATCCGCGAGAAGCTAAAGAAAGTGGCGAAGATTCGCCGCCGCGACTTCATCCCGTCGCGTTCGGCGATCCGGAGCATCGGTGCGGCCTGCTACCTGAAGTCTTCTATCATCGGCTATCTAGTGGGGACACTGCCCGGCGCCGGAGGCTCCATGGGCGGCTTTCTGGCCTACGTGGAAGCGGTAAGGACCTCCCGTGAGCCTGACAGTTTCGGCAAGGGCAACCCTCAGGGCATCGCGGCAGCGGAAAGCGCCAACAACGCGGTCTGTGGCGGTGCTCTGGTACCGATGCTGACCTTCGGTATTCCGGGGGACCCGATCACTGCCATCGTGCTCGGCGTTTTGGTGATCAATGGTATCCAGCCGGGGCCCCAGCTGATGGAATCCCAGGCCGGCTTGATCGCGCCGATGCTGGCAGCATTGATCTTCAGCGCGCTGATTTTGATCCCGCTTACCATGTACTTGCTGGGGCCTTACTTCATCCGGATCGTGCGCATTCGTCGCGACGTGCTGTTCGGCTCTATCGCCATGCTAGCGGTGGTGGGCAGCTACGTGGCGACCTACTCGACCTTCCAGATGATGATGGCGCTGGCCATGGGAGTGCTGGCTTTCTACCTAAGAAAGTACGGCTATCCGGTGGTGACCCTGCTGTTAGGCTTTATCCTCGGTCCAGGCCTGGAGGAGTATCTGCGTCGTTCCCTGACGCTGTCCAACGGCGATCTGACAGTCTTCGTGACCCAGCCCGACAGCCTGTTCTTCATCGTGCTGACCGGAATTTTCGTCTACTTCCTGGCAATTCGTAAGCCGGTGCAGTTGAAGAGTGAAAGCGCCACCTGAGGCCGGTAAACGATCAATAGAACGAAATGCTGGCGCCTGGTCCACGGCATACCGCCATGGTCAGGCGCCTTTTTTGGGTTCGCGATTATAACGTTCGAGTGTTAGGTCGTGATCGTTAGGATGACTTGACACCGACCACCGGGCTTTTCACGATCCGCTAAGTCGCCAGTCTTCCATGAAACCTATCATCGAATCAGATTTCTCGAGCTTCCCCGGCAGGAGTGATGTTGCCGGTGCCTATGACGGACAATTCATCAGGACCGCGACTGCTCTTCTAGAGCGTACCGCTTGTGAGCGGTTGAATCGAAAGACGGGGCCTTAGGTTCGTCCCCTGGCTCGTACGCAGCCTTTATGCCACACACTAGACCAGCACCAGGGGCATGCACGGCAGGCCGAGCTGGGAAAGAAGTGCTGAACGACGAAGGCCACAACAAAGGCCCTCACCGGTGGTGAGGGCCTTGTCGTGTAGGGTGGCGAGCCAAGGAGGGGTATTTCCTGGCACTGTTGTCCAAGGTGCCCCTAGCTAGCGCTTGCCGTTCACTTGCCGGGGCAGGCCGAGGGGGTTGTCGGCCTTGAGGCTGTCTGGGGCCAGCGCCTCCGGAAGCGATTGGTAGCACACTGGGCGCAGGAAGCGCTGGATCGCGGCGCTTCCCACCGAAGTGGTGCGAGAGTCGGAAGTCGAGGGCCAGGGGCCGCCGTGAACCATGGAGTGGCATACCTCGACGCCGGTGGGCCAGCCGTTGAACAGGATGCGGCCGGCACGACGCTCGAGTAGCGGCATCAGCTGGTCAGCAAGTTGATAGTCAGCCTCCTCGAGGTGCACCGTGGCGGTCAGCTGGCCTTCCAAGGCTGTCAGCACCTGCTGTATCTGGGCCACCGAGTCGCACTCCACGACCAGCGCGCAGGCGCCGAACACCTCGTCGTGCAGGGCGTCATTGCCGATGAAGGCATTGGCGGTGGTGCGGAACAGGTGTGGCTGGCAAGGGCAGGCGAGTTGATCGGTGGCCTTGCCCTTGGCGACAAGAGAGACGTCCGGCTGGTCGGCGAGTTGCGCCACGCCCTGCTGATAGGCGGCGTGGATGCCCGGGGTCAGCATCAGCTGGGGCTCGGCTTCGCGCACCGCCCCGCTGGCCTGCTCGACGAAGCGCTCTAGTGCTGTGCTGGATAGCGCCAGGATCAGCCCGGGATTGGTGCAGAATTGACCGGCGCCCATGGTCAGCGAGGCGACGAAAGCGTCACCCAGGGCCTCAGCGTTGGCCTCCAGTTGCTGCGGCAGCAGCAGTACCGGGTTGATGCTGCTCATCTCAGCATAGACAGGGATCGGTAGCGGGCGTGCCTGGGCGGTGCGCAGCAGGGCGGTGCCGCCATTGCGTGAGCCAGTGAAGCCCACCGCCTGGATGCGCGGGTCCTTGACCAGCGCCTGACCGAGCTCGCTGCCGCTGCCGTAGAGCAGCGAGAATACGCCCTCCGGCATGTGGCAGCTCCGGGCCGCCTGTTGGACCGCGCGCCCGACCAGCTCGGAGGTGCCGGGGTGGGCGGAGTGAGCCTTGACGATCACCGGGCAGCCCGCGGCCAATGCGGCTGCGGTATCACCGCCGGCCGCCGAGAACGCCAGCGGAAAGTTGCTGGCGCCAAATACCGCCACCGGGCCCAGCGGCACCTGCTGCTGGGCGAGTGACGGACGCGGCATGGGTGTGCGCCCGGGCAGGGCATCCTCGACGCGCACATCCAGGTAGTCACCGCTACGCAGAACCTCGGCGAACAGCCTGAGCTGATCGCAGGTGCGGCCGCGCTCGCCTTCAAGGCGCGCCTTGGGCAATCCAGTCTCGGCCATAGCGCGCGCGGTCAGGGTGTCGCCGAGGGCATCGATATTGTCGGCCGCGGCCTCGAGAAAGGTCGCGCGCTCGGCCGGGGTCAGTCGACGGTAGGGCAGGAAGGCGTCCTCGGCCAACTGACAGGCGAGTTCTACCTCGGCCTGGCCAGCCATCGGGTACTGGGGGGCGAGGGTATCGCCGGAGGCGGGGTTAACTGCCGATATGCCGCTGGCGTCGTTAGAACCGCCCTGCGATGTGAAGCCGATCAAATGATGGCCTTCAAGTGTCATGAGGGGTCTCCTGATAATAGGGATGATAGGTGGTGGATGGTGTTCGGTAGGGGAGTGACAAAAATGGAGCCGGGGACAACAAGGCATTGCGAGAATGCCGAGCAATGGGGCGGACAGCAAAGCGACCGGAGACAAGCCGGTCGCTCGGGATTCACGGGCAGGCGTCGCCATAGCCGTTACGCCGTCGGCCGGGGTCCGTACGATATGCCTCAGGGGCACATTTGGCCGCCGTTGACGTCGATTACCTGGCCGGTGATGTAGCCGCTGGCGGCGTGGGAGGCCAGGAACAGGAAGGACGGTGCGACCTCCTCGGAGGTACCGACGCGACCCATGGCGATGGTGGATGCGATCTTCTCCATCAGCTCGGGGCTCTTGTCGGCGTGAAAGGCGGTGTCGATGGTGCCCGGGGCGACGATGTTGAAGCGCACGTTGTCTTTGGTGAACTCCTTCACCCAGTTGCGGTGCAGGTTGTGCAGCATGGCCTTGGAGCCGCCGTACAGAGAGGCGCCTAAGCCGCCGCCTTCGCGACCGGCGATGGAGCCGGTGCTGATGACGCTGGCGGTCTCGCCACGCTCCTCGGCGGAGGCCTTCAGGTGCGGCATGGCGAAGCGGGTAGTCATGATCACTGAACGCAGGTTCAGGTCCATCACTAGGTTGAAGTCATCGTCCTCGAGGGACTCGAGTCCCTTGCGCACACCGAGGCCACCTGCATTGTTGACCAGCACATCGAGGCTGCCGAACTGCTCGACGAAGGCCTTAACCAGCGCTTCGCATTCGCCGCTCTTCTTGAGGTCGCGCTCGTAGTAAGCAAAGCGGGCTCCTTCAGCTTCCAGCTGCGCGATCAGATCCTTTGCAGCTTCGTCCTTCTGGTGGCTGTTGATGCCGACAATGGCGCCCTCGCGAGCGAAGGCCACCGCGGCGGCGCGACCGATGCCCTTGGTGGAGCCGGTGATAAGAACGGTCTTGTGGTTTAGGTCGGCGAACATAGAGTGCTCCTGAACAAAATCGGGCCTGCAGCAGGCCGCATCATGGGGGTTGATGGTGGGGGGGGCGCAGCGCGACCAGCCTGTGTATGTGCGCTCAACCTTAGCCTAGGGTCTGGTCGACTTCAAACAAATAATGACAAATAAGTGTGATTCTTTGGTTTTTTGCTGCGGGGATGATTCTGTAGGGCTACCTTTCAACCGACATTCACGATGCAATAAGATATTATAAATGTATGATTTCATTTAATAATTTCATTCTCTCTCGCCGCTTAAGTTTTTCGCACCTGCAGCATGATGAGCCTGTTTCACGCGGAATTAGCATAAAGTATAAGTTGTAATAACTTGTATGCTTGATGCCGTAAAGGCACTCTTGCAAGCGTTCCCTCCGGTAGCGGGGCTCGTTGGCCTTGACCGGTTTCTCAAACGCTCGACTACAAGAGAGATAACTCATGCGAACCCTTCCGCGCCTGCTTTGCGCTTCCTTGCTGGTTGCCACCTCCACAGTTGCTGTCGGTGACGACTATCCTTCCAAGCCCATCACTCTGATCGTCCCCTGGTCTGCCGGTGGCGGTACTGACGCCGTGGGCCGGCAGTTTGCCGCCGGCCTGCAAGAGGAGCTGGGGCAGCCGGTCAACGTGGTTAACCGTACAGGTGGCTCCGGCGTTGTGGGGCACATGGCGATGAAGATGGCGCGTCCCGATGGCTATACCCTGGGTTTGGGTACTGCCGAGATCGCTACTTACCAGCATATCGGTACCGCCGATCTGTCCTACGAGGACTTCACGCCGATCGCGCTGCTCAACTTGGATTACGCATCCTTCACTGTGAACGCCGATTCGCCCTGGCAGACTCTGGACGAGGCGCTCTCCGATATCGCTGACTCACCCAATGAGTATACTGTCTCCGGGTCTGCGCCGGGAGCTGCCTATCATCTGTCCTTTGCCGGCTTCCTCGACCAGCAGGGCATTGATCCCAATACGGTCAGTCTTGTACCCAGCGAGGGCGCGGCTCCGGGGCTGCAAGAATTGGCGGCCGGTGGGGTAGACATCGTGTTCTCGTCGCTTCCTGAAGTCGAATCCATGCGCGAGTCCGGTCGTGTTCGCACGCTGGCCGTGCTGGCTAATGAGCGCCAGGATGCCTTTCCCAACATACCGGCAGCCAAGGAAGTGACTGAAGACGAGTGGTCCCACGGTTCCTGGCGTGGCCTGGTTGGTCCTGAGGGGCTGCCCAAAAACGTCTCCGAGCGTCTGCTTAGCGCCGCCGAGGCGGTGTGGAACTCCGAGAACTTCCAGTCCTTTATGGAAGGCCGTGGCTTCGGTGCCGTGTGGGAAGGCCCGGAAGGCTTCGAGGCGTTTATGGCCGAGCAGGATGCAAACAATGAATCCATCATCGATAAGCTTGGCCTGGCTCAGTGACAGGCGCAGGCACTGTAATACGCCCGATAAAGCGCCATGTCCTCGGCGCATTGACTGAGGCGTTGCAACGCCCGGGAGATAGTCATCATGCGCACATGTGATGCGGTATCGGGAACTATAGCGGCGGCCCTCGGGGCCGCCCTCATTGTTGCTTCCGCGGACTTGAGCCCGTTGCCACGCCAGGTTTATGGCGCCGGCACCTTCCCCAAGGTAGTGGGAGCCCTGCTGTTATTGATGGGTGGGCTTCTGGTGATCAAAGGGCTCAGGCAGCGACAGGCATGGGTTCGCTGGTCATCCAAGGTGGCCGGACGTCCGTTTCTGCTGGCACTGGCTGCGGTGGTGACGAGCGTCGTCGTCTACGTGGTGCTGACGCCGTTGGTAGGCTTCCCCCTCGTCGCGGTGACGCTGTTGACGCTGCTGTTCCGCGCCTATCACCGTCGTGGCTGGGGCCGTGCCTTATTGATCGCGGTGGTGGCCACGACGGCGGTCTGGATGCTGTTTGCCCAGCTCTTGCATGTGCCGCTGGAACCAGGGCTGCTTGAACAGGTGCTCTACTAATGAACGAACTGATGCAAGCCGCTTCTATGGTGCTCAACGGGGAGGTGATCCTGGTGATCATCGCAGCCTCTCTGTTCGGGCTGTTCATGGGCGCGATCCCGGGCCTAACCGCCACCATGGCTACTGCCTTGCTGGTGCCGGTGACTTTTTTCATGGAGCCGCTGCCGGCCATCGCAGCCATCGTCTCCGCCACCGCCATGGCCATCGTCGCCGGCGACATCCCCGGCGCGTTGCTGCGTATGCCGGGCACCCCGGCCTCGGCGGTCTATGCCGATGAAGCCTATTTGATGGGCAAGAAGGGCAAGCTTGGCCTGGCACTAGGTATCAACGTCACCTGCTCGATGCTGGGCGGCATCATCGGAGTTGCGGTGCTGGCGTTGTTCGCCCCGCGTATCGCCGAATTCGCCCTGCAGTTCACTAGCGACGAATACTTCTGGCTGGCCTTGCTTGGCCTGTCCTGCGCTATTCTTGTGGCTGGCGGTGATCCGCTCAAGGGTGCCATCTCGATGTTGATCGGTCTGTCGCTGGCCATGGTCGGCATGGACAGCGTGTCCGGCCAGGTGCGTTTCACCATGGGCAGTTACGACCTGCTCGCCGGCATTTCGCTGCTGCCAGTCTTGATCGGACTGTTCGCCATCACCGAATTGCTGCGTAGCCTGCCCACTGTGGGACAGCGCTCATCACGGGTGGAGACCCCCATGGGCAAGCCGCTCGATGGCGCAGCCAGTACCATCTGGCGCTACAAAGGCGGGGTCGCTCGGGGCGGACTCCTCGGCACTATGATCGGCGCACTGCCGGGGGCCGGAGCGGATATCGCGTCCTGGATCAACTATGCCATCAGCCGCAAGCTTTCCCGGGAGCCGCAGAAGTATGGCACCGGCCACCCGGAAGGGCTGGTCTCGGCAAGCGCCGCCAACAATGCGGCCCTATCCGGCGCCTATATCCCCGCACTGGTGTTTGGCATCCCCGGGGATACCGTGACTGCCATCATCATCGGCGTGTTGACCACCAAGGGCATCACCCCGGGGCCTGACGTTTTTACCGAGCAAGGCGCGCTGGTCAATGCCATCTTTATGGTGTTCGTGTTGGCCAACCTGCTGCTGCTGCCGCTGGGTCTGATGGCCATCAAGGGTGCAGGCAGGCTGCTGGCGGTGCCCACCGGGGTTCTCTACCCATTGATCTTGATGTTTTGTATTGTGGGTGCCTTCTCCGCCAACAACAGCATGTTCGACGTCTGGGTGATGCTTGGCCTTGGGCTGGTCGGTGTTTTTTTGATGGAAAACGATTTCCCGCTGGGTCCACTGATTCTGGCGTTTATTCTCGGCCCGATTATTGAAAGCAGTTTCATGCGTTCGATTCTCAAGTCCGACGGCGACCTGATGGCCTTTGTCGATCGACCCATCGCCATGGTGCTGGCGGGGCTGGCGATTCTGACTTGGACCCTGATCATCGCCAATAGCATCTGGAAGGAACGTAAGGCCGGTAAGAGCGCTAAGGTTGAGGCCGAGGCCTCCTAGCCCAGCGGTATGGGGTATCGAGTCAGCACAAAAAGCTGTCACAAAATGCCAAAGGCGCCCCTCTGTGGTCAACAGGACCAAGACGGGGCGTTTTTTGCAGTGGTAAAAGTGATGTACCGCCTCGGGGTGGTCTTTGGGTAACACAAAACCGGAGCATGGCAGGATGGCACAAGACGAGAAGTTTTCACTGGCGTTGGTGGTCTACGAAAAGATTCTTGAAGCGATCATCGAAGGTCAGTATCCAGTCAACAAGAAGCTGCCGACCGAGGCGCAGCTTTGCCAGCGCTATGAAGTCTCCCGACCGGTGCTGCGTGACGCCCTGGCGCGGCTCAAGGAGGACGAACTGGTGGTGTCCCGGCGGGGCTCAGGCAGCTTCGTGATCCGTCAACCCGACAGTGCCGTGCTCAAGTTTGCGCCGATTTCCAGCATTGCCGATATCCAGCGCTGCTTTGAATTTCGCACCAACGTCGAAGCGCGAGCGGCACATCTGGCGGCGCTGCGGCGCACTCCGGAGCAACTTGATCAGATTCGTCGGTGCTACGATATCATTGACGAAGCCAATGCCCGACAAGATCTGGCAACTGACGAGGACTACCGCTTTCACCTAGCGATCACAGAGGCGGCTAACAACCATTACTACATCACAGTAATGAAATCGCTTAACGAGAGCATAAAGGAAGGCATGAACCTGACCCGGGGCCTATCGTTGATGGCGTCCCAGGAACGGTTACGGATGGTGCAAGATGAACACTTGGCCATCGTGCAGGCTATCTGCGACAAAGATGGCGAGCGGGCAGAGGCCGCGATGCGCTCGCATATCGACAACGCCCGCCACCGGATGTTCGAAGGCACTCAGTAGTTTGACACTATCTGGTATGATAGGGATATCAGGAGCTGAGCATATTAACGATGAATTCTGAATACGCGCAAGTATGCTTTTTGGACTATGCAGAGCAATCGCCTAGGATTGCTGCTTGACAGGGCCAACAAGATATTTCCAAAAATTGACCAGAGATAATGGTAAAGTTTTCGGTTACGGTTCAATGAGGTTGTTGGGCATGCTTACGAACCAGTACTGCTGCCTACGCAGCGGACGCCTATTTGTTGCAGTAATCGACCCAATGTGGCCGCAGTTTGTTCGCAGATAGCAGCGAAACCACGCTCCGTGTAACCAGTGTAAGAGAAGAACTGGTTGGTTTATCGGAAAGTGCCCAAAGTGCTGCGGTTATTCTATGAATCCAGGGTTTGAATCCTGGCCGCCGGTAGCATACAATCTTCAGACCCTAAGGTGTAGCACTTTGGTGATCCACCCTCAAAATCTGACATGCCCTTCGGAACTAACCTGACGCGCAGTCGTCATAGCACCAACTGGTATGCCCGGATCGTCATTCCCATGACCTCCGTGATACCTACGACTACCGACGAGATATTTGCACGACTCTCGATACTCCCTGCAAAGTGACCGCTTGTCGGTGTGCGTTGCAGCTGTGGCTGGTTTACCAACGGGTGTTGTACTCCCTCCTAACGGTCAGCTTGAGGGGCACAGCGCCCCTGCCTGAGTGGAAGGCCTTGGCTTCTTCGTTTAAATTAAGCTAAGTGGCGGCTACTAGACTTGAGGAGGCGCAGAGTCCCGTCCAGCCGTTATTTTTCTCGTACACTTGACCGTCAGCTGTACCACATGAAGACTCGCTTGGTTGAGCGGTTTCGAGGTGCCGAAGGTGCCGATTTAATGTCGGATAATGTTGAAGCCGGCTGGCACTGGCTCCGTCTAGTCTGGAGGCGGGATCGGTAGGGCTGACTAACCGGACGGACCGGACAGGTTCGCACGGTAAGCCGCGAACCTGGCGTTGATGCACCAGCTAGTGGGGGCGCCGGCGCATCGCCCGCCAGGACACCACGCCGGTGAGTGGGATCGATGTAGTGGCGGTGGGGCACACCATCGTTCTTGAGGCGGTTATCCTCGGGAACGTGTATTACCCCGACCCTAGTGCATTCGACACCGGCCGGCTGAAGCTGCTGCAAGCCCGCGAGCTGGTAGCGTGACGTACGCGGCATGTACTAACCAAGTCTTGACGCAAAATCGCCACAACGCTGCCCGCAACCTGGCCAGAATCATGCCCCTGGAGTTGGTCATGTCGGCACGCTCCTACGTCGCTACACGATTTCGACCGTTGGCTTTGGCCCTGTAGAGAGCGTCGTCTGCGTGTTTCAGGAGTTCACCGAAACTCATCCCTGGCTGCAGGCTCGCCACGCCGATGCTGACGGTGAAAGTGATATGGGAGCCCTCGTGTGGAGTCAGCGCATGCTCCCCTGCCTGGCGTAAGCGTTCGGCCAGGGCTGCCGCACCTTCTGATGTTGTGTGGGGCAGCACGGCAACGAACTCTTCTCCGCCGAAGCGAGCCAGAATGTCACCAGTTCGACTGGTGTCACGCATGACCTGGGCGAGCGAGCGCAGCACTTCGTCGCCGCCAGCGTGCCCGAAGGTATCGTTGATCTGCTTGAAGTGGTCGCAGTCGAGCATCATGACCGAGAGCGGAAGCTGGTGGCGGTGAGCGTTAGCTAGATGCCTTTCGGCTGCCTCGCTCAGCACGCGTCGGTTGTTCAGGCCCGTGAGGTGATCCGTGTACGCTGCAGTCCTCAGAGCCGCTTCGGCACGCTTGAGGGCCGTAATCAACTCGTGGCTCACGACCACGCGACCACTGTTGTCGCTCATGGTGAGCACCTTCATACGATACCAGCGCTCACCTTCTGAGCCAGGGAGCGAGTAGATGTGCTCGAACGCAAGACGCTTACCCGCAAGAACAGCGGAGAGGCCCTCCGCAAGAGAATCAACCCTTTCCATGGTCTCATCCTGGGCGCTATAACAGATCGCTAAGTAGTTCTGGCCGACAAAGCCGTCCGCGTCTTTTGATCCATATTCCTGCGCCAAGCGTCGCCAGGCGGCGTTGACACTGACGATCACTCCCTGGGAGGAAAGGATTGCGATGGCTAAGGACACCGAATTCAGCACGGCTTGAGTAGATTGCTGGCTTTGCCTGATCCGCTCATGCGCTTGTGCACTTCGTGTGATCGCTCGTAGCTGAGCAAGCATCACCGCCATCAGGAGCGAGAGGAGCAGCGCCAGGATCGAAGTGGCGTACAGAAACCGGCGCTCGAAATGCGCTATCAGGTGATCCGTGCCCAAGACGGTATTGATGACGAAGGGTAGTTCGTCCTAAGCGAAGTAATAGGCGAGCTTTTGCTCACCATCATAGGGTGAATAGCCGAGAAAAATACCGGTGGGGCTTTCGTGGATAAGGGTGGTGTAGATCGGGTGCTGATCAAGGTGCTGGCAGGCGATGTTGGGCAGCAACGGTTCTCGCATCAATAGATTGCCATCGCGACGCCACAGGCCGACCGCTGCGCCGGGGCCGAGGTCGAGTGAGCGGTAGAACGACCGAAAGTAATCGATCTCTAGCGATGCGAGGATAACACCGGCAAAGTTGCCGTCGTCGTCCGTGAGGCGCTGGCTGTAAGTGAAAATGGGCTTGCCCGAGGTGGCGGCCTCGACCAGCTCACCCAGGTGGTGGCGGCGTTTGCCAGCCTGGTGCGCCTGAAAGTAGTCTCGGAAGCTGTAGTTGCCGCTGGGAGGCGGAAACTGCTGGGTGAATGAACGAAGCTCGCCCTCGGCGCTGAAAATGAGCAGCGCGCTGACTTGGGGGAGCGCGTCGGCCATCGCCTTGAGTGAGCGCCATTCGGTCTTCGATTCCGTGACCGATGTCATTCCGTTGGTGACAACTTGACGGGCAATGTCAACGAAAAGGAGGTCGATCGGGTCCAGGCTGCGGTAGACATGCTCCTCGAGCACGCGCGAGATGTTAGCGGCCAGCTGCACCGACTCCTTGCGGATGGTCCGGCTCTCCAGGTTGGTGAAGTAGGCCCAGCCCAATACGCAGATGACGGCCATGAGGCCGTACGAGCCCAATACCAGCGCTGGAGCCTTGTCCGTCAGCTTTCGCAACGTGTTGATCGAGTGGCTTAACAGCGACAGAGCCAGCAGCGCCTGAAGCGCAGCAGTTTGAGGTGGCAGCGAGAGAAGTAGTACTCGACCGGACGGGTCCTGCAGCCAATAGGTGTAGATGGCCAGCTTATAGAAGCTGGTGAGCAGGGCGACGAGTGCTGCCACGACTGTCACCATGACGCGGCGGCGTCTGGTTGTCTGGAGGCCCAAGGTGCCGACTACCAAGAACAGGAACGT
This sequence comes from Billgrantia antri, assembly GCF_019430905.1. Lineage (GTDB taxonomy): Bacteria > Pseudomonadota > Gammaproteobacteria > Pseudomonadales > Halomonadaceae > Halomonas > Halomonas antri. The sequence goes on along the minus strand of NZ_JAHYCA010000001.1, from coordinate 710,558 downwards.
GAACACGGATGGCGGTGACAAGGGTGCCGCTCCGTAAGCCGCAGGCCAGTCGGTCATGGTGCTGCTCAGGCTCCCAAGGACGATGAGCAGAACGAGCGAGCTTGCCAGCTGCGACACCCGTTTCCAAATGCTGGCGAAGAACCCAGACACCGCAGCAATACCCGTAAGAGCCAGAGCGATGCCGCCGATAAGCTCCGTCGCTAGCCCCTCTCGGCCAGAGGCAGGCGCAGCACCGGAGCCGAAAGCCACCAACTGCCGGCTATGATTGCGCCACCGAGATGACGGCAAGGACTACTGCCAGGCGGAATGCGAGGTGCTGGTGGCGGGAGTGAGGACACATGAGACGCTCATTGGTTATCTAGGTGTTTGATTCGGTTTGGCTGATTATCGGCAGATTGTGGATTTTGGGTATCCGGATTATCGGGTTGTTATGCGAGATTGTAAGGTGGGCTGCAAGTAAAACTTACCACGGATTAACTGGTTGATAGGCCCTACATAACCACACTTGAAGCCATAGCCGCTAACTTGGCCGCCGCTGATAAGGCTTAGGAGAACCGGGCTACCTGGTTCATACTCGGGAAGCTTCGGAACTGACCAGGGCAAGAGGGACTACGCTGGGTGGCGGCTCGACCCAGACTACGCTGATCTCGTTCCTTCTCGGCTAGGCGTTGACTTTCTCATCATGCATTGAGGCCCGTGTTTCAAAAACACGGGCCGATTTTATTATTCGGGGAACCTGCCCCGTGTGTTGTTGGCAATTCTGACCAGCATGAGCATGATGGGCACCTCCACCAGCACGCCGACCACCGTGGCCAGCGCCGCGCCGGACTGCAGGCCGAACAGGGCGATGGCGGCAGCCACCGCCAGCTCGAAGAAGTTGCTGGCCCCGATCATCGCCCCGGGAGCCGCCACGTTGTGGCGCACCTTCCACGCCTTGGCCCAGCCGTAGGCGATAAAGAAGATCAGGAAGGTCTGGAGGATCAGCGGGATGGCGATCAGCACGATATGCAGCGGCGCCTCGAGGATCACCTCGCCCTGGAAGGCGAACAGCAGCACCAGGGTGATGATCAGCCCGACGGGGGTGATCGGACCCACCTTCTTCATGAAGACGTTGTCGTACCACTCGGCGCCGTGGCGGGCGATCAGGGTGCGCCGGGCCAGGTATCCAGCGGCCAGCGGGATGACGATGTAGAGCACCACCGACAGCGCCACGGTGTCCCAGGGCACCTGGATGTTGGAGACGCCGAGCAGGAAGACCACGATGGGGGCGAAGGCGAACAGCATGATCAGGTCGTTGAGGGCCACCTGCACCAGGGTGTAGGCGGCATCGCCGCGAGTCAGGTAGCTCCAGACGAAGACCATGGCGGTGCAGGGCGCTGCCCCCAGCAGGATAGCGCCGGCCAGGTACTGGCTGGCCAGGTGTTCCGGTATCAGCGGGGCGAACACCACCGTCAAAAAGAACCAGGCGATGGCAAACATGGTGAAGGGCTTGATCAGCCAGTTCACCGTGGTGGTGATGACGAGCCCCTTGGGCTGGCGGCGCACGCCGAGCACGGCGGAGAAGTCGATCTGCGCCATCATGGGAAAGATCATCGCCCATATCAGGACCGCCACCGGGATCGACACCTTGGCATACTCGAAGCGCGAGAGCGTCTCGGGCACTGCCGGGGCAAACTGGCCGAGCAGCACCCCGACGACGATGGCCAACGCCACCCACACCGAGAGGTAGCGCTCGAAGAGCCCCATGCCCTCCGTCGTGATGGGTGCCTCGGATGCCTGATGTGCGGTCATAGTGTGACTCCTGTCAGATGGCACCTTGATTCACGCGCCGGGAAACGTCTTCTGCGCTTTCCACTCGCTCAGAGTAGCGGTCTGTCAAGTAGTCGCTTCGTCCCCGGATCATCAGGGTGAACTTGGTCAGCTCCTCGCAAACATCCACAATGCGGAGGTACAGGGGGGAGGGCTTCATGCGGCCAGCGTCATCGAATTCGGTGAAGGCTTTTGGCACCGAAGACTGGTTGGGTACCGTCACCATGCGCATCCAACGGCCGAGGATGCGCATCTGGTTGACAGCATTGAAGCTCTGGCTCCCGCCTGATACCTGCATCACGGCCAGGGTCTTGCCCTGGGTCGGGCGAATGCCGCCCAGCGACAAGGGAATCCAGTCGATCTGGGCCTTCATGATGGCCGTCATGGCACCATGGCGTTCGGGACTGACCCACAGCATGCCCTCCGACCACTCGGCCAACTCGCGTAGCTCCTGAACCTTGGGGTGGTCAGCTCCGGCATCATCCGGCAAGGGCAGGCCACTGGGGTTGAAAGTTCGCACCTCGCATCCGAACCAACGCAGCAGCCGTCCGGCTTCTTCGGCAACGAAACGCGAGTAGGAGCGTTCTCGCAGGGAACCGTAGAGCACTAAAATGCGTGGCGCATGCTGGGGGGCCTCGGGGCCTACCAACAGTGTCGGGTCGATGGGACGCAACTGCGAAGGATCAATATTGGGGAGGTCTGCCAGCATCTTGATGTCGCTCATGGCGCGATTCCTGGGTAATGGATGACTTCACCATCTTCCTTGACGAAGTGCGCTACTGGATGGTCAAGGAGATCCTGCACCGTCTCCGAGGGTCGGCATAGCCTGGCGCCCTTCCGTGTCACCACGATCGGCCGGTTGATCAGAATCGGTTCCGCCAGCATGGCATCGATCAGCTGATCATCCGTCAATGCCGGGTCGTCCAGCCCCAATGCCTCATAGGGGGTTCCCTTGCGCCGCAGCAGATCCCGAGGACGGATACCCATCATCGCCAGCAGCTCCACGAGACGTTCCCGGCTTGGGGGCGTCTTGAGGTATTCGATGATCTCGGGAGGTTCACCAGAGGCCTTCATCATCGCCAAGGTATTGCGCGATGTGCCGCAGTTCGGGTTGTGATAGATCTGGGGGAGCATAGCGTCTCATTCCCTATCTTGATTCGGAGTGCAACCGATCAGGGACTCCGCCAAGGGGCCACACACCTCCGGATGCCCCGCGCAGCAGTCGCGCACCAGGAAGCGGATGGCTTCCTGCATGTGGCTCAGATTCGCCCGATAGATGATCGAGCGCCCCTGGCGACGGGATACCACCAGCCCTGCCCGCGACAGCACAGACAGGTGCGCCGACATCGTGGCGTGTGGCACCGATAGCTGCCTTGCGATCTCGCCGGCGGGGAGCCCATCCGGTTCCTGCCGTACCAGTAGGCGAAAGATATCTAGGCGTGTCGCCTGGGCCAGAGCGGAAAAGCTCTCGATTACGTTTGATGTTTCCATATTTCTAAAAATATGGAATTATTGAAGACGCGTCAAGGTCGTTATCCGAAGGGGAGACGTCGTACGTCCCGGCAGCGTACAACGCCACTCTACTCGGATACATGCTAATTCGGATCAACGAGGAGCCACTTGATGAAGCAGCGACGTGTTCTGTTCCTGTGCAATGCCAACTCGGCCAGATCCCTGATGGGCGAAGCCCTGTTACGTCATCTGGCTGGCGACCGCTTCGAGGCGTTCAGTGCTGGCTCTGAGTCTGATCACCCCCATGAGCTGACCTTGGCTGCCTTGAGCAAGCAAGGTATCGATACTCAAGGGCTCGCCAGCAAGCCCCTGGACGACTTCGCCGGTGAGCATTTCGATACGGTGATCGTGCTCTGCGACAAGGCCCAGCAGGCGTGCCGCGACTGGACCGGGGGGAGCGATGAGTATCTTTACTGGGATATCCGCGATCCGCGCCTGATCGAGCGATGGGATGCCTACGAGCAGGCGCTGGTCGAGATACGTCATGGATTGATGCTGTGGCTGGAGATCAAGGGGCGCGACGACTTCGAGCGCTGAGCCAGGCGCATTGCGCCCCATCCTGCCATGGCTTAATGATGACCGTGCACGACATCACCAATACGCAGACCATCCTGGACGCGCCGCACAAGGACCTGCGGCGGGTGCGGGCCTTCGGCATGAGCCCTGTTCCTGACCGTGACCGGCCAAGGCTATCATGGCGATCTTTCACGCGCTCAAGGGCAATCTGAACGGCCACGCCGTGCGCGTGCTCCTGGCCAATGCCTCGCTCACCGACATGGTCTTCGAGCTTGAGCGCGAGGTGATGGTGGAGGAGGTCAATGCGGCACTCCAGGCTGCCGCCGAGGGTGAACTTGCCGGTATCCTGGGCTACGAGGAGTGCCCGCTAGTCTCCATCGACTACCGAACCGATGAACCGTACCGGGATTCCCGGAGGCTCCAAACCTTGAGTGGATGGAGCCATGAACACTTCCAAGCGATATGCACCTGAGGTCCGTCAGCGGGCCGTCCGCATGGTCTTCGACCACGAGGCCGACTACCCCCCAGTGGGCCGCTATCGGTGCCATTGTCCCCAAGATCGGCTGCACACCCGAGACGCTGCGTAGCTGGGTCCGTCAGGCCGAACGTGATGCGGGACATCGGGAACACGATCACTACTGAACGCGAGCGGATCAAGGCCCTGGAGCGCGAGAACTGCGAGTTGAAGCAGGCCAACGAGATTCTCCGTAAGGCCGCCGCGTATTTTGCCCAGGCGGAGCTCGACCGCCGCGGCAAGTGATGATCGAGTTCATCGATGATCACCGGGAGTCGTACGGGGCCGAGCCGATCTGCCGCGCCCTGCCGATCGCCCCGTCGACCTACTACGAGCCAAGGCCCGTGATGCCAAGCCAGATCGCGCGCCACTCCGCTTTCAGCGTGATCGCTGGCTGAGCGCCGAGATCCAGCGCGTTTGGGAGGTGAACTTCGGTGTCTATGGCATCCGCAAGGTCTGGCGCCAATTGCATCGAGAAGCGATTCCCACGGCTCGCTGTACCGTCGAGCGCCTGATTCGTCGGATGGGGCTGCGTGGCGTGAAGAGAGGCAAGCCGATCCGTACAACGGTGCCAGATCCCAACAAGGCTTCGCCGGCAGACTTGGTGCGACGGCAATTTCAGCCAGCTCAGCCAAATGCGCTGTGGGGGTCGGATTTCACCTATGTCGCGACCTGGCAGGGTTTCTGAAGGTAGGGTGGGCAGGCGGGGCATGGCAAAGTCGTTTGTTGCCGTCTAAGGGAATTGCCATTTGAGGTGCGTCAGTACCTATTGGTGACTGGCAACTACTGGGCATTCACGCTGACTGACGGCGCGCTGCGCATGTTGGCGGTGCTGCAGTGAGACCTGACGAAATCCGGAGATCCAAGTGCCTGGCGGTATGTTGTAGCGGGGTGAAGGCGATTCATCTGTCGCTATGACGCCTAGCCTGCGGGCGTGCTTGGGGTAGACGTTTTAGGAGGCGAAGCGACCGCACATATGAGCTCTTCAAGCTTTACTTACCTTTAGGCTGCCTCCGTAGCGAATGTGAGAATTCGTCTTATCACTGACTTTGACTTAGCTGGCTGGCCAGTGAGTGAAAGCACGCAAGGCTGCCGGATACCAGGGGCGCAGCCGACGCTCGTCCGCTGCAATGGCTGGTGCAACGTGGTCGCAGTTTGGTCGCAGGTCGTAGCGAAATCACGTGTTGTGTGTAACCAGTGTAAAAATTCAAGTTATTGATTTTTTCGACAAAAGCCCGTAGCAAGCGCGGCCTAATGTTGTCAAAATACGGATTCAAAATCCGCCGGGTGCAAGCCCTTGTCGGTTCGAGTCCGACCGCCGGTACCACTTAGAAAACAGTCGCTTACGAGCGGCTGTTTGCGTTTTTGGTATCTCTAAGTCTAAAGACCCTACCCGAACCACCTTGCCAGCGTGGCCTTGGCCTTCTGCCGGTGCTTGTCGTTGATCTTGGCCGCGACGATGGCCAATGCGCCGGCCAGTATGCTCATGTCGTCGGTATAGCCGAGTAGCGGTGTGAGGTCAGGGATGGCGTCGATCGGCGAGATGAAGTAGCCCAGCGCACCATAGATGGCGGTCTTGGCCCACAGCGGTGTGCTGGGGTCCTGGGCCGAGTAGTACATCTTCAGGGCGGGCTCGAGGGTCTGCTTGCCCGCTCGGCGGGCGCTGTGGCCGACCTTGTCCCAGAAACCCTCTTCGGAATAGTGGCCCGCGTTCGCCTCGAGGGTGCCCTCGATAACGTTCGGCTCGCCGCCGTCACGCTGGAAGTCGTGTGCCTTCATGCGAGATCCCGTGTTTGCCTCATCCAGCGTTTTGACAGCATGAGCGGGCGCCACGTTCGCCTTGGCGTACAGGCAGTGCCATCGGCAAGTGTCTTGATGTCCCCGCGCTGCACACGGCATGCTGTCGAGCGAGAACAATGAGGAGGCGGTATGGGTGTGAAGCGGTTTGCCTGGGCGCTCGGCGCTCTTGGGGTGGGGCTGGCGCTGTTTGGCTGGCAACAGCGGAGTCCGGGTGCTTTCGTCGGTGTGGCGTTGATCGCGCTGGCCGGCGTGCTGCTGGCGACGTCGAAGCGGCGGCCCCAACGTTAGGCAGCGGGAGGCGTCTGGCGGGCCTGACATTCCCCATGCTTGGGCTTATGATAGTAAGAGTCACAGTCCTTCTCCCCGCCCGGGGCGAAGGGCTGTTTTCGTTGCATGGCCGGCGGCCCCATTGCCAAGAGCGGCGCTGCCGGTGCCAAGGAGGTCGTATGTCATCCCGTCCCCCCATCATCATCAACCGCCTGGATGCGGAGCGGCTGCAGCGCCTGATCGATCAGGCCAACGACAAGGATCGCTTCGTTGCCGACTGCCTGGAAGAGGAGCTCGAGCGCGGCGAGGTGATCGACCCCGAGGAGATTCCGGCGGACGTGGTCAGCATGAACAGCCAGGTACAGTTCACCGATCTGACACGCAGCCGGCAGATGATACGTACGCTGGTCTATCCCCATGCACTGGCGGCCACCGAGGACGGCATCTCGGTGATGGCCCCGATCGGTGCCGGCCTGATCGGCCTGCGCATCGGCGACGAGATCGACTGGCCGCTGCCGGGCGGCGGCGAGGCGCGCCTGCGCATCGATGCGATCCTGTGGCAGCCCGAACGGGAAGGCCAGTACCACCGCTGAGCCGACGCGCCTGGCGCTCAACCGAAGAGGAGCAGGAATGCCGCTTTCACTCTGGATGTCATTGGTGGCGGTGTGCGCCATGGGGGCGATGTCACCCGGGCCGAGCCTGGCCCTGGTGCTGCGTCATACGCTGGGCGGCGGCCGCTCGCCCGGCATCGTGGCGGCGCTGTCGCATGCGCTCGGGGTAGGCTTTTATGCCCTGCTCACGGTGCTCGGGCTGGGAGCGCTGATCGTGCGCTTTCCCACACTGTTCCAGGCGATCACCTGGGTTGGAGCGGCTTACCTGGCCTGGCTCGGGATCAAGGCGTTGCGTGCCGGCAGGGCAGCGGCACTCGAAGCGGCCGGCGTGGCGACTACCCGTCGCCAGGCGGCCCGCGAGGGTATGCTGGTGGCGCTGGGCAATCCCAAGCTGATCCTGTTCTTCGTCGCGCTGCTCAGCCAGTTCGTCACGCCGGAAATGAGCCTGGCGGCCAAGGCGATCATCGTCGCTACGGCAATGGTCATCGATGGCGGCTGGTACGTGCTGGTGGCGGTGTCGTTGACCCACTCCCGCGTTTTGCCCTGGCTGCAGGCCCGGGCGCATTGGATTCATCGCATTACCGGCATGATGCTGCTGGCACTTGCCCTGCGTGTGGTCATCGGCCCCCTCGGCTGAAGGTCAAGCGTTGATAGCTGAGCCGGCTGGTCGTCAGGGATGATGGTAGTCTCAGGATAATTCGTGAGCGGGATCCCTTGATGAACCTATTGGCGGAATACGACGAAGAAGAGCGAGCCCTGGCCCTGGTGCTCGACGAGGATCCCGATGTGGTGGCGGTGCTGTCGCTGCAACTGCATGTGCTGGGCCTGGAGAGCCGCTGCTACCGACGCGCCGATGCGCTGCTGGCAGAGCTCGACGAGTGTGCGCCGCAGTTGGTGATCATGGGGCTCGAGTTCGGCGACCCGGATGGCATCGAGCTGCTTCGGCTGCTGGCCGAGCAGCGCTTCGCTGGCTGGGTGCTGCTATTGGGCGGCGTCGAGCGCAAGATCTCGCGCATTGCCGAGAGGGTCGGCCATACCCTGGGGCTGCAGATGCTCGGTTCGTTGGACAAACCGATGCGGCTGGCCGAGCTCAGGCAGCGTCTCGATCGGCTGCGTCCCGGGCGCAAGCCGGCCATCGTACCCGAAGACAGTCCTTTCTTTTCCGCCGATGAGCTGGAATCGGCGCTCCAGCGCCGTGAGCTCACCGTGCATTATCAGCCGCAGTTCGAACTGGCGAGCGGTCGCCTGAGCGGCGTCGAGGCCCTGGTGCGCTGGTCGCATCCCCAGATCGGGCTGATCGGCCCGGCCAGTTTCCTGCCCATGCTCACGGCGGCACAGAGCCGGCGCCTGACCTGCCACGTGCTCGAGCAGGCGCTGGCCGATGCCCAGCGCTGGCGTGAGCAGGGCGTGCTGTTATCACTCTCGGTCAATGTCACCGCCGACGACTTGATGGCGTCGCAGCTGCCGGCGTTGACCCGCCAGCTGGCCCCGGGCGATTCGCCCTTGGTCGTGCTCGAGATCACCGAGACGGCAGCCATGGACGACGAGCTGCTGGGGTCGGAGATTGCTGCGCGACTGCATCTGAGCGGCATGGAGGTGGCGGTCGACGACTTCGGTGTCGGCTTCTCCTCGCTCTCACGGCTGCAGATGCTGCCGATCAGCGAGCTCAAGATTGACCGCAGCTTCATCCGTCACTTGCAACAGGATAGCCAGGACGCGGCGATCGTCGAGGCCATCGCCCTGCTCGGCCGACGCCTGGGCATTCGCGTGGTGGCCGAGGGGGTCGAGGAACTCGACTGCCTGCCCACGCTGGCCCGCTTCGGCTGCACCCATGTGCAGGGCTTCGGCCTGTCGCGGCCGGTGCCGGCGGATGAGATCCCCCGACTGGCCTGCGATCAGTCCCCGATCCGCGCCAGGATCGTCGCCAGCGGTGAGCCTTCCGGCAGTACGCCATAGGCCGGACTGGCCTCCACGCCGAGACGCGAGCGGCAGAAGGTCTCGGCCACCTCGTTCGGCGCGTGGCGCAGCAGCAAGGCCGCCTGCAGGCTCTGAGCCAGGCGCTGCGCCAGCCAGCGAGCACGTGGCTCTAGCGCTTCGGCAGGCTGCGACAGGTCGCGTTCCAGCCCGGCCAGTGCCAGGTCGAGATCCTGCTGCATGCCTTGCACGGCGCTGAACTCCCGGCGCAGGGCGGCGATCGATTCCGGATGACGTGTCAGCACGCGCAGCAGATCGAGGCAGATGACGTTGCCCGAGCCCTCCCAGATTGAGTTCACCGGCGCCTCCCGATAGAGCCGTGCCAGCGGTGTCTCTTCCACGTAGCCAATCCCCCCCAGGCACTCCATGGCTTCGGCCATGAACCCCGGTCCGCGCTTGTTGTGCCAGTACTTGGCGAGCGTCGGCAGCACTCGTGCAAGCGCGGTTTCGTGGGCCTCGCCGCGGGCGTCGCCGTCGAAGGCGCGAGCGGTGCGCAGGGCCAGCGCCAGGCCGGCTTCCACTTCCAGCGCCAGGTCGGCGATCACTGCCTGCATCAGCGGCTGCTCGGCGAGTGCCCGGCCGAAGGCGTGACGCTGGCGCGCGTGTCGCCACGCTTCGGACAAGGCCTGGCGCATCATGCCCACCGGGGCGGTGGCGGCATCGAGGCGGGTCTGCTGCACCATGTCGATGATGGTGGCCACGCCGCGGCCGGGCTCGCCGACCAGGGTGGCCCAGGCGCCGCGATACTCGATCTCCGCCGAGGCGTTGGCGCGATTGCCGCACTTCTCCTTGAGCCGCTGGATCTCGATGGCGTTGCGTTCGCCGTCCGGTGTGAAGCGTGGCGCCAGGAAACAGGAGAGGCCGGCGTCGGTCTGGGCCAGGGTGAGAAAGGCGTCGGACATCGGCGCACTGCAGAACCACTTGTGGCCGGTGAGCCGCCAGCCCTCGCCGTCGCGTTCGGCGCGGGTAGTGTTGCGGCGCACGTCGCTGCCGCCCTGCTTTTCGGTCATTGCCATGCCGAAGGTAAGGCCGCGCTTCTCCTGAGCGGGCAGGGCGCGGGGGTCGTAGGCGTTGGCCAGCAGGCCAGCGGCCCATTCGGCCTCGATCTCGGGGCTGCGGCGCAATACCGGCATGGCGGCATGGGTCATGGTGACGGGGCAGCAGAAGCCCGGCTCGGCCTGGGTCAGCAGGTAGAGCGCGGCGACATGCGCCTGGTGCCCGCCGTTTCCCTCTTCGTGCCAGGCCACGGCGTGCCAGCCGTTATCGATGGCCAAGTGCATCAGCTCATGATACGCGGGGTGGTAGCGTACCTCGTCCAGCCGCCGGCCGTGGCGGTCGAACAGGCGCAGCTCCGGCGGGTGGCGGTTGGCCGTTTCGCCCAATGCCTGCACGTGGGCACTGCCGAGATCGCGACCCAGCGCTGCCAGGCGTTCGGCAACCCAGGACGGCGCCTCACGTTCCAGCGCTTCGCGCAGCGGCAGGTCGCTGGCGATGAGATCGCAGTCGCTAGGCGTGTCGGGCTGGTTGAGCACCTCGTGGGTCGCCAGATGGCAGCGGGGGGCATTGTCGCGCATGGCAGCTGTCCTCCGTATCGCTGTCGTTTCAGCATGAACAGTCGTTCGGAAGCGGTCAACGCGCAGCGAACGTGACGCCGCCGCCGCTTCTCGGTAGGCTTGAGGGCAGCGTGCAAGATAGCCTGGCTTGGGCAGGCCCGAGGCAGGTTGCCTCGGTGCGCTGAGTGGTGCTACGTGTAAGACGTGGCATGGTGAGAGGACAGCGAGGCAGGCGAACACATGGCCATCCACGAGCACGAATGCCGCACCTTCCGCGGTGAGCCCTTCAATCTGCGGGCCTTGCGGGGACAAGTGCTGCTGATCGTGAACGTCGCCAGCCGCTGCGGCTACACTTCGCAGCTCGGCGAGTTGGAGCGTCTCTATCGTCGCCATCGCGACCGCGGCCTCACCGTGCTGGCTTTTCCCTGCAATCAGTTTGCCCGCCAGTCGCCGGAGACGGCGCTGGATTTCTGTGCCTTCAGTTCTAGCCAGTATGGCGTGACGTTCCCGGTCATGGAGAAGGTCAGGGTCAACGGCACCGGCGCGCATCCGCTGTTCGTCGAGCTCAAGCGCGAGGCACCGGGTGTGATGCGCACCCGGCTGATCAAATGGAACTTCACCAAGTTTCTGGTGGCCCGGGACGGCCGGGTGATTCAACGCTTCTCGCCGCGCGCGAGCGGTCAGGAGCTGGAGCGAGCCCTGGAAGAGGCACTCGACGAGAAGTTCCAGCTCTAGTCGGGTGACGGTTCGTGGCGATCGTACCGACGCAACTGAGTCAGGTGTGAGGCGACTCCCCCCGCGCCATCATCACGCGCGCCATCAGCTCGTTCCAACGGTGCCGCGTCATCATCGTGGTCAGCCCCGAGAACAGCGCCCAGGTCTTGCGCCGCCACCCCTTGAGGCGCAGGTTGTGGGCGACCAGTTGCTGCATCAACCGATAGTCGTCGAAGTTGCGCCACTGGCCGGCGATCGACACCTGGTTACGCACCAGTACCGGGGCAAGCTCCAGGCGGAAGATCCATTCCAGCTCGCGCAGCGTCAGGTCCTGACGCTGAATGACCCCCACCATATGCGCGAAGTCGCTCTCGCTGGGTTCGCGTTCCAGCCACAGCGGGGCCAATGCCAGCCACAGCTCGCCGCGTTCGTCCACCAGCGCCTGCGCGTTCATACCTCACCTCCTGCCATGGCGTTGCCGGGTAGCATCGTGCCCCAGGTGGCATTGTCGCTCAAGTGCGGACAGATGCCAGCATGGTCGCTAGAATGTCGCCACTGCTCATTCGTACCGATTCGGCGCCCTGGGCGGCGCTGCAACACCAATAACGAGGTCTGTCGTGATCATCAAACCCAAGGTCCGCGGTTTCATCTGTACCACTACCCACCCGGTCGGCTGCGAGAAGAACGTCCTCGAGCAGATCGAAGCAACCCGCGCCCGTCAGTTCGACAAGGCCAACGGGCCGAAGAAGGTGCTGGTGGTCGGCGCCTCCAGCGGCTACGGCCTGGCGGCACGTATCACCGCGGCGTTCGGCTACGGTGCCGACACCCTGGGCGTGTTCTTCGAGAAGCCCGGCAGCGAGAAGAAGCCCGGCACCGCCGGCTGGTACAACGCCGCCGCCTTCGACAAGTTCGCCAAGGCCGAAGGGCTCTACAGCAAGTCGATCAATGGCGATGCCTTTTCCCACGAGGCTCGCGACAAGGCCATCGAGATGATCAAGCAGGACTTGGGTCAGGTCGACCTGGTGATCTACTCGCTGGCTTCGCCGGTGCGCAGGCTGCCCGACTCGGGCGAGGTCAAGCGCTCAGTGCTCAAGCCGATCGGCGAGACCTATCGTGCCACCGCCATCGACACCAACAAGGACACCATCATCGAGGCCGAGGTCGAGCCCGCCACCGAGCAGGAAGTCGAGGATACCATTGCGGTGATGGGCGGCGAGGACTGGGAGCTATGGATCGACGCCCTGGACAAGGCCGGCGTTCTTGCTCCGGGGGCCCGTAGCGTGGCGTTCAGCTATATCGGCACCGAGATTACCTGGCCGATCTATTGGCACGGCGCGCTGGGCAAGGCCAAGGAGGATCTCGACCGGGCGGCCGGCGAGATCGACGAGCGGCTCAACAGCTCCGGCGGCGGCGCCAACGTGGTGGTGCTCAAATCGGTGGTGACCCAGGCCAGCGCCGCCATTCCCGTCATGCCACTCTACATCGCTATGTCCTATCGGATCATGAAGGAGAAGGGCTTGCACGAGGGCACCATCGAGCAGCTCAACCGGCTGTTTGGCGAACGGCTATATGGCGGGGAAATGACGACCGACGAAGCGGGGCGGGTGCGCCTGGACGACTGGGAGCTGCGCGACGACGTTCAGCAGGCGTGCCAGGAGCTGTGGCCCCAGGTGACCAGCGAGAACCTCTTCCAGATCACCGACTATGCTGGGTACAAGCACGAGTTTCTGAAGCTGTTCGGGTTCGAACGCGACGATGTCGACTACGAGGCCGATGTGAACCCGGATGTCAGCTTCGATGTCGTGACGTTATAGGCCCGCCATAGGGCACGATCCATGGCGGGCGAATCCAGCGTCAAAGGAGATGCCCCATGGATACCCGGGAGAGCAAGACTGCGGAGGAGAAGAAGCAACACCTCAAGGAGGAGAAGCTGCCTGAGGATTTTGCGCACCCCGAGCCCGACGCCGAGCAGCCCGAGGCCAAGCGACCGGCCAAGGGCTGGCACTGGCTGGTACTGGGGGTAGCGATCCTGGTGGCCGGCTTCCTGCTTTTCGTGTTGCTCCCTAAGATCGCGGGCTGATCCGCTGTCATCGGTTCGCCCAGGCCTGGGCTGTCCCCATGGCGGGACGGTGCCTGTGGCCGGGGCGGGCCACGTGCATGGTATTGCCAACGCGGCCGATCGAGTACCATTTCTGCTTCGCTCCGGCACATGGCGCTGCGCAATGCCTCACACCCCCACCGTCCCTTCTCGCTTGGCCAAGACCCGCTGGGTCGGCGTACTGACGCTACCGGGCTTTTCGCTCTTGGCCCAGGCCTGCGCACTCGAGCCGTTGATGGTGGTCAACCAGCTGACCGGTCAGCGGCTGTATCGACTCCAGGCGTTCACGCCCGAGGGCGGCGAGGTCGTCAGCATGGCCGATATCAGCCAGGCGGCCTGCACGCCCTTCGAACTGGCATCGATCGAACTGGACTTGCTGATCGTCTGCGCCCCGAGCCCGTTGCCAGCCACCCACGAGAGCGTCCTGACTGGCCAGTTGCGCCTGCTCGGGCGCAGCGGTGTGGTATTGGTGGGGGTCGGTGGGGGAACCGAACTGCTGGCCCGTGCCGGTGTGCTGGATGGCTATAGGGCCACGCTCCCGTGGCAGCGTTTCGCCGCTTTCACCCGCGCCTTCCCTCGTGTGCGTCTCACCCAGCAGCTGTTCGAGATCGACCGCGATCGGCTCACCTGCGGCGGCGGCACCGCGGCGATGGACATGATGATGACGCTGATCGCGTCCCACCATGGCAGCGAACTGGCCGAGCGCGTCTCCGAGCACTTCGTGCTGGAGCGCGTGCGCATGGCCGACGAGCCGCAGCAGGTGCCGCTGCGCGCCCGCCTGGGGCACGCTCCGGCACCGCTGGTGGACGCCGTGATGCTGATGGAGGCCAACATCGAGGAGCCGCTGACTACCCATGAATTGGCCGAGCATCTCGGCATCTCTCGCCGTCAGCTCGAGCGGCTGTTCAAGAAGTACCTGCAGGCCGTGCCGGGACGCTACTACCTAGACCTGCGCCTGAAGGAAGCGCGGCGCCTGCTGCGCGAGAGCGACCTGCCCGCCGGCGAGATCGCCATGAAAACGGGCTTCTCCTCACCCGCCCACTTTTCTACCGCCTACCGCAACCACTTCGGCGTGACCCCACGCGAAGAGCGCCTTTGACGGGCCGGGTTCGCAGCGTGTCTTTCCTCAAGACGACAGCCCTTTTATACAAATCGGGGTCTCATTGCTGAAAGCCGGCGCCGGCCTGGCTCCTTATACTCGAGTGACATCGTTGCGTTGCTAATTCCCCTTGCACGAATGGAGACCGAGATGAGCCATACCCCGACCCGCGCCGACTTCGACCGGTACATGGTGCCGAACTACTCTCCGCAGAAAGTCATTCCGGTGCGCGGCGAGGGCAGCCGTCTTTGGGACCAGGAGGGGCGTGAATACATCGATTTCGCCGGCGGTATCGCCGTGAACTCCCTGGGTCACTGCCATCCGGTACTGGTCGAGGCACTCACCGAGCAGGGCAATAAACTTTGGCACCTCTCCAACGTCTACACCAACGAGCCCTCGCTCAAGCTGGCCAAGACCCTGGTGGAGCGCACCTTCGCCGACAAGGCCTACTTCTGCTCCTCCGGCGGCGAGGCCAACGAGGCGGCGCTCAAGCTGGCACGGCGCTGGGCCCACGACAACTTCGGCGAGCACAAGCATCGCATCGTGTCGTTCCGCCAGTCCTTCCATGGCCGCACCTTCTTCACCGTCAGCGTCGGGGGGCAGCCCAAGTACTCCCAGGGCTTCGGTCCGGTCCCGGGCGGTATCGTCCACGGAGAATTCAACAACCTCGACAGCGTGCGCGAGCTGATCAATGACGACACCTGTGCGGTGATGGTCGAGCCGATGCAGGGCGAGGGCGGCATCATGCCGGCCACCCAGGAGTTTCTGCAGGGGCTGCGCGACCTGTGCGATGCCCACGACGCGCTGTTGATCTTCGACGAGGTGCAGACCGGCGTGGGGCGGACCGGCTCGCTCTACGCCTACATGGAGTACGGCATCGAGCCGGACATCCTCACCAGTGCCAAGGCGCTGGGCGGCGGCTTCCCCATCGGCGCCATGCTGACCACCGACCGGGTCGCCCCGGCGCTGGCCATCGGCACTCACGGCTCCACCTACGGCGGCAACGCGCTGGCCTCGGCCGTGGCCCTGGCGGCCGTCGAACATATCGACACGCCCGAAGTCCTCAACGGGGTCAAGCAGCGCCACGACCTGTTCCGCGAGCACCTCGAGGCGATCAACCGCAAGCACGGCGTGTTCAAGGAGATCCGTGGTATGGGCCTGCTGATCGGCGCCGAGATGACACCCGAGTACGAGGGCCGGGCCAAGGACATCCTGCCGCTGGCCATCGAGGAGGGCGTGATGGCCCTGATCGCCGGCCCCAACGTGCTGCGCATGGCCCCCTCGCTAGTGATCCCCGAGGCCGACATCGCCGAGGGCATGGCGCGGCTGGAGCGTGCCATCGAGCGGATGGTGGCAGCCAAGTGAAAGCTGGCCGAGCCATGCAACACGCCACCGCCAATCGACCAGGAGATCCCGCCATGATGGTCGTACGCCCCGTTCGGCCGGCCGACCTGCCGGCCCTGGAGCGGCTGGCGGGCTTGGCCACGCCGAGCCTGACCAACCTGCCGGCGCATCGCGACCGCCTCGAGGAGCGCATTGCCCGCTCGCGGCAGTCGTTCGGGCGCGAGGTGGACTTCCCCGGCGACGAGCACTACACCTTCGTGCTCGAGGATCTCGAGCGCGATGAGGTGGTGGGTACCGCCACCCTGCGCGCCGAGGCCGGCGCGCGGGAGGCCTACTACACCTACCGCCAGGAGACGCTGATCCACGCCTCGCAGCAGCTCAACGTACGTCGCGAGGTGCAGACCCTGTCGCTCTCCCACGAGGTCTCCGAGACCACCCAGCTGTGTGCGCTGTCGCTGGACCCGCGCTACCGCGGCACCAGCGCCGAGAGCCTGCTGCGCCGCGCGCGGCTAATGTTCATTGCCCAGTACCCGGAGCGTTTCGCCGAGGTGCTGGCGATGGCCTTTCCAGGCTATCTCGACGAGCAGGGCGAATCGCCGTTCTGGAACAGCGTTGGGCGCCACTTCTTCGTGCGCGACTACCACGACATCAACTATCTCGCCGGGGTGCGCTCGAAGAGCTTCATCGCCGAGGTGATGCCGCAGTTTCCGCTCTATCTGGCACTGCTCACCCCCCAGGCGCGCGCCGCCATCGGCCGCGAGCACCCCGCCCACGAGGCGGCCATGGCCGAGATGCTGGCCGAGGGCTTCATGCGCTCGCGCCACGTCGACCTGTTCGACGCCGGTCCGGTAATCAAGGGCGAGCGCGACCGCCTGCAAACCTTCCGCCGTGCCGCCTGGCATCCGGTACGGGTGCGGCCGGCCCATGCGCTGCCGGACGCCGAGCCGGCGATGATCGCCAACCAGCGCCTGGCCGACTTCCGCTGCGTGGTGGCGCGCTATGCGCTGTCGCCCACCGGCCAGTTGATGCTCTCCCCGGAGCACGCCGAGCTGCTCGGCGTGGAGGAGGGGCGGGCGGTACTCGCCGCACCGCTGGCGCTGCCGTCCAACGGCGAGGATGAAGCGGGTTTCGACGAGGGAGAGCTGTGATGCGTATTCGACCGATTGCCGAGGGCGACCTGGACGAACTGCAGAAGATCGCCCGCGAAACCGGGGTCGGCTTCACCTCGCTGCCCGACAACCGTGAGTTTCTCAGCGACAAGATCACCGCCGCGGTTGCCGCCTTCGAGCAGCGCACCCCGTCCGACCGGCGCAACTACTTCTTCGTGCTGGAAGACGAGGACAGCGGTGAGCTGGCCGGCTGCTGTGCGATAGAAGGCCAAGTGGGGCGCGAGGTGCCGTTCTATCACTATCGCGTGGGCACGCTGGCCCACTCGTCGGTACAGCTCGACCTGCATCGCACCATCGACACCCTGTTCCTCAGCTCCGATCACACCGGCGATGCCGAGGTGGCCTCGCTGTTCTTGCGTCCCGGCTTTCGCGGCAAGGCGCGCGCGCACCAGCGCAACGGTGCGCTGCTGTCGATGATGCGCTGGCTGTTTATGGCCGAGTTCCGCGACCAGTTCCCCGACAAGGTGCTGGCCGAGATGCGCGGGGTGTTCGACGAGCGCGGCAAGAGCCCTTTCTGGGAGTGCCTGGGCAGCCACTTCTTTCCCATGGACTTCGACGAGGCCGACCGCCTCACCGGGCTGGGGCAGAAGAGCTTCATCGGCGAGTTGATGCCCAAGTTCCCGATCTACACGCCGTTTCTTTCCGATGAGGCACGGGCCTGCATCGGTCAGGTTCACCGCGACACCCGCCCGGCGCTGGCCATGCTCAAGCAGGAGGGGCTGCGCTGGGAGGGCTTCATCGACATCTTCGACGGCGGTCCGACGGTGGAGGCCTACATCGATGACGTGCGCGCGGTGCGCAAGTCGCGCCGTTGCCGGGTCGAGATCCGTGCCAGCGACGAGCCGCCCCCCTCACGCCCGCGCTGGCTGGCGGCGAGCACCGTGATGGCCGATTTTCGTGCCGCCTGGGTGGCCCACGGCCCCGACGGGGAGGGCACCCTCACCCTGAGCGAGGCGGAGGCACAGCGCCTGGGCGTGACGGCCGGCGATGCGCTGCGCGTACTGGATACCGAGGAGATTTCATGAAAGCGATGCAACAGCTGATGATCGGCGGCACCTGGCAGCCGGGCGAGGCGACCTCCTTCACCAAGCGCGACCCGGTTTCCGGCGAGACCCTGTGGCAGGGCGCGGCGGCCGGCGACAGTCAGGTGGCCGAGGCGGTGGAGGCCGCCCGCGGCGCTTTTCCAGGCTGGGCCCGGCTCGGCTTCGCCGAACGCCTGAGCGTGGTAGAGCGTTTCCGCGAGCGGCTAGAGACCCACCGCGAGGATCTGGCCCGCGCCATCGCCGCCGAGACCGGAAAGCCGCTGTGGGAAGCCCGCACTGAGGTGGGCGCCATGATCGGCAAGGTGGCGATCTCGGCGCGCGCTTATCAGGAGCGCACCGGCGAGCGTAGCCGCGACGTCGGCGACACCACCGCCGTGCTGCGCCATCGCCCCCACGGCGTGATGGCGGTGTTCGGCCCCTACAACTTCCCCGGCCACCTGCCCAACGGTCACATGGTGCCGGCGCTGCTGGCGGGCAACACGGTGGTGTTCAAGCCCAGCGAGCAGACCCCGCTGACCGCCGATCTGACCCTGCAGTGCTGGCAGCAGGCGGGCCTGCCCGCGGGGGTGATCAACCTGGTACAGGGTGCGGCGCCGGTAGGCCAGGCGCTCTCCTCGCACCCGGGCATAGACGGGCTGCTGTTCACCGGCAGCGCCCGCGTGGGTGGTCTGCTCAATCGCCAGTTCGCCGACCAGATGGAGAAGATCCTGGCGCTGGAACTCGGCGGCAACAACCCGCTGGTGGTCAAGGAAGTGCACGACCAGGACGCCGCGGTGCTCACCATCCTGCAATCGGCCTTCCTCTCCGGTGGGCAGCGTTGCACCTGTGCCCGGCGTTTGATCGTGCCCGAGGGCCAGGTCGGCGACCACCTGCTCGATGCACTGGTCGACGCCATCGCCCGCCTGCGGGTGGCCGGGCAGTTCGAGGAGCCGGCGCCGTTCTACGGCGGCCTGGTCAGCCCGGAGGCAGCCCAGGGCCTGCTCAAGGCCCAGGAGGAGCTGGAGGCACTGGGCGGCGTGGTACTGGCGCGCATGGAGTGCCTGCAGGAGGGCACCAGCCTATTGTCGCCGGCGCTGATCGATGTCACCGGTCTCGACGTTCCCGACGAGGAGCACTTCGGCCCGCTGCTCAAGGTCTATCGCTACCACGACTGGGGCGAGGCCCTGCGGCTCGCCAACGATACCCGCTACGGGCTGGCCGCCGGCTTGATTGGCGGCGAGCGCACCGATTGGGACGACTTCCTGCTGCGCATCCGTGCCGGCATCGTCAACTGGAACCGCCAGACCACTGGCGCCTCCGGCGACGCACCCTTCGGCGGCGTGGGCATCAGCGGCAACCACCGTCCCAGTGCCTATTACGCGGCGGACTACTGCGCCTATCCGGTAGCCTCGATAGAGGCCGAAACCCTGAGCTTGCCCGACAACCTGCCGCCGGGAGTGGTGTTATGAGCCAGACGACGCACGCCGACTACCGGGAAGTCAATTTCGACGGCCTGGTGGGTCCGACCCACAACTACTCGGGCCTGGCCCATGGCAACGTGGCCTCGATGCGTCACGGTGGGCTGGTCTCCAATCCCCGCGAGGCGGCGCTGCAGGGTCTGGCCAAGATGAAGTCGCTGATGGACGCCGGCTACGCTCAGGGCGTGCTGCCGCCCCAGCAGCGCCCCGACCTCGGTGCGCTGCGCTCGCTCGGCTTCACTGGCAGCAACCGCGAGGTGCTGGCGCGGGCGGCCAAAGAGGCGCCCCAGGTACTGCGTGCGGTGTGTTCGGCCTCCAGCATGTGGACGGCCAACGCCGGCACGGTGACACCCAGCCGCGACGCGCCGGACGGCCGGGTGCACTTCACCCCGGCCAACCTGCAGTCGAGCTTCCATCGTTTCCTGGAACCGGAAACCACCGGCCGCGTGCTGGCGGCGATCTTCCGCCACGAGACCCACTTCGCTCATCATCCGGTGCTGCCGGCCACCCCCGCCTTCTCCGACGAGGGCGCGGCCAACCACACCCGGCTGTGTGGTGAGCACGGTGAGCCCGGCGTGCACCTCTACGTCTACGGTCGCCAGGCCTTCGGCAGCGGCCCTGGCGAGAGTCGCGAGCCCCAGCGCTTTCCCGCACGCCAGACCCTGGAAGCGAGCCAGGCGGTGGCCCGCCAGCACGGCCTGGCTACGGCGCAGACGGTCTTCGCCCAGCAGCATCCCGATGCCATCGACGCCGGTGTATTCCACAACGACGTCATCGCGGTGGGCAACGGACCGGTGCTGCTCTACCACGAGATGGCCTTCCTCGACGAGCAGGCCACCCTCGATGAGCTGCGCAGCAAGATGTCGACGCCGCTGATTCCGGTGCGGGTGCCCAGCGAGGCGGTGAGCATGGAAGACGCCGTGGCCTCCTACCTGTTCAATTCGCAGCTACTGAGCAACCCCGACGGCAGCATGACCCTGGTGGTTCCCGGCGAGTGCCAAGAGCGCGAGGCGGTGTGGCGCACCATCCAGGACCTGCTGCTGGCCGGTCACAATCCAATCGGTGAGGTGATCGTCAAGGACGTCAAGCAGAGCATGCGCAACGGCGGCGGCCCCGCCTGCCTGCGCCTGCGGGTGGTGCTCTCCGCCGAGGAGCGTGCCGCGCTGACCGGACGGGTACTGCTCACCGATACCCTGCACGATGAGCTGACCGCCTGGGTCGAGCGTCACTACCGCGACCGGTTGGCGCCCGACGACCTCGCCGACCCGCAGTTGGCCGACGAGACCCTCACCGCGCTGGACGAGCTGACGCGCCTCCTCGAGATCGGCTCGGTCTACCCGTTCCAGCTGGGGTAGTCCACCAACGAAGAGCGCGTGCCGGAAATTACTAACGCTTGCGGCGCGCCGAGCCGGTGAGGGCCGCGACGCCGAGCACGGCACCGACGATGGCTGTGGCAGTTAGCGCCGGATGCATCGCCGCCTGGGTATAACGACTCCTGCTGGCGACCCGATGACCGTACTCGGCTCGCTGCCAGACGCCCGGCGCGGGCCGGTGCAGGCCGCCGACGTGCTGGGGCGGACGGTTCGTTTGCTGCTGGCGGATCATGCTGCGTTCCATGACGCGATCGGCCAGTCTCGGTGCCAGTTGGCCCAGCAGTGCGATGCCTTGGCTGGCGCCGCCCACTCGGATGTCGCGCCGCGGATGCTCGGCGCAGTGCAGAATGGCCTCGGCCACCACGCTCGGCTCGTAGAGGGGCGGTGGCAGAGTGGGTTCGACGTCCATATGGTTGCCGGCGTGGTGCGGGAAGGGAGTGGCGATACTGCCGGGTTTGACCAGGGTGATCGATACCGGTGCTCCCAGCGCCTCGAGTTCCATGCGCAGCGCATCGGTGAAGCCCTTGACCGCATGCTTCGAGGCCGAGTACATGCCTTGCAGCGGGATGGCGCGATCCGAGACCACCGATCCGAGGTTGATGATCGCACCGCCGTGCCGCTCGGCGCGCATGCCCAGGTGACGGGCGGCCTCCAGCGAGCCGTGGACGACACCCCAGAAATCGGTCTCGAACAGGCGCCGCTGATCCTCGAGGGGCTGGTCGGTCAGGTAGCCGAACAGCGAAACCCCGGCATTGTTGATCCAGGTATCGAAGCCGCCGAAGTGATGGATGGCGGTTTCGGCAATATCGTGGACCTGCTCGGGGTCGCCGATGTCGGCCACCACGTATGCCGCATCTGCACCACGCTGGTGTAACTCTTCCACCAGCGTCTGCAAGGCGCTCTCATCGCGGGCGGCGACGACCAGATGAGCGCCGCGATCGGCAGCCAGTCGGGCGGTGGCCAAGCCGATGCCGCTGGTGGCACCGGTGATGACGAGGGTCTGATCTTCGAGTTGCTTCAATTGCAATGCCATAATGCTCTCCTTGCCTGCGCACCCAGTGCGCCATGGCGTTCATCGGTCGATCTCGTCTCAGGATAGAAGCTCTGTGTCATCTGCCAAAGCGCAGCGGAGAACGATGGCGAACGCTCGACGAAACCCCCCGCAGCGGGTGCCGCCCGTTGTTCAGCAATAGGAATGCGCATGAACCAACCCATCACTATCGTACGCCTGAGCCCCGACTCGGATCATGTCGCCACCGTGGCGAGCTGGACCTTCGCCGAGTGGGGACACCTCAACCCCGGCTATGCGGCCGACACCTGGCGCGAGGCCTTGCGCCGGGAATGCGGCGACGGCGGCGTGCCATCGGTGTTCGTGGCTATGGAAGGCGATCAGCCGGTGGGGACTGCGGCGCTATTGGCCGAGGACATGGACAGCCGCCGCGAACTCACGCCCTGGCTGGCCTCGGTGTTCGTGCTGCCGGAGTGGCGTGGGCAGGGCATCGCCTCGACGTTGATCCGGCGGGTCGAGCAGGAAGCCACCGACTGCGGCGTGCATCGGTTCTATCTGTTCACCCCCGACCAGCAGGCGCTCTACCGTCGGCTCGGCTGGCGTGACCACGAGGAGCTGAGCTACCGCGGTGAAGAGGTCACCATCATGCGGCGCCAGCTCGAGGCATGACGGTAGCCACGCCCCTTGGGCTTTACCGCGAGGCGGTGGAGCGTCACGGCTTCGCCCCGGACGAGGCCCAGCGTGCGGCGGCCAATCGGCTTGATGCCTGTTTCCATGCGCTGCACGACGAAGCTGCCTCAGTGGGTCGTCGCGCGATCGCCGGCGTTTATCTCTGGGGCCCGGTAGGGCGCGGCAAGACCTGGCTGATGGATGGCTTTCATCGGCATCTCGACGTGCCCGCCCGTCGCCTGCACTACCACCACTTCATGCGCTGGGTGCACCAGCGTCAGTTCCAGCTTGGCGGTACTGCCGACCCGCTCACGGCGCTGGCGAAGGAACTTGCTTCGGAAGTGCGTGTGCTGTGTCTCGATGAGCTGTTCGTCAGCGACATCGCCGATGCCATGCTGCTCGGGCGCCTGCTGCAGGCGCTGTTCGATCACGGCGTGGTGCTGGTATGCACCTCCAACCAGGCGCCGAACCGGCTCTATGCCGACGGCTTCAATCGCGAGCGTTTCCTGCCCGCGATCGCCGCCATCGAACGCAACATGGAGGTGGTGGAACTGGATGGTGGCTTCGACCATCGTCTGCACCCCGGTCGGGCTTGCCGGCGCTACTGGGTGGCGGAAGCCGACCAGCCGAGCGCACTGGCGGCCGTATTCGAGCGCCTGAGTGGGGATCAGCCGACCAGCGCCGAGCCCATCGAGCTGGGACATCGACGCATCGCGGTGGAGCGGCGCAGCGAGCGAGTGGTGTGGTGTCGCTATGCCGAGCTGTGCGAGCAACCGCTGGCGGCGCTTGACTTCATCGCGCTGGCCGACGAATTCGACCATGTCCTGCTCAGCGAAGTGCCGCGCCTGAGCGACGCGGCTTCGGTGGGACGAATCGCTCGCGGCACCGAGGACGGGGCCGAGCGCATCGAAGCCGGGGAGCGGGAGCTGCCGCCGCTGTCGCGGCGCGACGATGGCGTGCGCCGCTTCATCGCCCTGGTCGACGAGTGCTACGACCGCCGTGTGCCGCTCCATATCGAAGCCGAGGTCGCCATGGACGAACTCTACGCCCATGGCTATCTGGAATTCGCCTTCCGACGCACCCTCAGCCGCCTGCGCGAAATGCAGTTGGCGAGGTTTGGTGCTATTGCCTAGCTGGCGTTGCCCGCTCCGCCGACGATACCGCCTCGCAGGCCGCTCTGGCGCTCGCCGCCGCGCAGGTGCTGCGCCACGCTATCTTCGGGTGAGCCGGCCATTTCGCGGAACATGCCCATGGAGCCGAGCAGGGCGGAGGATTCGTAGGGCACGAACACTCGCTCGCCCTCCTGAGCCATGGTCGGCAGCGCCTTGATGTAGCTCTGGCCGAGCAGGTAGCCCACCACGGTGCGCTTGTGCTCGTCGCTGTCGCCGATTGCGCTCAGTACCAGCTTGATCGACTCCTGTTCGCCCTGGGCGCGCAGGATGGCCGACTCCTTGTCACCTTGGGCGTTGAGAATCGCCGATTCGCGCTGGCCCTGGGCCTTGGCGATAGCGGCGGCCTTCTCGCCCTCGGCCTCCGTCACGGTGGCGCGGCGCTTGCGCTCGGCGGCCATCTGCAGGCGCATGGCTTCCTCGACCTCCTCGGGCATGGCGATGTCCTGCACCTCGACCCGCGAGATCTTCACGCCCCATTTGGAAGCCGGCTCCTCCATGGCGGCCTGAATCTCGTTGTTGACCTCGGCGCGCGACTCGAACAGCTTGTCGAGCTCCATCTTGCCCACCACCGAACGCAACGTGGTCTTGGCCAATACCTCTACCGCCTGACTCATGTTCTCCACCTCGTAGACGGAGCGGCGCGGGTCGATGATCTGGAAGTAGAGCGCGCCGTTGATGCGCACGGTGACGTTGTCGGTGGTGACCACCGGCTGGCCGGGAAAGTCCATCACCGTCTCGCGGCGGTCGATGCGCACCTCGCTGGTGGTCACCGGGAAGAACTCCTCGCCGCGCTTCTGGTAGCGGATCATGGTGATGGCGCGGGGCTGCTCGATGAACGGGATGATGATGTTGATGCCGCTCTCCAGCAGCCGGTTGAACGAGCCCAGGCGCTCGATCACCATCACCTCCGACTGGCGCACGATCACCAGCCCCTTGGCGATGATCAGGATACCGATGACGACGACGATCAGGGCCAGCAGCAGCCCCGGGTTGATCGGGAGGTCCATGTTCGCTTTCACTCCTTGCGGTTGCGTATGAGGCGGGGCCGCTCAGCGACCCCGCGAAGGTAGTGCCTGAGCGCGCTAAGACGTCACTTGGCTGACGATGGCGGTGGTGCCGTCGAAGCGCTCGAAGGTCACCAGAGTGCCTGCCGGGAGTTCGGTGGCGCCGGTCTCGGCCACGCGCAGGCGATAGAAGTCGCCATTGATCTTGATCCCGCTGGCGTCGTCGAAGTCGCGCTTGAGGGTGGTGTAGGTGTGTCCCTGCTCCACGCCGGTGCCGGTGGTGCCGTAGGCCACCCCGCTGGGAGAAAACCACGGACGGATGACCTTGATCGTAAGCGGGAGCAGAATGCCCGAGAACACGCCCATGGCCAGCAGTTGCCAGGGAAGTGTCAGCCCCAGTACCGCGACGGCCGAGGTAAGGGCGGCGGCGACACCCAGTGACAGCAGTACCAGGACACCGGAGGTGAGTTCCGCCAGGCCCAGCAACAGGGCGATGGCTAGCCAGATGAGGGCGGGGTGCCAGTCCATGGTAGTCTCGCTAATGAAGAGTATCCCTGTCGCGCAATTGCAGGACCTGCGCAACACCATGTTACAACGTAATCCCATGGTATAGGAGAGCGCCATGCTGCACACCCTGGTAACTCGCCATTTCTCGGCGGCGGCACTCGTCCTGGCCGGTGGCGCTGTGCTGGCGACCCCCGCTCCGGCGGCGGAAGAGGAAGCCCAGGCGCAGGATCGGAACGAACAGGCCGCACCTGAGCAGGTTGAGACACAGCGGGAGCAGGGCGAACTAGATGACAGCGCAGCGGTAGCCGAGGACGATAAGCAACAGGCGGGGGCCGGAGAGGCGAACATAGAGGGTGACCATGCGGGGCACGACGAGCCTGCCGCCGAGCCTGAAGAGGATGAGCACGCCGACAATCCGGCCGTACAGGCCTATCGCGACACAGCCGCGCGCATGCACGCCGACATGCTGACGGAGTTCAGCGGTGACGCCGACGTCGACTTCGCCCGTGGCATGATCGTCCACCATCAGGGTGCCATCGACATGGCCCGCGTGGCGCTGGAGCATGGCGAGGACGACGCCATCCGCGACCTGGCGCGAGAGGTCATCGAGGCCCAGGGTGCCGAGATCGCCTTCCTGCGCGACTGGCTGGCCCGGAACGGCGACGACGAAGCCGAATGAGGGTCAGCGTGTGACAGCGTCCGGTTCGCGTTGAACCTGCCGGCGGCATGTCTCTCATGCCGCCGATTCCTACCCCGCCCTTTTTCCTACGCCCCACCCATACGCCATCGCTACGCCCCCCGGGGAGGAGGACGCCTGCGCCGCGATTGGCGAGCCTAGGCGAGTTCCTTTCGCCGTGCCGCAACGGCAGCGGCATCGATAACAACAACCCGGAGGTTCTCTCATGCCTTGGACACGCCATGCTGTGAGCGTCACCCTGCTGGCCGCGCTCGGCAGCGGCCTGGCCTTTTCCGCCTACGCCTTCGACGATGATCGGTTGACGATCTGGATGGGCGACAACAAGGGCTACGACGGCATCCGCGAGGTGGCGAGCCAGTTCACCGACGACACCGGCATTGCCGTCGACATCGTCAACCCTGACAACCTCACCGACCGCTTCCAGCAGGCCGCCGGCAGCGGCCAGGGGCCGGACATCGTGATCTGGGCCCACGACCGCACCGGCGAGTGGGCCCAGAGCGGGCTGCTGGCCCCCGTCTCGCCCTCCGCGGATTTCCGCGAGCGCTACTTCGACTTCACCTGGGACGCCAGCCTGTGGAACGGCGAGCACTACGGCTACCCCATATCGGTAGAGGCGTTGGGGCTGATCTACAACAAGGCACTGGTCGAAACACCGCCGGAGAGCTTCGCCGAGCTTGCGGCGCTGGATGCCGAGCTCGCCGAGCAGGGCAAGAAGGCGATCCTGTTCGACTACGGCGAGCCCTACTATGGCTGGACGCTGCTGGCCGCCAACGGCGGCTACCCCTTCCGCCAGACCGAGGAGGGCTTCGATGTTGCCGATATCGGCGTCAACAACGAGGGCGCCATCCAGGGCGCCGAGCAACTGGCGGAGCTGATCGAGAGCGGCGTGCTGCCGCGCGGTACCGACTACAGCATCATGGACACGCGCTTCAACCGCGGCGAGGTGGCAGCCATGATCAGCGGCCCCTGGGCCTGGAGCAATCTCGAGCGCAGCGGCATCGACTACGGCGTGGCGCTGCTGCCCAGGGTCGGCGAGGAGCGCGCCAAGCCGATGTTCGGCGTGATGACGGCGATGATCAACAGCGCCTCGCCCAACGACTTCCTGGCCGTCGAGTTCCTCGAGAACTACCTGCTCGATGAGGCGGGCATGCGCACCTTCAACAGCGACGGCACCCTGGGCGCGGTGGCCCACATCGGCTACCAGCAGGAGCTGGAGCGCGACCCCAACATCGCCGCCACCCTGGAGAATGCCGAGCTGGGCATGCCGATGCCCAACATTCCCGAGATGGGCGCCTTCTGGGCCGCCATGGAGCCGGCCTTGCAGAACATCGGCAGCGGTCGTCAGTCGCCTCGCGAAGCGCTGGACGCCGCGGCCCGCCGCATGCGCCAGTAAGTCCACCTCGCTCGAAGCCCGGCCGGCGGCCAATGCCGCCGGCCCGGCGCAGGACGCTACCCATGTACACCACTAATGCCTCCCGGGGGTTGCCCCGGCACCGCTCTCGCTACCCTGCCGAGCGCTATAGCCGCTGGGCGCTGCGTGCGCTGGTCGCTCTCGTCGTGCTGGCCACTCTCTGGCTGGTGCTGGCCTTCCACCTCCACGGCCAGCCGATCTTTGCGCTGCTTTTCCTGATGCTCGGCGTCGCGCTGGGGGTGGTCTTCAGCCGGCGCCGGCTGATGAGTCATCGCTATATCTTTCCCGCCGTGGCCGGCATGGCTCTGTTCGTCATCTTTCCGCTGCTCTACACCGTCGGCATCAGCTTCAGCAACTACAGCTCCAGCAACCTGCTCAGCGAGGAGCGGGTGCGCTCCCAACTGCTCTCGCGTACCTATCAGGAGGAGAGCGCCACCTTCGGTTTTCAGCTCTACCGCACCGAGGCGGGCGTTCGGCTCTTTCTGGAGCGCGAGGGCGATTCGGGCGAGGCGGTGGACGCGGGAAAGGCTCAGGCCGAGGCAGCGCTGCGTGGCGTGACACGGTTTACCACGGGGCCGATTGCGCTTGAGGGTGAGGGGCAGCGCCATGTGCAGATCCACCCCGGAGGCGAGCCGGCCGGCGAGCCCTTGGCCATGCGCGAGGTGATCGCCAAGCGCGATGCCTTGCAGAACCTGGTGCTGACCACCCCCGACGGGTTGGAGCTGCGCATGGTCGGGCTGCGCCATTTCGCGCCCATGCTCGATCGCTATGAAGCGCGCGATGACGGCAGTCTGTACGACCGCCGCGACGATCTCCTGCTGACCGCCGATCACGAGACCGGCTTTTTCGTCGCCGATACCGGTGAACGCATCACCCCGGGCTGGCCGGTGGCGGTGGGGCTGGACAACTACGCGAATATCTTTCTCGACCCCGACATCCGCGGGCCCTTCATTCAGATCTTCGTCTGGACCTTCGCCTTTGCCGGGCTCACGGTGCTGTTCACGCTGATGGTCGGCTTCGTGCTCGCCTCGCTGCTGCAGTGGGACCAGCTGCGCGGCAAGGCGCTCTACCGTACCTTGCTGATACTGCCCTACGCGGTCCCGGCGTTCATCTCGATCCTGATCTTCAAGGGCATGTTCAATCAGCACTTCGGCGAAATAAACCTGATCCTCGACGCCCTGTTCGGCGTACGTCCCAGTTGGTTCACCGACCCCTGGCTGGCGCGCAGCATGCTGCTGATCGTCAACACCTGGCTCGGCTATCCCTACATGCTGCTGCTGTGCATGGGGCTGATCCAGTCGATCCCCAAGGATCTCTACGAGGCCTCGGCGGTGGATGGTGGCGGCCCGCTCACCAACCTGTTCCAGATCACCCTTCCGCTGATCATCAAGCCGCTCACACCGCTGCTGATCGCCTGCTTCGCCTTCAATTTCAACAATTTCGTGCTGATCGCCCTGCTCACCGGGGGCAACCCCGACATTCTCGGTGCCAGCACCCCGGCGGGCACCACCGATCTGCTGGTGAGCTACACCTACCGCATCGCCTTCCAGGACGCCGGGCAGAACTTCGGCCTGGCCGCCGCCATCGCCACGCTGATCTTCGTGTTGGTGGCGGGGCTGGCGCTGCTCAACCTGCGCCTGGCCAAGGTCAGGGTCTGATCGGTTACAGGAGAATCGTCATGGCCATGGTTCAACCGCGTTCGATCCGTTTACGCAAGCTGGGGGCCCATCTCAGCCTGTGCGGCTTTCTCACGCTGATTCTGTTTCCGCTGCTGTTGGTGATCTCGATCTCCTTTCGCGAGGGCAACTTCGCCACCGGCAGCCTGATTCCCGAGAACTTCTCGCTGGAGCACTGGGCGCTGGCGCTGGGCATCCCCTGGGAGCGCACCGACGGTAGCGTGGTGCAGCCACCGTTCCCGGTGCTGCTGTGGCTGTGGAACTCGGTCAAGGTGGCACTCGTTTCGTCGCTGCTGATCGTGCTGCTTTCGACCACCAGCGCCTACGCCTTCGCCCGCATGCGCTTCGCCGGCAAGGGGCCGAGCCTCAAGGGCATGCTGATCTTCCAGATGTTCCCGGCGGTGCTCTCGCTGGTGGCGCTCTATGCCCTGTTCGACCGTCTGGGGCAGTTCGTCGGCTGGCTCGGCATCAACACCCACGGCGCGCTGATCGTCGCCTCGCTGGGAGCGGTGGCGCTGCATATCTGGACCATCAAGGGCTACTTCGAATCCATCGACGGCTCGCTGGAAGAGGCTGCCATGGTCGATGGCGCCAGCGCCTGGCAGGCGTTCCGCTATATCCTGCTGCCGCTGTCGCTGCCGATCCTGATGGTGGTATTCATCCTCGCCTTCGTCATGAGCATCATGGAGTACCCCATGGCCTCGGTGCTGCTGGTCGACGAGCACAAGCTGACCCTGGCCGTCGGCGCCCAGCAGTACCTGGCCGACCACAACCAGCGCTGGGGCAACTTCGCCGCGGCGGCGGTACTCTCCGGCCTGCCGATCACCGTGGCCTTCCTGATCTGCCAGCGCTGGATCATCGGTGGGCTTACCGCGGGGGGAGTGAAGGGGTGATGGGGCCGCAGCGGGCATCTCGATGTAAGACATTGCCGATATACCCTGTAAGAGATGCCCGCTTCGTGCCGTCCGGGGCTTGTTAGCTCGGCTTGCTTGCGTAATCTTCCGTTACCTGCGTGTTTGCCTTTCAAACGATTGCACAGGGACGGAGCCCATGGCTGACGCAAGCGGATGGCAATTTACCCTGGCCCTGGCCGGGGCCGACGACCTGGCGGTCATCGAATTCACGCACAAGGAAGCGCTGTCCCAGCCCTTCGAACTGACGGTGCGCTTCGCCAGCCGCGACGGCAGCCTCTCCGCCAGCGATATCCTCGACCGCGAGGCCACCCTGACGATCTGGCAGCAGGGCGAGGCGCTGCGCCGCGTCCACGGCATCGTCAGCGAGTTCGCCCGCGGCGATCGTGGCCACCGCCGCACCTTCTATCGCGTGACGATCCAGCCCGCGCTGTGGCGCCTCTCGCTGCGGCAGAACTCGCGCATCTTCCAGGAAGTCTCGCCGCTCACGGTGCTCAACACCCTGTGCGACGAACACGACCTCACCGACATCGCCTTTGCCGCCACCCGGGAACCCGAGTCCCGCGAGTACTGCGTGCAGTACCGCGAGACCGATCTCGCCTTCGTCCAGCGCCTGGCCGCCGAAGAAGGCCTGTTCTACTTCCACGAGTTTTTCCAGGTCAGCGGTGAAGAGGGCGCCAGCGCCGCCCATCGCCTGGTCTTCGCCGACGCCCCCCAGGTGCTCACCCACCTGGGCAGCCGCAGCTACCACAGCCGCGCCGGGGGCACGCCGCCGCGCCGCCACGTGCGCAAGCTGCAGCAGCACGCCCGTGTCGCCCCGGCCTCGACCACGCTCAAGGACTACTCCTTCAAGCGCCCGGCCTACGGTCAGCTGCACGACCACCTCGCCGACGGGCTGGAAGAACACGCGCAAAGGGTCGACTACGAACACTACGACTACCCCGGCCGCTACAAGGCCGACGCCTCCGGCCAGGCCTTCACCCGCATCCGCCTCGAATCCCTGCGCCGCAGTGCCAACACCGCCGACGCCGAGAGCGACCTGCCCGAGCTTGCCCCGGGGCTGCGCTTCACCCTCACCGACCACGACCTCGACGAGCTCAACCAGGACTGGCAGGTGCTCGGCGTGGTGCACCACGGCAAGCAGCCCCAGGCCCTGGAAGAGGACGGCATCGTTCAAGAACATGACGGGGGCAGCGCTGCCAGCCTGCAGGGTCGGGCAGGCTCGGAAGCCATGACCAAGTACTACAACGAACTGGTCCTCATGCCCGCCGACCTGGCCTGGCGCCCCGAGCCCAACCCTCGGCCCCGCGTCGACGGCCCCCAGGTCGCCTTCGTCGTCGGCCCCGAAGGCGAGGAGATCCACTGCGACGAGCATGGCCGGGTCAAGGTGCAGTTCCCCTGGGATCGCTACGCCGAGCCCAACGAAACCGCTAGTGCCTGGCTCCGAGTCAGCCAGGACTGGGCCGGCGGCGGCTACGGCAGTATGGCGATTCCGCGGATCGGCCACGAGGTGATCGTCAGCTATCTCGAAGGCGACCCCGACCAGCCGCTGATCACCGGGCGGGTCTACAACGCCGTCAACACGCCGCCCTATGCGTTGCCCGAGAACAAGACCCGTACCGTCATCCGCACCCAGAGTCACCAGGCCGAAGGCTTCAACGAGCTGCGCCTGGAAGACCAGGCCGGCCAGGAACAAATCTGGCTGCACGCCCAGAAAGACCTGGAACTGCTGATTAACAACGACCGCACCGAAGAGATCGGCAACGACAGCCACCTCACCGTGCACCATAGCCGCATCAGCGAGATCCACAGCAACGATCACCTCACCGTACACGGCCAGCGGCATACCCAGGTCGACGGCGACGACCACCTCATCGTCGGCGCCACCCGCCACGACAAGACCGCTCGCGCCCAGCTCGTCGAAGCCGGCCAGGAAGTGCACCACAAGGCCGGCAGCAAGACCGTGATCGACGCCGGCGCCGAGATCACCCTCAAGGCTGGCGGCAGCTTCCTCAAGCTCGACCCCAGCGGCATCACCATCGTCGGCGCCCAGGTCAGGATCAATTCCGGCGGCAGCCCCGGCTCGGGAAGCGGGCAGGGGGCGGTGGCGGCGCTGTTGCCGGGGGATGCGGCAGCGGAAGTCCACGAAGCGATCGATCCCATTCGGCACGAGCAACTGCTCACAGCGGCCATGCAGGGGGCGGCAGTAATCGAGATCTGCCAGCGGCTGGCTACGGGCGATGCGGCCAGTGCCGAGAGCTGCGCGCTGGGGGAGGCCTGCCCATGCCGTTGATCACCTCTCTCGAGGGGCAGGTGTGCTACCTGACCGATCAGGCGCTTCACCCTAAGGCGCAGCAGAGAATGTTCGAGGCGGACGACTCGCCGACGTATCAGTTGCTCTATTTGCAAACCCCGTATCGTCAGCACGCGGCGCATGGCCCGCTGCTGATACGGCCGTCCACGACGAATGCTCAAGCGCAACTGGAGCGCTGGGTCGAGCAGGGCGTGGCCATCGAGATCCACTCGCCTCACCCTTTTTCCGCGCTGGTCGAGCACTGGCGCGGCCTGACACAGGTACGGCGCCAAGAGGGGCCGCTGGGGCTGTTTCGCTATGCCGATCCGCGCCTGTATGCCGGCCTCGGGGCGGCGCTGAGCCCAAACGATATCGCCCGGCTGCTGGGGCCCGCCCATCTGATGCGAGGTATCGCTTCCGGCGAGGCTTGGTGCCTCGAATCGCCCGGTAGCCCGCTTTCGCCCGCAGGCGAGGAGTTCGTGCTGACCACGGCGCATGAGCGGGCCATTCAGGCCTGGCGAGAAGGTGTCTACAGTCGTCAACTGGCCGGCGAGCATGGGGTGGCCGAAGCAAGCGTTACTGTTTGGCTGGAGCAAATGAAAACGTTGGCACTGCCGACCGAACATGCCCGGTGGGAAGGGTGCCGCCTCCTTGCCGAGGCGGGCCAGCGGGCACCGCTCTCTCCAGCCCAGATGGCCAGCCTGCTTAGTCATGACGGCCCATGGCAGCAACGTCTCGAACACCTGCAGACGCTAGTGACGACCCCACTCGAAGCAGACGAGGTGCACGCATGAGCGACACACTGGCCCCGCCCGCGCTTCAGCCCAGCCGGTCATCCGCCTCGGGAAGCCGCCTGCTCGCCCACTGCTGCGTGAGCGTGACGGTGCTCATCGAGCATCGCGATACCCTGGGCCGCCCCTTGCCGGAAGGCACCCAGGTGGAGCTCTGCGATATCAGCCGACGGTCGTATACCGCACGCATCGACGCGGATGGTGTCAGCCGCCACGAGGGGGTGACGCCCGGCAAGGTGGCATGGCAACTGCTGGGCTGCGAGGGCCGGCACCTCGTCGACGTAGACGATGAGCCCTGCGATCCGAGGCTGGCGGCGGCGGCCCCGCCGGAATGCGTTGTCGCCGCGGACGAAACCACGCTACGGGCGATCTATCTGCCGCCTCCCATCCTCGTCAACCTGCGCGAGGATGTGGGTGCGGCATCGCCGGTCCTGCTCAGCGACGAGCAACTGGAACAGCTGCGCCTGGCCGGCAACAACGCCACCCTGTTCCTGCATGGCTATAACGTTCCCTATGGCGGCTATCGACATTTCGCCAACTGGGAGCAGCGCGATGACGTGACCGAGCGCCCCCTGCTGGTGCCTTCGGGAAGCGCACGCATCGCGACCGTTCGGCAGGAGACGGAGGGGGTATCCATTCTCGTCTCCTCGCAGACAAGAGGAAACCATTACGCCCCTTCCTACCAGGCGAACCCCGACCAGAGGGAAGCTTTTCTCAATGGCTCGGCGGCGCACAACTGGTGCCTGCACATGGAGTACCGGCTCAATAGCGCGGCCGGCATGACGGACGACGACTGGCGCCCGTACACCCGTATCGTCGGCGTGGCCTGGTCCGGGGATACCGGCGCGGTGGACTTCTTCCAGGCGGAGCTCAACGCCATGGCCGCGGGGCGTCGTCTGGTGGCACTGCTGAGCCAGCTCCACGAAGCCGGCATCGCGATCAACGTGATCAGCCACTCGCTGGGGGCGCGGGTCATTCTGACCGCCCTCAATATCCTTGGCGAGCAAGGCCGCTACCAGGTGCTGGACAACCTCTACCTGTGGCAGCCCGCCGTGGCGGACAACGCGCTGGTGAACGACCCCACGCAGGACAGCCACCCGCTGGGCATGGGGGTCTTCCCCGACGCTCACAAGGCAGTGCGCAAGGCGGTGGTGCTGCTCTCGCAGGAAGATGGCATTCTCGGGCCGCCGCCGGAAGGGACGCGCTCCTTCTGGCAGCAAGTGGCTGAGAAGGTGAACCCTGCCATGCGGGGCATGCGTTGGGCATTGGAGACGTTCGGCGCCGACGACTGGCTGGACGAGCTGATCGGTACGGCGGGCGGCGCCTACGGCAAGAAGTGGTGGGTCTTCCCCAGCGGCCTGTCGACACCCATCGCCCAGTACTATGACGACAAGGCCCCGGCCGACACCGTGAGGCCGCCGGTTGCCCACCAGCCGCCGGTGGGCCCGGATCCCTACGGCAGGGAGCGCGCCGCCCGAGGCTGGCAGGCGTTCCGGGAGCAGGCGATTCAGGAGGCGCGAGACGCCCTGGCCAGTGGTGACGTGCTGCCCACCTACCATCTGCTGGCGCCGCTGGCGCACCATGCCGTGATTACGGAAGCGCGTGCGGCCCAGTATGTCGATTCTCTGCAGGCGCTGGTGGCCAGGCACTGGCGGGCAGGTAAGATGCCGCGTGCGGCACTGGGGCATGTGGGGTTTGAAGAGGTGGGTAAGGAAAATCCGCTCATTGAGAGAAAATTAGGAAATAAAACCTTCGATTTTGTCGATCAAACGCTCTGGCTTTTTGATCATTCGGGTATGCGTATACCCAGCGAAGAGGTATTTGAAAAGAGCTACAAGGAAGGCATCTACGATCGCATCAAGGAGTCATCTCGCTTTGGTCGTTACGAATAAGAGTAAACTGGTTGCGCTGATTGCTGGGACAGCCCTGATCTTTGGCGTAGCTGCTTACGGCTTCCTCTTTTCCACTCGGTTGGAGCCCGTGACCTCGCTAAGCGTATCGACGGATGGTCGATACGTGGTCAGCGCCCATGAGGATGCCAAACTGGTGCTATGGGATCTGGAGCAGCGTAAGCGAGAGGTCCTGTCCGAGTCGGCCAATCTCTATAGCGCCTATTTCATCGAAGAGAGCGATGCCTTCCTGTGGCAGGACCTGGACAACGTCGTTCGCGTTCAGCGCGTCGACGGCGAAGTGATCGAGGCCTTCGAGCACTTTCCCACCTATGGCCATGTCATGTCCCGCGACCGGGAGCACTACCTCTCCGCGAACCAGACCTGGAACATCTACCACGGCCACGGCGAGGCACTGCGTCCCGTGCTGCGAGACAGCCGTAGCCCCAGTTTCACGGGGACGGGGCAGGTGTTGAACCTGTCGCTCGGCGGCCGCTATTTCGTCTCCGGCGGCTCGGGCAGCCCCGGCGGGGAGTTGGAAGATTCCCCCCCCGTGCGCGAAGAGGAAGAGTTCCGATTTTCCTCCAGCTATGGTGGTGTCACGCTATGGAGTCTCGATACCCTCGCGCCCGTGGCGAAGCTGCCCGGCAATTCCTCCAAGACCTATGCCACCATTAGCCCGGATGGGCAGTGGGTGGTTAGCGGTGACGAAAATACCATTGGGCTATTCTGGCATACAGACTCGCCTAGAGATCGGCACCGGATGGCAAGTTATAACCATGGAATTTTGCTTGAAGACCTGCCGGAAGGGCTTGAAGAAAATGAATATTGGGATAAGAGCCAACTGATTCCTGTTCCAGAGTCTAGCCAGCCTGATAAGTGGGGAAGTATCCGTTCCCTGGCGACGCCAACGACGGTGGCCATCGCCTTTATCAACGGCAGCGAGGAGTTCCTGCGTATTGGTTACGCGCATTATGAAAGCGGGGGCATGAGTCGTACCTATGCCGCGCTGTTCGAGGCGGGCAATCCTTGGCCGCAGGCGTACCTGGACCTCGGCACCGATCCTTTCCCCTCGGTCAACGACTACTCCCGCAACCTGAGCATCGACTCGGCGCCGGAGGCCAACCTGCTGGTCACCGGGCACGCCTTCGAGGGCGGGATTAGCGTCTACCGCTACGACCCCGAGGCGCGCACCCTGACCAAGGAGTGGGTGGGGCGATGAGATGCCCCCTTGCGACACTGGCCGCGTTCGAGGGGGGCGGTTCAATGGGTAACGCCCGGAATTCGCACCTGACGTGGGCAGGCCATGCCGTCCGCGCCGAACAAATGGCAGCGCTCGCCCGAGAGGCCAAGCTCGATGTGCTGGTCCTCCTCCAGGTGGGCCAGGCCGTCGAGGCGCTGGGCGAGGGGCTCGCCGACACCTTCCACGCGCAGGTGGGCCAGCGTCTCGTAGCCGAGCTTCTCGGCCACCAGCAGTCGTGCGGCGAGGCGTACCTCGGCCTCGGCCGGGGTGACGAAGTCCTCGGCGCGTACCGCCAGCGTGGCCGTATCGCCGGCCTCGAGACGCGTGCCGTCGACCGCAACGGCCAGCGTTTCGCCGTCGGGTAGGCGCACCGCGGTGCGCTGGCGGCCAGGGTCGATGACGGTTACCGGCAGCGTGTTGATGCGCGGCGAGCCGATGAAGCGCGCCACCTCCAGCGTGGCCGGGTAATGGTAGAGCGCGAGGGGGGCGCCGACCTGGGCGATGCGGCCGCCGGCCAGCAGCACGATGCGGTCGGCCAGGGTCATCGCCTCGGTCTGGTCGTGGGTCACGTAGATCATGGTGGCGCCCAGGCGCCGGTGCAGTTCGGCGATCTGCACGCGCATGTCGACCCGCAGCGCGGCATCGAGATTGGAGAGCGGTTCGTCGAACAGGAACACCGCCGGCTCCTTGACCAGGGTGCGGCCGATGGCCACCCGCTGGCGCTGGCCGCCGGAGAGCTCCTTGGGTTTGCGTTCGAGCAGCTCGCCGAGATGCAGCATCTCGGCGGCGTGCTCCACCCGGCGGCGGATCTCGGCCTTGTCGGTGCGCGCCAGCTTGAGGCCGAAGGCCATGTTCTCGGCCACCGTCATGTGCGGGTAGAGCGCGTAGGACTGGAACACCATGCCGATGTCGCGCTCCTGCGGCGGTACCTCGTTGATGCGCTCGCCGTCGAGGCGCATCTCGCCGTGGCTGATCTCCTCTAGCCCGGCGATCATGCGCAGCAGGGTCGACTTGCCGCAGCCGGAGGGCCCGACGAAGACGACGAACTCACCGTCCTCGATGACCAGGTCGATGTCGCGGGAGATCTCGACTCCCGCGTAATCCTTGCCGATACCACTGAGCGTCAGACGTCCCATGTGACCTCCTCGCCGACCGGGCAGCGCGCGATGGCGACGCCGCAGGGCGGCAGATGGACCTTGCCATCGCTCCAGATACCGTTGACCAGTGCCGGGGCATTGTCGAGCGGACTCGCCTCGCGCGGTGCGGTCAGGGTGCGCGGCTCGGCGCTGAAGTTGAGTGCCACCAGCAGTCGTTCGTTCGGCGCCCGGCCGGGATGGCGGCGCTCCAGGCAGAGCACCTCGTCGCGCAAGGGGTGGTAGTGCACGTCGCCTTTCACCAGTGTCATATGCTCGCGACGGAAGGCGAGGAAGGCGCGGTAGGCGTTGAGCAGAGAATCGGGATCGTCGTCCTGCCGGTCCATGGCCAGCGCCAGGTGTTCGTCGGGCACTGGCAGCCAGGGGGCGCTGCGTGAGAAGTCGCCATGGGGTGTGTCGGCGCACCAGGGCTGCGGGGTGCGACAGCCGTCACGGCCCTTGTAAGCGGGCCAGAAGGTGATGCCGGCCGGGTCGACCAGTTGCTCCAGGGTCAGCTCGGCCTCGGGCAGGCCCAGCTCTTCGCCCTGGTAGAGGCAGACGCTGCCGCGCTGGGTCAGCAGGAAGGCCAGGTACAGGCGCAGCCGGGCGGCATCGCCCTCGGCGTGCCAGCGCGTGGCGAGGCGTGGTACGTCGTGGTTGCCCAGCGCCCAGCACGGCCAGCCGTCGCCGATGCGTGCCTCCATGGCGGTCATCGTCCGGTGCAGGAACTCGGGGTCGTGGCGCTCGCCGAGCAGGTCGAAGGAGTAGGCCATGTGCAGGCGGTTGCCGCCCTGGGTGTAGGCCGCCATCACGTTGAGCGAGTCGTCATCGCCTACCTCGCCGACGCTGGTGGTACCGGGGTATTCGTCGAACAGGGCCCGCAGCCGCTCGAGGAAGATCAGGTTCTCGGGCTGCGTCTTGTCATGGAGATGCTGCTGGAAGCCGTAGGGGTTGTCCGGCCGCGTGCCGAGGAAGCTTTCTACCGCCTCGTGGCGGGGCGGATTGTCCTTGAGTTCGCCGTGGGTGCAGAAGTTGATCGCGTCGAGGCGGAAGCCGTCGACGCCACGATCGAGCCAGAAGCGCACTTCGTCGAGAATCGCCTCGACCACCTCGGGGTGGTGGAAATTGAGATCCGGCTGGCTGGCCAGGAAGTTGTGCAGGTAGTACTGGCAGCGGCGGGTATCCCACTGCCAGGCGCTACCGCCGAATACCGATTGCCAGTTGGTAGGCGGCGAGCCGTCGGCCTTGGCTTCGGCCCAGACGTACCAGTCGGCCTTGGGGTTGTCGCGGCTGGCCCGGCTCTCGCTGAACCAGGCGTGCTGGTCGGAGGTGTGCGAGAGCACCTGGTCGATGGTGACCTTGAGCCCACGGGCGTGGGCGGCCTCCACCAGGCGGTCGAGATCCTCCAGCGTGCCGAACATGGGGTCGACGCCGCGATAGTCGGCGACGTCGTAGCCAAAGTCCTTCATCGGCGAGGTGAAGAAGGGGGAGAGCCAGATGGCGTCGACGTTGAGCGAGGCGATGTAGTCGAGCTTGTCGATCACGCCGCACAGGTCGCCGATGCCGTCGCCGTTGCTGTCCATGAAGCTGCGCGGATAGATCTGATAGATCACCGCGCCACGCCACCACTCCTGACCCTGCCTGCCGTAGATCTGCTGTGCGTTCATGCGTTGTCCTTGTCGCTTGCCATACGGGGAAACGTAGGATCGATGGTGACGTCGTGGGCCGCGGGGGGAATCCTCTACTCCCGGGATGCTTGAGGCGTAGCAGGGGGGAGGAGGTGTAGAGAGGGGAGGCCGGCAACTACTCCGCCTGGATGCGTATGAGCAGCTCGCCGGCCAGCGCGATGGCCTCCTCGCGGCGGCGGATGTGCTGCTTCTGGTAGAGGCTGCGGATGTGGGTCTTGACCGTGGTGGGCGCCACCGAGAGCTGTTCGGCGATCTGCTCGTTGGAGAGCCCGGCGTGGATCAGGCCGAGGATCTGCCATTCTCGACGGGTCAGCGGCGAGGTGCGGATCAGCTCCGGCACGTCGGGACGGGAGACGATCTCTTCGATCACCGAGTCGTCGAGCAGCAGGCGCACCGCGCGGCCGAACTCACGCTGGCGCCGGGCGAGTTCGAGCAGCCGCTCGGCATGATGCCTGGCCAGCGGGTCGAGGCCTTCGTCCTCCAGCAGCGGTGCGAGCATATCGGGCAGTGCCCGGCCCAGGCGCAGGAAACTGCCGGCCAGTGCCGTGCGGGTGGCCAGCGTCAGCGCCTGGCGCAGATGCTCCTGCGCCTCGTCGTGGCGATCGCGCTGCCAGGCCAGGTCCGCCAGGCACAGGCGGTTGCGGTTGGCGTCGGTGACAAGTCCGAGCCGCTCGGTCTGGCGTTCCAGTGCCGCGAGCAGGGCGCCGGCTTCGTCGAAGCGACCGACCAGGGTCAGTGCCCGGGCATGATTGCGCAGATTGCACTGGGCGAAATGGTTGCTGGCCCGCGCCGGATCTCCCGCCGGTGCCTCCTGCAGCCAGCGGGCCACGGCGTCGAGGTCGCCGTTGGCCTGCCACCAGGCGAGCAGGGTGGCATGGGCGTTGGCCTGCCAGTCGATGTGGTAGTCGCCTTGGACCAGGATCTTGCGTACCCGGCGAATATGGTCGGCGCACTGGGCCGGGTCGCCCCGCGACAGGGCCACCTTGGCCAGGCCGACGTGGCATTGCAGGGTCCAGCGTTCGCCTTGCGTGTCGAGCACCTCGATGCCCTTCAGCGCCGCCTGCTCCGCTTCGTCGAGGCGCTGCCACTCCCACAGCAGCTGGCTGCGGATGCGATAGAGGAATTCCGCCACCGGCAGGCGGTCGAGGCCGCAGCGCTCGACCTGGGCCATGGCGCGCTCCTGCACGTCAAAGGCAGCCTGCAGGCGCCCCTGTGCCACCAGCGTTTCGGATTGATGGCACAGCGCCCACAGCCGGCGCTGCTCGTCGCCGAGGCGCGCCGCTTCGTGCTCCACCCGGCGGGTCCGCTCGAGCGATTCGGCCAGCTCTCCCTGGACGAAGCGCGCCTCGGCGAGAATGGACGCGGCGGTGAGCGGGGTGCCCGCCAGGTAACGGGGCGGCAGGATCACGGCCTGCTCGGCCAGCGGGGCGGCGCGCTCGGCGTTGCCCTCGTTGATCGCCAACTGGGCGCGCAGGGTGGCGAACTCGGCGCCCAGCTCCCCCCATTCGGGGGCCTCGAGCTGTGCCTCGATCCAGTCGATGGCCTGGCGGGTGCGGTCGAAGTGGTACTGGGCGTGGGAGGCCCAGCCGTGCAGCAGTGTCAGCCGCGGCGAGTCGACCAGGCGGGTGTCGCCGAGGGCAGCGAGTCCACGGGCCAGCAGGGCGAAGTGGCCATTGGCCAGCAGCGTGGGACCCTGCTGCTCGAGCAGTTCGGCCAGCGCATCGGGCGCTTCGGCCTCGATTGCCTGGGCCAGCGCCAGGGCCGGGTTGCCCAGGCGCAGCCAGGCGATGCTGGCGCGCTGGTGCAGCTCACGCTGGGTCGCCAGGCTGAGTTCGTGACGTCGATGACGCAGATAGCCGGCGAATAGCGGATGAAAGCGCAGCCATTGCGAGTGAGGTTCGACTCGCTCGAGGAACAGGCTACCCTGTTCGAGCGCCTCCAGTCGCTGAGAAAGCCGCTCCCCCTCCAACAGCCGAGCCGTCAAAGTCGGCGAGAAGCGTTCCAGCACGCCGAGCTGCAGCAATAGCTGGCGGTCCTGCTCGTCGACGCTGTCCTCGAGCAGCTCGTCGAACCAGGCGACGTAGTCGGGATGAGCGCCGTCGAGGCGCTCGAGCAGGCTATCGAAGGCGGCCCGGGTGGTAGTGCGCTCGATCAGCCAGGCCAGCGCCAGCGGCCAGCCCTCGGTACGGCGCAGGGCGCGTTCCAGGCTCACGCGCGTCGGCGGGAAGCTGAGCTGCTCGGCGCACAGCGTCTGGGCCTCCTCCAGCTCGAAGGCCAGCTCGGTCACGCCGATCTCCTCCAGCTCACCACGCAGCCGCAGCCCCGCCGTACCCAGCGCGGGGCGGGTACGCGAGGCCAGGGTGAGGGTCAGCCAGGGCGGCTGGTGGTCGAGCCAGTGGCGCAGGGCCTCGAGGGTCCGTGGATTGCGCAGGTGGTGGAAGTCATCGAGCACCAGCCTGGCGGGTGGGGCCTCGTGCGGCAGGGCGGCGAGCCACGCCTCCATGGCGGCAGGCAGGTCGCCCGGCGGGGGGAGCGCCGGCGCGAGACCGAGCCGGCGGCAGAGCTCGGCCAGGGTGGCGTGAAAGTAGGCAGCGAAGCGTTCGGGGGCGTCGTCGCGTGCATCCAGGCGCAGCCAGGCCGCCGGTTGGTCCAACTGCGGCAGACGCTCGGCCAGCAGCGCGCTCTTGCCGTACCCCGGGGGGGCCTGGACCACCAGCAGGCGCACCCGCTCGGTCAGCGCGAAGCGGTCGTTTAGCCGCTCCCGGGCGACGACGCTGACGGGCAGGGCAGGCGGAGTTAGCTTTTCCTGGAGCAGAGGCATGGCGACCGGTACTTTTCTGTAACGATTCAGTCAGTATGCCTGCTATTGCTCATCGAAAGGACAGGCTTCGACCAAGGGCGTAGAAACCGCGCCATTCTCACCGCAGCGGCGCGGCATTCAGGCAAAGCTCGTCACAAAAGGCCCGTCACAGCCCCAGGCGCTCCTTGACCCGACCGAAGGCAGCCAGGGCGAACTCCAGATCGTCGCGACTCAGCGCGGCGGATATCTGGGTGCGGATTCGCGCCTTGCCTTGGGGGACCACCGGGTAGGAGAAGGCGATCACATAGACGCCTTCCTTGAGCATCTCCTCGGCGAAGCGCCCGGCAAGCCCGGCGTCATGCAGCATCACCGGCACGATGGGGTGCTCGCCGGGCAGCAGCTCGAAGCCCAGACGCTCGAGGCCCTCACGGAAGAAGGCGGTGTTCACGGTTAGCCGGTTGCGCAACTCGCCGGACTCGGCGGCCAGCTCGATGGCCTTCAGCGCGCCAGCGACCACTGGTGGTGCCACGGTGTTGGAGAACAGATAGGGACGCGAACGCTGTCGCAGCAGTTCGACGATCTCTCGCTTACCGCTGGTATAGCCGCCGCTGGCGCCTCCCAGCGCCTTGCCCAGCGTGCCGGTGGTGATGTCGATACGGTCCATGCAGCCGCGGTACTCGTGGGTGCCGCGGCCGCCCTCGCCAAGGAAGCCAGTGGCATGGCAGTCGTCGAAGTGCACCAGGGCACCGTAGCGTTCGGCCAGGTCACAGATCTCGTCGAGCCGGGCAATGTACCCATCCATGGAGAACACGCCGTCGGTAGTGATCAGCTTGAAGCGCGCGCCGTCGCGATCGGCGGCTTTCAACTGCGCCTCGAGGTCGGTCATGTCATTGTTGCGGTAGCGGTAGCGCCGGGCCTTGCACAGGCGTACGCCGTCGATGATGCTGGCGTGATTGAGCTCGTCGGAGATCACCGCGTCCTCGGCGCCGAGCAGCGTTTCGAACAGCCCGCCATTGGCGTCGAAGCAGGAGGGATAGAGGATCGTGTCCTCGGTGCCGAGAAAGTCGGTCAGGCGCTGCTCGAGCTGCTTGTGCAGGCTCTGGGTACCGCAGATGAAGCGCACCGAGGCCAGCCCGTAGCCCCACTCCTCGAGCCCGGCCCTGGCGGCTGCATTGACCTCAGGATGCTGGGCCAGGCCCAAGTAGTTGTTGGCACACAGGTTGAGTACCTCGGTGCCGGCGTTGATGCCGACATGGGCACCCTGGGGGGTGGTCAGCTGGCGCTCGTGCTTGGTCAGCCCGGCCTGGCGAATGGCGTCGAGCTCGCCGCGCAGGTGCTGCTTGAAGGCTCCGTACATGTCATGTCTCCCAGTTGAGAACGACCTTGCTCGCTTCGCCACTGAGCATGGCGTCGAAGCCGCGCTGGAATTCGCTATAGGGCAGACGGTGGGTGATCACCGGCGAGATGTCGAGGCCCGACTCGATCATCACCGACATCTTGTACCAGGTCTCGTACATCTCGCGGCCATAGATGCCCTTCAGCGTCAGCATGTTGAAGATCACCGTGTTCCAGTCGATGGCGATCTCCTCGGTAGGAATGCCGAGCATCGACACCTTGCCGCCGTGACACATGTTGGCCAGCATGTCGCGGAAGGCGGCCGGGCTACCGGACATCTCCAGGCCCACGTCGAAGCCTTCGGTCAGCCCCAGTTCGCGCTGCACGTCGGCAAGTGTCTCGTGGCGAACGTCCACGGTGCGGGTAGCACCCAGGCGTTCGGCCAGTTCGAGGCGGCCCGGGTTGAGATCGGTGACCACCACGTGGCGCGCCCCGGCATGGCGGCACACCGCCGCAGCCATGGCACCGATCGGCCCGGCGCCGGTGATCAGCACGTCCTCGCCGAGCAGATCGAACTGAAGCGCGGTATGCACGGCGTTGCCCAGCGGGTCGAAAATGGCGGCCACGTCGAGGTCGATTCCCGGCTTGTGCTCCCATACATTGGACATCGGCAGCGCTACGTACTCGGCGAAGGCGCCGGGACGATTGACGCCCACGCCGCTGGTATGCGCGCACAGGTGACGGCGCCCGGCCAGGCAGTTGCGGCAGCGCCCGCACACCACGTGGCCCTCGCCGGAGACGAGCTGCCCCGGGTGGAAGTCGTTGACGTTGGAACCGACCTCGACGATCTCGCCGACGAACTCATGGCCCACCACCATGGGCACGGGAATGGTCTTCTGCGCCCAGCTGTCCCACTTGTAGATGTGTACGTCGGTGCCGCAGATGGCGGTGCGCTTCACCTTGATCAGCACGTCGTTGATGCCGACCTGTGGGTCGGGCACCTCGTCCAGCCAGAGGCCGGGTGAGGCCTCCTTCTTGATCAGTGCTTTCATGTGTCTACCTTCCTGACTTGTGGTTGAAGGGTTCAGGCGAAGGTGCGGGTGATGCTGGCAATTCACTACGTTGGGTTTAGTATGAGAGAACGAATTCCAGTATTGCAGAATAAATCTCTCTTGCAAGATTTTTTTCCTGCATAATGGAATCTGTTCGCCGAGGTCAGCCGTCTCTCGGGTCTAGCTGTCCCTTGGGTATAGAGGAAATGCGAAGTGAGTGACACCACCATGGTAGACGAAGCGCAAACGGAAGCCGGCAGTCTTGCCGGCCGGGTGATCGAGCTGCGCAAGAGACGTGGGCTCACCCTGGAGCAGCTGGCGGCGGCCTCTGGCGTCAGCCGTTCGATGCTCAGCCAGATCGAGCGCGGCAAGGCCAATCCGACGCTGGCGGTCACGCTGCGTATTGCCCAGGCGTTCGACATGAACATCGGCGACCTGGTGGATCAGCCGTGGACGGCCTCACGCATAGAGGTGGTGCGCGGCAACGACGCCAGCCAACTGTTCCGCGACGACCGCGACTGCCGCATCCGTACGCTCTCGCCGCTG
This sequence comes from Billgrantia antri, assembly GCF_019430905.1. Lineage (GTDB taxonomy): Bacteria > Pseudomonadota > Gammaproteobacteria > Pseudomonadales > Halomonadaceae > Halomonas > Halomonas antri. Next base: position 665,879 of record NZ_JAHYCA010000001.1, on the reverse strand, counting down.
CACATGGAAAAGAACGTCGAATTCTACGAGATTCGTCTGGCGCCCGGAGCACGGCTGCAGAGCGCTGCGCATTTCGAGGGTACCCGCGAGCTGCTGACCGTCACTCAGGGACAGGCGCTGGTCATGGCAGGGGAGAATCGCTGCGAGCTGAACCCGGGAGACTCGGCCCACTACCATGCCGATCTCGAGCACACCATCGAGAATCGTGGCGACGGGGAACTGGTGAGCTTTCTCGTCGTGACCTATCAGTGAAGGCACGATAGTTTGCCCCCAACTCACGGCCCGCATTGCAGGAGAAGGACTTGACGGCTCTGGTGTATTGGCTGGACATGGCGGGGGTGGTCGTCTTCGCCCTCTCGGGCGTGATTCTCGCCTGTCGTTCGCGCATGGATCCGTTCGGCATGCTGGTACTGGCGGCGGTCACCGGTATCGGCGGCGGCACTCTGCGCGACTTGGTGCTGGGCGTGCGCCCGGTGTTCTGGGTCGCCGACCCGACCTATCTGTGGGTCATTCTTGGTACCGTGGGGCTCTCCATCGTCGGCTTCCACTACATTCATCGCCTCTCCCGCGTGTTCCTGCCGGTGGCCGATGCCTTCGGCCTGGCGCTGTTCACGGTGATCGGGGCGCACAAGGCGCTGCAACTGGAGGCGCCCGGCGTGGTGGCGGTGCTGATGGGCCTGTTGACCGGTGTGGCCGGCGGCATGGTACGCGACGTACTGGCGCGCCGCGTACCCATGGTGCTGCGCCAGGAGGTGTATGCCACCGCCTCCATTGCCGGCGGTATCGCCTATGTGGGGCTGGGGGCGCTGGAGGTCATGCCGGGGATCGCCATTGGCCTGGCGCTTGCGGTGACGCTGGGCCTGCGCCTGACAGCCATTCACTGGGGCCTGACGCTGCCCGTCTTTGCCTGGGTCACCATTCATCCGCCCAGGGAGCCAGCGCCATCGTCTGGCGCCGAGCCGTTGTCAGGCGATGGGCAGGGCGGGCCTTCGCCGGTGCGCCCCAAGGTCAGGGTGCGCATGATCTCGCCCAGGCAGCAGCGTGGGCAGCGCCGCCGGCAGAAGGAACGATGACATGAACGTAGCCCAGACCCCGGTTCGGCTGGCAACGGGTCACTGGCGTGCCGCATTGCTGATACTGCTACTATGGCTTTCCGGTTGTGCCGCCGAGCCCGCGCAGCCGTCCCGCGACTATTCGGCCACCGGTCAGGCGATCCAGGCCGTCTATGAGGCGGCCTTGCCCGAGTTGCCTCGCGACAAGCAGCGTCACTATGCCCAGCGGCTCTATCGCATCAGCGGCGATCAGGCTTACCTGCCGCTCATCGAAGCCCACGGCCGGCGGCTGCTGGCCCAGCTCGAGCGTGACATCGAAGGGCTCGCCGAGCCGGGCTATGCAGCGGCTCGTGCCCAGCAGGCAGTGGCCAATTATCCACTCCGCACGGCCAAGCAGCGGGCCAGGAAAGAGATGCTGGCGAAGTGGGGCGAGATAGCCTTCGGCCGCCAGCTGCTCTTTCGCCTGGTTCAGGCGGACTATTACAACTTGCTGGATGCTGTGCCCGATCATGAGCGCGCGCTCGACTATTTGGGGAGTCTGGCCTGGCAGCGCTTCCTCACCGACCCCGAGGTCATGCGCCTGTATACCGCTCAGGTAGCCAATCAGGCCTGGTTCCTGCACCAGTTGGGTATCGTCGATCTGCGCCACGAGATGCGCGATGCGTTCCAGGCCACGTTTCCCCTGGATACCGTGGCGGCCCTGGACGAAGCCGATTACCGCAATCGCCTGTATGGCATGACCCATATCGTGATCGCCGACAGCCTCTACTATCAGCGCTGGGTCCCGGCCGAACGGCATGCCTGGATCCTCGAGGCGCTTGCTGCCGAGATCGAACGCATCCTCGACCAGGCCACCGAGGACATTCAGGCCGAGGTGGCACTCGTCTTCCTGCTGACGGGAAACGAAGATCACCCTGTCGTGACCAGAATTCGCCAGCGCCTGATGGAGTCGATCGACCCAAGGGCCGGTATTATCCCCTCATTGCGAGGCGAGACCGACCTGGTGCGAGGCGAGCATCGCAACGTACTGGCGGTGATGGTGCTCACCTGGCCGGGCCGGCTGTACTCCGGCCCTGACTTGTCGGCAAGTGTGCCTTCGCCCGCGGGCGCACCGCGACGCCCGCCCGCGCAGGCTCTGACATCCCCGCGTCAGACGAGAGGGGTAGCGCTCTCGACTTGCGGCGCCAGTGACGTCCATATGTGCTGATAGAGCGGCTGCAGGCTGGGCTGGAGATCCCGTTCGGCCTGGTGCTGGTCGATGTAGTAGGCCGCCCTGGGGCCGCAGTAATCGATGACATTGCCGACCTGGCGGAACTGCAAGCCGGAGATTTTCAGCAGGCGTGCAAAGCGCGGCTCCATCATGGAAAAGACATGGCGCCTGCCCGAAAGGCCGACGATAGCGGTGGCGGCCAGGAACAGGCTCAGGGTCACCAACGGGGAAGGGGGAGGCAAGCGGTTTTCTTCGAGCGGCTGGAGGTCCTGTTCGCGTAGGCCCAGCGCACATTCTCGCGTGCGGCGAAAGTCGGGATGCACGGCGAGGCGTGAGACCTCGCAGAGCGAGTTGCGCTCGAACCGATCCGGATGCAGCTGTGGGTCGGTCAGGCCATGGGCGCAGCTCTCCTCCAGTGGCAGGGTCCTTGGCTGCCCGTCATTGTCGATGGGCAGGACCACCCGTAGACAACCGGCGTCACGGTTGCTCCCGACATGGTGGAGCAGGCAGAGGATCGAATGCTTGTCGTGGGCATCCTTCTCGAAGGGAGTGTCGACATCATCCCCCAGGGCATATTCGAGTTCCTCGCGAAAGACCTTGTGACGCAAGGCGTAGGCTCGGTACCGACTCTCCCGGCAACGAGCGATGATGAAACGGTATTGCTCGACGAACTCTCGCACCCGATCGCTCTGGGGCACGCCACGCTCGCTGATGTTCGACTTATGACGTGGTATCTCCATGTGAAACTCCCGGAATGGCCTCAGCCAGAGGGGTGGGACGACCAAGCTGGTAGCCCTGGCCGTAAGTGATGCCGTAGGAAGTCAAAAGGGAAATCAGAACCTCCTGATCAACGAACTCGGCGATGGCCTGCTTGCCGAACCCAGCCGCGATGTCGGCGATGGCCTTGACGATGACCTGGCTGTCTGCGTTCGTGCTCAGGGTGCGAATGAAGGCGCCGTCAATCTTGATGAAGTCGACAGGCAGCTCGCCGAGATAGTGGAAGCTGCTGAACCCGACGCCGAAATCATCGAGGGCGGTGCGGCAGCCCAGGTCGCGTAGGGCCTGGAGCACTCCGCGCGCGCTGGAAAAGTCGGTGACGGCAGCCGTCTCTGTGATCTCGAGAATCAGGTGGTGCGGGTCTGCGCCGGTGGTCTTCAGTTCTTCCATCAGAAACTGCTTGAGACCCTCGTCATGAAGGGTCTGGCCCGAAAGGTTGACGGCGAGGCTGATCCCCTGGGCCTGCACGCGGCTCAGGGCGCGCAGGCTCTGGCGCAGCACCCAGCGGTCGATATGCACGATCTGGCCGCTGCGCTCCGCCACCGGAATGAAGTGCGCCGGGGAGATGAGCGCCCCCTTCGGGCCGCGCATTCGCAGCAGCACCTCATAGTGGCGCACGTCGCCATCGCTCAGGCGTACGATCGGCTGCACCATCAATTCGAAGCCTTCCTCGTCGATGGCTTGGCGGATCCGCTCCACCCAGTAGACCCGCTCCTGCAATTCGTCCTTGGCGCGCTCGAGTGTCGAAAGCAGATGCCAGCGCTGGGAACCGCTCTCCTTGGCCTTGTACATGGCCAGGTCGGCATTGGCCATCAGATCGGCAGGGTTGTCGCCATGTGTCGGGAACAGCGCGATGCCCAGGCTCGCCGTAGCCCGGTGGCGCTGTCCGCCGGCATCCAGGCCGGTGCTGTCGAGCAGCGGAGTGATCTGCTTGGCGATACTGATGGCTCGCCGGGTGTCGGCGCCCTCCAACAGCATCGCGAACTCGTCGCCCCCCAGTCGCGCAATGACGCCGTGATGGCCGAACTCCTGAAACAGCGTATCCGCCACCATGCGCAGCAGCTGATCGCCGGTGTGGTGGCCGCTGAGCTCGTTGACGTCCTTGAAGTGATCGAGGTCGAGTAACAGCACCGCACCGCAGCGACCTCGTCGCATCGCCTGCCCCAGCGCCTCCTGGAAATAACGCCGGTTGTACAGCTCCGTCAACGGATCGCGCTCGGCCAACCAGGTGAGGCGCGCTTCGGCCAGCTTGCGTTCGGTAATATCGAGACCGACCGAAATGCGGGCCGCCCGGGAGTCGCTGTGTGACGCCAGCGGCGCATGGTACCAGGCAATGGTTCGCTGTCGTCCGTCCGCCGTTACCAGGCTGCGTTCCTCCTGGGAAACTTCCTTGTCCGGCTCATTGTCGCTGCGTGGCGTGAATACATCGTCGAATGCACGGCCCAGCAGGCGCTCCTCCTGCATGGCCAGGGTCGTGAGAGCGTAGTCGTTGATCAGCGTGATATGGCCTTGATCATCCTGGGTGACGATGAAAACGCGAGCGGTATCCAGTAGGCTACCGACGAAATCGCGCTCGCGGGCCAGCTCGTCGACCCGCTCGGCAAGCTGGAGCCCCCGAGCCGTGACCTCCTTCTCCAGCGCTTCCAACTGATCGGAAAGGGCCAGCGTCGTGCCCTCGAGGACGTCGATTTCGTCTTCGAAGCGGCCCTGTGGGACGGGGATGGCGCTGCGGGCTTTGGCAAAGCCTCCATGAGCCAGGACGGGAAGGACGCCGGCCAGCCGCCGCAGCCTGGCCATCGGGCGCAGCAGGATGGCCAGCAGCAGCAACTCGGCTGCAAGCCAGCCGCCGATGCTGACCAACATCAGGTTACGCGTATCCCGTTGAATGGTTCGGATCTGGGAGGTGATGTCCGCGGCGAGGAGAAAGAAGCCGGTGCTGCGCCGGCTATCCTCGGCCTCCATGCGTACGGCGGACAGTTCATAAGCGCGGCCCTCATGGCGCAGGCGCAATGGGGTGGCGAGAATGTCGCTGAGCATGGCCTGCTGCGCTGCCCGTCGCAGTAAGGGCAGGTATTCGCTCGTATGTGTCAGCGCGACAAGGTTACCGTTCCAGCTCGCCAGGTGCCGCTCCGATGCCACCTCAGTGCTGTGCGCACCGGTGATCAACAGCGCGACGTCGCTGCCGGAAACCTGCTGGGCCTGGCGGGTCACGTCGGCCAGGGAGCGGGACAGCACCACCATGCCGACGCTTTCGCCTTCGACCAGGATGGGCACGGCGGCATATTGCCGGCAGTCGTTGGCACAGCGCAGCGCGGAGAACGGATATTCGGTTTCCATGACCTGGTTAACCCAGTCCTGCACGGGCCGCTCCCTGTCGGCCTGGGCTTCGCCCCACTCGGCCAGCTGGCGACCTTGGGCATCGAACACCAGGATTTCGTCGATGCCGGCTTCGAGCTGAAGCGTCGGCCACTGTGACGAGAGCGAGCCGATCAGCGCCGTGCGCTCGTCGTTGGCCAGCGCCGGGCCCAGGTCGGGAGAGGCGGCCGTCAGCGCCGCGATTTGCAGCAGGCTCGCCTCGGAGCGTTGCAGGGCCAGCTGGATTTCACGTGTTTCTCGCTGGTTGCTTTCCCGGCGGCTCTCCTCGAACTGGCGGGTCAGGTTGGCGTGGCCCAGCCAGGTAAATAGCCCCGCCAGCACCAGCAGCAACAGGCTGCTCAGAGCAAGCACTCGCCAAGTCAGGCTCATTCGCGAACGAGGTGCTTGTGGTGAGAAAGCGCTCATGCTGGCAATCCCTGGCCGATTCTTGAAGAGTAGTGGGTTCGTTGATCAGAAGCGCAATGAGAGTTGAAAAAGCACCATGTTCCAGCGCCGCTGAGTCTCGGCGGGATCCGGTTCGTCGCGTAACGGCAACCAGCCGGTGCCGTCGATGTGATGGTATTCGGCAGCCACCAGCACGCGGGGGTTGACCCGCCACTGTAGCCCGAACGTGATGTCATCCGCATAGCGCGCATGGGCGGGGCCTCGCCCCTGGGCCTCGTAGGCCTGACCCGAGCGGTCGTCGCGGTTGCTGACCAGACTGTCGTAGCGAACCAGCCACTGCCAATTGTCGAGGAAGCGACGAGTGTACTGGATGTACCAGCTCTCACCGGTGACGTCGGAGCCGGGCAAGGGGCCGGTATCGGTGGTCGATACCCTGCGCAGGGCGAACTCGCCGGTTAACGCCCAATGCTCCTTGTCGTACTGTAGCGAGAGTATCCAGGGTTGAAAGTTTAGTTCGCCTTCGCTGGGGCCGAGTCCCAGGTCCAGGTTGACGTCCGCGGCGCTGAGGGCGGCCGTGAAATGTCCTCCCGAGTGCTCATAGCGCAGTTGGGCGATGGAAGACGTACTCCCGCTCACGTCCATGCCCAGGTGAGCGGGAAAGAGCTGGTCATCCAGGTCGCGCGTGCTAGGGGTGCCGACGCCTCCGGTGAAGCGCAGCGTGCCGTGCTCCATCCGCTCCTCGGCATACAGGCTGACGCCATCGGCGGAAAGCCCGAGAGAGCGGGTGCGGTCGAAATAGATCGACTGGGGCAGCAGGATGCTGGGGCGGGTGAAGGCCACATCCCGCGTCTGGTTGTAAAAGCCGAAGGGGTTCTTGAAGCGCCCGAGCTGGATGCCCAAGGTTCGCCGCTGGTCGGAGTATGGCTGGTAGTCGACCACGCCATAGTCCAAGGCTGGGCGGGCATCGCTACCGTCGCCCCCGGCGCGTCTGCTCAGTACCTGAGCCGCCACGAGCACGTCGGGGCGAGGCCGGATCGAGGCATTGGCGCCGATCTCGGTGTACTTGAGACTGCCGTCATTGCTGCTGGGGCCGAAGAAATCGTTGTCGTCGGTGATGACGAGCGCCTGGCTGAGAAAACCGTGTACCTGCAGGGTGTCCATGACACCATCCGCCTCGACCATGGGAGCCCAGGCGAGAGCCAGCGCCACGCACACGGAGTGTGAACGGCGGCGTCTACTCCATGGTAATGATTTGGACTCTATCATCCAGATACTCCCTTTCCAGATACCCAAGGGCGCCAGGCGTCGTGGCGACGCGTTCCAGCATTTCTGATTGGCTGTCGACCTGACTTGGGGCCTGGCCCGTCCCCGAGAACACCATGCGATCCCAGGCCAACTGCAGCTGATGGGGGTAAACGCTAAGACGCTCCTTGGCGAAGCGAGCGTGGACAGGGTGGGTGCTGGGCAACACGAACACGCGGACGGCCTGGCCATCAGGCCAGCTGCGCTGTCGCATGGCAAAGATTGCCCGGGTGGTGTCGCGGGTGAGGGCGGCATCGACCACGTTCGGGTGCGCGATCAGGACGATCTGACGCTCATTGGCCTGCGCGGGCACGCTCAACAGTGCCAGCACCAGCGGCAGCATCAGCCAACGTGTCAATCCCGCCACGCGCCGACGTCCCCAATGAGTGATGGCACCGAGCCGGCCTGACCTGCAAAGACGGCTCCTCTGCCTGGCACAACGGAGAGGATGGCTGGCCAGGATTTCCTGCGCGTATCGATAGTGTTATCCCCCGATCCCTTACTCTGCTGAAGCGGCCGAGTCAGTCGCGATAGGCTATCTGATGATTATGTATCGCACTTAGCTGCTGAGCCTTGTTGTACGATATACGTATATCACAAGAATGACGAGTAAGGGCAAGGGGCCAATCAACCATGGGGCCATTCGCATCCTTTTCCCGCGGGGGCATGAATTCAAAGGCTTATACTCCGGCCTGCGAATCCGCCAGCAACGGGAGCCGTGGCTGCGAGATGGCACTTCCCGGTCCGAAGTGGCCGCGTCGAGGTAAAAAATGGCATTATCGCCAACTTGAGTTCTTCCAACCAAGGACAGGCCTGAACACGCATGTTTCTCGACCCGTACCATACGCCAGCGGACGTGGGCTTCCGCATCTCCGCGCAACAGGCAAGCGACTTCGCCAAACGTGTCGCCGGAGATTTCAACCCCATCCATGACGCGGGAGCTCGACGATTCTGCGTGCCCGGTGATCTGCTGTTTGCCCTGGTGCTGAGTCGGTTCGGTCTTTCCCGGCACATGGATTTTCGTTTCCGCAGCATGGTGGGTGACGGAATCCTGCTGCATGTCGAGGAGAAGGAGTCGGGACAGCTCGTGGTCAGGGACGAAGAGGGGAAGCAGTACCTCGAAGTCGGGCGCGAAGGCGATACCAGTCTCGATGCTGCGGTCATCGAAGCCTTTACCCGCTGCTACGTGTCCTTCTCCGGTAAGAACTTTCCCCATGTCCTCAAGCCGCTGCTGGAGTCGCGGGGCGTGATGTTCAATCCCAAGCGTCCACTGGTCATCTACGACAGCATGGGCTTTTCGCTCGACAGGCTCGATCTGGTTGCTCCTTGCCTTGAACTGGTCGACTCGAGCCTCGAGGTGATCGGCAAGCGTGGCGACGTGAGACTGGAGTTTCGCATCACCGATCGTGGCCGGCCGGTCGGCAGTGGTTCGAAGAAACTGGTCGTCAGCGGGCTCAGCGACTATGACCCTGCCGCCATGGACGACATTGTTGCCGAGTTCTATCGCTTGAAATCGGCCTACGAGGGCACTCATCAAGCCTGACGCCTGGTTCGTGCGGCCTCACCCTCCGCATTCGCCGCGACGTTCGACCAGATCCGCCATCTGCCTAGCGTGCCTGCGTCTCCGTCCGGTGCTGCGCTTCGGGCACGTAAAGCGTCTTGCCAAACAGCATGCCGCCCCAGGGGATGCCGTTGACGGCCCGGTTGAAGGCAATCGAGCCGGCCATGCCTACCATGAGCAGCAGCAGCGAATATAGGAGCAGCGAGAAGGGGACGAACTCATGGGCGAAGTCGACCATGGCGAAGAACATGGGGTGGGCGAGATAGATGCCGAACGAATAGCGGTTGATGAACTTGACCAGCGGAGTGGCTCGCACGTTGCGCAGCCGCGTGACGGCGTAGAGCGTGAACAGCACGAAGAACGGCACGACCCAGGTCTCCTTGGAGGAGTACTCCAGGTCGCCGCGCAGGGTCAGTAGCACGACCGCGGCGACGAAGCCCAGCAGGAGCGCCGGCTGCGACAGCCACTTTAGCCAGGCCACTTCCGCCAGGCGCTTGGGGGCGAGTCGAGGGTAGTGGCGCACCACCAGCATGGCCAGAAAGAACAGGTAGATCCAGCCGAGTGGAGCGATCCAGAGCAGGTAGCCTGGCGGTTCGATGTCGAAGTGTCGGGTCAGGCCCCAGTAGGCGATGCTGATCAGGCACCCCGCTACCAGCCAAGGGCCAGGTGGCAACCATCGCTCCAGGCCATAGCGGGAGTAGAGCCAGTAGAAGGCGTAGAACTGCATGGCGATGATCAGAAAATAACCGTGCCAGCCGGCGTACAGGAGGTATTCGATGAGCGTATCGATGAGGCCGGCCGGCACGCCCTCCCGACGCAGGTTCGTGTACTTGGTCAGGGCATAGATCAGCCCATAGACGACATACGGCACCATGACGTACTGCAGACGCTTGACTAGAAAGCCGGGAGGAGGGCGATCGCCGTAGCGGGCCGAGAACAGGAAGATCGAGATGAAGATGAAGATGGGCGTGCCGAGCACGGTCGGGATGCGGGCCAGGTCGAGATAGACATTGTCGAGGTACTGGTTCAAGCGGTCGAGAAAGTGGTAGCCGAACACGGCCAGGCAGCCGTAGAAGCGTAGCCAGTAGATTTCTTCGATCCTCTGCATGAGCGCCCTTCCTTCCTTGGGAGCGAGGAACACCGACCGTCGATACATTGTCGGACCATGACGAGACGGAGAGATTCCGCGATAGGCTTCGCTTATGGCGCTGCACTTCGGCACAAGGAGCCCCGTGCCATGACCCTCAAACGTGCGCTTGCCGCCGCACTGGGCATCGCCCTCCTGTGGGGGGGCGCGTCACAGGCCGGCGACATCACGTACCACCGCTTCGCCTCGGAGATACTGGGGCGTGACTATCATTACGCCCTGTACCTGCCGGATGGCTACCACGAGACGAACCAGGCCTACCCGGTTCTCTACTTGCTGCACGGTTCGTTCGGCAGCGAAAGGGACTGGGTCGAGAGCGGAGGGATCGAGCAGGCCGCCGATCACATGATTCGCGAGGGCCTCATGCCGCCCACGGTCATCGTCATGCCCGGCAGCGAGAGCTGGTGGATCGACGGTCACAACGAGTCGGCGCGCTCGGCCTTTTTCCAGGAACTCATGCCCACCGTCGAGGAGACCTGGCAGGTCGTGCCCCGGCGCGAGTGGCGTGCCATTGGCGGGCTCTCGGCCGGCGGCTACGGCACGCTCAACTTCGTGCTCGAGCGGCCGGACCTGTTCGCCGCGGCGGCGGCCCTCAGTCCGGCCAGCTACCATCCGTTGCCACCGCGTAACTCATCGGCTTGGCGGCACCCCGCCTTCCTCGACGAGAAGGGCGACTTCGACGAGACGCTGTGGCAGCGCCGAAACTACACTACCCACCTGGAAGGCTACCTGGAACGAGACGCAGTAGTGCCTCTCTATCTCAGTGCCGGTAATCGCGACGTCTACAATGCCGAGCATCATACGCGGCTCGTGCGCCAGGCGCTGGCACCGCACCAGCCGGACCTAGTGGCCATGGAGGTGCTGAGCGGCGGTCATACCTGGCGTGTGTGGCGCGCCAGCCTGCCCAGTGCCTTGGCCTGGATCGGGCGCTTCTTGCAGGGGCCGGTGCCGCTGGAGGTCCTGGTCGATGAAGGCGTTGCCGAACCCTCCTCCGCCGGCACGAGGTCTCGCTAGTACCAAAGCGTGTGCCATGGCAGTCGAAAGCGGGGTTGGCGGCGCGCTCTTTAGACCTTAGTCTCAAGGATCGATCCCCTTTCAGGCCCATCGAATGCACTCACAACGCGAACGCTTGCATAACGAACTGCACGCCCGACCATCGATCTATTTCTCGGAGCCGGCCCATCTCTACCACTATGCCTTCCTGGCCGATGCCCAGGCGCATACCGAGCTCCTGTCCCACTTGGCAGAGGCCACCGGTCTCGCCTTCGACGACGAGGCCGTCCAACAGATTCTCACGCTCGATGACAAGGTGCTGAAATGGGAGCGGCACACCGAGTTCTCGACGCTTACCGTGATGGTGCCCAAGGCGGCGGGCCTCGAGCCTTGGGCGGCACCCCCGGCGTGGCTGGCTTCGGTCGTCGAATCCCAGAGCGATGCGCTGATCAACGCCACGCTGGTGCTGGTGGAAGGCGATGATGCCTGGCGGGGCAGCGCCGAGGCCTACGGTTTCAGCGACCCGGCCGGCTCGCAGGTCGGCGGTGGCGACGCGACGATCTGGGGCGACTTCCGTCTCGATGCGGGAGGCTACACCCGTCTGCTACTGCTCAATCATGGCCTCAATGCCTTTCGCCTCGGGCGGATGGTGCGCCGGTTATTCGAAATCGAGACCTACCGCATGATGGCCTCGCTGTCGCTGCCCCTGGCCAAGGAGTTGGCGTTCGAGCTGCAGGCCTATGAGCTGGAGCTGGGCGAACTGTCCGATCGCAATGCCGAACAGGAGGATGCCAATCCACGCCCTCTACTGACGGCTCTCTCTCTGCTCTCTGCGCGACTTGAGCGCAGCGGTGCTCGCTCGCGCCAGCGCTTCAGTGCCACCGAAGCCTATGCACGCATCGTTTTCTCCCGCATCGAGGAACTCAGGGAGGCGCGGGTCGACCATTGCCCGCGTCTGGGCACCTTTCTTCTGCGCCGCTTCCGGCCCACGGTGCACTACTGTGCCGCCATTCACCAGCGCCAGGAGAGCCTGGCTGAAAGTGCCGCGCGCTTGAACGACCTGCTGCGTACCCGGGCCCAGGTCGAGATCGAGGAACAGAACTCCAGCATTCTTAACAGCCTCGACGAGCGGGCCAGCAGCCAACTCAAGATCCAGAAGGCGGTGGAGGGGCTGTCGATCATCGTCATCAGCTACTACGTGTTCAGCCTGTTCAAGCTGGGGCTGGAGAGCCTGGGAGCGCTCGGCATCGCCATCCCGCCGCATACGGCGGCGCTCATCCTGGGACCCTTGAGCGGTATGATCATCGGTCTGCTGGCATGGCGTATCTGGCGGGTGAAACAGCACTGAGAGCGTTCAGCATACAGCGCCGCGCTTGACCCTGGCGCGGAGGAGGGTGAGCCCCAGCAGTAACAGGCCGACCAGGGCGATCAGCAGGATGGGAAAGGCGTTCGTCCCGGCACGTTCCAGCAGTGGCCCGGTCAGTGAGGGGATCGCCATGCCGCCGAGCCCGCTGGCCAGGAAGATCCAGCCGGTGGTACGCCCGCTGTTGGGCATCAGCTGATTGCTCAGGCCAAACAGGGTGGGAAAGATGGCCGATGACGCCAGGCCGAAGAGCAGGGCCACCAACGGTAACGGCAGCCACAGGAAGTGCAGCGCCAGGGCGCCAAACAGGCCTAGTGCGAGGCAGCCGCGCAAGACCTTCCAGGGCGACAGCAGGCGAATCAGGGGAATGGCCAGCAGGCGCCCGGCCGACAGCGTCAGCCAGAACAGAGTCACCAGCAAGGCGGCGTCCGCCGGCGCCGTGCCGCTGAGTACGCCATAGGCGGTCACCCAGCCGGCGAAGGTGACTTCCATGCCGACGTAGAGGCCAAACATGAGCAGGAAGATGGCCAGCCGCCAGCCGTCCCGGGTCGGGGGGGCGCTGCGCTGGGTGATGGCGATATCGGGTGGCTTCGGACTCGACTGACGTAGCAGTGGAAACGACAGTGCCGTAACGTACAGGGCGACGAGCCAGAACGCCCAGGCGAACGAGAACCCCTGGCGTAGCACTACCACTAGTACGAGCGGTATCAACATGTTGCCGAGGCCAAAGCAGAAATGCAGCGCGCTGATCCAGGGCGGCGACGCGGGGCCGTGAGTCCACAGCAGCAGCGTGTTGGCCCCGGCATTGACCGACACCTCGGCCAGGCCGAGCAGGAACAGCACGACGGTCAACAGGGCCAGTGCCTGGCTGAACGGCACGGCGGCAAGCCCAGCCGCGAGCAGCAGCAGCATCGTCGCCAGCACGCGGTGCCCGTCGAAGCGGTCGATCAGTATCCCGGAGAGCACCGAGCCGAGCATGGTTCCCAGCGCGCGGGCGGTGAACAGGATGGCGATCTGGCTCATGCCCGATCCCGTCATGTCGGCGAGGTAGGGGAGCGTCGGGCCGAGCAGGCCGACGCACATGCCGATGGCAATGAAGACGACGAAATAGCTCAGGGTGACCCGTCTTCCATGATCCAGCGTCAGCATGCCGTCTCCCGCAGCAGAGGTAGGAGCGCGCGGGCTGCGCGCGCGCTTATACTCTCCGAGAATGGCGCCAGGGGAAACACCCTCTATCGATCATGACTTACGAGAGGCCTTATGACACGCATCGCGAATACCCCCGAGCCACCCTATTACGCCGTCATTTTCACGTCACTCCGTACCGCAGAAGACAACGGATACGGGTTGATGGCCGAGCGCATGACCGAACTGGCCGCCCAGCAGCCGGGTTTTCTCGGCATGGAGTCGGCGCGCGAGGCGCTGGGCGTGACGGTTTCCTACTGGGACAGCCTCGAAGCGATCCAGCGCTGGAAGCAGCAGGTGGAGCACCGCGAAGCCCAGCGCCTGGGACGCAGCGAGTGGTACGCGGCTTACCGGGTGCGGGTGGCCCGTGTGGAGCGCGACTACGGCTTCGGCGAGTGAGCCGACCTGGCTCACTCACCGGTGTCGATGCGTTTCAGCAGGTCATCCACCGCCGCCTCGAGCTGCCGGTCACGCCCGGCTACCTCGTCCTCCGGCGTCTGTTCCACCCTCAGGAGGGGCATGGCGCCGTTGTGTTCCATGTCAGTGCCGTCGGGAAGATACCAGCCGCGAAAGGGGCGCCGTACGGTGGCGCCGTCGATCAAGGTATGGCTGTTGGTGGAGATCACGCCGCCGTAGGTCTGCTCGCCTACGAGATGGCCACGCTCCAGGGTGCGGAAGGCGTGGGCCAGTATCTCGGCGTTGGAGTAGCTCTTCTCGTTGGCCAGCATGTTGACCGGCAAGGTGTAGCGCGGGGCATCGAGCCGGTCTTGTGGGTAGTGACCGGTGTTGTCGCGGTCGGCACCCGCCGGGATCGTGTAGGCGTGCTCTTCGGCCATGATCGAGGTGAGAATACGGTCCGTGGTATGGCCGCCGCCATTGTTGCGCACATCGATGATCAAGCCGTCCTTGTCGGCGGCCGCGGCATATAGATCCCCCTGGAAACCCTCCAGAGAGGTCTGGTTCATCGATTGGATGTGCAGGTAGCCCAGTCGCCCGTCGGAGAGCTCGTCGACCTGGCGGCGGCTCTCTTCCCTAAAGGCATCGTATTTCAGGCGTGCGAAATCGGCCAGGTCCACCGTCGTGAGAATGGTGCGATACTCGGTGTAGCCATTGCGGCCCGGGCGGTCGAAGGTGACCACTACCTCTTGGTCTACCTGGCCGCGCAAGCGCTGCAGCAGGGTCTCGCCCTCCGCGAAGGGCTGCAGGCCGATTTCGGTGATGATGTCGCCCGGCTCCAGCGGCATGGGGCCGCGACTGGCCGGCCCCCCCGGTATCACTTCGGTGATTCGATAGCCCTGGCGTTCATCCTGCTGGGAGACAATGCTCTCGTACTCGATGCCCAGCCGGCCCGAGGGTTCGCGCAATGCCGACACCGGGCCGGGGTTGGAGACGCCCATGTGCGAGGCGGCCAGCTCACCCATCAAGCCGTTGGTGATATCGCTGAATTCGCTCGGTGTGCGGGCGCGACGGATCAGGCTGGCGTAATCCGCTACTACCTCCGGCCAATCCAGTCCCTTCATGTCCTGGCGATAGAAGTTGACGCCGATGACGCGTGCCGCCTCATGGAATTTCTGCAGCGCCTGCTTGCGTCGATCGATGCGTATGCGGTCGCTGATATTCAGGTAGCGCGGTGAGCCGCTGCCCGTGAGGTTGGCCACACCGACTCGTCCGCCGCGAATGAAGACGACCTGTTCGCCGCTCAGGTTGAGCTGCTGGACGTTGGCGCTTGGGGCGATACGGGTGCGTTGGCGACCATCCCAGTTCATCGCCACGAGTCCTTCACCGCCAGCATTGAAGACATAGCGACTCCCGTCCGGCGTCATCTCGTTGCCGGTGTGGTGGACCGGCGATGCCGTGACCGGTTCGATGCGGCGCCAGGCATCGTCCAGCTCCAATTCGGGAGTGTCCGCTGCCGCGGTATTACCGTCCTGCCCCTCCACTGGCAGTGGCGATGCGTCACGTGTCGCCTCCCTGGCATCGCGGTAATAGGTGGTGATCTCGCGCGGTGTCAGCGTCTCGAGTTCACGGTCCAGGTAGACCCGGTAGAGGTCGTAGTTCTCGCCGGAGCGATTGGAGATGAAACTGAGCTTACGGCTGTCGACCGACCAGCGTGGGTTCAGGTCGTTGCGTGGATGACGGGTGATATTGACCGGCTCCGCCGAGCCGTCCGCCGGCACCACGAAGATGTTGGCGCTGAAGTCGAGATCATTCTGCGAGTAGGCGATGTAACGGCTGTCGGGAGACCAGCGCCAGTGAATGAAGCTATCCCAGCCCTCGACCAGGGTACGTGTTTCGCCGCTCGCGAGGTCGTGAATGACCAGATCGCCGCGTCCACGACGAAAGGCCAGCATGCGACCGTCGGGGGAGGGCGAGACGTCGCGGTCGTTGTGCTCGCCGGCCACCACCGGGCGAACCTCGAACTGGATCGCGTCGTGCCAGCGGGCTGGGTCGCGATCCTCCGGGACGTCGTCGGTCTCTTCCACCAGATCCTCCTCGGGAATGCTGCCGATATTCTCCTGGGTCTGCTGCGTGGGTTCGGGCAAGGTCGGCGGGTCGGCGGGCATCGGCGTCACGATGGGGTCCAGTACAAGGCCTGGGTCCTGCGGGGCGAAAGGGTCCTCGGGTTCTTCCCCGCGCACCCGAATGTCCGGATCCAGGTCGGCATCGGGTACCTCTTCGGCCTGCTCTGTGGCCGGCTCGGGGGGAGGCGTGGCCGTCGCGAGCGAGACGGTGGAGTCGCCATCCCAGCGCCGGGAGGTGGCACGCCCGCGCCCCTGCTGCCGGTCGTGCACCCGGCGAACTTCTTCGCGGGTCAGGGCGACACGCGCCTCATGGATGGACTGGGTGCCGTCAGCGTCGTTGACGAAGTAAAGGCGTAGGCCATCGGGCGACCAGGCAAGATCTTCGTGGCGAGCATGGGTGCCGGGGGTCACGGCGAGCGTCGGGCTCTGCTCGTCGACATACCGCACATAGACGCGACCATAGGCGATGTAGGCCATGGTCTTGCCGTCGGGGCTCAGCGCCGCTTCGCTCACGTCGCGGTCGATGCGACGCAAGGCATACAGGTCGCGTCCATCCTCCGGTGCCCGCAGCGAAATGGCTTCGGGCTCGGCATCAGGCGCCTCGAGGTCGAGGGTCAGCAAGTTATCCCACACCTGCAGCACGGCAGTGCTGCCGTCGCGCGACACATCGAAATGCTGCAGGTCGTGCTCGTCGAACTCGGTGAGTCGTTCGATGGAGCGCTCGGCGTCGAGCTCCATGCGGTACAGGTTGACCGTCTGGTCTTCGCGGTCCGACATGAACAGCAGGGTGTCCTCATCGACCCAGCGGGCCATGCCGTCGTCGCCGTCGCGTTCGGTCAACGGCTCGAAACGCCCGGTCCCGAACTCGTGCAGCCAGATGTTCATGGCGTCCGGACCGCGGTAGTGACGTCGGTTCCAGTCGTGATAGGCCCCGCCGCGGGTGAAGATGACGCGCCGACCGTCGGGTGAGAGCTGGGGCTCGGAACCAAAGGCATCGTGCAGCCGGTCGTAATCGCCACCTTCCGGGGAGATCCGGTAAGGACGCTGGTCGCGGTAGACGTCGGCCTCGAGCATGCCCGAGAAGGTGATCACCGGCTCGCCATTCCGGTCGATGGCGTAGGAAGGGTTGCGCAGGTGCTGGTCGCCATGGGTCAGTTGGCTGAGCTCGCTGCCGTCACGGCGCATACGCCACAGGTTGAGATAGCCGTCGCGCATCGAGGCGAACACCACCCACTCGCCGTCAGGACTCCAGCTGGAGTGCAGATCGTCGAGGTTGTGGCGGGTCAGGCGCACCGCCACGCCGCCTTCGCTGGAGGCTCGCCACAGGTCGCCGCGCCAACTGAAGATGAGTTCCGAACCATCGGGGCTGATCGAGGGGAAGCGAGGCAGTCCGACCTGGCCGGAGTGAGCCTTGGCCGCCATCAGTACGCTGGCCAGCAGGCCAGCCAGGAGGATCGGGAGCGCAGACCGGTTCGCCGCACGGCGCAGTGTTTGAGTGCGATGGGTGAACTGCTGTCTCATACTAATCCTTTAGAACTGCCATGCTTTTTCTCCATGCTTTCCCACCATGCCCCCAACGTAGCAATAAACCCACAAGCCATCGAACAGCCGCGCACGTCATCCCGGCCGAGTCGGTGCCGACTGGCGGCTGACGCGGCCGCGTGGGAGTGGGGAATAGGGACAGTGCGCTGGCCTCTCGTGCCGGTCAGGCAGGTGGTGGCGTGCTTCGAGCGACCGCCGACGGCGGTTGCCGTCGACGATCGGGGGCGGTCATTTCATGCGTCGTCGTTTTCCATGGCCCCGGGAGGCTCGGTCACCCATGGCTCGCGGGCGGTTTCCTCGCGACAGCTGGCGTCGACGGGGCGCTCCGGATCGTTGAGAAAGGCCTGGATCATGCTCGAGCGACACTCGTTGACCGGATTGTGACCGAGTGCTTGCAGCTCGACGAACTGCAGGTTGGGCATGGTGCGTTGCAGATGCCGACTCCAGCGCGTGCCACAGCAGGGATCCATCTGGCCGTGAATCGCCAAGGCGGGTATCTCGCTGACCGGTGGGTCATTGTGCTCGGCGGGTACGTCGCCATCCTCGCCCCACCAAGCGCACAGCCAGGGCGGCTCGAAGCCGAGCACGGCGGGGTCGCGCTCGACGGCCGCGATGGAGTCGGTCGGGCTTGGGCGGTTGCTTCCCATGTCGCTGCAAACGTGGGCGAGGAAGTAGCCCAACGCATAGTTGGGTGCCTCGGGGTTGGGGTCATGGTCTTCGATGCGAAAAAAATCTTCGAGCCGTGCATAGTCGCCCGCCTCGATATCGGCTACCAGGCTCGGCAACTCGGCGTAGTCGCTGGCCAGAGTCAGATAGAGAGTGTCGAGAAATGCCGCACCATCGAAATAGAGTGTCTGGGTGCGGCCGTAGGGCGTGGCGACATGGGCCACGTAGGGACGGGCATCCAGCCTTCGCCGGGCGCGATCGATGGACTGCATCCAGTTGGGCAGCAGCTCACGACAGGCCTGATCTTCGGCGACGCACAGCGCCAAGGTATCGGTGAAAGTCTGCTTGGCCGTGTAGAGTTCGTCCACCGGTGGTCGATTGCGCAGGTGGTTGAACCACGGCCAGCCGAAGATGGCGGCGCGAATACTGTCGGGATGGTACTGAATGAACGAGGCGAGGGTGCCGCTGCCGGTGGAAGAACCGAAGCCGTCGATGCGCTCGTAGCCGAGCAGCCGGCGGATCTCGTCCACGTCGCGCGAGACGGCATGGCTGTTGTACTGACTGACATCGTGTCCCTCGGCGGTCAGCTTGCGATGGCACGCCTCCACTTCCGAGGTAATGATGGACAGGCGGTGCATCGGCTCGAGCGAGGCGGTGATTGCGGGGGTATGGATGATGTTGTGGTAGGGAGAGACGGCGGCGTACTCCGGACATTCCAGGGACGGGTCGGCATGGATGAAACCACGATGGTCCATGGTGACCAGGGTGCGCTCGCCGATGTCCTCGAGCAGCTGTTCCATGTACTCCCGCTCGCCCAGTGACGAGTAACCGGGGCCGCCGGGAAAGAAGAAAACCGGGAGCTTGTCTTCGTCCGCTGCACCGCCCTCCGGCTCGATCACCGCCACGGGCAGCGAGATCGTATTGCCATTGGAGTCTTCCCAGTTCTCGGGGGCATGAAAGGTATGGCAGGTGGCGTCCAGCTCGCGCAGCGCCTGGGTCGGGCACTCTGCGCTCTGCAGGCGAGGCAGCTCGTCGCTGTCCGTCTGGGCCAAGGCTGAGGAGGCAAGCAGCAGAGCCAGCGGCGCGACGCCGCACCGCCACACTCGAGCATCCTGTGTGGTCATGATGCGTCCCTCTCGATTGTAGTTGTCGATCTCGGGTTCGGCTGGGTTTCGCTAGTCAAGCTAGCAGCCGGGGGAGGGGCGTCAACGCCGAAACCTGTGGTAACCCATGGCAATAAACAAAGACAGAGAGGGTTTTGAAGCTCGTCGGCCAGGCAACTACTTTTTTGAAGGTAAGACATCGCAAAGCAGGAAGCGGCGCGGCTTTCGCCGTGCGACACATCGATGAAAGGAGGTGCGAGATGCAAGTACGCGAAGTGATGACTCAGCGCCCGGATTACTGCCCGTCCGATGCCACCATTCGTCAGGTGGCCGAGCGCATGCGCCAGGACAACTCGGGCTTCGAGCCCCTGGTCGAGGGAGATCGTATCGTGGGTACCGTGACCGATCGCGATCTCACGGTTCGCGCCCTTGCCGAAGGCAAGAACCCCGACGACAAGGCGAGCTCCATCGCCACCTCGGAGGTGCTGTATGCCTTCGAGGACCAGGACGTGAAGGATGTGCTGCGCAACATGCAGGAGCAGCATGTACAGCGCCTGGTGGTGCTCAACAACCAGAGTGACAAGCGTCTCGTCGGAGTTGTGACGCTCAGCGACATTGCCGACCGCTGCGCCGACGACCAGATGGCACGTGAAATCGCCAACTGCAGCAAGCACTATCACTGAGCCGTCCCCGACACGACGCTGCGAGACGGCACATCCTGTGCAGCAAGGGCATCGCCTCGGCGATGCCCTTTCGCATGGGCAATGACACCGCCGAGGCATTAGGCTAGCGTGGCGAAAGGTTCCTGCACGAGAAGCGCGATGCCATCCGTTCGTCTCGATATCGCCACGCCCGTCGGCGTGATTTCCGACACCCACGGCCTGCTGCGCGACGAGGCGTTGACGCTGCTGGCGGGCTGCGAGCTGATCCTTCACCTGGGCGACGTGGGAGCGAAGCCGGAGGATATCGCCATACTCGAACGCCTGGGCGAACTGGCTCCGCTCTACACCGTGCGCGGCAATATCGACACGGCTGGCTGGGCCGAGTCGCTGCCGCCGCACCGGGATCTCGTCGTCAACGGCTGGCGCCTCCATCTGGTTCATGACCTGGCCGATTTCGACCCGGCCACCGCGTGCGATGCCGTGCTGCATGGCCACTCCCACAAGCCGCGCAACGAATGGCACCACGAGCGACTGCTGTTCAACCCGGGGGCGGCGGGCAAGCGCCGCTTCCGGCTACCGCTCACCCTGGGCAAGCTATGGGCCGATGCGCATGGCTTGCGTGGGGCGATACTTCACCTGCCGCTCTAGGAGGACAGGCCGCTCGCGACGTCTCGTGCCTCCCCCGACAGGGCACTGTCGCTTGCACCGATTACGTCCTGACAGGCGACTTCCAGCACGGCGCGCCGGGTAATGGCCGAAACGTTGGCCATGCGTCCCAGGGTTTCGCCATCGGCGGTCAGCGTATGCGCGTGACGAAGCTGCACGTGGCACTGGGGTGAGCGCAGGTGAACCACGGTATCGTCGCCCTGGGGAGGATGTCCCAACAGGCGCGTCGAAAGGTAAGAGAGCAGCAAGTGAAACCAGGCGCGCTGCCGCACCGCCACGATGTCCAGTTGACCGTCATCGATCCGCGCCCCGGCAATGCCGTGGCCGCCACCGAAATAGGCCCCTGAAGCGATGGCGATGGTCAGCCAGCGGCCCTCGACGGCCTGGTCATCGCCCTCGATGCGTCCCTGAAAGCCTTGCTGCATGCCGAATTTTCTTGCCAGGGCGGCGAGGTAGCTGAAGCGTCCCAGGAGCCTTTTCTCTCCCGGGGAGGCCTCCCGGGCGGGCACGGTGCCAAGCCCGATATGGGCGACGTTGAGATAGAGCTGACCATTGATCCAGGCCGCATCGACCTTGGCCGTATCCGCCCCGAGCGCTACCCGGCACACCTCCACGGGGTCGTCGGGAAGCCCCAGGTTGCGGGCGAAGTCATTGGCCGTGCCGGAAGGCAGCACGCCAAGCACGGCGCTGCGCTCGATACAGATGGAAGCCGCCTGGTTGACCGAGCCATCGCCGCCGGCCACCAATAGCCGGTCGCCGGGCTCGACCTGGCGATGCCAGTCGCTCTCGGCAATGTCTCGCACCTGTGGGTCAGCAAGGCCCGCCGCCTGCAAATGCTCTCGCCAGAAGGCGGTGTTGTGGCTGCCGTCGCCGGCAGCGGTATTGGCCATCAGCCAGTGTTTCATCGGTGCCTCCTTACACCCATGGCGTCCTTTCTCAAGGATAGCGAGCAAGTGCTGCATGCGCCTTAGCATAGGTATAGCCGGTTCGCTTCGCCGCTGACGGGTGGAAGAAAGAAACCCCAGTTGGAGCCGCCAAAAACAGAAAAAATACCCAATCATCAACGGTATGCAGCCGTTGCTCGGGCGTGTTTCAATCACTGGCATATCGACACGCCCAACAGGCTGCCCCCCACCTCGATCGTCATCCCGCTTCCATCTCGACACCCGGTCGGCGCGTTGCGCTGGCTCTTCGGTATGTCGTTGTCTGGAATCGCCGAGCCGATGAGGATTTGTGGCGCCGGCCCGAGCGTGAATACCGACCGCATCAAGACTCTGCCAGGAGGATCCCGTGCCCACAGAGAACGTTTCGACCATTCCGGCTACCATGCACGCCATGGTCCTGACCGGCCACGGCGACATCGACAAGCTGGTTTACCGCGACGACGTTGCCACGCCACGGCCGGGCCCGGGCGAAGTGCTGGTGCAGGTTACCGCCACGGCCAAGAACAACACCGACCGCAAGGCTCGTGAGGGGCTTTATCCGACTAAGGACAAGGGCGAGGTGACCTCCTTCGCCATGGGTGGCGAGCCGACCCTGACCTTCCCGCGGATCCAGGGCGCCGACGTGGCCGGACGCGTGGTGGCGGTGGGCGAGGGAGTCGATGCCTCGCGCATCGGCGAACGTGGCCTGCTCGACTTCAACCTTTATCCCGACGCGCGGCGTGACATCAACCTGACGCCGGACTACTACGGCCACGGCGCCGACGGCGGCTATGCCGAGTACATCGCCGTGCCGTCCGACCAGTTCCACCACGTCCCCAACCCCGAACTCGCCGACGCCGAGCTGGCGGCGATGGGCATGTGCTCCTACCAGACCGGCTACCACATGATGACCTCGGCCAGGGTCGCGGCGGGCGAACGGGTGCTGGTCAGCGGTGCCAGCGGCGGCGTGGGGGCGGCGCTGATTCAGATGTGCCGCATCGTCGGTGCGATTCCCTACGCCGTGAGCCAGCCCGACAAGGCCGAGGCGCTGCTGGCGCTGGGCGCCGAGGCGGTGATCGACCGCGGTGACCTGTCCACCTTCGTCGAGCGTGTGCTCGAGGCCACCGGCGGGGCGCCCATCGATGCGGTGATGGATCTGGTCGGCGGCGCGATGACCGATCTTTTCATCGACACCATGATCAGCGACATGAAGGCGCGCAGCACCTACCCGCGGCTCTCCATCGCCGGCGCCAGCGGCGGCAACCTCAGCGAGATCATGTGGACCCGCATCTACCTCTATCAGGTGCAGATCTTCGGCGTCTCCCACGGCACCCGCAAAGAGGCCGAGCAGCTAGTCGAGTGGATTCGTACGGGGCAGCTCAAGCCGGTATTGCATGCCGCGTTCAAGCTTTCCGAGCTGCACGAGGCAGAGCGCTACTTCGTCAACCGTGGCAGCAACTACCTGGGCAAGATCGTCATCGTGCCCGATGCCCAATGGGACGATCACGGCGCTCCCTTCGCACTCGAGAACGACGCTTTCAAGGGCACCGCTTTCAAGGACAACGCATGAGTCACGAACTCACCCTGCAACTGCTCGACACCCACGCCGGCGGCGATGTCAGCCGCATCGTGATCGGCGGCATCGACCCGCTGCCCGGCGATACCGTGCGCCAGCAGATGGAGTACCTGGAGAACGATGCCGACGGCCTGCGCAAGCTGCTGCTGAACGAGCCCTACGGCATCCCTGAGATGTCGGTGGACCTGATCGTGCCGGCCTGCGATCCCCAGGCGCAGATGGGCTACATCATCATGGAAGTGATGGGCTACCCGGTCTATTCCGGCTCCAACACGATCTGCACCGCCACCGCACTTCTCGAGACGGGACTGATCCCCAAGCGCGAGGGGATCCAGCACTTCACGCTGGAGTCCCCGGCCGGGCTGGTGCAGATCGAGGCGCGGGTCGAAAATGGTGTGGTCGAGGCGATCACCTGTGGCGGACTGCCCAGCTACATCGACACCCATCGAGCACGCATTCACGTCCCCGAGGTAGGCGACGTGACCTACAGCATCGCCTACAGCGGCGGCTTCTATGCGCTGGTGGACGCCGAGGAACTGGGCTTTTCGCTCAAGCGTGAGGAGGAGCGGGCCCTGGCCGAGTGCGCACATCGCATCGTCGAGGCGATCCAGGCTCACAGCGGCTTCTCGCACTATACGCTGGGCGACGTGGGGCCGCTGCCGTTCCTGCACTTCATGGGGCCGGTGGAGCAGATCGCCGACGACTTCTACCGCTCGCGCTCGACGACCTACGTGCATCCCGGGGTGATTTGCCGCAGTACCACCGGTACGGGTACCTCGGCGCGGCTGGCGCTGATGCACTACGAAGGCACCGTCAAGCCCGGCGACAAGCTGGAAACCGTGTCGCTACGCGAGACCGGCTTCATCGGCGAAGTCGTCGCGGTGCGCGAGGCCGGCGGCAAGCATCAGGTAGTGGAGAACACCATCACCGGCAAGAGCTACGTGCTGGCGCGCTCGGAGATCGTGGTCAACTGTGACGATCCGATGGTCGATTGTGGCGGGGTGCATCATATCCTCAGCTCCCGCCATCCCTGAGGGAGCTACTTCGCCGTCAGTCGTAGCGGTGACGCCACTGCTTGACGGCGATTTGCTCCTTCATCAGCTCGAGCATGTCGACGAGCACCTGTTCGGTCACCCGGTCGGTGTGCTCGTCGACCTGCAGCCAGGTATCGAAGCCGCTCTCGGCCAGGCGCTCCACCAGCGCGGTGAACTCCGGCGAGCGCAGCCCCTCCAGCGCCTCGTGCACCAGGCGACAAGACAGATCCGAGAGGCTCGACGCCATCCCGCGGGCGACGACATCGCCCATCGGCAGGCGGCGCAGGCGGCGTATCTCCTGGCTCTCCGCCACGGTGCGGCCGACCAGCGCACTGACGTAGCGCATCGTTTCCTCGCGGTTGCGCGCATAGGCATTGCCGGCCATCGCCTCCAGGCGTTGGCTGAGCTCTTGGATCAACTGCTGCTTGCGCGGCATCACCACCCTGTCGATGACCCGCGTCGACAGCGAGTCGCTGGAGCGGATCTGCTCCTGCATGTTGTCGAGCAGGCGAAGTGCCACGCGGTCGGACAGCTCTTCCATGAGAATGTCGTAATACTTGGCGAAGAACGCATAGACCTGCCAGCGACGCACGTCGATCAGGCCCAGGCGCTGCAAGCGGTGAAGCAGCGAGACGATCCGCAGCACGCGCAGCAGGCGAAAGCCGCCCAGCGGGATGCAGCCCAATACGTCGTACCAGTGCACGAAGGGGTAGAAGAACCAGCGGTGGTAGCGGCGCTCGGCGATGGCCGCGGCCCAGCCCAGCAGCACGTCGAGCACAAATACTGCTACGAAGACCAGGTCGATCTCGATGAAGTTGGCGTGCACGTGGCGGTCATAGGCCTCGTGCAGGCCCGGGGCGAGCGTGGCGAAGGCGTCGTTGAGGGGCGGCAGCAGGAACAGGCTGTCGAACAGGATCAGCGCCAGATTGGCCACTACCAGCACCAGGATGAGCAGGTCCCAGGCCAGGTGCAGGCGCTCCAGTCCGGGACTCAGCGGGTGCGAGACGCTCGTCTCAGGCATGGTCTCTCCTCGGCAGCGACGCTCGACATTGCGTTAAGCCTAGCAGTCGTCGCGTGACTAGAGCTTTACCTTGCCGCGCAGCGCCTTGGTCTGTCCCTTCTTCGTCTTGTGATCCATGCGCCGGCGTTTCGCGGCTCGGCTCGGCTTGGTCGGCTTGCGTGCCTTGCGCGTCTTCACCGCCTCCTGAATCAACATTCTGAGCCGTTCCAGGGCATCCTCCCGATTCTGCTCGAAGGTACGATGGCTCTGAGCCTTGATTACCACCACGCCCTCCTTGGTGATGCGCTGGTCGGAGAGCGACAGCAGGCGCTCCTTGTAGAACGGAGGCAGGCTCGAAGCGGGGATGTCGAAGCGCAGGTGAACCGCAGAGGCCACCTTGTTGACGTTCTGGCCGCCCGCGCCCTGGGCGCGTATCTGGCTGATCTCGATCTCGTGCTCGGCCAGCTCCACGTTATGGGAGAGTCGCAGCATGTGGGCCTCTTGCGTACGGTGTGGGTCGTCGAGCAGCAACAAAGGCTAGCACAACCGCGACACTCCTTGCCTGGTGAGCCGTCATGGGGTGAGCTAGTCTGCCCGATGCTTCCACGAGAGCTGACTTGGAGGAGGAAGGCATGACCACACTGGTAATCGGCGCCAACGGCCAAATCGGCCGTCAGTTCTGTGAACTGGCCCAGGCCGTGGACTTACCCATCCGGGCGATGATTCGCGATTCCGGCCAGCGGCCATGGTTCGACGAGCGCGAGATCGAAACCGTGACCGCCGATCTGGAAGGCGAGCTGCATCACGCCTTCGATGGCTGCGATCAGGTAATGTTTAGCGCCGGTTCGGGACCGCACACCGGTCCCGACAAGACGCTGCTGATCGACCTCCACGGCGCTATTCGTGCCGTGGACCTGGCCTGCGAACTCGGCCTGTCGCGTTTTCTTATGGTCAGTGCCATGCGCGCCGAGAAGCCGCTCGCAGCGCCTGAGAAGCTGCGTCCCTACATGGCGGCCAAGCACGCCGCGGATGCCCACCTGCGCAATTCGGCCGTGCCTCACCTGATCCTCAAGCCGGGGCGACTGACCGATGAGCCCGCCACGCAGCGCGTTGCCACTTCGCTGGAGGAGGCCGGCGGCGAGAACAGCGTCTCGCGAGCCAATGTCGCCCATGCCCTGGTGCACCTGGCCCAGGCGCGCGACCTGATGAACCGGGAGTTCGTGCTGCTCGACGGCGAGCGGCCCATCGCCGAGGCGCTGAGCTGAGCGAGGGAGTTTCAAGCCGCTTCGCCGTAGGCCAGGCGCACCTCGTCGAACAGCCACGTCTCGAACGCCTGCATGGCGAAGCCTGGTGGGCGCGACTTGAGCCGGGTGAGCCAGTAGCTGCCGAGCGCGGCGTGGATCTCGAACGGCTGAACGATCTCACCGCTGCCCAGCTGGCGGGCGAACATGCGTGGCGGGGCGAGGGCTACCCCCGCCCCTTGAACCGCAGCCTCCATCATCGCCAGCGAAGAGTCGAACGTCACGCCGTGGGTGCGTGCTGGTGGCCGTGACACGCCGGCGGCGGCAAACCAGTGCGGCCACTCGTTCTCGCGATAGGAGCGCAGTAGAGAATGGCGGGCCAGGTCCGCCGGTGTCTCGAGGGAGGCCGCCAGGCGCGGCGCACACAAGGGGGAGAGCGGCGCAGCGAACAGCCGCTGTGCCTCGAGGCCGTGCCAGGCGCCGTCGCCGAAGCGAATGGCACCGTCCAACCCCTCGATGGCCATGTCGACTCGATTGTTGTGGGTCGACAGGCGCACCTCGATCTGAGGATGGCTGGCCTGAAACCGAGCCAGGCGCGGCAGCAGCCAGCCCACGGCAAACGTGCCCACCGCCCCGACGTTGAGAATGTCGCGTACCTTGCCGCCCTCGAGCCGCTCCAGCATGTCTGCCATGCGGTCGAAGGCGTCCCGCATCACCGGCAGTAGCGCCTCGCCTTCTGCGGTGATCATTAGCCCGCGCGGCAGGCGCTTGAACAGCGCCGTGCCCAGACGCTCCTCCAACAGCTTGACCTGATGGCTCACCGCCGCCTGGGTCACGTTCAGCTCGTCGGCGGCGCGGGTGAAGCTCAAGTGCCGGGCCGAGGCCTCGAAGGCGCGCAGCGCATTCAGCGGCAGGTAAGGTCTCGTCATAAGCCCAAACTCAGTTTATGGCTCATGCAAGATATCATGGTTTGTGGCCTTGGATGCCATCCCGCTAATCTGCCATCCGACGCGTCGCCCACCCCTGAATGCCCTAACCATGACGAGTGGAAGGAACCATGATCCTGAAAACGACACCCTTAAAAACATTGATGGCCGGTGCCCTGTTGCTGGCGCTGATGCCCTTGAGCGCCGCGGCCGAAACCTGGCAGGAACGTGCCGATTGGGGCGAAATCTTCCGTGCCAACGAGGCCAGCGGCACGCTGCTGGTGGTCGACAAGCGCGACGGCACCACCGCCACGCTGGTACATGACGGCGAACGGGCCCGGCAACGCTTCGTACCGGCGTCCACCTTCAAGATTCCCCACACCCTGTTCGCCCTGGATGCCGGCGTGGTGAAGAACGAGTTCCAGGTCTTCGCCTGGGACGGGATCGAGCGAGAGTTCCCACCGTGGAACGGCGATCAGGATCTGCGTTCAGGCATGCGCAACTCGGTGGTTTGGCTCTACCAGCACTTCGCCCGTGAGCTGGGCGAGGAGCGCGAGCGCGACTACCTGGAGAGGCTCGACTACGGCAATGCCGATATCGGCGACCGCCTCGAGCACTTCTGGCTGGAGGAGGACTTGCTGGAAATCTCCGCCGAGGAGCAGATTGCCTTCCTCGAGCGGCTCTACCGCAACGAGCTGCCGTTCGACGAGGCGGATCAGCGGCTGGTCAAGGACCTGATGATCGTCGGCGCCGGCAACGACTGGATCCTGCGCGGCAAGACCGGCTGGACCGGTCAGCTCGGCTGGTGGGTGGGCTGGGTGGAACGCCCCACCGGCCCGGTGTTCTTCGCCCTCAACATGGAAACGCCCAACCGCATGGCCGACTTGCCCAAGCGCCAGGGCATCGTCGGCGAAGCGCTGCGCACCATTGAGGCGCTTCCGCCCGAAGCATGACGCAACCGGGCCCCGGCCGGCCACTCGGGCTGGCCGGGAGCCACTCGGTGTTCGTTTCGTCGGTCGGGGCCCACGCACAGGTGTCCTTGCCGGTTGGCGGTCGAGTGGGGTCGTCAACCGGTGCGTCGTTGCAGCGCCTCGAAGTAATCGCGAATCCGTTGAGCGTTGGTGCCCGCATCACCGCGCCCCAGGCGCGAGGCCGAGCGGACATCGACCCGTATGCCGTCGGACTCCTGGGTCAGCCGTACCACCACGTCATCCTGAAAACCGAACCAGGTCGTGGTGGCAGTGGCCTCGATGGTATCAACGGCGCCGATGCTGATTTCGGCGATCTCCCAGCCCATGTCCAGCACGGCGGCCTCGGCGGCGGCGCGCACGGTTGCCAGGGGCAGGGGAAAGTGGCGTGACTGGATATCGGGATAGGCGTTGCGCTGACGGCGCGCGAACGATTCGCCG
Organism: Billgrantia antri; assembly: GCF_019430905.1. Classification (GTDB taxonomy): domain Bacteria; phylum Pseudomonadota; class Gammaproteobacteria; order Pseudomonadales; family Halomonadaceae; genus Halomonas; species Halomonas antri. The sequence continues at coordinate 637,259 of NZ_JAHYCA010000001.1, read as the reverse complement.
GGATAGTCGACGGCGTTGGGGGCGGCCTCGCGTGCAGGGGCCAGGGCGACGAATTCGGGCGGGTTTTCCAGGTCGGTGGTGATGTCGTGGATCGGCGGCGCCGACTGGGCGCGCTGCCAGTACATCCAGGGAACCGCCAGCAGGGCGATGGTCGCCGCCAGCGTGACTAGCGACATCCAGGCGACCCCCTTGCGGCGACACAGTAGCGCCACCAGCAGTGCCAGCAGGGCGACCGCGATGGCGCCCAGGCCGAGCAGGGCGCCCAATCTCAGCAGGTTGAAGGCACCACCCAGTGTCAACAGGTCCAGCCGATAGGCCGGCCCGGCACCGGCCAGCCCCAGCGCGGCCGCCACCAGTAGCAAGAGGCTGAACCCGGCGATGCGTGATGGCCATCGCCCGCCGCGCTGGCGACGTTGGCGATTCAGTACGGACATGGCTTCCTCCGCTAGCGCTAGAACGATCCCTTTAGCATATCCGCGCGGTACCGGCCTGCCGACTCCTGTGTTGCATTTTGCAACGCCTCACCGGAGCCGGCGGCTGCTATCGTTCTCCTCAGGCATGGAATTAGCGCGGCCGAGGAGGACGAAGCATGACCATGCAGGCTGAATACATGGTGCCGGCCCCCAGTCTCGAGCAGGTGCGCTCCCTTGCCGGTGTCACCGTGCTCGAGTTTGGTACCCCCTGGTGCGGCTTCTGTCAGATGGCCCAACCCGGCCTCGAGGAAGCGTTGTCGCGGCACCACGACGTGCATCACCTCAAGATCGAGGATGGCCCGGGCCGACGCCTGGGACGAGCGTTTCGCGTCAAGCTATGGCCGACGCTGGTTTTTCTGCAGGACGGTGAGGAGGTGGCGCGGCTGGTGCGTCCTGCCAGCGGTGAAGCCATCCAACAGACCCTCGAGCGAGTGGCGGCCTGAAGTAGCCGGGCGGTTTCGCGATCGACTTGACGATTCCGGTTCCCGGGGCCAGCTTGCATTCAGGGAAACATTGTCAACGGTGAAGCCAAGGAGGCGTGACATGAGCCGTTATCAGCCGCGTCGGGTAGACGAACTCGAGACAGACATTCGTCAATCCCGCGCCCATCTCAGCGACACTCTTCATGAACTCGAGCAGCGTCTTTCACCGGCTCGACTCAAGCGGGACGTATCGGCACACCTACCCAGGCGTCATGGCGAGGAGCCAAGCTTCCTGGCTGGACTGGGGCATTCGATTCGCCAGAACCCCCTGCCCGTGCTGGTGACCGGTGTCGGCCTGGGTTGGCTGATAACCTCTCAACTGCGATCTCGCTCCGCGGGACATGGGCGCGAAGAAGGGGCTGGTCTGCCGATGCCGCGAGGCACGACGCTGCCGACCCTGCAGGAGGCGCCGCAGCGCATGGTGGCCACCCACCTCGGTACCCAGCAGGGACGAAATCACGTCTCGACGCATCGGCCGGATGTGATCGGCGAAGCCACGCACCTTGGCACCGGCCAGGGCTGGCAAGGCTACGTCCATCCGTCCAAGGGGGACGTGTCATGAACAAGGCCTTGCTGGCCATTGCCACCGGTGCTCTCTATGCCGGTCTCGTTGGCGGCGTGCAGGCCGAAGCGGAAAGCGCACAGGCTGGCTTCGAGGAGAGGGGGCCGGCAAGTGTCTCGTTGGATCCCAGCCTCGCTGACCTGACGCCCGATGACATCGAAGGCATGACCATCGTCAACGCCGAAGGCGAAACGCTCGGCGAAGTCCGCAACGTGCTGCGTCATGACGTTGCTGGCGGCCTGCATGCCCTCGTCACGGTGAACGGTTTCTGGATTTTTGGTGGCTCCGACGTCGCTCTGCCCCTGGCCGACATGAAGCTCGAAAGTGAGCGACTGGTACTACAGGAGCACATAGGTAAGGAAAAACTCGATGCCCTAGGCACCGATTACGACGAGGATCGCTATAGCCACGTCGATGGCGGCATGACCTTGTCCGAGGCAATGCAGCGCTGAGTCCTTCCCCATGGCGCAAGGGCACCGCGAGCCGTGACAGCGAAGGCAAGGCCGCCTGGCCTTGTCTTCGCACTGCATCGTCGAAGTGGCCGCGATGCGACTGACCCGCCAGGCCAGGCTTCGTGACATCTGGCAAACTACGCTGATATCCAAACGATTCGAGAAAGGAAGCCACATGAGCGAGACGCACACGCCCTGGGCCGAGCCCATGCCGGAGACGCAGTTCACCCTGATGCGGCGCATTCTGGATGCCCCCAGCCCCGTGGGGCTGGAGGGTGCCATGACCTATGGCGTGCTCAAGCCCCATTTCGAGAGCTTTGCGCCGTCGGGGTGGCGCATGCACCAGTACAAGGGGCATGCTGGCGTGGTGTGGGACACCCACCCGGACCGCGACGACCTGTTCAAGGTGATGATCATCGGCCATGCCGACAAGATTCGCATGCAGGTACGCAGCATCGGTGATGACGGCAAGATATGGATCAACACCGATGCCTTCCTGCCCAACGTGCTGGTCGGCCATGAGGTCAAGCTGTTCAGCGAGGACCCCGAGGCTGCGGGGCGCTACCGTATCATCCAGGGCGGCACCGTGGAGGCGCTGGGCGCCATCCACTTCTCCGACGCCGCGCAGCGTGAAGGCAGCAAGGGCATCAAGAAGGAGCAGATCTACCTCGACCTGCAGATCCACGGCGAGAACAAGAAGCAGCAGGTGCTCAATCTCGGCGTGCGCCCCGGTGACCCGATCATCTTCGACCGTCCCATCCGTCACGGCTTCAGTCCCGACACCTTCTACGGCGCCTACCTGGACAATGGGCTGGGTTGCTTCGTCACCGCCGAAGTGGCGCGGCTGATTGCCGAAGCGGGCGGCACCGAGAAGGTACGCGTGCTGTTCGCCATTGCCAGCTACGAGGAGATCGGTCGCTTCGGCAGCCGCGTACTGGCCGGCGAACTCAGGCCCGACGTGATCATCGGCGTCGATGTCAACCACGACTACGTGGCAGCGCCCGGCATCGGCGAGCAACGCATGCAACCGCTCGAGATGGGCAAGGGCTTCACCCTGTCGGTTGGGGCCATCGCCAGCGAGCAGCTCAACGCCATCGTCGAGCGCACCGCCCGGGCGCATGGTATTCCCATGCAGCGCGACATCGTCGGCGCCGATACCGGTACCGACGGCATGGCCGGCGTACTCGCTGCGGTGGATTGCGCCGCCACCTCCATCGGCTTCCCGATCCGCAACATGCACACCATCTCGGAGACCGGCAACACCCAGGACGTGCTGGCCGCCATCCACGTACTCGCACACACGCTCCAGACGCTGGATGCGCTGCCCGATCCGCACCGCGAGTTCCTCGACAACCACCCGCGGCTCGACCAGGCGGAACGCTTGGTACATCGGGGCTCGGCAAAGCCCGAGGACAACCAGAGCGACAGGCGCCAGCAACGGGACGTTCAACAGAAGCACCCCTCATGACCGCTCTCCTGCTGGCCGCGCCGGTTCGCCGCCTGCTCGAGGCGACCCCGTCATCGGCGCTGCCGATGACCTACCGGCAGCTCGCAGAGGCGCTGGGGCTCACCCCGCCGCGCACCATCCAGCGCGTGACCCAGGCGCTCGAAGCGTTGATGCGCGAGGATGCCGAGCGGGGCCGGCCGTTCGTCGCCGCCTTGGTGGTCAGCCAGCGCGATGGCCTGCCGGCGCCGGGCTTCTTCGAACTGGCCGTGCAACTGGGCCGATTCCCCGCCGACCCGGCCCGGCATGCCGAGGCGCACCGCGAGGAGTTCCAGCGGGCGCTGGCCGAGCGGCTGCCCGCCGCCCCGGGCTCATGACCGGCGCAGTGGATCGAGCAGGGTGCCGAGACCGTTGTGGTCGATCTCATGCATCAGGTGCAGCAGTTCGCCGATCTCGCCGGACGGGAAACCCTCGCGGGCGAACCAGTTGAGGTAGGGCCCCGGCAGGTCGGCGATCAGCCGGCCTTCGTACTTGCCGAACGGCATTCTGCGGATAACCAGCTTTTCCAAGTCTTCGGGCTTCACTCGCTCACTCCCGCGTCGGTTCACCGATTCGTATCCAACCAACAAACCCAGGCAGGGGCAAGTCACAGTGAACGGCCCGCCGGCCTTACGCTTGTCGTCGCTTCAACTGCTACGCTTTCTTTGACCGGATGGCCGAATGCGCCATGTCAAAACGCGGGAAAAGGATGTCGGCAGTGAGTGTGACGGAAGGGAAGCCGCGACAGGAACTCCAGCAGGCAGCGCCCGTGAGGTCGCTGCGGGTGATGACGCTCAATGTGCACAAGGGATTCAACGTATTCAACCGGCGTCATATCCTGCCGGAGCTGCGTGATGCCGTCACGACCCTCTCGGCCGATCTGGTGTTTCTGCAGGAGGTGCACGGCGAGCACCGTAAGCATTCCCTGCGCTACCGTGACTGGCCGGGCGTGCCGCAGTACGAGTACCTGGCCGATAGCATGTGGCCCGACTTCGCCTATGGCCGCAATGCCGTCTACCCCGACGGCGATCACGGCAACGCCCTGCTGTCACACTATCCAATCCGCGAGTACGAAAACAGGGATGTCTCCATTCACGGCACCGAGAGGCGAGGCCTCCTCCATTGCCGGCTGGCGGTTCCGGGGCAAGCGACGGTGCATGCCATTTGCGTCCATCTCGGCCTGCGCCACAAGCATCGCCTGCAGCAGATGCGTCTGCTTTGCGAGCTGATGGACTCACTGCCCAGTGACGAGGCTGTGATCGTTGCCGGTGACTTCAACGACTGGCGCCTCAAGGCCGACGGCGTGCTGGCCGAATGCGGCTTGCAAGAGGCATTCGCGAACTGCCAGGGGCGCCCGGCAAAGACGTTTCCGGCTCACTGGCCCCTGCTGCGCCTGGACCGTATCTACGTCCGCAGCGCCACCTGCCGGAATCCGAAAGCCCTCTATCGCAAGCCGTGGTCGCATCTCTCCGATCATGTTCCACTCATAGCAGAGATAGGCCTGTGAAATTCCAATGGAAGGAAGGCAATCAAGCCGAGCTGTTGATCAATGGAAGCGAGTATTTTCCCGACGTGTTCGAGGCGATTCGTACAGCGCGCCGGGAAATCCTGATCGAGACATTCATCATCTTCGACGATGAGGTCGGTCGGGCGCTCAAGGAGGCCCTGCTCGAGGCCGCGGCTCGGGAGGTTCGCATCGAGGTTACTGTCGATGGCTACGGCACGGCCGACCTGGGCGACGACTACATTGCCGAGCTGACCGAGGCCGGCGTGAACATGCACATCTACGATCCTCGCCCCCGCCGCCTGGGGATGCGCACCAACCTGTTTCGCCGCCTGCATCGCAAGATCGTGGTGGTGGACGGCGAAGTCGCCTACATTAGCGGGATCAACTTCGGCTGGGACCACCTGCCCGAGAAGTACACCATGGGCAAGCAGGATTACGGTATTCGCGTACGTGGGCCGATCGTCGCGGATATCCGTCGCGCCGCCACGGCACTGCTGCTGGAACACCAGGCGGTCGAGGGGCTGCCCCACCGGCTCGTCGAGACCTCTCCCCACGGGGAGGCTGCCATGCGCCTGGCCATTCGCGATAACGACCAGCATCGTACCGACATCGAGGACCACTACCTGGAGGCGATCCGAACGGCCAAGTCGCGGCTGCTGATCGCCAATGCCTACTTCTTCCCGAGTTACCATCTCTGGCGTGAGCTGCGTAACGCCTCGCGGAGAGGAGTCGAGGTGACGCTCATTCTCCAGGGGCGCCCCGACATGCCCTGGGCACGGATGTTTTCCAGTTCGCTGTACAGCTACTTGCTCAAGGATGGCATTCGCATCTACGAGTACCAGGAGCATCCCCTGCACGGCAAGATCGCCATTGCCGACGACGACTGGGCGACGGTGGGGTCGAGCAACCTCGATCCGCTCAGCCTGTCGCTGAATCTCGAGGCCAACCTGTTCATCCACGATGCCGGCCTCAATCGGCAGATCCGCGAACACCTGACCGAGCTGATCGAGAACAGTTGCCGATTGATCACCCCCGAGGCCGCGGAGAAGGGGCGCTGGTGGCGCGCCCCGCTGATGTTCGTGAGCTTCCACTTCCTGCGCCACTTTCCCCTCAGCGCAGGCTGGAGCCCTGGCCATACGCCTCGGCTCGAGCCGCTGACGCCGAAGGAGCACTCGAAGCAGCGCGCCCTGCATTGAGGCCAGCGAGGTAACGCCATGAAGGTTTCCGACATCGACAGGCTCAAGCCATCCCGCACCTGGCGTCGCTGGCTGAAGCGGGGGGCCACGCTGGTCTTCTTCGTGCTGGTCGCGGTGCTGCTGTTTTCGTTGGCCCGCAATGTCGACTGGACCCAGGTCCTCGAGACGCTGCGTGGCTATAGTCCCTTGCTGCTGCTGGCAGGAGCGGGCATAACCGTGGCCAGCCACGCCGTGTTCAGCAGCTACGACCTGTTGGGCAAGCGATACACCGGCCACTTACTGTCAGCCCCGCGTGTCCTGCTGGTGGCCTTCGTGTGCTACGCCTTCAACCTGAACCTGGGAGCCTGGGTGGGCGGCCTGGCGATGCGCTACCGCCTCTACACTCGACTGGGCCTCGGCGTGAGCACCGTGACACGCATCCTCAGCGTGAGCCTGATCGCCAACTGGCTGGGCTACATGCTGCTTGCCGGCACGGTATTTTCCTTTCGGCTGCTCGGCCTGCCGCCGTCCTGGCAAATCGGCGCCGCGGGCCTGCAGCTCATCGGCGTCGGACTCCTGGCGCTTTCCTTCGCCTACCTGGCTGCCTGTCGCTTTTCCCGGCGCCGCGTCTGGCACGTGCGGGGCCACGAGATCGTGCTGCCCCCGCTCAGGCTGGCATTGATGCAGGCGCTGCTGGGTGCGGCAAACTGGACCCTGATGGCCGCGCTGATCTATCTGCTGCTGCCGTCGGGAATGTTCTTTCCCAGCGTGCTCGGCATCCTGCTGATCAGCTCCATCGCGGGGGTGGTTACCCACATTCCCGCGGGTCTCGGTGTGCTGGAAGCGGTGTTCCTGGCGCTGTTGCAGCACCAGATTGCCAAGAGCGAGATTCTTGCCGCGCTGATCGCCTATCGCGCCCTCTATTTCCTGCTGCCCCTGACGGTGGCGTGCGTGGTCTACCTGCTGCTGGAACGAAAGGGTCGGCAACGAAAGCGGGAAGAGGTCAGTCAGCATGGATGACATCGCCAGGGGCGGATCGGCGGGACGATCTGTTCGCTTGACGGCGAATGGCTTACCCTTGGCATCCTGATGTTGGCATGAGAGAAGAAATGGCGGGTTCTGCATCGCGTCGCTTACCCTATCACGTCGCGGATACCATCAAGGGCTGGATCGTGGATCGCCAGCTGATGCCGGGAGACCGTCTGCCCAGCGAGGCCGAGCTGATGGAAACCCTTGGCGTGTCCAAGGGCACCATTCGGGAAAGTACCCGCGTACTCGAAGCACAGGGCCTGGTAGTGACGCGTACCGGCCCAGGCGGCGGCGTCTTCGTATGCAAGATGAGCGAGGCGAAGGCGACGTCGCTGCTCAGCCATTACTTCTACTTCCAGGACATCTCGATCCGCGACATCTATCAGATCCGCGTGGCGCTCGAGCCGGAGCTCGCCGCGTCGCTGGCCGGCAGGGTCGGCGCCGCCGACCTGGCCCGGCTGCGCGCAAGCCTGCACAGCTACGCCACGCCGGCCCCCGACATGGAGACCGAACGCCAGCAGCACATCGATTCGCTGCGTTTTCACGAGATGCTGGCGGAACTGGCCGGGGGCAATCCTCTGCTGTCTTTCATCATTCGCTTCACCGTGCAGGTGCTCTCCGACCTTACCGTCTATCGGCGGCTCTACGAGCCGGGCGATCACCAGATCGGCCCCACCGGTTGCCAGTATCACGCTCGGCTGCTGGACGCCATCGAGGCCGGGGACGCCGAGCTGGCGCGTGAGCTGATGCGCGAGCACATGCTCTCGGCCCAGGCGGTGATGAACGACAACGAGGCCCAGGTGCGACGTGGTTTCCTGACCGACTGACGGCGTGCCCGGCTCGCTGTCAGCGCCTGCTGCGTGCATCCTTACCCAGGTCGGTGAGAAAGCGCATCAGCACCTGGGTAGCGCGCCCGGCATCTTCCACACTGATGGCTTCGTCCGGGTGATGGCTCAGGCCGTCCCGGCAGCGCACGAAGAGCATGCCGATGTCGGTCAGGCCGTGCATGGCCAGGCCGTCGTGGCCGGCACCGCTGAACATGCGCTCGGCGGGCTCCTCGCAGCCTCGGCATGCCTGTTCCAGGGCCTCGACCAGCCAATCGGCGCAGTCGACACCCTCGGCCTGGTAGGTGCGCTCGCTCGACAACTCGAGCCCGCGCGCTTGGGCAAGCCGCTGGCAGGCTTCCAGAACTTCCCTGCGACCCTGCTCGCGTAACCCGGTATGGGGCGAGCGCAGCTCCAGCGTGAAGTTCACCTCGGCGGGAATCACGTTCACGGCGTTGGGCCGTACCTCCAGCTTGCCGACCACGCCAACCAGATCGTCGGTGGCGTTCAGTATCCTGTCCGCTTCCACCACCATCTCGGCGGCGCCGACCAGGGCGTCGCGACGGCCCGGCATCGGCGTGGTGCCGGCGTGGCCGGCCTTGCCCATCACGACCATGCGGTGGCGCTCGATTCCGGTCAGCGCGGTGACGACACCCAGCGCATGGTCGCGCTGTTCCAGCACCGGGCCCTGCTCGATGTGCACCTCGACGAAGCCGATGACCGCTTCGGGCCTGCGTGCCAAATGGGGGATCTCTTGCGGGTTGCCGCCGAAGGCCTTGAGGGCCTCGCCGAGCGTCACGCCATCGGCGTCGCGTGCGTTCAGGCTCTCGGGGTCGAAGGTGCCGGCCAGGGCCCGGCTGCCGATCAGGGTCGACTGGAAACGGGTGCCTTCCTCGTCGCCGAAGGCCACCACCTCGACACCATAGGGCAACTCGGTGCCGGCTTCCTTGAGCGCCTGCAGGGCTTGCAGCGGCAGGGCAACACCCAGCATGCCATCGTACTTGCCGCCTTCGGCTACCGTATCCTGGTGCGAGCCCATGATCAGGGTCCTTTCGCCCTGCCGGGCTCGCTCATTGCGCCCCACCAGATTGCCGGAGGCATCGAGTTCGGGACTCAGTCCGGCCTGGCGCATCCAGTCGGCGATTAGTTCCAGCACCGCCCGGTGCTCGTCGGAGCAGAACAGCCGCGTGACGCCAGGGCCGGGCTGGGAGTGGCGTGCAGCGTCGTCCAGCCGCGCCATCAGCTGTTGGCCGAGTGCCGCCTGCATCGTGGTATCGGACATGCATATCTCCTTGAATCAACGCGTGGGAAGCGAGGCGAGGAAGGCAGCGAACGCCGGGTCGCGTACGTGCCCTGCCAAGGTTCGAAGCGCCCGGGCGGGTTCCTCGTCCCAGTCCACGCGGAGGTCGATGGGGGCCGCATCGAAGGACTCGATGCGCAGGGCGGCCGAGCGCGTACCGCGCTTGTCGCCACCGGCCAGTAGCGCTGCCTCCAGGCTCTCGACCAAGGTCTCCAGCAGGTGGTTTTCGTAGCCGCTGCGGTAGCGCGGGGCGGCTGCCTGTGTCCAGGCCTCGTCGGGGTTGGCGCAGGTCAGCGTCAGGAAGGTTTGCAGCAGTTTTCCCACGACCTGTTCGTCGGCCAGCATGTTGCCGGCCGCGGCCACCGTCGGGCGCAGCTCGGCGGCCACCACTGCGATGTTGTCGTCACCGGAATGCAGCGCCGCCTGACCGCTGGCATCCATCACCAGACACTGGCGCCTTGCTGCGCCGCCGTCCGGCCGGGTCACCTGATCGAGTGCCGCCTGTGCCGTATGTCCTCGCTCGAGCGCATGGCGGACACCCTCGGGATACCAGGGATGGGTCGCCAGCCCCTGGGTGGCGCAGGCGCCCAGCCCCCGCCAGGCGTGGTGCACATAGCCGCCCACCGCCACCCCGCCGGTGGCAGTCAGCGCGGCAACCGTGCCGGTTGCCGGCTGCACGTGGATGAGTGACAAGGTCATGAGACGGCTCAGTAGCCGACGTAGTGGCCAATGACCAGACCGAGCCAGGCCAGGACATAAACCAGCACCATGAAGGGCAGGATGGCCTTCAGCCATTTCACGTAGGAGACCCGCCCCAGGGCCAGCATGGCCAGGGTACCGCCGGAGGTGGGCACGATCAGGTTGGTCAGGCCATCGCCCACCTGAAAGGCAGTGATCATCAACTGGCGGCTCATGCCCACCAGATCCGCCACCGGGATCAGGATCGGCATGGTGACCAGGGCCTGACCGGAGCCGGAAGGCACGAAGAGGTTGATCGCCCCCTGCACCACGCTGGCCATGATCGCCGACATGGCGCCGGGGATTCCCTCGATCAGGCCGCTCAGCCCATGCACGATGGTATCGATGATCTGGGCCTGGCTGAGAATCACCTGAATGGAAGCTGCCAGGCCGATTACCAGGGCGCCGGGCGTGACCTTGGAGGCACCTTCCATCATCTGCTTGACGATCTCGTTGGCCGAAAGCCCGTTGACGATACCGATCACGATGGCCATCAGCAGAAACATGCCGGCGATTTCGTTGATGTACCAGCCCTGGGTGAACACGCCCACCAGCATGGCTGCCAGGCCGAGGATGAACACGCCCAGGGTCAGCTTGTTCTGCCGGGTCAGGCGGTATTCATCCAGCGACTTGGTCATGGCCTTGGTGTTATCCGGCTCCTCGAAATCCATTCTGACCACCCACTTGCAGATGTAGAGCGAGAGCAGGGCCAGCGAGGAGACTACCAGCAGGGTGCGCAGCCAGGCGCCCGAGAAGGTGAGGAGTTCGGCGATCCCCTGTGCCACACCCACGGTATAGGGGTTGATCGGCGACAGCGCGAAGCCAATGCCGATGCCGCCGACGGCCATGGTGGTACCGACCAGACTGGAGCAGCCGATGGCGCTGGCGATCAGAACAGCGATGGGCACCAGGGCAATGTTGTTCTCGAAGCCCACGGCCACGCCGAAGAAGCCGTAGATGAAGGTGCCGGCGGTGATGATGATGTTGCGTCGCTCGACACCGGCTCGGTTCACCGCCACGCCGATGGCATTTTCCAGGGCACCGGTGCGCTGCAGGATATGAAACAGGCCGCCGGCGATGAACACGATGAACAGATAGAGCGATGCCTCGTTGAGGCCACGTGGGACCGCCACGAAGATATCGAAGGGCGAGATGACGCCCACATCGGGAAGGTATTCGAAGGACTCGGGCACCACGCGGGTGCGGCCGTCCTGCTCGACCCGCTCGTATTCACCTGCCGGCACCACGAAGGTGAGGGCGTAGGTGGCCAGCAGGATCATGAAGATCAGAACCATGGGGTCGGGTACCGTCTGGTACCACTTCTTATTGCGCTGTGTCAGCGCCTGCTCGGTTGTACTCATGTCGTTGTCCTTGTTCGCCGGGCGCCGGCGAGGGGAGTACCGACGCATACCATGAAATTTATCATGATAAATTGGCGGGTCAAGGAACGGGACGGGCTCAGTCGCTCTCGGCTGGCTCCGGCAGCGTGCAGACATCGACCCATTCGGCGCCGACCAACTTACCCAAGCGCTCCGGTGCGATACGTACCGCACTGTTGAGCGAGCCGGCAGCGGGCAGCACCTCGTCATAAGACATGAGCGAAGCGTCGCAATAGATCGGCAGCGGCTTGGCCAGGCCGAACGGACAGACCCCTCCCACCGGATGGCCGGTCAGTGCCAGCACCGTCTCGGCATCGAGCATCTTGGCCTTGGCACCGAAGGTGGCGCGCAGCTTGCGATTATCGAAGCGCGCATCGCCGCCGGCCACGACCAGCACCTGGCGCTCACCGACCCGAAAAGCGAGAGTCTTGGCAATCTGCCCAGGGGCGACACCATGGGCCTCGGCGGCCAGCGCCACGGTGGAAGTGCTGGCCTCGAGTTCGATGATTTCAAGATCGGGTGCATGCTCGGCAAGAAAGGTCCGCACGCTCTCAAGGCTCATCGGTTCTCTCCTCGGGAAATGGCAAGACGACCAGCTTAACGCGCCATCGCCCGTTGGGGCAGCCGTGGTGTGCCTGAAGCGTGCAAGGCGAGTGGTATCTACCCACGGCTCGACTTCTGGCTCAGACCGCCAGCAGCGCCGCGATGAAGCAACTGAAAGCGATCGTCGAGGCGACCGTACGCACATGGTTCCAGAGCGTCCAATGCTTCAGGTAGCGCGACCAGACGGCTGTTGCATCATCAACTTCGGCAGCGCTGGCCAGCTCATTGTTGAGGGGCACATTGAAAGCCAGCGTGACGCCGAACATGCCAACCACGTAGACCAGCCCGCCCGTGAACATCAGCGCTGCGCTCGGCTCGTCCCAGCGCAACAGGGCGAGGGCGGCTAGCACAGCGCTGGCGAGCGTCGTGCCGAAGAACAGAGGCATGAACAAGGAGCCGAGGATGACCTTGTTGATCGCGTTCATGGCGTTGATGCCGGCTCCTAGGTCGATGCGGCCAAGGGCTCGCATGATAAAGCCTGAGAAAGCGAAGTAGAGCCCGGCGACGAGGCCACAGCCGATGGCGGAAAACCACAGGATCAACGTCAGCATGCGTTCTGCCTCTTTGGGTTGTAGCGCTCCTGTCAGTTTGCAGCTGCATCCGACGGAATGGCCGCTGGGTCCATCCAGAAAGACTCCCAGACGTGACCGTCGGGGTCCGCCAGCGCACGACCGTACATGAAGCCATGATCCTGTGGCGGGTTGATATCCGCCGTGCCGCCATTGGCTGAAGCTGCCTCGCACATGGCATCTACCGCCACGCGGCTCTCACACGAGAGGGCGAGCATTACCTCGCTGGTATCGGCCGGCGGAATCGGGCGGTCGGTGAAGGTGCGCCACTTGGCGTGGGTGAGCAGCATCACGTGGATCGTCTCGCTCAATACCATGCACGCCGCAGTCTCGTCGGTGAAATGCGGATTATTGGTAAAGCCCTGCGATTCGTAGAACGCCATCGACTTCGTGAGGTCGGCAACGGGCAGGTTTACGAAGATCATGCGCGACATAAGCAAACTCCATAGGGTGGTGTCAGAGGTTTAGTCGATTGTGCTGACTCCTGGTATTCGGTTGAGTCGCTGTAATTTCGACAGGGCATGCCATGTCGAAATCATGAGCGCCAAAACGATAATGACCCTCCACACAATGCAAGGAGCAACAGCATGCGCTATGCCTGCTTCATCTACTACGATCCCAAGCTGCTATTTGGCGGAAGCCCACAAGCCAACGACGCATTGGAAAAATGCACGAGTTATGACGAAGTAGTGAAGGAGAGCGGCCATTTCGTCATGGGGGAGGCCCTGGAACTGCCCGAAACGGCTCGGGTGCTGCGAAAGCTAGATGGAAAAGTACTGGCGACCGACGGTCCCTTCATGGAAACCAAGGAGGTACTGGGCGGGATCATTCTCATCGAGGCTGAGGATCTTGAAGACGCCGTCCGGGTTGCCAGCGGTCACCCCCTGGCCAGCATCGGTGCCATCGAGGTTCGCCCCGTGGTGGACTTCGCTCAACCGCGGCCGGCATTCTAGCTGCCGCCAGTCGAGCCCGCGGCAGAGGGCCGTCGGGCTCTATCGGGCGAATAGAGATTACATCTGCGAGAGCAGGTAGTTCGGCTTGCCCAGCATCTTGATCAGCCGCAGCTGCTGCTCCAGCCAGTAGGCGTGGTCCTCCTCGGTGTCGGCCAGCAGGCCTACCAGCACGTTGCGCGTCTGGAAGTCCTGCTCCCGTTCGCACAGGGCAATTGCTTCCTTCAGAGCGTCGCCCACCTCATACTCGAGCTGGAGGTCGTTGCCGAGCATCTCCTCCACGTCCTGGCCGATGCGCACCGGGGTGCGGGTATGCATGTCGGGTTTGCCTTCCAGGAACAGGATGCGCTCGATCAGCTGCTTGGCATGCCCTTTTTCATCGTCGAACTCATGGGCGATGCGCTCGTAGAGCTTGGTGAGGCCCCAGTCGGCGTACATCTCGGAGTGAATGAAGTACTGGTCCATGGCGGCGAGCTCCGCCGCTAGCAGCCCGTTCAGAGCGTCGATGATGTTCTGCTTGCCTTTCATGCGGAACCTTTCCATTAGCGCGAGGGGAATGAGGGTATCCTATGGCCAATCGCAGAGTTGGTCAATTTCTCTTTAAATTCATATGGTTGTAATTGTTTTGCATGCGATTCGCATTAGGTTTCGCTTGCCGGGTACTGGATTCGAGCATCGCGCCTCAAGCGCAGCATGGTGATCACGTTGGTCAGGAAGATCAGGCTTTCGGCGATAGTGCCGCCAATGGAACCTGCCAGGACATTGCTGGCGACCCAGCACAATGCTGCCCCGGCCAGGGCGATGCGCATGGGAATGCCACTCAGCATGAACATGCCGTAAGTGCCCAGCAGGCCCGCGGCCAGCGCCGGGATGTCACGTGGGCCGCTCCAGGTCAGCGCAGCCACCGCCAGGGTGGCGAGCAGCATGCCCAGCATGAAGGCGCGGTTGCGGCGGAAGCGGCGCACGAGGGCAATGCGCAGCACGATCAGCGCCGAAATGCCGGCGGCCACCCAGCTTTCGAACAGTGCGAACTGGGCAGCGAAGGCCACGTTGGCGAACAGCAGCAGCACGAACAGCCGGTCGTCGCGCTTGCTGGCGAAGGCCACGATGCACAGGGTCAGGGCCACCAGGCTGACACCCTGGCCGAGCAGCCATCTCAGGCCGATCTCTTCCATGATGAATTCCATTACGTAGCTAATGGACTGGAGATTAGCACGGCAGCGACGGGCTTTGCTGGTACGCTTTCCCCTACCTGACCATTTATCGGAGGCGCCATGGAAACGTTGCTGGATTCTCGCACGGAGATAACGCAGGCCGCGCTGGCCGCCATCGCCCACATGCCGACGGCGAGCCTGCCGGTATTGATGGATGAAGCGTTCGCCCAGCGATTGACCGACGCCGACCTCATGCGAATTGCCGTACTGCTGGCGCAGAAGAGCCACGACGAGGGCGGTTGTCCGATCGGCGCGGTAATCGTCGACAACGCCTCGCGGCGCATTCTCGGCAAGGGACACAACACCCTGGTGCAGGAGAATCATCCCTACAATCATGGCGAAACCTCCGCCATCCGCGATGCCGGACGCCTCGACTTCAGCCAGACCACGCTCTTTACCTCGCTCAGCCCCTGCGAGATCTGCGCGACCCTGCTCCACATGCGCGGCTTCTCCCGCGTGGTGGTGGGCGATGTCACCAACGCCTCGGGCACGGAAACCCTACTGCGTGAAAAAGGCATCCAGGTGGATATTCTGGAGGACACGCGCGGCATCGATCTCTACGCCCGCTTCCGCGCCGAGCGGCCCGAGCTGGACCTCGAAGACTGGAAGGGCGTGAGGGCAACGCGCAAGCCATGACATAGTAACGGCTCAGTGCAGATGGCTGCTGCCGGCGTTTCCGCAATAATGTCCAAGCCTTCTCCCGGGGCTCGGCCTAGGCTATGCCTGTATGGCGTCCAGGGAGGTGTGGCATGGTCAAGCAATCCAGCCGCTTTGATTACTACAAGAGCCGGCAGGTACCCGAGCTCAGGGTGCTCCAGGCGTCGCTGAGCGACTTCAGCTACGACCGCCATGCCCACGAGGAATACGCCTTCGGCGTGACGCTTTCCGGGCGGCAGGACTTCTTCAGCGGCGGTGAGTTTCACCGCAGCCCGCCGGGCAATGTCATCCAGTTCAACCCCGAGCAGGTGCACGACGGCCACCCGGGGGATGACACCACGCTGGGCTACGTGATGATCTACGTCCCCGCCGCCCAGCTCGAGGCCTCGTTCGCCGATGCGGCAGGGTGCCCGCGTGCCGCTCGGTTCCACGGCAGCGAGACCCTACTGGCCGACCCCGAGCTGCGCCACGCCATATTGGAGCTGGCGGGCCTCATGATTCACCGGCAGGGCACGCGTATCGACCAGGAGCACGCCCTGCACCGCATGGCGACCCGCCTGGTGCAGCGCGCCGGCAAGTTCCAGCCCGGTGGCAAGGTGAGCCGACCCGATGCGCTGCTGCTACGGGCCAAGGAGTACGTGCTCGCCCATCTCGAGGCGGACCTCTCGCTGGATGACATCAGCCAAGCCGCTCACCTCTCCAAATACCACTTTCTGCGTCTGTTCCGGCAACAGTTCGGTATCACGCCGCACCAGTACGTGCTGAGCTGCCGGGTCAATGCCGCGCGCAGCGCCCTGGAGGCCGGTGAGGCTCCCAACGAGGTGGCTCTCCGCTACGGCTTCACCGACCTCAGTCATTTCAACCGCCGCTTCAAGCGTATCTACGGCAAGACGCCGCATCAGTACCAGCGCAGCGTCACCTAGCGGCGCTTGGCTGCTATTGCTCGGTTTCCAACACACTTCTGTCGGAGAGACTCCCATGGAGATCGTCGCCTATGCCCTGGGCGTCATGTACACGCCTGGGCCTGTGAATCTGCTCGGCCTGAACGCCGGCCTCAACGGCCAGGCCAGAACTTCCCTCGGCTTCTTCGTCGGCGTGGGGCTGGCCATGCTCACGCTCTTCCTGCTGTTCGGCTGGGCCGGCGCGGCCTGGATGCGTGGCGACATTCTCGCCGTGGTGGGGGCGGTGGGTTGCGGGTATATCCTCTACCTGGCGATCAAGATCGCCCGCTCCACCATAGAGCTGGGTGCCGCTCGGCAGGCGCCGCGTGTGCTGCAGTTTCGCGACGGCCTGATCATGCAGCTGTGCAATCCCAAGGCCATGGTCGCGACCCTGCCGATCGTCACCCTCCAGTTCCCCGCCGCCGGCATCCATGGCGTGAGCCTGCTGTTCTGGTCGCTGGGGCTGGCTGTACTGGCCTTTGGCGCACCCGGCAGCTATGCGCTGATGGGCACCGTGGTGGGCCACCGGATTGCCAATCCCTGGCTGCTGAAGGGGTTCAGCCTTGCCATGGCGGCGTTGCTGGTGTGGGTCGCGATCACCATCGGCTACGAGCACGTGTGGCTACCGTTGGCTGGGGAGGGTTTCATGGTCAGATCCTGACGCTGACTTCGTTGGTTTCCGTTGACTTGGCGCACCGGATTTTACGGCCGGGAATGGTAATCTTGTTGCCAATACACAATAGCGCGCGCAAGGATGCCCAGTGATAAGCGATTGCCCAGACTTCTTATCATCATACTTGTCGATTCAAGGAAAACGACCAGAGTGCCACGCTTCGCTCTCGGAAATAGTGAGAGCGAAGCGTGGCATCTTTTTTCTAATGGAAGGATTTTGGCAACAGCCAAAGAGCGCGGTCCTGTGGGGCCAGCAAGTAAAAGCGGCTTGAAGCTGCTGGAAACGCAAAAGAAAGGGAACTGAAATGAAGCTACTTAAAACCACAGCTGCCATGGCGGTACTGGCTCTGATGACGGGGTGCGCCTCGGTCAATATGGCGTCTCAGCAGGAGTCATCTCAAGCCAAGCAGTTCGAAGCCCCGGAAGAGGGTATGGCAGGTGTGTATGTCTTTCGCAAACAATCCCCTTTCGGGGCTGCGCTTAAGAAAGATATCTGGATCGACGGCGAGTGCATAGGTGAAAGCGCCCGAGGCGTTTTCTTCTATCACCAAGTAGAAGGTGATCAAGAACACGAGGTTGCCACCGAGTCGGAGTTTTCTCCCAATACGCTGAGCCTCATGACGGAGTCGGGAAATAACTATTTTGTCGAGCAGTACATCAAGATTGGGGCGTTCGTCGGTGGTGCCAACCTTCGGCTCGTCGATGAAGAGCAGGGCATGGAAGAGGTGAGCAAGCTGAGCATGGCAACATCTGGAAACTGTAGCCAGTAAGCCAAAGAGGGCGCCGCCTTACGGCGGCGCTTCAACACTTCTCGGCGAGAGTCCTGTTTCCAGGACCTATCATCGACGCCGTGTTACGCCACGACATCTCCAACATCGGCTGAGTAGGCCACATCGCGCTGTGCCTCGAGCGCATGGAGCCGCTCTTCCAGGGCTTGCTTGATACCTGTATAGGCCGTGCTGCCGAGTGCCAGCCGAAAGGGCGGATGAGCTTCATCGGCAGCGGCGATCATGGCCTCCACAGTTCGGCCGGCATCGCCTTTTATCTCGAAGCTGCCATCTGCCAGGGCGCGCCTGACATCGCCGGCGGGAGTGGCGTCATAGACGGCCATTGGCGTTCCACGCACGAGGCCCGCAGCAAAGTCGGTCGCGGTGGGGCCCGGTTCGACAATGATGAAGTCGATCCCGAACGGCGCGACGTCCTGGGCCGTTGACTCGATGAAACCCTCGATACCCCACTTGGTCGCGTGGTAGAGCGAGAAGTTGGGGTAGGCCTTCTGGCCGCCTTCTGAGGAGACCTGCACGATGCGCCCGCCGCCCTGATCGCGCAGGTAGGGCAGAGCCGCACGAATGAGCTGAATCGAACCGGTGAGGTTGGTAGCGATCTGATGATCGATCTGCCCATCGCTGAGCTCCTCGGCGGCGCCGAAGAGCCCATAGCCGGCATTGGATTACCACTACATCGATCCTGCCCATCCGGGCAAAAGCCTCGCGCGTGGCCTCGCGAATCCTCGTTACATCGGTAAGGTCGAGTTTCAACACCATCAGGCGTTCGCCATGGGACTGCTGCAGTTCGGTGAGCGCACCTTCCCGGCGCAGCGTGGCGACCACGCGATCGCCACGTGCCAGCAGGCTTTCCGTCATCAGACGGCCGAGGCCCGAGTTTGCCCCGGTAATCAACCATGTCTTGCTCATCATTCCGTTCCTTCCTTCGGGTGGATTGACGAAGCCATGGTGGCGCTGCCGATTGGAATGCAGAAGTAGGCTACTGTTGTATGGATCCGTGAGAGAATTTCACTAATGACGAGATCGAACATGACCAAGCCGACCCTGAAGCCAAGCCTGGCCGATCTGGAGGCCTTCGCAGTGGTGGCTGCCGAACGCAGCTTTCGCCGCGCTGCCGATGTCATCGGCGTCTCGCGCTCGGCGTTGAGCCACCGAATGCGACATCTGGAAGAGCAGCTCGGCGTGCGCCTGCTCCACCGCACCACTCGCAGCGTCTCCCTGACCGATGCGGGCGGCCGGTTTCTGGCGCGTATCACGCCGACCTTGAGTGAACTGAACGCCACGCTGGATACCCTTGCCGACGACCGCGGCGAGCCCAGCGGCATCCTGCGCATCAATGCAAGCAGGGCAGCGGCTCGGCTGCTGCTTGCCCATGTGGTGCCGGCTTACCTGCGCCGCTATCCGGCGGTGGAACTTGACCTCGTCAGCGAAGGGCGGCTCGTCGATATCGTCGAGCAGGGGTTCGATGCCGGAATTCGGCTGGGTGAGGCGGTGCCCCAGGACATGATCGCGGTGAAGCTGGTTGACACCATGCGCTTCCTGGCGGTGGCTTCGCCGGATTACCTGCACCGCTTCGGCACGCCGGGCGTGCCCGACGACCTGCACAAGCATCGCTGCATCCGCCAGCGGCTACCCAGTGGCAAGCGCTACCGCTGGGAGTTCGAGCGGCGAGGACAGGAAATCGCCATCGATGTTCCCGGCGCGCTGACGCTCGACGACAACGAGCTCATGGCCGAAGCGGCAGCCGACGGCCTCGGCATTGCCTACGTGCCCGAAATCGTCGCCAGCGAGCGCCTCGCTTCGGGCCAGCTGGTGGCGCTGCTGGAAGATTGGAGCCCACCGTACCCCGGTCTGATGCTCTATTACCCGGGGCATCGCCACGTGCCGGCGGGGCTACGCGCCTTTATCGATCTGGTAAAGGCGTCAGGCACATAGTCTGTCCCGCTGAGCCGCCAGCCAACGTGGCCGTTTGCTCCTTACTGCTACTCAGCCCGCCCTGTTTCGTCGCGATCGCAGTCGTAGCGTTTCATGTACGGAAACGGCGGCAGCCAGGTCTCGCGGCGCACGACCCAGCTCTCGTAGGTGGGTTTCAGCTGATCGGGGAAGTCCAGCGCGCCCAGGTGCACCTCGATTTCATCTCCGGTGCGGGCGAACACCGACGAGCCGCAACGGGGGCAGAAGAAACGCCCCTGGTAGTCGCGGGTCTCGCCTTCAATCGTTACCGCCTCCTGGGGAAACACCGCCGAGGCATAGAAGAGCGCGCCATGATGCTTGCGGCAGTCCAGGCAGTGGCAGATACCGACCCGGTAGGGGCGCCCCGACGCCACGATGCGCACGTTGCCGCATAGGCAACCGCCGGTGTGCTGGTCCATGTTGCGCCTCCTGCGTATGAGCTCAAGGGGCAAAGCGCCCTTCGAGACGATAACGCCAAGGATAGCGGTCAGCCCACGCCCGACGAAATGCAATGCGTGCCGGAATGAAAGATAATGAGCAAGGTAACGAAACGACACGCATACCGTGAGGCGACATGAACCCCACCATCGAACTGCTGAAATCCCACCGCTCGATTCGCAAATTCACCGACCAGAAGATCCCGCACGAGCTGCTGGTCGAGCTGATTCGCGCCGGCCAGGCCGCCGCGACATCCAGCCATGTCCAGGCCTACACCGTCATCCACGTTAAGAACCCGGTAAATCGCGAGAAGATCGCCGAGCTGGCCGGCGGCCAGGCCTACGTGGCCAACGCTTCCGACTTCCTGGTGTTCTGCGCCGACATGAAGCGGCCCACCGAGGCCTCGGAGCGCACCGGCGCCAATGTCGTGCGCGGCATGACCGAGCAACTGCTGGTGGCCAGCGTCGACACCGCGCTGATGGCGCAGAACGTCGCCATCGCCGCCGAATCCGAGGGCCTCGGCATCTGCTACATCGGCGGCATTCGCAACAACCCCCAGGCCGTCAGCGACCTGCTGCACCTGCCTGAGCACGTCTACCCGGTGTTCGGCATGTGCCTCGGCTATCCGGACGCCGACCCCGACGTCAAGCCGCGCCTGCCGGTGGAAGCGATCCTCAAGGAGGACTTCTACACTGACGACAGCGATCAGGTCGCCGCCTTCGACGACGCCATGCAGCGCTACTACGGCGAGCGTCGCGGCGGCAACAAGGATGCCAACTGGTCGAAGAACCTGACCCCGCTGTTCGACAGCAAGCTGCGCGCCCACATGCGCGACTTCCTGACCCAACGCGGCTTCGAGATGAAGTAATGACCTCCACCGAGCCTCGTATCACCCTGAATCCGCTGAGGCACCGGGTACAGGTGACAATCGGCGACACCCGGCTCGCCGATACCACACGCGTTCTCGAGCTGCGCGAGCGCGGCTACCCGCCGCGGTTCTACGTTCCCCGCGAAGACGTGCGCATGGACCGGCTGACCCGTTCCGATACCGTGACCCACTGCCCGTTCAAGGGCGATGCCGCCTACTTCTCGTTTGGCGACCGGGCCGATGTGGCATGGAGTTACGAGCGGCCGCTGGAAGGCATGGAGGTGATCGCGGGATACCTGGCGTTCGATGACGACAAGGCGCTCGTGACGGAAGTCCCCTAGGCGGAAGGCCTCCGGGGCCTGGGCTATGCTTCAGCTCGTGGAACATACCCCAGGGAGAGGTGAGCATGGCCAAACGCTTCAAGGTGGGCGATCACGTCAGCTGGAACTCCGAGGCGGGCCGGGTAAGTGGCAAGATCATCCGCGTCCACACCCGGGAGACGGAGTTCAAGGGGCGCAAGCGCCACGCCAGTGAGAACGAGCCGCAATACGAGATCCAGAGCGACAAGACCGATCACATCGCCATGCACAAGGACTCGGCGCTGACCAAGCTAAAGGACTAGCTATCCGGGAGCGCGCAAGCCCGCGGTTGCTCTCTCCTTGAGCAACCACGACCCCAGCCCGGCGACGGCGAGTCCCAGAACGGCGAAGAGCAGGAAGGTGATGACATGGCCTTCGCTACCGACCAGCCAGCCGGCTAGTGGAGAACCGGCGACCTGGCCCACCGAGGTGGCCAGCAGCGGCAGCACCGGGGCGAAGGCGGGGGCCTCGGTCATGATCTGGGTGCTCCTGACCAGGTAGAAGCCGGTCAGCATCATGTACCCGGCGCCGAACAGGGCCGCGGATGTCATGGCGAAGGCAAAGTTGCCGGGATCGATGGCCAGCAGCGCAAGGCTGGCGGACATCACCGTCAGGCTGCCGGCATGGCTCGCGGCCGGCCCGAAGCGCGAGATGAGATCCCCGGCACCGGCACCCGTCAGCCCCCCGAGGCCGACCGCCAGCCACATCCAGGCGGTATTGCTCGGGGTGAGTCCCCCGGCGTTGATTACCGCATCCGGGGCGAACACCCAGTAGGCCGCGCTCACGCATCCCATGCAGACTGCCAGGCCGCTCAGACGGGCGATCCCGAGCCATTGCGCCCGGCTGACGGGCATGGCCAGCAGGCGGGGCCGCGAAAGCGACATGCGCTGTTCGTCCCGAGGCAGATAGCAAAGCGCCGACAGGGCAGCCAGGGCCGCCAGGACAGCGAAGCCGGTGTAGGCGCTGCGCCAGGCCTCGGCCCAGAGCAATACTGCCGGCATGGCGAGGGCGATACCGAGGCTCGTACCTGCATTGATCGTGGCGTTGACGCGTCCGCGCAGCTCGGGCGGCACGACGCGGAACACCGCCTGCACCATGACCGGCGACGACAGGCCGGTGCTGATGCCGCAGATCAGCACACCGGCGGCCAGCAACAGCGCCGACGGTGCCTGCGCGATCGTCAACAGCCCGATCCCGGCCAGGCCGGCGGCCGCTACTCCCGCGCGGCGAACCCCGAGGCGGCGCGTCACCCAGGGCGCGGCAAGGATGGCGAAGACGAAGCTCAGGAAGGGCAGTGCGCCGATGACACCCGCCATGGTCGCGGAGATCGCCAGCTCGTCGCGCATCGAGGGCAGGAACAGGCCGAACACGAAGCGGGCCAGACCGTAGGTGATGGCGATGACCCCGCTGCCGAGGGCCGCCATGCCGAGAGAAGAAAGAGGCCTCATGGCGTACCGCTCCGGGCGGTATCGAGAAGGGCGTCGGTCACCGCCCGGGTATCGTCCAGGGCCCTCTGCATGCCCATCAGCACCACGGCCGTATTGCTTCCCTCGAGCACCATGAAGAGCCGCCGCGCCAGGTCGTCCTGACGCTCGAGGCCATCGCGTGCCACCGCGGCTTCGAGGCGTGCCAGCAGGTCGCGCTTGGCGGATATTGCCAGCGCATGGACTTCGGCGCTGTGCTCGGCGAACTCGCCCATCGCCTTGACCATGATGCAACCCAGCTGGCTGTTGCACTCCAGCCATTGCCCATGGGCCTCGACCAGGGCCCGTGTCGCCTCGCCCGGCGGGGCGCAGGCCACCGCCGCATCGAGGCTGGCGATAAAGCGCTCATGGCGGGCCTGCAGCACGGCCGCCACCAAGGCCTCCTTGGAGGCGAAGTGGTTGTAGAGCGTCATGCGCACGACGCCGGCCGCCGCCACGATGCGGTCGATGCCGGTGGCGTGGAACCCCTGCTCATAGAAGAGACGCTCGGCCGTGGCGAGCAGCTGATCGCGCTTTGAGGCTGGCATTGAAGACGCTCCTATATAGACCGATCTATATAAACTTGAGAGCAGTTAAATACAGAGCGGCGACGGTGTCAAACCGTCACGCCTTGACCTGGGCAACAAAAAGGCCGCTTCCCTGGGAAAGCGGCCCTGTACGTTACGGATGACTTATCTAGCAGTCGGTATCACCTACCCGACATGCTGGGATTTTCGATAGCGGTTCAGGCCGCTCCCGGCTCCCGGAAGTTATGCCAGGCATGATGGTAGAGCACGCCAGCATAGCCGTTGCGCTGAATGATCTTGAGAATCTTGGCGGGGTTCTCGTCGTCCAGGGCCTTGTGCAGTTTCGCCCGCTGCTCTTCATCGAGGGCCTCGTACCAGTGGTAGGGCGCGCCCTGGGCATTGCTATCCTCGGCCTTGCGCATCAGGTCCATTTCGATGCGCCCGCCATGTCGATACAGGATGTCGTAGCCCTCCTGCAGCTGGGATGACGGCACGTCGCACGGCTTTTCGAGACCTTCCAGCACGTTGTAGTAGTAATAGCTCAGCGGTTGCATGTGGCTCCTCCAGCGGTATGCCGTTGCTTGTCTACCAACCTGCTTTTCTACCTTCATCCTGCCTGAGGCAAGGCGGCGGGCTCAACGGAAAAAATGTAAGTCTCCGCTCACCCGCACACCTCTGCGGAGCCATGGCGAAGCCGCGCGGCAAGGGCCTTGCAAGGGCTGCCCGCGCACGACGTCAGCCGCCGAATTTCTCGTTCTCGCCCAAGTTCGGCGTGGCATCCTTCTTGACATTGGCCTTGGCGAACTCATAGAGCTGGAACACTTTGCTCTCCTTGGCCTTCCAGTGCTCGCCCATGGTCACCTTGACCTCCAGCAGCGCAAGATCAGGATCGTCCTTGCCGTCGGGAAACCAGGCCGCGACGAACGGATTCCAGTACTTCTCGATCAGCCTGCGGTCGGCGGTCAGGTTGGCCTTGCCCGAGAGCGAGACGTATACCCCCTCTTCCTGGTCGGAAAAGCTGAGGCAGACGTCGTGGTCGCGATTGGTCTCGGAAACCTTCTCGGCACTGCGCCGGGTGAAGAACCACAGCGTGCCGTCGTACTCGTCCTGCACCAGATGCATCGGCCGGGCGCGGGGCATGTCGCCATCCAGTGTGACCAGCATGCCGACCTGTATCTCCTTGATCATCTTCCATATCTTCTGCTTGTGCTCAGGGCTGGACATGGCTTCAACCTCCTGTCGAAAACGGTGCGGCGAATAGGCGTCATCCGGCAATGCCGAACATGACGAGATCAGCCTAGTAACCCGGAGCCACCCCGGCAAATGACCTGGCAAGGCAGTACATCGAACATGGCGTGTCACCTGCGCTCGCGAGCAATGTTGGCGCTAAACTGAAGTCAGCAGGGGGCGACGACGGGATGGGGCAGGCGATGAACTACGAGCAGGTGGTGAAGAACCTCTGGCGCCATGGCGACGGGCAGCTGCCCGACCAGGCCGCCAGGGTGAAGGAGCTCATTCGCTATGCCACCCTGGCCCCCTCCGGCCACAACACCCAGTGCTGGCGCTTTCGCATCGCCGAGGATGCCATATCCATCTTGCCGGATCTCACCCGGCGCACCCCGGTCGTCGATCCGGATGACCACCACCTCTACGTCTCGCTGGGATGCGCCGCCGAGAACCTGAGCCTGGCGGCGCGGGCGCTCGGCATGCAGGGCGAGGTCAGCTTCCATGCCGAAGGGGCCGGGGAGGTGCGCGTCACGCTGGCGCCCTGCCAGCCCGAGGTTTCCCCACTATTCGATGCCATTCCGGCCCGCCAGTGCTCACGCACCGACTATGACGGCTCGCCCATCGCCGACGAGCAACTCTACCTGCTCCAGGCTGCGGGAACCGGGCAGGGGGTCTCGATCAGCCTGCTGACCGAGAAGAAAGCCATCGAGAACGTGCTGGAATACGTGCTGCTTGCCAACGGCCGACAGATCGGCAACCGGGCGTTTCGGCAGGAACTCGAGACCTGGATCCGCTTCGGGGACCAAGAGGCGATCACGGCCGGGGATGGGCTCTTCGCCCGCTCGATGGGGAGCCCACCGACCCCGCGCTGGCTAGGCCGCTGGCTGTTCCGTGCGCTGCTGCGGCAAGGCGCCGAGAACGCCAAGGTCGCCCGTCAGGTGCGCAGCTCCGCCGGCATTGCCGTGTTCATCTCACAAGCCGACGACCAGGCGCACTGGGTCGAAGCCGGGCGCTGCTACCAACGCTTCGCCCTGCAGGCGACGACGCTCGGTATCTGCAACGCCTTTATCAACCAGCCGGTCGAGGAAGCGAGCGTGCGCCCGGCGTTTGCCGATGCGCTGGGGATCGTCGGCGGCCGCCCCGACCTGGTGGTGCGGTTCGGCCGGGGCAAAGCGATGCCGCGCTCGCTGCGCCGGCCGGTGGAGTCGGTGCTCGTCACCACCGCCAGCGCATAGGATGGCATGCCTGAACCGTCTACCATTCGGCTAGGCACGATTTCTCCCTACTCCCTAGAAGGACCGATCTGCCTCACGCGACCTCCTTACACGAGCGCTACGTTTACGCAACATGGTCCAGATCGGCAGCAAGAGGAACAGCATGCTGAGAATGAGAAAAGCGGTGCTTGGTACGCTCTCGAAGAACGTCATGTAATCCCCACGCGACATCAACAGGGCACGTCGGAAATGCACTTCCATCATAGGGCCGAGAATGAAGCCGAGTAGCAGTGGTGCGGCTGGATAGCGAAGACGGATAAGGAAGTAGCCGATCACGCCGAAGAAGAGTGCCGTGTAGATATCGAACACACTGGATCGCACCGAATACACACCGATGCAGATGAAAAACAGCATCGCGGGGTACAGCATGTGGTAGGGAATCGACAGCATGCGCACCCAGAGGCGGATCAATGGCACATTGAGTATCAGCAGCATGATGTTGCCGACGCCAAAACTGACCACCAGACCCCAGAACATTTCCGGATTGCTGGTTATCAGCATTGGCCCGGGAGTAATGCCGTGGAGAATCATCGCACCGAGTAGTACCGCCATGACGGCGTCACCGGGAATACCCAGGCTCAGGGTGGGAATGAATGCCGCCTGTACCGCCGCATTATTAGCGGATTCCGGCGCGGCCACGCCGCGCAGTTCACCCTGGCCGAGTTTTTCCGGATTTTTCGCCAGCTTTTTCTCCGCCGCGTAGGACATGAAGGCGGCGATCGCCGGGCCGGAACCGGGCAAGGCACCGACGAAGGTGCCGATGCCGGAGCTACGCAGCATGGTTTTCAAAAGTCCGTGCCATTCCGCCGGCTTGGGCATCATGGACTTGAACGTCAGGCCGCTGGCCTTTGGCGGCGTATGACTCTCCTGTCCCAGGTTGGCGAGAATCTCGCCAACGCCGAACAGGCCCATTGCCAGCGCCACCAGACTGATGCCGTCGGCCAGGGCCAGGGCGCCGAAAGTGAAGCGCAAGGCGCCAGATGTCTCGTCGGTACCCACCAGCCCCAGCGCGATGCCTACGATCACCATGGCCATCCCCTTGAGCGGCGACCCTACCGACAGGGTGGATGCGGCTACCAGACCCAGCAGCATGATCGAGAAGTAATCCACGGGACCAAAACCCATGGCGAATGAAGCAATCACCGGCGTGAAACCAAGCACCATGAAGATAGCGACGATGCCGCCGATGAAGGAGGCGATGGCGGCCGTGAACAGCGCCACACCGGCACGTCCCTGCTTGGTGAGCTGGTTGCCATCGAGGCAGGTCACCGCCGCCGAGGCGGTGCCCGGAAGGTTGAGCAGGATCGCAGCGATCGAGCCGCCATACTGGGCGCCGTAGAAGATCCCGGCGAGCATGATCAGTGCGACTGGCGGAGAGAGGTAGTAGGTCATCGGCAATGCCAGGGAAATTGCCGCCAATGGCCCGATGCCCGGCAGCACGCCCACGAAGGTGCCGACCAGAACGCCTACGAAGCAGAACAGCAGGCCTTCCAAGGAGAACGCGATCTCGGCGCCGAGCGCCAGATTCTGGAAGATATCCATCAGCTCACCATCGAATCGCGGCGACCGGAATACCGAGGCCGTATATGAAGACCGAAACGCCGAGTACGCTCAGGCACACCGCGGTAGCGATTGCCGCCAACGGACGCACCGGTTTTTCGGAGAGAGACACCAGCATGACCAGAGCCAGGGTGGCGGGCACTAGGCCGGTGCGCTCCAGTAACGCAGCGAATGCCACAAAACCGGCAGAAATCATGAGAATTGGGCGGGGAATCCAGAAATCCTGTTCTTTTTCCGTACGCCACTGCTCCGCTGCCAAGAGGACGGAGAACAATAACAGTACTGATCCGACCATTATCGGAAAGAACCCCGGCCCCATGCGGCGCAGCGAGCCGATATCGTAGCTGCTTCCCTGCCAGATGATGTAGAGCCCCAGCAGACCCAGCAGCAACGCGGCGCCGAGCTGTAAGCCGTTAATGGGACGTGTCATTTATTGTTCTCCTCTCGGATGCGCACCTAGAGCTTGTGAGAATGGCGTCAGTCAGCGCCTGCCATGGATGGCGACAATGAATCCGGGTCCTTGAAGCGGCGCAGCAGCGTGTCCGTAGCGCGGGCCAGCAGGGCGGTATCGGCCCCCACGGCCAGGAACCGACAGCCGGCGGCGAGATGCTCGCGGGCCAGCTCCTCGTTGACGGTGAGCGCACCGGCGGGCTTGCCTGTCGCCCGGATACGCTTGAAAGCGTCCAGTAACGCTGCGTTCACCGCCGCATGGCCGGCCTGGCCGAGATACCCCATGTCCGCAGCCAGATCGGCGGCACCGATAAAGATTCCGTCAACGCCTTCCACCGTCGCAATCTCTTCCAGGTTGTCGAGCCCTGCACGGCTTTCCACCTGCAGCAGAAGGCACAATTCCTCATGACAGCAGTGAATGTAGTCCGGCACTCGCCCCCAGCGCGACGCCCGCGCCAGGCCGGCGCCCACGCCGCGACGCCCATGCGGTGGGTAGCGGGTGGCCTCGACGATACAACGTGCCTGTTCGCGGCTTTCCACCATCGGCACCAGTAGCGTCTGTACGCCGATGTCGAGTAACGGCTTGAGGGTGTCGGCATCGCCGTTTATCGGCCGCACCACCGGATGGGTGGCGTAGGGAGCCACCGCCTGCAGCTGCGCCAGGATCGAACGTACGTCGTTGGGGCCGTGCTCGCCATCGATCAGCAGCCAGTCGAAGCCGGCGGAGGCGGCGATTTCGGCGCCGTAGGCGTCCGCCAGGGCGCACCACAAACCGATTTGAGGTCGACCCTCTGCAAGGGCTTGCTTGAAACCGTTCATCGGAAGTTTCATGACGCCTCCTCTAGACGAAGCGCAGGCCGATAGCTCCCAGCGGGCCGTAGTCCACGTGGAAGGTGTCGCCGGCGGATGCCGCCACCGGGCGGGTAAAGGAACCGGCCAGCACGATTTCCCCGGCCTTCAGAGTGACGTCGTAGGGGGCCAGCTTGTTGGCCAGCCAGGCGATGCCCTTGGCGGGGTGGCCGAGTACACCGGCGGCCACCCCGGTTTCCTCTACCAGACCGTTGCGGCTGCACACCGCTGCGCTCCAGCGCAGGTCGATGTCGAACGGGCGGATGGGGCGGCCGCCCAGCACCACGCCGGCGTTGGCGGCATTGTCGGAAATGGTGTCGAACACTTTGCGCGGTGCACCGGAGGCCGGATCCACCTGACGCACACGGGCATCGATGATTTCGAGCGCCGGTATCACGTATTCGGTCGCGCGCATCACGTCCAGTACGGTGCAGTCGGGGCCAGTCAGGTCCCGCGCGAGTACGAACGCCAACTCGACTTCCAGGCGCGGCACGATGAACCGCTCTACAGGGATCTCGACGTTATCCTCGAAGAACATGTCGTCGAGCAGTACGCCATAGTCCGGTTCGTCGATGCGTGCGGACAACTGCATTGCCCGGGAGGTGAGGCCGATCTTGTGACCCATCACGCGCTGGCCGCGTGCTACCTTAATATCGACCCAGGAGCGCTGGATGGCGTAAGCGTCTTCGAAGCCCAGTTCCGGATACTGTAGGGTCAGGTGATCGATCTGGGTGCGTTCGTTCTCGGCGCGGTCGAGCCGTTCGGCCGCAGTGCGGATGGCGTCGTCGCTGAGCATCACGGTCTCCTCGCGATTATCGTGTTGTATAGGGCGCCGATGCTCTCGATCTCAGTGACCACCTCGTCGCCAGGCATCACGTTGACGGTGCCTTTGGGAGTGCCGGTGAGGATCAGGTCGCCGGGCTGCAAGGTCATGAAGCTGCTGAAGTACTCGATCAGGAAGGGCACGTCGAAGAGCATGTCCCTGGTAGTACCTTCCTGAGTAGTGACCCCATTGACGCGGGTGGTCAGGCTCAGGTCCATGGGGTCGGGAATATCCGCGGCGTCTACCAGCCATGGGCCGATGGGAGTGCAATTGTCGCGGCTCTTGATCCGGAAGTTGGGCCGATAGAAGCCTTCCAGATAGTTGCGTACCGCGTAGTCGTTGGCCACCGTGTAGCCGGCGATGTAAGCGTAGGCGTCGGCCTTGGTCACGTTGCGTGCCGGCCTGCCCACCACGATTGCCAGTTCGCACTCGTAATGCATGTTGCTGGCATCGTCCGGGCGTGGCGTGAAGGCGCGATGGCCCACCAGGGTGTTGGCGCCCTTGAGGAAGACCATGGGCTCATCCGGTGCCTGGGAGGCGATTTCCGCGGCATGGTCCGCGTAGTTCAAGCCCAGCGCCAAAATCGTGCCCGGTGTCACCGGCGGCAGCCACACCACCTCGGTTTCCGCCACGCGCCGGCCATCCGCCAGGCGTACCATGCCGCTGTCTTCCCAGGCCTGCTGGACGCGGCCTTCATAGGCGATCCGTGCGTGCTTCATGCGGCTTGCTCCCCTTCGCGTACCAGAGGGCTCTCCAGACGGCCCAAGCCGTCGATTTCAATCGCTACGACATCGCCGACGCCGGCCAGCGGCGCACTCGGGGAGACGCCGGCTAGAATCAGGTCGCCGGGATAAAGGCTGGTAAAATCGGAAATCTCGGCGAGCAGCGTAGGCACCGGCCGTACCAGTTGATCGAGACGAAACTCATGCCTGCACACGCCATTCACATAGGTGCGAACGATGAAGGTGGCTGGGTCCGGCAGGTCGGAAGCGCTCACCAGCCGGGGACCGATAGGGCAGAACCCATCACGGCACTTATGCTTGAGTGGCTGCCGAAACAGGCTGTCGTGGGGCACGGTGATGTCGTTCACCAGCGTGTAGCCGGCGATCGCCTCAAGGGCCTGCGCCGCATTGGCACGGGTCAGGGTCGTCTTGATCACGATGCCCAGGGCCGCGCCCACTCGCACCTGATCCACATCGTCGGGGATCGGTACCGGCTGGCCGGCGGCGATCTGGGTGTTGGGAGTCTTCACGTACAGCACGGGGCCGGTAGGCACTCCATGATAAGGTGCTTCGTAGATGGCATCGCCAAGCCGATCCAGTTCTTCCTGGACGTTGAGCAAGCAGCCGTAGACGGAGCCGCTCAGTAAGGCCCCACCCGGGCGCAAGATATCGGATGTCATAGTCTCTCCTTAAGCATGGGCCTAGTGGCGGCGGGCCTGAACTTCACCAAGCCTTTTGGCGATCAATTCGGCCTGGTGGCGGATCAGCGGTATCAGGCTGGCGAGCCGCTCCGGGCTGAGGCGGTCGGCCAAGGCGGATACCGCCACCGAAGCCACCAGCTGTTGGTTGGCATCGAATACCGGCAGTGCCAGTGCTCGTGTGCCGGGCACGACGCCCACCTTGCTGTAGGCATATCCCAGAGAACGGGTTTCGTTAATGCGCCGACGCACCTCGCTCAGGTCCAGGCCATGGCTGGCGAGACGCTGCTCGTTCCCCAGGATGACTTCTTCGCTATCGTCCGGGTCGGCGAAGGCCAGCAGCACCAGGCCGGAGACGCTTACGCCGAGAGGCCGGCGTGCTCCCACCTCGATGGACAGCACCTTGACCGGATAACTTCCCGTCTTGCGGTCGACACAGATGGAATCGAACCCACTGCGGATGGTCAGGAAAACGCTGTCACCACACTGCTCCGCAATGTGGCGCAGGTAGGGTTCGGCCACCGACTTCACCGGCACCCGGGCGGCTCGCGACATTCCCAGTAGGGAGAGCTCCGGGCCGACCATGTAGCGCCGCGTGTTCGGATCCTGTTCCACTGCCCCTTCCTCGATCAGGGTGCGCAGGATGCGATGCACCGTGGGCCGGTTGAGGCCGGTTTCGCGGACGATATCGGTGATGCGTACGCCATGCTCCTGGCCGGTAGCGAGTATCCGAAGAATCGCCAATGCTCGCCGGATGCTGCGCGCGCCCAAGGTCTTGCCGCCCTCGGCCATGTCGTCGGAGTGAATATCCGAGTGGACTTCAGGCGGAAGGGTGCCGTCGTCATGGCTCATTGTCGGGCCTCGATGATGGTCTTGGGTGTCTGTGCCACCGGCTTGAGCTGACGAACCTCCCCCAGGGTGGCGTAGTTGGCGCCAGCGATGCGACACACAGGCTGCAAGGCGAGGGTATCGATGCGACCGTCTTGGTAGAGCCTGTCCTGAACATGGACTTGGCAGACCTGGCCAACGAAGAACTCGGCGCCTGTATCGCCGTAAGCGGTGACGCTGTGCAAGCGGCACTCCAGGCTGATCGGCACCATTTCCAGGCGCGGCGGGGCGACGGTTTCCGACGGAAGTACCGTCAGTCCCAGGCTTTCCACCTCGCTTTCATGAGCATCGTATTCCACCGCGCTGGCATGTACGGCTTCCACCATTGACCAGTCAGCGATATTGATCACGAACTCATCCAGCGCGCGGATGTTGCGTGCCGTGTCCTTTTCGAGGCCGGCTTTGCGACCGATGTTCACGCCTACCAGCAGCGGGCTGTTGGAGACGAAAGTGAAGCAGCTGAACGGTGCCAGATTGACTACGCCCTGCTGGGATTGACTGGTGATCCAGGCAATCGGCCTGGGCACCACGATGCCGCTGATCAAGCGATAGCATTCCTGTGGCGAGAGAAGGCTGGTATCTATTTACATTAGCAGTTCTTCACGTAGCCGATCGAAAAGGGATGCCTGGAAGCTAATCGCACTGCTTGCGAACGGTCAACGAAGCGCTGACAGATAAGTCCACATTGTGGACTCTCGTAGAGGTGTGGGCTTGGATAAGGCTTTTCTCAACTCGCTGTGGGCCATCCATTTGGTAAGGGGTGGGTAGGCGGTACTCGCAATGCGTGGCCAGGCAAGTCCGTCAGGTGGACTTTATCGAGCCGTCAGGGTTGAAGGCGCAGCAAGAGATTAAGGAAAGTAATCCTGATGCTTCGAGGTGGCTCGCCCGCCCGAAGTCGAACGAATGACATAAGAGTCGTCAATTTAGGAGAACAAAAATGCGCCTGCTCAAGACAGCGACTTTGCTCTTGTTTTTATTAAGCTTGGCCAGCGGAGTCCAGGCATCCTGGCCGGAGAAGCCGGTACACCTGATCGTGCCTTATCCGCCGGGCGGTAACGTCGATTTTGCTGCTCGCATCGTCGCCGAGGGCCTGGAGGCGGAGTTTGGCCAGCCATTCGTGGTAGAGAATCGCCCCGGTGCTGGCGGCATGATTGCTGCGAATCATGTCGTCAATTCTGATAACGACGGCTACACGCTATTCGTCGCTCCCAACG
Source organism: Billgrantia antri (assembly GCF_019430905.1). GTDB lineage: Bacteria > Pseudomonadota > Gammaproteobacteria > Pseudomonadales > Halomonadaceae > Halomonas > Halomonas antri. Next base: position 604,151 of record NZ_JAHYCA010000001.1, on the reverse strand, counting down.
GTCCGGTGTTATTCAGTCCGCTGCTGTTCCGCCAGGAGAACTATTTCTGGCGGGACGACTTTACGCCCATTGGCCCCATCTCCTTCGTGCCCCTCGTGCTGCAGGTACATCCAGAGCTGGGTTTGACGAGCGCCGAGGAGCTGTTCGAACGAGCCAAGGCACAGCCTGGCGAGCTGACCATGGCTTCCCCCGGCGCGGGCACCCAGAACCACCTCATCAGCGAAATGCTCCAGCGTGAGCTGGAGACCGAGTGGCTCACGGTGCACTACAAGGGCAACGCCCCGGCCACTACTGACCTGCTTGGCGGCCGGGTGGATTTCAACTTCGACCAGTACACCGTAGCCAAGCAGTACATTACCAGCGGCAAGCTGCATGCGTTGGCCGTTTCCTCCCCTGAGCGCCTGCCTTCCCTGCCGGATGTCCCCACCCTTGAGGAACTGGGCTATTCCGAAGCGGTAACGGAAACCTTTACCGGACTGTTCGGTCCGGCGGGTATGCCTGAGGAAATCGTAGGGAAACTCAATGCGGCCCTGGAGACGATCCTCAGCGACCCGGAGGTAGCAACCAGGTTCGATAACGCCGGCGCCGATGCTCGATCCATGGACGTCGACGAATTCAAGGCTTTCCTTGATGAGCAGTACGACCGCTGGGCTTCCCTGATCCGCAGCGCTGATATCCAGCTCTAGATAGAGGAAGCCCTGCATGTCACGACGTAAAAGCGTCCACAGCACCGGTTTTCAGCACGCCAACCCGATTCCGGCCGCGAGCCGGATCGGTGGCCTGCTGGCCAGCGGCGTGATCAACGGCACCGATCCTGAAACCGGGGAGCTGGGTGCCGACCTGGCAACCCAGTGCGCCTACATGTTCCGTCATGTACGCAACATCGTCGAAGCCGCCGGTGGCAGCACGGAGGACATTCTGAAGATGACGGTCTGGCTTCAGGACCGCTCGCAGCGCGACGCCTTGAATGCCGAATGGCTGAAGATGTTCCCGGACCCAGACTCCAGGCCGGCACGGCACGCCATCCAGAACCCGGTCGAGTCGAAGTTTCTGATTCAGTGTGACGTGCTCGCGGTGATCGGCCAGCCGGGCGCACTCTGATGTACGCAGCCCTGGTCGCACCCGATGCGATCAATTGCCTCGATAACGGCAGGAGCCACCATGCCCGAGTACTACCCTTTCAACCCGGAACCTCGCGCGGCCCAGCAGGCGCCGCCGATGAACAGCTGCGACGCCCAGTTCCATGTGTTCGGTCCTACGGACGTCTATCCGCCGCGTCCGGAAGCACCGTTCAACATGCCGTCAGCAACTATTGGGGCGGCGCTCAAGATGCACCGTGCCCTGGGTATCGAACGCGGGGTTATCGTTCAAGCCACCACCTACGGCGCCGACCACAGCGTCATTCTGGATGCCCTTGAGCAGGCCGGCCCCAACTATCGTGGCTGCGCCAATGCCATCGTGCTCAAGGAACGCGAGGAGGCGTACATCGAAGCGCTGCACAACGCGGGTGTGCGCGGCGCGCGGTTCACCTTTCGCAAGGAATTGGGCGTCGGCCTGTCGCCGAAGGAGTTCCGGCTCGCCGCAGATCGCCTTCGAGAAATGGGCTGGTACATGAAAATCCAGCCGGAGAAAAATGGCATCCTGGAAAGCGTCGAACTCTACGAAAACATAGATACTCCAGTGCTCATCGATCACTTGGGGCGGGCCGATGCCGACCTGGGTGTGGCCGACCCCAATGTTCAGAAGACCATAGAGCTGCTCAAGAAGGGCAATTTCTGGGTGATGCTCTCGTTGGGCGAGAAGATTTCCACTCAAGGGTATCCCTGGGATGACGTCCTGCCGATCGCGCGGGCCTATATCGATGCCGCCCCTGATCGTGTGGTGTGGGCCAGTGATTGGCCGCATCCGCTTTCCAAGTCACCGCCGCCCAACGATGCTGAATTGCTCGAGCTACTCTATCGCTACGCACCCGATGACGCGGAACGACAAAAGATCTTGGTCGACAATCCAGCGGAACTCTTCGGCTTCGAACGTTGAGGCTCCAGCTCACTAGAACCTTGGCCTGACATATCTGCGGTCTTCCGACCTAATTCTGACTGGAGAAACTACCCGGGTGACACCATATTCTCGTCAATGTCACCCATTTGGAGCCCTTTCCATGTCCGATTCCCTGCACCTGGCCTGCCCACACTGCCTGGCCATCAACCGCGTCGCCACGGCGCGCCTCGCTGCCTCGCGCTGCGGCAAGTGCAAGCAGCCAATGTTCACCGGGACACCCCTGGAACTCACCGGCGTCAACTTCGCCGCGCTGATCGAGCGCAGCGAGCTGCCGGTGGTGGTCGACTTCTGGGCCGGCTGGTGCGGCCCCTGCAAGATGATGGCGCCGATCTTCGCCCAGACTGCCGCCGAGCTGGAGCCGCGCATCCGCTTCGCCAAGCTCGACACCGAGGCGGAACAGGCCCTGGCCGGGCGCTTCGGCATCCGCAGCATTCCTATGCTGATCGTGTTCAAGCAGGGGCGTGAGATCGCCCGGCAGGCCGGGCTGATGCAGGGCTCGCAGCTCAAGCGCTGGCTAGAGCCGTACCTGATCGGGGCGCCAGCCTAAACGACTCGATGGGAACTGCCCGACCCTGAATGCCTGCCTCTCAGGCCATGGCCGGGCCAGTCGACGATAGCCGTGTGGCTACGTCAGTTTCCGCACCTCGGCCTCGCCGGGTGCCAGCTCGTCGCCGTTGTCGGCCCTGGGGGCCATGAAGGGAATGGGCTTGCCCGTCTTCCTGTCGACCAAGCGCGAGTGCGGCTCACCCTGCGCGAACAGGTGGTGCTCCCCCCATTGGCGCAACGCCACCACCACGGGAAACAGCCTTTCTCCCTGCTCGGTCAGCACGTACTCCTTGTACGCCGTGCCGTCCGATGCTGGCCGGGTTGCCAGAATGCCCGCTTCGACAAGCTGATGCAGGCGGTCGGAGAGAATATTGCGCGCGACCCCCAGGCTGCGCTGGAAGTCTCCGAAGCGACGCACCCCGTCAAACGCATCCCGCACGATGAGTAGCGACCAACGATCGCCGATCACGTCGACGGAGCGCGCCACTGGACAGGGATCGTCACTCGAGGACTTGCGGCGAGGCATGGGACCTCCCTTTCGGGTTCGCCTAAGGGTCTAGTGGTTGCATTTTAAAACTGCATGATCCAGCATTCAATGAGTTTCATTTTGAAACCGATATGAGGCTGAGGATCATGAAGGCTACCCATCTCCCGACGGCATCGCCGTGCCACGACAGCACCGTCTCGCCCCATGCGGGCATGGCCGGTGGCTTGGTATGGCTGTTCTCGGTGGCCAGTGGCTTGAGCGTTGCCAACGTCTATTACGCGCAGCCCTTGCTGGACGCCCTGGCCGTGCAATTCCGTATCAGCCATGCGGCCGTCGGCGGCGTGATCACGGCTACCCAGGTTGGCTGTGCCTTGGCTTTGCTATTCCTCGTGCCGCTGGGGGATCTTGTGGAACGTCGCCGTCTCATGACCGGGCAACTGCTGGCGCTGGCTGCCGCGTTGGGCGTGGTAGGGCTGGCCCAAGCCGCCTGGGTGCTGTTGGCTGGCATGCTGGCTGTCGGTCTACTGGGTACGGCGATGACGCAAGGTCTGATTGCCTATGCCGCCAGTGCCGCCGCGCCCCACGAGCAGGGCCGCGTGGTCGGTGCGGCACAAGGCGGCGTGTTCATCGGCCTGCTGCTGGCTCGCGTGTTCGCGGGCGGCGTCAGCGACCTGGCCGGCTGGCGAAGCGTGTACCTGTGTGCCGCCGCGTTGATGCTGGCACTCGCGGTACCGCTGTGGCGACGGCTGCCGGCGCTTGCTGCCGCACCGGGCAACATGCGCTATGCGAGCCTGATCGCTTCGATGCTGGAACTGCTAAAAGAAGAACGGGCACTGCAAATCCGCGGCGTGCTCGCGCTGCTGATGTTCGCTGCCTTCAACATCTTCTGGAGTGCACTGGTGCTGCCGTTGAGCGCGCCGCCCTACGAGTTTTCGCATACCGTGACCGGCGCCTTTGGGTTGGTCGGCGTGGTCGGGTCGCTGGCCGCCGCGCGTGCCGGACAATGGGAAGACCGAGGGCTGGGGCAACGCAGCAGCGCAGCTGCCCTGGTACTGCTGCTGCTGGCCTGGTGGCCCTTGTCGCTGATGGAGTGGTCGCTTTGGGCGCTGGTGATCGGGATCGTGTTGCTGGACCTCGGCGGACAGGCGCTGCACGTGACCAACCAAAGCATGATCCTGCGCACCCGGCCGGAGGCGCACAGCCGCTTGATCGGCCTCTACATGCTGTTCTATGCAGTCGGCAGCGGGGCGGGAGCGATCAGCACGACAGCCACCTACGCCCATGCCGGCTGGCAGGGTGTCTGTGTCCTGGGGGCGTCGGTCAGCCTGGTCGCACTCACGTTCTGGGCAACCACCCGGCGATACATGCCGGCCGCGACTTCACTGGTTGAAGGCAAGGGATAGCCAGCGCACCGTCATCGTTTCAACAGCCCCTCGGCAAGCGCCTCGGCGAGGCGGTCCACGGCGGTGGCCAGCTTCTCGTCGATGACGTGCAGGTACTCCGTCCAGTCATTCACGTGGTGCAGCTCCGCCTTGCCGTCGGAGATGCCGCGCAGCACGATCAGCGGCACCTCGAAGCGGGTGCAGGCGCGCAGACAGGCGTAGCTCTCCATGTCCACCATATCGGCGGCGATGGCGGCATAGGCCTCGCCCGAGACGATATTTGCGCCGGTGGAAAGCGTGGCCTCACGTATGCCGGGAATACGCAGCGATAGGGGAACGATGGCGGGCAGGTCGAGAAAGGGCGTGGTGCCTTTCTCGAAGCCCAACGGCGAGGCGTCCATGTCGCGGTAGGCGACCGAGGTCGCCTGGTAGATCTCGGTCTGCTCGAGCGTCCGGCTGCCCGCCGAGCCCAGTGACACCACCAGATTCGGCAGGCGCTCTTCACGGGCGAGGGCGGCCAGGGAAGCGGTGAGCTCCACCGCCGCCTCCACCGGGCCGACGCCGGTCATGATCGGAGTGAAGCGCTGCCTGAGATGCGGCCCGTATTCGGCCTCCGCGGCCATCGCGAACAGCACGTCATGGCCGCCCAGGCGCGTCAGCGGCGGCGTGCGCCGTGCCGCGCTCATGCGCCGGTCCTCATACGCTGCATGGCCTCAGGCATCGCCATCGTTGCCAACCGTCTGGATGACCTCGAAGCCCTCGAAGTTCGGAGGACCCAGGTAGAGCCCCTCGCGCTTGCTCTGCCCAGCGTTGGCGTGGGCCTTGCGGAACGCCTCGGAGTGGGTCCAGGCCTCGAAGTCCTCGCGCGAGCGCCAGATGGTGTGCGAGGCGTAGAGCACGTGGTCCTCCTTCTCGGGGCCGCGCAGCATGTGGAACTCGACGAAACCGGGCAGACCCTGCAGGTGGGTCTCACGCTCCAGCCAGATCTGCTCGAACTCTTCCACTCTCTCGGGGTTGACCCGAAAACGGTTCATGGCGATGAACACGATAAGCTCCTTGTGATTCAGGCGGCTGATGATCACCAACGACGATGACACCGACGCCGATAGGTGGCAAGCAGGTAGAGGCGGTTCAGTCTGGCGCTCGACCGCTACCGCTCGACTCGAGAATCGCCTGGCGCAGTGTCTCGGGCGGTTGGGCACCCGACAGGCCGATTGCGTTATTGATGATGAAAGTGGGCACACCGCTCACGCCCAGGCGCCTCGCCTCGTCGAGGCCGGCTCTGACCTCGGCTCTACCCTGGTCGCTGGCGAGAAAGGCAGATATGTCGATATCCTCCAGCCCGCCGTCTCGGGCTGCCTTGGCCAGTACCGCACCGTCACCGATATCCTCACCCTCGACGAAGTAGCTGTGGAAGAGCGCTGCGACCACGGTTGTCTGAACGCCATGCTCCCCGGCGAGCCAGATCACCCGGTGGGCATCGAAGGTATTGGGAGTTCGCGTCATGCGTTCGTGGTGGATCTCGATACCGGCCTGGGCGGCAGCGGCCTCCACCTGGGCATCAAGCGCCCGGGAGCGCTCCCAGGAGCCGAACTTGGCGGTGCGGTAGTCACGCCGCGACAGGCCCTCGGTGGGCATGTCGGGGTTGAGCTCGAAGGGGTGCCAGGCCACCGATATGCTGATGTCCTCGGGCAGTTCGGCCAAGGCGAGGTCGAGGTGGCGTTTGCCGATGAAGCACCAGGGGCAGATGGCATCGGAGATCACGGTGATATCGACGTGGGGCATGGTCGCTGCGCCATTGGGTAGGGTTCCCTCGAACCCTAGCATCTCCCGGTCGCGTTTGACGCCGGTTTCAGCCATCGAGTAACGAAAGGGGTATCGTAAGTGAAAGCCACCGGGGAGAGACGCCGATGCACCAGGGAAGCTGCCTGTGCGGGAAAGTGACATATGAGTACCGCGGCGAGATCGATGAAGTCTCCATGTGCCACTGCCAGCAGTGCCGGAAGGCCCAGGGCTCGGCCTTTGCCGCCGTGGCGCCATTCGCTCGGCCGACTTTCGCATCACCCAGGGCGCGGAATACCTCAAGGAGTACCGCGCCACGCCGAACAAGGCACGGGTATTCTGCGCCGAGTGCGGCAGTCCGCTTTACAGCGCCCGCGACGACCGGCCCGAGGTCAAACGCCTGAGGCTGGGCACCCTGGATACGCCGGTAACACCCAGCAAGCGCTACCACGCCTGGGTCTCGTCCAAGGCAGAGTGGTTCGAGCTCGCCGATGAGCTGCCCAAGTATCCCGAATCCGCCCGTTGAGTGATCAGTGCCCCGCACAAGAAGGGCACAGAGTAGGGCAGAGCGGAACGAGAAGAGAACAAGAGCTGAGAACAAGAGCTGAGCGCAGGAGAGACCGGATGGCGTACCTGGCAACGGCGGTGGGTCTGCTGCTGGTAGCGGCATTGGCCATGCAGGCGTGGCGCCTGGCCGATACCCGCGCGAGGGACAAGGCCTGGGCCTGGCTGCAATCCCAGGCGCCCAGTACCGTCGAAGAATTCGATCCCGCCATGGTGGAAGCCCTGCCCGAGGCGGCCCGGCGCTACTTCCTCTACACCATCGCCCCAGGCACGCCGCTTCACGTGGTCAGCGAGATCCGCATGAGCGGCGAGATCGGCCTGGGCACCAAGGGAGCGCCCGGCTATCGCCCCATGCAGGCTCGCCAGATCCTCGCCCCGCCGCATGGCTTCATCTGGCACCTCGAACGGGCCGGCGCCGGCCTGATGCAGATGAGCGGTTCGGACGGCATGGCGAACGGCCGCTCCTGGACGCGCTTCTGGCTCAACGGCACTCTACCTGTTGCCAGGGCCGGGGGTGACGACAACCACCTGCGCGCCTCGTTCGGCCGAGCCGTGGCGGAAGCCGCCTTCTGGGCCCCGGCAGCGCTGCTGCCCCAGCACGGAGTGCACTGGGAAGAAGCCGGCGAGCCCAACCTGGCGCGCGCGATCATCACCCACGGCACCCTGGAGCAAGCGATAGAAATCGCCGTGGCCGAGAACGGCCAACCGCGCTGGGTGAAGTTCCAGCGCTGGAGCAACGCCAACCCCGAGAAGGAGTGGCGGCTCCAGCCCTTCGGCGGCTACCTGGACGACTTCCAAAACTTCGAAGGCTTCACCCTGCCCACCCGGGTCGACGGAGGCAATCACTTCGGTACAGAGGCGTACTTTCCTTTCTTTCGGGCGAGGGTGGAGGAGGTGAGGTTTCCTGTGCTGTAAAGCTGATCCTTTCGTAGGGCTGCGTTGATTCCTGCCATGGGACAACTCATGCTTCGGTGCTAGGCTGAAACGCAAAGACACATAACGACACATCCGTACGCGCAGGGACAGCCCATATGGATAGGGAAGCCACCGAGAGTAGTATTAGGGTTCAGCCGTTTGACCGTCTAGTGCAGGTTATGGCCGGTGGACACTGCCTGACGATACCTTCGCTGTTATCGAGTTTCGCGAGAGCGGCTACAGGTCATGCTGTCCGGTATCGACCCAAAGCGGACGTCCATTCTGGGGATCGCGACCCTTGGCATCACTATCACAGAGAACAGTATTCGGTCGTTCGCTGCGCCGTCAAACTCCAGTTTAATTGGAGAGAGATAGCGGGCTTCCATTCGAGCTAAATTCTCGCTTCAATAGACGACAGGTGATTGTGCCCACAGCTATGGTGATGCAATCTATAAGGTACCAATGATCGAGTTGAGAAAATAATGTCGCCAGAAGAGACTCCTGTCGGGGATACAGCGCGAGAGGCTATCGATTCACTTCGAGGGTATGTTTACCAAATCTACCAATCGGCACTTTCTTGGACAGAATTGAAAGAGGATGAGTTTCTTTTTCTAGAAGTGGCCGAGGACTACGCTGTCGCGGCAAAAAATGCGCTTCAAGCCGTGCAAGTTAAGGAAACTCATGGGCGTGTTACAATAAACTCAGACGATATTGTTGCTAGCATTGACAGCTTTGTTCAGTTGCAAGAAAAAATCCGAGCCTGAAAGTCACGCTGCGTCACCTTACAACCTCCACTATTGGAAAAGAGAAGAAAATTGAGGATCGAGTGAGCGATATGCCCACTCTTGACGCTTGGCGAAAATTAGCAAGATCAGGGGATCTGACCGAGTTGCGTCGAGTCATTAAAAACTCTAAGCTCTCCAGGAAAACGAAAGAATTTGTAGATGGCCTTGATGATAACAGTCTTCGAGAGAAATTCCTCAAGAGAATTCACTTTGATTGTGGAGCCAATGAATCTCGCTTTCTGGCACGGCAAATAAATACGAGAATCTCTAAGCTCCTGTTGGATAGAGGTGGAGTGCATTCGCAAGCGCAAGCATGCACAGCCAATATACTGTTAGTCGTTTTAAAGCTTTCTACAAACCCCAATCGAGATGAACGTGTCATCGACCGAAATGGCCTAGAAGAGATTCTGGAGACGGCGACACAGGTTACTCTAAACAGGGCCCAATTCGAGGAACAGAACAAGCTCATGGCGAGAGCCTTGTCAGCTTCCGTACCTTCAGCGGCCGATCTTTCGGGCGCTCATCCTGTCCGGCCTAGCCCGGTTTCTGAAACACCGCTGCCCAAGGCTCTTGCAAATAGAACAGAGGCAATTCGGCAACTGCAAAAAATCTTAGATAAATTCGGGGTTTGCTGGATTTTCGGGGCTGCCGGTATGGGCAAGACAGTCGCAGCTCGTGTTCTTGCAAACAGCCTTGGAGGCGACTGGTCCAGCATAAATTTGAGGGGGCGGTCTCGCGAGCAAGTTGCACAGGTGTTATTTCAGTCAGCGGAGTCAATAAGAGATTTTGGCCGCCAAGGCCTGATCATCGATGATCTGACTTGGATTACAGACCCTTCAGTGCTTGACAGTCTGTGCTACCTGCTTTTCTCATCTCAACGCTCAGATGTCCTTCTGATTTTGAACTCATCTGACCTTCCAAGCAATGAGTTTCTATTCTCCTGTGATCTTCATGCTGGAGTTGCGCATACTTTGTCGGAATTCTCAGAAGAAGACATTCGTGAGATTCTTGAAAAGTTTGGAGTGAGTGACGCTAATTGGGCAAAGTACGCCCACTTGGTATCTGGGGGTGGCCATCCTCAACTTGCGATGGCGTTTGTCCAGAGCATGGCTATATCGGGCTGGAATTCTTCAGAGTTTCAAATTTTAGATACCTTGTTGCAGGGCTCACCTGCTGTTAAAGACGTAAGGAAGCGAACTCGAGAACGTTTGTTGAACGATCTTCCTCCTTCTAGCCGGCTACTGCTCGAAAGGCTTTCACTCAAAATTGGTGGGTTCACCAGGGAGCTGGCTTTTGATCTTGGTAAAGTTCTGCCAGCGGTCCTAGATACAGGGATAATTCTGGAGACACTGATTGGCTCTTGGGTGGATCAGCAAGAGGGCAATAGGTTCAGCCTTTCACCTCTGCTGTCGGGACTCGCTGCAAAAACACTCGGTGTTGACGAAAAGAAGAAAATCGAAAGCACAATCGCGGATTCGTTGACGAAAAGTCGTACGCTCGACGTTACCGATATGGACTCAGCTTTTATAGCTGCTTGGTCGAGCGGGAACGAACGAGTTCTTATAAAGCTTTGCATGGCTATACTCGGTTCTGATTTTTCAGAAATGAAAATGCTAGCGCCCCACCTGTCGATGTTTACTCTGTTTAGGACGGATAAGATAGCATACCCTGTCAACGCATCGCTTAGTCATATGTTCAGAGGTGCACAGCTTCTTCTTCTGAACCAAGACAGCGACTCGCCGAACAAAATTAACGATGCATTGCGTTGTTTCGCTGAGGAAGCAGCGAACGTTGAGCATGACGAGATGCGCACGACGATGAACATTATCGTCTACTCAAAGCTGCTGCTCCAGACACCCAAAACTGGGTTGGGTACGAACTTTACTGAGATTATAACTGAGCTCGATCACTTGCTGAATGGCGAGGCGCTTCCGACTGAGGTACTGGACAGCATTCGACACGTCGAAGAGGAAGGTGTCTCCGCAATAGGTGCCATGTTCTTGAATCAAGCGCACCAACTCGAAAAAATCGAGGATCTCCGACATGTTTTTGATTTTCTTGATAGTAGCCCATCCGATTTGCGGTCGAAACTACTAGCGCCTTTCAGACAAGACGCTTTTGAAGTGGATATACTTGTTGCAGGTGCTTGGTTGCGTGAGCATGATCATGGAACCATTGACTCACCGATTCACAGCGCGATCTTTGCGCGATTAGAGGAACAAGCCATTAGCTGGGGCGAAGTTGACCTCGCTGTATGTTGTCGGAAGTATCAGGCGATAATTATAGATGAGTGCGGAGGCGACAAAGATAAAGCACTTAAAGTACTTGATGAAGGTCTTTCGATATTTGGACAGACAAATTCTGAACTTGTACGTGCAAAAGCAAAAGTCCTCTATCGGTCAGACGACCACAAAGGAAGCCTTCAGCTTTCCAAAGCATTGATCGAAGGCGATGCACCTTTGAACGAGGTCGAAAAGGCGTTCCTAGGAAGGGACGCAGCGATCAGCGCCGAGAAGCAAGGCGATTTTAAAACAGCGCGTCGCTACTATCTCTACGGTAGCGGTGCAGCAAAGAAGTCAAACGTTTCAGATATGGCTGCCATGAGGGTGGGACTGTTGGCTGATGCAGCGTTGGTAAGTTGGCATCAGGGCTGTAGATTAACATGCTTGCAGGACTTCGTTGCTGTCCTCATTGAACTAAATAAATTCGAGTCGAATGAGACATTGCGTACTGCGCATTGCCATGCTCTTACTCGGCATGTGTTGCTATGGCTGACTCAAGACGCAACTGGAGAAACTAGGTTTTTAGAAAATGGAGAGGAAACAAGAATCTATGCTGGTTGTGTGAGCAATCCAGAGCCTCATCCAAAGATTGGAGAGCGCTATGTTGCACCGATTGAGATGGCATGGTACATGCTCGCTTCGGTCGAAAATTATGCATCTCTTGATGCGGGTATAACTGAAAACCTTGAACGATTCTTGCCTAATGGGCCTGTGCTTGAAGGGCAAATGCTTTTAAGTCCGGCTAAGGTTCACAAATCCATGACTCGGCTTGATGCAAAGTTTTTTATTGATGCTCTAAAGGATACTATATCTTGTATGGCGTTCGCGCGAACTAGCCATAAGCGGCCTGGCGGTCTTGATATTAAGAACCTGAGCTACGGCACTTTACCGTTGGCTACAAAGGACCAGCAGGAAGACCTTCGGGACTTAACGGAGCAAATGGTTCTTCTCTATTTTGCAATGTGCATCATAAAAGAAGATGTCGACAAAATCGAAGAGGCGTTACAAGAGTTAGATAGCGCGAGTGGTTTTGAACTGCGCTCTGTGCTAATTAACCATTTGCAAAGCAGCGGTATGGTTGAAGACTATTATCAGGACTTTGCGAAATTAATTCGGGAGCACGCTCGTGGTTTGTCTGAGTCACAAGCAGTCTCTCCAAGACAGGTTTTTGAACTGGCCTTTAAGGTTATGCAGATAGCTAATGCGACCGGAAATTCTCGTCTGGTCGGTGAACATTTACTGCCTTGGTTGCAGAAGAAATGGAAATTTATTTTGGGGCGCCAGCGCTTTTTGTTAAACCTCCCAACTCTTCATGAAGATAAAATAAATAAAGCAATAGATCAGAAATATGTTTCTGACCAGGTTAAATTGGTTGACATGTTGTCTGCCATCCTTCCGACACTTGGGATTGGCAACTATAATGAGCTAGAAAAAATATTATCTCACTTACGATATCAATGGAATTTTTGAGGTTTAGGCTCAAGCAAGAGCAGCTAGAGAGACGTGATAGTGGTGAAAACACTAAGATGAATGTTTGCCTTGAGGTTCCGCTGTGGTGAATTATCATGTTCCTAATGCGTAGAAAATGTGCCCTAAAATTGGATTTTGCTACAGCTTAGCTATATCAGCATGTCCCTAGCGTTCGCTTCTGGCCTGATATCGAACTTTAGGCTACGCTGATAGATATGGCACGGCAGCTGATTACCCAAAGCTGTGGGGCAATCAGGGACGTACACCTTTTTGCCTACCCACCACTATTTTATTTTTTAATTAAGGCGTTATGCATTATGAAAGACAGTGCCAAGGGACGGTTTCTTCGCCGGTACACGGAGCTACCGTTTCTGATCGATTTTCTCGAAACAAAAAATATCACACTTCTCAATCCGAAGTCTTGGGATGATCGTAATGACTCATATTACTTGCAGCAATATGGGGAAGCTACTGGGCTTAGCTCAATCTATTCACTTTGCCTAACCGAAACTAACGAAACCTATCATCACTGGAGGGTTTTTTCACATGGAGCCAGTGGCGTCTGCATCGAGTTTCATAAAGGAATGTTTTTGGATCGCGTGAAGCGAGTGGAAGGCTTACGAGCAGAGCCAGTCATATACAGAACGTTAGATGATATGCGTTCGAAGCCGCCAGAAACCGAGGAACTTCCATTTATTAAGCGACACGCCTTCGGCGATGAAATGGAGTATCGTCTTTTCGTAGCTCGCGCCAATCACGAAACAGTCACACTCAAGATTCCAGTTAGTCTCGACACAATCAGTCGAATCATGCTAAGCCCTTGGCTCCCTAAGGAAGTCGCAAGTCAGGTTAAGTCGGCCCTTCGAGCCATACGAGGATGCAGCAAGCTAAAGATCTACAGGTCTACTTTGGTGGAGAATGAAGCTTGGAAGAAGTTCGCGAAAAATGAATTTTAATAATACGTGGGGAGTGGCGTTTGACCCGGATCTCACTTTTGCTCACGTAAGGCTCGATCTGGCGCTAAAAGCACCTGAACATAGCATTATATCAGAATTGTCTTAAAGGCAGCTTCTGGCCGAAAGCCGATATCACCAGCCATAGGAGATATCGGCTGTTCTACAACCCCAGCCCGCTGGGTAGCACAACTTGATGCTGCGGCTGCCATCGCTTGAGTACCTACTCGGTGCCCGGCTGACTCTCCTCTGTCTCTACCTGCCCGCGCCGCTGCAACCAGCGCATCACCAGCCAGCACAGTGCGGCCCAGGCCGCTCCGGCGGTCCAGCCGGCGAGTACATCCGTCGGCCAGTGCACGCCGAGGTAGACACGGCTGATGCCCACCAGCAGGGTGAGCAGTATCGCCAGTATCAGCAGGTAGGCCTTCAGCCTCAGCGCCGGCTGTACCCGGATGAGCAGGGCGGCCAGGGTGAGATAGGTGACGGCAGACATCATCGAGTGGCCGCTGGGAAAGCTCGCGGTGTAGACCATGGCTTCATGCGGCACGAGATCGGGCCGTGGACGATCGAAGCCCATCTTCATCAGCGTGCTGAGCAATATGCCGCCGGGCACCGCGACCGAGGCAAAGAGCGCCGCGCGATAGTGCCGGGCGAGCAGCAGGTAGCCCAGGGCGCCCAGGGTGATCACGACCAGCACGCCGACCCCACCGAGCGCGGTAAAGTCTCGCCCCATTTCCTCGACCCAGCCCGGGCCGAGCGGATCGGTGTGATCGGCAGCGTTGCGCAGGGAGAGCAGTAGGGTCTCGTCGATGCTCTGGGTCTCTCCCTCGGTGACGGCATCGGCCAGCTCGATGAACCCCCAGACCCCACCGGAAAGAACCGAGACACACAGCAGCACTGCCAACTCGTAGCGGCCCAGCCTAGCCAGCAGGGAAAGCCCGTGGCGTCTCACATGTTCGATTTTTCTGTAATGCTTCATTTGCAGCTCCCTTGCTTGGATAACTATACATGTCGATTTCCAGATAACCCTAGGCTCTGTCTGAAAAGTCGGCGAGCGAAGGCCAGACAAGGCAAAAATCGGCGAAAGGGCGGAGTTTACGGGGTGTAAATGAGTACCTTGAGCCGATTTTTAACGCCGTATGACCGAGCGTAGCCAGTTTTCAACAGAGCCTAGTGTGGCTGCGTTATTACAACCTCCCCAGCCCACTCACTCTAACCACCTCCCTCGTCACCGCCTCATCCAGCATCCCGCGGCCCGTCTCTAACAGCGTAAGCCAGTCCCTTGCTCGGGTGATGCCGGTGTAGACCAGCTCGCGGGTGAGGATGGGGTTGGGGGCGTCGGGGAGCAGCAGGGCGGTGTGGGTGAATTCCGAGCCTTGGGATTTGTGTACCGTCATGGCGAACACGGTTTCCACCGCTTGCAGGCGGCTGGGCAGCACCCACTTGATGTCGCCGCTGCCGTCGCTGGCGGGGAAGGCTACGCGCAGCAGGGTACGGCCGGGTGTGTCGGTGGCACTGCGGGCTTCGGGCACGGCGAGGGTGATGCCGATATCGCCGTTCATCAACCCCAGGCCGTAGTCGTTGCGTGTGACGAGCACCGGGCGGCCTTCGAACCAGCCCTGCTCCAGCTCCAGGTCGCTGGCCTTGAGCCAGCCGGCGCGGCGCAGGGCGCGGCCGATGCGCGGGTTCAGGCCTTCGATTCCCCAGGGGCCTTTCCTCAGCGCACACAGCAACTGAAAGTGGCCGTGGGCGGCGAGTACCTGGCGGGCCCAGTCGTCGTAGGGCTGGCGCGCTTCGCCTTCGCCGAAGTAGGGCTGGGTGGGGCGCGCTGCCTGCACCACCTCCAGATAGTGAGCGTAGCCGCGGGGCGGGACGATGGGCTCGCCACGGCGGTCGTGGCGGCCTTCGCCGCTGTTGAGGAATCCGGCCGGGTGGCCGTTCACCACCAGGCGATCCAGCGCTGGGTCGTCGGCGTCCGCCAGGGCGAGGCGGGCGATATCGGCATAGCCCTGCTGGAAAATCTCGCGTACGGCGCGTTTCTTCTCTTTCTGCCCTTCCTTCTCAGCCTGGCCGTTGCCTAGCGGGCGGTTGACCGCTTCGGCAAGCTGGCCGATGCCGCTCTTGGCATCGAAGCGGTGGCTTACCCGCAGCATGGCGATGGCCTGGTCCAGCGGCTGGCCGGTTTCGTCGCGGTATTGCTCGGGTATCGGCGTGCCGTTCACCCGTTGCAGCCAGTCGCAGGTGGCCGGGGTGTAGTGGCCGCCTTCGGCGCGCTGGCACAGGTCGCCGAGCACGGCGCCGGCCTCCACCGAGGCGAGCTGGTCCTTGTCGCCGAGCAGAATCAGCCGCGCCTTGGGCGGCAGGGCGGTGAGCACGGCGGCCATCATCTCGATATCCACCATCGAGGCTTCGTCGATCACCAGGGCGTCCAGCGCCAGCGGGTTGCCGGCGTGGTGGCGGAAGTGGCGGGTATCCGGTCGTGAACCCAGCAGGCGGTGCAGCGTGGTGACCTCCGTCGGGATACTGTCGCGCAGGGTTGAGATATCCACACCCTGTTGGCCCACGGCGGCGGCCAGTTCCACCAGCGAGAGGTTCTGCACCTGCTTGGCGATGGATTCGTTGAGGCGGGCGGCGGCCTTGCCGGTGGGGGCGGCCAGGCGAATGCGCAGTGGGCGCGGGGCGCCGGCGCCGGGTTGTGTGGTTTCGCCCAGGGCCAGCGCCTGGAGCAAAGCGAGCAGCTTGACCACGGTGGTGGTCTTGCCGGTGCCGGGGCCGCCGGTGATCACGGCGAAGCGCGAGCGGCTGGCCAGGGCACAGGCGGCCTGCTGCCAGTCGAGTTCATGCCCCGGGGTAAAGAGCGCCGCCAGCGCCCGGGCCAGGGTGGCGGTATCGGCTTCTGCGTCGGTGGTGGCTGTCAGCCGGGCGCCGATCAGGCCGCGAATGTCCTGCTCGTACTGCCAGTAGCGGCGCAGGTAGAGCTGCACGTTGCCGTCGCGCTCGCTGCGCACCAGCGGGGTGTTGCCGGGCGGCTCGTTGCCGTCCGCCACCAGGGCGTGATGGCGCAGCGCATCGCGCCAGGTGGCGAGATCCAGCTCGGCCAGCAGCTCGCTTGGCAGCGGTGGCGGGTCGCTCAGGTCGTCGCCTTCCGGCGGCAGCGAGAGCGCCAGGTCGGGGGCGGCGAGAGTCTGGGCGAGATCGAGGCACACGTGGCCGCGGCCAAGCTGATGGCTGGCCAGCGCCGCGGCGAGCAGCAGCAGGGGCGGGGCGTCGTTCACCTCGCGCTGGAAGAAGCTCGCCAGCGCCCGATCCAGCGCGCGCAGCCAGCCGCGCTCCACCCAGCGGTCGAGCAGGGCGAACAGTGGTTGGGTGTCAGTGAGCGCGGCCTGTACGTTGCCCAGCGTGGTTGGGGATGGTTCCGGCTTGGCTTGGGGCGGTTCAGGTTCGGCGCCCTCGTCGGCTGCCTGGCGGCTGCCTGCGGGTTCCTCACCGAGATCGGCGAACAGGTCCGGTGTGGCGTCGTCGTGGTGCTTGCTGCGCTTGCTCATGCCGGCGCCTCCGTGGTGGTGTGGGTGCCTGCCGCTCGGGCGTCGCCCTGGAACAGCGCGTCCAGCGCTTCGATCAGCTCCCGCGGGGGGCGCTCGGCGTGGACGCCGCGGCTCTCCGCATTGGCGCCCCGGAGAAAGACGGTGAGCGAGCCGCCGATATGGCGGTCGTAGTCGTAGTCCGGCAGGCGCGCCTTGAGCAGCCGGTGCAGGGCCAGCAGGTAGAGCGCGTACTGCAGGTCGTAGCGCTTGGCGGCCACCGCCTGGCGCATGGCCTCCTGGCTGTAGGCGCTGTCGTCCGGCCCCAGGTGGTTCGATTTCCAGTCGGCCACGTAGTAGCGCCCCTCATGCTCGAACACCAGGTCGATGAAGCCCTTGAGCATGCCGTTGAGGGTGTCGGCATCCAGCGCGGGGCGGGACAGGCCGGCACCCGGGCTGTTATCCAGGCTTGCCAGTGTGTAAGCACTTACGAGGGCGTCCAGCCGACGGGTGTCGACCTGGCGCGAGGCGAACCAGAACTCCATCTCGACCTGATAGCTCGTCAACGCTTCGAGCCTGAGGCTGCCCGCGCCGTTGGGCAGCGGCAGCGGGGCGGCGAGCAGGGTGCCGAACCAGGCGTGCAGGGTGTTCAGCCACGGCTGCCAGCCGCGCACCTGGCAGCGCCGCGCCAGGGTCTCCTCGCGCAGGGCCGGGTCGCGGGCCACGCGGGCGAAGCCGTGCTCGCCGGCCCATTCTAAAATCCCGTGCAAGAAAGTACCGGGCCCGGGGCCTCGGGGGAACCGATGTAAGGAAGGCAACGGTTCGCTCTGACCGCTGTCGCGGGGCTCCTCCAGCACCTCCAGCGCGGTGGCTTCCATGGCGGTGGCCGGTTCCGGTAGGCTGCCGCTTCGCGGTGCTTCGCTGTCATGGGGCTTAACAGGTGAGTCAGTCCTTACTGGGGCGCTGGCCGATGCGACGGTGGCGATCTCGCCGGAGAGGCGCAGCGCCGAGTAGCTGGCGATCCACCAGTGTTCGCGGGCGGGACGCGTGGGCATGCGCGCTTCGCCCAGGGCGTCGTCGCGCTGGTCGAGGGAGACGATCTGGGCGTGAGCGGGCGGCGCCGGGGTGATCTCGATGGTGGCGCAGTCGCCCTTGAGTCGTGCGAGCGCTTCGCTGAATCCAGTGGGGCCGAGCAGGTCGCCGTTGGCCAGCAGCTGGCCGATGGCGCTGCCTTCGCCGCCCTTGAGCGGCGCCATGCCGAGCCAGGTGGCGTGGCGCGCGCGGGTCAGCGCCACGTAGAGCTTGCGCAGGTCCTCGCCCAGGCGCTCGCGGTCGACGGTGGCCAGGGTCTCCTCGTCGGCCTCCAGGCTGATGCGCAGGCGGCCCTCGGCGTCGTGCCAGCGCAGCGGCGAGTCTTCCTTTTTCGTCGCGCGGTGACTGCAGATGAAGGGCAGGAACACCAGCGGGTACTCCAGCCCCTTCGACTTGTGAATGGTGATGACCTGCACCAGGTCGGCGTCGCTCTCCAGGCGCAGCTTGTGGGTGTCGCCATGGCCCTCGGGGTTGGCGATGGCCTCGGCGAGAAAGCGGATCAGCGCGTGTTCGCCGTCGAGCTCCTGGCTGGCGTGTTGCAAGAGTTCTCCCAAATGCAGCAGATCCGTTAGGAAGCGCTCACCCTCGCTGGCGGGGCCGCTGGAGAGCAGCCGCTGTGCCACGTCGAAGTCGTGGATGATCTTGCGCACCAGCGGCAGCACGCCCTGGCGTTGCCACAGCCGGTGGTAGTCGCGGAACTGCAGCACGCGGCCTTCCCAGGCCAGCTCGTCCTCGTTCAACTTATCCAGCGTGGCGATGTCGAGCCCCAGCACCGGGGTGGCCAGGGCGGTGCGCAGCAGCCTGTCGTCGTCGGGCGCCGCGCAGGCGCGCAGCCAGGCGTCGAGATCCCGTGCGACCGGCGAGGCGAAGACCTTGTCCTTGTCCGAGAGGTAGACGCTCTTCACCCCGCGCCGGGCCAGCGCCTGGCGGATCGCCCGCGCCTCCCCCAGGCCGTTGACCAGCACCGCCATGTCGGAGGGCTTGAGCGGCTTGAGCGTTCCCTCTTCTTGAAACCCGGTGCGGCCGCTTAGCCCCTCGTTGAGCAGCTCGACCATGGTGGAGGCGCAGCGCTCGGCCATCTCGCCGTGGTAGGCGGTCTTGGAGAGCGGTTCGTCGCACTCGAGCTGCCACAGGGTCATGGCCGGCAGCGGCTGGCCCTGGCGGGTGAGTGAGTCCTTGCGTCCTTTGGCGCCTACCGCCACAAAGGGAACCGGATTGCTGCCATCGCTTTGCTTGAACAGGAAGGCCCCGGGCGGGTGCGCTTCGGCGAATGCGAAGCAGCGGTTCACCGCCTCGACCATCTCGCGGCTGGAACGGAAGTTGGTGCCCAGGGTGACGTGGCGGCCTTGGGTGTCGCGGCGGGCGCGCAGGTAGGTGTAGATGTCGGCGCCGCGGAAGGCGTAGATCGCCTGCTTGGGGTCGCCGATCAGAAAGACGCCGCTTTGACGGTGGTTCTCGCGGATGCGGTAGACGCAGTCGAAGATGCGGTACTGCACCGGGTCAGTGTCCTGGAACTCGTCGACCAGTGCGACCGGGAACTGGCGGCGGATCTGTGCGCCGAGCGCCTCGCAATTGGGGCCGGTGAGCGCCCGGTCGAGATGGGTGAGCAGCTCGTTGGGGCCCATCTCGGCGCGGCGCTCCTGCTCGCGGTCGAGGCGCGCGCGACACCAGTGCACGGCGTGGGTGAGCAGGTCGGCGTAGGGATCGGGCAGGGAGTTGAGCTCGTCCTGCAGCTTTTCCAGCGCGGCCAGTGCCGGGTGATCCGGCGGCTCGCCCTTGAGCCAGATATCGGCCATGCCCTGGGGCGTGAGGCGCTTCCAGGCGGCATCGGTCAGGCCGGGCCAGGTGGCCTCGCCTTGGCACCATTCACGCAGGGCGCCGAGCCAGTTGGCGCGGCTTTTGGCGTTGAAGCTCTGGCCCTTGAAGGCCTTCTGCTGGGCGGCTTCTTCGAACAGCGCCTCGCACTCGTCGAGCCACTGGGGCCAGGGGGCCTTGAGCTGAGCCAGGCGCTCGGCGGTCTCGTGCTGAGCGTTGGCTACGCTGACTTCCGGCGGCGGGGCGCCCTTGTCGAGGGCTTCGGCTTCGGGCATCAGGCCGCGCACGGCGGCGTGGAGCTGTTCGGGCGTGTTCCAGTGGCGTACCACGCTGCCCAGCTCGTCGGTGCTCAGCGGATAGTAGAAGCTGCGCCAGTAGTCGCGTACCACCTCGAGTTCCAGCTCGGTCTGGTCGTTTTCCAGGTCGAGCGAGAAAAGGCTGCCGCTGTCGAAGGCGTGCTCGCGCAGCATGCGGTAGCACCAGCTGTGGATGGTGGAGACGGCGGCCTCGTCCATCCATTCGGCGGCGAGCTGCAGGCGTCGGGCGCAGGCGGGCCAGGTGGCGGGATCGTATTGATCGCGGAGGGCCAGGAGCAGCGGATCTTGTGGCGTCAGGGATGATCCTGCGTTAGGCCTCTGGTGGGCCGCTTCGTCAGCAGGATTTCGCGGAGGCGCTGTGAACCCATCCCTGGGCGCTACCGATGCCATCCCTGGCATAGGACCTCCGCTACATCCTGCTCCCGAAGCTTGGGCAGTGCCGGTCGCCTGGGGAGAGAGAAAGACATTGGCAGCTTCCACCAGCCGCGCACGTATCCGCTCGCGCAGCTCCTGGGTGGCGGCGTTGGTAAAGGTGACGACGAGGATCTCGGGCGGCGTGAGCGGGCGTTCGAAGGCGGTATCGTCGTCGGCCGAGCGGGCGCCGAGTACCAGGCGCACGTAGAGCAGGGCGATGGTGAAGGTCTTGCCCGTGCCAGCGCTGGCTTCGATCAGGCGGCTGCCGTGCAGGGGAAAGGCCAATGGATCGAGCTGCGTTACCTCGCTCATGCTTGTTCCCCTGTTGGTTATGCCCATCACGGGCCGATTCATACGGCGCTGCCGGGTTATGTTGCCGCAAAACGTCGAGGCGATAAATGCAGGCTCGCCTGTGCGCCGACGAGATTTTCATACCTGGAGCGCCAAGTGACGGGCACTGGGTTACCATGTAGACGTGACGGTCAACTTGATGAGGAGGCGTCGATGAGACTCCTGGCCATCTTGCTTCTGCTGCTGTGCAGCGTTGCCGTGCAGGCCCAGTCGGAAGGTGAGCGGGTAAGGGCATGGACGCTGGAGGATCAGTTCGGCGATGACGTGATGATCGCCCCCGGCACCCGCTTGCTGCTGGTGGCCAGCAGCCGCAAGGCGGCCGACGTGGTTAACGAGGCACTGGAGGGGCTGCCGGAGGGTTTCCTCGAGTCGAACATGGCGCTTTACGTGGCCGATGTCTCGCGAATGCCCAAGATGATCACGCGCATGGTGATGGTGCCCGCGATGCGCTCGGCGTCCTACCGTGTTCTGCTCGACTACGATAGCAAGGTGGCGCCGGCGCATCTCGGCCAGGGCGACGAGGTATTGTGGCTTGGCCTGGAGGGGTTGGTGGTCGAGGAGCGGCGCACTTTCGATTCGCCGGAGGCCTTGCGCCAGGCCCTGGAGGCGTTGCCGAGATGAGCGTGATCGCCCCCGTCCTGATCGTAGTACTGACCGTGGTCGGCATGGAGCTGTTCGCCTGGTTTGCGCACAAGTACATCATGCACGGCTGGGGATGGGGCTGGCATCGGTCGCACCATGAGCCGCCCGGTTCCCCCGAGCGACGCGGCTGGTTCGAGAAGAACGATCTCTACGCCGTGGTGTTTGCCAGCATCGCCATCGTGCTGATCGCGCTGGGCACCGCGGGGAAATACCCGTTGCAGTGGATCGGGGCGGGCATGACCGCCTACGGCTTTCTTTACTTCGTCGCCCACGATGGCCTGGTGCACCAGCGCTGGCCGTTTCGCTACGTGCCGCGCCGGGGTTATCTCAAGCGGCTCTACCAGGCCCACCTGATGCACCATGCCGTGCGCGGCCGCGAGGGCTGCGTGTCGTTCGGCTTTCTGTTCGCGCCTCCGGTCGCCAGGCTCAAGCGCCAGCTGCGCGAGCAGCATGGCGGGCCGCTGGCTAGCGAGGACGCTGCCACAGCGACGCCGGACGCGGGGCAGGCGTCTCGCCGCGAGACGTGACGGCCATTCTCGCGCCCTGGGCCAGTAGCCTCACCTTCTCGGCCTTGCCTGTCGAGACCCGCCTGTCCCAGGCGTGAGGGCCGCGTCGCTTCACCTTGATGCCTATCTCCCGGTACACGCCGTGGGCCGTGGCGATCGCCCAGGCCGAGCGCAGCGGCAGGGCGGATAACCCGCCGCGTGCGGAGGCGTAATACGGCTCGGCGGCATCGACCAGGCGCGCCGCCAGTCTCGCCAGGGCGGGGCGGTGCGCCGGGTCGGCGACCTCGCCTTCGGGGATGCCGGCTTCGCGCAGCCACTCGGCGGGCAGGTAGCAGCGGTTCATCCCGGCATCCTCCACGATGTCGCGGGCAATGTTGGTCAGTTGGAAGGCCAGGCCCAGGTCGCAGGCGCGATCCAGCGTCGCCTCCTCTTTCACTCCCATGATGTGCGCCATCATGATCCCCACCACACCGGCCACGCCGTAGCAGTAGCGCAGGGTATCGTCGAAGCTGACGTAGCGGGTTTCGTCGACGTCCATGGCGAAGCCCGCCAGATGCTCCAGCGGGTAGCGCTCGGGGATGGCGTGTCGCTGTATCACGTCCTGAAAGGCGGCGAAGGCAGGTTCGCTCATCGCTTCCCCGGCGTAGGCGCGGCGGGTCAGGTCGCGCAGTTCGGCGAGGCGCTGACGGCCTTCCATGCCATGGCGGGCGTCGCTTGGCTCGTCGGCAAACCCCAACGACTGGCCGTCCACCACGTCGTCGCAGTGGCGGCACCAGGCGTAGAGCATCACGGCGCTGCGACGGGTGGCGAGGTCGAACAGCTTGGCGGCGGTGGCGAAGCTCTTCGAGCCGGCCTGGATGGTACGGTCGGCGTGAGCGGCGAGGGTCTCGTTCATATCCCTTCCAGCATCAGTCCGGCCGTCGCCTTGGCCGACCCGATCACTCCCGGTACCCCGGCACCGGGGTGGGTGCCGGCGCCCACCAGGTAGAGGTTCTCGATCCGGTCGTCGCGGTTGTGCGGGCGGAACCAGGCGCTCTGGGTGAGGATCGGCTCCAGCGAGAAGGCCGAGCCGAGGTGCGCGTTGAGTTCGTCGCGGAAATCTTCGGGCGTGAAGTGGCGACAGGTGACCAGGTGCTCGCGCAGGCCCGGTATATGGTGTTGCTCCAGGTAGTCGAGGATGCGATCGCGGTAGCGCGGCCCTTCCCGTGCCCAGTCGATGGGTGCATTGCCCAGGTGCGGTACCGGCGCCAGCACATAGTGGGCGCTGCCGCCGGGAGGGGCCAGCGAGGGGTCGGTCACGCAGGGGGCGTGCAGGTAGAGCGAGAAGTCGTCGGCCAGGGTCTTGGCGTGGAAGATCTCGTCGATCAGCTCGCGATAGCGCGGGCCGAAGCAGACGGTATGATGCGCCAGCCCGGGAGGGGGTGGCATATCCAGGCCGAAGTAGATCACGAACAGCGACATGCTGAAACGCTTGCCGGCTAGGCGCCTGGCCTCGCCGACGCCTCGCGGGTGGCCGCGCAGCAGGTGGCCGTAGGTATGCATCACGTCGGCGTTCGAGGCCAGGGCGTCGGTCTCGAAGCGACGACCGTCGGCAAGGTGTACCGCCGTCACTCGCTCCTGTTCGACCTCGATGCGATCCACGCTGGCGTTGAGTTCGAGCTTGCCGCCAAGCTCCTCGAACAGCGTCACCATCCCCTGCACCAGCGCGCCGGTGCCGCCACGCGGGAACCATACCCCCCATTCACGCTCCAGCGCATGGATCAGGGTGTAGATCGACGAGGTGGCGAAGGGGTTGCCGCCCACCAGCAGCGAATGAAAGGAGAGGGTCTGGCGCAGGTGCTCGTCGCGGACGAAGCGCGACACCATGGCGTAGACGCTCCTCCAGGCCTGCAGCCGAGCGAGCTGTGGCCCGGCGCGAGCCATGTCGCGAAAGCTGAGGAACGGCACTGCGCCGAGCTTGCGATAGCCCTCTTCGAATACCGCTTGCGAATAGGCCAGGAAGCGGCGATAGCCCTCCACGTCGGCGGGGTTGCGCTGGGCGATCTGCCGTTCGAGTTCGGCCTGGTCGTTGAGGTAGTCGAAGGCCGGGCCGTCCTCCCAGCACAGGCGATAGAAGGGCGTGACCGGCAGCAGCTCGACGTAGTCGGCCATGCGTCGACCGCTCAGGGCGAACAGCTCCTCGAGCGCGCTGGGGTCGGTGATCACCGTGGGGCCGGCGTCGAAGGTGAAGCCCTTGTCCTCATAGACGTAGGCACGCCCGCCGGGCTTGTCGCGCTTCTCCAGCAGGGTGGTGCGATAGCCACCGGTCTGCAGGCGAATGGCGAGCGCCAGGCCGCCGAAACCGGCGCCGATGACGACGGCGCGAGGAGAATCTGTCATTTGGCTGTCCTGATCTGATGAGGGGAGCCGAGCCGCGCGGCACGCAGGGCTTCGCCCATGGGCACAGGGGGCTTGCCGCTGACGATGCGCAACTTGTCCAGGGCGGTCAGTCGCTCGGCGTAGAAGCGTTGTATAAGAGGTTCCGGCAGGCCGTAGAAGCGTTGCATGACCCTCCAGCGCTGCTCGGGGCGCCCGGCCAGGAACAGCATGCGGTTGAGCAGGCGAAAATAGCCCTGGCGCCGCCACTCGCCGAGCGCCTCGCGACGAATGGCGTCGAACAGGGCCGGTGCGCTCAGGTCGTCAAGGCGGGCGATGCGATCCGCCAGGCGCACGGCATGGGGCAGCGAATAGCCGGTGGTGGGGTGGAACAGCCCGGCACGCAGGCCGCTGCGCGGCTGTGAATGAGCGTCGCGCCAGAAGGCCTCGACGTCGCCGGCCAGCGTGATGGGCAACACGCCGCTTTCCTCGCGCAGCATCGCCTGCACCTGCCAGCCGCTGGCGTATGCATAGTCGGCGATGTTGTCGCGAAGATGCTGCGGATCGAGCCTCCCCTTGTCGCCCCGGCCACGGTCGACCTGACTAGTGTCGACCTGGTTGCTATCAACATAATGCGTGTCTTCGATCAGCAGCGTGTCCCGGGTGAAGGGCAGCACGTAGACGAAGCGGTAGCCCTGGCCCTGGGCTACCGTGGCATCCATCAGGATGGGTCCCGAGAGACCATGGGGCTGCGTTAGCCTGAGTTCCTGGCCGAGAAAGGCCTGGTAGCCCAGCGCCAGATGCGGGCTCGTCGCCACACCGCGCCCATCGATCACCGCACTGGCATGCAGGGTGTGGCCATCCTCCAGGCGCACCTGGGTGGGGCCGAGCTGTGAGGCGCGCACCTCGACCCGCAGGGCATTGCCGAGCGTTTCGCGCAGCACGCGGGCGAAGTCCTGCGAGAAGATGCTGGCATAGCCACTGTGCAGGGTGCGCCGGCGCTGGGGAAATCGCACCTCGTGATGTGCCCAGCGACACCCTACCAGCAGGCCGATCCACTCCCACTGCGCGGGCGTGAGGTCGCTGTCGTGAAACGACCAGGTATGGTTGCCGCCCGGCGCAGCGTCCTGTTCGAGCAAGAGTACGTCGAGCTCGGGTCGGACCTGCTTGAGACGCAGCGCGATCAAGCCATTGGCCAGGCCGCCCCCCACCAGGATCAGATCGTGCCGGGCCGTCATGAGCGCAAGGCCTCCTCGACGATGTCCGCCGCCCGCGGCGTGCCGCCGGCGGCTTCGACTTCCTCTCCCAGGCGCGCCAGGGCGGTGGCGAAGCCGGTTTCCCCGAGCAATGTCTTCAATTTGCCGCTCAATGCGCGATGACCGTCGACGCGTGGCGAGGCGCGCAGCCCCACGCCGGCATGCTGAACGCGCGTGGCGACACCCGGTTGGTCGAAGGCTAGGGGCAGCACCAGCATCGGCGTGCGCGCCACCAGAGCATCCATCACCGTGTTGAGCCCGCCATGGGTAATCACCGCATCGGCGCGCGACAGTACGGCACGCTGTGGAAAGACGTCCGTCACCTGGATGGCTCCCTCCTGCAGGAGTCTCTCCTCCTGCCTGCGATCAAGGCCGCCGCAATGCGCCACCAGCAGCTGTACGTCCAAGGCAGCACAGGCCCGCACGATGCGGCGGAACAGCGCGAAGCGATGGCCTTGCAGCGTGCCCAGCGAGGCGAAGATCACGGGCTTGTCGGGGGACAGCCTTGGCTCCGTCTCCCACTGGGAGGTCGCCGAAGGGCGCAGAGGGCCGACATGGTGGAAATGCGCGGGCAGGTCGCGGCGGGGCAGCTCGAGGCCCGCTACCGTCTGGCTGATCTGGGCGTAGGGCGAGAGGCACTCATGCAGCCCGCTCCGCGGGGATAGACCGAGCAACGCGGCATGCCGGGCCACGGTGCGGCGATGCTTCGCCATGAGCAGGTCGTAGGTTCGCTCGCTACCGGCATAGACCTGCTGGTGCCGCTCGCTGCGACCATAGGCAAACGGCATCACCGGCAGCGGCAGGCCGGGCTCGCGATTGACCGGCAGGGCGCAGGCGACCGAGACGAAGGGCCGCCCGCTGGCCTCGGCCACCAGCCCGCCGGCCGCCTCCATCTGGTCGCAGATCAGGGCGTCGATGCCAAGCTCGTCGAGCGCACGGGGCAGCTCGCGACACAGCATGTCGGTGGTGTGGCTCAGGTCGGCGATCAGGCGGCGCAGCCCCAGCGGTCCGCCCGGCTGGGCCGCCAGGCGCAGGCTACGTGCCAGGGCACCAGGCGGATGGCTGGTATGACCCACGGCACTGAAGGAAACCTGAGGAGAGTCGAGCCAGCGGGCGGCCTCCTGCTGGTGCAGGAAGGTGACTCGGTGGCCACGTTCGATCAGCGCGTCCGCCAGGGCCTGCAGGGCGCGGAAGTGGCTGGGAAAGGGCGGTGCGACGACACCGATATGGCGTGCCATGTCAGGACGGCAGTTCGTCAGGCGGTAACAGCGGGGCACGGCGCAGCTCGGCGAGATTGGCGCTGCCGGTGCAGAAGCAGGCGATTCGCAGCTGCTCGATGACGACCTGGAAGTGCTCGATGACGGCCTCGGTCGAGTGCATGGCACTCTGCAGTACCGCGGCGGCCTGCGCCACCAGGTCGGCTCCCAGGCGGATCGCCTTGGCGACTTCAACGCCGTTGCGGATGCCGCCCGAAGCGATCAGCGGGGTATCCGGCAGTTCCCGGCGCACGCTCACCAGTGCCTCGGCCGTGGGAATGCCCCAGTCGGCGAAGGCCATCGCCACCCGTCGTGCACTTTCGTTCCTGGCACGCTCGCCCTCTACCTGGGCCCAGCTGGTGCCGCCGGCGCCCGCCACGTCGATGGCTGCCACACCGGCCGCTACCAGCGACTGTGCCACCGGGGCCGATATCCCGGCGCCCACCTCCTTCACCACGACCGGCACGTCGAGTGTCAGGACCAGGCGTTCGATGGCCTGCAGCACGCCGCTCCAGTCGCGGTCACCACCGGCCTGAACGGCTTCCTGCAGCGGGTTGAGATGCACGATCAGCGCATCGGCGGCGATCATCCCCACGGCGCGTCTGGCCCACTCGATCCCCTGGGGCTCGAGCAGTTGCGCTGCGCCGATGTTGCCGAGCAGCGGCACGTTGGGGGCGAAGCGCCGCAGGTCGTGGGTCAGGCCATGATCGGCGCCGGACTGCAGGGCGACACGCTGCGAGCCCACCCCCAGCGCAATTCCCAGAGCCTCGGCCGCCTCCGCAAGGTGATGATTGATCGCTGCCGCCCGGGTGGCGCCGCCGGTCATGGAACTGATCAACAGCGGGGCGCGAAGCGGCTTGTCGAACCAGGTCGTACCGAGGTCGATGGCGTCGAGGTTCATCTCCGGCAGGGCGCAGTGGCGGAAGCGATAGCGCGACAGGCCGCTCGATACCTGGGAAGCGGCCTGCTCCATGCCCAGCACGATGTTCAGGTGATCGTTCTTGCGGTGGACCAGGTCATCGTCGGCCATGATGTGCCTCCCGGGAAGCAGAATTGCCGAGCCGGAGCGTCTCGTCGAATCAGCGTCTATATTACTAGGATATAGTTCTTGTGCAACTCTTGTATAAGATCCTAGTCTAATAGCATGATGCGTCAACCAGCAGTATCCATGGCGTTATCTATAGCTCGTCTTGGCTGGCGCCTGAAGGAGAATTGCGCAATGAACCTACCCGTGCCACGTATCGACGGCGTTTCCCAGGGCCCTGATGAGTTCGACGAGCTTCGCGATCGCCTTGTCGTGCGACTGGAAGCGTTGCTGCCCATGGCGGAGGGCGAGGAAGATCCGGTGGGGCTCGCCATGCGGGCGTGCCTGCTTTCGCCGGGAAAGCGCATCAGGCCGATGCTGCTGGTGCTGGCCGGGCAGGGCTTGGGTAGCGATGGCTCAGCCCTGGTGGATCTGGGATGCGCCACGGAAATGGTCCATGGTGCTTCGCTGATACTCGACGACCTGCCCTGCATGGACAACGCCCAACTGCGACGGGGCCAGCCTACGATTCACCGCCAGTTCGGCGAGGACGTGGCGGTGCTCGCCGCCGTGGCCTTGCTGACCGAGGCTTTTCGCCTGGTAGCCTCGACGCCGAGTGTACCGGCCGAGGCGCGAGCGCAACTGGTCGCGAGGCTGGCCGATGCGTCGGGTATGCGGGGCCTGGTGAAGGGGCAGTATCGTGACCTGCACGCCGACCCGCGCCTGCGTTCGGCGCAGGCCGTGGCGACCACCAACGCGCTCAAGACGGGGGCGCTGTTCGAAGCCGCCATGCTCATGGCGGCTGTCGTCGCCAAGGCGGACGAAAGGGCCACGACCGAACTGAGCCTTTTTGCCCAGGCGCTGGGCCAGGCCTTTCAGCACTACGACGATCTCATCGACGAGAGCGGCGGCACTGGCAAGGATGCGGGGCAGGATCGAGGCAAGACGACGCTGATTGCCCTGCTCGGGGCGGAAACGGTGCGGTGGCGGCTCGGCAGCCAGCTGGAGCAGGCCGAGCGGCATCTGGCGGCGGTCTTCCCGCCGGAGCAGCCGATTCGGCGCTACGTCGAGGCGCTCTGCGTGCGGCTGATGAGTGCCACCTGAGGCGACGGCTCAAGATCTTTTCCCCTTGACCGCCTGATGCACCGGGGCTAACAACCGTTCGCTGAGTTCGGCGAAGCCGAGGCTGTCCTGGCGGGCTTCATAGAGCGCGGTAAAACTCGGCCAACGGTGGGCGAGATAGGCGTTGCGGCCCGCCTCACCGGCATTGAACGAATCGCCTTCGTAGGTGCTGGCGGCGGCGCGCCAGGCGTCGCTGGCGCGTTCGGTTTCCGGTGTTCCCAATTTGCTCAGCCACACGAAGGCGGTGTCGCAGGCCAGCGGCAGCGGCTGGCGCATGCCGGCCTGCCAGGTGCGGACGATCTCGCGCAGGTGCCCGCGGGCGCCTTCCGGCTCGAGGGGCAGCAGGGTGACGTGGCCGGCCTTGGAGAGCAGCAGGGTGGTCATGGGCCTGTCGTTCAGGTGCCCGGCCAGGTGCGCGACCCAGTGGCGCAGGATATGCGACCAGCGGTACTTGCCCTTCTTCACCAGGCTACTGCTGGCGAGCACCAGGCGGCAGCGCTCACCCGCTTCGCTTTCGCGCAGTTCGTCGAGCCAGTCTTCCAACGGCGGTGCACCGGGTACGTTGAACTGCACTGGCTCGGGTTCCTCCACCGCACGGGGCCATGCTGCCAGGGCTTCCTCGTAGGACTCGAACAGCTCCGACATGGGTTCGATGAGCTGGTCGCGCATGCGCTCGCCGAAGGCACCCATGGCCAGCACGCCTTGGCCCTGTAGCCGGTCGAGGGTATCGAGCATGGCGGTCTCGCGGGGCTGGCATTCGTCCACCGCGCGGCGCTGTTCGCGAATCAGCAGGTCCTGCAATTGCCAGTTGGCCAGGCCGTCCAGGGCGAAGGGTTCGTGGTCGAGGCTGACGATGTCCTCACGTTCGAGATGAACCTTGAGGCGGGTAGTGAAGAAGGCACGTGCCGGGTCGCGCAGGAAATTGCCGAGCTGTGCCAGCGTCAAAGGAGCTTCATGTGTGAACTCCTTGAGTTCTACGGCCGCTTCCGATGCCGCCGTTTCTCCATGCACCTCGCGCCACTCGTGAGCGTAGGTGAACAATCGCTGGGCCGAAATGCTGCGCTCGGCCTGCTGCACCTCGCTGGGAAAGTAGCTGCGGCTGAATGGCTGCAGCGGATGCTCGGTGGTGAGGGCTTCGAGCAGGTTGCTGCCGTCGGTCGTCTGCCATCCCGCTTCGAGATGATCGCGTAGCTGGCCGACCAGCACCGAGGGCGGTTTCTCGCTGTTGTCGACGATGCTGCGACCCACCCAGCTCACATAGAGCTGTTCGCGGGCGGAGAGCAGGGCCTCGAGGAACAGGTAGCGGTCGTCCTCGCGGCGCGAGCGGTCGCCGGGACGGTAGTCGCCGTTCATCAGGTCGAAGTCCATCGGCGGGTGGCTGCGCGGGTAGTCGCCGTCGTTCATGCCCAGCAGGCACACCCGCTTGAAGGGGATGGCGCGCATCGGCATCAGGGTGGCAAAGTTCACCGCCCCGGCCAGAAAGCGCTGCGACAGGCTTGGCTCGTCGATCTGGCTCAGCCAGTGCTCGCGCACTACCGAGAGCGGAAGCTCGCGGGTCAGGCCGGCCTCCTCGGCGCTCTCCTGCCAGCTCTGCAGCGCCTGTTCGAGCTGGGCCAGCATCAGGCTGTCTTCAGGCGCTTCCGCCAGAAAACTCGCCTCCAGCAGGGCGCGCAGGCGCTGCACCCAGCCGGCCACGTCGGTGGGTTCGCGCAGGCTGCGCCATTGATGTTCGAGAGTATCCAGCAGCGCGGCCAGCGGGCCGGCCAGCGCCGCTTCCAGCCCGCCGATGTCGTCGAAGGGCTCGATGCCCTGCCATGGGCCGCTGGCAGCCTCGCCCACGGCGTAGCCCAGCAGCAGCCGGCGCAGGCCGAAGGCCCAGGTGTTCTGCTCCATGCCGGCGGGCAGGTCGAGGCTGCCGCGCTGGCTGGCGTCGAGCCCCCAGCGGATGCCGGCGCCCTCAACCCAGCGACGCAGGGTCGGTACGTCGTCTTCCTGGATGCCGAAACGCGCACGCAGGGCGGGCACGTCGAGCAGGTCGAGCAGGTCGCTGACAGAGAGGCGCAGTTCCGGCAGGCGCAGCAGCTTCTCCAGCGCGATCAACAGCGGCTGGCGGTGGCGGCTGCCCTGGTCGGAGAGCGTGAAGGGAATGTAGCGCGGATCGTCGCGCTCGATCTGCCCCCTCGCATATTGACCAAAGACTGCCTGAACATGCGGCGCGTAGTGGTCGATGTCCGGCACCATGACGATCACGTCGCGGGGCTTGAGGTCGGGGTCGGCGCTGAAGGCGGCGAGCAGCTGGTCGTGCAGGATCTCCACTTCGCGCTGGGGGCTGTGGGTGGCGTGGAAGACGATGGAGTCGTCGCGGGCCGAGTCCACTGCCGGCCAGGTTTCGCGGGTCTCGTGCAGTGGGCGCAGCTCGCGGATGTCGTCCTGCAACTGCTGCAGCAGCCTGCCGTTGCCATCGCGCACGAAGGGCTCGAACAGGTCGATGCGCAGCGAGTCGGCCTTGAACAAGGCCTCGTACTGCTGGGCGTCGTCGTGCTCGTCGAGCAGGCGCAGGTAGTCGCGGCCCTGCTTGCCCCAGGCGGCGAGCAGCGGCTGGGCGTGCAGGTGCAAGGCGCTTTCGCCTTCTCCATCACCGAGTACATCGAGCCGCTCGGGCATGCCGGCCTTGCGCCGCTGGCGGAAACGCTGGGCGCGGAGCAGGTCCTTGTGCTCGATGATGTCGGCCCAGTAGTGCTGGCAGGGGTTGTGCACGCACAACACCACCTGGCAGCAGCGGGCGATGGCGGCCAGCGCCTCCAGCGCCTGCTGCGGTAGCGATGAAATACCGAACACCATCACCCGCCGCGGCAGGCCGGGTGGGCATTCGCCTCCATGAAGCTCGCGGGCGGCGTCAAGAAAACGGCGGTGCACCATGGCGCGGCTGGAGGCTACGCCGTCATCGCCCACGTCTTCGGCGACGCTTTTCACCACGGCCCGCCACAGGGCGGGCTGCCAGCGCTGGGTGTCGTCGAGCGGGCGGGCCTCGCCGCGGGCGGAGATCAGCACGTCCTCGCCGCGGGACCAGGCCTCAAGCCAGTCGGCGCGGTAGACCTGGTACTGGTCGAGCAGGTCGGCCAAGCGCTCGGCGAGCTGGTGATGCTTGCGCAGGTCGCTGTCGCCTTCGAGGAAACGGCGCAGCGGGGCGAACTCGTCGCGCGGCATCAGTTCGGGCAGCAGGCGCAGCAGCCGCCAGATCAGGTGCGACTTGTCGAAGGGTGAGGTGGCCGGCACCGCGTTGGGGTCGCCTTCCACGTGGTTGAGCACTGCGCGGTAGGCCTGCCACAGGAAGCGCGCCGGCAGGGTGACTTCGAGCGCGGCGGCGATACCGCTGCCGCCGTCGGCCTCGTCGGCAGCCAGCGCCAGCTTCATCCACTGGCCGATGCCGTTGCTCTGCACCAGGATGGTCTCGTTTTCCAGCGGCGCGAGCGGGTGGCGCTTCATCCACTCCACCGCCACGCC
This sequence comes from Billgrantia antri, assembly GCF_019430905.1. Taxonomy (GTDB): domain Bacteria; phylum Pseudomonadota; class Gammaproteobacteria; order Pseudomonadales; family Halomonadaceae; genus Halomonas; species Halomonas antri. Next base: position 571,752 of record NZ_JAHYCA010000001.1, on the reverse strand, counting down.
GCGCAGGTCCTCCAGGCGATTGCCGTGAACGACCATGAAGCCGGGGGTGAGCGTATTCTCCAGCGGGGCGGCGAGCGGCATGGCGGGTCCTTGCTGCGAACTTGAATACAGTTTTGCAGTTTTACAGGTTTAAGCTTTTACCGTCATGCGGTTCCAAGCCGAGACGCCTATACGCATAGGCGCTTGTCTGGCAGGGAGCGCTGAGGCATGGTCTGGAGATCGTGCATTGCACTTCTTCATCAGGGACGACCATGGCCTACGATCTCAGCGAACGCCTGGTAATCGGGCTGGCATCCAGCGCCTTGTTCGATCTAGCGGAGTCCGATCGGGTCTTTCGCGAGCAGGGCGAGGCGTCCTATCGCGTCTATCAGCGGGACAACGAGAACAAGCCGTTAAACACTGGCGTTGCCTTTCCGTTCATCAAGCGTCTGCTGTCGTTGAACGAGCTTAGCCCGGACAACCCGCCCATCGAGGTGGTGCTGCTTTCGCGCAATGATCCGGAAACCGGACTGCGCGTCATGAAATCCATCGAACACCATGAACTGGGCATAACGCGGGCCATCTTCCTGCAAGGGCGCTATCCCCACCGCTTCATCCCGGCATTGAACATCAGCCTCTTCCTGTCGGCCAATCGCCAGGACGTCGACCAGGCGACCCTGGCCGGGCATCCGGCGGGACAGGTGCTGTCGTCGGGCGATCTCGACCTGACCGACGAAGAGGAGCTGCGCATCGCCTTCGACTTCGATGGCGTGCTGGTCACCGACGAGTCCGAAACCATCTACCAGCAGCAGGGGATCGAAGCGTTCCGCGACTACGAGCGGGCCAATGCACAGGTGCCCGCGGAGGCGGGCTTGCTGGCCGTTTTCCTGCGCAAGCTGGCCCATATCCAGTTGCTGGAGAAGCAGCGCGAGGAGGAAACCCAGGGCGACTACCGTCCCAAGGTCAGGGTATCCATCGTGACGGCCCGCAACGCGCCGGCTCATGAACGGGTCATCCATACCATGCGCAGCTGGGGCGTGACCGTTAACGAGGCCTATTTCCTCGGCGGCATTGCCAAGGAGCATGTCCTCGGCATCATCAAGCCGCATATCTTCTTCGACGATCAGGCCTCCCATCTCTCGGCCACCAGCGACATCCTGCCGTCGGTGCATGTGCCGTTCGGGCAGCTCAACCAGGGCCTCGTTTCCGGAGAGGAAGAGACAAGCCGAGCTGTTCGCTCCCTGCCTGAAGAGAATTTGCCATGAGATTAGCGGGGGCCTGCCAAAAAACGACGAAGGGGGCCTAGGGCCCCCTTAATCAAAGTGCAAGCTGAAAGCTATTGCTTGCCTGCTTCTGCGTTGTGCTGTGCCGAATTGTCAGCGAGCACGATAGTGGAACTCCTGCCTTGAGATCAGCCCATCGTGGTTGCGATCCATCAGCACGAAGATCTCCGGTAGCGTGCCCGCCTGGGCTTCCTGCCGGGAGATATCGCCATCGCTATCCAGATTCAGCCGGTCGAAGCTGTCCTGGCCGGCTGTGTTGGAGGAGGCGAGGTGCGGCAGAACCAGGGGACCTTCGCCCTGTTCGGCCAGGGTGGCACCCGCGGCAAGGGCCAGTGCCAGGAGCAGTGCGCTTTTCAGAGTTTTCATCGTTTGATTTCCCTTCGAAAAGTAGGTTGATGACGTTGAGCCGGTGGATTGCTCGACCGCACCCGGGCTCATGCCGGGCTGGCCGTGGGGCGAACCACGATCTCGCTGGTGTCCACCTCGTCGGGCTGATTGATGACATGGGCGATGGCCGCAGCGATGGCGTCGGGCTTGAGCGCGATCTGACGGAAACTCTTCATCGCTTTGGCGGCGCCGGCATCGGTGATGGTGTCGGCCAACTCCGACTCCACCACGCCGGGATAGACGCAGGTGACGCGGAGCTTGTCGTGCTCCTGGCGCAGCCCGTCGGAAATCGCTCGCACGGCGTATTTGGTCGCGCAGTAGACGGCGGCGGTGGGCACCACATAGAGCCCGCCGATGGAGGAGATATTGATCACCTGTCCGCTGCCTTGGGCCTGCATGGTGGGAAGCACGGCGGCGATGCCGTGCAGCACGCCGCGGATGTTAACGTCGATCATGCGGTCCCACTCGTCGAGCTTGAGCGAGGCCAGGGGGGAGAGCGGCATCACGCCGGCATTGTTGATGATGGCGTCGATTCGCCCGTGGATCTCCAGCGCGGCATCGGCGAAGGCCTGCACGTCATCCCGCTGGGTGACATCCAGCGCGCGGTAATCCGCGCTGCCGCCCTCGGCGCGAATGGCTTGCGCCAGGGCTTCCAGCCTGTCGGTGCGGCGTGCACCGATGACCAGCCGGTGGCCGTGACTTGCCAGTAACCGCGCGGTAGCTTCGCCAATGCCGCTGCTGGCGCCGGTGAGAAGAATGACTTTGCTCATGGGATAGGCTCCGTATGGGTGGCTTGTGAGGACTTTCCCACCGAGCTCGCAATGAGCGATCCGTGAATTCCTGTGGTGGGAGCGTCGTTGGAACAAGCCTACGGAGGCGGCGCGGGTGCCGACAGAGCAAATCCTATTAGAATTTTGCCTAATCCTATTGGTCGGGCTTTTCTTGTGCGGGAATATGTAGAATATTGTTGCCTAAAAATTAATCCGTCAGTAAGTGAAAAGGTGCTTGTTCGATGACATCGAGGCCCGCCAGCCTTCCTCGTGAGCGAATGGTCGAGCTGCTGTATCGGCTCGTGCCGCATGAGGGCTACACCCAATCCATGCTGGATGGGGTGCGCTTCCTGCGCTCGAATCGTTCATTGAAGCTGACGCCGGTACTGTACGAGCCGAGCATCGTCATCGTGTGCCAGGGGCGCAAGCGAGGCTATCTGGGCGATGAGGTGTATCTCTACGATGCCCTGCACTATCTCGTACTGTCGGTACCGCTGCCTTTCGCATCCGAGACCGAGGCCAGCCCGGAGGAGCCGCTGCTGGCCATTTCGATTCGCCTGGACATGGCCGTGGTGGCGGAGCTGGTGTTCATGTTGGACCAATTGGGCGAGCGCTCGGTGGCGCCGCCGCGAGGCATGCTTTCGACCCCACTGGGCGAACCCATGGCGGATGCCACGTTCAGACTGATCGAGGCGCTGGCCACGCCGCTGGAGGCGCAGGTGCTGGCGCCGAGCATCGTGCGGGAGATCTGTTTCCGCGTACTGGTAGGCGAGCAGGGCGGAAGCGTGCGTGCAGCGCTGGCTCATCAGGGCCAGTTCGGCAGGATCGCCAAGGCACTGCACCGCATCCACGCGGATTATGCCGAGCCCCTGGAGGTGGGGCGCCTGGCCAGCGAAGTCGGCATGAGCACGGCGGTCTTCCATGTGCACTTCAAGGCGGTAACGCAGACATCGCCGCTGCAGTACATCAAGTCGACGCGGCTGCACCAGGCCCGGCTGCTGATGATCCGTGATGGCCTGCCCGCAGCGGCTGCTGCTGCTCGGGTGGGTTACGAGAGCCCTTCGCAGTTCAGCCGCGAGTTCAAGCGCTTCTTCGGCCGGCCTCCCGGTGAGGAAGTGCGCGAAATGAAGGCCTCGCTGGCGTTGTTGCCACCGGCTCAGGCGGCGGGGCTGGCGCTGACGCATTGAGCGCTGCCGCGACGGGTGTAGGATGGAAGGCCTTTACCGAATTTAGCAAGGGCTGGCCATGAGCGATTATCTGCTGGAAGAGTCACCGCTGAGCAGCGGGGCCATTTATCGCATGTTCTGCGGCACGATCTGTCCGCGCCCCATCGCCTGGGTCTCGACCCATGACCGAGACGGCAACACCAACCTGGCGCCGTTCTCCTTCTTCAACGTGGTGAGCGTGGCGCCGCCGGTGCTGGGCTTCTCTCCGCTGCTCAATGGCGAAGGCCAGCCCAAGGACACCATTCGCAACCTGGAGCAGGTACCGGAGTGCGTGGTGCACATCAGCGGCGAGGCGCTGGTCAATGAACTGAACGCCACCAGCGCCAGCTTGCCGGCGGGAGAGGACGAATTCGCTCTGGCGGGGCTGGAGAAGGTGACCATGCCGGGGCTCTCGGTGCCGCGGGTGGCGGCGGCCCCGGTGGCCTTCGGCTGTCGGCTGCGTGAGATCGTTCGTTTCGGCGACCAGCCCATGGCGGGTTGCCTGGTACTGGCCGAAGTGGTCTCGATCCACATCGATGATGCCATCTGGAACGGTCGTCACGTGAGCGTCGAGGCGCTCAAGCCCATCGGCCGCATGGCGGGCAGCGACTATGCCCGCACCAGCGATCTGTTCGGGCTGGAGCGTCCGGCGTGAGCTGGTGGTGACTGGGCGACAGGTTCTTGGTTGCCTCAGTCGTCGGGTTCCTCAGCGTGCAGGCGACGCCAGCTCTGTGGCGTCATGCCCAGCCGGCGGTGAAAGTGACGGGTGAAGTGCGACTGGTCGTAGAAGCCGCATTCGTGGGCGATGTGCGCCAGCGGTGCGGTGCTGGCCAGCATCATCTCGCAGGCCAAGGCCAGGCGGCGTCGCGTCACGTAGGCCAGCGGTGGCTCGCCGAAGGTCAGCTTGAAGGCATGCGAGAAGTGGCTGAGGCTGAGGCGCGTTTCGGCGGCCATATCCTCTACGTGGATCGTGGCATCCAGGTGTGTGTCGACAAAGGCGATGACACGCCGGATCTGCCAGCCGACGAGTCCGCCATGAAGTGCCGGCGCCGGTGCGGTCGCCAAAGGCGCCTGGGCCAGCAGCAGCAGGGCCTGGGCCAGGCTGCTGCGCGCCGCCTCCTGATCCCTGGCCAGGCTCGTCGTGGCCTCGTCGAGCAGGTGTAACACACTTGCCCGCATTTCCTCGATGGTGCTGGGTAGACGCGGCGCCCTGGCCGGTAACGGCGTCATGGCATCGCCCCCGAAAGTGTCGGACATCCTGGGCGAAGCAGAGATATTGTCGCTCAGAGGGTCTGGTTCCGTTGAACGGGTCGTTAAGAAGTATAGGCCAGCTCAACCCTCAGCCATTCCCATTCGAGCCTTCCGGTCAGCTGAATTGTCTCCCCCAAGCACCGACGCGAGTGCCTAGGCACTCGCGTCGTCGGTACGGGCGGAGATACCGCGATCAGTTGGGATGGTAGTCATACTCCTGACGACTGAGAAAGCCGTCGCGGTTGCGGTCGAGCTCCCAGAATGAATCGGTCAGCGACACCCCGACGGTTTCGGCTTGATTCAGCCGCCCGTCGCGGTCGGCATCGAGCTGTTCGAAGTGACGCTTGACCATAGGAGCCTGCATGGTGCCGCTACGGGTCGCCAGGGGTCCATCCTCGGGGGATGGGCGATCGGCGAACGCCGTGACGGGGGCGAGCGCCAGAGTTAACAGTAGTGCCAGCGTGCGTAGCTTCATGGTTGCGACCTCCTGTCTTGGTTCAGGGGTAACGAGCCGAAGCCAGCTCGTCTCATTCATCATGAGACGTTGCCTGCCGCCAGGCTTGCCCGGCCGTACGGCGGTTTGCACGTTTCTGCTGCACCAAACGATAGAGTCGTCGTGACCGTATGAACGCCGGCTCTTCACCGCAGGAGATCAAAGCTCGCCGGCCAGTTTCCTTTCCACCAGTTCGAGCCGATCCTGACCCCAGAACGGCTCCCCGTCGACGTCGTACCAGGGGGCGCCGAAGCAGCCAGCGGCGATGGCTTGCTCGCATGCTTCATCGAGGCGCTGCTGGCCCGACTCCGTGTCCGCTTCCTGCAGTAGCGCCCGGCCGTCCAGGCCGTAGCTATCGGCGATCTCGCCTAGTGTGGCGTGGTCGGCAATGTCGCGTTCCTCGGCCCAGCAGGCCCGCTGTATGGCCAGCGTCAGCTCGGCGATGTCGTGGCCACGGGCCTTGGCGGTCAGTAGCAGGCGTGCCGCGGGGCGGTCGTCGACGGGGAAGTACTTCGGTTGCGGGTTGAGCGGGATGCCCAGCAGGCGGGGCCAGCGTCTCAGCTCCGCCAGGCGGTAGGCCTGGCGCTCAGGAGCGCGTTTGGGCAACGGCACCCCGCCCGTTCTGGGGAAAATGCCGCTTACCGTGATCGGCACGTAGTCGACCGTGGCATCGTGGCGGGCGGCGATCTCGCCGAGGCGGGCGTGTCCCAGGTAACTCCAGGGGGATACCGGGCTGAAGTAGTAGGTGATTCGCTTGGGCATGGGAGGCTCCTCTCGACCGTTGCATACGGTTTCCAGAGGCTAGCTCGCCTGGCGCAAGGTGTCCTGGTTTTGCGTCGATGAGCGGACGGCACTAACGCAAGCGGTTGCCGATAGTGGCGCGAATACCAAGCTCTCAGTCGTTTTGACTACGTTTTTACTCGCATGAAAGCACTATGGTCAGCCCTTGGTTCATCATTCCTACAAAAAGAACGAGTCCCCCCTCATGCGCTCCCGATTCCGCTCCCTTCGACTGCTCGTCGTCGCCCTGGCTGGTGCCTGTCTTCTAGCCGTGGCCACTGCGCTGGTCAGTTATTCATTGGTATCCGCATCGAGTACCCAGGAGGTGGTGGCCGAGCACACCCAGTCGCTGCTCGAGAGCAGCATCGACGAGCGGCTGGCCTCACTGGCCAATGCCCAGGCCGAACGCATTCGCAATGAACTGGATCGGGCCCTGACCCTGGCCAGCCAATTGGCCCATACCAATGCCCTGATGGGTATACCGGGTGACGACGGCCGTCCTCAGCTTCGCCTGAGGCGTGAAGAGCTCTCCCGACTGGTGCGTCATACGGTGGCCGAGAATGCCCAACTGCTGGACGCCTATATCGGCTGGGAGCCCAATGCCTTCGGTACCGATGCCAGGTATACCGAGACCGGGTTCGGCGAGGGTAGCGGGCGCTTCCGGCCCTGGTGGGTCCGCGAGTCCGATGGCAGCATGCGTCTCGGGTTGCTCAACGAGGACAACATGGAGAGCGAGGCGCCGCTGGGTAACGGCATGCGGCGTGGCGAGTACTATCTCTGCCCACGCGATACCCTGGCGCCCTGCGTCATCGACCCGGCGGCCTACGACTACGCGGGTGTCATGCGCATGGTCACCTCCTTCAACGTGCCGATCCTGGCGCAGGGCCAGTTCCGCGGCATCGCCGGCGTCGACCTGTCGGTGGACTTCACCCAGGAATTCCTTACCCAGGCCAACCAGGGGCTCTATGACGGCGCCGGCGAGATGGCGCTGATCGCCTCGCTGGGCAGCGTGGCGGCCTATACCGCCGATGCTGAAGCCCTGGGGGGCGCGGCCGGAGAGGTGCTGGGCGATGCCGTCCACCAGCGTATCCTCGAGACCCAGCAGCGCGGCGAAATGCGCAAGGTCGAGGATGCCGATGGCATGCTCGAACTCTACTGGCCCTTCTCCGTCAGCGAGGCCGAAGCGCAAGCGCCCTGGGTACTGCTCATACGCCTGCCGCGGGAAGTGGTGCTGGCCGAGCTCGGCGCCCTGCAGCGTACCCTGGATGACCAGCGCAACCAGCATCTGCTGGGCATGGTGGTGGTCGGGCTGATCGTCGCCGGCCTCGGTCTGGTGGCGATCTGGCTGGTCGGTGGCAGCATTGCCAGGCCGCTGCGCGAGCTGGCCGGACGCATGCGCGAGATCGCCTCCGGCGATGGTGACCTGACCCAGCGCTTGCCGATCAAGGGGCGCGACGAGAGCGCCGAGCTGGCCACGCAGTTCAATGCCTTCGCCGACAAGATTCACGACGTGCTGCTCGAGGTGCGGGTGAGTAGTGAGGCGGTACGTGTCGCTGCCACCGAGATCGCCAGCGGCGGCCAGGATCTGTCGCGACGCACCGATACTGCCGCCGCCAGCCTGCAGCAGACCTCTGCCTCGATGGAGGAGATCACCAGTACCGTGGAGCACACCGCCGAGTCGGCGCGCGAGGCCAATGCGCTTTCGCAGTCGGCTTCAGAGGTGGCGGCACGTGGCGGTGAGGTGGTGTCCCGGGTGGTGACCACCATGGACGAGATCACCGATGCCTCGCGCCAGATCGCCGAGATCGTCACGGTGATGGACGGTATCGCCTTCCAGACCAACCTGCTGGCGCTGAACGCTTCGGTCGAGGCGGCCCGGGCCGGCGAGCAGGGGCGCGGCTTCGCCGTGGTGGCCGGTGAGGTGCGCCAGTTGGCCAGCCGCTCGGCGAGCGCCGCGCGCGAGGTAAAGGCCCTGATCGACGCTTCGGGAGCCAAGGTACGCAGCGGCTCCGACTTGGTCAGCCAGGCTGGCGCGACCATGAACGAGATCGTTACCAGCGTTTCCCGGGTAAGCGACGTACTCCAGCAGATCACCGCGGCCACCGGCGAGCAGAGCGACGGCATCGGCCAGGTCAATGTGGCGGTCGCTGAGCTGGATCGCATGACTCAGGAGAATGCCGCCCTGGTGGAAGAGTCCAGTGCCGCTGCCGAGCGCCTCGAGGAGCAGTCGTTGCGCCTGGCCGAGGTGGTGGGCGCCTTCACCCTGGCCAATACGAATGCCCGCGCTCCGCTATGGACGCCCGCCGCCTTGCCTGCCCCGCGGACCGAAGCGAGCGCCTATTGATCGGTCGCCAAGTCAACCCAGCACTTTGCCCTCGCGCCAGTAGCCCATGCTGCTGACGTAGCGCTTGGGCAGCCCGCACTCGTTGACCAGGTAGCGGCGGATGCCCAGCGCCACCTTGCTCTCGGCGGCGATCCAGGCGTAGAAGGGGGCGTCGTCGTCGGTCGTTGCGGCTTCCCAGAGCAGGCCGTCGTCGGGTGCTTCGTGGGCGTCGGCGCTGTCGGGCGGGCCGCCCAGGCTGGCGATCTCGGCGCGCAGGTCGATATCGCGCACCGCACGCAGCAATTGCTCGCCATGGGCGCAGCCGGGCCTCGTGTCACGAGCTAGCCAGCGTACCTTGGCCTGAGAGGGGAAAGTCTGGGCATCTCCGCCCAGGGGGACCTCGATCAATGCGTCCACCCGCGGTTGGTCGGCACGTGCAGCCAGTTCCTCTAGAATCCCGGCCGCCGCCGGCAGGGCGGTTTCGTCGGCCACGACGAGAATGCGCTTCACGCCACGCGGCGGCTTCCACTCGTAGCCCACGCCGAGGTTTTCCACCTCGCTGACCGGAGCGGTCATGGCCAGGCGGTCACCCGGCTGGGCGCGCATGGCCCAGCGCGAGGCGGGGCCTTCGTCGCCGTGCAGCACGAACTCGACGTCGACCTCGCAGCGCTCGGCCCGCAGGGCGCGAATGGTGTAGGTGCGCATCGGCGGGCGCAGGTCGTCCGGCATGGCGCGATAGGCGGCGTACCAGTCGTCGGGCTCGCCCTCGACGCAGTCGAACAGGGCATCGAGGCTGCCGCATGCGGTGGGGAAGAACAGTTTGATGCGCTGGTCCGGCGCGTGAGTGGCCATGCGCGCCACATCGGGGCCGGTGAAGGTGAGCCTGGCCAGCGAGGGGCTGACCTGGGTGCGGCGGGAAAGGGTGATGTCGAAGACTTGGTAGCTCTGCTTGGCCATGGTGCCGGGACTCCGCGTGAGATGGCAGCAGGCTAGCATTCTCGATAATCATTCTCAATATTATTGCGCCGCCGAGCGGAGCGCGAAACGCGGCCGCCTGTTGACCGTCAGGCGGCCGCCACCGATCAGCGATAGATGCCCTCGTAGCGCTTGCGCAGCTCGTTCTTCTGCACCTTGCCCATGGTGTTGCGTGGCAGGGTGTCGGTGAAGAACACCCGCTTGGGCTGCTTGTACTTCGCCAGTCGCCCCTCGAGATGATCGAGCACCTGCTGCTCCTCGAGTTCGGCGCCTGGCTGCGGCACCACCACGGCGGTCACGCCCTCGCCGAAGTCCGGGTGCGGCACGCCGATAACCGCGGACTCCACCACGCCCTCGAGCTCGTCGATCACCTGTTCGACCTCCTTGGGATAGACGTTGTAGCCGCCCGAGATCACCAAGTCCTTGTCGCGCCCGACGATGTGCACGTAGCCCTGTTCGTCGGTCATGGCCAGGTCGCCGGTGACGAAAAAGCCGTCGTCGAGAAGTTCCTCGCGGGTCTTCTCGGGCATGCGCCAGTAGCCGATGAAGACGTTGGGTCCGCGAATTTCGAGCATGCCGATCTCGCCCTGGGGCACCGGCACGTGACTTTCGCGATCGGTGATGCGGTACTCCACTCCGGGCAGCGGCATGCCCACAGTGCCGGCACGACGCTCGCCGTCGTAGGGGTTGGAGAGGTTCATGTTGGTCTCGGTCATGCCGTAGCGCTCGAGGATGGCGTGGCCGGTCTTGGCCTGGAACGCCTGGTGGGTCTCGGCGGTGAGCGGGGCGGAGCCGGACACGAACAGGCGCATGTTGGCGGTCGCTTCCGGGGAGAGGCGCTCGTCGGAGACCAGGCGGGTGTAGAAGGTCGGCACGCCCATCAGCACCGTGCCGTGCGCCATCTCCTCGAAGATCACGTCGGCATCGAACTTGGGCAGGAACAGCATGCTCGAGCCGGCCATCAGGGTGACGTTGCAGCCGACGAACAGGCCGTGGGTATGGAAGATCGGCAGCGCGTGGATCAGGCGGTCCTCGGCGCTGAAACGCCAGGCTTCCTTCAGAGTGGCGGCGTTGGAGCCCAGGTTGCGGTGGGTCAGCATGGCGCCCTTGGAGCGCCCGGTGGTGCCCGAGGTATAGAGAATCGCGGCCAGGTCGTCGCTGGTGCGCGGCTCGATGGCGTCGAAGGGGGCGGTGCGCTGCGCCAGGTCCATCAGGCTGCCATCGGCATCGGTGCCGAGCGTTTCCACCGCCGGGCAGCCGCTCTCGCCGGCCACCGTGCGGGCCTCGTCGAGGGCGGCGGGGCGGCAGACGAACAGCGCCGGTTCGGCGTCGGAGAGGAAGTAGCGAATCTCGTCGGCGGTATAGCCGGTATTGAGCGGCAGGTAGACGCCACCCATGCGCAGGCAGGCCAGATAGAGCAGGATCGCCTCGGGGCTCTTGTCGACCTGCACGGCGACCCGGTCGCCCGGGGTCACGCCCAGCTCGGTCAGGGCACCGGCCAGGCGGGCGCTGGCGCCCAAGGCATCACGATAGGAGTAGCGACGGCCTTCGCGAGTGGTGATGAAATCGGCGTCGCCGCGGTCGCGCATGCGGGCGGCGAAGGTGTCGAAGAGGTTGTGACTCATTTGGCAAGCTCTCCCTTGGCCATTTTGCGAGCGCGGCGGTTGAGATCGCGGACCTCGCTGGAACAGACCACCGTGGCGTTGGCCGTGTAGTTCTCGTGATTGCGCTCGATGTCATCGAGTACGTAGAGGTAGTTGACCATCAGCCCGGCCGCCTGCTTCACCCCCTTGGGGGAAGTGTCGCCGAGCCAGTTGATGCGATGCAGCTCGGCGCCGTTGCCGAGATGGAAACGGGCCACCGGATTGAGCGGCAGGCCGCGGGCGTTCTTCTCCTCGACCAGGTAGCGGGCGGCCAAGGGCTTGATGACCGCCCTGAGGCGCTCGCTCTGGGCCGGGTCGAGGTGCCAGTCGGAAGCGTCGAGTTCGTGCAGTACCTGGCGCAGCTCGCCGGGCAGCGCCTCGTCGTCGCGCCGTTCGGCGAGCCAGTGGGCGAAGCCCGGCACCGGCGAGAGCGTGACGAAGTGCTTGAGCTGGGGCAGTTCCAGCTTGAGCTCCTGCACTACCTGCTTGATCAGGAAGTTGCCGAAGGAGATGCCGCGCAGGCCGGTCTGGCAGTTGCTGATGCCGAAGAAGGCGGCACTGTCGGCGGCCTCGGGGTCGTCGATGTCGCGTTGCCCGGCGCTCTCGCCCGAGAGGATGGGCTGGATGCGGTCGGGAAGACCCTTGCACAGCGCCACCTCGACGAAGATCAGCGGTTCGTCGCCGATGGCCGGATGGAAGAAAGCGAAGCAGCGACGGTCGCGGGCGTCGAGGCGGCGGCGCAGGTCGTCCCAGTCGCGGATCTCATGTACCGCCTCGTAGCGAATGATCTTCTCCAGGATCGAGGCCGGGGTGTTCCAGTCGATGCGCTTGAGCACCAGGAAGCCGCGATTGAACCACGAGCCGAACAGGTGGGCGAAGTCTGCGTCGATGGGCTTGAACGCCGGCTGCTCGCGCAGCCGCTCGAGCAGTCCCTCGCGCATGCGCACCAGCGCATGAGTACCCTCGCTGGCCAGGTTGAGGCGCCGGAAAAGCTCCTGGCGGCGCGGTTCGCAGGCCTCGAACAGGGCGTGCAGGCTGGGGTTGTCGCGCTGCTCGCGATAGGTCTCGTAGGCCGCGTCGATGCGTGCCGGGTCGGCGGCGAAATCGCGGGCAAGGCCCTCGAAGAAGCGGGTACGCTCGTCTTCGGTCAGCTGTTGGTACATGGCCAGCGCACGGCTGGCCAGGCTGATGCTCGAGGCCTCGCCGTCGCTCTCCAGCAGCCCCCGGCAGGCGTCGAGCAACTGAGCGTGGTCGGGTGCGGTGAGCCCGCCCTGCCGACGCCATAGCCGCGCATCGCGCTGGGTGATGCTGTTGAACAGCTCTTGCAGGAATGACATGTTCATGCGTCTTGCTCCGTCAGCCCATGATCAGGTTGGGTAGCCACAGGGCAATCCCCGGGAAGAAGCACAGCAGGACGATGGCCAGCACCATGCACAGCGCGTAGGGCAGGCTGCCCATGAGGATGTCGCGCAGCGAGATATCCGGTGCGATCCCCTTGATGATGAACAGGTTGAGTCCCACCGGAGGCGTGATCAGGCCGATCTCCAGGTTGATGGTCAGGACCACGGCGAACCAGTAGGGATCGAAGTCGGCAGCGAGGATGATCGGCAGCAGGATCGGCGCGGTCATCACGATCACCGCCACCGGCGGCAGGAAGAAGCCGGCCACCAGCAGGAACAGGTTGATCACGCCCATCAGCACCCAGCGGTTGACCTCCAGGTCGGCGATGGCGCCCGCCACGGTCTGGGTGATGAACAGCGAGGAGAGGGCATAGGCGAACACCTCGGCGCAAGCGATCACCAGCATGATCATCACGCTCTCGCGCAGCGAATCGCGCATGATCAGCTTGATCGGACCCAACTGCCACATGCGGTAGATGACGATGGCCAGGGCCAGGCACAAGAAGGCGCCCACGCCGGCGGCCTCGGAGGGCGTGGCCACGCCGCCGTAGAGGGCGAACAGGATGCCTACCACCACGGCGAGGAAGGGCAGCACGCGGATCAGCGCGCGCATGTTGGTCTCGACGTTGGCCTTGACCGTCTCCTTCATCTGCCCGGCGGCCTGGGCCAGCGGGTTGGCATAGCCGCCGGCCAGCTTGCAGGCGATCACGGTCCAGATCATGAACAGCCCGGCGAGCATGAAACCCGGCACCACCCCGGCGATGAACAGCCGGCCGATCGATGTCTCGCTGGCGATGCCGTAGATGATCATGGTCACCGAAGGCGGAATCAGGATCCCCAGGGTACCACCGGCGGCGATGCAGCCCGCCGCCACGCCGTCGGGATAGCCGCGGGTGCGCATCTCGGGAATGCCCATCTTGCCGATGGCGGCACAGGTGGCCGGCGAGGAACCGGAAAGCGCGGCGAAGATCGAACAGGCGCCGATATTGGACACCGCCAGCCCGGCGGGCAGGCGCCCCATCCACAGGTCGAGCGAGCGGTAGAGGTCGCGTCCGGTGGGCGAGGAGGCTACCGCGGCGCCCATCAGGATGAACATCGGAATGGCGACGAAGCCGAACTCGGCGATGCGCTCGAAGAAGGTCTCGCCGAAGTAGGTCAGCTCGGGCAGGCCGCGGTCGTAGAGCAGGGCGAGCAGGGAGACGCCGCCCAGGGCGAAGGCGATGGGGGTGCCGATGGCCATCAGGGCCATGAGGCCCAGGGCAACGATGATCCCCAGCGTGATCGGATCCATGTCACTCCCCTCCGCGCAGCATTTCGGCCACGTACTGCAGCGTCAGCAGGGTCGCCCCCAGGGCCACGGGAACCAGCGCCGGCCACAGCGGCGGGTTCCATACCGTGCCGGTGGTCCACTGACCGTGCCAGGCTTCGGCACCATAGACCCAACTGCCGTAGGTCAGTGCCGCGCAGAAGACCAGGCCGAACAGCGAGGCGATCCACTGCATGATGCGCTGGCCGATGCCGCCCACCATGTCGGGCAGCAGGGTAATGGCGACGTGGCCGCCGGTCATCAGCACGTAGGGGCTTCCCATCAGCATGGCGCCGGTGACGGAGAAGATGGTGAATTCGGTCTGCCAACTGGTGCTCATGCCCAGTACGTAGCGCACGAAGACCATATGGCAGATCGCCGCCACGCCGGCGATGAACATGACGGCGGCGAGGTAGGCGGCGGAGCGGGACAGGCGATCCATCCAGCGCACGTATCCGGCTACGAGGGGCATTCGCCTGGCGAGGGGTGAGGTGTTGGCCATGGCCATGTCGTCCTCCCGGAGTCAGGGGCACCGGCCACGGGGGCCGGTGCCGATGGCTGAGCAGATCGGCGTCACTCGACGGCCAGCGCGGCGTCGATGAGGGCCTGTCCGTTGGGGACGTTCTCGGCGAAGTTCTGGTAGGAACTCTGCTTGGCGATCTCCAGCCAGGCGTTGTAGTCCTCCTCGCTCATGCTGACGACCTCGACGCCGTTCTCGCGGAATACCTCGACCATCTGCTGGTCCAGGCCGGCGGCCTCGGCGGCGAAGAACTCCTCGGCGGCCTGGGCGGCCTCCGTCAGCGCCTGCTGCTGCTCCTCGTTGAGCTCCTGCCAGACTTGCTCGGAGATCAGGATCGGCTCGTACATGAACCACAGGGCATGCTCGCCGGGCTCGGTCAGGCACTCTACCTGCTCGTAGATACGGTAGGAGACGAACGACATCGACGAGGTATTGGCGGCATCCAACACGCCGGTCTGCAGCGCGGTGTAAATCTCGGAGGATGGCATCGAGGCGATCGATGCACCGGCGGTTTCCAGCATCTGCTCGAAGGCGGGGCCGGCAGCGCGGAAGGTCTGGCCGTCGACGCTCTCCGGCGAGGTGATGCAGTTCTCGGTGGAGGCGAAGCCGCCTGCCAGCCAGGCGTCTGCCAGCACACGAGCGCCGCCTTCGCGAATGACCTCCTTGATCATGCCCATGAATTCGGAGTCGTTGAGGCGCTGGGCGTGTTCGTGGTTGCGCACCAGGCCGGGCATCAGGGTGGCGGAAAACTCCGGGTGGCGGCCGCTGGCGTAGTCGAGCGGCAGCGCGGTGATGTCGAGGCGACCGCGCGACAGGGCCGCCCACTGCTCGCGGGCCTTGAACAGCGACTGGCCCGGGTAGACCTCGATCTTCAGGTCGACGTCGGCCTCGGCGACCTTGTCGGCCATCAGCTGGACCATCTCGTCGCGCACGTCACCCTGACCGCCGGGGAACTGGTGCGAGGCGCGAAGCACGGTTTCGGCAGAGGCGGCGCCGCTGAAGGCGAGGGCCAGCCCCAAGGCGAGGGGAGTGAGGATGTGGCGTTGCATTTGGCGTCTCCACGGGTTGTTCTTGTGTGGTAGGTTTTGTTCTGTGATGTTTATCAGCGAGGCTGATGTATACTTCAATAGCGCTTGCGTATACTCATGTCAAATCCGTTACAGTAAAAAGACGTTGCGTTCGTTCGAGGGACGCCGGGAAGAAATAAGGAGGGTGACCATGGCCAGCCCCAAGCGCTCGAGTGCACAGCGCCTGCGCGATTCGCTGGAGAACGCCATCATCAATGGCCGCCTGGCGCCCGGCGAGCGTCTCGATCCCGAAGCGCTGGGTCGTGAGTTCAATGTCTCGCGAACGCCGGTGCGCGAGGCGATCCAGCAGCTCGTCGCCAGCGGGCTGGTCACGGTCACGCCGAAGAAGGGCACCTTCGTGGCCAAGGTGGGGATCGATCAGTTGATCGAGATGTTCGAGGTCATGGCCGAGCTGGAGGGTATGTGTGGGCGCCTGGCGGCGCGACGCATCGGCGAAGCGGAACTGGCCGAGCTGCGCGGCGCACTTGAGCGCTGTGAGGCCGCTGCCCTGGCCGGGGATACCGACGAGTACTACTACGAGAACGAAGCCTTCCACGACTGCATCTATCGCGCCAGCCACAACACCTTCCTGCTTGGCGAGGCACGCCAGCTCAAGCAGCGGCTCAAGCCGTACCGGCGTCTGCAGCTACAGGTGCGCCAGCGCATGCATAGCTCGCTGCGCGAGCACCGGGACGTGGTGGCGGCCATCGAGGCCGGCGATCCGGCCGCGGCGGAGCATGCCCTGCGCGACCACGTGCTGATCCAGGGCGAGCGCTTCAGCGACTTCGTCGCCAGTATTCGCGCCTTCGAGAACCCCGTTTCCGCCACCGGCTAGGCGGCAAAGCGGCATGCAAGGAGGCGGTGCGCTCGATTTTCGTTCTCTGCGCGCCTAAAGTGACGGGCAGGAACGTTAGTGGAGTCGTCATGTTTCCCCCTTTCACCCTTCGCTATGCCCGCCTGCCGGAGCGCTTCTACGCGCACTTCGAACCGGTGCCCGTGCGCGAGCCGCACCTGATTGCCTTCAACCGGCCACTGGCCGAGACGCTCGGTTTCGACCTTGCCGACTTCGATGCCGAGGAGGCGGCGGTGTGGTTCTCCGGCAATGTGGTGCCGCGTGGCGCCGAGCCGCTGGCCCAGGCCTATGCCGGGCACCAGTTCGGCGGCTTCGTACCGCAGTTGGGCGACGGCCGTGCCGTATTGCTCGGCGAGGTGACCGACCGCGACGGCCGGCTGCGCGACATTCAGCTCAAGGGTGCGGGGCGTACGCCATTCTCCCGTGGCGGCGACGGCCGTGCACCGCTGGGCCCGGTGCTGCGCGAATACCTGGTCAGCGAGGCAATGCACGCCCTGGGCATTCCCACTACCCGTGCGCTTGCCGCGGTGACGACTGGTGAACGGGTGGTGCGTGGCATACCCGAGCCGGGAGCCATTCTCACCCGCGTGGCAGCCAGCCATATCCGTGTCGGCACTTTCCAGTATTTCGCCGCCCGCGGCGACATCGACGGCGTGCGCGAACTGGCCGATCACGCCATCGAGCGCCACTACCCGGAGCTCACGAAACGTGAGGGTGGCGAGCGCTACCTGGGATTGCTGGAGGCGGTGCAGGCGCGCCAGGCGGTACTGGTCGCCAAGTGGCTGGGTGTCGGCTTCATTCACGGCGTGATGAATACCGACAATACCTCGATCTCGGGCGAGACCATCGACTTCGGCCCCTGCGCCTTCATGGAGCAGTACGATCCGCGAATGGTGTTCAGTTCGATCGACGAGGGGGGGCGCTATGCCTACACCAACCAGCCGTGGATCGCCCAGTGGAACCTGGCGCGCCTGGCCGAGACCCTGCTGCCGCTGATCGACGAGGACAGCGACCGGGCGGTGGAGCGCGCCACTGAACTTCTGCATCGCTTCCCCGGGCAACACGAGGACGAGTGGCTTGCAGAGATGCGCGCCAAGCTCGGCCTGCAGCAGGCCCGGCCCGAAGATAAAGCGCTGATCGAGGCGCTGCTGGCGGCCATGCATCGCGGCCGTGCCGACTTCACCCTGACCTTTCGTCGCCTGGCCGAAGCGGCGGAGAATGCCGAGGCCGAGGCGTCGCTGGTGGCCCTGTTCGAGCGCCCCGAGGAGGTCGCCGGCTGGCTCGAGGAGTGGCGCCAGCGGCTTGCCCAGGAACCGCTGCCCGAAGGTGAGCGAACACATCGAATGCGCCTGACCAACCCGGCCTTCATTCCGCGCAACCACCGCGTGCAGCAAGCGTTGTCCGCGGCCATGGACGAGAATGACTTCGGCCCCTTCGAGACGCTGCTCGAAATCGTCACCCGGCCCTATGACGACCAGCCCGAGCGCGAGGAGTACACCCTGCCGGCCGAGCCCACCGAACGCGTCTTCCGAACCTTCTGCGGGACTTGAGCGTCAGCTTTTGCCGAGGCGGTCACGCAGCGCATGGGCTAGCCGCCTCGTAGCCGAGCCCTCAGCTTCGCCCTGTCGCATGACCAGGTACCAATTGAGGTAGAGCCCCCGATCGGTCAGCGCGACCGAAGAGAGGTCGCCCTGCGCCAGGTACGGCAAGAGCGTCCAGGCCGGTAGAATGCTCACGCCCAGGCCGCCGCGTACCAGCGACAGCACGGCGTCGGTCACCCCGGCGCTGATGACTTTGGCCGGGAGTACGCCGGCAGGGCTGAACAGCTGCTCGTACTCGCGGCCCTTCTCCGGAGTGGTGTGGTAGGCGATGTAGGGTTCGCTGGCCACGTCCTCGGCGTCGACCCAGTCACGCTGGGCAAGGGGATGGTCATGAGGGGTGGCCAGGCGCAGTTCATCACGTCGTAGTAAAACCGTTTCGAAGCCGACGGGGGGATGGCTGGCGGCGACCAGGGCCAGATCCACGTGGCCGCGGCGCAGTGCGCTGCAGGGCTCCAGGGACACATCCGGCACGATCTCCACACCGACCTGTGAGTGACGCTCGGCCAAGGTCGACAGCCCCTCGGGCAGCCAGTGATAGCCGCCGCACGCTTCGACGCCCAGGCGCACCACCTCTTCGATGCCGACGGCCAGGCGCTGGATGTCCTGCTCGGTGCGCTCCAGCTCGCCTAGTACGGTGCGTGCAGCGTGTAGCAGTCGCTTACCCGCCGATGTAGTGTGCAAGCGGCGCTGACCGCGGGTAAACAGGGCGACTCCCAACAGTCGCTCTGCCTCCTTGAGCCGGTGGCTCAGGGCGGATTGGGTCAGGCCGAGCTGTACGGCGGCATCGGACATGCTACCTGTGTCGGAGATGGCCACCATCATCTGCATCTGGCGAATGCTGAGTCGCGTCATCATATTAATTTATTTCATGGGTAAGCGTATTTAAATAAAATTTAAATGCCTGGCTACGCTTCGTAAACTGGGGGCAAGTGCAGCTTGTCGGGGTAGCTCGTCAAGACGGTTCGCTGGAACAAATGACAGAAAGCGGAGGCGACCATGGACAGGCAGGAGAAAACACCGCCGCGCAGCGGTGCGCTGGATCTCTCGCAGGAGGGCGTCCACTGGGACCAGCCGATGAGCTACGGCGAGTACCTGCAACTGGGGCCGCTGCTGTCGGCGCAGCGGCCGGGCACCGAAGAACATGACGAGATGCTGTTTATCGTCATTCACCAGGTTTCGGAGCTGTGGCTCAAGCAGTGCCTGCACGAGGCCCATGCCGCCGCCGCCCATATCGCCGCCGACCGGTTGCGCCCGGCGTTCAAGATGCTCACCCGGGTGGCGAGGATCCAGGCGCAGATGATCAACGCCTGGGAGGTGCTGGTGACCATGACGCCTGCCGACTACGCGCGCTTTCGCGACAGCCTGGGCCAGAGCTCGGGCTTCCAGTCCTTCCAGTATCGCGAGCTGGAGTTCCTGCTCGGCAACAAGAATGCAGCGATGGTCGAAGTGCATCGTCGGCATCCAGCACACTATCAGCGGCTCCGCGAAGTGCTGCACGCGCCTAGCCTCTACGACATCACCCTACAGTTACTGGCGCGGCGGGGCTTCGATCTTCCCGAGTCGGTGATCGAACGCGACTGGTCGGAACCCTACCGGCCCAGCACCGAGGTGGAGCAGACCTGGGCGGACATCTATCGCGATATCGGGCGTCATTGGGAACTCTACGAGCTGGCCGAGAAGCTCGTCGATACCGAGTATCACTTCCAGCAGTGGCGCTTCAGCCACCTCAAGACGGTGGAGCGCATCATCGGCCAGAAGCCCGGGACCGGTGGCACCGGCGGGGCCTCGTATCTCGCCAAGGCGCTGGACCTGCAGTTCTTTCCCGAGCTGTGGTCGGTGCGTACCACCCTCGAGGAGGGTGCCTCATGAGCCTGCTCCAGCGTCCTCTGGATCTCGACGACATCCGCGAGCTGGACCGCCAGGACCCGCTGGCCTCATTCAAGACCCGCTTCGCCCTGCCGAAGGGCACGATCTACCTCGACGGCAACTCGCTGGGAGCCCAGCCGAGCGCTGCAGTGGAAGCGGTCGAGGGGTTGATGGTGCAGTGGCGCGACTCGCTGATCCAAGGCTGGAACCAGGGCTGGTTCGATGCGCCGGAGCGGCTCGGCGATCGGCTGGCGCCGCTGCTCGGGGCCGAGCCGGGCGAAGTGCTGGTGACCGACACCATCACTCATAACCTGTTCAAGCTAATGGGCTATATCACCGAAGGGCAGGGCCGGACGCGTCTGGTGATTCTCAGTGAAGGGGGCAACTTTCCCACTGACGGCTATATCGCCCAAGGCTTCTGTCGCTTCGGTGGCTTCGAGCACCGGGTCGTGCCGGAAGGGGAAGCGCTGGAGGCGTACCTCGACGAGCGCGTGGCTGTGGTGGTGCTTAGCCACGTGCACTATCGCACCGGGCACTTGCGCGACATGGCGGCTATCACCCGGCAGGTTCATGCCAGCGGCGCCGAGGTGATCTGGGACCTCGCCCACTCGGCCGGTGCATTGCCGGTGGACCTCGCCGCCTGCGGGGTGCGCTACGCGGTGGGCTGCACCTACAAGTATCTCAACGGCGGCCCCGGCGCGCCGGCCTTTCTCTACGTACGGCGCGACTGCCAGGACCGGGGCTGGCAGCCGCTCTCGGGCTGGCTGGGGCACGCGGCGCCGTTCGCCTTCGAGACCGACTATGCCCCCGCGCCGGGCATCTCGCGCTTTCGTACCGGCACCCATTCGCCGCTGGCCTTTGCGGCGCTGGAAGCGTCATTGACCCTGTGGCAGGAGGTGGACCTCGCCGCGTTGCGCCACAAGAGCCAACGATTGATTGAGTTGTTTCGCGAGTCGCTGAGCGACTGCCTGGATGAGCGCGGCATCAGCGACATCACGCCGGACGAGGCGCAGCGCGGCAGCCAGGTGGGACTGTTGGCGCCAGCGCACGGCTACGCCATCGTCCAGGCGCTGATCGCACGGGGCGTGATCGGCGACTACCGTGAGCCGGGGCTGATGCGCTTCGGTTTCGCGCCGCTCTACCTGAGTCATGAGGACGTCTGGCAGGCGGCGCAGCATCTACGTGAAGTGCTGAGCGAAGGCGAGTACCTGGCCCCGCGCTTTCAGCAGCGCGGTGCGGTGACGTGAGGGAATCGCTGCCTCAAGCGCTAAAGGGGCCACTGTGCGATAGCGTTGAGCCCTTGGGCATGGAGCTCAGTCGAGCTTGTTGGCATAACAATTCCTTACTAACCTATTAAAAAAGATAACGTTAATAAATGGTTAAGCTGCCACTCTAACGCTACACAGAGAAACAGGTCTTGCCTGCACCATTGTTAGAAAGAGAGAGCGGCTTGCCACTAAGTTCGATTTTCGGCGCGCTATGGCGCCGCCTAAATACGCTGCAGAAGCGCTTACTGTGTGGGTTGGTAATGACCTGGCTTGTCATAGTCGGGCTTCTGTTGTTCGTTGCCTGGATAAGCGGGCAGAAACTCATGCACGAAGCCAACTTGTCTCATTTGGGGTACCAAGCGGAAATATTGAGTCGTGAGCTACGGGATCGCTTGAATTTACGCTTTACCGCACTTGAGATGCTGTCTTCACAACTGACTAATGTCTCGGGTGAAGACGTTTCGCTTCTGCTACAGAAAAACCCCAGTCTGCTTGCCTATTTCGAAGGCATCGTCATCAGCAATGCCGATGGCGAGCTTATCGCCGATCTGCCCGAAGTGCCGGGGCGAGTTGGCTTTGACATCTCCGACACCGAATACTTTGGCATGGTGAGCAGTACCCCCTGGCCTTATGTCAGCCGGCCCTTCTTCGGTAGGACCAGCTATCAACCCTTGGTGATGCTGCTGGTGCCTCGCTTGACTGCGCAAGGAGAGTTCGGTGGAGTCATCGGTGGACTCCTGAACTTCGCTCATGGCCAGTTTTTCAGCAGCATATCCTCGCTGACCTTCGAGCATAGTGGCCACGTTGCCATCTTTACCTCCGCTGGCGAACCCTTGTTCGTCCCGGGGTCGATAAGTCGCCTCGTCGGATCGCTGCAGCACCTCGATCCTCCGGCTTTTCAGCTGGCTCTCGACGGGTGGCAGGGCGAGACGTCCCATAAGCTGGATGGCGAGGATGTGCTGGTGGGCTACCGTCAGGTCTGGGAAGCCGACTGGGTGGTGGCCATGATAATGCCGCGCGAGTCGATGTTGGCGCCGTTCGAGAGCTTTCTGGAGAGGCTCTGGTGGACCTGGCTGGTGGTTGTTCTGGTGCTGTTGTTCGTCATTCGCTGGTTGGTTGGGCACCAGCTCAAGCCGCTGCATCGGCTCGAAAGACAAATAGGAGAAATCGGCTCCGGCGCTCGTCATCAGTTGGCGCTATCGACCGGCCTGAGGGAGTTGGCGCAAATTTCCGAGGCTTTCAATGGTCTGGAAAAGGAGCGCAAGAATGCCTTGCAACATTCGAAGCAACGGGAGGCTTTTCTCGATGCCGTACTCGGTTCGACCCCAGTCGGTATGTTCGTTGCCGATCAAAAAGGCGACCTCATTTACCTGAACCCGGCTCTTACGGCAATGCTGAGACTTCTACCCGATGCCTCGACGCATGATCTTTGGCAGCGCATTCATGTAGATGATCGCAAAGACGCTCATGATATGTGGCTGCATGCCATGAATCAGGGAAGGGAATTCCTGCGCCAACTTCGTATGCGAGATGACAGGGGCACACTGCTGTGGGTCGAAATCCATGCCAGCCGGGTGCAGGGCGACGGAGGATCCTTGGGGGTCGTGGGCACCATCAAGGACATCACCGAACGCCAGCATCAGGAAGCGTTGCAACGCTGGGAAGCCGAACATGATCCCTTGACCGGCCTGCTCAACCGTCGTGGCTTTCATCGGCGTCTTGAAGATGCCATGGCGGATTTCTCCAAGCTCGGTACGCCTGCGGCAGTGATTCTCTTCGACCTTGATCACTTCAAGCCGGTGAACGATGAGGGAGGACATGCGCTTGGCGATGAGCTGCTGCGCCGCGTGGCGCAGGTTCTGGTATGGGAGGTGCGGCGCAGCGACCACATAGCAAGGCAAGGAGGAGATGAATTCGGCCTGTTGCTGCCGAGTTGCACGCTCAGCCAAGCCGTTACAATTGCCGAGTCACTTTGTGTCGCGATTAGCCAAGTTAGTGTCAGCCATGAAGGCAAGGAATACTTCGTGACGGCGAGTATGGGTCTCACCGCTCTCAGGGAGGGGGATGAGAGTCTCGACTCGATTCTGGCGCGGGCGGATGCCGCGAGTTACGACGCCAAGAAGCAAGGACGCAACAAGGTAGTCGTAGACGGTAGCGATGCGTCTCACGCCAGACGATCATCATCGACTGGCAATAGTCCTGGTGGATCAACCGATAGGGACGGGGAGCGTTAGTTCGCCCGCCTCACCCATCAACAAGCCCCGGTTGACCTCCAGGGCCGCACGCAGGAAGTCCCACAGCAGCCTCACTCGCGCCAGGCGTCGCTGCTCCTGGCGCGCGGTGATCCAGAACTGGCGCACGATCTCCACCTCGTCATTCAGCACGCTCTCAAGCCTGTCGCCGGTTTCGGCCATGAAGCAGGGCAGCACGGCGAGCCCGGCGCCCTGCAGCGCGGCGGCGTGCTGGGTCGTCACGCTGGTGCTGCGTATCGAAAAGTGTGGCGCCGTGCCGACCACCGCCGGGTCGAGCAGCGGGTCGAGGTAACTGAGCTGCTCACTGAAGATCAGGTCGTCGACGTAGCCGATCAGGCGGTGCTTGCTCAGTTCTGCCAGTCGCGCAGGGCGGCCATGGCGCTGGAGGTAGCCCTGGCTACCATATAGCCGTAGCCGGTAGTCGCACAGCCGCGAGATGACCAGCCCCTGGCTCGCGGGGCGCTCCACGGTGATGGCGAGATCGGCCTCGTGGCGGCTCAGGTTGACTACTCGTGGTAGGGCAAGCAGGTCCAGGGTAATGCCGGGGTGGCGTTCGCAGAAGGTGGAGAGCAGCGGGGCGATGACCCAGGTACCGAAGCCCTCGGTCACGCCCAGGCGGATCTGGCCGCTGAGCTGACGATTCTTGTCGGCCAGACTCTCGCCGGCTTCGAAGGCGTGGCGCGCCATCTCCTCGGCGTGAGCCAGCAGCTGCTGGCCGGCTTCGGTCAGGTGATAGCCATGGGTGCTACGCTCGAAGAGCTGGGTATTGAGTTTTTGCTCGAAGCGGCGGGTACGGCGCGACAGCGTGGAGTGGTCGAGCCCCAGGCGGCGGGCGGCGTCCGTCAGCCGCTGGCTGCGGGCGACCTCGAGAAAGATCTGGATGTCCTGCCAGTCGAGCATGGGGGTGTCTCAGGTGAGCGGCCGAGAATGATCTGCTTGTGCATTCTTGCACAAATCATGTGAAGAAGTACGCGTTGTCACGCCTGCTTACGGATATATAGACTCGAAGCTAACTTGCTTCGTGTATTTCTACACAGAAAGTCTAATCCGAATAACGATTACAACCACGAGAGAGGAGCACATCGCCATGTCCGTTCGCGAGATCTCGATGTTCATCGACGGCCAGCACGTGCCGTCCCAGAGCCAGGAGTGGCGCGACGTGATCAACCCCGCCACCCAGGAAGTGGTGGCGCGGGTGCCGTTCTGCAGCGCCGAGGAAGTCGACCGCGCCGTGGCCAGTGCCAAGGCCGCGTTCAAGGAGTGGCGCAAGACGCCGCTGGCCAAGCGCCAGCGCATCATGCTCAAGCTGCAGGCGCTGATCCGCGAGCACACCGATGAACTCGCCGCGCTGATCACCGAGGAGCACGGCAAGACCCTGCCCGATGCCGCCGGCGAGGTGGGGCGCGGCCTGGAGGTGGTCGAGCACGCCTGCTCGATCAACTCGCTGCAGCTCGGCGAGGTGGCCGAGAATGCCGCCAACGAGGTGGACGTCTATACCCTCAACCAGCCGCTGGGCGTGGGCGCCGGCATCACCGCCTTCAATTTCCCGATCATGCTGCCCTGTTTCATGTTCCCGCTGGCCATCGCCACCGGCAACACCTTCGTGCTCAAGCCTTCCGAGCAGGACCCGAGTTCCACCATGCGCCTGGTCGAGCTGGCCCACGAAGCGGGCGTGCCGGCGGGCGTGCTCAACGTGGTGCACGGCGGCCCGGATGTCGCCAACCAGATCGCCGATCATCCCGACATCAAGGCGCTGTCGTTCATCGGCTCCAGCCACGTGGGCTCGTTGCTCTACAATCGTGCCGCCGCAGCCGGCAAGCGCATGCAGGCGATGATGGGGGCCAAGAACCACTGTGTGGTGATGCCCGATGCCAACCGCAGCCAGGCGATCAACAACCTGCTGGGCTCTGCCTTCGGTGCCGCCGGTCAGCGCTGCATGGCCAACTCGGTGGTGGTGCTGGTGGGCGAGGCGCAGGCTTGGCTCGACGACATCGTCGAGGGGGCGCGCAACATGAAGGTAGGCCCGGGTACCCAGCGCGACGCCGATCTCGGCCCGCTGGTCTCGAAGGCCGCCCGCGACCGCGTGGTGCGGCTGATCGATGCCGGCGAGAAGGAGGGCGCCCGCTTGCTGGTCGACGGCCGCGGCTATCAGGTGGAAGGCTACCCGGACGGCAACTTCGTCGGCCCCACCGTGTTCGCCGACGTCACGCCGGAGATGACCATCTACCGCGAGGAGATCTTCGGCCCGGTGCTGTGCGTGGTCAGTGTAGATACGCTCGATGAGGCGATCGCCTTCGTCAATGCCAACCCCAACGGCAACGGCACCTCGATCTTCACCAACTCCGGCTGGGTGGCGCGCCGCTTCGAGACCGATATCGACGTGGGCCAGGTCGGCATCAACGTGCCGATCCCGGTGCCTGTGGCCTACTTCAGCTTCACCGGCTCGCGCGGCTCCAAACTGGGCGATCTGGGCCCCAACGGCAAGCAGGCGATCGCCTTCTGGACCCAGACCAAGACCGTCACCGCGCGCTGGTTCGAGCCCGAGAACGTTTCCAGCGGTATCAACAGCACGATATCGCTGAGCTAAGCTGGCTCAGGTAAGCAGGCGCCCTCGCCCTCTTCGGCGAGGGCGCCTGCGTTTACAGCGGCTAAGTTTTTTTTGCAGCAAGCCGTCAACAAGCGTGGTATCTAGACCAGACACTGGCACCACCATGACTGGGTAACCTGCTGCATGCCTCACCTTCCTTTCTCAGTGGTCGGGGTGCTCCACTGGCTGCTGGCCTCGTTGTGGCTCGTCTCGCTCAATGCACAGGCCGCTATCGAGGTCGGCACCCTGACAGGGGAGCTGAACCTGGGGCCGCATGTCCAATTGCTCGAGGATGCCGAGCGAGAGCTCGATATCGAGCAGCTGGTGGGCGAGGGGGGCGCCCTGGCGTGGCAGCCTTCGCGACAGGAGACCCTCAACTTCAGCTTCTCCGACTCGGCGTGGTGGCTACGG
The DNA here is from genome assembly GCF_019430905.1 of Billgrantia antri. GTDB lineage: Bacteria > Pseudomonadota > Gammaproteobacteria > Pseudomonadales > Halomonadaceae > Halomonas > Halomonas antri. Next base: position 545,532 of record NZ_JAHYCA010000001.1, on the reverse strand, counting down.
CTGCGCTTCGAAAATAACGCCAGTTCCCCAGTGCGCCGCTTGCTGGAGCTGGCCATGCCGCTGCACGACTATCTCGATGCCTATGTGGTAGACGAGCAGGGTGATACGGTCGACCGCTGGCAGACCGGAGACCGACGCCGCTTCGATTCTCGCCCGGTTGCCCACCGCACCTTCGTGCTACCCATCCATGTTCCAGCCGGTGCGTCGCGAGAGATTTTCCTGCGGCTGGACACTCATGACGGGCTTTACGATGCCACACCCCTCTCGCTTATGAGCGATGCGGGTTTCCTGGCCAAGTCCCAGCGCGAGCTGATGGCCTTCAGCCTCTACTTCGGTGCGCTGCTGGCGCTGTTGATCTACAACCTGCTGCTCTACGTAGCGACCCGGGAGCGCTCGCTGTTGCTCTACGTGACCTATCTCGGATCGTTCTTCGTTCTGATGTTTACGGCGCGTGGCTTTGCCTTCGAGCACTGGTGGCCGGCGTTGCCTCAGTTCAACAACCAGTTGGTGCCGATCAACATCGGTGTCTTCGCCGTTACGCTCGCCGTCTTCAGCAACAGTTTCCTCAATCTGCGTCGACATGCGCCGGGGGTGACTCGCGCGATTTTCGGCGTCGCTGGGCTGTGCCTGTTGAGCTCGCTGCCTGCGCTGCTCGGCCATTACGCGCCGGTATTTCGTCTGATGATTCCTGCCGCCATCGTACTCTCCGGCCTGCTGCTCGGCGTGGCGGTCTGGCGCAGCTGGCAGCGCGACACCCTGGCCAGGATCTATCTGGTGGCGTGGGGGGTACTGCTGGTTGGCGTCGCGCTGTACTTCCTGCGGGTCGCGGGCGTACTGCCGTACAACCTCGTGACCGAGTACGCCGTCCAGGTCGGCTCGGGTATCGAGTTCCTGCTGCTCTCGCTGGGGTTGGCCTGGAAGATCAATCAGTTCAAGAACGAGAAGCTCGCCGCCGAGCGTGCCACGCTCGAGCTGCAGCGCTCCCTCAATGAACGACTGGAAGTCGTGGTAGAGCAGCGCACGCGCGAACTGGAGAGAGCCAACAGGCGGCTCATGGCGCTGGCGCGCACGGATCCGCTGACCGGCCTGTTGAATCGCCGACAGTTCCATGAGCTGGTCGAGGAGAAGCTGCAGGAGCGTCGACGCAGCGGTCAGCCGCTGCTGTTCGCGGTGATGGATATCGACGACTTCAAGCTGTTCAACGATACCCATGGCCATCAGGCCGGGGATGAGGTGCTGATGCAGGTGGCGACGTTGCTACTCGATCACTTCCGGCGCGCCGGCGACCGGTTGTTCCGCCTCGGGGGAGAGGAGTTCGGTATCCTGCTCGAGGCCGACTCCCTGGAGGCGGGCCAGCACGCCCTGGAGCGCTTCCGTCAGGCCCTGGAGCAGCTTCGGATTCCCCACGAAACGTCGCGCCATGGCGTGGTGACCGGTTCCTTCGGCCTGGTGTGCTGCAGCGACTGCCGACAGGTGCCCTCTGCCATAGCCCTATATCGCCAGGCGGACCAGGCCATGTACGAAGCCAAGGAGCGTAGCCGCAACCGGGTGGTGACCCGGTCGCTGGCCGGGGCTTGGGAGTGAATTTGCTTGCGGGATGCGCGTATGTCGCATGGACATCATCTTTACGTTGACGTTAACTGTCGTTACCGCAAAGACGCCAGAGGTTTTGCCATGACTGCACCGCTCAGCCGCTTTCCCGTCCCCGAGTCGATCAATGACCTGCCCGAGGATATTCGGGAGGCCATTCTCGCCGTGCAGGAGAAGGCCGGTTTCGTACCCAACGTGTTCCTGATGCTGGCCCATCGCCCGGACGAGTTCCGTGCCTTTTTCGCCTACCACGATGCGCTGATGGAGCGTGAATCCGACACGCTCACCAAGGCGGAGAAGGAGATGATCGTGGTGGCTACCAGCGCGCGCAACCGCTGCCTCTACTGCGTGGTGGCTCATGGCGCGCTGGTGCGTATCTACAGCAAGGATCCGCTGCTCGCCGACCAGGTGGCGATCAATCACCGCACCGCGCCGATCAGTGAGCGCCACCGGGTAATGCTCGACTTCGCCCTGCACTGCGGCCTGGACGTGGGCGAGCTCACCGACGAATGGCAGGCCCGTCTCACCGAGGTTGGCTTTACCCACGACGACATCTGGGATATCGGTGCCATCGTCGCCTTCTTCGGCCTCTCCAACCGCCTGGTCACCCTCACCGGTACCCCGCCCAATCCGGAGTTCTACCTGATGGGTAGGGTGCCGCGAGAGAACAAGTAACTCGTCAGGTCAGGCGCGGCAGGCTTCCATCAGCCGCCGCACCGGTTCCAGCTGACTGACGTGCAATAACAGCACGCTGTTGCCGGGGGCATCCTGGCTGGGGCGGACCACGGCGAACTCGCCCTCTTCGAGGTGGAATTCATGGATCTCGCGAGGGCCTTCCGGCGTCCGGCACTGGATCGAGCGGTAGGTGTCGTCCTCGCCGTAGGTCAGGCGATGGTAGACCTTGAAGAAGGTGTAGAGAGTGAGGCCCTGGTCGAAGGCGGGCCAGCGGGCGGGAATGCTGCGCATCTCTTCGTCGAGAACCTGCCCCTTGGCCTCGGCGGCGGCGATGGCGTCGGCCAGTGGCTCGGCGAGCAGCGAGGCATCGTCGCGCGGCAGCGGGGCGGCATGATCGATGGCCTGCTGATGGTCGCTGCTGATTCGCGCCAGATCGTCGAGCGAGGCGATACGGTAGTCGCCATGGGCCAGATCGGCGGGCTCGAAGCCGCCGTTTTCCCAGCCATGAATGACTCGCAGCGTCAGGCGGCCGTTGGCCAGCGGCTCGCCGACCAGTGCCTGCAAGGCGACCCTCAGGTGCAACTGCCGCTCGACGGAAAGATTGTCGAAGGCGGAGTAGGGGTCGGCAAAGATCTGATGAAGATGCCCGGGGGCGTGTTCCTTGGCTTCGCTAAACATGGTGGGTCCCTGCGGGGGAGAAGTGTTCTGGTTTTTTCGTTGTTATATCATTCCAGAGGCTTGAGTCATATCGGCCCGTGTGGGGCCAGCTTGAGTCTAGCGACGCAAAATTCATTCACTGTCGCCAGGGGAGTCTCGCTGCGGCGGGGCTGAGAGAGCGCCAGGCGCTGACCCTGGAACCTGATCCGGTTCATGCCGGCGGAGGAAGTGCGACATGTCCTATCTGACGTCAGCCGTGCTCGGCGCGGCGCTGCTGTGCTTTGTTTTCCTGGGCCTGCGCGCCCGCCGGGCCGACGGTCCACTCGACGACTACATCACCGCCCGCAACTCCCAATCCGCCGCCACCCTGGGGCTGTCGTTCCTGGCCTCTGGCATGGGAGCGTGGATACTTTTCGCGCCGCCGGAGATCGGCGCCTTCGTCGGTCCGGTGGCGCTGGCGGGGTACGCCATCGGCTCGGCGCTGCCGTTCATCGTGCTGGGACTCTACGGCCCGGCGATCCGCCGTCACCTGCCCGAGGGGCGCAGCATAGGGGAGTTCGCCGAAGTCTGCTACGGCGCCGGCGTGCGGCGCTGGGTGGCGCTGGTCTCGATTCTCTATATGGCCTGTTTTCTCGCTGCCGAGCTGACGGCCATCGGCGCGATCACCGCGCTGCTTTCCGACGTGCCGCCGGCACTGGTGGTGATCGGCGTGGCCGTGACCACCCTGCTCTACACCGCCATCGGTGGCCTGAGGGCTAGCCTGGCCACCGACCGCTGGCAGGCGTGGCTGCTGATCGCTTTGCTGCTGGTGGTAGGCGGCGTGGCGCTTGCGCGCCTGCCCGAGATGCCCGCAGGCGCGGCGTTGCCGTCGATTCCCGTCGACGGGGCACTGGGCGTGGCGCTGACGCTGGTCATCGCGGTCACGGCGGCCAACCTGTTCCATCAGGGCTACTGGCAGCGGGTGTGGGCTGCCCGCGATGAGCGTGCGCTCAACCGGGGCGCCTGGCTGGGCGGCGCGACCACCGTGGCGGTGGTCGCGATGGTGGGCGGGCTCGGCATGCTGGCGTCGATGAGCGGCGTGGCACTGGGCGAGCCGCCGATGCCGTTCTTCGCTCTGCTCGGCGAGGCGCCAAGCTGGCTGGCGCTGCCGGCGCTGGTTCTGGCAGTGACCTTGGTCGCCTCCAGCGTCGATACCCTGCAGAACGGCATCGCCTCGCTGGTGGTGGCGGGGTCCGGCAGGCGCGGGCTGCCCATCGGTGCGGCGCGGCTGGTCACGGTAGGGCTAATGGTGCCGGTGGTGATCGTGGCACTGCAGGGCCTCTCGGTGCTGCGGCTGTTCCTGATCGCCGACCTGCTGTGTGCCGCCATCGTGGTACCGGTTCTGCTGGGACTGTGGCGCCGCATGACGCCGCTGGCCGCAGTGGCGGGTGGCGTAGCGGGCCTGCTCGGCGCGATCCTGCCCGGCTGGGTCGCCCAGGGCAGCTTGGCGGGCGGTGTGCTGGCGGCGAGCTTCCCCGGCAGCATCCCCACGCTGCCGCCGTTTCTTGGCGCGTTGGCGGCCTCCACTCTGGTCAGCCTGGCTGTGGCATGGACGGCACCGCGTGAGCGTATCCGCACGCAGTGAATTGGCCCCTGGCCGGTTTGCGCTTAATGAAATCTCGATCTGTCGTCGCGCCAGCTCCCGGCTGGCGCATTTCCCATTCCTTCTCCAGACCAAAGTCTATTGGTCTATAAGATCCTCGTGCCTAAGCTTTCTTTCGTTGATTATTTTGTTAAAGGTGAGGTAAATATTTTACACTCAACAACGACAAGCGTGAGGACGATATGACTCAGGAAACCTCGATGGAACCGGGGCAGCTGGCGCGCGTGCTGGCCCGCAAGGATGTGCTGGCGCTGGCCTTCGGCGCCATGATCGGCTGGGGGTGGATCGTGCTGACGGGCAGTTGGATACAGTCCGCCGGCAGCCTGGGGGCGATCACGGCCTTTCTGATCGGCGGCTTGATCATCGTGCTGGTGGGCCTCACCTATGCCGAGCTGGCCTCCGCCATGCCCCAGGTAGGCGGCGAGCACGTCTACAGTTATCGTGCCCTGGGCCATTTCGCCTCCTTCCTGTGCACCTGGGCGATCACCCTGGGCTATGTCAGCGTGGTGGCCTTCGAAGCTGTTGCGCTGCCCACCGTCGTCGAGCACCTGTTCCCCCACTATGCCGTGGGGCACCTGTGGACGATTGCCGGCTGGGACGTTCAGGCAACCTGGGTGGCCGTCGGCGTGGCCGGCTCGGTACTGATGATGTGGGTGAACTACGTAGGCATCCGCACCGCGGCGCTGGTGCAGAAGCTGGTGACGCTGCTGATCCTGGTGGTGGGCATCATGTTCATCACCGGCGCGCTCTTCCAGGGTGAGACCGCGACCATGGAGCCGCTGTTTTCTGTCGAAGAGGGCGTCGTGGGCGGGATCATGCTGGTGATCATCATGGTGCCGTTCATGTTCGTGGGCTTCGACGTCATCCCCCAGGCGGCCGAGGAGATCAACCTGCCTTTTCGCGAGATCGGCCGCGTTCTGATGATTTCGGTGATCATGGCGGTGTTCTGGTATTCGCTGATCATCCTTGGGACCGCGCTGATGCTGAATCCCGAGCAACTGGCCGCGAGTTCCCTGGCCGTGCCGGATGCCATGCAGGCCGTCTTCCAGGCCCCATGGGCGGGCAAGTTGATGATTCTGGCTGGTATCGCCGGTATCGTCACCAGCTGGAACGCCTTCTACGTGGGCGGCTCGCGGGCGATCTACGCGCTGGCTCACTCCGGCATGCTGCCGGCCTGGCTGGGTAAGCTGCATCCCAGGCATCGCACCCCGACCAACGCCATCCTGGTGATGGGAGTGCTTTCATCGATCGCGCCGTTCTTCGGCCGCCCGGCGCTGGTCTGGCTGGTGGTGGCCGGCGGGCTCGGCATCGTCATCGCTTACCTGTTCGTGGCGATCTCGTTCGTGGTGCTTCGCCGTCGCGAACCGGAGATGCCGCGCCCGTTCCGGGTACGCCAAGGAAAACTGGTGGGCAGCCTGTCGGTGCTGCTCTCGCTGGGGCTCATCGCCCTGTACATGCCGGGCAGTCCCTCTGCCCTGGCTCCCGTCGAATGGTTGTTGTTCGCCGGCTGGATGGGGGGTGGCCTGGTGCTCTACGCTTGGTCACGAAAGCGCTACGGCGTTTCCTATAGCGACCAGATGATGAAGCGGGAACTGGCCGGCGCAGATCCCTATCCGGGACGCTGATCGCCTCGCCGCCCGCTTGCGCGCTCCGCAGGCGGGCCTGGATTTGCCAGAAACCTTCGCAACGACCAACCTCAGGGGGTGCGCAACCGAAACGGAGGCCGCCCCATGAGCGATTCCCCCGATCCTCGTCGTCGTCACTCCGCCCCGGTGGTGGACGGCGTCGGCAAGTCGGCCAGCCGCGCCATGCTGCGCGCGGTGGGCTTTTCCGACGAGGACTTCAGCAAACCCCAGGTGGGCATCGCCTCCACCTGGAGCATGGTCACCCCCTGCAACAGCCACATTCACGAACTGGCCGAGCGTGCCCGGGACGGCGCCGACGCGGCCGGCGGCAAGGGCGTGATTTTCAATACCATCACCATTTCCGACGGTATCGCCAACGGTACCGAAGGCATGAAGTACTCGCTGGTCTCGCGGGAGGTGATCGCCGACTCCATCGAGACGGTGGCCGGCTGCGAGGGGTTCGACGGGTTGGTGACGATCGGCGGCTGCGACAAGAACATGCCCGGCTGCCTGATGGGCCTGGCGCGGCTGAACCGTCCCAGCGTGTTCGTTTACGGCGGTACCATCAAGCCGGGTGCCAACCATACCGACATCGTCTCGGTGTTCGAGGCCATGGGCGCCCATAGCCGCGGCGATCTTGATCTGATCGAGCTGAAGCAGATCGAGGAGACGGCGATTCCCGGCCCGGGCTCCTGCGGTGGCATGTACACCGCCAACACCATGGCCTCGGCCATCGAGGCGCTGGGCATGAGCCTGCCGGGCAGTTCGGCCCAGGAGGCGGTGTCCCAGGCCAAGCGCGCCGACTGCGAGGCCGCCGGTAGCGCGGTGCTGACGCTGCTGGAGCGCGACATCAAGCCCAGCGACATCATGACCCGCGAGGCCTTCGAGAACGCCATCACCGTGGTCATTGCCTTGGGGGGCTCCACCAATGCGGTGCTGCACCTGATCGCCATGGCCAATACCGTGGGCGTGCCGCTCGCGCTTGCCGATTTCACCGAGATCGGTCGGCGCGTACCGGTGCTCGCCGACCTGCGTCCCAGCGGGCGCTACATGATGAGCGAGCTGGTCGAGATCGGCGGCATTCAGCCGCTGATGAAGACCCTGCTCGATGCCGGCCTGCTGCATGGCGACTGTCTGACGGTCACCGGCAGGACGCTGGGCGAGAACCTGGCCGAGGTCTCACCCTATCCCGACGATCAGCAGATCATTGCCCCGCTGGAAAGCCCCATCAAGCCGGAGAGCCACCTGCGCATCCTGCATGGCAACCTGGCGCCGCAGGGCGCGGTGGCCAAGATTACCGGCAAGGAGGGCACACGCTTTTCCGGCAGCGCGCGAGTGTTCGGCTCCGAGGAGGAGGCCCAGGCGCGCATCAACGACGGCACGGTCATGGCAGGTGACGTGGTGGTGATTCGCTACGAGGGGCCCAAGGGCGGCCCCGGCATGCGCGAGATGCTCACCCCCACTTCGGCCATCATGGGGCGCGGGCTGGGCGACTCGGTAGCGCTGATTACCGACGGACGTTTCTCGGGAGGCAGCCATGGCTTCGTGGTGGGGCATGTCTCGCCGGAGGCCTTCGACGGCGGGCCGCTGGCGCTGGTGGAGGACGGCGACACCATTACCATCGACGCCGAGGCGGATACCATCGAGCTGCATGTCGACGAGGCGGAGCTCACCCGCCGCGCCGCAGCCTGGCGCCAGCCTGCGCCGCGCTACACCCGTGGCGTGCTGGCCAAGTACGCCCGTACGGTCAGTTCGGCCTCCACCGGAGCAGTGACCGACCTGCCCGACTGACGGGCTCTTGGTGCGTTTGGCATGCCCGTGGGTCTTGGCTAGGTTGAGGGTGCACGGCGTAAATGCGTCGTCCCGATAGCTGAAGGCAACAGCAAGGAGGCACCATGCCCAAGAGCGGACCCAAGCAGGCACGCATCGAGCCGATTCGTGATGCCGAGGACATCAATCTGCCGGTGACCGGCTGGAATGTCATCGACGAGACGGACCCCGATAACGAGATCGTCGTCTCGGCGCACGACACCGAGGTCGAGGCGCTCAAGGCCGCCGAGGAGTACGAGCAGCGCGAGGAGTGAGCGCCGGCTTGGCCGAACGTATCCCCAATGAGCATCGCCCCGCCGGTCAATCCCAGGGGCGATGCGCTTTCATGGCCGCGGGTCCCGTCAGAGCTCGATGCGGCTGACCCGAATCGGCAGACCCTGGCGCACGGCAGCGCCGCTGATGGGCTCAAGCCAGGTGCCGTCCACGCTGCGGGTGGGATCCTTGAAGCCGAGGTCGTTGATGTTGATGCCGGCTCGCAGCCACTCGAGATCCGGCTGGGATTCACCGTCGATCACGTGAGGTGTCGCCCCCAGATCGCGGTGGCCGTAGCCGTGTTCAATGCCCAGGGAGCCCGGCATCACTCCGTTCCCGATCAGAGCCAGGGCGACGACGCTGCCCCCCGGGCTCTCGATGCGAATGGTGTCGCCGTGGTGGATCCCGAAGCGTTCGGCGTCCTGGCGGTGCAGTATCACCGGGTTGTAGGGCTTGATCATGCGCAGCCGCTCGAGACCGATGGCGTAGGAGTTCATCAGGTTCGACTTGAACGAGAAAGCCAGTAGCGGCCACTCCTCTTCGGTGAATACCTCGCGCATGGCCCGGCCATCGGCCAGCTTGGGCGGGCTATGGAAGGGCACGCCGCGGTTGAGTTCGCCATTGCGCGTGTCGATGCTGGTGCCGACCTGTTCGTTGTAGACGCACAGGGTGCGCTTCCAGGCGCCGCTGAGGTTATCGCCCTTGAAGTGATCCTTGAAGTCCTCGAAGCGTCCACCGCGAGCATAGAGATAGGCCACCGGGCCGTGCTCATCGGGCTTCAGGGTACGCTCGATGCGCGGCATCAGCGGGGCCAGGCCGGCATGGACGATGTCGCTTTCATTGGCGGGGGGTAGCGGCTCGCCTTGCATGGCCAAGTTGGCGGCGGCGCGCAGGTAGAAGTCCTCGGCGCGGTTGAGTGGGTGCAGGTTGCCCTCGGCATCGGGGATCGCCTCGTCGCCGAAACCGGCCAGGTCCAGGCGCTTGGCCACGGCAATGAAGAAGCTGTCCATGGAGACCGGCTCGCCTTCCTCGGTCTTCTGCTGGCGCGGCTCCACCACCGGCCAGCAGGCGGTCGTCATCTTGCCCAGGGTGCCTTTCCAGGCACCGGAGAACCCCCATACTTCGTACATCACCGAGTCCGGCACGATGTAATCGGCGTAGCGGTTGGTCTCGTTGAGGAATCCGTCGATGGCCACGAACAGGCCCAGGCGCTTCGGGTCCTTGAGCTTGTCGGAGATCAGCGCCTCCAGGCCCGCCTGGCCGTAGACGGGGTTGGCCATGCAGCCGATCACCGCCTTGATCGGATAGGGGTAGCCGTCCAGGGCCGAGGGTAGGTGCTCGGTGAGGGTGGGCGGCGCCAGAGAGCGCCACGGCGCTCGCGCCGGGTAGGGATTCTCTCCTGCAGCGACCTTGCGCTGGTACTCGGAGGACTTCTCGTAGGGAAAGCGCGAGCGCGACAGGAACACTCCCTTGGGGCCGCGTTTGCCGGGGAAGTTGGCCAGGTCGTAGCGCGGCCCCTCGCCCACACCGTTGAACTGGCCGCCGCCTACGGCACTGCCGCCCTTGCGGTTGTGGTTGCCGGCCAACACATTGAGCATCTGCAGGCCGAAAGCGGCATAGAAGCCATGCCCCGACATCATGCCGCCGTGGGAGTTGGCCACGGCACGACGCCCGTGGCTGGCGAAGCGACGAGCCAGGTCGACGATGGTGGCTTCGGGGATACCGCATTGTTCGGCGTAGGTGGCCAGACTGTGCTCGTTGGCCGCTTCACGCAGCAGGGTCATGCTGCTCTTCACCGCGACGCTCGAGCCGTCACCAAGCTCGATCTCACGGGCCACGAACAGTTCAGCGGCCATCGCCTGGGTACTCTGCACCAGCTCGTCGTTGGCCACCACCATGGGCACGTCGGCATCGCTGCCGGTGTCGGCCTGGCCCAGGTCGCTGGCGCGCAGGAAGTGGCCACGGCGCGGATGGTCCTCGGTATCGATGACCAAGTGGGTGGCATTGGTGTAGGTGACCTCACCGGCGGCGTCGGCGGCGGGCTGGCCGGGCAGCCCGAGAAATGCCTTGGCGTAGCCCTCATTGTTCAGCAGCCACTGGATCATGCCCATGGCCAGGGCGCTGTCCGTCCCCGGGCGGATCGGAACCCAATGGTTGTTGTCTGCTACGTGCGAGGCGGAGGTATTCAGCACGGGGTCGATTACGACATATTCCAGGGTGCCCTGAGCCCGTGCCTGTGCAATCAATCGGCCCTGGCGCTTGAAGGGGTTGCCGGCCTGGCTAGGGGCGGTCCCCACGTACAGGATGAAGCTGGCATGCTGGATGTCGGGCTTGGTATGGGCATTTTTTTCCAGATCGTTCATCACCGCCCCGGCACCCATGCGGTAGGCAAGGCCGCAGTAGGAGCCATGATGTCCATAGTTACGGGTGGCGAAGGCATTCATGGTGAAGCGCTTGAGCAGGGCGGATCGGCCATAGTCGGTGGCTTCCATCACCATCAGCTGGTTGGCCTTCGGGCCGAACTCGGGATTCTCGGGATCGATCAGCGTGTCGTGGTCATGGATGGCGCGAAGTCCCTCCACATGACCCTCGCCGAACAGGTCGCCTCCTTCGCAGATCTCCTCGATCAGCTGCTCGAAGGGTATCTTCTGCCACTCGCGGCCGCCGCGTTCACCCACACGCTTGAGGCAGTGGGTGACGCGGAAGGGGCTGTCGATCTGCGCCATCATGGCGTTGCCGCGGGCGCAGGCGGTTGAGCGGTTCTGCTGGCCCTGGTCGTCATAGGCGCTCAGCCCGCGCAGGGCCTCGGCCACCGGGGTACGCATCGGCAGGTGTTCGTCGGCGGAGAGCGGGTGGTAGGGGTTGCCCGAAACGCGCAGCACCCGATCGCTGTCGTTGTCCACGCGCACCCGTACGCCGCATTTGGTGGTGCATCCGTAGCAGACGGTGAAGGCCACGCGCTGGTCCGGGTTTAGGGTCAGTTCGCCGCTCACCGGGTCGACAGTGTATTCGGGCGTCAGCGAATTGCCGTGAATGCGATGGTTGGGTTTCTCGCCGGCGCTGCCGGTGACGCCCTTGCTCATCTTGAGCAGCGGGTCGGAATAGCCAACGGCGAAGGTGGCGGCGCCGCCGGCGGCGACCGTGCCTTTCATGAAACGACGGCGTGAAGTATCTACGGAAGACTTAGCCATGGCGGGGCGCTCCTTCGATGTTGTTCGCCGTGTTCTCGACGGCAGTGTGGGTAGCGGCGGGGGGCGCGGGTGAGGCTTCGGCGACGCTGCCGCCCTGTCGGGCCTGACGCCATGGCACGAAGAGTTCGACCAGCAGAATGGCGGTAAGCCACAGGCCGAAGGTGCCGACAATCCCCAGGATGCCGGAGGAACCGGCGGGAATGCCGTAATGATGGAAGCCGGCACTATGGCGGGCCACGGTCTGCACGTCCATCAGAACCACCCAGCGGAACATCCAGCCCACATGCAGGGCGACCAGGCCTACTACCCAGGTCCAGGCATAGAGGGCCGGGCGATGTGCGGCGGGCCGGGTCAGCAGGTAGAGTACGGCGCCGAGCAGCGCCACGCCGGTAAGGCCACCCCACAGAGCCGTGCTGCGCCACTCGGCGCTGCCGCGCACCGACTCCATGGCCGCTACCACCGAGCCAACGTGGGCGTTGATGCCATCGAGGAACCAGCTAATCGCGACAAGGCCGGCTACCAGGCAGGCCCCCAGCATCACCTTGAGCATTTGTCTCGTGACGCTGAGGTTATGCAGGCCGCTGACCCGATTCAGGACCATCAGTAGCCCTGCCGCGGCGATGAAGCCGGTGGCCACGAACATCGGCGGCAGCCATCCGGTGTGCCACAGGGGACGGGCCTTGACGATGGCCACCTCGGCGCCGGTATAGAGCATGATACCGGTGGAGAGGACCAGGGTGCCGAGGCCCACCAGCACCAGCAGGGCGCGGGGAGTGGGTGAGTCACCCAGCGACAGCCAGCGGGCGATGAGGCCGGCGAAGCCGGGCGCCTGGCGATTGGCTTGCAGCGCCGGGCGCCAGGCCAACCATGCCGTCACGACGACACCCACCACGTAGAGCGGCAGGATCAGGCTGCCGACGGACATCCACGAATGGGTGTTGGAGTAGGCATAGAAGTGCCAGAAACGCAGCGGCTGGTGCAGGTCGGCAAGCAACGCCACCGGCGCCACCAGGGTGGTGCTCAGGCAGGCCAGCAGTGCCAGGCGAGCGGTGGGTAGCCATGTCGGCTTGCCGAATACCAGCGCGGGGGCGGCCAGCCACAGGGTGGCGTAGGAGAGCGCGATCAGGAAGAAGTATTGCACTGCCCAGGGGTACCAGGCGATGTCATAGCGCGGGGCGAGTAGCTCAATGGCAGAATTCATAGCCCATCTCCTTGCCGTTGGGGTCGAGGACTTCCAGGGCCACCGGCTCGGCCAGGGGACGGGTGACGAAGCGCTCGTCCATGCCGAGGTAGAAGACCTGAGGCAGTGTGTTCTTTTCGGGCTGCAGCACCATGAGCGCGTCGCGATGTTCATCGATCATGCGGCTGATCTGACTGCTCGGGTCGCGCATGTCGCCGATGATCCGCGCGCCACCCACGCAGCTCTCGACGCAGGCCGGCAGCAGGCCGGCTTCCAGACGGTGGGCGCAGAAGGTGCATTTATCGGCGGTCTGGGTGCGCTCGTTGATGAAACGAGCGTCGTAGGGGCAGGCATTGACGCAGTAGGCGCAGCCCACGCAGCGGTCGCTGTCCACCACCACGATGCCATCCTGGCGCTGGAAGGTGGCCTCCACCGGACAGACCGGCACGCAGGGCGGATCCTCGCAGTGGTTGCAGAGCCGTGGGAGCATGAAGGTGGCCATCTCGCCGGTTTCCTCATGCTCGACCTCGTACTGGGAAACGGTGGTACGGAAGCTGCCCAGCGGGGCGGCATTCTCGATGTGGCACGACACGGTGCAGGCCTGGCAGCCGATGCATTGGCGCAGGTCGATGAGCATGCCGTAGCGCTTGGAGGAATCACCTTCTCGGCGGGGCGGCTGCCGGTTGATGGCGGCACGTGCGACGCTGGCGAGCGGTATCAAGGCGGCACCCGCGCTGAGGCGGGCCAACTGGCCGAGAAGGGTGCGGCGAATGGAATCCATGGCGCCTCCGGTGGCTGGGTGCGGTGGGTTTTCGCACTTGGGTGAGGGTGAATACCGGAAGGCTACTTGCGGCCAAAGTCGACGCGCTTGACTTGCATCAATAGATAGTTAGCAAGCTCTTAATGTTCGGTTAATGTTGCATTAACTGACTGCTGCGGAAGTAAAAATTCGAGGCGGGCGAAACAAAAAAAACGCCTCGCACAGTGGCGAGGCGTTTCGTATTCGGCCGTATTGGCATGTATTCGCCAGCGTCGGCTAGTAGTTGAGTGCGCCATCCGGGTCGACCGTATGGTAGACCAATCGTAGCTCGTCGAGAGAGAGGTGCTCGAGGCGGCCTGCCAGCAGGTCGCTGATCTTCTGTGCCGGAAGCCCGGCGCGTCGAGCGATCTCGCGACAGCCTAGGTCGGAGACGGCGATCAGCCGTGTAACGATGCGCATTAGGCGTGTGCGCTTTTCCAGATCCCTGACATCGAGGTCAGGGATTCTTCGCGGGGGGTCGAGAAGTTCCGCGTTGGAAGAATGTCGTGCCGTACTCATGATGCTCCAGTGGGCGGTTGCGACATCCACATCATGGGGCCATTTCGGCGATTTTGCCAGTACCCATTCGTGACTTTTTCACGATGCCGTGAGAACCGCTGTCCGGCGGGGCCCAACTGACCGACCTTGGTGGGATTGCCGAAAATTTACAAGAACGTAGAAACTGTCGATTAGCCCCTCAGCGCAGGGGCGTGCTAGTTTTTGTCAGGTAAACCGCCGGCTTTGTCCGGTACGTTCCGAGAAACAACCATAAACGATCCGGTTTCAGGACGGAGGATTCCATGCGAGCTCTCAAATTTGCAGCAGCCGCTTCGCTGCTGGCCGTTGCCCCGCTGGCGAGTGCCCAGCAACTATCTATCGCCACCGGCGGTACCGGTGGGACGTATTATCCGTATGGGGGCGGCCTGGCCGAGTTGATCGGCAACCACATCGAGGGCTATGACGCCGTGGCCGAGGTCACAGGCGCCTCGGTAGAGAACATGGGCCTGGTCTGGCGCGGTGATTCCGACCTCGCCCTGGCGCTGGCCGATACCGTCTATCAGGCCTATAACGGCACCGGTGACTTCGAGGGGCGCGAGCTGGAGAACATTCGCGCGTTGGCCTCGATCTACCCCAATGCCGTTCAGATCGTCACGCTGGCGGACTCCGGCATCGAGTCGTTAGCCGACCTCAAGGGCAAGACGGTCTCCGTCGGCGCCCCCGGTAGTGGCACCGAGCTCAATGCCCGGGCCCTGCTCGAGGCCAACGGCATCACCTATGAGGATTTCGATCCGCGCCGTCTCAACTTCAACGAAACGGCTGACGCCATTCGTGATGGCGACATCGACGCCGGCTTCTGGAGCGTGGGTCCGCCCACCAGCTCGATCATGAACCTGGCCACTACCCGTGATATCCGCCTGATCGGTCTGAGTCAGGAGGAGATCGACAAGGCCAAGGAAGCCGAGCCCGTGTTCGCCGCGTACCAGCTCAAGGCGGGACTCTATGAAGGAATGGACGAGGCCGTGCAGAGCATTGGCATTCCCAACGTTCTGGCGGTGAGCAGCGAGATGGACGAGGAACTCGCTTACCAGATCACCAAGGTGCTGTTCGAGCAGACCGACGAACTCATCGCCATCCACCCGGCCGCCAACGACACCACGGTGGAGTTCAGCGTGGAATCGACCCCGGTACCCTTCCATCCGGGAGCGCTGCGCTATTACGAGGAAGTGGGCGCCGAGATCGCGGATCATCAGCGTCCCTGACGCGACATGAGCGTGTTACGCCTGAACGCAGGGCGGGCCTGGCTGCCCGCCCTGCTGTTTTGCATGAGCCTGGCGGCAGTCAGCCAGGTGGCCGCTGCCGATGAGGCCGTGCTGGAGGTCGTGAGGAGCGATGACGAGCGTCTGGTGAGTCTGCCGATGCCCGAAGGCGAGGGCTGGTGCCTGGAGTGGAATCACTCTGTCGAGGGTTTCCCGGTGCTGGACTGTTATCGTCACCGCGACGGACGCATGGTCCTGGAACGCAGCCACTTGCCCGATTTCGCCGCAGGGCTGGATCATATCCCGGGACGGGGGATTCAGGTTTCCGATGGCGAGGGCGGTTATTGGATCGAGAATATCGACGAGGCGGTGCCGGGCAACGCCTATCGCCTGCGGGTAGGCTCGATGCGCGTCGACCATCGCCTGGTGATCGACAATACTCGGATCAGCCTGAGCAGTCTGGCCGAGAACCAACGGGTGACGATCCGATTGACCCTGACTCCCGACGCCTCCGAGGCACGACAAACCCAGTGAGAGAACCACAATGAGCGATACGGGAACCTCCCCTGTCATTCCCGGCAGCCAGGCGAACCATTCCCGCCCGGTGCTGTGGCTGATCACCCTGGTGGCGGTGGGGCTGTCGTTGTTCCAGCTCTACTCCGCCGGCATCGAGCCGCTGGGCCTGTTCTATCAGCGCAGCATCCATCTGATGATGATCATGATGCTGGCCTTTCTGATGTTTCCGCTGCTCGGGCCCAAGCACGACCGCGGCATCGTCACGGGGCTGATCGATACGGTCTTCTTCGCCGGTGCGTTGCTGACCGGCGGCTATCTGGTGCTCTTCCTCGACGAGATCATCAATCGCGCCGGGTTCTGGAGTCAGACCGACATCCTGGTCGGCTGCATCGCCACGCTCACCGTGCTGGAGGCAGCGCGGCGAGCCGTGGGGCTGGGCATGACGGTGATCGGTATCATCGCGATCCTGTATGCCTTTGCCGGCCCGCGCGGCGAGCTGCCTTGGCTGGGCGCGTTCCTGCCCGGCATTCTCGAACATCGCGGTTACAACCTGGACCGGCTGGTGGGTCAGCTCTATCTGGGCCAGGAGGGGATATTCGGCCTGCCCATGGGCGTGGCCGCCACCTACATCTTCATCTTCGTGCTGTTCGGCGCTTTCCTCGAAATCACCGGCGCCGGCAAGTTCTTCATCGACCTGGCCTATGCCGCCACCGGGCGCCAGCGCGGCGGGCCGGCCAAGGCTGCGGTCATCGCCTCGGCCGGCATGGGGTCGATCTCGGGCAGTGCCATCGCCAACGTGGTGACCACCGGGGCCTTCACCATTCCGTTGATGAAGCGCCTGGGCTACAAGCCTCACCAGGCAGGCGGCATCGAGGCGGCCGCCTCCACTGGCGGCCAGATCATGCCACCGCTGATGGGCGCTGGGGCCTTCCTGATTGCCGAATATACCCGTATGCCCTATCTCGAGATCGTCAAGGTCAGCATTCTGCCGGCGATCATGTACTTTTCCACCGTCTATCTGTTCGTGCACATCATCGCCCTCAAGCAGGGCATGCAGGGTATGGCGCGCTCCGAGCTTCCCCAAATGCGCGACGTGATGCAGGAGGGCTGGCACTTCCTGCTGCCGCTGCTGGTGTTGGTATGGCTGCTGGTGATGAACATGTCGCCGATGCGGGTAGGCTACTATGCCATCCTCACCATGCTGGCCGTGGCGGTGCTGCGCTTCGCTGTATGGTTCCTTTTCATCGCTCCGCGCAACGGCCAGAAAGTGACCGCCGAGACGCTGCGAGAGGCGGTGAAAGCGGGCCTGATCAAGCTCGTTGGCGGTCTCGAGCTGGGTGCGCGCAACGCGGTGGCCGTCTCCATGGCCTGTGCCGTGGCCGGCATCATCGTCGGCGTGGTGGGCCTCACTGGGCTGGGCTTGAAGTTCTCCTCCATGATGATGGCCTTCTCAGGCGGTAACCTGCTGCTGGCGCTGGTCATGGTGCTGCTGGCCAGCCTGGTGCTGGGCATGGGCCTTCCGGTCACCGCCAGCTACATCGTGCTGATCGTGCTGGTGGGGCCGGCACTGACGGCTGAGTTCGGCGTGCCGCTGCTGATCGCTCACCTCGTGGTGTTCTGGTACTCGCAGGACTCCAACGTAACCCCACCCATTGCGCTGGCGGGCTTTGCCGGTGCGGCGATTGCGGGGGCCAAGCCCATGGACACTGGCTTCCAGGCCTGGAAGTTCGCCAAGGGGCTCTATCTGATCCCGCTGTTCATGGTCTACAACCCGGAAATCATCATGGGGGGCTCGATACCGGTGCTGGTATGGACGGCTGTCATAGGCTTCCTGGCGTTGTGCGCCTTCGCTGCGGCCCTGGAGGGGTTCCTCTTCACCTGGATGTCGTGGCCGGTACGCCTGGTGTTGTTGCCGGCGATCGTGGCGGCCTTCTATCCCAACCTGATGCTGGAAGTCGCTGGCGTCGTTGTGATGATTCTGGCGATGGGCGGCAACTGGCTGGCCAGTCGGCGCGAGGCCAACGTTGCCGGAGCAGGACCGGCCTGAGCGATGTGGTCGATTGTGGGCGGAAAGCTTCTGCCCGATTGGTCAAGATGACGGCGCCTGCGGGCGCCGTTAGAATACTTGCCCTTCGAATTCTCTGCGCTACTTCCGGGAGCCGCACATGCAGTCCAACGAGCAGCCACGCGTAGGCGTGATCATGGGGTCGAAGTCCGACTGGCCGGTCATGGAGCACGCGGTGGCGATGCTGGAGCGCCTGGGGGTCCCGCATGAAACTCGCGTGGTCTCGGCCCACCGCACGCCGGATCTGCTGTTCGACTATGCCAAGGGCGCTGCCGAACGTGGCCTGCAGGTGATCGTCGCCGGGGCCGGCGGCGCCGCCCACCTGCCGGGCATGGTGGCCTCCCAGACGGCCTTGCCGGTGCTCGGCGTGCCGGTGGAGTCCAAGGCACTCAAGGGGCTCGACTCGCTGCTCTCGATCGTGCAGATGCCCGGTGGCATCGCCGTGGGTACGCTGGCCATCGGCAAGGCCGGGGCGACCAACGCCGGCCTGCTGGCGGCGCAGATCGTCGGCCTGCAGGATACCAAGGTGCGGGCTGCCGTGGAGGCGTTCCGCGCCGAGCAGACTCAAGCCGTGCTCGACAATCCCGACCCGCGTCCCCAGCCCGAATGAGGTTCCCGACATGAATATCGGCGTGCTCGGTGCCGGCCAGCTCGGCCGCATGCTGGCTCTGGCCGGCTATCCGCTGGCCAATCGCTTCACTTTCCTCGACACCACCGGTCACCCCAGCGCCGGGATCGGTGACGTCATGGTGTATACCGACCAACACCATTTGCTCGACGACTTTCTGGCCAAGGTCGATCTGGTCACCTATGAGTTCGAGCACCTGCCGGTGGCATTGGTCCAGGCCATCGAGGAGGTCAAACCGGTCTACCCGTCGAGCGAGGCGATCCGCATCTGTCAGAACCGCGCCGAGGAGAAGGCACTGTTCGACCGGTTGGGCATTCCCACCCCGGCCTACCGCATCGTGGAGAGCGCCGAGGCACTGGAAGCGGCGGCCCGCGAGCTGGGCACGCCAGTGGTGGCCAAGTCGGTCACCGAGGGCTACGACGGCAAGGGCCAGGCGGTGCTGCGCGACCCGGCCGAGGCGGCGGAGGCCTGGCGTTCGATCAATCATCCGAAGCTGATCGTCGAGGCCTTCGTCGACTTCGTGCGTGAGGTGTCGATCATCGCTGTGCGTGGGCGCGATGGGGAGGTGGCCTTCTACCCCATGGCCGAGAACCTGCACGTCGACGGCATCCTGCGCTATTCGCTGGCGCCGATGCCGGACCTCGACGACGAGGTTCAGCAGACCGCCGACGGCTACATTCGTGCGCTGCTCGACGAGCTCGACTACGTCGGGGTGCTGACCCTGGAACTGTTCCAGACCCGTGACGGCAAGCTGCTGGCCAACGAGATGGCGCCGCGGGTGCACAACTCCGGCCACTGGACCATGGACGGCGCCGTTACCAGCCAGTTCGAGAATCACCTGCGCGCCATCCAGGGCCTGCCGCTGGGCGACACCTCGGCGCGGCAACCTACCTGCATGGTCAACGTGATCGGCCAGGAGGGTGACCCGGCGGCGATACTGGCCATCGGCGATGCCCACTTGCACCGCTACGACAAGAGCGAGCGGCCCGGGCGCAAGCTGGGGCACGTCAACCTGGTGGCCGAAACTCACGGCGAACTGCTGGAGAAGGTGCACGCCTGCGCCTGGCTGCTGCCCGAGGCGCCGGAGCCGCGTTTCAGCTTCGAGGACGCGTTCCGTCAGGGCAACCTGTAACGTCGCAAGACGTAATGCAGCAGGCCCCGCCAATGGCGGGGCCTGCTGCGTTTGGGGCAGTGCTCAAGCCTCTCGGCAGCGATTGGCTCGGCAGGTGACGACTCTCAGGCGCCGATGATGCCGCCGTCTTCGCGGCTGATCACCAGCGTGGCCGAGCGCGGAATGGCGTTGCCGCCATCCGGCCAGTGGCTGGTCAGCTCGCCCGCGGCAAATGCCTCGGCCGAGGTGGTGGCGCCGGGGTGCTGCACGTTGACGAACAGTGTGCGCTGGTCGGGCGTCATGGCGATGCCGGTAATCTCCTGGCCGATGGGCCCGGTGAGGAAGCGCTTGAGCTCGCCGTTCTCGGGATTGGCGACGAGCATCTGGTTGTTGCCGAACACTTCGTGGTCGCCCTGGTTGACCACCGACTCGCTGATGTCGGTCTGAATCCACACGCGGCGGTCGGGATCGATCCATAGCCCGTCGGGGGAGGCCAGAATGCCATCCTGATCGAGCGGTTCGCCGCTCAGGTCGCGACCGCTCTCCTGGTCGCCCGCCAGCAGGAAGATGTCCCACTCGAAGCGCTCGGCGGCGTGGCTGCCATTCTCCTGCCAGCGAATGATATGGCCGAACTGATTCTCGGCGCGGGGGTTGGCGGCGTCGACTTGCTCCTCGCTGCGGCGAGTGTTGTTGGTCAGGGTGAAGTAGACCTGACCGGTGGCGGGGTCGACCGCGCCCCATTCGGGGCGATCCATCTTGGTCGCCCCGACGTGGTCGGCGGCGCTGCGGGCATTGACCAGGATGTCGGCCAGGTCGGCGAAGCCGTTCTCCGGCGTCAGGCCATTCTCGCCCGGGGCCAGCGCCAGCCATTCGCCGCTGCCATCGTCGTTGAACCGGGCCACGTAGAGCGTGCCTTCATCGAGCAGCGAGCCGTCGGCACTGGCCGCCTGGTAGGGACGGGCCGAGACGAACTTGTAGATGTATTCGAAGCGGGCATCGTCGCCGGAGTAGCAGACCACCGGCTGGCCTTCCACGGCAGGGGCGAAGACCACGCCCTCGTGGGCGAAGCGGCCGAGGTGGGTGCGCTTGACCGGTGTGCTCGCGGGGTCGTAGGGATCGATCTCCACCATATAGCCGAAGCCGTGGGGTTCGTTACGGTAATCGTCGCTGGGCGAGGCGCCGCGGGCGGTGGCATCGAAACGCACGAATTCATCGGCGCCACCCTGGGCCTTGTGCCATTGATAGCGCCCCTCGTCGCGTGTGGTGATGCCGTAGCGGGCCTGGCGGCGGTCGATCTCGGCGTCCTCGTTGGCGAAGTAGCCGGCCCAGTTCTCCTCGGAGGCAAGGTAAGTGTTCCACGGCGTAACGCCGTTGGCGCAGTTGTTGAGGGTGCCGCGGGTCATGCTGCCGTCGGGGCTGTACTTCGTCATCACGTGTTCGGTGCCGGCCACGGGCCCCGCCAGGCGCATCGGGGTCAGGCCGGTAATGCGACGATTGTGGTCGTCCTCGACCACCTGCCACTGGCCGTCATCGCCCTGACGCACCCGGACCACCGAGACGCCGTGGGCGTTGAGCTCCTTGCGCACCTGGTCGGCATCACGGGAGCCGTCCTCGCGCTGTGGAAAGCCCTCTGAGTCGAGCGCCAGGCCGCTGGCCGCGGCGTGCAGAAAGCGAGGCTCGACGTATTCGTGGTTGAGCACCAGCAGGCCATCGCGGGAACTGCTTTCCAGCGGGAAGAAGTGCATGCCGTCGTGGTGGCTGCCCACCTGGTGGGCCTGGTCATCGCCGCTGGCCTCAGGCGAGGCGGCCGGCATGTTGCCGCTGATCGGCGTGCCCCACGGAATGAAGGTCTGTACCCGGTAACCCTCCGGTACCACCACGTTGTCGCCGGTACCAACCGGAATCGCCTGGAATCCGATGCTCGGTGATGGTGTGCCATTACCTGCGGCCAGGGCGCGGCCGAAGGGCAGGCTGGTGGTCATGGCGGCGGCGACCGCCGCCGCCAGGCTACCGCGCAGCAGCGTGCGGCGACTCATGCGTGCCTCGAGTATGTCGCCGAAGTAGGCGTTGCGTGAAGCATTGCTCGCCGGTTCGTCGCCGGCGGCGAGGATCGGGTCGACGTACCCGGGCTTGTACGACTGGTCCATGAGTGGCCTCGTGCGGGATGGGAGATCGAATGAACCCCCGATCTTGGTGGCGCATTGTTGCATCGGCATGAACGAATGGAGGCGGTTTGGTGACGCCTGAAAAGCGTAGCCGAATTGCGTTGAGAGACTGCCTCGCCAAACCTGGCGGAATCGAGTCATGATAGGGCGGCGACAACAATAACCGACTCGGACCCCGGCATGTCCCTCCCCCTGCAGGAACAACGCGAGCACGACGTGGCAGCGCTTTCGGATGTCTCTCACCGCCGTCAACTGGCCCATGAGCAGGTGCGCCTGCTCTACGAGCGTCTGTGGCAGCCGGTGCTGGCCAGTACGTTGGCGGCTTGCCTGCTGGTGGGGGCAATGTGGTCGGTCATACCGCCGAGCTATCTGGTGGGCTGGCTGACTGCGCTGATCGTGGTGTCGGGCGGTCGCCTGTGGCTGGCCTGGCATTATCAGCGCCAGCCGGCGAAGCGGCGGCTTCGGCGGCGTTGGCTGTACCGCTTTGCCTGGGGCGCCGGGCTTGCCGGGACGCTATGGGGAGTTGCCGGCGCGGCTATGTTCACCATGGAGCACCATGGGCAGCTGGCGGCGCTGGCGATCGTCTTGACCGGAATCGCCGCGGGCGGCGTCACCACGCTCTCTTCGGTGGTATGGATGGCACCGCTGTTCGTACTGCCGACCATGCTGCCGTTGCTCGGTCAGCTGTTGCTGCAGGGCACTTCCCTCTCCTTGCTGCTAGCCGCCATGGTCATGCTCTTTCTGGGGCTGGTGCTGACGATCAACCGGCGGCTGCATCGCACCATTTCCGACAACATCTCCCTGCGCCTCATCGTCTCCTCGCGCGAGCGGCAGCTGCGTGTCAGCGAGGCGCGCTACCGCGCGATTTTCCGCCATACGCCATTGGGCGTGCTGCACTTCGATCGCGAGGGGCAAGTGGTCGACTGCAACGAGATGTGCCTCGATATCCTCGGTACCAGCCGTCAGCGCCTGCTGGGGATGAATCTGCTGACGCAGCTCAACGACGAGCGCGTGACCGGAGCGATACGCGACGCTCTGGAGAGCGGCACCGGCTATTTCGAAGGCACCTATCGCACCGTGGTCAGCGGCAAGCAGACGCCGCTGCGCGCCTTCTACAGTGCGCTGCGCAACGAGGCGGGCGAGGTGGTGGGAGGCGTGGCGATCCTCGAGGACTTCACCGAGCGCAAGCTGGCCGAGGAGACCATCCATCGTCAGGCCTACTTCGACCCGCTCACCGAGCTGCCCAATCGGCGCCTGCTGATCGAGACCCTGGCGTCGACCATTCGCGACCGGCGCGACGATGGCCGCGTCGGGCTGGTGATGTTCCTCGACCTGGATCGTTTCAAGATCATCAATGACACCCTGGGGCACGCGGTCGGCGACGAGCTGCTGCGTCAGGTCAGCAAGCGCCTGTTGCTGAGCCTCGACAAGGAGGCCATGGCGGCGCGCCTCAGCGGCGACGAGTTCGTGGTATTGATGCCGGCTCTGAGCGCCGATCGCGAAGCCGAGCTGCGCCGGGCCGAGCACCGTGCCGAGCGTCTGCTTTCGACCCTGCGTCGGGCCTACGACCTGGGCGGACAGCACATAAGCGTGACGCCTAGCATCGGCTACACGCTGTTCCCGCTGGGCGACGAGGATGTGGGCGACGTGCTGCGTCATGCCGACACCGCCATGTACCAGGCCAAGATGAAGGGACGAGCGCAGATCTGCGGCTACGAGCCCTCCATGCAGACTCAGATGAGTTGGCGCCTGGAGATGGAGCAGGCGCTGCGGCTGGCACTGGTCGAGGAGCAGCTCAGCATCGCCTTCCAACCCCAGCTCGACGAACGTGAACGGGTCATCGGTGGGGAGGCGCTGATGCGCTGGCACCATCCCCGACATGGCTGGATCTCGCCCGAAGTGTTCATTGCCATTGCCGAGGAGAGCGACCTGATCGTCGAACTCGAGACCTGGATGCTGGATCGCTGCTGCGAACTGTTGTCGCGTCTGCCGGTCGACGTCCTGCCTCGCCTGTCGGTCAATATCAGCGTGCGCCATTTCACCCAGCCCGGCTTCGTCGAAGGGCTTACCTGGGTCACTGGTACCCATGGTATCGACCCGGCACGGCTGGTCGTGGAGCTGACCGAGAGCATCATGATCGACGGCGTGGCGGATGCCGTCGAGCGTATGCGGGCGCTCAAGCGGCTGGGAGTGCACCTGGCCCTGGACGATTTCGGCACGGGATTTTCATCGCTTGCCTATCTCAAGTCGCTGCCGCTGGACGAGCTCAAGATCGATCGCAGCTTCGTCAGCAACCTCGATGCCGACGGCAGCGATGCCGCCATCGTCGAAACGATCCTGTCCATGGCCCAGCACCTCGGCATCGATGTCGTGGCGGAGGGGGTGGAGAACAGGGCGCAGCGGGATTTCCTGTTGATGCGAGGCTGTCGTCTGTTTCAGGGGTTCTTCTTTCATCGCCCGATGCCGCTCGAAGACTTCGAGCGGCTATTGGCCGAGCGAGTGGGGTCGGATGCCGTTTGACAGCGCTCAGCCGAGACCGCCGCTGGCCCACAGCCACAGGGCGATCAGGGCGAAATGGCCAGGGTACCATGCCAGCCACAGCCGGCGAGGCATGGCGGCAGGTACGACCGGTGTCAGGCGGTGGGCGCCGGCGGCCAGCCATAGTATCGCCAGGCAGGTCGCGACCGTGAACGACTTGGCCATGTCGGAGCTGTTCATCAGCCCTGCCACGATCAGCAGCGGCGCCGACATGGCCACGGCCTGCAGGCGCTCGGCTAGTGTCTCGCCGGCTGTATGGAGGTGATGCAGGGCGAGCATGAATAGTGGAACCAGCAGCAGGCCGCGATGGCCGTACTCGACCCACTCGCCGAGCAGGTACCAGACCGCCAGCGAGGCGGCCAGCGCCGCCGCCAGCCAGACGCTGCCCAGGCTGCCACTGCGCTGGCGCGCGAGCAGATCGCGCAGCCAGGCGCCCCAGGCGAGGCCCAATGCCAGGGTGAAGCAGACGTTGAGCAGGAAAGCGTCAGAGGCCCGCGGCATCAGCATGTAGGGCAGCAGGGCGACCAGCCCGATGACGAGGATGCGCCGGGCGTAGCGCAGCGGGTTGCGCGTATTGAACAGGCCATGCCAGGCGACCATGGCGGCAAACAGCGGGAAGGCGATGCGGCCCAGCGACGAGCCCGCCCAGCCGAGCTCCCAGCCGGCGGGCAGGACGTAGCGGGTCAGGTGGTCGATGGTCATGGTGGCGAGCGCCAGCCACTGACCCCAGCCGGTCCAGGTGGAAACGGGGCGCTCGGGCACCGCCGGATTGACGGCCTGTACGGTCATGACACCTCCCTGTCATGGTGACGACAGCCTTTCAGACCGGTGCGCCAGGGTGGGAGTTCCGGCGTCCGGATGACTCGTGATGAGGGCAGACAGATGCGCAGCGGCTTCGGTTTCGATCTTCGCAGCATGGAGATATTCGTCGAGACCCTGGAGCAGGGCAGCCAGAGCGCGGCGGCCAGGCGACTCGGACTCAAGCAATCCTCGGTGTCGCAGAGCCTGGCCAACCTGGAAGAGAGCATGGGAGTGACGCTGTTCAAGCGGCATTCCCGACCGCTGGAGCCGACCAGTGCAGGGCGTTTTTTCTACGATCGGGCCAGGCGTCTGCTCGACGATGCGCGCAACACCCGGCGCGAGCTGGTCAGCGGCGGCTTCGGTCAGCTCCACCAGGTGCGCCTGGCGCTGGTCGACTCGCTGGCCACGGCGGTGGGACAGCCGTTGATCGAACTGATCCGGCGCCATACCCGCGACTATACCCTGACCACGGGGTTGTCGCACATGCATGGCCACTCCCTGCTGACGCGTCATGTCGATATCATCATTTCCGATGATCGGCTGGAAAACTACGATGGCCTGGAGCGCCACGCCCTGCTGCGCGAGCCCTTCGTACTGGTGGTGCCGCTCTCCTGGAACGGTCCGCTCGATAACCTGCGCTGGCTGGCGCGCCACCTGGACTTCGTGCGCTACACGCCGCAGTCGCTGATCGGTCAGGCGATCGAGCGACATCTGCGCTTGAATCGACTCGAGCTGCCGGCTCGGCTTCACCTCGACAACACCTTCGCCGTACTGCGCCTGGTCGGGGCCGGTGCCGGATGGACCATTACCACGCCGCTATGCCTCTATCAGGCCGGCCTCGATGACCTCCGTGTCACGGTGGCGCCGTTGCCGCTGGCGCCGCTGAACCGGGAACTGACGCTGGTAGCCCGGCGCGATGAGCTGGGCGAGCTGCCCGCCCTGCTGGCCCGCGACAGCCGTCGCCTGCTGGAGCAGCGTTTCCGCACCCAACTGGAGCGCTCGCTGCCCTGGCTCTCCGCCGAGGTCGTCACCCAGGTCTGATTCCTCCTTCCAAGTGCGGTCTACGCGCTCCGTGTCGGTGCGTCGGGAGGCACAGGCGAACCGTTCGCGAGCACTATCGATTTCATCGATACCCCAGGCGTCAGCGATACCGATGCAGATTGCGCATTTCTGGATTCGCCGCGAAGACTGGAGCGAAACCCAAGCGATCGGTGCTGAAAGATGCCAAGAATAATAACGCTCTATGTGCGTTGGGTGGACGCGTTCAACCGCGTGGTGGGTCGCATCGTCATGTTCATGATCTTCGTGATGATCGGTGTGCTGCTCTTCTCGTCAGTAGCGCGTACCGCCTTCAACAGCCCGCTCATCTGGAGCATCGAAGTCTCGCAGTTCATGATGGCCGCCTACTACCTGCTGGGTGGCGCCTACGCCATGCAGATGGGCGCCCATGTGCGCATGGATCTGTTCTACTCGCGCTGGTCAGACCGCACGCGGGCCATCGTCGATGCGCTGACCATCGTGCTGCTGTTCGTCTTCCTCGGCGCGCTGCTCGCCGGCGGTATCTCCAGCACCGAGTACGCCCTGCGCTACGGCGAGACGAGCTATACCTCCTGGGCGCCGCCGCTGGCGCCGATCAAGATCATCATGACCTTCGGCATCTTCCTGATGTTGCTGCAGAGTCTCTCTACCTTCTTCAAGGACGTGGCCCGAGCACGCGGCATGGCACTGGATGGGGAGGCGCGCCCGTGAGCTACGAGATGATCGCGCTGCTGATGTTCTCCACCATGATGCTGCTGCTGCTGACCGGGCAGCGCGTGTTCGCCGTGATCGGCTTCGTCGGCGCCGCCTCGGCGCTGCTGCTGTGGGGCCAGGGCGGGGTGGAGATGCCCTTCAGTGCCGCCATTCAGTTGATGAACTGGTACCCGCTGCTGACCCTGCCGCTGTTCATCTTCATGGGCTACATGCTCTCCGAGTCGGGCATCGCCAGCGAACTCTACGAGATGTTCCACGTATGGATGGGCTCGCTCAAGGGTGGCCTGGCGGTGGGCACCATCGGCCTGATGGTGGTGGTCTCGGCGATGAACGGGCTGAGCGTGGCGGGCATGGCCATCGGCGCTACCATCGCCCTACCGGAACTGCTGCGCCGCGGCTACGACAAGATCATGGTCACCGGCGTGATCCAGGCCGGCAGCTCCCTGGGTATCCTGGTGCCGCCCAGCGTGGTGCTGGTGCTCTATGGCATGATCGCGCGCCAGCCGGTCAGCCAGCTATGGCTGGCGGGGGCTATCCCCGGGCTGATCCTGGCGGCGCTGTTCGTGATCTACATCGTCATTCGCTGCCGCCTGCAGCCCCACCTTGGCCCGGCGCTGCCCGCCGAGGGACGCCGCATGAGCCTGGCCGAGAAGCTCAAGCTGCTGCGCGCCGGCATCCTGCCGCTGCTGATCTTCTTCTTCATGACCGGGTTGTTTCTGATGGGCGTGACCAGCCTGGTGGAGAGTTCGGCGGTAGGGGCTCTGGCCGCCACCCTGGCAGCACTGATCAAGCGCCGACTGACCTGGAAGGTGATCGAGAGCACCGTGCACAAGACGCTGGGCATCAGCTGCATGTTCATGTGGATCATCCTTGCCGCCCTGTGTTTTGGCGCGGTGTTCGACGGCCTCGGCGCGGTGCGCGCCATCGAGAACGTGTTCCTCGACCGTATCGGCATGAGCCCGTGGCAGATACTGGTGATGATGCAGCTCTCCTACATCCTGCTCGGCATGTTCCTCGACGATACCGCCATGCTGGTGATCGTGGCGCCGCTCTACGTGCCGCTGGTTATCAGCCTCGGCTTCGACCCGATCTGGTACGGCGTGCTCTACACCATCACCGTGCAGATCGCCTACATGACCCCGCCGTTCGGCTACAACCTGTTTTTGATGCGCGCCATGGCGCCGCCGGAGATCTCGCTGGGCGATATCTACCGCAGCGTCTGGCCCTTCGTCGGCATCATGCTGATCGGGTTGGCGCTGATCACGATCTTCCCGCAGCTGGCGCTGTGGCTGCCGCAGCTCTATCGCGGCTACTGACTCCCAGGAGGTGAACCACGGCACGACGAACGAAGACCGACTTTCTTCCCACAACAAGCAAAACAGCAGGAGAAGAGACATGACCAATCGTCGCGATTTTCTCAAGAAGGCGGGGCTAGCCACCGCCGCCACCGTCGGGGCCACGACGCTCTCGGCACCCTACGTGCATGCCCAGTCACGCAGCCCGATCCGCTGGCGGCTGCAGACCTACGCGGGGCCGGCGCTGGCCGAGCACGTGATCAAGCCCTCCATCGATGCCTTCAACAAGGCCGCCAATGGCGAGATGGAGATCGAGCTCTACTACTCCGACCAGCTGGTACCCACCGGCGAGCTGTTCCGTGCCATGCAGCGCGGCACCATCGATGCCGTGCAGAGCGACGACGACTCGATCAACGCCCCGGTCGACGTCTCGGTGTTTGGCGGCTACTTCCCGTTCGCCTCGCGCTACAGCCTCGACGTGCCGGCGCTGTTCCACCACTACGGCCTCAAGGAGATCTGGGAGGAGGCCTACGGTGAGGTCGAAGGCGTCACCTGGCTGGGCTCGGGTGCCTGGGATCCGTGCAACTTCGTCACCCGCGACCCGATCCGGAGTCTCGACGACCTCGAGGGCAAGCGTGTCTTCACCTTCCCCACCGCGGGTCGCTTCCTCAGCCGATTCGGCGTGGTGCCGGTGACGCTGCCGTGGGAGGACATCGAGGTCGCCATGCAGACCCGCGAACTCGACGGCATCGCCTGGGCCGGCATCACCGAGGCCTATACCGTGGGCTGGGCCGATGTCAGCAACTACTATCTGACCAACAACATCTCCGGCGCCTGGGCAGGCTCCTACTTTGCCAACACCGAACGCTGGAATGAGCTGCCCGAGCACCTCAAGACCCTGTTCAAGCTGTGCATGGACAGCTCCCACTATTATCGGCAGCACTGGTACTGGTGGGGCGAGGCGCACTACCGCACCACCGGTGGCAAGCTGGAACTGACCTCGATTCCCGAGTCGGAATGGCAGCGGCTGGAGGACGAGGCGTTGTCCTTCTGGGACGAGATCGCGCAGGAGAGCGACCGCAATGCGCGAGTGGTTCAGATCCTCAAGGATTACCGCCAGACCATGCAGCAGGCCGGGCCTCCCTACCGCTACGGTTGAACGAGGGGCGGGAGTGCCGGCCTCGGTTCGGCGCTCCCGCCGGCTTTCATCGAACGGTTTCGAAGAACGGTTTTGAAGAACAAAGACAACGAAGGGTGGACGAGGAAGCAGCGATGAGCCGACTCCAGGCGAGAGACGTGAAGAGTGCCGACGATGCCCGGCGGATCGTCGAACAGCGTGGCCTGAGCCACGTCAAGGTCGGCATGTTCGACATCGACGGCGTGATGGTCGGCAAGTACATGCGCCGCGACAAGTTCTTTCATGCGTTGAGCGATGGCTTCGCCTTCTGTGACGTGGTGCTGGGCTGGGACAGCAAGGACGAGCTTTACGACAACGTGAAGTACACCGGCTGGCATACCGGCTACCCGGACGCCGCCCTGCGGGTGATTCCTGAGAGCTGCCGCGAGCTGCCCTGCGAGGGCGACATGCTGCTGTTCCTGGCCGAGTTCACCGGCCCGGCCGGGGAGATCTGCCCGCGCGGACTGCTGCGCCGTGTGCTGGCCAAGGCCGAGGCGATGGGCTTCACTGCCTGCGGGGCGCTGGAGTACGAGTTCTTCCTGTTCCAGGAAACCCCGGAATCGGTGCGCGAGAAGGGCTTTCGCAACCTCAAGCCGCTGACGCCCGACATGATGGGCTATTCGATGCTGCGGAGCTCTGTCCACGGCGAGCTCTACCACGAGTTGCTGGGCATGGCCGAGGCGATGGATTTCCCCATCGAGGGGCTGCACACCGAGACCGGTCCCGGCGTACTGGAGGCAGCGATCCGCGTCGACGAGGCGCTGGCCTCCGGCGACAAGGGCGCGCTGTTCAAGACCTTCACCAAGGTATGGGCGCAGCGCCGCGGGCTGATGGCCACCTTCATGGCCAAGTGGTCGCCGGACTACCCCGGCCAGAGCGGCCACATCCACCTCTCGCTGAATCGCACCGACAGCGGCGAATCGGCCTTTTTCGATGCCGACAAGCCCCACGGAATGAGCGACATCCAGCGCCACTTCGTTGCCGGCCAGCAGCAGCTGATGCCGGAGTTCCTGGCTATGTTCGCCCCCACGGTAAACAGCTACACCCGCCTGATTCCCGGCTTCTGGGCGCCGACGGACGCGACCTGGGGAGTGGAGAACCGTACCACCGCACTACGCGTGATACCCGGCAGC
Source organism: Billgrantia antri (assembly GCF_019430905.1). Classification (GTDB taxonomy): domain Bacteria; phylum Pseudomonadota; class Gammaproteobacteria; order Pseudomonadales; family Halomonadaceae; genus Halomonas; species Halomonas antri. The sequence continues at coordinate 515,153 of NZ_JAHYCA010000001.1, read as the reverse complement.
GCCAAGTCGCAGCGGGTCGAGTACCGTTTGGGCAGCGCCGATGCCAACCCCTACCTGGCACTGGCCGCGGCGATCGGCTCGGGGCTCTACGGCATCGAGCACCAGCTCGAGCCGGATGAGGCGGTGACTGGCAATGCCTACGAGCTGGCGCACCCCGAGCAACAGGCGCTGTCGCGCACGCTGTGGGAGGCTGCCCAACGGCTCAAGGCCTCCGAGGCGGCACGCAGCCTGTTTGGCGATGCCTTCGTCGAGCACTTCGCGGCTACGCGAGAGTGGGAGGAGCGCCAGTTCCGACGCCACATTACCGATTGGGAGCTCGATCGCTACTTCGAGATTATTTGATCCGCACTGGCTGCGCGATCCGCAGGCTGTGTTGGTGCGAAAACTCGCGATGCTCATTGACTACAGTCAACTCCGCTCGCTCCTTTTCGCTCCGCCTTGCCTGCGAACCGCTCGCTCAGCGCTCACCTTGTACTTGAGGCAATGAATTAGCAGGAGAACGCCAAGTGGCCATTCAGAAAACGATTTCTCCGATCGACGGCTCCGTCTACGTCGAGCGGGAGCTGGCCGACCCGGCCCGGGTCGAGGCGACGCTGGACAAGGCGGTAGCGGCGCAGCGCAAGTGGCGTGAGACGAGTCTGACCGAGCGTGCACGGCTGTGCTCGAGGATGGTCGATGCTTTCGTCGCCCGGCGCGACGAACTGGCACAGGAACTGACCTGGCAGATGGGGCGGCCGATCGCCGTGGCCGCTGGCGAGATCGGCGGCTTCGAGGATCGCGCGCGCACCATGATCGCCCTGGCCGAGGAGGCCCTGGCGCCGATCCGCCTGGCCGACAAGCCCGGCTTCACCCGCTACATTACCCGCGAGCCGCTGGGCGTGTCGTTTATCGTCGCGCCGTGGAATTTCCCGTTCATGACCGCGGTGAATGCGGTGGTGCCGGCGATCATGGCCGGCAATGCAGTGATCCTCAAGCACTCCGCCCAGACCCCGCTGTGTGCCGAACGCTTCCAGCAGGCCTTCGACGAAGCCGGGCTGCCGGAGGGCGTGTTCCAGCACCTGCACCTTTCCCATGACGCCGCGGAATCAGTGATTCGCGACCCCCGCATCGCCCACGTCTCCTTCACCGGCTCGGTGGCGGGCGGAGCGATGGTCGAGCGCAATGCCACCGGGCGCTTCATCGCCACGGGCCTGGAGCTGGGCGGCAAGGACCCGGCCTACATCCGCGCCGACGTGGACCTCGACGAGGCGGTGCCCGGGGTAATGGACGGCGCCTTCTTCAATTCGGGCCAGAGCTGTTGCGGCATCGAGCGGATCTATGTGCACAAAACGATCTTCGACGACTTCGTCGAGCGCGCAGTGGCCTGGGTGCGCCAGCTCAAGCTCGGTAACCCCACCGACCCCGATACCACCCTGGGGCCGTTGGTGCGCCCGGCGGCGGCGGACTTCGTACGCGGCCAGGTCGAGGAGGCGGTCAGCGCCGGCGCCAAGGCATGGATCGACCCCGGGGAGTATCCGCTTTCGCGGCCGGGCAGCGCCTACCTGGCACCGCAGGTGCTGACTGGCGTGGACCACTCGATGCGGGTGATGTACGAGGAGAGCTTCGGTCCGGTGGTCGGCATCATGCCGGTGGCGGACGACGACGAGGCCGTACGCCTGATGAACGACAGCGACTTCGGCCTTACGGCTGCCGTGTTCACCCGCGATGTCGCCGCGGGCGAGGCCATCGCCCGGCGACTGGAAGCCGGCACCGTGTTCACCAATCGCTGCGACTACCTAGACCCGGAGCTGGCCTGGACCGGCGTCAAGCAGTCGGGGCGCGGTTGTTCGCTGTCGCGCGTCGGCTACGAGACGCTGACACGGCCCAAGTCGTTCCACCTCAAACACGCCTGAGCTGGCCCAGGAGACCGCCATGAGCCACGACATGAATCACTACACCATGGGCTGGAACTATCCCTCGAACATCCTCACCGGGGCGGGGCGGATTCGCGACCTTCCCGACGCCTGCAAGGCACTGGGCATGGGCGCACCGCTGCTGGTCACCGATCCCGGCCTGGCAGCGCTGCCGATGGTGCAGGATTGCGTACAGGCGTGCCGGGATGCCGGCCTGCGCATTGCCGTGTTCAGCCAGGTCAAGGGCAACCCCACCGGGCGCAACGTGCTCGACGGCATGGCCGCGTTCCGCAGCGGCAGCCACGACGGCGTGATCGCCTTCGGCGGCGGCTCGGGACTCGATGCCGCCAAGGCGGTGGCGCTGATGGCCAACCAGCGCGAGGGACTGTCGCTGTGGTCACTGGAGGATATCGGCGACAACTGGAAGAACGCCGATGCCCAGGCCATTGCCCCTGTCGTTGCCGTACCCACTACCGCCGGCACCGGCTCCGAAGTGGGACGCGCCTCAGTGATTACCGACGAGGCGGAACACGTCAAGCGCATCATCTTTCACCCCGGCATGGTACCGGCCACGGTGATTCTTGACCCCGAGCTCACCGTGGGACTGCCGCCCAAGGTCACCGCCGCCACCGGCATGGATGCGCTGTCGCACTGCATGGAGGCGTGGTGCTCACCGCTCTATCATCCCATGGCCGAGGGCATCGCCGTCGAGGGCATGCGCCGCATCGATCTCTACCTGTTGCGCGCCTATAGCGACGGCAGCGACCTCGAGGCGCGCATGAACATGCTGGTGGCGTCGAGCATGGGGGCTACTGCCTTCCAGCGCGGCCTGGGGGCCATGCATGCCTTGGCGCATCCGCTCGGAGCACTCTACGACGCTCATCATGGAACTCTGAATGCGGTACTGATGCCCTACGTGCTGCGCGCCAACGAGCGGGCCATCGGCGAGCCGATGGTGCGCCTGGGACGCTACCTCAACCTGGAGCAGCCTGGCACGGCGGCAGTGATCGACTGGGTGCTGGGCCTGCGCGAACGGCTCGGCATTCCGCACACTTTGGCCGAGCTGGGTATCGACACGCGCCAGGCCGACAAGGTCGGGCGCATGGCGGTGGCGGACCCCTCGTCGGGCAGCAATCCCGTCGCCTTCGACGCCGACGAGTATCGCGGCATCTTCGTTGCCGCCGTGGAGGGCCGTCTGTAGGCAGCGTCATGCCGTCAGGCGAGTCCTGGGCAGTAATCCGGCGACGCCGTGCTCGGTACGCCGGGAGCCAGGGAAGGTCACTTGAAAGGAGATTCACCGATGCGCATCGGACTACTGCAGTGCGATGACGTGGCGCCGGAACTGCGCGAGGCCCACGGCAACTATCCGGAAATGTTCGCGGCCCTGTTCCAGCGTGTCGATCCGACGCTGGAGTTCCAGGTGTGGCGTTGCCTGGACGGCGAGATACCCGACGACATCGACGCCGTCGATGCCTGGATGACCACCGGCTCGAAGTATGGCGTCAATGACGGGCTGGCCTGGGTCGATGAGCTGTGCGACTTCGTGCGCAAGCTGTGGCGGGCCGACAAGCCGCTGGTGGGCATCTGCTTCGGCCATCAACTGATGGCCAAGGCGCTGGGCGGCGAAGTGGTCAAGAGCGACCGTGGCTGGGGCGTGGGCATGTCGTTCAACCGTGTCACGGCGCGGGCGGAATGGATGGAGCCCTGGCAGCCGGGGCTCGACTTGCTGGTCAGCCACCAGGACCAGATAGAAGCGCTGCCGCCCGAGGCCACGGTCGTCGGCGGCAGCGACTTCTGCCCCCACTACCTGATGCAGATCGGCAACCACTTCCTCGGCGTGCAGGGCCACCCCGAATTCACCAAGGCCTACTCCCGCGACCTGATGGCGCTGCGCCGCGAGCTGGTCGGCGACGAACGCGTGCGCGAAGGCGAGACATCGCTCATCGCGACGGTCGACGACACGCTGATGGCGCGCTGGATCCTGAATTTCCTGCAACGCGCCATAACGGCACGCGGTTGAAGTCCAACGCCCATTATGCTCAGCGAAAGCGGCCTGCTCCGCAGCCCGTCAGCCATTCGGGGGCTTTGCCGTTGATGCTGGTCGCCAGCAGGCGGCCGGTGGTGGCCGCCAGGGTCAGGCCCAGGTGGCCGTGGCCGAAGGCGTAGCTGACGCCGGGTAGCGAGGAGGCGGGGCCGATCACCGGCAGCGAGTCGGGCAGCGAAGGGCGCAGGCCGAGCCAGGTATGGCTGGGTTCGCCGAGCGAGCCGAACAGGCTCTCGGCGTGACGGCGAATGTAGTCGAGTCGCCGGGGATTGATCGGGTCGTCGTTGTGGCCCAGCTCCACGGTGCCGGCGATGCGCAGGCGGTCCTGCATCGGCGTGAGATAGAAGGCGTACTCCCCGGGGCTGCAAGGGCGGCTGACCAGCTCCTTGGCGGCGGGATATTCGAGGTGATAGCCGCGCTCGGAGATCAGCGGGATGCGATCGCCGGCGTCCTGGGCCAGCGGTTGCGACCAGGCACCCGCGGCGACCACCACCTTGTCGGCCTGCCAGGAGCCTCGATCGGTATCGATGCCGACGCCACCCCTGTGAGAAGCGAGCCCCTTGGCCTTGGCGCGTACCAGACGCACGCCGCGGCTTTGCAGGCGTTCGGCCAGACGTTGGGCCAGGGTCAGCGGATCGCTGACGTGGCAGGCCTCAGGGAACAGGATGCCGCCTCTGGCCAGGCCTTCGAGGGCGGGTTCGAGAGCCGCCAGGGCACGTGCGTCGAGATGCTCCTGCCGGACACCGAAGCGCTTGCGTGCGGCAGCATCGCGTTGGGCTGCCCGCCAGCCCTGCTCGCTGCGGTAGAAGCACAGACTGCCGCGCCGCTGCAGAAGGGCACCGTTATCCTCCAGGTCGTCGAAGATGGTCGCCCAGTCATTCACCGAAGGCGCCAACAGCTCGCTCAGTATCCGCGTGGCATGCTCGGCCCGTCGGCGGTTGGTGGCCCGAAGGAAGCGCCATAACCAAGGGGAGAGCCCGGGCAGGTGACGCCAGCGCAGGTGGAAGGGCGAGTGTGGCGACAGCAGCAGGTGTGGCATCTCGCGCCACAGTTGTGGATGCGCCAAGGGTTCGATCGCGAAGTTGGCCAGAAGGCCGGCGTTCCCCGACGACGCCCCCGTGCCCGGAAGCTCGGGGTCCATCACGGTGATCTCGTAACCCTGCTGGTGCAGGTGCCAGGCGCAGGCGAGGCCGACAATACCGGCGCCGAGGATAACGATTTCGGCGTGCTGAGTGGGCTGGTTCATGTTCTGTCGCCTGGATGCTGGTGGTCTCGCCGTGTAATTCTTCAGCGATTCTCTTACGCCGTTGCGTTGAGCGGCAAGCTAGCCCGGCATCGCGCTGCGGCGGGCGGAAGGATACGCTTTGGCCCAGCGCGGAGCCCCTAGCGTGACAAGGAGACCCTAGGAGATGAACCTGAGCGAAGCCTGGCACGAAGCCGTCCGACACCTCGATCTTGCCACGACCAACCTGATCCTGCTGGGTCTCATCCTGAGCCTCAGCATCCTTGCCGATACGGTGGCCAGCCGTACCCGGCTGCCGCGGATCTCGCTGCTGGTGCTGGTCGGCGTAGGCGTCGCCGTCGTTCAGCAGGTGGGGCTGGGGCAGGAAGGGGGGCGCCCCCTGGAGGGGCTCGGCGAGCCGCTGATCCAGGTCGCCCTGGTGATGGTGGCCTTCCTGCTCGGCGGTGAACTGACCCTGGAGCGATTGCGCAGCACCGGCCGGCTGATCTTTGTCTTGTCGCTCGCGGTGCTGGTGGTGAGCATCGTGGTGGTCGGCGCTGGGCTTCTGCTGATGGGTTACTCGATGCTGATCGCCGTCAGCCTGGCGGCGATATCGGTCGCCACCGACCCGGCAGAGGTGCGCGAGGTCATCCACGAGAAGCGCGATACGGGCCTGCCTGCACGCTTGCTGATGGGCATCGTCGCCATCGACGATGCCTGGGGCATCCTGACCTTCGGCCTGGCCATGGCATTGCTGGGCTGGCAGCTGTCGGGCGATGGGGGAGGAACCCTGTTACTGTCGCTGTGGGAGCTGGGCGGGGCGGTGCTCCTCGGCGCGGCGGTAGGGGCTCCGGCCGCCTGGCTGACAGGGCGACTACGCCCCGGCGAGCCGACCCTGGTCGAGGCGTTGGCGCTGATTCTGCTGCTCTCGGGCCTGGCCGAGTGGCTGGAGGTCTCGGCGCTGCTGGCGGCCATGCTCGCCGGTGCGCTGGTGGCCAATCTCTCCCGCCATCATACTCGCTCGTTCAACGAGATCGAGCACATCGAATGGCCCTTCCTGGTGTTCTTCTTCGTGCTCTCGGGGGCGAGCATCGACCTGCGCTACCTTGGCGGTGCCGTGTGGCTCACCCTGGCGTATATCGTCCTGCGTGCGCTGGGGCGTTACCTGGGAGGCGTTGTCGGTGGCGGCCTGGTGCGCTCCCGAGAGGTGGCGCTGCCGCGCGACATCGGTCTCGCGCTGACGCCGCAGGCCGGAATTGCCATGGGCATGGCGCTTCTGGTGGTGGAGCGCTACCCCGAGCAGGGGGCGACGTTGCTCTCCGCGGTGGTGGCTTCCACCGTGGTGTTCGAGGTGCTCGGGCCTTTCATGGTGCGGCGGGTGCTGCGCTGATCCAGGCTTGGACGATGGGGCGGCGCACCACGGATACGAGCAGGTGGCCGCTCTCGGGATACCGGCATGTCCTGGCATTACCAGGGAAGAACGGCACTATCGGAGCGCGGTTCGGTGCCGCCACACAGCACGCCGGAGCTGCTGTCGCGAAGGATGATCTGCCCGCGGCCGAAACCGGTCGAATGCGTCGTTTTCACGATCCGATGGCCGCGTCGTGCCAAGGCTTGGGCAAGATGGTCAGGAAAGTGCGGTTCCACTTCGACTGTCCTGCCCTCGGTCCATTTCCAGCGTGGCAGGTCGAGCGCGGCTTGGGGATTCAGCCGATCTTCGAGCATGGCGGTGACCATCTGGACATGTCCCTGCGGCTGCATGTAACCGCCCATGACGCCGAATGGCCCCACTGCCTCGTCGTCGCGGGTGATGAATCCGGGAATGATGGTGTGGTAGGTGCGCTTGCCCGGTGCCAGGACGTTGGCGTGCTCCGGGTCGAGGGAAAAGGAGCAGCCGCGGTTCTGCAGGCTGATGCCGGTGCCCGGTATGACGACACCCGAGCCGAAGCCCATGTAGTTGCTCTGAATGAACGACACCATGTTGCCGTCGCCATCGGCGGTGGCGAGGTACACCGTGCCCCCCTTGATCGGATTGCCGTGCCTGGGATCGAGCGCCTGCTCGCCAATCAGCCCGGCACGCGCCAGCAGGTAGTCGTCAGCAAGTAGCTGCTCCACGCTGGGCTGCATGGCGTCACGCTCGGTGATGTAACGCTTGCCGTCAATGTAGGCGAGCTTGGTGGCCTCGATGCGGCGATGCAGCGTCTCCACCGGGTCGCGGCCCTCCTTGCCCAGGCGCTCGAGGATTCCTAGCGCCTGCAAGGCGATCAGCCCGCTGCCGTTGGGTGGCAATTCCCAGATGTCGTGGCCGCGATAGCGGGTACTGATCGGATCGACCCACTCGGGCTGGAAGGCAGCGAGGTCTTCGCGGCGCAGCAGGCCGCCATGCTCCCGCATGAAGGCGTCGATGCGCTCGGCCAGCTCGCCCTGGTAGAACGCCCGGCCATGGCTCTCGGCAATGGCGCGCAGCGTGCTGGCGTGATCGGGTGCCGTCCAGAGTTCGCCAGGCCGAGGGGCGCGATCCTTGGGGGCGAAGGTAGCGAACCAGGGCTTGAACACGTCATCGTCGTAGCGACGGTAGTCTGCGAAAGCTTCCTCCCACAGCTGGCTGACGACAGGCGAGACGGGGAAGCCGCTTTCCGCGATGGCGATGGCTGGGGCCAAGAGGTCGACGAAGGACAGCTTGCCGAAGCGCTCGGAAAGGGCGACCCAGGCGGCCGGTGCGCCGGGCACGGTGACGGGTAGCAGGCCATGATCGGGTATCCTCTCATGCCCCTGTGCCCTGATCGCTTCGATGGTCGCTGCCCGGGGGGCCGGTCCGCTGGCGTTCAACCCATGCAGCTTGCCGTTGATCCAGACGATGGCGAAGGCGTCGCTGCCCAGACCGTTGGAGGTCGGCTCCACGACGGTGAGGGCCGCGGCGACGGCAATGGCAGCGTCCACGGCATTGCCGCCCTGCTGCAAGATCTGCATGCCCACCTGTGACCCGAGCGCTTGTGAAGTAGCGACCATGCCGCGGCTACCGAACGTGACCATGCGGCGTGAGGCACTGGGATAATGGTGGGCGTCGTACTTCATGAAAAGGCTCCTTGGAATGCTTGGCCGGGCTCTGGGCCTGCAGTCGTTGCATTTTACGGTTCCCTTCGTGGCTGACGACACCCAGTGTTGGCGCATCACGCGCGTGACGGAGCTGGCTGCTCGTCCCTGCGCAGCAGGCGCAGGCCATTGGCCACCACGATCAGGCTGGCGCCCATGTCGGCGAACACCGCCATCCACAAGGTGGCGTGGCCGCTGAAGGCAAGTGCCATGAACACCGCCTTGAGGCCCAGGGCGATGGCGATATTCTGCATCAGCAGCGAGCGCGTGCGCCGCGACAGGCGCAGGAAGTCGGCCAGGCGGCGAGGATCGTCGTCCATCAGCGCCACATCGGCGGTCTCGATGGCAGCATCGCTGCCGAGCGCCCCCATGGCGAAGCCGATGTCGGCGCGGGCCAGTGCCGGGGCGTCGTTGATGCCGTCGCCGACCATGCCAACCGGGCCTTGCTTGGTGCGCGCCTCGATCATCGCCAGCTTGTCCTCGGGCAGCAGCGAACCGTGGGCCTCGTCGATGCCGGCCTGGGCAGCCACGGCGGCCACGCTCGTCGGGTTGTCACCGCTCAGCATCAGCGTGGTCACGCCCAGGCGGTGCAGCGCCTCGATGGCTTCGCGGCTCTCCTCGCGCAGCGGGTCGCCGACGGCGAAAAGTGCCAGCGGGCGGGTCTCGTCGCCCAGAATCACCAGGGTTTCACCGCGCTCTTCATGCTCGGCCAGATGGGCCGCGAATGTCTCGTCCAGCGTCGCGAACTGTTGCATCAGCCGACGGTTGCCGAGCCAGAACTTGTGCCTGCCCAGGCGGGCAATCACGCCGCGGCCGGGTAGCTCCTCAACGTCGCTCACTTCTTCTGGTGTGACGCCATCCGCCTCGGCGGCGCGGGCCAGGGCCGCCGACACCGGGTGCGACGAGCGCCCGGCGAGCCCTGCCGCCAGGGCGCGTAGCCTGGCTCGTGCCGGCTCGTCCAGCTTCGGATCGAGCGGGTGCCAGGCACGCTGCGAGGGTCGGCCCCGGGTCAGAGTGCCGGTCTTGTCGAAGGCGAGGGTGGTCAGCCGGTAGCCCTGCTCGAGCACGTTGCCGCCCTTGATGAGGATGCCGGAGCGGGCGGCGGCGGCCAGGCCGCTGACGATGGTTACCGGGGTTGAGATCACCAGCGCGCAGGGGCAAGCTATCACCAGCAGGACCAGGGCGCGGTAAGTGCCTTCGAACCAGCCGATGCCGAACAGCCAAGGCCAGGTGATCGCCACCAGCAGGGCGATACCGAACACCGCTGGGGTGTAGACGGCGGCGAAGCGGTCGATGAAGCGCTGGGTGGGCGCGCGGCTGGCCTGGGCCTGCTCCACGGTGTAGATGATGCGGGCCAGGGTAGTGTCGCTCGCCGCTCTGCTGGTGCGATAGAGGAACTCGCTGCCCTGGTTGACGCTACCGGCGAATACGGCGTCGCCCGGTGTCTTGTCCACCGGCAGGCTTTCGCCGGTGATGGGCGATTCGTCCAGCGCCGGGTGACCCTCGGCCACGTTGCCGTCCAGCGCCAGGCGCTCGCCGGGACGCACGCGTACCAGGCTGTCGATGGCGACCTCGGCGGCCGGGAGGGCGCGGAAGCTGCCATCCGGTTGCTGTACGCTGGCGCGCTCCGGCGCCAGGTCGAGCAGCTCGCGAATGGCGTTGCGCGCCCGGCCCAGCGAGCGTGCCTCGATGCGCTCGGCAAGGGTGAACAGTACCAGCACCATGGCCGCTTCGGCCCATTGGCCGATCAGCAGCGCGCCGGTCACCGCCACGCTCATCAGGGCATTGATGTTGAGGGTACGATGGCGCAGGGCGATGAAGCCCTTCTTCCAGGTGGGCAGCCCGACCAGGGCGATGGCCGCCAGCGCCAGCGCAGCGGCGAGCCAGGGCTCGGCCAGCGACAGCCAGTGGCTGGCCTCGGCCGCGAGGGCGAGGGCGGCGGCGGCGCCGATCTTCCACCACGGTTCCTCGTCGCTTGCAGCCGGCGCCGTGCGCTGGGTTGGGTCATCGCGCTCGGCGGTCATGCCGGTGGCGGCGATTCGGCGCCGAATGGCCTCCTCGCCGACATCCCGATGGTGCACGGTGAGCTTGCGGCCGATCAGGTCGAAATCGAGCCGCTCGATGCCCGGCATGTCTTCGAGTGCCCGGCGCAACAGCCCTTCCTCGGTGGGGCAGCACATCGCCTCGATGCGCAGGCGCAGCGACTGGGCATCAGGGTAGGGAGCATCAGGAGAGGGGGCGCCCCGCTTTGGCGGGACTGTGGCGGTATCGGCTGGGTTGCAGCTCGAGCAGCAGGATCGTTCTGCCATGGCAAAGGCTCCGTGTCATCGGTTATGGTAATGACACACCCTGTAGTCACTACAGGGTCAAGCGGTTATTTGAGGAGGCATGCAATGAAGATCGGCGAGCTTGCCAACCGCACGGGCTGCCCGGTGGAAACGATCCGCTACTACGAACGCGAGGGGCTGTTGCCCGAGCCTGCCCGTTCGAGCGCCAATTACCGGCTCTATGCCGAGCCCCATGCCGAGCGGCTGCGCTTCATCCGGCATTGCCGCACACTGGACATGACGTTGGACGAGATCCGCACCCTGCTCGACTACCACGATCGCCCGCGCCAGCCCTGCAACGCCGTAAACGGCCTGATCGACGACCACCTGGCCCACGTGGAGGCACGCATCGAACAGCTCCAGGCGCTACGCGAGGCACTGGCGACGCTACGCTCGCGCTGCCAAGGCGAGTCCGATTCCAGCCACTGCGGCATTCTTCAGGAGCTGGCCCAGCCGGCACCGCGCGAACTGCCCGCCATTCACGACGAGCCCAGCCATGTGCCGGGGCCGCACGGCCACTGAAGCACAGGGTTCGTCGACTCAGCCGCTGTGATACACCCGGCGGCCCAGCGCCCAGACCTCGTCGATGGCCCATTCGCCTTCGGCCAGCACCAGCAGGTCGGCGTCACGGCCTGGCTCTAGCCGCCCCTTGGCGGGTAGCCCTAGCGCCTCGGCGGCATGGGTGCTGGCCATGCCGATGGCCTGCTCAAGTGCAATGCCATGCTCCTCGACACACTGGCCGAGTACCTCGAACAGGCTGGCGAGCCGCCCGGGTTCGAGGCCTACGAAGCGGCGCTGATCGTCGAAGCGGGGTAGTGAGGCGTTGGCATCCGATGACAGCGTAATGTGCGACGGCTCGACACGGGCCTGCAGGGCGCGGGCCACGGCCTCGGCGGCGGCCACTTCGCCGCCCGCCAGCAGTTCCGCCGTGGTGCTGGTGGTGAAGTCGATGCGGCCACCCTCGCGGGCGAAGCGCAGGCCATCCTCGAACAGCGCCGGGGTACGGTTGATATGGGTCGGCAGGAACTGGGCAAGGGGAATGGCGCTGTCGCGGGCCGCCTCGCGCAGTGGTTCAAGATGAGACGGGGCGTCGCCAGTATGGATGAAGACGATGCCCGATTTACCCGCCAGCATGCCCGCGGTACGCGCCTCCGACGCCAGTCGGGCCAGCTCGAAGGAGGAGGGCTGTGAGCCGCGGTGGTCGCTGATCGCCACCTCGCCCACGCCGATGAATTCGGGAATGAACAGGATGTCGCTGCCCACCGAGCCGGTCAGCGTGACCGGGGGCAGTTGGTAGGAGCCGGTATAGCAGTATGTGGTCAAGCCGCCTGCGGCCAGCTCACGTGCCTTGCCCAGCAGGTTGGCCGGGGTACGGGTCAGGGCGTCGGTGCCCAGCGCACCGATCAGCGTGGTGACGCCGGAGGCCAGGGCATCCTCGAGCGTCAGCTCGGCGGTGCGCGTGCCGAAGCCGCCTTCACCGCCGCCGCCGGTGAAATGTACCAGCGGGTCGACCAGCCCGGGGATCACCCGTCGGCCCTCGAGATCGATCTCCTCGACGGCCATGCCGCTCGCGGGGGCTCCCTGATCGGCCGCTACCACGGCGGCGATACGGCGGTCGGCGATCAACAGGTGACACAGCCCCATGGCACGTGGTGCGTAGAGGCGGGCGTTCTTCAGCAGGGTCAGCATGCTGGCTCCTCAGGGAAGGCGAACGCCGGTGGAGACCGGCGTTCGCAGGTGGGTCAGGCCGCGTTACAGCTTGATATCGTAGTTGAAGTACTTCTCCATCAGGGCGTCATAGGTGCCGTTCTCCTTGAGCGCGGCAAGCGCCTCGTTGAAGCGCTCGGCCAGCTCGCGGTCGCGCTGGCGGAAGGCCACGCCCACGCCCTGGCCGAAGATGTGCTGGGGTTCCTTGATGAAGCCGCTGATGCGCTTGAAGTCGCTGCCCGCGGTATCGATGGCGATGGTGGACTCGGCCACGGGGTAATCCATGAAGGTGAGGTCGAGGCGGCCGGCGCGCAGGTCGGTCACCACGTCGTCGGCGCTGGTGTAGCGGCGGATCTCGACGATGTCGCCGTAGAGCTCGGAGACGTAGTTGTCCTGCAGGGTGGCACGCTGCACGCCGACCGCCATGCCTTCGAGGCTGTCACGGTCTTCGATGTCGATCTCACGATCGTTGGCGGTGATCCAGGCGCTCGGCGTGGTGTAGTAGGGTTCCGAGAACAGCACCTGCTGGGCGCGCTCCTCGGTGATCGCCATCGATGACATGATGGCGTCGTACTTGCGTGCCAGCAGGCCGGGGATGATGCCGTCCCAGTCCTGCTCGACCCAGGTGCAGTCCGCCTCGAGGTAGTCGCATACGGCGTTGCCCAGCTCGATCTCGAAGCCGGTCAGCTCCCCATCGGGGGTGCGGAACATGAAGGGCTCGTAGGGGACATCGACGCCGAGGCGAATGGTGTCGTCGTCGCGGGCCTGGGCGACACCGGTGAACAGGCCGACAACCAGGCCGGCGGCCAGGATCAGAGAAATATGGCGCATGAGTCTTCCTCCCGGGAAGGCGTTTGTTGTGGTGTGTTGCGGTGGTTACGGATGTGCCGCAAGCGGGCGGCAACGGATCATGCGATCACGGGCGCAAGGACCGTGATGCATCGGGTGGCACGGGCGTGCCGATACGGCCAGGAAGGCCGCAGGAAGGGCTTATTCGTCGAACCATTCGCTGAGGTAGAAGCTGTCGAAGAAACAGCGATAGGCCTCGAGCGTTTGGCGAATGTGGACGGCGGAATCGATCATGGACGGGGTCCTGATTCGATGGCTTTGACAGGTTTTACTTTCCGACAATCGCGTTGGACGGTCAAGCGTACGCCCCCTCCCCGGCAGGCCGGAGAGGGGGCTGCGATCACTCCCCGCCGAAGTAGCGGGCGTAGATCTCGTCATAGGTACCGTCTTCCTTCAGCGTGGCCAGGGCCTCGTTGAAGCGCTCGGCCAGTGCCTCGTCGCGCGGACGGAAAGCGATGCCGAAGCCGTCACCGAAGTACTCCTTGGGCTCGGTGATACGCTCGCCGACAACCTTGTACTGGCGCTCTTCGCTGTCGAGCAGGGTGGACTTGCCGACCGGGAAGTCGAGGAAGACGATGTCGAGACGCTCGGCTTCCATGTCCAGCACCATGTCGTCGGCGGTGGAGTAGCGGCTGATATCGGCCACGTCGCCGTACATGTCGGTGACGTAGTTGTCCTGCAGGGTTCCGCGCTGTACGCCGATGCTCATGCCGTCGAGGGCTTCGGTGCTGGGCTCCTCGACATCGAGCGTCTCGGGAGCGAACCAGGCGGACGGCGGGGTAATGTAGGGATCGGAGAAGAGTACGGTCTGGCGACGCTCGTCGTTGATGGTCATCGACGACATGATGGCGTCGTACTTGCGTGACAGCAGGCCGGGAATGATGCCGTCCCACTCCTGCTCGATCCACTCGCAGGTGATGCCGATCTCTTCGCACATGGCGTTGCCGAGCTCGATGTCGAAACCGGTCAGCTCACCTTCGGGCGTGCGGTACTCCATCGGCTCGTAGGGTACGTCGACGCCGAAGCGTACGTGATCGTAGTCACGGGCCTGGGCGGTACCGGCGGCGATGGCGACGCCCAGCAGGGATACAGTCAACAGTTTTTTCATCGTTCAGTTCCTTGTTGTCGTTCGTGCATCGTTAAGATGACGTCGCGCCTGAATTTAGCGCAGCCACGCCGGGGCCGAAAGTCCCCGAGCGCAGTTTTTCCAACGCCTGTTTGACGTTGATCAGTTCCCGCCCAACGGCTTGAGATGTGCCAGCAATCGCTTCTCCAGGTAGCGGAAGAGATACAGAATGGCAAAGGTCAGGCAGAGATAGATCGCGGCAACGAAGATGAACGCCTCGAAGGGGGCATAGAAGCGCGCATAGACGAAGCGGGCCGCACCGGTGAGGTCCATCAGCGTGACCACGCTGGCGATGGCGCTGGCATGCAGCATGAAAATCACTTCGTTGCCATAGGCCGGCAGGGCGCGGCGGAAGGCGCTGGGCAGCACGATGCGGCGCATCGTCAGGCTCTGCGACATGCCGTAGGCGCGAGCCGCTTCGATCTCGCCGCGTGGCGTGGCCTTGATCGCCCCACGGAAGATCTCGGTGGTGTAGGCGGCGGTGTTGAGAGTGAAGGCGATCAGGGCCGGGTAGAAGGCCTCCTTGAGGATCGGCCAAAACATGCTGTCCTGGATTCCCTCCACGAATACCACGCCGTAATAGATGATGTAGAGCTGGATCAGCAGCGGCGTGCCGCGGAACACGTAGGTGTAGACGTAGATGGGCAGGCTGACCCAGCGATGGCGCGAGCTGCGTCCGATGGCCAGCGGCACGGCGAGCACCAGGCCGATGATCAGCGACAGGAACACCAGCTGCGAGGTGGTGACCAGCCCGGTCCAGTAGTAGCCGAGGGTCTGCGGGGTGAAGATGACGTTGCCTTCCAGCAGGCCGGCGAGCCATTGATTCAGTTGGTCCATGTCAGTGCTCCCCGAAACCGACGTCGTAGCGTTTCTGCAAACGGGCGAAGATCCACTCCGACACGCTGGCAATCAGCAGGTAGATGGCTGCCACGGGTATCAGGAAGGTGAACGGCTCGTGGGTGGCGCGGGAGGCCTCGGCGGCGACGCGCACCATGTCGGTGAGGCCGATCACAGAAACCAGCGCGGTGGTCTTGAGCAGCACCATCCAGTTGTTGGAGAGTCCCGGCAGGGCGTGGCGCATCATCAGCGGGAAGCGGATGCGCCGAAACAATAGCCAGGACCCCATGCCGTAGGCCTTGGCCGCCTCGATCTGACCCTCATCCACGGCCATGAAGGCGCCGCGGAAGGTCTCGCCCATGTAGGCGCCGAATATGAAGCCGATGGTGATCACGCCGGCGACGAAGGCGTTGAGATTGAAGAACCAGTCCACACCGAACTGATCGTAGAGCATGTCGGTGAACAGGTTGAGCCCCATCTGGCCGCCGAAGAACAGCAGCATCATCAGCACCAGGTCGGGTACGCCGCGAATCACCGTGGTGTAGAGCGTGGCCGTGCGATGCAGCAGCCAGCTGCGCGACATCTTGGCGCTGGCGGTCAACAGGCCGAGCAGGACGGCAAGTGCCAAAGAGAGCACCGCCAGCTGCAGGGTGACGCCTGCGCCTTCCAGCAGGCGCGGGCCGTAGCCTTGTAGATCGAGCATGACTCTCTCCCTCAGTACTTCGGCGCCAGGAACTGCTGGAGCCGCGGCGAACTGGGATGGACCAGCACGTCCTGGGGCGCCCCGGCCTCCTCGATCACGCCCTGGTGCAGGTAGACGACCTGACTCGACACGTCACGAGCGAAGCCCATCTCGTGAGTGACCACGACCATGGTGCGCCCCTCCTCGGCCAGATCGCGCATGACCTTGAGCACATCGCCGACCAGCTCCGGGTCGAGCGCCGAGGTGGGTTCGTCGAACAGCATCACCTCCGGATCCATGGCCAGCGCCCGTGCGATGGCGCCACGCTGCTGCTGGCCACCGGACATCTGCGCCGGGTAGGCGTCGGCGCGTGCGGTCAGGCCGACCCGCTCGAGCAGCGCACGGGCCTGTTCGACGGCTTCCTTCTTCGGCTTGCCGAGCACGTGCACCGGCGCTTCGATGATGTTCTCCAGCAGCGTCATGTGCGCCCACAGGTTGAAGCTCTGGAAGACCATCGACAGCTTGGCGCGCATGCTGACGACCTGTTTCCAGTCGGCGGGCTCGCGGCCATGCCTGGTTTGCTTGAAGCGAATCTCCTCGCCGTGAACGATCAGGTCGCCCTCGTCGGGCTGCTCGAGCAGGTTCATGCAGCGCAGGAAGGTGCTCTTGCCGGAGCCGGAGGCTCCGATCAGGGTGATGACGTCACCCTTGTTGGCCTTGAGCGAGAGACCCTTGAGGACTTCGGTGTCGCCGAAGCGCTTCTTGATGTTGCGGACTTCGAGGGGAATTTGGGTATCGGCCATGGAACGGACTCCAGATCGGGACGAGTCGCCGGGGCGACGGCCGGTTAAGCGGGCAGGCGCGAAAAAAGGGGCGATTCTAACAGGCCTGAGGGCTTTCAGCAGAAGGAAGGTGAGTCCGTGCCGTGGGACGATAGTCGATATTGTGGAGAGGAGGTGTCATTGGAAGGCTCCTGATTATTGTTCTGAAGTAGCAAAATCGCTGGAAATATTCGTTCTTGAAAGCTATCCGGGGTCAGTCGGCGCTGGTGCCGGTCGGGCCAGTAGCGCGGCACGGGCGCCCAGTTCCACAGCAGCGTTGGGGAACACCACGCTGAGCGGTTCGCTCTCGACGACAAAAGAACCGGCCTCGGCGTCCTCGGCGAGCTGCGTGCCGGGCGCGAATTCAGTGAAGTTGGGCGTGTCGTCGGCGAAGCACAGCCGGAAGTCCTCGGAATGACGCATCAGCTCGTGGGCTACGCGGAAGAAACGCATGCGTTCAGGAGTATCGCCTGACGGTTTGCGCCCTTCCAGCAGTGCCTCGAGCAGCCGTGCCATGGGTGCTAGTGGCGCAAGGTCGTTGTGGCCGAAAGGCAGGGCGCGCCCCAGCTCCAGGGTGAAGGCCTGAGCCTGGTGATGATGCTTGGAGTAGTGGGAGAAGGTCCAGCTGTGCTGATGTTGGTGCAGCACCGCCTGGATGTCCGCCGCCGCCAGCCAGCGCCACTGTTCGTGACGTGTGGCAGTCTCGGCGAAGGGCTCGACCGCGAAGCGCGGGTAGCGGCTGTCACGGATTGCCGTGTGCAGGTCGTAGTGCAGGCGCTCGTGCTCGGGGTAACGAGAGAAAAAATCGTCCACGGCGCGCATCAGCAGGCGGGCGCGGTCCGGCTCCATGCCGCTTTCGTCCAGGTCGCGACGGAACAGGCGATTGAGATTGGTATTGACGTAGCGTTCGGCGCGGCGCATCGCCTCGGGGTTGCCCAGGATCATCAGTACTGGTGCGCCCAGTGCGAGCAGGCCCGCTTCGAGGCGAGCGAGGCACTCGCCCAGCAGTTCGATGGGGGCGGTTTCATTGCCGTGAATCCCTGCCGAGAGTACGCAGGCATGCGCCTCGCTACGGCACTCGGTGGGCGTGAGTTCAAGGACGCCCGCCGCGTGCAGGGTATAGGTGCCGCCGGGAAGCTTGCCGCCTCGTGACGTTGGCGCGGTGCTTTCCAGGCTGAGTTCGATCCATTCCGACAGCATGGGATGTCCGGGTCGGTTGTGAGTACGGTGAGACCACGGCCACCATCCTGCGCACGGGGCGACATCGCAAGATCGCACGTCGGGCTGGTGAAAGCCCGGGTGCGATATTGAAACTGGGCGAGCCGACCTTTGGCCAATGGGTTCAAGGCCATGCGCAGCCTAAGCTGGCAGCAGCCATATCCATGACCGCCAGGAGCCCACCATGCCCACCGATCGAGCCGAGCCGGGATTCGACGACTACGTCGACCAGCTCAATGCGCACTACGATGCTGCTACCGCAAGCGAAGGCGAGGCCCTGCTGGCGAGGCTGCAAGTGGCGTTCAGGGCCGCGGGACGCGATTTGGATCGGCTGAGCCTCGATGACGTGGCCGGCATCGATCAGCTGCACCTTGGCGGGCGCAGCGCTAGCCGCGCCCTGGCGATACTGGGCGAACTGCGCGCCGGCGAACGGGTGCTCGATGTGGGCTGTGGCACCGGTGGTGCGAGCCGCTTGCTGGCCGCCGAGTTTGGTTGCGACGTGGTCGGGGTCGACATCACGCCAGCCTTCATCGAAGTGGCGAGCTGGCTCAGCGCGGCCACCGGGCTGGCCGAGCGTACGCGTTTCTTGTGTGCCGATGCCGCCAACGTTCCGCTGTCGGAAAGCGTCGATGTCGTGTGGTGCCAGCATGCGCTGATGAACATGCCCCACGTGCCGCGTGTGCTGGCCGAGTGGCAGCGTCTGCTGGCGCCGCGCGGTCGTGTGCTGCTGCATGAGCTGGTGGCCGGGGAAAACACCGAGCCGTTGGCGCTGCCGGTGCCCTGGGCGCGCAGCCAGGCCACCAGCCACCTGCGAAGTCGAGAGCAGCTCGAGCGCGCCATGGCGCTGGCCGGCTTCGAGCCTCTCGCGGTGGAGGACATCACTGATACGGCCCTGGCTTGGCGTCAGGAGCACAGCCGACGCGAGAGTCGTCCCGCTGAGACAGCGCAGAAAGCCGTCGCGCCGCCGGGACCGACATCGCTCTTTGGCAGCGATTTCGTCCTGATGGGGCGTAACTTGCGCGACAACCTCGGCGCCGGCAAGGTGCGAGTGCTCTCAGGGGTCTGGCGGTGCGTGCGTCGATAGATTCGTAGCCCCCGGACGAAATGCTTCGCTTTTCTCGAGCGCGTTCCTTTCTATGCTGTAGTCACTCGCCGGCGATCCCGGCGTTTGGACGGCAACCATGAAAGGAGGCGCAAGATGATCAAGGTACTCGTGCTCTACCACTCCATGTATGGCCATATCGATACCCTGGCCAAGGCCGTGGCGAAAGGTGTGCGTCAGGTGGAGGGCGCCGAAGTGTGGGTCAAGCGTGTACCCGAGACCATGGATCCCGAGGCTTTCGCCAAGGCCGGGGGGAAGACCTTCGATACCCCCGAGGCCACCCCCCAGGAGCTGGCCGACTACGACGCGGTGATCTTCGGCACGCCGACCCGCTACGGCAACATGACCGGCCAGATGCGTACCTTTCTCGACCAGACCGGCAGCCTGTGGGCCAAGGGAGCGCTGCGCGGCAAGGTGGGGAGCGTGTTCACCTCGACCGGCACCGGCGGTGGCAACGAAACCACCATTCTTACCTCATGGACCACGCTGGCGCACCACGGCATGTTGATCCTGCCGATCGGCTATGGGCTCGAGTCGCAGTTCGACATTTCCAGCGTGCAGGGTGGCTCGCCCTACGGGGCATCGACGCTTGCCGGCCCCGACGGCTCGCGTCAGCCCACCGAGCACGAGCTGGAACTGGCCAGGATGCAGGGCAGAAGCGTGGCCGACGTGGCGCTCAAGCTCGCTTCCTGAGCGGCCGCGAGCGACACGAAAAAAGGCGCGGCATGAGCCGCGCCTTGTCAGGCATGACCGCTGGCTGGGTCATGTTTCAGCCTGTCTGGACCAGACTTAGTTGCTCTGCATAGCTTCGCGCAGCGTCTGGCTACCATCGACCTCTTCATACTGGTCGCTGCCGTAGTCTCCGGATTCGCCGCTGTCACCGGACTGAACGACCAGCTCACCCTCGCTGCGGACTTTCAACTCGTCGATGGGATAGCCCATCTCGTCCTCGCCGAAACCGAGGAAGCCGCCTTCGGAAATCACGACTGAGACATCACCGCTCTCGGTGTCGCGCACGACGCGCTCGACGTCACCGATTTCCTTTTCGTCCTGCTGACTGTAGACGGCCTGTCCTTTGACCTCGCTGACCTCCATGCTCATCAGGTCATCGCCCTGCGAAGCCTGGTCCTGGGAGGCCTGGTCTTGAGCCGCCTGGTCCGAGTTCTGCTGCTCTTGCTCCTGTTCGTCAGGGTTGCGCAGCTTTGCTTCGGCCTCTTCGGCGGGCTGGACTTCAACGTCGGCCTCGCCTGTCTTCTTGACGGTGACATCGGGCTCGGCCTGATCCACGCTGACGTTGGGATCCTTCTGTTCGATGGTAACTTCCGGCGGCTGCTGCTCGACGGTCACATCGGGTGGCTCTTGCTCGACCTGAACTTCGGCCGGCTGCTGATCGACATTCACGTCGGCGGGATCTTGCTCGACTTGAATCTCGGCTTGGCTGCCCGACTGGCTCTGAGCGTTATCTTCGCTCATCTGCTGCTGTTCGTTCAGCGGCTGGGTCTCCTCGTCCTGGACCTCCTGTGCCAGGAGCCCATGACTCAGACCGGTGCTCAGGGCACCCACCGCGATGGCAATTGCTGTCCTTTTCATGCCGTTTCTCCTTTCTCCATTGGCTTGCCTTGTGGGCTTGCACTGATCAGGCTAGACGACAAATCGACAATAAAAGCCGGCGATTACGGAGGGTAACGTAAAGCCATCAAACAGTGACCCGTAAGTGCCCCGGCCAGCCACGATGCCATGGCTGGCCGGGCGAAGTGGTAGTGAATGAAATGCACCTAACCGGCGACCCGCTCGGCAATAGCTTGCCCCAGTGTCTGGGTGGTGCCCTGGCCGCGAATGTCCGGCGTCAGCACGGCCGGGTCGGCCTCCGTCAGTACCGCCTCGAAGGCGGCCACGATGGCGTCGGCGGCCTCCTTGTGACCCAGATGCTCCAGCATCATGGCGCCGGACCAGATCTGGCCGATGGGGTTGGCGATGCCTTTGCCGGCGATGTCCGGGGCGCTGCCGTGGACCGGTTCGAACAGGCTGGGGAAAGTGCCTTCGGGATTGATATTGGCTGAGGGGGCTACGCCGATGGTACCGGTGCAGGCGGGGCCCAGGTCGGAGAGGATGTCGCCGAACAGGTTGCTGGCCACCACCACGTCGAACCAGTCGGGATGCATGACGAAGTTGGCGGTGAGGATGTCGATGTGGAACTTGTCGACGCTGACCTCGGGATAGTTGCCCGACATGGCCGCGACCCGCTCGTCCCACCATGGCATGGTGATGGCGATGCCATTGGACTTTGTGGCCGAGGTGAGCTTCTTCCGCGGCCGGCTCTGGGCCAGGTCGAAAGCGAACTTGAGCACCCGGTCGGTGCCGTGGCGGGTCATCACCGTCTCCTGGATCACTACCTCGCGCTTGGTACCCTCGAACATCTTGCCGCCGACGCTGGAGTACTCGCCCTCGGTGTTCTCGCGCACCACGTAGAAGTCGATGTCACCGGGCTTGCGGTCGGCCAGCGGGCTCTTGATCCCAGGCAGCAGCTTGCACGGACGCAGGTTGATGTACTGGTCGAACTGGCGGCGGAACTGCAGCAGCGAACCCCACAGCGAAATATGGTCCGGCACTGTGTCGGGCCAGCCCACCGCGCCGTAGAAGATGGCGTCGAAATCCTTGAGCTGCTCGAACCAGTCGTCGGGCATCATCTTGCCGTGCTTGGCGTAGTAGTCGCAGCAGGCGAAGTCGAAGTGCTCGAAGGCCAGGTCGATGTCGAAGCGCTTGGCAACGGCTTCGAGAGCGCGCAGGCCTTCCGGCATTACTTCGTTGCCGATGCCGTCGCCGGGAATCACAGCGATACGCTGGGTCATGGTCGGTTCCTCTGAAAGAAGAAAGGAAGTGTCTGCCGCAGTCTAGCCCTTGGCTTCGTGGAGATAATCGGGCTGAATGGAAAGCCATTGTTGAATGTGAGTGGAGAGTGGCATGGCTCAGCTCGACGACCTGGTCTTCTTCCAGCAACTGGCGCGTGCGGGGAGCCTGACCGCCACGGCGCGCGACCTGGGGCTGTCGCTGTCGGCCGTGAGCAAGCGGCTCAAGCAGCTCGAGGCGCGCTTGGGTGTGGAGTTGGCCAGCCGTACCACGCGGCGCTTGTCGCTTACCGCCGAGGGCGAGCGCTATCTGGAGCGCGGGGCGTCGATCCTCGAGGAGCTGGCCGAGCTGGAGGAGGCGCTGGGCGAGCAGCAGGCGGCGCTCTCGGGTCCGCTGCGGGTCAATGCCACCTTCGGCTTCGGCCGACGCCACGTGGCGCCGTTGCTGTCGGCATTCTGCGCGTGCCATCCGGGCGTCGAGGCGACGCTGGAACTCTCCAACTATCCGCTGAGCCTGGGCGAACAGGGCTTCGACGTCGGCATTCGCGTGGGCGAACCGCCCGACTCGCGGCTGGTGGCCCGGCGCATCCTCGCCAGCCGGCGAATACTGTGTGCTGCGCCCGGCTATGTGGCCCACATGCCGGACCTGAAGGTGCCTGCCGATCTTGCCGCCCACCCCTGCCTGGTGCTTCGGGAGAACGAAAGTGACTATGCCGTATGGCGCTTTCGCCAGTGCGACAGCTCAGCGGAGCAGGCGGTCAAGGTGGCTGGACCCATGTCTTCCAACGATGGCGAGGCGGTCGTGCAGTGGGCACTCGACGGGCGTGGTATCGTGCTGCGCTCGTGGTGGGATATCCACCGGCACCTCGAGAGCGGTCGGCTGGTCGAACTGCTGCCCGAGTGGCAGGGTGTGCGTGCCGATTTTCATGCCGTCTATCAGCAGCGCCGCCACGTACCGGCGCGCATTCGTGCCTTCGTTGCCTATCTTGAGCAAGAGATGCCTCGGCGTGTGCCTGCGCCGGGTCGTCCGGAACAGGCCAAGTGAGCCGCTACAGGAGACCTGCTTCCTTGAACGTTCTGATGTTCACCAATACCTATGCACCCATCGTGGGCGGGGTCAGCGAGTCCGTACAGCGTCTCAAGGCGCAACTGCAATTAGCGGGGCATGAAGTATTGATAGTGGCGCCTCGCCTCGAAGGTCAGCCGCTAGGCGAGGACGATGTCGTGCGGGTGGTGGCCATGCAGCACTTCAACGGCAGCGACTTTTCACTGCCGGTACCGATCCCCGGGCAGCTCATCGAGGCGGTCGAAGCCTTCGATCCCGATGTGGTGCATTCTCATCATCCTTTCCTGCTGGGTGATACCGCAGCCCGGGTCGCCGATACCTACGGTCTGCCGCTGGTCTTCACCCATCACACCCTGTATGAGCACTACACGCACTACGTTCCCGGCGACTCACCCCTGATGCAGCGCTTCGCCAAGGCCCTGGCCACGGAGTATTCGCACATGTGCGACGAAGTGATTGCCCCCAGCGCGAGCATTCGCGACATGCTGATCGAGCGTGGGGCCAATGCCTCGATCTCGGTGGTGCCGAGCGGTGTGGACGTAGCCCGTTTCGCCACGGGGAATGCGCAGGCGTGGCGCGAGCGGCTCGGCATTCCGAAGGGTAGCTATGTGATCGGCCACCTCGGTCGGCTGGCGCGGGAGAAGAATCTGCTGTTTTTGACCGAGTCGGTGGGCCGGGCCCTGAGACGGTTGCCCGAGGCGCACTTTCTGGTGGTCGGCAGCGGCGACGCCCGCGAGGCCATGCAGAACCTGGCCGAAGAACTGGGCATTGCCGAGCGGGTACACTTCACCGGCAGCCTGCAAGGCCCGACCCTGGTCGACGCCTACCATGCGATGGATGTCTTTGCCTTCGCGTCCCATAGCGAGACGCAGGGCATGGTCATCGCCGAGGCCATGGCCACGGGGCTGCCCGTGGTTGCGGTCGATGCGCCGGGTGTCAGAGAGATGATCATCGACGAGCGCAATGGCCGCCTGCTGGCCCGGGACGATGCCGAAGCCATGGCACAGGCGCTGGTAGAGCTGAGCGATACCGAGCGGCACCGGCCGATGGCGGCAGCGGCACGCAGGATGGCGGAGGCGGTGGACGAGGCGCGCTGCGCCGAGGGCTGCCTGGCCGTCTATCGGCGTGCCATCGCCAAGGGTGGCCCCTATACGCATGCCGATGAAGGCGGCTGGGACCGCATGCGCGCTCGGCTCGGCGCCGAGTGGCGCATGTTGCGTCACCGCGGTCGGCTGCTCAAGCATCTGGTCCAGGAAGAGTGGGATCAGGAGCGCCCGAGCTGGTGGCCGGGGCGGCGCGAGGGGGAATCGGAGCTGCCGCCCAAGTGAGTCCTCAGGTTCGCCGCCTGCGGCGTCGCTCTGCATAACGCTTGAGCCCATAGAGCAGGACGATGGCCACGACGATGCCGCCTGCTCCCCAGGCCAGCTCGCGGCGATTCTCGGCGGTCAGCAGCGTGCCGAGCTGGCTGCCTAGCAGAATGATGCCGGCGAGTCCCGGGGTCAGGCCGATGACAGTTCCCAGCATGTAGTCGCGAAAGCGGATGCGGAAGGCGCCGGCCATCATGTTGGTCAGCGTGAAGGGGGCGAGTGGCAGCAGGCTGACCAGCGTCATGGTGCGAATGCCGCGTCCGGCCAGATAGCGCGACAGGCGTTGAAGACGCGTGCCGCCATGACGCAGCAAGGCATCGCGTCCCAGCCGGCGTCCCACCCAGAAGGTGACGACCGAGCCGGCGAGCGTGCCGACGAAGGAGTAGACGAAGCCCCAGACGGGGCCGAACAGCAGGCCGGCGAGGACGACCAGCACGCTGAGCGGGAACATGGTCAGCGAGGCGGCGAGGAACGCCGCCACTACCACCGCTCCCGCCAACGGAGATTCGCGCCAGGATAGCGAGCCCTGCATCAGCGCAAACAGCGTATTGGCATCGAGCAGGTCGCGTGCCGCCAGCCACTGCCACAGGAACCCCAGCAGGGCGAGAAGCACTAAAGCGACGAGAGCGAGAAGAACCTTGCGGGACATGCGGATGGCCTGCGCGGAGGAGTGGCTTCAGCATAGGCGCGCCGTTGGCTGCGGCCAAATGCGAAGGGTCGTTGGGACGGGGACGCTCGGTCGGCGACGGCATCGAGCGGGTTATGGGACGGGCACGCCGGCCATGCCAAACGCTCGCAGGCGGCACTGAACTCAAGCATCGGCGGTGGCGTCGGGCAGGCGGCCTAGCGGGTCCTGACGAAAATAGCGCCTGAGCAGGTCGTACAGCTCGGGATAGGCGCCAACGAGCACGTCGGGGGCGGTGAAGAAGTGCTCGCAGCAGACCGCGAAGCACTCGCCGGGGTGGGTGGCGGCGTAGTCGTCGATGGGCGGCGCTTCGCCACGTTCGAGGTGCGCCTGCAGGTCGTCCCATACCGCGGTGAAGATGCGGTGCCACTCCTTTGGGTTGATATCGCGCGGCAGCGGGGGGAAACCGTCGACATCGAGCGAGTTGCCCATGTCGAGCTTGTGGGCAAGTTCGTGGATCACTACGTTGAAGCCGCTGAAGTCGCCGCTCTCCATCAGGTCGGGAAAGGCCACCACCACCGGGCCTTGATGCGAGGTCTCCCCCGCTCGCTCGTCCTCATAGGCGTGCATTACGCCGAATTCATCCATCTCCTCCACCTGGCGGTGGAAGGCCTCGGGCAGGATCAGGATCTCGTGAAAACCGCTGTACGCCTCGTCGTGATCGTCATCCGACCAGCCCAGCGTCAGCAGGCAGGCCTGGGCCGCGAGGGCCAGTTGGGCGGGTTCATCGAAGGGCGTGCTCGAAGCCAGCTCGGGGTGCAGGCTCAGCCGCTTGGCATGCACGAAGCGCCACGCGCGCCGCCCCAGACGCTCGGCCTCGTCGCTGCCGAGGCAGGTCAGCAGCGGCAGGCGCGCGCGGGCCTCGGCCCAGGCGTTAGCGGGTAACGGGTGGCGGGTCTCGAAGCGCTCGGCCCGCCAGCGGCGCAGGCGACCAAACATGGCTTCAGCTCTCTTCCTGCCGTGCCCCCGATTTCCACGACCAATCGCGCCAGCGCAGGTCGAACAGATCCTTGCGCCGGTCCTTGAGGTTGGTCACCGAGCCCTCGGCGCGCACCACGGTGAGCCGGGTGAGGTCTAGGTCGGAGAAGATCACCATCTCGGTGTTGGGCGTGGTCTCGGAGAGCACCGCGTCGTGGGGGAAGGCGAAGTCCGAGGGCGTGAATACCGACGACTGGGCGTACTGGATGTCCAGGTTGCGGATCGACGGCACGTTGCCCACGCTGCCGCACAGCACCACGTAGCATTCGTTCTCGATGGCCCGCGCCTGGGCACAGTGGCGTACCCGCAGGTAGCCGTTCTTGGTGTCGGTCCAGAACGGCACGAAGAGGATGTCCATGTCCTGGTCGGCCAGCAGCCGGCCGAGCTCGGGAAACTCCACGTCGTAGCAGATCAGGATGCCGACGCGCCCGGCGTCGGTGTCGAACACGCGCAGCTCGTCGCCGCCCTCGATCACCCACTCGCGGCGCTCCTGGGGCGTGATGTGCAGCTTCGACTGTTGTTCGACGTCGCCGTCGCGGTGGCACAGGTAGCTGACGTTGTAGAGCCGGTCGTCCTCGCCCACTTCGATCATCGAGCCGGCGACGATATTGATGTTGTAGGAGACCGCCATGCGCGACATCTCGGTCTTGAACTGCTCGGTGAAGCCGGCCAGGTAGCGGATGGCGGCGAGCTGGTCCTGCTGGGTGGCGCGGTCCTGCAACCCCATCAAGGGCGCGTTGAACAGCTCGGGAAAGACGGCGAAGTCACTCTGGTAGCTGGAGATGGCGTCGACGAAGTACTCCACCTGCTGCAGCACCGATTCCACCGAGGCGCACTCGCGCATCTGCCACTGGACCGCCCCCACGCGCACCTGGGTCGGACGGTTCTCCAGCACCCGATCGGCGGGCTCGTAGAGAATGTTGTTCCACTCCAGCAGGGTGGCGAAGCCCTGGGATTTTTCGTCCTCGGGCAAGTACTTGCGCAGCAGCCGCTTGACCTGGAAGTCGTTGGCGAGCTGGAAGGAGAGGATCGGGTCGTGAATCTCCTTGCGCGCCACCCGTTCGATGTACTCCGTGGGCGAGAGCTCCCCGGCATGCGCGTGGTAATTGGGGATACGCCCCCCGGCCAGGATCGCTCGCAGATTGAGCGAGCGGCACAGTTCCTTGCGCGCCTCGTAGAGGCGCCGGCCCAGGCGGTAGCCGCGATAGTCGGGGTGGATCAGCACGTCCAGCCCGTACATGGCGTCGCCTTCCGGGTCGTTGAGGATGATCTCGCGATTGCCCACCAGATCGTCGTACTGGTGCGGGTTGGAGAACTCGTCGTAGTCGACCCGTACGGTGAGCGCCACGCCCACCAGCCGCTCGTCGTCCTCGATGGCGATCTGGCCATCGGGGAATTCCTGAATCAGCCGGTCGATGGAGTGCTGCGGCCAGGCACCGCCGATGTCGTCGTAGACGGCATCCATCAGCTGCTTGAGCTGCGGGTAATCGTCCTGCGTCAGGTTGCGGAGATTGAGGTGCAGGTCGTCTAGGGACATTGCGCTCGGTCCTGATCAGGGTGAAGCCCGCATTCTAGCATGCTCGGCTGAGCGGCCGATTGTTACCGTTCTGTCTCCATTTTGTCACTGCGCCGTCACCGGAAGACGCCAGGATGGGCCGCACATCGTCGAATTTGCGGCTACGCTGAGTTCGGGAGAGTCGATGACAGCCATGCCATGCCTTAACCGGCAACGCGGACGCAGCATGAATCCAGACAACAACAACCAGGGCCAGTCCCCGGAGCCGAGCCTGCGGCACCAGCCAGCAGGCCAACAGAGGGGTTCGAGGGAGCGCCAGCGCATCCGGCTCGAGGCCGTGAGCAAGCAGTGGGGCGACACGGTGGCCGTCGACGCCATCGGCTTCGACGTGACGCCAGGGGAGTTCGTCATCCTGCTCGGCCCTTCGGGCTGCGGCAAGTCGACCACGTTGCGCATGATCGCCGGCCTCGAGCAGGCCAGTGCCGGGCGCATTCATATCGGCGAGCGCGACGTCACCCATCTGCCGCCGGGCGACCGGGGCATCAGCATGGTGTTTCAGTCCTACGCGCTGTTTCCCCACTTGAGCGTGGCCGACAACATCGTCTTCGGCCTGCGCAGCCGCAAGGTGCCCAAGGCCGAGCGCCGTGAGCGGCTGGCACGCGTCGCCCAACTGGTCGACCTAGAGGCCTACCTGGAGCGCAAACCTGCCCAGCTCTCCGGCGGCCAGCGCCAGCGGGTCGCCCTGGCCCGGGCGATCATCTCCGAACATCCCATCTGCCTGATGGACGAGCCTCTCTCGAATCTCGACGCCCGACTGCGTGGCGAGATGCGCCGCGAGATCAAGGCGCTGCAGCAGCGCCTGGGCATGACGGTGATCTACGTCACCCACGATCAGGTCGAGGCGATGAGCATGGGCGACCGGGTGATCCTGATGCAGGACGGCGGCATCGTGCAGGACGGCACGCCAGACGAACTCTACGACCGCCCGGCGACGGCGTTCGCCGCCGGCTTCATCGGCAGCCCGGCGATGAACCTGGTGACGCTCGCCGCTGCCGCCGACGGGGCGGTGATCGACGGCGAGCCTCACTGCAGCGTGGCGGCGCACGAGGCCAAGGGCCACTGGCTCGGCGTCCGCCCCGAGGATATTCGCCTGCTGCCGGCCGACGCCCCCGGCGTACCCGCCGAGGTGATCGATACCGAGTACCTGGGGGCTGACAGTATCGTGAGCCTAAAGGTCGGCGGCCAGCGGCTGCGCGCACGACTCGAAGGCAGGCCGGAGTTGGCGGTCGGCTCTGCCTGTTGCCTGCAGTGGCGGCACGAGGCGGCGCACTTCTTCGATGCGGGCAGCGGCCGGAGGCTGGCGATCACAGGGCATGACCTTGCCGCACCTTCGGGTCGCCATCGCTTTGCGTCGGGCGGGGCCAGGGCGACGGCAGCCACGGCAGTGCAAGACGGCGAGGCCCGGGCCTCATCCAACCATGCAGGGAACGACTCTTCAGGAGTGAACCGATGAACGCACGCTTCTCTTTGGTACTCGGCAAGCTTTCCAAGGCCAATCGAGTGGGGGCAGCGACCGTAGCCGGTCTACTAGCAGCCGGCTCGTTGAATGCCCAGGCGCAGACCGAACTGACCATGTACTACCCGGTCGCCGTGGGTGGTGCCTTGACCGATGTCATCGACGGCCTGGTGGCCGAGTTCGAGAACGAGCACCCGGACATTTCGGTGAATGCCATCTACGCCGGCAACTACGACGACACCCGGGTGCGGGCGATGTCGGCGATCGAGGCGGGTGAGGCGCCGCAGCTTTCGGTGCTGTTCTCCATCGACTTGTTCGACCTGCTGGAACAGGACGCCATCATCGCCTTCGACGAGGTCATCGAGACCGACGAGGAGCGTGAGTGGCTCGACAGTTTTTATCCGGGGCTGATGGAGAACGGGCGGATCGACGGCCAGACCTACGGCATTCCCTTCCAGCGCTCGACCATCGTGCTCTACTGGAACAAGGACGCCTTCGAGGCGGCCGGGCTCGACCCCGAAACGCCGCCCGAGACCTGGGAGGAGATGGCCGAGATGGCTGCCGCGGTGCGTGAGGCCAGCGGCGGCGAGCAGTGGGGCGTGATGGTGCCCTCGACCGGCTATCCCTACTGGATGTTCCAAGCCTTCGCCTTCCAGAACGGCCACCGGCTGATGAACGAAGAGGGTACCGAGGTCTACTTCGACGATCCGGCCGCCATCGAGGCGCTGGAGTACTGGGTCTCGCTGGCCGAGGAGCACGAAGCGATGCCCGATGGCGCCATCGAGTGGGGCACCCTGCGCCAGAACTTCCTCGAAGAGTCGACCGCCATGATGTGGCACAGCACCGGCAACCTGACCGCAGTACGCAATGAGGCTTCCTTCGACTTCGGCGTGGCCATGCTGCCGATGAAG
Organism: Billgrantia antri; assembly: GCF_019430905.1. Taxonomy (GTDB): domain Bacteria; phylum Pseudomonadota; class Gammaproteobacteria; order Pseudomonadales; family Halomonadaceae; genus Halomonas; species Halomonas antri. The sequence continues at coordinate 485,348 of NZ_JAHYCA010000001.1, read as the reverse complement.
GAACAGCGCGGCAGCCCCACCGGCGGTGGCAACTTCTATCTGTTCAAGGGCGCCAGCGAGGAGGAGCTGCACGCCGCGATGACCTTTATCCGCTGGATGACCGATCCTGAGCGCGCCGCGGCCTGGTCGATCGAGACCGGCTACATGGGCGTGAGCCCGGCGGCCTACGAGACCGAGGCGCTGCGCAACTACGTCGAGGAGTTCCCGCCGGCGGCGGTGGCCCGCGACCAGCTCGAGCACGCCACCGCGGAGCTGGCCACCTACCAGGGCGGACGCGTACGCCGGGCGTTGGACAATGCCGTGCAGGCGGCGCTGACCGGCCAGATGTCGCCGGAGGAGGCGCTCAAGCAGGCCCAGGCGGAGGCCGATGCTGCCTTGCGCCGCTACGCGCGTTCACGTTGAGGAAACACTGACAAATGGCTGCGCGAGCGAATCGCGGCGTTGCGCGGTGCTCGGAATCCTCACCTATACCCCATAGGCTCCGGTTCCTGTGCTCCGTGCGCCTTGCGCTTCATCTCGCTCGCCTATTTGTGCAGCGCTTCCTTTCGTGGACTCAACAAAGAGAGGCAAAGGGAAGCAGGGGCAAGCCATGCTGATCCACAACGCCGACAGACGCATGCAGATCTATGGCGCGCTATTGCTGCTGCCGGCGGCGGTGCTGCTCGGCACCTTTGCCTACCTGCCCACCGTGGCCACGCTGATCAATAGCTTCTTCCTTCCCGGCTTTCGCGGTGCGCCGCCTGAATTCGTCGGGCTCGAGAACTACGCCATGCTGGTCGAGGACGCCACATTCTGGAAAGTGGCGCGCAACAATCTGCTCTATGCACTGGGCACCATTCCCACTTCCATCGCCCTGGCGCTGGGCATGGCGCTGTTCGTCAACGCCCGCCTGCCGGGGCGCGGCCTGGTACGCATGGCCTACTTTACGCCGACCATCCTGCCGATGATCGCCGCGGCGAATATCTGGATGTTCTTCTATGCCCCGCAGATCGGCCTGTTCAACAAGCTGCTCGGAGCGCTGGGGCTTTCGGGTGTCAACTGGCTGGGCGATCCCGGTGTTGCGCTGACCTCGGTGATCGTGATGACGGTGTGGAAGGAGGCCGGCTTCTTCATGATCTTCTACCTGGCGGCGCTGCAGAGCATTCCGCCGGAACTCAAGGAAGCCTCGGACCTGGAGGGTACCAGCCGCTGGAGCTTCTTCTGGCGGGTGACCTTCCCGCTGCTGATGCCGACCACGCTGTTCGTGCTGATCAACGCGCTGATCAATGCGGTGCGGGTGGTCGATCACCTGTTCATCCTGACCAAGGGCGGGCCCAACAACGCCACCAACCTGCTGCTCTACTACGTCTACGAAAACGCCTTCTCGTTCTTCGACCGCACCTACGCCGCCACCATCACCGTGGTGATCCTGCTGGTGCTGGCGGTGGTGGCCACGCTCAAGTTCACCGTGCTCGACCGCAGGACGCACTATCAATGAACCAAGCCATCAGCACTCATCGCGGACGCCTTGCCTGGCGAGTGCCTAGCCTGGAGACGACGGCGGCCTGGCTACTGGCGATCGTCTGGATCTTTCCGCTCGTCTATGCGGTCTGGGCCGCCTTCCACCCGCCGGCCTACATGGTGCGCTTCGACCTGCTCGCGCCGCTGACGCTGGACAACTTTTCCGACGCCTGGGTCCAGGCGCCGTTCGCCCGCTACTACCTCAACACCTTCCTGCTGGTGACCGGGGTGGTGCTGGCACAGTTCGTGGTCTGCACCCTGGCGGGCTTCGCCTTCGCCCGCTTTCCCGTTCCCGGCCGCGACGTGCTGTTCATGCTGGTGCTGATCCAGCTGTTCGTCTTTCCCGAGGTGCTGATCGTCGAGAACTACCGCATCGCCAGCGGTCTGGGACTGGTCGACACCATCACCGGCATCGGGCTGCCGTACGTTGCCAGCGCCTTCGGCATCTTCCTGCTGCGCCAGACCTTCAAGACCATCCCCCGTGAGCTGGAGGAGGCTGCCAGGGTCGAGGGCTGCGGTTGGATGGCGATCCTGCTCAAGGTCTACGTGCCGCTGGCCAAGCCCACCTACCTGGCCTACGGCCTGGTCTCGATCAGCCACCACTGGAACAACTTCCTGTGGCCGCTGGTGGTCACCAACTCGGTGGACAGCCGCCCGCTGACCGTGGGACTGGGCATCTTTTCGGCGCCGGAAACCGGCGTCAACTGGGCCACCGTCAGCGCCGCCACCCTGCTCAGCATCGCCCCGCTGCTGGTCGCCTTCCTGCTCTTCCAGCGCCAGTTCGTGCAGTCGTTCCTCAGGGCGGGGATTCGCTGATAAAGGTCAATTGACTACCCTTGGGGTGAATGCATGACCCAAGGAGAGATGTCATGGCACAAGGACAGACGGCAGAACAGGGCAAGCACGCCCAGCTCTACCGCATGGTGATGGAGGAGCACCTGTGCCCCTTCGGCCTCAAGAGCAAGGACCTGCTGGAGCGCAAGGGCTTCGCGGTGGAGGACCATCACCTGACCACGCGGGAGGAGACCGAGGAGTTCAAGCAGAAGCACGACGTCGATACGACGCCTCAGGCCTTCATCGACGGTCAGCGCATCGGCGGCTACGACGAGCTGCGTGAGTATTTCGGCAAGGATTTGCCGGGCGAGGACGAAACCACCTACCAGCCGGTGATCGCGCTGTTTGCCACGGCGCTGCTGATGGGGTTGGCCGTCAGTTGGACCGCGACCGGTTCGCTGGTGAGCGCGAGGATGCCGGAGTACTTCGTGGCCATCGCCATGACCCTGCTGGGGCTGCAGAAGCTCAAGGACGTGGAGAGCTTCAGCACCATGTTCCTCAATTATGACCTGCTGGCCCAGCGCCAGGTGCGCTACGGCTACGTCTACCCTTATGCCGAGACGCTGGCCGGCATCCTGATGCTGGCCGGTGCCCTGGTGTGGCTGGCCGCGCCCGTGGCGTTGTTCATCGGCACGGTGGGCGCCGTCTCGGTGTTCAAGGCGGTCTATATCGACAAGCGTGAACTCAAGTGCGCCTGCGTGGGCGGCGACAGCCAGGTTCCGCTGGGGTTCGTCTCGCTGACCGAGAACCTGATCATGATCGGCATGGGCTTGTGGATGCCACTGCGCATGTACGTACTGTGAGGCGTGCCGGGTGCCGACTTGGCGTACCGGCTGGGTCTTAGTCGTATCGTCGGGCCCACGATGGCTTATGCGGGCAGCGGGCCATCCTGTAGCGGCGCCAGTACGCTGCGGTTGCGCCCTGCCCGCTTGGCTTGGAAGAGCGCTTCGTCGGCGATCGAGAGCAGTATGGTGGGATCCATGGTTTCGGAGGGTTGCACGGCCGCTGCGCCGACGCTGACGGTAATCACCCCGGGGCCAGCCTGGGGAATGGCGAGTGCCTCGATGCCTTGCCGGATGCGCTGGGCAGCGCGCATCGCCGAGGAAGCCGAGGCGTTGGGCAGCAGCACGACGAATTCTTCGCCACCATAACGCACCACCAGATCATCCTCCTGGCGGATATGGTTCTGTATCTCCTGGGCAACCTGGCGCAGGCAGGCGTCTCCCTTCAAGTGGCCATAATGGTCGTTGTAATGCTTGAAATAGTCGATATCGATGACCAGCATGCCGAGCATTGTTCTCTCGGCGATGGCTTCGTCCCAGCGCTGTTCCAGCATGGTGTCGAAATGGCGTCGGTTGGCGACCCCGGTCAAGGGATCGGTAATCGATATCTTGGCCAAGACCTGGTTGTCCTTCCGGGCGGCCTGGTTGCGTAACTGCTCGCGCAGGAGCAGCAGATAGGACTGCCGCTCGCTGGCTTCCAGGCGGAAGTTGGCCACTAATGTAAACAGCGCACTTGAGGTAAAGACGACGAGGGTATTGATCTTCACTTCCGTTGGCATGGGCTCGTAGGTCACCACGAACGTAGCCACGATCAGAGCGCAGAACAGCGACGAGCCGACAGCAAAGGCGAAACGCAGCGAAAGCACGATATTGCCGACCAGCAGGATCAACCCGAACGAGAAGGTATCGAGAAACGAATAGGGGGACTTGGACAGGAAGAAGATCACGTTGGAGAGCAGCATGGCCACGACGATGGTGGCCGCCATCGCCGCCTCGCGCAGGAGCGACGGTAGCCCGCGGCGTATGCAGTAAAACACTGCGAGAGCCAAGGGTGTCATCAGGCCGAAGCGGATCCAGGCGGCAATGTGCACGGCTTCAGGGCGGAAGGCATAGTCGTTGATGATGTAGAGGTCGTAGATGACCAACGCCATGATACCGGCGATCACCAAGTGACGACCGCGCTGAACGGAGGTATCGGCTTCGAAGCGTGTCTCCACGGCGTGGCTGAAGCGCAAGCGATGCCAGGGCCTGCTCAAGTCCAACTCAACGGCTTGTAGCAAGGTTTCTTTCACAGCCGGCCCCCCCTCACATGATGGCACCATTTTTTGGCTTGGTGCTCTGAAAGGGTTATCGGCCAAAAAAGACCTAACTTTACTTCTTTGTTGCTCTCTTCTTTATCTCCTTTACACGCTCCACCAAGGCAAATACGTGTGCATCTTGGGCACCGAGGTCCTCCAGCGCGGCAGCAAGCTTCAGCAGGTAATCGCAATTCAAGCCACTTGGGCCCTGCGCGGTGGCGATCTGCCGGGCCATGGCATCGAGCGGAGCGTCGCCGAGGAAGGCGGCGTTGTGTTCGCCTGCAAGATAGATCAATCCCTCGGCGTGGCTGCCGTCGTGGAAGTGCAGCATCACCCTTTCACGCAGATAACCGTTCTTCTCGCGCACATCCAGCGGGCCCAGGGTTTCGGCGTCGATACGGTAGGCCATGCCTTGGCATATCGCGCCGGGCGACTCGACCAGGGTCGCTACACGCCCTGGGGCTGCGGGCGTGCCGCGGTGGTCGTGAGAGCCCTGCCAGAAGCGTCGGGCCCAACCCTCGATGTGGGCGGGGCGGAGCTCGTGAAAGGGAAATTCGGCCTTCCAGATCAGCGAGCCGTAGCCGAACAGCCACAGTGTCTCGCCGTCAGTGAAGAAGTTCCTCTCTCGATTCAACAGAGTGGTGTCGTGGGTCATTGGCTGCGCGTGGCTCTGCGTACGAGTGGTTGAGTCAACGTCTGGGCCATGATCACCCCGGCCAGCACCAGTGTCCCGCCGATGAAGTGGAAGGACGAGATCCGTTCGCCGAGGAAGGCCATGGCGATCAGCGCGCTGAACAGCGGCATCAGGTTGATGAAGATGCTGGCCTGGCTGGCGCCGATCTGACGGATGGCGCGCATCCACAGGAAGGTCGTAATGATCGAGGCAGGGATACCGGCATACAGGATCAGCCATACGTTATGGCCGTCGACTGGCGTCATCGGCCCCATCAGGTAGGGCGGCAGCAGGAACAGCACGGCGAAAACCACCTGGCCATAGAGTACCACCCAGGGCGGCAGGCCCAACGGCCAGCGCTTGAGCATCACGCCGTAGAGCGCGTAGCAGGTGGCGGCGACCACCATCAGCAGGTCGCCGAGTGCCACTTCAAGGTCGAGCAATGCAAGTGGATCACCCCTTCCCAGCAGCACCAGCACGCCGAACAGGGCAACAAGCCCGCCCAGCGTACCGCCGAGGCTGGGCGCCTCGCGCAGGATCAAGGCGCTGAGCAGTACCGTTAGCAACGGTACCATGGCGGCAAGAATGCCCATGTTGGTGGCGGTGGTGGTCTCGGCGGCGATATAGGCGAGCCCCTGCCACAGCCCCATACCGAGCAGGCCCAGTATGGCCAGCTTGGGCCACTCGCGGCGCAGCGCATCGCGGTGGCGCCAGGCGGCCGGGAGCAGGAACGGCGTGAGCACGGCGAGTGCCAGTACCCAGCGCAGGAAGGCGATACTGCTAGGCGCGATGGCCCCGACGGTAAGCTGATTGATGGTCATGTTGCCTGACCAGATCAGCACGGCACCCAGCGGTGGCAGGAAGTAGAGCAGCGGCATGGCGGCCTCATGAGCATAAAGAAGCCCCGCTGGTACCGGGGCCGGCAATGGCGCCATGATATCGAGCCGTCGCAGCGGTGCAAATGATAAGGAGGCTAAGAGGTTTTCCGAGTGCGACGCTCAGCGCAGCTGGCTGTCCTTGCTGCCACGCCGGTTGTAGCCGCTGTAGGTGGTGCGCTGCTTGTCGCGCTCGCTCTGGCAGGCAATGCACAGGCGTACGCCGGGCATGGCCTCGCGGCGGGCCTGGGGAATGGGCTCGTCGCACTCTTCGCAGTGGGTCAGGCTCTCGCCCCGGGGCAGCTCGCTGCGTGCCCGCTGCAATGCATCCTCCACGGTGCTGTCGATCTGCTCTTGCACCGCTCCGTCGCGCGACCAGCCACCTGCCATGATGTCGTCTCCTTCGGCCCTCGAGGCGCCGTCTACTCATCCTGACATTCTGGGCCATCCGAACGGTTCGGACCACTCCCCGGGGCCCATCTCGACGGAGCCCAGGGGAGCGAGTCGTTATCACATGTGCCGGATGCTTCAGGCGGATTTGCGGCGCAGTTGGCCCAGTTCGCCATTGAGCGCCTTGATGATGGTGTAGCACATCAGCAGCATGACGATGGAGAACGGGATCGCCGTCGCCGTCACCCCGGCTTGAAGCGCCGACAGGCCGCCGCCGAGCAGCAACACGATGGCGATCAGGCCCTCCACCGTGGCCCAGAACATCCGCTGGGGCCTGGGGGCGTCGATCTTGCCACCGGCGGTGATGGTATCGATCACCAGGGAGCCGGAATCCGACGAGGTGACGAAGAAGATCAACGCCAGGGTGATGCCGAGGGTCGACATCAGGCCCGTCAGCGGCAGTCCATTCAGCATGCCGAACAGCGACAGCTCAGGGCTGTAATTGTCAATCACATAATCCTTGATCAGGCTGCCCGCTGGGTCGGCATAGAGCTGGTCGAGCGCGATGCCGCCGAACACGCCCATCCAGATGAAGATGAACAGACTGGGAATGACCAGTACACAGATCACGAACTCCCGTACCGTGCGGCCACGCGACACCCGGGCGATGAACATGCCGACGAACGGCGCCCAACTGACCCACCAGGCCCAGTAGAAGACCGACCAGGCTTGGCGATAGGCATCATCGTCACGTCCAAAGGGAGCGGATAACGGGATGAAGTCCGTGAAGTAGGTGGAAAGTCCCGTCCAGAATCCGCTCAGACCCACCAGGGTCGGGCCGGCGAACAGTACGAAGAAGAAGAACAGCACGGCCAGGATCATGTTGATCTCGGAGAGCTTCTTCACGCCGCCCTCGAGTCCGCGCCAGACCGATACCAGGGCCACCGCCGTCACCAGCACGATGACGATGACCTGGAAGGTGGTGCTGATCTCCAAGCCGAAGACGAAATTCATCCCAGCATTGGCCTGCTGTGCACCGAGCCCGAGCGCCGTGGCCAGGCCAAACAGGGTGGAGAATACCGCCAGGATGTCGATCACATGACCCCACCAGCCCCAGACACGTTCGCCAAGGATGGGGAAGAACGCCGAACGGATGGAAAAGGGCAGGCCCTTGTTATAGGTGAAAAGGGAAAGCGCCAACGCCATGACTACATAGACGGCCCAGCCATGGATGCCCCAGTGCAGAAAAGTGCCGGCCAGGCCCAGGGCGGTGGCTTGGGGAATGGCCTCCGCGTTCAGTTCGCCCTCGCTTCCAAAAGGGGAGGGAATGCTCAATGGCAACGAGACGTTGGCATGGTAGACCGGCTCCAGCACACTGAAGAACAGCAGCCCGATGCCGATGCCAGCGGTAAACAACATGGCAAACCAGGATAAATAGCTGTGCTCCGGTCGGGCATCCGGCCCTCCCAGCCTGACCGAGCCATAGGGTAGGACGATGAGCGCCAGACAGAACAGGATGAAGAAATCCACCACGATCATGAAATACCAGTCCAGCGTCCCGGTCGAGAAGCTGACGATGGACTGGAACAGGCTCCCCGCCCTTTCCGGAAACAGCAGTGTAAGGACGATGAAGATGACCGAAGCGAGTGCCGATACGACGAAGACACGGTTGTGGATATCGAAGCCGATAGGGCCAAGTCGCCCGGAAATATTGTCCTGCCCGACCACGTAGTCCGTCTGCATGTCGCTTGGTGCGGGGGGCGACGTCGAGTCGCTTGATAGAGTCATGGGGAAACACTCCTTATTATAAGATATAGAGTTATTATAAATTGTAGGGCATTGAATTAACTGTCATAAGCAGACCTTGAAGAACATGGAGCCGCTGCAGGTAATTCCTCTGCCTGTATGGTTCATCCGTCATGAGCCTCCTCTCGTATTTCGTATTGCCAGTGCCAATGGCTTGTCATCGTGGTGATCGTTGTCGACGAGACCGCCCCGTTGCAAGCGGGCTAACACGTCGGGTTTGATCCAGGCCAGGTACAGCTTTCCACCGCGGGCATGGCAGCGGTGTGCCTGGCGCTGGAGGAGGTGAATGCCGCTCAGGTCGATGAAGTTGATGCCCGCTGCCAGGACCACCAGGTTCGGTCGGTCGTACTTGTCGAGTCGTCGGGTGATCGACTCGCAGGCACCGAAGAACAGTGATCCATCGATCCTGACGACGTCGCAGCTCGGCGCTTCCACGGCCTGCTGGATCGCTTGGGGCGCCTGGGATAGCGTGTCTTTCACCACAGGCGGGCGGGTAGTGCGGCGCAGGTAGAGAGCCAGCGAGGCGAGCACGCCGAAATAGATGGCGAATTCCAGCGCCAACAGCAGCGTGCTGATGAAGGTGACCAGCAAGACGGCCATCTCCGAACGGCTGGTGGTCAGTGCCTCATGAATGCTGTGCCAGTCGATCAGCCGAGCGGCGACCAGCAGCAACAGGCCTGCCATGGCCGACATCGGCACGTGATGCAGCAGTGGTGCCGCCAGCAGCATGATCGGCACCAGGAACAGCGCTGACAAAATCGCTGCCAACGGCGAGCAGGCCCCGGCGCTGGCGTTGAGTCCCGAGCGAGTGAAGGACCCCGACGAGACATAGCCGGAGAAGAAGGCGCCGCCGATGTTGGAGAGTCCCTGGCCGATGAACTCCTGATTGCTGTCCAGTCGTTGGCCGGTGCGGGCTGCCAGTGCTCGTGCAATCGCTGCGGCTTCGACCAATCCCAGCAACCCCAGGGCGATGGCGCCGGGCGTCAGCAGGCGCAGCGTTTCCAACGAGAGGTCTGGTATCGAGAGCGGAGGCAGGCCGGTGGGGATCGCCGCGATGCGCAGTATCTCAGCATGCGCCGGGTCGAGCCAGGCGGCCAGCAACGAGGCGGCCAGCAGTGCCAGTAGCATGCCCGGCCAGCGTGGCAGCCAATGCCGAAACGCCAGGCAGGCGGCGAGCGTGAATCCGGCGAGCAGCACGCTATCGGGGCGGATACTGTCTAGCCGTTCCAATAGCTGTGGCCATGTGGCGATAAAACCGCTGCTTCCCAGGGGGGCAAGCCCCAGCGCGTAGGGTAGCTGACTGGTGGCGATGATCAGCGCGGCGCCAGCGGTGAACCCCGTCACCACCGAGTGCGAGACGAGATCGACCAGTACGCCCAAACGTGCCAGCCCCAGCAAGAGCTGGAAGACACCGGCGAGAAAGGTCAGCGTCAGCACCAGGACGATGAACTCGCCGCTTCCCGCCTCGGCAAAGGGCTGCAGAGTGGCGAACAGCGCGATCGACAGCGCCGCCGTCGGTCCGCTGATCATGTATCGCGAGGAACCGAACAGGGCGGCCAGAATCGTCGGCACGATGGCGGCGTACAGGCCATACTCGGGAGGCAGCCCGGCCAGCAAGGCGTAGGCTACCCCCTGAGGCACGACCAGCACCGCACCGGTCAAACCGGCAACGGCATCGTCACGCAGCGAACGCGGGGTCTGCTGCGGCAGCCAGCCGAGAAACGGCAACCAGCGTTGCAGTCTGGCTGGGTGCCGGTGGATTGAGGTCGGTGGCGTCATCATGACTATTCGGCGGCAGCTACCGGGAAGCGTGCTCGCCGCTCGAGATCGTCAAGGTCGATGGTGTTGCGCATGTACTGGGTGCTGGCATCGAATGCCGGCTGGTGATCCCAGGGCGTGACCTTGCCTTTCATGAGCGCACGCGACACCAGCTTGCGGCGACGCTGGCTGGCAATTACCTCGTCGTGCAGCCGCGCATAATCCCAGCGCCTGGCGACTTCGTCGCGAAACTGCTTGCACAGGTCCAGGTGGGCGGGATCCTCGGCCAGATTGTCGAGTTCGAGTGGGTCTGCCTCGAGATCGAACAACTGGTCCGCATCAGGCGCGGAGTGGACGAACTTGTAACGGCCGCGGCGAATCATCAGCAGCGGCGCGATGGCCCCCTCGCCGAAGTATTCGCCGATCACCTCGTCGTGGCCGCCGTTGCCGCTCAAATGCGGCAGCAGGCTGCGCCCGTCGACGGGTACGGCGTACTCCGGTGCAGCGCCGTCATGGGCGAGTTCGGCGAAGGTCGGCAGCAGGTCCATGGTCGACACCGACTCGCGCACGCGTCCCGGGGAGAAACGGCCGGGAGCGTGGAAGATCATCGGCACCCGTGCCGAGTCCTCGAACCAGCTCATCTTGTACCACAGGCCGCGCTCGCCGAGCATGTCGCCGTGGTCGCCGGAAAACACGATGATGGTGTCTTCATCGAGACCGGTCTCCTTCAAGGTCTTCAACACCTCGCCTATCTGATCATCGACGTAGCTGAGCGCTCCGTAGTAGGCGTGCCGCGCGTTGCGGATCTGCTCGTCGTTGATGGTGTCCTCGTCGAGCTGATAGACATGACGCAGGCGCTGGGAGTGGGGATCCATCAGCTCGCGCGAGTAGGGCACGCGCGGCATGTCGATGGCGTCGTGGTCGTAGCGGTCCCAGTATTCTTGCGGAATGGTGTAGGGGTCATGCGGGTGGGTCAGCGACACGGTCAGGCAGAACGGTCGCGGCTCGCCGTTGCGCACGTAGTCGTAGAGGAAACGCTTGGCGCGGAAGGTGACCTCGTCGTCGAAATCGAGCTGATTGGAGCGCACGCAGGGGCCGGCCTGAATCACCGATGACATATTGTGGTAGTAGCTCGGCCGTATTTCGAAGTTCTCCCAGTCGACGAACCAGCCGTAGTCGGCCGGATAGATGTCGGTGGTCAGGCGCTCCTCGAAGCCATGCAGCTGGTCGGGTCCGCAGAAGTGCATCTTGCCCGACAGCGCAGTGGTATAGCCGGCATCGCGCAGATAGTGGGCATAGGTGGGAATGTCTGAGGCGAATTCGGCGGCGTTGTCATAACCGCCGATACGCGAAGGCAGTTGGCCGGCCATCAGCGTGAAGCGCGAGGGCGCGCACAGCGGGCTATTGCAATAGGCGGAGTCGAACACCACGCCCTCGGCGGCCAGGCGCGACAGGTTGGGTGTCTTGACCAGCGAATGGCCGTAGATGGGCAGCGCCGATGCGGCCATTTGGTCGGCCATCAGGAACAGGATATTGGGTTGCTTGCGGGTCATGGGGCCTCTCTTGCTTGTCGCTGCGCACAGGTATGTCATGCTCGAGCCACACCGTGGCAGGCTCTTTAAACAGTCTCCCTGCTAATCTCATTGTCTGTAAACTCGATGAATTTTTATGGGAGGCATTAGCCTAACTAATGTCATGGATAGCCAGGGCGGCTTCGCCCAATAGCCTGCGTGTGTTCGAGGCGGCTGCCCGGCACCTGAGCTTCACCGCCGCGGCACGTGAACTTCGCTCGACCCAGTCGGCCGTCAGCCAGCAGGTTCGCAGCCTCGAAGAACAGCTCGGCTTGCCTTTGTTCGAGCGCATCTATCGTGGAGTGAGGCTGACCGAGGCGGGACAGGCGCTGTTCGTCAGCGTGCAGGAGGGCTTCGCGACCATCGACCGTACAATCGATCGCTTGCAGCACAAGCATCGCCACCCCCACGTGAACATCCTGACCGACTTCTCGTTCGCGGCTTACTGGCTGATGCCGAGGCTGCCGCACTTTCGGGAGCGGCATCCGAATATCGATGTGCGTATCGTGACCAACCAGGGCGTGCTTGACTGGCGGGCCCAGGAAGTCGATGTGGCCATCCTGTTCTGTGATGAGCGCACCCTGGCTTCCGGGGTGCCGCGGCTGTTCCCGGAGCTGGTCTTGCCGGTCTGCAGTCCGGGGTTTCTAGAGCAGGCTGGGCCCATCGACTCGCCGCAACGGCTGGTCGAGTTACCGTTGCTGACCCTGACCGCCGACCAGGGCCAGAGCTGGCTGGACTGGCCGCGCTACTTCGAACAACTCGCGGGCATCGACTATCAGGAAGCGTCGGAGCTGACCTTCAACAACTACACCCTGCTGATCCAGGCGGCGATTGCCGGGCAGGGCATCGGCATGGGCTGGCGAGGCCTGGTCGACGACCTGCTCGACGGCGGCATGCTGGTCGGTCTGCACGAGCTGATGCTGCGCTCGACGCAGGGTTATGGGCTGATTGATGCGCGCCCCGATTCGCCGGGTGAAGCTAAGCGGGCGCTACAGGAGTGGGTGCTGGAATGTGCGGCTCAGGCGGAAGTCTGAAGAGAACTGCTGGGAGAGGAATGCCGGGCGCGGTTAATTCACGCCCGGCATAGCTCAGACGCCAAGGATCTCTTTGGCCTGGTTCAGAACCTCTACCGATTGGTCGTGGTCGCCATCGTTGTGATATTTCTCGCCCTGCTCGCGCAGGTCGCGTACCTGGGCCAGCTCGTCCTCGCTGAGCTGGGAAACCTTGGCATCATCCTCCAGTGCCTGGTCAATATCGGACAACAGCGATGGACACATATGCGCCCAGGCGGGTGCCATGAAAGCCATCAGCACCAGGGCGGCAAAGAGTTTCTTGATCATTGTGGTTCCTCCCGTTGGGCGCGGCCTACGATGCTACCCAGGCCGGGCCCCCGATGAATGCCTCGCGTCAGTTGCCCAGTCGTGCTCCGGCTGCTGGCCAGGTGGTGGAGCTGCGGTCGGGCGCTGTCAGTATAGATCGCCGTAGCGATTCATACCGAAACGACAGCGCCCTGCCGACGTGAGCGGGCAGGGCGCATGGCATTGATGGCGAGAGGAGATCAACCGACGGCGGCGATGCCGGCCTTGGCGACCTGTACGTCCTGATCGGGCTTGACGCCGGAAACGCCCACGGTGCCGGCCATCTGGCCCTCGACCATTACCGGCACGCCGCCGGCGAGCAGGCCCTGCATCGGCGCGGAGAGGAAGGCGTTGCGGCCGCCGTTGATCATGTCCTCGAAGGCCTGGGTTTCGCGGGCACCGAGCGCCGAGCTGCGGGCTTTCTGGGTGGCGATGTCGGGGGTCATGGCCGGGGCGCCGTCGAGGCGGCGCAGGCCGAGCAGGTGGCCGCCGTCGTCGGCCACGGCGATGGTCACTTTCCAGTCGTTGGCTTCGGCTTCTTGCTGGGCCGCGTCGAGGATGGCGTTGACGTCGGTCAGGGTGAGTACGGGTTTGGTCTTCATGGGACTCTCCTTGAGTCGCAATGTTGTCGGTGATGAGCTTCCCGGCGACAAAGCCACGCGAGGGCGCTGTGAACCCGTACTTGGGCGCTACTTTTGCCATCCATGGCAAAAGACCCTCGCTTTGGCTTGTCCCCGTCGCTCATCGGATGCGGTGCTGAATGCTCTCTTACTCGCTACCCGACGAAGCTAGCTGCTTACGGGCGGTGCCAATGCGTCATCGACAACTTCTATCCAATGCCTGACCGGTGTGCGCCCCGCGCCGTTGAGGTGGGTCTGGCAGCCGATGTTGGCGGTGACGATGGTTTCCGGGTTGCCGGCCTCAAGGGCGTTGAGCTTGTTGTCGCGCAGTTGGGTGGCCAGCTCCAGCTGGGTGATCGAGTAGGTGCCTGCCGAGCCGCAGCAGAGGTGGGCGTCGGCTACCGGGGTCAGGGTGAAGCCGAGCTTGACCAGCACGCCCTCCACCGCGCCGCCGAGCCGCTGGGCGTGCTGCAGGGTGCAGGGGCAGTGGAAGGCCAGCCTGCGGCCCGCGTCGACTTTCAAGCCTTGCAGGTCTTCTTCGCGCAGCACCTCGACCAGGTCCTTGGCCAGTTCGCTCACCCGCCTGGCCTTGTCGGCGTAGGCGGGGTCGTCATTGAGGATGTCGACGTACTCCTTGACGAAGGCGCCGCAGCCGCTGGCGGTCTGGACGATGGCCTCACAGCCGGCCTCGATATGCGGCCACCAGGCGTCGATGTTGGCCCGTGCACGGGCGCGGCCGTCGTCCTGGGCATTGAGGTGAAAGTCGATGGCGCCGCAGCAGCCGGCCTCGGCCACCGGCGTGAGGCCGATGCCCAGGCGGTCGAGCACCCGCGCAGTGGCGGCGTTGGTGTTGGGCGAGAGGCCCGGCTGCACGCAGCCTTCGAGAACCAGCATCTGCCGCGCATGACGCTGGTGGTCGGGGCGCGTGCCGGCATCCACCGGCTTGGGTGGCAGCTTGTCCTTGAGCTTGCCGGGCACCAGCGGGCGGAAGGTCTGGCCCAGCTTGAGCAGCGCCTGGAAGCGTTTGGGCTCGACCAGGGTCTTGCGCAGGACGTAGCGCTGGGCGCGGTCGGCGGTGCTGCGCGGCACGCGGCGCTCGATCTCGGCGCGGCCGATGTCGAGCAGCTTGTGGTACTCCACGCCCGAGGGGCAGGTCGTTTCGCAGTTGCGACAGGTCAGGCAGCGGTCCAGGTGCAGGCGGGTCTGCTCGGTGACGTTCTCGCTGTCGTCCGGGTTCTCCAGCATCTGCTTCATCAGGTAGATGCGCCCGCGTGGCCCGTCGCGCTCGTCGCCCAGCAACTGGTAGGTAGGGCAGGTGGCGTTGCAGAAGCCGCAGTGCACGCAGCTGCGCAGGACGCGGTCGGCCTCCTGGATGTGCGGCTGCTTGAGGGCTTCCTCGGTGAAGTGCGTCTGCATGTCGAGATCCTGTGCTTCTCAGAGCGCCGCGTAGAGCCGGCCGGGGTTGAAGATTCCCTTGGGGTCGAGCTGGGCCTTGAGGTTGCGGTGATATTTCATCAGTACCTCGGGAAGCGGCGCGAAGGGCTCTATCGCGGTCGGACGTGGGCCGTAGCAGGTGGCATGGCCGCCGGCTGTCTGGCAGGCCCGGCGCACGGCCTCGGCATCCAGCTCGGCGCGTAGCCAGCGCTGGGCACCGGCCCAATCGTGAATCATGTGGCTCTCGTCGATGCCGGGCAGGTCCAGCGCTGGCGTGCGGTGGGGCAGCGAGAGGCGCCACAGCGGCGCCTGGCCGGCACGGAAGAACGCCAGGCGCTGGTCGCGCAGGGCGGCCCAGAAGTCGTTTTCGAGGTCGTCGCCACCGATGCGTGCGCGGGTGGCGGCCACCGAGCTGGGGCCGCCTTCCAGGCGCAGGTGAAGGGCGCCATCGAGCCAGGCCGCGGCACTGATCGGCAACGGCTCGCGGCCCCACTCGGCCAGGCGCTGGCGGGCCTCGTCGAGCGGCAGCTCCAAGTGCAGGCTGCGGGTGGCGCCGGGCATCGGCAGCACCTTGAACGAGACCTCGGTGATCAGCCCCAGGGTGCCCTGGGCGCCGACCATCAGGCGCGACAGATCGTAGCCGGCGACGTTCTTCATCACCTCGCCGCCGAAGCGCTGTTCGATGCCTTCGTGGTTGATGACCCGGGCGCCCAGCACGAAGTCGCGCACGCTGCCGGCCCAGGGGCGACGCGGACCGGAGAGCCCCGTGGCGACCATGCCTCCGACCGTGCTGACCTCGCCGTAGCGCGGCGGCTCGAAGGGCAGCATCTGGCCATGCTTGGCCAGGGTGGCTTCGAGTTCGCTGAGCGGGGTGCCGGCGCGCACCGACACTACCAACTCCACCGGGTCGTAGAAGCGTATGCCGCGGTGTTCGCGGGTGGAGAGCACTTCGCCTGCCACCTCGCGGCCATAGAAGAAGCGCGTGTCGCCACCCACGATGCGCAGCGACGTGCCCTCGCTGCCGGCCTGGCGGATGCGCTCGGCCAGGGCGGCGCTGGCATCATGGTCAGTGAGATGCGTTGTGTTAGCCATGGTCATTCCCGTTCAGCCTTGCAACTTGCCGGGCGCGGTATCAGCACTCGCACTCTTGATGGTGCGGAACTCCGAGCAGCGCGCCGGGGTGGGGATGTTCTTGCCCGGGTTGAGCAGGTCGCGTGGATCGAAGGCGGCCTTGGTAGCGCGGAAGGTGGCCAGTTCGTCGGGGCGGAACTGGGCGCACATCTGGTTGATCTTTTCGCGACCGACCCCGTGCTCGCCGGTGATGGTGCCCCCGACTCTGACGCACAGCTCGAGGATCTCGCCACCCAGCGCTTCGGCCACGGCCAGTTCGCCCTCGCGGTTGGCGTCGAACAGGATCAGCGGGTGCATGTTGCCGTCGCCGGCATGGAAGACGTTGGCCACCTTGAGCCCGTAGCGCTCGGAGAGGTCGCTGATGCCCTTGAGCACGCGGGCCAGCTCGCGCCGCGGGATGGTGCCGTCCATGCAGTAGTAGTCGGGCGACATGCGCCCCACGGCGGGGAAGGCGTTCTTGCGCCCGGCCCAGAACCTGGCGCGCTCGGCGTCGTCGCGGGCCTGCTGGATACCGGTGGCGCCGGCGTTCTCGAGCACGCGGCGCACGGTCTCGCAGTCATCGTCGACATCGGCCTCGACACCGTCGAGCTCGCACAGCAGGATCGCCTCGGCATCCACCGGGTAGCCGGCGCCGATGAAATCCTCGGCAGCGATGATGGCGAGCTTGTCCATCATCTCCAGGCCACCGGGGATGATGCCGGCCTCGATGATGGCGCCGACCGCGTTGCCGGCCTTCTCCACGTCATCGAAGCTGGCCATCAGCACCTTGGCCACCTCCGGCTTGGGCAGCAGCTTGACGGTGATTTCGGTGACCACGCCGAGCATGCCCTCGGAGCCGTTGTACAGCGCCAGCAGGTCGAAGCCGGGCGCATCCAGCGCATCGCTGCCCAGCGTCATGCGCTCGCCTTCGATGGTGAGAATCTCGACCTTGATCACGTTGTGCACGGTGAGGCCGTACTTCAGGCAGTGCACGCCGCCGGCGTTCTCGGCAACGTTGCCGCCGATCGAACAGGCGATCTGCGACGAGGGGTCCGGCGCGTAGTAGAGCCCGTAGGGCGAAGCCGCCTCGGAGATGGCCAGGTTGCGCACGCCGGGTTCGACCCGGGCGATACGCGCCTCGGGGTCGATCTCGAGAATGCGCGAGAAGCGCGACATCACCAGCAGCACGCCATGCGTGAGCGGCAGGGCGCCGGCGGAAAGCCCCGTTCCGGCACCACGGGTGACTACCGGTACGCCCAGGCGGTGGCACTCCACCAGCAGGCGCTGGACCTGGTCGAGGGAGTCGGGTAGCGCCACCAGCAAGGGCAGGGTGCGGTAGACGGAAAGGCCATCGCACTCGAAGGGGCGCATGTCCTCCTCGCGGTGCAACAGGGTCATGTCCGGAATGGCCTGGGCGAGACTGTCGCGGATAGCTGCCCTGTCCTGCTCGGGGGCCGGGCCGTCGAGTCGTTCATCGTAGAGGATGTTCATCTAGCGCCTCGTTGCGAGTCTTGGCGGCAGGGTTGTCCTGGTGCAGGGCCCAATTTGCGCCCAGCCGGTCGTCCTGTCCAGCATCCGGTCCACTGGTATTACCAGTTATTTCCAGCTATCTTGGAAAATATTTTCATGTCACACCATGGCCCAACCGCTCGACGGATACAAGTCGCTGCCTTGCGTGCCGGAGGAGCCCATGCTTGAGGATAGTGAGCCGCTGTCGCCGATGCGTACGCCCGATGCCGTGGCGGCGCGTCTGGAGGAGTTGATACTCGATGGCGTCTTTCGCCCTGGGCAGTTACTGCCTTCCGAGCGACGCCTGTGCGATCGCCTCGGCGTTTCGCGGACCTCGCTACGAGAGGGCCTGCGGGTGCTGCGCAGCAAGGGCATCATCGTCACCCGTCAAGGACGCGGATCGGTGGTGGCGGCGCTGGTGCCGGGGGGGGGACGACAGCCCCTTGATGCACCTGTTTCGCGACCACCCTCGTACGCTGTTCGATTTGCTGGAAGTGCGCTCGCTGCTGGAGGGCGAGTCGGCCAGTCTCGCAGCGGAGCGCGCCACGCCGGCGGATCGGGTGCTGATCCAGCGTCGCTACGAGGCGATGGTCGAGTACGTCGAGGCGGGACAGGAGATCGACGTGGAGCGGCTGGCGCACCTGGACCACGCCTTCCATCTGGCGATCTGCCAGGCATCGCACAACCCGGTGCTGGTGCACACGCTGCAGTCGCTCACCGACCTGCTGTTGAGTTCGGTATTCGCCTCGGTGAAGAACCTCTATCACCGCGAGGCGCCGCGGCAGATGATCAACCGCCAACACGCCCGGCTCTACCGGGCCGTGATGGGAGGCAAGCCCCAGGCAGCTCGGCGCGCCGCGCTCGATCACCTGTCGGCGATCGAAGCGGAGCTGAGAGAGATCGAGGCCGAGGATCAGCGCCTGGAGCGCTCGGCCATGCGGTTGCAGGAGTGGGAGTGACGCCGCTGCCCTGATGGCAGCGGCGTCGGGGGATTACCCCCCGACCTGAATCAGCGGATCCGACACCCCGAGTGCATAGAAGGCGATCAAGCCGATCGCGCCGGCGAATACCAGGTAGTAGAGCGTCGGCAGGATAGTCTTGCGGATCGTCTCGCCTTCGCGGCCGAGCAGGCCCACGGTGGCCGATGCCGCCACCACGTTGTGGATGGCGATCATGTTGCCGGCGGCGGCTCCGACGGCCTGCAGCGCCACCATGAAGGCGGTGGAAAGACCGAGTTGCTGGGCCACGTTGAACTGGAACTCGGCCAGCATCAGGTTCGATACCGTATTGGAGCCGGCGATGAAGGCGCCCAGCGCACCCACGGCGGGGGCGAAGAAGGGGTAGACGCTGCCCACGCTGTCGGCCACGAACTGGGCCATGGCGACCGGCATGGAGACCAGGTCGGCGGCGTTGACGCCGGAGTTGATCAGGATGCGCACCATGGGAATGGTGAAGATCAGCACGAAGCCGGCCCCGAGCAGGGTGCGTGAGGATTCGCCGAAGGCGGCCTTGAGCTCGCCGATGCGCATGCGATGCAGCACCGCCGTGACCAGCACCACCATCAGCAGGATACCGCCGGGGAGATAGAGCGGGGCGATGCTGCCGGACACGCCGGTTTCGCCGAGGATGTTGCTCCAGCCGAAGGCAAAGGCGGTGAGCGCCTCACGCAGCGGGTCGATGACGCGAGATGCCACCAGGAACAGCGCCAGCAGCACGTAGGGCAGCCAGCCCATCCAGGTGGAGAGCGGCGTCTTGCCGGCGATGTCGTCGATCTTGATCTCGATCTTGCCGATCCAGCCGGCCGGCCAGGCGTCGCGCTCGGGGAAGTCCCAACTGTCCTTGGGCAGCAGGAAGCCGCGGCGTGCCGCGGGCACGACGATGGCAAGCCCCACCATGGCGCCGATCATCGAGGGGAATTCCGGCCCCAGCAGTACACCCGCCAGGGCATAAGGCACCACGAAGGCCACGCCGGTGAAGAGGGCGAACGGGGTGATCGAGAGCCCCTCCTTCCAGGAGCGATTGGCGCCGAAGAAGCGCACCATGATCACCACCATGATCAACGGCATCAGGATGCCGACGATGGCATGCACGATGGCGACTTCCGCGGCGATCAGACGGAAGTACTCGAGCCAGGTGAAGCCGCCCGCCTCGAGCTGCTCGGTGATGGCATTCATGTTGACGCCCCCGGACACGCCGACCACGATCGGGGTGCCCACCGCGCCGAAGGAGACGGGCGTGGACTGGATCATCATGCCCACCACCACGGCGGATAGGGCGGGAAAGCCCAGTGCAACCATCAGCGGGGCTGCCACCGCCGCCGGGGTGCCGAAGCCCGAGGCGCCTTCGATGAAGCAGCCGAACAGCCAGGCGACGATCAGTGCCTGCACGCGACGGTCGGGGCTGATCCCGGAAAAGCCGTTGCGGATGGCCGCGATGCCGCCGGAGTGCTTCAGCGTGTTTAGCAGCAGGATGGCGCCGAAGATGATCCACAGGATCGACACGGTCAGGAGCAGGCCTTGGAATGTGGAGGCCAGTACCCGGTTGAAGCTCATCTCCCAGGCGAACAGCCCGATCAGGGCGGTGACCACGAAGACGATCGGCATGGCGGTTCGTGCCGCCAGGCGAAAACCGATGAGCAGCACGCCAGCCAGGATCAGTGGCGTGAAAGCAAGAAGTGCTAGGGTGGTATCCGTCATGACGTTTCCTCGGATGTCTCCTTATTGGCGTCCGGCAGGGCGAAGGTCACCCGGCGTGGCGCTTCTGCCGTGGCCGGCCAGGCGGCAACGATACGGAGAGTGCTGGTAAGTTGCTATCCACGGTTCATTGGTCTTACCAATATGAAGGCCTTGTCACTGTGCCGGGTGGTCCAGGTTTATTTCTTTGAAATCAATGATTTAGAGTGGCTTTCTTGCTGCTGATAAGAGTATCTTCTTTACTCGTTATTAGACTAATGGACAGGAAGGCGGTCACGGCCAGGCCGAGCCTGAACCAGTTGGCATCTGCTCGGGGAGGCTGGCACTATCCGAGGACGACCAACGGATTTCTCAGGAGTGATGCATGGCACGGGTTCTCTACGACCTCTGCGGTATCGACGAAGGGTTGCGCTTTTCCCCCTACTGCTGGCGGGTACGCTATGCGCTGGCCCACAAGGGGCTCGAGGCGGAGATGCGCCCGTGGCACTTCACCGACAAGCAAGCACTGGCCTTCGCCGACTACGACAAGGTGCCGGTATTGGTCGATGGCGAAGCGACGATCACCGACAGCTACGCGATCCTGCGCTATCTGGACCGGACCTATCCCGAGGCGCCCCTGCTGGGTGATGACATGGCTGAAGCCCGGGCGCGCTTCTTCAAGCACTACGCCGAGCGGGCGCTGGCGCCGGCCATGATGCGCACCATCATCATGGATCTGCTCAACGCCATCGATCCCAAGGATCGCGATTACTTCCGCGAGAGCCGCGAGAAGCGCTTCGGCCGCACACTCGAGGAGTTCCACTCGCCGGCCAAGGGGCTGGCCCAGCTCGATGCCGCTCTGGCACCTTTGCGTGGCCAACTGCAGGAGAGTGACTTCCTCGACGGCGAGGCACCGGCGGCGGCCGACTATCTGGTGTTCGGCAGCTTCATGTGGGCGAGGGTGGTCTCCACAGCCGATCTGGTGTCCAACGCCGACCCGGTCTACGGCTGGATCGAGCGCATGCTCGACCTGCATGACGGCCTGGGTCGAAAGGCGA
Source organism: Billgrantia antri (assembly GCF_019430905.1). GTDB lineage: Bacteria > Pseudomonadota > Gammaproteobacteria > Pseudomonadales > Halomonadaceae > Halomonas > Halomonas antri. The sequence goes on along the minus strand of NZ_JAHYCA010000001.1, from coordinate 464,100 downwards.
TGCGGATTACCGATATCGAGGGGGCTTACCGCTGAAGGGATGAAGCTATTGGAAGGGGATGCTCAAAGAATGTTGCACTGCACAAAAAGAGCTGCTATGTTGCATTGCAACAAGGCGCAATCCTGCCTTGGCAACGCAACGTAGGAGGTGTCTCATGAGCAAGACCCAAGACAAGGCGACCCAGCAGTTCGAAACCCTGTTCTTCGCCCCGGCGCGCGCTTATGGCTCGCTGTCCCTGGAATACTACGAGAAGCTGCTGTCGGCACAACTGGATGCCTTCCGTAGCTACTCCGACCTGAGCCTGGCCCAAGCCCGTGCCTGGGTCGACGTCAAGGACTCCGAGGGCCTCAAGCAGGTGCTCGAGACCCAGCAGAAAGCCGTCAAGGAACTGGGCGAGCGTCTGCAGGGCGACACCAAGAAGGTCGTCGACCTGAGCCAGGAGTTCCTGCAGAAGGGTCAGCAACTGACCGAGCAGAACGTCAAGGCCGCCAGCGCTGCGACCAAGTAAGTCGCAGCGTGCGCCGCTGACATCGAAAGGCCGTCGCCCTCCGGGCGGCGGCCTTTTCTCGTGGGTAGCGTCCGCCAACTCGTTGCCAGTCCCGTCATTCGCCAAGTAGCTCCATCACTTCTTCTTCCTCCACCTGGCCGAAATCGGCATAGAACTGGCCCACCGCCATGAAGCGCTGCGGCACGTCGAGGCAGACCACTTCGTCGGCAATCGCCTCCAGCCGTGTGACGGCGCTGGGCGAGGCTACGCCGAGAGCGGCGATCAGTCGTTCGGCGCGATCCTTCAAGGTCTTTAGCGCGGCTTCCATGGTCGCGCCGGTGGCACTGCCGTCGTCGACGATCACCACGATCCGGCCCTCGGGTGGGATCGGCGGGCGCACCGGGCTGTAGCGTCGACGCCTCTCCTCGAGCAGCTTGCGCTGCTGCTCGGCCTCGCGCTCGATCGCCTCTTTCGAGAAGTGCGAGGCAGCCTCGTCGAGCTTCATGGTGCCGTCTTCGCTGATCGCGCCGATGGCGAACTCGGGGCTGCCAGGGGCGCGTATCTTGCGTACCAGCACCACGTCGAGTTCACCCTCCAAGGCATCGGCCAGGTGACGCCCCATGGGAACCCCACCACGAGGGATGGCGAGTACCAGCGGATTGGAACCCTTGAGGTGTGACAGGCGCTCGGCGAGTAGCTCTGCCGCGTCCAGTCGATCACGAAACATGTCGCTCTCCTTTCCTCCGCTGCCGATTCTCTCCCAGTGTAGCTGGCCCTTTCTCGTGAGAGAGGCGGTACCAGGCGGCTGGATCAGGAGCGGAGTGAGAAAGAGGTGGAAATAATTTCTGTATACAATAAATTGATGTACTGTCGCTCATTGGGGCGCGATTTGGAATACATTTTTTGACCGATTGGACAGGAAATGCGAGTCGCAACGGGCGCGGTTAGCTCGGCGTGTACTGGAAAGTCTCTGGCCGCAATTCGAACAAATCACGGTGCCGGCTCTCCGTATACAGAAACACAACAACGACTGGATGGATCCATGCGAAAGATTCAGAACACTTCGATTTTCGACTTTCATGGGCGGCCTGCGCTGACCAAGGCCCTACCCTTGTCGCTGCAGCACGTGCTGGCCATGATTGCCGGTGTCATCACCCCACCGATCATCATTGCGGGCGTGGTGGGCGCAACGCCGGAAGAGAAGCTCTTGCTGATACAAATTGCCGTGTTGGCCTCGGGCGTTTGCACGCTGTTTCATCTTTACGGCGTCTGGAAATTCGGTGCCCGGTTGCCGGCAATCTTCGGCGTGGGCTTTGCCTATGTGCCTACGCTGATCGCAGTGGGCGCACAGTTCGGCATCGAGGGAATCCTCGGCGCTCAACTGATTGGCGGTATCACCATGATGGTGGTGGGGTACTTCATACAGTACATCCGCCACCTGTTTCCGCCGGTGGTGGCTGGCACGGTGGTGCTGGTGATCGGCCTGTCGCTCTACGACATCGCGGTGCGCTACATGGCCGGTAACGGCAACGTCAACGCTCCCGGGTTCGGCGATCCGCAAAACTGGGCCGTGGGCCTGGTAACGCTGGTTACGGTGCTCGTCGCCTCGCAGTTCGGCAGGGGGGTGATCAAGCTATCGGCGATCATCGTGGGGATTCTGGTGGGCTATCTTCTGTCGCTGGCGCTGGGGATGGTCAGCTTCGGTACGGTGGCCCAAGCCAGTTGGGTGGCGGTGCCCCAGCTCATGCCCTTCAGCATGGAATTCCATGCCTCGGCAATCGCCGCCATGGTGGTCATCTGCGTGATCAACTCGGTCCAGACCATTGGCGACCTCTCGGCGACCACCGTGGGTGGCATGAATCGCGAGCTGAAGACGCGGGAACTCACCGGCGGTTTGCTGGGCAACGGCCTGACCACGACGGCAAGCGCCTTCTTCGGTGCCCTGCCTACCTCCACGTTCAGCCAGAACGTGGGCATTGTCGCCATGACCAAGGTGATCAGCCGCTTCGTGCTGGCGCTGGCCGGCGGCTTCATGCTGCTGGCGGGCCTCAGCCCCAAATTCGGTGCGATCATGACCACCATCCCTTATCCGGTGCTCGGCGGAGCCACCATCACCGTGTTCGGCATGATCACCATGACCGGCATCAAGCTGCTGATAAAGGACGAACTCTCCGCCCGCAACATGACCATCGTGGGCCTGGCACTGGCGCTCAGCCTGGGTATCGCCGAGGTGCCGGCGGCGATCGAACGCTTCCCCGAATGGCTGCAGAACCTGGTCGGTGGTGCACCCATCGTGGTGGCCGCCATTACCGCCTTCGTGCTCAACCTGCTGCTGCCGAACGTGACCCTGGACGACGAGGCTCGCGAGCGCGAGGCGATGGCAAGCGATGACAAGGGGGAGTCTGGCTGTGGGGCGCGACAGGAGATGCGCCAACCGCTCGGCAAGGCGCCGCGTGGCTGACCTTCAGCACGTTATTTTTTTGGAAACTATTTCTGTATACATTTTAGTTTTCATGGGAAGCGGAAAATGTATTCAGTTATAGCCTCATAATCACAACAAAGGATCTACCCATGCATGATCGAACGACTTGGCGTCTTGCCACTGGTGTCGCGCTGCTGTGCGGCCTGTCGGTCGGCACGGCTCAGGCAGCCACCTGGAGCGATACCTTCCTCGGTTATCGCTATGGCACCCGGTTCACGGAGCCGGGCAATCCGAATGATGTCGAGAAGCACATCCTTCAGTTCACCCATGTAAGTGGCTACACACTGGGCCAGAACTTCCTGAACGTGGACGTGCTGCAGTCGGACAGTACCGATCCGGCCAGCGGCGGCGAGAGCGGTGCCACCGAGGCCTACCTCACCTACCGTCACCAGCTTCATTTCGGCAAGCTGTTCGGCGAGCCGCTGGCCTTCGGCCCGGTCAAGGAGGTGGGGCTAACCGGCGGGTTCGACCTCAACACCAAGAACACCGAGTTCGCTCCGCGTAAGCGCATGCTGGTGGCGGGCCCCACCCTTAAATTCGACGTGCCCAAGGGCTTCCTCGATCTCAGCCTGTTCTATGCCCATGAGTGGAATCACTGCGGTGCGGGATTCTGTGAGATCAACGAGATCGAGTTCGACCCCTATTACCAGCTCAACCTGGCATGGGGGCTGCCCTTCTCCGTGGGGGCGCTGCCGATGAAATTTCAAGGCTTCTACAACTATAACCACGAGAAGGGCGAGGACTACCAAGGCAACGCCACCGAGGCCGAGCAACTGCTGCGTACGGCGCTGATGCTTGACGTGGGCCAACTGGCATGGGGCGAGGAAAATCGCCTATGGGCCGGGGTCGGCTATGAATACTGGCGCAACAAGTTCGGCAACCATGACAAACCGGGCGTCGATACCGATGCGGCCACCCTGCAGCTGGAGTGGCATTTCTAAATCAGACATTTATCGACAACGAGCAGGGCCGCCCAGAAGGCGGCCCTACTTATTTCGAAGCACTGGGGTGCGGTCAGTTTGGTGATGCAAGTCGTGGTGTCGTCGAGCGGTGCCGAACGGGAGAAGAGGATAGAAGACGACGGTGCGCCGCCAGCTTGCCGGCGGCACGTGATGACAAAGGGACGATCAGACTTCGGCGCCGGTCTTCTCCGCTTCGCCGGTGGCCGGTTCCTCACCACCGCGCTGACGGCGAGGCTTTCCGGGCAGCAGCGCATCCAGCAGCAAGGCAGCCACAGCCGCCGGCACCAGGCCGGACTTGAGCAGCAGGCCGACCTGACCGGGCAGAGTCTGGGAAATCTCCTCCACCGCGGGCAGACCGATGCCCAGGCTCAGCGATACGGCGATGATCAACATGGCCCGCTGATCCAATTCGCACTCCTGGATGATCTTGAGGCCGGCCGAGGCGATCATGCCGAACATGACGATGCCGGCGCCTCCTAACACGGCATGGGGCATGGCAGCGACCAGACCGCCCAGCTTGGGGAACAGGCCCATGGCGATGAGCAACAACCCGCCAATGGTTACCACGTGTCGGCTGACCACGCCGGTAAGAGTGATCAAGCCGACGTTTTGAGCGTAGGCCGTATTGGGAAGGGTGTTGAAAACCGCCGCGAACGATGTCGCCACGCCATCGGCCATTACGCCACCGGAGAGTTCGCGGTCCTTGGCCGCACGCCCCGCGCCGCCGGCGGTGATGGCGGAAATGTTGCCGATGGTCTCGAGGCCCACCACGAACATAATCAGCGCCATGCCGACGACAGCCGTAAGTGAGAACTCCATACCGTATTCGAGCGGTTTGGGCAGGGCGAACCAGCTCGCCTCGCGCAGGTTGGTGAAGTCCACCATGCCAAGCGCAATCGCTGCCAGATAACCGGCCAGCAGGCCGAAGAGAATCGAGGAGGCCTTGACGAATCCGCGCCCCAACTGGTGCACGGCAATGCACACGACCAGCACGAACAGCGCCAGCAGTAGGTTCGTTGGCGAAGCGAAGTCAGGGGAGCCCACGCCGCCAGCCGCGTACTTGAGACCTACGGGCATTAGGGTGATGCCGATCAGCAGTACCACGATGCCGGTCACCACCGGAGAGAACCAGTGTCGAATCTTCTTCAGAAAAGTTCCGAGTACCACCTGCAGCAAGCCGGCAACGAACGAGGCGCCGAGTACCGCGGGCAGGCCGAAGGCCTTGGCCAGTGGTAGGGCGACCGGCAGGAAGCCGAAGCTCGTGCCCTGGACGATCGGCAGGCGGGCGCCAATCGGGCCGACGCCAATGGTCTGGATCAAGGTCGAGACACCTGCCACGAACAGGGCCACCTGGATCAGGAAGATCTGCTCCCCAGCGCTGGCACCGATGACGCCGGCAATGATGATCGGTGGGGTCACGTTGCCAGCGAACATGGCCATGATGTGCTGCAGGCCGAGAGGGATGGCCTTGGACAGCGGCGGCATGGCGTCAGGGTCCTGATTGATGGTGCGTGTGGGATTACGCTGGGGATGAGGTGCGGAGCGGGTTGTGGACATGTTCAAGCTCACGATTCGTTGTTGTTGGGAGGGATGCCTGGTTGAGGACTGGCGGTCTGCCTTTACCTCTGTGCGTCAGAGTCAATAGTAAATGTACACAATGCTTGTTTTTTTAAAAGACAATTGTCGTGTACAGGGCGGATTTATTTTACTTTTTCTTTTGAAACAGTGGCTTATAAGAAATTAATTGACCGATTGGTCAGGCCAAGACCTTTCTGGAGAGAGGCGAAGTGCGAGGCCACCATTGGCCTCAATGGGCTTGTCAACGCTGATATTTTCAATGGTAAATAACTGATATTATTGTTCAATTCTCACAATCTGACGATCTTGTGCAGCGTTGAAAGGTCTCTTGGGCGAGGCATGGTACGGTATGCTTTCAGAGATTGTTGTATACAAAAAATGGATACAGGGTTATCGATATGCGACAACTACACAACCTGACGGTGCGGGCCAGTTGGTTCCTGGTGTTGCTGGGTTTCTTGACGATGCTGGTGGCCTTGAGTGCCATCGGCCTGTGGGCCGTTACCCATAGCCAGCGGAACTTCGATGCGTTCGAGGCGGTAAACGTGAACCAGCAGGCAACCCTGAACCGTGCCAATTCGATGTTGCAGAGCGTACGGCTCGACATGGCACGGCACTATGAGCAGGCCCTGGAGAACCGGCAGAGGGTCGATAGGGAGCCGTTAGACGACCTGCAGCAGCGTTTGGCCATGGCCTCGGAGGTCTTCGGGGAGTTCACATCGCTGCCGCGACAGCCGGGGCAGGATGCGCTCATTACGCCTGTCCAGGATCGCTTTGCCCAGTTGCTGGAGAGAGCCGTGGAGCCCCAGTTAAGTGCCCTGGCCGAAGGCAGGTGGGAGGATTATGCGCGTTCGAGGGATGTCGCTTATGCCGCTTACGACGACTTCTACCAGGCAGCGGTAGGGTTTTTTCGTACAGCTGAGGCGGAGGGGGCCGCACGGGCCAGCGACTTCGGCTGGGTGGTCGATGTCACGCGCAAGGCCATCATAGTCGTCTTCATCGGTGTGATCGTCATGATCGTGGTCGTCTTCTGGGGCGTGACCCAGCACCTCATCCGTCCGCTCGAGCGGGTCATCGAACATTTCCAGCAGATGGCCCAGGGTAACCTGGCCGAAGTGGTCGAGCGCCGGGGGAGTAACGAGATCGGCAAGCTACTCTCCGCTCTCGACGACATGCAGGCCGCACTTCGCGACACGGTCTCACGGATGCGGGATAGCAGTGGCGAGGTGTATGCCGGTGCATCCCGAATCGTCAGTGCCAATCGCGACCTCTCGGCGCGCACCGAGCGCCAGGCCGCTGCGCTGACCGAGACCGCCTCGAGTATGGAGGAGATTACGGCGACGGTGAGAAGCAACAGCCAGAATGCCGCCGATGCGAGCCAGATGGCGGAGCGCGCCGCCGGTCAGGCCGAGGAGGGCGGGAGTATCGTGGCCGGTCTCGTCGAGCAGATGCATCAGGTTCGCGAAGGGGCGGAGCGCATTACCGACATCATCGGCCTGATTGACCAGATCGCCTTCCAAACCAATATTCTCGCCCTTAACGCCTCGGTCGAGGCGGCACGTGCGGGTGAGCACGGGCGAGGCTTTGCCGTCGTCGCCAATGAAGTGAGGAAATTGGCCACCCGCAGTGCGGACGCCTCCGCCGAAATTCGATCGCTGATCGTGCATTCCGTCGAGCAGACCCGGGCGGGGACGGCGAGCGCCGACAAGGCCGGCGAAGCCGTGGAGGCCATCCGGCAGTCGATCCACGAGGTTAACCGGTTGATGGGAGAGATCGCCCATGCCTCGCGCGAGCAGGAAGCCGGCATCGACGAGATCAATCGCGCTGTGTCCGACATGGACGACACGACGCAGCAGAATGCCGCCATGGTGTTGCAGGCCAGTGAGGCGGCCAATCAGCTGAGCGGCGTGGCTGGCGATCTGCAGACGGCCGTTGAGCGCTTCCGGCTTGGCGAGCAAGATTCGTCGCGAGCGCATGACCACGGGGATGCGGCTCCCCCCTCATCATCACATGGCCTCGCCGGTGCCGCCCTGCCGGATCTCACCACTCAGCCGGCTGGTTGATTGGCTGACTCGTACCTAACGCTGTGACGGTCCGGCAGCACCGGCGCAGCTCGGGAGGGCTGGCGAGCGGTACTTCGTACACACCACGACCCGCGGTGAAGCCCCACGGGTCTTGGCGTCATGGTGAGGGTCAGCGCGCGCGGTCGTCGAGCCGGAAGCGGGCGATGCGGTTGATCTGCTCGATGGCGGTGCGGCGCTCTTCTTCGGGGGAATTTTCCAGGCGGGTCACGAAGGCCGCGAGAATGGCATGCCGGTCGCTGCCCTTCACGGCCATGACGAAGGGAAAGCCGAACTTGTCCTTGTACGCAGCATTGAGGCGCTCGAAGCGAGCCATTTCCTCGGGGGTGCACTGATCGAGCCCGGCGCCGGCCTGCTCGCGCGTGGAGTCGTCGGTCAGTTCACCGGCAATGGCGGCCTTGCCGGCCAGGTCGGGGTGGGCGCGAATCACCTCGAGCTGACGCTCCGGCGTGGCGCTGCGCAGCGTTGTGCCCATGGCATCGGCGAGGCCGGACGGCGTGTCGTGCTGATCCGTCAGGCCGCGTTCCCAGGTCAATTCCGCCACCCAGGGTGAGTGCTCGTAGATGTCGCCGAAGCTGGTGACGAAGTCATCGCGGTCGAGCGTGCTGGGGCGTGGCGTCAGTTTCTTATCGTTCATCGTGATCCTCCTTGGTCGGGCTGCAAGAGAGTGCTCGTAGCGTGTCATACTCAAAGTGTATACAAAAAATCTTTGAAATGTACCATATAACAAGCTAAAACTGTCTTCATGATAGAGGGGCGGGCTCAAGCCCGCCAGGTATTGGCTCGACCCGGAGCCGGCAGCTACCGGGCTAACGATGGGAGTAACGAAATGGGACGACTGACCACGCACGTATTGGATACCGCCCAGGGCCGCCCCGGAGAAGGCATTCGCATTGAGGTCTATCGCCTGGAGGGGGCGCAGCGCACTCCGCTCAAGACGGTCACGACCAACGACGATGGCCGCTGCGATGCGCCCATCCTGGAAGGGGACGACTTCAAGGCCGGCGAATACGAACTGGTCTTCCATGCCGGTGACTACCTGCGCCAGCAGGGCATCCAGGCGGACGAACCGCGCTTCCTCGACGTCATCCCGCTGCGCTTTGGCGTGGCCGACGATTCGCAGCACTACCATGTGCCGCTGTTGCTCTCCCCGTATGGTTATTCCACCTACCGCGGCAGCTAGGAAAGGGCATCTCTTCGCCTTGAGAGTCGCTGCGTTGGCCCCGGGCCACTGAACAACAACACCGATCGAGACCCCTCAGATGCAAGCTTACCTACTGGAGTTCGTCAATTTCATGCTGCGCTGGCTTCACGTCATCGCGGCAATTGCCTGGATCGGCGAGTCGATATACTTCGTGATGCTGGACAACGGCCTGCGTAAGCCCAAGGCAGCCGAGGATCGCGACAAGGGCGTATTCGGGGAGATGTGGGCCGTGCATGGCGGCGGCTTCTATCACAACCAGAAGTACGCCACGGCGCCCGCCAAACTGCCGGAAGACCTGCACTGGTCGTTCTGGAAGGCCTATACCACCTGGCTTTCCGGCTTCGCCCTGTTCGTGCTGCTGTACATGGCCAACCCGGGCTTCTACCTGGTCAACCCCAACAGCGACTGGGCGTGGGCCGCCGACTTGAGCGGCTGGCAGGCCAACATACTGGCGCTGGCATTCCTGCTGGGGGGCTGGGTCGTCTACAACGAGATGTGCAAGCGCATCAGTCCCAACATGGATCGCGACGGGATCCTGAGCCTGGCGGTCGCCGTGCTGATGGTCGTGGTGTCCTACCTCAGCGTGCACCTGTTCTCCGGTCGTGCCGCCTTCCTGCTCACCGGTGCCGTCATGGCCACCGCCATGTCGGCCAACGTCTTCTTCTGGATCATTCCCGGCCAGCGGCGCATGGTGAAGGCCATGAAGGCGGGCGAGGCGCCCAATCCGCTGGACGGCAAGCGCGGCAAGCAGCGCTCGGTGCACAACACCTACTTCACCCTGCCGGTCGTGCTGCTGATGATCAGCAACCACTACTCCTTCGTGTACAACCACGAATACGCCTGGGTGCTGATGTCACTGTTCATCTTCGCCGGTGCGCTGATTCGCCAGTTCTTCGTGCTGATGCACGCCGGCAAGATCCAGCCCGCTTACCCGGTGGCCGGTGCGGCGCTGATCGCCGTGGCCTTCTGGATCGGCATGCCGGCCAACAGTGCGTCTGAGGGGGCTGCAAGCAGCGAGGGGCCGAGTTTGGCTGAGGTCGAGGCCATCATCGAGTCACGCTGCGTCGCCTGCCATTCGGCCAGCCCGACCCAGGCGGGCTTCGGTTCGGCGCCGGCAGGGGTGATCTACGACACCACGGCGCAGATCGAGGGGCATCGCGAGAAGATCCAGGAGGTCGTGGCCAGCAAGTACATGCCACTTGGCAATATGACCGGAATGACCGACGAGGAGCGCGACGCGATCGCCGCCTGGTCGGAGTAGACCGCGTTGGCTGATCCGCTGGCCCCCAGCCCGCTTGTCGACGGTGCTGGGGGCTTCTGGTTCGATAGTTGGCGGAAGACGTATACAATGATTGGCAGTGACGGTATGCGAGGAGGGCGACCATGAACCAGCGGCAGAGCCTGGCCGAGGCGGGCGATTCGAGCAAGGCCAAGCCTCGGCGCCTGGGCAAGAACGGCGATGGGGCGGAGCGCCACGAGGCGATCTATCGCACGATCAGCGATGCCATCATCGAGCACCGCCTGCGCCCCGGAGCGCGCCTGCGCGAGGATGCCCTGGCCGAGGTGTTCGGCATCAGCCGCACCGGCATTCGCAAGATTCTTCAGCGCCTGGCCCTGGAGCAGTTGGTCACCCTGACGCCGCGGCGCGGAGCCAGCGTCACCCGTCCGACCGCCGACGAGGCCAAGGATGTCTTCGACGCGCGCCAGATGGTGGAATGCGGACTGATGCCCGAAGTGGCTCGTCGCATCACCGCCGAGAACGTGCGCGAACTGCGTGACATGGCCCGACGCGAGCGCGAGGCGCTCAAGTCGGGTGAGCAGAGCCGTGCGATCAAGCTTTCCGCCGCCTTCCACGAACGTATCGCCCAGCTTTCCGGCAATGCCACCCTGGCGTCTTTCGTCGGCCAGCTCTGTTCACGTTCGTCGCTGATTCTCGCTGTCTACGGCAGCTCGGGGCACCTGGGCTGCGAATCCCATGATCACGACGACCTGATCGGTTATCTGGACGCCGGCAACGGCGAGCGTGCTGCCGCCTTCATGAGTCGACACCTCAAGGCCATCGAAGCCTCGCTCTCCATCGTCGAGGAAGAGGAAGACACGCCGGACCTGCAGCGTATCTTCGGCGCCTGAGCGGCGCTGCTACCTTCGATACGCAACGAGAACCGCCGAAGCTTCTGCCTTCGGCGGTTCTCGTTGCGGTTACCCCCATCGGCTATCGTTTGTAGTGCGCCCCAGCTATCGCCGGGGCGTGTGGAAGCCGAGCCTGTCAGGCCGCGGGAGTGGCCGTGATGGGGCGATGGCTGGCCATCAGCCCGTAATAGAACAGGCCGCCGAGCGCGGCGCCCATCATCCAGCCGTAGCCGCCAAGGCCGGAGAGTGCCGGCACGACAACGGTGGATACCGAGAACAGCGCGGCGCCGCCGAACGCCGCGAGGGCACGTGAGTTCCAACCCTTCACGTAGTAGTAGGCGCTGCCCGGCTCGGAGGAGAACAGCTGCTGCATGTCGAGGTGCTGACGCTTTACCAGATAGTAGTCCACCACGATGATGCCGTAGAAGGGGGCCACGACGGCGCCAAGCGCATTGACGAAGCCGGGCACGCCGATCTGGCTGATCAGCGAGACCCACAGCGCACCGACGAAGAAGGCCACGATGGCAGTGATCAGACCGCCCACCTTGAAACTGATCTTGCTGGGGAACAGATTGGCCAGATCATAGGCCGGCGGAATGAAGTTGGCGACCAGGTTGATGCCGACGGTGGCGGCGAAGAAGGTCAACGCAGCGATGATGGTCAGCGGCAGCGAATCGACCCGCTCGACGATATCCGCAGGGTTGGTCAGTGCCTCGCCGAAAAGTACCAGGGTACCGGCGGTAATGATCAGCGCGATGAAGGAGAAGAAGGCCACATTGAGCGGCAGTCCCAGCAGGTTGCCGAGCTTCATCTGGCGCTCGGTCCTGACGAAGCGAGTGAAGTCGCCGAAGTTGATCACCACCGCGGCGAAGTAGGCCACCATGGTGCCGACGATGGCCAGGAAGGCCGCCACCGAGCTGCCGCTGCGCTCGCCATCGGCACTGAAGATGGTGTCGATGGCGGGCAGCAGCTCGTCGCCGGCCTGGTACCAGACCACGATCATCAGCGCCACCATCACCACGTAGACCAGCGGTCCCGCCCAGTTGAGGAAGTGCTTGATGCGCTCGATGCCGGACCAGAAGATCGCGATCTGGAACAGCCAGACGATCACGAACGAGACCCAGGCGACGCCGGAGAGGCCGAGGAAGGTGCTGCCATCGCCGGCACCGACGAATGCCGTAATCAACAGTGCCACCGCGGTGGAGGCGAAGTAGGTCTGCACGCCGTACCAGAAGATGCCGATGATGGCGCGCAGCATGGCCGGCAGGTTGGCGCCGCGCACGCCCATGCTGGCACGGACCATGACCGGAAAGGGAATGCCGTACTTCACGCTGGGCTTGCCGGTGAGGTTGACCAGATACATGACGATGAAGCCTGCCAGGATGATCGCCGCCATGACCGCCCAGCCGTTGAGCCCATAGGTCAGGAACAGCGAGGCGGCCAGGGTGTAGCCGAACAGGCTCTGAATGTCGTTGGACCAGACGTTGAAGATCTCGAAGGCGCCCCAGCTGCGATCCTTGTGTTTCAGCGGGGCCAGGTCCTCGTTATATAGCGTGGGATCGATGTTCTGAATGTTCAGCTCGTTGTCTTGCATCGTCGTCACCATTGTCGTTATTAGGCAGGTTCGCCCCCCCGCCATGAGCGGGAGGGCGAAGCAGGGGCGCGCGGAACTACTGGCGGAAGCGCTGGCAGGGGGCCCAGTGCTTCATCAGCAGATAGTAGGTCAGGCCTGCCGGGACCAGGCTGGCGTACCAGGAGACGGCGGAGAAGGACAACGCCGCGACGATGCCCACAGCGGTGGCGACCAGCGCCGCTTTGTTGACACCCTGGTAGGGGCCGTTCTCGTCGTAGAGCTTGCCGAGATCGAGGGTACGGCGGCGGATCAGATAATAGTCGACCACCAGGATGGCAAAGATCGGGCCGAGGAAGGCGGAATAGGTCTGCACGAACAGCTGCAGGCCGGCGGCGGAATCGGGCTGCACCAGCTTCCAGGGGAAGGTGGCGAAGGCCAGCAGGCCGACGATGACCGTGGAAGTGGAGAATTTCAGCTTGAACACATCCATCAGCACATAGGTCGGCGGCACCACGTTGTTGAGCACGTTGGTAGTGACCTGGGCGAAGGCGATGAACAGCAGCGTGGTCATCAGCAGCGGCGTGTTGTCCACGGCATTGGCGAACACCTGGATCGGGTCGGCCGTGCCGGTGGCTTCGGAGACCATGTAGCCAATCAGACCCATGAACAGCGTGCAGGGAAGAATGGACATGGCATAGATGGTAGTCAGGATGCCTGGCCCGGTACCGTGCTTGTGCTCCCGTGAGTAGTCGCTGACGTTGAGCATCATGGTGCTGTAGATGCCCAGGAACAGCATGGTGGCGCCCCAGAACGGCATGCCCCATGAGCCTTCCATGGTCAGCAGGCTGGCCGAAAGTTCGTCACCGTAGCGCTGCACCGTGGCATAGAACATGTAGGTCAGCGAGGCGAGAATGAAGGCGCTGCCGATATTCTCCAGCCACTTGATGCCCTGGAAGCCCATCACCGACAGGCCGATCTGCAGGAACTGGAAGGTGATGAAGTAGAACACCAGGTTGTCGAAGCCGAACAGGGTCGCCGAGACCATGTTCAGCGCCCCGGCGCCGATCCAGCTCTGAAAGCCGTACCACACCACCGCGGGCACCGCCCGGACCAGGCCGGGCAGCCTAGTGCCGGCAAAGCCGAAGGCGCTGCGTGCCTGCACCATGAAGGGAATGCCGTACTTGTAGCCGGCGGCACCATTGATCGCCAGCGCGATGCCGATCACGAAGCAGCCAATGGCGATGGCCAGGGTTGCCTGGATCAGGTTGAGGGTGCCGACCACGCTGGAGCCCATGGCGAACGTACCGATCGACACGCAGCCACCGAACCATGCCAGGAAGTAGGAGGTACGCCCCATGATGCGGGTCTTCTGGGGCGCCAGCGACTCCTCGCCAAGCGCTTTGGAGGCGCCGGGCTCGGAGGCAGCCAAGGAGGCAGGGTCGGCCGCCGTGCTGTGTGGGTTGGTATGTTGCATGGGTCTGTCCTCGCGAGTCGTTGCTCTGTGTTGTGGTTGTGCCCGCTGCTGCTCTCGGGCTCTGTGGCGAGACGTGCTCAAGGCATGTTGTTATGAATGTCGTTGTTGGTCAGGGAATCTCAGTGTTCCGGCGTCAGGTTCGAGTACCTCTCGAAGCGACCTGTGAAGGGTTTGGGGCGCGGGAACGCCAGGTCGCCATGCTTGCTGGTGCCGAGTCCCAGGCCGACGAGGGCCTCGGCCAGCTTGACCGCGGCCGTGACGCCCTCGATCACCGGCAGGCCGACCTCGCGCGAAATGGTGTCGGTCAGGTCGGCCATGCCGCCGCAACCCAACACGATGGCGCCGATGCCATCCTCGTCGCGCGCCCGGCGGCACTCCTCGACGATGCGCGAAAGCGCCGCCGAACCGTTCTCCTCAAGGTCCAGCACGGGAATCTCCGCGGCGCGGACACGGCGACAATGGTGGCGAAACCCGTACTGCTCCAGCAGGTGTTCGGCGATGATGCCGGTGCGCGAGAGGGTGGTCACCACCGAGAACCGCGTGCTGATCAGGGTGGCGGCGTGGAAAGCCGCTTCGGCGATACCGATTACCGGGGCGCGGGTCAGCTCGCGCGCCGCCAGCAGGCCCGGGTCACCGAAACAGGCAATCACGTAGGCATCGGTGCTATCCCTTTCTCCGGCCAGCACTTCTTCCGCCACGCCAACCGCGCTGATGGCCTCGTCGAAGTGGCTCTCGATCGACACCGGGCCGTCCGCCGGCTGTGTCGCCACGATGGTGGTATCGGCGGCGGCAACGCGCCGTGCCGCTTCACCGATCTTTCGGGTCATGGCGACCGTGGTGTTGGGATTGATGATGCGTAGGCGCATGCGAACTCCGAAGTCTTCATGTGAACAATAAAAAATCTCTTTGTACACAAAATAGGCGCTGCAAGCACCGGGCGCAAGTACTTCGTTCCATCTGGCTGATCCTGAAAAAATCAATTTTATTCAATAACTTAGGATTTATTTTTCTTGATGGGGGAGGTTTCTTGTACCTAGACTTAGGTCGAAGTTGCGATAATAAAGGATTGAGTGGCGACTATTTATCTATGCAAATGTATACAATTTGTTGGATTTTCTGTGCGCTCCTGCCCGGTCTGAGCCGCAAGAAAGCGAGAATGAGAGTCAGGGGGCAGCTGGACTTGAAGCACAGTTGCAAGTGGGGGTATTTTTTGTATACAAAGTGCGAGTGCGTTCTACCATCGCCTGCACAAGGAGAAGCGAGCGCATCTTGCAGGCGTGACCCAAGTGCTGTGAAAGACCATACGAACAGTCGGCGCTTGGTTGCAGCTACGTGGGATACAGTCTATCTTATTTATTGTATACATTAGGTGTTGCGAGAGGCTGCTGAGAGCGATGCCGAGCCGCGCAACAGCAGCAAAAACAAGAGGAAGTGCTCATGAGCGTTGGCCCTGACTACCCCCGTGATCTCATCGGCTATGGCCGCAATCCGCCTCATGCCAACTGGCCGGGGCGAGCCAAGGTCGCCGTCCAGTTCGTGCTCAACTATGAAGAGGGTGGGGAGAACTGCGTCCTGCATGGTGATGCCGGCTCCGAGCAGTTCCTCTCCGAGATCATTGGCGCGCCGGCTTTTCCCGACCGCCACTTGAGCATGGAATCGATCTACGAATACGGCTCGCGTGCGGGCGTGTGGCGCATCCTGCGGGAATTCGAGCGTCGTGGCCTGCCGCTGACGGTGTTCGGGGTGGCCATGGCGCTGGAGCGCCATCCCGAGGTCGCCCACGCCTTCAAGGAGCTGGGCCACGAGATCGCTTGCCACGGCTACCGCTGGATCCATTACCAGGAGGTGCCGGAGCACGTCGAGCGCGAGCATCTGCAGCACGCCATGGAGATCTTCCAGCGTCTCTACGGCGAGAAGCCGCAGGGGTGGTACACCGGACGCGACAGCCCCAATACCCGCCGGCTGGTACTCGATGAGGGCGGCTTCCTCTACGACAGCGATAACTACGGCGACGACCTGCCGTTCTGGACCCGTGCCGCGGACAGTCAGGGCAACGAGCATGACCACCTGATCGTTCCCTACACTCTGGACAGCAACGACATGCGCTTCGCCGCGCCGCAGGGCTTCAATACCGCCGACCACTTCTTCACCTACCTGCGCGACGCCTTCGACGTGCTGTATGCCGAAGGCGAGGAGGCGCCCAAGATGCTCTCGGTGGGCATGCACTGCCGGCTGCTCGGTCGCCCCGGCCGCTTCCGCGCCCTGCAGCGCTTCCTCGACCATATCGAGGCCCACGACCGGGTGTGGGTGACACGCCGAGTGGATATCGCCAGGCACTGGATGGAGCACCATCCGGCGCCGGGTCGATAACGCCGCATCCCGACAGGACTGCTTGATGCGGGGCGCCGGGGCAGGCCGGAGAGGAGGTCCTTCGCCATGGATGGCGAAGGTAGCGCCCAGGGACGGGTTCACAGCGCCTTCTCAAAGGTCTGTCGCCGGGGTAGCCCCGAGTGCCACAAGGTTGGCCAACTTCATCGTTAAGGAACTTTCATGAGCCAACGCACCTATTATGCCCCCCACGGCGGTCATCCGCCCCAGACCCAGCTGCTCTCCGACCGGGCAGTGTTCACCGAAGCCTACGCCTTCATTCCCAAGGGCGTGATGCGCGACATCGTCACCAGCAACCTGCCGTTCTGGGAGGAGACCCGGCTGTGGGTGCTGGCGCGTCCGCTCTCCGGCTTCGCCGAGACCTTCTCGCAGTACATCATGGAAGTGGGCCCGGGTGGCGGCAGCGAGCGTCCCGAACTCGACCCCGCCGCCGAAGGCGTGCTGTTCGTGGTCGAAGGCGAGATGACCCTGACCATTGCCGGCGAGCGCCATGAGATGACTCCGGGCGGCTACGCTTTCCTGCCGCCGGGCTGCCACTGGCAGCTGCGTAACGAGTCGGATGCGCCGGTACGTTTCCACTGGGTGCGCAAAGCCTATGAGTACGTCGAGGGCATCGAGGTACCCGAGGCGTTCGTCACCAACGAGAACGACATAGCGCCCAACGAGATGCCCGATACCGAGGGACGCTGGGCCACCACTCGCTTCGTCGATCCGGCCGACGTGCGCCACGACATGCACGTCAACATCGTCACCTTCCAGCCCGGCGGGGTGATCCCCTTCGACGAGACCCACGTCATGGAGCACGGCCTCTACGTGCTCGAGGGCAAGGCGGTCTACCATCTCAATCAGGACTGGGTCGAGGTCGAGGCCGGCGACTTCATGTGGCTGCGCGCCTTCTGCCCGCAGGCGTGCTATGCCGGGGGGCCGGGGCCGTTCCGTTATCTGCTCTATAAGGACGTGAACCGCCACGCGGCGCTGCGGCTTGGTGCTCGCTAAGGCGTAGCGGACTTGCATTAGTATCACCGAGTTTTCCGAATCTCAGCGACGTGAGGGGCGCCGGGGGCAGGCCGAAGAGGAGGTCTTTTGCCAGGGATGGCAAAAGTAGCGCCCAGGGATGGGTTCACAGCGCTTCCTCGCAGGCCTGCCGCCGGAACAGCCCCGGCGATATGGGCGACTGCCGAAAAAACGAGAGGCTGACATGCTGGATCTCAAAGCCGAGCCGCTGACGCCGGAGGCCTTCGCGCCCTTCGGCGACGTCATCGATACGCGCACGGCGGACTACTTTCACATCAACGCCGGGCGTACCCGGCGCTACCACGACCTGGCCAGGGTCGAGACCCTGGGCGAGCAGGCGAGGGCGCTGATCAGCATCTTCGTCAGCCAGCCGGTCTCGATCCCGCTGGAGCTCGATTTCCTCGAGCGCCACCCCCAAGGCAGCCAGGCCTTCATGCCGCTGCACGAGGAGCGCTTCGTGATCGTGGTGGCGCCACCCGGCGAGACCATCGACCCGGCCGAGGTTCGCGCCTTCGTCACCGATGGCCGTCAGGGTGTCAACTATCGCGCCGGTACCTGGCATGCCATCCAGTCGGTGCTGGAGCGGGAGGGTGAGTTCCTGGTCGTCGATCGCGGCGGCGAGGGCAATAACTGCGACGAGTACCCGCTGGCGATACGCGTCACGCTCTAAGCTTTCGGTCTAGAGTTTCCCAGGTTGCTGTTTTGGCCTGGGTTTTTTGTGCCTTATTGATTTTATAAAAATATTTTCCAGAAAATGTTGACGCGGTGCGTGTCGGCTCCTAATCTCGTAATACAGAAATATTTTCCAAAAACAATCCGATCGCCACTCACGGGAGGAACCGTCATGGCTCGAATGACAGCAGCAGAGGCCGCCGTTCACGTGCTCCGCAAGGAGGGAATCGACGTTGCCTTCGGCGTGCCCGGTGCCGCCATCAACCCGTTCTACGCTGCCCTGCGCAAGGTCGGTGGCGTCGACCATGTGCTGGCCCGCCACGTCGAGGGGGCATCGCACATGGCTGAGGGATATACCCGTACCCAGGCCGGTAATATCGGGGTGTGCATCGGCACGTCGGGCCCCGCCGGCACCGACATGATCACCGGGCTCTACTCGGCCAGCGCGGATTCCATCCCGATCCTGTGCATCACCGGCCAGGCGCCGCGTGCCAAGCTGCACAAGGAGGACTTCCAGGCCGTCGACATCCAGGCCATCGCCGGGCCGGTGACCAAGTGGGCGGTGACCGTACTGGAGCCGGCCCAGGTGCCGCGCGCCTTCCAGCAGGCTTTCCAACTGATGCGCAGCTCGCGCCCGGGCCCGGTGCTGATCGACCTGCCTATCGACGTGCAGATGAGCGAGATCGAGTTCGACCCGGACACCTACGAACCGCTGCCGGCCTACAAGCCCTGCGCCTCACGGGCCCAGGTGGAGAAGGCCATGGCCATGCTCGACGAAGCCGAGCGTCCGCTGCTGGTTGCCGGAGGTGGCATCATCAATGCCGATGCCAGCGAACTGCTGGTCGAGTTCGCCGAGCTTACCGGCGTGCCGGTCATCCCCACCCTGATGGGTTGGGGCAGCATCGCCGACGACCATCCGTTGATGGCCGGCATGGTGGGACTGCAGACCTCACATCGCTACGGTAACGCCACGCTGCTCGAGTCCGACTTCGTGATGGGTATCGGTAACCGCTGGGCCAACCGCCATACCGGTAACCTCGAGACCTATACCAAGGGGCGCAAGTTCGTCCACGTCGACATCGAGCCGACCCAGATCGGTCGCATCTTCGGCCCCGACTACGGCATCGTGTCCGACGCCAAGGCAGCTCTCGAGCTGTTCGTCGAGGTGGCCCGCGAGCGCAAGGCGGCAGGCACGCTCAAGAATCGCAGCGCCTGGGCCGAGTCCTGCCAGGAGCGCAAGCGCACCCTGCTGCGCAAGACCCACTTCGATGACGTGCCGGTGAAGCCGCAGCGGGTCTACGAGGAGATGAACAAGGTGTTCTGCAAGAACACCCGCTACGTCAGCACCATCGGCCTGTCGCAGATCGCCGGCGCCCAGTTCCTGCACGTCTACAAGCCGCGCCACTGGATCAACTGCGGTCAGGCTGGTCCGCTGGGCTGGACCATTCCCGCCGCGCTGGGCGTGTGCAAGGCCGACCCGGACGCCGAGGTGGTGGCGCTTTCCGGCGACTACGACTTCCAGTTCATGGTCGAGGAGCTCGCCGCCGGCGCCCAGTTCAAGCTGCCCTATATCCACGTGCTGGTGAACAACTCCTACCTGGGGTTGATCCGTCAGGCCCAGCGCGGCTTCGAAATGGACTACTGCGTGCAGCTCTCGTTCGAAAACATCAACTGCCCCGAGATCAACGAGTACGGCGTCGATCACGTCTCGGTGGCGGAGGGGCTGGGCTGCAAGGCGCTGCGCGTCACCCGGCCCGAGGAAATCGCCCCGGCGCTGGAAGAGGCCAAGCGGCTTAAGGCCGAGCACCGGGTACCGGTGGTGGTCGAGGTGATTCTTGAGCGGGTGACCAACATCGCCATGGGCACCGACCTCGACGGCGTCAACGAATTCGAGGCGCTGGCCGAGAACCGCGAGGATGCGCCGACCTCGATCGCGGCGCTCACCTAACGCCTTGCGCTGCGTCATCGTGGGGACGGTGACGCGGCAACGTTCCATACTCGACAACACAAATAGAGGGAGACCCAACATGCCCAAGTTTGCCGCCAACCTCAGCATGCTGTTCACCGAGGAGGATTTCCTCGACCGCTTCAAGGCCGCCGCCGAGGCGGGCTTCAAGGGGGTGGAATATCTCTTTCCCTACGATTACCCCGCCACCGAGATCAAGGCGCGTCTCGACGAGCACGGCCTTACCCAGGTGCTGCACAACCTGCCGGCGGGCGACTGGGGTGCCGGCGAGCGCGGCATCGCCTGCCACCCGGATCGCGTCGAGGAGTTTCGTGCCGGTGTGGAGAAGGCCATCGACTACGCCACCGCGATCGGCTGCAAGCAGGTCAACTGCCTGGCCGGCATCCAGCCGCAGGGGGTGAGCCTGGAGCAGGCGCGGCGCACCCTGGTGGAGAACCTGCGCTACGCTGCGGAGAAGCTCGAAGCCGCCGGCATCCTGCTGCTCGCAGAGCCGATCAATACTCGCGACATTCCCGGGTTCTTCCTCAACCGCACCGAGCAGGCCCTGGCGATCTTCGACGAGGTGGGCAGCAATAACCTCAAGCTGCAGTACGACATCTACCATATGCAGATCATGGAGGGCGACCTGGCGCCGACCATCGAGAAGCACCTGGAGCGCATCGCCCACGTGCAGCTGGCCGACAACCCGGGGCGCCACGAGCCGGGCACCGGCGAGATCAACTACCCGTTCCTGTTCGCCCACCTCGACCGGTTGGGCTACGACGGCTGGATCGGCTGCGAGTACAAGCCGGCCACGACAACCCAAGAAGGTCTGGGCTGGCTCGATCGGTCATAGAGGCTAGCGGGAGCAGGCAACGGAGCAGGGCGCGGGGCGTCGGCGACCGGTCTGCGAGGAGGCGCTGTGAACCCATCCCTGGGCGCTACTTTTGCCATCCATGGCAAAAGACCTCCTCTTCGACCGGTCCCCTTCCGCCCGACGACGGCTCAGCCCCGAGTGGCGACGATGTCTGCAACAGCCGTCGGGTAGTTTGAAACGTCAAAGACAAGCTGAAAGGAGAACCATCATGAGCAAGATCGGTTTTATTGGCCTTGGCATCATGGGCCGTCCCATGGCGGGGCATCTGCTGGATGCCGGCCACGAACTCATCACCGTCAAGCGCGGCACGCTGGATGCCACCTTGGCCGAGAAAGGCATGCGCGAGCTCGACAGCCCCCGCGCCGTGGCCGAGCAGGCCGAGGTGGTCATCACCATGGTGCCGGATACCCCCGACGTCGAGCAGGTGCTGTTCGGCGAGGACGGCGTCGCCGAGGGGCTCAAGCCGGGCACCCTGGTCATCGACATGAGCTCCATCGCGCCCATTGCCACCCAGGGCTTCGCCAAGCGCATCCATGAAGCCGGCGGTGAGTACGTCGATGCGCCGGTTTCCGGCGGCGAGGGCGGCGCCATCAACGCGGCGCTGACGATCATGGTCGGCGCTACCGAAGAGGGCTTTTCACGTGCCAAGCCGCTCCTCGAGGTGATGGGCAAGACCATCACGCACATCGGCGGCCACGGTGCCGGCCAGACCTGCAAGGTGGCCAACCAGATCGTGGTGGCACTCACCATCGAGGCGGTGGCCGAGGGCCTGCTGTTCGCCTCGAAGGCGGGCGCCGACGTGGCCAAGGTGCGCGAGTCGCTGCTCGGCGGCCTGGCCCAGTCGAAGATCCTCGACGTGCACGGTGAGCGCATGCTCAAGCGCACCTTCGACCCGGGCTTCAAGATCAAGCTGCACCAGAAGGATCTCAACCTGGCGCTCGAAGGGGCACGCAGCCTCAACCTGGCGCTGCCCGGTACCGCCAATGCCCAGCAGCTGTTCCAGGCCTGTGCCGCGCATGGCGGAGAGGAGTGGGATCACGCCGGTATCCTGCGCGCGCTGGAGTCGCTGGCCGGCCATGAGGTAGGTAGCTGACAGTCACCAACGAGGAGGTGCTATTCGGTCCGCCAGTCGCGCAGACGGTAGGCCAAATTTCCCTCCGGCGGGCGTCGGTTCGGCGCTCGCCAACCGGCCGTACCCTGTACGGCTTTACCCGGCGGCGGGATCCCCGGCTGGACCCCGCCCGCCGTCGGGCTTTTTTCTGCCCCTTCCGGCTGTTAACGTCGAAGCCTGTCGCCTGCGAGGTGTGCCAAGAATGACTTCTGTACTCCCATCCTTCGATCCTGAATGGGACGTGGCGGACTGGCTGCGCCGGCTCGCCGATGTGGCCGTGACCGCCGTACATCCCGATTCCCTGGTCGCCGACCTGCTTCCCGATCCGCCTGCGGGGCGTACCGTGGTGGTGGGGGCCGGCAAGGCGGCCGCTTCCATGGCCGCGGCGCTGGAGCGCGCCTGGCAGTCGCGCTGTCCCAACGCACCGCTCACCGGCCTGGTGGTCACGCGCTATGGCCACGGTGCCGACTGCGACGTGATCGAGGTACTGGAGGCCTCTCACCCGATGCCTGACGATCTGGGCGAAAAGGCGGCCCGTCGCATGCTCGAGGCAGTCACGGACCTGGGTGAGGACGACCGCGTGATCGCGCTGATCTCCGGCGGCGGTTCGGCGCTGATGACGCTGCCGGCCGAGGGCATTTCGCTTGCCGACAAGCAGGCCATCAACCGCGAGCTGCTGCGCTGCGGAGCGCCGATTGGGCAGATGAACACCGTGCGTCGTCATCTTTCGGCGATCAAGGGCGGTCGCCTCGCGGCGGCGGCACATCCCGCCCAGGTGGTGACCTGGCTGATTTCCGACATTCCCGGCGATGTGGCCACCCAGATCGCCTCGGGGCCGACCCTGCCGGATCGTTCGACCCCGGCCGATGCCTTGGCGGTACTCGAGCGCTACGCGATAGCGATACCTGCTCATGTGCGCCAGCATCTCGAGCGGGATCGCTCTGCTCCCTCGCCCGAAGACAAGGCGTTTGAGCGTGATGACAGCGTAACCCTGGCGCGAGCCCGCGACGCCCTGGAAGCCGCCAGGAACGCGGCGGAGGAGGCAGGCGTGCTGGTACGTGTGCTGGGCGACGACCTGGAGGGCGAGGCCCGTGAACTGGGGCGGGACCAGGCGCGCATGGCACTCGAGGCGCGCGATGAGATCGCTTCGCCACTGCTGATCCTGTCCGGCGGCGAGACCAGCGTCACCGTTCGTGGTGACGGGCGTGGCGGGCGCAACGTCGAGTACCTGTTGGGGCTGTTCGAAGCGCTGCAAGGTGCTCCAGGCATCCATGCCCTGGCCATCGATACCGACGGCATCGATGGCTCCGAGGACAACGCCGGCGCGCTGTTCTCGCCGGACGACTGGCCCCGCGCCAAGGAACAAGGCCTCGACCCCGCCGATTACCTGTCACGCAACGACGCGTATACTTTCTTCCAGGCATTGGATCGACTCATCGTCACCGGGCCGACCCGTACCAATGTCAACGACTTCCGTGCCATTCTGGTCTTGCCGAGGACACCATGACGCTTCCGCCACACGCTCCCATTCACGACCCCATCCGCCGTACCAAGATCGTCGCCACCCTGGGGCCGGCCAGCGACCGCGAGGGCGTGCTGGAGGCAATGATCCGCACCGGCGTCGACGTGGTGCGCCTCAACTTCTCCCACGGCAGCGCCGCCGACCACCGCCGCCGGTTGATCGCCGTGCGCCAGATCGCCGAGCGCCTGGGCAGGAGCGTGGCCGCCCTGGGCGACCTGCAGGGGCCCAAGATCCGCATCGCCCGCTTCCGCGACGGCGCGGTGGTGCTCGAAGAGGGCCAGCCCTTCGTCCTCGACATGGGCATGGACACCGAGGCCGGCGACGCCAGCCGCGTCGGCTGCGAGTACACCCAGCTGGCCGACGACGTCACCGCCGGCGACCGCCTGCTGCTCGACGACGGCCGCCTGGTACTGACGGTGGAGCGGGTCGAGGGCCAGCAGGTCCACACCACCGTGGTCACCGGCGGCAAGCTCTCCAACAACAAGGGCATCAACAAGCAGGGCGGCGGGCTCTCGGCCCCGGCGCTCACCGACAAGGACAAGGCCGACCTCGAGACCGCCATCGAGATCGGCGTGGATTATCTCGCCGTCTCCTTCCCGCGCTCGGCCGAGGACATGCACGAGGCGCGGCGCCTGCTGGGCGAGGCGGGCCGCGAGATCGGCCTGGTGGCCAAGCTCGAGCGCGCCGAGGCGGTGGCCGACGACGCCACGCTCAACGGCATCATCGAGGCCTCCGAGGCGGTGATGGTGGCGCGCGGCGACCTCGGCGTGGAGATCGGCGACGAGAAGCTGATCGGCATGCAGAAGCGCATCATCAAGCGCGCCCGCACGCTCAACCGCGCGGTGATCACCGCGACGCAGATGATGGAGTCGATGATTACCTCGCCGCTGCCCACCCGCGCCGAGGTGTTCGACGTCGCCAACGCCGTGCTCGACGGCACCGACGCGGTGATGCTCTCAGCCGAGACCGCCGCCGGCGACTACCCGGTGGAGACCCTGGAGGCCATGCGCCGGGTATGCCTCGGCGCCGAGCGCGAGCGCGTCGCCCAGGAGTCGGGCCACCGCATCCACGAGGGCTTCTCGCGCATCGACGAGACCATCGCACTCTCCGCCATGTACGCCGCCAACCACCTCACCGGGGTGGCCGCCATCGCCTGCATGACCTCCACCGGCTATACCCCGCTGATCGCCTCGCGCATCCGCTCGGGGCTGCCCATCGTCGGGCTGGCCCACAGCCCCATCGCCCAGCGCCGCATGGCGCTCTATCGCGGGGTGGTCTCGCTGCCGTTCGACACCACGGCGATGGCGGCCAGCGAGCTCAACGACCGGGCCCTGGCGCTGCTGGTGGAACAGGGCATTGCCGAACCCGGCGATCATGTCATCCTGACCCGGGGCGACCACATGAACGCCCACGGCGGTACCAATACCTTGAAGATACTCGACGTCTCCGAGAGGCACGCCGAGACCTGAGTTTCGGGACCTGAATTTTTGTATACATAAGGTTGGCTTTCGTGTGGCCAGGATAGGCGAAACGTGCGAAGGTAAGCTCATGAACGAGGGAGACGAGGGTGACCCATGAGCACGACCTGGCAGGACGAGATCGCCGCCGAGACACGCGCCGGGAGACGGATCAGCGATCGTTTCATCGTCGACAAGGTGCGTGCTGCCGTGTTGACCCAGCGCCTGCCGCCGGGTACACGCCTGCCGGAAGTGGCGCTGGGCGAGATCTTCGGCGTCAGCCGCTCGGTGGTGCGCAAGGCGCTGACCCGGCTGGCTGCCGACCATGTCGTCAGCCAGCAGCCCAATCAGGTGGCCCGGGTGCGCGCGCCCAGCATCGAAGAGACCCGCGAGACCTTCGCCGCCCGCCGCCTGGTGGAAGGCGAGGTGGCGGCACTGCTGGCCGGGGGGAGTACTCCGACGCTGCTGGAGGAGATCGCCCTGCTGGTCGAACGTGAGGCCGAGGCCCATGCTCGTGGTGACGAACCGGCGCGCATCGAGCATTCGCTGGCCATCCATCATCTGCTCGCCGAGCACTCACCCAATCGCGTGCTCGGCGCCATGCTCACCGACCTGATCCTGCGCACTTCCATCGTCATTGCCCTGTACAAGCGCGCGGGACTCGCCAGCTGCTACCTGGCTGAGGATCATCCGGCGCTGCTTGCCCATTTGCGCAGCGGTGATGCCGAGGCCGCAAGGCGCAGCATCCACGAGCATCTTCAGGCACTCGAGGGATTGCTCGACCTGTCCATCCGTGAGACGCGTATCGACCTGATGGCGATCCTCGGGCAGGGTGAGGGAGCCCGGATGAGCCTGAGCAGGGGGTGACGTCATGCTTGCCAAGCGCATGCTTTCTGTCGTCGGGCTGACGATGCTGCTGGCCTGGCAATCGCCGGTCTGGGCCGACGTGTCGTCAGCGCTTCCGCGTGCCCCACTGGTCATCCATGTTGAGGATGAGAGCTACCGGTTGGAGGTAGAGCTGGCACGTACGGCAGCCGAACGGCGCAGGGGGCTGATGGATCGGGACCATCTCGCCGAGGATGGCGGCATGCTGTTCCTCTACGATGAGACCCAGTCAGCACAGGCAGGCTTCTGGATGTACCGCACCCGTATTGCGCTGGACATCGCCTTCCTCGACGCCGAGGGAATTGTCGTCGCCATGCACACCATGCAGCCCTGTACCTCGAGCAACCCCTATGATTGCCCGGTCACCGTGGCCGGCGCCGACTATCATGCCGCGCTGGAGGTCAATGCCGGCTACTTCGAGGCGCGTGGGATCGAGGAGGGGGCCTGCATCGTCTGGTCCGGGCGACAGGGCGGTTGCCGCTCAACGCCCTAGCAGCGCGCGGAAGCGAATCACGATCAACCCCACTCCGGCGATGACCATGGCCCCACCAACGGCGATGTGCGCATTGAGGGTCTCATCCAGCAGTACGATGCCAAGCACCACGGCGCCCGCCGGCACCAGTAGACTCAGTGGCGCCAGTCGACTCACCGGATGACGGCGCAGCAGGCCGTACCACATCCCATAGGCGACGATCGACGACATCACCGCGGTATAGAACACCGCGCCCCAGCCGAACCAGCCAGCCGTGTACAAGGCGCCCACCTGATCCTGCTCGAACCACCAGGAGCCGAGCGCCACCTGGGGCACGGCGAACAGTGCCGTCCAGCCCGCCAGTGCCATGGGGGCGAGATTGGGTCCTTTCTTGATCAGCAACTGCGAGACCGCCCAGCCGAAAGCGCTGAGCAGCAGCAATGTCATGGGCAACGGCGAAGGTAGGCTGGGGCCACCGGCGAGTACCACCACCCCGCCGAACGACAGCGCGAGGCCGGCCAGCCGTTTGGCGCTCAGTCTTTCGCCCAGGAAGATGACCGCCAGCAGGGTGGCAAAGGGGGTGCCCATCTGCACCAGCAGTGCCCCGGTGCCGGCCTCCGCCTGTCCCAGGCCGATGAACAGCAGGGCGAAGTGCAGGGTGCCGAAGGTCGCCGAGATCAGCACGAGGAAGGGCAGCTGGTGGCGCGCCACGGGATGAAAGGGCACCAGCAGGACGGCGACCAGGATGAAACGCAGGGTCGTCAGCAGCAGCGGCGGCAGCTCGGTGACGCCCAGCTTGATGACGATGATGTTCAAGGCCCAGATCGCCACGATCGCTAGGCCAAGCAGCAGGTCGCGCAGCGGCACGGTGGTTCCTCATGTCGTTGGCTCGGCCGGGTAGCGTCTTGTGCCCGTCGTCGGCCAATATCGTTAACGGGCTACCATTCAACGCGTGACATCGTAGAATGTCGAGTCGTGATGTTACATTCGTCGCTGCCCGCCAGAACGATAATCATGGCCGGTGATATCGCAGCCGGCCTCAGTCGCAAGGACACGCCATGAAATCAGCAAGCCGTATCTCCCGTATCGCCGCGGCCGTTGCCGGTGCCGCCGTGCTGACCGCTGCTCTCTCCGCCCAGGCGCGTGAACTCTCGGTCTCCACCGTGCTCTCCGATGCGTTCCCCTGGGGCCAAGCGGCGGAGAAGTGGGCCGAACTGGTGGAGGAACGTACCGGCGGAGAGCTCACCCTGCGCGTCTACCCCAACTCGCAGCTTGTCGCCGGCGACCAGACACGGGAGTTCTCGGCCATGCGTTCGGGGCTGATCGACATGGCCGTGGGCTCGACCATCAACTGGTCGCCCCAGGTTCCCGAACTCAATCTCTTCTCGTTGCCGTTCTTCATGCCTGATGAAGCGGCCGTGGACGCCGTGACCAGCGGTGCGTCCGGCGAAATGATCTTCGAAGCCATCGAGTCGCGCGGTGTGATCCCGCTAGCCTGGGGAGAGAACGGCTTTCGCCAGCTCTCCAACTCCCGCGGGCCGATCGACGAGCCCGCTGACCTCGATGGCCTGAAGATTCGCGTGGTCGGCTCGCCGCTGTTCCAGGATACCTTCACCGCGCTCGGTGCCGACCCGACCCAGATGAGCTGGGCCGATGCCAAGCCGGCGCTGACCACCGGTGCCGTGGATGGCCAGGAGAATCCGCTCTCGGTGTTCGACGTGGCGCGTATCGACCAGGTTGGCCAGCAATACCTGACGCTGTGGAACTACATGAACGATCCGCTGGTCTTCGCCGTCAATCAACAGGTTTGGGAGACGCTTTCGGAGGAGGAGCGCACGATCCTGCGCGAGACCGCCGTCGAGGCGGGGGAGTGGGAGATTGCCATGACCCGTGAGCAGGAGAGCGAGCGTCTGGCCGCCATTCAAGAGCGCGGCGTGGAGGTCACCGAGCTAACCGAGGAGCAGCATCAGGCGTTCGTCAACGCGACCCAGAGCGTGCACGAAAAGTGGACCCCGCGTATCGGCGAGGAACTGGTCGATGCCGCGCGTGAGGCCATCGAGTCGCGCTGAGACCCTAGTGGTACAACAAGCCTGATCCCGGCGTCTTCCACGACGCCGGGCCTGTGACCGCGAGGCTGCGATGAAATTCTCCCCCGACGCCAGGCCGGAGCGCTGGCTGGGCGCACTGGCGCTGGCGATCATTTCGCTGATCAGCCTGGGCAATGTCGTGACGCGCTACGTGACCGGTGGCTCACTGGCCTTTACCGAGGAGTTCTCGGTGTTTCTGCTGGTGGTGTTGACCTTCACCGGCGCTTCGGTAGCGCTGCGGCGAAACGGCCATATCCGCATCGGGATGCTCGAGCGTGCGCTGCCGGACGTGCCGCGCCGGGTGCTGATCCTGTTTCAGGGCTTGTGTACCGCCGTCGTGCTGGGCTTGATCATCTGGTACGGCGCCAAGTTGACCTGGCAGGAGTACCAGTGGGAATCGCTGTCGCCGGGACTCGGTCTGCCCCAGTGGTGGTACTTGGCGTGGCTGCCACTGTTGACGACGGCGATGTTGGTTCGGCTGGTACAGCAGACCGTCGACCGCCTGCGCGGGAGGCTCGACGATGAACCCTGACCTGTGGATGATTCTGGCCTTCGCCGGGCTGCTGGTCGCCGGTGTGCCGGTGGCTTTTTCGCTGGCGCTGGCCGGTGCGGTGGGCATTCTCTCGGGCCTCTCGCCGGCAATGCTGGCCACGCTCGGTACCAATACCTACAACAGCATTGCCAAGTACCCGTTGATTGCCATTCCGCTGTTCATTCTCACCGGCCTGATCTTCGAGCGAGCCGGGGTGGCGCTGCGCCTGGTGCGCTTCGCCCAGGCGCTGATCGGTCCCCGTCACGGCGGCCTGGCCCTGGTGGCGGTACTGGTATGCATGATCATGGGCGGCATGAGCGGCTCCGGTCCGGCGGATGCTGCGGCAGTGGCCATGGTGATGCTGCCGAGCATGACCAAGGCGGGCTACCCCAGGCCTTTTTCGGCCACGCTGATCGCCGCTTCCGCCTCCACGGCGATCCTGATCCCGCCCTCGGTGGCGTTGATTCTCTACTCCATCGTGGTGCCCGGGGTCGACCTGCGGGCCCTGTTCGCGGCCGGGCTCTTCCCCGGCGTGCTGGCTGGCTTGGCATTACTGCTGCCGGCGCTGGTGGTCTCCCGGCGCTACGGCTGGGAGGGGGGCACGCCCGGGGAGAGGGCTGAACGCCTCGCAGTGGGCGAGACCTTCAAGCAGGCGCTGCCGGCGCTGTTCGCTCCGGTACTGATCCTCGGCGGGCTGCGCTCGGGGCTGTTCACGCCGACCGAGGCGGCCGTGGTGGCGGTAGCTTACGGTGCCATGGTGGGGCTGTTGCTGACCCGTGAGATCGGCTTGCGCGATCTGTGGAATCTGCTCGGCGAGGCGGCGGTCATCTCCGGCGTGGTGATGCTGATCATCGCCCTGGCCGGCATCTTCGCCTGGGCCGGCACCATGCTTGGAACCTTCCGCCACCTGGCGGAGTGGGTCATCGGCCTGTCAGACAACGGCGCGTTGCTGCTGATCCTGGTCATGCTGGCGGTGCTACTGGCGGGGATGCTGCTCGATGCCATCTCGATCTATCTGATCATGATGCCGATCCTCATTCCCGTGATGCAGCACTTCGGCTGGAACCCGGTGTGGTTCGGCATTCTCCTGGCGATGAACATCGCCATCGGCCAGTTTACCCCGCCGGTAGCAGTCAACCTGATGGTAACCACCGAGATTGCCAGGATCCGTCTAGAGCAGACCCTGGGCTGGGCACTGCTGTTCGTACTTGCCATGGCCAGTGCCCTGGCGCTGGTGGCGATCTTTCCGCAGATTGCGCTGTGGTTACCGAGGACACTCGGCTACAACGTCTGATCCAGGATGCGCTGGAAAACCTGAGTGCTGCCGGCATCGAACAGCACGAAGCGCACCTTTTCAATGCCTGGGCAGCGCGGCAGCGTCTCGCGAACCGTGGCGAGGGCGATCCGGGCCGCTTCCTCGAGGGGGTAGCCGAAGGCGCCAGCCGACAGGGCCGGGAAGGCAACGCTGGCTAGCCCATGGCGTTCGGCCAGCTCGAGTGCGTTGCGATAGCAGGCGGCGAGCAGTTCCGCTTCCGGCGTGTCGCGGCCGTATACCGGTCCCAGGCAGTGGATGACGTAGCGGTTGGGCAGGCCGAAGGCCTCGGTGAGCACCGCCTGGCCCGGCACGATCGGCGCCAGCGGGCGGCAGGCCTGCTCCAGCTCCGGCCCGGCCATCCGGTGCAGGGCGCCGGCCACGCCCCCGCCGGGGCGCAGTTCGGCGTTGGCGGCATTGACCACGGCATCCATGTCGGACTGCCGGGCGATATCTCCCTGGCGGCACTCCAGTTGGCCTGTCATGGGCGGTCTCCTCTTGCCTGAGCCTTGAGTGTGGCGGTATGAAGCGCCGATGTCCAAGGCGCGCCGCCATGCGAGAAGCTGCGGCATCGTGCCGTATTTGAGCGATGTCATTACGGTTATATGGTTATATTAATCTTATGACGGAGGCGAACGATGTCGATTGCTCCGCGCTACGCGCCGCTGACTTTTGCACTGCTCATGTCGATCTACATGGTGACGCTGATGACTTTCGTCATCACGTGGGTCAATACCGGACTCGATGCTGAGTTTCTTGCACGCTGGTGGCGCGCCTTTTATATCGCCTGGCCGATAGCCTTTGCCCTCATCCTGCTCGGAGCGCCGCGCCTCCAGCGGCTGGTGGGGCGTCTGGTGCGTAAGGACTAGACGAGGCCGGACGAGACGCTGCGTAACGTTTTTGCTATTTTCCGCGACATTCGTTGCAAAAGGCTGCGAAAACTTGCAACTCGCCTGTCTAGGCGGTACCAATGTGCTCCCCCCCGATAAGCCACGGCTCGCCGACTCCCGCTTGGCGTGTCGGCGTTGCTGCGCCGCAATGCAGGGTTGCCGGCCATGGCCCACGACAATAGGAGGAGACATGAACCAGCATGTGAATCTCGATCTCGGCAACGCTGGGGTCGAGGCCATCGAGGCCCGCCAATTCAAGGTCTATACCCATCGCCAGTTGGACAAGATCGAGGCGATCCAGCGTCTGCCTGACGACCTGCGTTTCGACATGCGGGTGGTCAGCCAGGTGCTGCCGTTTCGTGTCAACGAATACGTCATCGAGGAGCTGATCGATTGGGACGATGTGCCGGCCGATCCCATCTTCCAGCTCACTTTCCCCCAGCGCGGCATGCTGCTGCCCGAGCATTACGCTGAGGTTGCCGAACTGGTTCGCCGCGACGCCGGCGCCGACGAAATGAAGCCGGTCATCGAGCGCATTCGTGCCGAACTCAATCCGCACCCGGCGGGGCAGATGGACCTCAATCTGCCATTGCTCGATGGCGAGCCGCTCCCCGGCATGCAGCACAAGTATCGCGAGACCGTGCTGTTTTTCCCCAGCCAGGGACAGGTATGCCATAGCTATTGCACCTTCTGCTTCCGCTGGGCGCAGTTCGTCGGCGACAAGGATCTCAAGTTCGCCTCCAGCGAGGCGGATTCCCTGCACCGCTACCTGGCCGAGCATACCGAGGTGACCGACCTGTTGATGACCGGTGGCGACCCGATGGTGATGAAGGCCAAGCATCTGCGCATGTATCTGGAAGGGTTGATGGCGCCTGAGCTGGACCACGTACAGGACATTCGCATCGGCTCCAAGAGCCTGACCTTCTGGCCTTATCGCTTCGTCACCGACCCGGATGCCGAAGACATCCTGGCGCTGTTTCGTGAACTGACCGTCGCCGGCAAGCATGTGGCCTTCATGGCACATTTCAACCACTGGAAGGAGATGGACACCCCCATCTGCCGTGAGGCGATCCGCCGCATTCGTGCCACCGGGGCCGAAATCCGCACCCAGGCGCCACTGCTCAAGCACATCAACGACGATGCCGAGCAGTGGGCGCGCATGTGGACCACCCAGGTTCGCCTGGGCATGATCCCCTATTACATGTTCGTGGAGCGCGATACCGGCGCCCGCCACTATTTCGAAGTGCCGCTGGTGCGCGCCTGGGAGATCTACCGTGAGGCGATGAAACAGGTGCCGGGGCTGGCGCGCACCGCCCGCGGACCGTCGATGTCCGCCGATCCGGGCAAGGTCGAGATACAGGGTGTGGCCGAGATCCGCGGCGAGAAGGTCTTCGTGCTGCGCTTCATCCAGGGCCGTGACAGTGACTGGGTGCAGCAGCCGTTCTTTGCCAGGTACGACGAGGCCGCCACCTGGCTCAATCACCTGAAACCGGCACTGGGAGAGAGCGAGTTCTTCTTCGAGGCCGGCTTCGCCGCGATGAAGGAGGAGAAGCAGGCGCTGATCATGACGGCATCCTGAGAGCTTTCGTCGAGCGGCCTCGCCTGCTTCCGCCAGTCGGCGGGCTTGCCGGCGCGAAGGATTAAGGGGCTCATGGGGCATGCATATGAGGAATTAACGCACACTTAACGGAAAGTCGGACTAAACTTAGTCGAATGGAAAAAGACCCATCATCCCGACGTTTTTTTCGCTAAAGTAGAGAGGAGCGGTTGTTTCCGCCAGCCAGTGGCGTCAGCGACTGGCAACTCAGGGATCAGCTCGTCAGCAATGACGACTCGCCAATAACGTCAAAGAGGTGTGTTAATGAAACGCCATGCTTTTTCCGCGGCAGCCTTTTCGGGAGCGCTCCTGGGCGCCGCCATGTTCTCCGCGCCGGCCGTGGCCCAGGAACGCTTCATCACCATCGGTACCGGTGGCCAGACGGGCGTCTATTATGTCGTGGGCCAGTCCGTCTGCCGCATGGTGAATCGCGGCAGTGACGAGCACAACATTCGCTGTAACGCCCCGTCCACGGGGGGCTCCGTGGCCAACGTCAATGGCATGCGCAGCGGCGAGCTCGACATGGGCGTGGTGCAATCCGACGTCCAGTATCGCGCCTACCACGGCGAGGACAACTTCGAGTCAGACGGCGCTTGGGAAGACATGCGTGCCGTCTTCACCATGCACGGCGAGCCGCTGACCGTGGTCGCGCGCGCCGACTCCGGCATCGAGCACTTCACCGACTTCCCCGGCAAGCGTGTCAACATCGGCAACCCGGGCTCCGGCCAGCGCAACACCATGAACGTGGTGATGGATGCGATGGGTTGGGACACCGACACCTTCTCGCTGGCCTCTCAGCTCGATGCCGCCGAGCAGGCCGCGGCATTGGCCGACAACAACATCGATGCCATGGTCTACGTGGTGGGACATCCCAATGGCTCCATCCAGGAAGCGACTACCACTATCGACGCTCGCCTTGTCCCGGTGACCGGCGAGGAGATCGATGCCCTCATCGAGGAGCATCCCTACTACACCCGTTCGGTCATTCCCGGCGGTCTGTATCGTGGCAACGACGAGGACGTCGAGACCTTCGGCGTTGCAGCCACCTTCGTGACTTCAGCCGAAGTGGACGAAGAGATCGTCTACGAAACCGTGAAGGCGGTGTTCGAGAATTTCGATCGCTTCAAGCGCCTGCACCCGGCGTTCGAGAATCTCAGCGAAGAAGAAATGATCTCGGACGGCCTGACCGCACCGCTGCACGACGGTGCCGCTCGCTATTATCGTGAGCGTGGCTGGATCGAGTGATCCGGTACTGAGGGGTAAGGCGTCCCTCTGCTGAGATGCGCGGACCCTGAAGGGTCCGCGCGTCCGTTTGGACCTGCACAGACTACCAAAGCCCTTGAGGGCTGCAGCGATCGTGGGGCATGACGGTAATGACTGACGAAAAGACAAATCCACAAAAGTCCGAGGTGGATCTCGAGGATATGGTGGCCTCGAGCGACTCGGGTGCTCGCAAGCCGCTCGGCGCGCCAGGCAGGCTGCTGGTCGGCGTTGCCGCCGCCTGGTCGCTGTTTCAGCTCTGGATCGCCTCGCCGCTGCCTTTCATGGTCGGCTTCGGTGTCTTCAACGCAACCGAGTCGCGCTCGATTCACCTGGCCTTCGCCATTTTTCTGGCCTTCCTGGCCTATCCGGCGTTCCAGCGCTCACCGCGCGATCGCATTCCGCTGCCGGACTGGGGACTGGCCCTGGTCGGTGCCTTCTGCAGCCTGTATATCTTCATTTTTTACGACGCACTGGCCCAGCGACCTGGCGCCCCCATCCTGCAGGACGTGATCGTTGGTATCACCGGTATACTGGTCCTGCTCGAAGCGACCCGGCGCGCTCTCGGCCCACCGCTGATGATCGTGGCTTCGGTCTTTATCCTCTATACTTTGCTCGGTCCCTACATGCCGGGCATCCTGGCCCACCGTGGGGTCAGCCTTTATGGGCTCATCAATCACCAGTGGCTGACTACTCAGGGCGTATTCGGCATTGCCCTGGGCGTCTCCACCAGTTTCGTGTTCCTGTTCGTGCTGTTCGGGGCTCTGCTCGACAAGGCGGGCGCAGGAAACTACTTCATCAAGGTGGCCTTTTCGCTGCTCGGCCACTACAAGGGCGGGCCTGCCAAGGCCGCGGTGGTGGCCTCCGGCATGACGGGGCTGATTTCCGGCTCATCCATCGCCAATACCGTGACCACCGGTACCTTCACCATTCCGATGATGAAACGGGTCGGCTTCTCGGCCGAGAAGGCTGGTGCGGTGGAGGTGTCGTCCTCGGTGAACGGCCAGATCATGCCGCCGGTCATGGGGGCTGCGGCCTTCCTGATGGTGGAATACGTCGGCATCTCCTATGTGGAGGTGATCAAGCATGCCTTCCTGCCGGCGCTGATCTCCTATATCGCACTGATCTACATCGTCCACCTCGAGGCGCTCAAGGCGAATATGAAGGGCTTGCCGTCGAGCAATCCCGCGCGCCCCTTCCTCAACAAGGCGATTGGCTTCCTGACCGGCCTGCTGCTGCTCATGGGGCTCTCGTTTGCCGTGTACTATGGCCTCGGTTGGCTCAAGCCGGTGCTGGGCGATGCCACGCCCTGGGTAGTGGGGATCATCCTGGCCGTCGTCTATGTCGGCCTGCTCAAGCTTGGCTCATTCTATCCGGAGCTCGAACTCGATGACCCTGCCTCGCCGGTGATCAACCTGCCGCAGACCCGGCCAACGGTCATGGTTGGCCTGCACTACATCCTGCCGGTGGTGGTGCTGGTCTGGTGCCTGATGGTGGAGCGCCTCTCGCCGGGGTTGTCGGCCTTCTGGGCCACCGTGCTGATGATCTTCATCATGCTCACCCAGCGGCCCATCACCGCCTTTTTCCGTGGCCGTAGCCGCCTGGCTGCCGACATCAAGGAGGGCTTCGTCGACCTGTGGGACGGGCTGATCGCCGGTGCGCGCAACATGATCGGCATCGGCATCGCTACGGCGACCGCGGGGATCGTGGTGGGGGCGGTGTCCCAAACCGGCGTGGGCCTGGTACTGGCCGACGTGGTCGAGATCCTGGCCATGGGCAACCTGTTGCTGATCCTGCTGTTTACCGCCCTGCTCAGCCTGATCCTGGGCATGGGGCTGCCCACCACCGCCAACTACATCGTGGTGTCGGCGCTGATGGCCCCCGTCATCGTGTTACTGGGCCAGCAGAATGGCTTGATCGTGCCGCTGATCGCGGTGCATCTGTTCGTCTTCTACTTCGGCATCATGGCTGACGTGACGCCACCGGTGGGGCTGGCCTCGTTTGCCGCGGCCGCAGTGTCCGGGGGAGATCCGCTGCGCACTGGCTTCCAGGCGTTCTACTACAGCCTGCGTACCGCGGCGCTGCCGTTCCTGTTCATCTTCAATACCGACCTGCTGCTGATCGAGGTCAACTGGCTGCAGGGAATGGTGATCTTTGTCATCGCGACGATCGCCATGCTCATCTTCGCCGCCGGCACCCAGGGCTATTTCCTGGTGCGCAGTCGCTGGTACGAGTCGCTGCTGCTGCTGCTGGTGGCCTTCACCCTGTTCCGCCCCGGCTTCTGGATGGATCGCATTCACGATCCCTACCGGTCGGTGCCGCCGCAGCAGTTCGTCGAGGCCCTGGGCAATGTCGACGAAGACAGCCAGCTCAGGGTGCAGATCGAGGGCCTGAACCCCTACGGCGAGCCCATGACCACCTATATCCAGGTACCGGTACCCCGCGGCGACACTGCCGAAGAGCGCATGCAGCGTCTGGGACTCGAGCTGTTGACCGAAGACGATCGAACCCTCGTCGACTTCGTCGAGTTCGGCAGCACGGCCGAAGATCTCGGCTTCGATTTCGACCAGGAGATCGTCGAGGTGTTGGCTCCGGTGGATCGCTGGGCCAAGGAGTGGATGTGGTTGCCGGGCTTCCTGGTGTTCGGCCTGGTAGTGCTGTTGCAGCGTCGGCGGCGCCAACGGCAGCCGTCGACCGCCCAGGCAGCTTGAGGAGGGGAGAAGATGTACGACAAGATAATGTTGCCGGTGGACCTCAATGAGGAAGCCTCCTGGGCCAAGGCACTGCCCACGGCGCTGACCCTGTGCCGTACCTTCGGTGCCTCGTTGCACGTGGTGACGGTGCTGCCGGATTACCACATGCCGCTGGTCGGTTCCTATTTCCCCAGCGATTTCGAGGAAAAGGCGCACCAGGCCCTGTCGCAGGCGCAGCATCGCTTCATCCAGGAGCATGTGCCAGATGACGTCAAGGTGCAGTCGGTGATCGTCGACGGCTCACCTTGGGAGGCGATCGTCAAGGCGGCCAAGAAGCTCCAGGTCGACCTGATCGTCATGGCCTCGCACAACAAGCGCAAGTTCGCCGACTACGTGCTGGGACCCAATGCCGAACACGTAGTGCACCACTCGAAGATGTCGGTGATGATCGTGCGCTGAGCTGGCGTGCCGGGACATCAGGCCTTGGTTCCCCAGGTGTCCTGGCAGATCGCGTTGTACCAGCCGATGGCGTACTCGGCTTCCAGGGCGCGAGTGGTCCTGGAGGCATCCTGCGGACTCAGGCCGCCGGCTCCTGCGACCTCGGCAATGACGCCGTCCTGAACGCGATAGACGCCCGCCTCCGAGACGGCATACTCGGGACCAATCAGGCTGTAGCAGGCATGGGTCCAGTACGCTTCCGGCGCCGGGCGTGCCTCCAGTGAGGCGGCAACGGCTGCCGCCACTACCTTGGCCTGGGCGCTGGCACAGAAGGCCGACTTGGGCATCGGGTCGGCAATGGCGGCGTCGCCGATGACGAAGACATCCTCGACGTGCTGCGACTCGAAAGTCTCGGGCTTGACTGGTGCCCAGCCTGAGTCGTCGGTCGTGCCGGCACGCTCGGCGATCGTGCCGGCCTTCTGCGGCGGTATCACGTTGAGCACGTCGGCCCGATGCACGGTGCCGGACTCGGTCTCGACCTCCCGGCGTGCGGCATCGACCCGGATAGCGCGACCGCCGTCCGAATGCCCCACCCACTCGATGCGATCGCCATAAAGCTCCTCCCACCCCTGCTGGAACAGCGCCTGCTTGGAGAAGCTGTCCTTGGCGTCGAGAATCAGCACCTTGGCTTTCGGCTTGTACCGGGCCAGGAAACTGGCCACCAGGCTGGCGCGCTCGTAGGGGGCGGGTGGGCAGCGGTAAGGGTTGGCCGGGACGACCATGACGAAGGTACCGCCTTCTTCCATGGCCAGTAACTGGGAGCGCAGCAGCTCCGTCTGGGCGCCGGCTTTCCATGCATGCGGTACCTGCTGGGCGGCTGTCTCATCGTAGCCCTCCAGCGCGCTCCAGCGGAAGTCGATTCCCGGCGAGAGAATCAGACGGTCGTATTTCAGCTCGCGACCGGTGGACAGTCTCGCCGTATGGGCGGTGGGGTCGACATCATCCACGCTGGCATGGATCACGCGAACTCCATAGTGATCCTTGAGTTCGTCATAGCCCTGGGCGATGGACTCCATGCTGCGTAACCCGCCCAGGTGCAGATTGCTGCCGGGACAGGTGTGGAAGATCTCGGCGGGCTCTACCAGTATCACTTCAATGGCGGGATTGGCCCGTTTGAGATACTTGGCGGCGGTGGCGCCACCAAAGCCTCCGCCCGCCACGACCACCTGACCGGCATGCTGATTGCCGATGGTGAAAGGGGGCACGCTGCCGAGCAGGGGCAGCAGCGAGGCGGCCCCAAGACCCTTGATCAACTGGCGCCGGTCGAGGCCCGAACGTGGGGAATGCTGCGTCATGGCGTACGTCTCACTCCTGCTGCTGTGGTTCGGTATCCCCGGTGTCGTCGGCTTCTTCCGGGTCGATAGCGGAAAAATGCTCGGCCAGTACGGCCAGCTCGTCGTCGGTGAAGCCCTTGGCGATGCGATCCATGATGGTGGCATCGCTCGCTTCGTCGTGCTTGAACGCGAGCAGCCGCGCTTCGAGAACGGCCGCCGGTCTCCCTGCAATCGTCGGTACGCTGCCTATCAGCTGTCCGTCGGTGCCGTGACAATTGGCACAGCTGTCGGCCATCAGGGCGGTACGTTCGGTGGAGGAGGTGGCCTCGGCAAGGCAGGGGAGGGCAACTCCCGATAGCGCAACGAGCAGCGCCGAGGATGCCAGGTGAAGAGTCCGTTTCATCGGCAGGTCCTGAGTAGCATGTTCTTGGTTGGACCACGCCTTTGGCGTGCCCGTTCATGTGAGGACGACATGCATGAGTTGAGCAGGTCGACCTGTTGCGTTGACAACTTCGCGCGGCAGTCTTGCGTTCGGTCAACTACATTAAAACTGCGTTAAGACAACAAGACGTGATCCGGACCTCCCGGCCGGTAGAACGCTCGCATCGTCCTTCTCATGGCGACCAGACGGGGTACGACAATGAACGCAGCCGCAAGAAGCGCCGGACAACCCTCCACTCCCAACGTCAAGATCATCATCAACTCGATTGGCATGGACAGGCCCAAGGCCTGGTTGCTTGCCGGTTTCGAGGATTTCCGCCAGGCCGCCGCCGTCAGCCTCGCCTACGGCATGTTCTGGGTCGGTTTGAGTATCGCCATCACGGCGGGTGCCATCGTGCTTGGCCTGTGGCACTGGCTGCTGCCGCTGGTGGCAGGCTTCATGTTCCTGGGGCCGCTGGTAGCGGTCGGTTCCTACGGTATCAGTCGTGCCATCGAGGAGGGCCGCGCTCCGCATCTGGGTGACGCCTTCAGTGCTTGGCGTCCGCACGCCGGGCAGTTGGCGATGATGGGCGTGATGATGATGATCTTCTTCCTCGCCTGGATTCGCCTGGCCACGCTGCTGTTCGCGCTCTTCTTCGGTTTCGAGGCGCCTGGGGCGACGGAGCTCTACGCTTCGCTGTTGACCACCCCCGACGGGCTTGGCCTGATAGCGGTAGGAACCGCGGTGGGGGCCGTGCTGGCTTTCGGTGCCTTTACGATCAGTGTGGTCGCCATCCCGACCCTGATGGATCAGGATCTGACCTTCATGGAGGGCATCGAGGCCAGTATACGTGCCGTCGCACGCAATTTTCGTCCCATGCTGCTGTGGGCCCTCATCCTGACTGCATGCGTCCTGGTGGGCGTGCTTACCTTCTATATCGGCTTGGCCTTGATACTGCCCGTGCTGGGACATGCCAGCTGGCACGCCTACGAGGATCTGGTGCGCTGTGAGCAGAGAGACGGGAATCCGTGACGATGGGGCCGCAGGGGGATCGCCCCCTGCGGCTCGACATTGCCGCTGAGGAACTGAACTTCTCTTGGGATTCGAGTAGGCTTGGGGCTTCATCATGAATACGGAAGCCCCACCGATGCATGCCCTGTGGCCCTGCCGCGCCGTCCTGACCCTTAGCCTACTCCTGTGCAGCATCACGACCGCCGCGCTGGCTGAGTCCCTGCCTCCCCCGGAAGGCGAGGTGCTGCTCAGGGTCACGGGCGACCTCGACCATCCCAACGTCGGAGCTGAGCTGCACCTCGACCGCGCGATGCTGATGGCGCTCGACCAGGGCGTGATCGAGACGAGCACGCCCTGGACCGAGGGCGTCGGTCGATTCGAGGGTCCATTGCTACGGGCTCTGCTTGAAGTGGCCGGTGTTGACAGCGAGCATGTGCGGATCCGGGCGTTGAACGATTACGAAGCCGAGGTGCCGGTAGCCGACTTTCACCAGTACGGCGTGATTCTGGCGATGAAACGTGATGGGGCGCCCATTGCCGTGCGTGATCTGGGTCCTATGTTCGTCCTCTACCCCTTCGATGAGCACCCTGAGTTGCTCAACGAGACCATTCGCCACCGCTCGGTGTGGCATGTGGGCAGCGTCCATGTCCCGTAATCTTGGCCCGATGCGAGGCATCGTCGCATGCTGCGTTATCCGCTACGCCTGAAGCTGGTATCAGCGGCGGCGCTGATCTTCTTCACGGCCGCTCTGGTGGTGGTGGGGCTGGCAGCCTGGCGCCAGGAGCAGCTCCACCAGAGCGTGATCGAAGATGCGGCTTGGCACGCCTACAAACTCGATCGTGACGTTACGCAACTGCGTAGCGACCTGGCCTTGAAAGCGGCCAATGCGCGCTCCCTGTCGTCGGTGAGGCTGCGTTTCGAACTGATCTACAGCCGCGTCAATCTGCTGCAGCGCGGCGACATCAGCCGAGCGGTCGCCCAGGTGCCCCTGGCCGACCGATTGCTGTCCGACCTGATCGTGCGTATCGATGACCTGGATCGCCTGCTTGAAGAGATCGGGCAGTTGGAAGAGGAAGAGCGCTGGGTCTTGTCCGACCGGCTGGAGCGGGTAGGGGGACTGACCGAGCAGTTGATCATTGCCGTCAACGGCCATCTTGCCGAATCGGCGACTCATGATCGCAAGGTGCTGCAGACCCTCTACGCCCTGCTATTGGCGCTGATCCTTGCCATGAGCCTGGCCGCCATGCTGGTGATCGTCTTTCTGGTACGCGAGGCGCGTGACAATGCCCAGGCGCGCCGCTCGCTGGAATCTCTGAGTCGCAAGCTGCAAACCACTGCCCGTCGGGCCGAGGCCGCCAGCCAGGCGAAGTCGGAATTCCTGGCCACGGTCAGCCACGAGATTCGCACGCCTCTCAA
This sequence comes from Billgrantia antri, assembly GCF_019430905.1. Taxonomy (GTDB): domain Bacteria; phylum Pseudomonadota; class Gammaproteobacteria; order Pseudomonadales; family Halomonadaceae; genus Halomonas; species Halomonas antri. Next base: position 422,795 of record NZ_JAHYCA010000001.1, on the reverse strand, counting down.
CGGCGTCATAGGCATGAGCGATCTGCTCCTGGACCAGCCGATCGACGCACAGTCGCGCGAGTATGCCCGCACGCTGCACGTCAGCGCGGCGCGTCTGCTCGAGTTGATCAATGACATTCTCGACTTCTCCAAGATCGAATCGGGCAAGCTGGAACTCGAGCGACGCGCCTTCCGCCTGACTGCGCTGATCAGGGATGCCTGCGAACTCTTCACCCCCCGCGCCAGGGCCAAGGGGCTGGAGCTGGTCACGTATGTGTCGCCTGACCTGCCCGAGCCGCTGATGGGCGACCCGACACGCTTGCGCCAGGTGCTGCTCAACCTGCTTTCCAATGCCATCAAGTTCACCGAACAGGGCGAGATCCGTATCGAAGCCAAGGTGAGTGCGCAAGGACGCCTGAGCCTGGCGGTCTGCGATACCGGCCCTGGCATACCCGAGGACAAGCAGGCGTGGCTCTTCGAGCCCTTCCGGCAAGGTGATGCCTCGACGGCAAGGCGCTATGGCGGTACCGGGCTTGGGCTGGCCATCTGCCGACGCCTGACCGAGGCCATGGGGGGCAGCATCGGCGTCGATAGCCATCTCGGCCGCGGTAGCCGTTTCTGGCTAGAGCTGCCGCTGGAGCCGTCCCACGACGAACAGGAGCCGGAAGCGCCCGAGCCGGCGAAGCTGGAGCCGGCGATAGGTGTCAGGGTATTACTGGTGGAAGACGACCCGGTGAACCAGCAGGTGGCGGTAGCGCTCCTCGAGCGCCATGGTTGCCAGGTGCGTGTGGCGGAGAGCGGTAGCAAGGCGCTGGCACTGGCCGCCAGAGAGACTTTCGATCTGATCTTCATGGACGTGCAGATGCCCGGCATGGATGGGTTGGAAACTACCCGGCGCTTGCGGGCGGCCACTGGCTGGAGTGCCAGAGTGCCGATCGTGGCAATGACCGCAGGCGGACCGGGCGCCGAGCGCGAGCGCTGCCTGGCCGCGGGGATGACCGACTACCTGACCAAGCCGCTGCGGCGAGATGAACTGGCGGCGTCGCTTCGGCATGGCCTGGGCGGGCGAGCGAGGGCTGACTTGCCGGTTTTGCTTGTGGAGGAGAACTCGCCTGACGGTATCGTGGATGAGGCCGTGCTGGTCGATTTGCGGGCAATACTGGGCGCGGAGGCGCTCGATACACTGTTCGGTGTCCACCGCGAGCAACTGCAGCAGCATATCGACAACCTTCGGTCCGCCTGGGAGTGCGGCGACATGACGCGATTGGAGGAAAGCGCACACCGTATCAAGGGCGAGACCGGCAGCGTCGGCGGGTGCCGGCTGGCCGCAATGGCCCAGCGCCTGGAGCGATACGCCCATGCTGGGCAGCATCACGAGGCGGGTATCGAGCTCCGCGCCTTGCTGGCCGGTATTCCCGTCACGCTCGAGGCACTCGAGCAGTGGCGGAATGCCCACGTGGAGTCTCGCTAGCCGGGACTCGCGCAGATACCTGGCTTGGTCTGCGTCGCGCCTGCCGCGAGTGCGCTCCCAACTTCCCGACTGACGCCAATGTAGGAGGCAGCCTCCCTCCAAAGTACTGCCCCCCGAACTCTCCCTGAATGCTTTACTGGGTTCGAGTCGTTGCCGCAAGGCACGGCTGTCACCCACCCTGCCGACAGGAGAGACACCATGTGGACCAAGCCCAGCTATCGCGACCTGCGCCTCGGTTTCGAGGTCACCTTGTATATCGCCAATCGCTGATCTCGATTGTGGATCATGTCATCTGCGAACGGGGCTGAATGGCCCCGTTCTGTTCGAGGGGGGGGAGACGTCATGCAGGTGCTCATACTCGGCTCGGCCGCCGGGGGCGGCTTTCCGCAGTGGAACTGCAACTGTGACAACTGCCGCGGGGTGCGCCAGGGGCGCGCCGGCCTGCGCCCCAGAACGCAATCCTCGATCGCCGTCAGCATGGACGGCGAGCGCTGGCTGCTGTGCAACGCCTCGCCCGATATCCGCGCGCAGCTCAATGCTCATCCGGCGCTCTGGCCGACCCGTGGCCTGCGTGACAGCGGCATCGCCGAGGTGCTGCTGGTGGATGCCCAGATCGATCACGTCAGCGGGCTGCTGTCGCTGCGCGAGGGCTGCCCGCTGGACGTCTGGTGTACCGCTAGCGTTCACGGCGACCTGGTCGAGGGGTTCCCGCTGTTTCCCATGCTCTCCCACTGGAACGGTGGCCTGGCCTGGCACGAGATTCCCATGACCCAAGATGCGCCGAGTTGCACCTTCCAGGTGCCAAGCTGCCCGCAGCTGGACATCACGGCCCTGTCGCTGCACTCCAATGCGCCACCCTATTCGCCGCGTCGCGGAGCACCGGCGGCCGGCGACAATCTGGGACTGCTGTTCCGCGACCGGTCGACGGGCAAGACGCTGTTCTATGCCCCCGGCCTGGGGCAGCCGAGCGCCGCGGCAAGGGCGCTGATGGCCGAGGCCGACTGCGTGCTGGTCGATGGCACGCTGTGGCACGACGACGAGATGATACGCCTTGGCATCACCGACGCCACCGGAAGCGAAATGGGTCATCTGGCGCTGGCCGGGGAGGGTGGCATGATCGAAGAGCTCGATGCCTTGCCGGCTTCGACACGGCGCATTCTGATTCATATCAACAACACCAACCCCATCCTCGACGAAACCTCCGCCGAGCGCGCCGTACTCGCGCAGCACGCCATCGAGGTGGCCCATGACGGCATGCAGTTCACCCTGTAGCGACCGGGCCAGCACCTCGCCACAGACCTCTACCAACAACCACAAAGGGGGCGCGAGATGAACGTCGCTCAAACACCAAACGCCGCTGCACTGTCGCCCGAGGCCTTCCGCCAGGCGCTGATGGCCAAGGGGGCCTACTACCACATTCACCACCCCTACCAGGTCGACATGGCCGAGGGGCGCGCCACCCCGGAGCAGATTCGCGGCTGGGTGGCCAACCGCTTCTACTACCAGGTGATGATTCCGCAGAAGGACGCGGCGCTGCTGGCCAACTGCCCCGATGCCGCCACGCGCCGCCGCTGGATCCAGCGCCTGCTCGACCACGACGGTCGTGATGACGACGCCGGCGGCATCGAGGCGTGGCTGGCACTGGGCGAAGCGGTGGGGTTGTCCCGCGAAGAACTGATGTCCCAGCAGCATGTGCTGCCGGGCGTTCGGTTTGCCGTGGACGCCTACGTCAACTTCGTGCGCCGGGCGAGCTGGCAGGAGGCGGCCATCTCGTCGCTGACCGAGCTGTTCGCTCCCTTGGCACATCAGAGTCGGCTGGACACCTGGCCGGGCCACTACCCCTGGATCGACGAGGCCGGCTACGGCTACTTCCGCAAGCGCCTGAAGGAGGCGCGGCGTGACGTCGAGCACGGGCTGGAGGTGGCACTGACGGTATGCACCAGCGTGGAAACCCAGCAGCGCGCCCTGGAGATCCTGCAGTTCAAGCTCGACGTATTGTGGAGCATGCTCGATGCCATGACCCTGGCCTACCAGCTCGAGCGACCGCCTTACCACAGCGTCACCGACCAAGCCGTGTACCACCGGGGGCTGGCATGAACGCACGCGATGTACCGACGCTACGCCCCGGCTGGCGTTTGCAGTGGGAACAGGCCCAGGAGCGCTACGTGTTGCTCTATCCCGAGGGCATGGTGCAGCTCAACGAGAGTGCCGGCGCGATCCTCTCATTGGTCGACGGTGAACGGGATGTCGCCGCGCTGATCGACGAGCTCAGCCGGCGCTACCCCGAGGCGTCGAGCGAAGAGCTCGCCCAGGACGTCATCGATTTCTGCGTCGACGCCATGCAACAGGGCTGGATTCGCCATGTCTGAGATCGCCCGCTCCCAGGCCGGTGAGGCAAGCGGCAGCGGTCAACCGCTGTGGCTGCTCGCCGAGCTGACCTACCGCTGCCCGCTGCAGTGCGCCTACTGCTCCAACCCGCTCGACTTCGCCGCGGTGAAGGAGGAGCTCTCCACCGAGGAGTGGATCGATGTCCTGACCCAGGCCCGCGCCATGGGCGCCGTGCAGATGGGCTTTTCCGGCGGCGAGCCGCTGGTGCGGCGCGACCTCGAGACGCTGGTGGCCGAGGCGCGCCGCCTGGGCTTCTACACCAACCTGATCACCTCCGGGCTGGGGCTCGACGAGGCGCGCATCGAGGCGCTGCACGCGGCCGGGCTCGACCATATCCAGATCAGCCTGCAGGCCTCCGATCCCGACGTCGCCGCGGCGGTGGCCGGCTCGCCCAAGGCCCACGCCAAGAAATTGGCCATGGCCCGATCGGTCAAGGCGGCCGGCTATCCCATGGTGCTCAACGTGGTGCTGCACCGCCACAACATCGACCGCCTCGACGAGATCATCGCCCTGTGCGACGAGCTGGGCGCCGACGCGGTGGAGCTGGCCAACTGCCAGATGTACGGCTGGGCCCACCTCAACCGCGAGGGCTTGCTGCCCAGCCGCGAGCAGCTCGAAACGGCCGAGGCCACCACCGCACGCTGGCGCGAGCGTCTCGCCGAACGTGGCCGCGACATGCGCTTGCTGTTCGTGGTGCCCGACTACTACGCCGAGCGGCCCAAGGCGTGCATGGGCGGCTGGGGCGCGATCTTCATGACCGTGGCGCCCGACGGTGCGGTGCTGCCCTGCCATAGCGCGCGCATGCTGCCGATGAGTTTTCCCAACGTGCGCGACCGGGGCCTCCGGGAGATCTGGTACGACAGCGACGCGTTCAATCGCTACCGCGGCGACGGCTGGATGCGCGAACCCTGCCGCAGCTGCGACGAGCGCCACCAGGACGTCGGCGGCTGCCGCTGCCAGGCCTACCTGCTCACCGGCGACGCCACCGCCACCGATCCGGTCTGCTCGCTGTCGCCGGACCACCACCTGGTCGAGGCCGCTCGCCGCGAGGCAGAGGCCGATCAACGTCGTGTCGAGCAATTGACCCAGCGCAGCGTGCGTGCGTCGCGGGTGTTCTGTCGCCAGTGAGTCGTCATGCGACTCTGCCGGTGCGCATGAGGCTGAGACCATGGATGTAGGGAAGCGCCCGATGGCATCGGGTACTCTCAGCGATGACACCCATGACAACGACAACGAGGTGCGGGCGCCATGTCGAACAGCATCGCCCAGTTACGCAAGTTCGTGGCTCCGGAAATCATCTTCGGTGACGGCTCTCGTCATGCCGTTGCCAACTACGCCCAGACCTTCGGGGCGCACCGCATCCTGCTGGTTTCCGATCCGGGGGTGCTGGCCGCCGGCTGGGTCGCCGAGGTCGAGGCCGATCTGGCCGCCTGCGGCATCCCTTGTCATCGCTTCCTGCAGGTGTCGCCCAATCCGCGCGCCGAGGAGGTCATGGCAGGGGCTCGCGTCTACCGCGACTATGGCTGCGATGCCATCGTCGCGGTGGGCGGTGGCAGCCCGATGGACTGCGCCAAGGGCATCGGCATCGTGGTGGCCCACGACGGGCACATTCTCGACTTCGAGGGGGTCGACACCATTCGCGTGCCGATTCCGCCACTGATCTTCATTCCTTCGACGGCGGGCACCTCGGCCGACGTTTCCCAGTTCGCGATCATCTCCGATCCCCAGCGGCGCATGAAGTTCTCGATAATCAGCAAGTCGGTCGTGCCCGACGTCTCGCTGATCGATCCCCAGGTCACGCTGACCATGGATCCGTTCCTCACCGCCTGTACCGGGGTCGATGCGCTGGTGCACGCCATCGAGGCCTTCGTCTCCACCGGCAGCGGACCGTTGACCGACAGCCATGCGCTGGAGGCGATGCGCCTGATCAATGCCAACCTCGTGGCACTGGTGGACAATCCACACGACGGGGAGCTGCGAGCCCAGGTGATGCTGGGCAGCATGCAGGCGGGGCTGGCCTTCTCGAATGCCATCCTGGGGGCGGTACACGCCATGTCGCACAGCCTGGGCGGTTTTCTCGACCTGCCCCACGGGCTGTGCAACTCGATGCTTCTCGAGCATGTGGTCGCCTTCAACTTCGAGGCGGCTCCGGAGCGCTTCATTCGGGTGGCGCAGACGCTTGGCATCGATTGCCGCGGGCTATCTCAGCAGAGCATCAAGCAGCGGCTCATCGCTCATCTGGTCGAACTCAAGCGGGCGGTAGGGCTCGCCGGAACGCTGGGCAGCGCCGGAGTGCGCAGCAGCGACGTGCCGTTTTTGGCCGAACACGCCGTGGAGGATCCTTGCATCCTCACTAACCCGCGGCGCTCCTGCCTGCGGGACGTGGCGGTGGTCTACGAAGAGGCACTCTAGCGCCTTGGGAGGCCGTTTGAAGAAACCTTCCGACCCGGATGGACTCTCGGTCAGCGAGTTGATCGGTCTCGGCAGCCAGTCGGCGCGCAAGAGCTACTACCCCGAGCTGACGGCACGCATGTCAGAGCTCGAGGCAGAGCGCAACCGCTACAAGTGGCTGTTCGAGAATGCCCTGCACGGCATCTTCCAGGCATCGCTGAACGGCGGGCTGCGGGCCGCCAACCCCGCACTCGCATGCATGCTGGGCGACGGCGATGTTGCTACCACCCTGGCGCGCTGTACCACCCTGGCGGCCCTGTTCGTCGACCCCGCGGATGCCCGCGAGGTGCAACGGCGACTGCTCGATGAAGGTCGGGTCGTGGGCTACACGACGCACCTGCGCGGCGAGGGAGGGCGCAGTGTGCCGGTGGCCATGACGGTGGTACAGAAGCCATCGGCGGACGACGAGCTGGTGATGGAGGCCTTCGTCGCCGACATCACCGAGCGCGAGCAGGCCAGGCGTCGCCTCGAGCAACTGAACGAGCAACTCGAGGCGCGCGTCCAGGACCGTACCCGTGAGCTGGAACGGCTCAACGACGAACTGCGCCAGGAAATCGCCGAGCGTCGTCGCATCGAGGTCGAGCTGCGCGAGGCGCGTGACGCCGCGGAGCAGGCCAACCGCAGCAAGGATCGCTACCTGGCCGCCGCCAGCCATGACCTGCTGCAGCCGATGAACGCCGCGCGCCTGCTGGTCGCCACCCTGCTCGAACGTCGTCTGGAGACCGAGGTGCAGGAGCTGGCGCAGCGCATCCATCTATCGCTGGAGGGCGCCGAGGAGCTGCTGACCGACCTGCTGGATATCGCCCGTCTCGATCAGGACCGTGTCGAGCCGCAGTTGGAACCCTTCGCCCTGCGCGAACTGACCGAATCCCTGGCGGCGGAGTTCACCACGCTGGCCGACAGCCAGGGGCTCGCGCTGCGTAACTGCGTTGCCGATGCCTGGGTCGTCAGCGACTATCGCCTGCTGGCGAGGGTATTGCGCAATCTGCTCTCCAATGCCTGTCGCTATACGCCCCAGGGCCGGGTACTGCTGGGGACGCGTCGTCGCGGCGGTGCGCTGTGGGTCGAGGTCTGGGACAGCGGCACCGGGATCCCGGCGGATCAGCTCGACGCGATCTTCCGCGAATTCCACCAGGTCGAATCGCGCCACGCCCGTGACCGCAAGGGGGTGGGGCTGGGCCTGGCCATCGTCGAACGCATCGTCGCACGACTCGAGCATGAGGTGACGGTACGCTCCTGGCCCGGGCGGGGCTCCTGCTTCGCGGTGCGCGTACCGTTGGGCACGCCGGGCTGCCAGCCACGCTTGGCAGCGCCAGCTATGCTGCCCAAATCGGATCTGAGCGGCTACCGGGTGCTGGTGGTCGACAACGAGCCGAGTATCCTGGCCAGCATGCAAGGGCTGTTGGAAGGCTGGGGCATGACCTGTTCGCTGGCGGTGGATGCCGAGGAAGCGCTCGCCGTATCGCCGCCGGATCTCCTGCTGGTAGACCTGCACCTGGATGACGGGGTGACCGGTGACGAACTGGTGTGGCGCCTGCGCGAGCACTGGGATCACCCACGACTGCCCGCGGTCGTTCTCACCGCCGAGCGCAGCGACGCCTGGCTGCAGCGCCTGCGCGCGGCTGGCCTGCCGTATCTCAACAAGCCGCTGCGCCCAGGCAAGCTGCGGGCCGTGCTCAGCCAACTGCTCTCCAGCGGAGTTGACCCATAGGGCGACATGCCGCCAATGTCCTGCTTGCGTACCGAGGCGTAAGGCTTCGGTATCAGCCACCAAGGCCAGTCATCCCTCCCTCCCAGGAGGCATGGAGGTGAAGCAAAGCGCTCCGGATACTCCCTCCCGGGGGCCGCAATCCGTGGTCCTGCAAGGAAAAGGGAGAACAATCAAAATGCGTATGCAAACCCCATTGTCGCTGGGCCTGGCCGCCGTGTTGGCCGCCGCTGCCCATACCGCCCAGGCGGAGATCACCCTCTTCGAGGGCGATAGCACCCGTTTCAGCGCCGATGGCTACATCAATGCCTTCTACGTCAATACCGAGGTCGATGCGGCCGACTCTCGCTTCGACCGGCGCCAGTCGCGGGTCAAGATGGGCTTCTTGCCCAACTGGATCGGCTTCAATGCCTCGCGGGAGGTCGGTGCGCTGACGCTGGCGGCCCGTTCCTCCTTCTGGGTGACCATCAACGACAGCGACGACAACGGTACCGAGACCGGCATCGATGTGCGTCAGTTCTACGGTACCATCGAGGGGGACTGGGGCGAGGTGCTGGTGGGCAAGGACTTCGGCCTTTTCGCCCGTTCCAATATCTTCCTCGACCAATTGCTGTCCGGTCATGGACAGGTCAGCGACACCCTGGGGCTGGTGGATTTCGGTGGCGTCTCGTTCGGCAACATCGGCTCTGGCTACCCCTATCCGTTTCCCTCCGCCCAGATCACCTATCGTACGCCCAAGGCCGGTGGACTGCGCCTGGCCGCGGGTATCTTCGACCCGGTGCATACCGCCGACGAGAGCCCGCTGGGACGCCGCTACGAAGAAGCGCCGCGCTTCGAGTCCGAGCTCACCTGGGAAACCACGCTGGGGGGTATCGATGTCTACACCTGGCTGAACGGTCAGTACCAGACGTCCGAGAACAGCGATGACGATGTGGACGAGGTGACGTCGCGCGGTCTGGGCTATGGCGTGCAGGCCGCCATGGGGCCCCTCACGCTTAGCGCGTCGGGGTTCAATGCCAAAGGCATCAATGCCTTCTTCACCAACAACGTGGGCAATGCGGCGCTGCGCGAAGTGGACAGCGACGGCTACCTGCTGCAGGGCGGCTATCGTTTCGGTGCCAACCGCGTGGCGCTGTCGTTCGGCGAGACCGAGGACGAGCAGAGCGGGCTCGAGTTCCAGACGCGCGGCCTGGCGCTGTTCCATGACATCAACGACTACTTGACCCTGGTCGGCGAGGTCAATCGCCACGACATCACCGCGCTGGACGGTGGCAGTGACGTCGAGCAGACCGACACCGTGGCGCTGGGCGTCACCATGTCCTGGTAGGCCGTCTACTACCTAGGTATGCCACTGGGCGTCAAGGACGCCACCCAAGTGGCATATCCCCGCGCCCGGGCGCTTCCTATACTTGAGGGGCCATACACTGCGAGCGCCCCATGGACATCGAACTTCCCACGCCCTACGTTACCGCGAACCCGGATCGCCACGAGGCGGTACTGGTTGCCCACAGCGGCTCTCGCGACCCCGACATGGCCGCCCAGGACCTGGCGAGCCGGCTGCTGCATCCTTGTCTCGGCGGCGTGCTGTTCTTCTGCTCGGCGGAGTACGACCTCGAGGCGCTCGGCCAGGCCATGGAGCAGCATTTCGGCGGCGTGACCCTGTGCGGTTGCACCACCGCCGGCGAGATCACCGATGCCGGCTACGGTCGTGGCGGCATTACCGCCATCGGCTTCGATCAGCGCGATTTCGCCCTCGACCATGCGCTGCTCGACGACCTGGACCAGGTCTCGCTGCTCGCCGCGCAGCAGCTCACCGACGGTCTCCTCGAACGCTGTCGGCAGGCGGGCATCGCTCCGATCAAGGGGCATACCTTCGCCCTGACCCTGCTCGATGGCCTCTCGGCCAGTGAGGAGCGCGTGCTGGCGACGCTCAATGCGGCGCTCGGCAGCATCCCGCACTTCGGCGGCAGCGCTGGCGACGACAACCGCCTTTCCGGTACCCATGTCTACGGCAACGGACGCTTTCGCACCGGTGCTGCCGTGGTGATCATGATCAACACCACGCTCGATTTCGAGGTCTTCACCACCCATCACCTGCGCCCGCTCGACGACAAGCTGGTGGTCACCGCGGCGGACCGCGAGCATCGCCGGGTCATCGAGCTCAATGCCGAACCGGCCGCGGAAGAGTACGCGCGCCTGGTGGGGTGCCGGGTCGACGAGCTCGATGAGGAGACCTTCGCCCGCCATCCGCTGGCGGTGCGTCTGCACGACCATGCCTACGTACGCTCGATCCAGCGGGTCAACGAGGATCTCAGCCTGAGCTTCTACTGCGCCGTGGAGAACGGCATCGTGCTGACGGCCATGCGTGCCGCGCCCATACTCGACGACCTTCGCGCGGCGCTGGATGAGATCCGCGAGCGCTTGGGGCCGCCGCGCCTGGTGATCGGCTGCGACTGTTTCCTGCGACGCCTGGAGATCGAGGCCGACGGCATCGGCGACGCCGCTTCGGCGCTGCTGCGCGACTATCGCGTGGTGGGATTCAACACCTACGGAGAGCAGTGCAATGGCATGCACCTCAACCAGACCTTCACCGGCGTCGTCATCGGCCAGCTGCGCCGGAGCAATGGATCCCGCTGAGCGCGAGCAGGCGCTGGAACGCGAGATCGCCAAGCTCAAGCGCATCAATGCGGCACTGATCGAGCGCGTCGAAGCCAGCAACCTGCCGCGCAGCGCGCCCTACGCCGCCTTCGAGCATGCCGTGCTGCTCGCCGAGCAGGTACGCGAGCGCACCCAGGCGCTCAACCAGACCACCCACGAGCTGCGCGCCAGCAACCGCCTGCTGGCCGAGGCGCGCGAGCGGGCGGAAGCCGCCGGTCAGTACCTGGCCGATGCCATCGAGAGCATCACCGACGCCTTCGTGCTGTTCGATGCCGACCAGCGCATTCTGCGCTACAACAGCCGCTTCGCCGAGTTCTGGCGTCCGGCGGGGATCCGCATCCGCCAGGGCATGCAGCTCGAGGACCTGCGCCGTCTGGCGCTGAGCTCGGGACTGGTGATCAGCGAGCAGCTCGGCCATCGCGACCGACGCACGATCTACCGCCTGCACAACGATCGCTGGGTGCAAGTTCACCAGCGGCCCACCCGTGGCGGCGGCCGGGTGTTCCTCTACGTCGACATTACCGAACTCAAGCGTCACGAGCACGCCCAGCGCGAGCATGCCCTGGCGCAGAAGACCCGACTGCTGCAGGCCACCATGGATAGCCTGTCGCAGGGCGTAGCGGTGGTTGCCGAGAGTGGCTTACTCGAGATGTGCAACCAGCGCTTCCGTGAACTGACCGGCCTGCTGGCGCTAGAGGTGCCGCACGACCTGGAGGCGCTGTGTCACCGCAGCGAACTGATCGATGCCGGCGATGCTCGCGGTGTGACGCAGGCCTGCGAACGGCATCTCGGCGACGGTCGCGTGGTGGAGGTGCGCGGGCATGCCATGCCCGGCGGCGGTCAGGTGCTGACCTTTACCGACGTCACCGAACGCATTCGCCATGCCGAGACGCTGCGCGAGCGGGAGCACTGGATTCGCACCATCACCGACGAGCTGCCGGCGATGATCGCTTACCTCGATCGCGACCTGCGCTACGTCTTCACCAATCGCGTCTACGAGGAGTGGTACGGCTGGCCGCGCGACCTGTTGCTGGGCGGCGAGCTCGACGCCCTGCACAGTGCCGAGCACTGCGCCAAGCTGCGCCCTTACCTGACCCGCGCGCTGGCCGGCGAGAGCGTCTCCTTCGAGTTCCCTGAGGTCAGCGGCAGCGGCGAGCGACGGGTGCTGCTGCGCGCCTATGTTCCCCATTTCGACGGCGACGGCGAGGTGATCGGGCTATTCGTGCTGATTCGCGACATCACCGAGCGCCGACGCACCGCCGAGGCCCTGCATCAGGCCTACCAGAACCTGGAGCAGCGCGTGCGCGAGCGCACCGGCGAGCTGACGCAGGTCAACGGCCAGCTACGCGAGGAGATAGCAGAACGCGCGGCGATCGAGCAGCGCCTGCGCGAGGCCAAGGCGGAGGCAGAAGCGGCCAACCTCTCCAAGACCAAGTTCCTCGCTGCGGTCAGCCATGATCTGCTGCAGCCGCTCAATGCCGCCCGGCTGTTCATCGGCGCGCTGGGCGAGCAGGACGTGGCGCCCGAGCATCACGAGCTGATCGAGCAGGCGGGGCGTTCGCTCAAGGACGTCGAGAGCCTGCTCGGCACCCTGGTGGACATCTCCAAGCTCGACGCGGGGGTGGTAACACCCGACCCGGACGCCTTCGCGGTGGCGGAGCTGCTCGACGGGCTGGCCCGCGAATATCGTCAGGTGGCCGCCAGCGAGGGGCTCGCGTTCCACTACGTACCGAGCCGCGCCGTGGTGCGCAGCGACATCCAGCTGCTCACGCGGGTGCTGCGCAACTTTCTGTCCAATGCCATTCGCTATACCGGTGAGGGGCGCATTCTGCTCGGCTGCCGACGCCGCGCGACGGGACTCGAGATCGTCGTGGGCGATACCGGCCTGGGCATCGAGAAGGAGGAACTGGGAGCGATCTTTCAGGAATTCCGTCGCTCCCACGCTGCCGGGCGGCGACAGGATCGCGGCCTGGGGCTGGGACTGGCAATCGCCGACAAGATCTCGCGCATGCTCGAACATCCGCTGGGGGTGGCGTCGGTCGCCGGTCGCGGTTCGTGCTTCAGCGTGCTGCTGCCCTATGCGGAGCTGGCGCCACGCCGCCGGCCGACCGAATTGGCGACGACGGTCGCCGACGAGGCGGTGCTGGAGGGCAAGCGCATCTGGGTGGTCGATAACGACGCCGACATCTGCGAGGCGATGCGCGTGCTGCTGTCGCGCTGGGGTTGCGAGGTGTGCGTGGCCGACAGCGAGGCCGCCCTGGCGGCTCAGGTGGTGCCGGGCGAGACGCCGGCCGACGTGCTGATCGTCGACTACCACCTCGACGACGGCGACACCGGCCTGGCGCTGGCCGAGCGCATCAATGCCCGGCGCCGCGAGCCGCTGCCGGTCATGGCGATTACCGCCAACCACAGCCACGAACTCAAGCAGCGCATGCGTGAACTCGGCTATGCCCTGCTGCACAAGCCGGTCAAGCCGCTCAAGCTGCGCGTGGCGCTCAGTCGTCTAGTCGCGGAGCACGCTTGTGATAGACACTGAAGTCGATGTCGCTGGCCGAGAGAATGGCCTGGACCCGGTTGTGCACGCCGAGCTTGCGCAGGATCGCCGAAACATGTGCCTTGACGGTGGTCTCGGCGATCTCCAGGTGGTAGGCGATCATCTTGTTGGACTCGCCTCGGGTCATGTGCTCGAGCACCTGCAGCTGCTTGCGCGTCAGCGTTTCCAGCTGGCGTGAGGTCACCGTCGGTTCGCCGCGGGCGGGACGCGATGAGCCGCCGCTGGCGCGGATGATGTCCGAGGGCAGGTAGATGTTGCCCTCCAGGATCTGGGCGATGGCCTGGGTCATCTGCTCGCGCGGCGACGACTTGGTGATGAAGCCGACCGCGCCGTAGGTGACCGCCTGCAGGATCACCTGCTTCTCCTGTTCCGCCGAGATGATCACCACCGGAATGGTCGGAGCCTCGTTGCGCAGCTGGATCAGCCCGGAGAGGCCGTGCACGCCCGGCATGTTGAGGTCGAGCAGGATCAGGTCGATGTCCTCCTGCTCTTGTGCCAGCACCAGCGTCGATTCGAGGTCCTCGGTTTCGAGTACCTCGGCGTCCTCGAAGCCGTCGCGGATCACGCGGCAGATGGCTTCGCGAAAGAGAGGATGATCGTCGGCGATCAGCAGCTTGTACATGGGCAGGCCCCGAGAGTTGTCGTTGTCATGGTAAACAGGCGCCAGGGGCGCGTCACGGTCCGTCATGCCCGGCAAGGGCGGATACCGGCGCCGCGGGCTCGGCCGCCTCCAGCGGCTGCCCCGCGGCTTCCCAGCCGTCCACGCCGTGCGGATACCAGCCGACATGGTCGAAGCCATGTGCCAGCGCGCGGCGTGCAGCGTTCCACGACAGCCAGCAATCGCTGCGACAGAGGAACACCAGCATACGCTGCCCGTCGTCGCGGGTGAGCCGGGTCAGATGGTGCAGGAAATATTGCTGCCATGCCGGCGACAATTCGCCGAGGCCGGTGTTGGGTAGCCAGATGGCGCCCGGCAGCGAGGCGTGGGGCTGGCTGGCGACGAAGCGATCTCCCCGCCAGGGCAGGTTGTAGACATCGATCAGCAGTGGTGGGGCTGGGCTCGCCAGGGCCTGGGCCAGGGACGCGGTATCGAGTATCTCGGCGCCTTCGAGATGCGACGGAGTGGGGCTCCGGTAGCGGTCGACGCGATAGCCATCGGCATTGAACAGAGGCTCGCCAACGTCGTTCTGGTCGTCGTCCGCCAGGCTCGTGCTGCAGACGGCGAAGGCGCCGGCCAGCATCGTCAGCGCGAGGAGGATCCTGAATGCCATGGATGCACCTCGACGTATTGTTATGTTGCTCTCATTGAACGACAGGTATTGCGCGCCAGGGAATGCCACCATTGTCTCAACGTGGCAGGTACCAAGGTACTATTCTGGGGTCGCCATGCCCTTCGTATCGTGGCGGCATGACGATACGTACTCACGCCTTGTGGCCGCACGCGCTGCGCCATGCCCTCTGTCGAATCGTGCTCGCGATCGGGCTCGGTCTCGGCCCGTGGCTGCTCGGCAGCCCGCCCGTGAACGCCGAGCCACTGCCGACGCTGCGGCTCAGCGTGCTGCAGTCGGGCACCGCCCACTGGGAGCTCGAGCACATGCAGCGTCAGGGCCTGGACCGGCAGGCCGGCTTCGAGCTCGAGGTGCGCCTGGTGCCGCATCTGCCGGCTTCGCGCATTGCGCTTGCCAGTGGCGAGGTGGCGGGAGCCGTTGCCGACCTGCTCTGGGTCCAGGCGCGTTTCGAGCAGGGCGAGCCATATCTCTTCCTGCCGTTCTCCTCGCAGATCGGGGCCATTCTGGTGGCGCCGGATTCGGCCATCGACTCGCTGGAGGGGCTGCGTGGAAAGCGCATCGGCGTGGCCGGCGGGCCCGACAGCAAGGGCTGGATCCTGCTGCGCCGGGTGGCGGCCGAGCGCGGCCTCGAGCTGGAGCGGGAGGCCGAAGTGCAGTACGCGGCGCCGCCGCTGCTCAGCGAAGCGCTGCGTCGAGGGCGCATCGATGCGCTGGTGACCTACTGGCACTTCGCCGCGCGGCTCGAGGCCTCAGGCGAGGCTCGCCGGCTGATGCCGATGGCGGGCCTGCTCGATGCCCTGGCGCTCGAGCGCGACCTGCCGGTGCTGGGCTATGTGTTCCAGGAAAGCTGGGTTCGCGCTAACCGGGCGCTGCTGGACCGCTTCGCCGCAGCCCTGACCGAGACCAAGCGCTCGCTGGCGGAGAGCGAGTCCCATTGGGACGAGCTGCGTCCGCTGATGCGCGTAGAGAGCGATGCCGAATTCGAGGCGTTTCGCCGCGGCTTTCTCGACGGCGTGCCCGCACCGCTCGACGAGCGGCGTATCGCCGATCTCCAGGCGCTGCTGCAACTGGCCGGGGCCGACGCGCAGCGGCTGCTGCCGTCCCGACTCTTCTACCGTCATGCTGCGCGAACGGAGACGCCGTGAGCGTCCGCGCGCTGGCCGGCTGGGTCGGTCTGCCGACGCTGCTGCTCGCCTGGTGGCTGGTCGCCGGGCTGCTGGACAGCGCTCTGCTGCCCACACCCGGAGCCGTGTTCGATACCCTGTGGCAGGCGCAGCGAACAGGTGAGCTCTGGCATCACCTGGGCGTGACGTTGCGGCGAGTGGTCATCAGCTTCTTCCTGGCGATGGCCCTGGGCACGCTGCTCGGGGTCTGGATGGGACGCAGCCGGCTCGCCGACGACCTGCTCGACCCGCTGCTCGTGGCGCTGCTCAACTTGCCGGCCCTGGTCACCATCATCCTGCTCTACGTATGGTTCGGCCTGATCGAGGCCGCGGCAGTGCTGGCGGTGGTGATCAACAAGGTGCCCAACGTGGCGGTCATGGTACGCGAGGGGGCGCGCAGCCTCGACGTGCGCCTCGAGCAGATGGCGGATATCTACCGTTTCGGCCGTGGCAGGCGCCTGGTACACGTGTGGCTGCCGCAACTGGCCCCCTACCTGATGGCGGCGGCCCGCAGCGGCCTGGCGCTGGTGTGGAAGATCGTGCTGGTGGTGGAGTTGCTCGGCCGCTCCGACGGGGTCGGGTTCCAGTTGCACATGGCCTTCCAGGTCTTCGATGTGGCCACCATCCTGGCCTACAGTCTGGCGTTCATTGCCGTAGTGCAACTGGTCGAACAGGTGGTACTGCGCCCACTGGAGCGTCGCTCCTCGCGCTGGCGCAGAGTCGGGGAGCCGCACCATGCTTGAGCTGGACGTCGCCTATCACGGCACGCCACGGGCGATCCTAGGCCGCCTCTCCCTACGAGTCACCGCAGGCGAGCGCATCTGCCTGCTGGGCCCCTCGGGCAGCGGCAAGACCACGCTGCTCAATCTGATCGCCGGCTTGGGCGTGCCATCCTCAGGAAACGGCGTGAGGCGCGACGCGACGCTGCGGGTCGGTTACCTGTTCCAGGAGCACCGGCTGCTGCCGTGGCGCACGCTGCGCCAGAACCTGATGCTGGTCGGTGCCGCGCCGGATGACGTCGACTCGCTGCTGGACCGGGTCGACCTGGCCGGTCACGGCGACTACCTGCCGGATCAACTCTCGCTGGGCATGGCGCGCCGGGCGGCGCTGGCACGTTGTCTGGCCGTCGAACCCGACCTGCTACTGCTCGACGAACCCTTCGCGTCGCTCGACACGCGCCGCGCCCAGTCGCTGCGCGATTGTCTCGCGGCGCTGCTGGAGCAGCGACCGCAGATGGCGATGATCTGCGTGACGCATGATGCTCAGGATGCGGCGCGCCTGGCCAACAGGGTCTGGTATCTAGATGGCTGCCCGGCGCAGTTGCGCTGGGACGAGAGGCTCGAACATGCCGACGATCGGGCCGCGGTAGTGCAGACATTGTCACGGCTGGCCGAAGCCATCTGACGTCGGTATCGGCCCCGAAAGGTGCGCCATTCCCCGTGCAAAATCACTGGGATGAAAGTGCCCGGGACAGACAATCTTGAGCATCGTCAATCTTGTCTCGAAGTGCCGTGATTTTCAAAAAAATTCTGGAAAATCAGTACGAAAGGAGTATCCGGTCGCGGCCAAAGTGCCATTTCGACAGCCTGGCGACCCGCCTAGCCTCGGTAAGGCAACACTGTCGTTGCAGTCAATGAACCGCATCACGGGAGGTGCGCCATGCAATGGGTTGATCCGGCATTCTGCGACTTGCGTCTGGGCTTTGAAGTGACGGCCTACGTCTACGTTCGCTGATCGAGACCGGGCGGGAATGGCAGGCGCCACTCCCGCTTTCCGAGACGAAGCGGGCACGCCGCAAGATCAAACAAAGCAAAGGGCGGGGGGGGGGGAGACGATGACTGACCAAACGAACATCGACATGGCGGCCTGCTATTCGATCCACCCGACGTTCCTCTTTCGCTGGGAAGCGTCCCAGGATGCTCACGTCCTGCTGTATCCCGAAGGCATCGTCAAGCTGAACGAGACCGGTGGCAGTATCCTCGCGCATTGCGACGGCGATACCACCGTGACGGCGATGATCGATGCGCTCGCCACATGCTATGACGCCAAGCGCGATGCCGTTGCCGAGGGCGTCGTCAAGTTTCTGGAGGTGGCCCATGCCAAGGGTTGGATCCGTGCCGAGCCTCGACGGTGAGGGCAAGCCCATCTGGGTCTTGCTGGAACTCACCTATCGATGCCCGCTCAAGTGCGTTTTCTGCAGCAATCCGGTGGATTTCGAGCGCTACGGCGAGGAGGAGCTGAGCACCGCCGAGTGGAAGCGGGTGATGCGTGAGGCCCGTGACCTGGGGGCGATGCAGATCGGCTTCTCGGGCGGCGAGCCCACGCTGCGCAAGGACCTCGAGACGTTGGTGGCCGAGGCCAACGAACTGGGCTACTACACCAACCTGATTACCTCGGGGATCGGCCTGACCTCACGCCGCCTGGCGGCGCTCAAGGAGGCGGGGCTCAAGCATATCCAATTGGGCTTTCAGTCCAGCGACCGGCAGACGGCGAACTGGCTCGCCGGGGTGGACAGCTTCGATCGCAAGCTGGCCATGGCGCGCGAGATCAAGGCCCACGGCTTTCCCATGGTGCTCAACGTACCGATCACCCGCCACAACATCGCGCAGATTCCCGAGATCATCGAGCTGGCCAGCTCGTTGGGCATGGAATACCTGGAGCTGGCCAATGTCCAGTACTACAACTGGGCCCTGCTCAACCGTGACGAATTGCTGCCCACCCGCGAGGAACTGGCCTGGGCCGAAGCCGAGGTCGCCAAGGCGCGCCGGCGGCTGGGGGACACGATGACCATCTTCTTCGTCATTCCCGACTACTACGAAGGCCGCCCCAAGGCGTGCATGAACGGCTGGGGCTCGATCCACCTGACCATTGCGCCGGATGGCGCGGCGCTGCCTTGCTCCCAGGCGCGCACCCTCGAGACGCTGGATTTCCCCACCGTGCGCGAGCACAGCCTCGAATGGCTGTGGCGGGAGTCGCCCACCTTCCGCAAGTACCGGGGCGCCGAGTGGATGAAGGAGCCCTGCCGCAGCTGTGACGAGCGCGAGCACGACTTCGGCGGCTGCCGCTGCCAGGCGCTGCTGCTCACCGGCGACGCCGCCAACGCCGACCCTGCCTGCAGCAGGTCACCGCATCACCACGTGATTCAGGAGGCCGTCGAACGGGCCCAGGCCGCAAAGGCAGGGTCGGGGACGCTGATCGCTCGCCAGGGCGGGTTGGCATCCGGGGGCGGTGGCGCATGAGGCTGCCCCACGATTCGCTGGCCGGCACGCTGTCCGCCGGCATCACGCTGACAGCCGCGCTGTATCTGCTGCTGCGCACGATGGTCTAGTCCAGGAGCCCGTCATGCTCGCTTCGATTCTTGACTTTATACTGCGCTGGCTGCACCTGCTGTTCGCCCTCGTCTGGATCGGACACAACTACGCCAACGTGGTAAAGCAGCCGACCTTCAGGCCGCTCGGTATGGAGCACGACGAGCCATCACGCAGCGCCGACCTGGAAGCGCGGATGCAGCGCGAGCACGGTACCTTCCGCTATGCCTCGATCGTGGTCTGGGCCACTGGGATGGGCATGCTGTGGTATCGCGGCTGGCTGCCGGACGCGCTGCTGCTGCAGGGGCCGCTGGCGGTGATCGGCATGGGCGCCTGGATCGGCACGCTGATGCTGCTCAACCTGTGGCTGGTGCTTTGGCCGCACCAGAAGAAGGTACTTGGCTTCGTGCCCGCGCCGATGGAAGAACGGGTGCGCTGTTCGCGCATCACTTTCCTGTCGTCGCGGACCAACACCATTCTGTCGATGCCGCTGCTGTTCCTGATGCTGGCCAGTGGGCATGGCCTGCAGTTCTTCTAGGCGCGCCGCGATGCACGCCTCATCGGTCTACAATTTCGCTGCGGGCCCCGGCGTGATGCCGCGGGAGGTGCTGCTCGAGGCCCAGCGGGAGCTGCTCGACTGCCGCCGCAGCGGCATGTCGATACTCGAGATGCCGTTCACGGGAGCTGAGTTTCAGAATATCGCTGACCAGGCACGGCGCGACCTGCGTGAGCTGCTCGAGCTACCCCCGCACTACCATGTGCTGTTCCTGCCCGGCGGGGCGTCGACCCAGTTCTCGCTGTTGCCGATGAACCTGCTCCCGCCGGACGGCCGCGCGGACTACGTCGATACGGGCCACTGGTCGCGCAAGGCGATCGCCGAGGCCCGGCGCTACGTGTCGGTCAACGTGGCCGCCAGCGGCGCCCAGCACGGCTATAGCCGGCTGCCGTGCCGCCGGTACTGGCAGCTCGACCCCCAGGCAGGGTATTGCCACATCACCAGCAACGAGACCGCCGATGGACTGGCCTACCACCGCCTGCCCGACACGCGGGGCGTGCCGCTGGTGGCCGACATGACCTCCGACTTCCTCTCCCGCCCACTTGATGTCGAGCGCTTCGGTGTGATCTATGCCGGCGCTCAGAAGAACGTCGGGCCGGCGGGGCTGACCCTCGTCATCATCCGCGACGATCTGCTGCAAACGGCATGGCCGGCGTGTCCCGCCGCGCTCAGCTATCGCGTCCAAATCGACAGCGACAACCGCTTCAATACGCCGCCGATCCAGGCGATCTACCTGGCCGGGCTGGTCTTTCGCTGGCTGCGCTCGCAAGGTGGGCTGAAGGCGATGGCCGCACGCAATCGGCGCAAGAGCGAGGCGCTTTATAGCTACATCGATGCCAGCGACTTCTACGCCTGCGACCGGCAGGTGGCCGATCGCTCACGCATGAACGTCTGCTTCCACCTTGCCGTGCCGACACTGACCGCTGAGTTCGTCGAGCAGGCGCGCTGCCAGGGCCTGCTCAACCTGCAGGGCCACCCCGCCGTGGGCGGTCTGCGCGCCAGCCTCTACAACGCCATGTCCGAAGCGGGTGTCGATGCGCTGATCGCCTTCATGGAGACCTTCGCCGCACGCCATGGACGTGCGCGAAGGCGCTGCGGTTAGCCGCCTTGCCTCGCGATCGTGACCTGCCCCGGTGGCTGATGGCCGCGCTGATGCGGCAAGCGCCGCGCCTGGGCCGCGGCATCGCTCAGGCGCGTGTGCATTGGGCCGCTCGCCTGGGCAGCCCGCCCGTGCGAGCGGGCCGGCCCGCTGGCGGCGATGGCGATCCGCCGGCGCCGGTAAAGGCCATGGGCTTGGCGTTTCCCAATCCGTTGGGTATCGCCGCCGGCTTCGACCGCCGGGGGCGGCTGGGACGCCGGGCGGCGGCGCTGGGCTTCGGCTGTATCGAGATCGGCTCGTGGTCGCCGCATGCGGGAGCCGCTTTGTGCCATCCCCCGTCGGCGGGCGACGCCGTCCTGGGCATCAACGTCGGCCTGGGGCCACGCACATCGACGACTCACGCGCTCGACGACCTGCTGGCCGGCCTGCGCGAGGCATGGCGTCACGCCGACTATGTCGCCGTCAATCTCGGCAGTCCCCAGGCCGCGGCATTGCTGTGCCCCTCCCGACTGGGCGAGCTGCAGCGGCTGCTGGGTTCGCTGAAAGGGCAGCAGCGGCGGCTGGCGGACTGCAGCGGCAACTGGGTACCGCTGGCGATAAAGCTGCGCATGGAGCGTGAAGCGACGGCACCGCCGCCCATCGTGAAACACCTGGAAGCGCTGGGCTTCGAGGGGCTGATCCTGGCATGCGATGCCGGGCCGCCGGCGACGCTGCAGCGCTATGCCGACTGGCGCCTGCCGGAGCGACAGCGCCAAGCGTGCCATCAGGTGGCCCAGGCCGCTGAGTTGCTGGACGGCCGGTTGCCGCTGATCTCGGTGGGCGGTATCGCCACGGCCGAGCACGTCACGGCGCGTCTGGATGCCGGCGCTATGCTGGTACAACTGCATGATGCGCTGGTCTATGAGGGGCCATGGGTCGCTCGTGCTCTGGGCAATGCCGCCCCTGGGCGCGCTTAACCCGGACGTGCCAGGCCCTGACCGCGCTGCAGGTTGAAGGTGAATACCGCGACGCTGGCGAACAGCACCGTTAGCCCCAGGCACCACAGCAGCGGCTCGAGCGCCAGCCTACCGTAGAGGGCGAAGCGCACCAGCTCCACGCCATGGGTGAAGGGGTTGTTGGCGCACAGCCAATAGAGCCAAGGGCCTGCCTCCTGCATCTTCCATAGCGGATAGAGCGCCGAGGAGAGAAAGAACAGCGGGAAGATCACGAAGTTCATCACCCCGGCGAAGTTCTCCAGCTGGCGCACGGCGTTGGCCAGTACCAGGCCCAGGCTGCCGAGCATCATCGCCACCAGTAGCAGCGCCGGCATCGCCGTGGCCAGGCCGACCAGCGGCGGGCGGATGCCATAGCCCCAGGCGATGGCGAGAAAGGCGTAGACCTGGACCAGCGACACCAGCGAGATCGCCAGCACCTTGCACAGCAGCAGGAAGGGCCGCGACAGCGGGCTCATCAAGAGCACCTTCATGCTGCCCATCTCGCGGTCGTAGACCATCGACAGCGAGCCCTGCATGCCGTTGAACAGCAGGATCATGCAGCACAGCCCGGGGGTGATGTAGACCTCATAGACGATATAGGTGCCGTAGGGCTCCATGATCGAGATGCCCAATACGGCGCGGAAGCCGGCGGCGAACACCACCAGCCACAGCAAGGGACGCACCAGAGCGCTGAAGAAGCGCGTGCGCTGCTGGACGAAGCGGCGCCACTCGCGGCCGCCGACGCCGAGGAAGCAGTGCCAGTAGGCGGCAAGCATCAGCAGCGCTCCTCTGCGGGGATGTCCTGCAGGGTCGTCAGGCGACGGAAGGCGTCCTGCAGGGTGCGGCTTTCGGTGCGGCGGCACAGCGCGTCGGCGCGGCCGGAGGCCACCACGCTGCCGGCGCACAGCATCACCACGTTGTCGTCGGGGGCGATCTCGTCGAGCAGGTGGGTCGTCCACAGTACCGTCATGCCGCGCTCGCGGCACAGTGCGCGCACATGCTCGTTGAGCGCCTGACGGCTGGCGGCGTCCAGTCCGACGCTGGCTTCGTCGAGCACCAGCAGCGCAGGCTCGTGGAGCAGGGCCCGGGCGATTTCGAGCCGGCGTCGGTGACCGCCGTTGAGCTGGCGCACCCGCTCGCCGGCGCGCGCCTCGAGCCCCTGGCGCGCCAGTTCGCGGTCGCAGCGCTGGCGTGCGAGTCGCCGCCCCAGCCCATGCAGCGAGGCGTGATAGAGCAGGTTCTGGCGTACGCTGAGGTCGAGATCCAGCGTCGGCTGCTGAAACACCACGCCCAACTGACGCCGTACCCGGCGAGGATCACGATTCAGCGAATGGCCGTCGATGCGAATCTCGCCGGCCTGACCGCGCAGCAGGCCGGTCATCAGCCCGATCAGCGTACTCTTGCCGGCCCCGTTGGGTCCGAGCAGGGCGTGAAAGCCACCGCGAGCCAGGGCAAAGCTCACCCCGGCGAGGGCGCAGCGGGCTCCGTAGCGGTGCTCGACCTCGTCGATCTCGAGCATCGGTGCATGAGGGGCCTGGATAGACGTGTTCATGGCGTGACGACCACGCCCCAGGGGTAGCGGCCAACCTCGATGGAGCGCGTCACGGCCAACTGCTCGACATCGATCACCGAGACGTCGCCGCTGATGCCGTTGGTGGTGAAGAGCAGGCTCTCGTCCTCATTGAA
The DNA here is from genome assembly GCF_019430905.1 of Billgrantia antri. Classification (GTDB taxonomy): domain Bacteria; phylum Pseudomonadota; class Gammaproteobacteria; order Pseudomonadales; family Halomonadaceae; genus Halomonas; species Halomonas antri. Next base: position 399,511 of record NZ_JAHYCA010000001.1, on the reverse strand, counting down.
GGCGAGCTGCCAGACGCGACGCCCCACCAGCAGATAGTCGAGTACCTCAAGAGTCTGAGCATCGACCACCGCGACGTGGTTGGCAGGGCCAAGCGCGACGAAGGCGTAGCGGCCATCGGAGGTGAGCGCGACGCCCACCGGCTGCACCTTGTCCTGGTTGACGCCACGAATGGCGAAGTCGAGCGTGGCGATCTCTTCCAGCGCTTCCACGTCGATCACATGGACCGTGCCGCCGATCTCGGCCGAGGCCCAGGCCACCTTGCCGTCGTCGCTGAATTCCACGTGACGGGGGCGCTGGCCGACCACCATGTTCTTCTTGATCGTGAAGTCCTCGGTGTCGATCCAGTGCAGCATGCTGGTGGTCTCGCTGGTATTCACCGCCCAGCGGCCGTCGGGGCTGACCGCCATGCCCTCCGGCTCGATGCCGACATCGATCTGGGCCAGCACCTCCTTGGTCGGCACGTCGACCACGGTGACGATGGCGTCGTCCTCGTTGGCGATGAACAGCCAGCGGTCGTTGGGGTGCAGCGCAAACTGCTCGGGATCCTCACCCGAGGGCAGGGTGTCGATGATCTCGTGGGTCTCGAGATCGAGGATCTGCACGGTGTCGTCGTCGCTGGCACAGATATAGAGCTTGGTATGGTCCTGAGAGAGCAGGATGCCGCGAGGGCGCTTGCCGACCGGTATCGTCTCGACCACCTCGAGCGATTCGGTATCGATCACCGAGATGCTGTTGTCCTTCTCGTTGGAGACGTAAGCCAGTCCGGCCAGGGCGGGGGAGGCGAGGACCAACAGCGTCGAGGCCAGGGCGGTGCGAAGCAGAGTCTTCATCGTCGGTTTCCTTGTTGTTCATTGTGGCTAGCGTCTAACGTCGTCCCGACCAGATTCGGGGCAGGGGCGCCGCTCTCAAGGGTGGATGCGACAGTCGCTCTCGGCAGCGTCGTAGCCCAGGGAGTCGAGATCGGTGACCGGGTGCAGAAAGCCCTCGATGGGAGCGGTAATCACCAGGCCCTGCGGATGAACCAGCGTAATCGGCTGACGCAGCTGGCCGTTCCATGGGCGATAGCCAAGGCGGCGACCCTTGAAGGCGGCCAGCTGGAAATCCTCGGAGAGGATGGCGTCGCGGAGTGTCCCGTGCTCGGCTACGCCGAGTTCGGTGACCGCCGTGCCCACCGAGCGCACACCCGCCCAGGCGGCATAGTCGTCACCGTTCATGTCGCGCCCGGCCAGTTCGCGAAAGCGGTTCTGCAGCTGGGCGGCACCCCAGCTCTCCACCACCCGGTGCCAGGCCACCGGCATCATGCCCTGTGTGCCCACCACGGGGCGTGGCAGCCAGGTGTTGAAGGGTACGTACTCGCCGAAATCGCCGCGTGTATCGGCGACGACCACCACGTCGTAGTCACTCGCCTGGGTGAACAGCGGCAGCTCGCGCGATGCCGTGCGCCGCAGGTCGGCGTCGAAGGTCCAGGTCTTGTCGGCGACGAGTTCGACGCCGAAGCGTGCCGCCGAACGGCGAAAGGCATCCGCCCAGGCGCGGTCGTCATCGGTCGGCCCGGTAATGAGAAACGCCTGCTGCCAGCGCCGCAGGTTGAGCCACTGGGCGAGGGCGTCGGTGAGCATGGCGAAGCTCGTTTGGGTGTGCAGCATGTTGGCGCGGCAATCGCCGGTACGCAGGGTGTCCTCCTTGGCACCGGCGTTGAAGAGCAGCGCCCGCTCGGCGGCCGTGTCGGCCATGGCAAGCAGCGTCTCGGCAGGTACCCGCAGCACGAACAGCTCGATTCCCGACTCGAGCATCCGCTCGAAGGCGGCGTGCGCCTGCTCCTCGCTCTCGGCCATGTGCGACTCCAGGACGTAGTGCTGGTCGAGAAAGCGCCCACTGGCATTGTTGTCGTCGATGGCGAGCTCGGCGCCGCGCAGGCCGGCATCCTCGGGCTCGGGGGTTACGTTGGACAGCACGGGGCCGGCGTCCGGAACCCATTGCACATAGCCGATGCGTACATCCAGGGCCGTGGCCGCACCGGGCAGGGCCAGCCAGCAGATGAGGGCAAGGGCGAGTCGCTTGGCGTGGTTGGACATGGGCCGCTCCCCGGTGGAATTCCATCCCCCTGACCTTAGGCAAGCCGGGCAGGGGGAAGAATATTTCCATGGTCGCAATGAGGCGGTACCAAAGCACTATGCCCTAGGTCTCAGAGGGGGATGGCTACTACCAAGGAAGTGGTTTTCGCGGCCGAAAGTGCCATTCCTCGGGTCGAGGCGGCTTCCTAGACTTGGATCAGACTCGCCAAGCTCGCAGCGAAAAGGCGACCCCAAGCGTTCAACAATTCCAAGCCGGAGGCGACCGAAATGAAAGCCACTAGCCTGCTCAGAAACCGCATTACTCGAACCGGCATTGCGCTCGGGTTCTACAGCCTGTCGGTCGTCGCCATGGGGCACGGCGACGTGACACCGCAGGAGGTCGATACCGGCAGCTTGCCTGAACTGGGGGCGGAGCCGCTGAGCCAGAACCCCTTCCGGCCCGGCAACGAGCATGGCGAGTTTTATGACGAAGCGGTCAGGGTCGGGGAGAGCGGCTATGCCGGCAATTGTGCCGTCTGCCACGGCATCCAGGCAATGTCTGGCGGGTTGACGCCCGATCTGCGTGAACTCGAGGAGTGGGACGATGAGTACTTCATCGGGCGCGTGCGTAACGGTACCGACAAGGGGATGCCTTCGTTCAAGAACAATCTCGATCAGAACGCCATCTGGGCGATCAAGACCTACGTCGAATCGGTCAAGGAATAGGCGCTAGGAAGGGGCGTGTGTTCTCGCCAATGAGGGAGGCGCCATGAACGCGATTTACTGGTGGTTAATGCTGCTGATGACACTGAGTTCGCTCGCCCAGGCGAGCGACGCTGTCCTCGATCGCCCGCCGGAGCGGACCTACGATATCGTCGTCGAGTCGGGCTACCTCAATGTCGGGCTCTATCGCGACTTTCCCCCTTACTCCTACCTCGAGAACGGCGAACCTGCAGGCGTCGATGTGGCGATCGGCCAACGTATCGCCGAAGAATTGGGTGTAGAGTTCCGCGTGCACTGGATCACTCCGGACGAGACCCTGGAAGACGATCTGCGCAATAACGTCTGGAAGGGACATTACCTGGCGAAACGGCGTATCGCCGACGTCATGCTGCGGGTGCCCTACGACCGCCGCTTTGCCTACATGCGCGATTCCACAGGCGAGGTGGTCAACGACCAGGTGGTGATGTTCGGCCCCTATCAGCAGGAGCACTGGCAGATCGCCCATGATGCCGAGGCCCTCGACGCGGTAAGGACGATGGCGGTATTCCAGTACCACCCCATCGGCGTGGAGATCGATACGCTGCCCGACACCTACCTCAGCTCAGCGTTCGGCGGTTCCCTGCGCGACAGCACGCAGCATTTCCGCAACGTTGAACGTGCCTTCGACGCCATGCTCGAGGGCCGCGTGCATGCCGTCATGAGCACCCGCGCCGAGATCGACCATCAGCTGGCGCGCCACGCCGATCGGCCCTTCCGATCGGCCACCAATGGCTTCCCTGGGCTGGTGAAGCAGAGCTGGGATGTCGGCATGGCGGTCAAGCATACCCATCGCGAGCTGGGGCATGTGATCGAGGCGATCGTCGACCGCATGGTGCGCGAGGGGGAGATCGCCGATATCTTCGCCCGTCACGGACTGCGCTACAGCGTGCCTGCTTACTACGACGGCATCCTGGAAATGGACGAGGAGACGTGACATGAGTCGTTGGTGGCTGCTGGTGTTGCTGTGGGCAGGCCTCCAGGCCCACGCCGGGGTGCCGGCCGACCCCTTCGGCTCTCCCATGTGGGAGTACAATCTCGAGCGCTACCTGGGTGCCGATGTCCAGGTGCGTCACGACGCACGCATCGATCTTCAGGTGCCCGCTTTCGCCGAGGACTCCGCGCAGGTTCCGCTCACGCTGGACCTGGCGAACTTTCCCCACCGGCCGCAGCGGATCATCGCCTGGGTCGATCTCAATCCGGTACCGCATTTGTTCACCTACGAGCCCGGTGTCACTCCGCTCCGGCTCATTGCGTTGAACTTCCGGGTCCAGCAGGCGACGACGGTGCGAGCCGCCGTGCAGGACGACGAGGGCATCTGGCACGTCGCCAGCGCCCATGTGGATGCCGCGGGAGGCGGCTGTACGGCACCCAGCCTGACGGCAGCCAACCCCGACTGGGAGCGCAGCTTTGGCACGATCCGCGGCCGTGCTTTTTCGCGTGGCGATCATCTTCGCTACAAGACCAGCGTCATGCATCCCATGGATTCCGGCATGGTCGATAACATCCCGGCCTTCTTCATCGAGCAAGTGGAGCTGCGCGATGGGGGAGAAGACGAACTCCTTCTGCGACTGATGCTGTCCGAGTCCGCCGCCGAAAACCCGATGTTTGTCTTCGAGTTGCCGCATCCGCTGGCTGCCCCCCGGCTGTGGATGCGCGACAACCACGGCAACGTCTTCGAACGACGCCTCGAGGGGGAGACAGGATGATGCGACATTTCTTATCGCGGCTCATGGCTCCGATACTTGTTGGCCTGGCGTGTGCCACGGCACAGGCTGGGACGGACTATGCCCTGGAAGCCATGGAGATCGAGCCAGGCGTATGGGTCGTGGAGGGCAGCACGGAGAACTTCTCGCGCGAGAACGGGGGCAACATCGTCAATACCGCCTTTCTCGAGACCGGGGCCGGGGTAGTGGTCATCGACACGGGGCCCTCGAGACGCTACGGCGAAGCGCTAAAACGTCTGATCGAGGGTACTACGCATGAACCCATCACTCATGTCCTGCTGACTCACCACCATCCCGATCATGTCTTCGGCAACCAGGCCTTTGATCCCGATACCCTTTACATGCTCGATACGGCTAAAGAATTGCTGCGACGGGACGGTGAGGCGTTCGCCGACAACATGTATCGCCTCGTCGGTGACTGGATGCGCGGCACCGAGATCATCATGCCGGAAAAGACCCTGCACCCCGGCGAGTGGGAAGTGGGAAACCGTCGCCTGCATCTGCTCGAATTTACCGGCCATACTGGCTCCGACCTGGTGGTCTTCGATGAGGAGAGCAAGGTTCTTTTTGCCGCCGATCTCGTATTTCATGACCGAGCATTGACTACACCGCAGAGCCCCGGTCTGACAACCTGGATAGAGGATCTCGAGCTGCTGGAAGCGCTGCCTTTCCGCTGGCTGGTGCCAGGTCACGGCGCGCCCAGCATGGGCAATATGGCGCTGCAGCAGACGCGTGATTATCTCGCCTGGCTGGACGAAGCATTGACCCGTGCGGCGTCCGAGGGATGGAGTATGACGGAAGTCACTGCAATGGACATACCATCTCGGTTCGATGCGCTGGAAGGGAGTCGCTACGAGCTGACCAGAACGGTGACGCACCTCTATCCAGCTTACGAGAAGGCCGCTCTCATGCTCCTCGAATGAGTCCCGACATGGTTCTCTAATGACGTGACGACCGCAGCATGGCTGCGGTTTTTTCGTAAGCGCAGGTCTTACTACCAAGGGACGAAGGAAGTCGTCCAAGAGGTTCATTGTTGATCGTTCAACGCCCGCCAAGAATGACGAAAGGGTTGGAAAGGCCTTACGGCCTTCGGCAAAAACGCATGACAAGAGAAGCGAGAATACAACCATGACATATCGCTCGATCAGCACACGATTTACCCTTGGCACCCTGGCCATGGCAGTCTCTCTCGGCGCCCAGGCGGTAACCGACCAGGACATCCTCAACGACCATGCCACCGTCGACGACGTGGTGACCTATGGCATGGGCCTTCAAGGCCAGCGTTACAGCAGCCTCGACCAGCTCAATGCTGACAATGTCCAATCGCTGCAGCCGGTATGGGCGTTCTCGTTCGGCAGCGAGAAGATGCGCGGTCAGGAGTCCCAGCCGATGATCAAGGATGGGGTCATGTACGTCACGGCCTCCTATTCGCGCGCCTATGCGATCGATGCCCGTACCGGCGAGGAAATCTGGCAGTACGACGCGCGCCTGCCCGACGGCATCATGCCTTGCTGCGATGTGGTGAACCGCGGCGGTGCGCTGTACGACGACCTGTTCATCTTCGGCACTCTGGACGCCAAGCTCGTCGCCCTGAACAAGGACACCGGCAAGGTCGTATGGGTCAAGCAGGTCGCCGACTACCAGGAAGGCTACTCGATCACCGCGGCGCCGATCATCGTCAACGGCAAGCTGATCACCGGCGTTTCCGGTGGCGAGTTCGGCATCGTCGGCAAGGTCGAAGCCTACGACCCCCGAACCGGCGACCTGCTGTGGACGCGGCCCACCGTCGAAGGCCATATGGGCTACGTCTACCAGGACGGCGAAGCCGTCGAGAACGGTATCTCGGGGGGCGAGGCGGGGCTTACCTGGCCCGGGGACATGTGGGAGACCGGCGGGGCCGCCACCTGGTTGGGAGGCACCTATGACCCTGATACCGATACGCTGTTCTTCGGCACCGGCAACCCGGCGCCCTGGAACTCTCACCTGCGCCCCGGCGACAACCTGTTCTCCTCGTCGCGCCTGGCGATCGATCCCAACGACGGCAGCATCAAGTGGCATTTCCAGACCACCCCCAACGATGGCTGGGATTACGATGGGGTCAACGAACTGATTTCGTTCGATTACGAGCAGAACGGCGAGCTGGTCAGGGCGGCAGCAACCGCTGACCGCAACGGCTTCTTCTATGTGCTCGATCGCACCGACGGCAGCTTCATCCGCGGCTTCCCCTTCGTCGACGAGATCACCTGGGCCGAGGGGCTCGACGAGAACGGTCGGCCGATCTATACCGAAGGCGGGCGTCCGGGCGATCCTGCCGCTACCGAGGAGGATAAGGGCGAGCCGGTGCTGGCGCGCCCGGCCTTCCTCGGTGGCAAGAACTGGATGCCGATGGCCTACAACCAGACTACCGGTCTATTCTACGTGCCCTCCAACGAGTGGTCCATGGATATCTGGAACGAGCCGGTCTCCTACAAGCGGGGCGCGGCCTACCTCGGCGCCGGTTTCACCATCAAGCCGGCCAACGAGGAGTTCATCGGGGTACTGCGGGCGATCGATCCGAGCACCGGCGAGGAGGTCTGGCGCCACGAAAACCGCGCACCGCTGTGGGGCGGGGTGATGACGACCGCCGGCAACCTGGTCTTCACCGGCACGCCCGAGGGCTACCTGAAGGCGTTCGACGCCCGCACCGGCGAGGAGCTGTATCGCTTCAACACCGGCTCGGGCGTGGTCGGCACGCCGATTACCTGGGAGATGGACGGCGAGCAGTACGTCTCCGTTGCCTCGGGCTGGGGCGGGGCGGTGCCGCTGTGGGGCGGCGAAGTCGCCAAGGTGGTCAAGGACTTCAACCAGGGCGGCATGTTGTGGACCTTCAAACTGCCTAGCGAAAACGGCGCGCAGTGACCCATGAGCCTGCCGGGCTCCATGCGGGCCTGGCAGACTACGACCAAAGACCCTCTTCAACACCCCCAACGAAGGATAAGGCACACCCCCCAAGGTTATCTACACTGCGAACTGAGGTCGGTTACGCCAACGGGAACCACTGGCGCACCGGATCAGCAAAGCAGGGGGACACCAGGCAGGAAAAAGCATTCGGTGATCGCGCAGTTGTCAGCCAGCGCTGCCTTCTGCCACCACAGAGCAACGACAACGCAACCCAGGAGCATCCATCATGATCTATGCCAATCCCGGTCAGCCCGGTTCCGTCGTTTCCTTCGAATCGCGCTACGGCAACTACATCGGTGGGGAGTTCGTACCGCCGGTAAAGGGGCAATACTTCGACAACGTCAGCCCGGTCAACGGCGAGGCGTTCTGCCAGATTCCCCGCTCCACCGCCGAGGACATCGAAAAGGCGCTGGACGCCGCCCATGCCGCCGCTCCCGCCTGGGGCAAGACCTCCGCCACCGAGCGCAGCAACATCCTGCTCAAGATCGCCGACCGCATCGAGCAGAACCTCGAGATGCTGGCCGTGGCCGAGACCTGGGACAACGGCAAGGCGGTACGCGAGACGCTCAACGCCGATCTGCCCCTGGCCGTCGACCACTTCCGCTACTTCGCCGGCTGCATCCGCGCCCAGGAGGGCACAGCGGCAGACATCGACGCCAATACCGTCTCCTATCACTTCCACGAGCCGCTGGGCGTGGTGGGGCAGATCATCCCGTGGAACTTCCCGCTGCTGATGGCGGTATGGAAGCTGGCCCCGGCGCTGGCCGCCGGCAACTGCGTGGTGCTCAAGCCCGCCGAGCAGACCCCGGCCTCGGTGCTCGAGCTGATGAAGCTGATCGGCGACCTGTTGCCGCCGGGCGTGGTCAACGTGGTCAACGGCTACGGCGCTGAAGCGGGCCAGGCCCTGGCCACCAGCAAGCGCATCGCCAAGATTGCCTTCACCGGCTCCACCCCGGTGGGCGCGCACATCCTCAAGTGTGCAGCCGACAACATCATTCCCTCTACCGTGGAGCTGGGCGGCAAGTCGCCCAACATCTACTTCGCCGACATCATGGATGCCGAGCCGGCCTTCATCGAGAAGGCGGCGGAAGGGTTGGTACTGGCCTTCTTCAACCAGGGTGAGGTCTGCACCTGCCCATCACGGGCACTGATCCAGGAGAGTATCTACGACACCTTCATGGCCAAGGTCATGGAGCGGGTGCAGAAGATCAAGCGCGGCAATCCGCTGGATACCGATGTCCAGGTCGGTGCCCAGGCCTCCCAGGAACAGTTCGACAAGATCATGTCCTACATGGACATCGCTCGCGAGGAGGGCGCCGAGTTCCTCACCGGCGGCGACAAGGAGAGCTTCGACCCGGCCTACGACAAGGGCTACTACATCCAGCCGACGCTGCTCAAGGGCAACAACAAGATGCGCGTGTTCCAGGAGGAGATCTTCGGCCCGGTGGTGGCGGTGACCACCTTCAAGGACGAAGAAGAGGCGCTGGCCATCGCCAATGACACCGAGTTCGGCCTCGGCGCCGGCGTGTGGAGCCGCGACATCAACGTCGCCTTCCGCATGGGTCGCGGCATCCAGGCCGGCCGCGTGTGGACCAACTGCTACCATCAGTACCCGGCGCATGCCGCCTTCGGTGGCTACAAGAAGTCCGGCGTCGGTCGCGAAACCCACAAGGTCGCGCTCGAGCACTACCAGCAGACCAAGAACCTGCTGGTGAGCTACGACATCAACCCGCTCGGCTTCTTCTGAGCCAGCCTGTTCTGAACCACCCCTGCCGCCCGGCCCCTGTCGGGCGGCTTTCTGTCCCCTTTCTAGAGAGTGGCCAACCACTCCAGGCCCTGGCGATTACATTGATTCCGTCGGTCGGCAGCCTGCCGCCTGGCACGACAGGATAGATAAGGAGAGCAAGGCAATGGACAAGACGATGAAAGCCGCCGTGGTACGCAAGTTCGGTGAGCCGCTTGCCATCGAGGAGGTCGAGGTGCCGCGGCCCGGTCCCGGCGAGGTGCTGGTCAAGATCGCCGCTTCGGGGGTGTGCCATACCGACCTGCACGCCGCCCACGGTGACTGGCCGGTCAAGCCCAGCCCGCCTTTCATCCCCGGCCACGAGGGCGTGGGCCATGTGGCCGCCGTCGGTGCCGGCGTCAAACACGTCAAGGAAGGTGATCGTATTGGTGTGCCCTGGTTGCACTCCGCCTGTGGCCACTGCGAGCACTGCCTGGGAGGCTGGGAGACCCTGTGCGAATCGCAGCAGAACACCGGCTACTCAGTCAACGGCGGCTTCGCCGACTACACCCTGGCAGTGGCAGACTACGCCGGCCATCTGCCAGATAACGTGGGCTTCGTCGAGATCGCTCCGGTGCTGTGTGCGGGCGTTACCGTCTACAAGGGGCTCAAGGTCACCGATACCCGGCCTGGCCAGTGGGTGGTGATCTCGGGCATCGGTGGTCTCGGACATATGGCGGTGCAGTACGCCAAGGCCATGGGCCTCAACGTCGCCGCCGTCGATATCGACGATGCCAAGCTGGCGCTGGCCGAACGACTGGGGGCTAGCGTCACGGTCAATGCGGCCAAGACCGACCCGGTGGCCTATCTCAAGCAAGCCATTGGCGGTGCCCACGGCGTGCTGGTCACGGCGGTGTCTCCCAAGGCCTTCGAGCAGGCCCAGGGGATGGTGCGCCGTGGCGGCACCATTTCGCTCAACGGCCTGCCCCCCGGTAATTTTCCATTGCCTATCTTCGAGACCGTGCTCAACGGTATCACCGTGCGTGGCTCCATCGTCGGTACCCGCCAGGACCTGCAGGAGTCGCTGGACTTCGCCGGTGAAGGCAAGGTCAAGGCCACGGTAAGCACCGACCGTCTGGAGAACATCAACGACGTCTTCCAGCGTCTTCACGAAGGCAAGATCGAAGGCCGGGTGGTGCTCGACCTGGCCGGCTGAAACGAATGCTCTCTCGTCGTCAATCGCTGGCGGCTTTCAGGCGCGACCCAGGTCGCGCTTTTTTTATGTCCGACTTGGGACGGGGCCGGCTGAACCACTAGCATGGTCGCTTATACTGAACCGTTGTCTGCACGACGAGGGAAAACGCCATGTGGCATCAGCAGGAACTGCGCCTGGCGCCGCGTTCGCGCGGCTTTCATCTGATCACCGACGAGATCGCTGGAGCGCTGGATAAGTTGCGTGAGGTAGAGGTCGGCCTGCTACACCTGCAGCTGCTGCATACCTCGGCCTCGCTGACCCTCAACGAGAACGCCGACCCGGATGTGCGCCACGACCTCGACGCCTTTCTGCGCGAGCGCATCCCGGGGGACCTGCCCTATTTTCGCCACACCCTGGAGGGGCCCGACGACATGCCGGCGCACGTCTGCGCCAGCCTGCTTGGCACCCAGCTTACCCTGGCGGTGCGCAACGGTCGCCTGGCGCTGGGTACCTGGCAGGGTATCTGGCTCGGCGAGCATCGCGAACATGGCGGGTCGCGGCGGTTGATCGCCACGCTTCAGGGCGAGTAGCTCGGCATCAGGTAGTCGCTGCGGCCAGCCAACGCTGTGCCAGCCGCCGGGCCTGAGCCGGCTGACGTACGGCGGCTAGCCGGCCGGCCTGGCGTTTGACACCGGCACGCTTGAGCTTGAGTACCATGCGCGGCGGCATGCCGACGAAAATCAGCCCCACCTGGCGCGTGCCCAGCTCCTCGACCAGCGACTGCAGGGCAACGATGGCCGTTGCGTCCAGGCTCGGTACGTCGCGCATGTCGAGCATCACCACGCGGACCTCGGGATCGACCACTCTCAGCGAGGAAACGGCCTTCTCCGCCGCGCCGAAGAACAGCGGGCCGTTGACGTCATAGAGCGCCACCTGGCGCGGCAGGTCGTGGCTAGCATCGTCACCACCCGGCTCGAGGCGTCGGGCGTGGGTCAGGTGGGCCATGCGGCGAATGAACAGCGCCGCAGCGAGGCCGATGCCCACCGCCACTGCCAATACCATGTCGAACACCACCGTGAGCAGGAAACAGATCACCAGTATCGCCACGTCGCTGCCTGGCGCGCTCTTCAGGATATGCATGAAGTGGCGCGCCTCGCTCATGTTCCAGGCGATGACGAACAGCAGCGCGGCCAGCGCTGCCATTGGCACCAGGGCGAGCACGCCGGCCAGCGCCACCACTGCCAACAGCACCACCAGCGCGTGCACGACCGCCGCCAGCGGCGAGACTGCGCCGCTGCGGATGTTGGTGGCCGTACGTGCCAGCGCCGCGGTGGCAGTGATGCCGCCGAAGAAGGGGGCGGCCATGTTGCCCAACCCCTGGCCGATAAGCTCGGCGTTGGGGTCATGGCGGGTGCGGGTCAGGCCGTCGGCCACCACCGCGCAGAGCAGCGATTCGATGGCCGCCAGCATGGCGATGGCCAGCGCCGGGCCGAGCAGCTCGCGAATCAGGGCGAAACTCACGCTGAGCGGTGCCCCGTCCGCTCCCGGCAGGCGCCAGGGCAACAAAAGCTCGGGCGCGAAGGGCGGGATGCCGCTTCCAACCTGACCCTGGTATTCCCAACTGAAGCGCGAGGCGATGGTCTCGATCTCCACGCCCAGTGGTGCCACGGCGAGCGCTGCCAGCGTGCCCACCGTCAGGCCGACCAGCGGCGCCGGCAGCGGCAGCTTCAGGCGTGGCCACAGGATCAGCGTGGCCAGCGTGAGCAGCCCGACGCCGAGCTCGGCAGGCGCCAGCGAGGGCAAGGCACGGACGATGGCCGCCAGGTTGTGCAGCGTGCTGTCGCCCAGCGCGACGCTCTCGAGCCCCAGGAAGTCGGGCAGTTGCAACAGGGCGATCACCACGGCGATGCCGGCGGTGAAGCCGAGCACCACCGGATAGGGCACGAACTGGATCAGGTTGCCCAGCCGGGCCAGCCCCAGCGCCACCAGGATCAGGCCGGCCATCAGAGTGGCGATCAGCAGCCCGCCGAGGCCATGACTGGCGACGATGGGAAACAGGATCACCACGAAGGCGGCGGTGGGGCCGGAGATATTGAACCGCGAGCCGCCGGTCAGCGCGATGACGGCACCCGCCACCATCGCGGTGTATAGCCCGTGCTGGGGCGGCACGCCGGTGGCGATGGCCAATGCCATGGAGAGCGGCACCGCGACGATGCCGATGGTCAACCCGGCCAGCAGGTCGCGCTTGAGTTCGGCCAGGCCATAGCCTTGGCGCCAGGCGGCAAGCAGGGCACTGCCGGGCAGCGGGGGCCGGTAGCGGGTGGAACGTCGTGAGCGAGCCATGGCGGTACCGAATGGAAGCAAGGTAACGATGACGTTACTCCTGCATATTGCGGCGCCACAAGCCGGCCAAGGTCTAGGCCATGCCCGTAAACTGTCTGCGCTTGCAAACAAAACGGCGACACCCGAAGGATGCCGCCGTGGCGAGGGAGAATGCTCGATCAGGCCGGGCTGGCGTCGAGTGGCGGTTCGCCTACCGCTCCCGGCATCGCCTGCACGTTGCCGCCCTGGTCGGTCAGGGCCAGGAAGTGCAGGTGGCGCTCGTATTCCGAGAGCACGTCGGCGATCACCTGGCCGCGGGTGAAGCCGTTGAGATCCTTCTCCTGGCCGCCTTCGGCGAGGTAGACGTCGAGCCGCAGGTAATAGTCGTCGTCCGCCGGCAGGAAGCTCGGCGTGCGCATACGATGCGGGCATACCTGATAGACGAAGCTCGCCGCATTCTCCAGGTCCACCTGCAGGGTCAGGCTGGGGAGCGATTCGCCCTCCAGTTGTTCCTCGGTCACGTTGGCCTCCTGGCCACGGCTCTCGAGTTCCTGAGCGAACTGCGTCAGCGCCGGGCGAATGGCATGCTCGATGGTGGCGGCGGCGCCGGCACGGTTGGAGACGTCGAGGGCGCGATCGAGGCGCTCGCGCCAGTCGCCGCCTGGGGCGGTACCGGCGATGCGGCGGCGCGCCTCGGCCTTGCTGCCTTCCAGCTTGAGCGCCTTGTACATGCCGACCATGATGGCGAAGATCACCAGCGAGAAGGGCAGGGCGGTGATCACCACCGCACTCTGCAAGGCGTTGAGCCCCCCGGCCATCAGCAGAGCGACGGTGACCAGGCCGATTACCGCCGACCAGAAGATGCGCAGCCTGATCGGCGCGTCATGGTTCACGTCGGAGAGAATCGAGGTGAAGTTCGCCAGCACCAGCGCGCCGGAATCCGCCGAGGTGACGAAGAACACGATGCCCAGCACGGTCACCACGGCGGCGGTGACGCCGACCCAGGGGTAGTATTCGAGCAGCGTGTACATGGTGGTCTGCGGCGTGTTCAGCGCCTGCTCGCCGAGTTCGGCAACGCCCTGGTTGGCGACCAGTTCGATGCCGCTGTTTCCGAATACCGACATCCACACCATCATGAAGGCCAGTGGGATGAACAGCGCGCCGGCAACGAACTGGCGAATGGTACGCCCACGCGAAATGCGTGCCAGGAACAGGCCGACGAACGGCGTCCAGGCGATCCACCAGCCCCAGAAGAAGATCGTCCACCACATCTTCCACTCGTTGGCGCCTTCACCGGCGAAGGCGTAGGTGTCGAAGCTCTTGGCGACGAAGCTCGTGAAGTAGTCGCCGGCGTTGTTGACCGCCATGTCGAGCAGCCGCAGGGTGTGGCCCTGGAACAGCACGAACAGCAGCAAGGCCAGCGCCAACAGCATGTTGAACTCCGACAGTCGACGTATGCCCTTCTCCACGCCACTGACCACCGAGATGGTGGCGAGCACGATCACCAGCACGATCAGGATCACCTGGACCGAGAGGCTCTCGGGCACGTCGAACATGTAGTTCAGACCGTAGTTGAGTTGCATCACGCCGATGCCGAGGCTGGTGGCGATGCCGAACACGGTGGAAATGACGGCGGTGATGTCCACGGCATTGCCGATGGGGCCGTGAATTCGCTTGCCGAGCAGCGGGTAGAGCGCGCTGCGGATCGCCAGCGGCAGGCGATGGCGGTAGCTGAAGTAGGCCAGGGCCATGCCCATCAGCACGTAGAGCCCCCAGCCTGACAGCCCCCAGTGCATGAAGGTCTGCACCACGGCGTAGCGCATTGCCTCCTGGCTTTCGGGGGTGAGGTCCGGTGGTGCCAAGTAGTGAGCCACCGGTTCGGCGACGCTGAAGAACAGCAGGTCGATACCGATGCCGGCGGCGAACAGCATCGCCGCCCACGACAGCGTCGAGAACTCGGGCCGCGAGTGATCCGGGCCCAGGCGGATCCGGCCGAAGCGTGACATGCCGATGGCGACGACGAAGACGAGGTAGGCCAGTACCGCCAGCATGTAATACCAGCCGAAGGTCTCGCTGACCCAGGCCAGGCCGGCGTCGAAGAAGGCGCCGGCTTGTTCGGTAAAGCTCATGGTGAGCACGAGGAAGACCAGGATCCCGGCGACCGAACCGTGGAACACCACAGGGTTGAGTCGGTCGCGTCGCTCGGTAAGGGGTAGGTTATGCGCCATGCAGGCGTGCTCCTTTCAGGGATGAATGACCCTTCCCGCCGATTCCTTGCCGAGACGCGCTGAGGATTGTTCCTCGCAATCGAAAGCACGCCTGAAGATAACCCAGTGTTTTCAGGCCTGACGCAGCCATTCACGGTCATGTAGGGACACGGCCACGTGTGTCTGGGATGGCGTCAGGACTGACGACTCCGGCGGGAAGCCGTTCTTTGTTTTTTTGAATGAACGTTCAAATAAAATACGCACTTTACCTTTGCCCTTCAACCCTGCGTTAACAGATTCGGCAACAACGTTAATAGAACATAGGAAGCGGCGCTTGCGCCTGCGCTTACCCAAGCTATACCTGATATAGCCGACTGCGCTTCAGGGAGAGAGCACGCTGTGTCAGCACCTGACAGGGAGGCTTTCGGGACGACTGCGTGATCGGCCTGTGCCGGTTCAGGCAGCCAGAAGTACAACGACAATCGTTTCTGGAGTATCCGATGGTTCATGACAAGAACACGCCCATGGCCCAGGCCGATGGGCAAAGCGCCAGCGACAGCGACAGCAACAGCAACTCCACCGACAACCCGTCCACCCGCACTTCGCGGCGCCGCTTCCTCACCGGGTCGGCGGCGGCGGTGGGGGCCGGTGCCGCCGCCGCAGTGGGCTTTCCCAGCATTGCCGTGGCCCAGACCACCACGCTGCGCTTCCAGAGCACCTGGCCCAACCAGGACATCTTCCACGAGTTCGCCGCCGATTATGTACGCATCGTCAACGAGATGTCGGGCGGCCGGCTGCGGCTTAACCTGCTACCGGCCGGTGCCGTGGTGGGCGCGCTGCAGCTGCAGGATGCGGTCATCTCCGGGGCGCTAGATGGCGGCCATGGCGTGACGGCCTACTGGTACGGCAAGCACAAGGCCTTCTCGCTGTTCGGCACGCCGCCGCCCTTTGGTTGGGATGCTCATCAGTTTCTTGCCTGGTTCTGGAACAGCGGTGGCATGGAGCTCTACAACGAGCTGCTCGCCAACCTCGAGCTGCCGCTGGTGGGCTACCAGACCGGTCCCATGCCGACCCAGGCGCTGGGCTGGTTCAAGGAACCCATCGCCAGCGCCGAAGATCTGCGCGGGCTCAAGTATCGCACCGTGGGCCTGGCCGCCGACCTGATGCGTGAGTTCGGCGCGGCGGTGACCATCATGGGCGGTGGGGATATCGTGCCGGCCATGGATCGTGGCCTGCTCGACGGTGCCGAGTTCAACAATCCATCCTCGGATCGCCTGCTCGGCTTCCCCGACGTCAGCAAGACCTGGATGCTGCGCAGCTACCACCAGGACTGCGAGGCTTTCGAGATCATCTTCAACAAGACCAAGCACGACAGCCTGCCGGAGGAGTTCCAGGCCATCCTGCAGTACGCCGCCAAGGCGGCTTCCTCCGAGATGTACTGGAAGGCCATGGAGCGCTACCCGAAGGATCTGCAGGCCATGCGTGAGGAGCAGGGGGTACAGACCTACATCACCCCCGACTCGGTGCTTCAGGCGCAGCTCGATGCGTGGAATACGGTGATCGAGAACGAGTCCCAGGACCCCTTCTTCAAGAAGGTCATCGACCATCAGCGCGAGTACTGCGAGCGCGTGGTCGGCTGGCATCTCGAAGGGACGGCACCCAAGACGCCGGCGTACCGCCACTTCTTCGGCAAGGAGCCGACCGACACCTCGACCATCCTGTAAGCCGCCGGGCCTGCGGGCCCGGCACCCTGTTATCCCGGTGCAGGATGCTGCCGGGTTCGAGTCCGTGCCGCGCCATCCCGTGGGTGGCGCGTGGAGGTGAGAGGTGATCATGCGTTTCGTGTTCTTCATCGACCATCTCAGCACGTGGGTGGGCAAGGCTTTCGCCTGGGCGATCCTGCTGCTGACCTTCGTGGTGAGCTATGAGGTCTTCATGCGCTACGCCCTGGGAGCGCCGACCACCTGGGCCTACGACACCAGCTACATGCTCTACGGCACGCTGTTCATGATGAGCGGGGCCTACGCGTTGGCGCACAACGCCCATGTGCGTGCCGACGTGGTGTCGCGCTACTTCTCGCCGCGCTGGCAGGCGGGCGTCGAGTTGGCGCTCTACCTGCTGTTCTTCTATCCCGGCATCCTGGCGCTGGTGTGGAGCGGCTGGGACTTCTTCAGCGTCTCGTTTCGCCAGGACGAGCACAGCTCCTTCACCCCGGGCGGACCGCCGATCTGGCCCTACAAGTTCGTCATACCGGCGTGCGCCACCTTCCTGGCGATTCAGGGCATGGCCGAGGTGACGCGCTGCTTCCTGTGCCTCAGGCATGGCAAGTGGCCGCTACGCCTTGAGGATGTCGAGGAGATCGATATTCCCGTCAACAAGGAGGCCGAGATCAAGACCGCCCAGCAGGAGCCAGGAGACAAGCAGCCATGAGCGAACCGCAAATCGGTATCATGATGCTGGGCATGCTGGTCATCCTGATCATGCTCGGCTTCCCCATCGCCTTCACGCTGATCGCCATGGGCATCGGCTTCGGCTACTTCGCCATCGGCGACATCATCTTCCCGTTGCTGGTGCAGCGTGCCTACGGCGTCATGTCCAACGATGTGCTGATCGCCGTGCCGCTGTTCCTGTTCATGGGCTACATGGTGGAACGGGCCAACATCCTCGACCGCCTCTTCTCCAGCCTGCAGCTCGCCGCACGCGGCATGCCGGCCTCGCTCGCCGTGGCTAGCCTGATCACCTGCGCGCTGTTCGCCACCGCCACCGGCATCGTCGGTGCAGTGGTAACACTGATGGGGCTGCTGGCGCTGCCGGCGATGCTCAATGCCGGCTACGACAAGCGCATGTCGAGTGGGGTTATCTGTGCCGGGGGTTGTCTCGGCATTCTGATACCACCGAGCATCATGCTGATTCTCTACGGGGCAATGGCGGGGGTCTCGGTGGTGCGCCTCTATGCCGCGGCACTGATCCCGGGACTGCTGCTGGCGGGGCTCTACATCCTCTACGTGATGGGGCGGGCCATGGTCAATCCCAAGGTGGCCCCCAAGTTGCCGCCGGAGAGCCTCGACGTGCCGCTAAAGGAGGTCTACTGGGGGCTTTTGACCTCCTTCATACCACTGTTCGTGCTGATCATGGCGGTGCTCGGTGCCATTCTGTTCGGCCTGGCCACCCCCCATGAGGCGGCCGGCATCGGCGCACTGGGGGCTATCGTACTGGCCGCGGCCTACCGGCAGTTGACCTTCGCCCGGCTGCGCGAGGCAGTGTTTCTTACCGCCCGCACCAGCGCCATGGTGTGCTGGCTATTCGTCGGCTCGTGGATCTTCTCCTCGGTGTTCTCGCTACTGGACGGACACTCGCTGATCGAACACTGGATCAGCGGTCTGTCGCTAACGCCGTTGCAGTTCCTGCTGCTGGCGCAGTTGATGATCTTTCTGCTCGGCTGGCCGCTGGAATGGACCGAGATCATCATCATCTTCGTGCCGATCTTCCTGCCGCTACTGCACATGTTCGGCATCGATCCGCTGTTCTTCGGCGTACTGGTGGCGCTCAACATCCAGACCTCGTTCCTCACGCCGCCCATGGCCATGTCGGCCTTCTACCTCAAGGGCATTGCGCCCAAGGGCATACAACTGGGCGACATCTTCATCGGCATCGCGCCGTTCCTGCTGATGGTGTTCGTCGCCATGTTCATCCTCTACATGGTGCCGGGCATCGTGTTCTGGTTGCCGGGGGTGCTCTATAACTGAGTCTTTCTCGACGCCCATCACACGGAACGCAGCGGGCCCGGCGCAATGCCGGGCCCGCTGCGTTTCACCGCCTTGGCCATCGCTCATCCGCGGTGGCGTTCGCCGTGATGCTTGCCGTGCCCGTGGGGGTGGCGGGGCTGCATGAAGGCTTCGAGGGCGGCGATCTGCTCATCGGTGAGCACCTCGCCGAGGGCTTCCCGATGCCCGGCACGCAGCGCTTGCCATGCCTCACGGCGTTCTGCACGTGAGTCGAATTCCTGATTGCGCAGCTCCTGCATGTCGGCATACAGGGTTTCGCGCAGCTCGGTCAGCCGCTCACGCTCCTCGTCCGAGAGTTCCCAACTGTCGACCAGGGTGGTCAGGCGCTCCTGCATACCCTGATGGCGCTCGCCGTGCCTCTCCTGGTGCATGTCGCGCTTGGCCTCGCGCAGGGCTTCACGCTGCTCCTCGTCGAGGATCTCGTCCATGCGCTCACGGTGCCGTTCGTGCAGCTCACGCAGCGCCTGCATGTGTTCACTGTGGGCTTCTTCCAGGGCACTGCGGGTCTCCTCGTCGAGGCCGGCGTGCTCGAACAGTTCCTGGCGGCGCTCCTCGAAGCGCTCGTGGCGCTGCTCGTGCCAGCCGCCTTCGCCCTGGCCGGGAGCGGCCATCGTAGCCAGCGACAGGGGGGCGATGGCTACGGCAAGCAAGGCGGGAATCAGCAGATTACGGGTAATGGGACGGCGCATTTCGGTCACTCCATTGCATTGGGGATGCTGGCAGTGTCGTACGTCGCTGTGCAATCAACTTGCAGCAATCGTGGAAGAACCGGGGTCATTCCTCCGGCTGGTACTTGTAACCGACCCCATAGACCGAGCGGATGATCTCGCGCTCGGGCCAGATATCGGCGATCTTGCGCCGCAGTTTCTTGACGTGGCTGTCGACGGTGCGCTCGGAGACGATGCGATGGTCGCGGTACATGCGATCCATCAACTGGTCGCGGGTGAAGATGCGTCCCGGAGACTGCATCATCACCTTGAGCAACTGGTACTCCACAGCGGTCAGGCCTAGGTCCTGGCCGTCGGCCAGCGCCCGCCAGCCCTCGTCGTCGAGCTCGAGCTGGCTGCCGCTGATCGAGGCGGGATCGCGCAGCGCCTGGCTGCGGCGCAATACCGCCTTGACTCGGGCGACCACCTCGCGAGGGCTGAACGGCTTGCAGATATAGTCGTCGGCGCCGAGTTCGAGGCCCAGCAGGCGGTCGACTTCCTCGACTCGCGCCGTCAACATGATGATCGCCACACCGGGCCAGCGCTGGCGAACCTCGCGGCAAAGGGTGAGGCCGTCGATGCCGGGCAACATGAGGTCGAGCAGTACCAGCGACGGCAACTGCTCGTCGAGGTGCTGCTTCTGCAGCCAGGGCAGGACCTGGTCGCCGTGGTCGATATGCCGGGTGGAGAAACCGCTGCCCTCCAGGTAGTCGGCAACCAGACGGGCGATCTTGGGCTCGTCCTCGACGATCAGCAGGGTGTCACGCGGGGTGTCGAAGTCGTGCATGGGTGCCTTTCCTCATCGGGTTCGTTCTTCGGCATCGAGGGCAGGAAACTCGAGGGTCCAGCATAACCCACCCAGCGGGGAGGCGGAGGCCTGCATGGTGCCGCCATGGCTCTTGACCAGGGCGCTGGCGATGGAGAGCCCAAGGCCACTGCCGCCGCTGGCCCGGCTGCGCGAGCCCTCGACCCGGTAGAGCCGCTCGGTGAGCCGGCCGAGTGCCGCCTCGGGCACGCCCGGCGGGCTGTCCTGCCAGATCACGCTTACCCGGTTATGCGCCTGTTCCAGGCGAACTTCGAGCAGCCCGGGGGAAGTGGTGTAGGCACAGCTGTTGTCGAGCAGATTGGTCCACAGCTGGCGCAGCCGCCGGGCGTCACCACGAATCCAGGCCGGCCCCTGGATGTCGGTGGACACGGCCATACCGCAGTCGTCAAGCCAGCCACCCGCCTCTTCGAGACGCGAGGAGAGGCTCGCCGCCAGGTCGAGCGGTGCGAGCTGTACTTCGAGTGCCCCGGCATCGCTCTGCGAGAGCAATCGCAGGTCGGCCACCAGGCGCTCCAGCTGTCCTACCTCCTGCGCCAGCGAGTGAAGATTGTCCTGATCGAGCGGACGAATGCCGTCCTGCATGGCCTCGATCTCACCGCGCAATACCGCCAGCGGGGTGCGCAACTCGTGGGCGATGTCGGAAACCCAGCGGCTGCGCGCCTCGCGACTGGCCTCGAGCGTTGCGGCCAACATGTTGAAATCGCGCGCCAGGCGAGAGAGTTCGTCACGGCCACGCTCCGGCAGTCGCGCGCTGTAGTCGCCCTCGATCAGGTGTCGGGTCGCCAGCGCCATGCTGCGGGTGCGGCGCCCCAGCCACCAGGCCAGTCCGCCGGCCAGCAGCAGCGAGGCTAGGCCCAGGGCGGCGACGATGATGCCCAGGTTGCGCTGCTGGCGAGAAAGGAAGATACGGTCCATGCGTGCCATCAACTGCTGTGGCGGGCGATAGCCCAGGGTGCCGACTCTCTGGCCCTGGTACTCGATGGGCAGCCAGTGCAGTTCGGCGGCTATCTCGCGGTCGTCGGGGGGTAGGCCGATCACCGGCAGCCCCTCGGCATCGTGCAGCACGAAGTCGCGGGCATCGCCCAGGCGGCGCTCGATGCCGTGTGGCGGGCGCTCACCCGGCCACAGCTGCTGGCGCACCAGGCGCTCCCAGGCCGGCGGTGAGTTGCGCAGCCACTGCCAGCCGCCGCGGCGCGCCCACTCCTGGCCCAGGCCATCGGCCAGGGTCTCGGCGCGGTTGGCCTGGGTGGTCTCGAGATAGTCGAGAAAGCCGCGGTCGAGGCTGCGCGAGACTGCCAGGAACACCAGCCCGGCGATTACCACGTTGACCGACAGGATGATGACGAACAGCTTGACGCCCAGGTGCGAAAAAGGGGGGCGAGGCAGGCGTGGCCTCATCGTGTCGGCTCCTGAGTGGCGTTGTGAAACGTGCCTGCGAGGCAGCATCGCGCAGGGCGATGCAACCAATGGTCACGGAGAGTGCAAGCAGTGTGCAAGCGAGGTCAAAGACGGCTCAGGGGCAGGTTTCGCCGAGCAGCAGCTCGGTGCCCAGCAGGCGCGATTGGCCAGGCTCGAGGCCGAGGATCATGCGTGCCGCCAGGCGCCCCTTCTCGCCGCTCTCCTGGCGCACCGTAGTCAGGCGAGGCGCCCGGTACTGGCCTTCGGCAATGCCGTCGAAGCCGATCAGGCAAATGTCCTCGGGAATGCGCAAACCCCGACTCTCTGCCAGCGTCAGCGCGGTCAGGGCGATGCGGTCGGACATGCACAGCAGCAGGTCGGGACGCTCGTTCTCGGGGAGGTCGAGGATCTCCTCGATCACCGGGGCACAGACCTCGAAGGTATTTTCCTCGACGTTCCACATCGGTACCTGCCCGGTGGCGAAACCGTGCTTCTCCAGGGCGCGGTGGAAACCGGACAGACGCGAACGGGTAATGGTGCGCTCGGCCGGCAGCAGGGTATAGCCGGGGGCGATGCGACCGTTGCAGGGCTCGCGGGTGAGGCGCAGGTTGACGATGGCGGGGCGTCGGCGAGGCGTCGCCGTCAGGGCATGGTCGGCGATCGCCAGGCTGGCCGGCTCGTTGTCGACGTGCACCGAGGGGTGACCCGAGACGTTGAAATCGACGGCCACCAGCGAGGCGTCGAGCGGCAGCGAATCGAACAGTTCGTCCGAGGGCATCAGGCCGTAGACGATGAAGCCGTCGGCCATGCTCGCCGAGTCGACCAGCTGACACTTGGCCTGGCGCGCCGAGAGCAGCAGCAGGGTATGCCCCTGGGTGTCGAGCACTTCGGCAACGCCCGAGAGAAATTCGCTGGAGACGGCGTCGTTGAGGCTATAGGTGAGACTCTCGGCGAGGATCACCGCGATGATCCGCGAGCGCCCGGTGCGCAGGCTGCGCGCCTTGGCGTCAGGGCCGCGATAGCCCAGCCGCTTGGCCTCGGCAAGGATGCGCTCGCGCAGGTTGGGCGAGAGCTGGTCCGGCCGGTTGAAGGCATTGGAGACGGTGGCGGTGGAGACGCCGAGCTCGCGAGCCAGATCCTTGAGGGTGATGCGACGGACCGGTGGCGACACGTTGGTTTCCCTGCTAATGAGACTGACCCAAGGATACCGTCCCGGTCATGGCCGGGACAGTCCTATCGCCGCTTTTCGTGTCGATGCCGCGGTGTCAGGCGGCGGCACGTGCCGGGCTGACCGGCAGGGCTCGGTCGCCGGCATCGAACAGATGGACATGCTCGGGGTCGGGCGCCAGCGCCACCCGCTGGCCCACTGACCATGGCGTGGGAGCCTCGCCGCGCTGGATCAGCAAGGTGTCGCCCTCCTTGGGGTCGAGGTAGACGTAGACCTCGTTGCCCAGGTACTCGACGTTGACGATCTCGAAGCCTTCGCTGCTCTGGGTCTCGGTGAGCCGCAGGTGCTCGGGGCGTATGCCCAGCGTCAGACCATCGCCCTGGGCGTGACCCGAGGCGTCCTGAGGCAGCGCCAGCTCGTCCAGCCCGGCGGCGCTGACGCGGCAGCCGTGGGTATCGGCACCGACCAGCCGCGCGGGCAGGAAGTTCATCGTCGGCGAGCCGATGAAGCCGGCAACGAACTTGGTAGCCGGGCGCTGGTAGAGCTCCTGGGGGCTGCCCACCTGTTCCACGCGGCCGCCGTTGAGTACCACGATCTTGTCGGCCAGCGTCATCGCCTCGACCTGATCGTGGGTGACGTAGACCATGGTCGAGCCGAGCCGCTTGTGCAGCCGGGCGATCTCGTTGCGCATCTGCACCCGCAACGAGGCGTCGAGATTGGAGAGCGGTTCGTCGAACAGCAGAATGCGCGGTTCGCGGGCCATGGCGCGGCCCATGGCGACTCGCTGCCGTTGGCCGCCGGAGAGCGCCTTGGGCTTGCGCTCGAGTAGCTCTTCGAGCTGCAGGATGCGGGCGGTGGCCATGACCCGTTCGTGCACGGTCTCCTTGGCAGTCTTGGCCAGCTTGAGACCGAAGGCCATGTTCTCGTAGACCGTCATGTGCGGGTAAAGGGCGTAGGACTGGAACACCATGCCCACGCCGCGCTCCCGCGGCGGCAGCTCGTTGACCACCTGGTCGCCGATGGAGAGTTCGCCGTCGGTGATCGACTCCAGCCCGGCGATCAGGCGCAGCAGGGTCGACTTGCCGCACCCGGAGGGGCCGACGAAGACGACGAACTCGCCTTCACCGATCGCCAGGTCCACGTCCTTGATGATGTGGGTGCTACCGAAGACCTTGTTGATCTTGTCGAGGGTGACGCTTGCCATTTGACCCATCCTCGGCCGTACTCGGCCGGTCATTGTTGTTCAAGACGTTGCCACTTGTCTAAAAATCGGCGAGCGAAGCGCAGCCATTTTTTAGAGGCGGAAATAGGCCGCCTGATACGGCGGCAGGTGCAGCGTGCCGCCGCTGACTTCGTACTGGAAGCCGTGGTGCTCCAGCGCTTCGCGTACCTCGGGGAGCGTCGCGGTCTGGGGCTGGCCGGTGAGGTTGAACACGCACAGCAACCTGTCGCTGCCCCGCTGGCGGATGAAGGCGACCAGCGCCTCGCCCAGCTCGAGCAGTTCCATGTCGCCGTCGAACAGCGCCGGGTGCTGGTGGCGGAAGCGCAGCAGGCGCCGCGTGGCGTTGAGCATCGACTCGGCATCGGCCTGCTGGCGGGCTACCGACAGCGGCAGGTGCGCTTCGGCCACCGGCAGCCACGGCTCGATGGTCGAGAAGCCGGCCAGCGGCGTGTCGTCCCACGGCATCGGCGTGCGGCAGCCGTCGCGGCCCTTGAAGTCGGGCCACAAAGGCAGGCCGTAGGGGTCCTGGATGCGCTCGAAGGGCACGTCGGCCTCGGGCAGGCCGAGCTCCTCGCCCTGGTAGAGGCACACGCTGCCGCGCAGCGAGAACAGCAGCGCTAGCGCCACCCGCGGATAGGCGAAGGCACACTCCTCGCTGCCCCAGCGCGTGGCGCTGCGCACTACGTCGTGGTTGGACAGCGCCCAGCACGGCCAGGCATCGCCGGCGAACTGCTGGAAGCGCTGCAGCACGTCGCGAATGTAGGCCGGCGAGCGCGGCGAGTTGAGCAGATCGAAGGTGTAGGCCATATGCAGCTTGTCGCCGCCCGAGGTGTACTCGGCCATGCGCTCGAGCGGCGTGTCGTCGCCTATCTCGCCTACCGTGGTGGTACCGGGGTACTCATCCATCAGGGCGCGCAGTTCACGCAGGAAGTCGACGTTCTCGGGGCGGCTGATGTCGTACACATGGCGCTGCCAGGTGTAGGGGTTCTCCTTGGGCGCGCCCATGGTGCGGGTGGCATCGATGGTCAGCGCCGGATTGCTGCGCAGGTGCTGGTCGTGGAAATAGAAGTTCACCGTGTCGAGGCGGAAGCCGTCGACCCCCATCTCCAGCCAGAAACGCATGTTGTCGAGCTGGGCGGTGCGCACCTCGGGGTTATGGAAGTTGAGGTCCGGCTGGCTCGACAGGAAGTTGTGCAGGTAGTACTGCTGGCGCCGACTGTCGAAGGTCCACGCCGGCCCGCCGAAGATCGACAGCCAGTTGTTGGGCGGCGTGCCGTCGGGGTTGGGGTCGGCCCACACGTACCACTCGGCCCGCGGGTTGCCGCGGGTCATGCGGCTCTCCTGGAACCAGGGGTGCTGGTCCGAGGTGTGGCTGATGACCTGGTCTATGATCACCTTGAGACCCAGCGCATGGGCGCGCTCCAGCAGCCGCTTGAAGTCGCCGAGCGTGCCGAACAGCGGATCGACGTCGCGGTAGTCGCTGATGTCGTAGCCGAAGTCGCGCATCGGCGAGGTGAAGAAGGGCGACAGCCAGATGCCGTCCACGCCGAGCGAAGCGACGTACTCGAGCCGCTCGGTCACCCCGGGCAGATCGCCGACGCCGTCGCCGTTGCTGTCCATGAAGCTGCGCGGGTAGATCTGGTAGATGACGCCGCCGCGCCACCAGAAGGTGTTGTCTTGCATGGTTTTCCCTTGGTCAGGCCTCGGTTTATACGGTGTTCGTCCGGTCGAGACGGCGTGGACAATGTGCTGCACGCCGGGTTCCATCGAGTCGTTATCCCTTCACCGCGCCGGCGGTCAGCCCCGAGACGATGCGCCGCTGGAAGATGATCACCAGCACCACCAATGGCACCGTGACCACTACCGAGGCGGCCATGATCGGCCCCCAGGGCAGCTCGTAGGCGCTGCCACCGGAGAGCAGGGCGATGGCCACCGGTACCGTGCGCTGGCTGTCGGTCAGGGTAAAGGTCAGGGCGAAGAGGAACTCGTTCCAGGCGGCGATGAAGGCGAGCAATCCGGTGGTCGCCATGGCCGGCCACATCAACGGCAGGAAGACCCGGGTAATGGTGATCCAGGGCGTCGCGCCGTCCATGATCGCGGCCTCCTCGAGCTCCATGGGCAGCTGGCGCATGAAGGTGGTCAGCACCCATACGGTGAAAGGCAGGGTGAAGATGGTGTAGCTCAGGATCAATCCGCCCGGGTTGTTGTACAGGTTGAGTGCGCGGATCACCTCGAACAGCCCCGACAGCACCGCCACCTGCGGGAACATGGAGACGCCGAGGATGACCAGCAGCACCGTGGTGCGCCCGCGAAAGCGCACCCGGCCCAGCGCGTAGGAGGCGGTGATGCCGAGCAATAGGGCGATGAATACCACGCTGGTGGCCACCACGACCGAATTGAAGATCGCCTGCAGGAAGCTGCGCTGGGAGAAGATCTGCAGGTAGTTGGCGAGTGTCGCCCGCGTCGGCCACAGCTCGACCTGGAACAGGTCGCCGGAAGGCGTGAAGGAGGTCTTGATCGCGTAGTAGAACGGAAACACCGCCATCACCACGACCAGCGCCACCAGCAGCCAGAAGCCGAAGCGTGCAGTGAGTTTGGAAAGCTGGCGCGAGCTCATCACTCACCTCCCAGTTGCAGTTGCTTGCGGCCCAGATAGAGATAGGCGACGGTGGCCAGGGCGATGACCAGGAACAGCAGGGTCGAGGCGGCGCTGCCGTAGCCCACGTCCTGGAACTCCACCAGTTGCTGGCGGGCGTAGATCGACATCGACATGGTGCTGGTGGAGTTGGAGGTCAGCACGTAGATCACGTCGAATACGCGCAGGGCATCGAGCAGGCGGAAGATCACCGCCACCATCAGCGCCGGAGTGATCAGCGGCAGAGTGACGCGGAAGAACACCTTGAGTGGATGGATGCCGTCGACTTCGGCGGCCTCGTAGCAGTCCTTGGGCAGCATCTGCAGCGCGGCCAGCACCAGCAGGGCGACGAACGGCGTGGTCTTCCACACGTCGACCATGATCACCGCCCACATCGAGTAGCTGGCATCGGCGGTCCAGGCGATGGGGCTGTCGATCAGCCCCGCGCCCATGAGCAGATGGTTGATGATGCCGAACTGGTCGTTGAGCATCCACGCCCACATCTGTGCCGAGACGATGGTGGGAATCGCCCAGGGGATCAGCACCGCGGCCCGCACCAGGGTGCGACCCTTGAACTCGGCGTTGAGGATCAATGCCACGATGACGCCGAACACCACTTCCAGCGACACCGAGACCACCGAGAAGTAGACCGTGTTCCACACCGCCTGCCACCAAGCGGGGTCGGCCAGCACACCGAACCAGCGGCCGTCGTCATAGATCAGGTAATTCTCCAGCCCGATGAACAGGGTATCGCCCATGTCCGACAGCGAGGCGTCGGTGAAGCTGAAGTAGAAGGTACGCAGCAGCGGCCAGCCGGCCACCATGGCCAGCGTCACCAGCATCGGCGCCAGGAAATACCAGGCGGCCCTGACTCGCTGGCGGCGCACCTTGGTGCTGCGATAACTGGCCGGCAGGGGGCGCGCCGGGATCGGCGCGCTTTCGGTCACGGGAGTCGACATCTCGGGCTCCAGGGGGTTACCAGTTGCGGCGCTTGAGGCGGGCCAGCTCGCGGTCGAGGTCGCTCACCGCCTGCTCGCCGCTCCTGTTGCCGGAGAGCACGTCGTGGGTGGCGCTGAAGAAGGCGTTGCTGACGCGGCCGTAAGCGTCGCCGGTGGGAGCCGACGGGCGCGCCACGGCATTGACGAAGGTGTCATAGAGTTCGCCGAAAAAGGGCACCGCCTCGAGCACCTCCTCATCCTGGTAGAGCGATTCGAGGGTCGGATTGTAGGCGCCTTCGATGGCGCGTCGCTTCTGCTCCTGCTCGCCGGCGAGGAAGGCCACCAGCTCGGCGGCGAGCTCAGCGTTTTCGCTGTACTTGGAGACCGCCAGGTTCCAGCCGCCCAGGGTGGCTGCACTGCTGCCTTCACCGCTGTGCGGCAACTGGGTCACGCCGACCTTGCCGCGCACCTCGCTGCCGTCGCTCTGGGCCAGCGCCCAGGCATAGGGCCAGTTGCGCATGAATACGGCATTGCCGCCCTGGAACACGCCGCGGGCCTCCTCCTCGGTGTAGTTGAGCACGCCGTCGGGAGCAATGTCGCCGATCCAGGTGGCGGCGCGATCGAGAGCCGCGGCCGCTTGCGGGTTGTCGATGGTGACCTCGCCGTCGGCATCGACGATGGTGCCGCCGCCGTGGCTGGCCACCCACTCCAGGGCGTTGCAGGTCAGCCCCTCATAGGCGCGTCCCTGGAACACGAAGCCGTGCATGCGGTCGTTGCCCGCTTCGCGCTCGGCGTTCTGGATCTCGCGCGCGATCTCGGTGAGTTCCTCCCAGGTCTGGGGCGGCTCGTGGCCGTACTGCTCGAGCAGGTCGGCACGGTAGTAGAGTACGCCGGCATCGGTGAACCAGGGCATGGCTACCAGGCGACCGTCGATGGTGTTGTTCTCGATGATGGCGGAGAAATGCCCCTCGCCGACGTCTTCGCCC
This sequence comes from Billgrantia antri, assembly GCF_019430905.1. Classification (GTDB taxonomy): domain Bacteria; phylum Pseudomonadota; class Gammaproteobacteria; order Pseudomonadales; family Halomonadaceae; genus Halomonas; species Halomonas antri. The sequence goes on along the minus strand of NZ_JAHYCA010000001.1, from coordinate 370,918 downwards.
AGCACCTCGCGAAGATCGAGCAGGTGGTTGGCGAGCAGACCCGGCCACACCACGTCGATCTGCATGATGTCGATATCGGTGGAATTGGCGGAGAGAATCTGCTGGTAGAGCGACAGGCGCTCGGTAGAGGAGTTGGGCGTCGAGACCACGTCGACGCTATGACCGGTCTGCTCCTCCCACGCCTCCACGCCTTGCTGGCACAGCTGCAGCTCGGCGCCGACGGCGCCGCAGGAGATGGTCAGGTCGGCGGCCTGGGCATGGCTGAGGCTGGCGGCTCCGGCGACGACGAGGGTCGGGATCAACGACTTCTTGAACATGAGGAAATCCTTGTCGGCTTGTTGTTATCGAGACCTGGTTTGAGTGGTTTCTGGAGAAACTTAAACGATTAAGTTGTCCGGCGCCCAGTTAGCCGTTTCTTCGATGCGAGATCAACCTAGACTTTTGGCTAAAGGAGCGACGTCATGGAGCTCATCTCAGCATAGCCGAGGCCGCGAACACACCCTAAAGCGACAGGAAGAACAGGATCAGCGGCGGCGACAGCAACGAGAGAAGGAAACCGCTGACCACGGCCATGGGCACGCATGCCACGCCACCATGCTGCTGGATCACCGGTAGCGTGAAGTCCATTGAGGTGGCACCGCCATAGCCGATGGCGAGCGGCGCATGGCGGTGGATCGTCATGGGAATGAGAAGAAAGGCGAGCAGTTCGCGGGTCAGGTCATTGAAGAAGGCCACCCCACCGAGCACCGGACCGAGTCGATCGCCGACCAGAATGCCCGAAAGCGAGTACCAGCCGAAGCCTGAGGCCATTGCCAGCCCTTCCTGCCAGCGCAACGAGAGCAGAGGCGCGGCGAGCAGGCCGCCAACCAGCGAGCTGACAGCCAGGACCGAGGCAATCGCCAGACCGTGGCGATTGAGCAGGATCTGCTTCAGTGGCATCCCCGAGTTGCGCAGCTGGCAGCCGATTAGCGCCAGCAGGGCGTAGAGCACCCATTCGGCCCACTGCTCGGCATGCAGGAAGATCATGTCTCCCCCCAACCAGGCGAGCGCGAGTCCGAGGAGCACGCCGCCGGCCACGATGGCGACCAGCGACAGTGAGCCGAGCAGTGCGGCCAGCTTTGTCGTGGGGGCGTTAGCCACCACCGGCGAGTGACCCATGCGTAGCCCCAGGCGTCGCGATAGCCACCACAATGCGACCAGGTTACAGGCAGTGATGACCGCGAACAGCCTGAGCGCCTGACTGCCCATGTGCGACAGTTCGCGGCCGAGCTCGTCGAGACCTGCCAGGCTGATGCCCATCAGCAGTAGAATCACGTAGACCGATGCGTTGACGCCTCGGTTGATGCCGTTCATCACGCCGTTGTGGCGTACCGGCACCAGATAGCCGAGCAGCAGTGGCAGCAGTACGATCAAAAGCCCGGAAAGCATCGCGATTCCCTTCACCGAGGCCGCCCATGGCGGCGAAAGCCGCCAACTTTATCAGGCTTTTGCGCGTTGCGCCGGTGTCAGCGTCTTCAGGCCACGTTCAACGAGGCTCGATTTTCAGCGAGGTGAGCGTGAGACGGCTCTTGCGCTCACCGTCACGAAGGTAGTCCACGCCCAGCAATAGCCCCGGGTATTGGGGATGGAAATGGAACAACATCGACCTCTCGGGCTTTTCCGGATCGTTCACTTCTATCCTGACCGCCTCGAACTCGCCGATGGGGAGAGTCAACCGTTCCGGCTCCAGTAGGCGGTAGTCGAGGACTTCCTCGCGGCCGCGGTGATCCAGATAGACCAGGCGGCAGAGCGTCGCCTCACAGCCACCGTTCAAGGCGCGGCGCGAGAGTTCTACCAGGGCCGCCTGGCGATCGGGCAGCCTGGCCAGTTCGCTGCTGTCCAGGCGGTAGTCGTCCCCCACGCCCAACAGCGAGTAGCCGCTCGAGTAGTTCACCGAACGCACGCCCTCCGGGGTGACAATGAAGCGGCTGCGCTCGTTGCCGCGGGCCACGGCGATGGCGGCCTGCATGTGGCTCTGCCAATGACCGCTCTCACGGCTCAACTGATGCTCGATGGTGGCATTGGGCCAGCCCTTCACCTCCAGCCGATAGCTGGCATGGAACGGCTGCAGCAGGGCTTGGAATTGCGGCACGGCGGCAGGAGTGGCAACGACCTTTCCGGCCAGCATCAGGACGAGAAAGGGCAGAAGCACGATGGCTCGCAGGGGTTGGTGCATGTCGGGGGTACCGCTGGGCTGAAGGGCGACAGTAGCTGTGAGCCCGACAAAGGCCAGCAGGTTCCACGATGCACGGTTGTTTCACGGTTGATGCCGCCAAGCCGCGCCTGTGTGCGTTTCCACTATGGCCAGATCGGCCTTGCCACCCGATGCCGTTATCCGGCGCTCAATCGTTATCGCGAGTCGGGCACGGCAACGAAAGCGTGATCCCGATCAACATTCGGCAAAACCCCGAAGAGACGATCTAAAGCTTCGCTCTCCATGGCCGAAAAAGCGTTACGCGATTGCTGATACAGCGCATTAGCAACAAGGCCGACGGATATCACAACTACAACGGCTCAGCTACGCCAGCCACGTCCCGACCGTCCGATATCACTGAGTTCGGCAGGAATCATGAACATGAAAAACCTTCTTCACCGTATTCCGGTGTCACGCAAATTCATGCTGGCACTGGCGTTTCCGCTTTGTGTCATCGTCTGGCTGGCGACCGGTGGCATCATGGAGCGCCAGCGGCTGACCGACGACATGCAACAGGTCGACCGCTTTGCCGGGCTGGCGGCCCAACTGGGGGGCGTCCTGCATGAACTCCAGGTCGAGCGTGGCCTTTCGGTCGGCTTCATAGGCAGCCGTGGCGAAACGTTCGGCGAGCGCCTCATGGCCCAACGCACCAGGGTCGACGAGCAGTTGGCCGGTTACCGCACCCTCCGTGAGGGGCTGGCCGACAGCGGCGACGCCGGCATTGCGCAGCGGCAGGAAGAGGTCGAGGCGCTGCTGGGCGAGATCGCCGCCATGCGTCGCAAGGTCGATGAGCTGGCCATCGACAACCTGTCGGCACTCGACTTCTACACCGAGATCAATGCGCGACTGGCCGAGATCGTGGGCAGGCTTGGGGGGCTCGGTAACGCCGGGGAACTGTCCCGCCACCTGGGGGCCTACTACGCCCTGCTCGAGATCAAGGAGAGTGCCGGCATCGAACGGGCGCTACTTGCCAGCGCCTTTGCCGCCAACCGCATGTCACCCGACGTCTACTATCGGTTCCTGCGCCTGCTGGGCCAGGAGGAGGCGTTCGAGGAGAACTTCACCGTCCAGGCGGATACGAACATCGCCACGCGCTATCGCGCCGCCACCACGGAGCACGAGGCACATGGCCAACTGTACATGATGCGCCAGATTGCCATGCGCCAGGGCATCGAAGGTGGCTATGGCATCCAGCCCGAGCGTTGGTTCGAAGCCCAGACCGGGAAGCTGGAGCGGATGCGCGAGGTCGAGCTCGCGCTGGCCGAGTCCGTGCAGGTGCGTGCCGCAGCGCTGGCGGCAGAGGCGCGTTTGGAACTAGCCACTTTCGCCGGACTGGCGGCGCTGGCCATCGTGATGGCCATCCTGCTCTCCATCGTTCTGGTGCGCAGCATGGTAGGGCCGCTGCGTCTTGCCCTGGCTCGGATCGAATCGCGTGGCGGTGACCTGACCCAGCGCCTGGCCGAGCCAGGCTCCGATGAACTCTCCCAGCTCTACCGCGCCTTCAACGTTTCCACCGCCAGCATGGAAGCGCTGGTGGCCTCGATCCAGCAGGGCGCGCGCGGCGTCGGCTCGGCCAGCAGCGAGATCGCGCAGGGCAACGAGGACCTGGCGAGTCGTACCGAGGAGCAATCCGCCTCGCTGGTGGAAACCGCCACCAGCATGGAGCAGATGACCTCTACCGTGCGTCAGTCGGCCGACAATGCCCGCCAGGCCAGTGCCATGAGCGAGCAGGCCGTCACTCAAGCCGAGCAGGCCAGTCGGGTTGCCGAAGAGGCGCGCCAGGCCATGCAGCAGATCTTCGAGGCCAACCGGCAGGTCACCGCCATCGTCGAGGCTATCGACGGTATCGCCTTCCAGACCAACCTGCTGGCGCTCAACGCATCGGTGGAAGCAGCGCGCGCCGGCGAGCACGGCCGAGGTTTCGCCGTGGTGGCTGGCGAGGTGCGCAAGCTGGCCAGCCGCAGTGCGGAGGAGGCCGAACGGATTCGTCAACTGATCGACAACACGTCCCAGCGAGTGGCAACCGGCAATGGGCTGGTGGGGCAGACTTCGGAAGCGCTGATGGCAATTTCTCGCGACGTTCGTCGGGTGGCCGACCTGGTGGCAGAGATCTCATCGGCCGGCATCGAGCAGTCTGCGGGCATCGAGCAGATCAACCAGGCGGTCAGCCAACTGGAGGCCACCACGCAGCAGAACGCGGCACTGGTCGAGCAGGTGGCGACCTCCAGCCGCTCGCTCGACGATCAGGCCGGCGAGATGGCTCGGTTGATCGCGCGTTTCCGCGTCAGCGCGGCCTTGGAGCATGAGCGGGACGACATCGTGGACGTCGCGGTACTCAACTGCCGGGAGGTCAGGCGCCTGCCGCAGCCGGCCTGAGAAATGGCGACGGTAGTGGAGAACAGCGGCGGGCCGAGGCCCGCCGCTGCGCTATCTGCCATAGGCCGAACCCGTCAGTAGCCCGCTTCGGGGTCGACCGTTTCCACCTCGTCGCCGGCCTCGAGGGCGCGGATCGCCTCGACCACCTGGTCGACGGCTTCGCCCAGCGGTGTGGGGCCGGCCATGTGCGGCGTCACCCAGATGCGCGGATGGCACCATAGCGGACTGTCGGTAGGCAGGGGTTCCTCGGCAAAGGCGTCGAGCAGCGCCCCGCGCAGCCGGCCTTCGGACTCGCCTTCCCCCAGGGCGTCGAGCAGCGCCACTTCATCGATCAGGCTGCCGCGACCGGGGTTGATCAGGCTGGCACCCTCGGGCAGGGCGCTCAGTGCCTCGGCATCGACGATATGTCGGGTCGAGCGCGTGCCCGGCAGCAGCAGCACCAGGGTTCGCACCCGGCCGAGCAGTTCGGCGAGGCCTGCGTCGCCGTGATGGCAGGTGATTCCATCGAGCGACTTGGGCGAGCGGCTCCAGCCGTGCACGGGAAAGCCGTCGGCGGCGACCATGGCAGCCACCTTGGCGCCGATGGCACCGAGACCCAGCACACCGACCGGCCAGTCGCGCTTGTCCACGAGAGGATACTCATGCCACATCCGCTGGGCCTGCCGACGACGATAGCGGTCGAAGTCGCGCTGGAAATGCAGGACGCCATAGCGTACGTAGTCGCCGATCAGTTCACTCATGCCGGCATCGCGCAGCTTGACGATGGGCACGTCCCGGGGGAGGGCGGGATTGTTGAGCAGGGCATCGACGCCGGCCCCCAGGTTGACGATGCCGCGGGCACGGGTCTGCTCGGCGAGCAGCGTCTCCGATGGTTTCCACACCGCCAGGTAGTCGGCGTTACGGCGCCGTTCGGCGGGGTCGTCGGCGGTGACGATCTCGGCCTCGGGCAGGCGTTCGGCCAGCGCGTCGCGCCAGGCCTCGATGTCGTCGATGTGCAGCAGTATGCGCATGTTGGTTCCTCTCTTGCGATCCATTTGGCTTTCGATCCCGGATCGCTCAGTAGACGATCTGCATCATGGGCGGCGGTGCCTCGTCGAGCAGCACGCCCAGGCGCTTGACCCCCTCCTCGAAGCGGGCGAAGTCCTGTTCGGCTCCGATGCTGACGCGGATGCGCCGTGGCGGCGGGGTTCGCTCGACCATGAACGGTACCGCGGTGGTGATTGCCAGCCCCTCCTGCTCGGCCTGTTGCTGCAACTCTTCGGCGCGCCAGGCGTCAGGCAGCGATACCCACACATGCAGGCTGGTGGGGCGCGACTCCAGGGCATGGTGACCGAGCCGATGGCGAATGAGTTGCTGACGTTCGCCGAGCAGTCGGCGCTGCTCGCCGGCCATGGCTTCGACGGTGCCGTCGGCCAGCCAGCGATCGGCGATTTCGAACACCAGCGAGGTGGCCATCCAGGTCGTGGCGCGCATGCGAGGCAGCACGTGATGCAGCTGGCCGCGCGGCACGGTGAGATAGCCGGCGCGCAGGCCCGGCACGGTCACCTTGGTCAGGCTGGTGACATGAAAGCTCAATTGTGGGATGCGCGCCGTCACCGGCGTGAAGCCCGGCGCTTCCAGCAGGGCGTGCACGTCGTCCTCGATCAACCATACCCGATGACGGGCCAGGACCTCGGCCACGGCGTCCCGGCGCGCCTCGCTCATGGTCGCCCCGGTAGGATTGAGCTGAGTCGGTGTCAGGTAGAGCGCGCGCGGCTTGAAGCGCTGGCAGGCCAGGTCCAGGGCCTCGGGCACGATGCCCTCGTGATCGATGGCGATGCCGCGAAGCTGGAAGCCCAGGGTGCGCGACAAGGCGATCAGGCCGTGATCGGTCAGCGCCTCGGTCAGCACGAGGTCGCCATGCTGCACCACGCTCGAGATCGCCAGCATCAGGCCATGGGCGGCGCCGTTGCAGAGGATCCGGTCGTCGAGGTCGCCGGGGACGTGCAGGCGGGAGTGCAGCCAGTGGCTGGCGCGCTCGCGCTGATGCGCGAGTCCGGCAATCGGCCGGCAGGCGGTGATCACCTCGGGGCTGGCCTGCTCGGCCAGTTCCGCGAGCACCTGGCGGAAGCGCAGATGGTGGCTCGGCGTGCACACCGGGTGAGCGATCGACAGGTCGATGAGGGGGCTCTCCTGGCGTGCCTCGTGCCCACGCAGGTAAGCCGACTCCCGCGCATCGTCCAGCGCATTGATCCAAGTGCCGCTGCCGATCCTGGCCTGTACCAGGCCCATCTTCTCGGCCTGGGCATAGGCCCGCGACACGGTCTGTACGCTGACTCCCAGGTTCTCGGCGAGCTGACGGTGAGGCGGCAGGCGGGTGCCGGGGGCGAGCTCGCCTTGACGCACCGCTTCAGAGAGCGCTCGTGCGATGGCGAGATACTTGGGGCCTTTCTCCGTCAGGTACGGAGTTAGATCAATTGTCATGATTCAATAAAGCCTTTGACCGCCAGCCAAGGGGGAGTGCTACTATCAGCTTAGCGGCATTGGCCTGGAATTGTCATGCTTTTCATTAGAGTGATTCATGACAATCTACGGCAACGGTCCTCTTTCCCGACCGACGAATGACCGACTACCCCTTTGGCCCGGCCTTCTCCCCTTGGAGATGGCTGGCTCTTGGTGATTCGATGGCGAGTGGCCTCATGACTCAGGTATCCCTGTCCTTCACTCGTGAAGAATACGCAAGCCGGCTATGGAAGGTGCGTGCCGAAATGGCCAGCCGCGGAATCGACGTGCTGGTGATCAGCGATCCCTCCAACATGGCCTGGTTGACCGGTTACGATGGCTGGTCCTTCTACGTACACCAGTGCGTGCTGGTTGGGCTGGAGGGAGAGCCGGTGTGGTACGGACGGCGCATGGATGCCAATGGGGCGCTGCGCACCTGCTGGATCGATCCCGATAACATCACCTACTACCCTGACTACTACGTCCAGAATCCGGACATGCATCCGATGGACTACCTGGCGCAGTCGATCATGCCCGATCGCGGCTGGCACGAAGGGGTCGTGGGGCTGGAGATGGACAACTACTATTTTTCGGCCAAGGCCTACCAGAGCCTGCTGCGCGAGCTGCCCCATGCGCGCTTCATGGATGCCAACTCACTGGTCAACTGGTGTCGCGCGATCAAGTCGCCCCAGGAGATTGCCTACATGCGTGTGGCCGGCAAGATCGTCGAGGGCATGCACTCGCGCATCCTCGAGGTGATCGAGCCGGGGCTGCCGAAGAGCAAGCTGGTCTCCGAGATCTACCGGGTCGGCATCGAGGGCTGGGTCGACCCGCAGGGCCGGGTTCACGGCGGCGACTATCCTGCCATCGTGCCCATGCTGCCCACCGGCAAGGATGCTGCCGCGCCGCACCTGACCTGGGACGACACGCCCTTCCTCGAGGGCGAAGGCACTTTCTTCGAGATTGCCGGCGTCTACAAGCGCTACCACGCGCCCATGTCGCGCACCGTGTTTCTGGGTCGGCCGCCGGCGGAGTTCGTGCGCGCCGAGTCGGCGCTGCTCGAGGGGATCGAGAACGGTCTGGCCGTCGCCAAGCCGGGCAATCGCACGGCCGATATCGCCATGGCGCTGGGTGCCGCGATGGACAAGTACGGCTTCGACCGCGGCGGGGCACGCTGCGGCTACCCCATCGGTATCAGCTATCCGCCCGACTGGGGCGAGCGCACCATGAGCCTGCGTCCCTCGGACGAGACCATTCTCGAGCCCGGCATGACTTTCCATTTCATGCCGGGTATGTGGCAGGACGAGTGGGGGCTCGAGATTACCGAGAGCATATTGATCACCGAAACCGGTTGCGAATCGCTGGCCAGCTTCCCGCGCCAGCTGTTTGTGCGATGAGTAACAAGCGACAGCTGCTGTAGCGAGGGGCGCCGGGGACAAGTCCAGGAAGGAAATAGGTTTGTTGCCGGAGTAGCCCCGAGCAGTTGCCCATAGTACAAGGAGTTCCAGGAACATGACCAAACGACCCAGCCCGATCAGCGCCACCGTGGATTTCGATGCCGACGGCGTCCAGCACGGCTTCCTCAAGCTGCCGATCTCCACCGACGAGTCGGCCTGGGGGGCGGTGATGATTCCGGTCACCGTGGTCAAGAACGGCGAGGGCCCCACGGCGCTGCTCACCGGCGGCAACCACGGCGACGAGTACGAGGGCATCACCGCGTTGATGAAGCTCACCAGTGAGCTGAGCGCCGAGGAGGTGCATGGGCGCGTGATAATCGTGCCGATGATGAACGTGCCGGCGGCCATGGCCGGCAAGCGCACCTCGCCGATGGATGGCGGCAATCTCAACCGCAGCTTTCCCGGCGACCCCGACGGTACGGTGACCGAGAAGATTGCCGACTACTTCACCCGTGGCCTGGTACCGATGTGCGACGTGGTACTCGACCTGCACTCCGGTGGGCGCACCCTGGACATCATTCCCTTCGGAGCCTCCCACGTGCTCGACGACCCCGAGCAGCAGCGCCAGGCGCTGGAGGGGGCCAAGGCCTTCGGCGCACCCTATGCCATGATGATGTTCGAGCTCGACGCGGCGGCGCTGTTCGATACTGCGGTGGAGAGCCAGGGCAAGGTATTCGTCGCCACCGAGCTGGGCGGAGGCGGCACCTCGACGCCCGAAAGCCTGGCCATTACCGAACGAGGCGTGCGCAACTTCCTGATTCACTTCGGGCTCATCGAAGGCGAAGTCGCGATGCCCGACGAGCCTCAGGTCTTCCTCGATATGCCCGATGCCAGTTGCTACGTGCAGAGCGAGCACAGTGGCCTGCTCGAGCTGACCCTGGCGCTGGGCGACAGGGTGGAGAAGGGGCAGGTCATCGCCCGCATCTACGACATGACGCGCAGCGGCAGTGCCCCGGTGGAGTACCGAGCGGGCCGCGACGGCATTCTGGCCGCGCGGCGTTTCCCGGCCCTGGTCAACATGGGCGACACCATTGCGGTGATCGCCGAGGTCGTGGATTCGCTGGGCTGAAGGCGATCTGGCAGCGTCCGATTGAATGAAACGAGAAAACGATGAAACTTGATCGCTATGACCTGAAGATACTCGAGATCCTGTCCCGCGACGGACGCATCACCAAGTCGAGGCTGGCCGAGGCGATCAACCTCTCGGTCAGCCCGTGCTGGGAGCGGGTTCGGCGGCTGGAGAAGGCAGGCATCATCGAGGGCTACAGTGCCCGACTCAACCCCCAGGCGTTGGTCAAGCGCACCCCGGTATGGGTGCAGATCGAACTCAAGCAGCATAATGCCGAAAGCTTTGCCTGCTTCGAAGCGCTGGTCCACGAGACCCCCGAGGTCACCGAGTGCGTGGCGGTGGGCGGCGGGGTCGACTACCTGCTCAAGGTCGAGGCCGATTCCGTGGACGCCTACCAGCGGCTGATCGACGACTGGCTGACCTCCGACGCCGGCATCGAGCGCTATTTCACCTACATCGTGACCAAGACGGTCAAGCGTCCCTCTCCCGGCCTGGGGCGGGGCGACGTCCAGGCGTTCTAACGCTTGCGCTGGGCCAAGCCCGGCGCCGGCAGTCTCCTCGCCCAAGCCCATGGGGCGGCGCCGTAGCGCCGCCCCTTTTTCATCGATCGCCTACTTCTTCGCCTTCCAGGTGTCGAGCCAGGCCTGGAGGCGGCTCCGCCTTGCCGAGATGGCGCCGCTGGCGGCATTCAGGCCTTCCTCGACACCTTCCAGCACGGGATCGAGCCGGTTGCGACGAAACCGGCGCCAGCGCAAGTAGACGTAGCCTGCGAATAGGGCCATCCCGACCAGGAAGACGCTGGTGAACCAATTGAAGGGCTTGTCCTCGGGCCCTTCCACCGGCGTGATGGAAATGGCATTGGGAAAGATCGACAGGAAGATGTTGCGCCAGCCGAAGTGCATGATGGCGACCCACTTCGGGTCGGCCTTGGTGGAGACGAGATCGCTGGCTTCGGTATAGAGGTTGGCGGTGTCGAACTTGAAGTAGGGCGGCCAGCCCCAGCCGGTGTCTTCGTTGCGGTAGACGATGGTGCGGCCATCGGGACGCACAGCCTGGATGAACTGCACGTCACGATTGACCAGTCGCCTGGACTGCTCGTCCGGATCCGCCCAGAAAATGCGCGTCCAGTCGTCGAGATCCTGGCGCTTCTCGTAGGTATTGACGATGCGCACGACATCGTACTGGGGCAGGCTGTAGTGGAGGAAGGCACCGAGGAGGGCCAATAACATGATCCAGAACAACCATTTCACGTAGACCATCGCGGGTCCCTCACAGGAAGTTGATGACGTAGATGATGAGCAGGATGGCGCTCGGCGGCAGGACATAGGCCAGGTGGGTCAGCTTGCGCTGGAAGGAGCGGTCGTATCGCTGCATGCCTTCCCGAAACAACAAGGCCCGGTCGCCGTCTGCATGTTGCGCGTCCAGGTGACGCCTGAGCCTGGCGCGGTAGCGCAGGCGCATATGCAGCGAGAGCGCAGCGTAGAGCAGTGCCAGGATGACGACGAAGGTAAGCACGAGCCGCAGGAAGGCGAACATCTAGCGGAATCCTCGCGCGACGCTGTCAGGGTTTCGACCAGGCCTGCCTATCATGCGAATTGCGTGTCCTGGCCCAGGGCGTCGTCGCGGATCCCGGCTCTCGCACCAAGGCCGGTCGTGGGGACGCCACCGTTCATGTCGGGTTCGTCGCCGAACAGGTAGGCGCGAGCCCCGGCCTTGTCCATGGCGTATTCCCGCGCCAGCAAATCAGCCACATAGGCTTTCTTGGTCTCGGGCCAGGTACGGTAGTGACGGTAGAACGCCTCCTTGTGGCAGATGAACAGTTGACGAACGTCCAGCACCGTCAGCTCGGCCAGGAGCATGTTGACCAGATCCCGGTCAGGGCTGTCCGTGGCCCGCAGCAGGTAGAAATAGCTCGGGTGCTCCAGGCCGATCTTGGGCCTTGCCCCTCGCGTCTCGGCCCAGCGGACCATGGCGGCGAGGCCCTCGTACTCCTTGGGAAGGCTATCGGCGTAGCGGGCGGCGAGGCGGCGCATGTCGGAGCGCGACAGGTCGGTAAGGTCAACGCTATCGTTGGCCAGGGCGTCGGCGATGATGAAGTCCATCTTCTGGCGCAGGATCGCGACCTCGTCGGCCCCGTGACGCTTGACGATGGGCTCGGCGAGCTGGTTGTCCCTGAGGAATCTGGCGATCCCCTTGCGGTCGCCGAGGCTGAGGTTGGCGTTGAGGGGCAGTCTTCCCACCGGCTTGCTGGTGCTGGCGATGAGGGCCGAGCGCTTGACGTCCTGGAACAGGTAGAGCCCGCCGAAATGCGCCGTCCAGAAATTCTTCTGCTCGAACGCCACATGCCGCAGGCGCACCGGATTGCGCGTGATGTCGCCGGTAAGCTTGGCCGTCTCCACCATTTCGCCGATCAGGGCTTCGTCGAGCCAGGCGTCTTCCTCGCCCATGAAGCGCTCGATCAGCGCCTCCAGGCGCTCCGCGTGGGCGAGGGTGCCGGCGGTCGTGTCGGCTTCGACGACGATACGCCGGATATCGAACAGGTGCTCGGGGGTAGACACCGCGAGCACCGAGTTCTCCAGCTCGCCGGCCACCGCGTCCGTGGCCGTGAGGGCGAAAAGCTGCTGCTCGTTGGCCTCGATGAAACGGCGCAGGATGTCGCGGCTGGTGGAGAATTCGGCATTGAGCAGAGGGCAGTGCCTCTGCTCGGTCGAGAGCAGGATGAACTGTCGATTCACGCCGCCGTGATTCAGGTAGTGGTGATCGTCGAGCTCGTCGCCGATCTCGGGCGAGTAGCCGGAGATGTCGAGGTGAAACTCGGTCAAGGCGGTAGCCAAGCCCGTCAGGTGTCGCAGGGCTCGGTTGTAACGCTCGACCAGGGCCGGTGAGTCGACGGCAAAGAGATTGCCGAACATCAGGCCCTTCTCGATCAGGCGCTTCATGCCGTGCGCTCCTCCAGGTAGCGGCGCTTGGCCTCCGCCTGGCGGCCGAGGTCGCGTACCATGGCCTCGATCGCTGCCTCGTCCGACTTGCCGGCATAGCGGAACTCGCTGTCGGCGTAGCGGTTGATCTCCTGGAGTACCATTTCGGTGGTAATGGGGACTCTCAGCTCGGCGATCATGGCCGCCTTGGTGTCGTAATCCTGGAACAGGAACAGTTCAGGGTTCTCCATCCACTCGTCGGGCAGCTCGAAATCCATCGAGCGTACCTTTACCGCATCGGTGATGTTCTTGATCGCGCGACCGGTGAAGCGCTCGTCGGTTTCCTGGATCGCCTTCAGGTAGGTGCCGAGCTTGGCAATGGTGTCGAGTTCGCCGATTCGGGAGTGCACGCGGTCGAACACTGCCAGCAAGGCCTCCTCCTGCGGGCGATTGTGGGACTCGAAGGAGCGGGCCACGGCTTGCCTGATTTCCTGCGCGGCATACAGATCGTGCTCGCCCAGGGCAATCTGGTGATTGCTGCCCAGCAACAGGTGCAGCACGTCGATATAGTCCTCCCGGGTCTGGGGTCCATCCACCAGGAAGCGGGCGCCCGAGCGCTGGCGCAGCGCGTCGTCGACGTTCTCGGGGTAGTTGGAGAACATGCCGAAGGTGCAGTTGCCCCGGACCAGGGTGTTGGCCCCGGCGAAGGCATCCATGAGCACGGCGGTGACTTCCTGCTGGCCGGCAGACGACTGGCGGTCGCCGCGCTTGCCGGCGATCTGGTCGATATCGTCCACGGTGCCGAAGCCGATCACACCGGGGTCCATCACGGCATCGATGAAAGCCTTGGCGTTCTGGCCCGACTTGCCCTGATAGCTGTCGATGTTGTCGATGCCGAAGTTCTGGTAGCGAAAGGGGTATCCGGCCACCTGACAATAGTCGTGCAGCAGGCCCGCCATCATCTGGATCAGGGTGGTCTTGCCCGTTCCCGGCTTGCCGTCGCCCATGAAGGTGAAGATGAACCCGCCCATGTCGGCGAAAGGGTTAAGGCGGCGGTCGAAGTCATAGGCCATCAGCATCTTGGCCAGGCGCAGCGCCTGGTACTTGGCGATGTGGTTGCCGACCACCTCGTGGGGTTTCTTGAACGCCATGGTGAAGGTGGTGGATCTCGCCTTGGTCGCCGGCTCGAAGCCGCGCAGGGTCAGGTCGTCGGCCTCGACGCGCCAGGCGGCGTCGGTGAAGGGCGCCAGCCGAGGCGCGTTCTGGGCGCGTAGAGCGACCTTCTCCATGGCCTGTTCGGCGAAAGCGGAAAGGGTCGCGATCAGCCTGGCATCGTCAGCGGCATGCAGCGCCAGCTTCTGGTCCAGCTCCCATAGCGCCCCATGCAGCGCAAGCTGGGCGTTGTCGGTCAGCACTTCCTCGACCTCGCCGATTTCGACCTGAACTTCCCCGGCATGGGGCGCCAGCAGGAAGGCGGTGGCGTTGGCGAAGACATGCAGCACGGTCAAGGCTTCGGCGGCCAGAAGCTGCGTGAATTCGGCCTTGCGGGCGGTGTCCAGGGTGCCGGACAGATTGGCCCGCTTCAGCTCGGCCAGGCCCGAACCCACGGAGTAGGTTTCGCCCATTGCCAGGGCAGTGGCAAGTGCCCGACGCAGCAGGTGCAAGGCGGTGGCCTGCAGAGGCGTCATCAGCGGGTCGTCATCGTCTGCTGCCTCGACCCGGGCGCGCAGGTGAACGCCCTCTGGGCGGGCCGTGGTGCGAGTCACCAGCCCCGGCGTGGTGGAACGAAAGCGGCGGGTGCGACCAACTCCCGGGGAACGCTCCGGATCCGCGGCATCGACCTGTGGCCTGGCAATGCGCGGGGTATGGTCGATCCCTTCCAGCATGGCCGTGGCGGCAACGTAATGCTTGCGGATCTCCTCTTCACGAAGCTCCATCTGATCGCTGGTAAAACTCATGGCATCCTCACTTCGGGGCGATCCTGCCCCTTGTCGTATCACCGGCTTGCTTGGCCTTCACGCAAGCTCAATAGCTCAATACCTGTCCGTTGGGGTTGACCACGAACTTATGCACGTCCGAGAAGCCGGGCGGAGCGAGCTCGGCCAGCGCCTGAAAGGGGCGCTGGGGCAGGATGATCGCCCGCTCGGTTCGAGTGGCGCCGGTGTCGGCCCCGCGTCCGCCGAAGGGATCCAGGGCGAAGACCTCGCGCTCCACCTTGTTGAACCAGCCGACTCTCTCGTCGCGAACGTCCTCGCTTTCCAGCGCTTCCATGGTCCAGGCCAGCACCCAATCCTGTCCTTCGCCGGCACGGGCGTCCTCCAGCACGCGGCGCAGCGGGCCGGCTTGCTCGGTATAGGCCGAGGAATACATCGGCCCCACGTGGAAGCGCAGCAGTCGCTTGGGATGCAGGCAGTGAAAATCCTCATCGAAACCGCGGGCAATGGTGAGCAGCTTCAAGCCGGCCAGGGACTGGGCCATCAGGTGCTCCTGCACGTCCAGCCAGCGAACGAGATCCTGGGGCAGGGCGGTCTTGCCGCTGTCCTCGACGTCGGCCAGATAGATCACCGGCAGATTGATCTGGCTGTCGTAGGCGGCCCAATGGAGCATGAACCGGCGACGGCCCGCGCCGGTATTGCCGAGCCATTCGCACTCAGGGTGATTCTGGGCCCAGAACAGCTCGCCCTTGAGCAGCTCCTCGTAATAGAGCCGTTGGGACAGGGCATGTTGCAGCCGAGTCGGCGTCTTGCGCTCGCTGAGGATGGCGCGAACCATCTGCTCCTTGAGCTTGCCGGCGGAGGGTAGATGGGACAGATGTTTCTGGGCTTGCTGGGCATCGTTTGCCATATGCAGCAGCTCCAGCGCCAGCGGGAAACCACTGTCGCTCCTGTCCACCTTCAGGCTGTGGGACAGGCGCCCACCCTCCTGTCCGGCCAAGAGATACTTCATGCTCAGTGCCTGGAAGCTGTAGTTGAGCTGTGCCAGGTAGCGAGTCAGTAACCTCACCTCGACCTTGTCGAGCCGGCCCTCCGAATGCATGGCGGCGGCGACTCGTCTCAGGTGCTGGAGGATCTGCTTGAATTTGCGGAAATAGCGTCGCGAGGCAAAGGGATCGGTCAGTTCGCCATGCTCCAGACTAGGATCCGTCATCGATGTCTCTCTCCGGTTGCAGCGGGCCGCTCTGACTCCCCGGACGTTCATGAAGCCCGACCACCGGTGCGGGCGCCGCCAGGGGTCGGGAGTCGTTGCCTGTAGGGGCGCGGTTTGGAGTGCCGGCTATCAGCCGCCGTAGAGGTTCTTGTCGTGCTTCTCGACGATGGCAGAGAATCGACGGGCAAAGCGCTCGTCCGCCTTGGCCTTCTTCTCGAGTACGTCGCGGGAATACACCATGTGACCTTCATGGGCTTCGAGCATATCGGCCATGCGCTGATTGGTTGCGGTGCCGATCGCCGCCATGGCGGTCTGGGCTTCCTTGTCGGTTTCTACCCCGATTTCATTGATGCGATGGGCGACTTCCTGCTGCTGGGCCGTCTTGAGCGACTTGGTCAGGGCATCGTAGAGCACCACGCGCTGCTGGGTGTCGGTCTGCAGCTTGTTGATCAGCACCATCTGCGTTGCCGCCTGGTTCTGCAGGCTGTCGACCCAGGTCTTGCCCTTCTCGACATAGCGCTCCAGGGTCTGCGACTTGGCGATCTTGACCTGCTCCTCCTGGACCATGGCGTTGTACGTCTCGTTGACCTCGGCCAGCTCGGTTTCCAGCTTGGCCCTGCCGGCGGCATCCTGTTCGACGGCAATGCGGTTCTCGAGCTCGACGATCCTGGGGTCCAGCGCCAGGATGTCGGCGCGCACGGCTTCCAGCTCGTGTACCGTCGCCTCCCTGTCATCCAGGGTCGCTGCCAGGTTCTGCTGCACTCTCTCACGCTGTTCCTCCAGCGCTTCGAGCTGTTCCTGCAGCAGCTTGACGATCACGTCGGATTTCGAGATCAGATCCTGCAGCTTGTCATCGATGTTGGCGGTGCGAATGCGCTCCTGGCGCATCGACTCCGATTTGCCTTTGCTGAACAAGCTGACGAAGCTCTCCCAGCCGGTCTTGCCACGCATGTCGTCGAAGTCTTTCGAGAAGGCCGCCGTGGTGTCATCCAGTCCCATGATGAGTTCGGCGATATTGGCGTTCATCAGCTCGGCATGCGCTTGAACGTCGTCGAGGGTCGCGTTCTCGATATCGATGCTGGCATCTTCGCCCGCTTCGATCTTGTTGCGTGCCGTCTCCATACGCGAAGTGACGGCGGCGATCTTGGCCCGTGAGTCCCTGACCTTCTCTTCGGATTCCTGAATCAGCTTGTCGAACTGCGAGGAACTCATGCTTCCTTTCCTTTAAAGACGAATGAACGGTCACCTGGAGAGCGGCTTATTTAGGGGGCTTTCGATTCGGTGTCAAATCGTAACGTTGTGTTTCAGGGAGGCGGAAACGCCACCCCGATGTGGGCGCCGAGCGCCGATGTCAGGCACCTTTGCGCGCCTGAGAATGCCGGCAGATAGCGACATTTCGCCTTGCTGCTCCGCAACGGGGTGGGGGGATTGTGCCCCCTGACCTGTGCAGGTCGGTTTGGCTTACACGTTTATGGCTAATGTCTTACAGAAACATTCCTGTTTGACGTACACGAATGGCAGCCATGTCGTACGTGACGGAGCGAGCCGACGCAGGCGATTCGCTCGCAGTCGTGAGGCGACAGAAACCCCCATCGACATAGGCAGAAGCTTGGCGCCAGTGGTGCAACCCTTGTGAAGGGAGGCATATGCCGCTGGCTGCGGTGGAAGGCCCCTAAGGCGGGCGCTGCAAGGCAGCCAACGCGAACTCAACGTTGATACGCCGGCGGCATCCATGGCATAAGCTAAAGGCGAGGGTGAACAGGAGTTCACCTGGCCGGGCGATCTTCCGGCACGTCATCGTGGTGCCGGACGAGTTGATTAGCGCCCTGAGACGAGATCGCCTGACGCAGAGAGATGCCCATGTCCTACTTCACCATCGCCGGGGTGCAGATGCAGGCCCTGCATCACGGTGACAATACCGAGGCCATGCGCCACCGGGTCGACGTGCTGATGAGCCGCTTCCCCCAGGTGCAGATGGTCCTGTTCAGCGAGCTGATGGCGTTGGGTGCCTCGCCGCACCATGCCCACCCGCTGCCGAGCCATGTCGAGCAATTCTTCTGCCAGCTTGCCGAGCAGTACCGTATCTGGCTGATTCCCGGTTCGATGTTCGAGCGCACCGAGCACGGTATCTACAACACCCTGTCGGTGATCGACCCAAGCGGCCAGGTAGTGGCGCGCTATCGCAAGATGTTTCCCTTTCGCCCCTACGAGGCGGGCGTGGAGAGCGGCAGCGAGTTCGTGCTGTTCGACGTACCCAACGTCGGCCGCTTCGGCGTGTCGATCTGCTACGACATGTGGTTTCCCGAGACTACCCGGACGCTCGCAGCGATGGGTGCCGAGGTCATCCTCCACCCGACCATGACCGATACCATCGACCGCGACATCGAACTCTCCATCGCCCGGACCAACGCCGCGGTCAATCAGTGCTACTTCTTCGACATCAACGGCGCGGGTGCCATCGGCAATGGCCGCTCGATCGTGGTGGGGCCTTCGGGGGATGTCATCCACCAGGCTGGCTCCGGCGAGGAGATCATGCCCATCGAGGTGGATTTCAGCCGTGTGCGGCGCGAGCGCGAAACCGGCCTGCGTGGCCTGGGGCAGCCGCTCAAGAGCTTTCGCGACCGCCAAGTGGACTTCTCCGTCTACCGCTTCGAGCAGGGGCCCACGCCGTTCCTGGCCGGTCTGGGGCCGCTGGCCAAACCGCAGCGCACCGATATCGAGGAGTATTGACCACTAGGAGGCCGCCATGCGGGAGTTCCTGATTCGCTTGATGCAACGATTCTTCCGGCCTCGGGGCTCCCTCCCGTCAGCGGCTCGCCCGAGGCGCGCCGCTGCCACCCCTTCCGCCATCGATGGAGCGACAACAATGAACAAGATCACCAGCATTGCCGATGTGCGTCGCCATTTCCGCAACAACAAGGAGCCGGTCTACTTTATTTCCGCCACCAACTTCAACCTGCTCGGCATCGGTGACTGGGTGGGTAGCTTTCGCCACATCAACTACATCGACTGCTTCGACGGTCAGCAGCGCAACGTCTTCGTGCCCAAGGAGAAGTTCCCGCGCGACTTCGAGAGTATCGAGGACATCAACAACTACCTGCTCGAGCACAAGGAGGTCATCGACTTCATCCAGTCGCGCGCCGATGGCGAAAACGCCGGGGTGGCCGCCTTCCTGATGTTCGATGAGCACACCGAGGAGATCTGCCGGCAGCTTGGCCTGCGCGTCGCCTTCCCGCCGGCGGCGCTGCGCAGCCGCATGGACAACAAGATCGAGACGGTGCGTATCGGCAACAAGGCCGGGGTGCCCAGCGTGCCCAACGTGCTGGCCAAGGTCGGCAGCTACCGGGAGCTGCTCGAGGTCAGCAAGGAACTGGGCGACGACCTGGTGGTGCAGACTGCCTACGGCGACTCCGGGCACACCACCTTCTTCATCGCCAGCGAGGACGACTACTACAAGCATGCCGAGGAGATCGAGGCCGAACCCGAGGTCAAGATCATGAAGCGCATCAACTGCCGCGGCTCGGCGATCGAGGCCTGTGCCACCCGCTGCGGCACCGTGGTCGGTCCGCTGATGACCGAACTGGTCGGCTTCAAGTCGCTGACACCCTACAAGGGCGGCTGGTGCGGCAACGAAATGTTCGCCGGCGCCTTCAGCCAGGAGGTCCGCGACAAGGCGCGCGAGTACACCTTCAAGTTCGGCGAGGCGCTGCGCGAGGAGGGCTATCGCGGCTACTTCGAGCTCGACTTCCTCATCGACATGGACAACGGCGAGGTTTACCTGGGCGAGCTCAACCCTCGCGTCACCGGCGCCAGTTCGCTGACCAACGTGGCGGCCTTCGCCCACTCCGATATCCCGCTGTTCCTCTTTCACCTACTGGAATTCTCGGAGGTCGACTTCGAGCTGGACATCGAGGAGATCAACGAGCGCTGGTCGCATCCCGAGAGCGTCGACAGCTGGAGCCAACTGGTGATCAAGCACACCGACGAAAGCGTCGACCTGCTGACCCAGGCGCCGCGCACCGGTGTCTGGCGTATGGCCGAGGATGGCAAGATCGGCTACGACCACTACAGTTACCACCCCCATGCCGCAGAGAATGAGCGTGAAGCCTTCTTCCTGCGCATCAGCGGGCCGGGCGATTTTCGCTACGAAGGCGCCGACCTGGGCATTTTGATCACTCGCGGCCGCCTGATGGATGACGATTTCCAGCTTACCGAGCGTGCCAAGGCCTGGATCGAGGGCATTCGCGGCGAATACGCCGGCCAGCCGCTGCAGGACCCGGCGGTAGAGGAGGTCGCCGTGACCCACGCCATCGGCGGCGGCAATTTCAAGATCCTGTGAACATCGGGGTAGCAGGGCATTACGAGGCGCGGCAGGTGGAAATGGAGAAAACGCTGGTATTCCGTACCCTGCAGGAGGCGTTGCCGGGGCCCAAGTGGCAGTCGCTGTTCGACTACCACTGGCCGGCCTACGAGGCATGGTACCTGGCCGAGGGCGAGCGTGAACGGCCGGCTTACCTGAGCTGCTACAACGCCCTGCGCCGGCACATGCCGGAGTTGCTCGAGACTTACCGGGCTCTTTGCGAACTGGCCGGCGGGGGCGACCTGGCGGCGCGCTTTCTCAGCCTCTACCAGCCGCCGCCCTACATCACCGGCTGTTCCCAGGCGGTACTGGCACGTCCCGGCGCGCCCCTGCTGGCACGCAACTACGACTACCCGCCGGAACTGTGCGAGGGCACCGTCCTGCATACCCGCTGGAACGGGCGCGGCGTGATCGCCATGACTGATTGCCTGTGGGGGGTGCTGGACGGCATGAACGAGCATGGCCTCGCCGTATCGCTGGCCTTCGGCGGGCGCAAGGCGGTAGGCGAAGGCTTCGGCGCCCCCATCATCCTGCGCTACCTGCTGGAGTTCTGCGATGACGTACCCCATGCCGCCGAGGTGCTGGCCCGTGTGCCCACCCACATGGCCTACAACATCACCCTGACCGACGCCGCAGGGCGCTACGTCACGGCGATGATCGCCCCCGATCGTCGGGCCAGCATCCGCCGGGTGCCGGTGGCCACCAACCATCAGAAGAGGATCGAGTGGTACGCCCACGCACTGGCTTCGGAGACCCTGATCCGCGAGCGCCAGCTATCAATCCTGGTGGATGACGAGGCCACCACCGAGGCGCGCCTGCTCGAGGCTTTTGCCGCACCCCCGCTGTTCCGCCGCGACTATACGCGAGGGCTGGGGACCATCTATACCGCGGCCTACTGGCCGGTGACGGGACGGGTGAGCTATCGCTGGCCGGGCGAGACCCTCGACCTGTCCTTCGAGCACTTCCCCGAAAGGCAACTGAGGGTTCGTTACGGCCCCAGATAGCCGGTGTGGGCGGCCGCGAGCCGACGCTGGAAGAACGACAATGAACAACGATAGAAGGGGTGTCGCCATGCACGAGAGCAGCCATACCGAAACGCCCTATACTGCGCTGGGCTTCTATCACAAGATCTCCCAGCTTCGCGCCGATACCTGGAACGCGCTGAAGCGCGACCTGGGGCAACTGGTGCGGCTCAGCGACGAGAGCCGTGTGCGCAACCTGGTCAAGGCGATCGACGTCAAGCTGACGCGGCTCGAGATCATCGAGGATTATCATGCCTTTCCCTCCAAGGAGGACTTTCGCCATCTCTGGTCGCTGTTCGACCGCGAGGAGTACGTGCTGCTGGAGAAGGTGGTCAAGCGCCTGGTGCGGGCGCTGATCAGTGAATCCTACCGGCGGCGTCACGTCGATCTCAGCGAGACCGATGCCGACGCCGAGGATCTCGAGACCCTCGACGCTCTGGCGCAGCTGCGCCACGGCCACCCGGCCTCCAACAGTTCGGCGCAGCCCTACTTCGAGCTGCTGATAGTCGACAACCTCTCGGCCCAGGAAGAGGAGGTGGTGCGCGAGGCGTTCCACAGCCTGCGCCGGCCGGAGGACCGCTTCGTCTACGACGTGGTCACGGTGCGCAGCTTCGAGGACGCGCTGATCGCGGTGCTGGTCAATCCCAACATCCAGGCCTGCTTGATCCGCTACGAGTTTCCCTACAAGTCCAAGTACAACCTCAGCGCCCTGCGCAATTACCTGGAGGGACTCTCGGAGCAGGAGCTGGAGCACCAGTCGGAGGCGGAGCGCAGCATTCTGCTCAGTTCGATGATCCATGAACTGCGCCCCGAGATCGACCAGTTCCTGGTCACCAGCGGCGACGTGGAGGCCACGGCGAGTCGCGACATTCGCCACTTCAACCGCATCTTCTACCGCGAAACCGACTACATCGAGCAGCATCACACCATCCTGCGGGCCATCGACAGCCGCTACCGCACGCCGTTCTTCGATGCCCTGCGCGAATACAGCAAGAAGCCCACCGGGGTATTCCATGCGATGCCCATCTCGCGGGGCAAGTCGGTAACCCGCTCGCACTGGGCGGGCCACATGATCGACTTCTACGGCATCAACATCTTCCTCGCCGAGACCTCGGCGACCTCCGGTGGGCTCGACTCGCTGCTGCAGCCCTATGGACCGATCAAGAAGGCCCAGGAGTACGCCGCCCGGGCCTTCGGCGCGCGCCAGAGCTACTTCGTCACCAACGGCACGTCCACTGCCAACAAGATCGTGGTGCAGGCGCTGATCAAGCCGCGCGACATCGTGCTGATCGACCGCGACTGCCACAAGTCGCACCACTACGGCATGGTACTGGCCGGCGCCCACGTCAACTATTTGGATTCCTATCCGCTCAACGACTACTCCATGTATGGCGCGGTGCCGCTGCGCGAAATCAAGAAGACTTTGCTCGCCTACAAGCGTGCAGGCGAACTCGACCGGGTCAAGATGCTGCTGCTGACCAATTGCACCTTCGACGGCGTGGTCTACAACGTGCGCCGGATGATGGAGGAGTGCCTGGCGATCAAGCCCGACCTGGTGTTCCTGTGGGACGAGGCGTGGTTCGCCTTCGCCACCTTCAACCCCACCTACCGACCGCGCACCGCCATGCATGCTGCCCGCACCCTGCGCGACCGCTACCGTAGCGAGGCCTACCGCGAGGAGTATGCGGCGTGGAAGGAGGCATTCGACGCGCTCGACCCCGATGACGATGCTACCTGGCTCGAACAGCGGCTGCTGCCCGACCCGGATACGGTGCGTATTCGCACCTATGCCACCCACTCCACCCACAAGACCCTGACCTCGCTGCGTCAGGGCTCGATGATCCACGTCTACGACCAGGAGTTCCGCCAGCGCGTCGAGGCCCCGTTCCACGAGGCCTACATGACCCACACCTCGACCTCGCCCAACTACCAGATCCTCGCCTCGCTGGACGTGGGGCGCATGCAGGCCGAGATGGAAGGGTTCGAGCTGGTCCACGCCCAGGTGGAGGCGGCGCTGTCGCTGCGCGAACAGCTCTACACCCATCCGCTGCTGCAGAAGTACTTCCGCGTGCTCAAGAACATCGACATGGTGCCCGCCGAGTACCGCGAGTCGGGAGTCGAGTCCTACTACGACCCGGTAACCGGCTGGAACCAGATGGAGGAGGCCTGGGCACGGGACGAGTTCGTGGTCGATCCCACCCGGGTGACCATCGCCATCGGCAATACCGGCGTGGATGGCGATGCGTTCAAGAACGAGTACCTGATGAACAAGTACGGCATCCAGATCAACAAGACCTCGCGCAATACCGTGCTGTTCATGACCAACATCGGTACCACCCGAGGTTCCATTGCCTATCTGCTCGACGTGCTGATCAAGCTGGCCAAGGAGTTCGAGTACCGCTGGGAGGAGAGCAGCCGCCCCGAGCGCAAGATCATCGAGCGCCGGGTTCATTCGCTGACTCGTGAATTGCCACCGCTGCCCGACTTCAGTCGCTTCCACGACGCCTTCCGCCAGTGCAGCGAGACGCCCGAGGGCGACATTCGCCGCGCCTACTTCCTAAGCTACGACGAGGAGAACACCGAGTACCTGCGCTTCGACAACGGCGAACTCCAGGCCGAGATGCGTGCCGGCCGTGACGTGGTCTCGGCGAGCTTCGTGATTCCCTATCCGCCGGGCTTCCCGGTGCTGGTGCCGGGGCAAGTGATCAGCGAGGAGATCCTGCATTTCCTGCAGGCGCTCGACGTCAAGGAGATCCATGGTTACCGGCCCGAACTGGGCCTGATCGTATTCACCGAGGAGGCCCTGGCAGCACCGCCAGAGACGTGAGCGCCGTGCACAGAAAAAAACGCAACTTACCCATGGAGGACAAAAAAAAGCGCATACGTCCCGTGGGCTAACGAAAAGTCCCGCCCTGGTTTTGCCCTTACCCTGTACCCATCGAGCAGCCACGGGCTGCTCACTCGTTTTTGCCACGCTCGGCGCCGTCGATGAGGGAGCCGAGATCAGGGGAGGTGCCGCATGAACATGAAGCTGACCAATACACTGTCCACCATGCTCGACGATCCGCGTCTGTTTCGTCAGCACGCCTATGTGAACGGCAAGTGGACCCACGGCGACGGCGGCCGTGAGGAGACGGTCTTCGATCCCGCCACCGGCGAGGTCATCGGCTACATACCCTGGCTCGAGGCGCACCAGATCCGCGAGGCGGTGGACGCCGCCGATGCGGCCTTCGCTCAGTGGCGCGCATTGCGTGCCGACGAGCGAGCCGAACGCCTGCTGGCCTGGCACGACCTGCTGCAGGCCAACCGTGAAGACCTCGCCACCATCATGACCCTGGAGCAGGGCAAGCCGCTGCCCGACGCCCGCGGCGAGGTGGAGTACGGTGCCAGCTTTGTGCGCTGGTTCGCCGAGGAGGGCAAGCGCACCTTTGGAGAGACCATTCCCAGCCACATCCCCAACGCCGCGCTGGGCACGCTCAAGGAGCCGGTGGGCATCGCCGCGCTGATCACCCCGTGGAACTTCCCGCTGGCAATGATCACCCGCAAGGCCGCCGCCGCCCTGGCCGCCGGCTGCCCGGTGATCGTCAAGCCGGCCGGCGAGACGCCGTTCTCGGCGCTGGCGCTGGCCGAACTGGCCGAGCGCGCCGGCATTCCCGCCGGGGTGTTCTCCGTGGTGCTGGGCGAACCCGCCGAGGTTTCGAAAATTCTGTGTGCCGAGGAGCGCATCAAGGCGCTATCCTTCACCGGTTCCACTCGGGTCGGCAGGCTGCTGCTCGAGCAGAGCGCCCAGACGGTGAAGCGTGTGTCGCTGGAGCTCGGCGGCAACGCCCCGTTCATCGTCGGCCCCGACATGGACCCCAGGGAGGCGGCCTTCGCCGCGGTGGCGGCCAAGTTCCAGACCGCGGGTCAGGACTGCCTGGCAGCCAACCGCATCCTGGTGCACGAGTCGATCCACGATGAGTTCGTCGCGCACTTCGCCGAGCGCATGGCGGCGCTGACCGTGGGCAACGGCATGCAGGGCGAGGTCGACCTGGGGCCGCTGATCCATCGCCAGGCGGTAGACAAGGCGGCGGCCATCGTAGACGACGCCATCTCCCGCGGTGCCACGCTGGTGGCCGGCGACCAGACCCTGGCACCGGGTGACAACTTCTTCATGCCCACGCTGCTCACCGGCGTGACGCCTGAGATGAAAGTGTGGCGCGAGGAGAACTTCGCCCCGGTGGCCGGCGTGACCGCCTACCGCGACGACGAAGAAGTCATCGCCATGGCCAACGACACCGAGTACGGCCTGGCGGCCTATGTCTACACCCACGACATCCGCCGCATCTGGAAGCTGCTGCGGGCGCTGGAGTACGGCATGGTCAGCGTCAACTCGGTGAAGATGACCGGCCCGCCGGTGCCCTTCGGCGGCGTCAAGCAGTCGGGATTGGGCCGCGAGGGCGGCATCACCGGGATCGATGAGTATCTCGAGACTAAGTATTACTGTCTCGGCGCCCTGGGCTCCGTTTCTGGTAGTTGAGCTTGCTGCGCTCGGCCAGACGGCGTTGGATCTTGATTCGAACATGCTCATTTACAGAACGTAAACTCCGCTGTTCTCGTCAAGATCCGCCTTGTCTGGCCTTCGCTCGCAGAGCCCTCATGATTAGTAGTCATCAATTGAACATCCTCCCCGGCCGGAAGCCGGAGAGCCTACGAGAAGAGAGAACGAAATGAGCCAGCAGCACCGCGATCTGATCGAGCGCGACCGCAAGGTCACCTTCCACGCCTCCACCCACCTGCGTGACTTCGCCCACGGCGACGCGCCGGGCCGGGTGATCACCGGCGGCAAGGGCATCCATATCGTCGACAAGGACGGCCGCGAGTTCATCGACGGCTTCGCCGGGCTGTACTGCGTCAACATCGGCTACGGCCGCACCGAGGTAGCCGAGGCGATCTACCAGCAGGCGCTGGAGCTCTCCTACTACCACACCTACGTGGGCCACTCCAACGAACCGCAGATCGCGCTGTCCGAGAAGATCATCGAGCTCGCCGGCCCCGGCATGTCCAAGGTCTACTACGGCCTGGGCGGCAGCGATGCCAACGAGACCCAGCTCAAGATCGTGCGCTACTACAACAACGTGCTGGGTCGCCCGCAGAAGAAGAAGGTCATCTCGCGTCAGCGCGGCTATCATGGCTCGGGCCTGGCCACCGGTTCGCTGACCGGCCTCAAGGCGTTCCACGACCAGTTCGACCTGCCGCTGGCCGGCATCCTGCACACCGAGGCGCCGTACTACTACCACCGCGCCGCCGAGCAGGAGGGCATGAGCGAGCGCGAGTTCTCCCGGTTCTGCGCGCAGAAGCTGGAGGAGATGATCCTGGCCGAAGGCCCCGACACCGTGGCCGCCTTCATCGGTGAGCCGGTGCTCGGCACCGGCGGCATCGTGCCGCCGCCGGAAGGCTACTGGGAAGCGATCCAGGCGGTGCTGGCCAAGTACGACGTGCTGCTGATCGCCGACGAAGTGGTGTGCGGCTTCGGTCGCATCGGTGCCGACTTCGGCAGCCACCACTACGGCATCAAGCCTGACCTGATCACCGTCGCCAAGGGCCTGACCAGCGCCTACCAGCCGCTCTCCGGCGTGATCGTCGGCGACCGCGTTTGGAGCGTGCTGGAGCAGGGTACCGCCGAGTACGGTCCCATCGGCCATGGCTGGACCTACTCCGGCCATGCCCTGGGCTGCGCCGCGGCGCTGGCCAACCTGGCGATCATCGAGCGCGAGGGCCTGACCCAAAACGCCGCCGAAACCGGTGCCTATCTGCAGCAGCGGATGCAGGCCGCCTTCGGCGACCACCCCATCGTCGGCAACGTGCGCGGCGTGGGCATGCTGGCGGCGCTGGAGTTCTCCGTCGACCCGGCCAAGCGCAAGCACTTCGACGCCGCACACAAGGTCGGCGCGCGCATCGCCGCAGCGTCGCTGGACGAGAACTTGATCGCCCGTGCCATGCCCCAGGGTGACATCCTCGGCTTCGCGCCGCCGCTGGTGGCGACCCGCACCGAGGTCGACGAGATCGTCGCCCGTGCCGAGCGCGCGGTGAACAAGGTCACCGACGAGCTGGTTCGTGAGGGCGTGGTCAAGGCCTCCATGTCGTACAGCTGAGCGATCCCGAAGGGAATCCAAGGCCGCGGTCGATCCGCGGCCTTGTTTCGTCTTGGCCCGGCCCGCCGATCTCCTCTAGGCTGAAAGCGCTATCCCATGCCATCCGTTCTGGAGCCGGACTAGCCATGTCGCATTCCGAGCACGGCGTTTCTCTTGCCTCCGTGTACCAGGCGCGGCGGCGCATCGCCGGCCAGGCGGTACGCACTCCGCTGATTCGCTCCTCTGCACTCTCGCAGCGCTTCGACGCCGAGGTGCTGCTCAAGCTGGAAACCCAACAGCCGACCGGTGCCTTCAAGCTGCGCGGTGCCGCCAACATGATCGCTGCGCTGATCGAACGTCACGGTCGCGGCGCCCTGGCCAGCGGTGTCGTCACTGCTTCTACCGGCAACCATGGCCGAGCGGTGGCGTATGCCGCCGCCCGACTTGGCGTGCCGGCGACGATCTGCCTGTCGCGGCTGGTGCCGGCCAACAAGGTGGCGGCCATCGAGGCGCTGGGTGCCGAGGCCAGGCGCGTGGGCGAGAGCCAGGACGAGGCCTTCGGCGAGGTCGAACGGCTGGTTCGCGAGCGCGGCATGACCCTGATTCCTCCCTTCGACGATGCCTTGATAGCGGCCGGACAGGGCACCATCGGCGTGGAACTGATGGAGGATGCGCCGGATCTCGACCGGGTCGTCGTCGGACTCTCCGGTGGCGGTCTGCTCGGCGGCATCGGTGCGGCGGTGAAGGCGATCCGCCCCGAGACGCGCCTCACCGGGGTGAGCCTTTCGCGCGGGGCGGCGATGTGGGAGAGCCTGCAAGCCGGCCAGCCCGTGGCGGTGGAGGAGGTCGCGAGCCTGGCCGACTCGCTGGGGGGCGGCATCGGCCTCGACAATCACTGCACGTTCAGCCTGGTTCGCGAGGTGATGGACGATCACTACCAGGTCTCGGAAGAGGCCATCGCCCAGGCCATGGTCGACATCCTCGAGCACGAGAAGCTGCTGGTGGAGGGTGCCGCCGCGGTGGGGCTGGCAGCCCTCGCCGAGCATGGCATCGAGGTGCGCGGCCAGCGGGTGGCGCTGATTCTTTCAGGCAACGGGGTGGCGCTGGAGACGTTGGACCGGGCGCGGGCCATGGTCGGCCGTTGAGAGGGAGGGCAATGGGCTCAGCGCTTCCTGGGTTCGCTCCTGGCTACCAAGGAGGAGAGATGAAGCTTTATCAGCGTGATGAAATCGAAGCGGTGGTGGGTATCGACGAAGACGCCCTGCGCCAGGTCGAGGCGGGGTTCGCCGCCCTGGGGCGCGGCGAGGTGGTGCAACCGCCGATCCTGTCGATGTCGATGGAGGAGTTCAACAGCGAGGTCGACGTCAAGACGGCTCATATCAAGGGCTGGGAACGTTATGCGATCAAGGTCAGCAGCGGGGCTTTCGACAACCCCAAGCGCGGCCTGCCGAGTCTGAGCGGGTTGATGATGTTGTTCTCCGCCGAGACCGGGCGGGTCGAGGCGGTGCTGTTCGACGAAGGCTACCTGACCATGGTGCGCACCGCCGTGGCGGGGGCGATAGCCGCCAAGCATCTCTCCCGCGAGGACAGTCGGCGGGTGGCGGTGATCGGCGCCGGCGAACAGGCCCAGCGACAGGTAGAGGCGCTACGTCTGGTGCGTGATGTCGACACCTTGGACGTCTGGGCACGACGTCCCGAAGGTGCCGAAGCTTACGCCGACCGCATGCGCAGCCGCGGGCTGACAGTCAGCCTGCACGACAGCGTGCATGCGGCCTGTGCCCAGGCCGACATCATCATTACCGCCACCCCTTCGCGGGAGCCGCTGCTGCACGCCAGCGATCTGCCCGAGGGGGTGCACGTCACCGCCATGGGGTCGGACAGCCCCGACAAGCGTGAACTCGACGAGTCGGTGCTGACCCGTGCCGACGTCTTCGTCTGCGACACCCGGGCCCAGAGCGAGCACAACGGCGAACTCAAGGTCTTCGCCAATGCAGGACGCGAGCCGCCGTTCAAGGTATACGAGCTGGGCCAGGTGATCGAGCGGGGCGAGAACCTTCGGGTGTCGGAGGCGACCATCACGCTGTGTGACCTGACCGGCACCGGGGTTCAGGACACCGCCATTGCCAACTTTGCCATGGAACGCCTGGTGCCGTGATGAGCGTGTGCTCGCCTTGAGCCCAGGCGCGCCAACCGGCATGCTGAGGCTTGGCGAAGCGAAACGAGGAGCGCAGCAGATGGCAACGGTTCTGGCCTTCGATGTCTACGGCACCCTGATCGATACCCACGGCGTGGTCACCGAGCTGGAAGCACGGCTCGGCAGGGCCGGCAAGGCGTCGCTTGCCGCCGAGTTCTCGCGCCGCTGGCGCGACAAACAGCTGGAGTACAGCTTTCGCCGCGGCCTGATGGGCGCTTACGTGCCCTTCGGCCAATGTACCCGCGAGGCGCTGGATTTCACCGACAGAGCCCTGCAGACGCAGCTCTCGGACGTCGACAAGGATCATCTGATGGCGGCCTATGGCCGCCTGCCGGCGTTTCCCGAGACGGTCGGCGCCCTGGAGCGGCTGGCCGCCACCGGCGTGCGCTGCGTGGCTTTCTCCAACGGCACCGCCGATGCGGTCAGTGGTCTGCTGGAGCAGGCCGGCATTCTCGAGCGCTTCGAGGCGGTGATCAGCGTCGATGAGGTCAAGCGCTTCAAGCCCGACCCCGCTGTCTATGCCCATCTGCGCAACCGCCTCGAGGTGGCGCCGGGCGATACCTGGCTGATCTCGAGCAATCCCTTCGACGTGATCGGCGCTCGCCATGCCGGCTTGCATGCCGCCTGGGTGCGGCGCAGCCTCGATTCTCCCTTCGACCCCTGGGGCATCGAGCCGGACCTGACCGTGACCGACCTGGAGGGCCTTTCAGACCGCCTGAGCTGAGGTTACTCGCGCTGCCGGTAGGCCTCGACCAGCCGGTAGTGCTCATCTTCCTCGTAGAAGCTGGGGTCGTCGAACAGGTCGGGCTGGGCATCGTCGAACATCATTTCCAGCGACAGCGGGCTGGTCTGGGTCATCGGCTCGAAGTGGGCATGACCGTGCACCAGAACGGAGACATGGCGGCGGCGATAGAGGGCATAGATGCCGAGCAGGGCTAGTACCGCCGCGATATAGAGGGGCAGCGCCTGCGGGCCCAGGATGCCCATCAGGAGGCCGGCGAGTATCGGCGCCAGGGCGCTGCCCGCTCCTTGAGTCACCAGCATGTCGGCCGAGGCCGATACCACCTCCTCGGGGTGCAACTGGTCGATCAACTGGGCCACCGCCAGGGGATAAATGGCGAACGAGAACCCTCCCCACAGGAAGAACAGTCCCATCAAGGCCGGCCGGTTGGGCGCGAAGGGCATCAAGGCCGCCAGTGCGGCGGCGGCAATCACTACCCAGGTCATTACCTGCGAGCGGTCGTGCTTATCGGAGAAGCGGCCGATGGGCAGCTGCAGCAGCGCTCCGCCCAGGATCGTCACGCTCATCAGCATGCCCACGTCGGCAGCGCTCCAGCCCAGTTGGCGTGCATACAGCGGTGCCATGCCCCAGAAGGCGCCCATGGCCAGCCCCGACAGCACAGAGGCGGCAACGCACAGGGGGGCGAAGCCGAGCAGCGCCTTGAGGCTGCTCCTGGCGTTCTCCGGCACCGTCGGCTGCTGGCGCCGGGTCATGGTGATCGGCAGCAGTGCCCAGCTGATCAGAATGGCGGTGACGGCGAAGAGCAGGAACCCGCCGGGGGTGTCCAGACGCAGGATCTGCTGGGCGGCGGCGATCGCGCCGAGGTTGACCAGCATGTAGGTGGCGAAGACCCGACCGCGTTCGTGGCTTGCCGCCTGGCCGTTGAGCCAGCTCTCGATCACCGTCATCAGGGTGACGAAGGCCAGGCCGTAGAAGAAGCGCAGCGCGATCCACACCCAGGGATCGACGAAGATGCTGTGGAGTAGCGCCCCCGAGGCGCACAGTGCGGCGCAGAAGGCGAAGGCGCGAATGTGGCCGGCGCGGCGGATCAGCCGGCTACTGACCCAGGTGCCGCAGGTGAAGCCGACGAAGTAGGCCGACATGATCACGCCCACCACGGTGGGCGAGAAGCCTTCGTCGGTTCCGCGCAGGGTCAGCAGGGTGTTGATGAGACCGTTGCCAAGCAGCAGCAGGGCGACGCTCCAGAGGATCGACCGGACCGGTTGCAGCATGGCCAGCATGTTGTCTCCTTGATTCGCGCCTCGAACGATGGGTATTCAGCGAGGCTTCAGCAGAACCACCGCGAGTGGCGGCAGCGTCAGCACAAGGCTCGCCGGCTGGCCGTGCAGCGGTTCGTCGATGGCCTCGAGCCGGCCCAGGTTGCCCAGGTTCGAACCGCCGTAGCACTCGGCGTCGCTGTTGAAGATCTCGTCCCACTCGCCATTGCGCGGTACGCCGACCCGATACTCCTCGTGGGGTACGGGGGTCATGTTGGCTATCACCAGCAGCGGCTCCCCCTTGGAGTCGCAGCGCAGCCAGGCGAAGACACTGTTGGTCTGGTCGTTGCCGATGACCCAGACGAAGCCGTCGGGATCGCCGTCGCCCTGGTGCAGTGCGGGCAGCTCACGATAGAGCCGGTTGAGATCGCCCACCAGCAGGCGCACGCCGGCATGGCGCGGTGCGTCGAGCAGCCACCAGTCGAGTTCGCGATCGTGGCTCCATTCGCGCCACTGGCCGAATTCGCAGCCCATGAACAGAAGCTTCTTGCCCGGTTGGGTCCACTGCGTGGCGAGGTAGGCGCGCAGGTTGGCGAACTTCTGCCACTCGTCACCGGGCATCTTGTCGAGCAGCGCACGCTTGCCGTGGACCACCTCGTCGTGGGAGATCGGCAGCACGAAGTGCTCCGAGTAGGCGTAGACCTGAGGGAACGTCATGTTGTGGTGACCGTGGCAGCGGTAGAGCGGGTCCTCTGCCATGTAGCTCAGGGTGTCGTGCATCCAGCCCAGGTTCCACTTGTAGGCGAAGCCGAGCCCATCTTCGCTCACCGCCCGGGTCACGCCGGGCCAGGCGGTCGACTCCTCGGCGATGATCGCCGTGCCGGGCACCTCCTCGGCTACCACCCGATTGAGATGGCGCAGGAAATCCAGCGCCTCGAGATTCTCGTGGCCGCCATGGCGGTTGGGGATCCATTCACCGTCGCGGCGCGAGTAGTTGCGGTAGAGCATCGAGGCCACCGCATCCACGCGCAGCGCATCGACGTGGTAGTGCTTGAGCCAGTGCAGCGCCGACGAGAGCAGGAAACCGTGCACCTCACGGCGTCCGTAGTTGTAGATATAAGTGTTCCAGTCCTGGTGAACGCCCTCGAAGGGGTGGGCGTACTCGTACAGGGCGGTGCCGTCGAAGCGGGCCAGGCCGTGGGCGTCGGTAGGGAAGTGCGCCGGCACCCAGTCGAGTATTACGCCAAGCCCCGCCTGATGACAGGCGTCGACGAACGCGGCGAAATCGGCCGGCGAGCCGTGTCGTGCGGTGGGGGCAAAAAGGCCCAGCGGCTGATAGCCCCAGGAGCCGCCGAAGGGGTGCTCCATTATCGGCAACAGCTCGATATGGGTGAAACCCATCTCCAGCACGTAGGGAATCAGCTGCTCGGCCAGCTCCTGCCAGCCATAGAGCTCGCCCTCGTTGCCGCCGTGCTTGCGCCAGGAGGCGGCATGCACTTCATAGATCGAGATCGGATGGTCAGGCACGAGCGACTCGGCGCGCCGGGCGAGCCAGGCCTCGTCGTGCCATACGATACCGTCGAGGTCGGCCACTTTCGATGCGGTGCCCGGCGGCAGTTCGCTGGCCAATGCCACCGGGTCGGCCTTGTGCACCACCTGCTCTTGGGCATCGACCAGCTCGTACTTGTAGGGCTCGCCCGGCGCCAGGCGCGGTACGAACAGCTCCCACACACCGGCCTGGTGGCGCAGGCGCATGGGGTGGCGTCGGCCGTCCCAGCCGTTGAAGGCGCCGATCACCGAGACGCGCCGGGCGTTGGGCGCCCACACGGCGAAGCGTACACCCGGCACGCCATCGATCTGCATGGGCTGGGCACCCAGGCAGCGGCCCAGATCGCGGTGGGTACCTTCACCGATCAGGTGCAGGTCGAGATCGCCGAGCAGCAGGCCGAAGGCGTAGGGATCCTCGGTCTCGTGCACGCCATCGGGCCAATGGAAACGCAGCCGATAAGGAAAGGCCTCGTCCAGGGCGATCACGAACAGGCCTGGCGTGGAACATTCGGTCAGCTCGCCTCGCCAGCGGCCGTCGTCGCGCGCGAGCACCTCCACGGTCCGGGCACCGGGAGCATAGACCCGCAGGATATGGCCATCGCCCTGGGCATGCCAGCCGAGCACGGCGAAGGGGTCGGGGTGACGGCCTCGGACCAGGGCCTCGGCGTCGGCTTGTGGCAGCTCGGCTGCGGCAGGGTCGGTATATCGCGCTCTGTCAGTCAATTCCGTTATGGCCTGTTTTCGTAAGCGTGAAGGCCGGTCTTCATGGCGCCTGTTCCAGTTCGAACAGCGTCAATGAGCGTCCGACCATGGCGTAGTCTTCGCCGAAGGCTCTCAGGGTCTTGTCCGGCGCCGGGCTGCGGCTGGTATCGAGCTGGCATACCCAGCCGATGCCCCGCGGCACGTCGGGCAGACGAAAAGCAATCGGGTCAGGATTGGCGTTGAACAGGATCAGCAGCGAACGGTCGTCTCCGATGCGGCGAATGCCCGAGGGGCGGGCGCGGCCATCGAGCAGCAGGCCGAGGCTGCGCGCTTCGGGGTCTTCCCAGCGTGCCACGTCCATCTCGCTGCCGTCGGCAGCCAGCCAGGTCACTTCCTTGAGCCCCATCTCCTCGTTGTACTCGCCGGAGAGAAAGCGGCCGCGGCGCAGGATGGGGAAGCGCAGGCGCAGTTCGATGAGCTGGCGCACGGTCTCGATCAGGTCGTGGGCGTCGCCCTCGAGATTCCAGTCGAGCCAGCTGATCTCGTTGTCCTGGCAATAGGCGTTGTTGTTGCCGCGCTGGGTGCGAAGCAGTTCGTCACCGGCCAGCAGCATCGGCGTGCCCTGGGAGAGCAGCAGCGTGGCCAGGAAGTTGCGGATCTGGCGCAGGCGCAACGAGCGGATGTCAGGGTCCTCGGTGGGACCCTCCTCGCCGTGGTTCCACGACAGGTTGTGGTCGTGGCCGTCGCGATTGTCCTCGCCGTTGGCCTCGTTGTGCTTGACGTCGTAGGCCACCAGATCGTGCAGCGTGAAACCGTCATGGGCAGTGACGAAGTTGACCGAAGCGAAGGGGCGGCGCCCGCGGCGGTCGAACAGATCCGCCGAGCCCATCAGCCGCGAGGCTAACTCCGCCAGTTGGCCTTCGTCGCTGCGCCAGAAGGCCCGGCTGGTGTCGCGAAAGCGGTCGTTCCACTCCGCCCAGCCGGGGGGGAAACCTCCCACCTGGTAGCCGCCGGGGCCGCAGTCCCAAGGCTCGGCGATCAGCTTGACCTGACTGAGCACCGGGTCCTGGCGGCACGAGTCGAGGAAGCCGCCGCCCTCGTCGAAGCCGTGGGGCTCGCGGCCGAGAATGGTCGCCAGGTCGAAGCGGAAGCCGTCGACGCGCATCTCGGTGGCCCAATAGCGTAGCGAGTCGGTCACCATCTGCAGCACCCGCGGGTGGCTCAGGTTGAGGGTATTGCCGGTGCCGGTGTCGTCGATATAGTAACGCGGCGTGTCGGGCAGTAGCCGGTAGTAGGAGGCGTTGTCGATGCCCTTGTGTGACAGGGTCGGGCCGAGTTCGTTGCCTTCGGCGGTATGGTTGTAGACCACGTCGAGGATTACCTCGAGATTGGCGGCATGGTAGCAGGCCACCATTTGCTTGAACTCGTTGATGTTCTCGCCCGAAAGATAGCGCGAGTGAGGGGCGAAGAAGCTCAGGGTGTTATAGCCCCAGTAGTTGCGCAGTCCGCGTTCGAGCAGATGCTGGTCGTCGACGAAGGCGTGGATCGGCAGCAGTTCCACCGACGACACGCCGAGCGAGTGGATGTAGTCGACCACCTCGTTGACCATCAGCCCCGAGAAGGTGCCGCGCAGCGCCTCGGGCACCGCCGGATGGCGCATGGTGTAGCCGCGCACGTGGGTCTCGTAGATCACGGTGCGATCCCAGGGTACCTGGATGCCGCGGGCCCGCCCCCAGGTGAAGGCGGGGTCGATCACCCGGCAGCGCGGCATGAACGGGGCACTGTCGCGCTCGTCGAAACTGAGGTCGCCGTCGGGGTGGCCGAGGGTATAGCCGAACAGCGCCTCGTCCCAGGTGAATTCGCCCACCAGCTGCTTGGCGTAGGGGTCGAGCAGCAGCTTGTGCGGGTTGAATCGGTGCCCCGCTTCGGGCTCGTAAGGACCGTAAACGCGGTAACCGTAGAGCTGGCCCGGGCGTGCATCGGGCAGGTAGCCGTGCCAAACCTCGTCGGTATACTCGGGCAGCTCGATGCGTTCCACTTCCTGAGTGCCGCTCGCATCGAAAAGGCACAGCTCGACCTTGGTGGCGTGGGCGCTGAACAGGGCGAAGTTCACGCCCAGGCCATCCCAGGTGGCACCCAGCGGGA
Source organism: Billgrantia antri (assembly GCF_019430905.1). Classification (GTDB taxonomy): domain Bacteria; phylum Pseudomonadota; class Gammaproteobacteria; order Pseudomonadales; family Halomonadaceae; genus Halomonas; species Halomonas antri. The sequence continues at coordinate 335,155 of NZ_JAHYCA010000001.1, read as the reverse complement.
ACGGCGTACCCTCGCGCACGCGCGAGCGTCGAATCACGCCGGGAAGCTCATCGACCGCCACGGCGGTATCGCTCTCATGCGGCTCATGCCTCGTATTCATCTCTTTTCTTCCCTGAAACAGCAGGCCTCTCGTCCCTGGGCCATCACTCCTTGTGCGGCTTCGTCTTGCTGCTACGCCCGGCGCCGGCTTTCACCGTCTTGCCCGACACCTGTGCGGTGTCGGTGCTGTCCGGCTGGGTCAGGCCATCGTCACTGCGGCGTGGCCGGCGAGTGCGCCTGGCGGTGGCGGACTCCGGCGGCAGCGGCTCCAGCGGCCCCTGCCCGGGCTCGGGAGACGTGGCCGGGCCGTCCGGACCGCCACGGTTGGCGACGTCCTGATCCTGGGCGCCGGTCGAAGTGGCTTGCTCCGCGGGCAACGGGCGGGTCGAGGCCGCCGTGGAGGCGGGCTCATCCGCTGCCGGCCCCGAGTGGGCGCGATCCTGCACCGGTTCGTCACGCGCTACGTCGCGGTCATCGCGATAGGGCAGCTCATCGAAATCGGGCTCGCCATCGGGAGCGTCCAGCGGCAGCCGGTTCTCCTGAATGCCGATCTCGTCGTCCTCCAGCGGCAGGTCGTCCTCGAGAATGGGGGTTTCGTCCACCGGCTCGCCGACCTCCTCGAGTTCGGCGTCGATGCCCGCCTCCTCCTCGGCGGTGACGATACGCAGCGCCATGTCCCAGTGACGCTGCTGCTGACCCTCGGGACGTCCCTCGGACTCCCAGATCTTGTAGGCCAGGTTCCGTACACGCTCTTCGTCAGCCATCCTAGCTCTCCCTATGCCTGTACCGGTTTCGCAGATAGATACCGACGGGAAACGCGTCCAGCAGTTCCTCGACGGCGACATGTTCGTTCCTCACTCCCAGCGTGGTACCCGTCAGCACATTTTGCCAAGCGGCACCTGTCTCGCCAGGGAGATATACCCGCGTGTCGCTCCAGCACGATGGCGGCACGAGGGGCTGCTCGCTGCCTGCCAGTAGCGCCGCACAAAGACGTGGCACCACGACCAGCAGCTGCCGGTCGCCATGGCTGCGCAGGAAGGCGACGAGTCTCTCGCCCTGTTCGCCCTCGACCGCCAGGGGGAGGTAGTCACCGTGGCGGAACAGCTCGGGCCAGTCGTGGCGTAGCCCCAGCAGGCGAGCGATCAGGCCTTGCTTGACGTGGCCGTCCTGCCAGTGGGCCAGTGCCGCGGCGGGGTCGGAGGCCGCGGCGAGTGCGGCCTGACGCGCCACATGGTCGATCGGGCGGCGGTTGTCGGGATCGACCAGGCTGTAGTCCCAGAATTCGCAGCCCTGGTAGAGATCGGGCACGCCGGGCACGGTCAGGCGCAGGGCCGTCTGGGCCAGGCCGTTGAGCGCACCCGACAGGTCCAGCTCGCGGGCTGCCGCTTCGAGCTCCGGGCTCAGCTCGGGAGAGGCCAGCAGCGCTTCCAGATAGCTGCGGCAAGCGCTCTCGTAGTCCTCGTCGGGCCACAGCCAATGGGTGCGCAGCTTGGCCTCGCGCAAGGCCTTCTGCTGCCACTGGGCCAGACGTTCGGCAAAGCGTTGCATGGCGTCGGTGTCGTCGCGCTCGATCGTCGGCGGCCAGGCGCCGAGCAGGACCTGGTAGAGGATCAGCTCGTCGCCGGGAGAGGGGGCAGTCCCGTCAGGCAGCGCCTGGCGCAACGGGGCAGCCAGCTCACGCCATCGCTCCACGCGGGTGGCGAAGGCGCCGGCATGCTCGCTCAGCGCGGCCAGCCGCGCCCGCACGTCCTCGCCGCGCTTGTGATCGTGGGTGGCCGTGGTGACCAGTCCGTGCGGAAAGTGGCGTTCGCGCCAGGCGTTGGTGTCATGGAACCAGCGCGGCGAGTGGCTGAAGTGCTCGCCGTCGAAACCGACGTCGTTGCGCGAGATCAGGGCGGCGCTGCGATAGCCGGCGGTATCCTCCACGGCCTTGGCCGCCACCGGCGAGGTGAGCTGCTGGAAGCGCGTGATGGCGCGCTGGCGAAGCCAGCGCTCCTCGGCGTCGGGGGCGTCGGCGGGCGCCTCGCCACCCAGCCAGCGTTCCAGCCACGCCAGCACCTCGGCGTCCGGTGGGCTCAGTTCGCCGCGGGCGCCGGCCATGGCCTGATCGAAGAAGGGCGCATCGAGTTCGGGGCGGCCACCGTCGTCGGCGTAGGTACGATAGATCGGGAAGTGCACGATCAGCGCCGTCAGCGCCCGGCGCACCGCCGCAAGGGTGATGTCGCGGGTCGCCAGGGAGTGGCGGGCCACGGCATGCAGGGCACGCGCGCAGGTCTCGAACTCGCTGGTCAGCAGGGTCGTGAGTACCTCGCGGCGGGCCAGGCGCACCTCGGTGGGGAAGTCCTCTTTCCGGCCGCTGACCTGACGCCATAGATCGCCCAGCGGCTCGGCGCCGGCCGGGTCGTGCTGCAAGGCGGAAACGGCATTCATCAGCTCGTAGCCGGTGGTGCCGTCGATGCCCCAGTCGCGATGCAGGGGCTCGTCGGCGGCCACTATCTTCTCGACGAAAATCGCCACGTGGCGCACCGCTCCCGGCGGCCGGCGCTTCTGGCACTCGCCCAGGCGAGCCCGCAGGCGGCGGCAATAGCCGCGCGGGTCGGCCAGGCCATCGACGTGATCGACGCGCAGGCCATCGACCCAACCCTGTTCCACCAGGCGCAAGGGCAGGGCGTGCACGGCCTCGAATACCTCGGGCCGTTCGATGCGCAGCCCGCCGAGCTCGGTGATGTCGAAGAAGCGCCGCCAGTTGATCGCGTCGGCTCCCGTGCGCCACCAGGCCAGACGGTAGGCCTGCTGCTCCAGCAGGTCGTGCAGGCGGATGGCTCCGCCGCGAGTGCTGCCGTCGAACAGTGTTAGCAGGTTCTCCAGCGCCTGCCCGACGGCCGGATCGGCCAACGCCTGGCGCAGTTCGCGGCGACATTCGGCGACGGCGGTATAGGCGTCGTCACGCCGTTGCAGGGCATCGAAGCGTGGCGCCAGGTCCCACAGCGCGGCATGTTCGGCCAGACGCAGGATGTCGCCGTAGCGGCGTGGGTCGACGGGAAAGCGATGCTCGTGATAAGTGACGTGAAAACGCAGCGCTGCGGGGTCCAGGCGCAGCACCAGGTCTCCGCCGTGCAGGGCGTCGGCGTAAGGTATGCCGAGGAAGGGTAGCAGCAGCTTGCCGGCGAGCAGTGGGTCGGGCGAATGCCAGTCGATATCGAAGAATCCGGCGTAGGGGCTCGCCCGGCCCCAGGCCAGCACGTCCTGCCACCAGGGATTCTGCGAGCCGCCCACCGCCACATGGTTGGGCACGATGTCGAGGATCAGCCCCATGTCATGCTCGCGCAGGCGGGCGACCAGGCGTTCCAGCGCCGCTTCGCCGCCGAGCTCGGGGTCGATGCGGGTGGGATCGATGCCGTCGTAGCCGTGGGGCGAGCCCGCGCGTGACATCTGCAGCGGCGAGGCATAGACATGGCTGATGCCGAGCCGGGCATAGTAGCCCACCCATTCGGCAGCATCGTCGAGGGTGAAGCCAGAGTGGAACTGCAGACGAACGGTGGCGCGAATCTCACTCATCGCTACCCCCTTCGGGGACGTCGGGGTGTGCGACGCGCTGTGCTTCGCAGCGCGCCTCGGCCAGGCCAGCCAGGCGACCTGCCACTTCGGACGAAGCGAGCAGGCGATCGCTGTCGTCCGGCAGCCGTCGCCGCCAGTTGGGGTGTTGCTCAAGGGTGCCGGGCAGATTGGCCTGCTCCTCGAGCCCCAGGGCATCCTCCAGCGGTAGCAGCGTGAGCGGTGCCGGCGTGAACCCCAACCTCCGCACGGCGGCATCCAGCACTCGCGAAGCGGGCAGGTCGGCGGCGTCCAGTGCCTCGGCCGGCGCCTGACGATCGAGCAGGCCCAGCGCCCGCGCCAAGCGGGCCCGCTCGATACGGCGCTCGGCGTGCTCGCTTTCGGCATCCCGGTCCTCGCCCAGCAGGCCGAGCCGGCTGCGCCAGTCGATGTCACGGCCGGCCCACCAGCCGGCCAGCGTCGGCAGGTCGTGGGTCGAGCTGGTGGCAACGGCGTGCTGCGTCCACTGCTCAGGCGGCAGGAAGCCTCCTTCCTCGTCGCGCTCGAACCACAGTACGCGCATGCCGAGGATGCCGCGATGTGCCAGCTGCCGACGCAAGCCCGGTGCGACGGTACCCAGGTCCTCGCCGATGACGATGGCGCGGTGGCGCCGGGATTCCAGCGCCACCAGGCGCAACAGGTCGTCGAGCGGATAGCGCACGTAGGCGCCTTCGGTCGGCGGTGCTCCGTGAGGCACCAGCCACAGGCGCATCAGGCCGAGCACATGATCGATGCGCAGCCCCCCGGCGTGGGCGAAGCCGGCCCGCAGCATGTCGATGAAGCCGGCGAAGCCGCCCTGCACCAGCCCCTGGGGCGAGAAGGGCGCGAGCCCCCAGTCCTGGCCGTGAACGTTGAACGCATCCGGCGGCGCACCGATCGACAGGCCTTCCAGCATCTCGGCCTGACGGCTCCAGGCCTGGCTGCCAGTCGCGTCGGCGCCCACGGCAAGGTCGGCGACCAGCCCGACCGCCATGCCGGCCCCACGGGCCGTGGCCTGGGCACGCGCCAACCCCTCGCTTGCGATCCACTGCAAGAAGGCATGGAAGCCGATCTCATGGGCGTGCTCTTTGGCGAACCGGGCCACCTTGGGGCTTGCCGGGTCGCGCAGTGGCGCCGGCCACTGGCGCCAGTCGCGTTCGCCCAGATGTTGCATCAGCGCCTCGAAGCGGCAGTGTGCCTCGAGCATGGCACCGCTGCGCTCATCAAAGCCCTGCTCGCGAAAGGTCGCCAGGGCCTGGCGGGCGCGTCGTGCCTCGGCGTCTTCGCGATGCATCAGCGCGTCGTAAAGGGTACGTAGCCAGCCGAGCTTGGTCTCTGCAGCACGGGGCCAGTCGACCAGCTCCTGGGCTTCGAGCTGGGCCCGCGTCTCGACCAGCCCGCTGCACTCGATGGCCGCCGCCACCGCTTCCTCGCCAAGCAGCGACTCCGGGGCGACGTGCAGGGCGTGGTAGTGCAGGCGGCTCGAGGGCGAGTAGGGGCTGTAGTGTTTCACATCGGCGCTGAACATGGCGTGCATCGGGCTCACGGCCAGCGCCGAGGCACCGGATTGGGCGGCGTGGCGTACCAGTTGCTCCAGGGCCAGGGTGTCGCCGAGGCCGCCGTCGCCAGGCCGGCGCAGCGCATAGAGCTGGGCCGCCAGCCCCCACAGGCGTGGCGGCTCGCTGACGCCCGTATCCGCTAGGGTGAAGCAGCGCGGTGGAGCCACGGCCAGGCTCAGCTCGGCGGCGGCGATCTGCAGGCGGTGGTAGCCGGGCTCGTCGATACCGGGCAGCTCGCTGCGCTCGTCGAGCATGCCATCACGCTGCTCGCCATTCTCCAGCACGAGCCGATAGCGGGTCCCGGGGGGCAGCAGCGAGGGCAGCGACGTAGTCGCACCCTGCTCGGCGGTGATCAGCGGTGGCCACTCTTGCGGCGAGGCGGGAGGCTGCAGCCGCGCCAGGCTGGCGGATATCTCGCCCGCGCTCGTGGCCGGGTAGCCGAGCCGGGCCAGCAGGTCGCGCTGGGACGCGCTACCGAGTCGGCGGAGGCGGCCCTCGCTGTCTTCCCACTCGACGATGAGGCCGGCGGCGTCGGCCAGTCGTCTCAGTCCCTCCTCGCTCATGCGCACAGCTCCTCGTCGCCGGGTACTTGCTTGAGCCAGGCCGCGGCACAGCGCGGCGGCAGGCTGCCGCTCTCGGTGGCCATCGCCACGCCCTCGCGGGTCTCGTACAGGCATCGCCCGACACCGAAGGCGCGGGTGGCCGCGGTCCGTTCCCCGAGATTCAGGGCGATAACCAGGTGGGTGTCGTCGTTCATCTGCCAACGGGCGACGACGGCACCCTTGTCGAGTGTCTCGGCGCCGAGCGCCCGCGCGCCATCCAGGCGTGGCACGATCTCGGCATGGCGTATCGCCAGCAGATGCCGGACGAAGGCCAGCCATTCGGCATGGGGCGAGGTGTCTCGAGCTTCAATGTCGGGCCTGGATGCCTCGAAGGTGGCCGCATCGTTGGGGTCGGGAATCAGCGCGCGCGAGGCAGGATCCCGAAAAGCGCTGAACGCGGCGAACTCCGCCCGGCGGCCCTCGCGCACGGCCTCGGCCAGCGCATCGTGGTGGTCGGTGAAAAACAAAAAGGGCTGCTCACTGGCCCACTCCTCGCCCATGAACAGCAGCGGCACCATGGGCGAGAGCAACAGCGACAGCGTGGCGGCTGCCAGCGTTTCCTGCCTGGCGAGCCGGGACAGGCGCTCGCCCATGGCACGATTGCCGATCTGGTCGTGGTTTTGCAGGAAGGCGACGAAGGCGGTCGGCGGCAGGTGGGCGCTCGGCGTGCCGCGTGGAGCGCCTTGGCGCGTGGCATCGCCCTGATAAATGAAGCCCTCGCCCAGGCAGCGTGCCAGCTTGTGCGTCGGGGCGTCGGCGAAGTCGCCGTAGTAGCCTTCGCTCTCGCCGGTGAGCATTACGTGCATCACGTTGTGCCAGTCGTCGTTCCACTGCGCCGTGAACAGGCCCGGGTCGATCAGGTCGGCATCGTTGTGCTCGTTCTCCAGCACCAGATGAACGTAGCGTCGCGGATCGATGCGGCTGCGCAGCGTCTCGGCCATCTCGACCAGGAAGTCGCGCTCGCCGATGGCATGTACCGCATCGAAGCGCAGGCCGTCGAAGCGGTACTCATCGACCCACATCAGGGCGTTTTCGATGAAGAAGCGGCGCACCATGGGCTGGCGAAAATCGATGGCCGGCCCCCAGGGCGTCTGCCGGTCGCCGCGAAAGAAGGCCCCGGCATAGTGGGGAAGGTAGTTGCCGTCCGGCCCGAAGTGGTTGTAGACGACGTCGAGGAAGACCATCAGCCCCAGGCCATGGGCGTCGTCAATGAAGGCCTTGAGCGCGCCGGGGTCGCCGTAGGCTTCGTCCACGGCGTAGGGAAGCACGCCGTCATAGCCCCAGTTGCGAGCACCGGGAAAGGCCGCTACCGGCATCAGCTCCACCGCCGTGATGCCCAGTTCGGCCAGGTAGGGCAGTTCTCGGCGGACCGCCTCCAGGCCGCCCAGCGCCCCCAGGTGCAGCTCGTACAGCACCGTCTCGTGCCAGGGCCGGCCCTGCCAGTCGGCATGGCGCCAGGCGTGCTGGTAGGGGTCGACCACCAGACTCGCCCCCTCGACGCCTCCCTCCTGGGCGCGTGACGCAGGGTCGGCTACGGCGATACCCTGCGTCGCGCCGCCGACAAAGACGCGATAGCGATAGCGAGCGCCGTGGTCGCAGGGTGCCCCGCCGACGAAGCGCCCTTCGCCGGCATGGGCCATGGCGATGGGCGCAAGGCCTTCCACTTCGAGATCGACCTGGCTGGCACTGGGTGCCCACAACGAGAACTGGGTCCACTGCGGGCCGATGACCTGGGCACCGAAGGTGTAATGGAGCCGGTCTGCTTCGTTCATGCCGAGCTGCGTGCCTCCACACCGGCTTCTTCGCTGATGCGTTGGTAGAGCTGCGTATAGGGTGCGATCGACTGACGCCAATGATAGCGACCGGTCATGGCGGCCCGGCGCATGGCGTAGAACAGCTCCGTGGAGTGGTAGACCGAAAAGGCTTGCTGAATCGCCTGCATGAAGCCGGCCAGGTCGACCTCGTCGAACAGGAAGCCGGTCACGCCATCCTCGATGGTGTCGGCCAGGCCGCCGGTACGGTGGGCGATGGGCAGCGAGCCGAAGCGCTGGGCGTACATCTGACTCAAGCCGCAGGGCTCGAAGCGCGACGGCATCAGCAGGAAGTCGCTGCCGGCGTAGATGCAGCGCGCTTCCTCTTCATCGAAGCCGATGTAGACGCCCACGGCGCCAGGGTAGCGTTCGGCCAGGCGGTCGAGCTGTGCCTCGACGCGTCGCTCGCCCTTGCCGATGAATACCAGCTGCCCGCCGGCCTGGACGATGTGGGGGGCAGCGTCGATGACCAGGTCGACTCCCTTCTGGTGCACCATGCGCGAGACCATGGCGAACAGCGGTCCGGCGCTTGGGCCCAGGCCGAAGCGGTGGCGCACGTAGTCGGCGTTGGCCCGTTTGCCGCGCCAGTCGTTGGAGGAAAAAGCCTGGACCAGATGGGCGTCGGTGCGCGGGTCCCAAGAATCGTCGATGCCGTTGGGAATGCCGCTGAGGCGTCCCTGCTCAGCCTTGCAGCGCAACAGACCCTCCAGGCCGCAGCCGAAGTCGGGCGTAGTGATCTCCTGGGCGTAGGTCGCGCTGACCGTGGTCACATGCGAGGCATGGACGATGCCGGCCTTCATGAAGGAGAGTTTGCCGTAATACTCGACGCCTTCGATGTGAAACGCCGAATCGGGAATGCCCAGGGCCGCGCAGCGAGACGCATCGTACAGGCCCTGATAGGCCAGGTTGTGGATCGTGAACACGCTGGGTACGTTGCGCCCCATCCAGTGCAGGTAGGCCGGTGCCAGCCCGCACGCCCAGTCGTTGAGGTGCAAGAGCTGCGGCTGCCAGTCGAGCCCGGCATGGCCGGCACCGATCTCGGCTGCGGCCAGCGACAGACGGGCGAAGCGGACATCATTGTCCTCCCAGCCACTGCTGCCATATCCGCCCGGCCCGGTGCCGTAGGGGCCACCTTCTCGTTCGTAGAGTTCAGGGCAGAGCAACACATAGATGATCAGGCCGTCGTCACAAGTCATCTCGCCGATGTCGCAGGCAGGCAGATCGGCGTGAGCGGGAAGCTGACCGACGTGGCGGATCTCGCGTGACGAGGCGACGACTTCCCGGTAGGCGGGTATCAGGATGCGAATGTCGTGATGGGCCGCCAGCGCCCGGGGAAGGGCCGAAGACACGTCGCCAAGCCCCCCGACCTTGACGAAATCGGCAATTTCGGAAGTGACGAAGAGGACGCGCTGTGAGGGAAGGCTCGGCGCGCCGTGTCCGCGCGGATCGTCGCTATCGTTGTCACCCTCCTCGACGTGGCGTTCGGCAAGAGGTACATCGCCACCGAGTGTCAACGAGCGGCTTCGACCGTCGTTTCCGGTTTCGTAATTGATACCCTTCAGTGCCACATTGCCCATGATGACGGACCTCCCTGTTGTGGCATGGCGAAGATGCTTAGACGGTCCCCTTTTCCTTTCGAGGCGCTTGCTTTCAGGCGGTTCCTGGCCTTGAGAAGAAGCAGGCAGAAGGTGACGTTGCATAGGTATAGTCGATGAATCCTAAGGGGGCGAAGTGAAATTCGCCCATAACCTGAGTAAAGCCGAGACGGGAACGGGGGCATGGGCCGTCACTGCGCGAAGTCGTCGTATCGACGTTCTGCAGCACTTACTACGTGGCGGATTTCCTTGACGAATCGTTACCCAAAGTACGGCCGTCGGTCCGGCGTCATGGGCAGCGTTCCTTCGTTTCAAACCGTTCAGAAACGGACGGCTTTGCTGGTGGGGCTTGGGGTGAGGAAAGGTAAAGGTGGGAGATTTCACTCTTGATTGGAAGATGAAGGCTCTTCCGCCGACGGCGCCGAGGTGAAGCGATCACCCGCCCGGTGCAGCAGCTCGAACTGCCGGTTGCACTGGCAGCAGGCCCCGCACATGGAGAGATGGAACCGCAAGGATATGCGTTCAGACCAGCGCAGTGGGCGGTCGAGACGTTGCGACATCAATTCCGTGGCGCGACGACACATGATCATCAAGCGTCTTCTCCTGTCAGCCAGCCCTGCTCGATGCAGCTCCGCAGTCGCAACCGCGCGCGATGCAGGATGATCCAGCAGTTGTTTTCCTTGATCGCCAGTTCCCGGCAGATCTGTTCGGTCGTGAGGCCCATCAGCTCGCGAAGCGAAAAGACCCGGGCTTGAGTGTCCGGCAGCACGATCATGCAGGCATCGAACACCTTCCAGAAACGCTCGTTTTCGAATACCGCCTCGGGCTCGCCCCAACTGCTGGGACGGGCTTCCTTCTGCCAGCGCCCGCTCTGCTGAAACTGGCGGTCGATGGCGTCGTCATCGCTTTCGTCCTCGAGCGGCTGCCACAGTCCCTGGCGCTTCTGGGCACGCATGATATCGAGGATCTTGTGCTTGAGAATGCCGAAGACCCAGGTTTCGTAGCCGGAGCGGCCGGAGAAGCTGGCATCCTTCTCGATGGCGGCTTCCAGGGCGTCCTGCACGGCGTCTTCCGCAGCGGTGTTTTGGCGTAGATGCAAACGGGCGAAGGAGAGCAGGCGTGGTCGGACGGCGGCCAGGCGCTGCATTCGATCCTGCTGGTTTCCTGCAAGCGATGCGTCCGGCGAAGGAGCGTCACGATCCTGCGCTATCTCGCCGGAAGCATCAGGCTCATTGTTGTTCATGATTCACCTCATTTCGTTCCAGCGTAGCGAGGCGCCAGCTACAATTTCCCGAGCGCCTCAACGCTGCCAGGCATGGCCGGAGAATGCATCGTCCAGCTCGGGATGGTTGAGATGGTTCGAGTAGTTGCTGAGCGTCTTGACCGCGAGTGCCAGCACGATCTGCAGCACCTGTCCCTCATCGTAGCCGGCTTCGAGGAAGGCCTGCACGTCTGCCTTGCCCGGCATGCCCCGGGTATCGAACATTACCCGGGTAAAGGTGTTCAGCGCCGCCAGGTGCGGATCGGGGATCGCCTGGTCGTTGCGGATGGCATCGATCACGTCGGCAGGCACCTGGGAGGCCTTCTCGGCCAGCATGCTGTGGGCCGACATGCAGTAGTCGCAGCCGTTGAGCCGGCTGATGGTGAGGAAGACGACCTCCTGCTCGGGCGGCGTGAACCCGGAATTCTGGCGGAACAGCTCATAACCATGAAGATAGGTGTCGAGCACACCGGGCGCCTTGGCCATGTGGGTGTACATGTTGGGCACGAAGCCCAGCTTGGCATTGGCTTTCTCGAGCAGCGGCCGTGCCTTTTCATCGGCATTGTCGAGGGTCTGGGGCTCGAGCTGGATCTGGTAGTCGGCTGTCATGTGAACCTCCTGTCGTGCATCGTCTGGCGTCTTTCAATATATGGACCTATCGATCCATATATGGCGGAGTGATCCATCCGCGGGCATGCTGCGATCAGCGTAGCGCGCGGAGGATCAGTGTCGTTGCGGCATCGATCTGGTGGCGGTCGGCCCCCGATTTGAGCAGAGTACGCAGCCCCGCCATTCCCATGGTCAGGTAGGTGGCGAGTACCTCCGGATCCTGATGCAGGGCGATGCTGCCCTCGGCCTGGCCACGCTCCACCGCCGCCTGGAACAGCTCGGTAATGGCCGCCAAGCTGCGCCTGGCCTCGGCTGCGGCAAGTTCATCGCGTTGCCCCAGCTCGGTAGCCGAATTGAAGATCAGGCAACCCAGGGCGGCGCGTTCGCTGCCGGCATCCTGCGCGGTGGCGCGAAACAGGCCCTCGAAGAAGGCGTAGGCCGTCGGTGCGCGGGCCTGATGTTGGCGCAGGCGGTCGAGCAGCGCTTCGCGATAGCGGCGCAGGGCGTCGACGAACAGCTGCTCCTTGTTGCCGAAGGCCTGATAGAGGCTGCTGCGCGAAAGACCCATAGCGGCCAGCAGGTCGCGGGTGGAAGCGCTGTCGTAACCGCGCGACCAGAACACCTGCATGGCGGATTGCACGGCCTGGTCGGGGTTGAATGTCAGGGGGCGTCCTCGTGTCATGGGGTGAATTTAGAACCGATCGTTCCATAAAGCAAGCGCACCACTCCCGGAAAACTTGTCCCCGGTGGGCGTCAGCGCTCGTTAGGGCTACTCGAGCAGTTCGCCCACCTTCACGGTGCCGCGGTCGGCCAGGTGCACGGGGCGCGAGTCGTCGCGGGTCCAGGCGGCCATCGAACCGTCGTACATGGTGACGTCGTCGAGACCTCCGACTTCGCTGAGCTGAAACCAGCCGCTGGAGGCCCAATGCCCGGTATTGCAGAAGGTAACGGTCGGCGCCTCCCGGTCCAGCTCCAGGGCATCGATGGCTGCCGTTAGCCGCTCGGGTTCCAGATACCAGGCACCGTTGCGTTCGACCAGGGCATCGTGGTGGGGCAGGTTCACCGAACCCGGGATGGTGCCCGGCACCCGCGCGGCGGGCGACTGCTCCTCGCCCCGGAAAAACCCCTCGGGGCGGGCATCGACCAGTTGCTCTCCCGCCTGGCGTGACGCTTCGACCTCCGCGTCGGTGGCCAGCAGTTCCTCGCGCAGCGTCGCGCTGAAGGAGGTCGCCTCGGGCGGGTCGGTCGGGCCGCTGGCAGTCTCGAAACCCTGCTGCTCCCAGCCGGCAAAGCCGCCGTTGAGGATCGCCACCTCGTCATGGCCGAGGGCCTTGAAGGTCCAGTAGACCCGGGTAGCGCTGCCGAAGTCGGTCGGGCCGGTGCCGGCGGGCACGACGACTACGGTGTCGTCGTTGCCGATCCCCAGGCCGCCGATCAGCTCGGCCAGCGCCTCGGTATCCGGCATCAGGCCGGCCACGCCATCGCGCTCCTCGCGCCAGCCATCCTCGGCATAGTTGCTGTAGCGGCTGCCGGGAATACGGGCGGCTTCGAAGGCGGCACGGTCGCCGCCGTCATCGATGGCGGAGCGCACGTCCAGTACCACGAGAGCGTCATTGTTTCGTTGACCATCGAGCCATTCGGCATCGACCAGGGGAGAGGGGTGCATCGCCTGGGCGGTGCCGGCAAACGTCAGCGCGGCGACCGCCACGATCAGTGGGGTTCGCATAAGACTGTCCTCCTTACAGGGGGTTGGAAGGAGCCTAGGTCGGAGGCGTGGTAGCCGCAACGTTTCGTCGAGAACGCTTTCCCTTCGATACATTCCCCAAGGGCATAACGCCCGAGACTTTATCAGCGACAGAGTGGCGATCGACTGCTATCGGTTGTAAGGAACGCGAGGTCGCGGCGACACAGACGGAACGACGGACAGAGGGCTCTGGCAATCCGCCCGGGCCCAACGGTCGCCGACAGCGGTGTGAATGCGGCCACGCGTCGATAACAAGACACAGGAGATCGCGAGCATGACGGAACAGCAGTTGCCCCCGCGGCGTTTCTGGCTGGCGGGCAAGCGGGCCGCCGAGCAGGACCTATTCTTTCGCGAGGCTCTCGAAGCCCGGGGCTGGGAGGAGGGCGACGAGCGCCACTGGGACGCCGCCTGGGTCACCGGCATGCCCGAGCCCGCTCAGTTCCGCAATGCCTCGCCCCGGCGGCGGATCAACCACTTTCCCGGCAATGCGGCGCTTACCGTCAAGAGCCGACTGCACGAGAGCCTGGCGAACCTGCGAGCGTGCCTGGTCGATGGCTTCGGCGAGCGGCACCCCTTGACCTCGCGCCTGGACTTCTTCCCCCGCGCCTATGTCATGCCGCACGACTATCACGCACTGCAGCAGGCCGCTCGGGACAACCCCACCCAGCGCTGGATCCTGAAACCGACCAATGCTTCCAAGGGCAAGGGCGTGCGGGTGCTGCGTGATGCCGGCGAGGCACCGCTGGCGCCCGACTGGCTGGTGCAGGAGTATCTCGATCATCCGCATACCATTCGCGGGCACAAGTACGTGCTGCGGCTCTACGTGCTGATCGCCTCGCTCGCGCCGCTGCGGGTCTACCTCTATCGCCAAGGCTTCGCCAAGCTCGCTTCCGAGCCTTGGGATCCGGACGATGCCGATAACCCCTACAGCCAGCTGACCAATCCCGACATCAATGCGCTAAACACCCGCGCCGAGGTGCCGGTGGAGTTCATCGATCTCGACCGTTACCGCGCCTGGCTGCGCGAACAGGGGCACGACAACGCGGTGCTGTTCGAGCGAATCGAGGAACTCGTGAGCCTTACTGCCATCGCCGGTGTCGATGCGATGCGAAGCCGCACCGCCGCCGTGGGCGCCGACCCGAGTGGCTGTTACGAGCTGCTGGGCCTCGACTGCCTGATCGACGATACCCTCAAGCCATGGATCCTCGAATGCAACCTGAGCCCGTCGCTGGGGACCTGTGCCGCGCCCGAAAGCGGTGGGCTCATCGAGGAGCGGATCAAGGGCGACCTGGTGCGCGACCTGATCGCGCTGACCGGTCTGGCTGACGACAAGACGACCGAAGCCACCGATCCGCTGGCCGACGCCGAGGCGGAGCTGGCCAGGGCCGGCGGCTTCCGGCGCCTGCTGCCCGCCGCCGACCCGGAGCGCTACCTGGCGTACTTTTCGTTGCCTACGCCCGAGGATCTGGCACTGGCAGACGGCCTGGCCGGCCGTCGTGTGCCGCGCCCCAAGCTGATGCGCCGTCGCGTTAGTGAGTTCTACGACGACCAGCAGTTGGCTCTCTATGACGCCGAGAGTGGTCGTCTGTATCGCCCCAACGACACCGCGGCGTTGATCTGGCTGCTGGCCACCGAGGGGCTCGATCCGGAGGCAATCGTCGAGGCGCTGGGGGCGGCGACCGCCGAGGCGGGTGACACCCTTGACACTGAGGCGTTGCGCGCAGAGGTAGGGTCGACGCTTGCGGAGTGGTGCCGCCTGGGCCTGCTGTGTCAGCGCGGCGACGAGGAGACCGCGCTACCGGAACATGACGCTGCTGCTGGCGCACCGCCGACGAATGACGAGGCCGGCCAGACGGTGCTGCTGGCGCACGAGCAGCGGCGCTGGGCGCTGGAGGTGGCCGACATCGCTGCCATGGAGCGCCTGCAGGCGGGATTAGGGGATGGGCTCATGCCGCTCGGCGCCGAGGCGGCCCAGGGACTGCATCGGCTGGCACTGCTGAAGGCGGCGGCGGGGTATGCCCTGGCGTCGGACGATACGCTGATCGCCTCACGCCTGACTCTCCCTGCCATCGTACCGGCCCTGACGGAGTTCCTGCTGCGTCAGGCCGCGACGCCTGGGCAGCCGGTGATCGACGCCTATCTCGTGGTGACACCGGCAGGCAACGCCGCGCTCTGTATCGCCAGCGATACCCAAACGCGGGAGGCGCTTGCCGCCCTGCCTTCGGCTCTCCGCAGCCGGTTCTCCCGTGGCGTCAGGCTGGTGCAGGAGGGCGAACAGGTGCGCCTGGAGCCGCTCGGCCTGCCAGGGCCGGGAGCCGCTCCACCCGCGGCGGAAGCCTTTCCGCTGTTGCCACGCGAGCTGCCGGTCTGGGTCATGGCCGGCACGGAATCCGCGCCCGCTCCCCCAACGCCGCTGTCCCGGCTCGATGCCCTGGCGGCGCTGCTGCCGGGCTGCCGCACGGCCAACGGCGAGCCTCCTTCGGCGGAGACGATACAACAGCTGGACCGCTGGCTGGAGGAAAGAACGTGCTGGACCGTTGCCGTCGAATCCACGCTGACACAACTGGGCGACTCCCAACCAACCCCGGCCGACGCCATGGCAGCCGGGAACTGAGCACTCGGCCACCCAACCAACGATGGGTGGCCTGCCGAAACGGGCTCGACGAGCCCGCTTCGTTGCCAGGCGGCGTGATGGCCTTTGGCTGCATGCCGCCTTCACATCGAAACCCTGAGGAGAAGACGATATGACAGAGCACGAGGAGAAGCGCCGCACGCTGCTGAGCCGGCTAAGCCGCCGCCTCGGCTACGCGGCTCCCGCCCTGGCGCTGGTGGCAAGCGGTGCTGCGCTGCAGGCCGTGGCCGAAGAAGCCGGCACGCAGCCGGCCTACACCAGCGGGCAGGAGGCGCCGTTGATGCTGGCCGAGGCGCATGAAGAGAAGAAGCCTGAAGCGGAAGGTGAGGCGGAAGGCGAGGCCGAGGGCGAAGCGGAAGGAGAAGCGGAAGCCGAGGCCGAAGGCACCTAGGGATTTCTCGTCCCGCCGTGTTCCGTGCCGGGCCCTGACGTGACCCGGTGCGGAGCCGGCAACCCAAGGCTCATCCACTCAAGAAGGGAAAGGCGCATGAGCGAACAACAAGACACTTCCTGTCTCGGCAGCCTCATCGAGGAGAACCGGCTGGCCCTGTATCAGTTGCAGGCGTTCCTGGAGCGCTTGACACCCGACCTCTATCGATACGCCTTCGGCCCGACGGGGCGCCAGAGCCTGGGCAAGCACGTGCGCCATATTCTCGACCACTACGATGCCCTGCTGGCCGGTGCGGTGGCGGGAAGCATCGACTACGAGAACCGCCAGCGCGACGAACGGCTCGAAACCGAGCCGGAGCTGGCCGTGGTGCGGGTTGCCGAGATCAGCGCTGCGCTACCAGGCCTGGAGGCGCAGCGGTCGGCCACGCTGCGGCTGCGATATCCCGTCGAGGGCGCTAGTGACAGCCTGGCATTGGCTACCAGCCTGCCCCGTGAGCTGGCATTCCTGACCAGCCATACCGTGCATCACATGGCTCTGCTGGGAATGATGGCGGAGAGCCTCGGCGTGGACTTACCGGAGCATTTCGGCGTCCACCCGTCGACGCTGCGTCACTGGCAGCGTCAAACCGAAGAGATATCACAGGAAAGGAGAGAGACGGCATGAAGCTGATTCACAAGCTTGCTGCGGCTGGGCTGGCCCTGGCGCTGGCCGCTCCCATCGCCGCCGACGTCGACTGGCCCGAGGAAGGGTGGGAGGTCAGGGCGACCGAGATGCGCTACGACGAACTGCTCTCGGCCCTCGAGGAAGCCGTCGAGGCGGAGGAGATGGCCATCGTCACTGAGGCCGGCCCGACAGAGGCCGCGGCCAATCGCGGCGTCACCATTCCAGGCAACCGTGTGGTCGGGGTATTTCGCAACGACTATGCGGTGAAGATCTTGAACTTGAGCGTTCCGGCCATGATCGAGGCGCCGATTCGTTTCTACGTTACCGAGAACGAGGACGGCAGCGCCACACTCTCCTGGAAGACGCCGAGTCACGTTTTCAGCCCTTATATCGAACAGGCAGGTCCTGAGCTCGAGTCAGTAGCGACGGAACTCGACGCAGTGTTTGCAGGAATCGCCGAGCGAGCCATCACGGAGTAAGTGGTGCCAACCAGCTCGTCGGGCGACAGGAGGAGGGTATGTCACTGCCTGAAGAGCGTTCCGATATGGGGCAGCCCTCGCCTCGGGATACGGTCGTCGAGGCGTCATTGATGCTGATGGCCGTCTTGCCGATGCTGGTCTCCTTCCAACTGAGCCTGACGACGGGCGAGGGCCACTGGTTTCAGCGCTCGGGGGCGCTAATGGTGCTTTTCTCGGTAGGTATCGAGTATCACCGACGTCATGTCATGCGCTGTCTGCCAGGCGCTATGGCCGTAACGCAGTCCTCTCTCAGGATGGCGCACTGGATCCATCGCTTTTGGCGCTCCATTCCCTATGTCTGCTACACAGCCATCGCCGTCGGCACCTTGGTCTGGAGCTATGGCGACTTGCTGTTCGCATGAAAGCATTGGCGGTGAAAATCAACTTATCCAATGTGTAAGGCCATGCTTGGCCCAGCGACAAAGCGAACTGCAGGAGATTGCTTTTTTGTAAAGATCTTTTGACTTAATAAGCTATCAGGAGGACAGGGTGAGCAAAGTGTGGAGTCTCTTACTGCTCAGGGTCTCGCTGGGTGGGCTGCTGCTTGTCTGGGGAGTGAACAAGGTTGTCAATGTCGGTCATAGCCTTGCCATTTCCGATAATTACTACGAAGGCATCCTGTCGAGCGAAACGTTTCTGCCCCTGGCAGGTATCGGGCAAATATTGATGGGTATCCTGGTGGTCATCGGTCTGGCCCGGCGCTGGGTCTATCCTCTGCAACTGTTGATCAATGGAGCTTCCCTGCTGGCCGTTTTCGCCTCGGTAATCGACCCATGGGGTTGGTTTCTTGAAGGAACCAATGCGCTCTTCTATCCCTCGTTGATCATTTTTGCCGGAAGCCTTGTGGTGGTGGCTTTCCGTGAGGAGGACACGCTTGCCCTCGATGCCAGGCGGAGGCCTCAACCTGCCACTTGGCAGGCGACGCATCGCTGTCGATCATGACAATGGCCGCTGCGGGCGGTCAATCGATTTCATCGAAGCTCCCTCGCGTTGTGACAACGTGAAGGGAGCTTTTTAGTCGTGGAGACTCTAGTTTTCTTACGCCTTGGGAGTTGTATTTTTTATCATAATTAAAGCGCTATATATGATTAAAGATAAGACACTTTTTCTGTAAGTAACCGCCCCTTTCTCTGACCCAATAAAGCGACCTGTTGCGAGAGTGCAGGCGCGCCGAGGCATGAGCTGCCTCGAGGCGATATAAACGACAAGAAAGAGGGTGGAGCCATGGGGAATTATCACAACGACCAACAACCAATGGCCTTTCGAGTTTCGACAGGCTTGACTGCGCTGGCCATCGCGACGATGAGCATGCCGGCCATCGCCCAGGATGACACCATCGACCAGTTGCGCCTTCAGATGCAGGAAATGCAACGTCAGATCAAGCGTCTCGAGAGCCAGCAGGCTCAGGCTCAGCAGCAGGAGGCCGAAGCTCGAGAGGCGTTGGCGGCGAACGTGGTCACCGGTGGGGATACCCCGGGAAGCTTCAAGGTACCTGGGACGGATACCTCCGTTCAGATTGGCGGTTACGTCAGGCTCGACACCATCTACGACCTCGACCAGGATCTGGGTGACAGCCTGTTCGTTGAAGGAATCGACACATCGGAGGGATCGAGCAACGCTTCGTTCCGTGCCCATGCCCGTCAGTCCCGCCTGTTCTTCAAGACCTCGACACCGACCGCCTTCGGGCCGGCGACCACCCACCTGGAAGGCGACTTCTTCGGTGGCGGCGGCAATGAGGTGTTCTCCAACTCACGAGGCTTTCGCCTGCGCCATGCCTACGGTGAATGGAACGGCTTGCTGGCCGGCCAGACCTGGAGCAACTTCATGCAGTTTGCCGCCTATCCCAGTACGGTCGATTTCGATGGCCCGGTGGGAGTGAGCTTCATTCGTCAGGCACAACTGCGCTACACGCTTCCTTTGGGAGCGAGCGCACTGTCGTTCTCGGCCGAGAATGCGGAGGCGACCGGGTTTTCCGGCTCCCGCGACTCTGCGCCCGATCTCACCGCGCGTTATCGCTGGGGTGGTGACAACGCCACCATCGAGACCGCAGCGGTCGTGCGCCGGCTCAAGGTGGACGAGGGGGCGGCCAACGACTCGGCAACGGGCTATGGCCTGATGCTGGCCGGTAACATCGGCGTGGGACCTGACACCACCCTGATGGCAGGCGCCATCTTCGGCGATGGGATAGGGCGTTACCTCTACACCGCCAGTGGCTCCAGCGATGGGGATGAGGGCATCGGGGCGGCATTCGTGGTTGCCGACGGCAACCTCGAAACCATCGAGGCCTATGGGTTCAACGTGGCCGTGGCACAGCAGTGGAACGACAAGTTCAGCTCCAGTCTTTCCTATGGCCAGGTCAGGGGCGACCGCCCCGGTGACCTCTTCCCGGAGTCGACCCGCAAGCTCGAGAGTATCCACTTCAGCCACTTCTATCGAGTGACTGAGCCGGTCACCCTCGGCTTCGAGGTCTCTCATGGAAGGAAGGAGCTGCAGAGTCGCGAATCCGGCGACAACACGCGCCTGCAATTCTCGGCGCAATACAGCTTCTGAAGGCAGCCCCCCGGCCAGCCTGTCTCGAGGGCACTCGTCTCTGGGTATGGCCTGCCGGGGTGCTTTTTTGCCACTTCAGGGGCAAGGAGGGCAGCATGCAAGGCTCAGCGCGACTGGCATTTACCCTTGGTATTCTATTCTCCCTGCCGGCATCGCTGGTATTGGCCGATCCCCCGTCAGTGTCGACGCCACAAGTGCCGGTGGCGCACTCCCTGGCCTCCTTCCGCGAGGCCGTGCGCTCGGGCGGACCAGGGAAGGATGGGATTCCCTCCATCGAGCATCCGCGCTTCCTGCCGGCAGACAAGGCGGAGCTGAGTGATGCAGACCGGATCATCGGCATCCATCACCGCGGCCAGGCCAAGGCATATCCCCAGCGCATCCTGGTCTGGCACGAGATCGTCAACGACGAGTTCGCCGGCGAGGCGATCAGTATTACCTATTGTCCTTTGACGGGTACCGCCCTGGGGTTCAAGCGCGGCGACACCGAACTCGGCGTCTCGGGCAAACTGGTCAACAGCAACCTGGTCATGTACGACCGCGCCACCGACAGCGAGTGGCCGCAGATCCTGGCGGTGGCCATCGACGGCCCGCTGGCAGGCCAGGGGCTCGAGGAGCTACGGGTGTTCTGGACTACCTGGGGAGCCTGGCGGGCACGCCATCCGCAGACCGAGGTGCTGAGCGAGCAGACCGGCTTCGTGCGCAACTACCGGTATGATCCCTACGGTAGCTATACGCCTCTATCCGGCTATTATCGGCCCGATAGCACTCGCCTCTTCCCGGTGATGCATCGTGACGACCGCTTTCCGGCCAAGACCGAGGTGTTCGGCCTGCGCGGAGCGGGTGGAGCGCTGGCGATTACCCGGGAGGCGCTGCGTGAGGAGGGGGTAGTGAACGTCACGTTGGGCGAGCGGCACTATACCGTGATCCACGACGCCGGCCTGGATACCGGCTGGGCCTTTCACAATCCGGCAAACGTGTCGATCCGGCTGGCCGATCTCGAATTTACCGCCGAGGGTATCGTCGGGCCGGGCATCGAGTCACTCGAGGCGGTGAATGGCTTCGAGGCCATGTGGTTCGCCTGGGCCGCCTTCTATCCCGATACCGCCCTCTACGAAGGCGGGGAGGCGCCATGAGGGCACTGTTGCGGGTCGTATCGTCACTGCTGTCGCGTCCCGGCACGGCTAGCGCCGTGGGGGCGATCATGGTCGTTTACGCGCTGCTGTATCTGTGGTTGACAGGAGACATCATGGGCGGCGGCCATGGTGGCTGGCTGGCGCTCTTCCCCGCCTGGGAAAGGCTGTGGCAGACGCGGGGGCCGTTGCAGTTCGAGCCGGTGGGGTTGTTCTTCCTGGGAAGGCTGGTTTGGACCTTCAGCCCTATCAATACCCTGCTGGCGCTGACCGTGGGGCTATTGATCGGGCTCAACGCCGTTGCGGGCTGGCGGGTGTGGCGTAGCCCGCGTCACTGCAGCTTGGGTGCCGCAAGTAGTGGATTGCTGGGTTCGCTGCCGGCACTGCTCGCTGGCGGGGCCTGCTGTGCCCCGCTGTTGCTCATCTGGCTCGGGCTCCCCTTTGCCGGCGCTCTGGCAAGCCTGGCGCCAATGCTACTGCCCGGGGCGGCCCTGTTACTGCTGATCGGACTGTGGGGCATGGCGCGACGCATGGCACAAGTCGACGACTCGTGATGGGTGTTCTCCGTCTCCATTCCCTCTTCACTTAGGTTCGTTGCTCGCATCCTCCGGCCGAACCGATGGCCGGAAGAAAGTTTCCCGCACGAACGAGCCGGGAGTCGAGTCCAGGGGAATCTCGGCCGAGCGTTGCCAGCGGTGCAGGTCCTCGGGGCGGTCGACGTCCCATACGGTGGCGGGGCAGGCGAGGCGCCAGCCCAGCTCGTTGATGCGTCGAGTCGTCTGGGTCATGACCCGCTCGCTGCCCCAATCGATGGCGGTAAAAAGGTGCGGGTGGGCTTGGCGCAGGCCGAGCAGTGCATAGCCGCCGTCTTCGGCGGGCAGGCAGCTGGCATCATGCACCATCAGGGCCTCGGCACAGGCGTGCAGCAATGCAGGGGAGAGCACCGGACAATCGCTGCCGATCGCCAACGCCGGGCCATTCGCCCATGCCAGGGCATGGTGGAGGCGTGCGCCCAGGTCTCCGTCGGGCTGAGGGTGCAGGGCAATGCCGTAGCGCTCGGCCAGTTCGAGAAACAAGGGATGGGCGTGATCCAGCGCCGTCCATAGCGTGAGGCGCTCGGCGGGGAAGGCGGCACTGGCTACGTGCACCGTGCGGCACAGCAGATGGGCATGGACCCGAGCAGCCTGCTCGGCACCGCAGGCCGGGATCAGACGTGTCTTGACCCGGCCGGGGATCGGCGCCTTGGCCAAGATGGCCAGCGAGACGTCAGCGGACATGGCGGTACTCCCTGGCAAGCGTCGTAGCCGACTCGCCGCGCCAGTAGCGCCAGCGCAGCCGCCACATCAGGCGTATCGTTGCCCAGGCGCCGGCCCGGTCCCAGCGACGGCCCGAAGAGACGACACGCTGTCGCAGGCAGGCAGGTGACGAGAGGCGGCTGAGCCGTCGGGAAATCTCGATGTCTTCCATCAGCGGCTGATCGGGAAAGCCACCGACCGCATCGAAGGCCGCGTGGGTCATGAACAGGGCCTGGTCACCGGTAGCGATGCCGGTCCAGCGCGAACGCAGGTTCATGGCGAAGGCAATCAACGGCAGCAGCACGTGTTGCCCCTCCAGGGAGACATCGAAGCGCCCCCAGCAGTGCGGGCCTGATAGCGCCCTGGCCACCAGTAGATCGGCCCGGGGCGGCAGCCGGGTGTCGGCATGCAGAAAGAGCAGGTATTCGCCCCGGCAGGCGCGGGCGCCGGCATTCATCTGCCTGGCTCGCCCCGCAGGGCTGTGAATCAGCTGCGAGGCAAGCGGGGCGGCACGGCTCACGGTGTCGTCTTGGCTACCGCCATCGACGACGATTATCTCCACTTCGCAGTCACCTAGCGTCAGCAGATGCTGCAGCGAAGCCTCGATGGTCGTGGCCTCGTCCAGGGTGGGCACGATGATGCTCAGGCTAGGGGATGAGGGCATGACGAGGTTTCCGCTTCACCGGGTGTCGTTCGGTCATGCTGCAATGTCCTATGTCAGCAGGGTGCTTTCGAGATCATGCAGCTCGGCACGAACGTGCTCGACGATGATAGGCGACAGGTAATGCTCGACTCGCCCGCGCACGTGGGTGATCAGGTCGTCGGCGCTGAGTTCGGCGGACCAGTCTTCGCCTCGAGACGAGGCGTCATGTGCCTCGCCATGCCGGGCGCGCCACATGGCACACCAGGTCAACGACCAGAGCCACATGGCACGCCGGCAGATCAGTCGTGTCGCCATACCGTCCCGGCCTTCGGTCTTGCTGCCGGCTGCGGTCTGCCAATGGTGATAAAAGCTCAGGATGTCCTCCACCCGCAGCACGGCATGACTGTTGAGATCCCAGGTCGTGGAGGTGTACAGGGTGGCATGGGCCAGATCGAAGCCTGGTAGCCCGTAGCGACTCTTCTCGAGGTCGACGAGTACCGCCTGGTTGCTATCGGTGATCAGAAAGTTTCCCGGGTGGGCATCGAAACTGATCAGCCGGGGTTCTTCCATGGGGAGCGCCACGGGTAGCGATTCCAGTTCGGCTTCGATACGCTGGCGTACCGCAGGGTCGAGATCCGCCCTGGCCAGCCAGCGAGCCTGACTGGCCAGCTCCTTGCGCATTCCCATCCAGGGAGAGTCGGGCGCCAGCAAAGGTGGGCGCTGTGCTGCCGGGGGCAGCGGTATCGCGTGTATCGCGGCCAGTGCAGTGGCGATGGCGGGCAGATCGTCGGGCAGCCGTGCCGGCCGGCCGCGGATGGCATCGACGAGCAGGGCACCGCGGGGAAGCTCGGTTGAGGGAGGCAAGACATCATGCAGCGCTGGGGTATGTCCGCTTTCGCTGGTGCGTGAGAAGCAGGCTGCCTGGTAATCCAGGTTGGCCCGGGCATCGAGGCCCAGTTGACTCTGCTTGGGAATCCTGGCGACCCAGTCGTTGCCCGTCCGGCTCAGCCAGAGATGATGATGGGCCAGGCCGGTGTCGGGCATGGGGCGAAGGTGGTGGATGTCAGCCTGATGACCGGCAAGGTCGAGCGCGGCATGGCATCGAGCGACAAGCGAAGCGGAATCCGGCATGGCGCTTCTCCATGATAGGGCCTTGGGACAGAGCGGCCGGATATGTTCTGTCGCAGCCGCTGAGAGAACCTTACGTCGGCGAGAGAGTTTTCCGGATGGAGCAGATTGGAACGGATCGGATCGTTCAGCTCTCGTTCCCAGGCTTACGAGCGAACTCGTCATGCAACGAGGCAATGAGCGGGCAGCCGGTAGGTCCTTGCTGAGCGTGGCAGCGGCCGATCAAGTCGCTCAGCACCGTCTCGATCCGTCGCAGCCGGTCGATCTTCTCCTGCACGTGCCGTAGTTTGGTCTCGGCCAATGCGCTGGCCTCCTGGCAGTGCATGCCATCCTCGAGGCACAGCAATTCGCTGACTTCCGCAAGGCTGAAGCCTAGCTGCTGGGCGTTTTTCACGAACGCCAACCTGGCCAGATCGGCAGCCCCGTAACGTCGAATGCCTCCTGGAGGGCGCTTGGGCTCCGGTAGCAGCCCACGGCGCTGGTAGTAGCGTATCGTCTCGACATGTACCGAAGCTGCCTTGGCCAGGCCGCCGATCGTCATCGTGGTCGAATCATCCGGCATTTGCCTTGATTCCGTAGCTGACTACGGGATTAACCTTACCCTAGCCAACCTTGTGAAGAAAGATTCGGGAGGCTTGGCCTCCATCGCTGAAACTTGTCACAAAGGGAAGAGACCATGAAGTCACCAGCGAAACTGCTGCGCACGGGCATTTTCGGCACCGTCCTGGTCGCGCTGTGCTGCTTTACGCCGGTCCTGGTCGTTCTACTGGGTACCATCGGGTTGGCGGCACTGGCTGGCTATCTGGATTATGTGCTGCTTCCTGTACTGGCTTTCTTCATCGGTCTGACCCTCTTTGCACTATGGCGCCGGAGACATGCCTCTTCCGACTCGGGGAATTCCGCGAATGAGTGATAACGACGAGCGGCATATCGCCGTGATCGGCAGTGGCGGGGCAGCGATGGCTGCGGCACTCAAGGCTGTCGAGCGCGGTGCCTCGGTCACCTTGATAGAACGCGGCACGATCGGTGGCACCTGCATCAATGTCGGCTGTGTCCCCTCCAAGATCATGATTCGCGCCGCGCACATTGCGCATCTGCGCAAGAAGAGCCCCTTTGACGATGGGGTGAGCGCTCACGTACCGGTGGTGGATCGTGCGGAGTTGCTTCGGCAACAGCAGGCCCGCGTCGAGGAACTGCGCGATGCCAAGTATCAGCAGATTCTGCGCGACCATCCAGCCATCACGGTTCTGAACGGTGCAGCCCGGTTCATCGACGCCCATCGGCTGGCGGTCAAGCTGAATGGAGGCGGTGAACGGATCATCCGCTTCGATCGTGCCTTCATCGGCACTGGCGCTCGTCCGACGGAGCCACCAATACCGGGGCTGGCAGAGACGCCCTACTTGACCTCGACCAGTGCCCTGACGCTGAACACGATACCGGATCGGCTGACGGTGCTGGGCGCCGGCTTCGTCGCCCTGGAGCTGGCCCAGGCGTACGCCCGCCTGGGCAGCAAGGTTACGGTGCTGGCTCGTAGCCGCCTGCTCTCCCGCGAAGACCCGGCGGTGGGCGAGGCCCTGGAAGCGGCGTTTCGTCGCGAAGGCATCGAAGTGCGCCAGCAGGTCCAGGTCAGCCGCGTGAACTATGCCGATAGCGAATTCGTGCTGGAGACCAACGCGGGGCCGCTACGGGCGGATCGACTGCTGGTAGCGACGGGGCGCACGCCCAATACCGAGACGCTGAACCTGGAGAACATCGGCGTGGCGACCGTGCGTGGCGCGATCCAGGTGAACGAGTGCTTGCAGACCACGGCGCCGGGTATTTACGCCGCCGGCGATTGCACAGATCAACCGCAGTTCGTCTATGTCGCCGCCGCCGGGGGCAGTCGGGCCGCCATCAACATGACGGGAGGCAGGGCCGTACTGGATCTCAGTGCCATGCCGGGCGTGATGTTCACGGATCCTCAGGTCGCCACCGCCGGCCTGACGGGAGTCGAGGCACTCAGGCTAGGGGTCGATGCGGAGTCACGTGTGCTCGATCTCAAGAACGTGCCGCGAGCGCTGGTCAATTTCGACACCGAAGGGCTCATCAAGATGGTGGCCGAACGCGATTCGGGTCGGCTGCTGGGTATCCAGGCAGTGGCGGCGGAAGCCGGTGAGTTGATCCAGGTGGCGGTAATGGCGCTGCGGGCCGGTATGACGGTG
The DNA here is from genome assembly GCF_019430905.1 of Billgrantia antri. GTDB lineage: Bacteria > Pseudomonadota > Gammaproteobacteria > Pseudomonadales > Halomonadaceae > Halomonas > Halomonas antri. Next base: position 309,211 of record NZ_JAHYCA010000001.1, on the reverse strand, counting down.
CAGGCCCTCGGCGATGAGCTGTTTCCCTATCTGACCATGGGGGAAGGGCTCAAACTCTGCGCACAGACCTTCACCAGGGATGTGACGCAGCTGTCCTGTTGTGCAGGGTGAGCCTACTGACACCTGACGGATAGCGATGGCGCCAGGGACGGCCTCAAGGCCGGTCGTCCTCTTCCGAGGGGAGCTCCAGACCTAGCTGATGCTTTGCCTCATGCAGCAGAGTGAACTGCCGGTCGCACTCGCGACAGGCGTGACACATCGAAAGATGCAAGCGTAGTGAAATCCGCTCCTGGAAGGTAAGCTTGCGATCGAGCTTCAAGGACATCAGGCGTGTGGCTTCTTTACACATCAACACGGAAAATTCTTCTGGAGTTATATGGCGGCGGATTTGTCTGCGTCGAGCCTTCTTATGGCATGAGTAAGTCTGTCGTGCCCGCCCTGTTTTCCTTACACGTGCGCCTCGAATATTTTTCTATTTATTTATGAAGAAATATGTTTTCCCTTCTGTCTCTCTTTTGTAAGGAAGGCGTGTTCAGTTCTACAGAACAACAGGGTCGAAAAAACACCGATCCTCGTTTCAAGTTCCGATAAACAGGAGAGACGTCATGAAAACCACAATGAAACTTGCAGGTACTGTCCTTGCCGCTGCCCTTGCATTCGGAGGAATTGGGCAGGCTGCGGCCATGACCTTAGGTTTGAATAATGGTACTACGGGAGCCAAGGCGGTGGGGGGAACTGATCGGTATACGCTGCATATCGACAATCCTACCCAGCTGAGGGTACACAGCAAATCCTCCTTCCCTCTCGATGGGCCCCATATTCGAGTCCGCGCCAACTTGCTGGATGAAAGCGGAAACGTTGTGACGCAGGGAGCGCGCAATGGCAATAACTTCGTCCTGAATAGCCAAGTGCAACCTGGCACTTATATACTGGAGGTGAACTCCACCAATCTGAGCGGTCACCGCCGAGGGTGGAATAGTTACGAACTGCACAGCAGTTTCTGACACTCATGCTCTCGACAGCCGACATCACCGGCGACAAGTCCGGTGGTGTCGGAGTTGCCGGACTCTGCTCTGCTCCGAGCGTCGTGAGTTGTTGAAGGGAAGTGCTGAATAAATTCATGAGCGGTTCGCTCGTGCAGGTATTTTTGCAGTGTTTCCGAAGGAGGGCCATACCATGAACGCCTTGTTTCAGCAGGTCGGCTATCTGCTCAGTTGCTGGCTCTCCTGTCCGAGTTCCTGGCATCAGGCCGAAGGGCGTCTGGAAAGCGATGCCTTTGCCTGTCTCCAACCCGGCGATGTTCTTCTGGTGGAAGGCTCATCGCGGTTGAGCACCGTCATCAAGTATTTCACCCAATCCTCCTGGTCACATGCTGCTCTCTTCGTGGGGTATGAAGTGGCGCAGAGCGCCGGCGGGAGGCCAGGCGATTGTTTCGTCGAAGCCGATCTTGGTGAAGGCGTCAGGTTGGTGGGATTCGATGAATATCTCGGCATGCCGCTACGAATCTGCCGCCCCGTCGGGCTCTCGCCCGCGGATATCGAAAGAGTGGTGCGCTTTGCCTGCGGTCGAGTGGGGCATCGCTACGATCTGCGCAACATTTTCGATCTAGGGCGCTACCTGCTGCCGCTCCCGCCGGTGCCGGCACGCTGGAGACGGAAGATGCTGGCCCTGGGCAGTGGCGACCCGACTCGGGCGATCTGCTCCACCTTGATTGCTGAGGCCTTCCAGGCGGTGCGCTACCCCATCCTTCCTATCGAAGGCACCACGAGTCGCATGCAGCCGGTCGGCAGAGCAAGTCGCAACTTGCTGACAAGGCGGCACTACTCTCTCTTTACACCACGTGATTTCGACCTCTCGCCCTACTTCCAGATCATCAAGCCCAAGCTGATCGATGGTTTCGATCCCTACTGCCTGCGCTGGTGCGAGTTGGACAGGTTGCCTTCGGACATGCTCAGTGGCTGAGTTCGATCATCCGGCCGCCGGCCTCCTCGGCGTCCTCCCTATCATGGGTGACGAGCAGGCTGGGCAAGCCCGCCTCGCGCAGCCGGTCGAAGACCAGCCGACGCATGTCGTGGCGTAGCGGCCGGTCGAGTTTGGAGAAGGGCTCATCGAGTAGCACCGCCCTGGGCGCCGAGAGCAGCAGGCGCATCAGGGCCACGCGGGCCTTTTGGCCGCCCGAGAGCGTCGCAGGGTCGCGCTGACCGAAGCCGGCCAGGCCGACCCGTTCCAACGCCGTCTCGATTCGCCCTGCCTTGTCGGCCGCTGCACGGGGCATGCCGAAGCGCAGGTTGCCGGCCACCGAGAGGTGCGGAAACAGCAGCGGATCCTGGAACAGCAGGCCGATGCCGCGGCGTTCCGCCGGCAGCCGGCTGATATCGTGCCCGTCGAGCAGAACCCGTCCGCTGGCCTGAAAGGCCGGCGCGAGAAAGCCCGCGAGGTAGGCCAGCAGGGTCGACTTGCCGGAGCCGGATGGCCCCATCACGGTGTACACCTCGCCGGGACCGATCTCGGCGTCGAGTTCGAGCAGTGTGTTGCCCTGCAGAATGATGCGGACATCGTCCAGCACCAGGCGGTGGCCTGCGCTCATGGCGAACCCCTCATGTCGCGTCGGTTGGACCACAGCAGCCGCGGCAGGCCCACGGCGATGATGAAACCCACCAGCGGCAGGCTGGCCTGGACCAGTGCCCACACGCCGATCACCCGCCGGTTGCCGCCGGCGGCCAGAGACACCGCCTCGGTGGTCACCGTGGCGATGCGCCCGGCACCGAGCAGCAGGGTGGGCAGGTACTGGCCGATGCTGACGGCCAGGCCCACGGCGCCGGCGGTGAGCAGCGGTGCGAGCAGCATGGGCAGGCGCACGCGCCAGAAAATAGCGTTGCGCGAGGCACCCAGGCTCAGCGCCAGCTGCGTCCAGCGCGGATCGAAACGGCGGTAGGCTTCGGCAAGTGACAGGAACGCGTAGGGCAATACGAACAGCAGGTGGCCGAAGATCACCAGCCATAGCCGTGGCCGCGTACCCAGCGATTCCATGACCACTACCAGGCCGAACAGGAAGGCGATCTGCGGCACGATCAACGGCAGATAGAGCAGCGTCAGTGCCGAGAGCAGCTTGCCCTCGGCTGGTCGGCGGCCGCTGCGCTGCTCGTTTTCCAGCGCCGCCAGCGTCAGGCTCAGGGCGAGCAGCGTGGTGCCGATGGCGATCAGCGCCGTGGTGGCAATCGGTCCTGTCAGGGTGGGCAGGGCGCGCAGCCAGTGAGTTGCAGTAAGGCTCTGGGGCAGGGCATCGGGGAAACGCCAGAAGCCGGCGATCGAGCTGAGCGCGAGGCCGACCAGACCCACGAAGGCGGTAAGCGAGGCCAGCAGGATCAGCCCCTTGCCCGCCAGGCGTAGCGGCCGCTCGCCCTGCCCGCGCCCGCCGCGGGCGAGCCAGTGCCGCCCCAGCCGGGCGACGAGGCGCTCGAGGCAACACCAGGCGATGAGTGCCGTCGCCGTGACGCCGAGCTGCAACACAGCGCCCGCCGAGGCCATGAAGCGCCGGGAGAGGTCGGGGTCGTTGAACCAGGTGAGAATCGATACCGCCAGCGTCGGCGGCAGCGTCGGGCCGAGAATCAGTGCCACGTCGACCACCGAGGTGGCATAGGCGATGACGGCAAAGACCGGCAGTCGTATCAAGGGGTAGAGCGAAGGGGCGACCACCTTGAGCCAGGCCGTCATGGGGCGATAACCGAGCGAACGGGCCATGGCCACGCGTCGTTCCGCATCGAGCTGGGGCAGGGCGGCGAGGCACATCAGCAGCAGAAAGGGTGTTTCCTTGATGACGAGGCCGGCCAACAGCGAGAGCCCCCAGGGATCGTTGACGATCAACAGGTCCGGGGGGCGCTGCCAACCGGTCAGCCCCGGCGAGACCAACCGGGCCAGCAACCCCGAAGGGGCGATCAGGAATGCCAGGCCGAAGGCGGCGGCGGCATGGGGGAGCGACAGCAGCGGTGCGACCAGCCGCCGAATCCAGCGATCCAGTCGGCTGCCCGACACGCCGGCCAGGAACAGCAGCACCACGGCAAGTGACACGGCCGTGGTGAACAGGCCGCTGGCGAAACTCACACCCACCGAGCGGGCCAGCCCCGGCTGGGCTAGGAGCTGTCGCCAGGGATCCAGGCTGAACCCATGGCCGCCCAGCGCCGGCAGGTAGCCGAAGGCGGGCAGCAACGCCATGGCCAGGCCGGCGAGTATCGGGCCGACCAGCAGCGTGACGATCAGCAGCGGGGCGAGGCGCAGCATCGGGGCGCGTTACCTGCCGTCAGGTGGTGTCGGTGAGTGCATCTGGCCATCTTCAGCGTGTCCTAGGCCCTGTCCGAAAACTGGCTGCACTCGGTCATACCGCGTTATAAATCGGCTCAAAGTACTCATTTACACCCCGTAAACTCCGTCTTTTCGACGATTTTTGCCTTGTCTGACCTTCGCTCGTCGACTTTTCAGACAGAGCCTAGCGACCGACGTAGCGTGCCTGCCAGGCGTCCTGCAGCGCCGTCATCCAGCTCGGGTGCGGTTCCGGCAGGGTCTCGGCCAGGGCTTCCGGCGCCAGCAGGGCAGGATTGTCGCTCTGCTGCTCGAAAAGTGCGCGGCTCTCGCCATCGAGGCGTGCCACGTCGAGCACGGTGGGGTCGCCCCACACCGCGAGATCCTGCTTGCGTGCCTGGGCTTCGGGCGAGAGCAGGAAGTTGGCCACGACCATGGCGCCGGCCCGGCGGGGGGAATTGTAGGGAATGGCGACGAAGTGCACGTTGCCCAGGGTGCCGCCGTCGAGTACGTAGCTACGGGTCGACTCGGGTAGCTCGAAGTCGGCCACCGCGGCGGCCGGCTCCGCCGGGTTGAAGGTGAAGGCCAGCGCCAGTTCGCCATCGGCCATCAGGCTGCGCAGCTCGGGACCATTGGCGGGGAATTGCCGGCCGCTGCGCCACAGGTGGGGGTGCAGGGCGTCGAGGTAGTGCCACAGCGGGGCCGTGACGGTCTCGAAATCGCTCTGCGCCACCGGTTCGTAGAGAGCGTCGCTATCGTCGGCCAGGGCGACGAGCGCCTGCTTGAGAAAGGTGCTGCCGAGGAAGTCGGGAATGCGCGGATAGGCGAAGCGCCCAGGATTGGCTTCGGCCCAGGCGAGCAGCTGCGCCATACCGCGTGGCGGCGCTTCGTCGAGTTCCGCCGCGTCGTAGTAGAAGGTGAGCTGCGCCTTGCCCCAGGGCGACTCGTAGCCTTCCGTGGGCAGCGTGAAGTCATTGACCACCTCGGGATTGTGCTCGGGGTGGGTCAGGGCGAAGTTCGGTAGCTGCTCGGCGAAGGGGCCGTAGAGCAGCGCGTTCTCTTTCATGGCGGCGAAGTTCTCGCCGTTGATCCAGATGAGATCGACGCTGCCGTCGTCGTGATTGCCCGCGCTGCGCTCGGCCAGGACCCGCGAGACGGCGGAGCCGGTGTCGTCGATCTTGACGTGTACCAGCTCGATGTCGTGCTCGGCCCGTACGCGGCTCTTGACCCAGGCGATGTAGTCGTTGACCCGCGTGTCGCCCGCCCAGGCGTGCCAGTAGACGGTCTGGCCGCGTGCCTCTTCGAGCACGCTCTCCCACTCCTGCGGGGCGGAGGCCGCGTGGAGCGGGAAGGCCAGCATGGCAGCCAGTGGCAAGGCACACAGTAGACGCAGCGACATCGACGCATTCCTCATTAGGGTGGATCGTACGTTCATGAGCGTATCCACATGGTCGCGAAGCTGCTGCCATCCTTACACATTTTCTCTTGCTCCCGCCAAGTTGTGTAAGGCGGAGCCGGGCTGGGCGACAGAGCCTTACCGCTGACGAACAGCGGCGACATTCGCGAGATGTCCCCGACATGTCACATCACGGAGGTAGTCCCCATGTCATATGACAATGACGGCAAGAGACGGCAGCTGCTCGGGCATCTCAGCCGCCGGCTGGCCTATACGGCGCCGGCGCTGATGCTGGCGGTAGGGGGAGGAGTGGCCTTGCAGGCTGGTTCCGAGTGGCCCCCCGGCCGAGTGGGCAAGGTGATGGCCGAGTTGAGCGAGACAGCCTGGCTGGTGTCCAGCGCCCATGCCGAGGCCGAAGCGGAAGCCGAGGCCGAAGCGGAAGCCGAGGCCGAAGCGGAAGCCGAGGCGGAAGGAAATGCAGAGGATCAAGCTGAGGCAGAAGCAGAAGGTAGCGCCGAGGCTGAAGCGGAAGGAGAGGCCGAAGCGGAGGCAGAAGGTGACGCCGAGGGCGACATGAGCGACGTCCAGCGCCCCGAGGGCTACTCGCCAGCTTACAGCGAGGACGGTGAGAACGACGCTGAACTGCTGGCGCAGGGCGAGGCGCTCTATTACGACACCTCGCTCAGCACCAACGGGCTTTCCTGTGCCAGCTGCCACGGCAGCGACGGCGACGACCGAGGCTATGCCGCGACCTTCGAACAGCCTTTTCCGCATCAAGTGGGCATGGCGGAGAACCAGTTCGGCATGGCCCAGGTGCATGCCGACGAGATGGTGCAGATCTGCATGGTGGCGCCGATGGCCGCCGAGCCACTGGAGTGGGGGAGCGATAAGCTGACCTCGCTTGCTGCCTATATGGTCGAGGTGCAGCGACGCTTCACGGGAGAACCGCACAACCTCTGAGCGGCGGTCAGAAGAAGTCGACGCGGCGTCCCATGGCGAGGCCTGCTAATCTGAATTCAGGAGTTGCTGTATCAGTGGCAGGCCTTGAAAGGCCACCCTCATCACGATGCGAGGAAGCTCACCATGAGCGTACGCCGTGTCGCCCTCTGTCGTTGCCTCGTGCTGTGGATGAGCCTGCTGTGCCTGGCGCTCGGAGGCATGCTGGCGTGGCAGAGTCAGGCCCAGGAGAGTGAGCGCATCGCCATGGTCATGACCGTGGACGGCGCCATCGGGCCGGCTACCGGCGACTACTTCGAGCGTGGCCTCAGGCGCGCGGAGAAGCGTGACGCCGAACTCGTGGTCGTGCAGATGGATACCCCGGGCGGGCTCGATGCCTCCATGCGCAGCATGATACGTGCCATGCTGGGATCCAAGGTCCCCGTTGCCATCTATGTCTCGCCCAGCGGCGCACGTGCCGCCAGCGCCGGCACCTACCTGCTCTACGGCAGCCACGTGGCCGCGATGGCCCCGGCGACCCATCTTGGTTCGGCCACCCCCGTGCAGATGGGTGGCGGCGGGTTGCCCGGCATGGACGGTCCCGAAGAGGAGGCGCCCGCCGAGGATGCGACCGATGCCGGGGAAAGCGACGAAGACTCCGGCGATGAGCAGGCAGACAGTGCAGGCGGCGAGACCGGTGAGTCCCCAGCGGATTCCACCCGGCGCGGCGAGACCGCCATGGAACGCAAGGTACTCGAGGATGCCGTCTCCTACATTCGCAGCCTGGCCGAGCGCCACGGGCGCAACGCCGACTGGGCCGAGCAGGCGGTGCGCGAGGCGGTCAACCTGAACTCACGCGAAGCCCTCGAGCAAGACGTGATCGACGTGGTGGCCAACGACATCGACGACCTGCTGGCCCAGATCGATGGCCGGGAGGTCGTGATGGACCAGGGATCGCGGACCCTGCAGACGGCCGACCTGGCACTGGAGCGCTTCGACCCCGACTGGCGCACCGAGCTGCTGCAGGTCATCACCAACCCCAACGTCGCCTACTTCCTGATGATCATCGGCTTCTACGGGCTGATCTTCGAACTCTCCAACCCGGGAGCCCTGGTGCCTGGCACCATCGGCGTGATCTCGCTGCTGCTGGCGCTTTTCGCTTTCCAGTTGTTGCCGATCAACTACGCCGGCCTGGCGCTTATCCTGGTCGGCCTCGGGCTGATCGTCGGCGAGGCGCTGATGCCCAGCTTCGGCATCCTAGGCATGGGAGGCATCGTCTCTTTCGTGATCGGTTCGGTGATGCTGATGGACTCAGAACAGCTGGCAGTTTCCCTTCCTCTCATCGGCGGCATCGCCCTGCTGGCAGCGGGGATCATGCTGTGGGTCATGGTGCGCTTCGTCGGCCTGCGTCGGCGCCCAGCCCGCACCGGCCAGGAACAGCTCGTCGGCAGTCAGGCGGTGGCGCTGGAAGACTTCGAGCAAGAGGGTCACGTGCGCCTGCGGGGCGAGCGTTGGAATGCTCGCAGCGATGCCGCCTTGAAGCGTGGCCAGGAGGTTCGGGTGGTGGCGGTCGATGGGCTGACGCTCAGGGTCGAGCCCATCGAGCGGTCGACGCCGTGAGCGTGACGGAATCGCGACCAGCACCCATCCAGCCTATGACACATCGGAGCCTGACATACCGAGGAGCGTGCTCATGATGATTTCCTATCTCGTGCCAGTCGTTCTGTTGTTCCTGCTGATCGCCGCGTCGATCCGCATCCTGCCGGAATACAAGCGTGGCGTGATCTTCTTCCTCGGCCGCTTCCAGTCGGTGAAGGGGCCGGGGCTGATCATCGTGATCCCCGGGATCCAGCAGATGAGCGTGGTGGACCTGCGCGTGATCACCATGGACGTGCCGGAGCAGGACGTCATTTCACAGGACAACGTCACGGTCAAGGTCAATGCCGTGCTCTACTTCCGCGTGGTCGACCCCGAGAAGGCGATAATACAGGTGGAGAACTACACCCTCGCCACCAGCCAGCTGGCCCAGACCACGTTGCGTTCGGTGCTCGGCAAGCACGATCTCGACGAGATGCTCTCCGAGCGCGACAAGCTCAACGACGACATCCAGGAGATCATCGATGCCCAGACCGAGGAGTGGGGGATCAAGGTCGCCAACGTCGAGATCAAGCATGTCGATCTGGACGAGAGCATGATCCGTGCCATCGCCCGCCAGGCCGAGGCCGAGCGCGAGCGGCGGGCCAAGGTGATCCATGCCGAGGGCGAGCTGCAGGCCTCGCGGAAGCTGGTCGAGGCGGCCAACGTGATGGCAGAGAACTCCGCCGCGCTGCAGCTGCGCTACCTGCAGACCATGAGCGACATGAGCAACAAGAACGCCTCGACCATCGTCTTTCCCCTGCCGATGGACATCATGGAGGCGTTTCGGCACATGCAGGCCTCGCCGGCGGCGCGAGCCAGAACCGACGAAGGGCGACCGAACGATCTCGGCGAAGGCTGAGTTCGACGTGCCACGCCCGCCTGGGCGTGGCATCCTGAGGCGACCTTACGGATGCCGAGGTCGCCTTGATTCATTCCCTCTCGCACCGCCAGCAGGGGCTGCTGCTGACCGGCGGCGGTGCCTTGATCATTTCTCCCGATGCCCTGTTGATCAAGCTGATCGGCCTGCCCGACGGCGAGATTCTGCTATGGCGCGGACTGCTCACTGCGCTGGGCTTCGTCATCATCATGCTGGTCCGCCATGGGGCCGGCACCGTCGATGCCTATCGCCGCTGCGGCTGGACCGGCATCGGCGTGGCGCTGCTGTTCAGTCTCTCCACCTTCGGCTTCGTGCTCGGCAATCAGTACACCAAGGGCGGCAACGTGCTGATGATCCTGGCCGGGGCGCCGCTCATCGCCGCGCTGTTCTCTCGCCTGTTTCTCGGCGAGCGGCTGCCGCGCCGCACCTGGCTCGCCATCTGGCTGTGCCTGGTCGGCACCTCGCTGATCGTGCTCGACGATACCGGTGTCGGCTCGTGGGTCGGCAACGGCTTCGCGCTGCTGGCAGCGACGGCACTGGCGGCCAATTTTACTCTCTGCCGCACCCGCCCCAGCGTCGACATGAGCCCCATGCTGACCTTGTCCGGCCTCATCGTCGCGGCCATAGCGGCCTCTTTCGGCCTGGCCGAAGGCGGAATTGCGCTGCCATCGACGGATAGCCTGCTATTGCTCGTGCTGCTGTGCCTGATGCTGCTGCCGCTGGGCTTCACCCTGATCCAGCGCGGGCCGCTCTACCTTCCTGCTGCCGAGGTGGGCCTGCTGATGCTGCTCGAAGTGGTGGTGGGTACGCTGTGGGTGTGGTGGATTCTCGGCGAGCGGCCGGCGCCGGTGGCGCTGATCGGTGGCGCCCTGGTGCTCGGCACGCTGCTGGCCAAGGGGCTTTACGAACGCCGGCTGGAACGGCGCTTGCGGGGGCGGGATGCAGCAGAGCGAGAACTCTGTTAGTATTCGGCCTCCTATCGGGTTCGTGTGTTAGACGAAAGTCTAGGCCGCCCAAGTTTCTGGCCATGGATGCGACGCAACGTGCTGACTCCTCCGACCGGGCTGGCCACGCCGCCCTAGCGCTGCCTTCCTCCGACGCTGCCGTCATCGGCACGTCACTGCTCGACATCATTCTGATGTGCCGAGCTGCCTGACCGAATTCAACGTTTCAACTGCGCGACTTCACACGTTGCGTCGTCGTCGACGCGTGGCCGGGAGAGCGCTCGAACGACCCCTGGCGCCATCTGGCCCGATGCCAGCTGGAAATGAAAAACCACCGACTGGACCGAAGAATGATCCGCTCCATCAAGCAAGACTGGTTCTCCAACATCAAGGGCGACACCCTCGCCGGCATCGTGGTCGCGCTGGCCCTGATTCCCGAGGCCATCGCCTTCTCCATCATTGCCGGCGTCGACCCCAAGGTGGGGCTCTACGCCTCGTTCTGTATCGCCGTGATCATCGCCTTCGCCGGTGGACGCCCGGGGATGATCTCGGCGGCTACCGGCGCCATGGCGCTGCTGATGGTTACCCTGGTGCGCGATCATGGCCTCGAGTACCTGCTGGCCGCGACCCTGCTCACCGGGGTGCTGCAGATCGTGGCCGGCTACCTCAAGCTGGCCGACCTGATGCGTTTCGTCTCACGCTCGGTGGTCACCGGTTTCGTCAACGCCCTGGCGATCCTGATCTTCATGGCCCAGCTGCCGGAGCTTACCGGTGTGACCTGGCATGTCTATGCCATGACAGCGGCCGGGCTCGGCATCATCTACCTGTTCCCCTACGTGCCCAGGATCGGCAAGACGATTCCCTCGCCGCTGGTGTGCATCGTGGTGCTCACCGCCGTCTACATGATCAGCGGCATGGACATCCGCACCGTCGGCGACATGGGTGAGCTGCCCGATACCCTGCCGGTCTTCCTGTGGCCCGACGTGCCGCTGACCCTCGAGACGCTGTGGATCATCCTGCCCTACTCGGTGATGCTCGCCGTGGTAGGTCTGCTGGAGTCGATGATGACTGCCACCATCGTCGACGACCTGACCGATACGCCAAGTGACAAGAACCGCGAGTGCAAGGGGCAGGGGGTCGCCAACATCGGCGCCGGCCTGCTGGGCGGCATGGCTGGCTGTGCGATGATCGGCCAGTCGGTTATCAACGTGAAGTCGGGTGGCCGCGGGCGGCTCTCCACGCTGGTGGCTGGCGTGCTGCTGCTGATCTTGGTGGTGTTCCTCGCCGATTGGGTGTCGCAGATTCCCATGGCCGCGCTGGTGGCGGTGATGATCATGGTCTCTATTGGCACCTTCAGCTGGGCTTCGATTCGCGATCTTAAGAAGCATCCCATGAGCACCAACGTCGTGATGCTGGCCACGGTGGCAGTAACCGTGGGCACTCACAACCTGGCCATGGGCGTATTCGTCGGCGTGCTGCTCGCGGCCATGTTCTTCGCCAACAAGGTTGGCAACATCCTCTACATCGGCTCCGAAGAAGCAGGAAAGGGAAATCATCGCATCTATCGGGTGGTAGGGCAGGTGTTCTTCGCTTCCTCGGAGCGCTTCGGCAATGCCTTCGACTTCAAGGAAACCGTACAGAAGGTCACCATCGATCTGTCGCGTGCGCACTTCTGGGACATCACCGCGGTTCAGACGCTGGATCGGGTAGTGATCAAGTTCCGCCGCGAGGGCACCGAAGTGGAGCTGATCGGGCTCAACGAGGCCAGCGCCACCATCGTCGACCGCTATGCCATCCACGATGACCCGGCTGCCGTGGAAAAGTTGATGGGCGGCCATTGACGTCAATCGCGGGCCGGTGCTCCTCTTGAAGGAGCCGCGGCCCGCTGGGTCGAATCGAGCGTCGCAGCGTACTTGAGCGCCACGACGGCAATGCCAGCATGGGAAACGACACGATGACAGAACAGGTAATGGCCGCCATCGACGGCTCGCAGTTCTCCACCGGGGTGTGCGACTACGCCGCCTGGGCCAGCCTGGCGCTGGGTGCGCCGCTGACCTTCCTGCACGTGGTGGACAACCACCCGCAGACCGCCGAGGCGGACCTCTCCGGCAACATCGGCCTGGGCTCCCGCGAGCACCTGCTCGAGGAGCTCTCGCAGCTCGACGAACAGCGCGCCAAGGTGGCCCAGGAGCAGGGCCGACTGATGCTCCAGGCGGCCCGGGAACGTGCAGTCGAGGACGGCGTGGCTGAGCCGGGTACGCGCCAGCGCAACGGCACCCTGGTCGAGACCCTGGCCGAACTGGAGGACGAGATTCGCCTGCTGGTGCTGGGCAAGCGCGGCGAGACCGCCCATCGGGCCAGCGAGCACCTGGGCTCCAACCTGGAGCGGGTAGTGCGCACCATGCACCGGCCGATCCTGATGGCGCCGGAGACCTTCAAGCGTCCCGAACGGGTGATGCTTGCCTTCGACGGCAGCAAGACCACCCGCAAGGGCGTCGAGATGCTAGCCAAGAGCCCGCTGTTCAACGGTATCCCGGTGCACGTGGTAATCGTCGGCGCCGAGACCGGAGACAACCGCTCGCAGCTCGACTGGGCACTGGCCGCACTGCGCGAGGCCGGCCACGAGGCAGAAGGCGCAATTCGCGCCGGCGAGGTGGAGGAGACCCTGCGCGTCTACCAGGAGGAAAATGCCATCGACCTGCTGGTGATGGGTGCCTACGGCCACTCGCGCATTCGTCACCTGCTGGTGGGCAGTACCACTACCGCCATGCTGCGACGGGCCAAGGTACCGGTGCTGCTGTTGCGCTAGGCAGATTTATCAATCCCTCACGACGCCGGCCTGGAGCCGGCGTCGTCGTGTCACTCTCCGCGCGCCTCGGGGCTGCGTAGGACGCCCTGGGCGAGCCACCAGCCGAAAACGAGAAAGGCCAGCATGCCGGCCAGAATGAACGAGAAGTGCGCGCCGAGATCGAGCGCGATACCCAGCAACGCCGGGGCCAGACCGGTGGCAAAGACCATGGCGGCGCTCAGCGTAGCGCGCACCGTACCGAGGTGCTCGGCCCCCCAGATACGCACCAGCAGGCTGGTGGCGATCGACTCCTGTGAGCCCATGGCGAGCCCGCCGCCTACCATCAGCGCCCACACGCCGAGATGGCCACCGAAAGTGATGGCGAGACCTAGCGCCAGGGCGTAGGGCAGCAGGTAGAGGCGCGCCAGGCGCACCGGGCCCAGGCGATCGACCCAGCGGCCACCGAGCAGCGCGCCGGGCAGCTTGGCCAGGCCCATGCCGGTCAAGGCGAGGGCATAGACGGCGAGGGTGCTTCCCAGGTCGCGGGTCATCGCTGCCTGGTAGATGAACAGCCCGGTCATGGTGATCGGCAGTGTCATCAGCAGCGGCAGCAGACGCCAGAAGCGGACGTCGCGAAAAGGGCGGGGGCCGCTGGGTCGATGGCCGCGGGCGGGGCGCTGCCCGGGCGCCGCGGGCCAGGGGCCGCGCAGCAGCAGCGGCAGCCATAAGGCCGCCAGCACCAGGCCGAACAGCCACCATAGCTCGCGCCAGCCGAGCCATACCAGCAGCGCCGCGATCAGCGGCGGCAGCAGCGTCTCGCCGAGCATCATGCCCATGCTGACGAGGCCCAGAGCACGCCCACGCATGCTGACGAACTCGCGTCCGGCCAGAGTGTTGCCCAGGTGCGTCATCATACCCTGACCGCAAAAGCGCACCAGCCCCAGCCCCAACAGCCCCAGGCCCCACCAGGGCGAAAGCGTCAGCAGCAGCACGCCTGCGGCCAGTGCCGCCATGACCAGGAGGGCGAAGCGCCGCGGTGATACCCAGTCGATGCTCGGCCCCAGGCGCAGCACGGCGAAACCGGAAATCAGCGTGACCAGCGCATAGGCAGTGCCGAATTGCCCCCTGGGTGAACCCGAGTCGCTCGCTGATTGGCGCCTGGAACAGGCCGATGAAGAAGCTCTGGCCGAGACTCGAGGTGAACATGGCCAGGAAGCAGATTCCCAGCAATCCCCGGTGGTCCCGCAGCAGGGTACGATAGCCCATTGCGCCCTCCCTGAGCGATGGCAAGTGAAAAGGCAGAAAGTGGAAGCCGGCATGATAGCAGTTTGCGGTATGGCAGCGAGGCCGACGTCCATCGGAGTCTAGTGCCGCCACACCAGGTAGCGGCGGCAAGCGCCACGGCCATGCCGTTATCGGTGAGTGATGCTACCATCCAGCGGAAATTGCCCTATGGAGTCGCACCGTGGCCGCCCACGACCCGATGACCCCTCGCCTGCGCATTCAATTGGGCCATGCTATCGCCATGGGCCCAGGCAAGGTGCAGTTGCTCGAGGCCATCGCCGAGACCGGTTCGATCTCCGCGGCGGCCCGCCAGATGGGGATGAGCTACCGGCGTGCCTGGCTGCTGGTGGATACCATGAATCAGTGCTTCAAGGCACCGCTGGTCAATACCGCCACCGGTGGCAAGGGCGGTGGCGGCGCCAGGATCACTCCGTTCGGCGAAGAGGTCCTGGCGCGTTATCAACGCATGCAGCGCATCGCCAGTGAGGCGGTGGCGAAAGAGATGGAGGACTTCGCCTCGCTGCTTGCCCCCTCGCCACCATCGGATTGAACATTTTCTCACCTGCGCCCTGGTAAGCCGCGGGCGAGCCCGACAACGGAGGCGTCACGACAGGGCAGCTCCTCGTAGTTGGGCGTAGACCGGCTGACCGACGACCAGTGCCAGGCGTTTTGCCGCTTCGCGGGTAATGCGGGAGATCAGGGTCTGGTCGCCGATCGTCAGGCGCACCAGCAGATGACCCGGATGGGGATCGTCGGCAATCTCGCTGATACGTGCCGGCAGGCAGTTGAGCACGCTCGAATCCTGGGGTGGGGTGAGGGAGATCACCACATCCCGAGCCTTGACGCTGACCCGCAGTGGCGTGCCAGTGGGGGCCGGTGGGTGGGAGAGCCATAACCGCCCCGCGCCACACTCCAGCGCTATCACCTGCTGCACGGCATCGCATTCCAGGACCCGTGCCTCCAGCACGGCGGCGGCATTATCGGCATGCGACAGCGGCAGGTCGCTGCGCACCAGCAGTTCGTGCAGGGGGCCCGCGGCCAGCACCCGGCCCGCCTCCAGCAGTACCAGGTAATCGGCCAGCCGAGCCACCTCCTCCAAGGCATGGCTGACGTAGACCACCGGGATTTCCAGGTGCGTGTGCAGCCGCTCTAGGTAGGGCAGGATCTCCGCCTTGCTGGCTGCATCGAGTGAGGCCATGGGCTCGTCCATCAGCAGCAGGCGGGGGCTGGCGAGCAGCGCCCGGGCGATGGCCACGCGCTGGCGCTGGCCGCCGGAGAGCGCGTGCGGGTGCCGGTCGAGCAGCGCCTCGACGCCGAGCAGGTGCACGGTCTCGTCGAAGTCGACGCGGCGCTGGCCGGCAGCAACCCGCCGGTAGCCGTAGCGCAGGTTGTCGCGTACCCGCAGATGGGGAAACAGGCTGGCTTCCTGGAACACGTAGCCCAGGGGGCGGCGGTGCACCGGCAGAAAGTGCCGGCCATGCTGCCAGCGGCAGCCATTGACCGAAAGCCAACCCTCACCACGCTCGAGCCCGGCCAGGCAGCGCAATAGGGTGGTCTTGCCCGAGCCGGAGCGGCCGAACAGCGCGGTGACCCCGCGCTCGGGAAGTTCCAGTTCGGCCTCGAGTTCGAAGTCGCCGCGCTTCAACCGCAAGGTACCCGATACACTCATGGCATCACCCCCACGACCTTGAAGCGCCGGTTGAGGGCGTAGATGCAGGTCAGCAGCGTAAAGGCCACCAGCATTAGGAACAGCGACAGGCGGTGCGCCGAGGCGTAGTCCAAGGCTTCGACATGGCTGTAGATGGCAATCGAGGCCACCTGGGTCTGGCCCGGAATGCCGCCGCCGATCATCAGCAGTACGCCGAATTCACCCAGCGTATGCGCAAAGGAAAGCACCGCCGCGGTAAGCAGGCCCTGCCGCGACAGCGGCAGCACCACCGACAGCAGGCGATCGAAGGGCCCGGCCCGCAGGGTCGCGGCCACCTCCAGGGGGCGGCGCCCCATGGCCTGGAAGGCGTTCTGCAGCGGCTGCACCACGAAGGGCAGCGAATAGATCATCGAACCGATCACCAACCCGGTAAAGGTGAAGGCCAGATGGCCCACGCCCAGGCGCTCCAGGGTGCCGCCCACGACGCCGCGAGGCCCAAGCAGGATCAGCAGGTAGAAGCCGATCACCGTCGGCGGCAGCACCAGCGGCAAGGCCACCAGGGCTTCTATGACCACCTTGATGCGCCGCTGGGTATGGGCCAGCCACCAGGCCAGCGGCAGGCACAGCACCAGCAGCAGGCCAGTGCTGATCAGGGCCAGGCGTAGGGTCAGTCGCAGAGCCTCCCAGTCGGAGGACGTCAAGCCTAACATCGTGACCTCTCAGTCTTCACGGGGCCTCAGTCGCCACGTGGCATGGAGAATCCGTAGGCTTCGAGGATCCGTTGCGCCTCGGGGCTTTGCATGAAGTCGGCGAAGCCCCTGGCGGTGGGGTCGTCACCGCCCCGGCGGGTAATGATGAAGCCGTTCTCCAGCGGCTGATGCAGGCTAGAGTCGATGAGGTGGAAGGTCGATCCCCGCATGGACGATGCGTGCATCTGGGCCAGTGCCAGGATTCCCACGTTTGCCGCACCGCTATGCACCATCTGCAGCGCCTGGCCGATATTCTCACCGAATACCAGTTTTGGCTCCAGCGTTTGCCATAGGCCGCTGGCGCGCAGTGCCTCCTCGGCGCGCGCGCCGTAGGGGGCATGGCGGGGATTGGCGATGGCGATACGCCGGAAACGCGCATCGGCGAGCTCGCCCAGCGTCAGTGTCGAAGCGTCGATATCCTCGCTCCACAGCACCAGGCGACCCTCGGCATATGGAGTGACGTCTCCCGCGGCGTGGCCACCCGCCTCCAGAGCCTGGGGAAAAGCCATGTCGGCAGAGAAGAACAGGTCGAAGGGGGCACCGTTCTCGATCTGGGCTCGCAGGCTGCCCGAAGCGCCATACACCGCCTCGAGGCTCGCCGCGGGATGTTGCGTCCGATAGGTGGCAACGAGCTCATCCATCACGGCCCGCAGGCTGGCTGCCGCCGCGATGCGGGTCGGCTCCTGCTCGGCCTGGGCCATGGTCAAGGCGAGGCTCATCCCGAGGGCAGCCACACTCATCAAAAGGCGTTTGAAAATGGCTTGCACGGTGCTGCTCCCGCTGTCGAGTGGATGCCGCTGCGGCTCAGGTCGTCATGTTCGTTCGGATATAGCGATTCGCCGTATACTGCCATATATAACGATAATCGCACCATACCGTCGTGGGAGTACTCATCCTCGGTGAAGAGAGGTAGCCTTTAGCAACAGTCATTTCAGCTTTTCATCGTCAGCGGAGACCATCAATGACCATCGTTCGTCACGACACCAAGGCGCGCATGAGCCGCGCCGTGATTCATAACGGCATCGCTTACCTATGTGGCCAGGTGGCCGGACCCGAGGCGCGTCACGGCGACATCACCGAGCAGACCGAGAGCATGCTGGCCCGAGTGGATGCGCTGCTGGCCGAGATCGGCTCCGATCGTGAGCATTTGTTGACGGCGACGGTCTACCTCAAGGACGGCCACGACTTCGCCGCCATGAACGCGGTGTGGGACGCCTGGGTGCCCACCGGCCATGCTCCGGCGCGCACCTGCGTCTGTGCGCCCATGCCTGCCGATGAGCTCAAGGTAGAGATTACCGTGACGGCTGCCGTGGTGGCCGGTGGCGATTACCCCTACTGAGACGCCCTTATCTCGCGCAGGGGTCATCCAATGGCGCCTCTCGTGGCCGAAGCCGCCGCGAGAGGGCATCCACGGCGATATTGAGCGTCGCGGTAACCAGCAACAGGAAGAAGGCGACGTCGAACATCAGGTAATCGAAGCCCTCCTCGATGTAGAACCCCAGGGTGGCGACCCCCAGCATGCCGAGGATGGCGGTCTCGCGCAGGATCACCTCGGCGCGGTAGTAGAGCAGGGCCAGCAGCCCTGGATAGACCCGCGGCAGCAGTTCGTAGGCCAGTCGCCCGCTGGCAGGCAGCCCTGGCATGCCCGGGGTGATGGCGTCGGCGTGGCGCGCCGCCAGAAAGGCGATCAGCGCGCCGTTGTGCAGTGCCAGAGCCAGCCAGGCGGGCAGCAGCGAGGGGCCGAGCAGCAGCAGGAAGACGAACGCCAGCATCAGCTCCGGCGTCGAGCGCAGGAAGATCAGCACGCCGTGTCCGGTCAGGCGGGTGGCGCGATTGCCGAAATGGCGACTGGCCAGCGGCCACAGCGCCAGTGCCACCGCGAGCGCACCCACGGTACCGAGCAGGCCCAGCAGCAGGGTATTGCCGATGGCCGGTCCCAGCGACGGGATGCGCGCCAGCCACTCCATCAAGGCCGCCCAGTCGCCGGCCAGCAGCGCCGCCGGCCAGATGTCCTGAGAGACGAAGCGCCACAGCAAGCCGCCGTCAACGTTCGGCCAGGGGCCGAGCAGCCATGCGCCGCCTACCAGCAGCAGCGGTATCAAGCGCTTGTGGCCCCACCACGGCAGGCTGGCGATCAACAGGTAGAACAGCCACAGCAGGGCACCGGCCTCAGGGTAGCGCCCTTCGCGAAACGCCGTCTCGAGATGGAATCCCAGCGTCGGTAGGCCGACGAAGCCGAGCAGCACGCTGGCGCGCAGGCCGCACTCGAAACGGTAGCGGGTATAGGCGGCGAGCTGGGACCAGGCCAGCGGCAGTTCGGTGTAGACGAAGCGTGCCAGCCGCCCGCTGCCGGGTGGCAGGGCGTCGCGCGGTGCACGTGGGGTCTGCTCGAGGATCTCGGCGTAGACCTTGGCGAAGATGCCGGCATAGGGAATTGCCAGGGCGGCCAGGGCGGTGAGCGCCGAGAGCCCGAATACCTGCATGAACAGCAGCGCCCAGAACAGCTCGTGGATGGCACGCACGAAGGCGCAGCCGGCACGCACCAGGCGCGAGCGTGCAAAGAGCAGCGCCAGCGGCAAACCCAATACGACTCCGGCCAGTGTGCCCCACAGCGCCACCGCCACGGTGAGACCCAATGCCGAGAAGGGTGACTCCAGTGCCCCCCAGGCGGGCCAGGCCAGGCCGGCCGCCATGCGACCGAGTTCTCCCCACGGGTCGCGGGTATGCACGGCAAGATCGGCGAAAGGCACCAGCAGCACCGCCAGTGCCACCAGGCCCAGGCTGTGCCGGGCCAAGCGCAGGCCAGGCGAGCTCCCTCGCCACCACGCTTTCCACCCTGATGGGGGTAGGGTCGATGAGCTGTCGTTCACGGCCGCCCCCGGGGGCAGGGGAGAGCGTTGACGTCCAGCGCGCCGACATTGGCATCGCGCGTATCCGGGCTGTGTCTCGTGGCATCGGCGTCGGGGTAGAGCGCGTCCAGCTCGGCCAGGGTGAGCGAAGTGGCCGGCGCATCGATTACCAGGCGACCGTCACGTAATCCCCAGACGCGGTCGAAGTGCGTCAGTGCCAGTTCGCGCTGGTGCAGGGCGATCACCGAGGTCGTGTGACGAGAATCGATCAGGTTCAGCAGGCGCAGCGCCTGGTGGGGGTCGACGCTGGCTACCGGCTCGTCGCCGAGAAACAGCGGCCGGGCCTGGTAGAGGGCGCGGGCGATGGCCACCCGCTGGCGCTGGCCGCCGGAGAGCTGGCCCACCGGGCGCCGCAGCAGGCCGGCCAGACCCAGCTCGTCGCACAGCGCGGCCACTTCCCGCCAGGGGCGGCGCAGGGGGCGGATGAGGTTCCACAGGTTGGCCAGCGCCGAATGCTCCGACAGACGCCCCATGAAGACGTTGTGATACACCGCGAGCTGCGGCACCAGGCCGTGATGCTGCGGACACCAAGCCGCCTGGTGCTCGAGCCGCTGGCGCAGTTCACCGAGCAGCGTCGACTTGCCGGCGCCGCTTTGGCCGAGCAACGCGACTCGCTCGCCCTCGTGCAGGGCGAGGGTCAGGCGGGGCAGGACGACCTGTGCGCCATGCCCGAGAGCCTCTCCGTCGAAGCGAACCAGCAGGCGACGTTGCTCATCCTCCATCAGCGCAGCAGGCCGAGCTCCTCGGCCACCTCCTCGATGGGGGCATAGAGGTCGTTGTCGGCAGGGATGAACGCCTCGCGGGGGAAAGTGGCGAGCAGCTCCGGATCCTCCATCTCGAGGAACGCGGCCTGTACCTTGTCGCTGAAGCCCTCGCCGAAACGCTCGTCGGCGTCGCCGCGCAGAGTCCAGTTGTAGTCAGGGTAAGAGGGCGTGGCCCAGATCACGCCAACCTTGTCGGTATCCACCCGGCCGTCCTCCACGGCGGCTTCCCACACCGTGTAGTTGACCGCCCCGATGTCGTAGGTGCCGGCTTCCACCAGGGCGATGGTGCGTGAGTGATCGCCGGAGTACCCGACCCGCGAGAAGAGGTCCTCAGGGTTGGCGTCATCGAAACGCTGGCGCAGGAAGTGCTCCGGCATCAGTCGGCCGGAGGTAGAGGTGCGCGAGCCGAACGTCAGGCTCATGCCTTCGATCTCGTCGGGCAGCTCGTCGGCACGCTCGAGGCCGGTGGACTCATGGGCGATGAAGTAGCTGACGAAGGCATTATCCTCGCTGCCCTGGGCCAGCGCCTGGGAGCCCGGCACCAGGCGGCGTGCCTGCACCCCGGAGAGCCCGCCGAACCAGGCCAGTTGCACCTGATCGTTGCGGAAGGCGGTGACCGCGGCGCTGTAGGACTTCACCGGCACGTACTCCACTTCGACGCCGAGGCGCTCCTCCAGATAGTCGGCCACCTTGGCGAAGCGCTCCACCAGGCGCGCCTGGTCCTCGTCGGGAATGGCGGTGAAGCGGAAGGTCTCGGCGGCGGCCCCTTGAGCGAACAAGGCGAGGGCGATGGTGGGCAGGAAAATGGAAGAAAGGGCGATCCGGCGCATGAAGAAGGTCCATGAGAGTGAGTTCGAGAGAGAGGCTATTGTTGTGCCGCCTAGCCTGTCTGACAACCCTGTAGGCAAGACGCAGCCGGGTCGGTCGATAGGTCACATGGAATAGTGCGTAATATTACAAAAATTTAACGTTTTTTTGCGACTAAAGGCGCATGCGAGGCGCGCCTTTTCCGCTTAGAATTTTGTCAATTCATCAATGTCAGACATTTTCTGGCCCAACGGACTGCCAATCGCTTGCAAGGGAGTGTATCCGCATGCATGCCTTGACCCTGCTATCGTTCCTGTTCTTTACCGGCCTGGTGGCCTTCATCACCTGGCGCCTGACCCGTCGCGACGATCATGCCAGTACCAGCGGCTACTTCCTCGCCGGCCGCTCATTGACCTTCCCGCTGATCGCCGGCTCGCTGCTGATGACCAACCTCTCCACCGAGCAGATGGTGGGGCTCAACGGGGCGGCCTTCAGCGATGGCCTGAGCGTGATGGCCTGGGAGGTGGTGGCGGTCATTGCGCTGGTGGCGCTGGCGCTGTTCTTCCTGCCACGCTTCCTGCGCAGCGGTATCGCCACCCTGCCGCAGATGCTGTTGATCCGCTTCGACGCCGGCACCCAGCTGATCTGCAACGTCATCTTCCTGATCGCCTATGCGGTGATTCTGCTGCCGATCATCCTTTACTCCGGCGCCATGGGGTTGCAGGGCATGCTCGATCTCTCCGGCCTGACCGGGATCGAGTCGCAGACGCTGCTGCTGTGGCTCACGGTCTGGGTGGTAGGCCTCATCGGCTCCATCTACGCCCTGTTCGGCGGGCTGCGCACCGTGGCCGTATCGGACACGCTGAACGGCATCGGGCTATTGGTTGGCGGCTTCGTCATCGTCTACTTCGGCCTGCAGGCGGTCAGCAACGACGGTGGCCTGCTCGAGGGCTGGAACATCCTCAAGCAGAGCGATCCGGACAAGCTCAACTCACTGGGCGGCTCCGATCAGCAGGTGCCATTCTCCACGCTCTTTACCGGTGTGTTCTTGATCAACCTCTTCTACTGGACGACCAACCAGCAGATCATCCAGCGTACCTTCGCCGCCAAGAACCTCGCCGAGGGCCAGAAGGGGGTTCTGCTGACCGGCTTCTTCAAGCTGTTGGGCCCGCTCTACCTGGTGCTGCCGGGGATCATCGCCTACCACCTCTATGCCGACCAGGGCATTCAGGCCGACGAGGCCTACGGTCACCTGGTGTTCAATGTGCTGCCGCCCTATCTGACCGGCTTTTTCGCCGCGGTGATGGTGGGTGCCATCCTGTCGTCGTTCAACTCGGCGCTCAACAGCACCACCACCATCTTCAGCCTGGGCCTCTATAAAGGCGTGCTCAACAAGGAGGCCAGCGAAGAGCAGGTGGTGAAGTCGGGCAAGGTGTTCGGCTGGATCATGGCCTTCGTCACCATGACCATCGCGCCGCTGCTGGCCGGTCAGGAGAGCCTGTTCGGCTACCTGCAGAAGATGAACGCCATCTATTTCATCCCTATCCTCGCGGTAGTGATCGTCGGCCTGCTGACCAAGCGCGTACCGCCCATGGCGGCCAAGATCGCACTGGTGGGCGGCTGCCTGCTGATTGCCGCCGGCTATTTCGTGCCGCCGTTCGACCGGCTGCCGCTGGTCATGCATGAGTTCCACTTTGTGGCCGGCGTGTTCGTGCTGTTGGTGGCCTTGATGCTGGTGATCGGCAAGCTGCGCCCGCGCGAGACCGACTGGGTTCACGAGGACAGCGGTGCGGTCGATCTCACGCCCTGGCGCGGCGCCGTGCCCGTGGGCCTCTTGCTGGTGGCTCTGGTGGTCATCATCTACGCGACCTTCGCCGGTGGTTGAAGATGCACACGGAGGCGGGCCGCCAGGCTCGCCTCTTTTTGGGCAAGGGTAAATGTCTGACATTTGTGGCGGCATGCTCTATATTCGTTGCACTTCGCCAACTTGAGCAGTGCTCATCTGGAGGGCGTCATGACACTGACTTCGCTGCCACGCCATCACGGCGGTGCCGACGGCCTGGCGCGGCTGCTGGGGCAGGCGTTGCTGGCCGGGCGCTGGCGCCCCGGCGAAACCTTTCCTCGTGAACGCGACCTCTGCCAGCACTTCGAGGTCAGCCGCAACCAGGTGCGCAACGCCCTGGCGACTCTGGTCGCCCTTGGTCTGATCGAGCGCACCGCGGGGCGCGGCAGCGTGGTCTGCAACATTGGCGAATGGCATCTGCTCGATCCGCTGGTGAGCGCGTGGATGGCCGATATCGAAACGCCCGATGCTCAGCTGCTGCGCGAGATCTTTGCCTTTCGCTATTCGGCGGAGCCGGCTGTCGCCCGCCTGGCAGCCCGGGCGGCCGAAGCGGAGGATCTCGAGCGCCTGGAGGCGGCCTTCCTGGGCATGCAGCGTACCGCCGGCATGCCGGAGGCCAGTGCGCGGCATGCGGAGTACGACGTGGCCTTCCACGATGCCATCTATCGCACCAGCCATAATCTGGTGTGGCGCCAGATGGGGCATTTGCTGCGTCCCTCGATCATTGCCCTGATCCAGCGCTCCCAGGCCCACCTCCAGCCTCTTGATGCCGGCCTGGATGACAGCCTGGCGCGTCATGGCCGCCTGCTCGAGGCGATCCGCTCCCGGGATGCGGATGCAGCTGAAGCGGCCGCTGTCGATGTGCTGCGACGCACCGCTGTCGATCTGGGTATCGTCGCCGACGCACAAGCCGAGTCCGTCCAGGCGCCGTCAGCCGAATCCATCATTCATGCCAAGGAGCGCTCACCATGAAGATCACTCGACTCAAGACCTGGCAGGTGCCGCCGCGCTGGCTGTTCCTCAAGATCGAGACCGACGAGGGTTGCTACGGCTGGGGCGAGCCGGTCATCGAGGGCCGCGCCGCCACCGTGGAGGCTGCAGTGCACGAGCTTGCCGACTACCTGATCGGCCAGGACCCGCACCGCATCGAGCACCTGTGGAACACGCTTTACCGAGCCGGCTTCTATCGCGGCGGCCCGATCCTGATGAGCGCCATCGCCGGTATCGACCAGGCGCTGTGGGATCTCAAGGGACGCGACCTGGGCGTGCCGGTGCACCAACTGCTGGGCGGCGCGGTGCGCGAGCGCATGCGCATGTACGCCTGGACCGGCGGCGACCGGCCGAACGACGTGGGGGCGGGCGCCAGGGAGCTGGTGGAGCGTGGCTTCACCGCGTTCAAGATGAACGGTACTGCCGAGATGCAGATCGTCGACTCGCACCGCAAGATCGACGAGGCGGTGGCTCGCGTCGCCGAGGCCCGCGAGGCGGTGGGGCCCGAGGTGGGCATTGCCATCGATTTTCACGGCCGGGTGCATCGGCCCATGGCCAAGGCGCTGCTGCGTGAGCTGGAGCCGTTCCATCCGATGTTCGTCGAGGAGCCGGTGGCACCCGAGCACCTGCCCAGCCTGAAGCACATCGCCGGCGGCCTGGGCTATCCGCTGGCCACCGGCGAGCGGCTGCACACCCGGTTCGAATTTCGCGACCTGCTCGCCGACGGCATGATCGATATCATCCAGCCCGACCTCTCCCATTGCGGCGGCATCAGCGAGGGGCTGAAGATTGCCGCGCTGGCCTCGGCCCACGACGTCGCCCTGGCACCGCATTGTCCGCTCGGTCCGCTGACCCTGGCCGCTTCGCTCCACCTGGATGCGGTGAGCCATAACGCTTTCATCCAGGAGCAGAGCATGGGCATCCACTACAACCGCGACAACGACGTGCTCGACTACCTGGTCGACAAGTCGGCGCTGGCCATCGAGCAGGGCTTCTGTGCCATTCCCCAGGGGCCGGGGCTCGGCGTGGAGATCGACGAGGCGTTCGTCGAGGAGCGGGCCAAGGTCGGGCATCGTTGGCGCAACCCCGTATGGAGCCACGAGGACGGCTCCATCGCCGAGTGGTGAGGAGATCTTCATGAGCGATGCGATACGCGAGCGACTGGCCTGGGTCGCGGTGGACTGGGGCTCGAGTCAGCTGCGCGTCTGGGGCCTGGACGAGAGCGGCGAGGTGCTGGTGCGGGGCGGCAGTGACAAGGGCATGCTGACCCTGAGGCCTGAGGATTACGAGATCGCACTGCTCGAGGTCGTCGGCGATTGGCTGCCGGCGTCCGGGCGCGTGGGAGTGTGGGTCTGTGGCATGGCCGGCGCCCGCCAGGGCTGGCGCGAGGCGGCTTACCTGCCGGTGCCGACACGCCTGGACGACCTGGCCCAAGGCGCCGTCATGCCGACGGTAAGCGATACGCGCCTTGACGTTCTCCTGTTGCCGGGGCTGTGCCAGTTCGCGGATGTCACCGGGTGCGACTTCGATGTGATGCGCGGGGAGGAGACCCAGCTGGCTGGGCTGGTGGCCCGTGAGCCGGGATTCTCGGGGCTGGTCTGCCTGCCGGGTACCCATGCCAAGTGGGCGTGGCTGGAGCGCGGAGAGGTCAAGCGCTTCGCCACCTACCTGACCGGCGAGCTCTATGGCCTGTTGGCCGGCCAGTCGGTGCTCAGACACTCCGTGGCCGACGACGGCCTCACCGAACCCGGCTGTCGCGAGGCGTTCGTCGCCGCGGTACGCGAGGCGAGCGCCCGACCCGGTGAGTTCGCTAGGTTGCTGTTCGGCCTGCGTGCCGCCGACCTGCTCGACGCTTCTTTGCCTGCCGGGGAAGCGCGGCAAACCCGGCTGGGGGCGCGTCTCTCGGGGCTCGCCATTGGCCTCGAGCTCAGTGGCGTTCGTCACGACCTCTCAGCGTCTTCCGTCACCCTGGTCGGCGGCGAGGCGCTGTGCGAACGCTATGCGCTGGCCCTCGAGGCGCTCGGCCATGCCAGCCGGCGTGTCGAGGGCGAGGCGGCGGTACTGGCCGGCCTTGGGCTGGCACGGGCCGGTACTTGACAACCCTAACTGACAACCTTGGTGGAGACGCACATGAGACTGCCACTGATCGGTATCCTGCGCGGCGTTACCCCCGGCGAGGCGGTGGCGGTGGGCGAAGCCGCCATCGCCGCAGGTATCTCTACCTTGGAGGTTCCGCTCAACTCTCCCGACCCGCTGGAAAGCATTCGGTGTCTGGTCGAAGCCTTGGGCGATCGAGCCCTAGTGGGCGCCGGCACCGTGCTCGGCGTGGATGAGGTGCGTGCCGTGCATGCCGTCGGGGGTCGTCTGGTGGTGTCTCCCAACTGCCGTCCGGACGTGATCGAGGAGACGCGACGCCTCGGCATGCAGAGCTGGCCAGGCGTGCTGACGCCGACGGAAGCCTTCGATGCGCTGGACGCCGGGGCCACGGGGCTGAAGCTGTTTCCCGCCGTGCAGGTGGGGGTGGAGGGCATGAGGGCCTTGCGGGCGGTACTGCCGAATGGCACACGGCTCTATGCCGTGGGCGGCATCGGTGCGGCGGAGTTCGCCGCCTGGCGTGCCGCCGGCGTGGATGGCGCCGGCCTGGGCGGTGCGCTCTATCGCCCCGGACAGTCGCCCGAGCAGGTGGGTGAACAGGCACGCGCGCTGGTCGCGGCCTGGCGTGCCGCCGATGGCGAAGCGTAGGCCAGGCGCAGGGCGGCCCTGCGGCTGCGCTCAGCCGCGAGGCGGGTAGCGGGTATCGCGCAGGCTGTCCTTGATCTTCTTCAGGTGGGGCAGGAAGTCCTCGCCGCGGCGCAGGGTCACACCGGTCGCCAACACGTCAATCAGGGTGAGCTGAATCATGCGCGAGGTCATCGGCATGTAGACGTCGGTGTCTTCCGGCGTGGGTACCTCGAGCGTCTCGGTGCACTCCACCGCCAACGGCGAGCCGGGAGCGGTGATGCCCAGTACCACGGCACCGCTCTCGCGTGCCAGCTGGGCGATCTCGACCAGCTCGCGGGTGCGACCGGTCCAGGAGATCACCACCACCACATCGCCGGTATGACAGGCCGACGCGACCATGCGCTGCATCAGCACGTCGACATAAGACGTGACCGGAAGATTGAAGCGGAAGAACTTGTGCTGGGCGTCCTGCGCCACGGCACCGGACGCGCCGAGACCGAAGAAGTGGATCTGCTTGGCCTGGATCAGGTAGTCCACCACCCGCTCGATGCGGGCCGGATCGAGGGTGCGGCTGGCTTCGTCCAGGGCGGCAATGGTGGCGCCGAAGATCTTGCGCGTGTAGTCCGCGGCAACGTCGCCTGGCTCCACCGACTGGCTGACATAGGGCGTGCCGCCGGCCAGGCTCTGGGCCAGCTTGATCTTGAAGTCGGGGTAGCCCTTCGCATGGAAGCTGCGACAGAAGCGGTTCACCGTGGGTTCGCTGACCGAGGCCGCCTGGGCCAGGCTGGCGATGCTCAGGCCGGTGGCACGGGCTGGGTCGGCCAGGATGACATCTGCTACCTTGCGCTCGGAACGATTGAGCTCGTCGAGGCGTTGACGGATTCGTTGCAGCAGATCGTGATGGGCCATGGCTGAAGGGACTCTCTCAAGCTGATAATGTAGTGATTTAACAACATGGTCACCGGCTATCCTATCGCGGAGCATCGGCCGGGCGCGAATCGAGGTATCGAAAATCGCTATGATGAGTGTAATATTACAAAATATTGGTTGATGCTAAGGGCTTTTTTGCGTATTTTTTGTGTAAATTAACCAGATGGGGGCGGACATGAAGGCAACCACGCGGCCTGAGGAAGAGAGTCGGCCGGTTATCGATCTCGCGCTGTTCGGTGCCCTGGGGGACCTGTCGCTGCGCAAGCTTTATCCCGCGCTCTACCACCTCGACCGCGAGGGCCTGCTGCACGACGACACGCGTATTCTGGGGCTGGCGCGCCAGGAGCTGAAGGCCGACGCCTTTCGCCGTCGTATCGCCGACACCCTACAGACCTACGTCAAGCCCGCGGAGCTCGATCGGGAGGTCGTCAAGCGCTTTACCGCACGTCTCGACTACCTGCAGCTCGATTTCGCCAACGCCGAGGGTTATCGCGCCATCACCGAATGGCGCGGGGCCGTGCGCCATGACACCGTGGTCTGTCCCTTGGTCGTCTACCTGGCGGTGCCGGCGAGCCTGTATGGCGATATCTGCCGCAACCTGCAGGCCGGCGAGTGCCTCGACGAACTCTCCCGCGTGGTGGTCGAGAAGCCGATCGGCTACGATTTCGAATCCTCCTGCGAGATCAATGACGCCATCGGCGAAGTGTTCCACGAGTCCCAGGTCTATCGCATCGACCATTACCTGGGCAAGGAGACCGTCCAGAACCTCATCGCGCTGCGCTTTGCCAATCCACTGTTCGGTACCCAGTGGAACCAGAACCACATCTCCCACGTCGAGATCACCGTGGCCGAGCAGGTCGGTATCGAAGGGCGCTGGGGCTATTTCGACCGTGCCGGCCAGTTGCGCGACATGGTACAGAACCACTTGCTGCAGCTGGTATGCCTGATCGCCATGGACCCGCCGGCCAATCTGGATGCCGACGCCATCCGCGACGAGAAGGTCAAGGTGCTCAAGGCGCTGCAGCCATTCAGCGAGACCAAGCTCAACCGCGACGTGGTGCGTGGCCAATACATTGCCGGCACCATCAAAGGCAAGAGCGTGCCCGGCTACCTGGAAGAAGAGGGCGCCAATCGAGAGAGCGAGACCGAGACCTTCGTCGCCATGAAGACCGGCGTTTCCAACTGGCGCTGGGCCGGGGTGCCGTTCTACCTGCGCACGGGCAAGCGCATGCCGGAAAAGCTATCGCAGATCGTGGTGCATTTCCGCCAGCAGCCGCACTACATCTTCGACCCCGATCAGCGCAACCTGGCGGCCAACAAGCTGGTCATTCGCCTGCAACCCGAAGAGGGCATTGCGCTGGAGGTGCTGACCAAGGACAGCGGGCTGGACCGGGGCATGCGCCTGCGCCGTGGTCCGCTGCACCTGGACTTCGGCAGTGCCTTCCCCCAGACGCGCATCCCCGACGCCTACGAGCGCCTGCTGCTCGAGGTGATGAAGGGGCGCCAATACCTGTTCGTGCGCCGTGACGAGGTCGAGCACGCCTGGCACTGGTGCGATAGTCTGATTGCCGCCTGGAAGGAGATGGGCGAGCCGCCACGGCGCTACCCGGCCGGTTCCTGGGGGCCGGTGGCCTCCATTGCCATGATTACCCAGGATGGGCGCAGCTGGTATGAGGACTACTGACATGACGCATCTCGCCGCCGGGCCGCGCGAACAGCTCGCCGTGCAGCTCGCCGAAGCCACTTGTGAAGCACTGCGCCAGGATCTGGCCCAGCAGGAGCGGGCTCTGCTGGTAGTTTCCGGCGGCTCGACGCCGGTACCCTTCTTTCAGGCCCTGTCGTCCCAGGCGTTGCCCTGGGAGCGGATCGATGTGACCCTGGCCGACGAGCGCTGGGTGAGCGAGACCGACGAGGCCAGCAATGCCCACCTGGTGCGCCGCCACCTGCTGCAAGGCGAGGCGGCCGCTGCCAGCTTCGTTTCGTTGACCACCGACGACGGGACGCCGGAACAGGGCGTAGAGGAGGTGACCCGGCGCATCGAGGCGTTGACCTGGCCGGCCAGCGTGGTGGTGCTGGGCATGGGCGGCGACGGTCACACCGCCTCGCTGTTTCCCGATAGCCGCGAGCTGGAGCTGGGGCTCACCACCGATGCCCCGGTACTGGCCGCGCGCACGCCCAGTCAGCCCCAAGCGCGGATCACCCTCAGCGCCGACCGCCTGCATCAGGCGCGACGCCACGTACTGCACATCACCGGTGACGACAAGCGCAGCGTGCTGGCCCGGGCCCTGTCCGGCGACGACTTGCGTGAACTGCCGATCCGCGCCTTTCTTTCCTGCCCGCTGGCCGTTTACTGGGCCCCCTGAAACTGGAGTCTTGCTCATGACCATCGACAAACAGCTGCCGTCCACGCGTATCACCGAACTCGACAGCATCTGCCTCAAGGCCGAGGTCATCCCGGTGCTGGCCATCGAGCGGGTGGAAGATGCCGTGCCGCTGGGCCGTGCCCTGGTCGAAGGTGGGCTCACCGTGCTGGAGGTGACCCTGCGCACCGATTGCGCCCTGGAGGCGATTCGCCGCCTCAAGGAAGCCCTGCCCCAGGCCAGCATCGGCGTGGGCACCGTGCTGACGCCGGCCCAGTACCGTCAGAGCGAGCAGGTGGGTGCCGATTTCGTGGTCACGCCGGGTACCACCGAGGCGCTTTACCGCTATGGCATCACCAGCCCGGTGCCGATGTTGCCCGGCGTGGCCACCGTGTCCGAGCTGATGACCGGCTGGCAGTACGGTTACCGCCGCTTCAAGTTCTTCCCCGCCGAGGCCAGCGGCGGCGTCAAGGCGCTTAAGGCCTTTGCCGGCCCGATTCCCGAAGCGCGTTTCTGTCCCACCGGCGGCATCAGCCTCGACAACGCCGAGGACTACCTGGCGCTGAAGAACGTGATGTGCGTGGGCGGCTCCTGGCTGACGCCGAAATCGCTGGTCGATGCCGAAGACTGGAACGGCATCCGCCAGCTCGCCAAGGAGGCCGCCCAGCGCTTTCATCACTGAGCGGCCTCGCTGACCTCTTTCTTGTGCTCTCTCGGCAGCCAGTAGCTGTCATTGCGCCCGGCCTCATGGCCGGGTTTTTTTATTCTATTTCAACAGGATATCAATTCTTCCGAGGCTACCATCTGCCGGCCTGTACCACGTGACAATCCATTCCGTTCATGGATCATGGTAGTTATCGCTGAGCTTACGGTTGCTAATTTCCCGGAGCGAGGCTGGTCGTCGCCGAAGGCGCCCGCGCTGTGCGCCAGTGCACGCACTTCGTGGTCGAGTGAGGCCGTGGCGGCCTGGTAGCGCTGCATGCTGCCAGCACTGGTCTGCGTGGCCCGGTCGATCTCGCCGATGGCCTGGCTGATCTGTTCGATGCCCTGGCTCTGCTCTGCCGTGGCCGCGCTGATTTCCTGCATCAGTTCGTTGACCTCGTAGCTGGCCGCCTTTATGGCTGTCATGGCGTCTTCTGCCTTGCCGGCATGGGCGCGGCCCGTTTCGATCTCGCTGCGAGCCGAATGGATCAAGACCTGTACACGATGGGCGGCAGTTGCCGATTCGCTGGCAAGCTTGCGCACCTCTTGTGCCACCACGGCGAAGCCGCGCCCATGATCACCGGCCCGAGCGGCTTCTACCGAGGCATTTAGCGCCAGTATGTTGGTTTGAAAGGCGATGCTGTCGATGGTGCCAACGATGCCGGCCATGTTGTCGGCCTGTCGTGTGATCTCTTGCATCGAGCTGGCGAGTGCCTGCATGACCTGAGCGGCAGCGTCGACCGCCTCGACATTGCCCAGCGTCGCCTTGCCGGCCTGCTGGGCATGCTCTGCGCTTTGACTGACCGTGGCGCTGATCTGTTCGGTACTGGCAGCCGTTTGTTGCACCGATGACGCTTGCTGCTCGAGCCGGCTGGCCATGGCCTCGTTGTTGCTTACCAGCTCAGTCACCGCCGGCTCGACCACGCCGATGCGCCTCTCGACATCACCGATGAGTGCGCCAAGCGACTGACGCATGAACGCCAGAGCTTTGAGCATCTGGCCCAGCTCATCGCTACCCTGACTGGGCAAGTCGGCCTTGAGGTTGCCGGCGGCCACCTGCAAGGCGAAGTCGTGGGCCTTGTGCAGCGTGCGACTCAGGCGGGCAGTGCCTCGCCAGTTCAGCCAGCCCAGCAGGGCTCCACACAATACCCCACCTGCCAGCAGGCTTTCGTCGGCGAGCGAGGCCGTCTCCGGCATCAAGTTCCAAGCCGTCAGCCCCAGAGTTGCTGGCAATGCAGTGATGGTCAGGCTGGCAACCAAGTTGCGTACAGCCAGGCTGCGCCAGTCGATACGCCGTACGGCATGCAGGATGCCGCGACGATAGGCCTGACCATGCCTGACGACGTAGCGCCCCCCTTGCTCGCGAATGTCACGATACACCGCTTCGGCGTGTGCCGTTTCCGCGGCGCTTGGCTTGACGCGAATGGAGGCATAGCCCTTGAGCTGGCCATTTTCGCGTATGGGCACCACGTTGGCCCGGACCCAGTAGTGATCACCGTTCTTGCGTCGGTTCTTGACCAGCCCCGACCAGAACTGGCCGCCTTGCAGATCGTGCCACATGTCGGCAAACACGCTCTCGGGCATGTCGGGGTGACGAACAATGTTGTGCGGTGAGTCCTTCAGCTCCTCGTAGCTGAAGCCGCTTACCTCGATAAAGCGCTGGTTGGCGTAGGTGATATGGCTTTGTGGGTCCGTCTTGGAGATGAGCACGTCACCATCGCTGAGGACATACTCGTTGTGTGTTACCGGCCCGTTATAGCGCATGGCGCTTCCTCGCGGTAGAAGGCTGCTTGTGTCCTTGTCGTCACTTGCTCCTGGGGTTTCTTATACAATATTTGTATATCTTATGTATAGAAAATATTGCATTGCACTATCGCTGGTCGTATATCGCCAACACGAGCAGAAAACTCGGTGGAAGGGAATCGAAGGCAAGCGACCCGGCATATGCCGGGTCAAATGTCATCTTGGATGGTGCTGGCGGCCTTGAGGGCAGGTGCCGGGGCTGTCATTTTGACATCAGGCGTTGGCGGTGACCGCTACCGGGGCGGCACCGCGCTTGATCGCGGCGTAGCCCAGCCCGGTGATCAGCGAGCCGGCGACGATGGCTCCGAGATACAACAGTGCCGGTGTGATGGCGTTGGGAATCAGCAGCACGAAGATACCGCCGTGGGGAGCCATCAGCTGTGCGCCAACCAACATGGAAAGCGCGCCGGTGGCGGCGCCGCCCAGCATGCAGGCCGGGATCACCCGCAGCGGATCCTTGGCGGCGAAGGGAATGGCGCCCTCGCTGATGAAGCACAGCCCCAGCACGAACGACGCCTTGCCTGCCTCGCGCTCCGGCTCGGAGAACTTGGGACGCGCGACGAAGCTGGCGATGCCCATGCCGATGGCCGGCACCATACCGGCGGCCATGATGGCAGCCATCGGCGCGTAGGTCTGGGTGGAGAGCAGGCCGACGCCGAAGGTATAGGCGGCCTTGTTGACCGGCCCGCCCAGGTCGAAGCACATCATGGCGCCGAGCAGGATGCCGAGCAGCACGGCGTTGGCTGAGCCCATGTTCTCGAGAAACGCGGTCAGCGCGGAGAGGATGGCTGCCACCGGCTCGCCGATCACGTAGATCATGGTCAGGCCGGTGACCAGGCTCGCGATCAGCGGAATGATCAGGATTGGTTTGAGCGACTCGACGCTCGCCGGAAGTTTGACATGGCGGGTCACCGCCAGTGCTACGTAGCCGGCGAGGAAGCCGGCGAGAATGCCGCCGATGAAGCCGGCGCCGATCTCGCTGGCGAGCATGCCCCCGATCATGCCCGGGGCTATGCCTGGACGGTCGGCGATGGAGTAGGCAATGTAGCCGGCCAGCACCGGGATCATCAGGGCGAAGGCGGTGCCGCCGCCGATCTGCATCAGCGCCGCGGCCAGCGTGCCCTCCTCCTGGAACGCCTCGATGCCGAAGACGAAGGAGAGTGCGATCAGCAGGCCTCCGGCCACCACCATGGGCAGCATGAACGAGACGCCGGTGAGCAGGTGCTTGTAGACGCCCTTCTCCTTCAGGCTCTTCTTCGCCTCATTGCGGCGCGGAGCGTTGGCAGCATCCTCGACCTCGGCTTCGGCCAGCGCCGCCTCGATGGTGGGGCGCGGCTTCTTGAGTGCATTGCCGGTAGAGGTGCGGTAGATGCGCTTGCCGGCGAAGCGGGTCGGATCGACCTCGATATCGCAGGCGAGAATCACCACGTCGGCCGCGGCGATCTCCTCGTCGGTGAGCTTGTCCTGGGCGCCGACCGAGCCCTGGGTCTCGACGCGAATTGCATGGCCCAGGCTCTTGCCCGCTTCGCTCAGCGCTTCGGCGGCCATGAAGGTATGGGCCACGCCGGTGGGGCATGCGGTGACGGCAATGATGCTGCTGGCGCCGGCCTTGGGCGAGGGGCTCGCGGTCGCGCTCAAGGCGGGTGGTGTGTAGTCGCTGGCCTCGCGCCGGGCACGCTGCAGGAATGCCTCGGGGTCGGGCAGTGCCTCGCTGGCTGAGGCCTGGAACAGGCGCTTGCCGGCAAAGCGTTCGGCGGCGGGAAGATGGTCGGCGGCGACCACGACCAGCTCGGCATCGGCAATGGCGTCGGCTGAAACGGGCTGGACGGCCTCGAGCTGACTGTGCATCTCGACGCTGGGCTGCCAGCCCAGTCGCTGCGCCGCCTGCTCGAGTCGGCGAGCCGCGAGGAAGGTGGTGGCCATGCCGCTGGGGCAGGCGGTAACGATGATCACGTTCATGCGAGGGCTCCCCCTGCGTCGACGTCGTTGAGACGCCGAACGCGGGTCTGTTGTTGGAGTTGCGGGAAGTCGTCGGCGTGGAGGTTACCCACGCCGACGTGACGAACCGATTCGGCGGAAAGGGCGGTAGCCAGGCGCAGGGCCTGATCGGGCGGATGACCCGCGAGTACGCCATGCAGCAGGGCGGCCAGCAGGGTATCGCCGGCCCCGACGGTGCTGGCGACCGTCAGGCGCGGCGGCATGGCCTGCCAGGCACCGCGGCGGCTGATCCACAGCACGCCGGCGGGGCCGGCGGAGACGACGGCTTCCTCGATGCCGGCGGCATACAGGCGCAGCGCCGCCTTGAGTCGTGCTTCGGCGCTCTCGAGGCTCTCGCCGGCCCAGGCGGCGAGCTCCTGCTCGTTGGGCTTGACCGCCGTGGCTCGGGCCTCGATGGTGCGGGTCAATGCCTCGCCGCTGGTATCGACCCATACCGGCAGCCCGGCTGCCCGCAGGCGGGCGATAAGCTCGGCGAGATCGGTCGGCGCCACGCCAGGCGGCAGGCTGCCGGCGATGACCACGGCGTCGGGCCGGCGCCGTGGGTCGCCGATACGCGTAGCGAGACCGTCGAGCAGGCGCTGCCAGGCGGCGGCGTCGATGGCGGCGCCGGGGCCGTTGATATCCGTGACCCGGCCGTCGGCCTCGGCGAGCTTGGCGTTGATACGCGTCTCGCCGGGCGCGCGCAGGAAGGCGTCCTCCACGCCCATGGCCTCGAAGGCGCGCAGGAAGGGGCCGTCGTTGTCGGCGCCGAGAAAGCCCGACACGGTGACGTCGTGGCCGAGGTCGGCCAGCACCCGGGCCACGTTGACGCCCTTGCCGGCTGCCGTCAGGTGGGTCTCGCGGGTGCGGTTGACCGTCCCCGGCGTCAGTCGCTCCAGGCTTACGGAGAGATCCAGTGCGGGATTGAGCGTCAGGGTGAGCACGCGGGCCATCAGCGCACCTCCAGGGCGTCGCGGACCGCCTCGCTCGTGGCCTGGGCCAGCGCCAGCTCGGCCTGGACCCGGGCTTCGGCGAGGTCGAACTCGCGCAGCCGCGCCTTGACCAGCGGCACCTGCCGCGCGCTCACTGAAAGCTCGTCGACGCCGAGCCCGACCAGTACCGGCACCGCCAAGGCGTCGCTGGCCAGCTCGCCGCACACACCGACCCACTTGCCGTGGGCATGGGCCGCCGCTACGGTCATCTCGATCAGGCGCAGCACCGCCGGGTGCAGGCCGTCGGCCTGGGCAGAGAGCGCGGGGTGATCGCGGTCGATGGCCAGGGTGTACTGGGTCAGGTCGTTGGTGCCCACCGAGAAGAAGTCCACCTCGGCGGCCAGCGTCGGTGCCAGCAGGGCGGCCGAGGGCACCTCGATCATCACGCCGAGCTGCACGTCGGTGGCCCGCTCGGCCGCGGGAATCTCGTCGAGTAGGCGATCGAGGATGGCCCGTGCCGCGCGGAACTCGGCGATATCCTTGACCATCGGCAGCATGATGCGCAGTGGCCTCGGCGCCTGCTCCGCTGCGGGAGCGGCCGCCATCAACAGTGCACGCAGCTGGGTCTCGAGCACCTCGGGGCGGGTCAGGGTCAGGCGAATGCCGCGCAGGCCGAGGAAGGGGTTGTCTTCTTTCGGCACCGGCCAGTAGGGCAGCGGCTTGTCGCCACCCACGTCGAGGGTGCGGGCTACCAGCGGACGGCCGTCGAGAGCATCGAGCGCCTCACGATATTCCGCGACCTGAGTCTCGAGGTCCGGTTCCTGGGCATGCGCCATGAACAGGAATTCGGTGCGCAGCAGGCCGACGCCTTCGGCGCCGCGCTCCACGGCATCGACAGCGTGGGCGGTATTGCCCAGGTTGGCGGCGACTTCGACGCGGTGGCCGTCGCGGGTACGTGCCTCCTCGAAGCGTGCTTCCCATGCCTCGGCTTCGCGTTGCTGGCGCTCTGCCAGGCGCTGCTCGGCGGTGGCGCGGCGTGCGGCGGAGGGGGCCGGGATCACCCGGCCACGCTCACCGTCGAGGATCAGCTCGCAGCCTCCCGCCAGTGTCAGCACACGCTCGCCGGCGCCCACCACGGCGGGAATGCCCAGTGCCCGGGCCAGGATCGCGCTGTGCGCGGTGGCGCCGCCGCGAGCGGTGAGCAGGCCGCGCACCCGGCGTGTATCGAGCCGTGCCACGTCGGAGGGGCCGATGTCATCCGTGACCAGGATATAGGGCGTTTCCGGCGGCTCCGGTCGGCTCACCTGACACAGGATGCCGAGCACGCGGCGGCCGACGTCGCGCAGGTCGGCGGCGCGTTCGGCCAGCAGGCGATCGGCGAGCATCTCCTGGGCGTGGGCGGCAGTCTCGATCGCTTCCCACCAGGCAGCTTCGGCGGAGCGGCCGTCCTGGATGCCCTCGCGGGCCGCTTCAAAAAGCTCCGGGTCGCGCAACATCTCCTCGTGCATGGAAAGGATCTGGGCCACCTCGCCGCCGCGGGCCTCGCGCTCCAGCGCCTCGAGCTGTGCCGCGCCCTCGTCGATGGCGCTGTGCAGGCGCCGCTGCTGCTCGGCGGGATCGGCGGCGCGCTCGGGATAGTCGAAGCGTGGGGTCTGCAGCACGAACACCGGGGCAATGGCGAGTCCCGGCGAGGCTGCCACGCCCTGATGAGGCGTGTCGTCGGGCAGCGGTTCCGGAGGTGCGGTATCCGCTGAGGGCGTGATGCGCTCGCGGCTCTCATCGAAGGGCAATACCTGTTCGCCGAGGCCGTCCGCCACGGCCCGGCAGACGGCGTCGAGCGCCGCCTGGGCGTTGTCTCCCTCGGCGGAGAAGGTCAACTGCTGGCCGCGCCGGGCGCCGAGGTTGATCACCTTGGTCAGGCTGGTGGCCGGCACCGCGGCGCCGCCGCCTTCGGCCAGGCGCACGTGGATGGGGAGCCCCTGCTGCCGGGCGATCTGAACCAGCTGCTTGGCCGGACGGGCATGCAGGCCGTGAGCGTTGAGTACCCGGGCGAGACGGGTATGGGCCGTGGCCGACTCGCCCGCCAGCCGGGCCAGCACGGTAGCCGCATCGGCATTGGGCAGCTCGGCTGCGGCACCGCTGTCGAGCAGCGCCAGGATGCGCTCCAGCAGGCCGCGATGGGCGTCGCCCTGAGCCGCCAGGCAGAACACTCCCTTCACCGCTTCGCCGTCGCGCTCCAGGCGCTCTTCCGGCGTTGCCAGGGCCAGTGCCGGCACCTCGACGCTACGCTCGCCGTGGATCAGCCACAGCCCTTGGCCCATTGGTGCCAAGGTGCGTTCGGCCACGTCGGTCATGAAGTCGCTACCCACGCAGCCGAGCTGACGCAGGCGCGCGGCGCCGGCCAGGGCCAGCTCGTGGGTGTCGCGAGCAGGAAAGCCGAGGCACAGGGTCTCGGCGTCCAGGCGTGCCTCGACCACAGCTTTCGACAGCAGCGCAGCGACCTCGGTAGCGGAGCCTGCGGCGGCCAGGCGCTCACCGACGCTATCGTCATCCAGCACATGGGTGAGCTGACGCAGGATGCCGAGATGCTCGTCGCTCTGGGCGGCAATGCTGACCAGCACATGGACGCGCTGGCCGTCGTGCCACTCGACGCCGCCGGGAAACTGCAGCACGCGCACGCCGGTCGTGTGCACGTGTTCACGACTCTCGGGCGTCCCGTGAGGAATGGCAATGGCATTGCCGAGATAGGTGGATGACTGCGACTCGCGCTGGAACAGGCCGTCGCGATAGGCGGGAGCGGTCAGCCCCGCCTGGTGCAGCGACTCGGCAGCCTGCTCCAGCGCGACGCGCCAGTCGGGGGCCTGACAGCCGAGGCGGATGTCCTCGGGGCGTAGCGTGAGCATCATCGAATCTCCTGATGGCCTAGGCGACATGCAAAAGCCTGCGATTTCATTCTGCGCTTGATGTCTAGAGGTTAAGCTGAATCGTGTCACCTATCGTGTTTATCATGCTGGAACGATTCAACTCGTTTCGCAAGGCGCCTTTTCTTAGACTTTCGCAGGGGGCGGAGAGGCCATGCATGGCGTAGAATCGATGCCCGCAGATAGAGGAAGCCCATGACACTCGCTGAAATCGCCCGACTGGCCGGGGTATCGCGTACCACCGCCAGCTACGTCATCAACGGCAAGGCCACCGAACGGCGCATCAGCCAGGACACCGTCGAGCGGGTCATGGCGGTGGTGCGTGAGCATCGCTATCGCGTCGATGCTCAGGCTGCAGCGCTAAGGCGCGGCTCGAGCCGCACGCTGGGCCTGATCGTGCCCGATCTGGAGAACGTCAGCTACGCGCGCCTGGCCAAGCGGCTCGAGCGCGGCGCTCGTGAACAGGGCTACCAGCTGCTGATCGTCGGCTCCGACGATCAGCCGGATGCCGAGCGCGATCTAGCACTGTCGCTGCGTGCCCAGCGCTGCGAGGTGTTGATCACGGCCAGTTGCCTGCCGATGGACGATCCTTTCTATGGCGAACTGCTGCAGGCAGGCCTGCCGGTGGTGGCGGTCGACCGTGGGTTCGACCCGCAGCGCTTCGCCAGCGTGGTGAGCAACGATCGCGCAGCCGCCGAGCAGCTGACGCGCTCGCTGCTCGACGATTCGATACAGCGTATCGCCTGGCTGGATGCGGTGCCGGCGCTCTCCATCAGCCGCGAGCGACGGGCCGGTTTCCAGCAGGCATTGGCGGGACGCGACGGTGAGCCGCTTATGCTCGGCGCCGAGCGCTACGACCGCGCCGATGGTGCCCGGCTGATGCGCGAGCTGCTCGAGCGTGACGGCCTGCCGGATGCTCTGGTCACGGCCTCCTACACGCTGCTCGACGGGGTCTTCGATGTGCTGCTCGAGGAGGGCGGGCTGCCGCAGGCGTTGCGCCTGGCGACCTTCGGCGACAGCCGGCTGCTCGACTTCCTGCCGCTGCCGGTCAACTCGGCGGTGCAGGACCACGACCGCATGGCGGCGATGGCGCTGGCTTGCGCCCTGGCGGCTGCGCAAGGCGACTACCGCGTAGGGCAGCAGGTCGTGCCACGAACCTTGCGGCGACGGCTGCCGGTCAGGTTCGCTTCTTGAAGCCTTACCCTCTCAATCCGGCCAGATCATGGCGGTCGGGCAGCGCGGCGTAGGCCCCGGGGCGGGTCACGGCGTGAGCGCCGCAGTTGGCGGCGGTGCCAAGGGCACGCTGCAGGAACGCCTCGTCGTGATACCAGGCATTGTCGATACCATGCTCGGCCAGTTCGGCGAGCAACCCACCAATGAAGGCGTCGCCGCCGGCGGTGGTGTCCACCGCTTCGACCGCAGGAGGTGCATGGCGCAGCTCTCTGCCTACGCCCACGGCACGCACATCGCCGGGGCCGTTGGTGATCACCAACAGCTTTACGCCCGCAGCGAGCCGTTCGGCCAGCCAGGCGTCGGCCGGGTGGTCGGCACGCAGGTAGTCGAGTTCCTCGGTCGAGAGTTTGGCCAGCTCGGCGCGGTCGATCAGTTGGGTGACCAGGGCGATGTCGGCGCTACCACTGGCCCACAGGTTGTGTCGCAGGTTGGCATCGACGCTGACCAGGCAGCCGGCGCGGCCGGCCATGTCGGCCATGGACAGGGTCGTCTCGGCGATTTCCGCCTCGGTCAGGCTGTTGCTGCAGAAGTGCAC
The DNA here is from genome assembly GCF_019430905.1 of Billgrantia antri. Taxonomy (GTDB): domain Bacteria; phylum Pseudomonadota; class Gammaproteobacteria; order Pseudomonadales; family Halomonadaceae; genus Halomonas; species Halomonas antri. The sequence continues at coordinate 269,228 of NZ_JAHYCA010000001.1, read as the reverse complement.
GATGGCGGGATTGGCGAACACGCCGGCCGGCAGGTGCTCGAGGCGGTAGAGCAGGTCGGCGGCGGGCGGGCGGTAGAAGTCGAAGGTGCGCTCGCCGTAGGCATCGCGGGAGACGAAGGCCAGCGCCGTGCGCGCCTCGCGGGTGCGGACCACGCCGGAGAGGTCGACGCCATGCGAGGCAAGTTCCGCGGCGAGGAAGTCGCCGAAATGGTCCTCGCCGAGCATGCCGAGGAAGCGGCTGGGCACCCCTAGTCGCGCGCAGGCCACGGCGACGTTGGCCGGGGCGCCGCCGGCATAGGGGGTAAAGGTTTCCGGGGCATTGCCGGCCGCCTCGCCGAGGCGGCTGGAAAGCATGTCGACGAGAGCTTCGCCGAAGGCGATCACGGGCGTCATGCGTGTCCTCACGATGTATCGTTGTTGCGGGTGGGCGTGCATTCACGCCACCTCGTGCCCCCGTGCAGCCTCGAGCAGGGCATACCAGGTGGGGGAATCCAGTTTGCATTCGGCATCCGCCTGCAAAGCGGCAATGCGCTCTGTACGCAGACTGCCGATCACCGGTCGTGGGCGACCCGGCAAGGCGCGCAGCCAGGCCAGAGCCAACCCGGCTGGTGTCATGCCGAGCTCCTCGGCGAGGCGGATCAGCAGCCGTTCGGCCGGACCCTGGAAGACTCGCCCGCCGCCCAGGGGCGACCATACGAGCGGTATCAGGCCGTCGCCGACCAGCGCATCGTAGCTGCCATCGAACAGCGGTTGATGATGCTCCAGCGAAAGCTGCAATTGATGAGCCGCCAGGCGGTGGTGCATCGCCGCCTGCAGGCGCCTCCACTGGTCTGGAAGGAAATTCGAGACCCCGACGGCGCCGACCTTGCCGGCATCGATGGCGTCATCCAGTGCGCGGCCGGTGGCCTCGGCGTCCATCAGCGGGCTGGGTCGATGCAGCAGGAAATGGTCGAGACGCTCGACGCCCAGGCGGGCCAGCGAGGCCTCGATGCTGCGGGCGAGGTACGTCGGCGAGCTGTCGTAGTGCTTGACGCGAAACGGCGAGGCGTCGCGCACCGGGTTGACGATGCTGGCCTTGGTCACGACCCCGACGCGTGATGCGAGTCCGGGGCGCGTGCGCAGGGCGTTGCCGAACAGAGCCTCGCCCTGGGTGTCGCCGTAGATGTCGGCATGATCGAACCATTCGAGCCCCTCGTCGAGGCGGGCCTCGACCCAGGCTGCCAGGCGCGCCGGCGGGTGCAGGTCGGTCACCTCGTGCAGGCGCATCATGCCCAGCAGGAAAGGCGTCTCCAGCGATCCGGCGGGCTTCACGAACCGGCCTCGCACGACAGGGTGGTGCCCAGCAGGTGCTGGGCGCCGGGAACCAGCCATACCGGATCGAGACGGGTATTGGCCGATTCCACGCAGAGGAAGTGGCTGGCGGCTTCGACCGATGTGTCATCGGGCGGTGTCTCGCCCGGATGCCACACCACCGCCGAGTCGCTGCCCTGGCGGGCGACGCGCAGGCGACGGTTGCCGTCGTCGAGCACCACCTCGGCGTTGCTGTGATAGATGCGATCGAGTCCTCCGCGCACGGCGAGCTCGCCCTGCTGCTCGCGCTCGGCAAAACCCGCCAGCTTGTCCAGGTAGCGGGCGCCGGCCAGGCCCTCGACGCGACAGGCGAAGCTGTCGGTCACGGCCAGGTAGCTGTGCAGGGCACCGCTCAGTTTCACCGGGGTCTCGCCGACGTGCTCGGTGATCAGCTCCACGTGCAGCCGTCGGGCGTTGGCCTGGATCACCGTGCGCGGCACCAGCTGGCTATGCAGGCGTTCGGTGGGGGAGAGGTGCAGTTCTACGCCGCCCTCGTGCTCGTCCACCGCGTCGAGGCGCCATTGGGCCTTGCGCGCCGGGCCGTGCATGGGGCCGGAACGATCCGGGCTCTCGTCGGCGCCGCGCTCGTCGGCGAACCAAGGCCAGCACAGCGGGATGCCGCCGCGGATGGCGCCGGGCAGCGCCTGGGGCGTAGGCGTGACCCATAGCCAGCCGCCGGGCACCAGCGCCTCTTCTCCCTCGCCCGTGGCCTCGACCACGCCTGCTCGCGCAGCGGTGGCCGCGGGGAAAAAGTGAAGCACCTGAGCGCCTTGCAGACAGACGGCCAGCTCGCCCCAAGGTTCACGTGCCAGCCAGACGCGGCGGTCTCGCCACTCGCATTCACGCTGACCGTCAGTGTCGTCGAGCAGGGCTCGCAGGCTTTGCGGAATCATTCGCTCTCCCTATCATTCCACTTCTTCGTTGTGCAGGGCCTCGGCAGCGCCCAGCAATCCCGGCCAGGGAGCGGTAACGACGCGTACCGGGATGGTGCGCGTGTAGTCGCTCATGCGCCCCTTGGCGGTGAAGGCTTCGACGAAACGGCTTTGGGGCAGCCAGTCGAGCAGGCGCGGCAGGATGCCGCCGCACAGGAAGACCCCGCCGCGTGCCCCCATGGTCAGGGCGGCGTCGCCGCAGACGTCACCGAGGATCTTGAGAAACCTCAGCAGGGTATCACGGGCGATGCCGTCGCCGCTTGCGGCCGCGGCGGTGACCTCGGCCGGCGTCCGGCAACCGGGATTGGCACCTTTAAGCGAGCAGTGGGCGAGATAGAGGTCGAGCAGTCCCTGGCCGCACAGGATACGCTCCACGGACACCCGGCCATAGCGGTTGCGGAAATGTCGCAGCAGGTTCTGTTCGCGCTCGTCGGTGGGGGCGAAGGTGACGTGGCCGCCTTCGGTGGGCAGCGGGATCCAGGCATGCCGGCCGGGAAAGATGCCGCCAACGCCGAGGCCGGTTCCTGGCCCGATCACCAGGCAGGCGGCATGCTCGCGCGCTACGCCCGGGTGAATCTCGACCAGCTCGTCGGCCGCCACGTGCGGCACACCCAGCGCCTGGGCCGTAAAGTCGTTGATCACCTTGAGCCGCTCAAGACCGAGTGCGGCTTGCACGTCGCGGCGGGAGAACGACCAGTGATTGTTGGTCATGGTGACCCGATCGTCGCCGATGGGGCAGGCGAAGGCCAGGCAGGCCTCCCGCGGTGCAACCTCGGCGGCCAGCCCGACCCGTTCAAGGTAGTCGCGCACCGCCTCCACCAGACCGGGATAGTCGGCACAGGGCAGGGCGAGGATCTCTCGCGGCACGTGCTCGCCCGGGGTCACCAGGGCGAAGCGGGCGTTGGTGCCGCCGATGTCGCCGATCAGGGCCGGTCGGGTCATTGATCCTCCTGGGCGATCTTCTCGAGTTCGCGGGAGAGTACCTCGTCCTCGAAGCCGCCGAACACTCCGGCGCCCAGCTCGGCACTGGCGGCAAGGTGGCGGAAACCGCCGAACAGCTCACGGCCCAGGCCGAAGTGGTAGTGCTCCAGGTTGGGGTCGACACTTGGGCGGCCGGCGAACTCGGCGGCATCGACCAGTGCGGTCAGTTCACCGCGCTCGGCATCGAGGCGCACCACGTCGCCGTCGCGCAGGCGCGCCAGCGGGCCACGATCCACCGCCTCCGGGGTGACGTGGATGGCGGCGGGAACCTTGCCCGAAGCGCCCGACATGCGCCCGTCGGTAACCAGCGCCACCTTGTAGCCGCGATCCTGCAGCACACCGAGGAAAGGGGTGAGCTTGTGCAGCTCGGGCATGCCGTTGGCCTTGGGTCCCTGGAAGCGCACCACCACCACCACGTCACGATCGAGCTCGCCCGATTCGAAGGCGGCCTTGACCTGGTTCTGGTCGTCGAAGATGCGTACCGGCGCCTCGACGATCCGGTTGGCCTGCTTCACCGCCGAGACCTTGATCACGCCGCGTCCGAGGTTGCCGTCGAGCACCACCAGTCCGCCGGTGGGGGCGAAGGGATTGGCGACCGGGCGCAGCACGTCGGCGTCGAGGCTCTCCTTCGGCCCTTCGCGCCAGGTAAGCTTGCCGTCCTCGAGGAAGGGCTCCTGAGTATAGGCGGAGAGATCGGTGCCGAACACGGTGGGGATGTCGGCGTGCAGCAGGCCGGCCCCGAGCAGCTCGCGGATCAGCAGGCTCATGCCGCCGGCAGCCTGGAAATGGTTCACGTCGGCGCTGCCGTTGGGGTAGATCCGGGTCAGGCTCGGTACCACTGCCGAGAGCGCGGTAAAGTCGTCCCAGTCGATGGTGACGCCGGCCGCCGCGGCCATCGCCACCAGATGCAGGGTATGGTTGGTGGAACCGCCCGAGGCGAGCAAGCCGACCATGGCATTGACGATGGCGCGCTCGTCGATCTGCCGGTAGAAGGGGCGGTAGTTGCCGCTCTGCTCGGTGTTGCGAATGGCCTGCTCGGTGGCGTAGCGGGTCAGCGCCTCGCGCAGCGGAGTGCCCGGATTGACGAAGGAAGCCCCGGGCAGGTGCAGGCCCATCATTTCCATCATCAGCTGGTTGGAGTTGGCGGTGCCGTAGAAGGTGCAGGTGCCGGGGCTGTGGTAGGAGCGCGACTCGGCCTCGAGCAGCTCCTCGCGGCCGACCTTGCCTTCGGCGTAGAGCTGTCGTATGCGGGCCTTCTCGTCGTTGGGCAGGCCGCTGGGCATCGGGCCGCCGGGGACGAACACCGCCGGCAGGTGGCCGAAGCGCGCCGCGCCGATGAACAGCCCCGGTACGATCTTGTCGCAAATGCCCAGGTAGAGCGCGGCATCGAACATGTTGTGCGACAGCGCCACGGCGGTAGCCATGGCGATCACGTCGCGGGAGAACAGCGACAGCTCCATGCCCGGCATACCCTGGGTGACGCCATCGCACATCGCCGGTACGCCACCGGCGAATTGTGCGGTGCTGCCCATGCCGCGGGCGGCTTGCTTGATGATCTCGGGGTAACTCTCGAAAGGCCGATGGGCCGAAAGCATGTCGTTATATGACGAAACGATGCCCAGGTTGGCGCTATTGGTCAGTTTGAGGCTGTCCTTGTCGCCGGCGTGATCACAGCCGGCAAAGCCGTGGGCCAAGTTGCCACAGGAGAGCTCGCCGCGATGCACGCCCTGCCTGTGCTGTGCAGCCATGTGCGCTTCGTAGAGCTTGCGGCGCTCGCGTGAACGCTCGCGAATGCGGCCGGTCACCTGCTCGACGGTGGGGTTTAGTGCGGTGGGGCGAGCCATAAGAGCACCTCGCGTCGTTGGGTGATAGATGTAAATTTACACAATTGTGTCCCATCGCGTGGCAGATTTGAAGGTGTCTGGCCGAAACTATGTAGTTTTATTACAGCGATGGAAAAGGTTGGGTAGGTCTGGGCACAATGTAGGCGGCTGTCGGTCAGTTGTCAGCCGGCGCTTCGGTCACCTGCCTCACGGAAACACCATGTCCGAGCTGATTCTCAAGCGGCTGCCAGCCATCGAGGCGGTGGCGGCGACGCAATGGAACGCGCTGGTCGATGAGGACCACCCCTTCCTGCGCCATGAATTTCTCCATGCGCTTGAGGCGAGCGGGGCGGTGGGACGGGCCACCGGCTGGGTGCCGAACCACCTTACGCTATGGCGGGGCGATGCCCTGGTCGGCGCGATGCCGCACTACCACAAGTACCATTCCTATGGCGAATACGTGTTCGACTGGGCGTGGGCCGATGCCTGGGAGGGGGCGGGTGGACGCTATTATCCCAAGGGACTCACGGCGATCCCGTTCTCTCCGGTACCAGGACCGCGGTTGGCCCTGGCCGCTGACGTCGACCCCCTGGCGGCCCGGGAGCTTCTGGCCGCGGCGTGGGAGGAGAGCGCGCTATCGAGCTGGCACCTGCTGTTCGCCCAAGATGACGAAGTCGAGGCCTGGCTCACTGCACGCCCCGACCTGCTGGTGCGTCACGGCGTGCAGTTCCAGTGGCAGGATCGCGGTTACGGCGACTTCGAGGGTTTTTTGAGTGCACTTACGGCGAAGCGGCGCAAGACGATTCGCCGTGAGCGCCGCCGGGTGGCCGAGCAGGGCCTGACCCTGCATCGCTTGACCGGCGAGGCGATCGGCGAGCGCGAGCTCGAGCACTTCTTCCGCTGCTACGAGATCACCTATCTCGAGCGTGGCCGTCATGGCTACCTGAATCTGGACTTCTTCCGACGCTTGCGTCGCACCATGGCCGATGCGCTGGTGCTGATTCAGGCACGCCTCGATGACCAGCCGGTCGCCGCTGCCCTCTGCCTGCAGGGCAGTCGTACCCTCTTCGGGCGCTACTGGGGCAGCGAGGTGATGGCCGACTGCCTGCATTTCGAGGCCTGCTATTACCAGGGAATCGAGCACTGCCTGGCTCACGGCCTGACCTGCTTCGATCCCGGCACCCAGGGCGAGCACAAGCTCACGCGCGGTTTTGCCCCCCGCCGGCTACGCTCGCTGCATCACATCGCCGACCCGAGGCTGCGTGATGCCCTGGCCGGCTTCTGTGACGAGGAGCGCCGCCACGTCGAGGCCTACTGCCGGGCCGCCGAGCGAGCCTTGCCCTACCGCTGCTGAGACGTTCAGCGCGTGAGCCGGGCAGGCGATGATGGCATAATGCCGGCCATTCAGAATCATGAGGACGTCAGTCGATGCTCAAGTGGCTTGCCATCGCCCTGCTGCTGTTGCTGGCGCTGCTGCAGTATCGCCTGTGGCTCGGCGACGGCGGCATTCACGAATTGCGCGAGATAGACAAGCGTGTGGCCATGCTCGACGCGGCCAACAAGCCGCTGCGCGACCGCAACGAGCGGCTGGCCGCCGAGGTGGTGGATCTCAAGACGGGCCTCGATGCCATCGAGGAGCGCGCGCGCAGTGATATCGGCATGGTGCGCACCGACGAACAGTTCTATTGGGTACCGGGCGTGGGGGCCGAGAGCGGTACAGGAGGGCGCGGCGTGACGGATGCACGGGCGGGGCACCCGAATGAGTAAAAACCTGTGGCTGGTGGTGCCGGCGGCGGGCCGTGGTCGGCGCATGGGCTCGGATGTGCCCAAGCAGTACCTGCCCCTGCGCGAGCGCCCGGTGCTCGCTCATACCCTGGCGCGGCTGCACCGGGCCTTTCCGGCGGCACGGCTCTGCCTGTGTCTCGACGTCGACGACGACCACTTCGATCCCGCCTGGGTGCCTTTTTCTCACTGGCGGCGCACCCCGGGAGGCAGCGAGCGGGTCGACTCGGTGCGCTACGCCCTGGCTGCCATGGCCGATAGCGCCGCGGACAGCGATCTGGTGATGGTTCATGACGTGGCGCGCCCTTGCGTGACGCAGACGGACCTCGAACGCCTGTATATCGCGCTTTGCGAGGACGAGGTGGGCGGCCTGCTTGCCGCGCCGGTCGCCGACACCATGAAGCGCGACGACAGCCATGGTCGCGTGGCTCGGACGGAGTCGCGATGCGGCCTCTGGCAGGCGCAGACCCCGCAAGGGTTTCGCTACGGCCTGCTGCGCCGGGCACTGGACGAGGCCGCGGTGAACGGCCTCGTGGTGACCGACGAGGCGTCGGCGGTGGAGGCGCTGGGCCTCGCACCGCGACTGGTGCCGGGCAGACGCGACAATATCAAGATTACCCACCCGGAGGACCTCGCGCTGGCGGAGCACATCCTGGCCGCTCAGCAGGGCATGTCCCCGCTCAATCATTCCCACGAGGAGGCGCCCTGATGCTGCGCATCGGCCATGGGTTCGACGTTCACCGCTTCGGTGAGGGCGACCATCTGATGATTGGTGGCGTTGCCGTCCCCTTCGATCACGGCTTCGTTGCCCACTCCGATGGCGACGTGCTGCTGCACGCCATCAGCGATGCGTTGCTTGGCGCCTGTGCGCTGGGCGATATCGGCCGCCACTTTCCCGATACCGACCCCGCCTGGGCCGGTGCCGACAGTCGCGGCCTGCTGCGTCATGTGCTGTCGCTGGTGCGCGAGGCGGGCTATCGCGTTGGCAACGTCGATGCCACGGTGATCGCTCAGGCACCCAAGCTGGCACCCCACATCTCGGCCATGCGTGAGCGTATCGCCGAGGATCTCGAGCTTGCCTTGGATGCGGTCAACGTCAAGGCGACCACCAGCGAGCGGCTAGGCTTCACCGGTCGTGGCGAAGGCGTTGCCGCCGAGGCCGTAGTGCTGCTGACCCGTGCGGGGGAAATGTCGCGTGAGTGACTCGCTGCCGAGTTGCTGGCCCCTCGTCAGCGAAGCCGAGTTCGGCCCTCCGCGCAGCGGGGAGTTTCGCGCCACCCCAGAGGACTTCGTGGTGGAAGAGGTCCTTGGCTTCGCCCCCGAGGGGCAGGGCGAGCATCTCTGGCTATGGATCGAGAAGCGTGGGCTCACCACGCTGGAGGTCGTGCGCCATCTGGCACGGGCCTGTGGCGTGACGCCGCGCGCCATCGGCTATGCGGGCATGAAGGATCGCATTGCCGTGACCCGTCAGTGGCTTTCGGTACACTTGCCGGGCCAGCAGGCGCCGGAAGACCTGGCGGCGCGGCTTGACGCTCTCGGCGTGAGAGTCTTGGAGCAGGTTCGCCATCCGCGCAAGCTCAAGCGTGGCGTACATCGGGCCAACCGCTTCCAGCTGCGTCTTTCGGGGGCGGCCATAAACGACGAACTCGAGGCGCGCTGGGCCTGGCTGTGTCGACATGGCGTACCCAATCTGTTTGGCCCCCAGCGCTTTGGTCCGGCAGGCCGTAACCTGATACGTGCCCGGTCGCTGCTGGCGCGAGGCTGGCGCAAGCGTGACGATCGTGAGGGCATGCTGCTCTCGGCCGCGCGCAGCTACCTGTTCAATGAGCTCACGGCCTTGCGGGTGTCGGACGGCAGCTGGCGGCACTTGGTGTCGGGTGACGTGGCGATACTCGACGGCACCGCGAGCCAGTTCGCTGTGGATGCCGTGGATGCCGTGGATGCCGAGCTTGGCGAGCGGGCCGCAAGGCTAGATTTGCATCCGTCCGGTGTGCTGTGGGGCGTGGGCACGTCCCTCGCCAGGGGCGATGCGCTGTACTACGAGAACGCCATTGCCGAGCGTCATGCTGTGCTCTGCCAAGGCCTGGAGCGGGCCGGGGTCCGCATGGCTCGGCGTGCCCTGCGCATGCGCCTGGATCAGCCGCGGCTCGAGAGGGATGGGAGGGAGGCTCGGCTCGACTTCCTCTTGCCGCGCGGCAGTTTCGCCACGGCAGTGCTGCGTGAACTCATCGACCACCCCACTCTGACGCTTTCCACGGAGGCCTGATCGGATGCGCCGACTTCTGCTTTCCAATGATGACGGTGTGCATGCTCCGGGCCTGCACGCTCTGTACGACGCCCTGGCGCCCCATGCCCGGCTGCGCGTGGTGGCGCCTGACCGCGACCGAAGCGGTGCCAGCAATTCACTCACCCTCAATCGGCCCCTGGCGCTCACGTCGCTGGACAACGGCTTTCATTGTGTCGATGGCACCCCGGCCGATTGCGTCTACCTGGGGGTCAACGGCGTGTGGGACGAGCGCCCCGATCTGGTGATCTCCGGCATCAACCACGGTGGCAACCTGGGTGACGACGTACTCTACTCCGGCACCGTGGCGGCGGCCATGGAGGGGCGTAACCTGGGCATGCCGGCGATCGCCATGTCGCTGGTGGGTTCACGTTACTTCGATACCGCCGGACGCGTGGCGGCGAGCCTGGTAGGGGCGGCCGACCAGCTCTCGCTGCCTCCTCGCAGCCTGCTCAACGTCAACGTGCCGGACCTGCCTTGGGAGGAGATCCAGGGCTTTCGCGTCACTCGGATGGGCTACCGCGGCCCGGCAGAGCGGCCCATGGAGGTGCGTGACCCTCGCGGCCGCCTGCGCTACTGGATTGCGGCAGTGGGAGAGAATGCCGATGATGGTCCCGATACCGACTTTGCCGCCATCGAGGCGGGCTATGTTTCGATCACGCCGCTGCAGACTGACTTGACGCAGCGTGCGGCCATCGAAGATGTGCAGGGCTGGCTGGATGCATTCACCTGAACGATTACCCGAACTGCTGCGCGGCGTCGGCATGACGTCGCAGCGAACCCGCGACCGCATGGTGGCGCGCCTGGCAAGGCAAGGGGTCGCCGACGAACGAGTCCTCCGGGTGATGGCCGCAGAGCCACGTCATTTCTTTCTCGACGAGGCATTGGCTCACCGCGCCTACGAGGATACCTCGTTGCCCATCGGCCACGGCCAGACCTTGTCCCAGCCGTGGATGGTGGCGCGGATGACGGAGCTGGTGATGCAGGAAAACCCGGGGCGGGTGCTGGAGATCGGTACCGGCTCCGGCTACCAGACGCTGATCCTGTCCCGCCTGGTGCCGGAACTCTGGTCTGTCGAACGAATCAATGCCTTGCATCACCGGGCGGCGAAGCGGTTGCGCCTGTTGCAGGCGCATAACGCGCGCCTGCGCCTGGCCGATGGCGGACACGGCTGGCAGGAGGCGGCGCCGTTCGATGTCGTGCTGCTCACCGCCTGCGCCCACGAGTTGCCCGAGCTGCTGATTTCGCAGCTCAGTGAAGCGGGTGTGATGATTCTGCCCTTGGCCGACCCCGACGGCGAACAGTGGCTGACCCGGGTGCGCCGAATGGGGGCTCAACATGAGGTTCAGCGGCTCGAGCGCGTACGCTTCGTGCCGCTGCTGCAAGGAGTGATTCGTTGAAGCGACAATTCAGTACCTTTCTCAAGGGGGCCGGGATGGGGGCGGCCGATGCCGTGCCCGGAGTCTCCGGTGGCACCATAGCCTTCGTCACGGGCATCTACGAGGAACTCATTCATACCATCAAGCAGTTCGGTCCTAGTGCTTTCACGGCCTGGCGACGCGGTGGCCTGGCGGCGCTCTTCGCCCATCTCAATCTGGCCTTTGCCATTCCGCTGCTGCTCGGTATCGGGGCCAGTCTGGTCAGCGTGGCGCATCTGGTCGTCTGGCTCATGGACGATTACCCGTTGCTGCTCAACGGCTTCTTCTTCGGCCTGGTGGCGGCCTCGGCCATCGTGGTGAGCCGTCATCCCGCCGACTGGAAGCTCTGGCACCTGATCCCGCTGGTTCTGGGCCTGTTGCTGGCTCATGGACTGCCGTCGCTGATGCCGCTGGTCACACAGCTGGGTAGTCCCTCGCTGGTGTTGATTGTCGGCGGTGCCATAGCCATCAGCGCCTTGTTGCTGCCCGGCGTATCCGGCAGTTTCCTGCTGTTGACCATGGGGCTTTACGGCACCGTGATGCAGGGGATCCGGAGCTTCGATCTGGCGCTGCTCTCGACTTTCGCGGTGGGTTGCCTGATTGGTCTTTTCGGTTTCTCGCGGCTGCTTTCCTGGCTGCTGCGCTACCACCACACCGCAACACTGCAGCTGTTGATTGGCTTCATCGTCGGCTCGCTGCCGGTACTGTGGCCCTGGCGGGAGCTGATACGCTACCAGCTCGGGCCCGAGTCGCAGGTGATCCCGCTCGAGTACCGCTATCTGACACCCGGCGACTACGCCAACCTGACCGGGGAGCCTGCTCTGCTGGTTCCCGTGGTGATCGCCATGGCGGCCGGTGGCGTGCTGGTCCTGGCGTTGGGTCGCCATTCGCGGGGCGGGGAGTCTGGCAAGGCCGACAACGGCTCTCGCAAATCGTCTGACAAGAAGGAGGGCTCCAATGCGTAAGGTATTTCTCGTCTCGGCCGTTGCCATGGCAGTGGCTGGCTGTGCCGCTCAACAGGAGTATTCCACTCCCCAGGTCCGCGACCTGTCGGTGAGCCGCGAAAGTACTCCGGCCAGCCACTATACGGTCGAGGCCGGCGATACCTTGTACGGTATCGCCTGGCGCCATGACATGGACTATCGCGATCTGGCCAGGCTCAACCAGATCGGCCCGCCCTACCGTATCCAACCCGGCCAGCAGCTACGTCTGAGCGACGCTGCGGCGGCGTCGTCCGGGGAGTCTCGCTCGGGTGAGCTGGGGCAAGGCCAGGTCGCGACGGCGACGGCTCTCGGCGGCGGCACGGCGGCTCAAACGGGGGATGACGACTGGCTGCTGCCCGACGAAGAAGCCATCGAGCGTAACCGGAGGTTGACGGCCGAGCCACTCTCCGCGGAGGAGGGCGTTCCCAGTGATACTGCCATAGCCGGGGCGCAGAGCATTGCCGAGGGCCCGACTCAGCCTGAAAGCCAGCCGCAGACTCCGCCGGAGCCCAGCGTCGAGCCCGAAGCAGCCACCGCCGTGCAACCCGAGCCCGAGCCCGAGCCGCAACCGGAAGCTCAACCGCAGGATGCGGGCACCGAGGTGGCGGGGGAGCCTGAACGCCAGCCCGAGAGCAATGGTCGCGGCTATACACCGGTAGCAGAGGTCCCCTGGCAGTGGCCCGCAGACGGTGAGCTGGTCGGTCGCTTCGGTGAAGGCGGCAGCATAACCGCCGGCATTGATATCGCCGGGCAAAAGGGGCAACCTGTCAGAGCAGCCGGACCTGGTATCGTGGTCTATGCCGGCAGCGGGGTGCGGGGCTATGGCAACCTCATCCTGCTCAAGCACAATGACCAGTACCTGAGCGCCTATGCCCACAACGACAGCCTCCGGGTGACGGAGAACGATGTGGTCGAAGCCGGTCAGGTGATCGCCACGATGGGTGATAGCGATGCCGAAAGCGCCAGGCTGCACTTCGAGGTGCGCAAGGATGGCCAGCCTCAGGACCCCCTGAAGTTCCTGCCGGAACGCTAGTCAATATCGCGGTTGCCGTCGGAGCGTCACAGGTGGGCATGGGTGCCGATGGGCACCGTGAGGAGTCATAACAAATAGAACTCTGCGTGCTGTGAGCCATGCCAGAGCAACAGGCATTTCAGGACGAAACCACGGGGTAGCAACCGATGAGCATGCTTGAACGGGACCTTCAGGATGTTGATCTCGATGACGTCACCGAGGCCGACCAGGACCTCGAAACGGATTCGGACACTGCAACCAGTGACGATGACGCCGCCTTCGAGAAAGCGTTGAGTCGTGAAGACAAGCATTACCACCATAGCCTCGACGCCACCCAGATCTATCTCAACGAGATCGGTTTCTCGCCTCTGCTGACGCCCGAAGAGGAGGTCTACTACGGCCGCCTGGCGCAGAAGGGTGACCCGGCGGGCCGGGCGAGAATGATCGAGTCCAACCTGCGCCTGGTGGTGAAGATCGCCCGGCGCTATCTCAACCGCGGGCTGACCCTGCTCGACCTGATCGAGGAGGGAAATCTCGGCCTGATCCGTGCCGTGGAGAAATTCGACCCCGAGCGCGGTTTCCGCTTTTCCACTTACGCCACCTGGTGGATCCGCCAGACCATCGAGCGGGCGCTGATGAACCAGACCCGCACCATCCGTCTGCCGATCCACGTGGTGAAGGAGCTCAACATCTATCTGCGGGCAGCGCGCGAGCTGACCCAGAAGCTGGATCACGAGGCCACGCCGGAAGAGATCGCCGATCATCTCGACAAGCCGGTCGAGGCGGTGAAGAAGATGATGGGGCTCAACGAACGGGTCTCTTCGGTGGACTACCCCATGGGTGGCGATAGCGACAAGCCACTGATCGAGACCCTGGCCGACGACAATGAGCAGGGCCCCGAGTCGTCGCTGGTCGACGTCGACGTCAAGCAGCACGTCGACGAGTGGTTGGCGGAACTGACTGAGAAGCAGATGGAGGTAGTGGTACGCCGGTTCGGGCTGCGCGGCCACGAGGCGGCCACCCTGGAGGAGGTCGGCGACGAGATCGGCCTGACCCGGGAGCGGGTTCGCCAGATCCAGGTGGAGGCGCTCAAGAAGCTGCGCCGGGTACTCGAGAAGCAAGGGCTCTCGATGGACAACATCTTCAACGAGTAGGCCCTACGACGAAGAAATGGCAGCCGACCCAAGGGTCGGCTGCATATTTTCTGCATGCTGATAGGATATCATTAGCCTCCTTACCATGCAGGGATGAAAAGGGGAAAAGAACACATGCTTCGCCCACCTTTCGCACGCCGCTTCCCACGGGGACTGGCCGCTGTCATCAGTTGCCTCATGATCGGTCAGGCACAGGCTGCCGATCTCTGGACCATCGCCCGGGATGCCCTGGCCAATGATGCCGAGCTGTCGTCCACCCAGGCGAGTTTCCGCGCCACCGAAGCCGCGCGGGACGTACAGCGCGGTGCGCTGCTTCCCCAGGTTTCGGTGGGTGGCAACGTGGCGCATACCCGCACTTACTCGAGCGCCACGGGCTCGGCGTTCGGGCAGGGTGGAGGGCAAGCGGCCATACCGGGGCTGGCCGAACAGGACGATAATGTCAACAGCGCGGGCCTTAACCTCGATGCCGAGCAGGCGCTGTACGACCCTAGCCGCCGTGCCCAGCTGGAGCGAGCCGAGCGCGAGATCGATCGCGATGCCCTGGGGGTCGACGCGGCAACCCAGCAGCTGCTGTTCGACGTGGCCGATGCCTACTTCGAGATCCTTCGGGCTCACGATGTCCTGAGCGCACGGCGTGCCCAGGAGACTGCCATCGAGCGTCAGCTGGAGCAGGCGCAGGAGCGCTTCGAGGTGGGGCTGATTGCAATCACCGATGTTCACGAGGCGCAGGCCACCTATGACTTGGCGCGCGCCCAGCGCCTCGCGGCGGAAGGGGCCATGCAGGTCAGCTTCGAGGCCCTGGAGCGCCTGACCGGACATCGCTACGACAGCATCGAAGCGCTGGAGAACGAGGTGCCGATTGCGCCTCCCGAGCCGGCGGATCGTGAGGAGTGGGTGGCGCTGGCCCTGGCCAACAATCCCCTCGTGCTGGCGGCAGAGGCCGGTATCGAGGTAGCGCGCAGCAATGTCGACATCGCCAGGGCCGGTCAGCAGCCGGTGGTGTCGGCCTTCGCCAACTACGGTTGGTCGGACAGCGATCGCACGGGCACGAATCATCAGTCGGAAAGCCAGGTCGGCCTGCGTGCCAGTCTGCCGCTCTACACCGGCGGCTCGACCCAGGCACAGATTCGCCAGAACGGCTTCCTGCTGGAGGCCAGCCAGTACGATTTCGAGGCACAGCGGCGTGACACCATACAGCAGGTGCGCTCCCTGTTTACCCGCGTCAATAACGATGTCGAAACCGTCGAGGCCCGTCGCCAGGCGATCGTTTCCAATCAGAGCGCGCTGGAAGCGACGCGTTCGGGATATGAAGTGGGGACGCGCAACATCGTCGACGTTCTCAACGCCGAGCAGAACTTGTTCAACGCTATTGCCGAACATGCCGAAGCGCGCTACGACTACATTCTTGGGCTGCTGCAGCTTCAGCAGCAGGCGGGGCTGCTCGGGCCGGACTCGATCCAGGCCGTCAATGCCTGGCTCTCCGAGGAGGAGCGTGTTCTGCTGGATCTGCCCGACGAGGCCAACCCCGATCCCGTCATGAACATTGGCGAGCGGCCCCAGGCGCCTTCCTGATGATTTGCTGAATATAGAGTTGATTTGAGTTTCTTATATCGAAAACCACCGATAAGTCGGTGGTTTTCTTCGTGTAATAGCGAGGAGTTTGAAACATAATTTTGCGCTATTTCGCCAAGTGGAGAGAATGTCATGGCCAGGCCCTTGCTCGCCGAGATCGATCTCGGCGCCCTGCGTCACAACTATTCGCTGGCGCGTGAATTGGCCGGTGACAGCCGGGCGGTGGCCGTGATCAAGGCCGACGCCTACGGTCATGGTGCCGTCGCTTGTGCCGCTGCGCTGGAGTCTCTACCTGCCGAGCGGCGGCCGCCTGCCTTCGCCGTCGCCTGCCTGGAAGAGGCGGAAGCCCTGCGCGAAGGAGGCATCGAATCATCGATCGTATTGCTCGAAGGCATTTTCGAGCCGCACGAGCTGGCTCGCGTCGAGGCGCTGGGGCTGTGGATGGCGGTCCATAGCGAGTGGCAGGTGAGCGCGCTGTTGGCCTACCGACCGGCCAAGCCCATTCCCGTTTGGCTCAAGGTCGATTCCGGCATGCATCGGCTGGGCTTTCCTCCTGACCAGGCGGCGGCAGTCTGGGAGCGCCTGGCCGCCGCGCCGACGTGTGCCACTGGCCTATTGTTGATGAGTCACTTTGCCACGGCCGATGCCGTTGACTCAAAGTACTTCCAGCGTCAGCTCGACTGCATGCAGGCCCTGGCGAGGCGACTCGATGCGCCGTTGTGCCTGGCCAATTCCCCGGCGACCCTGGCATGGCCAGAAGCGCATGGTGCATGGGTTCGCCCAGGGGTGATGCTATATGGCAGCGATCCCCTCGAGCGGGCCAACGAGGCGAGCCACCGACTCGAGCCGGTGATGACCCTGCGCTCCGAGATCATCGCC
Organism: Billgrantia antri; assembly: GCF_019430905.1. Classification (GTDB taxonomy): domain Bacteria; phylum Pseudomonadota; class Gammaproteobacteria; order Pseudomonadales; family Halomonadaceae; genus Halomonas; species Halomonas antri. The sequence continues at coordinate 253,058 of NZ_JAHYCA010000001.1, read as the reverse complement.
GTGCGCGACCTGGCGGCAGGCGAGCCGGTGGGCTATGCGGGTCGCTGGCAGGCGTCCCGGCCGTCGCGCATCGGGGTGGTGGCCTGCGGCTACGGTGACGGCTATGATCGGCATGCCGCGGACGGTACGCCGGTGCTGGTGGCGGGGCAACGAACGGCGATCGCCGGCAAGGTCTCGATGGACATGCTGACGGTCGACCTCACCGATATCCCCGAGGCTGACATCGGCACCGAAGTGGTGCTGTGGGGCAGGTCTCGTCATGGAGCGGTGCTCTCCGTCGACGAGGTCGCAAGGCATTGCGACACCATCAGCTACACGCTGCTGACCGGCATCCTGCCACGAGTTCCCAGACGCTATACGCCGCCTGCCTGAGGGTGGGCGATCGCTGCCCGAATTAGACCGAACGGAATTCTGTATGTCCAAGCGAAACTGGCCCGCCTCCTTCGCCCACCCCCGGTTCTGGCCAGCATGGCTGGCCATCGGCAGCATGTGGCTGGGGGCCTGGCTGCCATGGCGCGTGAAGCTCGCCCTCGGACGCGGTATCGGGCTGCTGGCCTGGCGCTTGATCCCGCGTCGTCGTCACATCGTCGAGACCAACCTGCGCTTGTGCTTTCCCGAGCTGAATGCGGCTCAGCGCGCCCGGCTGGTGAAGGAAACCTTCGCCGCCAACGGCATCGGCCTGCTCGAGACCGCCACCGCCTGGTGTCGCGATCCCCTCCACCTACGCCATCGAGTCGCCAGCAAGAACGGCCACTACCTGGCCCAGGCCCAGGCGCAAGGCAAGGGGGTGCTCATCATCGGTATCCACTTCTCGACCCTCGACCTCGGCGGCGCCTTCCACTCGCTCTTCTTTCCTGCCGACGTGGTCTATCGGCCCCACAACAACCCGCTATTCGACCGTTTCATGACCCGGGCGCGCAGCCGCATCTTCGGTGAGGCGATCGACCGTCACGATCTGCGCGGCGTGGTGCGGCGGATCAAGGCGGGCCACAGCGTCTGGTATTCGCCCGACCAGGATTTCGGTCGTGACGCCAGCGTGTTCGCTTCATTTTTCGGCGTCGATGCGGCCTCGATCCGCCTCACGGCCAAGATCGCGCGCATGACGGGGGCTCCGGTGGTACCGCTGATGTTCCATCGCAATCCTGATGACCGCACTTACACCATCGAGTGGCGGCCACCGCTGGAGGACTTTCCCAGTGGCGACGAGGTAGCCGATGCCGCACGTGTCAACGCCTTCATCGAGGAGGCGATACGCAAGCATCCGGAGCAGTATCTATGGCTGCACCGTCGCTTCAAGACTCGTCCGCGGGGCGAGCCGGGCTTCTACTGAGGTCGGTTGAGCGGGATTGAGTTACAACGACTCACCGATGGTAACTTGACGCTTCCCCGGGCTCACGCAAGGCTTAAGAGGACCATGGACGCGGTGCCGAAGGATGGCGCCTGGATGAACCAAGGAGGTTCCTATGCTCGGTAATGCCATGCTGTTCCTGATCATTGCGATCATCGCCGGGGTGCTGGGTTTTTCCGGTATCGCCGGGGCGGCCACCACCATCGCGCAGATCTTGTTCTTTCTTTTTATCGTGCTGTTCATCGTCTCGCTGGTCACCGGCCGACGCCCTTGACGCGACGAGGCGAGAGGTACGAACTGCGCTGACGATCCTGCAGCGACCCATGAACCCGTAACGAGAGAGGCCTCGCCAGAGTGGCGAGGCCTCGTCGCTTGACCCGATAGCAGCGGTCAGGCGTCGATACGCTTGTACTTCATGCGATGCGGCGTATCGCTACCGACCCGCTTACGGTGATCCGCCTCGTAATCGGTGTAGTTGCCCTCGAAGAACACCACCTGGGAATCGCCCTCGAAGGCGAGGATATGGGTGGCGATACGGTCGAGGAACCAACGATCGTGGGAGATCACCAGGGCACAGCCGGGGAAGGCCAGGAGGGCCTCTTCCAGCGCGCGCAGCGTCTCGATGTCCAGGTCGTTCGACGGCTCGTCGAGCAGCAGCACGTTGGCGCCCTGCTTGAGGGTCTGGGCCAGTTGCAGGCGACCGCGCTCACCGCCGGAGAGGTCGCGCAGGAACTTCTGCTGGTCGTTGCCCTTGAAGTTGAAGCGACCGACGTAGGCACGCGAGGAGACCTCGTAGCCGTTGATGTTGAGGATGTCCTGACCGTCGGAGACTGCTTCCCACACCGTCTGCTTATCTTCCAGCGCATCGCGCAGCTGCTCGACGTAGGCGATGTCGACGGTCTCGCCGATCACCACCTCGCCGCTGTCCGGCTGCTCTTTCCCGGTGATGAGCTTGAACAGGGTCGACTTGCCGGCGCCGTTGCCACCAATGATGCCGACGATGGCGCCCTTGGGCACGTTGAAGGAGAGATCCTCGTAGAGCAGCTTGTCCTCGAAGCGCTTGGACACACCGTGAAACTCGATGACCTTGTCGCCCAGGCGCGGGCCGGGCGGAATGTAGATCTCGTTGGTCTCGTTGCGCTTCTGGAAATCGCCGGATTGCATCTCCTCGAAGCGGTTGAGGCGTGCCTTGCTCTTGGCCTGGCGGCCCTTGGCGTTGGAGCGTACCCACTCCAGTTCGTGCTTGATCGCCTTCTGCCGTGAGGCCTCCTGCTTGGCCTCCTGCTCCAGGCGCTTCTCCTTCGATTCCAGCCACTGCGAGTAGTTGCCTTCGAAGGGGATACCATGGCCACGATCGAGTTCGAGGATCCAGCCGGCCACGTTGTCGAGGAAGTAGCGGTCGTGGGTGATGGCGACCACGGTGCCGCTGTAGTCGTGCAGGAAGCGCTCGAGCCAGGCCACCGATTCGGCGTCCAGGTGGTTGGTGGGCTCGTCGAGTAGCAGCATGTCGGGGTTGGAGAGCAGCAGGCGACACAGCGCCACGCGGCGGCGCTCGCCCCCGGACAGGTTGCCTACCCGGGCTTCCCACGGCGGCAGGCGCAGCGCTTCGGCGGCCACTTCGAGCTTGCGCTCGAGATTGTGGGCGTCGGCGGCCTCGATGATGTTCTCCAGGCGCGCCTGCTCGGCGGCCAGGGCGTCGAAGTCGGCGTCCGGCTCGGCATAGGCGGCATAGACGGCGTCGAGCTTGGCTTGTGCCTCCTTGATCTCGCCCAGCGCCTCTTCCACGGTCTCACGCACGTTCTTCTCGTCGTCGAGCTGGGGTTCCTGAGGCAGATAGCCGATGTTGATACCCGGCATGGGGCGCGCCTCGCCCTCGTGCTCCTTGTCGACGCCGGCCATGATGCGCAGCAGCGTCGACTTGCCGGCACCGTTGAGGCCCAGCACGCCGATCTTGGCACCCGGGAAGAAGGATAGCGAGATATCCTTGAGGATCTGCTTCTTGGGCGGAACGACCTTGCCCACCCGATTCATGGTGAAGACGTATTGCGCCATGGAATTCCACTGGAGTTGAGGGTTTCAGTGGCCCCGATGATAGTGGCCGGGCGGGGCAAAGGCCAGTGCTGCCGTGCTTGACGCCACATGTGGCGCGGCATGGCGTGCTGTGAGGATTGACATACTGAACGAGGCATCCGTGGATGCCTCGTGTCGGGGGAGTGCTGCCTACTCTTCCTCTTCCTCTTCGCCGATCAGCATCCAGTCGTCTTCGATGGCACGCTGCAGGCGTCGCTCTTCCAGCAGGGCCTCGACGCGGCGTCGTGCGCGCAGGGTGTCGGCGCGGCTGGAGGCGCGGGGGCGTACGTACTCGTCGTCGTTTACCGCTTCGAGGAAGTCCTGGTCGTCGTCGTGAGTGTCGCTGACAAGGGGTTCATGGCTCATGCGAAAATCCTCCCATGGCCCAGTGTCGACCGCTCGGCGATCGACGTATCGCACATTCGCTTCGCGTCCGAAGCGACGGACCTGAAGCGCCATCGGCGCCAATGGCTGGCACCTGACGGCTGTATATCTCCGCTAGGCCTCGAGAGCAACCCCTCCGCGATGTTTTTTTTGCCGTGTCCGGCCTTGTCAGGGCAGCCCATGCTCGGCCTTGAGCCGCTCCAGCTCCATCTGGGCCTCGATGCGCTCGGTGACGTCCTTTTGCACACCGATGTAATAGGTCAGGTTGTCGTCGGCATCGAAGACGGGGGTAATCGACAGCTCGTTCCAGAACATCGTGCCGTCCTTGCGGTAGTTGCGCAGGATTTCGCGGCACGGGCGCCCCTCGCTCAGGGCCTTGCGGATAGTGGCCAGCGCTGGCTGGTCGCGATCGTCGCCCTGCAGGAAGCGGCAGTCCTGATAGAGGATCTCGTCGGTGCTGTAGCCGGTGAGTCGCTCGAAGCCCTGGTTGACGTAGATGAGGATGTTCTCGTCACCTTCCTGCTCGGCGACCACGATACCGTCTTCCGAGGCATCGACGATGCGTTCGAGCAGTTCCGGGCTGATCAATGGGGCGCGTTTCATTCAAGCATTCCTGGCTGAGACGTGGCGGTAACACAACGTGACTATGCTACATCATGGCTAGCCTGCGCCACGTTGACAACGCAGGGGCTACTCAACTTCCGGCATGCGTGCGGCCGAGACGGCAGCGGCCAGGCCCATGGCGGCCAGGACCACCAGCAGCCAGTCGGTGCCGAGCCATTGCGCCAGCAGTCCGGTCGCACCGCCGACCAGCAGCATGATCACTCCGGTCAGGGTGTTAGAGAGTGCCACATAGAGGGCGCGCCTAGCGTGACCCGCCATGTCGACCAGATAGGTCTTGCGCCCCAGACGCACGCCGGCGTGGACGATGACGAGCAGAGCATAGACGCTGGCATAGGGCCACACCGTTTGCGTCCACTCGCCCGGCAGCCAGGCGATACCGGCACCGAGCAGGCAGCAGGCTGCGGCCCCCAGGCCGGTGTCGCGCAGCACGGTACGGCTCGAGGCGTCGGCGCGTTTGCCCCACAACGGGTTGGCCAGCATGCCCGCCACCCCCGACACCACGATGAGCACACCCAGGCCGCCCAGCTCGGTGCCACTCTGCTGCTGGCCGAGCAGGGCGACGTAGGGTAGCGACAAGGCGCTGGCCAGCAGCAGCGAGCGCGACAGATTGAAGTGCAGGAAGTCGCGATCGTCACGCAGCAGGCGCAGCCCCAGCTTGATGCTGCTCCAGGCGTTCTCGCCTCCCTCCACGGCGCCGGGCTCCTCCTTGATGCGTGCCGCACATGCCGCGTTGAGTAGCCAGCCCAGTGCGGCAATGCCCAGGAGGGCTGCGAGGGCCAGCTCGCCAGGACGATCCTGGAACAGCATCAGGGTGCCGCCGGCAACCAGCGTCATGGCACCGGCGACGCTGCCGCTCCAGCCCATCAGGTTGCCGCGCCGACCCTTGGCGATGGTCTTGCCCAACACGTCCTTGGTGGCGATGGAGGAGAGCCCGCGGGCCAGCGACAGAACGATCAGCGTGGCCAGCACCAGGGTACCGCCGAGCCCGCCCTGTCCATACAGCGCGAGCAGCGCGAGAATCGCGGCGGCCAGTGCCTGGACGACCCCGCCGACCACCCAGGCCCACTTGCGCTGCGGCTTGAGGCGAATCAAGCCGGCGACGAACAGCTGCGGCAGCAGCGCGCCCGACTCTCGAATCGGTACCAGCAGACCAATCATCCATAGCGGAGCGCCGATTACGCCGAGCAGCCAAGGCAGCACCAACCTGGCGCTGGAGAGTTCGTCGGCCAGCTTGTTGCCCAAGGCGGCGGACAGATGAAGAAAAAAGTTATGCGGCTGCTCGCGACAGGCTGCGTCGGGGATGTCCTGGCACATGCGGCTGTCGTCGTCGCCCGTCAACCACTCGTAGAGACGCGACTGGCTGATCTCGCGTTCGGCCATTCAGGCTCCTTGGCTGCTATCATCACCACTCCATTGTTGCGACAGGGTGTCCGCATGTCACGCATCCGCATTCACTACTGCACCCAATGCCAGTGGCTGCTGCGCAGCGCCTGGCTGGCCCAGGAGCTGCTTTCCACCTTCGGCGAGGAGCTGGAAGAGGTCGCGCTGGTGCCATCCCATGGGGGCTACTTCGAAATCTTCTACGACGATGAATCGCTGTGGGAGCGCAAGCGCGACGGCGGCTTCCCCGACAGCAAGCAGCTCAAGCAGCGCGTGCGCGACCGGCTCGATCCCGAGCGGGACCTGGGACACATTGACCGATGAAGATGGCAGCGACGAGCACGGAGGTATCGAGCCAGGATCGCCAGGCCATGCTCTTCGGGTTGGGCGCTGTGGCGCTATGGTCGACCGTGGCCACTGCCTTCAAGGTGGCCCTGGTCGACATGTCGCCGCTGGAATTGATGTGGCTGGCGTCGCTGGTGTCGTGGCTGTTGATGGGCGCACTGGTGGTTCGCCAGGGCCTGCTCGGCGAGGCATTGCGTAAAGGCTGGCGCACCGCGGCCTGGGCCGGCCTGATGAACCCGGTAGCCTACTACCTGGTGCTGTTCGGTGCCTACGACCGCCTGCCGGGCCAGGAAGCCATGGCGCTCAACTACACCTGGGCCCTTGCCATGGCCTTTCTCGCGGTGCCTATTCTGGGGCAGCGGCTCACCCGCATCGATGTGCTGGCGGGGCTGGTCGCCTACTCGGGCGTATGGGTGATAGCCACGCGGGGACAGGTGCTGAACGTAGACTTTGCCGACCCCTTGGGGGTAGGGCTGGCGCTGGCTTCCACCCTGCTGTGGGCACTCTACTGGCTGCTCAACGTGCGCGACGCCCGCCCGCCATTGGTCGCCCAGTGGCAGAACTTCGGCGTCGGCCTGCCGGTACTCACCTTGTTGATGCTGCTGGGTCCCGGCTTTGCCTGGCACGGCTGGGCGACCTTGGGCGCCGGGGTGTATGTCGGCCTGTTCGAGATGGGTATCGCCTTCGTGCTGTGGCAACTGGCCGTGCATCGTGTGTCGCGCACGGCCAAGGTCTCGAACCTGATCTTCCTGTCGCCGCCGGTGTCGCTGCTGCTGCTCCACCTGGTGGTGGGCGAGCCGATCCTCGTCTCCACCCTGGTCGGACTGGTGCTGATCCTCGGCGGGCTCGGCCTGCAGCAGTGGCAGAAGGCGCCGGTGACTGCGGCTCAGGAGAGCAGCTGATGCTCGAAAAGAGTTGAACTCATTCCTCTGGCACTGGTGGTGTCATTCCCGATCCGCTTCGGCCAGCTCCACTCCATTGCCTTCCAGCAGCGGCGCCAGTTCCGGCCACACGTTGTCGAGAATGATCGGCTGGGCGTCGCTGGTGGGGTGAATGCCGTCGTCCTGCATCATGCCCTCCTCGAGCGCTACCCCTTCGAGCAGGAAGGGCACCAGCGGTGTATTGTAGTTATCGGCCAGGCGGGCGAATACGTCGGTGAAGGCGCGGCGGTAGGCCGGCCCGTAGTTAGGCGGAATGTCGATGCCGAGCAGCAGGACTTCTGCTCCGGCGCTCTGGCTGGCCTCGATCATGCCGGCCAGGTTGGCCTCCAGTTGGCTCGGCGGCAGGCCGCGCAGGCCGTCGTTGCCGCCCAGCTCTAGCAGAACGATGTCGGGGTCGTGCTGTCCGATTAGCTCGGGGAGACGGCTCGCACCGCCACTGCTGGTCTCGCCGCTGATGCTGGCATTGACCACCCGTGCGTGTCCGTCGAGCCGCTCTTCCAGCAGGCGGACCCAGCCTGTTTCCCGTTCGATGCCATAGGCGGTACTCAGGCTGTCGCCCATGACCAGCACGATTGGCCGCTCTGCAGCCAGGGCCGCCGAGGCCGCCAGCATCAAGGCGAGCAGTATGACGCAGGCTGAGCCAGCGAAGCTTAATCGCCGCTGGGCTTGCCTGGCTCGGCACACTCCGTTCACACCAATGGGGAAACCTTTCACCATGTCCGACTCCTCGACTCGAGATGCTGTAGCACCCGCCACGACGTCCGGCTCAAGGCGTGATGCCACACCGATTCTACATGCTCGGCAGCTGAGCAAGCAGGTCGTGAGCGGAGAGCGGCGGCTCACCATTCTGAGTGGCTTGACGCTCGAAGTGTTCCCCGGCGAGAGCGTGGCGATCCTCGGGCAGAGCGGGGCGGGCAAGTCGACCCTGCTGGGGTTGCTGGCGGGGCTCGACGAACCGAGTGGCGGCGAGCTCGAGCTGTTTGGCGAGACATTGGGTCAGCTCGACGAGGACGGTCGTGCCCGGCTGCGCGCCGGCCGGGTCGGTTTCGTATTCCAGAACTTCCAGCTGCTGCCGACCCTTACGGCGCTCGAGAACGTGCTGCTTCCTCTGGAGCTTTCGCCGCTACCCGATGCCGCGGCGCGGGCGCGCGACTGGCTGGCTCGTGTTGGGCTCGGCGAACGCCTGGATCATTTGCCCAAGCAGCTTTCCGGCGGCGAACAGCAGCGCGTGGCGCTGGCGCGGGCCTTCGTCACCGGCGCCGAACTTGTCTTTGCCGACGAGCCTACCGGCAACTTGGACCAGGCCACCGGGGGGCGCATCATCGAGCTGCTGTTCCAGCTCAATCGCGAGGCCGGCACCACCCTGGTACTGGTGACTCACGATCACGCCCTGGCGGCGCGCTGCGATCGCTGCCTGCGCCTGGAGGAGGGGCGGCTGGTCGAGCTCGTGCGCGACGAGGTGGGCGCATGAGCCGGACGCCGAACCGCTCAGCCGGTACCAACCTGCTGCGGCTCTCCGCCCGCGGGTTGCTGCGCGACCTGCGTGCCAGCGACGTGCGTGCGCTGTTCGTCGCCCTGGCCCTCGCGGTGGCTGCCTCGACCATGATCGGCTTCTTCCTCGATCGTCTGGACCGGGGCTTGACCCGCCAGGCTGGGCAGCTGCTCGGGGGCGATCTGGTGCTGGAGCAGGGGCGTCCCTTCGATGACGAGCTACGTCGCACCCTGGAGGAAGCTGGCATGACGCTGAGCGACCAGGTCGACATGGTGACCATGGTCAGTCTCGGTGACGCCTTCCAGCCGGCCAGCCTCAAGGTGATCGATAGCATCTATCCCCACTACGGCCAGATCTACGTCGACCGCGGCGAGGGCATCGAGACCCTGGCCCACGGACCCGCTCCCGGCGAAGCCTGGTTGGCGCCGCGCCTGGCGCTGCTGATCGAGGCCGAGCTGGGCGATCGCATCCAGGTCGGCGAAGGCGAGCTGACGGTGACCGGCCTGGTCGAGCGCGAGCCGGATCAGTCCGCTGGCTTCGCCAATTTCAACCCGCGTCTGATGATGCATCTCGATGATCTAGACGCCACCAACCTGGTGCAACCCGGGGCGCGGGTGGAGTTCGAGCTGCTTGCTGCCGGCCCACCCCAGGCGCTGGAGCAACTGGGTCCGCTGATCGAGCGGCTGCGCCGTGAAGGGGTCGATGTGCGCGATGTCAGGCGCGACCGCCCGGGGCTTGGCAACGCTCTGGAACGCGCCGAGAAGTACCTCAGCCTGGCCGGGCTCGCCGCCGTGCTGCTGGCCGGTGTGGCGGTGGCCATGGCAACGCGGCGCTACGTCGAGCGACATCTAGACACCGCGGCGCTGTTGCGCTGCTTCGGTGCCTCCCAGCGCGACCTGACCTGGCTGTTTGCCCTGCAGCTGCTGTGGCTGGCCTTGGCGGCGTCGTTTCTGGGTGCACTGCTGGGCCTGGCAGGTCAGGCCGCGCTGCTGGCTCTGCTGACGGCGTTCCTGCCGCTCAGCCTACCGCCGCCGGGCTGGCTGCCGCTGTGGCTCGGCATATTGACGGCGCTGGCGGTGCTGGTCGGCTTCGCCGGGCCGACGCTGCTGAGGCTCAAGCGTGTCAGCGCGCTCAAGGTGCTGCGTCGCGAGCTCGATCCGCTGCCGGCCTCGGCCTGGCTGGTCGTGCTGGTGGCCAGCTTGGTCTTCGGCGGCCTGCTGTGGCTCTATTCCGGCGATATCGACCTGGCGGCCTCGTTGCTGGTCGGCGGCCTGGTCATGCTGGTAGTGCTGTGGGGCCTGGGGGCGTTGCTGCTCGGCCTGGTGCTGCGCCTCGCGTCTCGCCTGCCGCAGGGGCGCAGTAGCAGCGAGCTGTCCCAGGCCGTGCGCCTGGGAGGGCGTCAGCTGGCCAGGAGACGTAGCGCCAGCCTGGGCCAGCTGCTCGCCTTTGCGGTGACCTTCTTCGCCATGGCGATGATTGCCCTGGTGCGCGGGGATCTGCTTACCACCTGGCAGGCCCAGCTCCCCGAGGACACGCCCAACTACTTTGCCATCAACATCCAGCCCGGCGAGCGCGAGGCATTCATCGACGCCCTCGACGCCAATGCCGACGACCGCACGGCGCTCTATCCCATGGTGCGCGGACGCCTCACTGCGATCAACGGCGAGCCGGCACGCGAAGCGGTGCCGGTGGAATCCCGCGGTGACGGCTCGCTGCGCCGTGAACTCAACCTCACCTGGCAGGCCGAACTGCCGGAGGGCAACCGGGTGGTGGCCGGCCGCTGGTTCGATGACCTGGAGAGCGCACAGGCAGGGACTGGCTGGCTCGGAGCAGTGGATGCCGAGCCCCGGGAGGTCACGGTGCCGATCTCGCTCGAGGACGGCTTGGCCGAACGCCTGGGGCTGGCTCTCGGCGACCAGATGACCTTCACTATCGGCAGTGAGGAGGTGGTCGGCGAGGTGACGAGTCTGCGCAACCTGGACTGGGACAGTTTCCGCCCCAATTTCTTCGTCATCTTCCCACCCGGGGTGCTGGAGCGCTTCGGCCACAGTTTCATCACCGCCTTCCACCTCGAGGCGGGGCAGGGCGAGACACTGCGCCGACTGGTGCAGGGCTTCCCAGGCGTATCGCTGCTCAACATCGACGCTATCCTGGCCCAGGTACGCGACGTGGTGACCCAGGTCACCCGAGCGGTGGAGCTGGTGCTGGCCTTTGTGCTGCTGGCCGGGGTGAGTGTGCTCTACGCGGCACTGACCGTGAGCCGTCCGGCGCGCGCGCATGAGAGCGGCCTGCTGCGGGTGTTCGGCGCCGGCGGTGGCCTGATCTCCCGCGTGCAGGGGGCCGAGTTCGCCATTCTCGGCCTGGCCAGCGGCCTGATGGGCGCACTGCTGGCCGAGCTGGCCGTTGCCGGCATCTACGTGGCCTGGCTCGATCTGGCTCCGCGGCTGCATCCGTGGCTGTGGTTGGTGCTGCCGCTGGGCGGCGCGCTGCTGATCGGAGCCATCGGCCACGCCTTGTCGCGTGGACTGCGCCGGGAGGCGCCGGCGGCCAGTCTCGGTCTGCTGGGGGAGGCCTGACCTGACCGGCGGCGCTGGCCAATGCGTTGAACCGGCATTGGCTAGCGACTTGCACGAGGCCACAACTGCACTACCGATAAGGTTACACTGTGTAAGCGTGGCGCTGGCTGACATCGCCACTCCGGTTTCTATGCATTCACAGGAGGTGATGTTCATGCAAGCCTTTAACTCCTCGGTGACTCGCCTGGGCCAGTTGCTGACCTGCGTGGCGCTCATGGGCGGCAGTACTACCGTAGCCGCCGATGCAGAGCGGCTCGAGGCCGACCTGCGGGCGCTGTTCGGCGCAGGCGGCAACCTCTCGCTGGGCGAGGTTTCGAGCGGGATGCTGCGATCCCGTGTGACCGCCGAGGAGATCGTCTTCGAGGCCGAGGAGGGCGAGCGTCTGGTGATCGATCGCTATATCGTCAGCGGCGACTACGACGCCCCCGACGAGGTGACGCTGGAAGGATTGCGCATCGAGGACAGCCTCACCGAGCTGACGCTGATGAGTGCGGAGCGAATCGTGCTGGGAGAACCTTCGCACGCGGTCTTCCCGCTGCATGCGGAACTGGCTCCCGATGAGGTACGTCTCGGCAGCCTGGCCATCGACGGCATCGTGCTCGAACTGGCCTCGGAGTTGGGCGAGGAACTCTTCTTCGACACGCCCTTGCAGGACGGCCAAGGGCGCATGACCATCGAGCGGGTGCGCGGCGAATCGCTGACCCACGACGCCATCGGCATGCTCGAGATCACCGGCGTGGCGGGGGCGGCGGAAAATCTGGACGAGATTGGCTCGGGCTCCTTCACCCTGGCCTCGCTGCGTCTCGAGGAACTGACCGGGCTCGATACCGAAGGTGAAGAAACGCTGGCGTCGTTGCTGCTGCGCGATCTCGACGTCGATGCCAGCGAACTGGTCGGCAGCCTGGCCATGCTCGACGTCGATGGTGATTTCAATGATGGCAAGGGCGGCATGCGCCTCGAGGGGCTTCAGCTCGATCTGGCGCGCATGATCGAGCTGGCGCCCGAAGAGGAGCGTACCCAGCTGCGCATGGTTAGCAACGTGCTGACCGACGGCAGCGGCGAACTACGGCTCGACGCCGCCCTTCTCGGTAGTTGGCAGGAGAAGGGCGAGCACAGCGTGCTGGTCAGCGATAGCCAGATCGATGTTCAGGACGCGTTGCGTCTGCTGTTCGACGTCAATCTGCCGGTGCGACTGCCGGCCGGGGTGACGCCGGCCGATGCTTTCGCCGACCCCGACTGGCTGGAGCGTGCGACCTTGCTGGGGGGAGACATGCGGCTGAGCCTCACCGACGCGGGCTTGTTTGCTCGTCTGGCAACCCTGGGTGCAGCCATGGAAGGGATGACCGAGGCACAGTACGTCGAGCAGGCGCGCACCCAGGCCCAGGGGCTCGGCATGATGTTCGGCCCGGAGGCGCAAGCGGTCTTGCTGGGGCTGGTCGAACTGCTGGAGGGTTCCGCCGAGGAGTTGGAAGTTCGCTTAAACCTGCCCGCCGAGAGCAGCGTGGCCAGCTACCAAACCGATCCGCTGGGGGTGGTCGACAAGCTCAACGTAAAGGTCGAGACACGCTAAGGAAACACTTACAAATGCCTGCGCGAGCGAATCGCTGCGTTGCGCGGTGCTGGAGCGCCAGCCCGGTCAGAATCCTCACATATTCCCCATATGTTCCGGTTCTTGTGCTCCGTGCGCCTTGCGCTTCATCTCGCTCGTCGATTTGTCTAGCGTTTCCTAACTAAACCCAGCATGAGAATTTCTGCACGATGCCATGACGGCCTTTCATGTGAAAGCCGTCATGGCCTGGGGTATCATGGCGCATCCCGATTCTCCCCGTGATGCGAGGTTTCCCGCCGATGTTCAGCCGTGACATGACGATTGCCGGTTTCGATGACGCCCTGTTCGATGCGATGCAGAAAGAGCTCGCCCGTCAGGAAGCACACATCGAGCTGATCGCCTCCGAGAACTACGCCAGCCCCCGGGTGATGGAGGCCCAGGGCAGCCAGTTGACCAACAAGTATGCGGAAGGCTACCCCGGCAAGCGCTACTACGGCGGCTGCGAGTACGTCGACATCGTCGAGCAGCTGGCCATCGACTATGCCAAGCAGCTGTTCGGTGCCTCCTACGCCAACGTTCAGCCCCACTCCGGCTCCCAGGCCAACGGTGCCGTATTCCAGGCGCTGGTCAAGCCGGGCGACACCGTGTTGGGCATGAGCCTCGACGCGGGTGGTCACCTGACTCACGGCGCCAAGCCCAACTTCTCCGGCAAGCACTACAATGCCGTGCAGTACGGCATCGACGACACGGGGCGCATCGACTACGAGGAAGTGGCGCGTCTGGCCCGCGAACATCAGCCCAAGATGATCATCGCCGGCTTCTCTGCCTACTCTCAGGTCATCGACTGGGCGAAGTTCCGCGAGATCGCCGATGACGTGGGAGCGTACCTGCTGGTCGACATGGCCCACATTGCCGGCCTGGTGGCCGCCGGTATCTACCCGAGCCCGCTTCCCCATGCCCACGTGGTGACCACTACCACCCACAAGACCCTGCGCGGCCCGCGCGGTGGCCTGATTCTCTCTGCCGAAGACGATGCCGAGATCGAGAAGAAGCTGCAGTCCGCTGTCTTCCCCGGCATCCAGGGCGGCCCGCTCGAGCACGTCATCGCCGCCAAGGCAGTGTGCTTCAAGGAGGCCATGGCGCCCGAGTTCAAGGCCTACCAGCAGCAGGTGGTGAAGAACGCCCAGACCATGGCCGGGGTGTTCATCGAGCGCGGCTACGACGTGGTTTCCGGTGGCACCGAAGACCACCTGTTCCTGCTCTCGCTGATCAAGCAGGGCTTGACCGGCAAGGATGCAGATGCCGCCCTGGGTCGCGCTCACATCACCGTCAACAAGAACGCCGTGCCCGGCGACCCGCAGAGCCCGTTCGTCACCTCCGGCCTGCGCATCGGCACCCCGGCGGTAACCACCCGCGGCTTCGGCGAGGGCGAGTGCCGCGAACTGGCCGGCTGGATCTGCGACATCCTCGACGCCATGGCCAAGGGTGACGATAGCGCCTCCATCGAAGCCGAGGTGAAGGGCAAGGTCGAGGCCGTCTGCGCCCGCTTCCCGGTCTATCGCTGAATCCGGCGGTAACGCATCCCGACGCCTCGTGCCGGTGACGGCACGAGGCGTCGTCGTTTTTGAGGTAGGCGGTCCGATGCCTCGGTTGCTCAGCCTAAAGGCTTAGCGTCATCAACCTTTTAGGTTCATTTTCCTGCACGCTTGGTGGTGACGTGCGCGTGGCGTGCTACCGTGATTGAAACGGTATGTATCTTTTTTGTAATGAAGGTTGGGTTGGCGTCTTCTTCATTCGGTGACCCGCAATGGTCCGGATACCTCAAGCCTCGGAGCTTCACCATGCCCTGCATTCCTGTCGGGGTTCCTTTGCCTCGGTGGGGCTCTTCAGCCTCTTCGTCAACCTGCTGATGCTGGTGCCGGCCATCTACATGCTGCAGGTATACGACCGCGTGTTGACTACCCTGAGCGGCGAGACCCTCCTGATGCTCACCTTGGTGGTGGTTTTCCTGTTCCTCATCATGGGGCTGCTCGAGCTGGTGCGTTCGCGCATCTTGGTGCGTATCGGCAATCGCCTGGACCTTCAGCTCAGCGGGAGGTTGTGCCAGGCCATGTTTCGGCACAGCCTGCTGACGGGCAGCCGGCAGTCGGCTCAGCCGCTCACCGACCTGGCTACCCTGCGCCAGTTCCTTGCCGGCAACGGGCTGCTGGTCTTCTTCGATGCCCCTTGGGTACCGGTCTACCTGGCAGTGCTCTTTCTCTTCCATCCATGGCTTGGCCTGTTCGCCACGCTGTCCGGCCTGGTATTGCTGACGCTGACCGCAGTGGGGGAGAAGCTGACCCAGCCGCTGCTGAGCGGGGCTGCCATCGAACAGATCAAGGCGAACGAACTGGTCGACGCCAACCTGCGCAACGCCGAGGCGCTGCATGCCATGGGCATGCTGCCGGGCATTCTGGCGCGCTGGTCGCAGCGGCACCGGCGCTACCTGGCGGGGCAGTCCCGGGCCAGCGATCGCGGCGAGGCGCTGGCCAGCAGTGCACGGGTGCTGCGCCTGCTGGCCCAATCCCTGATCCTGGGACTGGGCGCCTGGCTGGTGCTGCGCGAAGAACTGACACCGGGGATGATGATCGCCGGCTCCATCGTCATGGGGCGAGCGCTGGCCCCTATCGACCGTATGATCGGTACCTGGAGGGGCTTCATTTCCGCTCGTGGCGCCTACCGCCGTCTCGAGGAGTTGCTGCTCAGGGTACCGATGGAGCCCGAGCGGATGCCCTTGCCACGGCCAAGCGGCCGGCTGCGCCTGGAGGGCGTGACCGCAAGCGTGCCGGGAGGCCGAGTTGCGGTGCTGAGCAACATCCACTTCGAGCTGGGACCCGGCGAGCACCTCGGCATCATCGGGCCGAGTGCCGCCGGCAAATCCTCCCTGGCTCGGGTCATGCTGGGCATCTGGCCCGTGTCGGCGGGTACGGTGCGACTCGACGGAGCCGATATAGCAAGCTGGCAGCGTGACGCCTTGGGCCCGTGCATTGGCTACCTGCCCCAGGACATCGAGCTGTTCGATGGCACCATTGCCGAGAACATCGCCCGCTTCGGCGAGGTCGATTCGATCCGGGTCGTGGCAGCGGCGCGCAAGGCGGGCGTCCACGAGATGATCCTGGCCCTCCCCGATGGCTACGACACCCTCATCGCTTCCGGCAGCGGCCTCTCAGGGGGGCAGCGTCAGCGCCTTGCCTTGGCGCGCGCACTCTATGGAGACCCCGTGCTGGTGGTGTTGGACGAGCCGAATGCCAACCTCGACGACCGTGGAGAGAAGGCCCTGGCGGCGGCGATGTCGGCGCTCAAGCAGGAGGGCGTCACCCTGTGCGTGATCAGCCATCGCATCAGCGTGCTGAAGGGAATGGACCGGCTGCTGCTGTTGCGCGATGGTGAGATGCAGCGCTTCGGCCGGCGTGAAGAGGTAATGGCAAGCCTGACAATCAAGCCGGTGCCCAGTGCGGCCGCCGAGGCGCAGCCGCGCCAGGCGGCGCCACCCGTGGAGAGGCGAAGATGACGACGGCACGAGACGACCAGCCATACGGGGGGACAGGCTCGGCGCCGGCATTGGCCCCACCGCACGTTCCCCTCGACGAGAGACGCTATCACCGCCTTGGCCTGTTGGTGCTGCTGCTGGGGTTGGGGGGCTTCGGTGGCTGGGCCTTTACCGCGGAACTCTCGGTATCGGTGGTGGCGCCGGGGTACGTGGCGGCGGAGTCTTATCGGCGCACGGTTCAGCATCTCGAAGGCGGTATCGTGCGGGAGATTCTGGTGGAGGATGGCGACAGCGTGACGGCAGGCCAGCCCCTGGTCGTGCTCGACGACACCCAGGCGCGCAGCCAATTGCAGATCATGCGCTCTCAATACCTCATTCACCGGGCCACGGAACTGCGTCTGCTGGCCGAGCAGCAAGGAAATGCAACGCTGTCGATTCCCGAAGAACTTGCAACGAGCGACCTGCCGAGGGTTCAAGAGGTGCTGGCCCTGCAACAGGCACTGTTCGTCGCGCGGCGGGAATCCCATCGCGGTGCCCTGAACGCCTTGGACGAGCAGGTCATACAACTAAGACGACAGATCGAAGGGCTGGAGGAGACGGTAAGGCTGGGAGAGCGTCACCTAGCCTCGCTAAGCGCCGAGGAGAACGATTTGCGCGGGCTCTATGCCAGGGGACTCGTCGATAACCTGCGCCTGCGGGAGGTCGAGCGCGACTTGCTGCAACTCGAAGGCGAGGTGGCCGGCCGGCGTGCCGAGATCGGTCGGTTGGGCTCCCAACTGAGCGAGAACCGCATGCTGCGCGAGGTTCGAATTCAGGAATTTCATAAAGAAGTGGGCGAGCAGCTGCGCGACGTCCAGGCGCGGGTATCGGAAGCCGAGGAGCGCATCATCTCGCTGTCGGATCAGGTTCTGCGAACCACGGTAAGGGCACCCGTGGCCGGTACGGTGGTGGAACGCCGCGTGCATTCCAATGGCGACGTGGTGCGTCCGGGCGATTCGCTGCTCGACCTGGTACCGGCAGGCGATGGCTTCATCATCGAAGCGCGCGTGCCCGGACGCGATGTCGACCGACTGTACCCGGGGCAAGCGGCCGAGATCCGCTTTACCGCCTTCAACCAGCGCCAGACCTATTCGAGCCTGGCTGAAGTGGTCTATGTCAGTGCCGACAGCCAGGTCGACGAGGCGACCGATGCGCGGTTCTATCGCGTTCGGCTGAAAGTGTCCGACACGGGGCGACAGGCCTTGGACAGCCACATGCAGCTGCTGGCGGGGATGCCGGCGGAAGTCATGATCCGCACCGGTGAGCGTACCTTCGCCAGCTATCTGCTCAAGCCGCTCACCGACATGTTTGCCCGGGCAGTGCGCGAGGCATGACGAGCTCGGTGCTCAGGCGAGGAAGATGTCGTCGTCAAGCTGGAAGTCGTTGTACCAGATCTCCTTGGCCTCGGCGTTGCGGGCGAACAGAAAGAACTTGTCGCCGGTCGCTTCTCCGACGGCATGTGTGGGGGTCTGCGGGTCGATCATGTTCTCGTCGCTGCTGCCGCTGGTCAGGATTCGCGTACCGGGGGAGGCGGTGTCGAAAGATAGCTCGGCGACCTGCGAGACCTTGAAGTGAATATCACCATACGGGCTAACGGCGTTCTCCTGGTAGAAGACATAGATGAAGTCATTGTCTTCGTCATAGGCCAGGGTCGGCCGGCTGGCCTTGTGGGAGGCGGCATGCACCAGTACCGGCTCCTCCCAGGCGCCGGGCAGGCCCTTGACCAACCAGATCGCATCCGTGTCGTCTTTCATGGTCATGACGAGGGTGCTGCCGGTCCATACCACGGCGAGATGATCGTCCAGGGGCACGCGGTCGGTGATCTGCTCTATGGTCCAGCCGTCGGCGTAGTCACTCGGCGTCGCGGAGGTTGGCTGGGAGGCGAACTTCCAGGCGTTCGCGGTGCTGTCGCCGTAGACGAGACCGACATGGTCGACGCCGTTCAACTGGAAGGACACGAAGTCGACCTTGTTGTCGCCGTTACTGGCCGAGACGGTGGTGGGGCCATCATCGATGTCCACCACGCTCCAGGCCGAGAGGTCGCTCGAGGTCGGGTAGGCCAGCTTCAAGCCCTGTTCGCCGCCCGCTTCAGAGGGGCCGATAATGGCCACCAGCGGATTGCCGTTCTGATCCATTCCCAGCGCCATGTCGGGATTGCGCTGCCATTCCACCCCCGGCAGCTTGCCGCCCGAACCGGCTAGCTTGATCTCCGCTGACACGGCGAACGACTCGGCCTGGGTGTCATATGTCATGGCGTAGAGATGCGGCGTCGATTCGGTGGGTCCGAAATTGAGCACGTACAGCGTATCGGTCGCGTCATTCCAGGCGATGTCGGCTCGGCGGCCGCTGGTCATCATGGTCGGGCTCGCTATCGACCACCCGCCCATCGTGCCTGGTTCGGGTAGGGTGCCGTCGAAGCGATACACGTGCCAGCCGCTTTGCTCCGGTAGCACGGCCCACCAGGTACCGGCATGGAAGAAACTCTTGTTGGCATTGGTGTGCTCGAAATTGCGTCGGTGGTCGGTGCCGAATTCGGTCGCAATATAAGAGGTTTCCAGCGGAATAGGCGGGGGCATGCCGGATTCGACGGAAACGATGACCGTGGCCGAATCGCTCTGGAGACTTCCGTCCGAGGCGCGATAGGTGAAGCTGTCGCTGCCGATGAACCCTTGGTTCGGCGAGTAGGTGAGGGTGCCGCTGGGGTTCAGCGTGACGCTGCCGTTGGTCGGCTGGGTAAAGCTGCCCACCGCCAGCGGATCGCCGTCCGGGTCGCTGTCGTTGGCCAGCACGGCGATCTCGACGGCCGAGTCCTTGGTGGTCGTGGCGCTGTCGTCGTTGGCCACCGGCGGGTTATTGCCGGGCTCGCTGCCGTCGGTGGTGTACTCGACGATCAGCCGCGGTGGCGTACTGCCCTCCGCCGAGTGGAAGTCCCAGCCGTTGGGGCCCGTCGGCAGGAACGCCCAGCCGTAGTTGGGCGTGCCGTCGGCCCAGGCCTGCAGGCTGGCGGTGACGTCGAGCCGGGTAGTGCCGGCGGGCACGAAGCCGGTGGTCAGGTCGGCGCTGGCATGGGCTTCGACGCCGTCGGCCTGGAGGCCATCGGTGAAGGTGTTCCAGGTATCGGTATCGTTCCACGGCATCAGCATGCGGTGCAGCCGGGCGCCGTCACCCTTGCCGGTGGTGTTGAGCTCCAGGGTGGCGGAGACGATGGTGGCGCCCAGCGGGATCTGCCCGGATCCGCTGCCGAATATCTGCTCGAAGCGCAGTAGCGTCTGTACCGCGTTGCCCTTGTCGTCGCTGTCGACGTTGAGCGTGGTCACCCCGGCCCGGCTGGTGGCCTTGGAGCCCCCGTGGAGGTAGGTATCGACGACACCCGCATAGCCGTCGAGGCCCTGCTGGAACTGCAGCGTGCCGGATGCTGGCGGTGGTTCGTCTTCCTCGACCGTGACGGTTACGGTGGCGGGATCATCACTGACCAGCTCGCCGTCCGAGGCGTGATAGGTGAAAGTGTCGCTCCCAACGAAGCCTTGGTTCGGCGTGTAGATGAGGTTGCCGTTGTCATTCTGGGTGACGCTGCCGTTGGTCGGCTGGGTAAAGCTGCCCACCGCCAGCGGATCGCCGTCCGGGTCGCTGTCGTTGGCCAGCACGGCGATCTCGACGGCCGAGTCCTTGGTGGTCGTGGCGCTGTCG
>NZ_JAHYCA010000001.1:0-232994 GCF_019430905.1 Billgrantia antri | reverse complement strand
GGATCCGCTGCCGAATATCTGCTCGAAGCGCAGTAGCGTCTGTACCGCGTTGCCCTTGTCGTCGCTGTCGACGTTGAGCGTGGTCACCCCGGCCCGGCTGGTGGCCTTGGAGCCCCCGTGGAGATAGGTATCGACGACCCCCGCATAGCCGTCGACACCCTGCTGGAACTGGACGGTGGTGGCTGTCTCCGCCTCCTCCACGTTGTCGGACGTGACCAGACCGTCCTGCTCTTCCGGTTGTTCCGTTGAGCTCATGGTCAGCCCTCCCATGGAACACGTGGGCATTTGTTTCTGTATGTTAAGTAGCTTTGGCGATGTGTCTCCACCCTAATGATGCAACCCCATGCAGCGCAGGAATGTCATGCCCGGGACTGACGTTTTTCGGTCTGTGCTGCGTCTTGCGGACTGCAGCCAAACCTGACCCAGATCCATGTTTTCCCTGCATCTTCAGACTCATCTTCGAGTATGCTGAAAAATGTAACGGCCACAGCGAAGGGGCAGGGGCAGATGTCGACATTTACGTTCCAAGGTGCCGTGGGAGAAGTAACCGGCTCTCGCTATCTGCTCGAGGTGGAAGGTAGCGACCGCTCGTACCGCATCCTGCTGGAGTGCGGCCTGCATCAGGGCGGCCGGCAGGCGGATAGCGACAATGCCGTGCCGTTCGGCGCCCTGGCGAAGCAGCTGGATGCGGTGGTGATCTCCCACGGCCATCTGGATCATGCCGGCTTGCTGCCCAAGCTCGTGCGTGAGGGGTATGCCGGCCCGATCCACTGCACGCGCGGCACGCGGGACTTGCTCGACATCATGTTGGAGGACGCCGCCTTCATCATGGCCAAGGACGTCGAGTGGGAGAACAAGTGGCGCAAGCGCCACGGCAAGCCGCTGATCGAGCCGCTGTATGAGCTGGAGGACGTCGAGCGCACGCTGACGCTGTGCCAGTCCCATGGTTACGGTCAGCCCATCTCGTTGCCCGGCGGTGTGACCTTGGTCTACCAGGATGCCGGCCATATCTTGGGCTCGGGCATCGTCGAGCTGACCGTGCCATCGGGAGGGCAGGCCAAGCGGCTGGTGTTCTCCGGCGACCTGGGCAACCCCAGCTCGGTGCTGATGAAGGAGCCCGTCCGCCTGCACGAGGCCGACGTGGTCTTGATGGAGAGTACCTACGGCGACCGCGACCACCGGCCTCTCGAGGAGACGCTCGAGGAATTTGCCCAGGTGCTGGAGGAAGCCCATGCCAGCGGCGGTAACGTGCTGATTCCCGCCTTTGCCGTGGGTCGCACCCAGGAGATTCTCTATCACCTCAGCGTGCTCTACCACGAGGGGCGCCTGCGCCAGCAGATGGTATTTCTCGACAGCCCCATGGCGATCAAGGTCACCGAACTCTACCATCGCGCGCGCAAGAGTCTCGATGCCGAGGATCTCAAGGTGCTCAATATCGCTGCCAGTGGCGATACCAGCCAGTACCTGCCGATCCTGCGCATGACGCGCACGGTCGAGGAGTCGATGGCGATCAACCGCATCCACGGCGGGGCGATCATCATCGCCGGCGCCGGAATGTGCACCGGTGGCCGCATCGTTCACCACTTTCGCTACAACCTCGAGAAGCCCAACACCCGGCTCGTGATCGTCGGCTTTCAGGCTGCCGGCACCTTGGGGCGTCAGCTCGTCGACGGTGCCGAGCGGGTGCGCGTGCTGGGGCAGGAGCTGGCGGTCAAGGCCAAGGTGCATACCATTGGCGGTTTCTCCGCCCATGCCGGGCAGAGCCAGTTGATCGGCTGGGCCGGAGCCTTCCGAGACAAGCCCCGCTTCTATCTCGTGCACGGCGAGCCCCAAACCCAGGTCGTCTTGCAGGCCGCCCTTGCCGAGAGCGGCATCGAGGCAGAGATACCTGCCTTCGGCGATCGTATCGAGCTATAAGTTCATAGCGGCACATCAACCAGCGAATTGCCTAAAGGGCGAGCCACCTGCATAGCCGCTGGTTCCCATCCCATGGCCGGTCGCTCGCTTCACCCGCCCAAGGCGCTGCTCAAGCTTGGCCTCGTGCAGGCTTGTTGCGTCTTTTGCTTGCGCTGTGGCCGCAATGGCTCTGCTCAGTCCTCTCCCGCTGGATTTCTTGATGTACATCGTCATGCGGCCACATGACGCATGTGAACGATGCCGCAATGCGCTACGATGCTTAGGGTATTTGGTTATTTGCATATATCTTAAAATAATTAAAAGGTGCTTCTATCGGTTCGATTGCTTCCAATCTCAACCTCGTGGGGTGATATCTATGAAGAGCAACGTAGGCGGTATCGACAAAATTCTGAGGATCGTGGTCGGTGCCGTTCTGATCGGCCTGGCCTTGACCGGCATGATCGGCGTCTGGGGCTGGATCGGCGTGCTGCCGCTGACGACCGGGCTGTTCAACTTCTGCCCGGCGTATCAGCTGCTGGGCATCAACACTTGCAAGCTTTCCAGGAAGTAGCCGGGTGCTCTCTCCTTGGTCTTTTATGCGCAGTCGCTCCTGGGACCGGGCTACGAGTACACCGACTGGTACTTCTGCAAGAAGTCGCTCTGAAGCTTATCGCGGACCCTGGCCTGAAAGGTCGGGGGCGGTCCTTTTTATTCCTGGATGGTATATGCATATAACATAACTTGTGCTATATTCATGCCATTGCTCGGAAGCCACACCGACGGAGGTCGATCAAACATGTCCAAGCCGATCGTGACCCACTTCTTTGACGAGCCGACCAATACCTTCAGCTATGTGGTGCAGGATCCTGACAGCGAGGCCTGTGCGATTCTCGACTCGGTGCTCGACTTCGATTACGCCGCCGGCAGGACCGACGTGCGTTCCGCCGACGCCATCATCGACTTCATCCAGCGCGAGGGCTTGAAGGTCGAGTGGATCCTCGAGACCCATGTTCACGCGGACCACCTCTCCGCCGCGCCCTATCTCCACGAAAAGCTCGGTGGCAAGACCGGCATCGGCGCCAGAATCACCGTGGTACAGGAGGTCTTCGGCAAGGCTTTCAATGCAGGCACCGAGTTTGCCCGTGACGGCAGCCAGTTCGATCGCCTGTTCGAGGAAGGCGATACCTTCGGCATCGGTAACCTGAAAGGACGAGTGCTGCATACGCCGGGCCATACACCGGCCTGCCTGACCTATGTCATCGGCGATGCCGCCTTCGTCGGCGACACCCTGTTCATGCCCGACTACGGCACGGCCCGCTGTGATTTTCCCGGCGGCGATGCACGCACCCTCTATCAGTCCATTCAGAAAGTGCTGGCGCTGCCGGGCGAAACCCGACTCTTTCTGTGCCACGACTACAAGGCGCCGGAGCGCGAGCAGTACCAGCACGAGACCACCGTGGCCGAGCAGCGTGCCCACAATGTTCACGTTCACGAAGGCGTCAGCGAGGAGGAATTCGTCAGGATGCGCACCGAGCGCGACGCTACCCTCGACATGCCGCGCCTGATACTGCCTTCCGTGCAGGTCAACATGCGCGCCGGCCATATGCCCCCGCCCGAGGACAACGGTCAGGTCTATCTCAAGGTACCCATCAACAAGTTCTGAGGATGCCGGGTGAACCCCAAGCGTTATCTGCCGATCCTGCAGTGGCTGCCAGGCTACGGCCGTGCCACCTTGTCCAGCGACCTGTTGGCGGCGGTCATCGTGACCGTCATGCTGATCCCCCAGTCGCTGGCTTATGCCATACTGGCCGGTCTGCCACCCGAGGTGGGGCTGTACGCAAGCATTGTGCCCTTGGTGGTCTATGCCATATTCGGTACCAGCCGCACCCTGGCGGTAGGGCCGGTGGCGGTGGTATCGCTGATGACCGCGGCAGCGGTGGGGCAGATCGCCCCCCAAGGCTCGGTGGAATACCTCGGCGCGGCGCTGGTGCTGGCGCTGATGTCGGGGCTGATCCTGACCCTGATGGGGATTGCCCGGCTGGGCTTTCTGGCCAATTTCCTCAGTCATCCGGTCATCTCGGGTTTCATCACGGCGTCAGGGTTGATCATTGCCATCAGTCAGCTCAAGCACGTGCTGGGGGTGGACGCCAGCGGCCATAATTTGCTGGAACAGTTGGCCAGCCTGGGCGGCAACCTGGGGGGAGTGAACGGGCCCACGCTGGTCATCGGCTTTACCGTGCTGGCGTTCCTTTATGTCGCGCGCCGCTGGCTGAAGCCTGGCCTGCACAAGCTGGGCGTGCCGGCCCGACCGGCGGATATGCTGTCCAAGGCGGCGCCGATACTGGCCGTCGCCGTCACTACCTTGGCCACCTGGGCGCTGGGCCTGGATGCGCAGGGCGTGGCCGTGGTGGGTGCGGTGCCGGCAGGCTTGCCGCCGCTGACCCTGCCCGGTTTCGATAGCGGTCTGTGGAGCCAGCTGTTCGTGGCGGCACTGTTGATCAGCGTGATTGGCTTCGTGGAGTCGGTCTCGGTGGGGCAGACTCTCGCCGCCAAACGGCGTCAGCGCATTGATCCGGACCAGGAGCTGGTGGGCCTGGGTACGTCGAACATCGCCGCGTCGCTGACCGGCGGCATGCCGGTCACCGGGGGCTTCGCTCGCTCGGTGGTCAACTTCGACGCGGGCGCCGAAACCCCTGCGGCCGGGGCCTTCACGGCGGTAGGCATCGCCGTCGCCGCGCTTCTGCTGACCCCGCTGATTGCCTACCTGCCTATCGCCACGCTGGCGGCGACCATCATCGTGGCGGTGTTGTCGCTGGTCGACTTCAAGGCCATCAAGCATACCTGGAATTACTCACGCTCCGATGCCCTGGCCATGCTCGCCACCATTGGCCTGACGCTAGTCCACGGGGTGGAGAGCGGGATACTCGCCGGGGTGGGGCTGTCGTTGGCGCTGCATCTCTACAACACCAGCCGCCCTCACAGTGCAGTGGTGGGTCGGGTGCCGGGGACCGAGCACTTTCGCAACGTCAAGCGACATCGCGTCGAGACGGACCCGCGCCTGGCCATATTGCGAGTCGACGAGAGCCTCTACTTCGCCAACTCTCGCTACCTGGAGGATCTGGTGATGTCGTTGGCGGCACGTGAGCCAAGACTCGACCATATCGTATTGGCCTGCCAGGCCGTCAACACGGTCGATGCCTCGGCATTGGAGAGCCTGGAGGCGATCAATACTCGCTTGCGGGATGCCGGGGTCAAGCTGCACCTGGCGGAGGTCAAGGGGCCGGTGATGGATCGGCTCAAGCACACTGACTTCTGTCGCGACATGACGGGCATGGTGTTTCTCAGTACCTACGATGCCTGGCGTTACCTGCGCGGCGAAACGGACTCCCCTGGCACGTCGTGCGCCGGGGTAGGGCCGGCACAGGTGGCACTTCGGGCCGAATGATTCTGAACGAAACGGGAGGAAAGACGTGGATTGGAGCGCAAGTCTGCAAGGACTGGTCGGTGGCGTGCTGATTGGACTGTCGGCCGTGTGGCTGATGGCGACGCTGGGGCGCATTGCCGGCATCAGCGGCATTGTGGGCAGTCTGGTCACCACCCTGCCCAGGGGTGACAGCGGCTGGCGGATCGCATTCGTGCTCGGTCTGGTCAGCGGCCCGCTGCTGCTCATGGCGCTTGGGAGAGGTCTCGGCAACGTGGCCGGCGCACCCGGCGAGGTGGTCGGTCAGCCGGCAGGAGGCGTAGGCCTCATGCTCGTGGCTGGTCTTTTGGTGGGGGTCGGCACCGGCCTGGGTAGCGGCTGCACCAGCGGCCACGGTGTCTGTGGCCTGGCGCGGTTGTCGCCCCGCTCGATGGTGGCCACCGTGACCTTCCTGATCTGCGCCATGGTCACCGTCTATGTGGTGCGGCACGTCATCGGAGGTGGGGCATGAAGACGCTCATGGGCTATATCGCCGGGCTGCTGTTCGGCCTGGGTCTTGCGCTTGCCGGCATGACCGACCCCGCGCGCGTGCTGGGCTTTCTTGACCTTTTCGGCGCCTGGGACCCGACCCTCATGTTCGTCCTCGGCGGGGCCGTGGTGACGACCTTCATTGGCTACCGTGTCGTGTTCCGTCGCGAGCAACCCATGCTGGGTGAGACCTTCCAATTGCCGACCCGTCAGGATCTGGATGGCCGGCTGATCGGCGGTGCCGCCCTGTTTGGCATCGGTTGGGGGCTCTCCGGCTACTGCCCCGGGCCGGCGATCGCTTCCATCGCCGGGCTCACCGCGCCGCTGTTGGCCATGCTCGCGGCGATGGTGGCGGGCTGGTTCCTGGCACGCGCGATTGCCGCTCGCCGCTGAGGCCATGCTCATGGTCCCTTTGCTGGGCTGGGAAAAGGGACGCGCCCTTTTCGACCAATGGACGCCAGTCTGGGCGCAGCGCCTGCATCCTCTTAACGTCGCGTTAATCCAGGCGTGGCAAGGTGTCGCACAACGCTTGAGGTTTCATTATGCATGTGTTGCTCGTCGAGGATGATGACCTGGTGGCATCGGGTATTCGCGCTGGCCTGGACCTGTATGGCTTCGTGGTCGACCACGTGTCGACGCTGGCCTCGGCACGTTCGGCGTTGGAAGCCGTGTCGAGCGACGCGGTGATACTCGATCGCGGAATGCCAGACGGTGATGGCCTGACGCTGCTCGAAGCGTGGCGGGCGTCGGGGGTCGATCTGCCGGTTCTGGTACTGACGGCGCGGGATGCTGTCGATGAGCGCGTTCAGGGCCTGCAGGTCGGCGCGGACGACTACATGATCAAGCCATTCGATCTCGATGAGCTGGTCGCCCGGTTGCAGGCTTTGCTGCGACGTGTCGCTGGACGCTCCTGCGCCGTGGTTGAGCATGGCTCCCTGTGCCTCGATCCGACGACCCGCGAGGTCACGCTGGAGGGGCGGGCAGTAGAGCTGTCTCGGCGAGAGCTGGCATTGCTGGAAACCTTCTTGCAGTCGCCGCGCAGTGTGCTGTCCGCCGGCCAGCTCAAGGACAGCCTCTACGGCATGAACGAGGAAGTGGAAAGCAACGCCCTGAACGTTCATATCCATCATCTGCGGCGCAAGTTCGGAAGCGGGGTGATCGAGACCGTGCGTGGCGTGGGCTTCCGTCTGGGCAAGCCCGAGCGTGTCGGCCAGGGAGTCGAGCGGAACGCGGTGCCATGAGCCTGCGGGCAAGGTTGTTGCTTACCCTGGGGCTGACCCTGGTGTTGCTTTGGGGGTTGGCCGCCGCCTGGCTGTTGCGCGATCTGCATGACCAGTTCGTGGCCACGCTCGATCAGCGACTCGCCCAGTCGGCGCGCATGGTAGCGGCGCTGGCGGCTCAGCTTCCGCAGGAAGTCTGGATGGCAGCAGATCGTCAAGCATTGACGATCCCGCCGATCGAAGGTCTCGCCTGCCAGGTACATTCGCCCAGTGGCGAGATCATGGCGCGTACCCATGCCGACATGGAGAACATTCTGGCCATTGGCGGGCAGGGGCACAGCTACCGCGAGTCGGACGGTGTCACCTGGCGGGTATTCACCTATGAGCGAGACGGCCTGATCATCACCACGGCGGATCGAATGGATGAACGAAACCTGCTGCTGGACAACGTGATCAAGGTAGCCGTGGTGCCCTTCGTCGTGGCATTGCTGGGAAGTCTGGTAGCGATATGGGTCGGCGTCATCCGCGGCCTGGCCCCCCTCGAGCACCTTCGCGGTGCCCTGTCGCAGCGCCATCCCGATGCCATGGAACCGGTCTCCAGCTCAGGTATGCCGACCGAGATTCGTCCGCTGATCGAAGCACTCAATGGATTGCTGGCGCGAGTTCGGGCCGCCTTTGTCCGTGAGCAACGCTTTACCAGCGATGCTGCGCATGAGCTTCGCACGCCGCTGACTGCGGCCAAGACGCACCTCCAGGTGGCGCGTCGCCTGGAGGGGCCAGCCTCCCGCAAGGCCCTGGAACATGCCGAGCAGGGAATCGTTCGCCTTTCCCGGACCATCGATCAGCTACTGACGCTGTCTCGGGTCGAGGGCCGGCTGGTCTTTGACGATGGCGTGCCGAGCTGGCTCGAAGAGGTGGTGGCCCTGGCTCGCAGGGACGTCGACCCGACCGGGGAAGCGAGCATCGAATTGCCCCTTACCTGGCCGCCTTGGCAGCTGGCCATGCCGCGTGAGCTGGCGATTACGGCGCTGCGCAATCTCCTCGAGAATGCCTTGCGGCATGGCTCTTGCGATATGCCCGTCACCGTGAGCGTCGCCCCCGTGCCGCCTGGCACCGGTTCACCTCATGGCGTCGAGGTGCGGGTACGTAATCAGGCGGCAGGCGTCGACCCCGGCTCGCTGACCCAGGTCACACGCCGCTTCTGGCGAAGCGGTACCCAGCAGGGCAGTGGCCTGGGGTTGTCCATCGTGGCGGCCATTACAGCTCGCTTCGGTGGCAGCGTGAGCTTCACCTGCCCCACGACGGAAAGTTTCGAAGCTCGACTGATACTGCCGCTCGTGCGGCAACAGGAGAGTCCGGCGACCCCGGACCAGACGCCCCGCAAGGGACCCATAACAACGACGAGAGTGATGCGAGATGACGACCGTGAATAGCGCAGTCCGCCTCGGCTTGATGCTTGGCCTCATGGCCGGTCCGGCTGTGGCTCAGGAGGGGGATCCGCAACGCGGCGAGACTGCCGCCGCCGTCTGTGTGGCCTGCCATCAGGCGAATGGTAGCGGAAAGCACATCGACGGAGCAGAGTCCTGGCCGCGGCTGGCTGGCCAGAATGCCGGCTACATCGCGAAACAGCTCCAGGATTTCAAGGCGGGTCGGCGGCAAAACGCCACCATGCAACCCTTCGCCAACATGCTCGACGATCAGCAGATCGCCGACGTGGCAGCGTACTACAGCCAACTGCCCGTTACCGAGGCGGAGGGCGGTGGAGAGGCTGACGAGGCTTTGCTTGCGCGAGGTGAGCAACTGGCGCTGCGGGGCGACTGGAACGCCTATATCGTCTCATGCAAGAGCTGCCATGGTCCCGGCAACGAGGGGGCAGGAAGCACGTTTCCCGGCATCGCCAGCCAGCACGCTGGCTACATCGAGGCTCAGCTTCACGCCTGGCAAGCGAATGAACGAGGCAACGATCCGCAGAACCTGATGGGCGCCATCGCCAAGCGCATGAGTGATGAAGATATTCGCGCCGTGGCGGCATGGCTCGCAAGCCAGAAAGTGACAGCACAATAAGGGGACAGAGCATGAACAATAGATCGATTGGCCTGGCCCTGACCGGCGTCATTCTGGCGGGGGGCGTGAGCGCTGGCGTCTGGGCGGAGTACGAGACCCTCGTTGAAATGGGTTATCCCGCTCCCAAGGAGGGCGAGCTGGTGCACGTACCGCCGACCATGGAAGACCTCGAGGAGGCAGACCTGCATCCCGAGCTGAAACAGGTGATCCGGCGGGGTTACGACCTTTTCACCAATACGCAGCAATTGCGCGGCGTGAACGTCTTCAATGACATGAACTGCTCGAGCTGTCACCTGGGCGAGGGGCGCCAGCCTTTCAGCGGGCCGGTATGGCCGGCTGCCGTGACACTGCCCGATTTCCGCGGCAAGAACCAGCACGTCAACAACCTGGAAGAGCGCATCGCCGGCTGCTTCGCCTACTCGATGAACGGCACGCCACCCATCTATGGCAGCGATGACATGGTGGCACTTTCGGCTTACCACCAGTGGCTGGCTACCGGCGTGCCCATGTACCCGGGGCAGCCGATATACGGGCGGGGCTTCCCGCGTCTCGACGAGCCTGAGCAGGCGCCGGACTATGCTCGCGGCGAGCAGATCTACCAGGAGCAGTGCGCGGTCTGCCACAGCGAGGACGGTTCAGGGCTCTACCAGGCAGGTGAGTACGTCTTCCCGGCTCCCTGGGGCGACGGTTCCAACAACTGGGGTGCAGGCATTTCGCGCACCTTTACCATGGCCGGTTTCGTCAAGCACAACATGCCGCTGGGTCAACCGATGAGCCTGTCCGATCAGGAGGCCTGGGACGTCGCCTTGTACATCACCAGTCAGGAACGGCCTCAGGATCCTCGCTACACCGGTGACGTCAGGGAGACGCGTGAGCGCTTCGCAGACACCTTCCACAAGCACACACAGTACGGCACCGAGCGTGAGCATGATGGCGCCCTGCTGGGAAACCATGGCAACACGGGGGAGAAAGGAGAGATTCGGCCCTGGAACGTCGGAATGCCGCGTTTCGAGTATCTGGAGGATTGAGGGAAGCCGTTGGAAGCCCCGCTCGGTTCGCGCCGAGCGGGGCTCGACCCAAGCCGGCTCAGGGAGCTTCGCCGCCCATCATCTCGATCAGGCGCGCCTCGTCGGGCATGCCATCCACACGCTCCAGGCGTCCGTCGTGCAGGAAGAGCGTGGTCGGGGTGGCGTAGAAGCCCAACTCGTCGAAAAGCTGGTTGTTGCGGTAGACCTGATCCTCGATGTGGCGGGGCTGGGCTGACGGGGCGATACCGTCACCGCTGCTATGGGCGTGCAAGGCTGTCTCCGGATTGTCGGCGCCCAGCAGCGCTGCCGCCTTTGCCGGGCTGTCAGGGGCCAATATGCCCACCATGACGTGTCGCAGCTGGACCTCGCCGGCCTCCACCCAGGGCCTCGCCGCCTCCCAGAAGCGATGGCAGTAGGGGCAATTGGGGTCGGTGAAGGTGTAAAGCACCCGGGGAGCGTCTGCGCTGCCGTCGGCGATCCAGTGGCTCTCTTCGAGGCGTTGCCAGAGCTCGCCCTCCTGGGGGGCGCGGATCAGTTCGTCCAGCGGGGCTTCGGAAAGGTCGTTGCCTTCGGCGTCGACCAGGGTGCCGACGATGGCATGCTCGCCGTCGGCGGTCACGAACAGGGTCATTTCACGGCCTTGATGACTAGCCGCGTAACCCCTCAGGTCGCCGGGAGCCTGGAATTCACCGTGAATCTCGAGCCCCTGCTCGACGAGGGCACGCACGGGAGCCGGCCAGTCGTCGGCGGTTGCCCATGGAGCGATGGCAGTCAATGCCAGCGCGGTACCTAGCGTAAGTCGAAATGCCATGTCGGCTCCTTTGTCAGCGCTGGCGATTAGAGCGTGCAAGTTCGGTCTGGGTTGCCAGTGTGCCAGCACTTCATTATCTGCCGGTTAAGGCTCGGCTGTGTCGCGTTGACGCATCCGGCGACCTTGGCCGGAAACCCTATAGTATGCTGCTTTTTCTTTCCCTGGCGCATGCTGCCACACCAGAACAAGGAGCCACGAGATGATGTCGCCCCGTTCGCTATTGACTGCAGTCAGCCTCTCGCTGATCTCGTTCGTCGCCGTTGCCGACCCGCTGGTCGTCGAGAACGCGCACGTGCGTGCGGTACCGCCCGGTTCGTCGACCTCCGCTGCCTTCATGACGCTGCGCAACCCAGGCGAGCGGGAGGTGGTCCTGGTAGCGGCGGAATCCCCGGCCGCGGAAGTGGCGGAGCTGCATGATCACCAGAACGTGGACGGCGTGATGCAGATGCGCCAGGTGCCGCAGATCGTCGTCCCGGCCGGGGGCAGCGCAGCGCTGGCGCCGGGTGGGTTGCACATGATGCTGATCGGATTGACCGCGCCACTGCAAGAGGGCGAGCCCGTCGAGATCGAGCTTCGGTTCGAAACGGGCGAAGCCCAGCGGATCGAGGCGCCGGTCAAGCGGATCATGAATCACGACCACTGAGGGCGCAGCGCAGGTCGGCCTGTCTGGGGCGGTGCTGGGCGGTTGACGGGTGAGCGGGTACAATGCCGGGTCAACACGCTAATTCGTGACCCGGGTGCGGCCTCGCGTCGCCCCGCTACACCTTCGGATCGACATCATGCATTGCCCCTTCTGTGGCGCCCATGACACACGCGTGACCGACTCCCGCCTGGTGGCGGAAGGCGATCAGGTGCGCCGCCGCCGCCAGTGCACCGATTGCGGCGAGCGTTTCACCACTTACGAAACCGCCGAGCTGGTGATGCCCAGGGTGGTGAAGTCCGACGGTTCCCGGGAAACCTTCGACGAACACAAGCTGCGCGCCGGCATGCTGCGTGCCTTGGAGAAACGGCCGGTCAGTGCCGAGGCCATCGAGGCCGCCGTGGAGCGGATTCGTCACCATCTACGGGCCAGTGGCGAGCGCGAGATACAGGCACGCGACATCGGCGATGTCGTCATGCAGGCCCTCAAGCGCCTGGATCAGGTGGCATATATACGCTTCGCCTCGGTCTATCGCCGCTTTCAGGATATTGACGAGTTTCGTGCCGAGATCGACCGTCTCGCCCAGGAACCCGGCTTTCCGCCGGGCACCGCCGACGACTAGCCAGGAGAGTTATGGCCCAGCCGACCGATGCCGCCTGGATGGCCCATGCGCTGCAGCTTGCCCGCCGCGGTCTCTATACCACCCACCCCAACCCGCGCGTCGGCTGCGTGCTGGTCAAGAACCGTCGCCTGGTCGGAGAGGGCTGGCACTTGCGTGCTGGAGAGCCGCATGCCGAAATCCATGCGCTGCGCATGGCCGGGGAGTCGGCCCGTCGTGCCACTGCCTTCGTGACCCTTGAGCCCTGCTCCCATCACGGACGCACCGGTCCCTGTGCGGTGGCACTCATCGAGGCGGGCGTCAAGCGGGTCGTCGTCGCCATGCAGGATCCCAATCCCGAAGTGGCCGGTCGCGGTATCGCCATGCTGCGTGACGCGGGAATAGAGGTCGAGGTCGGGGTGCTCGAAGAGGAGGCGCAACGTCTCAACGTCGGCTTCGTCTCGCGCATGTCGCGCCAGCGTCCGTTCGTCCGCATGAAAATGGCCATGAGCCTGGATGGCCGCACTGCCATGCAATCCGGGGAGTCGCAGTGGATCACCGGCCCTCATGCACGGGCCGAGGTGCAGCGCTTGAGAGCCGCTGCCAGTGCGATCATGACCGGTGTCGATTCGATCATCTTCGACAACTCGCGCCTGACGGTGCGTGCTTCGCAGCTGAACCTCGACGATGCCGAGGCCATCGCTGCGCGTCAGCCACTACGGGTCGTGGTCGACACCCAGCTGCGCCTGCCCGAGGCGGCGGCCTGCCTGCGTGAGCCGGGTCGCACGTTGGTGGCAACCGTGTCGGCACACGAACCTCAGCGCCGCGCGCGTCTGGAAGCGGCCGGTGCCGAGGTGGTGGTGCTGCGCAGCGGCAACGATGGCCGCGTCGACCTGCCTTCGCTGATGCGTTATCTGGCCGAGCAGGAGCTGGTCAACGAGGTCTTGCTCGAGACCGGCGCCACGCTGGCCGGGGCGATGCTGGAAGTCGGTCTGGTCGACGAGATGCAGCTGTTCGTGGCGCCGACGCTGCTTGGTGGCGAGGCCCGTCCGCTGTTCGCCCTGCCGGGGCTGACGCGCATGGCTCAACAACGGCCGCTGGAGATTCTCGACATTCGCGCCGTGGGGCGTGACTGGCGGATCACGGCGAGGCCGGAGCGCCGGCAGGGGTAAGAGGGAGGGTACTCGCTACTGGCGCCCGAAGCCGCGCCAATGTACTCTGACGCCCATTCAAGTGGTGCGATATGGTCGGCAACGTTCTGTTGCGGTGCACTATCGTCCAGCAAGTCGATCGACATTCGGAGATTCCAGCGTGCAATCTTCCCCTGGGGGCCTGGCTCCCATCGAAGACCTGATCGAAGACATTCGGCAGGGCAAGATGGTGATCCTCATGGATGATGAGGATCGCGAGAACGAAGGCGATATCATCATGGCCGCCGAGAAGGTCGAGGCCGAGCATATCAACTTCATGGCGCGCCACGCGCGTGGCCTGATCTGCATGCCGATGACTCGCGAGCGCTGCGAGCGCCTCAAGCTGCCGCTGATGGTTCGCGACAACGGTTCCGGCTTCGGCACCAAGTTCACGCTCTCCATCGAGGCTGCCGAAGGCGTGACCACCGGTATCTCGGCCGCCGACCGTGCACGTACCGTGCAGGTGGCCGCGGCGCGTAACGCGCGTGCCGAGGATATCGTTCAGCCGGGGCATATCTTCCCGCTGATGGCGGAGCCGGGTGGCGTGTTGCGGCGCGCAGGGCATACCGAAGCGGCCTGCGACCTGGCGGCTCTGGCCGGCTTCGATCCCAGCGGCGTGATCTGCGAGATCATGAACGACGACGGCAGCATGGCCCGGCGCCCCGAGCTCGAGCGTTTCGCTGCCGAGCACGGTATCAAGATGGGCACCATCGCCGACCTGATCCACTATCGCATTCACAACGAGCGGACGGTCGAACCGGTGGAGTCCACGCTTGTCGATACGGCGGTCGGCAAGCTGACCCTGCACGTCTTCCACGACCGGATCCAGAATGCTCACCATGTCGCGCTGGTAAAGGGGGAGCCGAGTCCCGGCGTCCTGACCACGGTGCGCGTGCACCTGGCCGACACCATGCGTGACCTGCTGGGTCTGCAGAAGAGCGAGAGCCGCAACTGGACGACCCACAGCGCACTGGAAGAGATTGCCCGGGTCGAGCACGGCGTCTTCGTACTGCTCGACGATGGCCGTCCACACCAGGACTTCCGCGACCAGCTGGAGGTGTTTCTGGAGCGCCGCCGTCTGCCGCGCACCAGCGATTCCGACGGTGCCGGCAACTACCTGACCATCGGTACCGGTTCGCAGATTCTGCGACACCTCGGCGTGGGGCGCATGCGGCTGCTCAGCTCGCCGTGGAAGTTCTCGGCGCTGTCGGGCTTCGACCTCGAAGTGGTCGAGCTGATCGCGCCGGGCGAGGAGGGAGCGGCCACCGAAGGGTGAGCCGACACGCTTCCCATGTACAAGAGGCCGGCATGCGCTGCCGGCCTGCTCGACTTCAGCAGGATCCCTGTCGTTCTCAGCGGGACCATTTTTCAGCAGGTACTACCGATGCATACCCTGTCTCAACTGGAAGGCAACTTCGTCGACGTCGACGGCCGCTACGTGATCGTGGTGGGGCGCTTCAATCATCACGTGGTCGACAGCCTGGTCGAAGGCGCGGTGGATAGCCTGGTGCGCCACGGCGTGGATGCCGAGAACATCGATATCGTTCACGTGCCGGGAGCGTGGGAGCTGCCGCTGGCAGTGAAGCGCGCCCTGCAAGTGGCACGCCCCGACGCGGTGATCGCACTGGGTGCGGTGATTCGTGGCGGCACCCCGCACTTCGAGTACGTGGCGGGCGGTTGCAATGCGGCGCTGGGCAACCTGCAGCTCGAGTTCGAGACGCCCATCGCCAACGGCGTGTTGACGGTCAACACCATCGAGCAGGCCATCGAGCGTTCCGGTACCAAGGCCGGTAACAAGGGCGCCGAGGCGGCCATGGCCGCCATGGAAATGGTGTCGTTGCTGCGTGGTTTCGGTGACAACCAGAGCGGAGAAGCTTCATGAGTGAATCGCGTCCGCAGCGTGCCCCGTCGGCAGGCCAGCAGGCACGGCGCGCGGCCCGCGAACTGGCGGTGCAGGGGCTCTACCAATGGCACATGACCGGCAAGTCGGCGACTGCCATCGAGGCCGAATTCCGCAGCCAACTGCCCGACGACGACCTCGAGGATCACGAGAACTGGGCCAAGGTGATGCAGATCGCCGACCTTGCCCTGTTCCACGAACTGTTGCACAACGTGGTGCGTTTCCGCGCTGACCTGGATGCCTCCGTTGCGCCCCTGCTCGACCGCCGCC
The DNA here is from genome assembly GCF_019430905.1 of Billgrantia antri. Lineage (GTDB taxonomy): Bacteria > Pseudomonadota > Gammaproteobacteria > Pseudomonadales > Halomonadaceae > Halomonas > Halomonas antri. The sequence continues at coordinate 217,428 of NZ_JAHYCA010000001.1, read as the reverse complement.
TGGAAGACCTCGACCCCATCGAACTGGCCATCCTGCGCCTGGGAGCCTACGAGCTCAGCCGCCGGCTGGACGTACCCTACCGAGTCGTGATCAACGAAGGCGTCGAGCTCGCCAAGTCCTTTGGCGCCACCGACGGGCACAAGTACGTCAACGGCATTCTCGACAAGCTGGCCGCCCGGTTGCGTAGCGCCGAGGTCAGGGCGCGTCGCGGCTGAAGGTGCCTCCGGTGGCCAGCGAATTCGACCTGATCGCCCGCCATTTCACGCCTGCTGCACCCGGCCCGGAGGCCGGCGTGCCGCTGGGCGTGGGTGACGACTGTGCGCTGCTTGCCCCGCGCCCGGGCATGCAACTGGCCGTCAGTGTCGACACCTCGGTGGCTGATGTGCATTTCCCTGGTGATGCGCCGGCCGCAGTGATCGGCTACCGCGCGTTGGCGGTGAGCCTGAGTGACCTCGCAGCAATGGGGGCGGAACCACGCTGGTGCCTGATGGCGCTGGCGCTCGAAAGCGACGAGGAAGCCTGGCTGGCGGACTTCGCCAGCGGTTTTCACTCGCTGTGCCAGACGAGCGGTACGGCCCTGGTGGGAGGGGATGTGACCCGCGGCGAACTCGCCATTGGGGTGACCGTGATGGGCGAGGTGCCGGTCGGTGAGGCGCTGTCACGCGGTGGAGCCCGCGCCGACGATGTGCTGGCCGTGACGGGGGTTCTCGGCGGTGGGGCCGGCGGGCTGGCACTCTGGCAGCGCGGCGAGCGCGACCTTGACCATCCGTTGCTGGCCCGCTACCTCAAGCCGGTCCCGCGGCTCGCGGCCGGTCAGGCATTGCGCGGCCTGGCCCATGCTGCCATCGACGTTTCCGACGGTCTGCTTGCCGACCTCGAGCATATCCTCGCCGCGTCAGGCGTGGGGGCGCGGCTCGAGCGCGAGGCGCTGCCCTTGGCAACGGGTCTGAGAGAGGTTCTCGGCGAAGCGGCGGCCTACCGCGCCGCGCTGTGCGGAGGCGACGATTACGAACTGCTGGTGAGCCTGCCGGGGCATCTCCTGGGAGAGGCCCGGCGACGTCTGGCGGGGCAGGGCCTGATGCTGACCGCGATCGGAACGGTGCGTGCCGAGACTGGAGTGACAGGCGTCGATCTCGATGGCGCGCATGGCTGGCAGCACTTCCGCGGAGGCGAGTCATGAATCGTTGCCCTCCGAGTGTCTGGCGGCGCCCGGTGCATTTCTTCGCCTTTGGCCTGGGCAGCGGCGGAGTGCCTTGGGCGCCGGGTACCTTTGGCACATTGGCAGCAATTCCCTTCTACTGGTTGCTGTCGGAGCTGCCGCTGACCTGGTATGTCACGCTGGTGGCCGTCTCCTTTATGGCGGGCGTGTGGCTGTGCGACAAGACATCACGCGATCTCGGGGTCCACGACCACTCCGGCATCGTCTGGGATGAATTCGTCGGTTACTGGATCGCCATGGCCGCCGTACCGTTCTCATGGGAAGCGGCACTCTGGGGCTTCGTGCTGTTCCGCATCTTCGATGTCTTCAAGCCTTGGCCGATTCGCTGGGCCGACCGGCGCGTAGCGGGCGGGTTCGGCATCATGATCGATGATGTGCTGGCCGCCATCTATGCCTGGAGCACGATGCACCTCTGGCTCTGGTTGCATTAAGTTACCTAGAGTAAGCGGGCTGGCACAAGGAAATCGACAGGGAGGCGAAAGCTATGCGCAAGGAACGGCTCATCGTCCCGTTGCTGGTCGTGCTGTTGCTTGTCTGGCTAGTGGGCCAGGCCGTCTCAAGCTGGCTGTTCGAGCGAGAGATGGCGCGTACGCTCGCCGATTTGGAGGCACGCGGCGAAATCGATATCCAGCGCCTGGACGTTGAGCAGGGGTGGTGGACCTCGACCGGGCGTATTCGCCTGGCGCCGCTTTTGGGACAAGCGTGGCAGCTGGAGCTGACCTACCAAGCTCAACATGGCGTACTCAGCACCCTCCTCAACGGCGAGGCAATGCTGCGCCATGGTCCCGACGGGGTAAACCTGTTCGGCGATTCACTGGCCTCTTCACCACCGCAGTGGGAGGCCAGTTACCACACATTGAACGGCGTGCTCGAGGGCAGGATTCAGCTCTCGCCGCTGCGTATCACTCAGCAGCAGCGTGAACTCGCCTTCGACGGGGGGCGCCTGCGGTTCAGCGGCGAGCAGGGCAACTGGCGATTGCGTGCCCAGCTGAGCGCATGGACGCTCAGTGACGGTGCCGTTCGTCTGGAGGTCGGCCCCGCCACGCTCAACAGCCATTATGCCTATACCCAGGATGCGCGCGCCTTTACTCAGGAGGATCGGCTGCAAATCGAATCGCTCTCCTGGCACCAGCCACAACTCGAGCTCGATGCTACCGCATTCCGCTTGGCGAATCGTATCTCGCTGGATGAGCAGGAACTTCGCATGCAGCTCGATATCGATCTCGGCGAGATTCATGCAGCCGAGCAAGTGCTGTTGACCGGGCAGGTTGAGGCCGAGCTTTCGCGTCTCAATGCCGACGCGATTCGCCATACCATGGCGCGGCTGCGCGAGCTGGCTGCGAGCGGTGTTCACGGGGATGACCCTGACGCTCTGCTGGCGGCGCTAGAACCTTATTTGCTGGCGATGCTCAAGGACTCGCCGCGCCTTGACCTGCAGCGCCTCGAGCTGGACAGCCCGATGCTGGGCCTGGCGGCACGGGTGGATGGTGCGCTGTTCTTCGATGGTCGTCGTCTGGATGCCCTGAGTCTGGTCGACTTCGAGGAACCCGCAGTCAAGGAGCGTTGGCGGCGGCGGCTCGACGGCGACTTCACCTGGCATGAGCTGCCTACCGTGGTCGCGCTGTGGCTCGGCTTGCCGCTGGATACGCGCACCCTCGAGGTCGATATCGGACGGGGTCAGGTGCGTGTCAACGGGCGTCCGCTACCGCCGCTCTGGCGCTAGTGCTTCATCGACTTTTGCTCATTGAGCTCTGTTCACCTTGAAGTTGGCCGTTGCTGCCCACATTCCTCTGGGCAGTGAGCATTGGCTTTATTGGCTTCAGGACGAGGTTTTCATGAGCGAGCACGATCAGGACGAACACGGCTGGCAGGCGAGGGCGGGGTCTGACGAGGCACTGGGCTCCGATGGTGAAGTGGACGAAGTCGCCAACGCGGTCATTCCGGCCAGTGACTATCTGCCCGAACGCATCTATCTGCTGCCGATCCACAACCGGCCCTTCTTTCCTGCGCAGGTGCAGCCGCTGGTCATCAACCGTGAGCGCTGGGAGGAGACCATGCGCCGGGTGGGGAACACGCCCCACCAGACGCTTGGCGTGGCCTTCGTCGGCGACAGGGCAGTGGACGAGCTCGGCCACGACCATTTCCCCGAGATCGGCACGGCGGTCAAGGTGCACAAGATGCACGGCGAGGAGGGGCAGCTGCAGTTCATTGCCCAGGGCCTGCGTCGCTTTCGCATCCAGCGTTGGCTGTCGAAGGAGCCCCCTTTCCTGGTCGAGGTCAGCTATCCCCGCGAACCGGTCAAGGCCGACGAGGACGAGACCCGCGCCTACGCCATGGCGATCATCAACGGTATCAAGGAGCTGTTGCCGATCAACCCGCTCTATGGTGAGGAACTCAAGCATTACCTCAACCGTTTCAGTCCCCACGAGCCGGGTCCGTTGACCGATTTCGCCGCGGCCATCACCTCGGCCAAAGGGCGTGAGCTGCAGGCCGTGCTCGAAACGCTGCCGGTTCAGGCGCGTATGGAAAAGGTACTGCCGCTGCTGCGCAAGGAGATCGACGTCGCCCAGCTGCAGACCGAGATCAGCGAGCAGGTCAACGCCCAGATGCAGGAGCGCCAGCGCGAGTTCTTCCTGCGCGAGCAGCTCAAGGTGATCCAGCGCGAGCTCGGCATCTCCAAGGATGATCGCGAGAACGACGTCGATACCTTCCGCGACCGGCTGGAGGGGCTGACCGTGCCGCCCAAGGTGCTGACCCGCCTCGAGGAGGAACTCGACAAGCTCTCGGTGCTGGAGACCGGCTCGCCCGAGTACGGCACCACGCGCAACTACCTGGACTGGCTGACCTCCATGCCATGGGGCGTGCGCAGTCAGGATCAGCTCGATCTGGTCCACGCCCGGACGGTGCTCGACCGCGACCACGACGGCCTCAAGGACGTCAAGGAGCGCATCATCGAGTTCCTCGCCGAGGGTACCTTCAAGGGCGACGTGGGCGGCTCGATCCTGCTGCTGGTCGGTCCGCCCGGGGTGGGCAAGACCTCGGTCGGCCGCTCCATCGCCGAGGCGCTGGGGCGGGAGTTCTACCGCTTTTCGGTGGGCGGTATGCGCGACGAGGCCGAGATCAAGGGTCACCGCCGCACCTACATCGGCGCCATGCCGGGCAAGCTGGTCCAGGCGCTCAAGGAGGTCGAGGTCGAGAACCCGGTGATCATGCTCGACGAGATCGACAAGCTGGGCAAGTCGTTCCAGGGCGATCCGGCCTCGGCCCTGCTCGAGGTGCTCGATCCCGAGCAGAATGTCGACTTCCTCGATCACTATCTCGACGTGCGCCTGGATCTCTCCAAGGTGTTGTTCGTGTGTACCGCCAACGCGCTGGACACCATCCCCGGTCCGCTGCTCGACCGCATGGAGCAGATCCGCCTGTCGGGCTATATCGCCGAGGAGAAGGTGGCCATCGCCAAGCACCACCTGTGGCCCAAGCTGCTCGAGCGCGACAAGATCCCCAAGAAGCGCATCAACCTCACCGACGCGGCGCTGCGCCAGGTGATCGAGGGTTATGCCCGCGAGGCGGGCGTACGCCAGCTCGAGAAACAGCTCCATAGCATCGTGCGCAAGGCCGCGGTCAAGCTGCTCGAAGGCGACCAGGCATCGGTGCGCATCTCGGTCAAGAATCTCGAGGAATATCTCGGAGCGCCGCTGTTCCGCCAGGAGCAGGTACTCAAAGGCGAGGGGGTGGTCACCGGCCTGGCCTGGACCTCCATGGGCGGTGCCACGCTGCCGATCGAGGCGGGCAAGGTGCATTCGCTGACCCGCGGCTTCAAGCTCACCGGCAAGCTCGGCGAAGTGATGCAGGAGTCGGCCAACATCGCCTACAGCTATACTCTGGGTCATCTCGCCGAGTACGGGATCGATACCGACTTCTTCGATTCCGCCTTCGTCCACCTGCACGTGCCCGAGGGCGCCACGCCCAAGGATGGCCCCTCGGCGGGGGTGACTATGGCCACGGCACTTCTGTCACTGGCGCGTCACCAGGGCATCGACAGGCCACTGGCGATGACCGGCGAATTGACGCTGACCGGGCAGGTGCTGCCGGTGGGCGGCATTCGCGAGAAGATCATCGCCGCCCGGCGCAGCAAGATCTTCGAGGTCGTCCTGCCCGAGGCCAACCGCCGCGACTACGACGAACTGCCCGATTTCCTCAAGGAGGGCATGACGGTGCACTTCGCCAAGCGTTACCGCGACGTGGCGAAGGTGGCGTTCGGTATTTGATGCCCATGGCGAAATGCGCGGCGTTACATGGCAACATTGGCGCCGCCGTCCACCACCAGGGTATCGCCGCTGATGAAGGTATTCTCGGCAGCGGCGAGGAAGGCCACTGCCCAGGCCACCTCGTCGGCTTCCGCGACCCGGCCGAGTGGCGTCGCTGCCTGCCAGCGCCGGCGCGACTGTGACTCGGCATCCTGCATACCGGCGCTGACCGGCCCGGGTGCCACGGCATTGACCAGGATGCCGTGGGGGCCGAGTTCTACCGCCAGCGCCCGGCTCAGGGCCAGCATGGCGCCCTTGCACATAGCATACGCCGAGCGCTCGGCGGTGGTGCGCAGGCCATGGGCCGAGGTGACGGTGACGATGTGGCCGCCGTCGCCGGCCATCATCAAGCGGGCGGCGGCCTGCAGTGCCTGGTAGGCGCCGCTGACGTTGACCGCCAGCATCTCGTCAAGCTCCGCCGCCGAGACATCGACGAAGCGGCCTCTACGGATCACGCCGGCAGCATTGATGCAGGCGTCAAGTCCGGCGCCATGCGCCTCGATGCGGGCGAAGGCCGCCGCGATGCTGTTGGGGCTGGTCAGGTCGCAATCAATGAAGATGCAGCGCTCCGGCCAGCGCGCCAGCAATCCCTCTGCCTGTTCGCGTGCCTCTGCGCGGTCGAGCAGGAAGACGAACTCTCCTGCCGTGAGTAGTACCTCGCCGATGGCGCTGCCGATTCCTCCTGCGCCGCCCACTACGGCCATGATTCGCATGTGCTCATCCTAGGTATTCTTCGAGCCAAAAAATCGGCATTATAGACGGATGCTCGACATTTCTTTATAACGAATTCATAACCATAACAAATCACAACAATGCCATCGCACCGCGATGCTGGACGACGATAACGGAGAGACACATGTCAAACCGCAAGCATGCCTTTGCCCGTACCCTGTTGGCCTCGGCCACCGCCGTTCTGGTGGGGGTCGGCTCACTTTCCGCTCAGGCCGAGACCCGTGTGACCTACAAATCCGCCTCGGCGGGTACCGCCTATTACCAGATGGGCGTCGAGCTGTCCGAGGCGATTCGGCAGGGAACCGACGGCGACGTCGTGCTGACGCTGGAGGAGAGCCAGGGCTCGGTACAGAACGTCATGGAGGTGATGGCGCGCCAGGGCAACTACGTCTTCACCACGCCGCCGGGGCTGGTCGAACAGGCCATGGCCGGTGAGGGGCCCTTCGCCGAGCGCCAGAGCCCACGCTTCGATGAGATTCGCGGTTTGTTCCCGATTCCCGCCATCACCATGCATTTCGTGGTGGCCGGTGACGAGGGCGTGATCGAGCTCGAAGATCTCGAGGGCAAGGAGATCCTGATCGGCCGCGGTACCTTCGGCGCCCGCGAGGCGGAGCGCTACCTTGAGATGTTCGATCTGATGGACAAGGTGAGCGTCGCCAATGCCGAGATCGGCAGCGGTCCTGATGCACTGAAGAATGGCCAGATCGAAGCCTTCGTCACGGCAAGCTCGTTTCCCACGCCCAACGTGATCGAGACCGCCGCCAGCATGCCGATCAGCCTGGTCAGCCTTACCGATGAGCAGATCGCGCAGACCGGTGCCGCACGCCAGACCATCCCGGCTGGTACCTACAGCGGCGTCGATGAGGACGTGCAGACCACCTCGCTGCCGGTCATCGCCTATACCACCACCGGCATGGACGAGGAGACCGCCTATACCCTGACCAAGACCTTCTGGGAGCGGCGCGAGACCATGGCCGAGGAGTCTCCCTGGTGGGGCGGTATCACCCACGACATGATCGGCAACATTGCCGGTACCCTGCACCCAGGGGCCTTGCGCTATTACGACGAAGTCGACATCGAAGTTCCCGACGACTTGCGCTAACCCTGCCGGGCCGGCCTGGACAGTCATGCCGCCGGCCCCGTTGAAGGCTTTCTTATGTCATCGACGTTCTCCTCCCCGGCGGTCGGTTCGGCCGTCGACGGCTCGCCGCGCACGCATCCCGTCTGGGTGATCCTGGGCACGCTAACGGTCGCCTTCCATCTGGGTTTGATCTTCTACGGCCTGGCCCCGGCATTGGTGAGCCGGCCACTGCACATGGCCCTGGCGCTACCCTGGATACTGATCCATGCCGCGCGAACGCCCTGGGAGCGTTGGAGCGGCTGGCTGTTGACCCTGCTGGGCATTGCCGCCTGCGGTTACATCGCCTTCAACGAGGAGGCGCTGGCGAGCCAGTATGGCTTCATCGACACGCACTTCCAGATGCTCGTCGGCGTATTCCTGATCGGGCTGGCGTTGGAGGCGGCGCGTCGGGCGATCGGCTGGCCGCTGCCGCTGGTGACCTTGGTGGCGCTGTTCTATGGCTTGTTCGGCGAATGGGTGCCGGGCCAGTTCGGTCACCCGGGGCTGCCGCTGCAGAGCTACGTGGGGACGCTGACCCTCACTGAGGGCGGCCTGTGGGGCAAGCTGACCGGGGTCAGCGTCGGGGTAGTGGCGATCTTCGTCATCTTCGGTGCGGTGCTCAACGCCGGCGAGGCGGGGCGCGGTTTCATGAACCTGGCCAGCGCCTTCGCCGGGCGCCTGACCGGCGGTGCGGCCAAGGTGGCGGTGATCTCCTCGGCGCTGATGGGGTCGATCTCCGGTTCCGCCTCGGCCAACGTGGCCTCTACCGGTGCCATCACGATTCCCTCCATGGTCCGCCTGGGCTATCCGCGCACCCTGGCGGGCGGCGTCGAGGCGGTGGCGTCCTCGGGTGGTCAGATCATGCCGCCGCTGATGGGGGCCGGGGCATTCGTCATGGTCGAACTCACCGGCACACCCTACACCCAGATCATGGCGGCGGCCTTGCTCCCGGCCATCCTCTACTTCGCCACGGTGTGGATGGGGATCAATGCCTTCGCCACCCGCCATGACCTGCGTCCCATGGCGGCGGGCGATCAGCCCGGTGGCAAGGAGGTGCTCATCACCTCGCTGTTCTTCGCCGTGCCATTCGTGCTGCTGCTCGAGCGCATATTCCTGGGGGGCTATACGCCGCAGTACGCGGCGAGCATCGCCATTTTCGCCGGCCTGCTGCTGCTGTTCTGCGACGCGACCCTCACGTTCTCCCTGCGAGGCTTCGCCTCGCGCCTGGCGGAGGCGGTGGTCACCGCCGGACGCCAGGTGGCGGTGATCGGTGCCATCATCATCTGCGCTTCGCTGGTAATCGGCGTGCTGTCGTTGACCGGACTCGGCGTCAAGATCACCTCCGGCATTCTCTCGCTGTCGAACGAAATGCTGTGGCCGGCTCTGCTGCTCACCGCGCTTGCCTGCCTTGTGCTGGGCATGGAGGTGCCGACCACGGCCGCCTACGTGATCTGCGTCTCGGTGGCCGGGCCGGCGCTCACCGAACTGGGGCTCGAGCCGCTCCTGGCGCACCTGTTCGTGTTCTGGTACGCATTGCTCTCGACCATCACGCCGCCGGTGTGCGGCGGCGTGTTCATTGCCGCCGGCATGGTTGGGGAGAACTGGCTGAAAGTGGCGATCAAGGCCATGGCGCTGGGCCTCGGGCTCTATATCATTCCGTTGGCCATGGTCGCCAATCCCGACGTGATCCGCCTGGCCTTCGATCCGCTGTGGGCAATCTTCGACGCGGTGAAGATCGCGCTGGGTCTCGTTGCCATCTCCTACGGCGTGATCGCTCGGCGCACGGCGTGGCTACGTGCACTCCTGGTGGTGGCCGGCACGCTGGTGATTTTAGCTTTGTGATAACAACGTCTGAGGAGCTCGAGATGATCGTCGCCACGCTAGGCCCGGAAGGGAGCAACCATGAGCTGGTCCTGCGTCGCTATCTCACGACTCGCGGACAAGCCGACGCACAGGTGACGCTGCTCGACGACTTTCCGACGGCCTTCGCGGCGCTGGTGGCGGGGAAAGTCGACCGTGTGTTGCAGTGCACGGCACATTTCAGTCATGCCGATTGCGTGGGCCGGTACATGCATCGCGCTTTTCCGGTGGATGTCTTCGTGGCTGGCAGTCATCCGCTAGCGCTGCTGGCGCGGCGCGAGATCGCCGAGCCGCGTCAGGTGATCCGCCAGCCGGCGACCCGTTACTACACCGATCTCTCGGGTTTCAGTGAGGAGGTCGATGCGCCGACCACCGTGGCGGTGGCCGAGGGCTTGCTGGACGGGCGCTACGAGGCGGGTATCTGCGCCCGGCAGGCTCTGGAAGATCATCCTGACGAGCTGCGCCTGATCGAGGATCTGGGGCCGGCGCTGGATGTGTGGGTGCTGTACGGCACTCAGCCGTTACCCGATGACCATACGCTGGTGGTCTAGCCGCTGCGGCCCGTGCATGACAGAATCGGACTGATCCCAGACCTAGACCGTCGCCCTTCGGTGGCAGAGACGGCGCTAACCGTATAGCGCGAATGCGCACGAAGAGGACACCATGCCCGACTATCGCTCCCGTACCACCACGGCCGGCCGCAACATGGCCGGCGCCCGCGCCCTGTGGCGTGCCACCGGCATGAAGGACGAGGACTTCCACAAGCCGATCATCGCGGTGGCCAACTCCTTCACCCAGTTCGTGCCCGGGCACGTGCATCTCAAGGACATGGGGCAGTTGGTGGCACGGGAGATCGAGAAGGCCGGCGGCGTGGCCAAGGAGTTCAACACCATCGCCGTCGACGACGGCATCGCCATGGGCCACGACGGCATGCTCTACTCGCTGCCGAGTCGCGACATCATCGCCGACAGCGTCGAGTACATGGTCAATGCCCATTGCGCCGACGCCCTAGTGTGCATCTCCAACTGCGACAAGATCACCCCGGGAATGCTGATGGCCGCCATGCGCCTCAACATTCCGGTGATCTTCGTCTCCGGCGGCCCGATGGAGGCCGGCAAGACCAAGCTGATCGACCACGGGCTCGATCTGGTCGATGCCATGGTCATGGCCGCCGACGATTCGGTCGATGACGCCACCCTGGCCGAGGTCGAGCGCAGCGCCTGTCCCACCTGCGGCAGCTGCTCCGGCATGTTCACCGCCAACTCGATGAACTGCCTGACCGAAGCGCTGGGCCTGGCGCTGCCGGGCAACGGCACCGTGGTGGCTACCCATGCCGATCGTCGCCGGCTGTTCGAAACCGCCGGGCACCGCATCGTCGAGCTGGCCAAGCGCTACTACGAGGGCAATGAGACGCACCTGCTGCCGCGCGCCATCGGCTCCAAGGCAGCGTTCAAGAATGCCATGACGCTGGACATCGCCATGGGCGGTTCCACCAATACCATCCTGCACCTGCTGGCCGCCGCCCAGGAGGCCGAACTCGACTTCACCATGGTCGACATCGACCGCCTCTCGCGGGAAGTGCCGCAGCTGTGCAAGGTGGCGCCCAATACCCAGAAGTACCACATCGAGGACGTGCATCGCGCCGGCGGCATCATGGCGATCCTCGGCGAGCTCGACCGTGCCGGCGTGCTCGATACCCGCGTACCCACCGTCTACGGCGACACCCTCAAGGAGGCCCTGGACGAGTGGGACATCATGCGCAACCCGAGCCCCGAGGTGGTGGAGTTCTACAAGGCCGGCCCCGGCGGCGTGCCGACCCAGGTAGCCTTCTCGCAGAGCGCGCGCTGGCCGAGCCTCGATGGCGACCGCGCTACCGGCTGCATCCGTGACCTCGCGCATGCCTTCTCGAAGGAGGGCGGGCTGGCGGTACTGCGCGGCAACATCGCCGTCGACGGCTGCGTGGTCAAGACTGCTGGCGTCGACGACTCGATCCTGGTGTTCGAGGGGCCGGCGCATGTCGTCGAGTCCCAGGACCAGGCGGTGGAACACATCCTCGCCGGCGAGGTGAAGGAAGGGGATGTCGTCGTCATTCGCTACGAGGGGCCGAAGGGCGGACCCGGCATGCAGGAGATGCTCTACCCGACCTCCTATCTCAAGTCGAAGGGGCTGGGCAAGGCGTGTGCACTGCTCACCGACGGGCGCTTCTCCGGCGGCACCTCCGGCCTCTCCATCGGTCATGTCTCGCCGGAGGCCGCGGCAGGCGGTGCCATCGGCCTGGTGCGCACGGGCGACATCATTCGCATCGACATTCCCAACCGCACGATCGACGTCAAGCTGTCCGACAGCGAACTGGCCGCACGTCGTGAAGCCGAGGAGGCGCGCGGCAGTCAGGCCTGGAAGCCCAGCATTCAGCGCGTGCGCAAGGTCTCGGCCGCGCTCAAGGCCTATGCGCTGCTGGCGACGTCCGCCGACAAGGGAGCGGTGAGGGATCTGTCCAAGCTCGACTGAGACGAGTGTCGAACCGGGCCCTGGCCCGGTTCGTCGTTGCGGGCTTCATCAAGCAGCAGTAAGGAACGACGACATGCGCAAGCAGACCTTCGGTGTCGGCCTGATCGGCTTCGGCACGGCCGGCCGTATCTTCCATGCCCCGCTGATCCAGGCGACACCTGGACTGGAGCTGCTGGCCGTGGTCAGCAGTTCGCCCGAGCGAGTGCACGACGTGCTGCCCGAAGTCGACGTGTTGCCCAAGCCAGCGGCGCTGTTCGCCCGTCCGGACATCGATCTGGTGGTCATCGCCAGCCCCAACGAGACTCACTACCCACTGGCCAAGGCAGCCCTGGCCGCCGGCAAGCACCTGGTGGTCGACAAGCCCTTTACCGTGTCGCTGTCGGAAGCGCGTCTGCTCAAGGCCGAGGCCGACAAGGCCGAGCGCCGGGTCAGCGTCTTTCACAACCGCCGCTGGGATAGCGATTTCCGTACCCTGCAAGCACTGGTCGCGGAGGAAAGTGTGGGGCGACCGGTGTCGCTGGAGCTGCGCTTCGATCGCTTCCGACCGGTAGTGGCCGGTCGCTGGCGCGAACAGCACAAGCCCGGCAGCGGGATCTGGTACGACCTGGGGGCGCATCTGCTCGATCAGGCCAGAACGCTGTTCGGCATGCCGCGGGCGATCCTGCTCGATCTGATGGCGGCGCGGGATGGTGCCGAGGTGGACGACGAGTTTCATGCCTTGCTGGAGTACGATGCCCTCAGGGTTATCTTGCGCGCCAGCTCGCTGGTGGCCGAGCCGACACCGCAGCAGGCCTTGCACGGCACCCGGGGCAGCTTCGTCAAGTATGGCCGCGACCCCCAGGAGAACTGGCTCAAGGAGGGGCGCACCCCCACGCGCGAGTGGGGCGTCGATCAGAGCCCGGGCCAGCTGACGCTGGCCGAAGGTAGCGACGGGTCCCTGGTCACCCGGGAGCACCAGGGGCTCCCCGGCGATTACCTGGCCTACTACGTCGGTATCGTCGAGGCGCTGGCAAGCGGTGCGCCGGTGCCGGTCAGCGTGGAGGAGGGGATCGAGGTCATGACCCTGCTGGAGGTGGGGCTCGACAGCTACCGCCAGAACCGCTGGATTCGCCTCAAGGAGAATAACGGCGGCAGCCTGCGCCAGCTTCACCGCCACGGCTGAGCCCCGGGGCTTGCTTCACCAGCTCAGTGGGGTCTCCTTGTCGCGGCGCTCACGCAGGGTGTCGCGGGCGATGAACAGGGCGGCGATGGCACGCGCCTCGTGGAAGTCGTCACGCATCAACAGGGCGGGCAGTTCCTCCAGGGCGTGTTGCTCGACTACCAGAGGTTCCGGTTCGTCGCCGGGCAGACGCTTTGGATAGAGGTCGGTGGCGAGCAGTACCTGCATGCGGTGGCGCATGTAGTTGGGTGCCAGCGAGAGCTCCACCAGTGGCTCGATGCGCCGGGCGCCGAAACCGCACTCCTCCATCAGTTCGCGATTGGCCGCGGTGACGATATCCTCGCCGGGATCCACCAGCCCCTTGGGCAGGGTCAGCACGTAATCCTCGAAACCTGCGGCGTACTCGCGGATCAGCAGCACGTGATCGGGATCGGGCATGGCGATGATCATCACCGCGCCCTGGTCGCTGCCGGTGAGACGCTCGAAGGTGCGCTCGGCGCCATTGGCGAAACGCAGGTCCAGCGCCTCGATGTGGAACAGGCGGCTTCTGGCCACGGATTGGCGCGATAGCACCTGGGGTTTTTGCAGGGGGCGTCTCTCGGACATGAAGGCTCCGTGTCATGCGGGCTGCCGGGAATGCGTCGTCTCTCCGCATTGGGTACAATACCACGCCTTCCCCTGCACAGACCCACCGGGAGTCGACATGATCGACTGGCGCGCCATCGATACCGTTCTGCTCGACATGGACGGCACACTGCTCGACCTGCACTTCGACAGTCACTTCTGGCTGGAACACCTGCCACGGCGCTACGTGGAGCTGCACCGCCTCGACGAGGCTACCCAGGAGCAGATCCGCGCGCGCATCCTGCGTGAGCGGGGTACGCTGAACTGGTACAGCCTGGCCTACTGGAGCCGCGAGCTGGGGGTGGATATCGTCGCCCTCAAGCGCGAGATCCAGCATCTGATCGGCCTGCGCAGCGATGCACTCGACTTTCTCAAATGGTTGCAGAGGGCTCATCCCAGGGTAATTCTGGCGACCAACGCCGACCGTGAAAGCCTCGAGCTCAAGCTGCCGCTCACCGGCCTCGAGGCCTATCTGGATGCCATCGTCTCCTCGGCCGACCTGGGCGTGCCCAAGGAAGCCCAGGAGTTCTGGTTCGCGCTGCAGGAAGTCGAGCCCTTCGATCCGTCGCGGACACTCTTCATCGACGACAACCCCGAGGTGCTGGAGAGTGCGCGGGAGTTCGGCATACGCCACCTCCTGGGCATCAAGCAGCCCGACAGCACGCGTCCCGAGAAGGAACTGGAAGAGTTCATCGCCCTCGACCGCTTCGCCACGATCCTGCCCGAGGAGCTACCCTCCGAAGTACCTGGCGACAAGTTACGTGACGACAAGGTACGTGGCGAAATGATACGCAGCGACCGGGCAGTGCCCGGCGAGGAGGGAGGCAAGATTGGATAGCGTACGACTCGACAAATGGCTATGGGCGGCCCGCTTCTTCAAGACCCGGGCCTTGGCCAAGAAGGCCATCGAAGGCGGCAAGGTGCACTACAACGGCGGCCGCGCCAAGACCAGCAAGAACGTCGAGGTGGGGGCGCTGGTTCGCGTGCCCCAGGGCTGGGACGTGTGGGAGGTGGAGGTCGTGGCGCTTTCCGACCAGCGCCGTGGTGCGCCCGAGGCCCGCGAACTCTATCGCGAGACCGCCGAGAGCGTCGAACGTCGCGCGCGCGAGGCGGAAGGCCGACGGCTGACCAATCAGGCCATGCAGCACCCGCTCAAGCGCCCCGACAAGAAGCAGCGTCGCGAGATCCAGCGCTTCCAGCGCCAGCAGGACGAGTGAGTATCCCCGCCTGCCGACCCATTAAGAACGACCTCTTTCGGAATCGATCATGACCGACCAGATCCAGCGTTTCCTGTTCGAACGCACCAATGTACGTGGCGAGATCGTCACCCTCGAACGTGCCTATGGCGAGGTGCTCGATCGCCATGGCTACCCGCCGGCCGTCAATCGCCTGTTGGGCGAGCTGCTGGCGGCGGTGGCGCTGCTCACCGATACGGTCAAGCTCGACGGTATCCTCAGCATCGAAGTGCGCGGCGAGGGCGCATTGTCGCTGCTGATGGCCGAGTCCAACCCCGGCGGCGAGCTGCGCGCCATCGCCCGAGTGGCGGAGGATGCCACGCTGCCGGCCGGCGAGGCGGGCTTTCGCGAACTCGTCGGTGATGGCCATATCGTGATCACCCTGGACCCGCGCGAGGGCAATCGCTACCAGGGCATCGTGGCGCTCGACCATGACAGCCTGGCCGGCTGCCTCGAAGCCTACTTCTCGCAGTCCGAACAGCTGCCTACCCAGTTGTGGCTGCGTGCCGACGATGAACGTGCCGGCGGGCTGCTGCTGCAGCGCTTGCCGGACGAGTCGCAGAACCAGGACGAGGATGCCTGGGAGCGCACGGTGCAGCTGGCCCGCACGCTGCGCACCGAGGAACTGCTCGGGCTCGAGCAGCGAGAACTGCTGCACCGGCTCTATCACGAGGAGACGGTACGGGTCTTCGAGCCCAAGCGGTTACGCTTCGGCTGCACCTGCTCGCGGGAGCGTATCGGCAATGCCCTGCTGACGTTGGGCGCCGATGAGCTGCGCGACGTGCTGGCCGAACGGGGCGAGATCGAGACCCAGTGCCATTTCTGTCATACCCATTACCGTTTTTCGGACAACGAGATCGAGGCGCTGCTGCGTACCCAGGACGGGCCGCCGCCGGTTCTGCACTGAACGTCGTCGATCGGGGCGGGGCGATGCACGTCTCGCCCGGCGCGGCGCAATGCTGCGATGCACAAGCATGATGCGTCCAACCTGCGGCGATATGTCTCGATGTAGTAGTAAAACTACATGAACTTCGGTCAAAGTTCCCGTTTCCTGACGGCCCCCTTTTTGCCATAATGGCGCCCGCCTAAGGGCCGATCGCCGCATGACAAGACGGCAAGTATCCGCACACGGACGATCGGAAACGCAATGCAACGGCGTACGGACGCCTGGCACACGAGAGAGAACCGGCCGCAAGGCCCAGGAAACGACATGACCACATCCCAAGCCGCTCCTCAAGCACACGTCAATCTCAGCAGCGCCGAGCTCATCGAGCGTGCCGTGGCACGCGGAGAAGGCCACCTGGCCGCCAATGGCGCTCTGGTGGTGAACACCGGTGAGCGTACCGGTCGCTCGCCCGCGGATCGCTTCATCGTCGACGAACCCTCTACCACCGCTGAGATCGACTGGGGTAGCGTCAACCGCCCCTTCGATTCCGGCAGGTTCGATGCCCTGTGGGCACGTGTCGAGGACTACCTGAACAGCGGCGAGCGTTTCGTTTCCGAGCTCCACGTGGGCAGCGATCCGACTCACTACCTGCCGGTACGGGTCACTACCGAGACGGCTTGGCACAACCTGTTCGGTCGTACCATGTTCGTGCGCCCCGAGGGTTACAACCCCTCGGCCAAGGAGGAGTGGACCATCCTCAATGCGCCCCACTTCGAATGCGAGCCGAACCGCGACGGCACCAACTCCGATGGCGCCGTGATCATCAACTTCGCTCAGAAGAAGGTGCTGATCGCTGGCATGCGCTATGCTGGCGAGATGAAGAAGGCGATGTTCTCGGTGCAAAACTTCCTGCTGCCGGCCTCCGACGTGCTGCCCATGCACTGCTCGGCCAACGTCGGTGAGGATGGCGAGACGGCGCTGTTCTTCGGCCTGTCCGGTACCGGCAAGACTACGCTCTCCGCCGATCCGGCACGCTACTTGATCGGCGACGACGAGCACGGCTGGGGCCCCGGCACCGTGTTCAACATCGAGGGCGGCTGCTACGCCAAGTGCATCGACCTCTCGGACAAGAACGAGCCGGTGATCTGGAACGCCATCAAGTTCGGCACCGTGCTAGAGAACGTGGTGCTCGACGACCGTCGCGAGCCTGACTACACCGACGACAGTCTGACCCAGAACTCGCGCGCCGCCTATCCGCTGGAGCACATCGACAAGCGGGTGCCGGAGAACCGCGCCGGCGAGCCCAACGCGATCATCTTCCTGACCTGTGACATGTCTGGCGTGCTGCCGCCGGTGTCGGTGCTGTCCAAGGAAGCGGCCGCCTACCACTTCCTTTCCGGCTACACCGCCAAGGTGGGCTCCACCGAGATGGGCTCTTCCGAAGGCCTCGCGGCGACGTTCTCCACCTGCTTCGGTGCACCGTTCTTCCCGCGTCCGGCCCGCGTTTACGCCGACCTGCTGATCAAGCGCGTCGAAGCCAAGGGCGCCCAGGTCTATCTGGTCAATACCGGCTGGACCGGCGGTTCCTACGGTGAGGGCGGTTCGCGCTTCTCCATTCCCACGACTCGCGCCATCATCAGCGCCATCCAGTCCGGCGTGCTCCGCGATATCGAGACCAAGCGCATCGAAGGGCTCAACCTGGACGTGCCGGTGGCGGTGCCCGGCGTCGACTCCAGCCTGCTCGATCCGCGCGAGACCTGGGAAGACCAGGCCGCCTACGACCGCAAGCGTAGCGACCTGGCGGCCAAGTTCGTCGACAACTTCAAGAAGTTCGAAGGTGTCAGCGAAACCATCGTCAAGGCCGGGCCCAGCCTGACCTGAAGCGCGACACGCGTCGCCACGACGGGGGAGGGGCTCAGGCCTCTCCCCCGTTGCGTTATCGGGACGAGGAAAGTGCCGGGTCTCGGCGTGCCATCCGCCAACGCAGCACATCCACCACGACGACCAACAGCAAACTCGTGCCCAGTACCGGCAACGCCAGGCCCAGCGCTATGGCAATCGCCACCACTCCCAGCCGTGCTCTCCACGGCAGGGCCGCGAAGATCTCGCTCAGCGTTTCGTGGGCTTCGCTCCGAGTCGCCTGCTTACGTCGCCACCACATCGCATAGCCCCAGCACACCAGCACTGCCAGGCAGATGGCGACTGTCGCCAGGGCCAACTGGTTGGGCAGGCCGAACAGTACGCCCATGTGCAGGTCGATACCCCAGCGGGTGAGCTTGGCGGCCAGCGGGAAGGTGGTGAAATCGGTGCGGTCGACGACGGCCATGGTCTGTGGGTGCAGGGCGACCTGATCCACCTGGGTCGGCCAACTGCGATCGATCTCCACCACTCGCCAAGCTCTGTCAGCGCTGCGTGGCGGCTCGATCTGCAGCAGCGCTGCGTCGATGCCGGCCGCGCGGGCAGCGCTCAGGGCCAGATCGAAGTCCGCCGGGCTCATGCGACCCGCCTCCGGCACCTGCGCATGGCCGTGCTCGCCGTGCTCGCCATGAGCGTCGTGCGCCTGGGGCAGCGCCTCGGGGAGCTGCGTGGTCACGCTAGGCGTACCCCAGCCCCAGGCGTGGCGCAGCTCGGCGATGTTGCCGCCGGCCCACTTCGACCAGGTCAGGCCGGTGATGGAGAAGAACACCAGGCCCAGGGCGGCCAGCACGCCCAGGGTGGCATGACGACGGCGCAGGGCGGCCGGTCCTTGCTGGGTGCGCAGTGCGCGCCGGCGCTGCAGCCACAGGGCCAGCCCACCCAAGGCGGCGATCCACAGCCAGGAGGCGGCGAGCTCGCTGTAGTATCGGCCGATATCACCCATCAGCAGCTGACGGTGGAACAGATCGATGGTAGTGCGCAGCGGCAGTACACCGCTGGTGCCGTATACCGTCATGTCGCCCTTGATCTCGAGGCTGACAGGATCGACGAAAAGGGCACGATGCTGCGAGGGGCCGAGCTCGGGGGCGGCGAACATGACCCGGGTGGTCGCGCCTGGATGCGGCGCCGGCCGGATGACAGCCGGCAGGGCGGTATCGTCCAGCGCGTGCTGCGCCGCTTCCAACTGCAGCGCCAGGGGGTGGGCTGTTCCGCCCTGTACGCCATTCAAGGCATCGCGATAGAGCCAAGCCTCCAGCGAGGGGGTCATGACGTAGGCAATGCCGGAGAGTGCCGCCACCAGCATGAAGGGGGCGACGAGAAGGCCGATATAGGCGTGCAGGCGGGCAATCAGGGCAAGCAGCAGCCTGCCGCTGCGACGCGAGGTCGCCGGTGATCGAGACATGAGGTAATGCTCCTGTTCAGGGGACGAGCATCACGAGTGCTCTCCATGATGGACAGCCTCGTGAGAGACGAGCGTCAACCGCAGGAGCGAAGCGGTGGGGCTCGACCCTCATAGTGGCGATAACGTTCCTCATCGGCGAACCGGTGGGTGGTGGCGGTGAGGGAGCGGGACGAGGGCGGGACCCGGGGAAGGGCGAGGATGTCGCCTACCGGCAGCCCCGGCATGTGCAGGAAGAGCGTGCAGTAGTCGCAGGCCTCCAGCGCGACCTGGCGACCGTGGGATTCCTCATGGTGTGCGTGGAGTGCGTGCTGTGAGGTCCCGGTATGTTCCGTGCCGGATGTGGTGCTTGGATGCGAGTGATGATGGCCGGCATGAGCGCCATGCAGCGAAGTGCCCGATTCGGCAGGAGCCGCCTCCATCAGGCGTTGGATCTGGCTCAGCAATGGTCCACCGAGGGCAAGGGTCAGGGCCAGCAGGCCGAGGCATGCCGTCAGGGAGTGCCAGCGTGTCGCGAATCGATGCAAGCGTGAGACCACGGCGCCAGAGGAGGGAAAGCTCGACTCTAGACGAGAAACGGGGACGGGCCAATAGCGAACCCGGCAGCAAAGGGCGGGTCTGAACGGGAGAGGGCCTGCATCCACATCTGAATACGGGAGCGCCGTGCTGCGGCGCTGGGGGGGAGAAATGAAACGCCGTCTTTTCCTGGGTCTGCTAGGGTCGGCCGGCGCCGCCGGGCTGGTGCCCGGCGTCGGCTGGGGATTTCCGCGGCTGAGTCTCGAAGCCGCGCCGGGACTGGAGCGTCTGGAGCTGTCGCGCGACGAGTGGCGCGAGCGCCTCACGCCCGAACAGTTCGAGATCCTGCGCGATCATGGTACCGAGCCGCCGTTCTCCAGCCCCTTGGACAAGGAGTGGGGCGAAGGCGAGTACCGCTGCGCCGGCTGCGACCTGCTGCTGTTCGAGAGTGCCATGAAGTACGACTCCGGCACCGGCTGGCCGAGCTTCTTCGAGCACGTCGAGGGGCATCTGTTGAGCGAGCTGGATTTCAAGCTGGTCTGGCCGCGTACCGAGTATCACTGCGCCCGCTGCGGCGGACATCAGGGCCATGTCTTCAGCGACGGCCCCGAGCCCACTGGACTACGCTGGTGCAACAACGGCCTGGCCCTGACCTTCGTGCCCACCTAGCCAAGGCCGCTGCTGCCCGGCTAGAACGATGCTTCGGCCGGCAGCATTTCCTGATGGCCGCGAACCGTGGCGGGTTTACGCTTCGGGGCGGGCAACAAGTTCCGCTCCGTATCGCTGGCATCGCTCAGGCGGAAGCTGGCGATCAAGTCATTCAGTCGTTCGACCTGTTCGCGCATCTCATCCGCCGCAGCGCTGGTCTGCTCGACGAGCGACGCATTGTGCTGCGTCATGTTGTCGAGTTCGGAGACCGCGGTGTTCACCTGGGCGATGCCCTGGCTCTGTTCCTTGGCGCCGGCGCTGATCTCGCTGATCACGCCGGTGATGCGCTCGATGCTGGCAACGATCTCCTGCATGGTCTTGCCGGTGCTCTTGACCAGGCTGGCCCCCGACTGGGTGCGTGAAACGGAGGTGTCGATCAGCTCGCGAATGCCGCGAGACGCATCGCTCGAGCGGCTGGCCAGGGTACGCACTTCCTGAGCCACCACGGCAAACCCACGTCCATGTTCGCCGGCGCGAGCGGCTTCCACCGACGCATTGAGGGCGAGAATGTTGGTCTGGAACGTAATGCCGTCGATCAGGCCGATGAACTCATTGATCTGTACTGCGGAGCGGCTGATGTCATCCATGGTGCTCTCGACCTGAGCCATGGCTTCCTGACCGCGACGGGCGACTTCCACCGTCTCCTGCACCAGTTGGTTGGCCTGCTGGGTGGCGTCGGAGGTATTGCTCACCGTGGCCGTGATCTCCTCCATGGAGGCCGAGGTCTCCTGCAGGTTGGCGGCGGTTTGCTCGGTACGCGAGGAGAGGTCCTGGCTGCTCTTGGCTATCTCGTTGGAGGCGTTGTGCACGCTCAGGGTGCTGCTGCGCACGGTCTGCAGGGTGGCGTCCATGCGCAGTATGAAAGCGTTGAACTGCTCGGCCAGTTCGCCCAGTTCGTCCTTGCGCCGGCTTTCGATGCGCGCCGTCAGGTCGCCGTCACCATCTGTGATTTCCTTGATACGGCCCGTAATCTGGCGAATGGCGCGCGACATCAGCATTGGCCCGACCAGGGCAATGGCGACGGCGGCGAGAAACACCAGGAAGGAAAAGCCGAACACAGCGAACTGTTGCATGCGGATTCGGGCAAGCGTCAGGGCTTCGAGCTCGACGACCTTGGCATCCGCCAGCTCGCCCGCCGTATTGTAAACCTCCCTCAACTGATTGAAGGCAGTCAGCGAGGCGCCCTCGACCTGCACGCGCGCAGCGGCGGTATCGCCGGCAGCGTGCAGGTTCAGCCCCTCGCCGGATTGTGCCGACCAGGCGGAGAACAGCGCTTCGAAGCCGTCCAGGGGTTGGACGATCTCGGGGTAGGCATCGAGCAGTCGGGTGAATTCGTGCATGCGATCGTAGGCCTGCTGTGCGTTCTCCTCGTAGTCGTCCTTAAGGGCCTGGGCCTGTTCCGAGCCAGCCGCCGTCCGGAGGTACTCGAGTTCGGCGACACGCGCCTGGTAGAGGTCGCGGTCTGCGTTGAGCACGGCGGATATCGCGGCGTTGAAGGTGCCGCTGAATTCGGTCATGCGATCCCTGACGGAGTGCACCAGCAGCAGGTCGGCGACGACTACGACCAGCAGTGACATGGCGACGCCGATGAAGGCGACGGCATATTTGACGCGTATCTTGTTCATGAGGTTCTTGCGCATCGAGTGTGACTCCCTTGCCGGAGTGGAGCGGTTGGAGTGCTCGTTGCTATCGAGCTTTATATTGAGTAACGCGGAGGACGCGCTCTGGAGAGTGGGACTTCATAGACGTTATCGGCATTTCGAGCCGAAACTTAAGCAGCGGAGCGTAAGCGGCAAGGGAATGAATTTTCAGCAACGATCAGGCTTTGAAACCCTCGATGATGTGCTGCGCCAGGCCGGCCACCGCCGGTGATGCGTTGTCGGGCGAGCGCAGCAGCACGATCGAACCGTCAGGCAGTGGGGGAAAGCCATCCGTTTCGCCGAGCACGCGCATGCCCGGCGTGACCAGGCTCTTCATCAGCGCCGAGACCGCCAGGCCAGCGCCCACCACCGCCTGCAGGGTGGCCAGACTGGGGCTGGAGTAGGCGATGCGATACTGGCGTCCGGCACGGGTCAGGGCGTTGCAGGCATGCCGCCGGCAGAAGCAGGGCTCCTCGAACAGCGCCAGCGGCAGCGGCGTCTGGCGATGCACGGCATGGCTCTCCGCCACCACCCACACGGTTTCGTCGCGGCGCAGAATGGTGCCGATCTCCTGGCCTACCTCGCGGGTCACGATACTCAGGTCGAGGCTGCCCTGCTGGCGGCCGAGCAGCTCCGAGGAGGGTGCGCACTGCACCTCGACGTCGACCAGTGGCCAGGTCTGGGAGAAGGACTTGAGGATCCCGGGCAGGAAGCGCATGACGAAGTCGTCGGGGACGCCGATGCGAACCCGGCCGACCATCTCCGGCTCGCGCAGCATGTTGAGCGCCTCGCCCTGCAGGTCGAGGATGCGGCGGGCATAACCGAGCAGCGTGGTGCCTTCGCTGGTCAGATGCATCTGACGGCCCTGGCGCTCGAACAGGGGGCGCTGGATCACGTCTTCCTCGAGTCGCTTGATCTGCATGCTGACCGCCGACTGGGTGCGGTTGACGGCCTGGGCCGCCCGGGTGAAGCCGCCATGGTCGACGATGGCGACGAAGGTGCGCAGCAGCTCGTGATCGATGGTGTGGAGCATGACCGGTTTCCATCATGATTGGTGATGCATGGCATCAGGAGTATTCGTTGGATTGATTGTAGCGATGCATCGAGACTTTCTCCATCACTCGCCATGATCCGGAGGAAACCAGCCATGAGGGCCCCCGACACCTGCTACGATGCTTCATCCTGCACTGCGCCTGATCGCGTTGAGAGCGCCCAGCGCTTCTTCTCGTCCCCGTGGCAATGGCTGCGCCGCCTGAGCTATCTGATGCAGCTGCGCCGCGAACGCAACCAACTGCTGGAGCTCAGCGATCACCAGCTGCGCGATATCGGACTGACCCGCCGCGACGTGGCCCGCGAGGCGCGCCGTCACCTGTGGGACGTCAGCGGTTGGCGGCGTTGATCGCGGCGGCGACACGGTGGCGTTTGTGATACCTTGGCGCGATCTTTCGTTGTCGCAATACCAAGGAAGTCATGGACGCCACGACCCGGATCATTTCGCGCCTCGCCGAGGAACTCGCCGTTCGCCCGCAGCAGGTGTCAGCCACCGTGGAACTGCTCGACGGCGGCGCCACCGTGCCCTTCATCTCCCGCTACCGCAAGGAAGTCACCGGTGGCCTCGACGATAGCCAGCTGCGCAACCTCGACGAGCGCCTGCGCTACCTGCGCGAGTTGGAGGAGCGCCGTGCCGCCGTGCTCGCCGCCATCGACGAGCAGGGCAAGCTGACGCCGGAACTTGCGGGGCAGGTCCAGGCGGCCGACACCAAGCAGCGCCTGGAAGATCTATACCTGCCCTACAAGAAGAAGCGTCGCACCAAGGCCCAGATCGCCCGTGAGGCCGGGCTCGAGCCGCTGGCTGACGCACTGCTGGCCGATCCCACCCTCGATCCCGAGTCGGAGGCGGCCAAGTATCTTCGCCCCGCCGAGGGTGACGTTCCTGCCGTCGAGGATGCCAAGGCGGCGCTGGATGGCGCACGCCAGATCCTGATGGAGCGCTTCGCCGAGGACCCCGAGCTGGTTGGCTCGCTGCGCGAGCGGTTGTGGAAGGAGGGCGAACTCAGCGCCCGTCTGCTTCCGGGCAAGGAGCGTGAGGGTGCCAAGTTCTCCGACTATTTCGAACACGACGAACCGCTGGCCAAGGCGCCCTCGCATCGGGCGCTGGCGATGTTCCGCGGGCGCAACGAGGGCGTGCTGACGCTGGCCATCCGGCTGCCCGGCGAGGACGAAGCGCCGATCCATCCGGCCCAGGTGGCCATCGCCAAGCATTTTGGCATTCGCGACGAGGGCCGCGCCGCCGACAAGTGGCTGGCCGACGTGGTGCGCTGGACCTGGCGGGTCAAGCTCTATACCCACCTCGAGACCGAGCTGATGGGGCGGCTGCGCGAGCGCGCCGAGCTGGAGGCCATCGAGGTCTTTGCCGCCAATCTCAAGGACCTGCTGCTGGCGGCCCCGGCGGGGCAGAAGGCGACGCTGGCCATCGACCCGGGCCTGCGTACCGGCTGCAAGGTGGCGGTGGTGGATGCCACCGGCCAGTTCCTCGAGCACGCCACCATCTATCCCCATGCCCCCCGCAATGCCTGGGATGCCTCGCTCGCCGAGCTGGCCAAGCTGGTGGACAGGCACGACGTGACGCTGATCGCCGTGGGCAACGGTACGGCGAGCCGCGAGACCGACAAGCTGGCCGGTGAGCTGGTCAAGTTGTTTGCCGGAAAAAGGGCATTGTCGAAGGTGATGGTCAGCGAGGCAGGCGCCTCGGTCTACTCCGCCTCGGAGTATGCCTCGAGGGAGCTGCCCGACCTCGATGTCACCATCCGCGGGGCAGTCTCCATCGCCCGGCGCCTGCAGGACCCGCTGGCCGAGCTGGTCAAGATCGAACCCAAGTCCATCGGCGTGGGCCAGTACCAGCACGACGTCTCGCAGCTGCAACTAACGAAGAGCCTGGAGGCGGTGATCGAGGACTGCGTCAACGCCGTGGGTGTCGATCTCAATACGGCGTCGAGCGCGCTGCTGTCGCGGGTGGCCGGGCTCAACCCGGCGTTGGCCGAGGCCATCGTGGCGCGGCGCAACGCCGAGGGTGCCTTCGCCAGCCGCCAGCAGTTGCTTGACGTCAGCCGTCTCGGCCCCAAGACCTTCGAGCAGTGCGCGGGCTTCCTGCGCATCATGAACGGCGACAACCCGCTGGATGCCAGCGCCGTGCATCCCGAGGCCTACCCGGTGGTGGAGCGCATCGCCAGCCGCAGCGGACGCCCGGTGGCCAGCCTGATCGGCGACAGCGCCACGCTCAAGGCGGTCAAGCCGGCCGAATTCGCCGACGAGCGCTTCGGCGTGCCCACCATCAGCGACATCTTGAAGGAGCTCGACAAGCCGGGACGCGACCCGCGTCCCGAGTTCAAGGCCGCCGAGTTCCGCGAGGGGGTGGAGACGCTCAAGGACCTGGAGCCGGGCATGATCCTCGAGGGCAGCGTGACCAACGTCACTCACTTCGGCGCTTTCGTCGACATCGGCGTGCACCAGGATGGTCTGGTGCACATCTCGGCGCTCTCCGACAAGTTCGTCGAGGACCCGCGCTCGGTGGTCAAGGCCGGCGACATCGTCAAGGTCAAGGTGATGAGCGTCGATCTCGAGCGTGCCCGTATTGGGCTTTCCATGCGCCTGACCAACCAGCCCGGCGAGGCAGAGGGCGGCAGATCGTCGCGCGCCGGCCAGGATGAACGGCGCGGCGGACAGGGCAAGGCGCAGCGCAAGGGCGCGCCGCGCGAGCAGGCCCAGTCCAACCAGATGGGCGCCCTGGGAGCGGCTCTGCTCAAGGCCAGGAAGGGCAAATCTTGATCCGGGCATAGCACTCGCCATACTCTCGACATCATTCGCATGAGGTAGCCGGCGGTCTCGTCGGCTACCTCCGACCGCCACGGGCGGCCGGCACGTTTAGACCGGAGGCCCGAGATTGGCCTCCAAGACACGGGGTCCACGCCTTGTCTGATTCATACTCTGCCACCGTTTCGCATCTTGCCGGGCTGGCTGCCCGGGGGCGCTTCGGGCGCCTGCGCCGCGGCCTGGAGAAGGAGGGGCTGCGCGTCGATCGTGCGGGGCGTATCGCCGCCACGCCGCATCCCCATGCGCTGGGCTCCAAGCTGACCCACCCGCATATCACCACCGATTACTCCGAGGCACTGCTGGAGTACATTACGCCGGTCTACTGTCGCCCTGGCGATGCCCTCGACTTTCTCGCCGACCTGCACCGCTTCAGCTATCGCCATCTCGGCGAGGAGCTGATCTGGCCGGCCAGCATGCCGGCCAGGCTTGACGGCAACGACAGCGTGATCATCGCCGACTACGGCAGCTCCAACGTCGGGACCATGAAGCACGTCTACCGCAAGGGGCTGGACGTACGCTACGGGCGGATCATGCAGGCCATCGCCGGCATCCACTACAATCTTTCGCTGCCCGACGAGCTGTGGGAGGTGCTGCGCCAGCGCGACGGCGCCGTCGACATGTCGCTCGATGACTATCGCTCGAGCCGCTATTTCGGCCTGATTCGCAATTTCCGCCGCCACAGCTGGCTGCTGCTCTACCTGTTTGGTGCCTCGCCGGCGCTCGATCGCAGCTTCCTGCCCGAGGGCAACATTCCCGACAAGCTACAGGCGCACGGGCGCGATACCCTGGTATCGCCCTACGCCACCAGCCTGCGCATGTCCGACCTCGGCTACCAGAACAAGGTGCAGGCACAGCTCAAGATCTGCTTCAACTCGCTCTCCAACTACGTGGGCACCCTGCGGCACGCGATCTCCACGCCCTGGCCCGCCTACGAGGCGCTGGGCGTGCGTGACGGTACCGACTGGCAGCAGCTCAACGCCAATATCCTGCAGATCGAGAACGAGTACTACAGCGACATCCGGCCCAAGCGCGTCACCCGTCACAATGAGACGCCGAGCCAGGCGCTGGAGGCGCGTGGCGTCGAATACATCGAGGTGCGCTGCCTCGATCTCGATCCCTTCCTGCCGCTGGGCATCGACGAGCAGCGACTACGCTTCATCGATACCTTCATGATGTGGTGCCTGCTCTCCGAGAGCCCCTGGATTCCCGACGAGGAGTGTGACCGGCTGGACGACAATCGGCGCCTGGTCGTCGAGCGCGGCCGCGACCCCGAGCTCCGGCTGCTTCAGGACGGCCATCGCCGCTCCGTGGCCGACTGGGGCGGTGAGATCCTTGCCGAGATGGGCCGGGCCGCCGAAGTGCTCGATGCCCTGGAGGAGGGCAGCCCCCATGCGCGGGCCGTCGCGGCCTTCGAGCCCTGGCTCGGCGATCCGTCGCTGACGCCGTCCGGCCGTCTGCTGGCGCGGCTCGAAACGACCGGCGAGGAGTTCATCGAGGCCATCTTGTCCCTTGCCGAGGAGCACGCCGACCGGCTACGCCAGGAAGGTGTCGAGTCGGCACGGGCGGCGACCTTCGAGCAGATGGTCGGCACCTCGCACCAGCAGCAGCGGGACATCGAGGTGGCCGATACCCAGCGCTTCGAGGAGTTCCTCGGCGACTATTTCACCAGTGCCAGCGAGCCCCGCGTGGCCATGGCCAGTCAGGGGAATGCCTGATGTTCGCAGCACTTCGTCGTCTCTCGGTTCGCCAGTGGAGTCTGGCCGGGCTGGCCTTCTGCGTTCTCATGATGCTGGTCGCCCTGGGCCTGGAACATATCGGCGGGCTCGAGCCCTGCCCGCTGTGCATCTTCCAGCGTATCGCCGTGCTGTCCGCTGCGGCGGTGTTCATCGTAGCGGCCATTCACAATCCTCAGGGACGTCTGGGACCGGTCATCTACGGCGGGCTATTGCTCGCGGCGGTACTGGGGGGGATCGGTGTTGCCGCGCGTCATGTGTGGCTGCAGTCGCTGCCGCCGGACCAGGTGCCGAGCTGTGGCCCGGGGCTCGGTTACATGGTGGATGTCCTGCCCATGCAGGACGTGGTCGCCATGGTGCTCTCCGGCTCCGGCGAGTGCGCCGAGATCGACTTTTTGCTGCTGGGTATCTCGCTGCCGGGCTGGACCCTGATCGGCTTCATCATGCTCGCATTGGCCCCTCTGGGGATCCTGTATCGCTCCGTCCGCGGCCTGTGGCCCTGAAGTGCTGACAAAGAGGAAGGCAGGCATGCTGTATCGCGATTTCTCCACCCAGGAAGCGATCGACCGCGAGTACGATCCCTCGCGCGGGCGCGACCTGTCCGCGCTGCTGGATGGCTGGCGGTCGCGCAGCGAGGCGGTGCGTGAGCGCTGCCGGGTGTCGCTGGACGTCGCCTTCGGGCCGACGCTGGCCGAGCGCATGGATGTCTACCATGCCGAGGCCGAGGATGCACCGCTGCATCTCTTCTTCCACGGTGGCTACTGGCGCTCGCTGGGCCACCGCGAGTTCGGTTTCGTCGCCGAGGGGCTGGTAGCGGCGGGCATCAGCGTGGCGGTGGTCAATTATGCGCTGTGCCCCACGGTGGCCTTCGGCGAACTGGTGAGGCAAGCTCGGGCCGCGGTCGCCTGGGTGAGGCACAACGCTTCATCGCTGGGCGTCGATGCATCGCGCCTGAGCGTCTCCGGCCACTCCGCCGGCGGACATCTTGCCGCCATGCTGCTGGCCGCGGATTGGGAGGGGGAGTACGGTCTGCCAGACGACCTCATCGGGGGCGCGTTGTGCATCAGCGGGCTTTACGACCTGCGCCCTTTCCCCTGGTCGTGGCTGCAGCCCAAGCTGCAGCTCAGCGGGCGCGACGTCGACGCCTACAGCCCGCTGTTCCTGCCGTGCCGAGTGCCGACGCCGGTGCATCTCGTTGCGGGCGGAGAGGAGTCCACCGAGTTCGCGCGCCAGATGCATGCCCACGCCGAGCACCTCGAGGCCCAGGGCGCGGCCGTCAGCGCCGAGCTCTTGCCCGGCGACGATCACTTCTCGATTCTCGATCACTATGCGCCGGGCGGACGCTTCGTCCAGCGTATTTCAGCCTTCCACGGTGGCTGATCAAGCGTCGGGGATGACGGCGGTTGCCTCGATCTCCACCTTGGCCCGGTCCTCTATCAGGTCGGCCACCTGCACCATGGTCATGGCCGGGAAGTGCTTGCCCATCACCTCGCGGTAGGCGGCGCCCACCTCCTTGAGCCGGGCCAGGTACTCCTGCTTGTCGGTGACGTACCAGGTCAGCCGTACCACATGCTCGGGGCCGGCGCCGGCCTCTTTCAGTACCGCGACGATGTTGGCCAGGGCCTGGTGCACCTGGGCGACGAAATCGTCGCTCTCGAACACCTGATCGCCGTTCCAGCCGATCTGGCCGCCGACGAAGATCGTCTGGCCGGAGGCGAGCACGCCATTGGCGTAACCCACCGCGGCTTTCCAGTGCGCGGGGTGAAGCAGCTCGTGCGAGGTGGCGTCATTCATCTTGGTATCCTTGTTAGCTCTCAATGGCGAAATGGCAGCGCATGGCCTCGGGCCAGGGCAGCGGGCGGCCGCTGTCGAGGTCGACGAACACCAGCGTGGCGTCGCAGGTCAGGCGTGGCTCGCCGCCGCAATGGACCGCGGTGCGAATGGCCAGGCTGGTGCGGCCGACGTCGCGGATGGTCAATTCGAAGTCGAGCGTCTCGCCCAACCGGCTGGGGGCGTGGAAGTCGGTCTCGATCCGGGCCGTCGGCACGCCGGTGCGAGACGTCACGTGCAGGCGGTTGAAGTCGTGGCCGACGACCTCGGCGAAATAGTCCTCGACCACCGAGTTGAGCATCTCGTAGTAGCGCGGATAGAAGACGATGCCGGCGGGATCGCAGTGCTGGAAGCGCACCTTGCGCTGTGTCGTGAACGGCATGGCGGCCTCCTCGTTAAACGCCCAGATAGCGGTCGCGAAGGGTCTCGTCGAGCGCATCTGGCTCGCCCGTCCATACCGTGCGCCCCTTTTCCAGAATGGTGCAGCGGTCGGCCACCGGCAGCAGCTCGGATAGCGACTTGTCGACGATCAGCGTGGACTGGCCTTCGCTCTTGAGGGCACGTATGGCTGCCCAGATCTCCTGGCGTATGACCGGGGCCAGCCCTTCGGTGGCTTCGTCGAGCACCAGCAGGCGGGGGTTGGTCATCAGCGCGCGACCGATGGCGAGCATCTGCTGTTCACCGCCGGAGAGGGTGTTGGCCATCTGGTGGCGCCGCTCGGCCAGCCGGGGGAAGAGCCCCTCCACGCGTGCCAGATCCCAGCGACCGGGTCGCGCCGTGACCAGCAGGTTCTCGCGCACCGAAAGGTTGGGGAAGCAGCGCCGCCCCTCGGGCACGAGGCCGAGGCCGGTCTGGGCGATGCGGTAAGAGGGCAATCGGCGCAGATCCTGCGACTCGAAGGTGATACTGCCGCTGCGTGGCGGGCTGAGGCCGAAGATCGAGCGGATGGTGGTGGTCTTGCCCATTCCGTTGCGCCCCATCAGGGCCACCATCTCGCCGGCCTGGACGCTGAGGTCGACGCCGAACAGTGCCTGGGAAGGTCCGTAGAAGGTCTCGATGGCGGTGACGTTGAGCATCTCAATCCCCCAGGTAGGCTTCGCGGACTTGCGGATTGCCGCGGATCTCGGCGCCGTCGCCGTGGGCGATCACGGCGCCGGCCACCAGTACCGAAATGCGGTCGGCGAGGCGGAACACGGCGTTCATGTCGTGCTCGATCAACAGGATCGGCACCTCGTGCTTGAGCGCCTCGAGCAGTTCGGTCAGGCGTGCCGAACCCTCCGGACCGAGTCCGGCCATGGGCTCGTCTAGCAGCAGCACCCGCGGCTTGAGCGCCAGCGCGCAGGCCACCTCGACCTGGCGCCGCTCGCCGTGGGAGAGTTCCGACACCGGCGTGTCGGCGCGATGTGCGAGCGCCATGCGCTCCAGCGCCTGCATGGCCGGAGCGAGCAGGCTCTCGTCGCGCTGCACCGGCTTCCAGAAGCGGAAGCTGTGTCCCTGCAGCGCTTGTACCGCGATCATCACGTTGCGCTTCACCGACAGCGGCTCGGCAAGCGACGAGACCTGGAAGCTGCGTCCCAGCCCCAGCCGTGCGCGCTGGGCCACGCTGAGCGTGGAGATCTCGCGGCCAGCGAGCGCAATGCTGCCGGAATCAGGCTTGAGACCGCCGGCAATCTGGCCGATCAGGGTCGACTTGCCGGCGCCGTTGGGGCCGATCAAGGCATGGATCTCGCCCTCTCGCAGGTCGAGCGAAACATCGCTGGTGGCCTGCAGTGCGCCGAAGCGCTTGTTGAGGTGCGCAAGTGTCAGCACGGCATCACTCATGGCGCTCCCTCCCGGCCAGCCAGCCCATCACGCCGTACTTGGCGAACAGCACCACCAGCAGCAGCACCAGGCCGAGAAACAGCTTCCAGTACTCGGTGAGCCCGCCCAGCAGGGTCTCCATCATCACATACAGAATGGCTCCGGCCAGCGGGCCGTAGAGCCGGCCCACGCCGCCGAGAATCACGATCACCATCAGTTCGCCCGACATGTGCCAGCTGAGCATGGTAGGGCTGACGAAGCCGTTGAGGTCGGCATACAGCGCACCGGCCAGCCCGGTGATCATCGCCGAGATGACGAAGGCCACCAGACGGATAGGGTAGGGGGCGATGCCGGCGGTGGCCAGACGGGTGTCGTTGAGCCGGGCCATGGTCAGGGCGGCGCCGAAGCGCGACTTCATGATGCGCGAGGTGAGCGCAAGCGAGAGCGTAAGTCCGCCGAAGCAGATCAGGAAGAAGGTCAGGGCGTCGTTGGTATCGACGATGGGCAGCGTGTTGCGCAGGTAGATCGGCAGGCCGTCCTCGCCGCCGTAAGTGGGCCAGGAGTTGGCGAAGTAGTAAATCATCTGGGCGAAGGCCAGCGTGATCATGATGAAGTAGACCCCGGTGGTGCGCAGCGAGACGGCGCCGATGGCCAGCGCCAGCAGGCCGCAGACAACGATCGCGACAAGCCAGATCGCCAGCATGCTGTCGCTGCCGGGGATGGCCACCGGCCAGCCGATCACCGGGGTGAGATCGAATGCATGATAGGCGCTGATACCGGCCACGTAGCCGCCCAGGCCGAAGTAGGCGGCGTGGCCGAAGCTCACCATGCCGCCGTAGCCGATGGCCAGGTTGAGGCCCACGGCGGCCATGGCGACCAGGGTAACGCGCGAGGCCAGGTTGACGTAATAGACGTGGCCCAGGAAATGGGCTGCGAGTGGCGCCAGCAGCAGCAGCGCCAGCAGGCCGATCTGCACCAGCCCCTTGCGGTCGTGCCAACTCGCCGTGGGTGCTGGCAGCCCCGGCTGCGGAGCGAGGATTCGAGTGTCGGACTTAGTCATGGGCGGCAAACAGTCCCTTGGGTTTGAAGGCAAGTATCACGGCCATCAGGATGTAGATCAGCATCGCGGCGATCGCGGAGCCGACGCCGGCGGCCTCCGAAGGACTCATGAACTGGCCGAAGAAAGACGGCAGGAAAACGCGCCCCAGGGTATCGACGACCCCGACCAGGATGGCGCCGTAGAGCGCACCCTTGATCGAGCCGATGCCGCCGATCACGATTACCACGAAGGCGAGTATCAGCACCGGCTCGCCCATGCCCACCTGCACCGACTGCAGGGCGCCGACCATGGCGCCGGCAAGGCCGGCCAGGGCCGCACCCATGGCGAATACCAGGGTATAGAGCCGGGCGATGTTCACGCCCAGGGCGCCGATCATCTCGCGGTCGCTCTCGCCGGCGCGAATGCGCATGCCGAGCCGCGTGCGCGAAATCAGGAAATACATGCCCACGGCCACCGCGATCCCCACGGCAATGATCACCAGGCGATAGATGGGATAGCGCAAGCCGCCCGGCAGGTTGACCGAGCCTGACAGCACTTCCGGCGGATTGAGCCACAGCGGCGAGGAGCCGAACAGCCAGCGGGTGCCCTCCGAGAAGATCAGGATCAAGGCGAAGGTGGCCAGCACCTGGTCGAGGTGGGGTCGGTGGTAGAGCCGGCGCACCACGATCAGCTCGACCAGGGCACCCACCACGGCGGCCACGGTGATGCCGGCCGCCAGGCCGACGAAAAACGAGCCGGTGGCGGCACTGACCAGCGCCGTGGCATAGGCGCCGACCATGTAGAAGGAACCGTGGGCCAGGTTGATCAGCCCCATCACGCCGAACACTAGCGTCAGGCCGCTGGCCATCAGGAACAGCATGGTACCGAGCTGTAGGCCATTGAAGAGCTGTTCGATGAATAGGGTCATGGCATGGTCACTGTTGAGCGTTGCAGGAGTGCCGCCGGGCCGACCGGCCCGGCGGCCGGGACTTACATCTCACACTGGGTGTGATAGATGTCCTGGATGTCCTCGACGGCGATGCCGACCAGCCGGTTGGTAGGCTGGCCGTCGTCACCCTCGACCACCTCGCGCACGTAGATGTCCTGGATCGGATGGTGGTTGGGGCCGAAGCGGAACTCGCCGCGCACCGAATCGAAGTCGGCCTCGCGCAGCGCCTCGCGGAAGGCGTCCTGGTCGTCCGGATGTGCCTTGTCCAAGGCGCTGAGGATCAGGTTGGCGGTGTCAAAGCCCTGGGAGGCATAGAGGGTCGGGGTGCGGCCGTAGGCCTCGCGGAAGGCCTCGACGAAGGCATGGTTGGCCTCGTTGTCGAGATCGTATGCCCACTGCGAGGTGTTCATGGTGCCGACGGCGGCGCTGCCCACGGCCTTGATGATGATCTCGTCGAAGGAGAAGGCGGCCCCGAAGAGCGGAATATCGACCCCCGAGTTCTCCCACTGCTTCATGAAAGAAATGCCCATGCCGCCCGGCAGGAAGAAGAACAGGCTGTCGGCATCGCTGGCGCGGATCTGGGCGATCTCGGCGGCGTAGTCGGTCTGGCCCATCTGGGTATAGATCTCGTCGACCACCTCGCCTTCGTAGCGATGCTTGAAGCCAGCCAGGGCATCGGTGCCGGCGGGATAGTTGGGCGCGAGCAGGAGCGGGCGCTCGAAGCCCTCTGTCTTCATGTAGGCGCCCATGGCCTCGTGCAGGTTGTTGTTCTGCCAGGCGGCATTGAAGTAGTTCTCGTGGCACATGCGTCCGGCGAGATCCGAAGGGCCGGCATTGGGTGAAATGTAGAAGGTGCCCTGGCGTACCGCTGCGGGAACCACCGCCATGGCCAGGTTGGAGAAAATGATACCGGTGAGGATGTCGACCTCGTCGCGCTGCATGAACTCGTTGGACAGGCTGCGCGCCAGATCGGGTCGGTTGGCGTCGTCCTGCACCAGCACCTCGATGTCGTCGCGGCCGGAGCGCTCGATGGCCAGCATGAAGCCATCGCGTACGTCCACGCCCAGGTGCGAGCCGCCGCCGGACAGGGTAGTGATCATGCCGATCTTGACCTCTTCGGCCTGGGCCGTCGCCGTGGCGGCGGTCATCAGCAGGCCAAGGCCAACGCTGGCTAGCTTCTTCATGGCTTTTCCCTCTTCGTTCTCGTTTGTTGTGGTTTCGGCGCCGTGTCCAGCGCTTGTGCTCTTGTGATTCGTCAAACTGCCGTCAGATGGAGCGTCCTGTCGGCTGATCATCGCCTCTTCGGGCTGATCATCACTTTTCGGGATAGTGCTCCTGGCGCAGCCGGAAGCGCTGCACCTTGCCGGTGGCGGTCTTCGGCAGCGTTTCGACGAAGCGGATCGAACGCGGGTACTTGTAGGGTGCGATGCGCTGCTTGACGAAGGCCTGCAGTCGCGCGACGCACTCGGCATCCGGTTCGACACCGGGAGACAGTACCACGAAGGCCTCGACGATCTGCCCACGTTCTCCATTCGGTGCGCCGATCACGGCGCACTCCGCTACCGCCTCGTGGGCGAGCAGGGCGGCTTCCACCTCGGGACCAGCGATGTTGTAGCCGGACGAGACGATCATGTCGTCGTTGCGTGCGGCGAAATGGAAGTAGCCCTCCTCGTCCTGATAGAAGGCATCGCCGGTGATGTTCCAGCCCTGCTGCACGTAGCCCTGCTGACGCGCATCGTCCAGGTAGCGGCAGCCGGTGGGGCCGCGTACCGCCAGCCGGCCGATCTCGCCGCGGGGCAGTTCGTGCATGTCAGCGTCGACGATCTTCGCCTCGTAGCCCGTCACCGGTTTGCCGGTGCAGGCCGGGCGATGGTCGTCGATGCGGTTGGTGATGAAGATGTGCAGCATCTCGGTGGCGCCAATGCCGTCGAGGATCGGCTTGCCCGTCTTCTCGATCCAGTCTTGGTAGATCGGTGCCGGTAGCGTCTCGCCGGCGGACACCGCCACGCGCAGGCTGTCGAGCTCCTGGCCGCTTTCGAGCGAGGCGAGCATGGTGCGATACGCCGTGGGCGCCGTGAACACGATGGTAGCGCCGTGCTCGCGGATGATCTCCATCATGTTGGGCGGTGTGGCCTTCTCCAGCAGCACGGCGCTGGCGCCGAAGCGCAGCGGGAAGATGGCGAGCCCGCCGAGGCCGAAGGTGAAGGCCAGCGGCGGCGAGCCGACGAAGACGTCGTCGGGCGTCACCTGCAGCACCTCGCGGGCGTAGCCGTCGGCGATGATCAACAGGTCGCGTTGGAAATGCATGGTCGCCTTGGGCTTGCCGGTGGTGCCGGAGGTGAAGCCGAGCAGGGCGACATCGTCGGCAGCGGTGGCCACGGCCTCGAAGCTGCTGGGCTTGTCGAGCGCCAGGCGGTCGAGTTCTGCGTCGTGGTTGGCCGTGCCGTCGAAGCCGACGACTCGCTTCAGGAAGGCGCTCCCGACGGCGCAGGCCTCGAGTTCGTCGAGCAGGCGGGTATCGCACAGGGCGAGACTGATTTCGGCCTTGTCGACGATCTTGGCCAGTTCGCCGGCCCGCAGCATCGGCATGGTGTTGACCACCACCGCGCCGACCTTGGTCGCGGCCAGCCAGCAGGCCACCATGGCCGGGTTGTTGGCCGAGCGGATCAGCACCCGGTGGCCGGGGCGCACGCCGAGATCATCGACCAGCGCATGGGCCAGGCGGTTGGTCCATTCGGCCAGTTCGCGATAGCTGCGTCGTCGCCCGTTGCCGATCAGCGCCACGCGTTCGCCGTGGCCGCGCTCTACCCAGCGGTCGCAGAGTTCCACCGCGGCGTTCAGCCGCTCGGGGTAGTCGAAGCCGTCGAGCCTGAGCTCGGGCCATTCATGCACGGGAGGCAGGTTGTCCCGGGCAAAGGTATCGGCGTGAGCCGACGTTGCGTTCATGACCATTCTCCGTACGTCGTTGTTGTTGTTCGGCGCCGAGGCGTCGACAGGGGGATACGGGTCTGGCGCTTCCTTAACCGCTTTATTCTTGCCGGACGGTCTCCTGCTGGGCCAAACAGCTGCGTGCGATCACTACCTTCTGCACGTCCGAAGCGCCTTCGTAGATGCGCAGCGCGCGGATCTCGCGATACAGGCTCTCGACGATGTGCCCCTTGCGCACGCCGTCGCCGCCGTGGAGCTGCACCGCCTTGTCGATGACCTGCTGGGCGCGGTCGGTGGCATAGAGCTTGGCCATGGCCGCCTCGCGGGTGACCCGCTCGGCACCCATGTCCTTGGTCCAGGCGGCGCGATAGACCAGCAGCGCGGCGGCGTCCACGTCCAGTGCCATCTCCGCCAGGTGGCCCTGCACCATCTGCAGGTCGGCCAGGCTGGCGCCGAACAACTCGCGGCTGCTGGCGCGCTCGAGGGATTCGTCCAGCGCGCGGCGGGCGAAGCCGAGCGCGGCGGCCCCCACCGTGGAGCGGAATACGTCGAGCACCGACATGGCAATGCGAAAGCCCTGGCCGGGACTGCCGACCATGGCGCTGGCCGGCAGGCGCATGTCATCGAAGCCGAGCCGCGCCAGCGGATGCGGCGAGATCGTCTCCAGCCGTTCGCGGATTGCGAGCCCCGGCGTGTCGGCCGGTACCAGGAAGCACGAGAGCCCCTTGGCGCCCGGCCCTTCGCCGGTGCGCGCGAAGACGGTATACAGATCGGCGATGCCGCCGTTGGAGATCCAGGTCTTCTCGCCGTTGATGCGATAATGGTCGCCGTCCCGCTCGGCGGTGGTGTCGAGCTGGGCCACGTCGGAGCCGGAGCGCGGCTCGCTCAGGGCGAAGGCGGAGAGCGCCTCCCCGCGGCGGGTCTTGTCCAGCCACTGCTTCTGCTCGGCGTTGCCGAACAGGCTGATCGCCCCGGTACCCAGGCCCTGCATGGCGAAGGCGAAGTCGGCCAGGCCGTCGTGACGGGCGAGGGTCTCGCGGATCAGGCACAGGCTGCGCACGTCGATGGCGTCGCCCGCGGTGCCCTCGAGGAAGCCCGCCTGACCCAGGTCGCGCACCAGCCGGACGCAGGTGGCATCGACGTCGCTGTGATCGCGGGGCAGCTCGCGCCGGCACCACGCCTCCAGGCGCTTGGCCAGGTCGCGATGACGCGGCTCGAAAAAGGGCCAGTCGAGAAAGTTCGTGTCGCTCATCAATCCCCCTCGAAGACCGGCTTCTGTTTAGCGGCGAAGGCGTGGTAGGCGCGCTCGAAGTCGCGTGTCTGCATGCAGATCGCCTGGGCCTGGGCCTCGGCCTCGATGGCCTGCTCCAGGCTCATCGACCACTCCTGGTTGAGCTGGGTCTTGGTGATGCCGTGGGCGAAGGTCGGCCCTTGGGCCAGGCGGGTGGCGTAGGCGATGGCTTCGGCTTCCAGCACCTCTTCCTCGACCAGGCGGTTATAGAAGCCCCAT
Organism: Billgrantia antri; assembly: GCF_019430905.1. GTDB lineage: Bacteria > Pseudomonadota > Gammaproteobacteria > Pseudomonadales > Halomonadaceae > Halomonas > Halomonas antri. The sequence goes on along the minus strand of NZ_JAHYCA010000001.1, from coordinate 179,939 downwards.
TGATGACCCTCTTCCGCGCTCATGCTGCGCCCGCTGTAGAGCAGGTCGGCGGCACGGCCCTGGCCGATGATGCGCGGCAGCATGGCGCAGGCGCCCATGTCGCAGCCGGCCAGGCCCACCCGGGTGAAGAGGAAGGCGGTGCTGGCACGGGGGGTGGCGAAGCGGATGTCCGAGGCCATGGCGATGATCGCGCCGGCACCGACGCAGACGCCGTCCACTGCGCTGATCACCGGCTTGCCGCAGTTGATCATCGCCTTGACCAGGTCGCCGGTCATGCGGGTGAATTCGAGCAGGCCCTTCATGTCGCGCCCCACCAGCGGGGCGATGATCTCGTGAACGTCGCCGCCGGAGCAGAAGTTGCCGCCGTTGGCGGCGAACACTACGGCTTTCACATCTTCGGCGTAGGCCAGGTCGCGGAAGGTGTCGCGAAGCTCGGCGTAGCTGTCGAAGGTGAGCGGATTCTTGCGCTCGGGGCGGTCGAGGCGAATCACCGCTACCTCGCCCTCCATGCGCCACAGGAAATGCCTGGGCGCGAGATCGGCCAGTTTCATCGTTATCGTGCTCCCGTGTCGGCCGGCAAGCGATGCAGCAGCTCGCCGATATGATGGGCATCCTCTGCATCGACGCCATCCAACAGTTCGTTGACCCAGCTCTCGTGGGCCTGGGCCATGACGGTGAAGGCGTCGCACCCGGCAGGGGTGAGGCGTACCCGGGTGGCACGGCGATCGCCCTCGATGGCGATGCGCTCGACCAGGCCGTCGTCGGCCAGGCGGTCGACGATGCCGGTCACGTTGCCGTTGGAAACGCGCAGCCGCCTGGAAAGCTCGTTCATCTTCAGACCCTCGCGTTCACGCAGCAGCGCCGCCATGACGTCGAAGCGCGGCAGGGTGGAGTCGAACTCGAGGCGCAGCTTCTCGCGCAGCGCCGCCTCGACCTGGCGGGTGACCCGCAGCATGCGCAGCCACAGGCGCAGGCGCTCCTTGCTCAGGGTTTCGGGTTTTGGCAACGGGGCCGTCATGTCTCGCCTCCCGAGATCGAGATCGCCTGGCCGTGGATGGCGCCGCTATGCGGGCCGCACAGCCACAGCGCGGTGGTGGTGACCTCGGCAGGCTGAACGAGCCGGCCGCTGGGGTTGGTCGATTGCAGGTGGGCGCGCGCCTGCTCCGGGCTTTGACCGGTCTTGGTGACGATGGTGGCGATGCTTTCTTCCAGCAGCGGGGTCTCGGTGAAACCGGGGCACAGCGCATTGACGGTGATGTCGCGCCCCGCCACTTCCTGGGCCAGGGCGCGCACCAGCCCCACCACGCCATGCTTGGCGGCACAGTAGGGTGCCACGTAGGCATAGCCCTTGAGCCCGGCGGTGGAGGCCACGGCGATCAGCCGGCCACCGTCGCGCAGGTGCCTGAGCCCCTCGCGCAAGGTCAGGAAGGTGCCGGTCAGGTTGACGTCGAGCATGCGCTGCCACTGGTCGAGCCCGGTCCTGGCCAGCGGCGCGCTCTCTGCCGCCCCGGCGTTGGCGATCACGATATCGACTTCGCCCAGGCCTTCGAACAGGGCCACCATGTCGGCCTCGCGGGTCACGTCGGCGATCTCGAAGGCGATGGCCGAGTGGTGGCCGGCGGTGGCTTCCAGCGGCTCGCGGCGCCGTCCGGTGATGATCACCTCGGCGCCGACCTCGGCGAACGCCAGCGCCATGTCGGCGCCGATGCCGCTACCGCCGCCGGTGATCACCACGCGCTTCCCATGCAACTGGTTCATGGTCATACCCACCCTTCGCCGCGCTCGGCCAGGCGCTGCAGCTGGTCGCGGCCGGCACGATAGGGCGCCGGCCAGTCGCACTCGCGGTCCTGGATGCCGGCAGCGGCGTGCAGCGTCCAGTAGGGGTCGGCCAGGTGCGGGCGGGCCAGGCACACAAGGTCGGCGCGGCCGGCCATCAGGATCGAGTTGACGTGGTCGGCCTGGTAGATGTTGCCCACCGCCATGGTGGCCATGCCGGTCTCGTTGCGGATGCGATCCGAGAAGGGCGTCTGGAACATGCGCCCGTAGACCGGCCGTGCGCGGGTCGAGGTCTGCCCGGCCGAGACATCGACGATGTCGACCTCGGCGGCCTGGAGCAGACGCGCGATCTCCACCGCCTCATCGGGGGTCACCCCTTCGTCGCCGACCCAGTCGTTGGCCGAGATGCGTACCGAGAGCGGCTTGTGCGCCGGCCACGCCTGACGCACCGCGCGAATCACCTCCAATGGGTAGCGCATACGGTTGGCCAGCGAGCCGCCGTACTCGTCGTCGCGGCGGTTGGTCAGTGGGGTGATGAACGACGACAGCAGGTAGCCGTGGGCGGCGTGTACCTCGAGCATGTCGAAGCCGGCACGCTCGGCCATCCGGGCGGCGGCGACGAACTCGTCGCGTACGCGATCCATGTCGGTGCGGTCCATGGCCTTCGGCACCTGATTGCGATCCGACCAGGGCACGGCGGAAGCCGCCATGATCGGCCAGTTGCCCTCGGCCAGGGGCGCGTCCATCTCCTGCCAGCCGAGCTGGGTCGAGCCCTTGGGCCCGGAGTGGCCGATCTGGGCGCACAGCTTGGCCGGAGTTTCGGCGTGGACGAAGTCGCACAGGCGCTGCCACGCCGCCTCGTGCTCGGGTGCATAGAACCCCGGGCAGCCCGGCGTGATACGCCCCTGGGGCGAGACGCAGGTCATTTCGGTATAGACCAGCCCGGCGCCGCCCTTGGCGCGCTCGGCGTAGTGCACGAAGTGCCAGTCGGTGGGGCATCCATCCACCGCCTTGTACTGGGCCATGGGCGAGACCACCACGCGGTTGGCAAGTCGCATCTCGCGCAGTTGGAAGGGCGCGAACATTGGTGCCCGTGCGCTGCCCTCGTTGCCGGCCTGGGCCTGGAACCAGCGCTCGGCGCTCTCGAGCCATGCCGGGTCGCGCAGGCGCAGGTTCTCGTGGCTGATGCGCTGGGAGCGGGTCAGCAGTGAATAGTTGAATTGCACCGGGTCGAGGTCAAGATAGCGCTCCACCTGCTCGAACCACTCGGTGGAGTTGCGCGCTGCCGACTGTAGTCGCAGCACCTCCAACCGACGCTCCTCCTCGTAGCGGGCGAAGGCGCTGGCCATGTCGGGTGCGCTGTGCAGGTAGTCGGCCAGTGCGATGGCGCTTTCCAGCGCCAGCTTGGTGCCCGAGCCGATGGAGAAGTGTGCAGTGGCGGCGGCGTCGCCCATCAGCACCACATTGTCGAAGCTCCAGCGCTCGCACAGCACCCGCGGAAAGTTGATCCACGCCGAGCCGCGAATGTGGTGGGCATTGCTCATCAGCGAGTGGCCGCCGAGGTGCCTGGCGAAGATGCGCTCGCAGGTGGCGATCGACTCCTCCTTGCTCATCTCGCCGAAGCCGAAGGCCTGCCAGGTGGGCTCGCTGCATTCGACGATGAAGGTCGCGGTGTTCTCGTCGAACTGGTAGGCGTGGGCCCATACCCAGCCGTGCTCGGTCTTCTCGAAAATGAAGGTGAAGGCGTCGTCGAAGGTCTGGTGGGTGCCCAGCCAGACGAACTTGCAGGCACGCACCTCGATATCGGGACGGAAGTGTTCGGCATAGCGCTGACGGGTGCGCGAGTTGAGCCCGTCGGCAGCCAGTACCAGGTCGAATTCACGGCGCAGCTCGTCGATGCGCTCTTCGGGCACGTCGCTCTCGAAGCGCAGCTCGACGCCCAGTTCGCGGGCGCGCTCCTGCAGCAGGAGCAACAGCCGATGGCGGCCGATTCCGCAGAAACCGTGGCCGGTGGAGACGGTGCGCACGCCGTCGTGGATCACGGCAATATCGTCCCAGTAGGCGAAGTGCTCACGGATGCGCGCGGCGCTGACGGCATCGTTGGCGGCGAGGTTGTCGAGCGTCTCGTCTGAGAGCACCACGCCCCAGCCGAAGGTGTCGTCGGGGCGGTTGCGCTCGATGACCACGATCTCGTGGGAAGGGTCGCGGCGCTTCATGCTGATGGCGAAATAGAGGCCGGCGGGGCCGCCGCCGAGGCAGGCGATTCTCATGGCGTGGAACCGTGTCGTTGTTGTATTTCTTCAGGCTAGACGCTGTGAAGAATTGCTTCAAGCTTAAAATTTCAAGCTTGAACATTAATGGCATGAAGTGATTTTTTCGTTGATCGAAGGATTGACAGCCAGGGTGGCAACGGCGAGTCTGGGGCTTTCCATTCGACGCTCGGTGGGCCGAGATGCAACAGGCTTCACAGGGGAGGGAGGCTCGCGATGCTGGAACAGTGCAAGACGGCCAGGGAGCGCTGGGGCGGCGTGCATCAGCTCATCGATCGGTGGCTCGATGAGCGCCGTGAACTGCTGGTCAGTTTTCTGGAGCTCAAGGAGGCCTGCGATACCGAGCTGGAGGCCGTGAGCAAGCCCCAGATCGATCGCTTCAGCGAACTGCTGATGGACTACATCAGCGCCGGCCACTTCGAGATCTACCCGCAGCTGCGTGAGGAGGCCAACGCCTTCGAGGATCACCAGGCCCTGGAGATCGCCAGCAAGTTGCTGGAACGACTCGAACTCTCCACCGAGCTGGTGCTGGCGTTCGATGCCGACTACTCGACGCCGGTGCGCTGCCAGCACTTCCTGCCGCGCCTGCCCGCCTGGCTCGACCGTCTGGCCAAGGGGTTGACCGAGCGCTTCGCCCTGGAAGACCAGCTCATCGCTCGCCTGCATGCAGCACATACGCCGCAAAGGGAAGCCCAGGCCGACTAACCACCTGGCGAACTGCCGATTTCTCAGGCGCCGCTGCGAGCCAAGGTTCGCTGCGGCGTCGTTGCATTAGTGTATTCACGCCGAGCCCGGCAATGCTCACGCCGCGGCAGGCTCAGCCGCTTCACGCTGCGGGCGGCGCTGCCACAGTACCAGCATGCAGGGCGTAAGCAGCAGCGTCAGCCCGGTGGCGAAGACCAGCCCGCCGGCAATGGCGCTGGAGAGCTGGGTCCACCATTGGGTCGATGGGGCGCCGAGGCCGAGGCTCGGGGCGAACAGGTTGACGTTGACCTCGAGCACCATGGGCATCAGGCCCAGCACGGTGGTGATGGCAGTGAGCAGTACCGGTCGCAGACGCAGGCCGCCCGCACCCAGCGCCGCGTCGTAAGGGGTGAGTCCCGACCGGCGCAGCTCGTTGTAGGTATCGATCAGCACGATGTTGTTGTTCACCACGATGCCGGCGAGCGCGATGATCCCCATGCCGACCATGACGATGCCGAACGGCTGGCCGTTGATCAGCAGCCCCATCAATACCCCGGCGGTAGAGAACACGATGGCGGAGAGCACCAGCAGCGCCTGGTAAAGGCTGTTGAACTGGGTGACGAGGATCAGCAGCATCATCCCGATCGCCACCAGGAAGGCCGACATCAGGAAGCGGCTGGCCTGCTCCTGGTCCTCCTGCTCGCCCGCGACCTCGATGTGAACCCCCTCCGGCGGTGGCCCCAGCGATTCCTGCAGTGCCCGCAGGCGCTCGTCGGGCTGGTAGCCCGCGGTGACGTCGGCTTCCAGGGTGATGGCACGCCGGCCGTCGATGCGGTGCAGGGTGTCCACCTTCGGCGCCGGCTCGAGGCTGGCGAAGTGAGAGACGGGCACCTGGCCGCGCGTCGTGTTGAGGCTCAGCCGACCGAGCTGGTCCAGGCTGCGCCAGGACTCGGGCAGGCGCACGCGGATGTCGACCTCGTCGCGGGCGAAGGAGGGCCGGTAGGTAGCTACCTGAAGGCCGTTGGTGACCAATTGCACGGCACTGCCCACAGCGGCGACGTCGGCACCCATGCGCGCGGCGGCGGCACGGTCGACGTTCAGCCGCCACTCGATGCCGGGCAGGCTGCGGTTGTCCTCGATGTCCCGGAACCCGCCGAGTTCTACCATCTGGCGACGAATGGCCTCGACCGCGGCCTCGCCGGCGGCTTCATCCTGGGCGCTGATCTCGAGCACGATGGGCTTGCCGGCGCCGGGCCCCATGTCCTGTTCGCGAAATTCCAGCACTACGCCGGGCAGGTCGGCGGTACGCTCGGCCATCTCATCCATGATCTCCCGTGCCGGACGGCGCTCCTGCCAGTCGATCAACTGGAACTGCACCGTGCCGATCACGTCGTTGCCCATCTGCTCGTTGGCCACGCCGTAGGTGCGGGCGTAGAGCGCCTGCACCTCGCCCATGCCGGCCAGGCGGGACTCGACGCGGCGCACGATGGCATCCTTCTCCTCCGTGGAGAGGCTGCCGCGCGTACGGATCACCACCTGAGCATTCTCAGGCTCGACCGCGGGGAAGAATTCCACCCCATGATTGAAGCGGCCATAACCGACGAAGATCAGCGCCATCAGCAATAGCGCGATCGCAAGCGTCGTGCCGGGCCAGGTCAGCAACTTGGCGAGTACGCCACGGTAGAGCCGGCCGCCGGCGCTGACCATCTCCTCGCTGCGCTGAGGCGTGTCGGTACGCGCACTGAACAGCCCTCCCAGCGTGGGCAGGAAGACCAGCGCCATGGCCAGCGAGGCGAGCAGGCACAGGATCACCGTGGCCGGCAGATATTTCATGAATTCGCCCACCACCCCGGGCCAGAACAGCAGCGGCACGAACACCGCCAGGGTGGTGGCGGTGGAGGCGATGACCGGCCAGCTCATGCGGGTCGCGGCATTGATCCAGGCCTGGCGCGGCGGCTGCCCCTCGCGCAGGTGGCGGTCGGCCAGCTCGCTGACCACGATGGCACCGTCCACCAGCATTCCGGAGACCAGGATCAGCGCGAACAGCACCACGATATTGAGCGTATAGCCGATCCCCCAGATCAGCAGGATGCCGGTGAGGAAGGCGCCGGGGATGGTGAGCCCCACCATCAATGCCGAACGCACTCCCATGGCGGCCAGGATCACGATCAGCACCAGGGCCACGGCGGTGAGCACGTTGTTGAGCAGCTCGGAGAGCATCTGTTCTACGGTCTCCGACTGATCCATGATGGTGGTGATCGAGAGCTCCTCGGGCAGCATCGGAGCGGCCTCAGCCAGGATGCCCCGGACGCCCTCGACGGTGGCGATCAGGTTGGCCCCGGCACGCTTGGAGATCTCCAGCACCATGGCCGGCTCGCCGTCGATGCGGGCGAATCCCTCGGGATCCTTGAAGGTGGGATGGATCCAGCCCACGTCGGCGAAAGTCACCACTCGGTCCCCGTCGACCTTCACCGGCATGTTCATGACGTCTTCGAGGGACTCGATGATGCCGGGTACCTTCACCGGGCTGCGCCCGGCACCGGTGTCCAGGCTGCCGGCAGCGACCAGCCGGTTGTTACGGGTCACCAGGTTGAACAGGGTGTCGAAGTCGACGCCGTAGCTGTCGAGCACCAGCGGGTCGACGACGATCTCCATCAGCTCCTCGCGCTCGCCGCCGATCTCCACCTCGAGCACTTCCGGCAGGCCCTCGACCGCATCCTGCAGGCGGCGGGCGATGGCCAGGCGTCGGCTCTCCTCGATCGGCCCCGAGAGGCCCAGGGTGAATACCGGGAAGAGGCCGACGTTGACCTCCATGACGCGTGGCTCCTCGGCCTCGTCCGGTAGCTCGGCGCTGGCGATGTCGACCCGCTCGCGCACGTCGGCGAGCGCCTGGCGCGCGTCGAAGCCGGCGTCGAACTCCAGGGTGATCGCGGCGTAACCCTGGCTCGCCTGAGCGGTCATCTTGCGCACCCCCTCGATGGTGCGCAGCTCCTGCTCCATGGGGCGTATCAGCAGCCGCTCGCCGTCCTCGGGACTCACCCCTTCCAGCGTCATCGAGACATAGATCATCGGGATCGGGACGTCGGGGTTGGCCTCCTTGGGAACCGCCTGCCAGGCGGCAATGCCCGCCGCCAGCAGCGCGAACAGCAGCAGCAGGGTGGTGCGCGTGCGGTCCAGCGCAGCCTCGATCAGGGTGCGCATGTCAGAGCGACTCCTCGTCCGGGGCGCTGTCTGCCGATGGCTCGGGCACCGCAACGACGCGATCGCCGGGTTCGACATAGCCGCCACCCAGTGTTATCAGCCGGATCTCCTCCGGCAGACCGGCGACGTACGCCTCTCGGGCGTCGGCCTCCACCAGCTCGACGGGCGTGGCGACCACACGCGCCTCCTCGTCGAGGTGCTTGACCTGCAGTTGCCCACGCTCATCGAGTTCCAGCAGGGCGGAGGAGAGACGATGAACGCTGCGCTCGGGCAGGGTGATGGACAGCGTGGCACTGGCGCCGGCGAGCCGCCGCCGTTCGGGGTTGTCGAGCTCGGCTTCGATGTAGAAGGAGCGGGTGGCCTCGTCGGCTCGCCGGGCGACATGGCTCAGCTCGCCGGACAGACGACTGCCGTCGAGCAGGCGTACCTCCACCGGCAGGCCCGGCCGCAGTTCAAGGGCGCGGCGCTGGGCGACCCAGGCGCTGGCCTTGAGCCGGCTATCGTCGATCAGGCGGCCGTAGCTCTCGCCCACCTGCAGGACCTCGCCGAGTTCCACCTCGAGACGATCGAGCACGCCATCGAAGGGGGCGGTGGGATGCGTCTCATCGAGGCTCTGGCGCAGCTCGGCGAGCTCCGCCGCCGCCACGCTGACGCTGCTCTGCAGGCGCAGGTATTCCGGCTGGGAGATCAGGTCCCGGCGGCGCAGGTCGGCGGCACCGGAGAGCTCGGCCCGTGCCAGCTCGAGCTGCGCCTCGGCGCGTTCCAGTTGGGCGTCGAGGGCGTCGCGGGAGAGCACCAGCAGCGTTGCGCCGGCCTCCACGCTGTCGCCCTGTTCGACCGGCAGCTCGGCCACGCGCCCGTCGCGCCGGGTAAGCAGGGTAACCTCGCGCAGCGCCTCCAGTTGCCCCTGGGTCACCAGTTGCGGCTGGTGCGACGAAGCGTGGCTCTGCCGAAACTCGATGCGGGGCAGGCTGTCGGTCGAAGCTTCCTGGCTCTCGGGCGGCTCGCTCTGGAAGCGCTGGATGTCCCCGAACAGCAGCCACAGGAACAGGGCGGCCAGCACCAGGGCGGCCAGCAGGGCGGAGATGGGGGGGCGTTTCAACATGCAGCCTTCCCTGGTTGAATTCGGCATTAGCTTATTCGGCAAGGCATGATAGCGCATGTGCCGGAAGGTCGCAGTTGCCTTGCGGCGCCATTTTCCAGCAAGGCCCCTAACCAGAGGTCGGATTGAGTTTTGTGCGGTGCAGGCATAACATCTTGGCGGTCCGGATTCCGGCCAGGGCGGATATGTATCCCCAAGGCTCATCCAAGGAAGTGCCGCGCGAATCGGCGAGCGAGATGACGTGCAACGGTGCGATTCGCTCGTGCAGACCTTCGTGCAGCGTTTCCCTCAGGCGGCTCAACCGAAGGAGCAACGATGAAAGACCCCGTACGTATTGCCATCACCGGCGGTGCCGGCCAGATCAGCTACTCCCTTATCTTCCGTATCGCGGCCGGCGACATGCTGGGCCCGGATCAGCCCGTCATCCTGCAGCTGCTCGAGATCCCGCAGGCGATGGACGCGCTCAACGGCGTGGTGATGGAAGTGAACGACTGTGCCTTCCCGCTGGTGCAGGAGATCGTTGCCACCGACGATCCCAACGTTGCCTTCAAGGACGCAGATTTCGCCCTGCTGGTCGGTGCCCGCCCGCGCGGCCCGGGCATGGAACGCAAGGACCTGCTGGAAGCCAACGCGGCGATCTTCTCCGTACAGGGCAAGGCGCTTAACGACAACGCCAGCCGTAACGTACGCGTGCTAGTGGTCGGCAACCCGGCCAACACCAACGCACTGATCGCCTCCTGCAACGCGCCGGACCTCAGCCCGCGCCAGTTCACCGCGATGACTCGCCTCGATCACAACCGCGCCCTGACCCAGCTGGCGCAGAAGACCGGCAAGCGCGTCACCGACGTCGAGCAGATGATCATCTGGGGCAACCACAGCGCCACCCAGTACCCCGACCTGGCTCACACCAAGGTGGCCGGCAAGCCCGCCTTCGACCTGGTCGAGCGCGACTGGTACGAGAACGACTTCATCCCCACCGTGCAGCAGCGCGGCGCCGCCATCATCAAGGCGCGCGGGGCCTCCTCCGCCGCTTCCGCCGCCTCTTCCGCCATCGATCACATGCGCGACTGGGCGCTGGGTACCGACGGCGTAGTGAGCATGGCGATTCCCTCCGACGGCAGCTACGGCATCGCCGAGGGCATCATCTACTCCTACCCGGTGCGTTGCCAGAACGGGGACTACGAGATCGTCCAGGGTCTCGAGATCGACGAGTTCAGCCGCGGCAAGATGAAGGCCACTGAAGACGAGCTGCGCGAAGAGCGCGCCGCCGTCGAGCATTTGCTTGGGTAACAAATGCCTGCGCGAGCGAATCGCTGTGTTGCGCGGTGCTCATAACCCTCACATATACCCCATATGCTCGGGTTCCTGTGCGCCGCGCGCCTTGCGCTTCATCTCGCTCGGCTATTTGCTCAGCGCTTAGTCAGTAAACGATAAAAACCCTAAGGCACCCGCTTTAGGGTTTTTCCGTTTTTGAGGTAAGGCTGGTTCAGTCGCGCAGGCTCATGATGCGCCAGCCGCGCATCTCGGCCTCTTCGCGCAGGGTGGGGTCGGGGTCCACCGCTACCGGATGCTCCACCAGTCGCAGCAGCGGCAGGTCGTTGTGCGAGTCGCTGTAGAACCAGGCGTCGTCCAGGGTCAGATCCTTGTCGGCTAGCCACTCCTCCAGGCGCTTCACCTTGCCTTCGCGGTAGCTCGGCGTGCCGCTCACCTTGCCGGTATAGCGGCCATCCAGCACCTCCGGTTCCACGGCGATGAGATGATCGACGCCCAGCCGCTCGGCGATGGGGCCGGTGATGAAGCGGTTGGTGGCGGTAATGATCAGCAGGGTATCGCCCCGACTGCGGTGGCGTGCCAGCAGCTCCTCGCCTTTGGGCAGGATGCTGGGTTCGATCTTGCTGGCCATGAACTGCTGGTGCCAGGCCGCAAGCTGCTCGGGGCTGTTGTCGGCCAGCGGCCTGAGCGCCACCGACAGAAAGGCATGAATGTCCAGCGTGCCCGCTTCGTAATCGGCCATGAAGCGGTCGTTGGCCTCACGGTAGGCCTCGGCATCCACGGCCCCCTGTTCGAGCAGGAACTCGCCCCAGGCGTGATCGCTGTCGATGGAGAGCAGGGTGTTGTCCAGATCGAAGATGGCCAGACTCACGGCTTACCCCTTGCGATGTGGTGAGTTGTCGTAACGTCATGCTGCATTGCGTGAAAGCTGGCGATTATGTCAGACAACGCCGCGCACTGCTAAGCCCCGCCGCGCTTTTTCTCGCAGTGGGCGGCGGCGGGCGTTGACGACCACCGGATCGTTGTATTGATGCGCTTTGTGCCCTTGTGGAAGAATGCTCTCAATGACGTATTTCACAAGGTGACGTCCGTGATCGACGCTGACGGCTTTCGCCCCAACGTTGGCATAATCATCGCCAACGCCAGGGGGCAACTGCTTTGGGCGCGTCGGGTTGGACAGAATGCGTGGCAGTTTCCCCAGGGAGGCATCAAGTCAACCGAGACACCGCAGCAGGCGCTCTATCGTGAGCTGGAAGAGGAAATCGGCCTGACCGCCGATGACGTCGAGCTACTGGCCTGTACTCGGGGATGGCTGCGCTATCGCCTGCCGCGACGCATGGTGCGCATGAATTCCAGGCCGGTCTGTATTGGCCAGAAGCAGAAATGGTTCCTGCTGCGGATTCGCTGCCAGGAGAATCGTATCTGTATGGATGGCTCGGAAAAACCCGAGTTCGATAACTGGCGATGGGTCAGCTACTGGTATCCGCTGGGTCAGGTGGTGCCTTTCAAGCGTGAGGTGTATCGCCGCGCGCTGAGCGAGCTGTCCCCGCGTGCACAGCGGCTGGCGCTCGAAGGACGCTGATCGAAGGCGTCCACTTGCCGAAGCAAGCAATTGGTGAGCGCAATACGAGGGGCTACGCAGGGCCCCGCCAACCAAGCCCCGTTCTCCCCGGGTGACGGAGCTGGGTCTTGATTCCTCAGCCAGGCGAGGTACGACAATAATGGAAAGCAAGACGCCGATGCTGGAGGTGCTGCGCCGGGTCATACAAGAGGTCAACGGTGCCCGTAATCTCGATGCGGCGCTTGCGACCATGGTTCGGCGTATCCGCAAGGCCATGCACACCGACGTATGCTCCTTCTATCTCTATGAGGGGGAGACCCAGGAGCTCGTGCTGATGGAGACCATCGGCCTGCACAGTCAGGCGGTGGGGCACGTGAGCCTGCGGGTAGGGGAAGGCCTGGTCGGCCTGGTGGCCGAGCGCGAGGAGCCGCTCAACCTCGAGGACGCCCCCTCACATCCACGCTTCCGCTACTTCGAGGCCACCGGCGAGGAGCGCTACTCCAGCTTTCTCGGCGTACCGATTATCCACCAGCGTCGCATGCTTGGCGTGCTGGTCGTACAGCAGGCGGAGAAGCGGCGCTACGATGAGGAAGACGAAGCCTTCCTCATCACCATGGGCGCACAGCTCGCCGGCGTGCTGGCCCATGCCCTGGCAACTGGCAGCCTCAGCCGGCCCGCCTTGCCTGATGGCCAGGCGCTGTTTACCGGGGTTGCCGCCTCGCCCGGCATGGCCATCGGCGAAGTGGTGGTAGTGGCGCCGCTGGCCGACCTGGACAGCGTGCCCGACCTGATCCCGACCGATGTCGAGTACGAGATCGTGCGTCTCAAGGAGGCCATCGAACGCGTGCGCGAGGAGATTCGCGCCGCGGGTGAACGCTTGGCCAACCGCATCTCGGCCCAGGAGCTGGCGCTGTTCGAGGTCTATCAACAGATGCTGAGCGAGGCGGCGCTCTCCCAGGAGGTCGAGAAGCGCATACGCGAGGGGCAGTGGGCTCCCGGGGCCCTGGCCGACGTAGTGCGCCGCCACGTGCAGTATCTCGAGCGGGTCGATGACGACTACCTGCGCGAGCGGGCGGCCGACGTCCGCGACCTGGGCCGTCGGGTACTCGCCCACCTTCAGGAAGAGACGCCTCAGGTCCCTGACACCTTCCCCGAGAGCACCATCCTGGTAGGCGACGAGATCAGCGTGGCCACGCTCGGCGAGGTGCCGAGGGAGCGGCTTGCCGGGCTGGTCTCGGTGCGCGGCTCGAGTACCTCCCACGTGGCGATCGTCGCGCGGGCCATGGGGGTGCCCACCGTGCTGGGCATGGTCGACCTGCCACTGCCGCGTCTCTCCGGTGCCGAAGTAGTGCTCGATGGACATCGAGGCCGGCTCTTCGTGCGACCCTCCGAGGAACTCAAGACCCGCTACCAAAGCCTGATCGCCGAAGAGGCGGCACTGGTCGAAGTGCTCGAGCACGAGCAGGACCTGCCCAGCGAGACTCCCGATGGCCACGTCATGCCGCTGATGGTCAACACCGGTCTGGCCATCGACACCACGGTATCGCTCAAGAAACGCATCAGCGGGGTGGGGCTGTATCGAACCGAAGTGCCGTTCATGATCGCCGAACGATTTCCCGGCGAGCAGGAGCAGGCGCGCCTCTATCGCGACCAGCTCGAGAGCTTCGCGCCGCTGCCGGTGGTCATGCGCACCCTCGACATCGGTGGCGACAAGGATCTGCCCTATTTTCCCATCGACGAGGCCAATCCCTTCCTCGGCTGGCGCGGCATCCGCGTCACCCTCGACCACCCCGAAGTGCTAATGGTGCAACTACGTGCCATGCTGCGTGCCTCCCAGGGCCTCGACAATCTGCAGGTCCTGCTGCCGATGGTGACCAACGTCGACGAGGTCGACGATGCGCTGCGCATGCTCGATCGCGCCATTCGCGAGCTGGGCGAGGAGGGCATCGTGTCGCCACGGCCCAAGGTCGGCGTGATGCTGGAGGTGCCGGCGACCCTCTACCAGCTGGATGCCCTGGCCGAGCGCGCCGACTTCTTTTCGGTGGGCAGCAACGACTTGACCCAGTATCTGCTGGCGGTGGATCGCAACAACCCGCGCGTGGCGAGCCTCTACGATGCCTGCCACCCGGCCGTGCTGTGCGCCATGGCACGCCTGGCCGAGGAGTCGGCACGCCTGAAGAAGCCGATTTCGGTATGCGGCGAACTGGCCGGTGACCCGGCCGGGGCGCTGCTGCTGATGGGCATGGGCTTCGACTCGCTCTCCATGAATGCGCCCAGCCTGCCGCGGGTCAGGGCCGCGATTCGCCGGGTCTCCCTCGATGCCGCCAAGGCACTGGTGCATGAGATCCTGGCCTTGAACACCCCGGCCGCCGTACGCAGCCACCTGTTCGCCCGGCTCAACGAGTGGCAGCTGGCACACCTGTTGCCGCCACGGGACTGAGCGCGTCCATGTGCCTGATCGCCTTCGACTACCGCCCGCGAGCGTCCGTGCCGCTGCGATTGATCGCCAACCGTGACGAGTTCTACCAGCGCCCCACGGCGTCGCTGGGGCCCTGGCAGGATGCGCCCGATATCGTCGGCGGTCGCGATCTGGAGGCGGGCGGCAGTTGGCTGGCGGTGCATCGCCGCGGGCGCATGGCGGCCGTCACCAACGTGCGCGACCCGGCGCTCAGGGTGCCCGCCGATGCGCCAAGCCGGGGGCAATTGGTGCGCGAGGCGCTGGAGTGCCCCGACCTGCCCGGATGGCTGGCCAGACTGGCCGAGGGCGACGGCTGGCGCTATGCCGGCTTCAACCTGCTGGCCGGCGACGGCCATCGCCTCTGGCACCTGCATCGCAGCCGTGAGCGACTGCTGCTCACGGAGGTGTCACCCGGTACCCATGGCCTGTCGAACGCCAGCCTCGACACACCCTGGCCCAAGCTGATCGCGGCCCGTCAGGGCCTGGCGAAGGCGCTGCGCCGTCGCTGGCCGGAGGATGCCGTGGCGGCGTTTTCCGCGACACAACCGGCCGATGATGCGCACTTGCCGGATACCGGCGTTGGCCTCGAGCTGGAGCGGCGCCTGTCGTCGCCCTTCATCGTCGGTGAGCACTACGGCACTCGCGCCACGACCTGGCTCGCCTGGGATGCCGAAGCGGGTGCCATCGAGCTGGAGGAGTATCGCTACGGCCCCGAGGGGGTGGCACAGGGCCATAGCCGGGAAAGAATCTCACTGCAGCGTGCGCACTTGGATGCCTCGCACTGTCCATGACAGTCGGGACACGGCGACGTAAACTCACTGCACCAAAGCCTGGCACAGGGATGCGAATGCCCGTCGGAACCCGCAAGGACCGCTTCTGGTCGTACCTGATCTGGCCGTTGCTCTGGCCACTGCTGCTGGCCCAGGCAGCCCTGGTGCTGCTCTGCCTGTTGGTGGGGGCCGTGCTGTGGGTGGCCACCCCCGATCCGACTTCCTGGGCCGAATCCGCCTGGCTGCTGGTGGCCTTGCTGGTGGGCACCACCTTGACCGTTTCGGCCTTTCTCCTGCAGTTGCGTCACGCCATCCGCGAGTGCGAGGGACAGATCGAGGGCCGTCTCGCCCGCGTCGAAAGGCTGCTGCAGGAGACCGAGCAGAGCCTGCCGCGCTGGCTCGGCGCGCCCTGCCAGCCGTCCGACGAGGAGGGGGCGGTCATCGCGCGCCTGGAGACGTTGCATGACGGCATGCTCGAGCTGCAGTCCCGACTCGAGCAGATGCCGAACCTGGATGACCTGCTGACGGCCAGCCAGCGCCCGGCCATGCTGCTTTACCACGGGCGAATCGTGAGCGCCAACCTGGGCATGGAGCAACTGCTCGGTGAGAGCCTGGAGACACTGGCCGGGCAGGATCCGGCGACTCGCCTGATCGTTGCCGAAGCGGCCGGGAGCAAGCCCGGCGAGGTGCAGCTGCTGGACGGAGAAGGCCGCTGGCGCGCTTTTCAGGTGGCGTGGCTGGAGGCGCCGCCCTACCAGCTGTTGTTCTTCGAACGCGCTGGATCGCATGAACTGGGTGGGTTGCTGGCGGCCCGGGAGCGAGCCCGTGAGGATTCACGGCTCAAGTCGCGCTACCTGACGCTGCTGCAGCGTGAGCTGGAGCCTCTGCTCTCCGAGCTGTCCCGTGAGATGAAGGTCGAGGACGGCCGTATCGATCCGCAGCGAAATGCCCATCTGAGCGAACGTATCGCCGATATCCTGCTGTTGATCAGCAGCCTGGCAGGCGAGCAGGGCGAAGCGGCACTGCGCGATATGCAGCTGCCGGCGGGGCGGGCTGCTTCGCTGCGCGTGCTGGTGGTGGACGATGGCCCGGTCAATCGCATGCTGGCCGGTCAGGTCATGGAGCGGCAAGGGCTGCGAGTCGACAGTGTTGCCAGCGGCCAGGAGGCGCTGGAGCTGCAGCGTCGCCATGCCTACGACCTGGTATTGATGGATATCTTCATGCCCGGCATGGATGGCGTGGAGACGGCCAGACGCTGGCGTGAGCAGGAAGCGCAGCGGCCCGATACCGCTCGCAGCATCCTGGTGGCCTTGACGGCCAATGCCACCGAGAGCGACCGGCGTCGCTTCGACGAGGCCGGCATGAACGATTACCTTGCCAAGCCCTATGGGCCACGGGAGCTGATCGAGCTTCTCCAGCGTTGGCGACCCGATGCCTTCGAGGAATCGTCAACGACATGACCGTCCTCGTCACGTTTCTGGGTTACCTGGGGCTGGGGGCGGCGGCCGGCACCATGGCGGGACTGTTCGGCGTCGGCGGTGGCTTGATCATCGTGCCGGCCCTGGTCTTCGCCTTTGGCTTTCAGGGCATTGACGGGGCGGTCACGATGCACCTGGCGGTCGGCACCTCGCTGGCCACCATCCTTGTCACCGGTACCTCGTCGGCCTGGGCGCACTACCAGCGGGGGAGCATCCGCCGCGAGTGGTTTCTCTCCCTGCTGCCCGGGCTGATGCTGGGCGCGGTGGCCGGGGTGTTCGTCGCCGGTGCGCTGTCGGGCGGACGGCTGGGTACCCTGTTCGGCGTTTTCGTGGTGCTGATGGCGCTCAGGATGGCGCTGGGTATCGGCCCCAAGGCGGGGCGCGCGGCCCCCGGGCGGCTGGCCATGGGCCTCGCCGGCGGGGTCATCGGTGGCGTATCGGCGCTGTTCGGCATCGGCGGGGGCACTCTCTGCGTTCCCTGGCTGTCCCGCTGCGGTGCCAGCATGACCCAGGCGGTGGGCACCTCCGCCGCCTGTGGCCTGCCCATCGCCCTGTTCGGCGCGCTGACCTTCATCGTGGTTGGCTGGGGGCACCCGGCACTGCCGGCGGGGGCCACCGGCTTCGTGATGTGGCCTGCCTTTCTCGGCATCGTGGTGGCCAGCGTGCCTTTCGCCAGGCTGGGCGTACGCCTGGCCCATGTGCTTTCGCCCCGCGTGCTGCGGCTCGCCTTCGCGGCGCTGCTGCTGACCGTGGGACTCCGTTTCCTGTTCTGAGGTGGACATGAACTATCCCGCTATCGACCCGGTGGCCATTTCCCTCGGCCCCTTCCAGGTTCACTGGTATGGCCTGATGTACGTCATTGGCTTCGTGGGGGCCTGGTGGCTCGGCCGGCTGCGGGCCGAGCGCTTCGGGATGAGCCGAGACGACGTCGGCGACCTGCTGTTCTACGCGGCCCTCGGCGTGGTGGTGGGCGGCCGGCTGGGCTATGCGCTGTTCTACGGCCTGGGTCAGTGGGCCGCCGATCCGCTGTGGGTGTTTCGCGTCTGGGACGGCGGCATGAGCTTCCACGGTGGGCTGATCGGCGTGCTGCTGGCGGCGCTGTGGTTCGCGCGCAAGAAGGGCATGGCCTTCTTCACGCTGACCGACTTCATCGCCCCCATGGTGCCCATCGGCCTCGGGGCGGGGCGCATCGGCAATTTCATCAACCGCGAGCTGCCGGGGCGGGTCACCGAGCTGCCCTGGGGCATGCCGTTTCCCGGCATGGGGCCAGAGCCGCGCCACCCCACTTCGCTCTACGAAGCCCTGCTCGAGGGGCTGGTGCTGTTCGTCGTGCTGTGGTGGGTCTCGACCATGCCGCGTCGCCGTGGCCTGGTGTCCGGCCTGTTCCTGTTGCTCTACGGCACGTTCCGTTTCCTGGTGGAGTTCTTCCGCCTGCCCGATGCCCATATCGGCTATCTCGCCTTTGGTTGGTTCACCATGGGCATGCTGCTGACGCTGCCGATGATCGCCTTCGGCATCGCGCTGATCGCCTGGTCGCGGCGTCAGCCGATGGATGAAGTGCTGGTCACGCAGTGAAACCGAACGGGAGTAGGAGGGGGGCCGGAGAGGCGGTAGACTTCGGTCCTATAGATCATCCTTTCAGAGTTTTGCCCAACGATGCCAGATGACAATGCCAAGCCCCCGCTCGAACAGCCTTACCTGGACCTGATGCGCCAGGTTCTCGAGCAGGGTGTCGATGGCGCCGACCGCACCGGCGTCGGCACCCGCTCGCTGTTCGGCCACCAGATGCGCTTCGACCTTTCCCGCGGCTTTCCGCTGGTGACCACCAAGAAGCTGCACCTGCGCTCGATCATCCACGAACTGCTGTGGTTCCTGCGCGGCGACACCAACATCGCCTACCTCAAGGAGAACGGGGTCAGCATCTGGGACGAGTGGGCCGATGAAAAGGGGGATCTTGGCCCGGTCTACGGCTACCAGTGGCGCAGCTGGCCCGATCCCCACGGTGGCCACGTCGACCAGATCGCCAGGCTGCTGGAGCAGATCCGCACCCACCCGCACTCGCGACGGCTGATCGTCTCGGCCTGGAACCCGGCGCTGGTCGACGAGATGGCACTGCCGCCGTGCCACTGCCTGTTCCAGTTCCACGTGGCGCAGGGCAAGCTCTCCTGTCAGCTCTATCAGCGCAGCGCCGATATCTTCCTCGGCGTGCCGTTCAACATTGCCAGCTATGCGCTGCTGACCCGCATGATCGCCCAGGTGTCGGGGCTCGAGCCAGGCGATTTCGTGCACACCCTGGGCGACGCGCATCTCTACCTGAATCATCTGGAACAGGCCGAGCTGCAGCTGTCGCGCACGCCGCGCCCGGCGCCGCGACTGGTGCTCGACCCGAACGTCGATTCGCTGTTCGACTTCCGCTTCGAGCATATCGCCATCGAGGGCTACGACCCCCACCCCCATATCAAGGCCGAGGTAGCGGTATGACCGACGAGACCCTGGTGCCGGTGGCGATGATCGCCGCGGTGTCGCGCAACGGCGTGATCGGCATCGACAACAAGCTGCCCTGGCATCTGCCCGAGGACCTCAAGTTCTTCAAGCGCATGACCCAGGCCAAGCCGCTGATCATGGGGCGCAAGACCTTCGCCTCCATCGGCCGGCCGCTGCCCGGACGGCTCAATATCGTGGTCACCCGCGACGACAGCTTCCAGCACGACGGCGTGCGCGTCTGCCACGACTTGGAGTCGGCGCTGTTCCTGGCCGACCAGCAGGCCACCATCGACGCCGCCGAGGAGATCATGGTGATGGGCGGCGGCGAGATCTACGCCCAGGCGTTGCCGCATGCCAGTCGCGTCTATTTGACCGAGGTGGACGTCGAGGTGGAGGGCGACGCCCGCTTTCCTGCGCTCGACGAGCGCGAATGGGAGGAAGTGCAGCGGGTGCCGGGGTTGCCCAACCCGGGCCAGCCGGCGTTCAGCTTCGTCGAGTATCGTCGCCGCTAGGCTGGCTGCGCCGGGCCTTTCGGCCGGTCTTGACGGGCGAAAACGTTCCATTCAACGGATGGTTTGTCAGCGCCTCGCTTGTGACACACACTAGGCGGAGGCATGGGGCAACGCGGCGAATCGCTCGCCCAGCACTGGTGCCGCGTTTTTCCGGGAGGATGCCGGTTTGATCGAAGAGCGTTCACGACAACTATTAAGCGCCCTGGAGGCACGTGCCGCCGATGCGCTCACGGAGCTGCACGCCTGCCGCGAACGGCTGCAACAGGTGCAGGAGCGAGTGGCCGAGCTCGAGGCGGAGCGGCTCGAGCTGATGGAAGAGAACCGCGAGCTCGATGAGCAGAATCGCGAGCTCGAGGAGGACAATGCCCGCCTGCGCGAGCGGCTGCGCAAGGGCGAGCCGGCACCGGCGTTTCCCGGCCCGGCGCGCCGCGCCCAAGGGCTGGCGGCACTGATCGGCCAGCGCCCGCGGGAAGATCAAGCTGCAGGGCTGCGGGCAGCCCCGGCGCGCCCAGGCGATGCACCAACCGGCGCCGAGTCGTCGGCCGAGGCTGTGCCCCCGGTCGAATCACGCCCCGCCCCGGTCTGGCGGCCGGCTGCCTCCGGCTCGCCCCAGGCGACCCCGGAGCCGAATGCAGAAAGCGTTGCCGACAGGGAGCGCCAGGGGGCGCTGGCCATCGAGCAGGCGCCATCCGCCGATGCGCTGCTGAAACAGTGGTACCAGCGTTATCCCCGAACCTTCTTCAAGGGCCACACCCGGCCGCTCAAGGTCGGCATCCACCACGACCTCGCCGCCCGCGAGCCCTGGCCCGAGAAGCTGGTGCGCCGGGCGCTGGCGGGCTACGTCAACCTGCCGCGTTACCTCAAGGCGGTGCGCGAGGGCGCCGAGCGCCTCGACCTCGACGGCGAGCCCGCCGGCAGCGTCGATGCCCAGGCCGCCGAGCATGCCAAGCGCAAGCTCGAACGCCTGCAGAGCGAGCGGCGCGAGCGTGACCGTGCAGCGGGCGCCACGCCCCGGCGCGACGGCAAGGCCCCCCGCGGCCGCGACGACACAAGGGGCCAGCCGCGCAAGGCCAAGCCCAAGCCCGCCCCGACAGCCAAGGAGAGGGGGGCGCCGGCCAGTGCGACTCCTGCCACCCCGGCCGACCCGGAAGCACGCATGGAGGCCAAGCTCTCGGCTCTGCTGGCCAAGCACAACGGCCAGGCGAAGGGGCCCTGAAGGCTCGCTTCTCCTGAGCGTTTATTAGGGTGCTTGCCTCTGCTTAATCAGCGGGGCATGATGTGCGGGCTCATCGCTGCCAGGCAACACTTACTGCCATTGCCTGCGGCACGCGGCCCCTGGGCGGGAGCGCCCAAGACCGCATTGGCAGGGAAAAGTTCCGTCGGGGAAGCGAGCGTCGAAGGAAAACAGTGTTTTTTCTTATTGCGTTCCCATTTTTCCCGGTATAGAGTTCTACCTGCGAGCATTGGACTATAACAAGGCTTCGCTGAGGTCATGACCGGCCCTGGCGCTTCCTGAGAAGGAACCGGCCCGAGTACGGCGGGACCCATGCCCGGCAAGCTACCTGCACCGATCCCTGATCGTGCAGTAACGATCGAAACAGTAAGCTAGTAAAGGAACTATAGAGATGAAAAAGACACTGTTAGCGACTGCCATTGCCGGTGCCCTGGGCGCCTCCGCTGCCGCTCAGGCCGCCACCGTTTACGACCAGGACGGCACTCAGCTGATCGTCAACGGCCGTATCGCCATGGGTATCGCCGGCGGCGGCCCGGAAGAAGTGCGTAATGGCCAAGCTGAAGACAACGGCGCCGAGTTCGTCGATGTCTACTCTCGCCTCGGCATCTCCATGAGCCACCAGATCAACAGCGACCTCAAGGCCTTCGGTCGCGTCGAGTGGCGCTTCACCGGCGACGAGCGCAATACCGCCAACGGCTTCAACGAAGTGCGTCACAGCTATATCGGCCTCGAGAGCGCCAGCTTCGGTACCGTGATGGCCGGTAACTACGACAGCTTCTACAACAGCCACGTTGCCGCTCCGTTCGATGTCTACATCGACCAAGGTCTCAACCTGACCGAAGGAGTTGGTGGCGGCTACCAGGCCCGTGGTGACTCCGTGGGCTATATCACCCCGAACCTGAGCGGCTTCCAGGCTTTCCTTTCCGCTAAGCATTACAGCGAGCGCGGCGAGACAAACGCTGAAATCGAAACCAATGGGGACGACGAGATCGTTACCCAGGGTGGCGTGAAGTACGAGACTGGCCCGCTGCGCCTGGCGCTGGGCTATGTCGATGACGAGGACGGCCGTGCTGGTGGTTCTGGCGAGGTGCTCTACGGGGCTACCGCTTCCTACGCCTTCACTGACAACTTCTCCGCTCGCCTCGGTTACGAAACTCGCGACAGCAATGATGCTGCCCTTGAAGCTGGTGGTGATGCCGAAGACTTCGATGGCTTTGACACCTGGGGCCTGGGTATGACCTACGCCATGGGTCAGTGGGCCTTCAACGCTGACGTTTATAACGTTAGTGTTGACAACGAAGATGCAGACAACGGCTGGGATGATCGTACCGCCTGGGCTGCCGGTGCCTACTACAAGGTCTCCAGCAACTTTGACGTCTTCCTCGAGCTGTACCAGGGCGACCAGCCTGACATCGATGTATCAGTCACCGATCCCGATGTCGACGTTGCCGACGGCGACGACATGTACTGGCTGACCGGCGCTCGCTACCACTTCTAAGCGAGCCCGCCGTCCAGCAAGGACAGCAAGCTACGTCGATTCACTCGACGATAGAACCGGCCCTTCGGGGCCGGTTTTTTTGCGCCTGCGATTTGCTGCGTTCCGGCCACTATGCTGGTTCTTCCTGATTGGGACACCGCGCTGGTAGCAGGGCGGAGCCGAAGCCTTCCGATTCGCCTCACGGACAAGAAGTGCGCAAACGAAACGGCCACCCGATGGGGTGGCCGCTTCGATGAGATGGGCTCAGTCGCCTCGGACAATATGTCTACTCACTGGCACGGTCTCTGCTCGGGCGTCGCCAGCACGGCCTTGAGGTGGGCGAGGTCGCGTGAAATGTCGCTCTCGACGAACTCCGCCAGCAGCCGCTCGGCCTCGTGTCGTGCCGCCTGCTCGACGTACTCGTCGTAACGGATGACATCGGCGTCACAGTAGCGGCAGCTTAGCACGTCCGTTGGCCTAGGGTTGCCGTGCCAGAAGTTGGCACCGTTGCAGTGGGGACATGCGACCTTCCTTGTGCGTTGAAACATTCGGGCCTCCTGCCTGAACTTCCTTTGGAAGCCTTTACCCTACCACAATTTTTCCTACCGTCTTGTGACTGTCCGTGGCATGCGAGGCATCATCGCTGCGATCTAATGCGGTTGGCCGGTATCTCCCTTCCGCCACTACACTGCACAGACGCACGGAGATTTATCCACAGCCAAAGGCCCGGAGCGCACCATGACCGCGAGTCCTCTTTCCCTTCTCTCAGCGCCAACGCCTTGATGAACCGCAAGCTGTCGAGCATATTTCCGCTCACGGACGAGGAGGCGCGGGCCATCCGGGAGCTACCGATCCAGGTCGTGGAGCTCAAGTCCGGCCAGGACATCGTGCGCCTGGGCGAGCGACCGTACCAGTGCTGCTTGATCCTGCAGGGCTTCACCTGTGTCTACAAGCTGAGCGTGGGGGGCAAGCGTCAGATCATGGCGCTGCACGTGCCGGGCGACATCCCCGACCTGCAGAGCCTGCATCTGGAGGTCATGGACATCAGCATCGCCTCGATAAGCCCATGCGCGGTCGGTTTTTTTCAACACGAAGACGCACGGCGAATGTGCGAGCACCACCCGCGCCTCACCGCCGCCTTCTGGCGAGAGACGCTGATCGATGCCTCGATCTATCGCGAGTGGCTGCTCAATATCGGCCAGCGCGATGCCTACGCCCGTGTCGCCCACCTGCTCTGTGAGCTATTGATACGCCTGAGGGCGGTGGGGCTGGTCGAGGATCACTCTTTCGAATTGCCGATCACCCAGGAGGAGATGGCGGATACCATCGGCATCAGCGCCGTCCACGTAAGTCGCACCTTCCAGGCGCTGCGCAACGCTGGGCTGATCGAAACCACCAGGACGCGGATCCATCTGCCAGATTGGGAAGGCCTGATGGAGACAGGGGAGTTCGATCCGCTCTACCTGCATCTGAGAGGCGAGGCGGCTTGAGCCCTGCCGGCTCGAAAGCGGCTCCCCGCGGGCTATCCCGCCAGTAGCATGACGATTCCCGCCAGGTACAGGGCGATGAGCGTCACGCTCTCGAAGCCGATCCGGCCGGGTCCCTTCTCCTGGCGAAACAGCAGGCCCAAGATCAGTACGCTGGTCATCAGGATCGCCAAGGCCACCCATAGCGACACGTGATCGGGGATGGCGTGGTAGATCGAGCCGTCGCGGTAGGCCACGTCCGATGCGGCGGCAAACAGGGTGTCGAAGGCGTTGCCGCCGATGATGCCGGCCACGGCGAGGGTCAGCGCTCCCTGCCGCACCGCCGCGACAGTGGTTACCAGTTCGGGCAGCGAGGTAGCCACCGAGGTGAGCAGCACGCCTACGGCGGCCTGGCTGAGCCCGGTCTCTTCGGCGATGACCGTGGCGCTGCGTTCGAGCACCCAGCCGGCGATGCCGATGCTGGCGCCAAGCAGCAGGAACAACAGCCACAGGAAGGTCAGCGAGCGTTCGTAGGAGGCTTCCTCGGGCACGTCGGGGCGTGTCTCGCGCGTCCTCGCTGGTCGCCACATGGGGTTGGCCTTGGAGATCTTGACCAGCCGCAGGCCGTACAGATAGGCAATGAACAGCAGCGGCGTGATCGGGTGAATCTGCCAGATGGTCCATTCCGGCGCGAAGCGCCCGACCAGCAGCAGGCTCAGCAGGCACAGCAGCAATCCCCCCTGAATCAAGTTGCCCAGAGAAGCCGCGGCATGCTCGAGATTGGCGCGTCTGTGCACGATGTCGGCAAATGCGAGAAACACCGTCTGGGCGGCGATTCCCCCCAGCGCGTTGCTCATGGCGAGCTCGGGCTTGCCGGTCCAGGCCGACGAGACCGAGACGACGATGCCGGAAAGCGAGGTGACCATGCCCAGCAGTACCGCACCGGCCATGGCTTCCCCCAACCCGGTGCGATCTGCCAGATGGTCGACGATACCGGCCAGCCTGGTCCCTACGATACCGATCACCAAGGTGCAGATGCCGAACAGGACGATGGCGATGGGCAAGGAGGTAATGGTGAACGGTATGGGCATCTGGCCTTTCGTCTTGGCGGCATGGGTATTTGACCGTAGCCGCCAGCGACGGAGAGCACAAGCGATCGCCTGCAAGCGTTCGTCAAGGCAGGGTTTGCTTCACGGAGCCAGATGCGCCGGGCAGAAGCGCGGAAGGGGAGTGGAAACAGGTTGGCGCCCCCACCAGGATTCGAACCTGGGACCTTCCCCTTAGGAGGGGGACGCTCTATCCAGCTGAGCTATGGGGGCCGCACGGCTGCGCATTATAAGCGCTTGTGGCAGCGAGATAAACCGCTTGCCCTGCGTGTGTTGCCAAGCCGGGAGTCGTGCGGCCATCATCGAGCCTGTCCTCAGTAGCTGGAAGCGCGCATGGAAATCGAAGAGTACCGCCGGCACGATGCCCTGGGGCTGGCCGAGCTGATACGCAGCGGCGAGGTGAGTCGCGAGGAGGTGTTCGACGCCGCCTGCCGTGCCATCGAGCGAGGGAATCCGCGGCTTCAGGCGGTGGTCCGCACGCGCTTCGAGCGTGCCCGGCAAGAGGCCGGTGGCGTCGATCCGGCGGCGCCGTTCGCCGGGGTGCCGACACTGACCAAGGACCTGCTGATGGCGATCGAGGGCGAGCCGCTGGCCTTCGGCAGTGCGGCCTTGGCCGAGTGGAAGCCGCCTGTCGACTCGACCCTGGTTTCGCGCCTGCGCCAGGCGGGCTTCGCAATCCTCGGCCAGACGGCGACGCCCGAGCTGGGACTGATGGGGATCACCGAGCCGCGGACCTTCCCGCATCCGGTCAACCCGTGGCGGCCGACTCACTCGCCCGGCGGCTCCAGCGGCGGGGCGGCGGCAGCGGTTGCAGCGGGGCTGGTGCCGCTGGCCATGGCCGGCGACGGCGGCGGCTCGATCCGCATTCCGGCCAGCTATTGCGGCCTGTTCGGGCTCAAGCCGTCGCGCGGGCGGGTGCCGCAGGGCCCGTTGCACGCCGAAGTATGGCAGGGCGCTGTGGTGGAGCATGCCGTGACCCGCTCGGTGCGGGACAGCGCTGCGTTGCTCGACGCCATCAACGGCATGGACGAGGGTTCGCCCCATCCCATCAGGCGCGAGCAGGGTTATCTGGCCGGTATCGAGCGCCCGCCCGAGCCGCTGCGCGTGGCGGTATCGCTGGGTGAACCGCTGGGCAGGCCGCTCGGCACCAAGCTCGATCCGGAGGTGCGCCAGGCCGTGGAAGCCGCGGCTGGCATGCTCGAAGGGCTCGGCCATCATGTCGAGTGGGCCGATCCGCCGGTCGATGGCGAGCGTCTGGCCAACTCCTACCTGACGCTCTACCTGGGGCACTTGAGCGCCGACCTGGCCTGGATCGCCCGCGAGACCGGCGTGCCCGTTACGCGTCTGGAGATCGAGCCCTCCACCCGCGCCATCGCTCGCCTGGGACGCCACCTGCCGGTGCGCGATTACGAGTTGGCCAAGCGCGACTGGAACGCCGCGGCACGCGCCATGGGGGCGTTCCACCGTCGCTACGACGTGCTGTTGATGCCGGTGACCGCGGCGCCGGCGCCGCGCCTGGGAGAGCTATACCCGCCTCCGTCGCACGAGCGCCTGATGGGGCTGCTGGCGATTCCCGGTTTGGCGGCGCTGGCGCTCAAGGCGGGCATGCTCAAGCATCTGGCGCGCGATGCGCTGTCACGTACGCCCTACACCCAACTGGCCAACCTGACCGGCCAGCCGGCCATGTCGCTGCCATTGCACGTGACGACGCAGGGCCTGCCGGTGGGCGTGCAGGTGGTTGGTGCGATGGGCGACGAGCACCGCCTGCTGGCGCTGGCGGCTCAGGTCGAGGCCGAGTCGGGCTGGGGACGACACCTGCCCAGGCCTTGGCAAGATAGGTAGAATGCGCGCCACACCTTGCTGACGTGGTTCCCGCCATGACCGATTCCACCCCGCTCTCGTCTGCCGGTGACCGTCACTTCGACGGCCTGGCCGAGAAGTTCGCCGGCAGCCTCTATGGCGGCCCGCGCGGCGAGCTGCGCCTGGCTCTGCTCGACGACTTGCTGCCGCGCCTGCTCGACCTTGACGGCCAGCCGCTGCTGGACGTGGGCGGCGGTCTGGGCCAGCTCTCCGCCTGGTTCGCCCGGCGCGGCCACCCGGTGACGCTGTTGGAGCCCGCTGGCGACATGCTCGACCAGGCCCGGGAGGCTCTCGATGGCCTGCCGGTGAGCTTCGTGCAGGCGCCGCTGCAGGCACTTTTGGATCATGCGCCCGGCCCCTGGCAGCTGATCGCCTGCCACGCCGTACTGGAGTGGCTCAGCGATCCCCGCGCCGCCTTTGCCACTCTGGCGGAGGGGCTTGCCCCCGGTGGCCAGCTGTCGCTGATGGTTTTCAATCGCGATGCGCTGCGCATGTCCAACGTGGTGAAGGGTAATCTGCAGAAGGCGCTGGACGACCGCCTCGAGGGTACCGGCAAGCGTCAGCGGCTGACCCCCATCTCGCCGCTGAGCCATGCGCAGGTTGTTGCCTGGAGCCGCGAGTGCGGCCTGTCGATCCGCGGCGTGGCGGGCATCCGCGTCTTTCATGACTACCTGCGCCAGCCGCCGGCCAGCGAGGACGACTGGCAGCGTCTGGTGGCCCTGGAGCGTCGCTACTGCCAGGCCGAGCCGCACTGGCGACTGGGCCGCTACCTGCTCTATACGCTGACGAAGGACGAACCGACAAACGAGGAGCGCGCGCCATGAGTGCCGAAACGCCCGTCTGCCAGTTGCTGGAGCGCCAGGAGGCCGACTATCGCGGTTGGCTGTGGGTGGCGCCGCCGCGCGATGCCTGGCTCGAGGCGGGGCAGGGCAGTGTCGTCAGTGCCGATCATGGCGTACTGCAAGCCTGGCGCGAGCGCGGGCGCCCGGCCTTCTCGCCGTTCGATGCCGTGCCCGGCGAGGGGCTGCCCGGCGCGGTGCTGTTTTGGCCCAAGAGCCATTTGCTCGGCGAGTGGTGGCTGCTGTGGCTGTGCGCCAATCTGCCGCCGGGCACGCCGCTCCAACTGGTCGGCGAGAACCAGGGCGGCATCAAGCGGGTGCTCAAGGTGCTGGCGGCTCTGGGGCTGGGCTGTCGCAAGCTCGATAGTGCGCGGCGCTGCATCCTGTTCGAGACGCGCCTCGGCAAGGTCGGCATCGACCCGGATGCGGCCTGGACCACCTTCGAAGCCGAGGGACTGACGCTCGTCAGCCATCCCGGCGTGTTCGGCCACGGCAAGCTGGACGAGGGTACCCGACTGCTGCTCGAGTGGCTCGAAGCGGAACTGCCGGGGCATGACAAGGCGCAAGACGTACTCGACATGGGCTGTGGCGACGGCATCCTCGCCGCCTGGCTGGCGCGTCGCGGCCATCGCGTGACCGCGGTCGACGTCAATGCCTTCGCGGTTGAAGCCACCCGGCGCACCCTGGCTGCCAATGGCCTCGAGGGGGAGGCCTTGAGCAGCGACGTCTATTCGGTGCTCGACGGCCGACGTTTCACTGCCATTGTCAGCAACCCGCCGTTCCACCAGGAGCGCAGTATCGACTACGGACCGGCTGGCCGTTTGATCCGCGAAGCGCCAAAACACCTGATGCCGGGCGGCGAACTGTGGCTCGTTGCCAATGCCTTCCTGCCCTATCCGGACCTGCTGGAAAGCGCCTTCGGCGGCTTTCAGATTGTTGCCGACGACCGCCGCTTTCGGGTTTATACAGCGAAGCAGGAAAGGCGCTAAGGACTATCGTCAGGCGACGCGCCCATGCTGTTGGGTCGTGTCGCCTCGACCGGCAATGAGTCCTTCGACGGAAATATCCTCATCCAGGTCATCCCAGTGCAAGCCTTTACCGGAATAGCTGATACGGCACTGCTCGCGCTCTTCAGCACTGGCGTGTAGGAGGCGGGGAAACCATGCTAACGGGATGCCGAGAGTCCTGCCGTCGCTAAGCTCGACCCACATGGTATGTTCGTCAAAGCTGATGGTTTTGGCAGAAATGCTCATTCCAGGCCCTCTCGATCTCACTGCGATGTTCTTCCACCAGCTGCATGAGCTGTGCAAGCTGTTTTCTATTGTAGCCACTGCTGTGGGCGATAGCGATTTGCGGCAGCACCCATATCTTGGCTTCACCGTCTCCGCTCTCGGCATGGATGTGTATGGGTTCCAGAGGATTGCCTTCATTCGAGTAGAAGAAGAAGCGAATTCCCTTGTAGCGGAAAACGACGGGCATCGTACCGTCTCCATGTCCTATAGCTGTGGGTCCCGGTAGGCGATCTCGGTCACGATATAGGTGGTGTCGCCTGCCGGCGCCTTTACCGTGACCTCGTCGTCCAGCGCCTTGCCGAGCAGGGCCCTGGCCAGCGGGGCGTCGACGCTGATCCAGCGCTTGGCGGTGTCGGTCTCGTCGTGGCCGACGATGCGGATTCGCAGCTCCTCGCCCTCTTCGTCCTCCAGCGTGACGAAGGCGCCGAAAAAGACCTTGTCGGTATCCGCCGGCAGCCGGTCCACCACCTGCAGCTCATCGAGCCGCTTGGTCAGGTAGCGGATGCGTGCGATAACCCGATTGAGCTCCTTCTTGTTGTAGGTGTAGTCGGCGTTCTCGCTGCGATCGCCCAGCGCCGCGGCTTCACCCACCTTGGCCGAGAGGGCGGGACGCTTGACCCGGGAGAGATGATCGAGGATGCCGCGCAGTCGCTCGGCGCCCTCGGCGGTGATCAGGTTGCTCTTGGGTTCCTGGCGCGGATCCTTGGCCGGGTCGCGCCAGCGCGTCATGTTGCGGCCTTTCATGCCGTAGCGCTCCTTCGTTGCCTAGCGTGAGCAACATACGTCATTGATACCGCCGGAACCAGTCTCGGACCGATGATGGGCTGGCGTATCATTCAAACGTTCGTTACATTCCGAGAGACGGCAACGCCGTATCCCAAGAACAATCCGCCAAAGGTAAGAAAGGAGTCTGGACATGCTACGACGTCAGTTACTCGCCGCCGCCCTGGGTACCGGCCTGCTGCTCGCCCCCCTTGCAGGTGCCCTGGCCTGGGAGAGCGAAGTGGAAGCGCTCAAGCAGCGCTGGGAGCGGATCAACACGCAGCAAGCAGAGGGGCAGCGTCGCAGCGCACTCAAGTCGCTGGCCAGCGAAGCCGAGCGGTTGGCCGAGGCCAATGCCGACGAGGCCCAGCCGCTGATCTGGTACGGCATCATCGAGGCGTCGCATGCGCGCGAGCGCAGCGGTCTGGGGGCGCTGGGCAGCGCCCGCACGGCGCGCGATGCCCTGGAGCGCGCCATCGAGCTCGATCCGCAGGGCGGCAACGGCTCGGCCTACGTGACGCTGGGCGCCTTGTACGACCGTGCGCCGGGCTTCCCCATCGGTTTTGGTGACAGCGAGACCGCCGAGCGCATGTTCCAGCGCGCCCTGGAGATCCGCCCCGACGGCATCGACGTCAATTACTACTATGCTACCTTCCTCGAGGAAGAAGGGCGCCCCGAGGAGGCACGCGAGCATGCTCAGCGTGCCGCCGACGGCACTGCCCGCGAGGATCGCCAGGCATCGGACGAGGCGCTGCGAGCGCAGGCCAGGGCGCTGCTCTCCCGGCTCTGACGGCTTGCCTGCCCGTGCGCCTCGTGCAAGGGGCGCATGGATCGGCATGGCGATGGTTGGCATGGCCGGCTCCGGTCACGATAATGGTCGCCATTCGCAGACTCGGAGGTTTGCATGACCGATAATCAGGAAAGCGGCCGGGATGCTGCCCGCTTGCCCAGCTTTGGCGGCGCCGATGTCGAGCTGATCGAGCGTCGCTGCCTGCACCAGGGCTTCTTCCGCCTGGACGAGGTGCATTTGCGCCATCGCCTGTTCGAGGGCGGCTGGAGCGGCAAGATGGTGCGTGAGGTGCATGTGCGGCATGACGCCGTTGGCGTGCTGCTCTACGATGTAGAGCGCGACAGCGTGGCCCTGGTCGAGCAGATCCGTGCAGGTGCGCTGGACGATCCCGAGTCCCCGTGGAAGTTCGAGATCGTCGCCGGTCTGGTCGAGGGGGGCGAGAGTGCTGCCGAGGTGGCCCGGCGGGAGGCAATGGAGGAGGCCGGCTGCGAGGTCTCCGACCTGATCGAGCTGTATACCTACTATCCGAGCCCCGGTGCCTGCTCGGAGCGAGTGACGCTGTTCTGTGCTCTGGTCGACTGTGACGGGCTGGGTGGCGTGCATGGCCTGGACGAAGAGCATGAGGATATTCGCGTTCACGTGTTACCTTTTCATCATGCCTGGGAACTCTTGCAGGCTGGACGACTCGACAATGCCATGTGTCTGATCGCCCTCCAGTGGTTGGCGGCCGAACGAGCATCTCTAAGAGCAAGGGGGTAGCGTGGCGAGAACCGCCTATGTCACCGATCTGAAAGGCCTGCAGGGGGAGTGCAGCGCCAACTACCTGCGCCTGGTTCGGCTGCTGGGCGATCTGGGGGCGGGCGAAACGCGCGAACTCGAGCTGACCGGCGGGCGGGGTCGATTCGGCACCCTGTGGCTGTCGGTGCTGGAGCGGGCGCCCTACACGACCATCGCGCGTGTGAGCCAGAGCGGCCTGATGGACGCCGTCATCGACCCCCCCTGCATGCGCGTGCACCTCTATCACGACGTGCGCATGGCAGAAGTCACCGATTTCCAGCGCGAGCGCCACTTCAACGGGCGCTACCGCTATCCCAACGTGCGCATGCACCAACCCGACGAAAAGCTCCAGCTCAACCGCTTCCTGGGGGAATGGTTGGCCCATGGCCTGGAGCACGGCCACCCCACCAACGTGACGGAACTGCCGGGATGATGCGCCTGGCGCAGCTCACCGATTGCCACCTGCATGCCGACCCCGCTGCCCGCTCGCGTGCCGGTTTCCCCTTGCGCCAGCTCGAGTCCGTGGTGGCGGCCGTTCGCGCCGAGCGTCCGGACGTCGTCCTCGTCAGCGGCGATATCAGTCAGGACGAGACGGCTGCTTCCTACCAGCATGCCCATCGAGTGCTCTCGACACTGGAGTGTCCCTGGTTCTGGCTGGGAGGCAATCACGACCAGCAGGAGCTGATGCGGGACGTCAAGGTCATCCACGACGATATCGATCTGGGCGCCTGGCGGTTGCTGATCGTCGATACCTGCGTCAAGGGGCATGCGCACGGTGAGTTGGGCGAGGAGCGCCTGGGGCAGCTCGTCGAACGTCTTGCCGAGGACGCCCGACCGACTCTGCTGGCAATGCACCACCCGCCGCTCGCGGTGGGCTCGGCCTGGCTCGACGAGATCGGGCTCAAGGATCGCGATGCCTTGTGGGAAGGGTTGTCCGCTTTCCCCCAGGTCAAGGCGATTCTCTGCGGTCACATCCATCAGGCCTTTGCCGGGCGGCAAGTGCTCGAGCATGGCGAGGTGCGGGTCTACGGCTGCCCTTCCACGACCGATCAGTTCCTGGCCGGCTCCGAGGGCTTCGCCATCGACGAGGCGTCGCGTCCCGGTTTTCGAATCTTCGACCTGCAGGGCGAGGAGTGGCTGACCTGGATCGAGCGGATTGACCTATGAGCTTTGATTCTTTTTTGGTCTAAAAAGATAGGCAATCATTCTTTTACGTTATTATTGGCTCGACGTTACCCTGTGTGCATGATTTTTACTGCCCATCGTCATGCGAGGTATCCGGGCCGATGACCAGTCTCAACGCTCCCGAGCACAAGCCGGCCTCCCCGGCTTCCGACTCGCCGGCCTCCCTGTCGCCGCGCCGGTTGACCCATCTCCAGCAGCTGGAAGCCGAGTCGATCCACATCATCCGTGAGGTGGCGGCCGAGTTCCGCAACCCGGTGATGCTCTATTCCATCGGCAAGGACTCCTCGGTGATGCTGCATCTGGCGCGCAAGGCCTTCTTCCCTGGGCCGCCGCCGTTCCCGCTGATGCACATCAACACCACCTGGAAGTTCCGCGAGATGATCGCCTTCCGCGACCGCATGGCGGGTGAGGTGGGCATGGAGCTGATCGAGCACATCAACGAAGAGGGGCGTGCCGCGGGCATCAATCCCTTCGACCACGGCTCCAGCGGCTATACCGACGTGATGAAGACCCAGGCGCTCAAACAGGCGCTGGACAAGTACGGCTTCGATGCCGCCTTCGGCGGCGCCCGCCGCGACGAGGAGGCCAGTCGCGCCAAGGAGCGGGTCTTCTCGTTCCGCGACAAGTTCCATCGCTGGGACCCCAAGAGCCAGCGTCCCGAGCTGTGGAACCTCTACAACGCCCGGGTCAACAAGGGCGAGTCGATTCGCGCCTTCCCGCTCTCCAACTGGACCGAGCTGGACATCTGGCAGTACATCTACCTCGAGCAGATCCCCATCGTGCCGCTCTACTACGCCGCCCCGCGCCCGGTGGTGGAGCGCGACGGCATGCTGGTGATGGTCGACGACGAGCGTTTGCCGCTGGCCCACGGCGAGGTGCCCGAGGAGCGCTGGGTGC
The DNA here is from genome assembly GCF_019430905.1 of Billgrantia antri. Taxonomy (GTDB): domain Bacteria; phylum Pseudomonadota; class Gammaproteobacteria; order Pseudomonadales; family Halomonadaceae; genus Halomonas; species Halomonas antri. Next base: position 146,686 of record NZ_JAHYCA010000001.1, on the reverse strand, counting down.
GTTTCCGCACCCTGGGCTGCTACCCGCTGACCGGCGCGGTGGAGTCCAAGGCCGACACCCTACCCGAGATCATCCAGGAGATGCTGCTGACCCGCACCAGCGAGCGCAGCGGCCGGGCCATCGACCACGACCAGGCCGGCTCGATGGAGAAGAAGAAGCGCGAGGGGTACTTCTGATGGCACACCAATCGACACTGATCGCCGATAATATCGAGCAGTACCTGCACGAGCACGAGAACAAGGACCTGCTGCGCTTCATCACCTGCGGCAGCGTCGACGACGGCAAGTCGACCCTGATCGGTCGGCTGCTGCACGACTCCAAGATGATCTTCGACGATCACCTGGCGGCGCTGACCCGTGATTCGAAGAAGAGCGGCACCACCGGCGACGCCGTGGACCTGGCGTTGCTGGTCGACGGGTTGCAGTCGGAGCGCGAGCAGGGCATCACCATCGACGTGGCCTACCGCTTCTTCTCCACCGACAAGCGCAAGTTCATCATCGCCGACACCCCGGGGCACGAGCAGTACACCCGCAACATGGCCACCGGGGCTTCCACTGCCAACCTGGCGATCATCCTGATCGATGCCCGCTACGGCGTGCAGACCCAGACCCGGCGCCACAGCTTCATTGCCGACCTGCTGGGCATCAAGCACCTGGTCATCGCGGTCAACAAGATGGATCTGGTGGACTTCGACGAAGCGCGCTTCAACGAGATCGTCGCCGACTACCGGCGCTTCGCCGAGCAGCTCTCGGTCAAGGACCTGCGCTTCGTGCCGATGTCGGCGCTGGAGGGCGACAACGTGGTCAACCGTAGCGACCGCACGCCCTGGTACCAAATCGATGGCGAGGCAGGGCCGGCCCTGCTGGAACTGCTGGAAACGGTGGAGGTGAGCCGCGACCGTAATTTGGTCGACCTGCGCTTCCCGGTGCAGTACGTCAATCGGCCCAACCTTGATTTCCGCGGCTATGCCGGCACGCTGGAGGCCGGAGTGTTGCGCCCCGGTCTGGCCGTGAAGGCGCTGCCCTCGGGCAAGACCAGCCGCATCGAGCGGGTCGTCACGTTCGACGGCGATCTGGAGGCGGCGTGGCCGGGCCAGGCGGTGACGGTGACCCTGGAAGACGAGATCGATATCTCCCGCGGCGATTGGATCGTCGCCGAGGATGCCGAGGTCAGCCTGACCAATGCTTTCGATGCCGACATCGTGTGGATGCACGAGCAGCCTTTGTCACCCGGACGGCAATACGACATCCGCCTGGCCGGACGTTCGGTGGCCGGCCGCGTGACTGCGATTCACCACCAGGTCGACGTCAACACCCTGGAGCGGCACGAGGCCGAGCGACTCGAGCTGAACGCCATCGCCCGCTGCCGGCTCGAGCTGACGGCCGAGGTGCCGCTCGACGCCTACGACCAGAGCCCCGGGACCGGCAGCTTCATCGTTATAGACCGGCTCTCCAATGTGACCGTGGGGGCGGGCATGGTGCGCAGCGCTGCCGAGGGGTCGACACAGACATACGGCGAGGTCGACTGGGCTGCCTTCGAACTCGAGCTCAATGCGCTGATCCGCCGACACTTCCCTCACTGGGAGGCTAAGGACGTGCGCGACCTGCTGCGTTGAACGAGCGTAACTAAGCAATACATAGGCGGTTGATTCTGCGACAAGATCCTCCACACTAAAGTCAGGGTCCGGCGTAAGCCGGACCCTGTCGAGTTTCAGGGAGGAAGCGATGACGTATTGCCAGGATCGGCTGCAGTTGCCTCGGGGGAGACGATGAGCGGATTTCTCCGGCGCCTGCTGCACATTGCTGCCCGTCCGATGAGACGCGACCGCGGGCGAGGTGGCTACGTGGTGCACCCCTACCGTGGCTACGGCTCCCGCCATGAGGTCTTCCTGATGGGTCGGGTGTTCCGCCAGGCCGCGCTGGGCGAGGTGATCCCCCGCTATGGCATACTGCGCGATCTTGCCGATATCCTGAGGCGTCTCGTTCGCCACGGGCTTCCCGAGGCCACCGTCGAGGTGACGCTGGGGGAGAACGTCACCACCGTCACGACCGATCGCGACGGCTACTTCGACGTCCACATGCCCCTCGATGCTCCCTTGCCGCGGGACAGCGCCTGGCACCACGCCGAACTTCACGTGGTGCTGCCGGGCGTGGAGCCGGTGCAGTCCTTCACCGAGGTCTACATTCCCCCGGCCGAGGCCGATCTACTGGTCATCAGCGATATCGACGATACGGTGATGTACACCGGCGTAGCCAACAAGCTGCGCATGCTGCATCGTCTGTTCGTCAAGCGCGCGCATCAGCGCATGGCCTTTCCCGGCGTGGCAGCCTTCTACCAAGCGCTGCATGTCGGCAGTAGCGGCACGGCCAAGCGACCGATCCTCTACGTTTCGCGCGGCCCCTGGAGCATCTACGAGATGCTGGAGGAGTTCTTCCAGCTCAACCGCATCCCGGTGGGGCCCATCCTGTTCCTGCGCGAGTGGGGCATCTCGTGGCGCAAGCCCTGGCCGCGGCGTGCCGAAGACCACAAATACGAAATGATCCAGCACATGCTGTCGATGCGTGACGAGCTGCCCTGCGTGCTGATTGGCGACAGCGGCCAGCACGATCCCGAGGTCTACGCCCGCATCGTGCACGAGCATCCCGAGCGGATCCGTGCGGTCTACATTCGCCGGGTGGAGCGCCGGCCCGAGCGCGAGCGTGCCATCGACGCGCTGCGCGAAGAGATCCGCCATATCGGCTGCGACCTGGTGCTGGCCGACGACAGTCTTGCCATGGCCGAGCACGCCTTCACCCAGGGACTGATTGCCGAGGAGGGGCTCGAGCGGGTGAGTCAGGCATCGCGTCCATAGCCCGATCTGATGCCGCCCCCGGCGCTAGTCCCTCGTTTTGGCGGGTGACGAATTGGTTATTCTATGTGTCGATTTCTTGCGTTTTTCGATTCTACTCTGCGCCTGACGCAAGGGGCTTCGTTACTTTTACGTTGAGGCCCGCGCACGTTTCAGAGAGGTACTCGCATGACCACGATCGTATGGGATGGGACCACGCTGGCGACGGATTCGCTGATCAGTGTCAACGGCTCGACCTACAACCATGCGCAGAAGCTGTTCCAGCTCGACAGCGGTGAGTGGGTCGCCTTCGCCGGAGAGCAGCAGGAGTGGTGGGAGGTCATGGAGTGGCTCAACGCCGGGGCGCCGCGCAACGACAAGCCGCATGTGACGCGGGTCGAGATGATCATCGCCGGGCCCGACGGTGTCTTCGAGATGTTCAACAAGCTGGTGCGCATTCCGGTCAGCGGCCCGGTGGCGTATGGCACCGGCTGGAAATGGGCGCTGGCCGCCATCGATCACGGCAAGAGCGCCATCGAGGCCGTGGAGTACGCCAAGACGCGCGACCACGACACCGGGGGCGAGGTGCAGTCCGTGACGCCAGCGACCCGGGCCGGCATGCCCTTCGAGACGATGATGCGTGACGTCGAGACGGAACCGGATCCCGTCACGGCCTGAAGGCGGCAAGACTCCGCACAGCCCCGGTCATCGACCGGGGCTGCTGCGTTTGGGGTGGGTCGTGTCAAGGCGCCAGCACTACCAGTGGTGAACCATCGGCCTGACGGCTGGTGACCAGCTTTGCCTTGAATACCCGCGCCAGGATGCGACCGTCGAGCACCTCGATCGGTGGCCCAGCAGCGATCCGCCTGCCGCGCTCCAACAACCAGACCCGATGAGCGTAGCGCGCCGCCAAGTTGAGGTCGTGCAGCACGCAGGCGATCGCCAGACGCTGCCGCTCAGCTAGCTGGCGCAGCAGACGCATCAGGCGCTGCTGCTGGCCGATATCCAGTGCGCTGGTGGGTTCGTCGAGCAGCAGAACGCTGTTGGCCGAGACCCCGGCGGTGCGGCCTAGGCGCAACTGACACAGCGCCCGGGCGATCATCACACGCTGGGCTTCGCCGCCCGAAAGATTCTGCGCGCCGCGCCCGGCCAGTACCTCGAGATCGAGCATGGCCAGTACTTCCTCGACTTCCTCTGGCGAGGCTTCGCTGCCCAATGCGACCAGTTCGCGCACCGGCCAGTCGAAGCCGAGAGTCAGCTTTTGCGCCACCACGGCGCGGCGTCGGGCCAGTTCGACCGCTGCCCAGGAGGACAGTGGCTTGCTATCGAGGCAGACGCTGCCGCGCCCGGGAGCGCGATAGCCCGAGAGCAGCGACAGCAGGGTGCTCTTGCCGGCGCCGTTGGGGCCGACGATCGCCGTCAGCTCTCCCGGCTCGAGGTGATCGCTCAAGGGGGCGAGCGTAGGGGCTTCGGTGAAGCCGGCGTCGATCAGGCTCAGCATTGTGCCCTCCGCTTGAGCAGCAGCCACAGGAAATAGGGGCCGCCAAGCAGGCTTGTGAGCAGTCCCACCGGGATCTCGGCGGGGCTGGCGAGGGTGCGCGCCAGGGTATCCGCCACGATCAACAGCAGGGCGCCGCCCAGCATCGAGGCGGGCAGCAGCAGCCGATGCCCTGGCCCCAGCCACAGGCGCAGGCAGTGGGGCACCAGCAGGCCGAGAAAACCGATGATACCGGCCAGCGCCACGCACAGTCCCACGCCCAGGGCCGTGGCGACGACCACGCGGCGCTTGAGCCGCGGGGCATCTAGCCCGGCGCCGTAGGCGGTTAGCTCGCCGAGTTGCAGCAGATCGAGCCCAGGGGCGCAGCGCAATAGCCACCACAGCGCTGGCAGTATGCCGATCAGCGCCCCCAGGGTGGCGCTCCACAGCGCATGCGACAGGCTGCCCATGCCCCACAGGCTGAGCTGGCGCAACTGCTCGTCGCTGGCGATGAAGGCCATCACGCCGCCCATTGCACCCGCCAGGGTATTGATCGCGAGCCCCGCCAACAGCAGCGTGAACAGCGCCTCCTGGCCGTGCCGGCGCTGGCCCAGGGCGAACACCAGCACGCACACGCACAGCGCGCCGAGAAAGCCGGCTAGGAATTGGCCATACAGGCCGAAAGTGCCGGCGGCACCATCGAACAGTACGATCCACAGTGCCACGGCAAGCCCCGCACCGCTGGCCAGGCCCAGCAGGGTGGGATCGGCGAGCGGATTGCGAAACAGTCCCTGCATGGCCGCCCCGCTGCCGGCCAGCATGGCGCCCACCAGCGCGGCCAGCAGCAGGCGCGGCAGGCGCAGCTGCCACCACACCTGCCAGGCCAGTGGTGTCGGCCACTCGCCGAGCAGCACGTTGGGCGACAATCCGGCACTTCCGCTCATGGCTCCGACCAGCAGTGCTGCTAGCACGACCATGGTCAGGGCGAGCAGTATGCGGACTTCTGTCAGGGCACCACGATGCCGGCCAGGCATGGTGGCGATGCGCCGCTGATAGAGAGCAGCGGCACGGCTCATGATGTCACTCTCCAGCAGCCCTCCTCGATGACGGTAGCGTCACCCGCGGAGTGCAGCGCCGCATGCAGGGCCATCAGCGTGGCGGGCGTGCGCGGGCCGAAGCCGAGCAGCGCCTGGTCGTCACATACGATCAGGTTGCGCTCGCGTCCCGCCGGCGTCATGGCGAGCCCGGGGAGCTGCCATAGCCGTGCCTCGCCGCCTATGCCCGCGAGCCCACTGCGGGTGGCGATCACTATCTCCGGCGCCACACCCACCAGAGCTTCCGCGCCCACCGCCTTGTAGCCGCTGAAGCCTGCGAAAGCGTTGCGTGCCCCGGCCGCCTCGATAACGGCTTGGCCAGCAGTATCGCGTCCCGCGGCCATGGGCGTCATGCCGCTGTGGCTGAGCAGAAACATGGCGCTCAGTTCGGCTCCTTGCGCTTCCTCACGCAGTGCTTCGAGCCGGGCGAGATCTGTCTCGACCTCGATCGCCAACGCTTCGCCTTCGGCGTCGCGACCGATGGCGTTGGCTACCGCCAGCACCTTGTCGGGCAGCTCCGCCAGGCTCGTCCCCTGCTCGATGCGCACCACCTCGACACCCACCGCCTCGAGCTGGGCCAGCACTTCGCGTGGGCCGGCCGCGGCGCCCACGATCAGTCGCTCCGGGGCCAGCGTCAGGATGCCCTCAGCTGCCAGCTGGCGCAGGTAGCCCACCGAGGGCAGGGCGGCGATCGCTGCGGGATACTGGCTGGTATCGTCGCGCCCCACCACGCCCTCCAGGTCATCGAGGGCGGCCACGATCTCGGCCACGTCGCTGCCGATCAGCACGGTGCGTGGCGGTGCGGCCGACGCCTGCATGTGCCACACCAGCAAGGCCAGGCTGGCCAGCCAGCTCAGCCATGACGGGAGCATCATGCCGCTGCCTCCCGGGCGTCGAGGCCATCCAGCAACTGGCGCCACTCGCTGCGCTCGGGCTGGCCCTCACGGCGTTCGGCGAAGATCTGCAGCACTAGCCCACCCTGGGTGTCGAAGGCCTCCAGGCTGGTCACGCCGCCGTCGCGGTTGGGCTTGTGCACCTGCCATACGCTGGCGATATTGGCGTCGTCCAGATGCAGGGTGAAATCCTCGCCGAACAGGTTGAGCCAGCCGCGCATACGCTGCGGTGCCGGCACCTTTCCGGTGCGGATCTGTACGCAGCCGGGGCTGGCGACGAACAGCATCAGCGGCAGGTTGTTTGCGGCCGCCTCGAACAGTGCCTGGCCGCATGTCGATGGCCGAAGAGCGCGAGTGAAGCGGCCTTCCATCAGCGTATTGGCTTCGTGACGTCGCAGCTCGTGGCGGCGCAGCAGGCCCAGGAACTGGTGCACGTCGCTCATTCGCGCCCACTCGTCGGCCAGGGTGGGAAGCCGTGGAAGAGACCGCGGCGACGGTTCGACGAACTGGGTGAAGGCGGGCGCATCGCAAACACCCAGCGTCTCCAGCTCATGCCATGCCTCGGGCGCTTCGTCTGCCAGCGAGAAGACCTTGTGCAGGGCAATCCCATGGCGGTTGAAGACCTGCAGGCTCAGGCGCTCGGTGGTCTCGCCATCACGGCGTGGCAGGCGGTCGCGAATCAGGCAGGCCCAGTGCCACTGGGCCAGGTGCAGGCGCAGGTCGAGCCCGCCCGGGGCGAGCAGCAGGCCGGCCTGTTCCGAGCCGCGCAGCGCCGGGTAGCGGCCCTGCTGCTCGAGTACTGCGTGGCGCGAGCGGGTCAGCGCCTTGACTTCGCCCAACTGGTGAAAGCGTGTGGCCAGCGCATGCGGCGACAGCGGCAGGGTCAGCACGTCGCGGCCGAGGCGGGCGGCCTGCAGCTCGCCCTCGCTGATCTCCAGGCGCTGGGCGATCTCCAGAGCCGGCAGGTGAGGGCAGGCCGCGCGGGTGGCGTCCAGGGCTTCGAGAATGGCTTGACGGGTCTGAGCGGTGGCGTTCATGGGAGTCTCCTAGTCACCATTGCAGGCTGACGTTGGCGAGCAGGCTGCGCCCGTCGCCGAGGTTGCCGTCGGGGCGATACCACTCCTTGTCGGCGACGTTGCGCAGCTTGAGTGAAGCGGAAAGGGTTGGCGTGACCTGCCAGGCGAGCTGCACGTCGTGCAGGCCATAGCCGGGTAGGGTGGCGTCATCGCCCTGCTTGTCGAAGGCGCGGGCGAAGCGGCCGCGCCAGCCCAGCGTCAACTCGGGACCGGCGAGGTGATAGTCGAGCCCCGTAAGTGCCTCCAGCGGTGTCAGGCTGCCGAGCGGTTCGCCACTGTCGCGGTCGCGTCCGCTGACTTCGGCCAGGCCCAGGAAGGCTGTGACGGGCGCGGCGGCAGGCGACCAGTCGAGACGGGCGTCAAAGCCCCACAGATGGGCACGGCTGACGTTGACCGCCCGCGTGGTGCCGGCGAAGAGATCGACTTCGGTGTCGATGAAGTCATCGGCCCGGGTGTCGAAGTAGCTGGCGCGCAGGCCCCAGTTGCCGAAGCGCCAGGCCAGGCCGCTCTCCCAGCTTTTGCTGGTTTCCGGCTGCAGGTCGGGGTTGGGCACCCAGAAGTTGTCGGGCACGCAGACGAAGGGGCCCATGCAGAAGCCGCCGAAGTGGCGCTCGTCGGCGTAGAGCTCGGAGAGTGTGGGGGCGCGGAAGGCCTCGGCGTAACCGCTGTAGAGCATCAGGTCGCCGGTGGGCCGCCATGCCAGGCGCAGGCGCGGCGACAGGTGGCTCTGGTCGCTCTCGCGGCCTTCGCTGTCCTCGGCGCGATAGCTGTCGTGGCGGGCGCCGAGGCCAAGGTCGAACTCGCCGGCACCGCCCTGGTCGAGATAGCGGCCGACGGTGAGGGTGTCGTCGAGATAGAGCGCGGCGCTATCGATGTCGGCATCGGGAAAGCCCGATGCCGTGCCGCCCGGGCGCTGGGTGGCGTGGCTCGCTTCGACGCCGAAGGCCAGGGTCTGGGACAGCCAGCCGTGCTCCAGGCGATGGTAGCCGTCGCTCTGCACGCCGAGGCGCTGCAGGGTACGCTCCGCCGCGGTCTCTTCGATGTCCTGGCGGCTCAGAGTCAGGCGGGTCTCGAGCTGGGTGACCGGCGTCGGCGTCCAGCGGTGGCCCAGTTGCAGGTTGTCGCTGGCGGTGTCGCGATCGCGCAGGTCGCCGTCTTCGATCACCAGGTTCTGTGGATTGGCCGGCTGAGTGGCGTCTTCACGATAGTGCTGCCAACTGGTGAACAGGCGGTGATCGTTGCTGAGCTGCCAGCCGCCCTTGGCCAGCAGGCTGTTCAGGCTGGCGTCCTCCGGCGTGGTCTGGCCGCCGGCGCGGCGGATGTCGCCGGATTCACTGCGACCCAAGGCGAGCAGGCCATCGAGACTGCTGCCGTCAGCCAGGTCGCGTTTGGCAAACAGCGACAGGGTGGCGCCGAGCTCGTCGTTGGCCGTGGTACCACGTAGCGAGAGCCGGGCTCCGCGCGTCTCGCCCGGGCGCAGCAGGTCTTTGGCGTCTACCGTCTCGAAGCTGATCACGCCGCCCATGGCATTGCTGCCGTAGAGGCTTGACAGGGCGCCGCGGGCGATCTGAACCTCGCGCAACAGCGATGGATCGAGGAAAAAGTTGCCCAGGTGGCCGGTGTTGATGTCCTGGCGCACTCCATCGAGACGTACCAGCACGCCGCTTTTGTCGAAGCCGCGAAGGCTCAGGGTCTGGCCGTTGCGCCGACCCTGGCCGGCGACGTGCAGGCCGGGCTGATCGGCAAGGATGTCCTCGACCCGTGACGCGGTGGCGAGCGTCGGATCGTGGCGGTCGATCACATCGATGATCAGCGGGGCGAAGAAGGTGTCGGTGGGGGTACGCGTACCGGTGACCACCAGCGGCGCCAGTTGCGGCGCTGCAGTGGACTGGCCGGGCGTTGCCTGGGCCAGGGCCAGCGGTGGCAGCAGAAGTAGTGCCAAGGCGCCGATGCAGCTCGTTGCTCGCTTCATGTTCCTGAAGTTCCCTTGTCGTATCAGGCGATGAGCGGCTGGCTGGGTGGCGTGGGCTACCTGGCTGGCGTTCTTTTCGTCTAAGTTGTGAGATCGGTCGTCGGGGTTATGAGGTCAGTATCAGTTTGCCGTTGCGCGTTTCACGAAGCTGGTAGCGCTTGCCGCGATGCTCGATGATCAGCTGACCCTGCTCGTCGAGCAGGGCACTGCTCTCGACAATGCCGGGTTTGCCCGAGAGCTGCTGCGGCTTGGCGGCCTGCGCGCGGGCCATGGTCGGGTCGGGGGAGGTTGCGCACATGGGATTGGCCTGAATGGGTTATGGTGTTAAACGCGAATAATTATTGTTTGTGGTTTGGCTGGCGTCAAGCCCCGGCATGAAGTCCTCGGGCGACGCATGAACGCGAAACGGGTAGGCTTGGTCAAAATTAAAGACGCCGAAACGAGATCCGAAACGCATGATCGTGCTGCTGATTGCCTTGCTGCTGGCCATCTTCGTGCTGCCCAACGCCTGGGCCAAGTGGGTGCTGGCGCGGCATTCACGCGGGCGCGACGACTATCCAGGCAGCGGCGCCGAGCTGGCCGACCACCTGCTGCGCCGCCTGGGTATCGAGGGAGTCAAGGTGGAGTTGACCGAGCAGGGCGATCACTACGACCCCGAGGCGCGCCGGGTGCGGCTCTCCCGTGAGCACTACGAGGGGCGCTCGCTCACCGCGGTGACCGTGGCCGCCCACGAGGTCGGTCACGCGATTCAGCATCATGAGGGCTATGCGCCGCTGACCGCCCGAGCACGCATGGTGGGCGTGGCGCAGCGGGCCGAGAAGCTCGGTGCGCTGCTGATGATGGCCGCTCCCTTCCTGTTCATCCTGACCCGCCTGCCCGGAGGGCTCGCCATCGTGATTGCAGCGGCGGTGATCAGCTTCGGCACGGCGGCACTGGTGCACCTGGTGACCCTGCCGGTGGAATTCGATGCCAGTTTCAATCGCGCCCTGCCGCTGCTGCGCGAGTACGTGCCACCCTACGACATGCCCGGGGCCCGCCACGTGCTGACCGCCTGCGCCTTTACCTACGTGGCCGCCTCGCTGGCGAGCATACTGAACCTGGGGCGCTGGCTGGTGATACTTCGTCGCTAACCCTCTCCCAACCCTTGAGCGTAAGCGGGAGCGGTTCCTAAAGTGCTGGGTGAAGTCAACGAACTCACGGAGGAGGTGCGTTCATGACCACTCCCCAGGACTACGTTCTCGACAATGCCATACCGCTCGACGGCCGTAGCAGCGACTACGACCGCCTGCTCGAGCAGGTCGGTGAGCGCTCACTGGTGCTGCTCGGGGAGGCCTCCCACGGCACCGCCGAGTTCTATCGCATGCGTGCCGAGATCACCCGCCGCCTGATCCGCGAGAAGGGCTTCGAGGCAGTGATCGTCGAGGCCGACTGGCCCGATGCGCTACGGCTCAACCGCTACGCGCGCGGCGAAGACGACGACACGCTCAAGAGCGCCTTCGACGACTTCCAGCGCTTTCCGCATTGGATGTGGCGCAACACCGAGGTGCACGACTTCATCGGCTGGCTCAAGGAGTACAATGCCGGCAAGCATGCCGATGAGCAGGTCGGTTTCCACGGCCTCGACATCTACAGCCTGCACCGCTCGGCGGAAGCGGTGATCGAGTATCTAGAAGGCATTGACCCGGAGCAGGCGCGCATCGCCCGCGAGGGCTACGGCTGCCTCGATCATGGCGGCGACCCGGTGCGCTATGGGCACGACGCTGCCTTCGGCCTCAGCCGCATCTGCGAAGATGCCGCCGTGCGCCTGCTTGCCGACCTGCTGAAAAAATCGACCGGCTACCTGCGCGAGGATGGCCGGCGCTCGCGGGACGAGCAGTTCTTCGCCGAACAGAATGCCCGCGTGGTGGTCAATGCGGAGCACTATTACCGCGCCATGTTCGGCTCGCGGGTGGATACCTGGAACCTGCGCGACGAGCACATGACCGATACCATCGCCGAGCTGCGCGAGCACCTGCGTCGTCAGGGTGGGCAGGGCAAGCTGGTGGTATGGGCGCACAATTCGCACCTGGGCGATGCCGAGTTCACCGACATGGGCTGGCATCGTGGTCAGCACAATGTCGGCCAGCTTGTGCGTCATCGCTTCGGTGCCGAGCAGGCTCTGCTGGTGGGGTTCACCACTCACACCGGCTTCGTCTCGGCGGCCCGCGACTGGGATGGCCCGGTGGAACATCGCAAGGTGCGCCCTTCCATGGAGGGCAGCGTCGAGCGGCTGCTTCACGATAGCGGCCCCGGCGACTTCTACCTGCCGTTGGGCGAGCGAGCCGCCCCCTTGAAGGAGCCGCAATGGGAGCGCGCCATCGGCGTGATCTACCGGCCCGAATCGGAACGCATCAGCCATTATTTCAAGGCCTCGGTGGCGCAGCAGTTCGATGCCGTTTTCCATGTCGACGAGACCCGTGCCGTGGAGCCGTTCGACAAGGGTGAGCTGTGGCGACCGGAGGAGGTGCCGGATACCTATCCGTTTGGGGTCTAGGGCCTGGCGGCGGTTACCATCGAATTCTGCTGATGTACGGGTGGTCGGGATTCTGCCAGCATTGAAACATGGCGCAGTGGTGTAGTCCGTAGCGCACGGTCGACTCGCTGCGCTTGCTTTAATGCCGAGGTTGTCGGGAGCCTGTCTTCGTGCCTGGCGAAGCATGCTGGCCGTGCCTCGATCATGGCCGGGTCGTGTCAGTGCCTGGCTCGAGCGACCCGGAGAACCACAATGACGTCAGGCAACGTAGAGGGGAACCCCCGAAGCGATACGTGGCCCGTGGCAACGATCGCCATAGCCCAGCTGTTCGGTACCTCGCTGTGGTTCAGCGCCAACAGCGCGGCGGACGACCTAATGCGCACCTGGCACGTCAGCGCCGCCGATATCGGCTGGCTGACCAGCGCGGTGCAGGTCGGCTTCATTCTCGGTACGCTGACCATGGCCCTCGGCGGCCTGGCGGATCGTTATCGCGCCAGCCGGATCTTCGTCTGCTGTGCGCTGGCTGGCGCCCTATTCAACGCTGGTTTTGCCCTGCTGTCGGAAGGGCTGGCCAGCGCGCTGGCGTTTCGTTTCCTGGTCGGGCTGTCGCTGGCGGGCATCTATCCGGTAGGCATGAAGCTGATCGTCAGCTGGGCGCCGGAGCGTACCGGTCAGGCGCTGGCTCAGTTGGTGGCCATGCTGACGCTGGGTACGGCGCTGCCTCATGGGCTGCGGGAGGTGGGGGCTGAACTCCCCTGGCAGACAATCATTCTTGCCTCGTCCGGACTCGCCCTGCTCGGTGCGGTGATGATCCGCTGGCTGGGCGACATACCTCACCTGCCGGATGCCCGCCAGCGCAAGACATCCTTGGACCCCGAGACAGGGCGGCGGCCCATTGTGCTGGACGCGTTCCGGATCCATCGCTTTCGCGCGGCCGCGCTGGGTTACTTCGGCCATATGTGGGAGCTGTACGCCTTCTGGACGGTGGTACCGCTGCTGGTGTCGCAGACGGTGCTAGCCAGTCGGTACGGCGCGCTGGGAGTCTCCGGGATGGCGTTTACCATCATCGGCGTCGGGGCGCTGGGCTGTGTCGTCGGCGGATGGCTATCGCGACGCATCGGCAGCGCCAGGGTGGCGCTGGGCGCCCTGGCGTCCTCGGGTGTCTGCGCCCTGGTGTTCGCGCTGTTCTGGCAGGCGTTGCCGGCCATAGCGTTGGGCCTGCTACTGCTGGTGTGGGGAGCGACCGTGATCGCGGACTCGCCGCAGTTTTCCGCCCTCTCGGCACAGGCCTGCCCGCGCGAGCTGGTCGGTGCCGCATTGGCGATTCAGAATTCCATCGGCTTCGCCATCACCGTGGTCTCCATCGCCGCCACGACGACGCTGTTCGAACGCGTGGGGCTGCACGCCGCCTGGCTGCTCGTTCCCGGCCCGATCGTGGGGCTGCTCGGCTTCGCCTGGGCGACCAGGCGAGCCGTTATTAACGAAAGCGCTTCCCATGGGAGTCGATGAAACGGTGGGCTTCAGTGACAAACCTCTTGTCAAGCCGGCGCAGAGCGGTGCGAATTCGGCTCGACATGATTATCCGTCTCGATCGCGAGCGGCGGCTTGAAGCCCTTGAGGCGCAGCGCGTTGGTAAGCACGCAGATGCTCGAGGCGGCCATTGCCACGGCGGCGAAGATCGGCGAGAGCAGGATCCCGAAGGCGGGAAACAGCGCGCCGGCGGCCACCGGGATCAGCACGGTGTTGTAAGCGAAGGCCCAGAACAGGTTCTGCTTGATGTTGCGGATGGTGGCCCGGGACAGCGCGATGGCATTGGGCACGTTGCGCAGATCGCCGGACATCAGTACCACCTCGGCGGATTCGATGGCGATGTCGGTGCCGGTGCCGATGGCGATCCCCACGTCGGCCTGGGCCAGTGCCGGGGCATCGTTAATGCCGTCGCCGACGAAGGCCACCAGGCCGCCTTCGGCCTGCAGTTGCTTCACCGCATCCACCTTGCCGTCGGGCAGTACCTCGGCTACCACCTTGTCGATGCCGAGGCGGCGGGCGATTGCCTCGGCGGTGCGCCTGTTGTCGCCGGTGATCATCGCCACCTGCAGACCCTCGGCGTGCAGCGCGCGGATGGCGGCCGGGGTAGACTCCTTGATCGGATCGGCGACGGCGATGATGGCGGCCAGGCGGCCATCGATGGCGGCGTACAGCGGCGACTTGCCCTCGTCGGCAAGCCGGTGCGCGCTCTCGGCGAAGGTTTCCACGTCCAGGCCCAACTGGCGCATGTAGCGATCGGCACCGACGTCCACCCGGTGTTCATCGACCCGGGCCGTGACGCCGAAACCGGGAATGGCCTCGAAGCCCTGTATGGCACCGGGCTCCAGCCCGCGGGCCTTGGCCGCGCTGGCGATCGCCTCGGCGATGGGGTGCTCCGACTGACGCTCGACGGAGGCCACCAGGCGCAGGGTATCGGCTTCGTCGAAATCCTTGGCCACAACCAGGTCGGTGAGCTCGGGCCGGCCCTTGGTCAGGGTGCCGGTCTTATCCAATGCGATCACCTTGGCGTCGCGCAGCGACTGCAGGGCTTCGCCCTTGCGGAACAGAACGCCCATCCTCGCCGCCTTGCCGGTCCCCACCATGATCGAGGTGGGGGTGGCCAGGCCCATGGCACACGGGCAAGCGATGATCAGCACCGCCACGCCGTTGACCAGGGCGAAGGTCAGCGCGGGGGCGGGGCCGAAGACCAGCCAGACGCCGATGGTGATCAGGGCTGCCATGAGCACGGCAGGGACGAAGTAGGTAGTGACCTTATCCACTATGGCCTGGATCGGCAGCTTCGAGCCCTGGGCCTGCTCGACCATGCGCACGATCTGGGCAAGCAGGGTGTCGGCGCCGACCTTGGTGGCGCGGAAGCTGAAGCTGCCCATCTTGTTGAGGGTACCGCCGACCACGTCCGCGCCGGCTTCCTTGCGCACCGGCACGGGTTCGCCGGTGATCATCGACTCGTCGACGAAGGAGCTGCCGTCGATGACCTGGCCATCCACCGGGACCTTCTCGCCGGGTCGCACCAGCACGATGTCGCCCTGGCGCACCGCGTCGATGCCGATCTCCATTTCCTCACCGTCGCGCACCACGCGGGCGGTCTTGGCCTGGAGCTTCATCAGCGCCTTGATCGCCTCGCTGGTGCGGCCCTTGGCGATGGCCTCGAAGTAGCGGCCGACGAGAATCAGCGTGACGATCACCGCCGAGGCCTCGAAGTAGACGTTCACCGTGCCGGCCGGCAGCACCTGGGGCAGGAAGGTGGCCACCACCGAGTAGCCCCAGGCGGCGGAGGTGCCCAGCATTACCAGCGAGTTCATGTCGGGGCCGCCGCGCATCAGGGCGGGCCAGCCCTTCTGGTAGAAGCGCAGGCCAGGGCCGAACTGCACGATCGAAGCCAGCACGAAGAACAGATAGAACAGGTTCTGCTGGCCCAGGCTCATCTGTAGCCAGTGATGCAGCCCTGGTATGAAATGCGAGCCCATCTCCAGCACGAAGAGTGGCAATGTGAATACCGTGGCGATGGTTACCGCACGCTTCAGCTCGGCGATCTCCCGTTCACGGGCCTCGCGTTCGCGATCACTGCGATCCGGTGCGTCGCTGGTGGCCTCGGCGTCGTAGCCCGCCGCCTTCACGGCTTCGATCAGGCGCGGCGCGGTCACGGCGTCGGTCACCACTTTCACGGTGGCCGTCGCCGTGGCCAGGTTGACGCTGGCCTCGAGTACTCCGGGCACGTCGGCGAGCTTGCGCTCCACGCGGCCGACGCAGGAGGCACAGCTCATCCCCTCGACCGATAGCTCGATGGTCTCGCTGACGGCGGGGTAGCCAGCATTTTCCACTGCCGCCACGACACCGGCGAGATCCGCCTGGCCGGAAGCGAACACCACCTGAGCGCGCTGGGTGGCCAGGTTGACGGAAACGTCGACGACCCCTGGCACGCCGCGGATCGCTTTCTCGACCCGGCCCACGCAAGATGCGCAGTTCATGCCTTCGATGGGCAAGGAAAGCGCTTCGTCAGCGTTGTGAACTTCTTGAACTGCTGGTGGGGCCGAATGGGTCGACATGACGTGTGACTCCGCTTGGATGGAGGTTGTATCCTTCAGTGTGGGAAGGGCATAGCGCTATGCCGCTTCGCTGGCGTAACCGGCGTCTTCAATGGCCGTCCGGATCGCCTCGTCTTCAGCCGTGCTATCCACCTTGACTTGCCGTTGGGCAAGATCGAATTCCAGACTGGCGTCATTATCGACGGATTTCACTGCGGCCGAGATCGCCGAGACGCAATGGTTGCAGGACATGTCCGGTATCCTGAGAGTCAGCATGAACAGGCTCCTATTTGTGGAAGCAAGGGTTTTGCCTTGACGACAGTCAGCATAAACCTTCCCATTGTTGTAAGGTCAAATGCATAAGCGCCCTTGCGGTCGGGGCACTTCCCTGGATTCACGTGAGCATGCGGGAGAGACCGATGAATATCGGACAAGCGGCGAAGGCATCCGGCATCTCGGAAAAGATGATCCGCTACTACGAGAGCATTGGCCTGATCGGCCCGGTCAGTCGCACGGAGGCGGGATACCGGGTCTTCCGCGAGAAGGAGGTTCACGCGCTGCGTTTCATCTCCCGGGCCCGTGACCTGGGCTTCTCGGTGGAGCAGATGGGCAACCTGCTCGCCCTGTGGCAGGACCGCCATCGGGCCAGTGCCGACGTCAAGGCCGTCGCCCAGGCGCACATCGAGGAGCTGGATGGCAAGATCCAGAAGCTGCAGGACATGCGCCGAACCCTGGAACACCTGGTGAAGCACTGCCGCGGGGACGAGCGGCCGGACTGTCCGATCCTGAGTGACTTGGCGGCAGAGAGCGTCGCGGAGAGCCACGAGCGGGACGTCGAAACGTCCTGACGTGTCTTGTCGCTACAGCGGTTTTGTCGCCATCACCACCGCCCGCCGCGGCGCCGGATAGCCCTCGCGGGTGCGCGTCGGGTCGGTCGGGTCGAGGAAATCGGCCAGCGACTGGAAGGTCATCCACTCGGTGGTGCGCTGCTCGTCCAGCGACGTGGGCGCTTCGTCCACTACCCGCACGTTAATCAGCCCGCAGCGCTCGAGCCACTGGCACAGCGCCGCGGAAGAGGGCAGGAAGTAGACGTTGGGCATGGCGGCGTAGCGCTCGCCGGGCAGCAGCACCGTGGTTTCGTCGCCCTCCACCACCAGCGTTTCCAGCACCAGCTCGCCACCGGGGCGCAGGGCCTCCTTCAACTGCTGCAGGTGCTCCAGCGGAGAAGGGCGGTGATACAGCACGCCCATGGAGAACACCGTGTCGAAGAAGGCGAGCCGCTCGGGCATGTCCTCGATGCCTACCGGCAGGAAGTGGGTGCGTCCGCCGTCGGCGTCGCCGACGAAGTGGCGCAGCGCCTGGAACTGGTAATAGAAGCGCGGCGAGGGGTCGATCACCAGCACGAAGGCGGCCCCGGCGCCGGCCATGCGCCATGCGTGGTAGCCGCTGCCGCCGCCCACGTCGAGCACCCGCCGACCGACCAGCGAGGCCAGGTGCGGGGCGACCCGTTGCCATTTCCAGTCGGAGCGCCATTCGGTGTCGATGTGGATACCGGCGAGCCGGTAGGGACCCTTGCGCCACGGCATCAGCTTGCGTAGCAGGTTCTCGCACTGGCGCCGCCGGCTGTCGTCGAGGGCGCAATCCACCGCTACCGTATCTTTATCCAGTTGGACGTCGCGCACCTCGGGCAGCGTGGGTAGCTTGGCCACCGCTTTCTCCCAGGCCGGCAAGTCGCCGTAGCGCTGGCGGTCGAGGCCGCGGGCCAGCTGTTCCGGCAGGTTGGCGAGCCAGGTTTCCAGGCCCTGATCGATAAAGGCGCTATAAAGCGGGCGCTGCTCGGGAGGAATCGCCACCTCAGGCCTCCTTGAATGCAATCAGCGAGGCGAAGTTGAGGTACTGGAACCAGGTCAGCGAGCGTGAGAAGCCGGCCCGGGCCAGACGTGCATGGTGGGCTTCCAGAGTATCCGGCACCAGCACATTCTCCAGCGCCGTGCGCTTCTGGCTGATCTCGAGTTCGCTGTAGCCGTTGGCGCGCTTGAAGTCGTGGTAGCGCTCCACCCGCCAGGCGTTGTCGCGTTCGTCGGGATCGACCACCTTTTCCGAAAGCACCAGCACGCCGCCGGGCTCCAGCGCCGTGTAGAGGCGCGCCAGCAGTGCCTCGCGATCCTCGGGCGGCAGGAACTGCAGGGTGAAGTTGAGGATCGCCATGCCCGATTGTCGGTAGTCGAGCGTACGAATGTCCCCCTCGATGACCTCGATGGCGTGTTCGGGGCACTCGGCGGCGAGGGTCTCACGGGCGCGGGCGACCATGGCCGGCGAGATGTCCACTGCGGTGAGGCGAAAGGCGTCCGCCGGCAACTGGCCGGCCAGGGCCAGGCTGGCGGCACCCAGCGAGCAGCCCAGGTCGTAGACATGGGCGCCGTGGCGCAGGTGGCGCCCCGCGATCAGCCCCAGCATGCCCAGTATCTGGCCGTAGCCGGGTACCGAACGGCGGATCATGTCGGGGAAGCAGGCCACGACGCGTTCGTCGAAGGAGAAGCGCGCCACCCGGTCCAGGGGTGTGGAAAAGATCGCGTCGCGATAAGATGCGTCACTCATGAGCAGGCCGGTAACGTGGAACAGGCCGGTATTCTACGCCTGCCGCCGGTCGACTGCACGGTCGACGCGCCATGCCGGTGCGGGATCGTACCCGGATCCTGCAGGCCTATGGATTTACAGGCGGATACAAGGCTAGCCTGTGAGCGAAGGATTCGCTCGTCTCACGCTGGCCGTCAACGACGCGGTTGCTTCCGCAAAACGTCAAGGAGGATTGCTATGAACCACGCTCCGATCGACCAGACTGGCGCCTGGCAGCGGCTGATGGAACACGCCGAGGAGATGCGCACTACCCACCTGCGCGAGCTGTTCGTCGATGAGGATCGAGGCGGCGCCTTCATGCGACAGGCGGCAGGGCTGACCCTCGACCTGTCGAAGCAGCGCTGGAGCGACGCCACGCTTGAGCGCCTGCTCGACCTGGCGCGTGCAGTCGAGGTGCCACAGCGCATCCAGGCGCTGCTGAATGGCGAGCACGTCAACATCAGCGAGGATCGTCCGGCGCTGCATACGGCGCTGCGCCTGCCACCCGAGGCCGAGCTGGTCGTCGACGGCGAGGACGTGGTGCCCGGCGTGCATGCCACGCTGGATCGCATGGCCACCATGGTCGCGCGCCTGCACGCCCGCCAGTGGCGAGGTGCCACCGGTCGGCCGATTCACGACGTGGTCAATCTCGGTGTAGGGGGCTCCGATCTCGGCCCGCTGATGGTGACCCATGCGCTGGCCGACTATCGGCCTGCCGATGCGCACCATGTCGAGGTTCACTTCGCCTCTACCATGGACGGCTCTCAGCTCGCCGACTATCTCACCCGCTTCAACCCCGAGACCACGCTGTTCGTGATCTCGTCGAAGTCGTTCACCACCATCGATACCCTGTCGAACGCGCGCACTGCCCGCGACTGGCTGATGGCACGCCTGGTTGAGGACGGCATCCAAGGTGTCGACGAGGAGATGGTGATGCGCCAGCACTTCGTCGGCGTCTCGGCCAAGCCCGACAAGATGAGCGAGTGGGGCATCGCCGAGGCCAACCAACTACTGTTCTGGGAGTGGGTCGGCGGTCGCTATTCGCTGTGGGGAGCGATTGGCCTGCCCATTGCGCTGGTGATCGGCATGGCCAACTTCCGCGAGCTGCTCGCCGGCGCCCACGCCATGGACGAGCACTTCGCCAAGGCGCCTCTCGGCGACAACCTGCCGGTGCTGCTGGCGCTGGCGGGGATCTGGAACGTCAACTTCCTCGACATTCGCGCCCACTCGATCCTGCCCTACGACGGCCGCCTGGAGCACTTCGCCGCCTACCTCGAGCAGCTCGAGATGGAGTCCAACGGCAAGTCGGCGACCCACGACGGCCGCCAGGTGAGCTACTCCACCTGCCCGGTGCTGTGGGGGCAGCTCGGCCCCAACGCCCAGCACGCCTTCTATCAATTGCTGCATCAGGGCACCCAGCCGGTGGTGTGCGATTTCATTGCCCCGCTCAAGCGCTACGACGATGTCGAGGACGCGGCGACTCGCGATCATCTCAAGGCCCAGCACCGCCTGACTCTGGCCAACTGCTTTGCCCAGTCGCGTCTGCTGATGCTTGGTGACGACGCCATCGACGAACCGGGCGAGCGACCGGGGCACAAACGCTACCGTGGCAACCAGCCTTCCACGACGCTGCTGCTCGATCGCCTGACGCCGGCGACCCTGGGAGCCTTGATCGCGCTCTACGAGCACAAGGTGTTCGTTCAGGCTGCCATCTGGGATATCAACCCTTTCGATCAGTGGGGGGTGGAGCTGGGCAAGCAGATCGCCGGCGAAACCGAGCGCATGCTGGCCGATCAGCACGGACACGAGCAGATGGATGCCTCCACCCGGGCCCTGCTCGAAGCGGTCTGGCGTGCCGAAGGGGGAAGCGACCGTTGAAGCAGGGTAAGGGCAAGCGCGTGGAAAGGCTGGCAATGTATACAGTAGGTTCGGTATGCTGACGGCTCCATTGGCGGCCGCGCCCGCCAGCGGCCTGCTCTACCTGCACGGTTTCAACAGTGGCTATGGCTCGCCCAAGGCGGTGCTGATGCGGGCCGCCTGTGCGGAGCTGGCGCTGCCCTGTGAGACGCCTCAGCTGCCGCATCGACCGGCAGCCGCGCTGGAAATGGCTGCGGCGCTGCTGGTGTCGCTGGGGCCGAGACCGCTGCTGGTCGGCAGCTCCATGGGGGGCTTTCTGGTCACCTGCCTGGCCGAGCGTCACGGGCTGCCGGCGGTGCTGATCAACCCTGCGGTGCGGCCGGCACGGCTGGTGGCAGAATGGATCGGCGAGGCCTTCGTCAACGAACATAGCGGTGAGCGCTTCGTCGTCGAGCCGGCGCATCGTGAGGAGCTGGCCGCGTTGGCACCTCGGCGAGTCACCCCCGAACGCTACCTTCTGCTGCTGGGGACCGCCGACGAGACGCTCGACCCGGCCGACGCCTTTGCGCTCTACCGCGGTGCCCGGACCGTGCTGCACCCCGGCGGCGATCATGTCTTCGGCATGCTGGAGCACTACCTGCCGGCCGTGCTGGCTCACGGCGGATACCGCCTGGCGCCGGGGCGCGTGACTGCCGTAGCGTCGCGGTGAGCTCACGGGACCGGCTTCAGGGACGAAGCGTGAAACCGGCTGGGAGCGCAATCGAATTCGCAATGGCTTTGGAACACGCATGACACAGTACAGTGCCAGCTCAATCGAAGTTCTCTCCGGTCTCGATCCGGTGCGCAAACGCCCCGGCATGTATACCGACACCTCGCGGCCCAATCACCTGGCCCAGGAGGTCATCGACAACAGCGTCGACGAGGCGCTGGCCGGCCATGCCCGAGAGGTCACCGTGCGCCTGCTCGAGGACGGCGGCATCGAGGTGGCCGACGACGGTCGCGGCATGCCCATCGACATCCATCCGGAGCACGGCGTCTCGGGGATCGAACTGATCCTTACCCGGCTCCACGCCGGCGGCAAGTTCTCCCAGTCCAGCTACCGCTTCTCCGGCGGCCTGCACGGCGTCGGGGTGTCGGTGGTGAATGCCCTGTCGCGGCGCCTGGAAGTCGAGGTGTCACGTGACGGTGCCCGTCACGCCATGGCCTTCGAGCATGGCGACAAGGTCTCGGAGCTCGCCGAGATCGGCAGCGTGGCCAAGCGCACCACCGGTACCCTGGTGCGTTTCTGGCCCGACGAGTCCTACTTCGACAGCCCCCGGCTGGCCATGGGCCGGCTCAAGCACCTGCTGCGGGCCAAGGCGGTGCTCTGTCCGGGACTCAAGGTCACCCTGGTGGAAACCGACGGTGCCGAGAGCGTGTGGCAGTACGAGGACGGCCTGCGCGACTACCTGGCCCAGGCCACCGACGGCTTCGAGGTACTGCCCGCCTCGCCCCTGGTGGGGCACTTCGCCGATGACGAGCAGGCCGTGGACTGGGCGGTGCAGTGGCTCCCCGAAGGCGGCGAGACGCTGATGGAGAGCTACGTCAACCTGATTCCCACGCCCCAGGGCGGTACCCATGTCAACGGGCTGCGTTCAGGCCTGCTCGAGGCGCTGCGTGAGTTCTGCGAATACCGCAACCTGCTGCCGCGGGGTGTCAAGCTCACCGCCGAAGACCTGTGGGAGCGCGTCGCCTACGTGCTCTCGGTGAAGATGCTCGACCCGCAGTTCGCCGGCCAGACCAAGGAGCGGCTCTCGTCGCGCACCGTCGCGGCTTTCGTCTCCAGCGTGGTGAAGGATGCCTTCTCGCTGTGGCTCAACCATCACGTCGACCAGGCCGAGGCGCTGGCCGAGCTGGTCATCAGCGCCGCCCAGCGGCGCCAGAAGAGCGCCAAGAAGGTAGCGCGCAAGAAAGTCACCGCCGGTCCCGCGCTGCCGGGCAAGCTGGCCGACTGCTCCGGCCAGGACCCGGCCCAGGGCGAGCTGTTCCTGGTCGAGGGCGACTCCGCCGGCGGCAGCGCCAAGCAGGCGCGCAACCGCGAGACCCAGGCGATCCTGCCGCTGCGCGGCAAGATTCTCAACACCTGGGAGGTGGACAGCCACGACATCTACGGCTCACAGGAAGTCCACGACATCGCCGTGGCGGTGGGCATGGACCCGGGCAGCGACGACCTCACCCAGCTGCGCTATCACAAGATCTGCATTCTTGCCGATGCCGACTCCGACGGCCTGCACATCGCCACGCTGCTGTGCGCTCTGTTCGTGCGCCACTTCCCGGCGCTGGTGGATGCCGGGCACGTCTACGTCGCCATGCCGCCGCTCTATCGCATCGACCTGGGCAAGGAGGTGCACTACGCGCTGGACGAGAGCGAGAAGGCGGCCATCCTGCGCCGCCTCGAGGGCAAGCGCGGCACACCCAACGTGCAGCGCTTCAAGGGCCTGGGCGAGATGAGCCCGCTGCAGCTGCGCGAGACCACCATGGCACCGGAAACCCGCCGCCTGGTGCAGCTCACCCGCGAGGGCGGCGACGGCACCATGGAGATGATGGACATGCTGCTGGCCAAGAAACGCGCCGCCGACCGCAAGAGCTGGCTCGAAGACTATGGCAACCTCGCAGACATAGAGGTATAGCGCCAAGACGAGCGGCGCCGGGATAGCCGCGGTGGGAACAAGAGACATTGAACCCTGACCTAGGGCATATCGTATGACCATGGATATCCAGGTGGCGGAGGGCGACGTCGAGCGCCTCTCGCTGCGCGAATACACCGAGAAGGCGTACCTCGACTACTCGATGTACGTCATCCTCGACCGGGCGCTGCCGCACATCGGCGACGGCATGAAGCCGGTGCAGCGGCGCATCGTCTACGCCATGCGCGAGCTGGCGCTGAACGCCAGCGCCAAGTACAAGAAGTCGGCGCGTACCGTCGGCGACGTGCTGGGCAAGTTCCATCCCCACGGTGACAGCGCCTGCTACGAGGCGATGGTGCTGATGGCTCAGCCGTTCAGCTACCGCTACCCGCTGGTGGACGGCCAGGGCAACTGGGGCAGCCCCGACGATCCCAAGTCGTTCGCGGCGATGCGCTACACTGAATCGCGCCTTTCCAAGTTTGCCGAGGTGCTGCTCGCCGAGCTGGGCCAGGGTACCGTCGACTGGACACCCAACTTCGACGGCACCATGAACGAGCCGGTGGTGCTGCCGGCGCGCCTACCCCATGTGCTGCTCAATGGCGGCACCGGCATCGCCGTGGGCATGGCCACCGACATTCCGCCGCACAACGTGCACGAGGTGGTCGAGGCCACCTGCCACCTGCTGCGCCATCCCGAGGCCACGACTGCCGACCTGGTTGAACACCTGCCGGCGCCGGACTTCCCCACCGCGGCCGAGATCATTACCTCTCGCGACGACCTGCGCAAACTCTACGAGAGCGGCCGCGGCTCGGTGAAGCTGCGCGCGCGCTACGTGATGGAGGAGGGCAAGGTGGTGGTCACCGCGCTGCCCTACCAGGTCAGCGGATCGAAGGTGCTGGAGCAGATCGCCGCCCAGATGCAGGCCAAGAAGCTGCCCATGGTGGACGACCTGCGCGACGAGTCGACCCACGAGGAACCGACCCGGCTGGTGATCGAGCCGCGCTCCAACCGCGTCGACATCGAGGCGATGATGGCGCACCTGTTCGCCACTACCGACCTCGAGAAGAACATTCGCGTTAACCTCAACGTCATCGGCCTCGACGGCCGCCCGCGGGTGATGCCACTGCCGGACCTGCTCGGCGAGTGGCTCAGCTTCCGCCGCAAGACGGTGAGGCGGCGCCTGGAGCATCGCCTGGGCAAGGTCGAGGACCGTTTGCACATCCTCGAAGGCCTGCTCGTCGCCTACCTCAATATCGACGAGGTGATTCGCATCATCCGCGAGGAGGACGAGCCCAAGAGCGCGCTGATGTCTGCCTTCGGCCTCTCCGACCGCCAGGCCGAGGCCATCCTCGAGCTGCGCCTGCGCCACCTGGCCAAGCTCGAAGAAATGAAGATTCGCGGGGAGCAGGATGCGCTTGAAGCCGAGCGCAAGCGCCTCAAGGCGCTGCTCGGCAGCGAGGCCAAGCTCACCGACCTGATCGAGGAGGAACTGCGCGAGGCGGCCCGCGAGCACGGCGACGAGCGTCGTTCGCCTATCGTCGAGCGCGAGGAGGCCAAGGCGCTCTCCGAGGTCGAGCTGATGGGCGCCGATCCCATAACGGTGGTGCTGTCCGAGAAGGGCTGGATTCGTGCTGCCAAGGGCCACGACATCGATCCGGAAGGGCTCTCCTACAAGTCCGGCGACCGCTTCGCCCTGGCCGGGCGCGGCAAGACCAACCAGCCGCTGGTGCTGCTCGACGACACCGGCCGCGCCTATACCCTGGCCGCGCACAACCTGCCCAGCGCCCGTAGCCAGGGCGAGCCGGTTACCGGCCGAGTCAATGTGGTGGCGGGTGCCCACATGGCCGGGTTGATGCTGGCCCCGCCCGAGACCCGCTACCTGCTCGCGAGCGACGGCGGCTACGGCTTCGTGGCCAGGCTCGATGAGCTGATCGGCAAGAACAAGTCGGGCAAGGCGGTGCTCTCGGTGCCCAAGGGTTGCCGGGTGATGGCGCCGGTGCGGATACCGGAGGGTGAGGACATCTGGGTAGCGGCGGTCTCCAACGAGGGGCGTCTGCTACTGTTCCCGCTGGAACAACTACCCGAGCTGGCCAAGGGCAAGGGCAACAAGATGATCGATATCCCCGGGGCGCGTGCCGCCCGGCGCGAGGAACTGGTACGCGATATTGCCCTGTTGCCCGCAGGGGGGGCGCTGATCATTCATGCCGGCAAGCGTCACCTGACCCTCAAGGACGCCGATCTGGACTATTATCGCGGCGAACGTGGCCGTCGTGGCAGCAAGCTGCCCCGCGGCCTGCAGAAGGTGGATCGCCTGGAGAGTGGGGAATGACACGACGACTGCTGATTCGCGCCACCGGCGCGGCACGACCCGGCCAGTTGGCCGGCCTGGGCCAGGCTCTGGCGCGCAGCGGCGCACGGCTGCTCGATATCAACCAGAGCGTGACTTTCGGCATGGTCTCGCTCGAGGCGCTGGTCGGGCTCGACCGCGACAGTGACCTGGAGGGGGCCCTTCACGAGGCGGGAGACAGCCTGGGCCTCGACGTCCAGGCGATCCAGGTCAGCGCCGAGGACTACCAGCGCTGGAGTGCTCATGCCAGCCAGCCGCGATTGATCCTGACCCTGCTGGCGCCGCATCTACCCGCCGGTATCCTGGCCGAAGTCGGTGCGCTCACCGCCGAGCACGGCCTCACCGTGGAGCTGATCCACCGCCTCTCCGGTCGCGAACCGCTGGATGGTGGCGTGCCGGCGTTCGGTGCCTGCGTAGAGTGCTGGCTGCGTGGCGAGGAAGTCGACCTCGACAGCCTGCGCGAGAAGGCGCTGGCATTGGGGGCCATGCACGGGGTCGACATCGCCATCCAGGAGGACTCGATCTGGCGCCGCCATCGTCGCCTGGTCTGCTTCGACATGGACTCGACCCTGATCCAGGCCGAGGTGATCGACGAGCTGGCGCGGCGCCACGGTGTCTACGAGGACGTGGCGGCGGTCACCGAACGTGCCATGCGCGGCGAACTCGACTTCCAGCAGAGCTTCCGCGAGCGCATGGCCAAGCTCAAGGGCCTCGACGAAGCGGTGCTTGCCGAGATCGCCGAGGAGTTGCCGCTGATGGATGGCGTCGAGCGGCTGATGAAGCACCTGAAGCGGCTGGGCTACCGTACCGCCATCCTTTCCGGCGGTTTCACCTACTTCGCCCGTCACCTGCAGGAGAAGCTCGGCTTCGACGAGGTTCATGCCAATGAACTGGTGATCGAGAACGGCCAGGTCACCGGCGAGGTTCGCGAGCCGATCCTGGACGCCAGCCGCAAGGCCGAGCTGCTGCGCGAGATCGCCGCCCGTGAGGGGCTGACCATGGAGCAGACCATTGCCGTGGGCGACGGCGCCAACGACCTCAAGATGCTCGCCGCTGCCGGGCTCGGTATCGCCTTCCGTGCCAAGCCGCTGGTGCGCAGCCAGGCACGCCAGTCGATCTCGACCCTGGGGATCGATGCCGTGCTCTACCTGATGGGCTATCGTGAGGGCGATCTGGAAGACGACAGCCTGGCAGGTTGATCGAGAGTGGTGGTGCAGCGAGTAGTGGTGCAGCGAAAGCAAGTGGCGTACCTTCGAAGGATCCCATCGAACTGGAGGTCGCCATGGCCCAAGCGCATTTCTCCGCCGAACTGCTGGAAGAGATGAACCTGCTTTGTCTCTACAATCTCGATACCACCCAGGAAGGCCTAAAAGTGCATGCCGGTAGCGCCGAGGCGAGCGCGGTTGCCGCCGCACGGCGGCTGCATGAAAAGGGCCTGGTGACCCAGGCCGACGGCGGCTATCTGACGCCGCTTGGGCGCGAGGCGGCCCTGCATGCCCAGGAACTCGCCGGGCTTCTCGATCCGGCCGAACTGACCACTTGAACGGCTAGGGTTCTGGTACCACATGACGACGCCCGCCTCCAGGAGGCGGGCGTCGCGCTTTAACGTGAGCTTCAGGTGCTCTTCCAATTGGCGTCAGGTATTCAGCACTACGCCGCCATTGAGATGCAGCGTCTGGCCGCTCATGTAGGAAGATTCCTCGCAGGCCAGGTAGACGTAGGCCGGCCCCATCTCGGAGGGCTGACCGGCACGGTTCATCGGCACCTGGCCGCCGAAGGAGGCGACCTTCTCGGCCGGAAAACTGGCCGGGATCAGCGGCGTCCACACCGGCCCCGGCGCTACCGCATTGACTCGAATCCCTTTTTCGGCCAGCGGCACCGCCAGCGAGCGCACCAGTCCCTGGATCGCACCCTTGGTGGCGGTATAGTCGATCAGGCTCGGGTTGCCCTTGAAGGCGTTGATCGACGACGTGCAGATGATCGTGTCGCCCTCGTGCATATGGGGCAGGGCCGCCTTGGTCAGGTAGAAATGGCTGAACACGTTGGTCTGGAAGGTGCGCTGGATCTGCTCGTCGGGGATGTCGGTGATGTCGTCCCA
This sequence comes from Billgrantia antri, assembly GCF_019430905.1. Classification (GTDB taxonomy): domain Bacteria; phylum Pseudomonadota; class Gammaproteobacteria; order Pseudomonadales; family Halomonadaceae; genus Halomonas; species Halomonas antri. The sequence continues at coordinate 119,178 of NZ_JAHYCA010000001.1, read as the reverse complement.
GTCATACTGTTCGGCCGAGTTGTGCACCACGATGTTGAGCTTGCCGAATGTCTCGAGCGTCCTGGCGACGATCTCCTGGCAGAATGATGGCTCGCCGACGTCGCCCCTGAGCACCACGCAGCGGCGTCCTTCCGCTTCGATCAGGGATTGCGTGTCGCGGGCGTCGGTATCTTCCTCCAGATGTGCGATGACACAGTCGGCGCCCTCGCGGGCGTAGTGCACCGCCACGGCACGCCCGATGCCGCTATCGCCGCCGGTGATGATCGCCACCTTGTCCTTGAGCTTGTCGGCTCCGCGGTAGCTCTCGCGGATGTACTCCGGTTGCGGATCCATCTTGTACTCGGCGCCGGGCTGATGGGCTTGCTCCTGAGGAGGTTGCTTCTCTTCGCTCATGTACCGAACTCCTTTTCCCATGCACGTGATGACTTGAAGGTAGGCAGGCTGCGACCGACTGGACAAGGCGGGGAGCGTGAATAAAGGTTTCGCTGTCGTAACGTCCGGTGTTGCCGTTCGTGATGGGCATGTCGGGCTTCACGCTCGTGATACCATCGCTCCGCCATGGCGATGGGGCGTGCCGCATGCCCGTCGAATGGCAACGAAGTCGTCTTCCATAGAGCGTGCTTACGAGAATGTCCATGAGCGCTTCCTTCGGTACTTGGCGCGACCGCTTCGAGCGGCTGCGCGCCAACAAGATCTTCGAATTCACGGTGATTGCGATCATCGTGCTCTCGGCGCTGCTGATTGGCGCCAAGACCTACGAGCAGGAGGTCAGCCCGTTTCAGGAGTGGCTGCTGCTGCTCGACGTGGGAGTGACGGTATTTTTCCTGGTGGAGATCCTGATTCGCATGGCGGCGGAGCGCCGCCTGCGCGATTTCTTCAGGCGCGGCTGGAACGTCTTCGACTTCCTGATCGTCACCGCCAGCCTGATCCCGATGGACGATTCCGAGATGGTGTTGCTGGCGCGGCTGTTGCGCATCTTCCGCGTGCTGCGCCTGGTGTCGATGATCCCCGAGCTGCGCATGCTGATCGCGGCGCTGTTCAAGTCGATCCCGCGGATGGGCTACGTGGCGTTGCTGATGTTCATCATCTTCTACATCTACGCGGCGATCGGCAGCTTCCTGTTCAGTGGCGTCGACGAGCGCCTGTGGGGCAACATCTCGCTGGCCATGCTGACGCTGTTCCAGGTCGCCACCTTCGAGAGTTGGGCTACGGCGGTGCTCTATCCCACCATGGAGCACTACCCCTACGCCTGGATCTTCTTTCTCACCTTCATTTTTCTCAACGCCTTCATCTTTCTCAACATGATGATCGGCATCGTGCTCGACGTGATGCAGAAGGAGAGCATCCAGGTCCAGTTGGAGAGTGGCGAAGGGGAGGCGGCCGAGCTGCACGGCCTGCGCGACGACGTGCGCCAACTGCGCGACCAGTTGTCACGCATGGAGACGATGCTGGAGCGGCGTGAGCGGTAGGTTTTTCGCTATGCTCTCATCAACCGGGCTCGATGGGCGAGCCGCATGGTGCGAAGGAGAGGAAACGGATGACCGACTTGCCAGCTGCCGGTGACAGACATTTTCTACCCCCCTACCTGCTCGAGCGTATCGCCAGCGCTGGCTCGTCCCGCCTGAGCGAATGTGCTCGGCACACCCTGTTGGCCGACGGTCGGTTTCGAGCTCGTGCAGGTGCCGTGGCCCTGCCGTCGGGCAGTGCCCGACGCGGCGAGCCGGCCCGCTACGTCTATTCCGCCGAGCAGCAGCAGGTTCTGCCCGGCAGGCTGGTGAGGCGCGAAGGGCAGGTAGACAGCGGCGACCCGGCCGTCGACGAGGCCTACCAAGGCCTGGGAGCGACCTATCGGCTCTTCTGGGAGGCCTTTGAGCGCCATTCCATCGACGGGGACGGCATGGCACTACTGGCCACGGTGCACTATGGCCAGGACTACGAGAACGCCTTCTGGGACGGCCGCCAGATGGTGTTCGGCGATGGCGACGGCGAACTGTTCAACCGCTTCACCGTCGCGCTGGATATCATTGCCCATGAATTGAGCCATGGAGTCATTCAGCATGAAGCCGCGCTGGCTTACGTAGGGCAATCAGGCGCGCTGAACGAGTCGCTGTGCGACGTGTTCGGCAGCCTGGCCAAGCAGCTTGAACTGGGACAGCGCGTCGACGAGGCGGACTGGCTGATCGGCGAAGGGTTGTTCACTGAGCAGATTGACGGCCGGGCGCTGCGCTCCATGGCAAAGCCGGGTAGCGCCTACGACGACCCGCTGCTGGGGCGCGACCCGCAGCCCGGCCACATGGAGGCCTTTGTGGTCACCGAGGCGGACAACGGCGGGGTGCACATCAACTCGGGCATTCCCAACCGGGCCTTTCACCTTGTGGCCATGGCACTGGGTGGCCATGCCTGGGAGCGGGCCGGCCGGATCTGGTACGACACCCTGGTCGATCCCCGTCTCCTCCAGGACAGCGACTTCGTCGCCTTTGCCGGCCTGACGCTCGCCAATGCCGAGTGGCGCTTCGGTGCGGCAAGCGTGGAAGTCGAGGCGGTGCGCCAAGGATGGCAAGGCGTCGGGGTGCTGTCGTGAGCCACCCGCCTCCCCTGACCCCGGCCAGTGTGGTTCGGCTGCGACGTGAAGGGGGAGTGGCACACTTTCCCGGCCTGGCGCGTCCGCGCTGCATCGACTGTGCCCGCTACAGCCAGGCCCAGCGCGACGAGCTGTGGCGCTTGCTCTCTTGCGCGGAGGCCGGGGCAGGGCAGGGGGAGGCACCCGGCGCCGATCAGCGTCGCTTCAGCCTGCGCGTGGAGGATGCCGACGGCGCGACGCTGTGGCGCGTGACGGTGGCCGAAGATGCGGTGCCTGCGGGCCTGCTGGAATGGTGGCGACGGGCTGATGCCCAGGCGGAAAACGGCGGTGAGCCTTGACAAGCGTCGGCCATGCTGATTTTCTAGAGGGCATGAACACGACATTTTGCTACCTCAGCCTGAACCTACGACTACTAGCCGGCCTTTGAGCGTCGGGCGATGCGATGTGCATCGCGTTTTTGTCCAGGGTCAGTCGAGGTGCCAAAATGTCAACCAACCGAATTTCTTCACGCTACGTACACCGTTTCGCCGTGACCGTCATCGGTCGCGAAGATCGTATCGTCCATAGCCTCGACGCCCCGGTATGCTCCTTGCAGCCGGGGCGTCGTCGTTTCTGAACGCCGCCTGCCGAACCAGAGCCGCCAGCCCAGGGAGACCACCGCCATGATGCTCGACAACCCCGCCGCCAAGTACCGCCCCTTCGTCGCCGTCGACCTGCCCGACCGCCAGTGGCCAAATCGCCGAATCGAGTCGCCGCCGCTGTGGTGCAGCGTTGACCTGCGCGACGGCAACCAGGCGCTGATCGACCCCATGGACCAGGAGCGCAAGCAGCGCTTCTTCGACTTGCTGGTGAAGATCGGCTTCAAGGAGATCGAGGTCGGCTTCCCCTCGGCGTCTCAGACCGACTTCGATTTCGTGCGTGCGCTGATCGAGCAGAACAAGGTGCCCGATGACGTCACCATCCAGGTACTGACCCAGGCGCGTCCGCACCTCATCGAGCGTACCTTCGAGGCGCTGAAGGGGGCCAAGAACGCCATCGTGCACGTCTACAACGCCACCGACCCGGTGTTCCGTCGCGTGGTGTTCAACGTCAGCAAGGAGGAGTGCATCGGCATCGCCGTGGACGCCACCAGCCAGATTCGCGAGCTGATGGCGGCGGCGCCGGAAACCAACTGGACCTTCCAGTACTCGCCGGAACTCTTCACCACCACCGAGATGGACTTTGCCAAGGAGGTGGTCGAGGCGGTGATGGAAGCCTACGGGGCGACAGCCGAGAAGCCGATGATCGTCAACCTGCCGGCAACGGTGGAGGCGGCCACGCCCAACAACTACGCCGACCAGGTCGAGTGGTTCTGTCGCAACGTCAAGAACCGTGACCACCTGGTCGTCAGCGTGCATCCCCACAACGACCGTGGCACTGGCGTGGCGGCAGCCGAGCTCACCGTGATGGCCGGCGCCGACCGCGTCGAGGGTACCCTGTTTGGTAACGGCGAGCGTACCGGCAACGTCGACATCGTCACCCTGGCCATGAACCTCTACACCCAGGGCGTGCACCCGGGGCTCGACTTCTCCAACATCACGCCGATCATGCGTGAGGTGGAGTACTGCAACCAGCTGCCGGTACACCCGCGTCATCCCTACGTCGGCGATCTGGTCTTCACTGCCTTCTCCGGCTCGCACCAGGATGCGATCAAGAAGGGCATGACCGAGCGTCGCGCCAATCCGGATGCCATGTGGGAGGTGCCCTACCTGCCCATCGATCCTCTGGACGTGGGGCGCAGCTACGAGGCGGTGATTCGCGTCAACAGCCAGTCGGGCAAGGGCGGGGTCTCCTACCTGCTCGAGCAGGAGCACGGCATCGAGCTGCCGCGCCGGCTCTCCATCGAGTTCAGCCAGGTGGTGCAGGAGGTGGCCGACCGCACCGGCAAGGAGATCACCTCGCAGATGATCTACCAGGCCTTTGCCGACGAGTACCTGACCCGTACCGCACCCTACGCCATGGTCAATCATCGCCTCTCCTCCGAGCCTGACAGCCCCAGGGTGAAGCTCGATGCGACTATAGAGGAGCGCGGCGAGCGTCGCAGCATCGGCGGCGAAGGCAACGGCCCGCTGGCGGCATTCATCAAGGCCCTGGCGGCGGCCGGCCATGACGTCGAGATCATCGACTACCACGAGCACTCCCGCGGCCAGGGCGCCGACGCCGAGGCGATCGCCTACGTGGAGGTACGCATCGACGGCAAGGCAGTGTTTGGTGTAGGCACCGACGAGAGCATCACCAGTGCCTCGATGAAGGCGGTGATGAGCGCCATCAACCGCCACGTCTCCACCCAGCCGGTGGCGGCCAATGTGACTGCCGAAAGTTTGGGATAAGCACGCTAGTGGTGCGGGGAGGGACGATGATGCGGCCCTGGCGAGTCATGGTGCTGGTCGCCGTGGTGGTTGCAGGCATCGTAACCACGGCGGCGTCTCACGAGCCATACGAGGCCAGGCTAGTGCGCATGGAGGTGCAACGCACGCTGCCCGACCTGGCACCGATGCTGCGCGAGGAGCCGCCAGAGCTTAGTGCGCTGTTCCTCGGCTTCGCCTCGGATCCGGCACTGTGGATGAGCGCTTCCCTGGCGATGATGCGTCACGGCGACATTGCGCGGAGGACGTTGCTCGATTATGGCTCGTCGCCGGCATTCCAGAAGGTACTGGTGCGCTACGGTGCAGATGCGGTACTGCCGGTGAGCTACTTCCGCGATCATGATGTTGCCACTCTGCGAGCACGGCACTGGCTCGGCGAGCGCTATCGGCAAGCCAGTGGTTGGTGGGGCGACGAGGCGGGCGCCGAACCTGAAACGGTGGCGTTGACACCTCATCGACGCGGCCAGATGGGCATTGCGCTACTGGAGACGCATGGGCACGGGTTGCTCAACCAGTTCGTGGTCGGCGACGAGGGGCGCGTGGAGTGGCTGCAGGGCGAGCGCGTAGTGGCGGGATTGGGGGATTTCTTCACTCGCGGTCTGCGCGACCTGGAGGGCCAGTGGCGCCGCGGTGAAGCAATCGGTGCTAGCGATCTGGGCTGGGCGGGTCTCGATCTGCTGGTGATGGCCAGTACCGTCAAGGTACTCAAGGCCGGGCGGGTGGCGCGTGGTGCACGGGTGGGTGGTCTCGAGGCACAGGGTGCTCGGTCAGGAATGCGGCAAGTCGTCGCCGGCGGCGGACGCTTCGCCGCGCTGCCGCGCATGGCCAAGGTGGCCGCGGTGGCTGGCACGGCTTATGTGCTGGTTCGCCACCCTAGCCTGATCAGTGCGCTCGGTGCCACGCTCGCTGAGCGGCTCGGCTGGCCTACCTGGTTGGGCCAGTTTTTGCTATGGCTGATCGTGCTGTTGCCGGTGTTTGTCGCCGCCCGTCTTGCCCATCGCTGGTTGCTCGCCCCGCTGCTGTGGCTGCTGACACCGCTGATGCGGTCGTGCCTTGGCTTGGCCAGCCGCCGGCTGGCCAAGCGCGCGCATGACACGGCGGTGGCACGCTGACGTACGCTTGCAACAAAGGGACCGCATGAAGCGAGCGCGACATGGGGCTACAGCGGCGTCTTGCTAGACTCTCCCGGTACCTCGCGCACCAGGCGCGGCAGCAAAAAGCCCGGCAGCACCTCGCGCAGGCCCGCGACAAGTTCGCGGGCCTCTTCGTCGGGCACATCGAAGTGGGCTGCGCCGGCCACCGGGTCGAGCACGTGCAGGTAGTAGGGCAGCACGCCGGCCTCGAACAGCCGTTCGGAGAGCTGGGCCAACGCTTCGACCGAGTCGTTGACGCCGCGCAGCAGCACGCTCTGGTTGAGCAGCGTCACGCCAGCGGCCTTCAGCCGCGTGCAAGCCTCGATCACGGCCTCGTCGATCTCCTGGGCGTGATTGATATGCAGCACCATCACCTTCTGCAGTCGCGTGGCGCCGAGCCAGCCGAGCAGGGCGTCGTCGACCCGATCCGGTATAACCACCGGCAGGCGGGTGTGGAGGCGCAGGCGCCTGAGGTGAGGAATTGCCTCGAGGCGCTCGACCAGCCAGGCGAGCTGGCGGTCGTTGGCGGCCAGCGGGTCGCCGCCGGAGAGGATCGCCTCGTGGATCGATGCATCCTGCCTCAGCGTGTCGAGGGAGCGCTCCCACTGGGCTCGCGAGGGGCTGTTGTCGTCATAGGGGAAGTGGCGACGGAAGCAGTAGCGGCAGTTCACCGCGCAGGCGGGGCTCGCGATCAACAGTACGCGGCCGGCGTACTTATGGATCAGCCCCGGCCCCGGCGTGTGCTCGGCCTCTTCCAGCGGATCGATCACGTAGCCGGGTACGTTCTCGTTCTCGGCGATCAGCGGCAGTACCTGGCGCAGCAGGGGATCGCGCGGATCGCCGTAGCGCATGCGGGCCAGGAAGGCCTCGGGTACCCTCACCTCGAACAGGGCATGGCCCGCCTCGGCGCCGGGCAGCCAGGAATCATCCAGGCCCAGGCGCCGACACAGCTCATGCGGGGCGCGGACCGCCCGCGACAGCTGGGTCTGCCAGGCGCTTGGCAGCGACAAGGGCGTCACGTCAGCGCTTGGCGATTCCGGTCTCTGCAAAAGGGCGGAGCTTCGGGTTATCATGCGGCACACCAGTCACAAAGGGGCGAGGGCTCGAATCCTCGTCGATTCGGTTTTTTTTGCGCGCTCAGAGCCTGCTGCGGCGCGCCCGATCATTCGAGAGGCAACATGGCTAGCTATTCTACCAACGAATTCAAGGGCGGTCTGAAGGTGATGCTGGACGGCGACCCCTGCGCGATCGTCGAGAACGAATTCGTCAAGCCGGGCAAGGGCCAGGCGTTCAACCGCGTGAAGCTGCGCAACCTGATCACCGGCCGCGTGTGGGAGCGTACCTTCAAGTCGGGCGAATCCCTGGAAGGCGCCGACGTGGTAGACCTCGAGATGGAATACCTCTACACCGACGGCGACATGTGGCACTTCATGAAGACCGACGGTTCCTTCGAGCAGTACGCCGTGGAGCAGAAGGCGCTGGGCGACACTCTCAAATGGCTCAAGGAGCAGGTGGCATACACCGTGACCCTGTGGAACGACAACGCCATCAGCGTGACACCGCCCAACTTCATCGAGCTGGAGGTGGTCGAGACCGACCCGGGCCTCAAGGGTGACACCGCCCAGGGCGGCTCCAAGCCGGCCACGCTCTCTTCTGGCGCCGTGGTGCGGGTGCCGCTATTCATCAACCAGGGCGAAGTGCTTAAAGTCGATACGCGCTCCGGCGAATATGTGTCACGCGCCTGACCGGGTGCCTAGCTGTTTCAACGCCGAGTCCCGTTGGGCTCGGCGTTTTCGATGGTGACAACCATGCAAGAGATCGATTGGCAGCCCACTGCCACCATGGCGACCTTGCACGAGCGGGCGCGGCTGCTGGCCGCGGTGCGGGCATTCTTTGCCGAGCGCGGCGTGCTGGAGGTGGAGACGCCGGTGCTGGGCCACGGCGGCAGCACCGACGTGCACCTGGCCTCGCTGTCGCTCGAGGCGACCACACCGGCGGGGCGTGAGCGGCTGTGGTTGCAGACGTCGCCTGAGTTCCACATGAAGCGACTGCTGGTCGCCGGCAGCGGGCCTATCTTCCAGTTGGCGCGAAGCTTTCGCGACGGCGAGGTGGGCGGCCGCCACAACATCGAGTTCACCATGCTGGAGTGGTATCGACCGGGCTTTTCCCTCGACGAGCTGATCGAGGAGGTCGTGGCGCTGATTCGTCAGGTGCTCGACTGCGATCCTGGGCCGCTACGGCGGCGCCGCTACCGCGAGCTGTTCCGCAAGGGGCTGGGGCTCGACCCCTTCAGCGTCGATCTCAATACGTTACGGCGCCTGGCCGGCGAGCGCGGCGGGCTCGACATGCGCGATGCCGCACGCGACGACTGCCTCGACCTGCTGATGAGCCTGGCCATCGAGCCTACGCTTGGGCGCGAGGGGCTCGACGTGGTAGTGGACTACCCGGCCAGCCAGGCAGCATTGGCGCGGCGCCATCGCGACCCGGAGGACGGCGAGTGGGTCGCCTCGCGCTTCGAGGTCTACCTCGAAGGGCTGGAGCTCGCCAACGGCTACGACGAACTCACCGATGCCGCCGAGCAGCGCGCCCGTTTCGCCGAAGACAACGCCGCCCGCCGACGGCTGGGCCTGCCCGAGGTGGCCGTGGACCAGCGCCTGCTGTCCGCACTGGAGCACGGCATGCCGACCGGCAGCGGCGTGGCGCTGGGTATCGACCGGCTGATTCAGCTGGCTCTGGAAAAATCGAGCGTGGCGGAGGTGATGGCCTTTGCCACGCCGCGCTGCTGAGGGCGCCTAGACGAAGTCGGGCGTGTTTGACTGTGGAAAGCCGCCCAGCGACTGGCCCATGCTGACCTTGGTCTTGGGCGCCAGGTGGGAGTCATAATCGACCTTGCCGGCGAAGGCCATCACCACGGTGGAGCCGAGCTTGAAGCGGCCCATCTCCTCGCCGCGCTCCAGGCGAATCGGCTGATCGAAACGGATGCGTTGCACCTGGCCCGAGAGCGGCGTGATCTGACCGGCCCACACCGTCTCGATGGCGGCTACGATCATCGCCCCGACCAGCACCACCGCCATGGGGCCGTATTCGGTATCGAAGTGGCACACCAGGCGCTCGTTGCGGGCAAACAGGTTGGGTACGTGGTCGGTAGTCGCCGAGTTGACCGAGAACAGCCGCCCCGGCACGTAGACCATCTCGGTCAGGGTGCCGGCCAGCGGCATGTGCACTCGATGATAATCCTTGGGCGAGAGATAGACGTTGGCGTAACTGCCGCCACTGTAGCGCCTGGCCGCCTCGGCGTCGCCGCCGAGCAGGTCGACCATCGAAAAGCGGTGCCCCTTGGCTTGCAAGAGCTTGTCGGCCTCGACGGGGCCGAATTGGGACAGGTTACCGTCGGCGGGGCAGAGCAGGCCCTCGCCCAGGGGGCGGGCATCGGGCTTCAGCTCACGGGTGAAGAAGTCGTTGAAGGTGGCGTAGGCGGTGGGGTCAGGCTCGGCGGCCTCGCGCATGTCGACCTCGAAGGCCTTGATGAAGGCACGGATCAGCGCATTCTTCAGCCAGGCGATGCGGGTTTCGGCAAGATAGCCCACCAGCCGCGAGAGCAGGTGATGGGGAAGCGGATACTGGATCAGGGCGAAGAACTTGGAAAGAGACAAAGTAACGGTTCCGTAGCGGTCTGGTTGAGCCAACCGGACAAGGCGATTCGCGACAATCGGTGCCGAAACCCTGGCACTCGCGAGCCGAGTGATGCGCCGAGCAGGATCAAGGTACCTCTTGCCTGTCGCGACGCACACGTCCTAAATCGACATCCCTGTCGATTTGCGCTACTCGGCTCGCTCATGGCAGCGGCCCCGCTAAGGTCGCGTCGTTGCCTGCCCGGTTGGCTGTCGTGTAGTTGGTTTACTTCTCTATCGGCGTATCGTCGCGGTTGCCCCACTCCTTCCAGGAACCGGCGTAGCCGCGAATGTTCTCGAAACCCAGTGCCTTGCCCACCAGCCAGGTGAAGCCGCTGCGATGGTGGCTCTGGCAGTGAGTGACTACTTCCATATCCGGCGTGAGCCCCAGCGCCTCGAGTTCGGTGATCAGCTCGGCGTAGTCGCGAATGCGCAGGGCACGCTCCCTGTCCATGGCTTCGGTCCACTCCATGTTGACCGCACCGGGAATGTGCCCGAGCCGCTTGTTCTCGCCTTTCTCGCCGCGGTATTCCGCCGCTGAGCGGGCATCCCATACCGCGAAACCCTTCTCACCCAGGCGTTCCTGCAGCTCGAAGCGGTCGATGGCGACCTGTGGGTGCAGGACCTCGGCCTCGTACTCGCTGGGCGTCGGCGAGGTCGACTCACGGGAGGCCGGCAGGCCGGCCTGATGCCAGGCGTGGATGCCGCCGTTGAGATAGGAGTATCGGGTGTGGCCAATCAGCTCCAGCGTCCACAGCAGACGCCCGGCCCAGCCGCCGCCCTCGTCGTCATAGGCGACCACATGGGTATCGCGGGTGAGGCCAAGCGACGAGAACAGCTGCGACAGTGCCTCGGGGCTAGGCACCTCGTTGGGCACCTCGCCCTCGCCGCGCAGCAGGCGGCGATAGTCGAGAAAGACCGCGCCGGGCACGTGCCCCTCCTGGTAGCTTTCGGCCTTGAGTGGCACATCGACGATCAACAACTGTGAATCGTCCAGGTGCGCGGCGAGCTGTTCTGGCTCGACGATCAGCGGTAGCAGATTCTCTTCGGAACTCATGGCGCTCTCCTCTTGCTCGTGCGGGCCGAATCAGGTCTCGCTGAGACTATCGACGATATGGCGGTAGCTGGCAAAACGCGCGGGGTGGATCTTGCCGCGCTCGACTGCCTCGAGCAGGGCGCAGCCCGGCTCCTGACGATGGCGGCAGTCGCGAAAGCGGCAGCGGCCGAGGAAGTCGCGAAATTCGATAAAGCCTTCGGCAACCTGCCGTTCGTCCAGGTGAATCAGGCCGAATTCCCGAATACCCGGCGAGTCGATCAGCTCGGCGTCGTCGGCGGTGGGCAAGCGGTAGAGGCGGGCCGTGGTGGTGGTATGGGTGCCCTTGCGTGAATCCTTCGACAGCTCGCCGATGCGCAGCGATTCATCGGGCAGCAGGCGGTCGATCAGCGATGACTTGCCCACGCCGCTCTGGCCGACGAACACCGAGGTACGCCCGGCCAGGCGTTCCAGCAGCTCATCAAGGCCCGTCTCGCGGGCGGTGGTGGTGGTCACCACCGGATAGCCGAGCGCTTCATAGCGCGCCAGCAGCGCGCGCAGCTCGCCGCCATTTTCGGGCAGCAGATCGATCTTGTTGAGCACCAGCACCGGGGCGATGCCGGTGGCCTCGGCGGCCACCAGGTAGCGGTCGATCAGATTGGGGTGCGGCGCCGGCTCCACGGCAAAGACGATCAGGATCTGGTCGATGTTGGCCGCCACCGGCTTGAGCTGGCCTCGGGCATCCGGGCGTTCGAGCACGTTCTGGCGCTCGCTGCGAGCCACCACCACGCCCTCGACGATGTTGCCTTCGGCATCCTGGGCCGCGCGCCAGGTGACCCTGTCGCCGGTGACCAGGCCCTCAAGGTTGGCACGCAGGTGGCAGCGTACGCTGGCCTCGCCGGCGTCGTTCTGGACATCCAGCGTGCGGCCGTAATGGGCAATGACCCGGCCCGGGCGTTCGGGCCCGTACTCGCCGGCGGCGAGCTTTTGCGACTCCTTGGCGTCGCGCTGCTCGGCGCGCCGAGACCGCTCGGCCTGTATCTTTTCGATCCGCCAGCGTTGCTGGCGACTCAGCTTGCGTTTGCTCATGAGCGCCCGAAGATCGTTACAATAGCGGCATTGTACCCAGCGTGGCTCGGCCTGTCCTGCCGCGCCCTTCAACCCAGGAGCCTGACCCATGCCCAACATGCCTGCGCCACGCGACGATCTGCTGGTATGGATCGACCTCGAGATGACCGGACTCGAGCCCGAGCGTGAGCGCATCATCGAAGTGGCAACGCTGATTACCGACAACGATCTCAATCTGATCGCCGAAGGACCAGTGATCGCCGTGCACCAGCCCGACAGCCTGCTCGCCGCCATGGACGAGTGGAACCAGAAGACCCACGGCGAGTCTGGCCTGGTCGAGCGGGTCAAGCAGAGCCGTATCGACACCGCCGAGGCCGAGCGGCAGACCCTCGAGTTCCTGAAGCAATACGTGGTGCCTGGCACCTCGCCCATGTGCGGCAACAGCGTGCATCAGGATCGGCGCTTCCTCGAGCGCGAGATGCGCGAGTTGCTGGCCTTCTTCCACTATCGCAACCTGGACGTCTCGACCCTGAAGGAACTAGCCAAGCGCTGGAACCCGGGCGCGCTGGCCGGCTTCAACAAGCGCAACACCCATCAGGCGCTGGATGACATTCGCGAATCGCTGGACGAGCTGGCGCACTACCGCAATACCTTCTTGCGCCTGGCCGGCAGCGAGCGTGACGAGGAGGAGTGATCCTGCGGCAACGGGAGACGAGCGCTGACAATGAGGGCAGCGGGCTTGATCCCGCGGCTACTCCGTCGACAGGGCTGCGCGGAGGCGCTGTGAACCCATCCCTGGGCGCTACTTTTGCCATCCATGGCAAAAGACCTCCGCTTCGCCCTGTCCCCGGCGCCGCTAGCGTTGGCATCTTGAGCCGCGGTTCAGCCAACAATCAGACACTGGCGATGACTCTGCCACGCTTCTCGCGCTGCCGCCCGAGCGCCCAGCGCACGTGTTCACGCACCAGATCGGAGGGGTAGGCGAGGCGGGCGCGCAGGGCTGCCTCCACGGCTTCGCTCCAGGGGGCGTTGCCCAGCCCCACCGCCAGGTTGCGCAGCCAGCGCTCGTAGCCGATGCGACGGATCGGGCTGCCGGCGGTCTTGTCGAGGAACTCTTCCTCGCCCCAGGCGAACAGCGATACCAGGCTGGCGCGATCCAGATCGTGGCGCGGGGCGAAATCGTCCTCTGCCGTGGCGCGGGTGAAGCGGGTGAACGGGCAAACCAACTGGCAGTCGTCGCAGCCGAACACACGGTTGCCCATGGCCTCGCGAAAGCGCTCGGGTATGCTGCCGAACAGCTCGATGGTGAGGTAGGAGATGCAGGCCCTGGAGTCGACCACCTTGTCCTCGACGATGGCCCCGGTGGGGCAGGCCGTGCGGCAGGCGCTGCAGCTGCCGCAGTGCTCGCTGTCGAAGGGGGGATCGACGGGCAGCGGCAGGTCCACGTAGAGTTCGCCGAGAAAGAACAGCGAGCCCGCCCGCGGGTTGAGCAGCATGGCATTCTTGCCCACCCAGCCGAGCCCGGCCTTGCGCGCCAGGGCGCGCTCCATCACCGGCGCCGAATCGACGAAGGCACGGTAGCCGAACGGGCCGATGCGTTCCTCGATCCACTTGGCCAGGGTGGCCAGGCGCTTGCGCATCAGCTTGTGGTAGTCGCGACCCACCGCATAGCGCGAGACATAGGCCTTCTGCGGCTGGCCAAGCACCTTGGCGCTTTCGACTTCGGCAGGCAGGTAGTCCAGGCGCACGCTGATGACGCGCAGGGTGCCGGGTACCAGCTCCTCGGGGCGCGTGCGCTTGCTGCCGTGCTTGGCCATGAAGCTCATTTCGCCGTGGTAGCCGGCATCGATCCAGCGCTGCAGATGCAACTCGTCCGCGGCCAGGTCGACATCGGCGATGCCCACCTGCTGGAAGCCGAGTTCACGGCCCCAGGTCTTGATCGTCGTGGCCAGTTCGGCCAGTGCTTTGTCGTCCAGGGTCGCAGGGAGAGGCATGATCGAGAAAAAACCGGGCAAAAACACAGCGGGGGGATTGGCGTCAACGATGTGGTGCTTAAACTCCCATGATAAAGCAATGCCGGCAGGGAGACACCGGATGTCTGGCAATCGTTCCGACCAAGAGCAGGTAGCGTTGCGTCCACTGTACCGTGCTGAGCAGGTACGCGAACTCGATCGTCGCACCATTGCAGCCGGGATCGAAGGCTTCGCGCTGATGCAGCGGGCGGCCACGGCGGCGTGGCAGAGCCTCAAGGCACGCTGGCCGGGTGTGAAGCGCATCAGCGTACTGTGTGGCGGTGGCAACAATGGCGGCGACGGCCACGTGCTGGCGGCGCTAGCGGCAGTGGCGGGTGTCGAGGTGCAGCGCATTGCGCTGAAGCCGCCGAATGCGCTCGAGGGCGACGCAGCACGCGCCGCGGAAATGGCCACCGCCGCAGGCGTGGGTCTCGAGCCGTGGCGCAAGGGAATCGAGTTCACCGGCGAGGTGGTCGTCGATGCCCTGCTCGGTACCGGCCTCACCGGCGAGGTGCGCGGTGAGTTCCGCGATGCGATCGAGGCGATCAATGCCAGCAGCCTGCCGGTTCTGGCCATCGACATACCATCGGGGCTGGCCGCCGATACCGGGGCGGTGCTCGGCGTGGCGGTAAGTGCAACGCGTACGGTGACCTTCATCGGCGACAAGGTCGGCCTGCACACCGGGCGCGCGCCCGCCCGTACCGGCGAGGTGCACTTTCGTGCCCTGGGCGTCGATGGGCGGCGTCATGCCGATCTGGTACCGGCCGCCGAGCTGTTGGACAAGGCTCTGCTCGAGGCGTGGTTGCCGCCCCGCTCGCGCGACGCCCATAAGGGCGCCATGGGTCATGTGCTGATTCTGGGCGGGGCGCCGGGCTTCGGCGGTGCGGCGCTGCTCGCCAGCGAGGCGGCGGCGCGCCTGGGTGCTGGCAAGATCAGCCTGGCCACGGCGCCGGAACATGTCACGGCCTGCCTCACCTACCGTCCCGAGGTGATGGTGCACGGCTTGCGCGGGGCCGCTGAACTTGGCGAGCTTCCCGGCAAGGCCGATGTGCTGGTGGTCGGTCCGGGACTAGGCCAGGGTGCCTGGGGGGAGGGCATGCTGCAGGCGGCGTTGGCCGAGTCGAAGCCGCTCGTTGTCGATGCCGATGGGCTTAACCTGCTCGCCTCCCGTTTTTGCGGGAAGCAGCGCGACGACTGGGTTCTGACGCCCCACCCGGGCGAGGCGGGGCGGTTGCTGGGCTGCTCCACGGCGGAGGTGGAGACTGACCGCCCCGCGGCGGTGCGCGAGCTGCAACGCCGCTATGGCGGAGTGGTCGTGCTCAAGGGGGCCGGTAGTCTGATAGCGGGGCCGGACGGCACGGCAGTATGTCCCTACGGCAATCCGGGCATGGCCTCCGGTGGCATGGGCGATGTGCTCTCGGGGATTCTCGGGGCGCTGCTGGCCCAAGGCCTGCCGCTGGAGGTGGCGGCCCGGCTGGGGGTCATGGTGCACGCCATGGCCGCTGACACGGCCGTGCGCGACGCGGGGGAGCGTGGTCTGCTGGCTGCCGATCTGGCATCCTATGCCCGAGTCATCGTCAACCCCGATTTCGAACCGGGGGTTCATTCGCTTGCAGGGGGGCGCGATGCGCATAAGACTCGCTGATGAAGACCGTCAGGTCATCTTCGGGCAGTGCCTGGGAGCGGCCATGAAGGGGCGAGGACGCATCTATCTCGAGGGGGAGTTGGGCGCGGGCAAGACAACATTGACCCGCGGCATCCTGCGTGCGTGTGGACATACGGGGGCGGTCAAGAGCCCCACCTACACGCTGGTCGAGCCCTATGAGCTGAAGGGCTATCGAGTCTACCACTTCGACCTCTACCGCCTGGGCGACGCCGAAGAGCTGGAGTTCATTGGAGGGCGTGATCTGTTCGCCGACGATGCCCTGAGTATCGTCGAGTGGCCAAGCCGGGGCGAAGGCTGGCTGCCGCCACCCGATCTGAGCGTGACGCTATCGCTGGACGGTGCCGGACGCGAGGCAAGGCTCGAGGCGCATACCGAACATGGCCGGTCAGTGCTCGAGGCACTGGCGATGGAGGCCGCTCTTGCCGACATGATCAGCGACGGAGAGCGTGAAACGCCGTGATGAGTATGCGAAACCTGCCCATGGGGCGTGTCGGTCGAGCGCTACGTTGCTGCCTGCTGGTGGCCTGGGGGCTGCAGATCGTACCGGTCGCACCGGTACAGGCGGCCCAGGTCGACAATATTCGCCTGTGGGCGGCACCTGACCATGCGCGACTGGTATTCGACCTCTCCGCCCATGCCGAGGCCAATGTCTTCTCCCTGGACAACCCGCGACGTCTGGTGATCGACCTCGACCAGAGCGGGCTCGACACCGATCTGGCAAGCCTGGAGCTGGAGGGCAGCGCCATCACGGCGGTGCGCAGCGGGCGGCGCGACGGCGGCGGTCTGCGCGTGGTGCTGGATCTTTCCCGCGAGGTGGAGCCGCGCCACTTTACCTTGCCGCCCAACGAGCAGTACGGTCACCGTCTGGTGGTGGACATGGAGTATCCGGGCGAGAGTGCGGTGCAGAACCCCATCGACCCGATCGAGTCGATGATCCGCGAGCAGGAAATCGCGGCCAATCGGCATCGCAGCGGAGCCGCCGAGGCGGATGCACCGCGGGTCGACCCCGAGGTGGTGGCACAGCAGCCGGCGGCACCTCATCCGCGTCGCGACATCATCATTGCCATCGATGCCGGCCACGGTGGCGAGGATCCGGGCGCCATCGGCCCCAGCGGCACGCGAGAGAAGGACGTGGTGCTGGAGATCGCCCGTCGCCTGCAGCGCCTGGTCGAGGATACCGAGGGCTTTCGTGCCGTCATGATTCGTGATGGCGACTACTATATTGGGCTGCGCCAGCGTACTCGTATTGCCCGTGAGCAGAAGGCCGATTTCTTCGTCTCGATCCATGCCGATGCCTTCAATAGCCCCCGCCCCAATGGCAGCTCGGTCTATGCCCTGTCCCAGCGCGGTGCCACGTCGGAGACCGCTCAGTGGCTGGCGGCGAGCGAGAACCAGGCCGACCTGATCGGCGGTGTGGACGGCAATCTCTCGCTCAACGACAAGGACGAGGTGCTGCGCGGCGTGCTCCTCGACCTGACCATGACAGCGACTCTCAACGACTCTCTGGCCATCGGCGGGCAGGTACTCGATCAATTGGGTCGCGTCAACCGCCTGCACAAGTCGCGAGTCGAGCAGGCCGGCTTCATGGTGCTGAAGTCGCCTGACATCCCCTCGCTGCTGATCGAAACGGGCTTCATCTCGAACCCCGACGAAGAGCGTCGCCTGCGCGACTCGGGTCATCAGCAGCGGATGTCGGAGTCCATTTTCGAGGGAATCCGGGCTCACTTCCGCAGCAACCCGCCCCCGGCGAGTCTGCTGGCCTGGCAGCGCGACAATCAGCGTACGCCCTCGGGCAACGAATACCGCATCCAGCCGGGCGACACGCTGTCGCAGATTGCCGCCCGCCACGGCGTGCCGGTGGCGCAGCTCAAACAGGCCAACGAACTCAATGGCGACGTGATCCGCGTCGGACAGGTACTACGGATTCCGCGCTCATGACGGTAGTCGAAGAAACACGACGCATCCGCGTCCTCGATCCCAGGCTGGCCAACCAGATCGCCGCCGGTGAGGTGGTGGAGCGCCCGGCATCGGTGGTCAAGGAACTGGTAGAGAACGCCATCGATGCCGGCAGCACGCGTATCGAAGTTGAGCTCGAGTCCGGCGGGGTACGGCTGATCCGCGTGCGCGACGACGGCAGTGGAATCGCTGAGGACGACCTGCCGCTGGCGCTGTCGCGGCACGCCACCAGCAAGATCGCCTCGCTGGAGGATCTGGAGGGCGTGGCCAGCCTCGGCTTCCGTGGCGAGGCGCTGGCCTCCATCAGCTCGGTCTCGCGCCTGGAACTCGTCGCCAACGTTGAGGACGAACCGCGCAGCGGCTGGCGCGTGGTGGCCGAAGGGCGCCAGATGGAGCCCCGTGTCACTCCGGCGCCCCACCCGCGGGGCACTTCGGTCACAGTGCGCGACCTGTTTTTCAACACGCCGGCACGGCGCAAGTTCCTGCGCACCGAGAAGACCGAATACGGGCATGTGGAGGAAGCCTTCCGCCGGCTCGCACTTTCGCGCTACGACATCGCCTGGGTGCTGCGCCACAACCAGAAGACCGTGCATCAGTTGCCGCCGGGTGACGACGCTCCTCGTCGCGAGCGCCGTATCGCCGCGCTGCTGGGCAAGGGCTTCCTAGACAACGCCCTGCATCTCGACCTGGCGGCCGGCGGGCTGCGCCTGTGGGGCTGGGTGGGCTTGCCGACGCATTCCCGTGCCCAGGCCGATCAGCAGTACTTCTTCGTCAACGGCCGGGTGGTTCGCGACCGACTGGTGGCACATGCGATCCGCCAAGCGTACCGCGACGTGCTCTTCCACGGCCGCCATCCGGTGTTCGTACTCTACCTGGAGGTCGATCCCACGGTGGTGGACGTCAACGTCCACCCCACCAAGCATGAGGTTCGCTTCCGTGACGGCCGGCTGGTGCACGACTTTCTCTTCTCCAGCCTGCACCGGGCGTTGGCCGAGACGCGCCCTGGCTCGCATGAGGAGGGTGATGGGAGCGACACCGACACGACACTCCCCGTTGCGAGTCAGGGTGGCGAAAGTGCGGTGCAGGAGCCGGCCGGGCGCTGGCAACAGCAGCCCATCGGGTTGCATCACGCCAGCGAGTCGGCAGAGAGGGTCACGGCCGATCGCGTGCGCGCCTTCATGAGCGGCTATCGCGCGCTGCATCCCGACCATGAAGACCGCCTGCTGACGCCGCAGCCGGTCGGTGACGAGCCGGCTGGCGCCGGAATGTCGCCCTCCTCTGCGGCACTGGCGGCCACGGCGGCATCCTCCCAGCTGCCGCCGGCGGAGGAGGGCAGCGGCATACCGCCGCTGGGCTTTGCCATCGCCCAGTTGCACGGCATCTACATCCTGTCGCAGACGGCACAGGGGCTGCTCATCGTCGATATGCACGCCGCTCATGAACGTATCGTCTACGAACGCATGAAGGATCAGGTACACAAGGGGGTACTGGAAGCGCAGCCGCTGCTTGTACCGGTGTCGATGGCTGCCAGCCACGCCGAGGTGGCGACCGCCGAGGCCGAACGCGATGCATTCAGCCGCCTGGGCGTCGAGCTCGACGTGGCGGGGCCCGAGACCCTGCTGGTGCGTCAGGTTCCGGCGCTGCTGGCCGATGCCGACGTCGAGCCGCTGATCCGCGACATGCTCGGCGACCTGGAGCGCTATGGCCGCTCCGACCGGCTCGAGGCTCGGATCAACGAACTGCTAGCCACGATGGCTTGTCACGGCAGCGTTCGTGCCAACCGTCGCCTGACCACGACCGAGATGAATGCCTTGCTGCGCGACATGGAGCGCACTGAGCGCAGCGGCCAGTGCAACCATGGCCGGCCCACCTGGACCGAGATGTCGCTCAAGCAACTCGACCGTCTTTTCCTGCGTGGGCAGTAAGGAAGCGCCAAGTTCATGTCTCCAAGACGTCCGCTCGCCATCCTCTTGATGGGCCCTACTGCCGCCGGCAAGACCGACCTGGCCATTGCGCTGCATGAGCGGCTCGACTGCGAACTGATCAGCATGGACTCGGCGATGGTCTACCGCGGCATGGATATCGGCAGCGCCAAGCCGTCGCCGGAGGAGCTGGCGCGCGCCCCGCACCGGCTGATCGACATCCGTGATCCGGCTGAACCCTATTCGGCGGCGGATTTCCGCGAGGATGCGCGCCGCGAGATGCGGCGAATAACCGCAGCCGGTCGCACCCCGCTGCTGGTCGGCGGCACCATGATGTATGCCAAGCGCCTGCTAGAGGGGGTGGCCAACCTGCCGGCGGCCGATCCGGCGATACGCGCCGAACTGGCGCGGCAGCTCGAGCGTAGCGGTCTGGCTGGACTGCACGCCGAGCTCGCCAGGGTCGATCCCGATGCTGCCCGCCGCATTCATCCCAACGATCCGCAGCGCCTGATGCGAGCGCTGGAGGTTTATCGGGCGAGCGGCACGACCCTGACCGAGCTGTGGCGTCGGCAACGTCCTGAAACCTTCCCCTGGGAAGTGTTGTCGATAGGTTTCACGCCTTTTGATCGTCGTGTCCTGCATGAGCGCATCGGCGCACGTTTCGAGATCATGCTGGCGGCCGGCCTCATTGCCGAAGTCGAGGCGCTGAAGGTGCGTGATGACCTGCATCTCGGTCTGCCATCGATGAAAAGCGTGGGTTACCGCCAGGCTTGGGAATACCTCGACGGCAGGGGCGATCTCGAACAACTGCGTCAACGCACCGTGGTGGCGACCCGGCAGCTGGCCAAGCGTCAATTGACCTGGCTGCGGAGCTGGACGGCGCTACACTGGGTCGATAGTCAAAGCCGGCATGCATTGGACACGGTCCTGAAATTCGTGCGTGAATCGGGCTCTTAGCGTAAGATGTTGGCTTCGAGTGGCCGGGTGACCAGCCGAGAAAGAACACAACTTCCACCCCTCATGAGA
Source organism: Billgrantia antri (assembly GCF_019430905.1). Classification (GTDB taxonomy): domain Bacteria; phylum Pseudomonadota; class Gammaproteobacteria; order Pseudomonadales; family Halomonadaceae; genus Halomonas; species Halomonas antri. The sequence continues at coordinate 98,705 of NZ_JAHYCA010000001.1, read as the reverse complement.
ACGTATTAGGGAGAGGTAACATGTCCAAAGGGCAGTCCCTTCAAGACCCGTACCTGAACATTCTGCGCAAGGAGCGCATTCCGGTTTCGATTTTCCTGGTCAACGGCATCAAGCTGCAGGGACAGATCGAGTCGTTCGATCAGTTCGTGATCCTGTTGCGCAACACCGTCAGTCAGATGGTCTACAAGCACGCCATCTCCACCGTGGTGCCTTCGCGCAACGTGCGGCTACCGCCGCAGGACCCTGCGGCCCAGCCGGACAGCAACGCGTGAGGTATTGATTGTTTTTTGAACGACCCGACGCCGGTGAAACGGCAGTACTGGTGCATGTCGACTTCCAGGACGAGCGCGAGCGCGAGGACCCTGGCGAGTTCATGGAGCTGGTTCGTTCCGCCGGTGCCGAGCCGGCCATGCTGCTCAGCGGCAGCCGGCATCGGCCCGATTCGCGCACCTTCATCGGTAGCGGCAAGGTTGAGGAGCTGCGTGAGGCGCTGAGGGTGCACGGTGCCGAGCTCGTCATCTTCAACCACGGCTTGAGCCCTTCCCAGGAGCGCAATCTGGAGCGGGAGCTCAAGTGCCGAGTGCTGGATCGCACGGGACTGATACTCGACATTTTCGCTCAGCGAGCACGTACCCACGAGGGCAAGCTGCAAGTCGAGCTGGCGCAACTGGAGTACATGTCCACGCGTCTGGTACGTGGCTGGACTCACCTGGAACGTCAGAAGGGTGGTATCGGTCTACGCGGCCCGGGTGAGACGCAGCTCGAGACCGACCGCCGGCTGTTGCGGGCACGTATCAAGGCTATTCACAAGCGCCTCGACAAGGTGCGCAGCCAGCGCAGCCAGAATCGCCGTGCCCGGGCGCGGGCGGAGATCCCCAGTGTGTCGCTGGTCGGTTACACCAACGCCGGCAAGTCGACCCTGTTCAATGCGCTGACCGAAGCAAAGGTCTATGCGGCCGACCAGTTGTTCGCTACGCTCGATCCAACTCTGCGCCGGCTGGAAGTCGGCGATGTCGGTCCGGTGGTGCTGGCGGATACGGTCGGGTTCATTCGCCATCTCCCGCACAAGCTGGTGGAAGCCTTCCAGGCCACCCTCCAAGAGGCGGCCGAGGCCTCGCTGCTGGTGCACGTGATCGATGCCGCCGATCCCGACCGCGAGCTCAACGTGGCGCAGGTCGAAGGCGTGCTCGACGAGATCGGTGCGCTCGACGTCCCGATGCTCAAGGTGATGAACAAGATCGATCTGTTGGATAGCGCCCCGCGGATCGAGCGTGACGGTCAGGGGCGTCCCGAAACGGTATGGCTGTCGGCGCGCGATGGTCGCGGGCTCGATCTGCTCGGCCAGGCGCTGTCGGAGTGTCTGGCGGAGGACGTCATCGATTTCAGCATGCAACTGGCGCCGCAGCAGGGCCGGCTGAGGGCGGGTCTGCACGAGCTTGGCGCCGTCCGGGAAGAACAGTACGAAGAGGGGGGGAAGGTGCGCCTCGAGGTCCGTCTGCCTCGCCGCGACTTCCTGCAGTTGATGGCTCGGCTGGGAGAACGGGCGGAGGATTACCTGCCGTCCGACCTGCACCAGCGGCCGGTCTGGGACGCATGACAGCAATGGTTGTCATGGCCGGCAAAATCGGCTTCCCCTGATAACGACGGCATCAGACGCCCTCGGGTGTCCCGACAGGATAGCAACCGACCTCCCCGCACGGCCGAGTGAAACGTCGGCGGGGGGTAACGCAGAGTGGAGACGACGTATGGCTTGGAATGAGCCGGGTGGCGGGAACCAGCATGACCCCTGGAGTGGCGGGGGCCGGCGCGGCGGTGGCAACGGCGGCGGCGGTGGCAACCGTGGGGGGAACCAGGGACCACCCGACCTTGACGAGGCGCTGAAGAAGTTCCAGGACAAGCTCAACAGCATGCTTGGCGGGCGTGGCGGCAAGGGCGGCGGTCGTGGCGGCAAGGGCGGCGGGCGTCCACGCAACACCTTCGCGCTGCCAGGGCTGTTGCTCATTATTGCCCTGGGTATTTGGGGCGCGATGGGCTTCTATCTGGTCGACCAGGCCGAGCGTGGCGTGGTGCTGCGCTTCGGTGAGTACCAGTCCGTGGTGGGTCCCGGCCTGCACTGGAACCCGCCGCTGATCGACGACGTGCGCATGGTCAACGTGACCCGCGTACGCTCGCTGACCCAGACCCAGTCGATGCTGACCCGCGACGAGAACATCGTCGAGGTCGAGATCTCGGCGCAGTACCAGGTGGCGAGCCCGCGCGACTTCGTGCTCAACGTGCGCAATCCGCAACTCTCCATCGAGAATGCTCTGGACAGTGCCCTGCGTCACGTGGTCGGCGGCACCGACATGATCGAAATCCTGACCTCCGGGCGTGAAATTCTCGGCAGCTCCGTAGCGAGCCGCCTGCAGACCTATCTGGACAGTTACGGCACCGGCATTCGGTTGCAGACCATCAACATCGAATCGACCTCGGCACCGGCTCCGGTCATTGACGCTTTCGATGATGTGATTCGAGCCCGCGAAGACCGCCAGCGCACCATCAACGAGGGCATGGCCTACGCCAATGCCATCATTCCGGCCGCCCAGGGTCAGGCACAGCGTCTGGTCGAGCAGGGCCAAGGTTACCGCGAATCGGTGGTGGCCGAGGCACAGGGGCAGGTCAACCGTTTCAACGCGCTGCTGGCTCAGTACCGCAATGCGCCGGATATCATGCGTGAGCGGCTTTATATTGATGCCATGGCCGATGTCTTCGGACGTACGCCGAAGGTGCTGGTCGACGTGAGCGACGATGCGCCGCTGATGTACCTGCCCCTCGATCAGCGTCCCGGCCAAGCCAGCACCGAAGGCGGCGGCGACGAAGCTCGTGGAGAGAACGGTGAGCTTGACCCGCGTGTGCTCGAGCGCTTGCGTTCCTCTTCCTCGACGCAGCAGAGCAGCAACAATGGTGGTATCCGCAGGGAGGGTCGCTAAATGATCAATAACCGTTCCTTGATCATCGTGGGCGGCCTCGCTGCCGTGGCTTGGTTGGCCAGCAACAGCCTCTTCGTGGTCGACGAGACTCAGCGGGCGGTCAAGCTCCGCTTCGGTGAGATCGTCGAGGAGAATATCCAGCCCGGACTGCACTTCAAGGTGCCGATCACGCAAACGGTGCGCAAGTTCGACACTCGGGTACTGACGCTGGATACCGATGCCAGCCGCTACCTGACGCTCGAGCAGAAGGCGGTGATCGTCGACTCCTACGTCAAGTGGCAGGTAATCAACCCCACGCGCTACTACGAGGCTACGGCCGGGGACGAGACCATGGCGATTCGCCTGATCCAGCCGCGAGTCGACGAGAGCTTGCGTAACGAATTCGGTCGCCTGGACCTGCAGCAGATCATTGCCGAACGCCGCGATGACTTGATGACGGGGCCGACCCAAGAACTCGATGAGCTGCTCCGTGATGAGCTGGGCGTGGCGATTCTCGACGTGCGTGTGAAGCGTATCGACCTGCCTGACGACGTGTCGGCTGCCGTCTATGAACGCATGCGCTCCGAGCGTGAACGCGAGGCTCGTGAATGGCGTGCCCAGGGGCAGGAGGAAGCTGAGCGCATCCGCGCTAACGCCGACCGGCGCCGCCAGGTGCTGCTGGCCCAGGCTTCCGAGCGGGCCGAGACCCTGCGTGGCGAGGGGGATGCCGAAGCGGCGGCGATCTTCGCCGAGGCATACAGTGAGAACGCCGAATTCTTCAGCTTCTGGCGCAGTATCAACGCCTATCGTGACAGCTTCGACGGCGAACGGGACATGTTGGTACTCGATCCGACCAGCGATTTCTTCCGCTATCTGCGGAGTCCGGCAGTCCAGGACGAGGAGTGAGTCCGGAGCAAGCCGGCCCGCCGTGCGGCCGGCTTGCTCGCGTTGGCAGTCGGGGTTCAACCGGCCGTCAAACGTGGTAGAATCGGTCAACCGGGCGTGGCCCGGTTTTTTTGTGGGCCTTTTTCGCCATCGTATCCTTTTTGCCCGCCTAATTTGCCTTGCAGGATTGACGACATGACCATTGCTGACCGCTGGCTGCTGCCCGACGGCATGGATGAGGTGCTGCCGCCCCAGGCGAGCCGCATGGAAGAGCTGCGTCGTACGCTGCTCGACCTCTATTATCGCTGGGGATACGATCAAGTGATGCCGCCGCCGGTGGAATTTCTCGACTCTCTGTTGACCGGCACCGGCACCGACCTGGACCTGCAGACCTTCAAGTTGACCGATCAACTCACCGGTCGCCTGATGGGAGTGAGCGCCGACGTGACGCCCCAGGTGGCGCGCATGGACGCCCACTCCATGCATCATCAGGGACCGGCCAGGCTGTGCTACTGCACCAACGTGCTGCGGGCCAAGGCCGATCAGCATCAGGGGGGGCGCAGCCCGGTGCAGGTCGGCGTCGAGCTGTTCGGCCATGCCGGGCTGGAGGCGGATCTCGAGATCCTGCGCCTGGCGCTGCTGAGCCTCAAGGCGGCAGGGGCCGGCGAACTGCACCTGGCGTTGGGTCATATCGGCATCTACCGTAGCCTGGTACAGGCTGCCGCCTTGGCACCCGACCAGGAACGCGCCTTGTTCGAAGCCCTGGAGCTGAAGTCGCCCGGGGCCTTGGCCCAGCAGGTCGAGGCGAGCGTGGCCGATCCTGTCCTGGCGGATATGTTCCGCGCGTTGGGTAGACTGCATGGTGGTCCCGAGGTGCTGGATAGTGCCAGGGATGCCTTGGCCGGCGCGCCGGTGGCCGTGGCCGACGCCTTGGCGCAACTTCAGGCGTTGCATCGTGGTGTGGCTGAGGAGCATCCCGAGGTCGAGCTGTACTTCGACCTGGCCGAGCTACGCGGCTACCAGTACCACACCGGCATGATGTTTGCGGCCTTCGTGCCGGGCTACGGTCAGGCCTTGGCCAAGGGAGGGCGCTACGACGATACCGGGCGCGCCTTCGGTCGTGCGCGCCCCGCCACCGGTTTCTCGATGGACCTGAAACTGCTTGCCACGCTGGTGCAGAGCGAGCCGGCCAGCGACGGCATCTGGGCACCCGCCGATGGCGAAGGCGTGACCGAGGCGATCGCTTCGCTGCGCGACGGCGGACACCGGGTCGTGCAGGCACTGCCGGGGCAAACTACGCCGCCAGAGGCGCACCGCTGCAGCCGGCGGCTGGTGCTGGTCGAAGGCCGCTGGCAGACGCAGGCACTCTAGGCTGGCGAACCAGCCAAGGCCCGAATGGGACGATACCGGCAAGCGGGCCGGATGACGAGCGCGGCCCGCAGGGCCGGATCATCGACGCGCACATACGCGGCGCCGACACGAGAGACGAGACGCAATGGGCAAGAACGTAGTCGTACTGGGTACCCAGTGGGGTGACGAAGGCAAGGGCAAGGTAGTCGATCTGTTGACCGAATCGGCGGCCGCGGTGGTTCGCTTTCAGGGCGGGCACAACGCCGGACACACGTTGGTCATCGACGGCGAGAAGACCGTGCTGCACCTGATTCCGTCCGGCATTCTGCGCCAGGGCAAGACGTGTGTCATCGGCAACGGCGTAGTGCTGTCGCCGGAGGCGCTGATCAAGGAGATCCGCGAACTCGAGACCAAGGGCGTGCCGGTGCGCGAGCGGCTGCGACTGTCGCCGGCCTGTCCGCTGATCCTGCCGTATCACGTGCGCCTCGACCTGGCCCGCGAGAAGGCTCGTGGCGTGGCCAAGATCGGCACCACCGGGCGTGGCATCGGCCCGGCCTACGAGGACAAGGTGGCACGGCGTGGCCTGCGCCTGGGCGACCTGCTGCACCGCGAGCGCTTTGCCTCCAAGCTGGGCGAAGTGCTCGACTATCACAACTTCGTGCTGGTCAACTACCACGGCGAGAAGGCAGTGGACTTCCAGCAGATCCTCGACGAGGCCATGGAAATGGCCGAGGAGCTGCGCCCCATGGTGTGCGATACGGTGAGCCTGGTGCACGAGCTGCGCCGCGCCGGCGAGAACATTCTGTTCGAGGGGGCACAGGGCTCGCTGCTCGATATCGACCACGGCACCTATCCGTTCGTCACCAGCTCCAATACCACGGCGGGTGGCACCGCCACCGGTTCCGGCGTAGGGCCGCTCTATCTCGACTACGTCCTCGGCATCACCAAGGCCTACACCACGCGTGTCGGCTCCGGTCCGTTCCCCACCGAGCTGTTCGACGAGCATGGCCGCCACCTGGCCGAGCGGGGCCATGAGTTCGGCGCCACCACCGGGCGCCCGCGCCGCTGTGGCTGGTTCGATGCCGTGGCCCTCCGCCACGCGGTGCAAATCAACTCGGTCTCGGGGATCTGCCTGACCAAGCTCGACGTGCTCGATGGGCTGGAGAACATCCGGGTCTGCGTGGGTTATCGCAGCAAGGACGGTGATGTGCTCGACAATCCGGTCGATTCGGAGGGCTACGAGGCGGTCGAGCCGGTCTACGAGGACCTGCCGGGCTGGAGCGAATCGACCCTGGGTGCCAAGCGTATCGAGGACCTTCCGGCCAATGCCCGCTCCTACATAAGCTTCCTCGAGGAGAAGGTGGGTACCTCTATCGACATCGTCTCCACCGGTCCCGATCGTAACGAGACCATCGTACTGCGTAATCCGTTCGAGGGCTGAGCACGACCTGGTGCGCCCTGACACTCAAGGCCGGCTTCGTCGCCGGCCTTTTCGTTGCTGATTGTCAGTTGCTCGACAGCCCTTTGAATGCCTGCGTCTCGCGCCTGCCCTCGTCGTCGATTACCAGGTGCTGTTGCACGTCGGGATCCATGAAATACAAGGTGGCGTAGCCACCGGCGCCGCGATTGTAGATGGGCCGCATGGGCGCCACGATATCGTTGAAGCGCGCTTCACCGAAGCGGGCGCCGTACATCTCCATCCAGGCGAAGTACTGGTCGTCCTTCAAAAACCCCGTGTACTGTTCCCGTGGCGCCAGGTCGCCCAGCTCGGCGGGATCCTCGAGAATGGCCATGGCGAAGTCCACCGCATCGTGCATCGTGTTGCCATCGATCTCCAGGTCATAGACGTCGTATCCCTGGCGCTCGGTGATCTCCATGATGGGTATCAGATAGAGCAGCGCATAGTTCTGGTAGTGGGTGGCGCGCCGACCGCGTTTGACTTCGAGGGGGAACGCTCCTGCCTCGGTCATGTCGTGCAGGGCGGAGTAGATCGCGCTGACGCCGAAGCGGAACATGTCGTCGTCTTCGGTCAGGACACCGATCATCGCGGCATAGAGCGCGCGGCGATAGAAATGGTTATTGCAGCAGCTGCTTTCTGCGCCTTCGATCGCCATATGCACGTTGGCCAGCTCGTTGAGCCATGCTTCGACCCGGGTCTTTTCTTCCTCCAGTCCCTCGACGTGGGGGTGCACGACGGAATAGGCCATGGCGGCAGCGAAGATCATCGACTCCAGCGAGAACCAAGCCTGAGGCTGGTTCCAGTGGTAATAAAAGCTGAGCAGGGCATCGTCCCGGGCCCATTTGTCCAGAAAGCGGACCAGACACTCCGCGTAGTAGTCGTCGCTGCTGGCGACGAAGGAACCGGCCAGTTCCGAGACGGTATCCTCGAAATCGAACAGCGGCTCGGTGGCGAGCCTCCAGGCATCGGGAGTGGGGTAAAAGCCGGGAATGCGTAACTGGTTTGTAATGGTGGGGATTTCCAGCCGCTGCTGGCAACTGGGCGCGTAATTGGTCAGTTCCTCGCGTTGCTGCATCAGCAGGCTGTTGTTGGTCTCCTGGAGCAGCATCATGCGCTCCGTGACGTTGAAATAGGATGCGTCCGGGGCGCGCACCGTGTAATCGGAGAGATCCAGTTCCTGGCGCTCCTCCAGCGTCAGGGCCTGAGTCGTGGTACCAACCCCTAGCAGCGTCGCGATCAGCGACCCAGCGATCCATGAGGGAATGGTACGTTGGCGAGCGTGCTTTCCTTGGTAGCTCATCTTAGGTCAGCCTCCTGCTTCGATGCGGCAGCGGCTGACGATCTAGCCGCTACCTTGGCTCGGGTGCGTAAAGGCGAAAGACGGAGAAGTCGGCGTGCTGATCATGTGGCGTACGCCACTCCTCGCCGGTGCCACCGAAGAACGTCGAGAACATCACGCCGTCGATGCCGAGCGTCGGCGTGGTGCGAAGCACCATCTCCCTGCGCTCGAGCACGGGCCAGCCATCGATCCATAGCCGGACGATGCCATCGCGCCCTTCGGGTTCGTTGAGGATCACTTCCTGCTCGACGGTGACCCAGCGGCCGGTGGGGAAATGCCAGCTGCCGCGGCCCATAGAGTCGCCTTCGTGGCCGACCGTATAGGGGTAGAGTTCGCCCTGGCCGTCCTTGCGCCACATCAGGCGCAGCGAGAAGCCGTTCTCGCCCGTCACTTCCTCACCGCCGCTGGGGGCGTCACCGCCGTACAGGCCGGGGAGCTTACCTCCTTTAACAAAGTCAAAGTTTGCTTCGAAACGTAACCGATAGTGTAGACATGCCCGGTCGGTGTGTTGCAAGGATTTTTCTTTGGTGTAGAAGCCGAAACCGCCACGGGGTACGTCTTGCTGGTCGGCATCGCTGGGAGAGGAACTGTGCTGGGGGTAGTGGGCACGCAGGGCAGGCTCGACCAACCCGCTGGTCAGCGCACCGAGCAACTCGGCGTTGGTCTCGGTGCCCCAGTCACGGGTCGAGGCGAAGTCCTCGCGAATCGCCTCCTTGGCAGTCTGCAGTACGTGTCGCGGTCGCAGGGTGGCCACCAGGGGGTAGCGTTCGGAGCAGGGCGTCAGGCGTGGCATGCGATGATGGTCGCCAGTTGATGTGTCGGCGCTGGTGGGAAGGCCCCCGATCAGGGGCAGCAGGGTGAGTAGGGTGGCTTGCGTCAGGCGGCGTGTGGATTGCGACATCCGTGCCTCCTCGGTAGACAGGCGTGCGCTAGCGACTCCCCATCAGGCGGGGGAGCCGCTAGCTTCGGTTACTTACTCCGCGCTGCCGTTGGCAGCAGCGGCGATGGCGGCCTCATCGGTGAGCAGTTGACGCAGCGTCTCGACGGCCATTTGTCCTTCGCTTTCGAAGACGTCGTCGAGCCACAGCAGGGCTTGTTGCTGGTTGGCGTGCTCCAGCCCGCGGGCCGTGAGATAGGCCTGGGCCAGGGAGAGGCGCGCACTGCGATGGCCTTGGCTGGCCGCCTGGTAGAGGTAGTCGGCACCACGCTCGGGATCGCGCTCGACGTTTTCGCCGCGCAGGTACTCGCGACCGAGGGTGGCCTGAGCACCGGGGTGCCCTTGCTCGGCGGCGGCAAGCAGCAGTTCGTGGCCTTGCTCGACGTCCTGGTCGATGGCGCCTTCTCCACGCATCAGGGCGAGCCCCAGCGCCACTCGTGCATGAAGGGCACCGGCATCACTGGCCTGACGGTACCAGCGTTCGGCCTGCTCGGCGTCCTGTTCGACGCCGTTGCCGTGCTGGTAGGCTTCGCCCAGATGGAAGGCAGCTTGTGCATTCCCTGCTTGAGCGGCAGCCCTGAGCAGCTCCATGCCGCGCTCCACGTTACGCTCGACGCCGTCTCCGGCCAGATAGGCTTCGCCCAGGTCGGCACGGGCCCCGGCATGGCCCCGGGACACGGCAGCTTCGAGGTAGTCTATGCCGCGTCCGGTGGCGCCCCGGTCCAGGTACATGCGCCCAAGGCTTGCTGCGGCGCCGGCATGGCCGGCCTGGTGGGCTTGTCCTAGCCAATATTCCGCTCGCCCCTGGTCCCGCTGGACCCCTTCACCGGTAAGAAAGGCACGACCCAGATCGGCCATGGCGCCGGGGTGGCCGTCCTCTGCCGCCGCGACCAGCGCTTCCATGTTGCCCTGGGCGCCGAGGTCGCGCTGCAGGTAGGTCAGCGCTTCGTCGGCGGATTCGTGACCGGCCTCCTGGGCCCGGGTCAGCCAGCGGTTGGCTTCGCTCAGGTCACGCTCGACCCCGCTGCCGTTGCGGTAGGCGCGGCCGAGGACCACCATGGCGTAGGCGTCGCCCTGTTGGGCAGCCTGGGTCAGCAGGCGGACGCCCTGGGAGGGGTTCTCCGGCAGCGGCCCTTCCAGATAGGCTTCGCCGAGCAGGGTCATGGCCGTAGTGTCGCCGGCCTGGGCGGCCTGACGCAGCAGCTCCTCGCCGCGACTGGGCTGGAAGTTGGGGTTCTTCTCGTCCAGGTAGGCTTCACCGAGCAGGCGCATCGCGCCCGATTGCCCTTGATCGGCGGCCTGGCGCAGCAGCTGTTCGCCTTGGGCGGGATCCTGAGGTACGCCACGACCCTTGAGATAGGCCTCGCCCAGCTGCTGGGTCGCCCACGGATGGCCGAGTTCATGCGCACGTTCGAGATAATCGACGGCGATGTAGGGCTGGCCGGCGATGCGTTCATCGTCGAGATAGAGCGCGCCCAGTTGGGCCAGTGCCAGCGCATGATCCTGTTCGGCCGCCTGCTCGAGCAGATTCATGCCGCGGGGCAGGTCGTTGAGCCCGCCCTGGCCGTTGACCAGCGCACGGCCGAGGATGACCTTGGCATCCACCGAGCCCGCCTCGATCGCTTCGCGCAGCCAGCGCTCGGCTTGTACCGGCTGCGGCTGGCCGGCGGTACCCTCGAGCAGCGCCTCGCCATAATAGGTCATGGCGTCGACATGGCCTTCTCCGGCGGCCTCGGCAAGCAGTTCGAGGCCGCGGGCGCTCTCTCCGGCATCGATCATCTGGCGTCCGGTGCGAGCCAGGGCATCGATGTCGCCGGCTTCGGCGGCCTGGCGCATCCAGCGGATGCGTTGCTCGGGCTGATCGCCGAGCAGCCCCTCCGCCGAGTACATCGATGCCAGTTGCAGCATGGCGCCGGTATCCCCTTGGCTGGCCTTTGCCTCGAGGGTTTCGGCGAAGCGCTGCGCATAGTCCATGGCCAGGGCCGGATCCTCTTCCAGCCAGCCACCAGGGGAGTGCGCCTTGGCTAGCGCTTCCAGCGCCTTGGCATCGCCGCGGCCGGCGGCACGCTCCAGCAAGCGCTTGGCCATGTCCGGGTCGGCCTTGATGTTTTCGGTGCCGTTGGCCAGCATCTCGGCCAGCCGGGTCTCTGCGTCCTGCTCGACCCCTTCCTCCATGGCTTGCCAGAGCAGGTGGTAGGCGAGAACGTCGTTGCGCTCGACCCCGCGGCCCTCTTGGTAGAGGCGCCCCAGGTTGAGTGAAGCGTTGCCATGAATAGGCGACTGTAGATCCAGCGCCTTGCCGTACAGCTCAGCTGCCTTGGCGGGGTTTTGCTCCACGCCGGTTCCGCGCTCGTACAGTTTCCCGACCTCGTAGAAGGCCGGCATGATATTGCGCGCCATCAACGCGTCGAGGTGCTCGAGGGCCTCCTCGTAGCGCTCCTCTTCGATCAAACGCTGGCTGTAGTCGATGGTGTCCCAGTCCCGGCCCGAGATGTCGGCGTCGATGACGCCGCCGAACCAGCCTTGATAGGCTTGGGGTACGGGAGGGACATGCTCGCCGGGGGCCGAGCCGCCGGTCGCTGCGCAGCCGACGAGTGCGACCGTGATGCCGATCGCTGTTGCCAGTCGCAGCGAGGGGATGAGTCGAGTCCTAACCTTGGTGCGTTCCATGTGTTCCCCTCTGTGGTGTGTGGTTGTCTGGCCGCGTGCTCAGTTGTTCAGGCCGCGGAAGGCTTCGGTGCGACGTCGCTTCTCATTCAGATAAACGTGTTGCTGGGCCTCTGGGTCCATGAAGTAGAGGGTAATGTAGCCGCCGGCACTGCGGTTGTACGTGGGTCGCACCCGGGTGAGGAAACGCTCCATCGGTGGATGGTCGAAGTGAGTGAGGTAGATCTCCATCCAGGTGAAGTACTGCGGGTCGCGCAGGAATCCCGTGTACTGTTCCAGCGGTGCGTAATCCCCCAGCGCCGCAGGGTTGTCCAGAATCTGGAACAGATAGTCGACGGCTTCGTGTATGTCGTTGCCCTCGTACTCCAGGTTGAAGATGTCATAACCCTGACGCTGGATGATCTGCATGTTGGTGATGAGGTAGTTGAGCGCGTAGTTCTGGTAGTGAGTCGCGCGGCGGCCGCGACTCACCTCGAGCGGTAGGGCACCCTCCTCGGTCATGTCGTGCAGGGCCGAATAGACGGCGCTGACGCCGAAGCGAAACAGGTCGTCGTCTTCCACCAGCACGCCGATCATGCTGGCGTAGAGGGCACGCCGGTAGAAATGGTTGTTGCAGCAGCTCTCCTCCGGCTGCCCGGGAAACGCCGAGTGCTGCAGGGCGAGACCGTGGAGCCACTGCTCGACCTCTGCGCGCTCCTCCTGCAGGCCGTCTACGTGGGGGCGCACGATGGAGTAGGCCATGGCAGCGGCAAAGATCATCGACTCCGCCGCGAACCAGGCCTGAGGATCGTTCGGGTCGAAGACGAAGGTGGTCAGTGCCTTGGCCTCGGCCCAGCGGTGCAGGAAGCGCACCAGACAGTCGGCATAAAAGGTATCACCACTGGCAACGAAGCTGCCGGCAAGTACCGACACGCTGTCCTCGAAGGCGAACAGCGGTTCGGTGGCCAGCTCCCATTCCTCTGGGCTGGGATAAAAGCCGGGGATACCGCCGCGCGTGGTGATGGGCTTGAAGTTGAGCATTTGGCGACAGCTGGGTCCCGTCTCGAGCTCATCCTGCAGCTGCAGCAGGATCGAGTTGTCGGTTTCGTCCAGCAGGGCCATGCGCGCTTCGACATCGAAGTAGCCGGCATCCGTATCGGTGACGCGATACTCCGAGAGGTCGAGTTCCATGCGCTCCTCTCGCGAGAGGGTGTCGGCCAGTGCCGCGCTGCCCCCCATCGCCAGCAGGGCGAAGGGAAGCGTGCGCAACAGTCTTGCAGTGAATCCTTTGGCTACGGCAAGGGGCATGATCGGCGTCGCTCCATTGGCGCTCGAACGCGGAAGGGTCAAGGTTGCGGTGTGAAGAAGCGGAAGGCGGCAAAGTCCGCGTACTGATCGCGGGGCGTGCGCCATCCTTCGCCGCTGCCGCCGAAGAAGGTGGAAAACATCAGTCCATCGATGGTGACCGAAGGCGAGGTGCGATAGACGATGTTCTGCTGTTCCAGCACCGGGCGTCCATCGATCCATAGTCTCGCGATGCCGTTCTCCTGCTCGGGGTCGTTCAGCACCACTTCCTGCTCGACGGTAACCCACTGACCGACCGGAAAGTGCCAGAAGCCGCGGCCCACCGATTTACCCTCGAACCCCACCACGTAGGGATAGAGTTCCCCTTGGCCGTCTTCGCGCCACATCAGGCGCATCGAGAAGCCCTCCTTGCCGCTGACGTCCTCACCGCCGGAGGGAGCCTCACCGCCATACAGCCCGGGGAGCTTGCCTCCCTTGACGAAATCGAAGTCGGACGGGAAGCGGACCATGTAGCTCAAGCAGGCGCGTTCGGCTCCCTGCAGCGAAGCGGGAGCGCTGTAGAAGCCGGCCCCCCCGCGGGGATCGTCGCCCGGCGACGAGCTACCGGCGGGATAGTGCACGCGCAGCCCAGGTTCATCGATGCCGGTACGGCCGGTATCCAAGCGCTCCACGTTCTCCTTGGTTCCCCAGTGGCGAGTGGTGTCGAAGCCCTGTCTCACGGCGGCATGGCCGTTCTCGGCTGACGGGGGGCGGGGAGTGTCGGCCAATGCGTAGCGCTGCGAGCAGGGCGTCACCTGGGGAATGCCGACGCGAGCATCCTCGGCCTCGTCAGCGTGACCGGCGGCGAACGGCAGCAGCGTCAGCGCGCCTGCCACCAGACACGCGTGTCGGGTGGCAGGGCGCGATTGGTGGCGTTCAGCCTTCATCGCTTGTGTCATCGGGTTCCTCCGGGTTGGTTCCACTGTCTTCCACGGCCGCACGATAGATCTGATCGCCGAACTGGATGACTGTACGCACCCCCTGCCAGATGCGCTCCGAGGCGGCCCCCAGCAGCGGTGCTTCGGTAAAGCGCACATCCACTGGCTGGCCGACGCTTTCGGCCGGCAGCGGTTCCTCGGGAACCAGCAGCACGCTGGCCACGTTCTGCTGCTGGCGCACCCAGCTAGGAAAGCCGGCGCGTGGCTGGCGCTCGACGTCCAGCGCGACGTTGCGTACCCGCGCTCGGATCGGCTGGTTGGAGTTGGCCAGGGTCACGTACGCCTGCTGGTTGGGCTCGATGCGACTGATGTCGTTCATGTGCACCAGGGCTTCGACCAGCACGTCGTCCTCGTCGGTGCGGATCAGAGTCATGATCCGCTCGCTTTCGTTGATGTAGACCCCGTCGGCGCTGCTCAAGGCCCATGCCACCAGGCAATCGCAGGGGCTGTAGATGTCGTTGCTGGCCATGCGCGCCTCGAGAGCGGCAATCCGAGAACTCTCATAGTCGCGCACGGTCTCGAACTGATCGACGCGGGCCTGGGCGATCTCCGGCGAGACCGATTCGAAGGTCATGGTGTCGCCGCTGGCCGGCTGCGCCGAGTTGGCCAGGCTGACCTCCTGCATGCCGCCCTGGATGTGCTCGCGCAGGTTCTCGATCAGGCGGTTGTTGTAGTCGAGCGCCGCCTCGGCCAGGATCAGGTCCGATTCCAGCTCGCTGTTGATCACCTTGGTCAGCAGCTGGTCTCGTTCGACCTGCTCTCCGGCCGTCAACTCGTGTTCACCGAGAATCCCTGGTCCGGGGGCCCGGATGTCGATGCGCGGCGCGGTGACGGCAGCGAAGCTCGGTTCGATCAGCATGAAGTTGCGATAGGCCGTGGCGGCCCCCACCAGAACCAGCAGGCCGATGGCCGCGAACAACAGAATGTAGCGCCCCATCGGCTTGGGCGGGCGGGATGGTGGGGTAGGGCGGGCCGCCTGGCGTTTGCGCGGGGTCTGCGGGTCCTCGCCGCCGATCAGACCCTCCACGTTGGGGGTACGGCCACTGAGTGCACTGCGAATGATCTGACGCAGTAGCTCGCGGTGCTGCGGCTCGATCTCGGTTATCTCGAAGCTGGTGTCGTAGCCGCTGCCTTGTTCCGCGGGGACCGAGCGCAGGGACTCCGCCTTCAGCGGAACGATCAGTTCGGTCGCGCCAGCCATCATCAGCAGCGAGGCGGAGATGCGGTCGCCTGGCTCGAAGCGGCGCGAGCTGCGGGCGGAAAAACC
The DNA here is from genome assembly GCF_019430905.1 of Billgrantia antri. GTDB lineage: Bacteria > Pseudomonadota > Gammaproteobacteria > Pseudomonadales > Halomonadaceae > Halomonas > Halomonas antri. Next base: position 83,592 of record NZ_JAHYCA010000001.1, on the reverse strand, counting down.
TCCCAGTGAAACGTCGTTACCGCTCAGCTCCGCGTCGCTGTCGTCGAGGTCGACGCGAAACGGCAGGGTTACGCGAATATAGCCACGCTCGTCGCGGCGTTCGTGCTGCAGCCGGTCGCCCCGGGTCAACCGCTCGCTGCCCTGGTCGGCGTCTTTCGGCTCGCTGCGGGTATCCGGTTGTCCGCTCGGTCGGCTCCCTCCCAGGGTAGGCTCGTGCCGCTTGGAGTCGTCGTTGAAAAAGTTGTCAGCCATCCGTTGGTGCTCCTTGCGTCAGGGCTGGGCCACTGCTACTTCGGGCGGTGCAGTGGGCTCGACCCTGAGTCGTACGTTGACGAGGGTCAGGTCATGTTCGCCAAGGGCCAGTTGGCAGTTCGCATCCACGGTGCACTCGGCAGCCTCTTGGATGGGGGCGCCATCCGGGCCTTGCATCAGTTTCGCCACGGCAGGGGAGACCGCCAGCGTGGTGGCTTCGTGGTTGCCGTGGATCCGCTTGTCGCTCGGCAGCGTGTTCTGTTGAAGGGTCTCGATCAACTCTCCCTCGAGTTGGAAGTAGCCGGGAGGGAGCTGCACCGAGTCGCCTCTCTTGTCGCTCAGGGCCGCGCCGAGCCAGCGGTCGATCCGCTCGGGATCCTGGTGGCCCCAGGTCTCGTTGTGGGCGATGTGCAGCGAGACCCGATCCGGCGGCGCCATGACACCGGTGGCCAGCAGCAGGCCGAACAGCATGACGCCATAGGCGAAGCCGTGCAGCACATGGCCCATGCGGCGCTGCCTTCTGGCTGCGACAGGATCGTCCGGCTCGCCTGCCGAGATGCCCTGCCGCGACCACTTCTGGCGGTTGAAGCGGAAACTGACATAGGTCTTCAGCAGCGCCCCCCACACCTGGTTATAGTAGATCAGCGGGATCCACAAGAGGCTGAAGCGCCCGCGCTGCCAGGCGAGGATCGAGGTGGCGATGCCGCGGGTGAAAAGGATCCACAGCACATAGGCAAAGAAGAACGACGGTCTCACGAACAGCGAGACCAGCGTCACCACCGTGGGCCCGACCAGGGTCGTCCACATCGAGAGGCGCTGGTCCACCAGGCTCCACCAGGTGAACATGCCCATCGGCCGTGGCCCGAGGGCAATCGCGCGATTGCTGGTGCGCAGCATGTTGCCGTACCAGCGGCGCATCAGGTCGGTGGTCGAGGCGAAGAAGCGGCGCCGGTCGGGCAACTCCTCGAATCCGGTGACGAAGACGTCGGGAATATAGAGCATCCGCCAGCCGTTCTTCAGCAGCCAGTACCATGAGGACTTATCGTCGCCTGACAGAAACTTGAAATTGCCGAAGCGCCAGTGCTCGACGTGGTCGCTCTCGATCAGCTCGATGAAGTCCTGCTGAGTCGCGAGATCGGCGCGAAAGACGCTGTAGCGACCGGTCAGCACCAGCAGGCGGCGTGACAGTGACATGGAGCTCATCATCAGATGGCGCTGTGCGTAGCGCAGGTCGTACCACTCTCGGGTAGCATCGTTGCCGGTCACTTCGGCACGGTTGTTGGTGGTCAGGGCGCCCAGATCCTCCTGCGACTGGAAGAAGGAGAGCGAGCGAGACAGCGTGCCCGGTTCGAGCCGGATGTCGCCATCCATCGAAACCAGTAGCGACCCCGGCGCCGGCAGGCGCCGGGAGATCGCGCGCAGCACCTCGGCCATGGCCGAGCGCTTGCCGTCCCCTTTCTGGAACATGTAGCGCACTTCGACGTTCTTCGGCCAGCCATGGTCGTCCATGACGTGGGTGATGACATCCACGTCAGTGCGATCCGAGACGGAGGCGAAGATGGTGGTCGGCACGCCGTAAGCCCGAGCCTCGCGAATCAGGGCGTCGTAGACCTGAAAGTTCACCGTCGGCTCGATCCGGAACGAGGTGCACAGCACGAACAGCTCGGGGGGCTTATCCTCCTCGCCGATCGCGTCCGCCTCGGCCCGCATCCGAGGAAAGACGCGGCGGTTGTACCATACCGAGCGGACCGCCTGGACGGCCCACCAGGAGTAGCGCCACATGGCGATCCAGCCGATGACGAAGATGAAGCTCTCCGACTCTGGAGAGAACACCTCCGACGGCAGCTCGCTGAGGATGACCACCATCAGTGCCAAGCCGAACAGGAAAGTGGTGACCTCCGTGACTCGGCTGGCGGTAGACGGGTCGCGGGGAGTCGCAGACATTGGTCTCTCCTCAGGCCAACACGGGCCGCACGGAATCCCCTCGTCCGATGCCATAGTAGGCGAGTCCGGCAGCCTTCACGGTATCGGGCTGGAACAGGTTGCGGCCGTCGACCAGCACCGGCTCCTCGAGCTTCTCGTAGAGTTCGGAGAAATCGATGGTGCGGAAGGCCTTCCATTCAGTGCAGATGACCAGGGCATGAGCCCCTTCCAGCGTATCGTCACGCTGCTCGCTCAGCGTCAGGTCGTCGCGCTCACCGTAGATGCGACGGCACTCGTCGGCGGCCTCCGGATCGTAAGCCTGAACCCGTGCACCGGCCTCCCACAGCGCTTCCATCAAGGCGCGGCTGGGGGCTTCACGCATGTCATCCGTATTGGGCTTGAAGGCGAGCCCCCAGACGGCGATGGTCTTTCCGGCGAGCTGGCCATCGAAGGCCTGACAGAGCTTCTCGAACAGCTTGTTCTTCTGCCGGCCGTTGACGCGCTCCACGGCCTTGATCATCTCTGCGGGATGGCCGATCTCCTCGGCGGTGTGGGCCAGAGCCTTGACGTCCTTGGGGAAGCAGGAACCGCCGTAGCCGCAGCCGGGGTAAATGAAGCTGTAGCCGATACGCGGATCGGAACCGATGCCGTGGCGGACCTCCTCGACGTCGGCGCCGAGACGCTCGGCGAGGTTGGCGATTTCGTTGATGAAGCTGATCTTGGTCGCCAGCATGGCGTTGGCGGCGTACTTGGTCAGCTCGGCGCTGCGCACGCCCATGAACATGAGCTTGTCGCGTTGACGATTGTAGGGGCCGTAGCATTCCTGCATGGCCTTTTTGACCCGCTCCGAGTCAGTGCCGACTATGATGCGCGAGCCGCGTGAGAAGTCCTCGATAGCAGCGCCTTCCTTGAGGAACTCGGGATTTGAACAAACGTCGAACGCCAGCTCGAGGCCGCGTTTTTCCAGTTCCGCGGCCACGGTGCGCTCCACCTTGCTGGCGGTGCCCACCGGCACGGTCGACTTGTCGACGACGATCTTGTAGTCGTTCATGTGCTGACCGATGGTCTCGGCGACCTTCAGCACGTATTTGAGATCGGCACTGCCATCCTCGTCGGACGGCGTGCCCACGGCAATGAACTGGAGCAGGCCGAACTCCACCGCCTGGGCCGCGTCGGTGGTGAACTCGAGTCGTCCCGCGCTCTTGTTCTTGCGGATCAGCTCCTCCAGGCCGGGCTCGTAGATGGGAACCTCACCCGCGTTCAAGCGAGCCACCTTGTCCTCGTCGATATCCACGCACATGACCCGATGGCCGACATCGGCCAGGCAGGCACCGGTGACCAGTCCTACGTAGCCAGAACCGAAGATTGTAATCCTCATGATCGTCGTCGCTCCTTGCAATGATGCCCTGTCATCCGATCAACGCCATCGCGCCGGTGCCGGAGTGGCCGACGGGCGATGGCGTGCAGGGCCGGGTTCGTGTAATTAGCGTGCCTTGTGCTACGCAACATTCACGCCAACTCGAAAAGTTCTTTTGCTGTCAGTAAGTTGGCGTGATCTAGGAAGAAGTGTCGCGAGCCGGACATCCGAAGAGCGTCGCGGATTCGCGACATATGTGAGCCTAAGCCCCCTGAGCCTTGTAGATCAAGGGCTTGGAATGTCTCTTATTGGCGACAATGGTAGAAGGTAAGGCGGTAACCTTATGAATCGATTTGTTTTATTCGGTAAGAAGGGCGGCCGGCTCCCTCTGCGCCTCATCCATCCGCCGATCTGGCCGAGACGCGCGCTTCCATGCGAGACAGGAAGATGCCCATGATGCGCTCGTAGAGCTGGCGGCCCAGCACGGTGTCCTCGATACCGGCATCGACGTTGGGATTGTCGTTCACCTCGATGACGACCACGCGATCCCCGGCCTGCTTTAGGTCGACGCCGTAGAGTCCATTGCCGATCAGGCGGGTGGCCTTCAGCGCCGCCTTGATCACGGCGGGCGGTACCTCGGCCGGATCGTGGGTGGTGAAGCCGCCGCTTTTGACCCGGGCGCCGGAGTGGTCGTAGATCTGCCAGTGGCCTCGCGCCATGTAGTACCGGCTGGCGAACAGCACCTGGCCATCCAAAACGCCGATGCGCCAGTCGTACTCGGTCGGCAGCCATTCCTGCAGCAATAGCAGGGCGGAATCCTCGAATAGGCGCCGGGTTTCGAGTTCGAGCTGTTCAAGCGAGCCGATCTTGACGATCCCGCGTGAGAAAGCGCCGTCGGGTATCTTCAGCACCATGGGGAAGCTCAGGCCGGCAATTCGCTCCGCCAGCGACCGGCGATCGCGTCGCTTCAGCAGCACGCCTTCCGGTGCCGGCACCCCGCGAGCACGCAATAGCGCATGCAGGTAGACCTTGTTGGTGCAGCGCAGGATGTCACGCGGCGAGTCGATGACGACCAGTCCTTCATGCTCGGCGAGCCGGGCCATGCGATAGGTATGATGGTCCAGCGCCGTGGTCTCGCGGATGAACAGGCCGTCGAACTCCGCTAGTCGCCCGGCATCGCGGCGGGTTATCAGTGAGACGTCGATACCCAGCTTGCGGCCGGCACGGATGAATGCCTTCAGTGCGCTGCGGTTGCTGGGTGGCATGACTTCCTTGGGATCGACCAGGATCGCCAGGTCGAAGCGGTAGCGGCGACGTGCCTTTGGGGTACGCCACACCTTGCGCGAGTGCCGATTGAGGGCGGAGGCGAACAGGTCCTGCTCGTCGGCGCTGAGATCCCGAAGATGGATCGGCTTGAGCCGGGCCAGCCGCCATAGATCGTGGCGCCGTACCAGGCGTGCCTCGAGCAACGGACAGGGCAGGCGCTCGAAAAGCTTGCGGGCGAGCCTTGCCAGTTCGGGCTCACGGCACTCGCCGAACAGAACACGCAGCGTCACACTGTCGCCCGCCAGGCGACCCTGACGTGCCAGCTCACCGAGCAACGGAGCCAGCGTATCCAACTGCAGGTCGACCAGGGCCTTGCGCGACAGCTCATTGAGGGTTTCCACGCTTGGCAGGACGCGCTGACCGCGCGCCTGGGCAAGCAGCGAAACGTAATAGCCGGTGCCTAGATAGTCGAGCTCACTGCACAGATTGATCACATGGGTGCTGCGATCCTGGTCGGGGGCGCTGCGATGGCGCCGGTCCAGGGCCAGGAAATCGTCGGCGCTGATAAGGTCCTCGGAGGGATAGTAGGGCCGCCAGTCTTCCTGTCGATCGACGACGATACGCAAGGGGCACATGGGCAAGATCCGTTTGGTGAGCTAGGCGCGACATTGCGCAGGTTGCGGCCAGCATGCCGCTGCAACTTCCTGTCGACAAGCGCTTCGACAGGTGAAATGATTTCATGATTCCGACGGGGCAATGCTCGTCGGTTCGCCTTTATCGTCAGCATCCGTGCTGCTAGCGTCGGCTCCGGAGAACCCATGACCGCCACTCTGCGCCAGGCCCAGCCGCAGGATCTGGATGCGCTCCACCGCCTTGAGCAGGTAGCCTTCAGCGGTGACCGTTTCAGCCGTCGACAGCTCTGGCACTTGTTGAATCGTGCTCATGCCGAAACCCTCGTTGCCGACGACGGGGAGCGGCTCATGGGTTATGGCACCCTGTTATTCCGGCGCGGCAGCCGTCGTGCCCGGCTCTACTCGTTCTGCGTGCATCCCGATGCCCGCGGCAGCGGGCTGGGGCGTCAGCTGCTCGAGGCGCTGGAGCGGGTCGCTATTCACCACGATGCCGAGGCGCTGGGGCTGGAGGTGCGGGCGGACAATCGCATCGCGCTGGGCCTCTATCGACGCATGGGCTTTCGGCTGGAGCGCTGGCTCGACGACTACTACGAGGATGGCTGTGCCGGCTGGCAGATGAGCAAGCCGCTTGCCGCATCGGCTTGACTTGAGAGGTTGCATACGGGGCAGACGACCGCGGACGCGCAGGGATCGACCCGGGCTGGTAGACTTCCCGGCATGATTGGGCAAACAAGGACATCGCCATGCCTTCCTTCGACATCGTTTCCGAATACGACAAACACGAGGCCAGCAATGCCGTCGACCAGGCGAACCGTGAAATACAGGGTCGCTTCGACTTCAAGGGCGTCAAGGCTAGCTTCGAGCTGAACGGCGACACGGTACTGCTCGAAGCCGAAGTCGACTTCCAGCTCAAGCAGATGCTCGACGTGCTGCGTAATCGCCTTATCGCGCGAGGCATCGATGCCCGCTGCATGGAGGAGCAGGAGCCCGAACTCTCCGGCGTGCGGGCACGTCAGGAGGTCAAGCTCAAGCAGGGGCTCGAGCAGAAGGAGGCCAAGGACATCGTCAAGCGGATCAAGGACAGCAAGCTCAAGGTCCAGGCCCAGATCCAGGGTGAGAAGGTGCGGGTCACCGGCAAGAAGCGCGACGACCTGCAGGAGGTCATCGCCATGTTGCGCGGTGAAGGCGGCCCCGACCTGGCGCTGCAGTTCGATAACTTCCGCGACTGACATGCTGTGCTTGCCATCGGCTCCCCCTCAGTCGATGGCAAATTTGACCCAGCGCAAGAGTCGGTCGAACTCCTCTTGAAAAGTGGCTGGGCGCCACCATCCTTTTTGTGCAAGCGCAGTGCCGCTGTGGCCTGCCCGATGCGTCACGTTGGCTTGTCACGAGATTGGCTTGTCACGAGATTGGCTTGTCACGAAAGGAGGTGGCGTATGAACCTGCAGAAACTTTCTCCGTGGAACTGGTTCAAGAGCGAGCGCGGTGATGCCGAGGCGCCGATACCCGTGGAGCCCCGACAGGGTGAGCTGACGCCGTTTGCCGGCTTGCACCAGGAACTCGATCGCTGGATGAACGACGTCATGCGTCAATTCGGCATGCCCGCCCTGGAGAGTCGCTTCGGCGAGATGCCGAGCTTGCTGAGGCCCCGCCTCGACATTGCCGAGCGCGATGACGAGTATGTAATCAGCGTCGAAGTGCCTGGCGTGGAAGAGAAGGACATCAAGCTCACCTTGGACGACAATCGCCTGATCGTCGAAGGCGAGAAACGGCAGGAGAGCAGCACCCAGGAAGACCGCTACCAGCGCATAGAGCGATCCTACGGCAGTTTCCGCCGGGTGTTGGACCTTCCTGCCGACGCCCAGCGCGAGGAGATCCAGGCGTCCTTCGCCCATGGCATCCTCAAGATCAGGGTGCCGCGCAGCGGCGAAGTGCGATCAAATCGCCGGGAGATCCCCATCCAGTAAGCGTGGTGCACGTCACTCAGCTCGCCTTCGGGCGGGCTTTTTCCTTTTCTAACGATGCCATAGGCATGGTCGATTGGCCTGCCGCGGCGAGATGGGCTTCAATGAACACAGCAGGGAAAGCCTGAATGGGAGTTCTTGAATGCATTCGCTTCGCCGTGCCCTTTACCTTGCCTTGGCCTGGGTCAGTTTCGCGCTCGGCGTGGTGGGCGTTTTCATGCCGTTGATGCCGACGACCTGCTTCATGCTGCTGGCGGTATGGGCGGCATCGCGCGGTTCGCCGCGTTTCGCCCTGTGGATCCGCGAGCATCCCCGCTTTGGTCCGACCGTGCTGGCCTGGGAGGGTGAGCGCGCCATTCCACGCCATGCCAAATGGGTAGCCGGCATCATGCTGTCCCTGTCGATCATGGTACTCCTCGTGACCCTCAGCCTGGTCTGGCTAAAGCTCTTGCTGGTAGCGGGCCTGACGCTGCTGGGGGTGTGGATCGTCACACGACCCGAGCCCGCGGGCGTGGCAGCGGGCTCGATGGCACGTCTGGTTCGGCGTTAGCGACAGCGGCCTTTGAGGTTGGGGAGTCGGCAACCGTACAATGGGCATCGATCATGGACAGGAGTCTCCCCCGATGTCTGAACCCAAGCCGATCCATCGTCACGACTACCGGCCGCCCGCCTACCGTGTGACCGATGTCGAGCTGACCTTCGAACTGGACCCCGCCGCGACCCAGGTCAAGGCGAGCCTGCAGCTGGAGCGCCATCCGCAGAGCGGGGACGATGCGCCGCTGGAACTCGATGGCGAGCAACTGACACTCAAGCACATCGCCATCGATGGACAGTCGCTGGCCAACGACGAATACGCGCTCAGCGACACCGGGCTGACCGTGTACAACCCGCCCCGCCAGTTCCGTCTGGACACGGTGGTGGAAATCGCGCCAAGCGAGAACACGGCGCTGGAAGGGCTCTATCTCTCCAACGGCATGTACTGTACCCAGTGCGAGGCCGAGGGTTTCCGTCGTATTACCTACTACCCGGACCGTCCGGACGTGATGGCGACCTTTGCCACCACGGTAATCGGCGACAGGGCAAGCCTGCCGGTGCTGCTCTCCAACGGCAATCCGCTGGAGCGGGGTGAGCTCCCCGGCGGGCGTCACTTCGTCACCTGGCGCGACCCTTTCCCCAAGCCCAGCTACCTGTTCGCCCTGGTGGCTGGCGACCTGCAGAAGGTCGAGGATCGCTTCGTCACCATGAGCGGGCGCGAGGTCACGCTGCAGCTATGGGTCGAGGAGGAGAACCTAGGCAAGACCGAGCATGCCATGGCCTCGCTCAAGCGCGCCATGCAGTGGGATGAAGAGACCTATGGTCGCGAGTACGACCTCGATCTGTTCATGATCGTGGCGGTCAACGACTTCAACATGGGCGCCATGGAGAACAAGGGGCTCAACATATTCAACTCGGCGGCGGTGCTGACCCACCCGCATACCGCCACGGACGCTGCCTTCCAGCGGGTCGAGGGTATCGTCGCCCATGAATACTTCCACAACTGGTCAGGCAATCGCGTCACCTGCCGCGACTGGTTTCAGCTCTCGCTGAAAGAGGGTTTCACTGTCTTTCGCGACCAGTGCTTCTCCGCCGATGTCAACTCGGCTCCGGTCAAGCGCATCGAGGATGTCGCCTTCTTCCGTACCGCGCAGTTCGCCGAGGATGCCGGTCCCACCGCTCATCCGGTGCGCCCAGATCATTACATCGAGATCGGCAACTTCTATACCCTGACCATCTATGAGAAGGGCGCCGAAGTGGTCCGCATGCTGAGCAATCTGGTGGGCTGGGAGGCCTTCCGCCGTGGCAGCGATCTCTACTTCGAGCGCTTCGACGGCCAGGCGGTGACTATCGAGGACTTCGTCGACTGCATGGCCGAAGCCTCCGGCCAGGACCTGTCGCAGTTCATGCTGTGGTACTCCCAGGCCGGCACGCCGGAGATCGATGCCTACGGCGAATACGACTACGCCAATGCCGAGTATCACCTGACGCTACGCCAGCGCACGCCGGCCACGCCCGGCCAGCCCGAGAAGCAGCCGCTGCACATTCCCGTTCGATTGGGATTGGTGGGCACCAAGACAGGCCGCGACCTTGCCCTGACGCTGGAGGGGGAGTCGCTCGGCAGTGATGGTGTGATCCACCTGCGCGAGGCGGAGCAGACCTTCGTCTTCACCGATGTGCCCGAGGCCCCGGTACCTTCGCTGCTGCGCGGCTTTTCGGCACCGGTTCAGCTGCGCTTCCCCTACGGCCGCGAAGATCTGGCCTTCCTGCTCGCCAATGACTCCGACGGCTTCAATCGCTGGGACGCCGGCCAGCGGCTGGCGATGCTGGCACTGGATGACCTGATTGCCGCCCACCGTAATGGCGTCGAAAAGGTCATGGACACGCGCGTGGTCGAGGCCTTCCGTGCCCTGCTGGAACGCGGCAGCGACGACAAGGCGGTATTGGCCGAGATGCTGACGCTGCCCAGCGAGGCCTACATCGCCGAGCAGCAGCCGCTGGTCGACGTCGAGGCGATCCACGCCGCACGTGATTTCGTCAAGCAGTCGCTGGCCGCGACCCTGCGCGAGGACTTCCTGCGTGTCTACGAGGAGAACGTGAGCGAGGCACCCTATGCCCCCGAGCCCGATCAGATTGCCCGTCGCAGCCTGAAGAACGTGGCGCTCTCCTACCTGATGGCGATCGAGGACGAGCAGGGTATCGATATCGCCCGTCGGCAGTTCGAGGCCGACCACAACATGACCGACGTGCGGCACGCGCTCACGCTGCTGACCCACAGCAGCCGTGACGACCTTGCGGCGCCGGCACTGCGTGCCTTCGGTGAGAAGTGGGCGCACGATACGTTGGTCATGGACCAGTGGTTTGCCATTCAGGTCACCCGGCCTCAGCCGGACGCGCTGGACCGGGTCAAGCATCTAATGGCGCATCCGGCCTTCTCGCTGAAGAACCCCAACAAGGTCCGTGCCCTGATCGGCACCTTCGCCAACCAGAACCGGATCAACTTCCACCGCGCCGATGGCGAAGGCTACCGTCTGCTCGCCGATGTGGTAATCGAGCTCAACCGGCTCAACCCCGAGATCGCCGCACGTTTGGTCACGCCGCTGACCCGCTGGCAGCGCTTCGACGAATCGCGCCAGGAGCTGATGAAGGGCGAGCTCGAACGCATTCGCGCCGAGAAGCTCTCGCCGAATGTATACGAGGTGATCGAAAAGGCCCTTGCCTGAGGAAATGATAATCGGGTATTTCGCCTTTCCTTGTATCAAACGAAATGCCGCCCCAAGGGCGGCATTTCGTTTTGTCTGGGCTTAATAGATCAACCAACTAAGCACCGTCACGCCGAGCACCGCCCAGATCAGCGTGGCGAACAGGCTGCGGCGCAGCAGGGCACGCAGGGCGAGATAGAGCAGCCACAGCCCGAGCAGCAGCACCGCCAGGCTGACCACGGTGGCAGGTATGCCAAGCGAGCTGGCCAGGCCGTCGAAGAAGCCGCGGGCGGAGGCGCCCAGGTTCTGGAAGAAGACGAGCAGCAGGTCGACCACGAAGCGGATGATCTCGCCCAGGGTCTTGCCCAGCCAGGAAAAGAAATCTTGCATGTACAATCTCGCGTCAATGGATGAAGCTCGTTTCAGCCGATCTGCTGCGCCACAGGCGCGACGCCGGCGGTTTCGGCGGCGCTGTCTGCCAGGGCTCGCCCCGCCTCGTCGTAGACATGAAAGACCGCATTTGCCCCCAACTCGCGTATCGGTTCGATCTCCTCGGGATACTCGACGACGGCGGTGATGCGACCTGGAAACTGCCGGTTGCGGAGCTGCTGCAGGGCGAAGAGGTTGCCCGAGTGATGCGGCATGGCCAGGACCACCATCTGCACCTCGCTCGACATCAGCAACTTATCCCAGAATTCTGAATCGACCGCATCCCCTTCGAGCAGGTTGAAGTCGCGCTCGCTCAGCTCAGTGACGGTCTTGGGGTTGCTGTCGATGCCCAGCACCCTGAGGCCATAGTGCTTGCGCAGCCGACGGTAGACGCTGCGGCCGATTCGCCCCATGCCGAGCACCACCGCCTGGGCATCGCCTATCTCTATCGGCCGCTCGCGGGTCGGCAACGCCTCTGCCGGTGCCGTGGGCAAGAGCGCTTCCAGGCGACGGTAGGCGCTTTCGCTGACCGCGTTGAGCACGGCGGAGCAGGCGAAGCTCAGAGCGACCGCCAGTGACAGCACGACCAGCCATTCTGCTGTCAGCCAGCCGGTGGCGACGGCCAGGGCGCCCACGATCAAGCCAAACTCGGAGTAATTGGTGAGCGCCAGCGTGGCCAGCAGCGAAGTGCGGTGACGCATCGGAAAGACCATGAAGACCGCCTGGTAGAGCAGGCTCTTCAACGGCAGGGCAATCACCAGCAGCAGCGCCAGACCGAGCATCTCCCAAGTCGGCGTGCTGGTAAAGCCGATGCTCAGGAAGAAGCCCACCAACAGCAGCTCCTTCAGGTTGAACATCGAGCGTGAGAGGTTGCCGGCGGCAGGGTGTGGCGCCAGCAGCAGGCCGACGATCAGAGCACCAAGGTCGCCCTTGAGCCCCAGCAAGTCGAACAGGCCATAGCCCAGGACCAGCGCCAGGAACATGCCGAACAGCATCTGCATCTCGCCGTGTCCGAAGCGGTCCAGGGTCTGGCGCAGAAGCGGGGCCAGCGGGATGAGCAGGACCAAGCCGAGGGCCCAGGGGCTCGGCAGCTCGCCACTCGAGGCCGAGATGAACACCACGGCGAACACGTCCTGCATGATCAGCACGCCGATGGCCAGGCGGCCATGTGCGGATTGGGTCTCGCTGCGCTTCTCGAGCACCTTGACCACGAACACCGTGCTGGAAAAAGAGAGGGCGAAGCCCAGCATCAGCAGTGTGGCTGCGCTGGTTTTCTCCAGTAGTCCCAGGCCCAGCCACTTGAGCGCGCCGAGGACGAGGACGAAGAGCAGGCTGGAGCCGAGCATGTGTAACGAGGCGCTGCCCCACACCTCACTCTTGAGCAACTGGCGTACGTTGAGCTTCAAGCCAATGCTGAACAGCAGTAGGGTCACGCCGATGTCGGCGATCGTGGTGAGCAGTGGCGTCGACTCGTAGCCCAGCATATTGAGGACGAAACCGGCCGCCAGGAATCCGACGAGCGGCGGCAGGCGCACGAGCATGGCGGCTACGCCACCGAGAAAAGCGGCAATTATGTAGGCGGCGTCGATCATCTAACCCCAATGCTCTGATAATGTGTCCGAGGCTGAGTGTAAAAGTTTGCTGCCCAAATGGCACTGGCGGAGTCGTCGCCCGGCGCCGGCAACGAGGAGATAACATGCAACTCACGACAATCGTGCTACTGGTCGTGTTGGTGCTGATGGTTATCTATGCCGTCAGCATCTACAACCGCTTGGTGGCGCTGAAGAACCGCTATCAGAACGCCTTTGCCCAAATCGAGGTGCAGCTCAAGCGCCGCTACGACCTGATTCCCAATCTGGTCGAAACCGCCAGGGCCTACATGGCTCACGAGCGCGACACCCTCACCGCTGTGATCGAGGCGCGCAACGTCGCCCTGAGTGGGCTGAAATCGGCCGCCGCCCGGCCGGGCGAGCCCGGTGCCATGGCCGAGCTCGCCGGTGCCGAGGGAGCGCTCGGGGCTGCCCTGGGGCGCCTCAATGTCGTAATGGAGGCTTATCCGGATCTGAAGGCCTCCGACAACATGCGCCAGCTCTCCGAGACGTTGATCAGCACCGAGAACCGTGTCGCCTTTGCCCGTCAGGCCTTCAACGACGCGGTCATGCAGTACAACACCTACAAGCAGAGTTTCCCGCCGGTGCTGCTGGCGGGGCCACTGGGACATAGCCCGGACGCGGCGCTGCTGGAGTTTGACGACAGCGCCAATATTCAGGCGGCACCGCGCATCAACTTCTGACGGCACATGGCGATGGATTTCTTTGGCGCCCAGGCGCGCGCGAAACGCCTCACCCTGTGGCTGGTCGTGCTGCTCATCGTCGCCGTGTTGGGCATGTTCGCTGCCGCCGTAGCGGTGGTCGCGCTTGCCAGGCTGCTGATCGGAGGTGCTGCCCTGGCCAAGGCGCTAGGTGACCTGGCCTCGTCCATCCCGAGCAGGCGGACCCGCTGCGGGCCGTGGCTTGGTTGTTAGGCTGTCCGTTACCGCTGGCCGCTCTGAATGAGAGCGGGAATGGATCGTTTTCCCCGCTTGGTGTCCAAGCAGTAGGGTGACTGCCCCGGCGGCTTGCAGCGCTCGTCGGGCTCTGCTGGAATAAGCCCCTTTGCGGGTCTCATATGGATGGGAGAAAACCGATGGCCAAGACACCCTGGATCCCGGCCGCCGCGGCCTTGACCCTTGCCCTGCTGCTCGCGGGCTGTGGCGACGACGGCGAGGAAGCGTCAGCGCCAGCCCAGGATGGCGAGCCCCCGACCGAGACAGCGCCTGCGCCCGAGCCCGAGTCCGAAGAAGAAGTCACCGCGAACGAGTCCGCGGCCTCGCCGCCCTCGGAGGATGCGGAGTCATCGGCGGCGGACGAGCCTGCGCCTGGCGACGAGGAGGAAGTTGGCGCCGAGACGCTGGCTGAAACCCCTGACGAGACCCTGGAAGAGGGCGGCGCGCTCCCGGGAGAGCCGACCCGCGATGACATCGAGGCGATTCTCGAGGACACCGAGCGGCGTTTCGAGGAGGCCCAGCGCAAGATCGACCAGCAGTTCAAAGAGGCGGAGCAGAGTCGGCCCGAACTCGAGCCGATGGAGAGTGGCGAAGAAAGCGCGGTCTCTGACATAGAGCGAGAGGCGGAGCGCTCCGGCGAGGTATCTCAGTCCGATGTCGACGCCTGGCTCGAAGAGACCGAGCGGCGCTTCGAGGAGGCGCAGCGCGAGCTCGACCGGCAGTTCGAAGAGGCGGAGAAGAGTGAGCCGAGCAGCGGCCTGCCCAGAATCGAGTCCGAGCAGCAGGCCGAGGCAGGCAGCGAGAAGGAGTCCCAGCCCGAGAACCGGTCACAGGACGAGCCCGGTTCGGGGACCTAGGCCTTGCTGGCGCCATCGCCTACTCGTGCAGCAAGGAAAAAGGCCCACTCTCTCGAGTGGGCCTTTCGGCGCTTCGCCGAGTCATTCTACTATACCCGGCACCGGGTCTACCGAGGGGGAAGCCTCAGTTGGAAACCCGAATGTTGGAGGCCTGAAGGCCTTTCTTGCCCTGGGTCACGTCGAAGGTCACCTTCTGACCGTCCTGCAGGGTCTTGAAGCCTTCAGCCTGAATCTCGGAGAAATGCGCGAACAGGTCATCACCGCCGTCGTCCGGAGAGATGAAGCCGTAGCCCTTGGTATCGTTGAACCACTTGACAGTGCCAGTTGCCATTGTCGATTTTCCTTACTTACTGATTGATCGTGCCGGGCACCGGCGATACCGGGCCCAAACTGCGTGGGCTAGAGGGGAAAAGTGCGCTTCGGGTGCATCGAAAGGCTCGACATACGACGGGACGACTTTCCACTTGCTGACCAACGCCGCGGAAGCAACGTCACCCGTGCCTTCCGCTCAATCCACTGTAGTTAGAAAAAAACCGAGCGTCCAGCGAATCCGTCGTCTTAAATTGGCAATACTTCATATGGCACACCGTCAACCTCGCGGTGCTCAGGCGCTCGCCATGCCGGGTCTGTCATGCCCCTACTCAACCGGAGGTCCCTCATGCTGGATGCTCAGTTCTGGCCCTTTCTGATCGCCATTACCCTGCTGTCGATGAGCCCAGGGGTCGATACCCTGCTGGTCATACGCAATACCACCCGCGGCGGGGTGCGCGATGGTGTGATCACGAGCCTTTCGATCTGCTGCGGCCTGTTCGTGCATGCCACCATCTCGGCGCTGGGCATCTCGCTGATCCTGCTGCAGTCGGCTTGGGCGTTCAACGCGCTCAAGCTGGCAGGGGCTGCCTACTTGATCTGGCTGGGCATAAACGGCCTGGTGTCAGCCTGGCGCGGCAGGGGATTGCCGGTAGATGCGATGCAGAGCGAGCGTCAGGCCGTTCCGCTGTGGCGCCCGCTGCGCGAGGGGCTGCTTTCCAACGTGCTCAACCCCAAGACGATAGTCTTCTACATGGCCTTCCTGCCCCAGTTCATTGCGCCGACCGACCCGGCACTGCTCAAATCGCTGTGGCTTGCCGGGGTCCACTTCGTGATCGCCAACCTGTGGCAGATCGCCATCGTGTTCATGGTGGGCAGCGCCGGGCGCTGGTTTGGCAGCCGGCGCTTCGCCCGCACGCTGAACGGAGCGACCGGCACCGTGTTGATACTGTTCGGCATCAGGCTGGCACTGGAGCGCCAGCCTGGCTGAGAAGAGTGTCAGTTGCTGGCGAGCAGCGAGGCATCGTAGCGCATTGTCTTCTCCGCCTGGCTGAGCATCGCCACGCCTTCGCTGCTGCCGCCGTTGGCCAGGCTCTCGAAAATGACCCGGTAGGAGAGCACCGCCTGCACGTAGTCGCGGGTCTCGCGGAAGGGGATCGACTCGACGAACAGGTCGAACTCTTCCGGTGCGTCGCGCAGCCAGCGGTCCACCCGGCCGGGGCCGGCGTTGTAGGCCGCCGCTGCGGCCAGGCGGTTGCCGCGGTAGCGGTGGGTCATGTCGCGAATGTAGGTGCTGCCAAGGCGGATGTTGAGTTCGGGGTCGAGCACACCGTACGGCCCGGGGTCGCGGATGCCGAGCTGGCGGCTGAGCAGTGAGGCGGTGCCCAGCATGAGCTGCATCAGGCCGCGGGCGCCGGCCGGCGACAGCGCCTCCGGATTGTAGGCGCTCTCTCGCCGGGCGATGCCCATCAGCAGGTAAGGATCCACGCCGGTCTGCTGTCCCCAGTGCAGGAAATGCTCGCGGTAGGCCTCCGGGAAGCGCCAGTCCAGCGCATCCCAGAGCTCGGCAGCGATGGTGGTCTGCACCAGTCGTGCGTGCCAGCCGCGATGCGCGGCATAGTCGGCCAACGCTCTGACTTCGCGTGGCGTGGCGTTGGTCGCGGCATGCAGCCACTCGCTGTTGGCCAGCCCCTCCTCGCCGATGCGCAGCAACGCCTCGGTGCGCTGTACCGTAGGCCACTGGGCTACCTGATCGCGGAAATCGTCATTGAAGGTGCTGCGTTCCAGGTTCAGCGAGTAGGGACGCCCGATACGATCGGCAGCGGCAAAGCCGAAGAAGTTGCGTTCCTGTGCTGCTCGCGCATAGGCCACCTCGGCTAGCTCCTGGTTACCCAACTGCTCGTTGGCGCGAGCCTTCCAGTACTGCCAGCGACTGTCGGCGGCGACATCCTCGGGCAGATGCTCGACCCAGCGCAGCACGTCGTTCCAGTCGCGCTGGGTCAGCGCGTGGCGGATGCGCAGTTCAAGCACGCGTGCGGTGCCGATCCGCGGCAAGGCCTCGTCGACCCAGCCCAGGTTGTGTTCGACGTTACGCACCAGCGAGTAGAAGGCGAGTTCTTCCTCGATGGCGTGGCGATGGTCCTGTTCGATCGGCAGGTGTGGTGCGATCTTGCGCCAGGCCTCCATGGCGGCCTCGGTGTCGGCACGAATGAACCCCTGCATGGCGGCAACGAAGAGTGGTCCGCTGCCGCGGCATTCGGGTCCGATGCAGGTAGGAATCCGGGTGATGTCGGCATAGCTGCGCTGCAGTCGCTCCACGGCGTCGCGGCCCTCCTGCCAGCGGCTGCCGAGCAGTCGACCCAGGTAACTGACGAGACCGCTCTCGCCCTGCTCCCAGGCCAGCATCATGCGCTCCCAGATATCGAACTCGCTGATCTCGCCGCTGGCGCGCAGGTGGTCGAAAAGGGTGTCGCAGGCATCCGGCTGCGAGCGGCCGACGCGCCACAGGGCGCGTCCCCCTTCGGCCGCGGCCTGGGGGTCGCTGCCGAGCAGCGCCGTGTAGTAGTAGCATTGACGCTCGGTACCGCTGGGCTCGCCGTCGGCCACGGCGAGCAGACTGCCGTAACGGCCGGCGGCGCCATAGCGGGCGATCGCCTGGCCGCGCATCCAGTCGGCGACGGGCGCCCCACGATGACGCTCGATGAATTCCAGGATCTGGCCCGGCTCGGCCTGTGGCAGGCGGCTGCGCAGGCGGTGATACTCGACATAACCCTCTAGCACATGGCCGCTGATGGCGGCCTCGTCGATACGCTGCCACTGATGAAGGCGTGCGGCTTCTAGCGCTTCGCGCATGGCAGCGTCATCGGCCTGGCCGACCAGCGGCAGGCAGAGAAAGGAGGTGGCGACCAGGAAGCGGCAGTGCCTCAGGCATTGCCTCAAGGTGAGCATCGGCGACATGGTAACGACCTCGTTCGGTTCGCGGGCGGCATGGGTGGTGAGATGGTCAGCAGGCACGATGGGAGTAGTGTCGCACTAAATCAGCGGAACTACGAGGTAGGTGTCGTGCCGGGGAACGCCTATGGTGAAGGGGCTCACTGGCGATTACGGAGAATCGAGGAGTACGAAGTGAAACCGTGGAATATCGTGGGTCGGCTGCGCCGACGCTCGCGGGCATTGGGACGGATTACACGCGCGCTCAAGCTGTTCGTGCCCATGTGTGGCGACGTGGTGAAGGGCCGCTACCGGCCACCGCCGTGGCCGGCCTTCGGTTGGATGCTGGCGGCGCTGGCCTATCTCGTCTCGCCGTTGGATCTGATTCCCGACTGGCTGCTTCTGCTCGGAGTCGTCGATGACATGGTCGTCGTCGGCTGGCTGCTGACAAAGGTCGATCGCAGCCTGGACGCGTACCGCGGCTGGCGAGGTTTTCCCGTCATGGAAGAGGGGGACGACGAGGGGGAGTTTTGATACGCTCGTTTGATTCCTGCCCCTGGACTTGTGTGAGGCCGCGAGATGCCCGACGTACCTTCCCCCACCGTGGATGAGTGGCGTGCCGCCCTGGCGCGCTTCGTGACTGTGATACCGCACACTCGAGAATTGGGTCTCGAGGTCGTTTCCGTCGCTCCGCCGACGGTGACCATGTGCCAACCGTGGCGCGACGACCTGCTCGGCGACGTCGAGCGCGGACTCGTTCATGGCGGTGTGCTGAGCCTGCTACTCGATACGGCTTGCGGCTCGGCGGTGCTCTGCGGCCTGCCGCGCCCCGAGGTCTGCCCGACCCTGGACCTGCGCGTCGACCACTACCGCCCGGCAGTGGCCGGCAAGCCGATCTGGGTCGAGGCTCGGGTGCTGCAGGTCACGGCCTCGATGGTCTTCACCGAGGGGAGGGTATGGCAGGAGCCGGGATGCACCGTTGCCCGCGGCATCGGCAATTTCGTCCGTCTGGGCGAGCGCAATACGCCGGAAGGCTTCGCCGAGGCGCTATTCGAGGAGGTGAATCATGACTGAGGGCTTCCACGACGCGGCCTGGCTGGCCAGAACCCGGGCCCAGGGGGACGTGGCTGCCTGGCTCGAACGGCTGCCCTATGCCCGCCACATCGGCGTTACGGCGAGCCCCGACGCCGGTGGCGATGGCCTTGTCTTTCGCCTCGAGCCGCACCAGCACAATATCGGCAATATTCTGCTGCCGGCGTTGCATGGCGGCGTGGTGGCCGCCTTCATGGAAACCGCAGGTACGCTGGACCTCATGCTATCCGCGCGCGAGCCGCGACTGCCACGCATCGTCGATTTCTCCATCGATTATCTGCGCACGGCGCGCGTCGTGCCGACCTTTGCGCGATGTCGCCTGCTGCGCGAAGGGCGGCGCCTGGCCAACGTGCAGGTCACGGCCTGGCAGGAATCGGAGGATCAACCGGTGGCCACGGCTCGCCTGCATCTGGTCCTGGGGGTGCCGGAACCAAGCGACGCTTGAAAACCTGGAGCCGGCCCCCATATCGCTGAACAGTTCAAAAACGGCGTCGCGTCATGCGCCGCCGCGGGTTCAAGCCATGAGGTAACCGATCCATGTCCACGACCGCTCACGAGGAAACCCTCGGCTTCCAGACCGAGGTGAAGCAGCTGCTGCACCTGATGATCCACTCCCTGTATTCCAATCGGGAGATCTTCCTGCGCGAGCTGATTTCCAACGCCGCCGACGCCTGCGACAAGTTGCGCTATGCCGCGCTCGACAACGATGCGCTGTACGAAGGCGACAGCGAGCTGCGCATCGAGATCGAGCATGACGAAAAGGCTGGCACCGTCACCGTGCGCGACAACGGCATCGGCATGAGCCGTGACGAGGTGATCCAGAACCTGGGCACCATTGCTCGCAGCGGCACCGCCGAGTTCCTCAAGCAGCTCTCCGGCGAGCAGCAGAAGGATGCGCGGCTGATCGGCCAGTTCGGGGTGGGGTTCTACTCCAGCTTCATCGTCGCCGACGAAGTCACGGTGCGTACCCGCAAGGCGGGCAGCGACAAGAGCGAGGGTGTCGAATGGCGCTCGAAGGGCGAGGGCGAGTTTACCGTCGCCGACCTCGAGCGCGAGGCACACGGCACCGAGATCGTCCTGCACCTGAAGAAGGAAGCCAAGGAGTTCGCCGACGACTTCCGCCTGCGCAGTCTGGTGCGAAAGTACTCCGACCATATCGAAGTGCCGGTGCGCATGCCGAAGGTCGAGACGGCCAAGGACGACGAAGGCAACGAGATCGAAGGCAGCGAGGTCACCACCTGGGAAACCGTCAACGAGGCCACCGCGCTGTGGGTGCGGCCCAAGAGCGAGGTTTCCGACGACGAGTACAAGGCCTTCTACAAGCACGTGGCCCACGACTTCAGCGATCCCCTGACCTGGAGCCACAACAAGGTCGAGGGCAAGCTCGAGTACACCAGTCTGCTCTATGTACCGGGGCGCGCGCCCTTCGACCTCTATGAGCGCGATGGCTCCCGCGGAGTCAAGCTCTACGTCCAGCGTGTCTTCATCATGGACGACGCCGAGCAGTTCCTGCCACTCTACCTGCGCTTCATCAAGGGCGTGCTCGACACCCGCGAGCTGTCGCTCAACGTCTCCCGCGAACTGCTGCAGCAGGACCCCAAGGTCGAGAAGATCAAGGGCGCGCTGACCAAGCGGGCGCTGGACATGCTCAAGAAGCTGGCCAAGGACCAGGAGGCCTACCAGACCTTCTGGAACACCTTCGGCAGCGTGCTGAAGGAGGGCCCGGCCGAGGACTTCGCCAATCGCGAGAAGATCGCCGCACTGCTGCGCTTCTCCACCACCCACACCGACAGCGCCACCCAGGATCAGTCGCTGGCCGACTACGTCTCGCGCATGAAGGAGGGCCAGGAGAAGATCTACTACATCGTCGCCGACGGCTTCAACGCGGCGAAGTCGAGCCCGCATCTGGAGATCTTCCGCAAGAAGGGCATCGAGGTGCTGCTGCTCCACGACCGCATCGACGAGTGGCTGATGAGCCACCTGAACGAGTTCGAGGGCAAGCGCTTCGTCGACGTGGCCAAGGGCGAGCTCGACCTCGGCGAGATCGAGGGCGAGGAAGAGAAGAAGGCCCAGGAGGAGACCGCCAAGGCCAAGGAATCGCTGGTCAAGCGCGTCAAGGAAGCGCTGGGCGACGCCGTGCAGGAGGTCAAGGTGACCCATCGACTGACCGATTCTCCTGCCTGCGTGGTGTTGCCGGAGCATGAGATGGGCTTCCAGATGCGCCGCATCATGGAAGCCGCCGGCCAGAAGATGCCGGAGGTCAAGCCGATACTCGAACTCAACCCGACCCATGCGCTGGTCGAGCGGCTCGAGGGCGCCGAAGGCGAGCGCTTCGCCGATTTGGCCCAGGTACTGCTCGACCAGGCGATCATCGCCGAGGGTGGCCACCTCGACGACCCCGCAGCCTACGTCAAGCGGCTCAATACGCTGCTGACAACCTAGGGCGTACGACGGGCGTCGTCACGGCGAGGCCCGTCGCTTGATGGCCGCATGCCTACGCGTTTTCAAGCCGCCTGCAGGCGGCTTGTTCATGTCCATATGCGTCCCGCCATGTATCTTTGACGTCAACGTCATCGTTCATTTTTTTCCGATATTTCAGCTGCATAGTTTTACATTCGAAGGTGTTGGAAAAGCTGCGCAGCGGTTGTGCATCGCGGCATGGTCAGGTATGAATAACTGTTTGCCCTATTCGACCTTTCTATAACCATAAGGGAGATCCAACGTGAAGATTGGTGCACCCAAGGAGCTCGCCAAAGGAGAGGCGCGTGTCGCGCTGACCCCTGACAGTGCGCAGTTCATCAAGAAGCTAGGACACGAATGCTTGATCGAATCCGGGGCCGGTATCGCCGCCGGTTTCGATGACGACGCCTATCGCGCCGCCGGTGTCACGGTGGTGGAGAGCGCCGAGGCGCTGTGGCGCGAGGCCGAGGTCGTGATCAAGGTACGCGAGCCCACGGATGAAGAAGCCGACCTCCTGCGCGAAGGCCAGACCCTGATCGCCTTCTTCTGGCCGGCGCAGAACGAGGCCCTGCTGGAGCGCTGCCGGGCCAAGGGCGCGACTGTGGTCGCCATGGACATGGTGCCGCGTATTTCGCGGGCCCAGAAGATGGATGCCCTCTCCTCGATGGCCAATATCGCCGGCTATCGCGCGGTGATCGAGGCGGGCAATCAATTCGGCCGTTTCTTCACCGGCCAGGTCACCGCCGCCGGCAAGGTGCCTCCGGCCAAGGTGCTCATCGTCGGTGCCGGCGTGGCGGGGCTTGCCGCCATCGGCACCGCGACCAGCCTGGGGGCGGTGGTGCGTGCCTTCGACGTGCGCCCCGAGGTGGCCGAACAGATCGAGTCCATGGGTGCCGAGTTCCTGTTCCTCGACTTCGAGGAGAATCAGGACGGTTCCGGCACCGGCGGCTACGCGGCGCCTTCCAGCCCCGAGTTCCGCGAGAAGCAACTGGCGCTGTTCCGTGAGCAGGCGCCCGAGGTCGACATCGTCATCACTACTGCCCTGATCCCGGGGCGGCCGGCGCCCAAGCTGTGGCTCGAGGACATGGTCAAGGCGATGAAGCCCGGCTCGGTGATCGTCGACCTGGCCGCCGAAAAGGGCGGCAACTGCGACCTGACCGTACCGGACGAGCGGATCGTCAGCGACAACGGCGTCGTGGTGGTCGGCTATACCGACTTCCCCTCGCGCATGGCGACGCAAGCCTCGCTGCTGTATGCCACTAACATCCGTCACATGCTCACCGACCTCACACCGGAGAAGGACGGCAGCATCGTCCATGACATGGAGGACGACGTCATCCGTGGCGCCACGGTGACGCACCAGGGCGAGATCACCTTTCCGCCGCCGCCGCCCAAGGTCAAGGCGATCGCCGCGGCGAAGCCCAAGCCCAAGGAGAAGGAGCCCACTCCCGAGGAGCGGCGAGCGGCCGAACATGCTGCCTTCAAGGCGCAGACCAAGCGCCAGGCGACCCTGCTGGGTGCCGGTGGTCTGCTGATGCTGGTGCTCGGCCAGGTGGCGCCTGCCTCCTTCATGCAGCACTTCATCGTCTTCGTGCTGGCCTGCTTCGTCGGCTTCCAAGTGATCTGGAACGTCAGCCACTCGCTGCATACGCCGCTGATGGCGGTGACCAATGCCATCTCGGGGATCATCGTGCTCGGGGCGGTACTGCAGATCGGCTCCGGGAACTGGCTCGTCGTGCTGATGGCGGCCATCTCGGTGCTGATCGCCACCATCAATATCGTGGGCGGCTTCCTGGTGACACGCCGGATGCTCGCCATGTTCCAGAAATCGTAAGCGCGGAGACAACACATGCTGAGTCAAGGATTCGTGTCTGCCGCGGCGATAGCGGCAAGCGTACTGTTCGTCCTTTCCCTGGGAGGGCTGAGCAATCAGGAAAAGGCCAAGCGGGCCGTGTGGTACGGCATCGTCGGCATGGCCGTGGCGGTCTTCTTCACCGCCTTCGGGCCGGGGATCGGCGCCTACTGGCTGATGATTCCGATGGTGATCGTCGGCGCGGTAGTCGGCGCCTACGTGGCCAAGAAGGTCGAGATGACCGAGATGCCGCAGCTGGTGGCGGCGCTGCACAGCTTCGTCGGCCTGGCCGCGGTGTTCGTGGCCTGGAGCGCGGACCTCGAGCGGCGCCGCGTGCTGGCGGCCCGGGCCCTCGATGCGGGCGCCGAGCAGTTCTCGGCCTTCGCCGCGCTCGTCGCCACCAAGGCCCCGGATGAGCTGATGTTCCTGCAGATCGAGGTGGTATTGGGCGTATTCATCGGCGCGGTGACCTTTACCGGCTCTGTGATTGCCTTCGGCAAGCTCGCCGGCAAGGTCGACGGCAAGCCGAAGCAATTGCCCGGTGGCCACCTGCTCAACGCTGGGGCGGCCGCGCTTTCGCTGCTGCTGGCCATCCTCTACCTCAACGGCGCCGGCTTCTGGACACTGCTGCTGATCGCCGCGCTGGCCTTCTTCATCGGTTACCACCTGATCATGGGCATCGGCGGCGCCGACATGCCCGTGGTGGTGTCGATGCTCAACAGCTACTCCGGCTGGGCCGCGGCGGCCATCGGCTTCACGCTCTCCAACGACCTGCTGATCGTCACCGGCGCACTGGTGGGCTCTTCCGGTGCCATTCTGTCGTACATCATGTGCAAGGCGATGAACCGCAATTTCGTCAACGTCATCCTCGGTGGCTTCGGCGGCACCCAGGGACCGGCGGCCGAGATCGAGGGCGAGCAGGTGGCGATCGATGCCGGCGGGGTGGCGAGCGCGCTCAACGATGCCGACAGCGTGATCATCGTGCCGGGCTACGGCATGGCCGTGGCCCAGGCCCAGAACGCGGTGAGCGAGCTGGTGCGCAAGCTGCGCTCGGCGGGCAAGGAGGTTCGCTTCGGTATCCACCCGGTAGCGGGGCGCTTGCCGGGCCACATGAACGTGCTGCTGGCCGAGGCCCGGGTGCCCTATGATATCGTGCTGGAGATGGACGAGATCAACGACGACTTCGCCAGCACCGACGTGGTGATCGTCATCGGCTCCAACGACATCGTCAACCCTGCTGCCCAGGAGGATCCCAACAGCCCCATCGCCGGCATGCCGGTGCTCAAGGTGTGGGAGGCCAAGCAGGTATTCGTCTGCAAGCGCGGCCAGGGTACCGGCTATTCGGGCATCGAGAACCCGCTGTTCTTCAAGGAGAACACGCGCATGTTCTACGGCGATGCCCGGCAGAGCATCGACTCGCTGCTGTCGCAGATCGATTGAGGCAGTCCGGGCTTGGGCCCGCCGTCCAATGACGAGACATGCCCCCGCAAGGGGGCATTCTTCGTTACACTCTTGACGGAATCTCCTGAGACTTCGTTCGATTCACGGGGCAGACATGTCAGACGATCCCATGCGGGTAGCAGTACTGGGCGGCGGCAGCTTCGGCACCGCGCTGGCGAGCATCGCCGCCGACAATGGCGCCAGGGTAAGCCAGTGGCTGCGCGACCCCGAGCTGGCGGCACAGATCGACCGCGAACACCGCAACCCGCGCTACCTGCCGGACTATGCCATCAACCCGGCAGTGCGGGCATTCAGCAACATGGAGGAAGCGCTCGAAGGCGCCGAGCTGGTACTGGTGGCGATTCCCTCCAAGGCCTTCCGTGACGTGGTGCGCCAGGCCCGGCCCTGGCTCCATCCCGACCAGATTCTGGTGAGCACCACCAAGGGGATCCAGGAAGAGGGCTTCAAGTTGATGAGCCAGATCCTCGAGGAGGAAACGGGCTTCACCCATATCGGCGTGATCTCGGGGCCCAACCTGGCCACCGAGATCGCCCAGAAACAGCTCACCGCCACCGTGGTGGCCAGCGACGATGCGCTGACACGCACCCGGGTGCAACAGGCGCTGGGCTGCGACTATTTCCGCGTCTATGCCAGCAACGACCGCTATGGCGTCGAGCTGGGCGGAGCGCTCAAGAACATCTATGCCATTGCTGCCGGCATGGCCGCGGCCCTGGGCATGGGCGAGAACACCCGCAGCATGCTGATGACCCGGGCGCTGGCCGAGATGGGCCGCTTCGCCGTCAGCCTGGGCGCCAATCCCATGACCTTCCTCGGGCTGGCCGGGGTGGGCGACCTGATCGTGACCTGCTCGTCGCAGCTGTCGCGTAACTACCGGGTCGGTTACGCCCTGGGCCAGGGCAAGGGGCTGGACGAGGCCGTCGAGGCATTGGGTCAGGTCGCCGAGGGTGTCAATACGGTGCGTCTGGTGCGTGACAAGGCACGTGCGGATGGTGTTTACATGCCGCTGGCCGAGGGGCTCTACCAGGTCCTGTTCGAAGGTGTGCCGGCGCGCGAGATGGCGCGCATGCTGATGCGCGGCGAGCAAAGCAGCGACGTGGAGTTCGTCCTGCCACGCGAAGCCGTGCAACAGGCTCATCGCCGAATCGAGGCGGATGAGGGCGGGGCATGACGGCGCAACTCTTTATCATGCGCCACGGCGAGGCGGCTGCAGGGCATCCAGACAGTGAGCGCGAGCTGACCACCCGCGGACAGGCCGAGGCCGAACGCATGGCCGGCTGGTTCGGTCGGCAGGCGCTGGCAGGTGCCCGACTCTATACCAGCCCCTTCGTGAGGGCGCGTCAGACGGCTTCGCCGGTGGCCGAGGCGCTGGGTATCGAAGCCGAGGTGTTGCCACTCATCACACCCGACGACTCGCCGGCGGCGGTATGCGACTGGCTGATTGCCCATGCCAGCGATACGCCCATCGTGCTGGTCAGCCACATGCCCTTGGTAGGGCTGCTCGCCGAGCTGCTGACGGAGGGCAGGGCGCTTCGCGGTCTAGGCTTTCCCACGGCCGCCGTGGCCGAACTCGAGGGCGAAGTCTGGGCGGCGGGTTGCGCCAGGCTGCTGCGTTTCAGGGCACCCGCTGACATTCGCTGAGCCAGGGTGATCGAAGCCCGGCTGAGCCTCAAATCCAGCCGATCACCTTCAGCGCGAACACGCCGCCGGTGACGGTCAGGCTGGCCAGCAGCGTGGTCAACGCGATGATGTTGGCCGCCAGCGCGGCGTTGCCGCCCATGGCCTTGACCATCACGAAGCTGGCCGCGGCGGTGGGACTGGCGAAGAACAGGAACAGCACCCCCAGCTCGCGCCCCTCGAAGCCGAACAGCCAGGCGCCCAGGGTGGCGCCCAGCGGCAGGCTGACCATCTTGATCAGGCTGGCGCCGGTTGCCAACCGGCCCGAGGCCCGGATCGAGCCCAGCGACAGGGTGGCGCCGATGCAGATCAATGCCAGCGGCAGGGTCAGCGAGGCGAAGTATTGCCCCGAGGTCATCAGCCAGCCGGGAAGGCGAAGTTCCAGGGCGGCCACCGGCACGGCGACCACCACGGCCAGGATCAGCGGGTTGCGCAGAATGTGGCCGGCGATGCTGCGCCAGTTGGTGCGCTTGCCCTTCTGGTAGGTGGCGAGCACGACAACCGAGAAGGCATTGTAGGTGAGGATCACCACGCCGAGCAGCAGCCCGCCGGCAGAGAGCCCGTAGTCGCCGTACATGCCGGCGGCCAGCGCCAGGCCGACGATGCCGCAGTTGCCGCGAAAGGCGCCCTGCACGTAGACGCCCCGCTCGGCATGGGGCACGCGCAGGATGGCCCAGCCCCAACTGAGCAGGAAGCTGGCCAGCGTGGCCAGGGCGAAGTATCCCAGCATGCCGGGATTCAGCGTGGCGTCCAGGTCGGCCTTGATGATGCTGAGGAAGATCAGCGTCGGCATGGTGGCGCGGAAAACCAACTGCGAGGCGGTCGTTACGAAGGCATGATCGATCCAGCCCAGACGCTTGAGGCCCAGACCGAGAAAGACCATGGCGAAAACCGGCAAGGTGATCTCAAGGGTGGCGAAGAAGAGGTCGAGCAGGCTCATCCACGCACCAGCCACAGGCCGATCACGATGGCGGCGGTTACGGTGATCCAGAATAGGCGGTTGCGTAAGCGAGTGTCGCGCCGGGGCCGGGTGGGGCGAGGCATGATGGACTCCAGAGAAGCGGACGGCATGGGCCGGAGGTCGACTTGGCGAGATAGAGTAAACCCGTTAGCCTGCTATCGCCACTAGCGGCTTGCCAGACTGATATGGGACCCCGCCATGAACGAACGTCACCCCTCCATGCGGCCGCGGCTGGTCTTCGCCCACGCCAACGGCTTTCCGGGCATGAGCTATCGCAGCCTGCTGGCGCCACTGCACGAACGTTTCGACATTCACCCCGTCGATCGTCTCGGTCACCATCCCGCCTATCCCGTGGGAGCCAACTGGCTGGCGCTGCGCGATGAACTTCTCGAGCATGTGCCGGAGGCCGACGGTCCCGTCATCGGCGTCGGACACTCCATGGGCGGGGTGCTGATGGCCATGGCCGCAGAGCATGCACCGCAGCGCTTTCGCTGCGTGGTGATGCTCGATCCTCCGCTGATGCTGGGCCTCGACGCCTGGAGCATGAAGGTCGCCAAGCGCTTCGGCTTCGTTGACCGAGTGACGCCCGCGGGCAAGAGCAGGGCGCGCCGTGCCAGCTGGCCAGACCGTGAGGCCATGGCCAACCACCTGCGCCGCCGGGGGCTGTTCCGTCGCTTTACGCCCGATGCCCTGCACGACTACGTCGAGGGCGGTACCCGGCTGCGCGATGATGGCAGCGCCGAGCTGATCTACGACCCGGCCATCGAGACCGAGATCTTTCGCAACCTGCCCGATCACCTGGCCCGTCTGCCGCGCCGGCTGCACATTCCCTTCGGTGTCCTGGTGGGCGGCGACTCCGACCTGATCACGCCCAGGCGCCGACGACGCCTGGCCAGCCATGGCATTCCCCTGGCCCTGGTGCCGGGCACCCACATGTTTCCCATGGAGCATCCCGAAGAGACCCGCCAGGCCCTGCTGGCCATGCTCGACGACCTGCTGGGAGGTGAGGTATGAACCCGGCACACTCGCTGAGCCTGGCCGAGGGGCGACTGGCTGCGCTCGCCTGGGGGCGCGAGGATGTGCCCACCTGGCTGGCGCTGCACGGCTGGCTGGATAACGCGGCCAGCTTCAGCCGGCTGGCGCCCCTGCTGGTCGAGCGCCTCGGCATTCGCCTCGTGGCGCTGGATTTCGTCGGGCACGGCCACTCGGAACATTGCGAGGGTGATTACGCGCTGTGGGACTACTGCCACGACCTGCTCGACGCCGCCGACGAGCTGGGCCTGGAGCGGGTTTCGCTGTTGGCCCACTCCATGGGCGCGGGGGTGGCCTGCCTCACTGCAGCGGCGCTCCCGGAGCGCATCGAGCAGCTGGTGTTGATCGACGGCCTGGGCGCCGTGACCACCCCGGCGGCGGAGAGCGCCGTCCAGCTGCGCAAGGGCCTGCTAGCGGCCCGGCGCACGCGTTCGGTGGCGCCGCGCTATCCTGATAGCAAGACCGCAGTGGCGGCTCGCGTCGCGGGGGGCGTGACGCCGATCGACGCCGATACGGCGACGCCTCTGGTCGAGCGTAACCTAATACGAGAGGCCGATGGCCATGTACGCCTGCGCACCGACGGCCGGCTGCTGTGGCCCTCGCCGGTACGGCTGAGCCCCGAGCAGGCGCTGGCGCTGCTGGGCGCGATCAAGGCGCCGCTCTTGCTGATCGAGGGCGAGCGCGGGATCCTCGGCGAGCGCGACATGGCCCGGGCGGCCCGGGCGGCCGTGCCGCAGCTGAGGCGCGAGGTACTGCCGGGAGGGCACCATCTGCATCTGGAACCCGAGAGTGTGGACGCCGTGGCAGAGGCCATCGCGAACTGGCAAGTGGCACCGTAGCGGAGAACGACCTTCCGGGGAGGCGTGATGAGCAGCAGGCAGACGGCGAAAACGGGCAAGCGGGTGGCGCTGACCCTGGGTAGCGGTGGCGCACGCGGTTACGCCCATATCGGCGTGATCGAAGTGCTGGAGGCGAGAGGCTACGAGATCGTTGCCCTCTCCGGCTGCTCGATGGGCTCGGTCATCGGCGGGGTATACGCCGCGGGGCAGCTCGAGGCCTACCGCGACTGGGTCTGCCAGTTGGACTACTTCGACGTGCTCAAGCTGGTTGACGTCACCTGGAGCCCGATGGGAGCGATGCGTGCCAGCAAGGTGATGAGCAAGCTCGAGGAGCTGGTCGGTGACATTCTGATCGAGGATCTGCCGATTCCGCTGACCACGGTGGCCACCGACCTGGTGCGTCAGCGTGAAGTGTGGTTCCAGTCCGGGCCGCTGCTGCGCGCGATACGGGCGTCCATCGCCATTCCGGGCGTCATCACGCCGGTTCACATTGGTGAAAATACCCTGGTCGACGGGGGGCTGCTCAACCCGCTGCCGATCACCCCTACCGTTTCGGCCCACGCTGATATGATGCTGGCCGTCAACGTGACCGCCCACAGCGCCCGGCCGGTGTCACTCGACGACCTGCTGCCGGCCGAGGCTTATGAGGAAGCCGACTTTGAAGCGGAAGCCGTGGCGCGCAAGTGGATGGACGTGCGCGGGGCAACGCGCTGGCTGTTCGAAGGCCTCGGCGGTCCCGAGACCGACGCCGCCGAGGAGGATGCCAAGGCGGTGCCGGCGCCGGGTGGAAGACGCGCTTGGGGGCGGATGGACATGATCCTGGCCTCCTTTGACATCACCCAGGCCTCCCTGGCCAAGTACAAGATCGCCGGCTATCCCCCAGATGTACTGATCGAAGTGCCCAAGACGGTGTGCGGTGCCTTCGAGTTTCATCGTGCCCAAGCACTGGTCCGCCTGGGGCGTCATCTGGCGATGGAGGCGCTGGATCGCTATGAGGGGCGCAGTCACAGCGGCGATGGTGGCAGCGCCGGCACTATCGTCGAGCCACCACAAATGCCGGCCGACAGCGAGACGGGGAAGGGCTAGAGGGGCTGACCGCGACGTCGAAGCAGGACATAGACGGCGCCGGTGCCGCCGTCGATCTCCCGAGCGGAGCAGAAGGCCAGTACCGTCGGCCACTCGCGTAGCCAGGCATTCACGTGGCTCTTGAGCACCGGATAGTCCGCCGAACTGCCCCAGGCCTTGCCATGAACCACCAGCACGCAGCGCATGCGGTTGCCGACCGCCTCCTTCAGGAAGCTCTCGAATTCCAGGCGCGCCTCGTCGAGGCTGTAGCCGTGCAGGTCCAATCCCGCCTCCCACACGATCTGGCCGCGCTTGAGTTGGCTGCGGGTCCGGTAGGGCAGATCGGGGAGGGCGAAGTCGAGAAATTCCGACGGCCTGACAGGCGCCACGCGACCGTCGCTGGTGCGGCTGGTGCTGCCCGAAGTCTCCGCCGCCACTGCGGCGGCGCGCCGTTCGGCCGTCGCGGGATCCCGCCGCCTGGGGCGTCCCGGGTCGGCGCGGTTGACGGCGAGGCGACGCACGCCGGCCTCGCGCAGCGCCTGGCGAAAGGCGTTGGTGTCATCATCGTCGTCATCGGGTGGGTGGCGTTGGCTCATGAGGTCTCGCGTGGTGTCGTCGAGCGGCCAGTATAGCGGCCTTGGCGTGGCTGTGAACCGCCTGCCGCCACGGGTACAATCGGCACATCGCTCATCATCGACCCGCAGGACCTGACGTGGCTAACTCCACCGCTTCCCGTTCGACCCTTACCCTGGATGACGAGGCGCTGTGTCGCGACCTCGTTACCCTGCGCGACTACCTGCGCTGGGCCGCCAGCGAATTCCACCTGGCCGGGCTGTGTCATGGCCATGGTACCGACTCGCCCTGGGACGAAGCCGTCGCCCTGACGCTGGGTGCGCTGCATCTGCCCTGGAACGTCGACCCGGCGGTGCTCGAAGCCAGACTGTTGCCGATGGAACGCGCGCGCATCGTCGGCCTGGTGCGCGAACGCATCGCCTCGCGTCGGCCGCTGCCCTACCTGCTCGGCGAGGCGTTCTTCGCCGGCTTTGCCTTCGACGTCGACGAACGTGTGCTGATTCCGCGCTCGCCCATTGCCGAGCTGATCGAGACCGGCTTTGCCGCCTGGTTTCCCGAAGAGCCGCCCGCCAGGGTGCTCGACCTGTGCACCGGTTCGGGCTGCATCGGTATCGCCACGGCGCTCTATCTGCCGACCTGCGAGGTCGACCTCTCCGACGTCAGCACCGATGCCCTGGCCGTCGCCAAGCAGAATATCCAGCGTCACGACGTTGGCGTGCGGGTGCGGGCGGTGCTCTCGGATCTGTTCGAAGGTCTGGCCGGGCAGCGCTACGACCTGATCGTCTCCAACCCGCCCTATGTCGATGCCCGGGATCTTGCGACCATGCCCGCCGAGTATCGCCACGAGCCAGAGCTGGCGCTGGGCGCCGGTACCGATGGGCTCGACATCGTGCGGCGTATCCTGCGCGAGGCGCGCAACCATCTCAGCGACGACGGCGTGCTGATCGTCGAGGTCGGCAACTCCGACCGCCATTTGGAGGCCGCCTTCCCCGAGGTCCCTTTCCTGTGGCTCGACTTCGAGCGCGGCGGCCAGGGCGTGTTCGCCCTCACTGCCGCGGAACTCGACGCCCATGCGGCGTCCTTCGCCTGATCCATTCCTCTAGATATCGGGAGGCACGCCCATGTCCGGCAACACCTTCGGCAAGTTGTTCACCGTTACCACATTCGGCGAAAGCCACGGCCCGGCACTAGGCGCCATCGTCGACGGCTGCCCGCCGGGGCTGGCGCTCAGCCAGGAAGATCTACAGCGGGACCTCGATCGTCGCCGCCCCGGTACCTCGCGACATACCACCCAGCGCCGCGAGCCCGATCGAGTACGCATCCTGTCCGGTGTGTTCGAAGGCGTGACCACCGGCACCGCCATCGGCCTGCTGATCGAGAACACCGACCAGCGTTCCAAGGACTACGGCAACATCAAAGATCAGTTCCGCCCCGCTCATGCCGACTACACCTACCATCACAAGTACGGCATCCGCGACTACCGCGGCGGCGGTCGCTCCAGCGCCCGTGAAACCGCCATGCGGGTGGCCGCCGGCGCCATCGCCAAGAAGTTCCTGGCGTCCCAGGGCATCACCGTGCGCGGCTACATGAGCCAGCTCGGCCCGCTCGAGATCGTCTTCAAGCAGTGGGCGGCCGTGGACGAGAACCCCTTCTTCTGCCCCGATCCCGAGCGCGTGCCCGAACTCGAGGCGTTCATGGACCAGCTGCGCCGAGATCAGGATTCGGTGGGTGCGAAGATCACCGTGGTGGCCGAAGGGCTGCCTCCGGGCTTGGGCGAGCCGGTCTTCGATCGGCTGGATGCCGAGCTGGCCCATGGCCTGATGAGCATCAATGCGGTGAAGGGCGTGGAGATCGGCGACGGCTTCGCCGCTGTGGCGAGCCGCGGCAGCGAACACCGTGACGAGATGACGCCCGACGGGTTTCTCTCCAACCATGCCGGCGGCGTACTCGGCGGCATCTCCTCGGGGCAGCCGTTGATCGCTCACCTGGCGCTCAAGCCAACCTCCAGCATCACCATCCCGGGACGCAGCATCGACGTTTACGGCAACCCGGTCGAGGTGGTGACCAAGGGTCGCCACGATCCTTGCGTGGGCATTCGTGCCACGCCGATCGCCGAGGCGATGATGGCGCTCACGCTGATGGACCACCTGTTGCGTCATCGTGCGCAGAATGCCGCCGTCAGGGTGGCGACACCGGTGCTGCGCTGAGCCTGGCCCGAGGCGTTGAGTCTGGCGCCGAGTTGCTACACTGAAGACACACTGAAGCAGGGAAACGCCATGAAGATAAACGTCGAGTTCGATCTGACCCCCGAGGAGTTCCGGCGGGCCCTGGGCCTACCCGATGTCGAAGCCTTCCAGCAGGAGCTGCTGGGCCGGATTCAGAAGCAGATGGAATCCGGGGTCGAGGGCTACGACCCCATGAGCCTGATGAAGCCCTTCCTGCAGCAGGGCTTCCCCCAGGACATGAGTCAGGGGCTCTCTCAGGGATTGGCCAGTTTCGGTACCTATCAGCAGATGATGCTCGACATGCTGCGCCAGGCAGGGAGCTCGATGGGCAAGTCACGGGAGCCCGCCGAGGCGGGCGAGGCCGAGGCCGCACCGAAGGGCTCGGGCAAGACTGGCTCGGCCAGTGCGCGCTCTCGTTCACGGCGCTCGGAGTGACGGTTGCCGGGGCATCGCCCTGTGGAAGTGGAAGGGTATTGCAGCGAAGGCCCTGTCAAGCTACGCTTTGTGCGGTGCAGCATGAATGCCGCCGGGCCGCGCCATGGCGTCGGCCTGCATCGCAAGGCGCAGGGAAGTCGCCAGGCAAGTCGACGATAGTGGCGCTGGCGCCGCCCCGCATGTTTCCGGTCCACAGGAGGTCTACCCCATGCAGGACAAGATGCTCGATGAATTCAACCAGCAGACGCGGCGTTTCTTCGAACCCATGCGCAAGCTGAACTCGCTGATGCTCGGTAACATGGAGAAAATGACCGAGTACCAGCTCGAGGCGATGAAACGCTACAGCCAGATGGGTACCGAGCGCATGCGCAGCGCTTCCGAGATTCGTGACGCTCAGGATCTGCAGGCCTTCGGGGCGCAGCAGGCCGAAATGATGAACGAACTCTCGCGCCAGATGATGGAGGATGCGCAGACCCTCGGCGAGATGAGCCAGCAATTCCGTACCGAGCTGGAGCAACTGTTTGGCGAAGTCAGCCAGGAGCTGAGCGATCAGGCCAAGCAGGCCCAGCCGAACGAAACGAGTGCCAAGCCGGCCGCAACGAGCAAGAGCGATGCCCCGGCCAAGGCCAGCAGCCAGGCCTCGCGCAAGAGCTGATCCCATAGGGCCGCCCGTCGCGGTACGGGCGGCTTTGGCTGTCATGATGAGCCACCGCCGAACCGGCAGGTGCCGGTCAGGCGGTGGCTTGGTGTCGTCGAGCGGGGCATGCCTTGCGCATGGCTCGATGGCATGCGGTGAACTAAGTCAAGGGTCCGAGAACAGGAGAGGGCGATGCAGTCAGGGGATGCGGTTTTCTCCCAGGTCGAACTGGAAGAGTGGAAGGAACAGCTACAGGAGATGGGCCAGCATTACCAAGGCCTGTTGCAGGATCTGCTCGAACGCATGGCACCCGATGCAGCCGCCGATTCGATCCAGGCCGACATGCGCGAAGCCTTCCAGGCCGGCGCCGAGTCGCTGATGCGCAACCCCCAGTTGCTGTGGCAGACCCAGGCGCGACTGATTCAGGACCAGTACCAGCTCTGGCAGCAGGGCTTGCAGGCTCTGACCGGCACGCCGGGCGAGCCGCTGGTGAATCCGCCCAAGGGGGATCGGCGTTTCAAGGACGAAGCCTGGCAGCAGGAGCCCTATTACCGTGCCATCATGCAGCAGT
The DNA here is from genome assembly GCF_019430905.1 of Billgrantia antri. Taxonomy (GTDB): domain Bacteria; phylum Pseudomonadota; class Gammaproteobacteria; order Pseudomonadales; family Halomonadaceae; genus Halomonas; species Halomonas antri. The sequence goes on along the minus strand of NZ_JAHYCA010000001.1, from coordinate 49,014 downwards.
ACCTGCTGTTCTCCGGCGCGGTCGAGGAGCTGATCGAGCAGCTCGACGGCCTGCCCGAGAGGCAGAAACGCAACCTGTCGTTCTATGCCCGTCAACTGGTCAACGCCATGGCGCCGACCAACTTCGTCACCACCAATCCCGAGGTGATGCGCCGGACCCTCGAAACGAAAGGCCAGAACCTCGTCGAGGGGCTGGCTCAGCTACGGCGCGACCTGGGCAATTCGGCCGACGGCCTCAACGTGGCCATGACCGATCGCAGCGCCTTCGAGATCGGACGCAACATCGCCGTGACGCCCGGCTATGTGGTCTACGAGAACGAACTGATCCAGTTGCTCCAGTACACTCCGACCACCGACACGGTGTTCAAGACGCCGCTGCTGGTCGTGCCGCCGTGGATCAACAAGTACTACATTCTCGATCTGCGCCAGGACAACTCCTTCGTCAAGTGGCTGGTCGATCAGGGGCATACGGTGTTCCTGGTTTCCTGGCGCAACCCGGGACCCGAGCAGCGCGACCTGACCTGGGCCGACTACATGCAGATGGGGCCCATCGCCGCCATGGGGGCCATTGAGCAGGCCTGCGGCGAGAAGTCGGTCAACCTGCTCAGCTACTGCATCGGCGGTACCCTGGCGGCATCCACCGTGGCCTATCTCACCAGCACCCGCCGCGGACGCAAGGTCAAGTCGGTGACGTACATGGCCACGCTGCAGGATTTCCGTGATCCCGGCGAACTCGGCGTACTGCTCAGCGAGCCGATCCTGCAAGGCATCGAGGCGCGCATGGAGGAGGATGGCTACCTGGATGGCCGCTCCATGGCCTATACCTTCAACCTGCTGCGCGAGAATGACCTGTTCTGGTCCTTCTACGTCAGTAACTACCTGAAGGGCGAGAATCCTGCACCGTTCGACCTGCTCTACTGGAATACCGACGGCACCAACCTGCCGGCGGGTACCCACGGCTGGTACCTGCGTCATATGTACCTCGAGAACCGGCTGGTGGAGCCGGGTGGAATCGAGCTCGACGGCGTGCGCATCGATCTGCGCAAGATCTCGACGCCGAGCTATTTCGTCTCCACCAGCGAGGACCACATCGCCAAGTGGAACAGCACCTACTATGGTGCGCTGCTGCCCAAGGGGCCGGTGACCTTCGTGCTGGGCGGCTCCGGCCACATCGCCGGCATCGTCAATCCTCCGGCGCGAAACAAGTACGGGTACTGGACCAACGACACGCTGCCGGACGATCACGAGGCCTGGAAGGAGGGTGCCGAATTCCACGAAGGCTCGTGGTGGCCGCACTGGCAGCAGTGGATGACCGAGAACGGCTACGCCGATGCCGACAAGCGCGTGCCGGCACGTCAGCCCGGCGAGGGCGAACTCAAGCTGCTGGAGGAGGCGCCGGGGCGCTACGTGCGCATGACCATCCCCGAGGTGCTGGGCGAGGTGCCGGCCAAGGCCGACTGAGTTTTCAGGTCCATGCCAGTGGAACGACGAGGCCCGCGCAAGCGGGCCTCGTCGCATGCGCCGGGGGCTAGAAGTGTCGTCGCTGACGCCGTGGCAGCTGCAGTCCAGGTAGTACCAGCAGTGCGCTGAGCAGCCACACCGGCCAACTGCCGCTGCGGGTGAAGGGGGTCAGACCCTGCATGGGCACGGCCTCGGCCAGCAGCGTCACGGTCTCGAACTGAGGCGCGCTGGCGACGATGTGGCCGTGATGGTCGACCACGGCCGTCACGCCATTGCTGGTGGCGCGGATCACGTAGCGGCCGTTTTCCAGCGCGCGCAGGCGGGCCATCTGCAGGTGCTGAAGCGGACCGATCGATGCGCCGAACCAGGTGTCGTTGGATACCGTCAAAAGCAGCTCGGCATCCCGGGCCCGTTCGGCTACCAGGTCGGCGTAGATGATCTCGTAGCAGATAGCATTGCCGATCACGGTACCTGCAGCGCGAATCGGCGGCTGGCTCGCTGGCCCGGGTGTCATGGCCGGCATGGGCAGGTCGAAGAAGGCGATGGTGCCCCGCAGCCAGCGCTCCAGCGGCAGGTACTCGCCGAAGGGCACGAGATGCTCCTTGCGGTATTCGCCCTCGGCGTTACCCAGGGCGATCACGCTATTGTAGTAGAGCCCACGCCCCTCGCGCTGGAGGATGCCGGTTAGCAGGGCGCTGTCCGGTGCCAGGTGGACCTGGGCGCGAGCCAGTAGCGGCTCGGCCTCGTCCTCGAACATCGGTAGCGCCGCCTCTGGCCAGATGATGAGATCGGCCTCGTCGGCATGCTCACGGGTCATGTCCAGATAGGTGTTGGCAGCGGTTCGCTGACCTTCCGGTGTCCATTTGATCAGTTGATCTAGGTTGCCCTGAAGCAGCGCTACCTGCAGTGGTTCGCCGGCAGGCTCGGTCCACTGTGCGGGCAGTGACAACGGCGCGAGCCAAAGCGCGGCAATGGGTAGGAGTGCCCACCAGCGGCGGTGCAGGAACTCCACGCCCAGCGTGCCGGACAGCGCGACGATCAGCGACAACAGGTAGACTCCGCCGACCGGCGCCCAGAGGGCCAAGGGCGAGTCGACGTGCGAGCTGCCCAACAGCAGCCAGGGGAAGCCGGTGAACAGCCAGGTGCGCAGCCACTCGCCCAGTACCCAGGCGCCGGCGAAGCTGAGGAAGGCGAGGCGCGGTCCGCACAGCAGGCGGTAAAGCCATAGCGTCGCGGCAGGGAACAGCGACAGGGCGCCAACGAACAGACTGGTCAGGAACAGCGCCAGGGGCACACCGGTATAGCCGTAGTCATGGATCGAGACGTAAACCCAAGAGGCGCCTGAGCCGAACAGGCCGACGCCGTAGCACCAGCCCAGCAGCGCCGCGCGGCGTGGATGCAGCGGTTTGACCGCCCAGTAGACGAGGCCCGCCGCCAGCGGGCCGAGCCACCAGAGTTCATAGGGCGAAGCGGTCAGGGTGGTGAGCACCCCGGCAACGAGCGCTGACAGATAGCCAAGCGACGACGGCAGGCGAGAGTGGGTCATGGCGTGTCGTTTCCTGAGGTGGCCGCGGTCAGTCCTGGGACAGAGTCGACTCGTCCTGCAGCACGGCCTCGAGCAGGCGGATGCGGCGGTTGTCGGCATTGAGCACGGTAAAGCGCCAGCCGCCCAGTTCGGCATGTTCGCCACGGCCGGGGAGGTGGCCGAAGCGCTGCATCACCAGGCCACCCACGGTATCGAATTCGTCGTCGGAGAAGCGCGTGCCGAAGCGTTCGTTGAAGTCCTCGATGGGGGTCAGCGCACGGATGGCGTAGCGGCCTTCACCCAGGTCGCGAATATCGTCGTCCTCGTCGGTGTCGTGCTCGTCCTCGATATCGCCGACGATCTGCTCGAGGATATCCTCTATGGTGACGATCCCGGCGGTGCCGCCATACTCGTCGACCACCACCGCCATGTGGTTGTGGGTATCACGGAATTCCTTGAGCAGACTGTTGAGGCGCTTGGACTCCGGCACGAACATGGCAGGGCGCAGCACGTCTTCCAAGCGGAAGCGCTCGCGTTCTTCCTCTGGACGGTTGAGCAATTGCAACAGGTCCTTGACCAGCAGTAGTCCCTTGACCTCGTCGAGATTCTCACCGATCACGGGATAGCGCGAGTGTCCGGTCTCGTAAATCAGCGAGAGATATTCCTCGGCCGGCTGGTCGACGGCGATGGCGGCTACCTGGGAGCGTGGGATCAGCACCTCGCGTACCTGCTGGTCGCTGATCTGCAGGGCGCCCTCGATGATCATCATGGCGTCCTGGTCCAGCTTGAGCCGGGCGGCCGCCTCGCGCAGGAATTCCATCAGCTCTTCGCGCGAGCTGGGGCCTTCACTATCCCCCGAGAGGGCGCCGAGCAGCTTGTCGAGCCAGGACCTTCCGCCCTGGCCGGTCGTTCGGTCGTCACTCATCGATCGTGTCTCTCGTCCTTGCGGTCGTCTTGTTGTTGCTCGTCGTCCGGGCTCGGTGAATAGGGGTCGGCGATGGAAAAATCCGCCAGCATCTCCCGCTCCAGCGCTTCCATCACCTCAGCCTCGTCTTCCTCGAGGTGATCGTGTCCGAGCAGATGCAGCATACCGTGTATCACCAAGTGGGCGTAGTGGTCCGTGAGACGCTTGGCTTGCTCGTGGGCTTCGCGTACCACCACCGGGTGACACAACACCAGGTCGCCGAGCAGAGGCAGGACGATGCCTGGCGGGCTCTCGAAGGGAAAGGAGAGCACGTTGGTCGGCTTGTCGCGATCGCGATAGTCGCGGTTCAGCGCCTGCCCCTCCTCGATGCCGACGATGCGTACGGTTACCTCGTGGCGCGTCTCATGCGGAAAGCGCGCCAGCACGGCGTGGATCCAGGCTTCCAGATCGGCTGGTGCCGGCATCCCCTCGGCGGAGGTGGCAAGCTGGAGATCGACCACCGGTGTCGAGGTCATTTCCTGTCATCTTCCCGGTTGCGCTCGCGCTCCTGTCGCAGCGCCTCGCGCTCACGCTCGCGTGCTTCCTTGCGGGCGCGTTCCTGGACTTCCTGCTCGGCCTCGAAGCTTTCGTAGGCCTCGATGATGCGCTGCACCAGCGGATGGCGCACCACGTCCTTGGCGGCGAAGTGGGTCACGCCGATACCGGCGGTTCCCTTGAGCACTTCCAGGACCTGGATCAGCCCGGAGCTCTGGCCGCGGGGCAGATCGACCTGGGTCACGTCGCCGGTGATTACCGCGGTGGAGCCGAAGCCGATGCGGGTCAGGAACATCTTCATCTGCTCGCGGGTGGTGTTCTGGCTCTCGTCGAGAATGATGAAGGCGTTGTTCAGGGTGCGGCCGCGCATGTAGGCCAGCGGAGCGATCTCGATCACCTGGCGCTCGATCAGCTTGCCCACCTGCTCGAAGCCGAGCATCTCGTAGAGGGCATCATAGAGCGGGCGCAGGTAGGGGTCGATCTTCTGCGCCAGGTCGCCGGGCAGAAAGCCGAGTTTCTCGCCCGCCTCGACGGCCGGTCGCACCAGCAGGATGCGGCGCACTTCCTGCTGATTGAGCGCCTCCACCGCCGCGGCCACGGCCAGGTAGGTCTTGCCGGTACCGGCCGGGCCGATACCGAAGTTGATATCGTGCTGGCGAATGCTCGCCACGTAATTTTGCTGGTTTTGCCCGCGCGGTTTGATCAACACCTTGGGCGTGCGCAGCAGTACCTCATCATCGCTGGGGCCCTCGTCGTCGTCGACTGCCTCGCGCCCCGACTCCTGCAGGAACAGGTGCACGGTATCCGGCGACAGGTCGCTGGCCTCAGCTTCGCGATAGAGGTGCTCCAGCACGTTGGCGGCGGCCTTGACCCGGTGGCCTGGCCCTGCCAGCTGGAAGACGTTGCCGCGGTTGCGCAGGGTGACGCCGAGGCGTGATTCGACCAGCTTAAGATGCTCGTCCCGCTGACCGCAGAGGTTGGCGAGACGCTGTGGATCATTGGGCTCGAGGCTCAATGTTATGATGCGGTTGGCCTGTGCGGCGTGTTGACTCAAGGTGGCGAAGTTCCTGCGTTGCGTGGTTTGGCACCAGCTTACTGCCCCGCCTCTTGGCAGGGCAATCCTTGGGGAAAACGAAGGATCGGCCCGCGATGCCACGACCGACCATGACGGTTTCCTGTGGTCAGTGTAGCGCCGGGGAAGCCAGCTCGCCGCGTAGAGAATTGGGCAGTGCCTCGGTGATCGTCACGTCGACGAAGTAGCCGATCAACTCGGTAGGGTTGGCGGCGCGGAAGTTGACCACCCGGTTGTTCTCGGTGCGTCCCGACAGCTGTCCCGGATCCTTGGGCGAGAAACCGCTGACCAGGATGCGCTGGTTAGTGCCCACCATGCGCCGCGATATCTGCATCGCCTGCTGGTTGATGCGCTCCTGCAGGATCGCCAGGCGCTGCTTCTTGACACTTTCTGGAGTGTCGTCGGGCAGGGCGGCTGCCGGGGTTCCGGGGCGCGCCGAGTAGACGAAGCTGAAGGAGTGGTCGAAGCCGATGCGATGGATCAGGTCCATGGTCGCCTCGAAATCCTCCGCGGTTTCGCCGGGGAAGCCGACGATGAAGTCGGAAGAGAAGCTGATGTCGGGACGCAGCGCACGAATCCGCTCCATCTTGGCCACGTACTCCTCGGCGGTATGGCCGCGCTTCATGGCGGTGAGGATACGGTCGGAGCCGGCCTGTACCGGCAGGTGCAGATGGCTGACCAGCTCCGGGATCTCGCCGTAGGCGTCGATCAGGCTGTCGGAAAACTCCACTGGATGCGAGGTAGTGAAGCGAATGCGGTCGATGCCATCCACTGCCGCCACGCAGGCGATCAGTTCGGCCAGGTCGATCTCGTCGCCGAGCTGGTTCTCGCCGCGGTAGGCGTTGACGTTCTGACCCAGCAGATTGATCTCGCGCACCCCCTGGTCGGCGAGATGGATCACTTCGTCCATCACCGCCTCGAACGGGCGCGAGACCTCTTCACCGCGGGTGTAGGGGACCACGCAGAAGGTGCAGTACTTGGAGCAGCCTTCCATCACCGAGACGAACGCCGTCGCCCCGTCGGAGCTCGGCTTGGGCAGGTGATCGAACTTCTCGATCTCGGGGAATGTGACGTCGACCACCGAGATCTGATTCTGGCGGCGGGCATCGAGCATCGACGGCACGCGATGCAGGGTCTGGGGGCCGAACACCATGTCCACATAGGGCGCCCGCTTGCGCAGCGCCTCGCCTTCCTGACTGGCTACGCAGCCGCCGACTCCGATCACCAGATCGGGGTTGGCGTCCTTGAACTTCTTCCAGCGGCCGAGCTGATGGAATACCTTCTCCTGGGCCTTTTCGCGAATCGAGCAGGTATTTAGCAGGATGACGTCGGCCTCGCCTTCGTCGTCGGTCAACTCGAGCTGGTGCGATTCGCCGAGCAGGTCCGCCATGCGGGCGGAGTCGTACTCGTTCATCTGGCAGCCGTGGGTCTTGATGAAGAGTTTCTTCGCCATAAGAATTGAAGGTCGGTTATCCGACGCGTGCGTCACCGGTGAGTGGAGTGTCGCGGGAATGGGCTCGTTCAAGCCGTTCTCGAAGGTGGCCGCATTATACGTAAGCCCGACCACCGGGGCCAGAGGGGCAACCGCGGCGGTGTGTGACTGTGGTACGCTTGCGCCTTGGCAGGCCCCGCAGTGGGGGCTCGAAGCGTAACCCAACGTTGAGGACAGACGGCCTTATGGCGGCCAAGCCGATCTATCGGGTGGTTTTCCACCAGCAGGGCGAAATCTGGGAGCTCTACGCCAGGGAGATCTACCAGAGCGAACTTTGGGGCTTCATCGAGGTCGAGGAGTTCGTCTTCGAAGATGGTTCGAAGCTGGTGGTGGACCCTTCGGCCGACCGTCTGCGACACACCTTCGACGGTGTCAAGCGCAGTTATCTGCCGTTGAACGCCATCGTACGTATCGACGAGGTGGAGCGCGAGGGGCCGGCAAGAGCGGTCAAGAGCGAGGGGCGCATCGCCGAATTTCCGCGTGGCCCGATGCCGCCCCCGAGGCGCGAGACCTGAGCGGCCGAAGAGGCGGCGACGGGCTGTTCAGGAAACGATCAGCCTGGACCGGGTCGGTGCCGGCGTAGCATGAGGCTGCCTTTCCAGCGGTTTTCCCGGGGCTTATCCACAGATTCTGTGGATAGGTCGCTGAACGACATGAGCAGGACAACGGCATGAAGCATCGATTCGAATTTTTGCTCGCGGGTGTGGCGCTGGGCCTGATGGCCTCCCCGCTGCACGCCCAGCAGTCAGAGGACGCCAGCCACTGGGTCTCCGAAGAGCTGACGACCTATGTGCGCAGCGGGCCGACCGACGGCTATCGCATCGTCGGGACCCTGACGGCTGGTGAGCCGGTTACCCTGCTCGAGACCAGCGGCGACTACAGCCGGGTCGAGAACGCTGAGGGCGAACGGGTGTGGGTGCTCAGTGCCGAACTTCAGGAAACGCCAAGCTCGCATGAGCGACTGCCGCAGATGGAGGAGCAGGTCGCCCAGCTCGAAGCGGAGCTCGACGGTATCAACGAGACCTGGGAGGGACGAGTCTCGGCCATGACGGAGACGCTCGAGGCACGTGAGCGGCGCATAGCCGAACTCGAGGCGCGCAATCATCAGCTCGACAGTGAAGCCGAGCAGTCGCGCCGCACCATCCGCCAACTGCAGGCGCGCCTAGATACTCAGGAAGAGGATCTGCTGATGCGCTACTTCATGTATGGCGGTGGCGTGGCCGGTGCCGGCCTGCTGGTGGGCCTGATCGTTCCGCACTTGCCGCGCAAGCGGCGCAAGCGCGATCGTTGGTTCTAGTAGAGGAAGTGGCATGGCACACGAGTGGCTCGACCGCTGGCGCGAGGGGCGTATCGGTTTTCATCGCCCCGAGGCTCACCCGGCGCTGGTGCGCCATTGGCCGCTGCTCGGCGTACGCCCCGGCACCAAGGTGCTGGTCCCGCTGTGCGGGAAGAGCCTCGACATGCGCTGGCTGGCCCGCCACGACCATCCGGTGCTGGGTATCGAACTGGCCCAGGAGGCTATCGAACAGTTCGTTGCCGAGGGGGCGGGTGACGTTTCGCGCTACCAGCAAGGGCCGTTCTCGATCTGTCGCCAGGGTAGCGTGGAGCTATGGTGCGGAGATTTCTTCCATTTCCATATCGACCAGGCGGCGGAAATTGGCGCTTTCTATGATCGGGCGGCGTTGATCGCGCTCCCGCCCGCCACGCGGCAGCGCTACGCCTTCCATCTTGCCCAGTTGATCCTCCCCGGTTGCCGCGGTCTGCTGGTATCGCTGACAAGGGCGTCCGGGGATGAAGCCGCCGGACCGCCCTACCATGTATCGGCCGAGGAGGTTCGCGAGCTGTTCACCCCCAATTTCCAGGTCACCCACCTCGAGGACGGAGCGCCGGAAGCGGGCAGCGGCTTTCGCGAGAGCGTCTGGGCATTGGTCCGCCGTGGTCCGCTGACTTAGCAAAATACACCGGACGGGGCGTCCAGCATTGCCTGGTCCCACTACGCTGAAGCGCCGAGAGTCTCAGCGGGCCAGCAGTCGGGCCAGTTCCGGGTCGCTGAAGGCACGGTCCAGGGCGTCGGCGATCAGGTCGTTGAGCATGCGTCGGTTGGCGTCCCGGCCGGGGCGCAGGGCGTAGCTCTGCGTGCGTCGCGAGGTGTAGGTGCCGGTATAGGTGGTGCCCTGGTTGGTCACCTTGACCTCGAGCACGGCTTCAAGGCGAGCTTCGTCGATGACCGGCTGGCTGTCGCCACGCTCGTAGCCGAGATGCTGCAGCGTTAGTGTCAGGCTAGGGCGGTCGTTGCCGGGCTGAGTGGTCGGCGAGAAACCCATGTCGCGTACGGCGCGCTCGGCTTCGCGCTGCAGGTTCGGTACCAGTTCGTGAGCGCTGACCGTGATCACCGCGGTAGACATGGCGCTGCCGGTTCGAGTGCCGACCACATCGTCCTCGCGTTGATCCACGGCGGCCACCGTCACGGCCTGGCCATTTCCGGCCTGCGGCACCGAGACGCTACGCTGGGGGTTCAGCTGCAGGTAGTGGGGGCTGGCGCAGCCGGCCAGCAGGGCGGTGGCAAACAGCACGGCTGCGGCACGCAGGACATGACGTCGGTTCATTCTCCCTCCCGGAAGTCGTCTGCTGGGTAGATCATGGCCCGGAACGTTTGGTACCCGTTGTTTTATTGGGCACCTCCATTCACTGGATTCAGGCACTTGCGCAGTATATCGCCGTGCGCTGGATGACGACAGCGTTACACTCGGGACAATGGAAGCGGTTACACTGGCTCTCTCAAGTGAGGGAGATGCTTCATGATTCGTCCTGCCGTTGCCGAGGACATACCGCAGCTCGTTGACATCTGGCTGCGGGCTTCGCAGTTGGCCCATGATTTCATACCTGCGACATTCTGGCATGAGCGTGCCGACGACATGGCGCGTATCTATCTGCCTGGGGCGGAAACCTATGTGCTGGAGGTGGCCGGTCGCGCCATAGGCTTCGCCGCGCTCAACGGCGACCATCTCGAAGCGCTGTTCATCGATCCCGAGCTGCAGAGCTTCGGCCACGGCACCCACCTGATGGCCCACGCCATGGGCGAGCGGCAGCGCATTACCCTGTGCGTCTACTCGCGCAACGTGCGCGCCGTCTCCTTCTACCGCCGGCTGGGCTTTCGGGCCGTTGAGGAGCGATTGGACCCGCACAGCGGTGAAAGCGAAACCCTGATGCTGTGGACGCAGCGGCCGGAGGGCACAGCGGGTCAGGCGTAGCCGATCGCTCGCTCAACTCGTGGTCGCTACCGTTTTCGATGGCTGATGGTCTCGCTCGGCGGGAAAGCGATGCCAGTGCCGGGGCAGGGCATAGAGGCGTACGCCGCGAGCGAGCGCCAGTCGCTCGTAGTCGGCGTGGCGAATCGTTGCCAGCCACGGCTCGCCCAGCCAGTCGGCTGCCAGCTCCACGCGCACTTCGGCGCCTACCGGCGAGATCGCGGTCACGGTGACTGGCATGTGAGCATGAGCGGCAGGCTTCTCTGCCAGCTCCACCTCATGGGGGCGCAGCAGCAACTCTTCCGGTCCGTCGGCAAGGTCCACGGCCAGCCTGGCGTCTCCGCAGGTCAGCACGCCGTTGCGTACGCTGCCCTCCAGGTGATTGACGTCACCCAGGAATTCGAACACGAAGCGGTTGGCGGGGCGTCGATAGAGTACGTCGGGCGTGTCGATCTGCTCGATGCGGCCATCGCTCATCACCACCACGCGATCGGAGAGCTCCAGCGCCTCCTCCTGGTCGTGGGTCACGAACAGGCTGGTGAAGTTGAGCTCGTCGTGCAGATGGCGCAACCAGCGGCGCAGCTCCTGGCGCACCTTGGCGTCGAGCGCACCGAAGGGCTCGTCGAGCAACAGCACGTCGGGGCGCAGGGCCAGGGCGCGAGCCAGCGAGACGCGCTGCTGCTGACCGCCGGAGAGTTGGGCCGGGTAGCGCTGGGCCATGTGCTCGAGCTTGACCATCTCCAGCAGGCGGTGCACTCGGCTGCGGATCTCGCCGCTCGAGGGACGCTGCTTGCGTGGCATCACCGTGAGGCCGAAGGCTACATTGTCGAACACCGTCATGTGGCGGAACAGGGCGTAGTGCTGGAACACGAAACCGATGCGCCGATCGCGCACGTGCAGGTGGGTCACGTCGCGCTCGCCGAACAGGATACGCCCCCCGGGCTCGCGGTCAGCCGTTTCCAGTCCGGCGATAATGCGCAGCAACGTGGTCTTGCCGGAGCCGGAGGGGCCGAGCAAGCCGACCAGTTCGCCTTCTGCGATGTCCAGGTCGACCGGCTCCAGCGCCTGGGTCTTGCCGAAGTGCTTGCCGATGGCATGAAGGCGGATGCTCATGCGTGATCCTCCCGGCGCGCGGCGCGCCATTCCAGGCTGGCCTTGGCGACCAGCGTGAGCAGGGCGATGAGGGCCAGCAGCGACGCGCTGGCGAAGGCGCCCACGGTATTGTAGTCCTGATAGAGCTGCTCCAGGTGCAGCGGCAGGGTGTTGGTCTGGCCACGAATGGCGCCTGAAACCACGGAGACGGCGCCGAATTCGCCCACCGCCCTGGCGTTGGTCAGGATCACGCCGTAGAGCAGTGCCCAGCGGATGTTGGGCAGCGTCACCCGACGGAAGATGGTCCAGCCGGGGGCGCCCAGGGTGACCGCGGCCTCTTCCTCGCGCGAGCCCTGGGCCTGCATCAATGGAATCAGCTCACGGGCCACGAAGGGGCAGGTGACGAAGATGGTGACCATCAGGATGCCGGGCCAGGCGAACATCAGTTGGATGTCGTGTCCATCCAGCCAGCTGCCGAGCCAGCCGGTTCGGCCATACAGAAGCAGGTAGACCAGCCCTGCCACTACGGGTGAGACAGCGAAAGGAATATCGATCAGTGTCTGCAGGATGCGCCGCCCCGGAAAGCGGAAACGGGTCACCAGCCAGGCCAGGGCGACGCCGAATACCAGGCACACGGGAATCGTCAGCACGGCGATGACCAACGTCAGCTGGATCGCCGCCAGGGTATAGGTGTTTGTGATGTTGGCCCAGAACACATCGACGCCCCGGGCAAAGGCCTGGGCGAAGATCGCCACCAGCGGTAGCAGCAGGAACAGCGCCGCCAGCAGCACGGCGGCCGTGATCAAGAGGCGCCTGACGGCGGGAGCGTCACCGATCCGTTGCATCAACCGTGTCCTCCATGCAGGCGCTTGATGAAGCGGCCTTGCCAGATATTGATGACGAGCAGCAGCGCAAGCGAGGCGAACAGCACCACCGAGGCGATGGCCGAGGCGCCGGCATAGTCGTACTCCTGCAGCCGCACGAAGATCATCAGCGCGGTGATCTCGGTCTCGTAGGGCATGTTGCCGGCAATGAAGATGATCGCGCCGAATTCACCCAGCGAGCGCACGAAAGCGAGCCCGGTACCGGTTACCAGGGCCGGCCACAGGTGCGGCAGGATCACCCGGCGAAAACCGGTGATGTCCGAAGCGCCGAGTGTCAGTGCGGCCTCGTCCATCTCGTGGGGCATGTCCTCGAGTACCGGCTGCACCGTGCGCACCACGAAGGGGATGCTGGTGAAGGCCATGGCCAGGGCAATGCCGACCCAGGTATAAGCCACCTGCAGCCCCAGCGGCTCGAGTAGCCGCCCCATCCAGCCGTTGCTGGCGTAGAGGGTGGCCAGGGTGATGCCGGCCACCGCGGTAGGCAGCGCGAAGGGTAGATCCATCAGTGCATCGAGCAGGCGCTTGCCGGGAAACTCGTAGCGTACCAGCACCCAAGCCAGCAGCAGGCCGAAGGCGGCATTGACGATGGCCGCCACGGCGGCGGCGCCGATGGTCACCACGTAGCTTGCCACCACCCGGTCGTTGGTGATGATCGTCCAGTATTCGGCCAGGCTCAGCCCCGCCAGTTGGCCGAACAGCCCGGTCATGGGCAGCAGCAGCATCAGCGAGACGAAGGTCAGGCTGATGCCGAGCGACAAGCCGAAACCCGGCAGCACCCGCTTGGGGGTGCTGCCGAGACCGATGGCGAAGGACCGAGTGCTCATGAAACCTCGCTCTTGGCGTGTGTCTCAGCTGCTGCCATCAGCGGCGCTGCAGCTGGTCGAGCAGGCCGCCGCTGCCGAAGTGCGTGTCCATCACTTCGTCCCAGCTTCCACCGATTTCCTCGACGGTGAGCAGCTCGGTTGCGGGGAAGTTCTCGGCGAATTCCTCCACTACCGCTTCGTGATGCACACGGTAGTTGAAGCCGGCCAGCATGCGCTGCGCTTCCTCGCTGTAGAGATACTCCAGGTAAGCCTGGGCCAGGTCCTGGTTGCCGTTGCGTTCGGCATTGGACTCGACGACCGCCACCGGGAATTCGGCCAGGATGCTGACCGGCGGCACGATGACTTCATAGTCGTCGCTGCCGTACTCCTGGCGAATGTTGTTGACCTCGGACTCGAAGCTGATCAGCACGTCACCGATACCGCGCTCGATGAAGCTGGTGGTGGCGCCACGGCCGCCGGTGTCGAACACCGCCACGTTGCGCAGGAAGGTGCGCATGAAGTCGTGGACCCGCTCTTCGTCGCCCCCGTATTCCTGGTCGGCGAAGCCCCAGGCGGCCAGGTAGGTATAGCGACCGTTGCCCGACGTCTTGGGGTTGGGAAAGACGATCTGCACGCCTTCTTCTACCAGGTCGTCCCAGCTCTCGATGCCCTTGGGGTTGTCCTTGCGCACGAGGAAGGCGGTAGTGGAGTAGTAGGGCGAAGCGTTATTGGGCAACTGCTGCTGCCAGTCCTCGGCGACCAGGCCCGCATCGGCCAGCACCTGGACATCGGTGACCTGATTGTAGGTGACCACGTCGGCACGCAGTCCCTGGAGAATCGCGCGAGCCTGGGCCGAGGAGCCGCCATGGGACTGCTGGATCTCGACCTCCTCGCCGTTTTCCGCCTGCCAGTGGGTGATGAACTCGGGATTGATCGCGCTGAACAGTTCGCGGGCGATATCGTACGAGGAGTTGAGCAGCTCGCGCTCGGCGGCGAGCGCCGGCGTCGCCAGACCAATGCCCAGGGCGGCGGCGAGAAGCGTGCGGCGAAGAGAGGTAAGTCGCATTGGTGTCTCCGGCAAATGGAACTTTGTTAGCAAGAGTATGATTGCTGATGTGGAATTACAATCTCCGCTCTTATTCTTTTTATCTATATGGTTCATTGACGAAACATGCCCGTCTCCGCTCACGAAACAAGTGGGTCTGGTAACATAGCGGCTTTATTTCCGTGCGATGACTGGTTGACCCGATGAGCGACGCGAACCGCGACTTCCTGATAGCCCCATCCATTCTCTCCGCCGATTTCGCCCGGCTGGGTGAGGAGGTGGACAACGTACTGGCCGCCGGGGCCGACATCGTCCACTTCGACGTCATGGATAACCACTACGTCCCCAACCTGACCATCGGCCCCATGGTCTGCGAGGCGCTGCGCAAGCACGGGGTCACTGCCCCCATCGACGCGCACCTGATGGTCAAGCCGGTGGACCGGCTGATCGGCGACTTCATCGATGCCGGGGCCAGCTACATCACCTTCCATCCGGAGGCCTCCGAACACATCGACCGTTCGCTGCAGCTGATCCGTAGCGGTGGCTGCAAGGCTGGGCTGGTGTTCAATCCCGCCACGCCGCTCTCCTACCTCGACTACGTCATGGACAAGGTCGACATGATCCTGCTGATGAGCGTCAATCCAGGCTTCGGTGGCCAGTCCTTCATTCCGGCGACGCTCGACAAGCTGCGTGGGGCGCGACGTCGCATCGATGCGTCGGGTCTCGATATTCGCCTCGAGATCGATGGCGGGGTAAAGGTCGACAACATCGCTGAGATCGCCCGGGCCGGGGCCGATACCTTCGTTGCCGGCTCGGCGGTATTCAAGGCGGGCAGCGACAGTGACCCGAACCGCTACGACAGCGTCATTCGCGCGTTTCGCAAGCAACTGGCGACGGCATAGGTCAACAGCGATGCAGCACCCATCACCCGAGTGGTTCCTCTATATGGTCGAAACTCGACAGGGAAGGCTCTATACCGGCATCACCACCGATGTCGCACGGCGTTTGACGCAGCACGAAGCCGGTCGTGGGGCCAAGGCTCTGCGCGGGCGCGGGCCATTGGTGCTGGTGCATCAGGAGCGGGTGGGCAGTCACGGCGCCGCGCTGCGGCTCGAGGCCGAGATCAAGCGTCTCTCGGCTGCACGCAAACGGATCTGGCTGAAGGAACGGCAGGGCCACGAGGAGGCACCATGCATCCCATCTTGAACGGTATTCGCCTGATCAGCTTCGATCTGGATGGCACCCTGGTCGATTCCGTGCCCGACCTGGCGGTGGCGGTAGATACCAGCCTGGGCGAGCTCGGTCTGCCTGCAGCAGGTGAGGCACGGGTGCGTGACTGGGTGGGGAACGGTTCGCTGAAGCTCGTCGAGCGCGCGCTGGCCTTTGCCCGAAACGCGCCTCCCGATGAGGCGCTGCTAGGGCGTGCCCACGAGGCCTTTCTCGAATGTTACGGACGCGATCCCGGCTCGCGCACACGGCTCTATCCCGGCGTGAGCGAAGCGCTGGATGGCCTGCGTGACGGCGGCTGGGTCCTGACGCTGGTCACCAACAAGCCGTTCGCCTTCATTCGACCTATCCTGATCCAGTTCGGAATCGAGCACCATTTCGCACTCTGCCTGGGCGGCGACAGCCTGCCGCAGAAGAAGCCCGATCCGGCGCCGCTGCTGCACGTGGCGGCGCAATTCGGCCTGCCGCCTTCGCAATGCCTTATGGTGGGGGATTCGCGTCACGACGTGGCGGCAGGGCGCGCCGCCGGTTTTCGCACCCTGGCGGTTTCCTATGGCTACAACCACGGCGAGCCGGTCCGCGACAGCCGGCCCGATGCGCTGGTTGATTCACTGGCGGAACTCGTTTAGGGTCGATTTTCGAACCCTATCAATGACCTCGGATTCATTCCGTTTGCCTATCCTGCGGGACACGCTTCGATGGACAGCATGATGCTGCATGACCCCTCCTTTGCACGTGGTCGCCTTCTCCTGGCTGCCACCTCGACGGTGCCGTTCGCTGCCCAGCCTGCCGGCTGGCGATGGTGACGCTCGCTAGAGCATTAACTCCGTTCTTTTCCCTTGCGTCCCTGTCGTAACACCGAGGAACCGGTCATGATGACTTCCGAACGTTTCCATGCGCTGGCCGAGGCCGGCTATAACCGTATTCCGGTCACCCGCGAGGTCCTGGCCGATCTCGATACGCCGCTTTCGACCTATCTCAAGCTGGCCGACGAACCCTGGACCTTCCTGCTCGAATCGGTACAGGGCGGCGAGAAGTGGGGGCGCTATTCGATCATCGGGCTGCCGTGCCAGGAGCGCATCGAAGTGCGCGGCTTCACTGTCAGCCGCTTTCGCCAAGGTGAATGCCTCGAGCGCGTGGAGGTGGAGGACCCACTGAGCTGGATCGAGCAGTTCCAGGCGCGTTTCCGCGTGCCCGACCTCGACGACCAGCCGCGCTTCGACGGCGGCCTGGTGGGCTACTTCGGCTACGATACCATCCGCTACATCGAACCGCGCCTGCGGGGCGTCGAGAAACCCGACCCGCTCGGCGTGCCGGACATTCTGCTGATGGTCTGCGACGAGCTGGTGGTCTTCGACAACCTATCGGGGCGGCTGACGCTATGGACCCATGCCGATCCGACCATGCCGGACGCCTTTGCCACGGCGGTGGCGCGCCTCGAGAGCCTGGAGCGGCGCCTGCGCAGCGCCGGCGTGCAGGCCGCCAGTCCCGGCACCGGGCGCAGCGCGGTGGAGGAGGGGCACTTCACCTCAGGTTTCACCGAGGCTGGTTTCAAAGCCGCGGTGGAGAAGATCAAAGAGTACGTGCTGGCTGGCGACGTGATGCAGTGCGTGCCTTCGCAGCGCATGTCGATCCCCTACCAGGCCTCGCCGCTCGATCTGTACCGCGCGCTGCGCAGCCTCAACCCCTCGCCCTACATGTTCTTCTTCAACCTGGACGACCATCATGTGGTGGGGTCGTCTCCCGAGATCCTCACGCGGCTGGAGGAGGGCGAGGTCACCGTGCGCCCGATCGCCGGCACCCGGGTGCGCGGCAAGACCGAAGAGGAGGACCGCGCGCTCGAGGCCGAGCTGCTGGCCGATCCCAAGGAGATCGCCGAGCACCTCATGCTGATCGACCTGGGGCGCAACGACGTGGGGCGCATCAGCGAAACGGGGTCGGTGCAGGTGACCGACCAGATGGCCGTCGAACGCTACTCCCACGTCATGCACATCGTCTCTAACGTCACCGGTAAGCTGAAACCGGGGCTGTCCGCCATGGACGTGCTGCGCGCCACCTTCCCGGCCGGCACGCTTTCCGGTGCACCCAAGATCCGCGCGCTGGAGATCATCGACGAGCTGGAACCGGTCAAGCGAGGCATCTATTCCGGCGCGGTGGGGTATCTCTCCTGGCACGGCAACATGGACACCGCCATCGCCATCCGCACCGCGGTGATCAAGGATGGCGAGCTGCACGTTCAGGCCGGCGCCGGCGTGGTCGCCGACTCGGTGCCCGAGCTCGAGTGGCAGGAGACCCTCAACAAGGGGCGCGCCATCTTCCGCGCCGTGGCGATGGCCGAGAAGGGGCTGGACAACCTCTAGGGAGCTTTGGTCGCCTGCGCCTCCTGGGGCCGGGCGGCCGCTCTCTCGGTGGAGGCAGGCTGGCGCATCGAAGGCGAATTCGCCTCACCTGAGGCAAGCGAGCTTTTACTCGCTGTCCGCGCTGCCTTCCCGCCCTTGGCTGTCCGCGTTCTCCTGGCCGGTTTCCTCTTCCTGCATCAGGGCGCTGCGGATCAGGTTGGCATTGTGGCGCATCAAGGCCACGTAATTGGAGGCGTCGCCATCGGCTTCGCTGAGCGAATCGACGTAGAGCGGTCCGGCGACAGCGGGGATGGCCTTATCGGTGGTAAGTCTCTGAATGTCTCGGTCCGACAGGGTGCTTTCCCAGAATATGGCAGCCGGCTGCAGCGCTTCGATCAGATCCGCTATGCGCTTGGCCTGAGGAGGCGAGCCCGCCGTCTCGGCGTTACTGCCCCAGATGCCGTCATGGCGAAAGCCGTAGGCCTCGGCGAAGTAGACGAAGGCCGCTTCGGTAGTTATCAGGACCCGCTGCTCTTCGGGGATCTGCGCCAGGATGTTGTCCACTTCCTCATGCAGCGCGGCGAGCTTCTCCTTGGCGGCACTGGCTCTGGCTTGGAAGCTATCGGCAGCCGGCGGGTGCAACTCGGCGAGATGGTCAGCGATGACCTGGAGGTAGGCCGCCACGGCACGCGGGTCCATCCAGAGATGAGGATCGGGCTCGCCAGTATGTTCACCGGTGATGATCGGCTGGGTCGAATACTCCGATGCCTCGGCGAGGGCCACCAGCGGTGCCCGGTTGCCTACGGTAGCGTGGACCTGGCGCATCCACTGTTCCAACTGGTAACCGTTGTAGAAGATGAGGTCGGCATCTTCCAGCGCGATGAAACTGTCCGGTGTCAGCTCCCAGTCGTGCACTTCGGCACCAGCAGGCGCCAGCACGACCAGTTCGATATCGTTACCGCCGACCTGATTGACCAGATCGCCAAGGATCGAAAAGCTGGCGACAACCTTGGGATTGGCGGCTGCGACCGAAACGCCGCCGACCATGGCAGCGAGGGGGAGAGCCAGCCAGGTACAGGCACGGCGGATAAAGCGCATCGTCAATCTCCTTTTTACGTAGCGCACGTGCCCCGATGATAGAGACTGGAACCTAGGCTGGCCAGCGGCCCGACCAGCTCGTCTGCGGTGTGCCTCGCCGCCATCGTGCGTTGACAGCCACGCGGCTACGACGGCACTATTGCGACATGAACGCAAACGCCTACATGCCGAACATGATCCAGTGGTGGCGCTCCTGAGCGAGGGGGCGGCACGCTGACGACTGAAGAAAATGCCGCCGTTGGGGCGGCTTTTTTGTGTCCGAAGCAGGCCCTGCACGGCTGGCCGAGCCTACGAAACAATGCAGAGATTGAACGGGACCTTACGCCATGTCCGTGCTGATGATCGACAACTACGACAGCTTCACCTTCAATGTGGTGCAGTATTTGGGAGAGCTGGGAGCCGAGGTGGCGACCTATCGTAACGACGCCATCACGCTGGCCCAGATCGAAGCGCTGGCGCCGAGCCACCTGGTGATCTCGCCGGGCCCCTGTACACCCAACGAGGCGGGGATTTCTTTGGCCGCCATCGAACATTTTGCCGGACGCCTGCCGATTCTCGGCATCTGCCTGGGTCATCAGGCCATCGGCCAGGTGTATGGCGGCAAGGTGGTGCGGGCGCCTCAGGTGATGCATGGCAAGACCTCGCGGATTCGCCATACCGGCCAGGGCGTTTTTGCCGGCCTCGAGGATCCGCTCGAGGTCACCCGTTACCACTCCCTGGTGGTGGAGGCCGAGACCCTGCCCAGCTGCCTGGAGGTTACCGCCTGGACCGATGAAGATGACGTGACGCCTGGCTTGGTCATGGGTCTGCGTCATCGCGAGCTGGACATCCAGGGCGTGCAGTTCCATCCGGAATCGATACTGACCCGTCAGGGGCACGAGCTGCTGGCCAATTTCCTGAAGCGCCGCTGAACCGCAAGAGAGAGGAGTTTCTGTCCATGCAGATGCGAGAAGCCATCGCCGCGGTGATGCGCCACGATAACCTGAGCTTCGACGACACCCACTCGGTGATGCAGCAGATCATGACCGGGGAGGCCACCGATGCCCAGATTGGCGGCCTGCTGGTCGGTCTGGCCATGAAGGGGGAAACCGCCGAGGAGATCGGTGCCGCTGCCCAGGTCATGCGCGAGCTGATGAAACGAGTGCACTTGGTGGCCGAGAACGTGGTGGACATCGTCGGCACTGGTGGCGATGGCGCCAACCTGTTCAACGTCTCGACCGCCTCGAGCTTCGTCGCCGCGGCGGCCGGTGCCCACGTGGCCAAGCATGGCAACCGCAGTGTCTCCTCCTCTTCCGGCAGCGCTGACCTGTTCGACATGGCTGGCATCCATCTGGACCTCAAACCGGAGCAGGTCGCACGCTGCATCGAGCAGGTGGGGGTCGGCTTCATGTTCGCTCCCAACCACCATCCCGCCATGCGTTTCGCCATTGGCCCGCGTCGCGAGATGGGCGTACGCACCCTGTTCAACATCCTCGGTCCGTTGACCAATCCTGCTGGCGCACCCAATCAGGTACTGGGCGTCTATTCTGCCGAGCTGGTGCCGCTGATGGCCGAAGTGCTGCGCCAGCTTGGCAGCCGCCACGTCATGGTAGTGCATGCCGAGGACGGCCTGGACGAGATTTCGCTGGACGCTCCTACCCAGGTGGCGGAGCTCAAGGACGGCGAGATTCGCTGCTATACCATCGCGCCCGAAGACTTCGGCATCGAGCGACAGGAGCTGGCCCCGCTCAAGGTCGTCAGCGCCGAGGACAGCCTGCGCCTGGTACGCGAGGCGCTGATAGGTGAGGGACCGGCGGCCGATATCGTCGCCCTCAATGCCGGAGCGGCACTCTACTGCGCGGGTATCGCCGACACCCTCAAGGAGGGAGTGATGATGGCCCAGGATGCCCAGGCCTCCAAGCTGCCGCTGGAGAAAATGAAGGAACTGGCCGACTTCACTCGCGTGCTGGTTTCGTGATGATCGGGGCGCCACGCGGCGCCCCTTCTCGTTACGACGCTATCGTTGTGCTCTGCTCGATCAGAAGCGATAGGTAGCACTCAGGCGGATGTCGCGTCCGGGATCAGGCAGGCCGTGAGCGACGTCGCCGGCATCGCCGTAGCTGGCGTGATCGAAATACTGCTTGTCGAAGACGTTGTTGACCCGCAGCGACAGCGTCAGCTCATCGCCGGCCAGCGGCCGCCAGCTGGCGTAGAGGTCGTTGACCCCGTAGCCGGCCTTCTGCGGGTAGTCTTCGGCGACGTGGGTCAGCCGCTCGGCGAAACGTCCGGTCCAGCCCAGGTCGATGGCGTCGGTCGCCTGGAAATTGACGTTGGCCACCCAGGTGTCGCCAATGCTGGTGCCGATGGCCATGTCATCGTCGCTGAGCGGCTCGCCGTCGATCTCGGGTCTGGCCCGACTATAGGCGAGCGAAGCGTCCAGGCGCTCCCACTCGTAGCCGATCCTGGCGTTGAAGCCGCGGGACTTCAGTTCGCCCAGGTTGCCGAGCACGCCACGCTCGACCTGGCCCACCACGTCGTCGATGCGCGTCTCGAACACTTCCGCCGCCAGGTAGAGGTTGCCTTGGCGATAGGTGGCGCCCAGCTCGACGTTGTCGGCGACTTCTTTTGTGCGATCTTCCGCGTTGCGATAGTAATCGAGGACGAACAGTTCCTTGACCTGGGTGCCGCGAATGGCGCGTGCCCAGCCGCCGTGCAGGGTAAGCTGTTCGGTGGCGTCGAAGCGCAGGCCCAGATTGGGGCTCCAGCCGGATTCGCTGAAGCTGTTGTCGGTCAAGTGCTCGTCCAGCTCGAACCAGTCGTGGCGTGCGCCGGCACTGAGTCGCAGGCGGTCGGTCAGCTGATAGTGGTTCTGCAGGTAGAGCCCCACCACGCTGCCCTCTTCCCGGTCGGTGCCGTAGAGGGGGCTGCCCAGGCTGGCTTCGTCCTTGCGGTAGTCGACGCCGTAGGTCAGGGTGAGGTCGCCGATCTGGCTGCGATTGCGCAGGTCGCCGCCGTGGCTCTGCATGGCGCCGATATAGTCACCGTAGGGACCATCGACATGCTCGAGCGATGCCTCGGTGTGGTAGAGCGTCAGGTCCAGGTCGAGCCAGTCATTAGTGTCGGAGGTGAAGCCGTACTGGCCGGTCACGGTTTCGCGCACCACTTCCTGATCGAGGGGAGCGTTGCGTGCGCTGGGGTGCCAGTGGGGTCGATGCAGGCGATACGCTTCGTCCTCGCTGCGCTCGTAGCTCAACCGGACACGCTGTTCGTCGGTGAGCTGGCCAATCAGCTTGGCGAAGCCTGTGAACCTTTCGGTGCCCGTATAGGGCTGGGTGTCACCTTCGGCGTCCTGGTAGTCGCCGTGGTTGGTCTGGGTCAGTGTGGCCAGGGCGCTCCAGTTGTCGGTCAAGCGTCCGTAGAGAGAGGTGGAGGCCTTGTAACCATCGGTATTGCTGAAATAGCCGCCCTTGAGCAGTGTGCCGACGTTCTGGCCCGGGCGCAGTAGATCCTCGGGATCCTTGGTCACGAAGCGAATGGCACCGCCCAGAGCGCCGGGGCCGTTGGTTGCCTCGCCGGCACCAGCCACGACATCGACCTGCTTGAGTAGCTCGGGCTCGACCAGCAGGCGCCCTTGATGGTGAAACAAATTGCCGGACTGGGTGGCGCCGTCCACGGTCACGTTGAGCATGGTGTCTTCCAGGCCGCGCACATAGACCTTCTGGGCCGCCGGGGCGCCGCCACCCACGGCGACGTCAGGCAGTTCGGCAAAGATATCCTGAAGGTCGCTAGCCTGGCGTCGTTCGAGTGCGTCCGCGTCGACGCTTCGGTCGCTTTCGCTGGTGCGCTCGGCGGTAACCTGTAGCGTGTCGAGCTGCTGGGGATCGCTCTGGGCCAGGGCAGTGGTAGAGGTGCTGATAAGGGCGATGGCCAGCCACAATGGGTTGCGAGCCCAAGTGTTGCTGATGTGCGATTCATGTTTCATGAGTTCTTTCTGCGCTCCTGTGAGTGATAAGTGTTATTATTTGGAGTGCATTCTTGTTTAACTCGAAGCCGAAGTGAACCGCTTTTACATTTGTTACGAAGTGCGTTTCATGGCCGCTTCGGACGTGACGCCGGGAACCACAACGTCATGCGCAGGCCACGCGTGGCGCGGTTCTCGGCGCGAACCCAACCGCCGGCTGCCTCGACCTGACGGCGGGCCAGCGGCAGACCCAGGCCATGGCCGTCCGGGCGGTCGTCACGGGCCTGGTCGGTGCGGTAAAAAGGCGTGAAGATGAGTTCCAACTGGTCGCTCGCCACGCCGGGACCTTCGTCGTCGACGGTGAGCCGGTAGCCCTCGTCGTCCGGCCACAGGCCGATGCGGATGTGGCCACCGACAGGGGTATAGTGGCAGGCGTTACGGATCACGTTCTCGACAGCCTGGGCCACGGCGCGATGACTGCTTCCGCTGATCGCCGACTGAGGGGGAAGGTCGCTCTCCAGGCAATGATCGGGGTACTCGTAGCGGACATCTTCGATGACGCTGTCGAGCAGGTCGGTGAGGTCCAGGCTGTCCTGATCGAGGCTCGGTTGTTCGTTCTCGAGCCAGGCCAGCGTCAGGGCATCCTCCACCAGGTCGCGCATCAGGCGGCATTCGCGGCGGATACGCGGCAGGAAGTGCTGAGTGTCGATGCCTTCCTCCACGCAGCTCACCGCCATGTCGATGCGGGTCAGCGGGGTGCGCAGTTCGTGAGAGAGGTCTGCTATCAGCCGACGCTGGGTGAGAATGAGGTCGCCGGTGCGCTCGGCCATGCGGTCGAAAGTCTCCGCCAGGGCGGTGAGCTCGTCGTTGCGTTTGCCCAGCAGGGCGCGTACCCGCACTCCCAGGTTGCCCTCGCTGAAGGAGCGTGTGGCTAGCTCCAGTTGGCGCAGTGGCCCCATCAGGTGGCGGTAGATCACTACCGCGAGCAGCACCAGCACGGCGAGTGGTAGTGCCACCTTGAGCAGCAGCTTGGTCTCCGGCAGGTAGGTCCCGGGGCGCATGCGCTGGGGCAGGGTCACCAAAAAGTGGGTTTGTCCGTCGGTGAAGGTGACATCCATGATGGGGTTCTCGGTGAAGTAGAGATGTATCTTCCACTCCACGTGGCGTCCCAGCCGGAAACCCTCCTGAAACTGCTCGGACAACCTGCTTCCCGCCAAGGGTTGGACGTCCGAGCGCACCACGGCGGCCCAGGTGTTCTCACGGATTTGCAATGCCTCCAGCCACTCGGCCAGGGCCTGTTCGTCGCCGGTGCGATACAGACGTTCGGCCGTCGCTCCCCATTGATTCAGAGTCTGCTGGTGCGGCTCGGCGATGAAGCTCATCTTCTGTTCGGTTTCGGAGCCGAGGAAAGTGACTACCCAGACCAGGACCAGGGTGCCAAGCGTGAGGGGACCGCACAGCTTCCAGAACAGGCGTCGTGTCACAGGAAGCAGTACCCCTTGCCGTGTACCGTCTGCAACCGGTCGGCGGTCATTCCTGCCGTTACCAGCTTGCGCCGGACCCGGCTGAGGTGCATGTCGAGGCTGCGGTCATAGCGGCTGAACTCGCGTTCTAGCACCAACTGGTAAAGATAGGGCTTGCTGAGCACCTCGCCCTGGTGAAGTAACAGCATCCATAGCAGGCGGAACTGGATCGGGGTCAGCGAGACGGGTATGCCGTCGTGGCGAACTTCCAGGCTGGCACGAGCGAGTCTCAGTGGACCTACCGTCAGCTCTTCGGGGTCGGCTCTCTGGTCGGTGACTCCCAACGTGCGGCGCAGCAGGGCCTCGATGCGCAGCAGCAGCTCGGTGAAGCCGAATGGCTTGGGCACGTAGTCGTCGGCGCCGCAGCGGTAGCCCAGGATGCGTTCCTCTTCCGCGCCGCGGGCGGTGAGCATCATCACCGGGGTCTGGCGCGTCTTGCGCAGCCGGTCGAGCACCGCAAAGCCGTCCAGCTTCGGCAGCATGGCGTCCAACAGTATGAGGTCGAAATGTTGGCCCAACGCGGAGAGCAGCGCACCTTCACCCTCGAAGCATTGGCAAGTCCGGTATCCCTTGCTCTCCAGCAGCCCGGTGATTTGCCCGTTCAGCGTACGGTCGTCCTCGACAACCAGTACATGCGGTCGGCGCGGTGCGACTGAAGCCATTGGGCCTACACTCCATGCATACGATAATCGTTATCGTATGCATGGTGGGTGCGATTGGCAATATGTCTCAAGCTGATTTGTTTGTTAAGGCCATGATTCACGCCGTTTCGGTAGCCGGCAGTGCTACCACGCTGAGGAGTCTGCCGCCGCTCAGGCAGACCATGCCTGACATCTCCCGGCCTGCCGCCCAGCCGCTGCCCAGGTCTTCCAGCAGACGCAAGCGCACGGCGCCGAGGCCGTGCCAGGCCACCAGCTCGGCGGCTTGAAAGTGAAACATTCGCCCCACCAAGGGGTAGAGGGCCTTGAACAGGCTCTCCTTGAGGGAGAATGTCGCGCCGACCATCAGCGCTACGTGCGATGGTTCGCACTGTTCCAGACGAGCGGCCTCCCTCGGTGTCAGCACCCGTCTGGCCAGCCGCCTGGCCTCCTCGGAACCCAGCAGTCGCTCGGCGTCCAGGCCCAGCCCCTGGTAGGCTTGCCGGTGGGCGACCAGCGCCGCGGCCCAGCCGTCGCTGTGAGTGAGGGAGCCTACGCAATCCATGGGCCAGCGGGGTGAGCGATCCTCATTCATACTGGGACAGGCGCTACGGCCGTCCAGCAGCCAAAGTGCTCGCTGGGCGCAAAGGCGCCCAGCGACATACTCTGCCCGCCGCTTGGCAATGGCACCTCGCAGGCGGGGGGGAAGGGGGATACCTACAAGGGGCGCCGTGCCTGTCTGCGCTTCGTAGAGCGCGGAGTCGAAGCGCGCCACGATCAGGCGGGTGCCAGGCAAAGGTGATACCCAGGGCCAGTCGTTGCTGAAAGGGCCGATAAAGGAAGGAGACGTGTCCATGGGCGGATTCTGGCATGGGCACCTGTATGGGTGCCATGCTGAAGTGGTATTCGCACTTAATGCACGACTTTGGGGCTGTGACTTTCCAACTCGAGCCGGGGCTAGGTAAGATGGGCCGCTTACCGGCTTCATCCGCGGCCAGCGCCGCCCGCACCGAGACAGCACCATGAGCCCAACCAAGGACGCCCCGACCATTCTCACCCGCATCCTGGCCCGCAAGGACGAGGAAGTGGCCGAGCGCAGCCGCGCCGTGTCCGAAGCCGAGCTGCTGGAGCTGGCCCAGCGCCAGAGCGCCCCACGCGGTTTCATCGCCGCCCTCGACCGGCGCATTGCCGAGGGCGACCCGGCGGTGATCGCCGAGATCAAGAAGGCCTCGCCCTCCAAGGGTGTCATCCGCGAAGACTTCAATCCCGCCGAGATTGCCGCGAGTTACGCCGCTGGCGGTGCCGCCTGCCTTTCGGTGCTGACCGATGCCGACTTTTTCCAGGGCCACGAGGACTTCCTCATTGCCTCCCGCGAGGCGTGTGACCTGCCGGTGATCCGCAAGGACTTCATCGTACACGGCTATCAGGTCAGCGAGGCGCGTGCCATCGGCGCCGACTGCATCCTGCTGATCGTCGCCGCGCTTGACGATAGCCAGATGGCCGATCTCTACCAGCAGGCGACGGCTCTGGGCATGGACGTACTGGTCGAGGTGCATGACGCGCTGGAGCTCGAGCGTGCGCTCAAGCTCGGTATCGGCCTGGTGGGCATCAACAACCGTAACCTGCACACCTTCGAGACCCGCCTGGAGACCACACTGGAGCTTCTTCCGCGCCTTCCTGCCGAGGTCACCGTAGTCACGGAGTCCGGCATTCATACCCAGGCCGACGTGCTGCGCATGCGCGAGCACGACGTGCACGGCTTCCTGGTTGGCGAGGCCTTCATGCGCGAGCAGGAGCCGGGCGAAGCGCTGCGGCGGCTATTCTACTGAGCGGATTGAAACAGGAACCCAAGGGCAGCCACGTCGGCTGCCCTTTTTCGTTGGGTAGCGGCCTCAACTTTCAGCGGCCGGGGTCGATAACGATTAAAACGATCCATGAAGGAAGCAGCCATGAGCCGGATTCGCAGCATGCAGACCCGCGCTGAGGATGCCCGCACTGCCGTTCGCGAGTTCCATCAGGAGCTACTTCAGCCCGATACCGAGCTGGTACTGTTCTTCTGCTCCAGCCACTACGACCTGGCCGCACTGGCTGACGAGATGAATCGGCTGTTCGGCGACATTCCGGTGGTGGGTTGTACGACTGCCGGTGAAATCGGTCCCTTGGGTTACCTCGACCACACGCTCGCCGGTGTCAGTTTCCCGGCTGGCAGCTGTACGGCGGTCACCGGGAGGCTGGAAGCCCTCCAGCAGTTCAGCATCGCTCGCGGCCAGGCCTTCACCGACGCCCTCTTGCAAAGCCTCGATGCTCGGGCGACCAAGCCGAGTGGTGCCAACAGCTTTGGTTTCCTTCTCGTTGATGGTCTTTCAGTGCGTGAAGAACAGGTCGCACGCACGCTGCAGACAGCCATGGGCGATATCGTACTGGTAGGCGGTTCGGCTGGCGATGATCTGTGCTTTGCCCAGACCTGGGTTTTCCATGACGGCGCCTTCCACCAGGACAGCGCCGTGCTGACCCTGCTGAACACCGACTTCCCGTTTCGCCTGTTCAAGACCCAGCACTTTCTGTCGCTGGAGGAGCGCTTGGTGGTCACCCGGGCCGATGCGGAGCAGCGGATCGTCCACGAGATCAATGGCATCCCTGCTGCCCAGGCCTATGCCGAGCTGATCGGCGTCACGGTGGAAGAGTTGGAGCCGCACCATTTTGCCGCCGCACCGGTGGTGGTGCTGATCGATGGCACCGACTATGTTCGCTCGATACAGAAGGCCGGGCCGGACGGCAGCCTGACCTTCTACAGTGCCATCGACGAGGGGTTGGTTCTGCGCGTGGCTCAGGGAATGAACCTGGTCTCGGACCTGGAGACAACGATGGCACAGCTGCGAGAGGAGCTTGGCCCGCCCCAGCTCGTTCTCGCCTGCGACTGTATCTTGCGCAATCTGGAGGTGACGCAAAAGAATACCAAGTCAGCGGTTGAGGCGGTTCTTGGCCGCCACAACGCGGTCGGCTTCAGTACCTACGGTGAGCAATACGGTGGCGTGCACATGAACCAGACGCTGACCGGCATCGTTATTGGCGGTGGCACGCGCGGTGAAATGCGTGGTTCGGCGAGTGGCTGGAATTCGCCCGGCTGGCAAGGGAGGCAAGAGCCGGGATCCGTCGCGACCCCGCCGGTGCCGCTGCGACAGATCGAGGCCGAGCAGCTGCAAAAGATGGTGCAAGCCCTGATGGATCGTGCCGAGCGTAGCACCAGCATC
Source organism: Billgrantia antri (assembly GCF_019430905.1). GTDB lineage: Bacteria > Pseudomonadota > Gammaproteobacteria > Pseudomonadales > Halomonadaceae > Halomonas > Halomonas antri. Next base: position 20,918 of record NZ_JAHYCA010000001.1, on the reverse strand, counting down.
CGGGGCTCGGGTTTCAGTCTCTTCCAGACCGCGGTGATGCTGGAAGACCAGGTACGGGCGCGAACCAGGGAGCTTGAAGCGGCGCTGCGCGAGAACGAACAGATCAACCGTGCCCTGCAGCAGGCCCAGGAGGACATGGCGCGGGAGATTCGCGAGCGGCGCGAGGCCCTCGTGGCGCTGGAGCGCGAGAGGGAGGAGCAGCGCATCCTTATCGGCAAGCTGGAGGAGGCGCATAACCAACTGCTGCAATCGGAAAAGCTGGCTTCGATCGGCCAACTTGCCGCGGGCGTGGCCCATGAGATCAATAATCCCATCGGATTCGTCAATTCCAATCTCAACACCCTGAGGCAATACATCGAGGATCTGCTGCGCCTGGTCGACGTCTATGAAGCGGTCGAGCCGTCATTGACGCCAGAAGCTTCCGGACAGATCGCGCAGCTCAAGGTCGAGCTCGAATTGGATTACTTGCGCGAAGACGTGGGGGCGCTGATTGCCGAATCGATCGACGGCACGGCTCGCGTACGACGCATCGTTCAGGATCTGCGCGACTTTTCCCGTACCGGAGCCGCCGATTGGCAATTCGCCGATCTTCATCAGGGCCTCGAGAGTACGCTCAACGTGGCGGCCAACGAGATCAAGTACAAAGCATCGGTCGTACGTGAGTATGGCCAGCTCCCTGCGGTCGAGTGCGTGCCGGCCCAGCTCAACCAGGTCTTTCTCAACCTTCTGGTCAACGCGGCCCAGGCAATCGAAGAGCGCGGCACCATCACGCTTCGCACCGGATGTGAAGGCGACCGGGTCTGGCTCGCTTTTGCCGATGACGGGGCTGGCATTCCAACTGAGCTGCAGTCACGGATCTTCGATCCCTTCTTTACTACCAAGCCGGTTGGCCAGGGGACCGGTCTCGGCCTGTCTCTCTCCTACGGCATTGTGCAGAAGCATGGGGGCCAAATCGAGGTCGATAGCCGGCCTGGGGAGGGCACGACCTTCACTCTCTGGCTGCCCGTGAGACGTCCCCCGGAAGAAAATGCTTCAGCGGTTGAACAGCCACAATAGCCCGCTAATGATCAGGCTCAGCAGGACCATGGTGGTGATCGGGAAGTAGAACGAGAAGTTCTCGCGACGAATCGCGATGTCGCCCGGCAACTGTCCAAGCGGCAGCTTGGAGAGCCACGGCCAGAATAGACCAATGGCGACGAAGCACAAGCCGATGAGGATCAGGGTGCGGGACATCCAGCCTCCTAAGCTTCCAGCGTGGTAAAAGCTGGTACGACTCGTTTCCCAGCAAGGCCGGCGGCGCCTCGCCGGCCCTTGCTCGTCTACCAGTTTAGCTGACGCAGGTGGCTGAGCAGCCCCTGCAGAGGGTGCGGCAGGGCCTGATCGGAGATTCGCTTGGCCTGGCTGCGGCAGGAGTAGCCGGTGGCCAACAGCCGGCCCTGGTTCGCCTTGTCTTCCACCACCGGCTGCCACGACTGCGCGTAGATGGTCCTGGAGGTCTCGAGGTTACGCGCCTCGTGGCCGTAGGTGCCGGACATGCCACAGCAGCCGGTGGCGACGAGTTCCAGCTCGAAATCGAAAGCTGCGAAGACTTGCTGCCACGCTTTGGGACTGCCCGGGGCGTTGGTCTTCTCGGTGCAGTGTGAGAGCAGCCGGAAGTTGGGGTCGTCGAGTTTCTTGAGCTCCTGGGCGAGGGCTGGAGGCACCAGGCGCTGGCCCTGGGCCACCAGCCACTCCTGCAACATCAGCACTTCGGGCACGGCGCGGGGTCCCAGTGCTTTCAAGTATTCCTGGCGATAGGTGAGGGTCATGGCCGGGTCGATACCCACCAGCGGCACACCGAACTCGGCCAGGGCGCGCAACCGCCGGGCCTGCTTCGCTGCCGTGCGCTCGAAAGCACCGAGGAAACCCTGCACGTGCAGTGGCTTGCCGTTGGCCGTATAGGGGGCGACGAAGACCTTGATGTCCAGACGCGAGAGCAGCTCGATGATGTCCATCACCAGTTCGGCTTCGAAGTGGCTGGAGAAGGCGTCCTGTACGATCACCATGCTTCTGGCCTTCTGCGCCTCGCTTAGCAGGCCCAGCGAGATCGGCGTGGCCTCGGCGACGCCCCAGGCACGCAGCTGCTTGGCCAGCCGTGCGCGCGAGAGACGGGGGCTGTCGACCAGGCCGATGTGCTGCGTCAATAGCCGGTCCACCAGGCGCTGATTCAGCGCGGCGTTGTACAACGGCGCGGCGTGGGCGAGATAGGGCACGAAGAACTCCATGCCGCCGATCAGGTAGTCGCGCAGCGGACGCAGGTAGCGGCCGTGGTACGCCTCTAGGAACTGCGAGCGCGAGTCCGGTACGTTGACCTTTACCGGGCACTGTCCGGCGCAGGACTTGCAGGCCAGGCAGCCCGCCATGGCGTCGTAGACCTCATGGGAGAAATCGGCCTCGTCGCGGCGGCGCCAGGTGTTGCGCACCCGAGTTGGCAGGCGCTTGAGAAAGTCCCAGACCCCCTCGTGGCGCTGCTGCTGTGCTTGTTCCACCAGGTCGACCCCGGCGTTGCCCTGCAGGCGCAGCCACTCGCGAACGAGGCTGGCGCGACCCTTGGGCGAGTGGATGCGATCGCGGGTCGCCTTCCATGAGGGGCACATGGCGTCGTCGGGGTCGTAGTTGTAGCAGGCGCCATTGCCGTTGCAGTACACCGTGGCGGCATGGGCCTGCCACACGCGCTCGTCGATCTGGCGGTCGAGCTGGCCGCGGGTGGGCACGCCGTCGATGGTCAGCAGCCCCGGGTCTACCCACTTCACCGGCTCCTCCGCGGAGGCTACCGCGGCGTCGGGCAGGCTCCCCACGGTTTCGGGTGGGGTGGAAACAGGAAGCGGCGTGGCAATCTTGCCCGGGTTCAGCTGATTGTGCGGGTCGAAGGCGGCCTTGACCCGCTGCAGGCTGGGGTAGAGTTCGCCGAAGAACCTGGGCGCGTACTCGGAGCGCACGCCCTTGCCGTGCTCGCCCCATAGCAGACCGCCATACTTGTGGGTCAGCTCGGCGACCTCATCGGAGACTTCGCGGATCAGCCGCTCCTGCTGCGGATCCTTCATGTCGATGGCCGGTCGCACGTGCAGCACACCGGCATCGACGTGGCCGAACATGCCGTAGCTGAGTCCGCGGGCGTCCAGCGCGGCGCGGAACTCACCGATGAAGTCGGCGAGGTGCTCCGGCGGCACCGCGGTGTCCTCGACGAAGGGGATCGGGCGCTTCTCGCCCTTCTCGTCGACCCTGGCATTGCCCAGCAGGCCTACCGCGCGCTTGCGCATGCCGTAGACCTGCTGGATCTGAGTGCGACCCTCGGCCAGGGTGTAGCCGAGGCGCGGCACGCTCTCATCCGCTTCCAGATGGCGGCAGAAAGTGGCGACTCGTTGGGCGAGCCGCTCGGGGTCGTCGTCGTTGAACTCGATCAGATTGATGCCGCGAATGGCCACCGTCTGGCGTTCGGCCGTTGCGGTATCGCCCTCGCCAGGGTTGACGGCCGCCTCACTGGGAAAGAACTCCGCCACGCTGTCCCAGACGAAGTCCTCCATGGCCAACAAAAGCACCCTGTCATCCACCGTCTCGATGGAGGTGGGTTTCGCCTCAGACCCCATCAAGGCCTTGGCGTCGCGCAGGGCGTCCATGAAACCGGCGTAGCGCACGTTGACCAGGGTCGAGTGTCCGGGAATCGGCAGTACGTTGAGCACGGCCTCGTTGAGCAGTCCGAGCGAACCTTCGGAGCCGCACAACAGGCTGTTCATGTCGAGACGACCTTCCGTGTCCCTGAGATGCGCCAGATCGTAGCCGGTCAGGCAGCGGTTGAGCGGCGGGAACTTGGCCGCGATCAGCTCGCGCTGGGTGTCGATGATCTCGTGGGCGGTACGGTAGGCGTCGCCAATCACGCCGCGATGATGGCGTAGCGCCTCCAGCTCGGTGTCGTCAACCGGGCGGCTGACCAGCCGCTCACCGCCTAGCAGCACGGTGTCGAGCTCGAGCACATGATCGCGGGTCTTGCCGTACTCGCAGCTGCCCTGTCCGCTGGCGTCGGTGGAGATCATGCCGCCGATGGTGGCGCGGTTGGAGGTTGAGAGGTCGGGGGCGAAGAACAGCCCATGAGGCTTCAATGCCGCGTTGAGCTGATCCTTGACCACGCCGGCCTGGACGCGTACCCGGCGCTTCTCGACGTCGATCTCGAGAATCTTGTTCATGTGCCGCGACACATCCACCACCAGGCCGTCGGTGAGGGACTGGCCGTTGGTGCCGGTACCACCGCCGCGGGGCGTGAGGATCACCTGGCGATGCGCGGGGGTGGCGGCAAGCCGCGCAATGCGCTCGAGGTCCTCGGCGTGACGCGGAAACAGCGCCGCCTGGGGCAGGCGCTGGTAGATGGAGTTGTCGGTGGCCAGCACCGTGCGGCTGGCGTAGTCGGGCGCGATCTCACCCTCGAACCCGGCGGCCTTCAGTGCCTCGAGAAAACGCAGGTAGTGCGCGCCCAAACCCTTAATGACGGGAGAGGCGGCGGTGTCCAGTCTGGCGATCATGGCTAGTCGTATTCGGTCGTTTGATGCCGCCGAAGAGCAGGGCGGCAGGGGTGACGCTACTTTACCGCGAGAGGGCGGTGGTGCGCATCCCGGGCCGTGAGCGCGTGGCGCCCTCATGGCCTTTTGCCTACAATGGACGGCTCGATTTTCCGATTCACCGACTGTTACGGACCGGATGCCATGCTCGATCCCAAACTGCTGCGCAGCGACCTCGATACGGTTGCCCAACGATTGGCCAAACGGGGTTTCGCCCTCGACACCGAGCGACTCGAGGCGCTGGAATCCCGGCGTCGCGAGTTGCAGACCGAGACCGAGTCCCTGCAGAGCGAGCGCAACACCCGCTCCAAGGCGATCGGCAAGGCCAAGGCATCCGGCGAGGACATTCAGCCGCTGCTCGACGAGGTGAGTGATCTCGGCGACCGCCTCGATGCCGCCAAGCGTCAACTCGCGGAAGTACAGGAGTCGTGGGAGGCGCTGGCCAGTGGCATTCCCAACCTGCCCCACGACAGCGTGCCGGTGGGGCAGAGCGAGGAGGATAACGTCGAGCTGCACCGCTGGGGTACGCCGCGTGAATATGACTTCGAGGTGCGCGACCATGTCGACCTCGGCGCGCTCAAGGGAGAGCTGGACTTCGAACTCGCCGTCAAGCTGACCGGCTCGCGCTTTGCCGTGATGCGTGGTCAGATCGCCCGCCTGCACCGGGCGCTGGCGCAGTTCATGCTCGACAAGCAGACCCTCGAGCACGGCTACGAGGAGTGCTACGTCCCTTACATGGTCAACGAGGCCTCGCTGTTCGGCACCGGACAGTTACCCAAGTTCGGCGAGGATCTGTTCCGGCTGGACGACGAGCGCCGCTATCACCTGATCCCCACTGCCGAGGTACCGCTGACAAACTTCGCCCGTGACGAGATCATCGAGCATAAGGCTCTGCCGCTCAAGCTTACCGCCCATACGCCGTGTTTTCGCAGTGAGGCGGGCTCCCACGGCCGCGACACCCGCGGCATGATTCGTCAACACCAGTTCGACAAGGTCGAAATGGTGCAGTTGGTAGAGCCCGAGAAAAGCTACGCGGCGCTCGAAGAGATGCGCGGCCACGCCGAGGCGATCCTGCAGGCGTTGGAACTACCCTATCGGGTGGTCACGCTATGTACCGGCGACATGGGCTTCGGCGCGGCCAAGACCTACGATCTCGAAGTGTGGCTGCCGAGCCAGCAGACCTACCGCGAGATCTCCTCGGTCTCCAACTGCGAGGATTTCCAGGCACGGCGCATGCAGGCGCGTTTCCGCCATCCCGAGCAGAAGAAACCCCAGCTGCTGCATACCCTCAACGGTTCGGGCCTGGCGGTAGGGCGCTGCCTAATCGCGGTGATGGAGAACCACCAGAACGCCGACGGCTCCATCACCGTGCCCGAGGCGCTTCGCCCCTACCTGGGCGGCGTCACCACCCTCAATTCTCGATCTCCCAGCTGACGCTGACGCCCGCCTCGATGACGATAGTGCCGGGACGGTATTCGGCCTGACCTGCGCTCTCTCTGGCGTCAGCGCTCATTGCCATCATGCGCGGCTGGTAAACGGGAGAGCGCGTTTCGCTGATCGATACCACCGATCCCAGCGTGACGTTCATCGTGCGCGCCATCAGCTCAGCCTTGTGGCGAGCCTTCTCCAGCGCCATGACCAGTGCCTCGTCGGTGGCGGCATCGCGATCTGCGAGGTCGTAGCTGATGCCATCCATGACGTTGACCCCGGCCGTGGTCAGGGCGTCGAGCAAGCGCGGCAGGCGTTCCAGGTCGTCGACGTGGACCTGGAAGGGTCGCTCGAGCCGGGTGCGCATCAGCATTTCCTGATCGGCGTCGCTGCGCCGCGGGGCGGGAACATACTCGGGCTGCACGCTGAGCGAGCCGGCGCTGATGTCGTCCCGCTTCACACCGGCTTCCTCCAGCGCGGCGATCAGGGAGGCGGCGCGCTCCTCCAGTCGATCACGAGCCTGACGCAGGGCGTCGGGGCCGGTATCGTCGTCGTGGCGCGCCACGGCCGGCGTACGCTCCCACAGTCTCGCACTCAGCGTCGCGCGATCCGGCGCCACGTCGAGCTGGGCTTCGGCCTGTACATCCAATCTGGCGCGGGATTCTTCGTTCGTGGTGGCAGCCGCAGAGAGGGGGATCGCGGCCAACAGGCCTCCCAGCAGCAGGTAATGAAGACGAATCGAGGGCATTGGGTAGGCCTCCTTGCGTTAAGCATGCGAAATTACGCGAGATCGCGTCAGACTGGGCTGAGGGTGCCTACCCATGACGGAAGGTATCGGATTCCATCGTCATCGTGTCGGCAGGTTTGTGTGCTCGCCCGCTAAGGGTCATGATAAGCAGGACACGCCAAGCAGGGATAGATGGCATGCTTAACCGCGATGACAACGTGCGATACGGTCGCCCGCTCACCTTGACGCTGGCCCTGGCGGCGCTGGTGGTGATCATTGCCGGCATTCATGCCGGAGCCGACCTAATCGTCCCGATCCTGCTTGGGTTGTTCATTGCCGTGATCTGCACGTCTCCGGTGCACTGGCTCCACCGCTGCGGCCTTGGGCTGCGTACGGCGGTGGTGGTGACCCTGCTGGTGATCGGCGGCTTTCTCTCGCTGATCGGCCTGCTGGTGGTCAACGCCTTCGGCACCTTCATCGAGGCACTACCGGGCATCGAAGGGCGCCTCTACGAGCACTACCTCAACATACTCGACAGCCTGGCTGCCATGGGCTTGGCCATCAACCCCGATACACTTGCCGGCCTGGTCGAGCCCGAGGATGAGGACGGCTGGCTCACCGCTTTTCTGGGGGGGCTGGGCAACCTGTTGATGCAGAGCGTGGTCGTCGCGCTGCTGGTCATCTTCATGCTGTTCGAGACGCTGAACTTTCGGCGCAAGGTGGCTCAGGCGCTAGACAATCCGGAAGCCAGCCTGCAACGTTTCCACGAGTTCAGTCAGACGCTCAAGCGCTATCTTGCGGTCAAGACGTTCGTCAGCTTGCTCACCGGAGTCATGGCATGGCTGGCCTGTCTGGTGACGGGGGTGGGGTTTCCGCTGCTATGGGGCGTGCTGGCCTTTGCTCTCAACTACATCCCCAACATCGGTTCGGCCATTGCCGCCCTGCCGCCGGTTCTGCTGCTGCTGGTGGCCCAGGACGGTGGCTTGTTGCAGGCTTTCACTCTGGCCATGGCCTACCTGGTCATCAATTTCGTTCTCGGCAATCTGGTGGAGCCTCGCCTGATGGGCCGCGCGCTGGGACTCTCCGCCTTCGTCGCCTTCCTTTCGCTGGTGGTCTGGGGTTGGCTGCTGGGTGTGGTCGGTATGCTGCTCTCGGTGGTGCTGACCATGACCCTAAAGATCGCCCTGGACAGCCACCCGCAGACGCGCTGGATTGCCGACCTGCTGGGGCCGGGCAAGCGGTCATTTGCCGATGAGGGAGTCGATGAAGTGAGGTCGCTCCCGCTCGACGCAGAGCCGGGCCCGCTCCCTCCTGAAACGCAAGCGCCCCGGCCAAAGCCGGGGCGACGCGTACGATGATGTCTGGTCCCGTCGTCTCAGGCGTTCTGGTCGATGAACTGTACCAGCTGCGACTTCGACTGGGCGCCCACCAGGGAAGCGACCTTTGAACCCGACTTGAACAGCATGACGGTGGGAACGCCTCTCACACCCTGCTCGGCAGCGATCTCGGGGGCATCGTCGACATTGATGCTGACTACCTTGAGGCTGTCGGAGCGTTCGTCGGCAACCTCGTCGATCACCGGGGCCATGACCTTGCAAGGGCCGCACCAGGGCGCCCAGAACTTCAGCAGCACGGGTTGCTCTGCCTTGAGGACTTCCTGCTCGAAGTTGGCATTGGTGACATCGACGTTATTGGCCATGTGAATCTCCAGTTACGTTGCGCTACATCGAGCGGATCAGGTGACATGCATCGGCATGTCCGGTCGGCAGATGTTAGCCGCCGGCCGGGTGTCTGGCAAATGGCAGGCAATGATCTGCCTCGTGATGCGAAGCGCCGTCATCTCAAGTGCGATACCCAGCTGCTTCGTTTGCATCGATCCCATGGCCTGAATACGTGTTAAACGTTATGCTATTTCGTGATTAGCCAGCGTTGTCTAATCACCATTGCCTCTGTCTTGCCGGGCGTAAGGGAGCCAAGTCGATCATGAAGCTACAGCAACTACGCTACGTCTGGGAAGTGACCCGCCACAACCTCAACGTGTCGGCGACGGCTCAGAGCCTGTTCACTTCGCAGCCCGGCATTTCCAAGCAGATACGTTTGCTGGAAGATGAGTTGGGCGTAGAAATTTTCGCCCGCAGCGGCAAGCATCTGACCCGGGTCACTCCGGCCGGTGAGTCCATCGTCGAGCTGGCCGGCCAGGTACTTCGTCTCACCGACAACATCAAGCAGGTGGCCCAGGAGCACAGTGACGAACGCCGGGGTAGCCTGTCCATTGCCACGACCCATACCCAGGCGCGCTACGCGCTGCCGCCGGTCATCAGTGAGTTCACTGGCAAGTATCCCGATGTGGCGCTGCACATGCAGCAGGGAACGCCCAAGCAAATTGCCCAGATGGTCAGCGATGGTATGGCCGATTTTGCGATCTGCACCGAGTCGCTGGAGCTGTTCACCGACCTGGTGCTGCTGCCTTGCTATCGCTGGAACCGCTGTGTGCTGGTGCCGCGGGGCCACGCCTTGGCGGAGAGTGGCGGGCTGACCCTCGAGCGCCTGGCCGAGCAGCCGATCGTGACCTATGTATTCGGTTTCACCGGCCGCTCACAGCTCGACGACGCCTTCCGGGCCAAGGGACTCACGCCCAACGTGGTGCTCACCGCCGCCGATGCCGACGTGATCAAGACCTACGTCAGGCTCGGCCTGGGGGTCGGCATCGTAGCGCACATGGCCTACGATCCCGAGCTCGACGACGATCTGGTCGCCCTCGAAGCGGGTCATCTGTTCGAAAGCTCGGTGACCAAGATCGGCATTCGTCGCGGCACCTTCATGCGCGGCTACATGTACGACTTCGTCAAGGGTTTTGCCAGCCACCTCGAGCGCGACCTGGTCGATGCGGCACTTGCTGCCGGACCACGACACGAGGCGGAGCTGTTCGAGCACATCGAGTTGCCGGTGCGCTAGGAAAGCCGTTGTGCCAGAGCGCTCCATCGCGAGAAAACCAAAGAGGGCGAGTTTTCACTCGCCCCCTTGCGATCTGCAGCGACTTTGCCATGAGGCTTAATGCTGCAAGTGAAGCCCGCACTCACGCTTCTCTTCCACCTTGGTAGGGTCAAAGTAGTCGAACTCGTTGGGTAGGTCGTGCAGCTGCAGGTACTGGTACATGTCCTTGGCGCTCCAGCCCAGCACCGGCGAGACCTTGAGCAGACCATCGGCGTTCTTGCTGAGGGGCGCCATACGGGCGCGCTCTGCAGTATCCTCGGCGCGTAGCGCAGTGAACCAGACGTCCGGAGCCATCTCGCGCAGCGCACGCTCGAATGGCTCCAGCTTGACTTCACGCGTGAAGGCATCATGGCGCGAGTCATCGATACCCGGCATGGGGCCTTCCACCGCCTCGCGGTGCGCTCGGGTGCGCTTCGGCAGGTAGGTGATGAGGTTTAGGTCGAGTCGCTGGACCAGCGCATCGGCGAAGCGATAAGTCGCTTCCGTATTGTAGCCATGGTCCATCCACACCACCGGGATCGAGGGCTGATGGCGCGTCACCATGTGCAGAATCACGGCTTCGAAGGGGCGAAAGTTGGTCGTGACGATGGGGCGCTGGCCTTGCTCCAGGGCCCAGCGAATCAGAGCATCTGGGTCGTTGCCGAGTTCTTGATTGATAGCGTCGAGGTCTGCCATGGGGGCTCCAGGGTCGTTGATGGCATCATGCTCATACCCTAACAAAGGCAGCGGATCGGCCCCCAATATCGTTTCATTGGATTGATATATCCAAAAGAGAGAAAAATTTCTCTTCTTATTCCACTTTGTGCTTTGGCTCGCCCAGTGCCGCCATGAGATGGCGAATCTTGTCCAGCGTCTCGACGTACTCTGCCTCGACCTCGGAGTCGGCTACCAGCCCGCCGCCGCCCCACAGGTGAAGGCGTTCACCGTCGGCCAATGCCGTGCGAATGGCGATCGAGGTATCCATGTTGCCACGTACGTCGACAAAACCGAGGCTGCCGCAGTAGACGCTGCGACGGCTCGGTTCGAGCTCGTCGATGATCTGCATCGCTCGCACCTTGGGCGCCCCGGTGATCGAGCCGCCGGGAAAGGCGGCTGCCAACAGGTCCAGAGGGCGTCGCCCCGCCTCCAGTTCACCGCACACGACGCTGACAAGGTGATGCACGTTGGCATAGCTTTCCAGACCGCACAGTTGCGGCACGCGCACGCTTCCGGGCCGGCATACCCGACCCAAATCGTTGCGCAGCAGATCGACGATCATCACGTTCTCGGCCCGGTCCTTGGGGCTGGCCTTCAGCGCCTCGGCCAGATGCCGGTCCTCCTCTGGTGTGGCCCCGCGCGGACGGGTGCCCTTGATCGGTCGTGTTTCGACATGACCGTCGCTCCGGCAGTGTAGGAAGCGCTCCGGGGAGAGCGATAGGATGGCTTGTTCACCCCGGTCCGATGGCCACGCCATGTAGCCGGCAAACGGAGTCGGCGTTGCCTGGCGAAGGCGCAAATAGGCCGACCATAGATCGCCGACATAGGGTGCGCTGAAGCGCTGCGCCAGATTGATCTGATAGCAGTCGCCTGCGCGAATGTATTCCTGCACGGCGGCGAAGCGGCGGGCGTAGCCGGCCCGGTCCAATTCTCCGGCGAAGGGAGACTGCAACTGAAATTCGGGGCCCGTGAAAGCGGGTGAGTCCAGCCAGCCCAAGACCTGCTCACGCCTCGCATGCGTGGCGACCAGCCAGCTCTCCTTCTGACGATGATCCTGGATCAAGGCCCAGTCGTAGAGCCCGGTGCGGCTGGAGGGCAGACCCACCGTATGGTTTGTGGAAGCTCCTACCGGCTCCAGCGCGCGCCCAAGGTCGTAGCCCCAGTATCCGATCAGGCCTGCGAGGAAAGGCAGGTCGCTGTCGGGGAGTTCGAGAGCGAGGCTGTCCAGCAACGCCTGCTGGGCGACGAAGGGATTGGGCTGATCGCAAACGATGCCGTCGACCCGAACGCTGCCTTGCTCGTCGACGTACAGCAGCGACACGGGGTCACTCGAGATGATGTCGTAACGTCCGCCGGAGGCGACGGGTCTTCCGCTATCGAGGAGAACGGCTCCCGGACGTTGACGCAGCGCTCCAAAATAGACGATCGGATCGTCCTGATAGGGGAGTGGAGTAATGTGAAGTCTGGCTTTCATGAGGGGGCCTTTCAGAACCGGCCATCCATTCTAGGGGGCAGAGTGTATTTTGTCGTGAGAGGCGTTGGTCTGCTAATGGTTTTTTTCACCAATGCTGTCAAGATTGTCGACAGCAAGTAAGATGCTTTTCCCAGAGCTTACAACCAAAGGCGTAGCGCATCCCAGTAAATGGGTGGTTGACCGACGGGAAGGCAATGTCTAAAGTCACTTTATTCCCCAATTGTCGACAATTATCATGAACTCAGCTGCTCCAGAACAAACCTCTCCTGAAGTCCGGACCTTGGCTGAACGGGTTTTTCACCAGCTGCAGGACGCCATCGTCCGCGGCGAACTGGCACCGGGCAGCAAGATCACCGAGCCAGGCCTGTCGAAGGCCTACGGAATTTCCCGCGGTCCACTGCGCGAGGCAATGCGCCGCCTGGAAGCTCACCGCCTGATCGAGCGCGTGCCGCACGTCGGGGCGCGGGTGGTCAAGCTGTCGATGAAAGAGCTGCTCGAGCTGTTCGATGTGCGCGAGGCGCTCGAGAGCATGGCAGCTCGACTTGCCGCCGAGCACATGACCCGCGAGGAAATCGCCGGCTTGCGCGAAGTGCTGGCGCTGCATGAGCGTCAATCCGACCTCAAGAGCGGCGAGGCCTACTATCAGCGCGAGGGCGACCTGGACTTCCACTACCGCATCGTCCTAGGCAGCCATAATCGCATGCTGATGACGATGCTGTGCGACGACCTCTACTACCTGGTCAGGCTCTATCGCACCCAGTTCAGTGCCAGCGGCACCCGGCCTCAGCGCGCCTTCGTCGAACACCATCGCATCGTCGATGCCATCGAAGCGGGCGATGCCGAGTTGGCCGAGTTGCTGATGCGCCGCCACGTCAGCGCCTCGCGGGCCAACGTGGCCGACCGCTATGCCGAGATTCTCAAGGAGCAGGCCGAGGCGACCGCTTGAGGCCAGCGAGCAGATCACAGAGGAACCTACCATGACGCAACCCACCCCCGGCGCTCGTTTCCGCGCCGCCCTCGAAGCCAATCGTCCGCTGCCCATCGTCGGCACCATCAACGCCTACACCGCGATGATGGCCGAGCGGGTCGGTCACCAGGCGATATACCTGTCCGGCGGCGGCGTGGCCAACGCCTCGTTCGGCCTACCCGACCTGGGCATGACCACCATGAATGACGTGGCCCAGGACGCGCACCGCATCTGTGGCGCTACTGACCTGCCACTGCTGGTGGATATCGACACCGGCTGGGGCGGAGCCTTCAACATTGCCCGCACCGTCAAGGAGATGCAGCGCGCCGGTGTGGCTGCCGTGCACCTCGAGGATCAGGTGGCGCAGAAGCGCTGCGGGCACCGCCCCAACAAGGAGATCGTTTCCAGGCAGGAGATGGTCGATCGCATCAAGGCGGCTGCCGATGCACGCATCGACGCTGACTTTTACCTGATCGCGCGTACCGATGCCTTCCAGAAGGAGGGGCTGGACGCCGCCATCGACCGTGCCAATGCCTGCATCGAGGCGGGGGCCGATGCCATCTTCGCCGAGGCGGTGCATACCTTGGACGATTACCGCGCGTTCTGCGAGCGAGTCGATGCACCGATTCTGGCTAACATCACCGAGTTCGGCGCCACGCCGCTGTTCAGCCAGCAGGAGCTCGCCGAGGTGGGCTGTCGCATGGTGCTCTATCCCCTGTCGGCCTTCCGCGCCATGAATGCTGCAGCCCTCAAGGTCTACCAGAGCATCCGCGACAATGGCCATCAGCGTGACGTGGTCGAGCTGATGCAGACCCGCGACGAGCTCTACGACTTCCTCAATTACCACGCTTTCGAGCAGAAGCTCGATGCACTGTTTGCCGAAAAAGGCGCGGACACCTGAGTCCGACCAGTCACGCCGACAACAACACGCCATATCAAGGAGACACGACATGTCAGACAAACCCATCGGTGGTGCCGGCCTGCGCGGCCAGAGCGCCGGCAGTACGGCCCTGTGTACCGTCGGCAAGACCGGTTCCGGCCTGACCTATCGCGGCTTCGATATCAAGGAGCTGGCCGAGAAGGCGCGCTTCGAGGAAGTGGCCTACCTGCTGCTCAAGGGCAAGCTGCCGAACCAGGCCGAGCTCGATGCCTACGTCAGCAAGCTCAAGGGGCTGCGTGGCCTGCCGGCAGCGCTCAAGACCGTGCTCGAGCAGATTCCGGCCAGTGCCCATCCCATGGACGTGATGCGCACCGGCGCCTCGATGCTTGGCAACCTCGAGACCGAGGAGAGCTTCGATGAGCAGCAGGACGTCTCCGACCGACTGCTCGCTGTGCTGCCTTCGATCATCTGTTACTGGTACCGTTATAGCCACGACGGCGTGCGCATCGAGACCGAGACCGACGACGAGTCGGTGGGCGCTCACTTCCTGCATCTGCTGCGCGGTGAGGCACCGTCAGAGCTTCACGCGCGGGTGATGAACGTCTCGCTGATCCTGTATGCCGAGCACGAATTCAATGCCTCGACCTTCACCGCTCGGGTGTGTGCCTCGACCCTCTCCGACATGCACTCCTGCGTGACCGGTGCCATCGGCTCGCTGCGTGGCCCGCTGCACGGCGGTGCCAACGAGGCGGCCATGGACATGATCGAGAACTGGCAGTCGCCGGAAGAGGCCGAGCAAAAGATCATGGGCATGCTCGAACGCAAGGAGAAGATCATGGGCTTCGGGCACGCGATCTATCGCGAATCCGACCCGCGCAACGCCATCATCAAGCAGTGGTCGAAAAAACTGGCCGAGGACGTGGGCGACACGGTCCTCTATCCGGTATCCGAGCGAGTCGAGGAAGTCATGTGGCGCGAGAAGAAGCTGTTCTGCAACGCCGATTTCTTCCATGCCAGCGCCTACTACTTCATGGATATTCCCACCAAGCTGTTCACTCCGATCTTCGTCTGCTCGCGCGTGACCGGCTGGTGTGCCCATGTCTTCGAGCAGCGTGCCAACAACCGCATCATTCGCCCCAGCGCCGACTATATCGGCCCGGAGAAGAGCGAGTGGGTGCCAATCGAGGAGCGCGACTGAGCTTCTACCTATCCAAGGCGGCCTGAGGGCCGCCTTTTACGCTGCTTTACCCTCTACCACGCGAAGACCGTCGACATGAACACTCAATATCGTAAAACGCTTCCCGGTACCGAGCTGGACTATTTCGACGTGCGTGCGGCCGTCGAGGAGCTCCAGCCCGGTGCCTACGACACGCTTCCCTATACCTCTCGCGTGCTGGCCGAGCAGCTGGTGCGCCGCTGCGAGCCGGAACTGCTGACCGATGCGCTCAAACAGCTGATCGAGCGGCGCCGCGACCTTGACTTCCCTTGGTACCCGGCGCGGGTGGTGTGCCACGACATCCTCGGCCAGACGGCGCTGGTCGACCTGGCCGGACTGCGCGATGCCATTGCCGAGAAGGGCGGCGACCCGGCCAAGGTCAATCCGGTGGTGCCGACCCAGCTGATCGTCGATCACTCACTGGCCGTGGAGTGCGGCGGCGACGACCCTCAGGCGTTCGACAAGAACCGTGCCATCGAGGATCGCCGCAACGAGGATCGCTTTCACTTCATCGACTGGACGCGCACCGCGTTCAAGAACGTCGATGTGATCCCTGCCGGCAACGGCATCATGCACCAGATCAACCTGGAGAAAATGTCGCCGGTGATCCAGGCGCGCGACGGTGTGGCATATCCCGATACCTGCGTGGGCACCGACAGCCACACCCCGCACATCGACTGCTTGGGCGTGATCGCCATCGGCGTCGGCGGGCTCGAAGCCGAGACCGTGATGCTCGGCCGTCCCTCGATGATGCGCCTGCCCGACATCGTCGGCGTGGAGCTGACCGGCAAGCGTCAGCCGGGCATTACCGCCACCGACATCGTGCTGGCCATTACCGAGTTCCTGCGCCAGGAGCGGGTGGTGGGCGCCTACCTGGAGTTCTTCGGCGAAGGTGCGGAGAGCCTGACCATCGGCGACCGGGCCACCATCTCCAACATGACGCCGGAGTACGGTGCCACCGCGGCGATGTTCTACATCGACCAGCAGACCCTCGACTACCTGACCATCACCGGACGCGAACCGGAGCAGGTGGCGCTGGTGGAGCACTATGCCAAGACCGTGGGGCTGTGGGCCGACAACCTGAAAGGCGCCGAGTATGAACGCGTACTCACCTTCGACCTCTCCAGCGTCGAGCGCAACCTAGCCGGCCCCTCCAACCCGCATCGTCGTCTGCCGACCTCGGCGCTGGCCGAGCGCGGCATCGCCACGAACCTCGAGCAGGCGCTGGCCGAAGAGAGGGCTGGCCGAATGCCCGACGGCGCGGTGATCATCGCCGCCATCACCAGCTGTACCAACACCTCCAACCCGCGCAACGTGGTGGCGGCGGGGCTGCTGGCCAAGAAGGCCAACGAACTGGGCCTCCTGCGCAAGCCGTGGGTGAAGTCCTCCTTCGCTCCAGGGTCGAAAGTTGCGCGTCTCTATCTGGAAGAGGCCGGGCTGTTGCCCGAGCTGGAGAAGCTCGGTTTCGGCATCGTGGCCTATGCCTGCACCACCTGTAACGGCATGTCCGGCGCGCTGCGCCCGGAGATCCAGCAGGAGATCATCGACCGCGACCTCTACGCCACGGCGGTGCTCTCCGGGAACCGTAATTTCGACGGACGCATACATCCCTATGCCAAGCAGGCCTTCCTCGCCTCGCCACCGCTGGTGGTGGCCTACGCCATTGCCGGTACCGTGCGCTTCGACATCGAGAAGGACGCGTTGGGCTATGACAAGGACGGCAAGCCGGTCACGCTCAAGGATCTGTGGCCCAGCGACGAGGAGATCGATGCCATCGTTGGCGAGTACGTCAAGCCGGAGCAGTTCAAGCAGGTCTACATCCCGATGTTCAACCTCGACGAGGTGGAACAGGCCAAGAGCCCGCTCTACGACTGGCGCCCGCAGAGTACCTACATTCGCCGGCCGCCCTACTGGGAGGGCAACATGGCGCGCGAGCGAGCGCTGAAGGGCATGCGTCCGCTGGCAATCCTGCCCGACAACATCACCACCGACCATCTGTCGCCCTCCAACGCCATCCTGCTGGACAGCGCGGCGGGCGAGTACCTGGCGAAGATGGGCCTGCCGGAGGAGGACTTCAACTCCTACGCCACCCACCGCGGCGACCACCTCACAGCCCAGCGCGCCACACTGGCCAACCCGAAGCTGTTCAACGAGATGGTGCGCGATGACAACGGTGACGTGATCCAGGGCTCGCTGGCGCGCATCGAGCCGGAAGGCAAGGTGACGCGCATGTGGGAGGCCATCGAGACCTACATGGAGCGCGGCCAGCCGCTGATCGTCATCGCCGGGGCCGACTACGGTCAGGGCAGCTCGCGCGACTGGGCAGCCAAGGGCGTGGCACTGGCCGGAGTGGAGGCGATCGTCGCCGAGGGCTTCGAGCGCATCCACCGCACCAACCTGGTCGGTATGGGTGTGATGCCGCTGCAGTTCGAGGAAGGCACCACGCGTCACACCTTGCAGCTCGACGGCACCGAGACCTATGACGTGGAGGGCAAGCCTGCTCCCCGGGCGACCCTCGAGCTGGTCATCCATCGCAAGACCGGCGAAGTCGATCGGGTGCCGGTGATCTGCCGCCTGGATACCGCCGAGGAGGTCACGGTTTATTCGGCCGGCGGCGTGCTGCAGCGCTTCGCCCAGGACTTCCTCGAGTCCGAAACCGAAGCGACGGCCTGACCCATGCGTAATGTGAGCGCCCCGGTTCTTGCCGGGCGCTCCTCCCTTCAGGAAATGAACCTCATGGCACATGTCCCTCAAATCAAGATTCCCGCCACCTATATGCGCGGCGGGACCAGCAAAGGCGTCTTCTTCCGTCTGGACGACCTGCCCGAGGAGGCACGCAAGCCCGGCCCGGCCCGTGATGCCTTGCTGCTGCGCGTTATCGGTAGCCCCGACCCCTATCAGAAGCAGATCGATGGCATGGGCGGGGCCACCTCCAGCACGAGCAAGACGGTGATCCTGTCGAAGAGTGAAAGCCCCGAGCACGATGTCGACTACCTGTTCGGCCAGGTCTCCATCGACAAGCCCTTTGTCGACTGGAGCGGCAACTGCGGCAATCTCTCGGCGGCAGTGGGTCCCTTTGCCATCAGCAATGGCCTGGTGGATTCGTCGCGAATCCCCGAGAACGGCCTGGCCACGGTGCGGATCTGGCAGGCCAACATCGGCAAGACCATCGTTTCGCGTGTACCAATCACGAACGGCGAGGTGCAGGAGACCGGCGACTTCGAGCTCGACGGCGTGACCTTCCCGGCCGCCGAGGTGGCGGTCGAGTTCATGGATCCGGCCGACGGCGAAGGTGCGATGTTCCCTACCGGCAATCTCGTCGACGAACTCGAGGTGCCGGGGGTGGGCACCCTCTCGGCAACAATGGTCAATGCTGGTATTCCCACCGTGTTCGTCAATGCGGAAGCGATTGGCTACAGCGGTACCGAGCTGCAGGAGGCGATCAACGGCGACACCAGGGCGTTGGCGATGTTCGAGTCGATTCGCGCCCATGCCGCGGTGTGCATGGGACTGATCTCTGACGTTGCCGAGGCGGCCGAGCGGCAGCACACGCCCAAGGTGGCCTTCGTTGCGCCGCCGTCCGACTATGTCGCTTCGAGCGGCAAGGCGATCAAGGCCAGTGACATCGACCTGTTGGTGCGCGCGCTCTCAATGGGCAAGCTGCACCACGCCATGATGGGCACGGCAGCGGTCGCCATCGCCACGGCGGCGGCGGTGCCCGGCACCCTGGTCAACCTGGCGGCGGGCGGCGGCGAACGCAACTCGGTTCACTTCGGGCATCCATCGGGCACGCTGCGAGTGGGGGCGGAAGCCTCTCAGCCCAACGGCCAGTGGACGGCAACCAAGGCGGTGATGAGCCGCAGCGCCCGGGTGTTGATGGAAGGCTGGGTGCGTGTGCCCGGCGATTCGTTCTAGGCATTAGCCTTATAGGCTTCGCCCCGGGTCGCAAGGCTTGGGGCGTTTTCTATAGTGAGGAGACGACATCGAGCCTGCGACAGGAGGGAGCATGAGCGCCACCGTCGAACGCAACGTCCGTCCCGATTACGACCCTGAACTGCAGATGATCGCCGACTACGTTCTCGACTATCGGATCGAGAGCGACGAGGCGCTGGATACCGCACGCAACTGTCTCATCGATACCCTGGGCTGTGGCCTGTTGGCGTTGCGCTTCCCGGAATGCACCAAGCACCTGGGGCCGCTCGTCGAAGGCACCGTCGTGCCCCATGGTGCCCGGGTGCCGGGCACCTCCTTCCGCCTGGATCCTGTCAAGGCTGCCTGGGATACCGGCTGCATCGTGCGCTGGCTCGACTATAACGACACCTGGCTTGCCGCCGAGTGGGGGCATCCCTCCGACAACCTGGGTGCCATTCTCGCCGTGGCGGATCACCTCTCGCAAAAGCGAGTCGCCCAGGGCGAGGCGCCGTTGACCATGCGCGACGTCCTCGAGGCCATGATCAAGGCTCATGAGATCCAGGGAGTGCTAGCGCTCGAAAACTCCTTCAACCGGGTTGGCCTGGATCATGTGGTCCTGGTCAAGGTGGCATCCACAGCGGTGGCCGCCCATCTGATGGGGGCGAGTCGGGATCAACTGATGTCGGCTCTGTCGCACGCTTGGGCTGACGGTCAGAGTCTGCGTACCTATCGCCATGCGCCCAACGCCGGCTCACGCAAGAGCTGGGCGGCGGGAGATGCCACTTCTCGTGGCGTGCGCCTGGCCGATATTGCCCTGCGTGGTGAGATGGGCATACCCGGGGTGCTCAGTGCGCCACAATGGGGCTTCTACGACGTGCTCTTCTCGAAGACCAACAAGGATCAGGCGATCAAACCTGAAGGGGAGAGGAAGTTTCGCTTCCAGCGTGAGTTCGGCAACTATGTGATGGAAAACATCCTGTTCAAGATCGCCTTCCCGGCAGAATTCCATGCCCAGACTGCCTGCGAGGCTGCAGTGCGCTTGCATCCCCAGGTCAAGGACCGCCTCGATGAGATCGAGCGTATCGTCATCACCACCCATGAGTCGGCGATCCGCATCATCTCCAAGGAGGGCAAGCTGGCCAACCCGGCGGACCGTGACCACTGCTTGCAGTACATGGTGGCTGTGCCGCTCATCTTTGGTGACCTGACCGCCGAGCACTACGAAGACGATTTTCATCATCAGCATCCGCTGATAGATACCCTGCGCGGGAAGATGAAAGTAAGAGAGGAACCCCGCTACACCCAAGACTATCTGGCTGCCGACAAGCGCTCTATCGCCAACGCCATCCAGGTGTTCTTCCGCGACGGCAGCGCTACGGAGTGCGTCGAAGTGGAGTATCCACTCGGACATCGACGACGTCGCGACGAAGGCATTCCCATGCTAGAGGAGAAGTTTCGGCGCAACCTGGCCACGCGCTTCCCCGACGGTCGCTGCGAGCGAATATTCTCGTTGTGCAGCAATCAAGCACAGCTGGAAGCCACGCCGGTACATCGATTCGTCGAACTCTTCATCATCTGATGCATCTCGTTACCTGCGTCTGAAGGTGAGAAAATTGATCGCAGTCATGGCTGCTGTCAGAAACCTGAGCTATATTTTTTTGACGCAAAGGGTTGCGTCATTACTGGGCAGCCCGTAAAGTACGCATCCGCTGCCGGCGACGGGCAACGTTGCAGGCGGTGGGAAGAGTGGTAAGTGGCTGTCTTGCTTTGAGTTTTACGATTCGCTTCGTAAAATTCGCACTTGACGCCCGCGGCGGATTCGGTAGAATGCGCCCCACTCGAAAGCAAGTCCGCAAGCGGGCTTGCGGTCGCCGGCCCAGGCCGGTCTTCGATGCCAGGGTCATTTCGGTGGCGGCCTCGAAGAGAGTTGACAAACTCCGGCGCTTCAGTAGAATACGCCTTCCTCGCAGGGCGCTGGCGAGGCCTCACGGCCCCGACAGCAAGCGAGACGCTCTTTAACAATCGATCAGGTAAT